>CBDDCT010000001.1:0-498600 GCA_965226185.1 Bryobacterales bacterium
CCGATTGGTGGTAAGGATGCCGCGGCGCAATCCGCGGGGTGGGCGTGTGCGAGCGGTCCGCCGCCCGTCTCGATCTATCTATTCGCTTTGGCCCGGCGAACTTGTCAGATTGCCGGCTCGTCCGGGTTGGGAGAGGAAAGGAAACAGACTGTTTCCACTGCCTTTAGCTATTCTACCGGCGGGCTGCAAGAGGCGTCAAACAGGCAAGGAGCCGGCTGGGTGGTTCGGCTGGCCGTAAATCGCTGAAACCGGCCCAGAGACGCGCTGGATCCGTGACTCTCGACCGGCCCAAGACGGCCCGGCCTTGTCAGAGGCAAGCCACGTCACCGCGGCTGCCGATCGCAGTGTGCTGCTGGGTTCGGTGGAAAAGAAATTTACCCTGCCCGCGGCGTGAAGCGAATCGACAGAGCCCCGTGCTCGGTGTCGACTTGGATCGGATCACCACTGTCTTCAGGCAGCGGGGCGGAGCGAATGCTGCTGTTGGAGAGGAATTCGGGAATCGTGTGGTTGTTGGTTCCTGGCAGCGACGACTTGAGGTTCCCGACAATCATGTTCGTGACTTCGATTAGGGCATCTTGGATTTGACCGCGTTTGAGACGCCTGGCGTCCGCGTCAAACAACTTCGCCGTTAGCTCGTTAGCCAGCTTCTCGTCAAACCGGATACGAATCGTTCCTGCCCAAACGCCCATGACGTCGCTCGAGGTCGAGAACGTCGCGTTGCCGGATCGGTTCGAATCCGGCGGCAACACTTGCAGCTCAGGCCCGCCTATCGTGAGAAGAATTTCGCGGGCGACGCTAACCGCCGCGCTCTCCAGGTGTTTCTGCCAGCGCCGCGACTGCCTCGAGGCAATGGGCAGCGTTGCGGGAACCGACGTTGAAGAGCTGCTTTCAAGAATCGCTTGGACCGCCGACACCACCGACTTGGGGTCGTCGTAGGGCTTGATCACAATATCCTTGACGCCGATGTTCAACAGGTGGTCGCGGAAAGCGGGCAGCACCTCTGACGTGACCGCGACAATATTGGCTTTCGGTGCAGCCGCCACAAGTGCTTCGGCAATCTCCTGACCGCGTCCGTCGACACGGTCCAAATCAAGGGTCACGACGGCGGGCTGGTGAAGCTCGTAGCCACGCACGGCATCCGCGGTGGTTCTTGCTTCGAAGACAGCAAAGCCTCTTTTCTCAAGCTCACGGCGGACCAGCGTTTGAGTCAGCCAGTTGTCGTCGACGACAAGGGCGACCGGCTTCATTCTCTGTTCTACGGCTGCTGTTTTCATGAAGAGTTCTCCCTCGCTGGGGGGATCGACCCTTTTCAGAGAATTCATTAGGAGGCCGGGACCGGCCAAAGATGTTCTGAAATATCGGCCGGGCGCGGCCGGCTGAGCTGATGTCAATCACAGCCCAGGGCCGGCATCAGCCAGTCCTTCTGGCCTCGATTGAGCTTCAGACTGTCTCCCGCGATCGACTGGAAATTGCGGTGTAACCTCGACACTGTCTCAAACGAAATTACCACTGGAGGGCTGAGTGGCGCGTTTCATCCTGTTGACATTCCTAACGGCGGTCCTTTCGCAGCCGCAAGGACTGCCGGGGCCGTGGAAAACGGACTGGTCCAAAAAATCGATCCCAATCTCCGAATTGGTCAAGAGCGTCGAGAAGGACGCCATTCGCTCGATCGACAAGCCCAGTTTCGTTTCGCCTGCTGAAGCCTCGTCTTGGCTGGCTCCCCGGGAACCTGTAATGGTTTTCGAATATCAGGGCGAGGCGCGCGCATACCCGTTGCAGATTCTGCTCTTCCATGAATTGGTGAACGATCAAATCGCCGATCTGCCTTTCCTTGTCAGCTTCTGCCCGCTTTGCAACAGCGGCCTCATCTTCGACCGGCGCGTGGATGGCGAAGTGTACGAGTTCGGGGTCGCGGGCCTGCTGCGCCAAAGCGATATGGTCATGTACGAACGCCAGACAGAGTCCTTGTGGCAACAGATATCAGGGGAGGCATTGGCCGGCGAGCTGACCGGCTCTCACCTGCGCTTATTAACCAGCCCAACCGTCTCCTTTCAGACATTTCGGTCTGCCCACCCAACAGGGCAAGTACTCAGCCGTGATACAGGCTTCGCGGCGCCGTATGGGGAAAGTCTCTACGTGGATCACGAATTCGGCCGGCGCGATGTCATGCCGGTGCGGCTCGATCAACCCTTGCCGGTCCAGCCATTCGAGCGTCTTCTCGCCGTCACAATCGGCGGCCGATCCAGGGCCTACCCGTTTCGCTACCTGCGCCAATGGGGAGTGCTCGAAGGCCGCATCAAGAAAGAGCGCTTCGTGGTGTTTTTCGAGCCGGGCATGGTGTCCGCGATGGATAAGGCGCGGGTCTCCGCCTCGCGGGAGGTCGGCGCCGCCGGGGCCTTTTCTCCGATCGCCGGGGGAAACCGCTTGAAATTTCATCGCAAGAACGGACGCATCTTGGACAAGAAAACCGGCAGCGCGTGGAATGCGCTAGGCCATTGCGTGGAGGGTCCGCTGGCCGGAACGAAGCTCAAGAGCGTGCCCCATCAAATGATGTTCGCGTTCGCCTGGTATGCCTTCCATCCCGAGACGCGGATGGTCGGGGCGGAGCGCGAGGTCGACCTGCTTTCGCCGGCCTCACCCGCCGGCGGGCCGGGCATCCGTCCAGGCGGGCCGCTTCCGCCGCGCTAGCGCGCACTTCCCAGCGGCGAACGAGGCCCGCCGGATCTGGACCGGCGGATCCATCGCCGCGGGCAATACGGGTAAACTGAACAACTGCCGGCTGAAACGCGGTGGGTTCGCGTGCGCCTGAATGCCGCCGGAAGCGTGACCTGGCCGCCTGAAAGGCGGTGGGTTTCGATCTGGCGATTGAAACTGCACTCCCGGGGCACGGATCGCCCGAACCTGGCAATAACGCCTCCCGGACGCTTCTGATGACAATCAATAGGATTTACTTGATCTTTCTGATTGCCGGAAGCTCCTTATTGTTACTTCCGTTTTTCTTCATTCAAATACCGCCCCTCCAGGATTATCCGAATCATCTCGCGCGTATCCATGTGCTGACGCAAATCCAGGGGTCCCCGGCTTTGCAGGAATACTACAAGGTCCAATGGGCTCCGCTGCCAAATCTGGCAATGGACCTAATTGTTCCTTTCTTGGCGCTTTTCGCGCCGCTCGAGACGGCCGGCCGATGGTTTTGCGTGGCTGTATTGTTGTCCACGCCGCTCGCCGTAACCGCTCTGTCTTATGCCCTTCACAAGAAGATTTCGTTGTGGCCTCTTTTCAGCATGTTGTTCGCTTACAACTCCGTATTTACGTTCGGTTTCTTGAACTACCTGCTGGGTCTCAATCTGGCCCTCGCCGGAACCGCTTTGTGGATTCTCTTGCGCGAAAAGCCCGCAGGCCGAACGGCGCCTGTGTTCGCGCTGGCATCAGTAGTCATTTATTTCGTTCACCTGTCGGCGTTGGGAGTCTACGCCCTCCTTCTCTTCGCGTACGAACTATCGGTTTACCTCGAGACACGGCGCGAGGGATTGGCCCCCAACAGAGCCGTCTGGGCCGTGGGGCTGTCGCAGTTCCTCTTGCCGGCCGCGATGTTCGTGGCCTTCAGTCCAACCTTTCGGCTCAATCTGGGTTCCGCCGGAGTCATTGATCCCTGGAGCAAGATTCAGGGCGTCTACGGTGTTCTCAACAACGGCCACCCGGCCTTGGACCTGCTCAGCTTCGTCATCGTCGGAATATTATTGCTGGGCGGCGCGGTGTTGGGAAAACTGACGCTTCACAAACGCGCGGGCGCCGCGTTCTGGGTGCTGACGATTTGCTTTGCCGCCGCGCCTGAAGTGTTGTTTGGATCAGGATACGCCTGTTACCGGCTGCCGATCGCGATTGTACTTTTCCTGGTTGCCGCTTCGGACTGGCGAGCCATGCCGAAGGCAGTTTCCGGCCTGCTATTCACCACGCTGGCTGTGCTATTAGTCGTCCGAGTCGGCGCGATCGCTCAGGACTGGCGCGCTTTTGATCATGATCACAGGCAGATTATGGAAGCGTTCGAATCCGTCACTGAGAAAAGCCGCATCCTGCCTTACGTGGTGAATGAGGGCTCGTACGACTTTCTCGCCAAGCCGCCGCTCCAGCATTTGGCGACGCTGGCGGTGATTCAGCGTTCCGCGTTTGTCCCGACCTTGTTTGCCGACCCGGGCAAGCAGCCTGTCGGAATCAGGGAAAAGTATCAGGGCCTTGCTCGAGATGTCCCGCGGGATATTGTTCCCAAGGAGCGGTTCTCGAAGCCGCTCGATGATCCGGACAACCCGTTTCACGAAAGCCGGGTGGCGGGGTTTGACTACGTTCTGTTGTTTGCGATGAAACCGCTATCGTTCGCCGTCCCCCGTTCGTTTGAGGAGGCAGCGGACGGGAACAAGTTTATCCTCTACCGGCTTAACCCCTAAGTAGCCCGTGGTGCGCCAGTAATAGCGCACCATAAGATTTCCGTTTGAAAGAGGGAAGCCCGTTGAAACGGGCTGAAAGTCCCCGAGCGGCGGCGCCCACCAGCCGTAAACGGCTGGCCTAAGGAACACCAAGCCGCGTGAACGCGGCTCAAATCGCCCGCATCAGGGTACGCATGGGGCCGCACGTCGTCTCTCACTCCGCCGTCTGGCAAGGAAGCGAACCATCATAAGTTGCGCTCTGATATGGCGCACTACACTCGCCCGCATTTCCCGCCGCACGCACGCTTCATACTGGGCCACAAGGTGGAGCCGTCAGGCGGTACCGCAGGGCGCGGCGACCGTGGGCGGAAAATTGGCAGTGCTGTATGCCATTCGGGCTTCCAGGGGGCTCGATCATGGCCGTGCTAAACAATTGAAAATAAATAGGTTGTGCGATGATGGCATAAAATATCTTTACAAAATGGCAGAGAATGGCAGGTTTTGGCGGATATGTCGGGAATTTGGGTGGTTTCGGGGGGCTGATGATCAGTGTCAATGTATAGTGTCTTTTTTTTCAATGACTTTTCTTGAGGCAGAGCGGCGGGCGGCTGGCAGAAACCCTGTCAGAATGGTGGTTTTCTGGCAGACTTTGGCGGTGTTGTTGCCGCCGGGAAGCACCGCGCGGGGGGCGTTTGGGACTCTTGATGGCTGCTTGCTGCTGGAGTTGCTCGGGCGTTTGATGGCGGGGCATGTCGCCACGAATGGCGACACGGCACGCAGGAATGCGCGCGCCACGTCTCTGGGTCGTGTTGCTTGTTTCATATGGGAGGGGCCCCTCCGCTCCCGTTGGTGTTACCTAGACAGCCGCCTCCATGGGGAGCGCAAAAGCGGCTGCTAGCGGACGGTCTTCTGCCCGGTTGCTGGTTCGCAAGGGCCGGCTGAGAGCCGGCCGCTACTGGGCCGAAGCCATCCGCGGGGGATGACCACATAACGGAGAGCAACTCGAAACTGTCCAGGCCTGGAAACGGTCGCGTTGGTCCGGTGATCTTTTCCTTACCGGTTTTTCACACTCAGCTTACCAAATAGAGGTCGGAATTTCGGCTCGCTTGGCCGCGGGGACCGGGTGTAAGTGTAGGAAGACATGGGCCTTAAGTTTTTCTTGCTTATCCGTGACCGGCGGACGGGGTTTGGGGGGTTGGACCGAGCTGGAAACCGAGCTGGGCGGCGCCTTTCTCGGGGGTCCGTGGCGGAGGGCTGGCGGGCCGGCCGGGACGAAAGCCCGTTGAAACGGGCTGAGGAAAGGGTTCCGGGGCTGGTCACCGGCCCTAAAAGGACCGGCCTGTCAGCAACAGCAAGCCACGTGAACGTGGCTTAGCAGCCCGTGGTGCAAGTCCGGCTACGGGAAAAAAGGGTA
Source organism: Bryobacterales bacterium (assembly GCA_965226185.1). Taxonomy (GTDB): domain Bacteria; phylum Acidobacteriota; class Terriglobia; order Bryobacterales; family UBA6623; genus CBDCYS01. Next base: position 5,836 of record CBDDCT010000001.1, read on the forward strand.
CAGCCTCCGATTTTCGTCGTTCGGCTGTGTTGGAAACAGGGGAGTTCGGCGGACAAAAATCGGATGGCAGTCCCCCATTTTCGCCCGCAAACACTTCCGCCACGGGCTGCTAAACATAACGTCTTAACTAATTGCGCATAGTCGGCGCAGCGTGTCATTCGGCTGGCCCCACGTGGCAAACTCGGCTTCCGCAGCTGCGATCACTTCCTCCAGGGTCGCAAAGTAGCGGTTGTGCAGGCAACGCCGCCGGGTCAGCTTCCAGACTCGCTCGATCGGATTCAACTCGGGACTGTAGGGCGGCAAGTAATCCAGCTCAAAGCCAGGTGCGTTTTCCTCGCGCCACGCTTTGTGCAGTCGGGCATGGTGGTACCTGGCGTTGTCAGCGATGACCGCCACGCGGCGCCCTCCAATGCGGCTCACCTGCTGGAGTTGCTTCATGAATTCCCAAAAGGTCCCGGCATTGAATTTCCCCGTCTCGCGACAAGACCAAAACCGACCATCGCGTAGTCGCACGGCACCAAAATATCCGACGCTTCGCCGGGTCGGATGATGCAGCAGGATGGGATCCTTCGTCTCCGGAGGCACCCACATCCGACAACGCGAGCCGTGCTGCTGAAAGTGCACTTCGTCGCTGGCCCAAAGGTCGACGGCCGGGTCGGCCATCAGCGCTTGGAGTTTTTTTTATGCGTCTTCTGCTGTTCCTCGTCGGCGCGAGCGATCTTGGGCCGCGGCTTGCGCAGCCGAAAGCCCAATTGCCGGAACAGACGCTGGCACTGACGCACGCCCACAGTGATGCCGTATTGTTGCTCGATCCAGACCGCCAACGTTTTGCCATCCCATAGATTTCCGCTCAGGCCTGCCTCCCGCGGCGTCTGACGAAGAGCAGCGTTGATCTCTTCGAGCTGCTGCTCATTCAACCGCGGGGGCCGCCCGGCCCGCTCTCCCTCGCGCAAGCCCGCCAAGCCTTTCTGCTCGAAACGACCCACCCAATATTCCACCGACCGTGGTGCGTCGCCCAGCAGCCTGGCCACCTGTGGGCAGGTCATTCCTTGGGCCACCAGCAGCACGCCGTGGAGGCGGTGGTCGTAGCGGGAATCCAGGGAGCGTCGGATCTCATCCTGCAATCCAAGAACGATGTTTTCAGCGTCAGCAATGCGAAGTGGTCTCATTTCCCCATGAGAGCACAGCCTGCATACTATGCGCAATAACTTATGACGTTATGTTTAGTCAGCCGGTGAGCGGCGAGCCCGTGAACGGCAGGAACTCCAGGCGAAGGCCCGGGCCCCGCGCGGGACCGGCTGAGAGCCGGTCCCAACTATGTTGCCACGAATGGCGACACGGCACGTAAGAATGCGTGCGCCACGTCTCGCCTCGCGAGGCGGCGGGAAACGCGAGCGCTAGCCGATATCGAAGTGCTCGCGGTGCAGCGAGACATCACTGCGCACAAGAACGTGCCCTCGCAAGATCTGCTCGATCTCTTGAAGATAGTTGTTGTCGCGCGACTTCAGCTTGCGGGCGACTTCCTGGTTGACACGAAGTGTGATGTCCTTCGTGGGCTCTTTTGAGGTGGCCATTTTTCTGGCTTCGCCCAAGATTTCCTGAATCACGGTTTGTACCGACTTCACGGTGGCGGAGCCGTGACAATAGGGACACGGCGTGCAGAGCGCCCGCTCCAGAGACTGCTTGACACGCTTGCGGGTGATCGCGACCAGCCCGAATTCGTTGAAGGGCAGAACCTTGGAGGGAGCCATGTCCGCGCTCAAATCTTTCTCGAGCGAGGCCAAAACTTGTTGGCGGTTCGAGCGGTCTTCCATGTCGATGAAATCGACGACAATGATGCCGCCAAGATCGCGAATCCGAAGCTGGCGGACAATCTCATTGACTGCTTCCAGATTGGTATTAACGATCGTGTCTTCCAGCCGGTCGGACTTGCCGACGTACTTGCCCGTGTTGACATCAATGGCAACCAGCGCTTCGGTCTGATTGATGACGATGTAGCCCCCGGATTTCAGCCACACCTTCGGGCGCAAGGCTTTCCCCAGCTCAGTCGTGATGTTGAACTGATCGAACATCGGTTTGCTTCGGGTGTAGAGTTTGACGCCCTTGAGCAGATCGGGCTGGAAGCGTTCCACAAACCGCAGGATTCGCTCATATTCCTCTTCTCCGTCCACCCAGATGGTCTTGAAGTCATCTCCAACCCGGTCTCGCAGAACTCGCTCGACAACGTCGTCGTCATGGTGCAGCAGGGCTGGCGCGGGACTGCTTTCGGACCGGCCGCGAATGTCGAGCCACTGGTTGTAAAGGAACAGCATGTCTCCGCGAAGGTCTTCTTCGCTGACTCCCTCGCCCGCTGTTCGCACGATAAAACCGCCTGGCATGCCGGTGCGGTGCGTTTGAACGATCTTTCGCAGGCGAACGCGTTCCTTGTCGGAGGGAATCTTCCTGGATACACCGATGTGATCCACCGTCGGCATATAGACCAGAAAGCGGCCCGGCAGGGCAATATGCGAGGTGATGCGGGCGCCTTTTCTGCCGAGGGGTTCTTTGGCGATCTGAACCAGCACTTCCTGGCCTTTCGCGAGCAGATCGGTAATTTTTCGACCCTCCCCCCCGTCGCTTGTGTCTGATTCGGCTGCCGCGGCGGCGTCCGCGAAAGATTCGCTTTCAGGTTGTTCTCTTTGACGTTGCGAACGCCGCCGGCCCCGCCGGTGAACGTAACGCGACGACCCGGAACGTCCCCGGATCCCCGCTTCGCGGCGCGAACCCTTTTCGTCAGCGGAGTCGTCAGCCTTCGCTGCGTCCTCATCGCTCTGGGAATCGTCCGCGGGCGCTGATACGCCGGTGTCGCCGCCGCCGATCGTGTCTGAAGCTTCGTTTTCGGAGCCGGCTTCATCTGGCGTCCCGGGATGTCCCGGAAATGGGTGATCACCGTTTGACTCGATGGCTTGGGGCGATGCGTCTCGTTCTTCCGGCAGTTCCGCCGGGGCTGAACCCGAGGCGCTTTCCATGGGTTCACTTCGGGCCGGCGATTCCAAAACGCGCGGTTCAGGATCTTCATCCTCTTGCGGCAAGGCATCCGCGGTTTCCACAGCCGCGGCAGCAGGGATTTCGGCCGGCACATCTTCGACGGGCGGTTCCGACGCTTGAGGTTCGGGACCCGCCTCCGGCTCCACATCATCGGGTTCCCCCACGGCAGGCGATGCTTCCGCCGCCGCCGTTCCCTCGGGAATGTCCCCACCGTGATCAGCGGCCTCGGGTTCCCTGCCTCGCGCCCCCGCCGCGGTGGACTCTTCGGCGGGTTGCGAGTCTCCGTCGTGCCCGGCAGAGGGCGCGGATTCTTCCGGTTCCACAACGTCGCGGTCAGCCACGGGGCCGGCGACGAGGTCGTGTTCGCTTGGTTCGCCAAGTCCGCCCAGTTCTTCTTCTTGTGTCTCGTGGCCGTTGCCGGCTCTGGCGGACGCAACTTGATCCAGGCCGCTTTCTAGTGATTCGGCGTTGGATTGGGTTTCCGATTGGAGCTGTTCATCCCGGCTGGCCGCTCCTTCACGGTCACGGCCCGCAACCAAAGAGGGGAGCGTGGCCGCTGCCGGATGAGGCGCGTCGAAGCGGCTAACCCCTCCCTCACGGTCGGGGCTCGGAAGGTCAGTATCCACGCCGGCGCCGGGGATGGAGTCGGCCGCGGCATCGCTGTACTTCGCTAGCGACTCGCCGGGAAGCACAACGAATTCAGTTTCTGTCGCGGAGTCTTCAGCGGGCGGCTCCTTCCCTTCAGTGGCCTCTTCCGCGGTCCCTTCAGCGGCCCCGACCGGGGCGTATTTCGTGGTTGGAAAACCAGAACCAGTACCTTTTCCCCGGCGGCGCCTCGAGCGGCCGCCGCGCTTGTCCCGCCTTGCGGGCCTGCTTTCTTCGGTCCCGGCGGAACTCTCCCGCGCCGGAGAGTTCTCCCGCGGCGCCGAACCGTTCGTGTCCGCCGCCGCTGATTCAGGAAGCTCTTTGGGTTTCCCCTCGCCCTCGCCGGACGGTGCTGCCGCAACCTGGTCGAACTTTTCGTCACTTTCATCGAAGAAGTCGGATACGTAGAGAAAGGCGTCTCTTTCGAGTCCGATATTGACGAACGCCGACTGCATGCCGGGCAGGACTCGCGTGACGCGTCCCTTATAGATGCTGCCGGCTAGGGCGTGCTGCGACTCGTTTTCAACGTGAAGTTCAACGAGCTGGTCGTCCTCCAGGATGGCCAGCCGTGTTTCATGCTGCGACGAATGGACTATGAGCTCTTTCGACACGAAATTCCTCCTTGGGGAGGGGCGTCTGAGAGCCGGTCGTGCGGATCAGTTGCCGGTTCAGTCGTTCGGTTCCAGCGAAGCGGCCTCTCGCGCGTCGTCAAAATGTGCGAAGCGATGTCTCAAATTTAACTCGCATTACTTGCACTCCGCGCAAGTTCAAAAACTCGTTTGACAGGCCGCCAAGCGGAGCGCTCACGTCAGGTTGCGCTCAACGCTTCAGAGCCGAAGGACTGCCCTCCGCTCCAGCGGTCTCAGGGCCTGCGTCCTTCCCCTTTACTCTCGATATTCTCAATCGAGCCCGGCAATAAATCGCCGGACCCGCAAATCAGACTCAGCGGGCATCCAACCCGCCGCCAAAAACCATCAGTTGGTGAACCGTCGAAGCCGCACGTTATTCACCAGGCCCAGCAGCATAAACGTGGCCAGCAAGTTCGACCCCCCGTAGCTCATCAATGGCAACGGCAGGCCGGTGACCGGCATTCGTCCGATGACCATACCGATGTTCACCAACAAATGAAATAACAGTAACGCGCCGGCGCCCATGCAGATATACATCCCCGCGCTGTCGGCCGAGGTTTGGGCGTTGCCGGCGATCTTCATCAGCATGGAAAAATACAATGCCAAGATCAATGTGACTCCGACGAAACCGGTCTCTTCGGCATAAGCCGAAAAGATAAAATCAGTATGCGGAACCGGCAGGAACCGTAACTGCGTTTGTGATCCCTGTGCAAAGCCGGAGCCCCAAATTCCGCCCGCGCCGACCGCAATCTTTGACTGGATCGGCTGATAACCCGAACCGCGCGGATCCCGTTCCGGGTCCATGAACGTGATCAGCCGCTCCTTCTGATAAGGCTGCAAATACTGCCACGCTAGCGGCAGTATCAGAGCGCCTGCCAGCGCCAAAACCAGCACGTATTTCCAGCGCAAACCCGCAACGAACACACCCATGAACAGAATCGGCGCGTAACTGAGGGCCGTACTCAAATCCGGCTGCCTCGCAACCAGAAACATGGGCACCGCGAACAAACCCGCGATCTTCAACAGATTCTTGCCGGAAACACGCTCTGGATGCAGGTTCGAAAAAAACCTGGCCATCAACAATACTAGCACCACTTTCACGAACTCCGACACCTGCAGCGTCGCACCTCCAGGCATGGGAAGCCAGCGCCGCGCGCCTCCAATGACCTGGCCGAGAACCATGATCAGCAGCAACAGAGCCACGGCGATAACGTAAAAGGCCGGAGCATGGTGGATCAAGATGTTGTAGTCAATAGCGGAGAAGACCCACAGAAATATCAGGCCCAGGCCGATCCACATCATCTGCTTGAGGTGGGCCTCTTGCCAGGGTGTATTGCGTGTTGCGCTGTAAATTTCCAGCAGGCCGAGAATCGTGATCGCCATCGTGATCCCGAGAAGGACCCAGTCGAAATCACGAGCCGAGTAGTGCCGGATCAAGGTCTCACGCTCCGCGGCGCCAGCATCGAAAAGTTGCTGGCCGTCTGTGCGGGCGCGGATGTGGTTTTCCGCTGGGTCCAGCGTGTCCGCTGCTTCTTGTCAAAGTAGGCCTTGATGACATCCCTGACAATCGGGGCGGCGATGTGGCCATGTTCACCGTGTTCGTGGAGCGCCACGACGACAATCTCGGGGGCCTCGCAGGGTGCAAACCCGACGAACCAAGCGTTGTCCTTCGAAGCTTCCTCATCGTGGTCTTTTGCGTATTGCCTTGATACCACCTGAGCCGTCCCCGTCTTGCCGCAGACGTCATAGCCCGGGATTCTGGAGCGCACTCCCGTGCCGGCTTCGTTGACGACACCCCACAACCCCCTGACGATTTCCCGGACAGCGTTTGGGTCCAGCTCGGCGCGCCGGGGCTCGGGCGGCTGGAAATCTTGGCGTATCGATTGCATTTCGTCGTGAGGAACCAAGTGCGGCTGATGCCATTCACCGCCCAGCGCCAGTCCCCCCATTGCCGAAGCGATCTGCAAAGGCGTGGTGGTAAGCGCTCCCTGTCCGATGGCGACCGAAATCGTCTCGCCGGCGTACCACTTTTCGCGGTAGAACCGCAGTTTCCAGCCCGTCGAGGGCACCGTTCCGTCTTCTTCATGAGGCAGGTCGATCCCCGTGGGCTCACCGAAACCGACCAGCTTGGAAGTTTCCGCAATGGAATCGATTCCCAGGCGGTTCCCCAGCGTATAGAAATAAACATCGCAAGACTGCACGAGCGCGTCATGAAGCGTGACACGGCCGTGGCCACCCTTCTTGTGGCAGCGGAAGTAGCGCCCATAGAAAAACGCTCCCCCCTGACAGACAACACTAAAATCCATGTCCACTATCGGACTGCGGGCGGCGGCCAGCGCCACGATCGGTTTGAATATAGACCCCGGCGCTAATTGCGCCTGAATCGGCCGATTCAGCAACGGCTTTTGGGGGTCGTTTACGAGTTGCCGCCAGTCTTCGACGCTAATGCCGCCAACGAACTTGTTGGGAAGATAACTGGGCCTGCTCACCAGTGCCAGAACGTCGCCGTTTCTGGGATCGAGGGCAACGACCGCGCCTGTCTTGCCTTCCATCGCCAGCTCCGAGACCACTTGCAAGTCGAGGTCAATCGTCAAGCGTATGCCGCGGCCCGGTTTGGCCTCGACGTTTCCCCTGACTTCCCGCTCCCGGCCCAGGCTATCGACTACCACGACCCGCCGGCCGTCCGCTCCGCTCAAGACGTCGTTGTACTGGCGTTCGATGCCCGCCTTGCCGACCTCGGCCCCCGGCTCGTAGAGTGCGAACTCAAGCTGCTCGAGTTCGGCATCGCTGATTTCACCAACGTAGCCAACAACGTGCGAAGCCAAACCGTCTTTGGGATACAGCCGCTTTTGGGAGCGGATCAGCTCCAGCTCCGGGAACTCCGCGCGGTGGGACTCCACGAATGCAATGTCGCCCAGGGCCAGATTTTCTTTCAGAATGACCGCTTGGTACTCAGGCGCATTCGACCTGCGCAGCCGCCGAAGCTGAGCGCGCAACTGCTCGTAGGGAATATTCAATCCTTCGGCGATCAACGGGAGGTTTTCTTCCCGCATGGCGGCTCGCGAAAGAAGAACTTTGAATGTCGGACTGTTATCGACCAGAATTCGGCCGTCGCGGTCCATGATTTTCCCCCGCGGAGCTAGCAGCGGGAGTGATTTGATCCGGTTTCTTTCGGCACGGGCAGCGTAAACATCAGGACTCTGCACTTGCAACTGCCAGAAACCCGACAGCAGCCAAAGACAAATAGCCGCCGCGACGAACTGAAAGGCGGCAACCTGCAAGTGCCCCGGTTTCTTCCTGCTGTTGGAGTAAAGGTTCACGACGTTTTCTTAAGACGGTCCAACAAACGGAAGACTGCCAGAGCCAGCCCAGCATGGGCCGCTGCCAGAATCAACGTCAGTACGGGCTGTATCGAGATTTCGTTCCCCAACAACACCGTTTCCACTATCCAGAAGAGAACTTGATGAATCAGGAAGAATAACGCGACGAGAACACTTCTGGCGCCCGGATAGTCGACTTCGATGAACAGGCTGGTTGTCCCGGCGAGGTAGCCAATCACCGTCTTGAGAATACCAAACACTCCCATGGGACCAACCGTCAGGCTGTCTTGCGCCAGCCCGATTGCGGCTCCAATGAACAGGCCAACGATAACGTTGCGGCGCATCAGCGCCAGATAAACCACAACCAGCAATGGGAGATCGAAATTGCCAACGAAATCGAAGTAGAGGGGGAGGTATACCTGCAAGGCCAGCGCGCTGATAACCGCTCCGACGGAAACGAGCGGTCCCAAGCTGCCGACATCACGCGCTATGAGCGGGCCTCCGGCAGCTTGTATCACAGGTCTACTCTCACCCCGGGGAACGTCTTCATCGCGGAACGTCTTCAACGCGGACAGGGGCCGGCGGCGCATCCTGGACTTCCGCGGGCGGCTGAACCAAACTCTGAACCGCCTGAACTGAGGTGCTGGAACCGCTCGCAACGGCGCCCCCAACCGAACTTTCGGATGCCGGTCTCGAATCAGCAGGGCGCTCGGCCCGGGGCGGCAGTCCGTTACCGTCCATGTCATCTGAATCCGGCGCCCGTTGGCCGCTAAATCCGGCGGAAGGGATGAGTCCAATATTGAAGTCCGGCGGGGGAGTCCCCGGCGCGCCTTCGCCGAAACGATGCCCCTGGGCCGCTCCGATAGCGCGATATCGTTCTTTGAGACGGTCGGCGTCGGTCATGGGCGCCGGCCGTTTCCCGCGCGGCCCTTCTCCCTCCGTCGCCGGGCTTTCCTCGCGCGATGGAGCGAAATCGTTCCCGCGGAATTCACCCGGGCCCGCCCCGTCCTGGTTGGGCGGAGGAACAGGCATCAGATATTCAGGCGGCTGCGGCCGGGGAATCTCCGGAATTTCTTCGTGAATGCCGGCTGTTACGACGAGCACTTCGTCGAGACGATCAAGAGCGGCGAACGGCCGCACGTAGATCTGTTGGAATTCGGTTCCCTCCTCCAGCCTCGTTACTTCGCCCACTGCCAGCCCCTTGGGGTATATGCGGTCATCTCCGGAGGTGAAGACCTTCTCCCCGACCTCGATGGCGATCTCGTTTCCGATGTAGTCGATACGGCATTCACGCGAGCCCGTTCCCTTCATCACGCCGCGGGCCCGTGAACCCTCAAGCACGATTCCGACTCCGGCGTCCGCGTCGGTAATCAGCCGGACCAGCGAGGCCCCGCCATAGGCGGCCTGCACGTTACCCGCGATGCCGTCGGGCGTTATGACCGGCATACCCGACTTCACACCATGCCTCGACCCCTTGTCGAGAAAGATCTCCTTTGAGTTCGGATTCGATCCACGTCCAATCGCCTCCGCCAGAATGCTTTCCGAAAGAATCTGCTTCTGAAAGTCCGCCAACTCGGTTTCCCCCCCGAGCCGCGTCAACTCACGGCGAAACTCCTGGTTTTCAAGTTTGAGCCGGCTGACCTGTTCGCGAAGCTGCCGGCTCTGCTCGCGCGCGCCCACCAGCCAAACGTAGTCCTGCCAAGTAGAGGTGACAAACGAAGAAACGGCGTTCAACGCTATCTCAATCGGAGTGATGGCGCCGACTGTCCAGACACGCAAGATCCGAACATCATCGTCTCTCTTTACTTGATAGCCAAGCAGAATAAATTGAAGAAACAGGACCGCGACAAGCACGGATACATTGCGATACCGGGCGAAAAATTCAAACACAGTCGCCGCTCCCTTTGATCCGGAGCCGTAGGACCGGGCACTCTTGCCTTTCCAACTCACTCATCCCAGCCGGCGGGCGCCAACCCGCGGGCCGGGCTCTCCCGCCTGCCCAACAAACCTCGGCCGGCAGCTAGTCAATCGAAATACGGCGCAGCAACTTAAAGTCGTTGAGCATGCGGCTGGTCCCGATCACCACCGAGGCCAGCGGGTCTTCCGCAATAGAGACCGGCAATCCGGTCTCTTCCCGAATCCGCAAGTCCAGGTTTCGTATCAACGCGCCACCACCGGTGAGAACGATTCCCCGGTCACTGATATCCGCGCTCAATTCCGGCGGAGTCCTCTCGAGGGCAACGCGAATGGCGTTCATGATCGTATTGATGCAATCCGCAAGCGCTTCTCGTATCTCCGTATCATCGACCGTGACAGTTCGCGGTACACCTTCGATCAAATTGCGGCCCTTGATTTCCATGGTGATTGGTTTGTCGAGCTTATAGGCTGAGCCGATCTCAATCTTGACTTGTTCCGCGGTGCGCTCACCGACCAGCAAGTTGTACTTCCTTTTCAAGAAGTTGATGATCGCCTCATCCATCTCGTTGCCGGCAACCCGTACCGAGCGCGAATAGACGATACCCGACATCGAGATCACCGCGACATCGGTCGTCCCCCCGCCAATGTCCACCACCATGTTGCCGCACGGCTCGGTGATCGGCAGCCCGGAGCCGATCGCCGCTACCATCGCCTGCTCCACCAAATGCACTTCGCTGGCATGCGCCCGATAGGCGGAGTCTCGAACAGCCCGCTCTTCCACGGGCGTGATCTCGCTGGGTACACCAATCACAATTCGTGGATGAACCAGCATCTTGCGGTTGTGCGACTTCTGAATAAAATAGGTCAGCATTTTCTCGGTGACCTTGAAGTCCGCAATCACGCCGTCCTTCATGGGACGAATGGCGACGATGTTGCCGGGTGTCCGCCCGACCATTTCTTTCGCCTCTTTCCCGACGGCTTCCACTTCCCCGGTGCTCGTATTGATGGCGACGATCGAGGGTTCGTTGACGACGATGCCCTTGCCCCGAACCGCCACGAGCGTGTTGGCCGTGCCCAGGTCAATCGCCAGATCTCTGGAGAAGAGGCTAAAAAGCGAGCGAAATTTCATGCTTAAGAAACTGACTCCTAAACTCAGGGCAAGCTGAGTGCCGGTCGCGCTGGGCTTACCCGGCAGGAAGGTTCCCGGTGTTGGCGGCTGTCCGGAGAAGGGCCGATGACTGATCCTACCGTTTTCAAACTACCAGTCCAAGCCATTCATATGCAAGCGGTTAGGGTGTTGGGATCGTAAGACTAAGGTTGCTTTGGCCGCGATCGCAACCGCCGCTTTCCGAAAAGCCCTCTTCCAGCCACTAGCCGCGGCAAGCCAGCCTGCCCCTGGGCACAACCAATTAACGATTTAACTTCTCCAGGCTTAGCGAGCCTAGAGTATGATCGGCCAGACCATCAGCCACGACCACATCACCGAAAAACTCGGCGAAGGCCGGATCGGTTTGTGAGCTGGATTCCAGTCCTCTTTTCTCACCACGTGGCGAGGCGAAGTGCCTGAGAAGGGCGTCAGTGCGAGGCGCGCACCGCTCAGCGAGGTAATGGCGGGCTTATCGCGTGCTTCGGCCGTCAGGTGGTGAGAATATCGGGCTAGTTCGTGAAGTAGTTCTTCACCTTCTCGAAGATGCCTTTCTCGGTCGGGGTATTGTCGGCGGGCAATTCGTCCAAGAGCTGCTCGAAGAGCTGCCTTTGCAGCGTGGTCATCTTGGCAGGCACAACCACTTTGATGTGGATCACCAGGTCGCCGCGGCGCCCGTCGCGGACTCCGGCGACTCCTTTGTGCCGAATGCGATAGGTGTTGCCACTCTGCGCGCCGGGCGGAATCCGCAGAACCTCGGAGCCCTCCAGGGCGGGGACTTCGATCTCCGCCCCCAAGGCAGCTTGCGCAACGTTGATCGGCACCTCGCAGTGCAAATCACTGTTCACGCGCTCAAAGATGGGGTGTTCGCGAACGCTCAGCAGAACATAGAGGTCGCCCGGAGGCCCGCCCAACGCACCGCCTTCTCCTTCACCGCTGAGCCGCAAGCGTGTGCCGGTGTCAACTCCAGGCGGGATGTTGAGCTTCAGCTTGCGCTGCTTGCGTACCCGTCCTTCTCCCCGGCAGGAGCTGCAATGCCTTTCGACAATGCGGCCCGCTCCACGACACGAAGAGCAGGGGCGGCTAACAGAAAAGAACCCCTGCTGGTATTGAACTTGTCCCCGGCCCGAGCAGGTGGGGCAGGTTCTGGGAGAGGTGCCGCGTTCCGCGCCGCTGCCGTCGCAATCGCCGCAAGCCTCGGTGCGCGGAAAGCGGATCTCGGTATTCATTCCGAATACCGCATCCTCAAAATCCACCTCGAGGTCATATTGCAAGTCGGTTCCGCGGCGAGCCCGCGAGCGGCGTTGTCCGCCTCCGAAAAGATCGCCGAACCCAAAAAAGTCGCCGAAGATATCGGCGAAGTCGCTGAAATCCGCGGGATTGAATCCGTCCGCGCCCGCGCTCGCGACGCCTTGGTGGCCAAAGCGGTCGTAGCGGTTGCGCTTTCCGGCGTCGCTGAGGACACTGTAAGCTTCCGATGCCTCTTTGAACTTATCCTCGGCTTCCGAATTGTTAGGATTGCGGTCGGGGTGGTACTTCAGCGCCATTTTGCGATAGGCGCTCTTGATCGCCTGGTCGGCGGCGTCGCGCCCCACGCCTAAGACTTCGTAATAATCTCGTTTTTCCACGGTGAACAGCTCTTTGCGTTGACGCTCTCAGGCTAACCAGACATTTGGCAACCGAAACAACCGGGCCGCGGCAGCCGGCGGAGGCCCGCGCTATTCCTTCACGGCTACTTTCACGATGGACGCTCTCAGAAGTCTGTCCTTGAAAAGATACCCCGGCTGATAGACTTCCAGGATTTTCTGGTCTTGATCGTCGTTTTCAGCGGGCGCCTTGTCCACCGCATGGTGAAGATACGGGTTGAACTTGCCGTCCCGCGCTTCGATCGGCTTTAAGCCGGCGCGGCTAAACACCTCGAAGATCCTCTTATTAATCAGCTCTAATCCTTCACGGAATTTCGGGTCCAATGCCGGGCTGTCCAAAGCACGCTGGAAGTCATCGACGATCGGCAACAACGACTCAATCACACCCATGGCGGCATACTCTTGGGCATCCCCTTTTTCGCGCTGCAGCCGCTTCCGAACGTTCTCAAAATCTGCTTGCGCCCGCTGAAATCGCTCGATTTGTTCCTCGATTTCCTTCCGCAAGCGGTCGCGTTCCTCGCCAAGAGACTCTTCCGTCGTTGCGTCATCAGGCTGGCCTGAATCTTTCGAGGACGCAGTCTGAGCCGCCTGGGTATCACTAGTGGCTTGCGATTCATCGTTTTCAACGGGCTGTGGAGCTTCCCCGGACACGAGCGATTCAATTCCGTTTGGAGAGATGATTTCGTTCCCCGAAGCTGGGTCATCGTTTCGCCCTGCCGCTTCGGCGGCAGCAGGGGTTATCTTCACCTGTCTGGCCTCTTTGGACATTCTTTCATTGCCTGCCAACTGACTGTGTTGAATTTACGGCGGATTACTAACTCGGTCCGAATGAAACCCTTCTCATGTTACCAGACGGCTCCGAGCAGCCACGCTGCCAGGAGGCCTGAAACGCAGCGCACACGATGACAATCCAGTAGTTATACGGAAAGGCGCGCGCGGTTGTCGCACACTCGAAAGCGCCGACCCTGGCGGGGAGAAAACCCGTTCGTTCGGCGGCAAGCCGCTAGGGTGTCAACCGGCTCGAATGCGCGCCGAAAACGCATCGTAGGAGCCTGGGGCGCGTTCGTTCATCCATTCGCTGTAGGATTTGGCAACCTTTTCGATGTTCTCGAACGCCGTGGGGTCGGCTCTGCTTTCGCGGTAGGCCGGCAGCAGGTCGCGCAACCGCTCCCAGACCACAAGTAACTCCTTGCCGCTCTGGAAAAAAAGTTCCCGGTTCAGCACGCCGCCCGTGATGAAGGTGGCCGCCATGTCCCAATAACTGACAACCATCCTGAACGAAGCGTTCTCTTGGGAACCGGACGGACAGGTCCTGTCTAACTCTTCCAGGTTCTTGGCGTGGAAGCTGGCGACGAACCAGGCTCGAGCCTTGCGCATCCTTTCCTCTCGCCGAAGATCATAAAGACGCAGCAGCAGGTTGACGTCATCGTAAGTCGCGCAATTTGTCATGGTGTGTTCCTGTTCTGATTTTCAAGCATGCCCCGGGGCAGCCCGCAAGCAGCTCCCTACAGCGGATCGACCGGGTGAAGTACTAGGCGAAGTACTAACTGTTATACTCGATTTGCCGGCTGGACGCCAGTGTCAGATGTCGCCGGCGTCACCGCCATGGCTGAACAAGAAACCGCCACCAAGACCGAAGAAGCCCCGGCCGAAGAAACGCCGGACCCTAATCTGATAGCAACGCTTCAAGACGGGACCAAGCTGAAACAGCGCGTACCGCGTCAGCGCGCCTGCAACGAACCCGGAAAGAACAACAACATCTGCCGCGGTCACTTGAAGCGCTGGTATGAGTATGGCGATGACGTTCGCGCCCGAGCCGAAGCGGGCGAGGTCTATCGTTGTGAGCGCTGCCAGACGCTCTACCTGCCAAGCGGCCAAGAAGAAGCCAGGACCGGAACCCTTTCCTATTGAGAACCGGTCCGGTGCGCGGCGGGTAGGAACTCAAGGTCGGAACCGCACACCGGGCAGGTCAAGCGCTGGAGACCGCGCCAAGGGGCGTGTTTCCGTGGCTGCGAATGGAGAGTGCCCGCTCATACTTCCCGGCCTCGTCCGCGTCTGGAAATAGGCCGAAAAGCCACCCGCAGCCCTCGGAAATCGAGCCCCTAAGGGGGGAGTGAACCCAAATAATCATTCCTCCACTGAATCCGGCTTTGCCAGAGCTACGCCTCACCGTCCGGAAACCCAATGCTCCTGCATCCAGCATCCGAGTTTCCTTCCGATCCGCCGCCGCCGAATTCAGCAGAGGTTCCGTTTGAAGAAGCTGAAGAGGTGTCGTATCTCGCCGCTTCGCCTATCTGGATTGCATTCAGTCAGCCACATCCGGCTTTTCTCTTCGCGTTGAAAATAAGTCACTTAAAGGTGATCAACTCGAAGGCGGCCGTGTCGCTCCGCGGCTGCGGTGTGTCACCGCGACTCACCGCGCCGGTAATCCGCTCGGCTTGAACCCGGTTGGAGCAGATGGGGGCGCAAATCAACCCGCAAAGGACCCCGAAACCGACGGAAGCCATCAGTAGCTTTTGAGCCTGTGCCTGCCTCTGCTTGCTGTTTCTCGAGGGGATTTGCGACACTAGCTCGTTCGCCTTCCGCAAGGCAGCCGGCTGCTCGGTCGGTTCAAATGTCATAGGCTATTAGTTGACCCTGCTGCTTCACGCCCATTAGTTACTCGATGACTCCCCCGGAATCCGACGCTCAGCTGACCCGCCTCGAAGAAGAAAATAGACGCCTGCGCCGCGCTGTCGACGAACTGTCCATCATCAACGAAGTCGCTTCCGCCGTCACCTCGACCTGGTCGCTGGATGAAATCGTCAACTCCATCGTGCAGAAATGCGTGAAGCATTTGAACGTTGAGCAGGGCGCCGTGCTGCTGTTTGACAAACAGGAGGACTCGGCTGAGCTAAAGACGATGGTCCGTCGCGTGGACTCCAACGTCGGGGCAATCCCCTATCGGCTGGGAGACCAGTTAGGCGGCTGGATGTTGAAGAACCAAGCGCCTCTTCTCATCGACGATCTGGCCGCCGACGAGCGGTTCCGCATCAATGAGAAAGTGGATAGCGCCATCCACTCCCTGATGTGTGTTCCCTTGAGGCTGAAGGCCCGCATGATTGGGGTTCTGATCGTGTTTAACAAGCGATCACGAGAAGCTTTCACCGAAGGCAATCAGCGCCTGCTCACGATCATTGCCGCCCAGTCCGCGCAGGTGATTGAAAACGCGCGTCTTTACGAAGAAGAGAAAGCGCTGCAGCTCATGCAGCAAGAGATGGAGATGGCGCGCAGCATTCAGGCCAACCTGCTGCCCAAGGCGCAGCCGTCGATTCCCGGCTATGACATTGCGGGAATGTCGGTTTCGGCCGCCAACGTCGGTGGCGACTACTACGACTTCTTGCCATCCGAAGACCGGCTGATTCTCTGTTTAGGAGATGTTTCCGGGAAGGGCATGCCTGCTTCCCTGCTGATGGCGAATGTGCAGGCAACCATTCGCGGCCAAAATCTGGTCAGCTCATCGGCCGCCGAATGCATGAGCCGGTCCAATCGGCTGCTGTTTCAAAGCACGGACTCAGCGAAGTTCGTGACTTTTTTTTACGGAATCTTGGACATAGCCGGGAGAACACTCGATTATTCCAACGCCGGCCACAACCCGCCGATCCTGCTTTCAGACGGTCAAGAGTCTCAACGTCTGGAAACCGGAGGGCCGGTCCTCGGCGTGCTCCCTGATTTTCCCTACCAGCAGGCCACGGTTACGCTGAATCCTGGTGACTTGCTTCTGATTTTTTCCGACGGGTTCTCCGAGGCAATGAATCGCCGCCTCGAAGAGTTCGGAGAAGACCAGCTCATAAGACTTGCCGCCCAGAATCGCGGCGATTCGGCGGTGGAGCTGATCGAGAAAATCTCCCAGGCCGTGGTCGCTCACACAGGGGATGAGCCTCAAACCGATGACATGACGATCATGGCTGTCCGAGTTGACAAGTGACGGTTTTCCGAGCCGCAACGAACTTCAGACGCCGAATCGTCTATCTTGAGAGGCCGCATCCATGGGGTTGTCGATACTAGGGGGGGTGTCGATACCAGGGGGGCTGTCGATACTAGGGGGGCTGTCGATACTACGTGTGTTCGGTGTCTTCCCAAACACTGGTTTTCTATAATGTCACGCTCAGGGGATGCAACAACCCTTGGCGTCCCTGCGTCTAACGAAGGAACAATCATGTTGAAGGTTCCGGAGGAATCGTTTTGACCCGGCCGGTCAAGCAGCGGCTGTTGTGGCCGTCTGAGTGTCTCAAAGGGTCCGCGGCAGCAGGTATCGTGGCGGCCGCGGCGGGCCTGTCCCTTCTGTTTTTCATGGCCCCGGAAAATTTGGCAGCCCAAAGCCGTCAGGAGAAAGCACGCCAGTTGCTGGACCAATGCCTGGAAGCAGTCGGGGGCGAGGCCTTTCTCAAAATCAGGACGTTGAAGCAAACCGGGCGGGCCTACTCCTTCTACCGGAAAGACCTGCGCGGGCACGCCGTCATCACCATCTTCAACGAATACGGTCCGCCTGAGGAAAAGGAGGATCCCGAGTGGCTGCCCGTCAGCCGGCGTGAAATCTACACGCAAAAGGGCGACTACTACACCCTGTTTCGGAACGGAAAGGGGTGGGAGATTACCTACCTTGGCGCACGGCCCCTGCCCGAAGACACGCTTCAGCGATATCGTATCTCAACCCGCCGCAACATCTTTCACATCTTGCGATACAGGCTCGATGAGCCCGGCATGTATTTTTACTACTCCGGCACCGAGATCGTCAGCAATGTCCCGACCCATGCCGTCGAGATCACCGACAGCGAGAACGAGACGGTTACGGTCTATCTGAGAATCACGGACAATTTGCCAGTCCAGCAGGTTTACCTCCGGCGCGACCCCAAGACGCGCATTCCCTACGAAGAAAAATCGGTCTACTCCAAGTACCGAAAAGTAGGGGCCGTAATGATACCGTGGAACGTTGAACATATACGCGACGAGGAAAGAATCTTCGGGATGTTCGGGCGCACGGCTGAGATCAACGGCAAAGTCCCCGGGGATACTTTCCGGCTTAGAAGCGGCGAGAAGATTCTGCCGCCGGCCGATTAGCGATAAGTGCTCTTGCCCACAGCGAAGTCCCCGGATTCGGTTGCTTGTACTAAGCGAGCGGATTCATCACAATATTTCCAGCGACTCACGAAAACCCTGTTTCCGCGCGGGGTTTTATTTGTCGGCCCTTAGCCCATGGCGGGAACAAGATCGGAGTTCCGGTTTCGTCGCTGGGCCGGGAGAGTCACCTTCGTCGCTGGAGTCTCGCTGCTGTGCCTGCTGGCCGCCGAGGCGATTGCGAGATTGTCGGTCGATTCGATCCCGCGGCTCGATCTCGACATCTACCGCAAAAGCGGCGACGGACAGCTACTGCTGCGGCCCGGGGTCACGCGCCGGCATTCCACTCGTCACTGGGGCGTCACGGTTTCGATCAATGAAGAAGGCTGGAGGGATCGCCCCGGCCTTGGCTCGGCGGGGGACTCCGTCGTTCTCGGCCTGGGGGACTCTTTTGCCTTCGGCTGGGGTGTTGAGCTGGAAGACTCGATGTTCTTCTTGCTCGAACAGCAGCTAACGCATACCGAACAGCAGCTAACAAGACGGTATCAGGTGCGTATTCTCAAAGCTGGGGTGCCGGGCACGGGGCCGGGTGATCAGTTGCGGCTGCTTCAAACGCTCGGACCGAAGTATCAACCTTCCGCCGTGGTTTTGATCTTCTTCGCCGGAAATGATTTCGTGGACGTTCAGATGGGCGGCGCACGCCAGTTTCAAGTGGAAAGCGGTCTGTTGGTTCGACAGGAACTGACGGATAAGGCTCCCGACCGGGTAAGCGCCCTGCGAACCGAAGCCGTTCGCAAGTCGCGTCTGCTGCAGCTTCTCATTGGGATTTGGTGGCAGTGGTCCCGGCCCGGCGATGCTGGAGCCCCCGAAGAAGCCCAAGCTCCACGACGATGGGATGAATGGTTACTGGAGTTCGCTCAGATCCATCTGCGAGAGTATCCGCCACGGACCGCGGAGGCGGTAAAGCAAACTCTGGATCTGCTGACCGAAATACACCAGGCTTGCCGCATGCGGTCGGCGGATTTCTTGCTCGTTGTCGTTCCTCGAAGTTATCAGATTTACGAAAACGAAACGGAAGAGCTCAAAACCTCTTTGGGGTTGAGCGCCCCTGACCTGAATGACGATCTGGATTTGGATAAACCTCAGCGCATTCTCAAGAAGTGGGCCGCGGGCGCTGGCGTCCCTGTCGTTGACCTGCTCGATGCGTTTCGCGAGCATCATCGAACTGACCCGCAAGGGCGGCTCTTCTACTACCCAGACGCCCATCTCAACCCTCTGGGGCACTACGTCGCCGCGGAGGCGATCCAGCCGGCACTGTCACAGCTTGTCACGAAGAGGTGACGCGAAAAGAGGTGACGCCAAGCGCATGTCTTGACGCGCCGGAGGAGCGGCAACTACCCTTAGGCACTGGCGGCTGATTCGTTGTTCGCCGCAAGGTCTCGGGTTGGAATCATTTTCATGCTTCTTGTAACAGGCGGTGCGGGGTACATTGGCGGCATCGTCGCCGAGCGCCTGCTTCAGCAGGGGCGGGAAGTTTGCGTTTTCGACAATCTCTCCCGCGGCTACCGGGATGCCGTGCCCCAGAAGGCGGTCTTCGTGGAGGGGGAGCTGGCTGACCGAGACCTTCTGCGAAAAGTCTTCAGCGAATACCCCATGGAAGGAGTCCTCCATTTCGCCGCGCTGGCCCTGGTCGGCGAATCCATGAGCAACGCCGCGCTCTATTTTCGCAACAACGTGGGGGGGGCGCTCGTGCTGCTCGATGAGACCCAGGCGGCTGGGGTCGGCCGTTTCGTCTTCTCCTCAACCTGTGCCGTCTTTGGGGACAAGAATCCGTCTCCGATCTCCGAGGAACTTCCCAAGAACCCGGTCAATCCCTATGGCGAGTCGAAGCTGGCGATCGAGAAAGCCTTGCATTGGTACCAGCAGTGTCATGGAATGAGTTACTTTGCGCTGCGCTATTTCAATGCCTGCGGGGCTAGCGAGGATCGCGGCGAGCGTCATGAGCCTGAAACCCATCTGATCCCCCTGGTGCTCAACGCGGCAGCCGGAGAGAATGCGGGGGTTCGCATCTTCGGAACCGACTATCCCACGCCTGACGGGACGTGCATCCGTGACTACATCCACGTGGAAGACTTAGCGGAGGCGCATATCCAGGCGCTCGGCGCGGCGCCGCGGCTTAGTGGCTGCTACAACGTTGGCACGGGCCGCGGGCATTCGGTGCGGGAAGTGATCGATACGGTGCGCAAGGTGACCGGCCGCGAGGTTCCTGAAATCTTCGCGGACCGCCGCCCCGGCGACCCGCCGGAACTGGTGGCCGATTCCAGAAAGATCCAAGAGCAACTTGGATGGAAAGCCGCACGGGACCTGGAGGCGGCGGTCAGAAGCGCTTGGCAATTCAAGATGCGAAGGCAGTGAGCCGCGGCACTTACGGCGGTGATCCGGTGCCCGGCCGGTCAGAACCACCCCTCCGAGCAGTAACTCAGGCTTCGCCGCGGTAAGCAGGTCTCCGCCTCACTGGCTCAGCAGGCGGGCCCGCCTGCTGTGTTGCCGCTTCATGTATTCCCGCTTCAGGGGTGCATTTGCACCTCACAGTCTTTATTCTTACGACCCTCCCTAGAAGCAGGCTAATGCCACAACGGCATCGAGCCGATGTAGGAAAAGTCGGGCGTCAATCGACGCTGGTTCGTTCATCGCTACTTAGCTTAGGAGGGTAAGAGAGAAATGCAGGTCCCTTGTTTCCGCTCAATTGCCATGCTCGGTATGACCACGATTGTGCTTGCCGCCGTTGGCATCGGCCGCGCGCAGACCGATAGTTGTGAAGACCTCAGTCATTCCGTGTGCGACCCGGCGGGGTTCACGTTTGAGTTGATCGATCATCAGCCGCCGCCACCGTCAAATTCCGGCTCGAGTACATGGACCTACCAGATCTGCGTCAATTCGTCCCTGTGTCCTTTACCGCCTCAGTTTCGTGATCTCAGCCATTTCGACTTCGTTTTGCCCGAGCTGACGGGCGCCGGAGGCTGTGTGAGTGAGAACCATCAAATCGCTTTGACGCAAACAGGCGGTTTCGGCGCCGCCGAGCTCTCTTGCGCCGGCGCCACCCAGGACAACTTCTGTGGCCAGAGCCAAGTGGCCAAGTGTGACGTCGTCATCGGCGACCTCGACGACGGCGAATGTGTTGAGGTGGAGTTGGCCATCGTCGGCGAGCAAGTGAATGTTGGACATGGCGCCATCTCCGTACTGTCAAAATCGGCGACGAACTGCGTCGAAAGCGCGATTCTCGGCCCGTCGTGCAATATTTGCGAAGGCGGCGGCGGCCCGGATCCGGGGGACGGATTCGTGTTCTTGCTTATCGATGAAGATAGCATCGACAACGGCAATCCGCCGAACTTCTTTCTCGCCGCGGACGTAAATGATCTCATCGCCGAGATCGGAGTTCGCAGCCAACTGCGGTTCTTCGCGGCCAATGTTGGCGCGACGATCACGCTGCACACCGGGGAAGTTGGGGATGAGGGGTGGTTTGCCCCGAAGAGCATTCCGGCTTCCTGGGATGCGGCCGGCCCAACACCTGATGGGCTGCGCAATTATCTTGGCAACCCGAGCGTGGCGTTCCCCCATGACGTCGGTCCAGGCCTAGGCACGCCGGACCTCGGCGGCGACCGCGAAGCCCTCCTTGACAAGATCCCCGACGTCACGCCGTTGCGGGCCACCGGCCTCAAGCTGCTGGAAGGCAAGCAAGTCTGTGCGGTGGTCTATGACAGCGACATCAGCATTAACTTTGACCCGATCGATGGGAGCCTCAAGGGAGCGAACCTGGGGACTGTGGCCTTTGAGGTCATCTCAGTCACAGCCTTGACAGGGCATTCTTCGTCGTCTCTTCCGAAGGTAGAAATCGAGACCCTAGACGCCGAGGACGTTTGCGAGAGGGAGCTGGAGCTCATCACGGACGCCCCGGAGCCGGAGTCATCTTCGGAACCCTTTGACGTGGCGCCGTAGGCGGACGCCGAGATTCCCGTGCGCCCAGAGTCGTGTCAGATCCTTCCTCAGAGGTCGCAATCCGCTCTGAAAGACATTGGATTGCTCGATGTAGTTGCCCGCCGTCTTGCCTGGATGCGGGACAATAAGGCAGTCAACGCCCAGCCGGTTGCCGCAGACCGGACCCGCGCGGGAGGATTGCCATGGCCAACTACATGATTTCCCAGCTCGACGAAATCGAAGCGGTCGAGTGTCCTTGCGGTCAAGCGCGGCGGGCCTTCGCGGCTCCCGACAACGACGTGGCCACGTTGCACGTCGTGGACATCAAAACCGATTCCGAGACCCACTACCACAAGAAGATGACGGAGATCTATCTGGTTCTCGAAGGCGAGGGGCATATGGAACTCGACGGCGAACTCATTCCCGTTAAGCCCCTCACCTCGATCTTCATCAAGCCCGGCTGCCGTCACAGAGCCATCGGCAAGATGAGAATCGTGAACATACCGATTCCCGCATTTGATCCCGCCGACGAGTGGTTTGATGATGAGCCGGCAGCGCGGGTTGAACCCGAACCAGTTGCCGCGGGTGACTAGCCCGCAGGCTAGGACTCGTCCCCTCGAACCATTTGCTCGAGCGCAATCTTCGGGCAGATCTGGTTGTGTATGTAATCAATCAGGGAGGTCCCTACCCGGCGGATTCTTCTTTCGACACGCTCGTCGAGACAGTTTCCCGCTTCGTCGAACACTTTGTGGACGTTCGGCACCGAAGCCGGTCCAGGCAGGACGATGGCCCCTACATGGGAGCAAACACTGCGCAGGTGTTCGAGAGATTTGATGGCGCCAATGGCGCCCGCGGCTACTCCCAGCAGCGCCACGGGCTTTCCGCTCAGCACCGACGGGTATCCCAATTGCTCGATGAACAGTTTGATCACGCTGCTGTAGCTTCCATGGTATTCCGGCGTCGCAAGAAGCACGCCGGTCGCCGCCGTGACCTTTGCTTGAAGCGATTGCATGACAGCCGGGTCTTTCGCGGTTCCCGGCAGGGACATCGCTACTTCCGCCGGGTCAATCACTTCCACTTCAATGCCGTCGTGCTGGCGCATTTCGTCGACGGCCAAAGCCAGGGCTTTCGCGGTCTGATTCCCTGGCCGGACGCTGCCGATCGCGGCAACAATTCGGATTCCATTTGTGGTCTCACCCATTTGCATCCTCCGTTGATTATGGTCCGTCTCGTTTTCCTCAGGCCCGCACCGAGCCTGGCGCGGCCCCGCTTGCGGCTCCCGATCGTTGTTCCAAGCCAGGTTACTCCGCAGCTGCCAGCCGGCCGCTGCTCCAGCGATGGACGGCATAGAAGACTGCGATCAACAGCAGGCCCAGCAGCACTCCCGCCAGCCCATGCTCCTTGAGAAAGGCACTTGTTTCTTCACGGTAACGGATCGCGATGAAAGCCTCGCCAAAGTAACGCACAATCCGGGCAAACAGAATCACGGCGATGAAGCGCGGCAACTTCATTTCAAATACACCGGCGGCCATCACGAAGATTTTCATTGGCAAAGGCAGCGGGATCATGGTCGGGGGCAGCAGGACCAGCGCGTCGAACTTTTCAATCCGCCGCCGCATCTTGTCGATCCCCGCCGCCGAGGTCTTTCTCTCCAGTACCGCCCGGCCTCCCCGGCGGGCGACAAAGTAGAGAATCAGGGAACCAGCCAGCGAGCCTAGCACGGCCAAGCCCGCCCCCAAATAGGCGCTGGCGGGGTCGGCGATCGCCTGCGCGATCAACAGCGCGTCCACGCCCTGCGGCATCGGAATCATGGCCGAATCCAGAAAAGAAAGCAGAAAGAGGCCGTACGGTCCCAGCGTTGTCAGCCAAGAAGCAAGAGTGTTCAGCACTTTGGTTCTCGAGTTCCTCGTTTCATTCTGGCGGAATGCTTTGGGCTGGCGGAGATGCGTTGCGTGGATCTATGTTTGGAGGAGTGGTCCACGCTCCGCGCGTGACCGGCGGCAATCGCGGATGAGCAGCCGTTGGGTTGGGAGCGGACGCTTCTAACGAGTTGAACGTCCCTCGCCCAGCCGGCGTATCAGGTTTCCCCCGTGAACCGAACAACCCCTAGATTGTCTTGTCCGGAGCGTAGCACAAATTCTCTAATCCGCACTCCGAGCAACGGGGCTTGCGCGCGACACAAACGCCGCGGCCATGGTGAATGATCTGATGAGAATACAGAATCCAGCGCTTCTTCGGGAGCAAGGCCATCAGATCTTTTTCAATCTTTTTCGGGTCATCTTCCTTTGTCAGGTCCAGCCGGCGCGAGATACGCTGGACGTGCGTGTCGACGACGACACCGCTTGCCTTGCGAAACCAGGTCCCGAGAACAACGTTCGCGGTCTTGCGGGCGACGCCGGGCAGGGTCAGCAACTCGTCCATTTTTCGGGGAACGTCGCCCTCATACTGCCCCATGATTCTCTTCGCCGCGCCTGTTAGCGACTTCGCCTTATTGCGGAAGAATCCGGTCGATTGAATGTCGGTTTCCAGCACCTCCGGGCGAACCGCCGCCATGTCTTGAATCGTTGGGTATTTCCGAAATAGCCCCGGGGTCACGGCGTTGACACGCTTGTCGGTGCATTGCGCCGCCAGGATTGTGGCGGCTAGCAGTTCCCAGGCACTGTTGTGGATCAAAGCACATTCAACGTCGGGGTAGTCCCGGTTGAGCCGCCGCAGAATGATGCTCAGACGGCGCTTGCGCTCCTGTTGGGTTCTTGGTCTGTTCATTCCGGCCATTCGAGAATCGAGGCTGTCAAAAGGACATTGAAGCTTTCAGCCGCAATGAGCAAGCAGCGATCATACCACACTCCCACCTCCGCCCAGCTATGCTGAGCCAACGTTTCTTTTGATTAAAAAGGACTTAGCGCGACGAAACCCTTACGGATTGGCCGACGTTGATCAATTGCCGGGCAGCAACATCCGGCGCCCGCGGTCGAGGCGCGACGAAGTTATGCGCGGAGATTGACGAGCTGAACCGAGCCGGCGAGGTCGTGGCTTTCGATTGCCGAGCAGGTCTCGGCCGCACGGGAACACTGCTGGCGTGTCAACCTTAGCGGAAGCGATCTCTGCCCGCGACACAGGGGCGGGGCGTCCGGTCGGCCGTCTGCCTTATTCGATCGGAATCGTGTAGCTCAACGCACCGATCGGCTCGCCATCCTTTGCATTTTTGTAATGCGGATGACACATCGTACACTTCTCCATCACCACCGGAATTGGGGTCGCCGCTCGCAGATAGCGCTTTCCGTCACGGTCAATTGCTTGGTCGTAATAGCTCTCTCCGCTCTTGAGTGTCTCGACAGCTTTCTTTTCAAACTCATCCCGAGGGGAGTTCTTTGCGACTAACGGACTGCCCGTCGCATCGAGGAGCCGCACTTCGTGCCAACCCTTCTCCTTCATGGCGCTGAAAAGAGCGATGGCGGCCGACCCTGCCGGCAGCGAGGACTTTTCAGTGACGTAGTGCGTCGTGACGAGAACAACCACGGTCTTGTAGAGGTCGTCAAGCATGCGCACTTGCTTTCGCGTCCGTTCAAGCGCGGCGTCCGCCGCTTGCCCCACTGGCACCGCCAGCAACAGCACGCAACCCGCCACTAGAGTCCTGAGTTTCTTGGATCTTAATATAGGTGACCTGAATTATGCACTGCGGGGTGCACCGGAGGAGGGCTGAGCCGCCAGGGGCCATTTGGGGGACCCCCGAAAACATGGGGTAATAAGGTAGGCTGGCAAAGATTTCAGCTTCGCCAGTCAACCCCAAGGAGGTCACCCAAATGGTTACCAAGCGAAAACAGCATAGCTCCCGAAGGCCCGTCAAACAAGGCCGGGGCGCGAGGGCCCCGCGGCCCAATAAAATCGGGGCTGCCACGCCTTATCACTTCCGCGGCAAGAATCTGACTCCCTACGGCGGCTTGCTGCCCGTCGCCACCCTGCTCGAAAAACTCGGCTTCCAGGCGCTGCTGGAAGAAACCATCACGAACAAACGAATCACCCGTGTGATGAGCCTCTACCAGTTTGTGCTGGCCCTCGTGCTGGGCCTCTATGTCGGCTTTGCGCGGCTGAACCAACTCCGCTTCATCGCCCGCGACCCCATCTTGACCGGCATCTTGCAAGTGACGCGTCTGCCGCCGCAGTCCACGCTGTGGCGCTTTCTGGCCTCGCTGCACCTCAACGTGGCGAAGCAGATCCTTTCCATTCAGCGCCAGCTGCGGGAACGAGTCTGGGCCGCGGCCCAGGTGAAATTGGAGACGGTGACGCTGGACACCGACACCACCGTGCACACGCTCTACGGCCGCCAGATGGGCGGGCGCAAGAGTTACAACCCCAAGAACAAGGGCAAGCGCAGCTACCAGCCGATACTGACTTTCCTGGCCGAGACGCGCGAATACCTGATGGGCGGGTTGCGCAACGGCGACCGGCCCACGGGCCGGCAGATCGCCGCCCACCTCGAGAGCGCCTTTCGGGCTTTGCCGCACGGCGTGAAGAAAATCCTGGCGCGGGCCGATTCCGGGTTTTATTGCTGGGAGGCGGTGGAGGCCTATGAAAAGGCGGCTTGTCAGTTCGTCATCGTGGCGCGCAAGACCAGGCGGCTGGTCGAGCAGTTGCAGCAAGCGGCCTGGAAGCCCTCGCCCCACAGCGATGCGGATGCGGAATGCGAATTCCTCTACCAGCCGCAGGGCTGGGCGCGGGCCTGTCGTTTCCTGGCGCTGCGTTACGAAAACGAACCCGCGGCCGGCGCGGCCGAGCAATACCAGCTGTTTGCCACCAGCGCTTACACCTACCGCGTGTTTGTCACCAACCTGGCCGAACCGATCGCGGCGGTGGTGTGGTTTTACAATCAGCGCGCCGCAGCCGAGAACCTCATCAAGGAGGCCAACAACGACGCCGGGCTGGCGGCCCATCCCTCGCGCCGCTTTGACATGAACCGCAATCACTTTCAGCTGGCCATGCTGGCCTACAACCTCAACTGCTGGCTGCTGCTGTTCAACCGCGAAGCCCAAGCCAGCGTGGAGACACTGCGGCACACCACCCTGGCGACGGCGCGGCTGCGCTTTCTGTTCGTGGCGGCCAAGATCTGGCGGCACGCCGGCAGAACGGGTGTCAGCTACAGCGATCATTATGAGGAAAAGGGCCTGTTTGAACGGCTGATGCGGCGGCTGCGGGCGATGGGGCCACCGGGATCGAGCTTCGCGCCGGTGGTGGAGGGTGCGCTGAGTTGAGGGGCGCTCCATGCATAAAATTTCATGCACTCGCCGCAACGTACTGGGAACACGCCGCTTGCCCGCCCGCTTTTGCCCGCCGGGATTGGCAGGCGGCTCAAACAGGGAGGGAAACAGAGGAAAAGACGACTTGCTAAATCACTGAGTTGACACGACTGCCGCTACCGCCACAACTCCATCGGCGATGGCTACGCCGAATCGGTGCATAATTCAGGTGTGACATGATGAATTTACCCTAACTGAATTTGTCAACGGATGAGTCTCCGGGAGGAAAGGGGCTACCGCGTGGCTGCGCCATGCCGACCCCAACCGGGCCGGTCCCGCTCGGTAAGTTCGATGAGAGGCAACACCAGCCCCCACGGTGAAATTAGAAACCCCAGGGTTTCATCGATCATAAGCGCCAATCGCTTCGTGACCCTCTCGGGAACGGGACATCTCCTGCTCACGGCGACCCTCCTTGCGGATCGAAGTTTAAATCGCTATTCCGACTCGTGGGAGCCGGAACAGCTAGACAGGCGCCGTTCCACCTGCCCAAGAATCAACGCTAAGTTCCCTGCTGGGAAAACGGGGGGACGGTTTCTTTATCGGCAGTTTCCGAGAACGTTTTAGAATCAAACGGACGCAATGACTTCAGCCAGCGATGAGCGGCTCTTAGCGAGGCCCATGCCGATATTCACGCTTGCCCGGCAGACGAACACTTGCCGCCTGGTCACGGTTAGTGGGCACGATCGGAGAAATCCCCCAAAGATGTCAATGGTTGTCATTGCCGCGAACAGCAACGCGCGGCCCTCGGGCGCGAATTTCGCCGCCGACAGACACTGCTTCATGATCCGCATCAAGTGCGCGCGGCGTGCGAAGTGACGACTTTTTCCATGAGCCCGAACGCGCGCCGGTTTTCTTCAAGCTCCTCAGGTGGAAATCGGCGACAAGGACCGAGTCCGCGCGGCGGGCAGGTTCATCCGAAAATACGAAAATCGTCGTCTTGGGACTCGACACAAGCCACGGCCCAACTCTTCTGATAGACCCGCGGGGCTTGCCTGGGCTAGCTCAAAGGCTGCGTTTCCAGAAGCTGCGCCTCGACCGAGTGACCGTCGAAAGCGGTCATCAATACCTTGGCGCCAGAGGAGACATCCACAAGACCCGCGACAGGAACCCGGCCATCCTCCATGCTGCGGGCGCCGCGGATTGGCCGGCCGTCGGCGGCCGAAAATTTTACATCCGCGTTTGGAAGGGTCGTGAGCTCAGGCAGCCGCGAGGCGATCGGACGCCCTGTCGTGGAGGCTTTCACATCGACCCAGCCCCCTCCCTGGCCTTGGGGGTTGGGTGGCTCGTCGAGCCGCCGTACCCGAAGCTGGATGTTCGCCTCAGCCCCCCGCGTGTCGAAATGCATATCCAGGAAATTCCAGTATCCCGGCTTGCTTTGCCTCTTGAGATCCGGGGACTCGTAGTCTTGGTGATAGAGCGCAATGACCTCGAGCTCACGGCCATCATAGTCTTTCATGCGGGGTCCAAAGTCGTGCTTGAGCCTGCGGCCGCCAGTCCGGCCGATCGGGCCGAAAGAGCACTCATAAAGCCCGGCCTGGCGATTTCTCGCAATCGAGCCGATGTGGACATCGCCGTAGACGCTGACGATCCCTTCACGCGAGCTCAGCAACTCGATCACGCGGTCACAGCCTGCCTTGACCCAGCCCGCGTAGTCGGCCGCGATGCGGTTAAGCTGTTCGGCCTCGGCTGAGGGTTGCCAGATCGTATGCATGCCGTTGATGCCCGCGACGCACATCAGCGCTGAGGAGTCCGTGCGGATCATTTCTTGCAGCCAGGCAAACTGCTCCTCGCCCAGCAAGCTGCGGGTGGGGTCCTTGCGGTCGTAGATGTGGCCCTTGCCGCTCCAGCCTTCGGTCTCCCAAATGTGAGTGTCCTGCGAAGTGCGCCAAAGCCGCGAGTCCACGATCAACAGCGAAAAATCGCCGTCGGGCATCTTCCAGCGGCGCCAGCGCTTGGGATTCTCGGTGCCGGAAGGGCTGTCGTCGCCGCTGATGAGGTGCGAGACAATCTGAAAGTTGCGCTGCATGTACTCCACGTCCTGTCCCAACCCGGGCTGCGTACGGATCGCGATCTGCTCGGGCCCCTTGACATCGTCCATGCCATGGTCGTGATCGCCCGGGTTGAGAGTGTTCCAATGCCGCATCATCTGCCAGCGCGTCATCGGGTTGGCGAGCGTGGTCGTGATGATTTTGTAGGCGTCATCCGTGCTGGTGGTGTAAAGCACGAGTTCCAGATACCAAACGTCGTCCTCCCAAACCATGACCTGAAACTCGAAATGATCGAGATAGATAAAGGCGTCGCGCAGTGGCTGATCGTGAATCCAGTTCTCTTGATATTTGCCGGTACGGTCCATGCCCGGCTTGCGGCCGCTGATGGCGTGGCAGCTCAGCCCGCACAACCGATAGGGGGCGCGCAGTTGAGGCAGTCTTCCGACGTATTTCTGGGCGCGGGGACGCGGGTCGGCCGTGACGTCCTCGCCGTCCTTCCAGACGGTGAAATACAACTCGGTTTCGGCGGGATTGGCGGGAAGAAGGCAATCGACGACCGCGGTGGCCCGCCGGAAGCCGTTCGTGACGATGTCGGCGGCTGCTCCCGCAAAAGGAACTGACTCCCAACCCCCGGCCGGTTTTTCCGAGGTACTGATCCGAATCTGTGCCCGCCGGCCTTCCTGCCGGAAAATCGCCATGAAGCGGCAGTACCACTTGCCGTCCACCTGCTTCAGTGAGTCACCCAGCGCGTAGCAGACTTGCAGTTCGTTGAGCGGCTCGTTGAGCGGCTTGTTTTCACCGGGGAGGAGCCGGACTTCGTTGATCTGGAAGTCCAGCTCGCCGCGGCCCGCGAGCCCGAAATACCCCTCGATGAATTTGGCGCGGTCGACGTTCGAGCAAACGACCTTGGTGGAACTGCCGTTGGCCGTTAGAGTAGCCGTCAACTCCGCCGTCGCCGAGTCCTTGCCCGACACCGCGACCTCGATGGTGACGTCATCGCCCGGTTGAAGCTCGGGGCCGTTCTTGGCTGAACCGGGCTGAACCGTCTTTGCCGCATCCGTCGTGTGATCGTAGACTCCGAAGTTGCCATCGTCCCGCCAGGCCGCGTACCAGCAGGCGTCGCCTTCCTCGCCCGCGCCATTCCAACTTTCAAACAGAGTGCGCCCCCCGAAACAAATCCCCATCAGGGAATAGCCCGGCTCGGGATTCTTCCGGGGCAGGGCTCGCACGGTGGCGTCGATCGCGATGTGGTAGTTGCCGCTGAGCTTCCAGTCGCGCCGCCAGATCATCCCATAGGGCGGCCGCGTCTCGTAAGCGGTCTCCATGTAGCCGTGAAAAGGAAACCCGGTGCGCCGCGCCTTGTCACCGCGCGTGCGGATACGGCGCCGCAGGGCGTTGCCGTCCACTTTCCAATACCCCGGGTTGAGCGATTCCCAACCATGGCCGTGATAGAAGGAATCAGCACGCTCAAAATCGTCGACGACGGAGGAACCAGGCGGGGTAGCGGAGCCCGCGGCGCTGCCCGCAATCGCCGCGGAAGCGGCGGCGGCGACCGACATCTTGGTGAACTGGCGCCGATTGACATTGGACGAGGATTTGGAAGTGGTTTCTGGCATGGGAAACGGCTCTGTGGAGGAACCTCAATAGTAACCTGCTCGCCGCTGCTGGACCAAACGCCGAGCCCCATGCGGAACGAAGCCTCTCCAAGTGTGTGTAAAGCTACGGCAATGGCGCCTACTGACTCCGCATTGCACTCAGCTTCATCGATACCCGTGCTTCGAAGCCGGGTCGATGGTATCTCTCAGTCTTCGGATTTGGCGCCGGCAGGAGAGTAGGACCAGCACCCGGCGCTAAGTGTACTTCTTTCGCGCCGGACACACCTGATGATTGGGGTCCCACCAAAGCAACATGAGCACATGTCTATCTCTGATGCCGAATATGCGCTCCTTGCCTGAGAGTCCAAGAGAGACCAATTCATCCACGTCATCCAAACGCAGCTCGGTAAGGCGGCGACGAGCTTGGGAAGTTAGCTGATTGATTTGAATCGCGTGACTTTTCTTTTTGCCGTCGATCAGGATTTGATTCCACGTCATTGATTCAAAGGCAGCCAGCTTCGCTCGAATCTCTATCAGCTTGTGTCGGTCGAGTCCGTGCCAACCGCCAAAGGAGTTTAAAACTTCGAGTCGGTTGAGTCGCCACGCCGGCTGATGTTCAAGCGAGTCTGCCGGCTGTCCGACCTTTGGCTGTTTGGCAGGCGAAGGGCGTATCCTGATTTTGGGCCGTTTCGCCAAGGTTCGCTTTTAGAGGGCGCCGTAGTATTCCGCCAAGGATGCGTGAGAAATCTCTCTAGATCCTGGCTCGCCCGGTGCCAGCCCCGTGCGGGCGTCTCGCCACGGCTTCTCTTGGTGGGTTAGGTCGCTAAGCCATTGAGATGCCTTCGAACCGTAATAACCGAGTACCGCATCAAGCGTTTCCCGCTGGTCAACATTAAGCTTAGTAGAATCGCCCAGAACACATGCGGAAACTTCGAAACTTCCCTTGTGCCAACGATAGAGGGCCGGAACGACAGGGCCATTAGCCCATGCCTGGATACGCTCGTTGAACAACGGCTTCTCGTCCCAAACAAGCGACCAAGCCTGCGCATAATACACCAACTTCTGGAGCTTCATCGCGGTGATTGTCCCGAGGCGGTCCAGAATGAATGCCGCAACATCAAACACCGCGACAGTGGCTTCACCAGGGTCCCTGGGTTGCCATCGCAACTCGGAAGCGCTCGTGGCCGCGAAAAACTCCGCGTCGCCGCTGGAAGCTAGGGATTCAGGGAGATCCAACTCACTTCGAGAGGAGTTGAAAGACGCCGCATTAACCGTGCCCGTTGGTCTTGCTTCTGGATTTTCTCGCTGTTCTTGCGTTCTGTCTGCTCGTTTGGGTTTCGACATTTGCAGCTCCCTCGGCTGATTTTTCCAAAACCTCGGTAATCTGATCCCGGAGCTTCTTCATGGTTGGCAAGGTCATCGCCAGCCGTTGCGAGACAGCGAAACGTATTTCCGGCTGCCGACTCAGAAGGTCGTCAATCGGCAGCACCCCTACGTCCAAGAACCAATCAGCTTCATGGCGCGACACCTAAAAATGGTTCACATATAAAGGGTGATATTCGGGCGTGCCGCCTTCACGAGCGATGAACTCCTTCTTCACCGTCGCCTGAACTAGCTTGGTTTTCCGCGCCGCCATGGATGCCCTCCCACACCCTAATTATACTCGTCGGCTCAAGGCCGATCAGGATGCCGCAGGCGCCCTAGACATTCCAGACAGCCACGCCCGCCGCTATCTGCCTTCCGACAGGCGCGTCGCCAGGGCACCCGGCAGACCGGCGTCCCGGATCTTCTCTTGGGCTGTTTCAATAGCGTAAGGACAGCGCCGGTATTCCACAACTTGCTTCTCGGAGTCGAAAATGGCGTAGCCGGCCTTCCAGTTGAAGTCTCTGGGCTGCCCCACGGATCCCGGATTGATCAGATAGCTCCGGCCCGCTGAAGTCTGGATCTCACCCGAGTCCGGTCCAACGGTCTCGTGCGCGACATGCCCGTCTTCGCCCCAAAGAATAAAGCCGCCCTGCAGATGGGTGTGTCCGAAAAAGACAAGCCTGCCTTCGACATAGGGGTACTGCATCATGGCGTCATAAGGGTCGACCACGTACTCGTCTTCATCCATGATGGAGCCATGAACCATCACGAAACCATTGAGGACCAGCGGTCCCTGTGACAGGCCCGTCAAATACTCCCGGTTCTCCGGCGTCAGGTTCTCCTGGGTCCATTGCACGGCCAATCGCGCGACAACGTTGAACGTCGAGGCATCCTCGATACCGCAGCAGGCCTTGTCGTGGTTGCCGCGAATGACGTGGCTGACATTCTCTCGAATCCACTCCGTGACGGCGTTGGGGTCGGCGCCATAGCCAACGATGTCTCCCAGACAGCAGATCTCGTCGTAGTCCCCTTCCGCATGGTCGAGGACAGCTTCCAAGCCTTCCTTGTTGGAGTGAATGTCGCTGAGTATGAGGTAGCGCATCCTGGAAATCCGCCGGCCCGTTAGGCGCGGCGGAGGGTCAGCAGACTGATCTCCGGCCAAGCCCCGAATCGCATCGCGAGATTCACGGTTCCGATGCCGCGGCTAACGTAGAGCGCGGAACGGCCGAGGCGGTATTCACCGGCAACGAAAGGCGTGAAAAAGTGCCCTGGGTTCGCCCATTGCTCGAAGATCTCAACCGTGACTTGTCCCCCATGCGTATGACCGGAGACTACAAGATCATATCCTAAACCCCGCGCCACGGGAAACACGTCGGGATTGTGGCTGAGCAGCAGGTTGAACGCCTCCTCGCGAACCAGAGGGCCCGCTTCCCGCAGATAGGGCTTCCGCTGTGTCTGATAATCGACCCCGCAAAGATTCAGCTTGGCGTCGCCGAAACGTAACAATTCAGATTGCTGACGAAGGAACTGAATGCCGACATTGCGGGCATAGGACTCACAAAGGTCGACGCTGCCGGCGTAGGCCTCGTGATTTCCCATGCAGGCCCAAACCCCTGAATCAGCCCGCAAATTGGAAAGGACGTCGAGGCATTTTTCCAGCGGGTCGCCCTCTTTCGTAATCAGATCGCCCGTGACAAACGTCAGGTGGGGCCGCACCTCATTGGTCAGTCCGACCACGGTCTCCAGTTCGGCGGCGGACAGGTTCAAGCCCAAGTGCAGATCGGTCAATTGAGCCAGGCGTAGTCCCTCCAGCCCGCTTGGCAGATTCTTGATCTTGATGTCCAGTTCGCGCACGTCGAACTGCGTTCGGCCAATGAAGGTGCCATATCCCGCCACCGCGAACGGCGCCGCCAGTGCCGTCCGGGCTGCCGCCGCCACCATGCGGCGTCTTGTGAGACCAGTAGCGGACAGTGCATCCCCGGGTCCCGCTGGCGGGGGCGTCGTGCCGAGGGCGCGGTTTCGGATCGCCTGCCATCCGCGGCTGGCCCCGAACATCAGATAAGCTCCGAAACAGCCCGCGACCCAAATCGTGGCGGAATATCGCAGCGCATCCGGCGGCGAACCCAGACCAAGCAAGCTGCGCTCATAGTCGAACAGCTCGGAGGAACCGACTAAGGCCGCGCCCAGCAAGGCCGCGGCATAAGCCAGCCCGCGCCCCATTCGCGGATAGCGAGCGGCAAGAACTTGTTTCAGCCAGGCGAACAGGTGGAGCTGAGCCGCCAGGATCGTCAGTTTGACGGCCCACACGGCGAGCCGGTATCCAATTGGGAGTGGTGTCATCAATCCACTTTCGTCTCGGAATGGGGGAAAGGAAAGCTGCTATACCCCCTCTTCCATCTTCTCGGACAGTAAACTCAAAGTCTACCGAGCGAACCGCTCAGGCACGACCGGGGAACATACCGAGTCGAGCCGGAATTTCCGGTTGGCGGGAAATCCGCCGGCCATTCAACTTGACTGTTCGCGCACCGCTAAACGTTCAATCGACGTCGCGTGGCCCGTTCTTTCGTCCACTTCGATCAAGACGGCTGCCAGCCGAACGTCTTTCTTCGCGGGCTCGAACCGCACCGGGATCCCATAGAGAAAACGCTGGATCGAGGCCTCCTTGCCCATCCCGATCACCGAGTCGTACGGTCCTGTCATGCCGACGTCGGTGATGTAGGCCGTTCCTCCCGGCAGAACCCGTTCGTCGGCGGTTGGGACGTGCGTATGTGTCCCCACCACCGCCGAGACCCGGCCATCCACATACCAGCCGAACGCAATCATCTCGCTGGTGGCCTCCGCGTGCAGGTCGATCATTCGCACTTTTACGTCATCTTCCAGGCTTGCCAGCAACTCGTCAGCCTTGCGGAAAGGACAGTCGATACTAGGAAGATGCACCCGCCCCTGAAGGTTAATCACGGCATAAGGAACACCCCCCGCTGTTGTGCCGGCATAGACGCCGCCCCCAGGGGAACCTTCGGGATAGTTGGCCGGCCTGATCAGCTCGGGCCTGTTATCCATGTAAGAATGCGCCTCCTTCTTGTCCCAAATGTGATTGCCTGAGGTCAGTACATGGACCCCGGCGTCGAGCAAGCGCTCCGCTATGTCCGCGGTAACGCCGAAACCCGCCGCCGAGTTTTCGCAGTTGGCGACCACCAGATCGACTTGACGGTCAGAGACAATCGTCTCCAGCTCGTTGTGGACGATGCGCCTCCCCGGCTTGCCAACGATGTCGCCAATAAAGAGGATCTTCATATCGAGTTGCGGCATGCTCCCGTGAAACGAACCCGGACCCGCCACGGGTGGGTTGGAATGACTCAGTTTATCGGAACCGAGAGCGCCGCAGACAAAGGCATGCCGGAAAGGCCTGAATTGCCGGTGAGCAGCCGCGCCCTTTTCCATCCAAGAATGCATCCGTTCGTTATAGACTTGGTGCAGAGGTTCCCAATCGCTCGACCGGCCGGCCATCGCGGCAATCGATTCGCACCATGCCGCGGCCGCCAAGATAGATGCGCCAGATCGCCGATTCCGATCGCCTCTGTAAGGAGTTCTCCATGAACCGACGTGACCTTCTCAAATCGCTTCCGACGACAGCGGCCCTTTCTTTCGGGCCCTTCGCCTTTGCCGCGGCGCCCCGAGCCGAAAGCTCCGCGAAGCCGCGCATCAAGAGCGCCATCTGCGCCTATTCCTACCGCGACGCGCTGGGCCGCAACCAGATGACCTATGAAGATTTAGTAGACATCGCGGTCGAGAACGACATCGACGGGCTTGACCTGACGGTTTACTGGTTCCCCCAGGAGCACCTCCACCGATTCCTCGGCTCCCTGCGGCGCAAGGCCTACCTGGCGGCCGTGGAGATCCCGAGCATTGCCGTTCGCTCGAATCTGTGCCGTCCCACGGCCCGTGAGCAACAGCAGGAAGCCGCCTGGCTGGGTCACTGGGTGGACATCGCCAACCGCCTCGGCGCCAGCCACATTCGGGTGTTCGGCGGCCGGGTCCCCGATGGCGCCGACGAGAACGACGCCGCGAAATGGGTTACGGAAATACTCAAGCGGTCCGCCGATTACGCACGAAGCAACGGAGTCATCCTGGGCCTGGAAAATCACGGAGGCATCACACTCTACGCGAAACGCATCGTTGAGATCGTGCAAGCGGTCGATCATCCCTGGGTTGGCATCAACCTCGATACCGGCAATTTTCGCAGCGATCCTTATGCCCAGATGGAAACCTGCCTGCCCTACGCCGTCAACGCGCAGTTCAAGGTAACGATCCGCTACGAGGACGGCCGTCGGGAGGCCTGTGACTGGGATCGAGTGATGAAGATGTTTGCCGGGGCCGGTTACCGGGGCTACGTTTCACTTGAGTACGAAGCAGAGGAGGACCCAATCACCGCCGTACCGCGGCATCTGGGACGGATTCGGGATTTGGCCAGAAAATACTCGGCCTGAGCGTTTGCGCGTGCCGAGTCGGTCTGTGGTGCGCTTCTACAACAAACGTGGCACGGCCGAGCAATGGACTAAAGAAGGCAAGCAGGCCACACACTGGACGCGGCTTTCGTGCCACCGCTTTCGGGCCAACGAAGTGCGACTGCAACTCAGCGTGCTGGCCTACAGCCTGGGCAACTTGTGGCGACGGCTGGGACTGCCGAACAATATCAAGAGTTGGTCGCTGACGAGCTTGCAACACAGGTTGATGAAGACCGGCGGACGGCTGGTCAAGCACGCCCGGTATTACTGGCTGTTGTTGGCGGCGGGATATCTGAACCGGCGGCTGTTTGGCGACATGCTGCGGAGGATCTGGGCGCTGCCGCTGCCGAGCGGGTAGCGTCACGCAGTCGAGGATCAACAGCTTTTGGCTCAAAAACGTTTTGCAGGGAACAGTCTCGGCCCGGAGCGCCGTTCAGCCCGCTCAATCAACGTCTGTGAACGGTGGGACGAGACCCTGGCAGCTACCGGTGGAGGTGATGCGCAGTGTTCAGCCTGGGAAAGACAGCATTTTCTCATCGAAGGATGAGCCTGAAGACGGGGGTTGGGGCTTTTTGCGTAGCTGGGGCTCCTTTCTGGTTTTTTGGTTTTGATTTGGGAAGGGGAGAATCGTCGTCCGGGTTGTGGGAATGTGGGAATCGCGGAGCGATTTCCAAGGGCGGTGGGAAACGAAGGGAAACCTGGTTTTTGGTTT
Source organism: Bryobacterales bacterium (assembly GCA_965226185.1). GTDB lineage: Bacteria > Acidobacteriota > Terriglobia > Bryobacterales > UBA6623 > CBDCYS01. The sequence continues at coordinate 42,695 of CBDDCT010000001.1, forward strand.
TCCTCGTTTTCCGCCGCCCGGCATTTCCACAGTCCTCTTCCTGCTGTTCAGCACGGCGTGTTCGCGGACCGGAAACTGGCAAACAGCTTCTGCTTGGCTTGTTGCATCCGGCGGGCCGCCGCCGTGTCGCTTTCGGCCTGGGCAATGCGGCCCAGAGCCTCAAGCGTGTGCCCTGGCTTGAGATAGCTGGCGGCCTCGGACAACTTCTCGAAAGATTCCCAAGGCGTCTGGTAGTGACGATACACCCGCTTCTGCTTGCCTTTGGCGTCGGTCTTGATCTCGGGCTGTCCGCAGGGCCGGTGGAAGTTCAAATAGGGATTGAAGTGTTGTTGGTAGAAGCGCTGGATGCGCCCGGCATGTGGCGCCGCGATGTGCGTATATCCCATGTGTTTGCGGATCACCGCGCCGTTTTTCGATTCCACCAAGCCGTTGTCATTGGAGTGCCGCGGACGCGACTTGGTCTGTTCGATCAGCAGCTTGTTCAATAACTTCTCCACCGTGCGATTGAGGAACTCGCTGCCGTTGTCGGAATGGAAGCCGCGGACACGAAAGGGAAACTGCTCGATCATGGCTTTCAGCAACGGCTCCAGCCAGGCTTCACTGATCGCGGGCGTGGCGCCGACCACTTGCCACTGGGTGACTTCATCCACGGCATTGATGTGGTAGACGCCCTTGACGCCATCGCGGTCCCCTTGATGCACCGTATCCACTCGCAGAAAGCCGGGCCGGCCTTGCGGGTCGGGCCGGCGCCGCTCGCCGCTCGACACCGCCGTGGGCCGGGTCTTGGTGAAATGCAGCCGCCGCTGGCGGTAGGCGCCGCGCCGCCGCAGGCGATAGATCTGGGCCACCGAGATCCCCGCCAGCCGCTCGTATTCGCGCTGCTGGTACTGCTGGTATTCCCGCTCGAGGATCTTGCGCGTGGCCGGGCCGCTGAGGGTTTCGTGGGCCTCGTCCACCGCCGCCAGCAGTTCGACGTCGGCGGGCGTGTACTTGCGGGCAAAGCGATGCCGCCGGTAGCGGGCGGGTCGGAGTTCTCCGCCCTGCCGGTAGTGCCGGATCAGCCGCGTGATTTGCGCCCGGCTGAGTCCGGTCATCTTGACCAGATACTGCCGCAGCAGCCCTTTGGCGGCGCGGTTCTGGCGGCTGTAGCCTTGCTGGCCAAGCGTGTGCGCCACCCAGGCGTAGATCTCGGCCCGCCCTTTGCCTTTGAATCGAATCTCCTCGCTGGAGTGGAGAAACTGCTGGATCTGTGGCAGGTTCAACTTGCTGGCGTTTTGCACGTGGACGGTCAATCCCCAGCATGCCCACTCCCCGACCCTTTAGGCTCATCTTGTGTGAGAAACAAACTCCTCGTTCAGGCTCATCTTGCATGAGACAAGACTAAGACGTGTTGTTCGGAGCGGCGTGGTGTATACTGTGTCCTTCCCAGGGTTCAAAATGGAAATCCTGGTTTAGAGCCTCTCATGAGCGCAATCCAGTCCGTTCCTGCCGAAAGGCTCGGTTCAGGAAACAAGGGCTCCCAACGCGATCGCCTGCGCAGAGGTATACTCTGTGCTGCCATGTGCCAGCTAGTGTTGTTTCTTCTTGTCGCCTCGCTCTGTCTCGGTGCGACTCCAACGCCACCCGAATCCGTCGGCATGTCGGCGGAGCGGCTGGTGCGTATTGGCCCAATGCTTCAAGAGTACATCGATCGCGGGGAAATCCCGGGGGCGGTAACTCTGGTCGCTCGGCGCGGTTCCGTCGTCCATCTGGAGGCCCACGGTGCGATGAGTTTCGACTCTGGGAGTCCGATGACCACCGACACCATCTTTGGCCTCGCCTCGATGACAAAACCCATCGTCAGCGTCGGCGCGATGATTTTGGTGGAGGAAGGGCGCCTGCTGCTCAATGATGAACTTGGATCGTACATACCGGAGTTTGCGAATCCACAAGTCTTGCTCGAATCAGGCGAGAAGGTTGCGGCGAAACGGCCAGTGCTAATTCGCCATCTCTTGACACACACATCGGGCGTTTCAACGACCGAGCGCGATCGGTACACCTACCCTACGCTTGCTGATCACATTGAGGCAGTCGTGCGCCTGCCTCTGCACTTTCACCCGGGAGAAAGGTTCAGGTATCCCGAGTCGGCCGAAGTGCTGGGGCGCGTGATTGAGATCGTGGCGGGCAAAACGCTCAAGCAGTTCCTTCACGACCGAATCTTCCTGCCCCTGTCAATGCCCGAGACACACTTCGGCCTACCCAACGACAAGAAGGGCCGGCAGGCAATGTACGTGCGAGACGGCAAAGAAGATCCGACGTACGGAGGGCATTACCCCGGAGGCGTCATTCCAACCAAATACTTCAGTGGCAGAGGCGGCCTTTTTTCAACTGCAGAGGACTACTGGAGGTTCTGCCAGATGCTGCTCGACGGAGGGAAACTCGACGGTCGCAGAATCATCAGCCGACCAACGGTTGAGCAGATGACGCAGCCAATGAGGAACCCTCCAGACCTCCCGGGCTGGACCCGGAACGGTCAATTCAGACTTGGATTCAGGGTCACCACCGATCGAGCTGCTGAGGAGACGGTTTTGTCCAATGGGAGCTTTGGGTGGGGCGGAGCTTACGGGACCATTTTCTCAATCGATCCGAAAGAGGAGCTGGTCGTCGTTCTCATGACGCAGGTGCGGGGGATCCTGCGATCACGAATTCCCGGGCGCTTTAGGCGGCTGGCGTATGCAGCGATCGGCGACTAAGCAGGACGCCCATTGGTTCTATTGAGTCTCGCATAATATAGAGTTAATCGAAGCAAAGAGAAGATTGTTTCCAGAAGGCAGTTATCAGGCGCGGTTTGCGGCGCATGCGGCGCAGCGCTCGACGGGCGCGCTGGTTCAGTTCCCCGTAGTCTTTCGGGCAGACGTTGGGCAGCTCGTGCTGTTTCCAATAGGCCCAGATGTACTCCACTGGATTCAGCTCCGGAGCATACGGCGGCAGGTACTCGGTTTCGATGTGGCCTTGAGAAAGCTCGATGAACTCCCGCACCAAGCGACTGCGGTGCGCTGGCAGCCGGTCCCAGATGATCAGCAACGGCGGCTCGATGTGGCGCACCAGCGCCTTGAGAAAGTCGATCACCTCCCACTGGCCGATCGCACCGGGATAGAGTCGGAAGTAGAAGTTGCGCAATGTCAGCCCCGCTGACACGGAAAGCTTGGCCCAGTTGAAGTTGAACTGCAGCACGGGCGTCTGGCCGCGGGGCGCCCAGGTACGACAACGATGCGGCTTCTGACTCAATCCGCTTTCGTCGATGAAGACAATCGTGCGGTTTTCTTTTCGGGCTTTTTTTTAATGGCCGGCCAAGTCTTGCGCTTCCAAGTGCGGATCGCCTCTTCGTTGCGCTCGCGGGCTTTGCCGACAGGGCGTTGCGGGCTCCAGTTGAGCGCCCGCAGGATCTTCCAGACATGGCCTTCGTGGTAGCGCACGCCGAACTCGTCGGCGATCAGACGAGCGACGCGCGGGCAGCTCCACAGCGGCGTCGGGAAGCCGTGGGCTTCGGGACCTTGGAGCAACAGCGACGCCAGACGCTCGAGCTGCGCGGCGTCTAACAGCGGCTTGCGTCCGGCACGCCCCGCCTGGCGCAACCCGGCTGCACCGCGCGCGCGGTACTCACCCACCCAACGGCTCACGCTTTGCTGCGCCGCTTTCACCCGCCGCGCCGCCTGAGACTGACTCCAATCCTCTTCCAGCACCAGCCGCACAGCCTCCAACCGTCGCTTCTCGAGAGCTTCAAAATCTCGTCGTACGCCTCTTGAGTTCCCCATGTTTATAAAGACGAGGGAACCTCCAAAAGGTTACTCTATATTATGCGGGATTCAGTAGGCGGGACCGGAACGCTGCCGACTACACTTTCTAGCAGCCGGCGATGTCATAACTCAATCTGAGGCTGGCGAAACCCCGTAAGAGCTTTCGAAGATGTTTGTTGTTGCGAATAGTGCGAGGTAACTACGTCTTCGCTTTCCATGAAAGGGACGAGATCGGCCCCAAGGCTCTTTCTCGAATCGCCACAAAGACAGGGTTGAATCCAACGGACCTCTGATACCTCACGGCTCCGGGCTCCGAGTTCGAAAGGCCGCTACGCTTCCATCGCTTCCAGGAACCGCTCGGCCTCGATCGCCGCCATGCAGCCGGCTCCCGACGCCGTCACCGCCTGCCGGTAAACACGGTCCTGCACGTCACCGGCGTGGAAGACCCCCTCGACGTTCGTTCGCGCGCCGCCTCTTGAAATGATGTAGCCATCCTTGTCGAGATCGAGTTGCCCCTCGAAAACCTTTGTGTTAGGAATGTGCCCGATCGCCAGAAAGAGCGCGCTCGTGGGGTGGTCCCACGTCTTGCCGTTGTTGGCGCCCCGCAAGCGAACGCCGGTCACTTCATTCTCGCTGACGTCATAGACCTCATCCACTACCGCGCTTGTGACCCACTTGATCTTCTCGTTGCGTTGTGCCCGGTCGAGCATGATCTTCGAGGCGCGAAACTCATCGCGGCGATGCACGATCGTGACTTCGGTGGCGAACTTCGTCAAGAACGTCGCCTCCTCCATCGCGGAATCACCCCCTCCCACAACCGTCACCGGCTTGCCGCGAAAAAAGAACCCGTCGCAAGTGGCACAGGAGCTGACCCCGTGGCCGATCAGTTTCTGTTCCGACTCAATGTTCATCCAGCGCGCCGAGGCTCCCGAAGCGACGATCAGCGTGTTCGTCTCCACCGTTTCGTCGCCGACCCACAGCTTGAAGGGACGCTGGGACAGGTCGGCCTTGGTGACGTCACCCGGGCGGTATTTGGCGCCGAACCGTTGCGCCTGCTTCTTCATGTTCTCGACCAGCTCGGGCCCCATGATCCCTTCGGGGAAGCCAGGGTAGTTCTCGACCTCGGTCGTGAGCGAGAGCTGGCCACCAGCTTCAAGGCCCTCGAAAACCAGCGGATCGAGACTTGCCCGAGCCGCGTAGATAGCGGCGGTGTTTCCGGCGCAACCGGAGCCGATAATGACGACATTTTCCATGGGTTTCCCTCTAACTCCCCTGCGAAGCTCTCATTGTACAAATCAGCCGGGGTGGCGCCGGCCGGCTTTGGGCTTAGTCGTCGATAGCATGGGCGTCCGCCGCCAAGATTCGCTTGACCCGGTACCGGCTCGTCCAGGTTAACGGAAGCCCTTTGCCCCCCGTACTACAATCAACTTATGCCGGAAACCGCTGGGTACGTCCTAGTCGGCGGCAAAAGCTCCCGCTTCGGCCAAGACAAAGCTTTGCTTGAATGGCGGGGCCGGCCGCTCGCCGCTCATGTCGCCCGGATCGTTCAATCCGCGGCGGGATCAGTCACCCTGGTCGGCTCAATCGAGAAATACCAGCATCTCGGCTATCGTGTGATCTCGGACCCGGTAGATGGTTTCGGTCCGCTGGCCGGCTTGCTCGCGGCCCTCGATGACTCCACCAGCGAATGGAACCTGGTCGTGGCCTGCGACATGCCTTACCTCACCACCGAATTCTTAGCGTTCCTTATCGTCAAGGCCCGAGAATCGGCAGCTGACGTATTGCTGCCCGTTGACCAGGACGGGATGCCCGAACCCCTGTGCGCGGTCTATTCCTTAGGATCTGGCAACGCCATTCGCCAGGCAGTCGACAGCGGAGTGCACAAAATGACCAGAGCATTCGAGAGTTTGCGGATAAGGCAACTCCTCCCAGAGCAGTATCAAAAGTTCAACCTGGACGGAAAACTATTCACGAACCTGAATCTTCCCCAAGACTTCGGTGTAGCCTAGGAGTCTGATGGCAGCTCCCAACCCCACTCCGCCCACCAAGCAGCCCTCTTTCCTCTCCCATCTGCTCAGCATCAAGTGGAAGACTGCCTTCGGCCGCCGCGTCACGCCGCCCTTCGTGACGCTTTACGTCACCACCCGCTGCGACGAAAAATGCATCCACTGCTACTACTGGGACGAGCTGAACCCCAAACCAAATCGTGACTTCCGGCTTGATGAATTCGAGAAAACTCTTGCCTCGATGGGTGAGATCTACAACTTGTTCATCGGGGGAGGCGAACCCTTCCTGCGCCGCGACCTCGCCGACATCCTTCTCGCCGCCGCACGGACCAACAACGTCGCCAACGTCTATGTCCCCACGAACGGACAGCATACACAAAGCGTCGCCGGCACCTTGGAGAAGACCCTCAGCCAGGCGCCCGCCATGCGCTTTCACCTCAACCTCAGCGTCGATCACACCGACGAGGCCAAGCACGACTACATTCGGGGCAAAGAGAACGCCTACCGCCGCATGCTCGAAACGCTCGACGCCGTCAAGCCGTTTCGCAAGCGGTTCCCCAACCTCATCCTTCACACCATCACGACCGTGATGAAGGAGAACCAGGACGACATTTTCGGCATCTACGAAGAACTCAAGCGGCGCTTCCAGCCCGACGGCGTTTCCTTCAATTACTGCCGCGGCAATCCGCTCGACCCGGGCCAAACGGATGTCGATCGCGGGATCTACGAGAGATTAGCGGCCCGCCTCGAAGACGATTACCGGTCTGGACGCCCGCGGCCCAGCGGACTCTCGGCCTTTGGACCCGCCAGCCATCTTCTAGACCAGCATGTCCGCCGCACGGTTGACCGTACGCTAGCGGAACAGAAAGCCCAGTTCTCCTGCGTTGCCGGCCGCTTGGCGTGTGTGATCTACAGCAACGGCGACGTCGTGGAATGCGAAATCAAGAACAGCAGCCTCGGCAACCTCCGAGACGCCGGTTACGATTTTGGCAAACTCTGGTTCAACAACCGCGCCAAAGAAGTGGCCCGTGAGGCCGCCAACGGCTGTTTCTGCACCCACGAATGCGGACACTATTCTTCCGCCATTTATAGCCTTCCGACGGTGACGAAGATAGCCGTGAAAGCCGCGGTTGCTGGACGGTCAACCGCGTCGGAGGCAGCGCGACGAGCGGCCACGAGAGAGGCGCCACAAGCTTGACCGAGACGCGATCGCGAAGGAGCGCGGACTTCCGTCCGCGCCTCTGTCCGGCCGTCTGAAATCTTCAGCGCCAAACGCCAATGATTCGACTAGTGAGGCGCTATTCTCGAGAGTCGTTCCTACTCCAGCGTGATCCACATCGGGCTGACCCAAACGATTTCGCCGTCCGTCTGCTCGCCCCGAACGTAATAATACGACGTCTTGCCCTTCTCGGCCGCGTTGTCCCGCCATGAAAAAGATACTTCGCGGGCGCCCGGCTCCACCGAGTAAGCATAAGCCCCGTCCTTGATGATCTGGACCTTCGCAAACGGCGCCATGCCAACCAGTTGAACGTCGATTTGGGGAGCTTCCTTCAGAGAAAACTCCTCGCCCATGAAGTGGCCTCCGCAGCGGACGTCCGCGAGGATGTTGTCCGTGGCGCCATAAATCCGGCGCTTCTTGAACGCCTCGAGGACCCCGTCTCGGGTGGGTTCCGTCACCCACAGGTTGCAATAAGACATGTGAGTCGAAATATGATCGCTCGAAGCCTGAAAGCCAAGCCGGTAACCTCTCGCCAGCGCATTCGACACGAATCCCAAAGGCCGCCAGCCGCCGATCGAATCCTCGGCGGTGTTCGAGCGCGGTCCGTCCGGAATCTCATAATTCTGGCGGTCTCCCTGATAGATCTCCACCACCGGCTCCACAACCGGATCATTGTCGCGCCAGTCCGTCCCCATGTTGGTCCCCGAGGTATGAACCGCGGTGATACCGTCAAAATAGCGCAGGTATTCGTAGAGCATTTGCGTGTCAGGCGCCGGGCGGGTCGGCGAATCCTCGGCCGTTTTCGGGAGCCTCGGCAGAGGACGCACGCCACGCTGGGACATGATCACGTTGCGGTGACCCTCGGGATACCGCACGCTGCGCTCGTGGCTGAACGTAGACACGAACTTCCCCTCGATGTTGAAGGCGTCGGTCATTTTTTGCGTCAGCCACCAGGTGTACTCGCGGCCGTTTCCGTTGTCATGGTCGCAACAGCCAAACCAATCCATATAGGCGGCGTCCATCATGTAGCGCCAAGCGTCCACTAAATCCCCGTCGTTTGCGCCGTCCCCGCTGACCGCCGTGTGACGATGAAACTCGCCACGCAGCAAACTTAACTTCTCCTCGCCATTCTCGGTGTCGAGCGTTACGCGATGCCGCCGCAAACGATCGACCTGCCTCTGTTCCGGCCTGACATCTTGCATCCGTTGCGCTGGCCGCTCCGGATCGATACCGATCAGCTCGGCGTCGCCCGCCGGGCCAGGCAGCACCAACTCGTAAGCCATCACATCGTAGTTGTACTTGGGCGACAACCCTCCCTCAAGATCCGGGCCGCGAGCGCGAAGCTCACTCCCGCCAGTACCGCTGTGGACAAAGCGATAGTCGGTAACTCCCACCATCATCAGCGTCGAATCATCGATCGCCGCGAAAGCCGGCCGCTGGTCCAGAATGCCGTCCGAGCGGGGCACGAAGACCGGCCCCGTCCAGCTCTTGCCGTCGTGGAACGCGACGTTTTCAAACCAGGTCGTCCCCAGCGGACCCCAGATGTTCCCGCTCACGTTGCGGTAGGCCAGCGCGATTGTTCCTTGGGGAGTCGTGCTGAGCCGGGGATGGCTCGCCGCTTGATAGACCCGCGGATAGCCGGTGATTCCCAGCGGTCGGTTCGTGGCGAGGCGCGGGTCGGGTTGTGGCCCAACGGGAATCTTGTCCCAGTCCGGCCGGCCCGGATTCTTGTTCCACGGATGCGATTCCGCGTGGCGTTTCAACAGAGGCGCGAGGGGGTCGGCGGTCGTCCAGTATTTGCCGCCTTCGAGAACCTTCACTCGAACCGTGTGTGACTGATAGAGCCCCGTACCCGTCGTCTCATAGGCGCCGAAGTCTTTGCCCCATCCGGCATATCCTTCTTCATAAGCCACCCAAATACGGTTCCGTGAATCGAAAGCAATGCTCGGCCGCACTTCGAACTTTTGACTTGCGGCGACCGGGATGGCGGCACTCGTGCCGATCGAGCCGTCGTAGCGCAGACGCCGCAAGTAGACGTCGTAGTCGCCCTTGTCATAGGTGTCCCAGGCGACCGCCACCCAGCCGTCTTGCCCTGCCGCAATCTCCGGCGACCAGTCGTTCGCATTGGAAATCGATACCCGCTCTTCAGGAGAAAACTCGTCTCCCTGCTGGCGCCGCACATAGATATGGAAAGCATCGCGGTAGCTCTGCCAAGCCACCCACACGCCGCCTTCCGAGTCGGTGACCGCCACGGGGTTGAGATCGGGCCCCGGATTTTCGGTCAGGCGCATCTCCTCCGACCACCTTCGTCCTTCCCGGTAGCGCGCAAACAGTTCGAAGTTATTGCCATGCAACTGCGCCGACCAGAAGACCCAAACCCGCCCGCCGCCGTCAACAGCAACAGCGGTCCGGTAAACATCTTGTCCGCGCGCCGAAACCGCACGAGCCGAAGTCCAGGTTTTCGTGGATTTCGTGTATTCCATCAGCATCACTTGGTCGCCGCCGGCCGGCCGCTCCAGCGGCGCGAAGGAAGCCGGCTTTTGCGTCAACTGCCGCGGCCAGACCTTCGAGCGGTCACCGTGCCTGAACTCGACGTAAGCGAGATAGATCTTGTCCGCCGACTCCGCCAGCGCTGGAAAATACTGCTCTTCGATCGAGCTGGAAAGAGGCTGCGTCAGAGGCACTCTTTCCACTGTGACCCGGCCATCCAGCAAACGAAGAGTTTTGCCAAAGGGAGCTGCTTTGGCCGTGAAGGTAAAATCACCCTGCTCCGTCTCGACGGTAAAGCTGGCCTCGCTGGCTGAGAGGTCGGCGGTCAGGTAGAAGCCATTGGGCAGGACCCTGTGCCGCTCCGGTGAGTTTTGAGAACCGCGGGTCAGATTCACCTTGCGCGTGGAGAGCTGCCAGCTATCAGTTTCCAAGCGGTCGCTCTCGTCAAGGCGCCAAGCATCAAGGGCCGTGATTCGTGCTCCGTTCGCGCTCACGGAACCATCCCAGACCGTGGGCTCGGCGTCGTTCACGCCCATGAGAACGCAAAACTGCGCCCTCTCCGGCGCAAGGACCGGGGCCAGGGTGGGGTAAGCCTGCGTTCGCCGTTCGCAGCCGCTAGCGCCGATAACGACAATCAGCAGAACCGAAAGCGAAACCATCTTGACCAAGCTTGGAAATTGCATCGCCTGCACCTATGGATCGGAATTGGTATCAAGTGTAGCGCGAGAACAATTGGAAGACAACAACTAGGCCTGGTATTGCTAGGCCTGGTGTTGCTAGGCCGGCCGCCCGCGCCCCCTCCAACCGGGCAGCCCGTTTTGAGCGAGCTGTGCTCCTCATCTTCGGCGCAAGGCCGGTCCCCCCGCCTTGCTAGGCCTGCCGTTGAGGGCCGCCAAGCGGCTACGAACGCAGCCGCACTCGCAAAGCGAATCTGTGCATAATTCAGGTTGCATCGGTCCTCCTCCGTTCTTGCCGGGACAACAAGATCATCGGACAGAGGACCGATGGCATTCAAAATTTCAAATTCTTATATCTTTGGCTAGCGCTAAACAGGGAAAACACCTTCTTATGAGCGAAACAAAGACAACACCTTGCGTGACCCTGGGCCTGGCCCCGAGTTTCGGGTTCGGCGACCGCATCGGCCTGGCCACGCCCGGCCACGTCGAAGCCATGAAGCGCTCCGGCGCCGGAATCGAGCCGATCTTCCCGCAGCAATCCATTCGTGAAATGTTCCGGACCGTGCGTACTGCCGAAGGCGTCATGCGGGATGCACTAGACGGCATGAAACAGGCAGGCTGGAGTGGCCAAAGCGGAGCCGACGCCGACCACCTGAAAACTCCGGAGGATGTCGATGTCACGGCGGAAGCGGGCTACACCTTCTTCACGATCGACCCCTCGGACCACGTCGATGAGCACGCCGACGGCTACGGCGAAGCGACACTGCGCGACAAATTCTCGGCCGTCCGCGACCGCATCGATTGGTTCGACTCTTACCTTGGCCGTGAGGTGACGCTCTCGACCGGGACGCCGGTATCCCTCGACGAAGAGGCCTGCATGCGTTGCGCCGTGAAGTACGGCGTGGCGCTGAATCACGCCATTACCCTGGCCGGCCATGTCAAGCAAGTCCAGGAAGCCGCCGGACGCGACTACGAGATCGAGTTGAGCGTGGACGAGACCGAGCAGCCCACGACCCTCGCCGAGCACTACATCGTCGCCGACCAGTGCATCCAGCGCGGCATGAAGCTTGTCAGCCTGGCGCCCCGCTACATTGGAGACTTCGAGAAGGGTGTCGACTACAAGGGCGATGTCGCGGCGCTGGAGCGTTCGCTCGAAGATCACGCGGCGATCGCCGGCCTGCTGGGACCCTACAAGCTGAGCCTGCACTCCGGCTCGGACAAAGTATCCATGTATCCGGCGCTGGCCCGTGCCACCAAAGGACGCTTCCACGTCAAGACCGCCGGCACGAGTTATCTCGAAGCGCTACGCGTCGTGGCGAAGCACGACGAAGCGCTGTTTCGCCGTATCATCGCGTTCAGCCGCTCTCGCTACAACACGGATAAAGCGACGTACCACGTCTCGGCAACACTGGAGAACACCGTCCCCGAAAGCGAGATCGCCGGCCCCACCCGCCTGGAACAGGAGTATCTCGAGCGCTGGGCCGACGTACCGGCCGGCAAGGGATTTACCAAGCCGGGGCGGCAGATCCTGCATTGCGCCTTCGGATCCGTGCTGACTCACGAGGAACACGGTCCAGCCGTGCGCGCCGTCCTGGAAGCGCATCCAGACACCTACACCGAAGTCCTTGCCGACCACTTCAGCCGCCATTTGCAGGCCTTGGCCGAAGGTGCGGACGGCTAGAACTGGCCGCGCGCATGTATGGGGCAGAGCCAGCCACGTGAACCTGGCCAGCGGGGCAACGGGACGGCGCGGCCCGCGGCGGTTTTCGTGCACGTTCGGGCGATGCCGGGCGTCTCCCTTACTTGGGGAAAGTGTGCCTGCCGCGATCACTTCTGGTGCTGCTGCTGGTGTCGCAGTGCGCCTGGGCGGATCCGGCGGAGCGGTACTTCAACAAGGGCAGAAAAGCAGCGCGCCAGGGCGACGACGTCAATGCCTATCTGTTCTTCGCTCAAGCCAAGGTTTTCAATCCCACCGAACGCCGCTATGCTCTGGCGGCTGATATGGCTCGCAAGCGTGCCGCCCAGACCTTAGCGGGCCTCGGAGATTTTGGTGTCGCCGCGAGCATCGATCCGGCGAATCGTTTCCTGCTCGCCGGCGCCGCGCCGCGCGAGCCTCCTGCCGCATCGGCTGGCGCCAGCAAGTTGATCGACAACGTTAGGCGACTACAGCCGCCGGCGCACCTCGAGCCTGCTGACAAGACGACCAGCTTCAATTTGAAAGACAAAGTCTCCGTCGTCTACGAAAAGGTGGCGGAAGAGTTCGGCCTGGGCGTTATCTTCGACAAGGATTTCGACGAGGACCGCGACATTCGGCTGATCCTCGATAACTGCGACTTCACGGAAGCGATTCGCGTGCTCAACGAGATTGCGCTCGGGTTTGTTGTGCCGTTAAATTCGCGCCTTTTCTTGGTCGCGGAAGATACGCGGGCGAAGCGCACGGACTTGGAGCCGATGGCGACGGTCATCATACCGATTCCCGACGCCATGACCGACGAGGAAACCCAGCAACTCGGGCAAGTCGTGCAGCAAATTCTCGAAGTCAGGCGCATGCAGGTGGACCGCGTACGCCGCCAGGTGATCCTCAGGGACACGGTTCATCGCGTCCGGCTTGCCCAGGCACTCTATGACCAGCTCTCTCACGGACGCGCGGAAGTCCTCCTGGAACTTGACCTGCTCGCGACGAACACGAATGATCAGCTCGACGTGGGGGTTCGCCTGCCGACCGTTTTTCCGCTCACGAATTTCAGCACGGTGCTGCGAGCTGTCCCTCCGATGGTTACCGGCGTCCCTCTGCTTGGATTCGGAGGAGGCAAGACCGTTTTCGGCGTTGCGATCGGTGATGCCGGGCTGATCGCCCAACGAACTCAGAGCGCCGCCCGCTCGATCTTAAAGCTGCAGCTTCGCTCCGCCGATGGCCTTCCAGCCGAGGTGACGATCGGCGAGCGTTTTCCGATCATCAACGCGACTTTTTCCACCGGCGTAACGAATCAGCAGGCCTTCCCTTCGTTCACGTTCGAAGATCTCGGAATCACGCTCTCCGTTACGCCGCGCGTTCACAGTGCAACTGAGGTCTCACTCGAGATGGATTTTCAAGTGCAGCTCCTCTCCGGATCCAGTACGAACGACATTCCAATTCTGTCAAACCGGCAATTCACTTCCTCGGTTCGCTTGCGGCAGGGAGAAGTGGCCATTGTCAGCGGAATGAAAATTTACGAGCGGCGCGGCAATCAATCCGGCTTGGCCTGGCTTTCGCAAATCCCCTTTTTGGGAAAGCTGTTTCGCGACACATCACGGCAGTTCAATGAAAGCGATCTCGTCGTCATGATCCGGCCTCGAATCGTGCGGCTGCCGCCGGCGGAAGTCGCCCGTTCCGAAGCGCTGCGCTACGGGCCAGAGACACGGCCGCTGTCGGCTCTTTAGCTGGCTCAGGGGCTGGAAAGCCTCGAGGGGCATTCCTTTTGGCCCGCGACCTCCCCCTTCCAATACTTCGCCGGGAACACCAGGCCGCGGCAGGTCATCGTTTGGGCGTACGATTCGGCGTTCTTGTCTTGCCAATGTCCGATGGGCGCGGGTGGGGCGTTCGACGCGGTTTGGCTCGGTCGTAACCTGGCCGCGAACCGCTCGTGTCATCCTGCCGCACCCCGGTTGGTTTCGCGTTCCATGGCGCCTCGGTTTGTTTTGCACCTGGGAAGTGGCTGCGGACCACCGGCTGGTGGCTGCGATGCACCAGATTGAAGCCGGATTCAGCGGCGCGAAAAGAACCTTCAAAACATTTAACGCAGGCTTAACTCACACTTTACAACCGCCTGTAAACATTTCCCGCCGCAACGTGTTCTAAAGCAGTGCACCCCCATGGTGCGGACATGAAATGGAGGAAAAAACGAAGATGAGATTGATCCAATACATCGTTCCCGTGCTGCTTTTCAGCTTTACCCTGACCGCGCAATTTCCAGGTGGCGGCCCTCCTCCCGGCGATCGAGGTGATCGGGAGAATGGCGCTCAATTTGAGGCGGTACAGGAAGCCCTTCAGTTGAGCCCGGAACAAATCCAGCAGCTTCAAGATATCAATGCTGCGTTTCGGGAAGCAGCTCAGCCCGACCGAGAACAGATTCGCACCCTGCAAACTCAGTTGCGTGATGAGTTCCAGAGTGACAACCCCAACGCCACGGTCATCGGTCAGATCCAACTCGATATCCGAAATCTGCAAAGCCAGATCTCGGACAAGCATTCAGAGTTTTCACAGCAGGCTCGGGCCGTGTTGACGCCGGAGCAAGCAGCGGCGCTCTGGGTTCTCGAGCAGGCGCTTGCCGCCGCACCCGCCGCCAGACAAGCGGTTGCTTTGAACCTGATCGACAACCGGGAAAGCGGCGGCTTCAGTGCGAACCGCCAGCCCAACCGGCGTGGTGGCGGACGCGGACGACGATAACAAGTGGGCTTTGCGCGGCGGAGGCGAGTTTTGCTTCGCCTCCGCCAAGCCCTACGAGCAAACAGGCGCTGGAAATCCGTGTGCCGCCACTCGCCACGGACTAGGAAAACACATTGCCGCTGAACGGCTGAATCGCGTCCTTCACTCTTACCGCCAGCGACTTGAACACGTCCGAAGTCTCACGCGGAATATGCACTTTCGCGAACAGAATCACAGCGAACAAATCCCCCGTTGCCAGCATCCCTCCGAATCCCAGCACGGACCGCACCCCATGGGCAATAACGAAGTCCTCTTGAGCGGGAATGTAGGGGCTGCCAACGGCTTCGGGTACGTGGAAGGCGTTGTACTCCTTCTGCTCAAGGTCCACCAGCAAGCTAGGGTCGGGCCTGATCACGGCATTCACGTCCAGCCCAAATTGGCTGACCAATCGCGAGATCATGGGAATCTGCGCCACGAAACCTTCGCTCGCTAGAGGGATCGCTTTGTGGCCGGAGGACGATGATCTAGAATTCCATTCCGTCTTTTCGCCCGCCGTGCCCAGCAGAGTCAAACATTTCATGTCTTCAGACTCTGGAGCGTGGCCTAGGATGCCCTGGGCGAAGCCTCTCAATTCGGGATCAAGATCTTTGTAGGCGTGCGTTTTGTAAAGCCGCACCAGGGCACAGGCCTTACTCCCGCCGGCCTTGTCCAAAAGGTTTTCGCTTAGATGCTGGACAACCCGAGTGGCCACCTCCTCCATGCTACCGGCTCCCTCTCCGAGAGCGGCTAAAGCACCGCCGAGCTGGTCGGCGTCCGCTTGTGTGAACGTAGTCAAATTATGCATAAATTAACCCCCTCCAGGGCAGCACCAGTATACACGACGGCTGCAATGAGTACTAGCCGTTGTGTCGCTGCGTTGGTGTAAGAAAACTACCTACTGGTTCCGGTACGATGATCTGAGCCCGGATTTCCACTTTAGTTTCGGTTCTGCTAACCATCGGGTGACCTCGGACGCCTTTATTTATGCGGGTTGAAAAGCAATCAAGGCGCTGAGGAGATCAACACCCAATGGGTGAAAAAGAAAACAAGCCGTTCCAGCTAAGCTTCAACGGCTTATTGAAAGTCGATTTCCAAGGATCGCGCGTCACTTCCGATGGCGGGCTCATTCTCGTCCGCGAGCTGGACGAGCGACTCGGGCTCGGGAAGCTGATCGACGAACATCTCAGTGACCCACGGCAAGGCTCGAACAAAAAGTTCCCGTTCGCCGATCTGCTGCGGCAGTCAGTCTACTCTCGGCTGGCCGGCTACGAGGACCTCAATGACGCCGTGCGAGTATCCGCCGATCCGACCTTTCGCTTGATCGGCTCGCAGAAGAACTGGGATCGCGGCGGGGCACTGACCTCGCGACTGCAGAGCTTCGAGACGGAGATGCTGGCGAGCGAGGAGAACTTGCTGGGGCTGATGGCTGTGAACCGCGAGCTGGTGGCGCAAGCCGAGACGCAAGACGACTCCGAGCGCGTCGTTCTCGACATGGATTCGACCGAAAGCCCTGTCCACGGCCAGCAAGAGGGCAGTGCCTACAACGGCCATTTCGAGTCGGTCTGCTACCACCCGTTGTTGTTGTTCAACCAGCACGGCGATTGTCTGGCCGCCAAGCTGCGTCCCGGCAACGTGCACAGCGCTGAGGACTGGAACGAGTTGCTGCTGCCCGAGATCGAGCGCCAACAGGCTGCGGGCAAACAGGTCACCTTCCGGGGCGATGCGGCCTTTGCCAAGCCGGAGATTTATGAGTTTTCGGAGGAACGCGGAGTGCAGTACGCCATTCGCATTCCGGCCAACAAGAGCTTGGAATTAGCGATCGAAGACATCTTGTTTCGCCCGCCGGGCAGGCCGGGTCGCAAGCCCTTGGTGCGCTACAAGAGCTTCCGCTATCAGGCGCAGAGTTGGTCGAAGCCGCGACGCATTGTGGCCAAGGTCGAGCATCATCTCGGTGAGCTGTTCCCGCGGGTCGGATTTATCGTGACCAACATGAGCTTGCCAAGCCGGTCGGTAGTGCGCTTCTACAACAAGCGCGGCACGGCCGAGCAGTGGATCAAAGAAGGCAAACAGGCCACGCACTGGACGCGGCTTTCGTGCCATCGCTTCCGGGCCAACGAAGTGCGACTGCAACTGAGCGTGCTGGCCTACAACCTGGGCAACTTGTGGCGGCGGCTTGGGCTGCCGCACAGGATCAAGAGCTGGTCGCTGACGAGCTTGCAACAGCGGCTGATGAAGACCGGCGGTCGGCTGGTCAAGCACGCCCGGTATTATTGGCTGCTGCTGGCCGAGGGGCATCTGAACCGGCGGCTGTTCGCTGACATGCTGCACAGGATCTGGGCGCTGCCGCTGCCGAGCGGGTAGCGTTGACCGGGCGAGGATCAACAGTTTTCGGCTCCAAAAAAGTTTTTCAAGGAGCAGTGTCGGCCGGAGCGCCGTTCAGCCCGCTCAATCAACGTCTGTGAGCGGATGGATGAGCCCTGGCGCCTAGCGGCGGAGGTGATGTGCAGGGTTCAGCGCGGAAAGACGTGGTATTCGGGGCAGCGCGGGTGTATACTGTCGCCGTACCAGGGTCAAAATGGAAATCCTGGCTGAGGCCTTGCTGGTCCGAGTTGGGAATCGCCGATGAGAGCTGTCGTCGAACGAGTGAGCCGCGCCGAGGTGAGGGTCGATGGCGCAGCGGTTGGAGAGATCGGAAAAGGGCTATTGGTCCTGCTCGGCGTAGGGCGCGAAGACGACGTCTCTGATGCGTCGTACCTGGCGAACAAGACCGCCCAATTAAGGGTTTTTCAAGATGCCGAAGGTAAGATGAACCGCTCGGTCGAAGACATTGGCGGCTCCGTGCTGGTCGTCTCGCAGTTCACTCTTTTGGGGGATGGCCGCAAGGGGCGCAGGCCGAGTTTCGCCGCCGCCGCCGCTCCGCGCGAGGCCAATGCGCTCTATGAGCAGTACGTGGCGCTTCTGCGGGAACGGGGCCTGAAAGTGGAGACGGGCGTGTTTCAGGCGATGATGAAGGTTGAGTCGATCAACGACGGTCCGGTAACGATCTTGCTGGATTCAAAGAAGGTCTTTTGAGTAAAGGTTGAAGGGCCTTCTCTCACTCCACGCTAGAATACGAACTTCCCTCTCATGAAGAAGTTACTAGCAGTTTTGCTGGCGGCGACGTTCGTTCTCGCCGTCTATTTCGCATACCGCTCCGAGATCATCGGGCAACTCAGCGACTATGACGAGCTTGTTGAAACGATGCGGGCCAGCGGCATTCGCGGTCCGCTAATCTGCATTGCGGTTCAGATTGGGCAGGTTATCGTGTTTCCTATTCCCGGGGAAGTCACTCAAATTGCGGCGGGATACGTTTTTGGCGCTTGGGCCGGTTTTCTCTATTCCTGGATCGGGATCATGCTTGGGTCCGCTTTGGCTTACACGTTTTCCCGGATCGTGGGACGGCCGGTGATTCAGAAGATTATCGGCAGGAAAAGGCTGGAGAAGATCGACAACGTACTCGATACCGGCAAGGGCAAGTCAGCCCTGTTTCTTCTGTTTCTGCTGCCGGGGATGCCCAAGGACAGCTTGTCGTTCGGCGTCGGGTTGACGGACTTTCGCATGGGAGAGTTCATCGTTCTTTCCGGTTTGGGGCGGGCGCCGGCCCTGCTTGTCAGTACGATGATCGGGTCGCAGGTGCAGGAACGCGACTACACTTCGATTGCGATCACGGTGGTTGTTGCGGGACTCGTCATTGGAGCCGCCTACCTTTACGAGAAAAAGCGGAGCTCGCCATGATCCGGACGTTCGTGGAAGACGATATTCCGGCGGCAATGCGGCTCACCGAGGCCGCCGGCTGGAATCAAATCGAACAAGATTGGCTGACGGTGATTGCTCTGGCTCCGGAGGTGTGCTGGGTCCGCGAGGCGGATGGCAATGTCGCGGGCACGGTAACAGCAATTTCCTACGGACGAAAGCTGGCTTGGATTGGCATGATGCTTGTCGACCCGGCCTGCCGGCGGCGCGGCATTGGGCGGAGTCTGATGGAGCATGCGCTTGCTTATCTAGAGGGCGCCGGCGTTGAAACCATCATGCTTGACGCCACCGATATGGGCTATCCGCTTTACCGCGGTTTGGGATTTCAAGACGAATGTGTGATCGAGCGCTGGAGCGGGATCGCCGGTTCAGTTCCGTGCGAATCGGCGACGCGGGACCTGCCGTTGTTGAGGGATGTCGAGGAAGTTTCCGCGCTCGATCAGGAGGCATTCGGAGTGAGCCGGACCGCGGTGTTGCGCTCGTTGCGGAGGGGATGCGGACAGGAGTGTTTGCGGACTCCAGACGGGTATGTGATGGCCCGGCCGGGATCAAACGCCCATTTCCTGGGGCCTTGCGTTGCTCGTGAAGCGGGGCAAGCGCGAAGGCTAATTAAAAGCATTTTGGCAAAACATTCTGGGGAAAAAGTGTTTTGGGATCTCCTGCCCGGCAACGAATTAGCTAGTAATTTAGCGGAGGAACTCGGGTTCACTTGCGTCAGGAGACTGAAGCGAATGTGGCGGCCCGGTGTTCGCGAACGCAATGAAACGGCGCCGAACGTGGCGATGCAGTTTGCCGCGGCGGGCTTTGAATTTGGCTAGCGGACAAGGAGCGGATAGTAGCCCTTTGCGCTTGCTCGAGATACTGGAAAAGTTGACGGCAAACACGCGCGGCCTTTGTTGACGGCTTCAATGACGGTGGTTCCAGTGTCGTGACTCATTCGAGCTTGCTGCTCTTGACGGTACGCCAGTCCCGGTCAGCGCATGGCGCGCCAAATAAAAGAAGGCTGGCCCTTTCGAGCCAGCCTAAGACATCGCTGAAGTAGTTAGTCCCCCCTGCGTACTCCAGCGAATTGTCCCTGGTACGAAATAATTGTGCCATCTATTCCGAAAAACACCAATAGAACAAACGGTTCAATTTGAGCGGGGTACGATTGTACCGGGTGCCATCGGGAATTGACTGAGCTAGTCTTCGGTACTTTGGTGATATGCCTAGAGGCCAAGACGGCCCGAGGCCCAACGCCAAGCATGATGCTTGTTGTCAAGAACGCGCACGGGGCGCAAACGACAGCCGCCGGGCGCGCGGTTTTCGAGGCCGGACCAAGCTCCCGCGAGGCGGCCGTCAGCCAGCAAGTGAAGCAGCGCGGGAATCTCCGGGCTGCTCGGAGGTTATGGATCTCGCTAGTTCGTGGGGCCGACCTTTTCCGTCCGGCCAATGAGGGGCAAGATCGTGCCTTTGCCGCAAATCGCCACGCCGCTGCCTTTGAGTGCAACCAGAATGTTGTAGAGCAGGGCGTAGACGACCTGCTCGTTGATCGCTTGGCTTCCGGGCAGCCGAAAGGACGCGGGCAGCTCCTTTGAAAGCGAGATGCGCACGGCTTGCTCCAGCTTCCCTTGGGCATCGTGACTATTCGCAAGTACGAGCGGGGTCTGGAGCACCGCCCCGGAAAGGCCGTCGACGTAAAACTGACAGCGGGAGAACCAGCCCACGTTTGCGGGGTCACTCGCATCGAACAGGACAAGGGGATCTTTCGAAGACTGCGGTTTGGCGTCGACCGTGATGGCGCGACTGTCTTCGTTGATGCTGCAGGCGAACCCGGCTTGGGTGGCCAAGTTGTGGATCATCTCGTGCTCAGGCTCGAGAGCGATCAAATCACGTTCCCCTGCCTGAATGTACTTCACGTATCAATTCTACCATCCGTACGCTTTCGTACAGCGAAGCGGGTTCGTTGGCGGCGTTGGCTACGGGGTCAGCCCGCCGGGTAATCACACGCCGCGGGCGGGTCTGGGATGAGCGGGCCTCATCGTCCTTGTTCAGGTGATCTAGGAAATCGAGATCTGCTCGTTGGCATTCACGAAAAGGACTTCGCTGAGTTCGATGTGCGAAAGGAGAAACTGTTTCGCGTCGTTGCTGATGTCGGAATACACAAACCCCATGATCACCAAGTCGGCGTCGCGGGAACTCTTGTGACAGGCGCGTTCGAAGCTTAGCTGATCATCAAACGGCACCGGAGTGAGGTTGTGCTCGGCGATGGGCAACCTGCCTTCAGTGATCATGTCGTGCAGGGTGGCCAGCTCCTTCTCCATCGTGCCGGCGGGATAGCAGGCGAAGATGCGGATCTCAGCTTGCCGCCATTCGGGATGGCCCAGGATGATATAGGCCAGCAGAATCATCAGAGGAGCGTTACTGAAGTCGTCCTTGGTCAACCAGATGTGGATTCTTCCGCGGTAGCCGAACCGGATTTCAGAAGAACGAAGGATGCAAACATTGAACCCCAGCGGAGCCGCGAGCTTAGCTCCGTCCGCCACCTCGCCGATCTCGCCGGTGTGGTTGCGGGAGAACTCGAACAGAACGGTATTGTTCGGCAGACCCGAAATTCCCGGCATCTGAACCGCCTGGGCCAAAGCCGCCCCGAAAGACTCCGCGACAATCGAATCGACAAACACGCCGGCATGGCTGGCTTCGGTGCGCTGGATCAGCTTCTCTGATATCACGCGTGAGTAGACTTCCGAGTCCACCGAAACGCGGCCTTCGATGTATTGAATGAACTGTCCGAAACCGTGCCGATGGCAGATCCAGCGCAGCAGGTCGAAGTGGTCCAGACGGTCCATGGAGTGGCGCGTGACGGCGATAACGGAAGGGCGCCAGTCGCTGACTCTGGTTCCCGCGCGGCTTTTCTGCAACTTGATTTGCAGCCGCCGGGTGAGCTGGAACATGACGCCTTCGAGAATCGCGGAAAGGTCCCTTTCTCCCTGGCGCTGGTAGCGCAAGCCCCAGTAGATGCCGAACATGATCAGCAGGGCCAGCAAAGCATAGCCCGGCGCCATCTGGAACATCATCATGAAGCACATGAAGGCCCCGAGCAGCGACACGTACCAGCGCGACCGGAAGGAGGGCCGGTAGGACGGATTGCCGGCGAAGTGCTCCAGAAAAGAGACCGTACACAGGGCTCCGTAGGTGACCATGAAGAACATGCTGATGATCTTCGCCACGAAGTTGACGTCTCCCAGCAGAACAAATACAAGCGCAATTGCGGCGGAGGCTAAAGTGGCGTTGACGGGCTCGCCCTGTTTGCCCCGTCCGCGGGACAGAACCGCGTTAAGCTTCGAAGAGGGAAACACCTTGTCACCTGAATTATGCACTGCGGGGTGCACCGGAGGAGGGCTGAGCCGCCAGGGGCCATTTGGGGGACCCCCGAAAACATGGGGTAATAAGGTAGGCTGGCAAAGATTTCAGCTTCGCCAGTCAACCCCAAGGAGGTCACCCAAATGGTTACCAAGCGAAAACAGCATAGCTCCCGAAGGCCCGTCAAACAAGGCCGGGGCGCGAGGGCCCCGCGGCCCAATAAAATCGGGGCTGCCACGCCTTATCACTTCCGCGGCAAGAATCTGACTCCCTACGGCGGCTTGCTGCCCGTCGCCACCCTGCTCGAAAAACTCGGCTTCCAGGCGCTGCTGGAAGAAACCATCACGAACAAACGAATCACCCGTGTGATGAGCCTCTACCAGTTTGTGCTGGCCCTCGTGCTGGGCCTCTATGTCGGCTTTGCGCGGCTGAACCAACTCCGCTTCATCGCCCGCGACCCCATCTTGACCGGCATCTTGCAAGTGACGCGTCTGCCGCCGCAGTCCACGCTGTGGCGCTTTCTGGCCTCGCTGCACCTCAACGTGGCGAAGCAGATCCTTTCCATTCAGCGCCAGCTGCGGGAACGAGTCTGGGCCGCGGCCCAGGTGAAATTGGAGACGGTGACGCTGGACACCGACACCACCGTGCACACGCTCTACGGCCGCCAGATGGGCGGGCGCAAGAGTTACAACCCCAAGAACAAGGGCAAGCGCAGCTACCAGCCGATACTGACTTTCCTGGCCGAGACGCGCGAATACCTGATGGGCGGGTTGCGCAACGGCGACCGGCCCACGGGCCGGCAGATCGCCGCCCACCTCGAGAGCGCCTTTCGGGCTTTGCCGCACGGCGTGAAGAAAATCCTGGCGCGGGCCGATTCCGGGTTTTATTGCTGGGAGGCGGTGGAGGCCTATGAAAAGGCGGCTTGTCAGTTCGTCATCGTGGCGCGCAAGACCAGGCGGCTGGTCGAGCAGTTGCAGCAAGCGGCCTGGAAGCCCTCGCCCCACAGCGATGCGGATGCGGAATGCGAATTCCTCTACCAGCCGCAGGGCTGGGCGCGGGCCTGTCGTTTCCTGGCGCTGCGTTACGAAAACGAACCCGCGGCCGGCGCGGCCGAGCAATACCAGCTGTTTGCCACCAGCGCTTACACCTACCGCGTGTTTGTCACCAACCTGGCCGAACCGATCGCGGCGGTGGTGTGGTTTTACAATCAGCGCGCCGCAGCCGAGAACCTCATCAAGGAGGCCAACAACGACGCCGGGCTGGCGGCCCATCCCTCGCGCCGCTTTGACATGAACCGCAATCACTTTCAGCTGGCCATGCTGGCCTACAACCTCAACTGCTGGCTGCTGCTGTTCAACCGCGAAGCCCAAGCCAGCGTGGAGACACTGCGGCACACCACCCTGGCGACGGCGCGGCTGCGCTTTCTGTTCGTGGCGGCCAAGATCTGGCGGCACGCCGGCAGAACGGGTGTCAGCTACAGCGATCATTATGAGGAAAAGGGCCTGTTTGAACGGCTGATGCGGCGGCTGCGGGCGATGGGGCCACCGGGATCGAGCTTCGCGCCGGTGGTGGAGGGTGCGCTGAGTTGAGGGGCGCTCCATGCATAAAATTTCATGCACTCGCCGCAACGTACTGGGAACACGCCGCTTGCCCGCCCGCTTTTGCCCGCCGGGATTGGCAGGCGGCTCAAACAGGGAGGGAAACAGAGGAAAAGACGACTTGCTAAATCACTGAGTTGACACGACTGCCGCTACCGCCACAACTCCATCGGCGATGGCTACGCCGAATCTGTGCATAATTCAGGTGTCACGGGCCAATGCTTGCAGAGTACGAGGGGCAATCAGGATGGAGCCGATGGCGGAAGAGATCGTGGCCGCCGCCAGGCCGATCGGAATGATCGGTCCCCACAAAGCGACGAGGCTCATGATGAGCTGGTCCGCGGCGAGATCTTGCGGTGAAGCGCTGGCAGCCAGCTTGACCACCAGCAAGATGTAGACCACCATTCCGGCGACGGTTCCGGCCAGGGTTCCCAACGGGATGGAGCGGCGCGGGTTGCGGAGATCTCCTGATAGTCCGACTCCGGCCGTCATTCCGGTGAAGGCCGGGAAGCAGATGGCAAATACCAGAACAAAGGCGTCGGGGTTGTCAACGGCCGCGCCCAGCGGGATTCCCTGTTCATGTTCTATGTTTCCTTGGCCGAAGAAGAATAGGGTCAGTGACACGGCGAGGATGGCGCTGACGACCCACAGCGTGCGGACTCCCATGGCGGCGCCTTTTTTGAGAATCAACAGGACCAGCAGCAGGGTCCCCAGCAGGCTGACCGCGCGCGGGTCCAGCGACCAGCCGTAGTCTTGCTGGACCCAAGCCAGTACGGGGCCGAACGCCTCGGTCAGCGCGATCATGTAGAAGGCTATCGAAACAGCCTGGGAAAGATAGAGCGAGATGCCGATCGCGCCGCCGATGGTCGTGCCGAACGAGCGGCTGATGATGTAGTATTCTCCGCCTCCCTCGACTCGCCGGTTGGTGGCGATCTCCGCAATCGCCATGGCGGTCGGTATGGTGACGAGATGGCCGATCAGGATCAGCAGGATGGCGCCGGCCAGAGCCAAGCTCCCTACGGCGTATCCGAAGCGCAGGAACATAACGGCGCCGAGGATGGTGCTGATGGAAGCGAGGAAAACGGGCGCTGTCCCGAATCCATGGCCGCCGGCGGCGCGAGGCAAGGAAGCTGCTTGGACAGTGGAAGCGGGATTCATCGGTCATAGATCCGGTGAAAGAAGCAAGTCTCCACTATACGGATTTCTCTGTCGAAACCCAACCGGGCCGCGCGCATAAGGGGTGTGAGTAAATGGGGCCTGTAACGAGCGCCCCGGCGCAAGCCCGAAGGAATCAACCGATCTCGACGGCGCGAAGTGGACTCTCCCCGATTCTTGCCCAGCTCTCTCTCTCGGAGCTTGCGTCCCGGGGCTGCGCCCACCACCCCTCAGACCCCCACAAACGATCAAGACCGTAGCGGATCTCGTTGCGCTTCAGCAAAAACACGTACTCGGAGTCGAAATCCGCCCGCTTGTGATACGGTTCCTGATTCGCATTGTATTCGCAGCCCCGCTGCCGCTGGGAATCGCTCACGCTCAACGCCGTGCAGGACGACTGCCATTGGAAGCCGTGATCGAATCTTTCACGAATCATTCTGGATGAATGCGTCTTGGCGTGCCAAAGTGCGAGAGGCCCGTCAGTACAAGGCGCACGCCGTTTGTCGCCCCTCACTCGATAAAAAACGCGTACTTGAACAGTACGGTGAGCAAGGCGAGCAAGCGCAACGAAGTAATGGCGGGCCTATCGCGTGCTTCGGCCGTCAGGTGGTGAGAAAAGCGGGTTAGAGGTTTCCGCTGAGGATATCTTCAACCACGACTTCGAGCCGAGGTTCCTCCGTTCGCAGTACTCCGTCCTTGGCCTCGAAGCTGTCCCGCTTCGTGTACACATAACCCCGCCGCGATTCTGGGTCGATCACCCACACGAATCGCACGCCAAAATCCGTGTAATCGCGAATCTTTTCTTGGATCTCGCCCGGGCGGTCGTCTTTGGAGAGGACCTCGACGACCAGAAACGGAGGCGTGTGAAACACTTGCTCGTCCGGCTCGCTCCCTATGTATACGCAAACGTCGGGAACGCGGAATCGGGTTGGTTTGACCTGCACCCGCTGCTCGGGAAACGCGTGAGTCCCCTGTGTGGAGCGGAGAACGCGGAACAAATAGATCAACTCACCCTGAGTCTTACTGTGGTTTTTCTCTCCCAAGTTTCTCTCCACAATGCGCCCGTCGATGTACTCACGATCACCGTCGGAGAAGCTCGTTCGCAGATACTCTTCCACGGACACCAGCGTGGGAGTTGGATGCATGTTTATATTCTACTCTTGAAACAGAGCCCAGAGCGCAAGCGACGGGCCGTTACGGCTCCAAGTTCGGGCTGAACCAGGACAGAGTGGCCGGAGTGCTCCCTGACCCGCCGCTGTTTCGTCTCGCTGACCCGTCGCTTGCGCTCTGGGCTCTGTTTCTCTGGGTTCTGATTCTCCTGATAGAATCGAAGCAAGAACTCCTTCCCGCATGGCGATAGCGCTGCATCTGGACCGTCTCAAGCAGCGAGCTTCCACTCTCCCCACTTGCCCGGGCGTCTATTTTTTCAAGGACGCGGCTGATCGGGTCATCTACGTCGGAAAGGCGAAAAGCCTGCGTGATCGCGTCCGCGGTTACTTCGTCGAGGAACGCCTCTCCGACGCCAAGACCGGCAGCTTGATCTCGGAGGCCCGCGAGATCGAATACATCGCGGTCGCGAACGAAAAAGAGGCCCTGGCGCTGGAGAACAACTTGATCAAGGAGCGCCAGCCGCGCTTCAACGTTCTGCTGCGAGACGATAAGACCTATCCCTACATCAAGCTCACCAAAGAACGCTTCCCGCGCGTGTATGTGACCCGGCGGCTGCGGAAAGATGGTTCGAGTTATTTCGGCCCCTACTTTCCAGCAAACTTGGCGCATCGGCTGGTGAATTTCATTCACCGCTATTTCAAGATCCCATCCTGCCGCGTGGACTTGACTCGCTACCATCCGCGGCCCTGCCTGGAGTACCACATCCACCGCTGTTGGGGGCCGTGCGTCGAAGGGCTGACGACCGATGACACTTACAAACGGGCCGTGGACGACGTTCGCATGTTTCTCGACGGACGTTCGGGCGAGCTGGTGCTCGATCTGCGCGAACGGATGCTCAAGGCTTCCGAGAATTTGGAGTTCGAGCAAGCGGCGGCCCTTCGCGATCTCATCGCCACCGTCGACGAGTTGAAGCAAAAGCAGCGCGTGGCCTCAGTCGAAGGCCGTGACATCGACATCTGCGCTTTTTTTGCCGAGCCGCCCCTGGTGGCCGCCAACCTGTTCCACTTGCGCAATGGCCGTATCGTCGATCGCCGCGAGTTCTATTGGGAAGACGTTCAGCGCTTCGAGCAGTCTGAGTTTCTGGCTGCGCTGCTGAAGCAGATCTATCTCGACCAGCAATACGTGCCGTCGCTGATTCACGTCCCGGCGGAATTCGAGGACCTGGAGGCGCTTCAAGAACTGCTCAGCGAAAAGCGCGGCCGCAAGGTAGAGATCGCCATCCCCCAGCGAGGC
Source organism: Bryobacterales bacterium (assembly GCA_965226185.1). Lineage (GTDB taxonomy): Bacteria > Acidobacteriota > Terriglobia > Bryobacterales > UBA6623 > CBDCYS01. Next base: position 69,597 of record CBDDCT010000001.1, read on the forward strand.
CCGAAAAAGTCGATGCTGGATTTGGTTCAAAGCAATGCCCGCCACTGTTTCGAGCAGCGGTTCCGGGTGATGAAGCCCACTCCGAAGGCGATGATGTCGGGCCTTGCCGGCGCCCTCAACCTGCCGGACACTCCCCAGCGAATTGAATGCTTCGACATCTCGCACATCCAAGGCACCGATACCGTTGCGTCGATGGTGGTTTGTGAGAACGGCAAGATGAGGCGGTCGGACTACCGCAAGTTCATCATCAAGGGCGTGACGGGGAACGACGATTTCGCCTCCATGAAGGAAGTGGTGACAAGGCGCTACGGCCGGCTCCTGGAAGAGGGCGTGGCATTGCCGGGACTGGTGCTGATCGATGGAGGGCTGGGACAACTGCATTCATCGGCGGAAGCGCTCGAGAGCTTAGGCGTGATCAACCAGCCGCTGGCGGCGATCGCCAAGCGCGAAGAGACGATCTACGTTTTCGGACAAGAGGATGAGCCGGTGCAACTCGACCGCTTTTCGCCCGTGCTTCATCTGGTCCAGATGATTCGCGATGAAGCCCACAGGTTCGCGGTTACCTTTCATCGCAGCCGCCGCAATACGCGCCAGCTCACCTCTGTTCTCACGCAGATCGAGGGAGTGGGTGAAAAGACGGTCCAGAAGCTGTTACGCGAGTTTGGCAGCCTCGAACAAGTGCGCCAGGCGCGGGTGGAGGATCTGGCGCGGCTGGTCAGCCGCGTGCAGGCGCAGCGGATCCGGGAGTTTTTGGCGGCCGATGGCAGCGAAAACGGCTGACCGTCGGCAACGTCTCGGGCAGAACGAGCGCGGCCGGGCCAGGCGCAATGGGAACGGGATACCGCGCCCCACGACTCGCAACTGCTAGGCGTCTGTCCCACGGGAAATGCGGTACCACATATAGACAAACCGAGTTCGCCTTACACTAGATGCTGTAGTCCCAAAGGCCATTTTTCGTTCTGTGAGACAGACTCCTAGGCTGCCGGGCGTGGTTGCGAATCGCGCGCTTCGGCCGTCAGGTGGTGAGAAATGCGGGCTCGGCCGCGCACCTGAGAACAGAAACTCCATCGCCCCCGTCATTCTTGCCCGGCTGCGGCCGATACGACCTTACAGATAAGTCTATGCTCCCGATTATAGGAATTCTGATCGTGGTCGGCTCCGTGTTCGGCGGCTACCTCATGCATGGCGGCCACATGGCCGTGTTGATACAGCCTTCGGAATTTCTCATCATCTGGGGCGCCGCCCTGGGGACTCTCGTCATCGCCACTCCGCTTCCGGTGATCATGAAGATCATGAAGAACCTCGGCCGGGTTGTGGGCGGCAACAAGTATGACCGCACCGTCTATCTCGACACGCTGAAGATGTTCAACGACATCTTTCAGACGGCCCGCAAAAAGGGAATGATGGGTCTTGAAGCCGACGTTGAAAAACCGGAAAAGAGCGACGTCTTCAAGAAGTACCCGGCGTTTCTCAAGGACCCCCACGCGGTGCACTTCGTCTGCGACACGCTGCGGATGGCCATCAGCGGCGGCATTGCGCCGTTTGATCTGGATCAGATGATCGAGTCTGATATTGAGGTCCATCACGAGGAACACCACCAGCCCGTGAGTTCGCTGACGACGGTCGCCGACGCCCTGCCGGGTCTGGGCATCGTGGCCGCGGTCTTGGGCATCGTGATCACCATGCAGTCGCTGGGCGGACCGCCCGAAGAGTTGGGGTACAAAGTGGCCGCGGCATTAGTCGGGACGTTTTTGGGCATTCTGAGTTGTTATGGGTTTCTGGCCCCCCTGGCCGCCGCGATGACCGCGATCGACGAAGCTGAAGGAGCCTACTACCGCGTCTTGAAAGCTGGGTTGGTCGGATTCGTTAAGGGGCACCCGCCGATCATGGCGATGGAGTTTGCCAGACGCATGATCCCCCACGCCGAGCGGCCGACCTTTCTTGAAATGGAGAAGACATGCAAGGGGAAGAGCAAGGACAAGGACAAGGACAAGGACAAGCCCAAGACCAAGGACAAGTAGACACGGAGTCGGGCGGGTCGGGTTCTCCGATCATCGTCATCAAGAAAGTCTCTGGCGGCGGGGCACATCATGGCGGGGCGTGGAAGGTCGCGTTCGCGGATTTCGTCACCGCGATGATGGCGCTGTTCATGGTGCTTTGGCTCATGAACGCCAATACGGATAAAAAGGAAGCGATCGCCGCCTATTTTCACGACCCCAAGGGATTCGCGGAGAAATTCGGCGGCGACCAGCCCGGAATCGCCGTTTCAAAGGACGATCTGGAGGGATTGGCTGACAAGATACAAGATGCGATGATGGAGCTGCCGGAGCTTGCACAGCTCAGGGACAACGTGGTTTCCACGGTTACCGGCGATGGCCTTCGTATCGAATTGCTAGAGAACGACAAGGGCATGTTCTTTCAAAGCGGCAGTCCCGCCCCGAGCGATTCCGGCCGCACCGCGCTCCAGACCATCGGGCGCGAGCTGGCCAAGCTGCCCAACGAGATCATCATCGAAGGGCACACCGACTCCCTGCAGTTCGAGGGCCGCGAGAACTATTCGAATTGGGAGCTTTCCGTCGACCGCGCGAACACCGCCCGCCGCATCCTGACGGAGACGGGGCTTGGTCAGGACCGCATCGTCGAAGTTCGCGGTTTCGCGGACGTCAAGTTGCGCACGCCGGACGCGCCGGATGATCCCTCCAACCGGCGGATTTCCCTGATCATCAAGTACGACGACACTCAACCGGCGCCCTCTTCCGGCGGGCAGGGAGCTGCCGCCGAATCCGCCCGAGGGGCCCCCAGCGGTGGTTCAAGTCCTGCCGGCGAGACCGGTGGGCCCGGCCCCTGACAATCTGCTTTAGGCCGGATTAGAACGGAAGCCAGCACGGTTGTCAGTCCTCGAGGCTGAAGTCCGTCAAGAAGAATTGGCGAAGGGCTGTTGCACCAACGGGTCCTTCGCGGGTGAGGCGCGGGTCCAGATCGGCCGCCAAGCGGCGACAACTAGCTCAAGCCAGCGGACTTGCTCTTCGTATACCCGAGCTTGCCGCTGCCCGCCTCTTTGCGCCCGTACGTGACCGCGTTCTATCCTCACAGTATGAGGTTGTTAGCCGTCGCGGCTTTTGTCAGCGTTTTGACCTTGCCGGCGCAGTCGATCAAGGTTTGTCCGCCGCCGCCACTCTATGAGTTCTGCGAAATCGAAATTGAGATGAGCGCCGCCGAGGCCGCGGAACACTCCAATCCTTATATGAGCGTCGAGCTGCGCGCCGAGTTTCGCTCACCGAAGGGCGGCCGCACCAAGGTCATGCCCGGGTTTTGGGACGGCGGGCGCTTGTTCAAGATCCGCTTTTCGCCGCTCGACCTGGGCCGCTGGGACTTTCGAATCGTCTCCAACCTGCCCAGCCTGTCGGGCAAAACCGGCAGCTTTGACACCGGACCGGCGCGCACGCCCGGTTTCATCCGCGTGCACGATCTGCGCTACTGGCGCTTCAACGCGCCCGAGACAACCCACTACTGGATGGGCGACACCTGCTACTCGTTCAGCACCATCCCATGGGAGACCTTTTCGAAGTTAGTGGATATTCGCTCCGAACAGAAGTTCAACCACATGCGCGGATTTATTCTGGGCAACGCCGGCAATGCGGCCAAAGTCCTTGCCGACCCGGAACGCCCGCTCATCGAGCACTTTCAAGAAGTCGACCAGCGCATCGACTACATGAATCAAAAAGGAATCATCTACGATGTCATTCTCGGCGGCGGGGCGAATCAACTGGCCGAACTGCTGCCGGACCGGCACACACGCGAGCGGTACATTCGCTATCTGGCAGCCCGCTACGCCGCGATGAACATTACTTGGCAAGGAGTCGAGCGCTTCGAGGAGTACGAAAACAGCCGGGCGTTCGTAAAAGAGATCAATCGCTACATCGACAAGTGGGACCCCTACAAGCATCCCCGCTCAACGGCCGCGGTGGTGACCTCCAGCCCGGTGCGGGAAGACGGCTGGATGAATTACGTCGTCCAGCGCTCTTGGGATCCCAGCCTGGCGACAGTCGAGCACGAGATGCACCCCGCGCCGTTCGTCAATATTGAAGTTGGGGTGGAAAGCGCCGGAAGTGCCACTGGAAGCTCCGCTCAGCCGAACTTCGTCGACAGCGACACGCTGCGCCACAGGATTTGGAACGCGGCCATTCGGGGGCAGTACGTGACGTTCGCTAACGCCGGCACGTGGGGAGCCGAGGGCTCAACCGTCGACCTGAGATACGCCGACTCGCCGGGCGCCCGCGCCATGACGCATCTGTACGATTATTTCGCGCAGACACGCTACGTCGACTTATTGCCCTACTACCGGGTTGAAGGGGGAGCGGCAATCGGCCTGACGTTCTTCCGCTATCGAGCCGAGACGCCCAGTGGAGTGGAATTTTCGGTCTATCTCGACAAGCCCGGGCCGGTCGAGCTGCGGGTGCCCAAGCACGAGTACGCCGTTAGCTGGTTCAACCCGAGCGACGGAACCTGGGTGGACGAAAAGAAGAAGTTCAAAGGGGAACGTTTCAATACACCGGGGCCGCCCGATCCATCGCATGATTGGGTGCTTTACTTGCACCGGGAAGGCAAGAAGCAGGGCATGAACAAGTGGTTGCTGCTCGCCTGGCGCAAGACCAAGCCGAAGAAGATCGAGGGTGGCGCCGCGGATGTTCCTTACGAGATTCAGTTTCCTGATACCGATGAGCTGACGGCGGGAGGAGCTTTTGAATTCAACGCCACGGTCAAGAAAACTGGCCGAGCGACGAAGAAGATGCAATGGTTGTGGATCGCCGAAGTGGCTGGTGCGGGAATCGGTCCGCGAGTGATCGGAACCACGCAGTTCGGCCGTTTCACGATTCCGGCAACACTGACGAAGCGCTACCCGGCGACGCTGGGTATTCGGCTGGTCGGCGTGGACGGGCTGGGACGGGTGTTTGAAACCTTCAGGCCCTACCGCCTGGCGAAACCGTAGTCTGTCAGAGCCCAGAGCGCAAGCGACGGGTCAGCAGCGAGGAGCCCGAAGCGTAAGCGACGGGTCAGCACGACCGAGCGAGAATCATCGCAAGCAAGCGACGGGTCCCTACACGCCCACCACCCAATCAGACCCATGATCGTCGGCACCGGCATCGATATCGAAGAAGTGTCCCGTATCCGCGGCGCAATCGAGCGTCATGGCCGGCGTTTCATCGAACGGATTTTCACACCGGGAGAAGTTGCTTACGCCGAGCAAGCGGCGAACCCTTACGAACGCTACACGGCAAGGTTTGCCGCCAAGGAAGCAGCCATGAAGGCTCTGGGGACCGGCTGGGACCACGGAGTTCGCTGGGTTGACGTGGAAGTAGTCAGCGAGCCCAAAAGCCGTCCCCGTCTGCGTTTCCACGGACGCGCCGCGGATCACGCCGCGTCACTCGCCTGCCGCTCGATCAGCTTGTCCCTCTCCCACACCCGCCAAACAGCAGTCGCCCAGGTCATCCTCGAAAGCTAGCCTGCATTTCTCACGGCGCAACTTTTCGGGCATTCTGGAGGCGATCCTGTTTCATCCAGCGATCAAATGGATTTTTTTCAATGTTCGCCCTTTGGTCTTTTTAGCTGTCATCGTCCTCGTATTCGCTAGCAAAAGAGCCTCAACGGACTTGAGCGGTTTGGGCGCAAGTTGTTCATTTATAAGCGGTTAATTTTTTCAACGAGAGGATTTGAGAGTACATGAGAGAGTTTCGGGGTTTTTGCCGGGCGGGAGGGCCTGGATGGCCTGCCGCTCACCTCCACATGGAAAATGATTCATCGCTGGGGTTCCCTTTTTTAGGATAGCAAGCCAGTCTCGGGCGGCCTGGCGCTTCCTGGATAAAACTGTTGAAAACAAAGGGGATAATTTTATCAAAAATCCGTGACCGAGTTTGTCAGCCCGGGTTTCTCAGCGCCTGACGGGCGAGGCAGGCGAGAGGCCAGGCAGTCCTTCATTGCGCTTGTCGACCGTTTTCGACCTACCGTCAAGTATGCGTCTTTGATTCAGCGGGGTTGGCGTCAAGCCGAACGCGCCTCGTACTGACGCGCCTCTCACGCAGCTCGTCACGCCAGGTGGCGAGAAAAGCGGGCTAGCCGGTTTCCTGTAGGGACCGGTGCCATTTCTCACCGAACGGCGAGGCGCGACGTGGCGCGCGCCTCCCGGCGGGCCGCGTCGGCCTCCGGGCCGACGTCGCCTCGACACAGTGCGTTGAGCACCGCGAGCAAGCGCAACGAAAGTAATGGCGGGCCTGTGGCGTGCTTGGGCTGTCAGGTGGTTAGAAATGCTGGCTAGCCAGCCCAACGGCGACGCCCCAATACCGCATCACGGCCGTGGAAGCTCTACCTCGCCGTCCGCTTCAACTGCCCGCAAGCAGCATAAATATCAAGGCCGCGCGGCTTGCGGACAAAACACGGAAAACCGCGGCGCAAGATGCCTTGGAAGGCCTCAACGCGCGCTGGCTCCGGAGTGTCAAACGGAATCTCCGGCCCCGGATTGAACGCGATCAGATTGACCCGGCATTTCAGGTTGGCCAGCAACCGCACGACGCGCCGCGCGTCAGCGTCACTGTCGTTGACATCCTTGAGCAAGACATATTCAAACGTAACCCTCTCCCGGGGACGCAGGGGGTACTGATGGCAGACCTCCAACAGCTCGTCGAGATGATACTTGGAGGTGATCGGCATCAGTCTCTGCCGAGCTTCTTCCGTCGAGGCATTCAATGACACCGCAAGATGGGGCCTTTCGGCACACTTCGCCATTTCGCGGATCTTCGGCGTGATCCCGGATGTCGAAACCGTAATGCGCCGCAGAGCGACACCCATGCCGTCGGGGTCCGCCAGCAGCCGAGTCGCTTTGAGCACGGCCTCGAGGTTGAGCAGAGGCTCCCCCATCCCCATCATCACGATGTTGACAGGGCGGTTGCGGGGCTCCAGTTGGTGTTCCGCGAATAGACGGAGAACCTGGCCCACGATCTCTCCCGCCGAAAGATTTCGTTCTAGTCCCATCAGCGCGGTCAGGCAAAACTTGCAATCGACCGGACAGCCGACTTGGGTGGAAATACACAACGTGTCGCGCGTCTTTTCTGGAATGAAGACGGACTCGATTGTCTTGCCGTCCTCGAGCCGCAGCAGGTAGCGAACCGTCCCGTCCGCGGAAACGAATCGACCTGAAACCTTCGGTAAGCCGGCGAAGAACTCTCGTGCCAGCGACTTTCGCAGAGCGAGTGGCAGAGAACGAATCCCGTCCAGCTCGCCCAGCCGCTCGCGATAAAGACCCCGGTAGAGCTGGCGCCCGCGATAGGCGGGCTCCCCGAGCAGTCCCACGATCCGCGAAAGTTCGTTAACCTCTTTGCCTACAAGAGCTTGCTCCACTTCTCTATTGTAACGAATCGAGGGTTCAGGCACTTTCTTGTGATAGACTAGGGAATTGTCGAACGCGGGCCGGACCCGGCTCTCCAAGTTACCTTCTTTAGATCCCACTAGAACCGGCGAGGGGTATGAGTCCAGTCGAAAGCAGCAACCCAGCCATCCAAAAAACCACTCTCCCACGCGGAATACGTATCATTTCCGAAGAGATGCCTCATGTCCGCTCGGTGGCCGTCGGAGTTTGGATCGATGCCGGTTCGCGCGCCGAGAGCGATGGGGAAAGCGGCATTTCCCATTTCGTTGAGCACATGGTTTTCAAAGGCACGAGCAATCGGTCAGCCGACGACATCGCCTGCTCGATCGACTCGATCGGAGGCCAGCTCGACGCTTTCACTACGAAAGAGAACGTCGCTTTTACCGCTAAGGTTCTCGATGAGCATCTGCCTCGGGCGCTCGACGTGCTCTCCGATCTGGTGCTCAACCCGGCTTTCCGGGAAGAAGACATTGCGCGCGAGAAAGGGGTGGTCCTCGAAGAGCTCAAGATGGAAGAGGACAATCCGGACTACTTGATTCATGAGATGTTCGTCAGCAATTTTTGGAAGAGCCATGCCCTGGGACGCACGATCATCGGAACGAAGGAGACGATCGGCAGTTTCCAAAGCCCGCAACTGCGGGAGTTCTTTGGGCGGACCTACCGCCCGGCGAATCTCATGATTACCGCGGCGGGCAACGTCGAGCATTCGCACCTGGTCGAGCTTGTGCAAGAACGCTTCGGACACTTGAGCGGCGCGGCTTCTCCGGTAGCCACATCGGAACCCGAGCCGCATCCGGCCATTTCGCTGCGGGACAAGCCTTCGCTCGAGCAGGTGCATGTTTGTATCGGAGTCCCGGCATACGCCATTACCCATCCGCGGCGCTACGCGGGTTACGTACTCAATACCGTTCTTGGGGGTGGCATCAGCTCACGGCTGTTCTTGAAGATTCGCGAGCACGAAGGCTTGGCGTATGCGGTTTTCTCGGACCTCAGTGTCTACAGCGACAGTGGCTACATGTCCGTGTATGCCGGCACTTCACTAGACACAACCGAGCAGGTTATCCAGCACGCGCTGGCGGAGTTGAAGGACCTGAAGACGAACCCGGTGGACACCGTGGAGCTGAGGCGAGCCAAGGACCATCTCAAGGGCAGCCTCACGCTCAGTCTGGAATCAACGAGCAGCCGCATGTCAAGCTTGGCCAGCCAGGAGAAGCATTTCCAGCGCTTTCTTTCCCTTGACGAGCTCAACGAGCAGATTGAGCAGGTAAGCGCGGAGAATATCATGGAAGTCGCCAACGACTGGTTCCAGCAAGATCGCGTCGCGCTGGCGGTTTTGGGCAGCCTCAACGGTTTCCAAATTAATCGCAAACAGCTCGTTTGCTAGACGGCGGAGCGCTTTCATTCCCCCAATCGGTCCGGTCAAACTCCCGTAGCGCAGCCGTGCTCCAACAACTACAAGGGCTCGTAAGAGACCTGCGTAACGTTGGCCCGGAGGCCGACGTCTGGAGGTTCTACATTTTGGATCCCTGTCTGTCAGTAAGTGAGCTACTATACCCATTGTGAGGCGGACATCCCGCTGCGAGCGCGGTGAAACCCGCGTCATTCCAAGTGGCCTACTACGTTCGGCGGCTGCCGCACTGGCATCCCGCGGAGACCGCCCTATTTGTGACCTGGCGTTTGCACGGGTCCCTTCCAAGAAAGCTTGAGTTCTCCGACACCGATTCAGAAACGGCTGGACGCCAATTCCCGCGGTGGGACCGAACGCTCGACCCAGCGGCTAGCGGTCCGAAGTGGCTCCGCGATGCACGGGGTCGCGCGACTCGCCGTCGGCGCCCTACGGTTTGGGGAAACGAACCTGAACCTTTTTCAGCTATGGGCTTGGGTGGTGATGCCCATTCATGTCCACGTACTCTGGCAGCCTCGGGTCCCCATGAAGCGGATCACGCAGTCAGTGAAGTGGTTTACCGCTCGCAAGGCCAATCAGATCCTGCGCCGGACCGGCCAACCGTTCTGGCAGGACGAATCCTACGATCACTGGGTCAGGAATCGACAAGAACTGACAAAGATTATCAGCTACATCGAGATGAACCCAGTTAAGGCCCGGCTAGTCAAGTGTCCAGAAGACTGGCCGTGGTCGAGTGCTACAATGCCCGAGATTCGCGAGAAACTGAGAGCCTAAGGGTGATAGAGGCAAGGCAGGCAAGGATGCCTGCCCCACATGGGCCGAGCAGCTCACTTGGAGCTGGCTGGTCGAACACTTGGGACTGGCAGGTGGAACACGTGGGGCAGGCATCCCTGCCTGCCATACGTCGACCGCGGGCCGACGTCGCCTCGACACAGTACGTTGAGCACGGCGAGCAAGTGCAACGAAGTAATGGCTGTCTTTTTTCTGTCCTCGAACTCGCACCACGGGGCACTAAGTGAAGTCTTGTCATGACAAATACGAAAAGTACACATCGGGGAATTCGATACGGCGTCATTCTGGCAGCCATCTTTTCGCTGGCGCTTCAGGCGGCGGGCGCGGCATCCTCCCGGCCGCCGAACATTGTTCTCATGACGGCGGATAATCTGGGGTACTCCGATCTGGGCTGTTTCGGCAACAAAGAGAATCAGACTCCCGAGATCGATCGTTTGGCCTCGCAGGGCGTTCGGCTGACGAGTTTCTATACGGCCGGAGCGACCTGCACGGTCTCGCGGGCGACGCTGCTCAGCGGACGCTATCCGCAACGGATCGGCCTCAACCACCAGCTCTCGGTTGACGAAAACCGGGCCGGTATCGGGCTGCCGCACGGCGAGAAGCTGATTCCGTCCTACTTGAAACCGCTGGGCTATGCAACGGCGTGCTTTGGGAAGTGGAACATCGGATTCGCGCCGGGCAGCCGTCCCACCGAGCGGGGGTTCGATGAGTTTTTCGGGCATCGCAGCGGCAACATGGATTACTACACCTACCTCTACGCAGGCGAGCATGACTTGTACCGCGGCGTCGAGCCGGCCCATGCCAGCGGCTATGCCACGAATCTGTTCGCCGAAGCGGCGGTTGAGTTCATGCGCCGCCACCGCGAGAAGCCGTTCTTTCTTTATCTGCCTTTCAATGCGGTGCACTTTCCGGGGGCTCGCAACAAGCACCACGGGGCGCCCGCGATTTGGCAGGCTCCAGCCAAGTTTTTTCAGCAGTACGGGTTTGCTCCTGATTCCGGGGACGAGAAACAACGCTACCAGGCAACGGTTACGGCTTTGGATGCAGGGGTGGGCCGGGTTCTCGATCAAATCGATTCTCTGGGACTCGCGGACAACACGATCGTGATCTTCTATTCCGATAACGGCGCGTTTATGACCGAGAGGAAGGGGCTAGGGGTTGCCACGAACAAGCCGCTGCGGGACGGCGGCAATACGTTGTGGGAAGGCGGTATCCGGGTGGCGGGGATGGTGCGCTGGCCGGGGCGGATTGCGGCCGGATCGGTGACCGGCGAGCCCCTCATCAGCCTGGATTTCCTGCCGATGTTTCTGCGGGCCGCCGGAGGGCAGCTGCCCAAGGATCGGATACTCGACGGGCGCGACCCGACCGCGGCACTGACGGGGAAAGCGAAATCACCGCGCGGCGAACTCTACTGGGACTATCGAGGTTATAGCGCGGTGCGGAGCGGCAGCCACAAACTGCTGCGGGTCGCCCCGGACAAGCCTTTTCAGCTCTTCGATCTTGCCGCCGATCTGGGGGAAAGCAGGGATCTTAGCGCGGAGAAGCCCGAGCTTGTCAGGAGGCTGCAGTCTAAGTTCGAGGGTTGGCTCGGGCAGTTTGAGTGAGAGGCTATCGATTGGGATGGCTCAGGAGTGTCAAGGCGCGGCGCTAGCCTCCAGCGTTGCTTTGCGCACGGAGAAGAAGTCGTCTCCCGAGAAGACCAGGTACAACGTGCGGCCGTCTTCGCTCATCCATTTTGTTGGAAGATGGGCGTTCTCACCGGGGCCGATGTCCCACTGTTCCGTGTGGTACACGGTCGTCCACGGCCCCCATGGCTCGGGTGCGTCGTAGATGCCGAAGCCTCCTTCGAAGCGCGTGTCGCTGCTATCGTCAGAGCCGGGAATAATCTGGCACCACAGATAACGCGTCAGGGCGGCGTTGTAGCTCACGGACGACCGGTAGCATTTGCGTTTGTGCTCGAAGACCGCGCCTCGCCGGGTGAGGTCGGCCGACCAGCTCGGGTTGCCTTGAGAGTCGAGGCCTTCGAAGAATTCATACGCCGCTCGTTCGGTGATCTTTCCCCTGGGTACGCGAGCCATGACCATGCGGTCCGCTCGTTCGTAGGCGCTGTCGTTGTCGTGGGAGTAAATGTAGACGTAGTCGTCTCGCGCACCCTCGTAGTTCTTGCCGTAGTTGAGAAACGCCGGGTGGCCGAAACTGCTGGTGAACTTCCAGTCGCTCCACTCCCAGGTTTTTCCATGGTCGTTTGACCAGGCTAGTTGCGAGTTGGCGGCATTGCGAACCCACAGGTAAAGCACGCCGCCGGCCATCAGGATTCCGCTGGCTTTTTCGCCGGCCGGGCCTTGGCCGATGCGCTCGCCGCTCGCGGTTCGAATATTGATGCCCTGAAATTTTTCGGGCGAGCCCGTAATCTTTGCGAACCCCATGCTCAGCTTTGCCGGAACCTTCGGCTCAAAACCCCAGCCGTCGCCGTAAGCCGTGTACTGGTTGCCGTCGTCCGCCCAAGTGATGGGCCAATTATCGCCGCCTTCGGCCTTGCGGACGATGGTCGAGGGTTCCGCCCAGGTGATACCCGTGATGACGGGGCTTGGCGGGTAGGGAGGTTGGGGCGATGCCGCGCTGCCAGCCGGCGTGCCGCTGACCGAGGACGCGATCGGCTCGAGGAAAGGCGCCAGCTTGCCGTAATGGGAATTCCAATCTTCCGCCCAGCTCTTGCCCGCGCGCGAAACGACGATATCGAGACTGGGGATGACAACGATCAGGCTCTCGTAGAGTCCCCAGGACCAGTAGGCATCGCGTGGCACGCCGCTGAGCGTTCCGTCGGAGTTGTTCCACCACAGCAGGCCGTAGTGGTTCGAAGCGCCGCTGTATTTTTCCTCATGGACAACCGGCAGGCCGGCGATCTCACTTGGCGTGCCGCGGGCCCTGTCGATGAAGCTTTCTGGAATGATGCGGCGGTCCCGCCAGAGGCCTCCCCGCAGGTAGAGAAGACCCAGGCGCGCCATGGCGTTGACGTTGGCGTGGATGCCCGAACCGAACTCGCGCCTCGCAATGCCGTTGATCCGGTGAGGCCGGTATTGATGGTCCCGCCAGCGCAGGTCCGAGCGGCGGATACCCAGGGGCGTAAACACGCGGTCGAACATCAGCTCTTGAAGGTCCTGCCCGTAGAGCAAAGTGATGCACTCGGCCAGCCAGTTGGGAGCGCCGTCGCTGTAGGCCCATTTCGTTCCGGGCTTGAAGATCAGGGGTTCGTATCCTCCCGGCTTTTCGAAGCCAGCGGTCTGCGTTGCCAGGTGGAAAACCGTGATTTCATCGAGCCAGCCGGTCTCGCGATTTTTCCCGGGCGGCGCGCCAAACTCGGGATGGTAGCCGGACGCCCGGCCGCTTAGTTTCATCTTGCCGTCGTGGATGGCCACCGCCAGTGCCGTCGCGCCGAACGACTTGGTGCTCGATTTCAGATCGTAGAGCTGTTCGGGATCACCCCAAGCGAGGACCAGCTTGCCGCCTCGGGTGATGTAACCGGAGCCACCGCCGGTCAGCGCGTAGTCGCGGGCCTGGTCGAGTTTCGCCGCGTCCATGCCCAGATCGGCCGGGGTGGCGCGCTGCCATTCGCGATCCGGCCAATCTCGCCGGCCGGCGCCGATCCCTCGATCGAGGCCGCTGCTGATCACAATCAACCCAGCCAGCAGAACAAGCAGAACTCCACGCAGATAGGGGTCCTTGTTCATCACGGCGTCTGTTTCGAGTCTACACCGCTCGATCAGGCGCTTGGTTCACACGGTGGCCAATTGCCGGGAACTCGGCTTCCAGCGTGCGGTGTCCAACAGGGTCTGGCCGGCAACGGCACGGCTCGAGAGCGCGGAACGTTGTACTAGAGTCGTCCTCCGTGACGCTCAGTGAGGTTATAGAATTGGCTACAGTGTCCATTGGAGGAAACCGTATGCAGAAGAGCACGCGCTGTCATCTCCCGAGCATCTTGATTTGCCTCCTCGCCCAGGTGCTTGTATTAGGCAACGCCGCCGCCCAGCAGGCCAAACATCCGCCAAACGTTGTCTTCATACTGGCCGACGACCTCGGCTGGCGTGACACGGCCCTGTACGGCAGCAAGTTTTACGAGACCCCCAACATCGACGCCCTGGCGAAGCGGGGCATGATGTTTACCAACGCCTACGCCGCCGCGCCAATCTGCTCGCCGACTCGGGCCAGCATCATGACGGGCCTGCACCCGGCGCGCATCGGCATGACCACTCCGAGCGGCCACGTTGCCAATGTGATCCTCGAGAAAGGCCTTCGGACGAAGGGTCCCAAGAACCAGCCGGCGCTGGCAGCCGAGAGTGTCACGCGGCTCAGGCTCGAGTACTTCACGCTGGCGGAAGCGTTCAACGCAGCAGGTTATAAGACTGGCCACTTCGGGAAGTGGCACCTCGGCCGTGAGCCATACGATCCGTACCAGCAGGGTTTTGATATCGACTTGCCTCACACCCCGGGGCCGGGGCCTTCTGGAGGCTACCTCGGCCCCTGGCGGTTCTGGCCGGGGAAAGGGAAGAAAGGCGAGCACATCGAAGACCGCATGGCTGCCGGGGCCTCGAAGTTCATGCGACAAAACCGGGAGCGTCCGTTCTTCCTCAACTACTGGTGCTTCTCCGTGCATGCGCCGATCCAAGGCAAGCCTGAGTTGGTCGAAAAATACCGTAAGAAGGCAGACCCGAATTACCCGCAACGGAACCAAATCAACGGCGCAATGGTAGAAAGCCTTGACGACGCTGTCGGAACACTCCTCAAGACGATCGACGCGCTCGGGATAGCCGGCAACACGATCATCGTCTTCTTCTCCGACAATGGCGGCATGATCCACCGCTTCGACGGGGGTGTTGTGGTGACGAGCAACGCTCCGCTGCGGAGCGGCAAGTCGTCGATCTACGAAGGCGGCGTCCGCGAACCACTGATCATCGTTTGGCCCGGCGTCACGAAACCTGGCTCAAAGACCGAGGAAATCGTCCAAAGCACGGACTTCTACCCGACATTGCTGGAAATGACCGGCATACCGGCGCGCAAGGGGCAGAAGTTCGACGGCGCCAGCATTGTTCCAGCTCTGAAGGGGGGCAAGCTGGAACGCGAGGCAATTTTCTGTCACGCTCCACAGTACTCGGCGGCGACGGTGCATCGGCCGAGTACGTCGGTGCGCAAAGGTGATTGGAAGCTGATTCGTTATTATTGCGACGGGCCACGCCAGAGCGACCGCTACGAGCTTTACAACCTGCGCGAAGACATTGGAGAGCAAAATGACTTGGCGCGGCGGAAATCGGGCAAGTTTGAGAAGTTGAAAGCGCTCATCGAGCAGTTCTTGAAAGATACCGGAGCAGTGATCCCGCGGCCGAACCCGCACTATGAGGAAGGCCTGGACCCGTTCCCGAACGGAGCAGCGCGAAGAGTGGGGTAGCAGCTTTCCTGGATCGGCCGTCCAGCCAAGACTGCGTTGCTTTCTTCCGGCAAGTATTTCTGAGAAAACGGCCATATTTATCTTTTTTTATGTGGTAAACTTTCTTCAGTCCTAGAGTTTCTACCATCCTAGAGTTTCATCACCCTTGCATGGCTGTCGTTGCCCGTCAGCACATCAAGCGGATGCGGGGCGGGGCGAACGCCCACTTGGTCTTAGCTGACGACGATCGCTACTACGTCGTCAAATTCCGAAACAATCCGCAGCATCAGCGCATTCTGGTCAACGAGCTTGTCTGCTCGGTGATGCTGAAGTATCTGCAACTCCCGACGCCGGTGTGGGAGATCGTTCAAGTCCCGGCGCGGCTCATCGACGAGACGCCGCTGTTGACGATGGAAGTGGGACGCAGGAAGCTGCGTTGCGAGCCGGGACTGCATTTCGGCTCCCAATATCCCGGTGACCCGGCGCGGCGCGCGGTCTACGACTATGTCCCGCTGTCCATACTGCGGTTGGTTCTGAATGCCGATACCTTTTGCGGAATGGTGGCCTTCGACAAGTGGGTCAGCAATGCCGACGGACGGCAGGCGATTTTCTTTCGTGACCGCGCCAAACATTGGCTTCGCGTGGGGGACCCCATCGACCGGATTTCGCCGCGGGCCCTGGTATATGTGGTCAATATGATCGATCACGGATTTGCCTTCAATGCACAGAATTGGGAATTTTCCGACTCGCCCGAGATCGGGCTCTACAGCCGCCCGGAAGTCTACTCGGGCATCTCGGGGTACGACGGTTTCGAGCCCTGGCTGGACTTGATCCGGCATTTCCCGGCGGATGTTTTTGACGATGCGTATAGGAAGACGCCTCCGGAGTGGCATGGCGGCGACTGGGATGGCATGGAATCGCTGCTCGATCGGCTCTACCGCCGCCGGGTACGCGTGCCCGAGTTGGTGCGGGCGGCGAAGAAAGCCAGCCGCGACCCGTTTCCCAATTGGGATGCGAGGGCGGCGGTGGCGTAGGATGCTTGGAGAACAGGCTAGGAGAATCAATGCTGAGTGCATCTACTGAAACGACTCATTGCTATCACTTTCAGGTGCTGCGGTATGTTCCCAATCTTGTTTCGGGCGAGTACTTCAACATTGGCTTGCTGCTCTATGACAGCGAGAGCCGCTTGATCGACGCCCGCTTCACGGCTGACTTTCGGCGGCTGCGTTGCCATCCTCTGGCGGAGCTGGACTACTTGGAAGCGCTGAGAAATGAGTTTGAAGAAAAGCGCCTGTTGGGAGAGGGTTTCTCGGAGTACGTCCGGGGGCTCGGCGAGCACCTTTCAGCCGGTCTGGAGATGACGGACTCGCGCGTCTTCTGGGGAGGGGCTGCCGAAACGGAAATCGAACGGCTGCGGCAGTCGTTTCTTGTCACGCCGAGCCGCCGGGAAATCCATCGCGACGACAGCGAGGCGCTGCCTGGAACCCGGCGCGCCTTGCGGCGGCAAATGGAGCAGACCTTCCAGCGTTACCATCTCATCGGCGCGGGACTCGACTCTCGAGTCAGCGCGGCCTACGCGGGACCGCGGCTGAGATTCACTTTCGATTACAGCTACCAGCCCAACGGCGCCGTCCACTATATCCATGCGCTTGCTCTGCGCAACGACGTCAGCGATGCCTCGAAACTCTGTTTCGTCTTTGAACGGCTGCGCGCCCAAGCCGGAGAATCACCCGAGCTGACGGCGGTCCTCGACGATTCGTTTCTGGACGACACGCGCGAGCTGCTCGAATCGAGCACGATCGTGACACGTCCCGCTTCGCAACTCAACGAGCTGGCTTTCTCCATACGCGGCGAGCTCGGAATGTAGGTTCCGATTCCGATTGGCTCGAAATCGCCTGTCGTTTCTCCCCTCTCTGGCACCTCCCAGGAATCCCAGGGGCGGACTATCGATCCCCGCCCGACCAAGCGTCGAGACGAGTCTCGACGCGGCAAGCTAACAGCTTGAGCCACATCGGTCGCGCCACATCGGGTTGCGACCCGCACTGACCGAAACTATCCCGCGGCTTTTCTTGGCGGCCGTCGCCTCTGCGTCATCGAGCCTTTCTCTCGGCGAGGTACGGAACGTTCCGATACGATTCGGGTAAACTGCTAGCCTCTACGGCAGGGTATTCAAAACAGATGCTCGAAGATGGAGCCAAACTTCGGCGGCGCAGTGGACCGCCGGTGGGTGTCATTGTCGCCGGGCTCGCCGTGATCGCCGGGCTTGCCGGCGCCTACTTCCTCTACGAGGAATGGCAGAACCAGGCTCCGCTGCTGCCGATCCTCACCGAAGAAGCGAAACAATACCTCCCGAGCCTCGATCTCAGCAACGTCGAAATGACCGCCGAGGAGAGTTTTCTCAAGCAGACGATTGTCACGATTGTCGGGGAAATCATCAACAAGGGAGACAAGACGCTTCGGGCGGTCGATGTCAACTGCGTTTTCCGCGACCTCTACCAGCAAGAGTTGAGCCGCGAGCTGGTCCGCATTGTTGGCCGCGACCGGCGACCGCTCGAGCCCGGCGACACTGCGTCATTCCGGCTTGCGTTCGACAATTCGCTCGCCGGCTGGAATCAAGTGATGCCCGATCTGTTCATCGCTCAGATTGTTTTCGAAGAATAGCTGCCTCTTTTCGGAACTCGAAATCAGTATCGCGAAAGATCGGCGGCGACTTGGCGAGAAACTCGACTCTGTAGCGGTGCGTCCTAATAAACAAGGCCCGGCATTTCGTAACGCCATTTCAGGCACGAGGCAGCGATGCAACAGGACGCCACGCTAGAAGCACTCGAAAGACTGCGCCACTACGCAACCCGGATCGTGTCGCTCCAAAGCTCCGTGACGGCTGAGTTCCAGGGCGACGCTTTCGCGGCGGCTGTTGACGCGCATAAGAAGGCTCTGGAACTCAAGACCTTGCTTGATAACGAATGCCGCGCCTACTCAAAGGAGCGCCAAGCACGGTAAATTCCGGCGATTCTCAGCGCCGATACGAGTTGGATGGCGGGGACCTTGGCGGCTGGGGATTATCCGCTACCCGTGGCCCAGTTCGTCTACCGCGATGACCAGCTCGCGCATCACCAGCTTGCCGTCTCCGAAAAGCATCAGCGCGTTGGGCGCGACGAATAGCTTGTTGGGGATTCCCGCGAAACCCGGGCTGAGGCTGCGTTTGACGATCATGACGGTGCGGGCTTTGCCGACCTCAAGGATTGGCATGCCGTAGATGGGGCTTAGCGGCTCGTCGCGGGCGGCCGGATTCACGACGTCATTCGCGCCCAACACCAGGACGACGTCGGTCTCGGGGAAAGTCGGGTTGATCTGCTCCAGGTCGTAGAGCTCGTCGTAGGGGACGTCGGCCTCGGCGAGCAGCACGTTCATGTGACCGGGCATCCGCCCCGCCACCGGATGGATGCCATAGCGGATTTCCACGCCGCGGCTTTGCAGCAACATCGCGAACTCACGAACATCATGCTGAGCCTGCGCAACCGCCAAGCCGTAGCCCGGAACGATCGTCACGATGCGCGCGGTCTCGAGAATCATGGCGGCTTCGTCCGGCGAGGAGCTCTTGACGCGGCCCTGGTAGACATCGTCGCCCTTGGAAACCGTTGCCGCGCCCTGGCCCAGGTTGCCGGCCAGAACGTCGGTCAAGGAGCGGTTCATCGCACGGCACATGATGCGGGTCAGGATGAACCCGGAGGCTCCCACCAAGGAACCGCTAATGATCAAGACGTTGTTGCTGAGGACGAAACCGGTGGCGGCGGCGGCCAGACCGGAGCAAGAGTTGAGCAAGGCGATGACGACGGGCATGTCGGCGCCGCCGACCGGGACGGTGAGCAAGACGCCGTAGAGGCTTGCTGCTCCGAGCAGGGACCACAGGACCCAGGTGGCCTGGGGGAGGATTACGAGGCAGGCTGCAAGCGCCATGCAGGCGAGCAGGGAGGCGATGCTGGCCAGGCGGACGATCTTGCCGAGCGGCTGCCAGCGCAGGATCTCCAGCAGCTTGGCCCAGGCGACCAGGCTGCCGGTCAGCGTCGCGGCTCCGACAATGGCGCTGACGGCGCTGGCAACGTAGAGTTGCGCCGCTGGCACACCGGTCACGTTTTCCGGCGCGAGAACAGCCGTGGCCGCGACCAGCGCCGAGGCGCCGCCGCCGAAGCCGTTGAACATCGCAACGAGTTCGGGCATCGCGGTGAGAGGCACCTTGACCGCGGCTACGGCGCCAATGAGGGAGCCCAGGGCGATGCCGATGAGAATCCACTCGTAGCTGACAATGTGGTGATCGAGCAGGGTAGCGCAGATGGCGATCAGCATTGCCAGCGAGGCCGTGGCGTTGCCGCGGCGGGCCGTGCGGGGCGAGGTCAGTCCCTTGAGGCCCAGGATGAAAAGGACCGCGGCGGCCAGGTAGGCGATGTTGATGAAGTAGTTGAGGTTCATCTGCTTGGGTTGATGATGGGCCGCGGGATGACCGTTTCCTGACCCGGAGGGGCCGCAACCAAAAGGGGGAGCGTGGCCGCTGGCGGGTGAGGCGCGTCCTAGCGGCTAGCCGCTAACCGCTAACCGCTCCCTCACGGTCGAGGCTCCGAAACTTCCTTTCGCTTAAACATGGATAGCATCCTGTGCGTCACCAGGAATCCTCCTACTACATTGATCGTGGCCAGCACGACGGCCGCGACCCCCAGCACGGTGGCCAGGGAAGCGTGTCCGGCGCCGGCGGAAATCATCGCCCCCACGACCGTGATGCCGGAAATCGCGTTGGCGCCCGACATCAGGGGAGTGTGCAGGGTGGGCGGGATCTTGGTGATGATTTCGAATCCCACAAAGACCGCCAGGACGAAAACCGTGACCGAGACGATAAAGGTTTCCACTTTGGCTATTCTCCTTTCAAGGCTTTCAGGACGGCCGGGTTGACCAGCCGGCCGCCGTGCGCAACCAACGATTCCCGAATGATTTCGTCTGATGTATCCACGTTGAGCCCGCCATCCTGCAACAAAAACAGCAGGAACGTGGTTATGTTTTTGGAGTACATCTGACTGGCGTGCAGCGGTACCCGTGACGCCAAATTGGTGGGTCCGATGATCGTTACTCCATCAACGACCCTCTGTTCGCCCGGCTTTGTCAGCGAGCAGTTGCCGCCCTTTTCCGCCGCCAGGTCGACCACAACCGATCCCGGCCGCAGGTTCTCGAAGATGTCTCTGGAAATCAGAATCGGGGCCCGCTTGCCCGGCACGGCCGCCGTTGTGATCACGACGTCGGATTTCGCGAGATGCGCGGAAAGCAGCTCCCTCTGCACGCGGTAGAAATCATCGGTCTGCTCGCGAGCGTAGCCGCCGCTGGTTTCCGCTTCATCGGCCTCGAGATCGAGTTCAATGAAGCGCGCGCCCAGGCTTTCCACTTGCTCTTTGACGGCCGGACGAAGGTCATAGGATTCCACCACCGCTCCCAATCTGCGGGCGGTCGCGATGGCTTGCAATCCGGCCACTCCCGCGCCGATCACAAAGACTTTGGCCGGCGTCAATGTCCCCGCCGCGGTCATCATCAGGGGGAACATGCGGGGCGCCGCCTGCGCCGCGAGCAGCACGGCTTTGTAACCCGCCAGGGTGGCCATCGAGCTGAGCGTGTCCATTTGCTGAGCCCGCGTCACTCGCGGAATCAGCTCCATGGCGAACAGAGTCAGATCGCGCCCGGCCAGCGATTTCATCAGCTCGGGCTCGGCCAGCGGCTCGAGGAAGGCGATCAGCGCCGCGCCCGGCCGCAGGGCGTCCAGGTCTGATTGGGGAAAGTCGGGGTCGGCGCCGGGACCTCGAACCATCAAGACGGTGTCGGCGCGCGAAAGTAGCCGGGCGCGGTCGTTTTCTACTTTCGCCCCCTGCGAGATGTAAGCTTCGTCCTGTTGGAAAGCACTTGCTCCGGCCCCGGACTCGACGGCAATCTCAACACCAGCTTTGACTAACGCCGGCACGTTAGCCGGCACCAGGGCGACGCGATTTTCGCCGGGAAAAGTCTCCTTGGGGATAGCGACGATCATGTTTCCATTGCACCCAGACGGTCTGTCAGGAAAGCGCTAAATCGGGGACCGCCCGCTTCGCGCCGCCGCAAGCCCTCCTGAATCAGGAATTGCCGCGGCCGCGCTCGGTACAGTTCTCATTTTTTCACATCTTTCGACTGATCCTTACAGCACGCCCATGGCACGCTAGCGCGCATTTCTCACCTGTCTGACGGGCGAAGCACGCCAGAAGCCCGTCATTACTTCGTTGCGCCTGCTCACCGTGCTCACTGTACTCACTGTACTGTTCCACTACACCCGCGCATGGCTGGCGGAGGACCTGTCCCGCGTGTTCAGCACTTGACGGCTGAAGCGCGCGGTGGCGCCGCTGTTACTTTCTCGCGCTTGGCCGATCGTTCAACGTACACGTTCCGCCGCGTGTGGCGATACGGCTCGGGTGCTTGCGATGATGGGTCCTCTGACTCTATGATTGACCGCGAGCCTGACAATCCGTCAAGTTCGTCGTCCAAGGGAGCATTCATGCGCATCTTTCTTTGTCTGTGTCTCACAGCTTTATCAGGGGGCCTGCGGGCCGAAGAACCGGTTGATCTGAATGTCGTCCATCGTATCCGGCAGGAAGCCGCCAAAAACTCCCAGGTCATGGATCACCTTTTCCATCTCGTCGACGTCCACGGTCCGCGGCTGACCGGCTCACCCGGTTTTCAGGCCGCCGCCGACTGGACGGTTCAGCAACTCAAGGAGTGGGGACTCGACAACGTCAAGCAGGAAAAATGGGGGCCGTTCGGGCAGGGCTGGTCGATCCAGCGCTTCTCGGCGCACCTCGTCGAGCCCCAGTACGAGCTGCTGATCGGGCTGCCGCTCGGCTGGAGTCCCAGCACCGAGGGCATGGTGGAGGGGACGCCGGTCTTGGCTCCACTTAAGCGCGAATCCAACCAGAAGCGTGACGAGGCGGCCGTGGACGACTTCATTAAGAAGCACAAAGGGAAGCTGAAGAACCAGATCGTTCTCATCGCGCCTCTCAAGGAAGTCAAGCCGCAAGCCGAAGCCGCCATGAGGCGCTGGACTGAAGAAGAGTTGAAAGAACGGGCGGCGGCGCCAAGACTCGTCCCTCCCATCGATTTCGACGACCCCGAGCTGGTAATCCCGGCTGAACCGGAAAAGCGGCGCGAGTTTTTCCGGCAAGCTCCGCGCTGGTTTCGCGAAAAGAACCGCAAGGAGGGTCGCCGCATCCAAAACAAGCTGAACCAGTTTCTCGTGGATGAGGGAGTTCTGCTGGTCATCCATCCGGCCGCGCGCGGGGACGGCGGCACGGTATTCCCGCCCCGGGCCGGCAGCCGCATCGTCGAGGATGTCGTTCCTCCGCCCTCGATTGCTATCACTCCCGAGCAGTACAACCGTATCTGCCGGCTCAGTGACAAGACTGACAAGAAGGTTTCCCCACGGGTAGAGGTGCAGGTTCACACGCAATTCCATCGCGACAACCTCGACTCCATCAACGTCATTGCCGAACTGCCCGGGGCGGAAAAGAGCGACGAGCTGGTCATGATCGGGGCTCATCTCGATTCGACGGCCCAAAGCTTGGGGGCTACTGACAACGCGGCCGGCAGCGCGGTGATGATAGAGGTCATGCGCATTCTAAAGGCGCTGGACCTGAAACTAGCGCGCACGGTGCGCTTGGCTTTATGGGGAGGAGAGGAGCAAGGCCTGCTGGGTTCGGAAGCTTACGTCAAAGAGCACTTCGGCGATTCGGAAACGATGCGGCTTACCGGCCAGCACCAAAAGCTCGCCGCCTATTTTAATCTTGACAACGGCACCGGCAAGATCCGGGGCGTTTATTTGCAGGGCAACAACATGGTGCGCCCGATTTTCGGAGATTGGCTGAAACCGTTTGAAGACATGGGAGCAAAAACGCTTTCGATCCGGGAAACCGGCGGAACCGATCACTTGTCATTCGACCGGGTCGGGCTGCCGGGGTTCCAATTTATCCAGGACCCTGTCGAGTACGAATCCCGCACGCATCACTCCAACATGGACGTCTATGACCGCATCCAGCCGGGCGATTTGATGCAGGCTTCGGCAATTATTGCGTCGTTTGTGTATCACGCCGCGAACCGCGGCGAGATGTTGCCCCGTGAGCCTTTGCCAGATCCCCAGCCGAAGGAGAAGCCGCCCGAAAAGTGATCTAATTCCGGCCTTGTCGGGTGGGCCTTGACACGCCGGTGTACAACGGTTGTCGGGGTGGAGATCATTTGTTATGCTCGGTGAGCCTGTCATCGGGGTGCCAAGGAAGCGCTTCGATCCAGACCGCGATGAGGAGAATCCTGATGAAGAATCTTCTTGGTTCCAAGAAGAAAAAAATAGTTGTTCTCGGTTGCCGGCTGCTCGCCCTATCGCTCGCTGCCGCTGCTCTGCAAGCGGATTCGCAGTCCGCCGCGGAGTGGTCGGCGCGGGCCACGATTGACTACCGGGTTGTCCCGAATATCGTCTACAAGGTGGCGAACGGGCACGAGAACAAGCTGGACGTCTACGTCCCGCGCAACCGCAAGGAGCCCAACGCTACCGTGATCTATATTCACGGAGGCGGCTGGGTCGGCGGCAGCAAAGAGGCGTCATCGTTGCAGTTCCTTCCCTATTTGCAAAAGGGAATGTCAGTCGTCAACGTGGAGTATCGGCTGGGCCGCGTCTCGCGGGGACCGGCAGCGGTCGAGGACTGCCGCTGCGCGCTACGGTGGGTGATTCGGAACGCCGAAAGGCATGGCTTCGACACATCGAAGCTGATCCTCACGGGCCGCTCCGCCGGCGGACATCTTTCGCTGATCACCGGGATTCTTAATGCCGCGGCCGGCCTCGACCGGGACTGCCCGGGAGACGAAACTCTTAAGGTGGCGGCCATCGTAAATTGGTTCGGAATCACCGACGTCGGCGACCTCCTCGACGGCGTCAACGAGAAGAGCTACGCGGTGCAATGGCTGGGGAGCTTGGAAGATCGTTTCGAGATCGCTAAGCGGGTCTCGCCGCTGACCTACATTCGCCGCGGGCTGCCGCCGGTCCTGACCATTCACGGCGACGCCGACAAGGTCGTCCCCTATCAGCATGCCGTGCGGTTGCACAAGGCTCTGAAGGAGAAAGGTGTCGAGAACGAGCTGCTGACGATCCCCGGCGGGGGCCACGGCGGATTCAGCGAAGATGAGACCCAGAAGATCTTTGGGACCATCGACGCCTTTCTTCGCAAACACGGGGTATTGCCCGCGACATAACGGATCTTGCCCGCGGAAGCTCCATCCTGTAGAAGCTCCATGATGAGCCGCTGGGTGGGCGCGGTGAGAAGGCGGGTTAGATCGTCACAGGCTCAGAGGAGTGGTCTTCCGTCAAGCGAGCCAGCGAATCCAGCGACCCTCTGTGCGCCCCCTTGTTCTTGTACATGCGCCGGTCGGCTTCCGACAACAGTTGCTCGGCGTTGTCCGCATCTTCGGGATAAAATGCCTCCCCGACGCTCATGGATAGAAAGTCCTTTCCGCGGGAGCCCTTGACAGTTGCCCGCAGTTCGGCGACACGCTTTTCCACCGCGATGTGGTCCACACCCGGCAGGACTACCACGAACTCGTCACCACCCATGCGAGCCACATAGTCGTAGTCACGGCAAGACGCGCGGAGCACGGTGGCGACCTCACGGAGAATCTCGTCCCCTTCCAGATGGCCAAACTGGTCATTTACTTGTTTGAAACCATCGAGGTCACAAACCAATATCGCGAGCGGCAAACCTGAACGCGTGGCGCGGGCCAACTCAGAGTCGAGATGCAGGAACAGAGAACGCGCGTTCGGTAAGCCGGTCAAGTAGTCGGTCGTCGCCTTGCTCTCAGCCTGGTGATACCGCCAGGCGTTTTCCAGCGAAAGAGCGACCTTATAGGAGACTGCTCTGACAATTCGGAGGTCCTCGCGAGTAAAGGCATCCTTCTCACGGCGGTAGAGCATGAGCACGCCGACAAAGCCTTTCAGCCCCTCGAGAGGCACGGCCAAGGCCGACCGCAGGGTTGTGTGCTGATCGGGATCACTGACGTAACCGGGTTCGACCAGGGGATTGCCGTTGATGATTGGCTTGCCGTTGGCGCCGACCCAGCCGGCGAGGCCTTCGCCCAACGGTACGGTCAGCGTCGAGAAGAGCCGCGCGTTCTCTCCACTAGCGTAGGCGGCCTCCATCTTGTCCTCTTCACAGGTGTAGAAGACCACTGAGTCGTAAGAGACAAGTCTCTGTAGCCGTAGTGTTGCCACGGAAAGGGTCTCGTCGAGACTCAGAGAGCTGCCCAGATCACGAGACATCTCAAAAATCATCTGAGCTTCTTGCCGGGCGGAGGCGATGGAGGCGAGGAAATCGAAAGATCCGTTCTCCGCGGAGTCGGCGCCATCGGCCGACTCGAATCCGGCCGCGGGGGACTCGCCACGTTCGATCTTGAGGTTCGTGGCAAGCCGGGACTTGCCGGGCTGGGCCCGCGCCATTCTCTCGAGTTCCATGTAGCGGCGCTTCAAGATCTCAACGACCTTCGGGTCGTAACTTTTGCCCGCTTCCGAGGCCACCACTTCAATCGCCTCGTCAAGCGGCAGCGCTCGGCGGTACGGCCGGTCCGTGGCCACAGCATCCAGGCAGTCAACCGCGGCCAAGATTCGCGCCCCGATGGGTATCTCCTCTCCCCGCAAACCGTCGGGGTAACCGGCGCCGTTCCATTTCTCGTGATGGGAGCGCACGATAGGGGCCGCGGGATAGGGGAACTGCACTTTCTGGAGAATCTCCGCTCCCACGATGGGATGGATCTTCATCTTGTCAAACTCTTCGGGCGTGAGTTTGCCAGGCTTGGAGATGATGTGCTCCGGAATGGCTAGTTTTCCGATGTCGTGCAATAGAGCGGCGGCCTGCAAAGCCTTCAAGGCCGATCCGCCCAGTCCCAGCTCTTTGCCGATTTCCACGGCGTAAATCTGGACGCGGCGGAGGTGTTCGTGCGTGGTGTTGTCTTTCGCCTCGATGGCGAGGGCCAGCGCTTCGATCGTTCGCAGCTGAAGCGCCGCCATCTCATCGCCGTGTTGCTTCCGCGCCTGCAGCCGTGCCGGGTCGAGGCGGTAGGAGCGCTGCGCGAAATGGGCCAGCGGCAACAACAAGAACACGGATTGCCAGCCCGCAATTTGCGCCAGCAAGGCCAGCAGCCCGGCTCCAGCCGATCCCGCCAGGTAGTATCGAAACGTCCAGAAATGCCGGTCCTTCCAGATATTCAACGGGGACTTCCTCTCGGCAAGACTCGTCCACGTGGCGGCGGGCAGCGTGCCTGCCGCGAACAGCGTGATACCCGCGAGAATAACGGCGCCGGCCGAGACGATTGTCGGTGAGTACAACCCCGCCAGGTGATAGACTAGCCCGGAAACTCCAACGCTGATGGAAAGTACTCCGGCTTCAAAGCCCAACTTCCTGCGATTCCAGTTGCCCGGCGGTTTCGTGAAGAACTTCACAATCAAGCCCACCCAAGCAACGGCAAGCGTCCGCGCAAAGCCCACACTTACCAGGCCGAGCGGAACAGAGAGAAAGCTGAACGGGATAGTGAACGCCGTTCCGGGGCGGCGGACGGTCAGCCTCGATGCTAGCGCCGTCAGCAAGGCATAGCCGAGGAAAACCGCATCGTTCCGCGATTCCCACCCGGCAACCGCACAGACGACGGGCACAAGGCCGGCGAGTGCTATCGCGGTCTCGAAGGACTGAGCGGGTTTAGCCATGCAAGCAACCGATTGGGGTCCGTTGCTGGCAGCGCCGGAGGGTTGGGAGGGCTGAAAACTCTCCCGGGAATCGCGCGCCGAGGTTGTGTTGGCTAGGCCGTTTCAAGTCCTGAGAGCCGTTTTCTGAAAGGGCGAAGAGCCTGCATCCCGTTTTATGCTCAGGACGAACTCGCATCGTGCCCGGCCAATCCGTGGCCATGTCCGAGGAGCTGAGAAAAGGTCCGTACGCCCCGTCAGCCAGTAGCTTGTTGTGTGAGCCGAAAGTTGGACCGCGCGGGCGTCTTCCCCACAACCCCTCGGACCTGGCCGGCCTTTAATTCTTTTCGGCCGGATGGGAGCGAAGCTTAGCCCGCATTTCTCAGTGCGCCTTTTCGGCGCGGACACCCTGTGGGAGGAAGGAGCCCACCTATGTAGTTGTCGGTAAGCATGGAAGCTGACGAGCGGCTTGGCCGGGTAACTGGCCAGGCGGAAGCCTCGTGACAAAGTCTGGGGAAAGCCGGGCGAGCAAGCTGGCAGGCCGTAACGCGCAGTAAGCCTGAGCAGGCCTCGAAAGGGAAATCGCGGACGCCGACCCGCCTGAGATACGGGGAAGGCCGCACGGACCGGGAAGCAACCGACATTTGCACCGGTCCGGTCCGCCGGGGTAGTGGGCACGGCATGTCAGCCAAGGGAGACCGCGGTGCAGGAAGGGAGACCCCGGCGGGTGGAGCTCGCAACTCCGCCGTCCTCGGAAAGGAGGGCGGACCCGGCGGGGAGTCGGACAGGGCCATGGTAGCGAAGAAGCCGGGTAACTGCGGTGGAGCGAAGGGCCCTGCCTTCCGGCACGCTTTGGAAGCAGAACAGGTCAGGTGATTGGCATGAGTCTGAAAACGCCGGAAAAGATCGGAAATCTGCGGAAGAAGCTTTATCTCAAAGCGAAGCAGGAGCCGAACTTCCGCTTCTATCAGTTGTGGGACAAGGTCTGGCGCAGTGACATTCTCGAGCACGCCTACCGGTTGGCGAAATCCAACGGAGGCAAGCCGGGAGTGGACGGCGTGACGTTTGAACAGATCGAATCCGGGGACTGGACGGAGTGGTTGCGAAGCTTGCAACAAGACTTGCGTTCGAAGAGCTACCGGCCTCAGCCGGTGCGGCGGGTGATGATTCCCAAGCCTGGCGGCGGCCAGCGGCCGCTCGGGATTCCGACCATTCGGGACCGCGTGGCGCAGACCGCTCTCAAGCTGGTGATCGAGCCGATCTTCGAGGCGGACTTGGACCCGGAGGCCTATGGCTACCGGCCGAAACGGAGCGCGCTCGACGCGGTCCGGAGAGTGCATCAACTGCTGTGTGAAGGCTACACCGATGTAGTCGACGCCGATTTATCGAAGTACTTTGATACGATTCCGCACGCCGAGCTGCTGCAGTGCGTGGCGCGGCGCATTTCGGACCGGCAAGTCTTAAACGTCATCAAAAGGTGGCTGAAGACGCTGGTCGAAGAGCGGGATGAAAACGGGAAACGGCGGATGACGGGCGGCAAGCGAAGCCGCTGCGGCACCCCACAAGGTGGCGTCATCAGCCCGCTGCTGGCCAATCTGTACATGAACCGTTTTCTGAAGTACTGGCGGCGGACGGGGAAGGGAAGCGAGTTTCGGGCCGTGATCGTTAACTACGCGGATGACTTCGTGATTCTCAGCCGCGGTTGCGCGGCGGAGGCGCTGCAGTTCACCGCGCGGACGATGGAGCGGATCGGGCTGACCCTGAACCAGGAGAAGACGAAGTTGGTGAAGGCCAACCAGGAGCGGTTTGACTTTCTGGGATACACGTTCGGGCCGCACCGTTTCAAGAAGGATGGTCATTGGTATTTGGGAGCGAGTCCGTCGAGGAAGAGCGTGGCGCGGCTGAGACGGAAGGTGCGCGAGGTGTTGCGTCCGGCTGAAGTGGGGCGCTGGGAGGAGGTCCGAGGCCGTCTCAACCGAGTGTTGGCGGGCTGGTCGAATTACTTTTCCCACGGGACCCGGTTGATGGCGTACCGGGCGGTGGACAACCACGTGCGCGAGCGAGTGCGAGGATTTTTGCGGAGGCGGAAGAAGGTGTCGTCGCGTGGCACCCGGCAGTTCAGCGACCAGGTGGTGTTTGGCAAGTTGGGCGTGGTACGCCTGCGCCGGATACACCTGGGACCGCCGCCCGCGACAGCTTGAGGGATGAAGCCGGTCGGAGAGCCGGATGCGGGAAATCCGCACGTCCGGTTCGATGAGCGGGGACGGGAAACGGGACCACGACGCCCCAGGCGTCCAGAGCACCCGCGCCCGTCCTCGACTCTACCCAGGTGGCGAGAAATGCCGGTTAGCTGGAGAGCCGACGGTGCCGAAGAGTGCGGCGGTGTTGAGTGCGTAAGTTCCCCGCACTTGGCGACGGCCGGGGTCGTCCCCTCGGGGACGAGACGCCGCGGTCATACATTCATCGCGAGCGGCGGGGGCTTGCTACATTTCGGTTGAGGAACACGGCGCGATCGGGATCACGGTCTACCCGGCCGGTACAAGGCCGCTCAGCTCACCGGTGCGCAGCGACTTGATGCGGTCGCGCAGAGTCGCCGCCCTTTCGAATTCGAACTTCTGGGCAGCCTCTCGCATTTGAGTTTCAAGACGCTCAACCAGCTTCGCCATCTCTTCGGGCGAAGACGGCAGCTCGACGTCATCTTCCTCGGCGGGAATGGGCAGGTAGTCTGCTTCGACAATGCGGGCGAGACTCATGTCGACGGGCTTGAGGATGCTTTCCGGGGTGATATTGTTCGCTTCGTTGTACTGCCTCTGGACGATGCGCCGCCGGTCGGTTTCGTCCATGGCCTGCTTCATGCTTGCAGTCACGCGGTCGGCGTAGAGCACGGCGCGGCCGTTGATGTGGCGGGCGGCGCGTCCGATCGTCTGAATGAGCGACCCGGCCGAGCGCAGAAATCCCTCCTTGTCAGCGTCAAGGATGGCGACTAAGGAAACCTCCGGCAAGTCAAGCCCTTCCCGCAACAGGTTCACGCCGATCAGGACGTCATATTCGCCGCGGCGCAAGTCGCGCAGCAAGCGAACCCGCTCCAGCGTGTCGATTTCCGAGTGCAGATAGCGGCAGCGCACGCCGGTTTCGGAGTAGTACTCGGCCAGATCCTCGGACATGCGCTTGGTCAGCGTGGTCACAAGGACGCGTTCGTTCAGTTCAGCCCGCTTGCGGATTTCTTCCAGCAAAT
This sequence comes from Bryobacterales bacterium, assembly GCA_965226185.1. Classification (GTDB taxonomy): domain Bacteria; phylum Acidobacteriota; class Terriglobia; order Bryobacterales; family UBA6623; genus CBDCYS01. Next base: position 99,635 of record CBDDCT010000001.1, read on the forward strand.
CGTCGACCTGCCCTTTGACGGGCCGAACCTCGACCGCGGGGTCGATCAGCCCCGTCGGACGAATCAACTGTTCGACGACCACGCCGGCGGACTTCGTCAGCTCATAAGGCCCGGGTGTCGCCGAGACGTAGATCACCTGATTGACGCGATGCTGGAACTCCTCAAAAGTAAGCGGACGGTTGTCGAGAGCGCTGGGCAGCCGAAAGCCGTGCCCCACCAGGGTTTCCTTCCGCGAGCGGTCTCCATGGTACATGCCGCGAAGCTGCGGAACCGTCTGGTGACTCTCGTCGATAAACATCACGGAGTCTTGCGGCAAGTAATCAAGCAGAGTCGGCGGAGGCTCGCCCGGCAGCCGCCCCGAGAAATGCCGGGAGTAGTTCTCAATTCCGTGGCAGTAACCGATCTCGCGCATCATCTCGATGTCAAACTGCGTGCGCTGCGAAAGCCGCTGCGCCTCCAGCCGTTTGCCTTCCTTGTTGAGTTCGGCCACCCACCAGTCGAGTTCTTCCAGAATTCGTCCTATGGCGTCGTTGCGCGTCTCGTCGGACATGACGTAGTGACGGGCCGGGTAAATCGGCAGCCGCAAATACGTTTGGCGGACTTGTGCCGTCAGCGGATCAATTTGCGAGAGATTGTCGATCTCGTCTCCGAACAATTCGATGCGGTAGGCGTAGTCATCGTAGGTCGGAAGGACCTCGATCGTGTCGCCGATGACGCGGAAATTTCCGCGTTTGAGATCACCATCCTGGCGCTCGTAGAGGATCTTCACTAGATTGCTCGTGATCTCTTCGCGGGAGATGCGCTGTCCCTTTTCGAGCATCAGCAGCATGCCGTAGTATGCTTCGGGCGAACCGAGGCCGTAGATGCAGCTCACGCTGGCGACGATGACGCAGTCGCGGCGTTCAAACAGCGACCGTGTGGCCGATAGGCGCAGCATGTCGAGTTCGTCATTGATCGTGGCTTCCTTTTCGATGTAGGTGTCGGAGGAAGGAAGGTAGGCCTCGGGCTGATAGTAGTCGTAGTAGCTGACGAAATACTCGACGGCATTGGCCGGAAAGAAGCCCTTGAACTCGTGGTAGAGCTGCGCTGCCAGCGTCTTGTTGTGAGCCAGGACTAAGGTGGGGCGTCCGATCTCCTCGATTACCTTCGCCATCGTGTAGGTCTTGCCCGAGCCGGTGACGCCCAGCAGGACCTGGTGGGACTCAGCGTCGCGCAGTCCCCGGGACAACTGCTCGATGGCGGTTGGCTGGTCCCCGCGCGGGGTGTAGGAAGATGCCAGACGGAAGTCCATGGATTGCTATGGATGGGTTCAGAAGACCTCCACGCAGCCTCAATTGTAGAGCTACGGCAGGTTGTCGCGCGACTGTGGCGGCGACACTCTAGTGGTGAAGGGCCGGTTCGGCCAGGGAAGTACGTCGAGCCTGTCTCTATAGAGTAGTTGGCATCGCCGTGAGCGGGTTTTGAAAAATTCACCGCTCACTCCGGCCCTCTGGCGACCATCAATCCGGTTGATCTTGAGCAGGTTGGCGCCCGCGAAGATGCTGTACGATTGTGTGACGGGTCTGAATCAGCGCCTTGAGCCGCTGATTGACCGAACTTCACCTTTCTGTCTGCGTGAGAACGCAAATGCTTGTCATCCTAGCCCTTCTCCTTTCTTCCATAGCGGCTGCCCAGCAGCCCGCCAGCCCAAACATCCTGTGGATCACCAGCGAGGATAATGGTCTCCACTTAGGCGCCTACGGCGACAAGTACGCCGTGACACCCAACCTCGACCAGCTTGCGGGCCGCGGGATGATCTATCGCAACGCTTGGTCGACCGCGCCGGTTTGTGCGCCCGCCCGCACGACGCTGATTTCGGGGCTCTATCCGCCCAGCACCGGTTCGCAACACATGCGGTCCAATACCCGGCTGCCGGCGTCGATGAAGATGTATCCGCAGTACCTGCGCGCGGCCGGCTACTACTGCACGAACAACTCCAAGGAAGACTACAACCTCGCCAAGCCGGGGCAGGTTTGGGATGAGTCGAGCCCTGAGGCGCACTGGCGCAACCGCAAGCCGGGGCAACCCTTCTTCGCGATCTTCAACTTCACCATCAGTCACGAGAGCCAAATTCGCAACCAGCCGCATGAGCTGAAGCACGACCCGGCCGAGGCCCGCGTGCCGGCCTACCATCCCGACACTCCGGAGGTCAGGCGCGACTGGGCGCAATACTACGACCGCGTAACTGAAATGGACGAGCTGGCGGGCGGCGTGCTGCGGGAACTCGAACAGGCCGGGCTCGCCGAGGACACCATCATCTTCTACTACGGCGACCACGGCTCGGGCATGCCGCGCAGCAAGCGCTGGACATTCAATTCCGGTCTGAATGTTCCTCTGATCGTCTATTTCCCCGAGAGATACCGCCACCTCGCCCCCGGCGGCTACAAACCGGGCGGGGAAACCGATCGCCTGGTAGGCTTTATCGACCTGACTCCGACCCTGCTCAGCGTGGCCGGCATCAAGCCTCCCGCGCATTTCCAGGGACACTCATTCGCGGGGAAATACGAAGCTCCCGAGCAGCCCTACATTTACGGCTTCCGCGGACGCATGGACGAGCGCTACGACATGGTTCGCTCTGTCCGCGACAAACGCTATATCTATATCCGCAACTACAAGCCGCATAAAATTTATGGCCAGTTCATTGACTACATGTTCCAGACGCCGACGACCCGCGTGTGGCGAGAGCTTTATGACGCCGGCAAGCTGAGCGCGCCGCGAACGTTCTTCTGGGAGACGAAGCCGCCCGAGGAACTCTACGACCTCTCCGCCGACCACGACGAGGTCAACAATCTCGCGAAATCAGCGGCTCACCATGAGATCCTCAAGCGCATGCGTCAGGCCCAGCGCCGGCTCGCCGCGCGAATTCGCGACGTCGGCTTCTTGCCCGAAGGAGAGATTCACAGCCGCTCGGTGGGATCAACGCCCTACGAGATGGGACACGATGACTTTCGCTATCCCATGGAACGGGTGATGGCGATGGCCGAGGCAGCCTCCTCGCTTGATCCCAAGGACGTTCCCACGATTCAGAAGGGCTTCCAGGACTCAGACAGCGCCGTGCGCTACTGGGCGGCCATGGGGGCCCTCATGCGGGGTCAGGACGCTGTGAGCGCCGCAGCCGGCCAGCTCCGCCAAGCGCTAGGGGACGATTCGCCCTACGTTCGATCGATTGCGGCCCAGGCGCTGGGACAATACGGCGGCGAAGCCGAGGCCCGCGACGCTCTAGCGGTCTTGATGGAGCTGGCGCCCCTCGACAAGAACGGCATCTACGTATCCATGACAGCCCTCAACGCGATCGATGCCATGGATGAGCGCGCCGCGAGCGCCAAGGCGGCGATCGGCGCACTGCCGCGCGAGGACTCCTCGGTGAACCGCCGTCTGCGGGCCTACGTGCCGAACCTGATTAAGAAGATCCTCGCTGATTTGGATTGACCGCTGACGGGATTCCTCGGGAAGGCCTCAGCGTCGGCTCAACGAGAGAAGCTCCCGGCTGTAGCTACAATCGAAGCATGCCTGTAAGCCCCTCATTGATCCGCCCGGAAACAACCGTGCTCGTCGTCATCGACTTGCAGCAGAAGCTCGTACCCGTCATCGAGGCTCGCGAGGAGGTTCTCCAGAACACCAAACGGCTGCTTCGGCTGGCTCAGACGCTGGATCTTAAGACTCTAATCACAACGCAATACCGCAAAGGCCTCGGCGAGACGGTACCGGAAATCGCGGAGCTGGCCGGCCTGGAGCCGATCGACAAGATTTGCTTCGGGAGCCTGGGAGATGATGCATTCCGAGCGACTCTGCGTGAAACCATACCGGAAGGGGGCACGCTCTTGCTAGCGGGAGTCGAGGCGCACATCTGCGTTATGCAAACTGCCCTGGGCGCCCTGGACAAGGGCTATCAGGTACACGTCGCCGGGGACGCCGTCGGCTCCCGAAGCGCGGCCAACAAAGCCGCCGGCATCGATCGCATGCGCGGCGCCGGCGCGGTGATTTCGTCGACTGAGATGGCCATCTACGAACTGCTCGGCAACAGCAGACGCGCCGAGTTCAAGGCGATGCTGCCGTATCTGAAATGAGACGGTACGCCGCGGACGGAAAACATGCTGACGCGGGGCGGCGGCAATATTTTCGCTTACCCTACAGGGCGGGGCGGGGCCCCGCGGGACCCACTCACTGGCGTTCGGGGCTCTGACTACAACCCGCGGAGGAAATAATTCATCTCCCTCTCGCGCCCAATTGTCGTCTCCGGGCCGTGGCCGGGGATGACGACAACGCTGTCGTCCAACGAGAGAAGTTTTTCCTTGATGGAAGCGATAATCTGGCGAGAATTGCCACCGGGCAGATCGGTCCGTCCGATGCTGTCGCGGAAGAGAGTGTCGCCCGCGATCAGCTTATTCTCACTGGGAACGTGCAAACTGATGCTCCCCTGCGTGTGGCCGGGCGTGTGGAACACGTGGAACGGCTGCTCGGCCAGAGCTACAATGTCCCCGTCGCGAACCATGACATCAATCTCCGGTTCCGCGGGCGGCTCGATCCCAATCCAGCCTGCCTGCACGTCAAGCTGCGCCCGCAACTCCATGTCGTTCTCATTCATGTAGACGGGGGCGCCGGTAAGCTCCTTGAGTTTCGCGGCCCCTCCGATGTGGTCAATATGGGCGTGGGTAATAATAATTCCCTTGACTTGCAGTTCGTGACGCTTCAAAATCGTTTGTATTTCACCAATTTCGTCACCGGGATCAACGACGAGCGCCTCGCGAGACTGCTCGTCGCCAAAAATTGAACAGTTACACTGCAGCGGCCCTACCGGAAGGATTTCGTGGATCATTTGGGGTATAATATCAAGTTCCTATTACTGGGCCGATTCGGGTTTCGCCTAACCGGCTGAAGCGCCGAAGCGATCGGAAGGAAGCGACAACAATATGGACATATTTTCTCGTTGGCTGCATATCGCGGCCGCGGCAGTTGCGGTAGGAGGGCTTGTTTACGCGCGCTTGGTTGTGGCGCCCGCGCTTCAGGTTCTTGGGGCGGAAGACAGGGCAAAGTTCCTGGGCAAGCTTTCCGCCAGCCTCAAACCGCTGGCCGTGACGGTGATCATCGCTCTCGTGGCGTCCGGGAGTTACAATCTTCTCAAAGTGCTCCAAGGGGGAGTCGGCGCGAGCTACCACATGGTATTCGCGGTCAAATTCCTCCTAGCGGTACACGTTTTCGGGATGCTCTATCTTGTTGCCATGCCGCCTAGCGGGGATTCCGCGCGGGACGCGAAACGGCCCAGATTGATGCTGGGGGCGGCAATCTCCGGATTAATCATTTTGGCTCTGGGGGCCTATCTCCGGACCCTCCACGGTTGAGCCATGTCGGGTTATCGCGCTCTTCGAGAGTCGGCCGCTTGGTCGGATATATCATCCCGCGGAAGAATCCGGGTGAGCGGCGAAGACCGTGCCCACTTTGTTCACGCGATGTGCAGCAACGACGTGGAAAGCTTGCGGCCCGGGCAAGGCGTGCGCGGATTCTTTCTCGACGTTCAGGGCCATATCCAGGCCGACGCACGAATCTTCGTAAGCGAAGACCACGTGCTGATCGACTGCGAGCCGGAGCGGCCGGAGCAGTTGCGGGAGCACCTGGAGCGATTCATTGTTATGGATGACGTGACGCTTCAGCGTCATTCCGGCGCGGCCGTGGCACTTGAAGGGCCGAGTTCGGATAAGATAGCCCGTGAAGTGCTCAGTGTGACCCCGCCGCCTGCTCAATCGTATTCCCACGTACATCAAGGCGGGCTTTCCACGATTCGAGCATCGCTTACCGGGCAGCCGGGCCTCTGGTTGTTAGTCGAGGAGGGAAGCAAGATTGATCTAGCGGCAAAGCTTGGGGCGGCCGGAGTGCCGGCTGCCACCGCTAATGATGTGTTGACCGTTCGGGTTGAGAACGGAGTGCCGCGCCAGGGCGAAGATTTTTCCGGCTCGACTCTGCCAAATCACCTCCAGCAGCCGGATGCGCTCTCGTTCACGAAAGGCTGTTATCTAGGCCAGGAGATTGTCGAAAGGGTAAGATCCCGTGGCCAGATCAACCGGCTTCTTGTCGGAGTAGAGCTGGAAACGACAGAGCCTCCCGCGCCCGGCGCGGTCGTTTTGGTAGAAGAAAAAGAAGCCGGCCGATTGACGAGCCCGGTTTTTTCACCAACAATGGAGCGAGTGGTAGCGTTTGCCATCCTAAGGCGGGAAGCGGCTTCGCCCGGAACGGAGCTTACCGTGAATGGGCGGCGCGGGCGAGTCCGGCTGGCGGACGGAGACATGGAAAGACCGAAGAGCAGTGTGCTTGTTGCTAGTGAGTAGACCGTTCATGATCCGGTAGCGTAGCACCAGAAAAGAGCTGGGAGGAAGTCAGCAAAGGCCAACTCGCCTAATCCAAGAGAACCCGGTTTTCGGCGGACGGCGAAGATCCCGAACCGGTACGTCGCGTATGGTTAGCAGCTACGGAATGACCCACGTCGGGCTGGTGAGGTCCAACAACGAGGACTTCTACGTCATTAAGCCTGAGCTCGGCCTGCACATTGTCGCCGACGGAATGGGCGGCGCGAAAGCTGGGGAACTTGCGTCGCGGATCACCGTTGAAACCGTGGTCTCGGAAATGGAGCGGGACGGCCAAACGGTGAACCTTGCTTCTCTCACGGAAGCGATTCGGCTCGCGAACAAAAATGTTCGCGGGGAAGCTGATCGAAACCGCCAGAATGCCGGCATGGGAACGACTATTGTTGCTGTTCTTGTTAACGAGACGAAGGCCCATATCGCAAGCGTAGGAGACAGCCGCGCTTATCTTCGGATGGCCGGAGAGCTTTACTGCGTTACCACGGACCACACCTGGATCAACGAGATCGGTAGGGGTCTCGGGCTAACCGAGGAGCAGCTCCGAACGCACCCGTACCGCAACGTTCTGACCAAGGCCGTTGGAGCCGAGGATACGGTCGAGGTCGAAACACACATCATTGACTTCCTCCCGGGTGACATGCTGCTGCTTTGTTCGGACGGACTGCACAACGTGGCCGGTGAAGATGCGCTGGTGCATTCTCTCGAGCAGCCCGGGCCGCTCAAGATCAAATGCGAGCTGCTGATTGAGGCGGCTTTGGAGAAGGGCGCTCCCGACAACATTACCGCCGTTTTAATCGAAAATTGATGATTGCTGGGCGGCGGTTGACTCCCTTGGCCTTGGTGTGCCTCCCAGTCGCCCGCCGCCGAATCACCTCCCCGTGAGCTGCACGGGCCAGCTAGCCTCCTGATAGAATCTCTACGGACCGTATCTCTTGCGGGTCTGCGCGAGACCTAGGGGCGCTGACAACGTATACCTTCTCAAGAGGTATGCACCACTCTCGGCGAAGCCGGGGGAGCCTTTGTTGCCCAATGCTGTTCACTTAACAATACATCCAAGCGGTCCATGCACAACCCTGTCGGGCGCTCCGACGGTAGTCGTTGCGCCCCCAAAAGACCGATCTTGCTAGCTGATCGTTCCAAGTGTACAGCTTTGGGCCTGTGGCACTGGGATTGGTTGTTCTCCTCTCATGATTTTTGTTCGTGGTGCGCGACAGCTCCTGACTTTGCGCGGACAGGCGCCTCGCCGGGGAATCGAGCTTTCTGATTTAGGGATCATCCCCAACGGCTCGGTCTTGATCGAAGGCGAAAAGATCGATTCGGTGGGCTCGACTCGCCGCATTGAAAACACGGCAGCGGCCCGTTCGGCCAAAGTGATCGACGTGGCCGGAAAAGTCGTACTCCCCGGCTTCGTCGATAGTCACACCCGGCTCGTCTTCAGTTCGGCTCGGCTCAACGAGTTCGAGACCAGGTCCGCCGCCGAGCCGCCCGCTATCGAGTCTGGGCGCCACGCCGCCGTCCGGACGCCCAGTCATTCGATGCGTGTTGCGTCACCGAAAGTGCTCCAACTCGACGCCCAGCGCTGGATCCGTCTGTTTGCCGCCCACGGGACCACGACTCTAGAAGCGCGATCCGGACAAGGCTTAAGTCTGGCTCCCGAGATCAAGGCTCTGAGAGTGGCACGCCGCCTCGACGGCGACTTGCTGGACGTGGTAGCGACATTTCGCGCAACCTGGCCCGAATCGTCAGACCTCGTCGAAGATTCAGCGGCGATAGTTGGGCACATAACGGAGGTGCTTTTGCCCCTGATTCGTCAGGGCGGTTTCGCTGGCTTCTGCGATGTCGAGTGCGGGCCTGAGGCTTTTAGCCTTGCGGAAAGCGCACGGATCCTGGAGGCCGCTTCGCGGCTGGGCTTTCTCCTAAGAGTCGGAGCGAATCGGACAGCTCATACCAAAGCAATCTCTCTAGCACTCGAATTGAAAGCCACGAGTGTGGAGCATCTGCGATTTATCAGTGTGTCCGAGATCGACTCTCTGGCGGACTCTTCGACTGTGGCGACTCTTCTGCCCGGTGTCATCTACCACGAGGGTGGCAGCCGTTATCCGCCCGCCCGAAAGCTGATCGAAAGGAGCGCCGCCGTGGCTTTGGCCAGCGGCTTCGGTCCTGATCTTAGTCCGACGCTGAGTATGCCCGCGACCCTTTCGCTGGCTTGCACGGAAATGAAGCTCACACCGGCCGAGGCGATCGCCGCTGCCACGATCAATGGCGCGGTCGCAATGGATCGCGCTGGTTCGATCGGATCTCTCGAGCCGGGCAAGCAGGCGGATCTGGTGGTCTTCGACACCGGGGACTACCGCGAGATCCCTTACTACTTCGGCCTCAACCTATGTGCCATGACAATCAAGCGGGGCAAAGTGATTTACCCCAAATCCGCCATGGCGGACTCATTGTCATCACTTTAACGGGTCCGGAACGAGCTGCGGCAATCGATGTGACAGCTCCTCCGCCCTTCCGGGATCGGGGCGTTTCAGGCATCACTGGTTCCGGGCCGGCAAGCTGTGGCCGCATGAAGCTATTCTGTTAGGGACAGGAGAACGCCATGCCCACGAAACCGAATATTCACCGTCGCGATGCGATGAAATTAACAGCCTTTGGACTGGCCGGCGCCATGAGCGCGCCCGCCGCCCCTCCCAAGTGGCCCGTCAAGGCTTCGAGTGACCCGTTTGGGGGCTTAAAGGTTGGGCTCACTTCTTACACCACCCGCAAACTCAGCCTCGATGAAACGATCGCGGCGTTGAAACGGCTCGACATTCGCTATATCTCGATCAAGTCCATGCACTTGCCGCTGGAGAGCACGAAGGCGGAGCGCAAGGCCGTGGGACGCAAAATCGCTGATGCCGGGTTGACCCTGATGGGATGCGGTGTTTTGAGGCTCGAAAACGACGAGAAACAGATCCGCGAGACACTGGACTATTGTCGCGATGTCGGCTCCTCGATGGCTGTTGCCGCTCCAAAGCGGGATGCCCTGGGGGCGATCGATCGGGTGATCAAAGACTACGGGGATCTGAAGGTCGCCATTCACAACCACGGCCCCGAGGACGGGAACTTTCCCTCGCCGACGGGCGTCTTCAAGCTGATCCAGGGGCTCGACAAACGCATCGGTTGTTGCGTCGACGTCGGCCATACCTTCCGGCTCGCCGAGGACCCGGTGGAAGCGCTCAAGACCGTCCGCTCACGCCTGTTCGATATTCATCTGAAGGACGTCTCGGCCACCGGCGAGAGGCCGCCCAAAGTTCCCGTCGGGCGCGGAGTACTCGACCATCCCGCGATTCTGCGAACGCTGGCCGATTTGAAGTTTGCCGGCCACGTTGCGTTGGAGTGGGAAGCCGAAGCCGACGACCCAGTGCCCGGCATGGCCGAGTCCTTCGGCTACGTGCGAGGCGTGTTCGCAGCCGCGTAGGACGCAGCGAAAAGTGGCCTGCTTAATACCTGCCCCCAATGGGGCGGCGCTGGTGAAACGGCCCTCTTAGTCGCTAAACGGCCAGTTGTCACTAAGCAGCAGTTCGTTCTCGCGCTGCTCCCTGGGCACTTTATTCACCGTCAGATTTTCGAACCAATATTGGCCGCTCTTTCCCGCTGTGAAAAAATCCTGATCGCCATCCTTGTCGAAATCGAGGACGACGAACTGCATGCCGGCCCCGGCGGTCGAATTGTAAGCAATGGGGTAGCGGGTGAACGTGGCCGTCTTGCGGTCGATCGTATAGTAAAACAACGCCAGCGGATCGTACCCGCCCGGGTCTCCGCCGTTGTGGCCGCGATAGCGCTTGCCGGTTAACACTTCCGGCTGTCCGTCACCGTTGAGATCGGCGAGCCGCACGTTGTGCAACTGTGAAAACGTGCCGTCGATCAGGTGCTGTTTCCAGCCCCGGTTTCCGTTTACAGTAACCTGTTCCAGCCAGAACAAGCCGTAGCTGTGGCCGCGCCCATAGATGAGGTCATTGGCGCCGTCGTTGTTGACGTCGTAGACCTGAATACTGAAGCCCGTCGCGCCTAGCTCGAACTCCGACAGCCACTCCCACTGGCCTTGGCTGGCGTCAATCTGGCGATACCAGCCTTTGATTGTGACCACATCCGGCTTGCCGTCGCCGTCGACATCTCCCACGCCGATCCCGTGGCCGTCTCCTTCTTTGCCTCCAACGCGATGTTTCACCGGTTTCCCGCCGGCGAAACTAATGTAGAAGACCTCCATCTCGCGGTAGTGCACGGCCACGACTTCATCCTTGCCGTCGCCGTCAATGTCGGCCCGCCACATGCCTTCGGTGGCGGGAGAAGTTGTGATGAAGTGCTTTTCCCAGATCGGCCCCAGCTCGCCTGGGTTCTCCCACCAAAAGATGCCGTCCTCCTGCCAGCCGGCCCCGACGATATCAAGGTCGCCATCCTCGTCGACGTCGATCGTGAACTCGCCGCAGTTGACGACGTATTCTCCCGCGATCTTGACCTCCCGGAACTTGTGACGCACCCAGTCCGGCGCCTCATACCAATAGGCTCCGCTGGTGACATCGAGTGTCCCGTCACCGTTCATGTCCATCACGGCAATGCCTTCGGAGAGGTCGTCGCCGATCTGGTGGAGCAGGAAAATGGGCTCTTTCGTAGTGCTCTGCTCCATCTTTAAGGGGTATTCCGACGCTGCGGTTGGTCTCATTGACCAGGCCAAGACCACCAGCAGGAAACCGAGGAGAATCTTCCAAAAGTGCCTCTTCACCCGGATTTCCACTTTAGTTTCGGTTCTGCTAACCATCGGGTGACCTCGGACGCCTTTATTTATGCGGGTTGAAAAGCAATCAAGGCGCTGAGGAGATCAACACCCAATGGGTGAAAAAGAAAACAAGCCGTTCCAGCTAAGCTTCAACGGCTTATTGAAAGTCGATTTCCAAGGATCGCGCGTCACTTCCGATGGCGGGCTCATTCTCGTCCGCGAGCTGGACGAGCGACTCGGGCTCGGGAAGCTGATCGACGAACATCTCAGTGACCCACGGCAAGGCTCGAACAAAAAGTTCCCGTTCGCCGATCTGCTGCGGCAGTCAGTCTACTCTCGGCTGGCCGGCTACGAGGACCTCAATGACGCCGTGCGAGTATCCGCCGATCCGACCTTTCGCTTGATCGGCTCGCAGAAGAACTGGGATCGCGGCGGGGCACTGACCTCGCGACTGCAGAGCTTCGAGACGGAGATGCTGGCGAGCGAGGAGAACTTGCTGGGGCTGATGGCTGTGAACCGCGAGCTGGTGGCGCAAGCCGAGACGCAAGACGACTCCGAGCGCGTCGTTCTCGACATGGATTCGACCGAAAGCCCTGTCCACGGCCAGCAAGAGGGCAGTGCCTACAACGGCCATTTCGAGTCGGTCTGCTACCACCCGTTGTTGTTGTTCAACCAGCACGGCGATTGTCTGGCCGCCAAGCTGCGTCCCGGCAACGTGCACAGCGCTGAGGACTGGAACGAGTTGCTGCTGCCCGAGATCGAGCGCCAACAGGCTGCGGGCAAACAGGTCACCTTCCGGGGCGATGCGGCCTTTGCCAAGCCGGAGATTTATGAGTTTTCGGAGGAACGCGGAGTGCAGTACGCCATTCGCATTCCGGCCAACAAGAGCTTGGAATTAGCGATCGAAGACATCTTGTTTCGCCCGCCGGGCAGGCCGGGTCGCAAGCCCTTGGTGCGCTACAAGAGCTTCCGCTATCAGGCGCAGAGTTGGTCGAAGCCGCGACGCATTGTGGCCAAGGTCGAGCATCATCTCGGTGAGCTGTTCCCGCGGGTCGGATTTATCGTGACCAACATGAGCTTGCCAAGCCGGTCGGTAGTGCGCTTCTACAACAAGCGCGGCACGGCCGAGCAGTGGATCAAAGAAGGCAAACAGGCCACGCACTGGACGCGGCTTTCGTGCCATCGCTTCCGGGCCAACGAAGTGCGACTGCAACTGAGCGTGCTGGCCTACAACCTGGGCAACTTGTGGCGGCGGCTTGGGCTGCCGCACAGGATCAAGAGCTGGTCGCTGACGAGCTTGCAACAGCGGCTGATGAAGACCGGCGGTCGGCTGGTCAAGCACGCCCGGTATTATTGGCTGCTGCTGGCCGAGGGGCATCTGAACCGGCGGCTGTTCGCTGACATGCTGCACAGGATCTGGGCGCTGCCGCTGCCGAGCGGGTAGCGTTGACCGGGCGAGGATCAACAGTTTTCGGCTCCAAAAAAGTTTTTCAAGGAGCAGTGTCGGCCGGAGCGCCGTTCAGCCCGCTCAATCAACGTCTGTGAGCGGATGGATGAGCCCTGGCGCCTAGCGGCGGAGGTGATGTGCAGGGTTCAGCGCGGAAAGACGTGGTATTCGGGGCAGCGCGGGTGTATACTGTCGCCGTACCAGGGTCAAAATGGAAATCCTGGTTGAGACCCTGACGCAGTTTCCCCTTATTCCCAAGAGTGTTGGAATGAACTATCCAATCACGATTCGCGTTCAGTAGAAAAGGATGGATTCGATGCCTAGCTCAAAATTGCGAAGAGGACCTAAACAAAGCGGGCAGGCGCTTGTGGAGTTCGCGCTGACGTGGACGCTCTTCTTGGTCATCACGGTGGTCGGAGTGATGGACTTCGGCCGGGCGATCTGGGCCTACAATATTGTCTCCCATGCCGCCCGCGCGAGCGCCCGCTACGCGATGGTGCATGGCAGCGAGAGCTTGACGCCCGCCACCGAAGTGGACATCGAAGCGGTGGCGAGGAAGCAGAGGTTCTTTCTTGGTCAGTCGAATCTGACCGTGACCACTCAATGGTTGCCTGACAAAGATCCCGGCAGCGATGTTGAGATCAGGGTCGTCTATCCCGGATTTCCACTTTAGTTTCGGTTCTGCTAACCATCGGGTGGCCTCGGACGCCTTTATTGATGCGGGTTGGAAAGCACTCAAGGCGCTGAGGAGATCAACACCCAATGGGTGAAAAAGAAAACAAGCCGTTCCAGCTAAGCTTCAACGGCTTATTGAAAGTCGATTTCCAAGGATCGCGTGTCACTTCCGATGGCGGGCTCATTCTCGTCCGCGAGCTGGACGAACGACTCGGGCTCGGGAAGCTGATCGAGGAACATCTCAGTGACCCACGGCAAGGCTTGAACAAGAAGTTCCCGCTGGCCGATCTGCTGCGGCAGTCAGTCTACTCTCGGCTGGCAGGCTACGAGGACCTCAACGACGCCGTCCGAGTGTCGGCTGACCCGACGTTTCGCTTGATCGGCTCGAAGAGGAACTGGGATCGCGGCGGGGCACTGACCTCGCGACTGCAGAGCTTCGAGACGGAGATGCTGGCGAGCGAGGAGAACTTGCTGGGGCTGATGGCTGTGAACCGCGAGCTGGTGGCGCAAGCCGAGACGCAAGACGACTCCGAGCGCGTCGTTCTCGACATGGACTCGACCGAAAGCCCTGTCCACGGCCAGCAAGAGGGCAGTGCTTACAACGGCCATTTCGAGTCGGTCTGCTACCACCCGCTGTTGTTGTTCAACCAGCATGGGGATTGCCTGGCGGCGAAGCTGCGTCCAGGCAACGTGCACAGCGCTGAGGACTGGAAGGAGTTGCTGCTGCCCGAGATCAAGCGCCAACAGGCCGCGGGCAAACAGGTCACCTTCCGGGGCGATGCGGCCTTTGCTAAGCCGGAGATTTATGAGTTTTCGGAGGAACGCGGAGTGCAGTACGCCATTCGCATTCCGGCCAACAAGAGCTTGGAATTGGCGATCGAAGACATCCTGTTTCGGCCGCCGGGCAGGCCCTCCCGGAAGCCCTTGGTGCGCTACAAGAGCTTCCGCTATCAGGCGGAGAGTTGGTCCAAGCCGCGACGCATCGTGGCCAAGGTCGAGCATCATCTCGGTGAGCTGTTCCCGCGCGTCGGTTTTATCGTGACGAACATGACGTTGCCGAGTCGGTCTGTTGTGCGCTTCTACAACAAGCGCGGCACGGCCGAGCAATGGATTAAAGAAGGCAAGCAGGCCACGCACTGGACACGGCTTTCGTGCCATCGCTTTCGGGCCAACGAAGTGCGACTGCAACTCAGCGTGCTGGCCTACAACCTGGGCAACTTGTGGCGGCGGCTGGGACTGCCGCACAGGATCAAGAGCTGGTCGCTGACGAGCTTGCAACACAGATTGATGAAGACCGGCGGTCGGCTGGTCAAGCACGCGCGGTATTACTGGCTGCTGCTGGCCGAGGGGCATCTGAACCGCAGGCTGTTCGGTGACATGCTGCACAGGATCTGGGCGCTGCCGCTGCCGAGCGGGTAGAACGGTCGCTCGCGAGTGCGAAATCTGGATGCTGCGGAGTGAAGCTCGGAGGAGTGCCTGAAAAACCGCCTTCCGACCGACGAATTGTCCCCTTCGGAGAACGAAAGGGTCTAGTGGAAGCACTTCGGTCCGGCCCGGTGCGTGCCTGCGGTCAAGAAAGGCTTGCGTTCAACCTGAATTATGCACTGCGGGGTGCACCGGAGGAGGGCTGAGCCGCCAGGGGCCATTTGGGGGACCCCCGAAAACATGGGGTAATAAGGTAGGCTGGCAAAGATTTCAGCTTCGCCAGTCAACCCCAAGGAGGTCACCCAAATGGTTACCAAGCGAAAACAGCATAGCTCCCGAAGGCCCGTCAAACAAGGCCGGGGCGCGAGGGCCCCGCGGCCCAATAAAATCGGGGCTGCCACGCCTTATCACTTCCGCGGCAAGAATCTGACTCCCTACGGCGGCTTGCTGCCCGTCGCCACCCTGCTCGAAAAACTCGGCTTCCAGGCGCTGCTGGAAGAAACCATCACGAACAAACGAATCACCCGTGTGATGAGCCTCTACCAGTTTGTGCTGGCCCTCGTGCTGGGCCTCTATGTCGGCTTTGCGCGGCTGAACCAACTCCGCTTCATCGCCCGCGACCCCATCTTGACCGGCATCTTGCAAGTGACGCGTCTGCCGCCGCAGTCCACGCTGTGGCGCTTTCTGGCCTCGCTGCACCTCAACGTGGCGAAGCAGATCCTTTCCATTCAGCGCCAGCTGCGGGAACGAGTCTGGGCCGCGGCCCAGGTGAAATTGGAGACGGTGACGCTGGACACCGACACCACCGTGCACACGCTCTACGGCCGCCAGATGGGCGGGCGCAAGAGTTACAACCCCAAGAACAAGGGCAAGCGCAGCTACCAGCCGATACTGACTTTCCTGGCCGAGACGCGCGAATACCTGATGGGCGGGTTGCGCAACGGCGACCGGCCCACGGGCCGGCAGATCGCCGCCCACCTCGAGAGCGCCTTTCGGGCTTTGCCGCACGGCGTGAAGAAAATCCTGGCGCGGGCCGATTCCGGGTTTTATTGCTGGGAGGCGGTGGAGGCCTATGAAAAGGCGGCTTGTCAGTTCGTCATCGTGGCGCGCAAGACCAGGCGGCTGGTCGAGCAGTTGCAGCAAGCGGCCTGGAAGCCCTCGCCCCACAGCGATGCGGATGCGGAATGCGAATTCCTCTACCAGCCGCAGGGCTGGGCGCGGGCCTGTCGTTTCCTGGCGCTGCGTTACGAAAACGAACCCGCGGCCGGCGCGGCCGAGCAATACCAGCTGTTTGCCACCAGCGCTTACACCTACCGCGTGTTTGTCACCAACCTGGCCGAACCGATCGCGGCGGTGGTGTGGTTTTACAATCAGCGCGCCGCAGCCGAGAACCTCATCAAGGAGGCCAACAACGACGCCGGGCTGGCGGCCCATCCCTCGCGCCGCTTTGACATGAACCGCAATCACTTTCAGCTGGCCATGCTGGCCTACAACCTCAACTGCTGGCTGCTGCTGTTCAACCGCGAAGCCCAAGCCAGCGTGGAGACACTGCGGCACACCACCCTGGCGACGGCGCGGCTGCGCTTTCTGTTCGTGGCGGCCAAGATCTGGCGGCACGCCGGCAGAACGGGTGTCAGCTACAGCGATCATTATGAGGAAAAGGGCCTGTTTGAACGGCTGATGCGGCGGCTGCGGGCGATGGGGCCACCGGGATCGAGCTTCGCGCCGGTGGTGGAGGGTGCGCTGAGTTGAGGGGCGCTCCATGCATAAAATTTCATGCACTCGCCGCAACGTACTGGGAACACGCCGCTTGCCCGCCCGCTTTTGCCCGCCGGGATTGGCAGGCGGCTCAAACAGGGAGGGAAACAGAGGAAAAGACGACTTGCTAAATCACTGAGTTGACACGACTGCCGCTACCGCCACAACTCCATCGGCGATGGCTACGCCGAATCTGTGCATAATTCAGGTACAAACGTACTAGAAACTGAGCAGCGTTCTGAGCGTTGTCATAGGAGAAGAGTTCCCCGATGACTGTATTCAAGAAGGAACCCAAGAGCACCCGACCACTTCAGTGGGCGATCTTCGTGTTTTTGGCCGTGACGGTCATTGCGTTTGTTTACCAGGTAGTCTGATTCCCTGTTGAGATTCTTGCGCCGACGGTGTCAACCGGGAGGCCGATAACATTCAGGTTGACGTTCCTGCCGTCACTGGTGCCGGCAGCCGCGGCCAAGCCACAATTTATTGCCCGGCCCAATAAGGGCCCCACGATCTGAGCTTGCGGACCGATCCGCTAGAATCGGTACTGCATGGGTCCCAGTGGAGCGCAGTTCTGTGACGTCGCCCTTCCCGTTCCCCTCGACCAGCCCTTCACTTACCGGTTGCCGGAAACACTGCATCACCGTGTGCAGGCGGGCAGTCGCGTGGTTGTACCCTTTGGCGCCCGTAAGTTGACTGGAGTCGTTCTTCGTCGGCATAAGAAAGCTCCTCGCCAGCCAGCCCGCGAGGTCTTACGGCTGCTCGATGAAGAGCCGGCCTTGACAGCCGAGCTTCTCGATCTGGGCCGCTGGATCGCCGATTACTACTGCGCGCCCTTCGGAGAGGTTTTGCGGACCATGCTGCCGCTGGCCGGAGAGACCCGCGCCGGCAAGATTGTCTCGCTGACACCCAGCGGGGTGGAGGCGGCACGCCAGTTCATCACCCCTGGCACTCAGGACCATGCTGCCCGGCTGCTCCACGCCCTCGAAAAACGGTCCCTCAGCGAGCAGTATCTCAAGCGCAAGGTCCCTGGAGCCGACGCGGCGCTGAGAAGCTTGAAGCGAAAGGGACTGCTCACCGTCGAGCCAGTCCTTGCCAAGAAAGACCCCTCCCTGAGCCGCTCGGGACGGCTGATGGTGAACCCCGGGGATCTTCAGGCGGCCCCCGAAAAACTCAGCCGGGGGGAGCGCTGGCTGGTCGACTTTCTGCGCGAGCAGCCGGGATCTCACGAGATCGAATCTCTCGTTTCGCGGAGAAAAGATGTGAAGACCATTGCGCGCCGGTTGGCTCGGACCGGCGTCGTGAAACTTTGGAGCGAGTTCGACATCATGAACGGCAAGGGGCTCGGCGTGACCCCGGCCATAAAACTGAATCGTGATCAGAAGGCGGCGTTGGACCCTATTTGTTCGTCTCTCCGCGGCGGGGGGTATCGGACTTTTCTGATCCACGGGGTCACCGGCTCCGGGAAGACGGAGGTCTATCTTCGCGCGATCGAAGAGGCGCTTTCCCAAGGGAAAGGCTCGCTCCTGTTGGTCCCGGAAATTGCGCTCACACCGGCGGTCGCCGCACAGTTCTTCGGCCGCTTTGGAGACAAAGTGGCGATTCTCCACAGTGCTTTCTCGGGATTGGAGCGCTCCGGCCAGTGGAGGCGCCTTCGCCAGGGAAAAGCCCGGGTGGCGGTGGGTACGCGCTCGGCGGTGTTTGCCCCGGTCGAGAACCTCGGGTTGATCATCGTCGACGAAGAGCACGACGGAAGCTACAAACAGGACGAGACACCACGCTACAACGGTCGCGACGTAGCGGTTGTCCGTGCCCAAAAAGCAGGGGCCACGGTGGTGCTGGGTTCGGCGACGCCTAGCCTCGAGTCCCGCTACAACGTCGAGCGAGAGAAGTACGCATTACTCACTCTGCCCGAGAGAATCGAAAAGCGCCCGTTGCCGAAAGTCGACGTGATCGACATGCGGCTGGAGTTCGTCGAAACCCGCCGCCAGGACCTGTTTTCGCGAGCGCTCGACGAGGCCATTCGCAACCGGCTCGAGCAGGGCGAGCAGATTATGATGCTGCTCAACCGCCGCGGCTTCTCGACGTTCGTTGCCTGCCGCTCTTGCGGTGAGCGCATCGGGTGCCAAAATTGCTCGGTCACGCTAGTGTTCCACCGGCAAGCGCGAAAGCTAGAGTGCCATTACTGCGACTACGCCGAGCCGGTACCCTCGCTGTGTCCCAAATGCGAGAGTGAGTACATCTATTTCATCGGGAGCGGTTCGGAGAAGGTCGAAGACTACTTGCGGCGCAGCTTTCCCGAAGCCCGCATCGCGCGCCTGGATCGTGACTCCGTGCGCGGCCGGGACCACTACGAGACCGTCCTGAACGCTTTTCGAAACCGCGAGTACGACATCCTGGTCGGGACCCAGATGATCGCCAAAGGACACGACATCCCCAACGTAACGCTGGTCGGCGTCGTGACCGCTGACGTGGGCCTCGGCATGCCCGATTTTCGAGCCGCGGAGCGCACTTTCCAACTGTTGACCCAAGTCGCGGGCCGCGCGGGGCGAGGCGATCTACCCGGACGCGTGTTGCTGCAAACGATCAACCCTGACCACTACGCCATCCGGTTTGCGGCCGCCCAGGACTACGACGGATTCTACAAGAAGGAAATCCACTTCCGCCGCATGCTGCACTATCCGCCGCTCGCGCCCATGGCGATCCTGCTTGTGAGAAGCAAGAAAATGGAAGAGGCGCTGACCCTGAGCGGCCGCCTGGGCCGCTACTTGCATGGAGAGGTTCCCGAGGGAATTCGCTTGCTCGGCCCCTCGGCGGCTCCGATTGCCCGGCTGAAAACCGACTACCGCTTTCAATTCATCATCAAGGCCAAGAATCGGCGAGTGCTCGGGCAGCTCATCAAGCGCGCCCGCGACTTCGCCGCGGGTGACAACTGGCCCGTGACCGCGCTGGTCATCGACGTCGACCCGCTGAGCGTTATGTAGCAAGGAAAGGCATGTTCGGCCATGACGTTGTATTCCGTTTCGCTTTCGCTAACAATAGAGAGACGGGTGCCTTGAGCCCCAGGCCCGAGGCGGCGCCGTCCAGGGACAGGAACCGGGCACACAGCCGGTCCTCTTCGACTCCAAAGAAGTCATTCCTCGGTCCTCTGTTTAAAATATTTGGGAGTCAGTACGAATGAAGGTCTATGAAGGTAAAGATGTGCGTAACATCGCCATTGCGGGTCACGGCGATTGCGGAAAGACCAGCCTGGTCGCGGCTTATCTCTACACCACCGGCGCCACAACCAGGCTGACTTCGGTCGACGAGGGCAATACGGTGACCGATCACGACGAAGAAGAGATCGCCCGCAAGGTGACCATCTCGTCGTCGCTGGCCTGCATCGAGTGGAAGAACAGGAAGCTGAATTTCATCGACACGCCGGGCTACAACATCTTCATCAACGAGACGAAAGCGTCGATGCTGGCAGCCGACGCGGCCTTGATCCTCGTCGACGGCGTTGGCGGCATTGAAGTCCAAACGGAAAAAGTGTGGGGCTTCGCGGCGGACTACGGCCAGCCCAGGGTCGTTTTCATCAACAAGCTCGACCGCGAGCGCGCCGACTTTTCGCGTGTGCTGGCGGAGGTTCAGGAGATACTGGGCCGAAGCGCCGTGCCGGTTCAACTGCCGATCGGGGCGGAAAAGGACTTCAAGGGTGTCATCGATCTCATCGGCATGAAAGCCTATACCTACGAGCGAGGCGGCAGCGGCAAAGGGAAGGCGGGCGATATCCCGGGCGAATTGGCCGCCGACGCCGAATCGGCCCGTGAAGCTCTGATTGAGATGGTCGCCGAGTGTGACGACGACCTGCTCAACGAATTCTTGGAAGAGCTGACTCTGCCGCCGGAGAAGATTTTGGCGGGCCTGCAGAAAGGCGTTGCCGAGGGCAAGATCTTTCCAGTCCTGTGCGGATCGGCAACCGAGAACATGGGCGCCGATGCGGCCCTCGACTTTCTGGCGGAATACATCCCGCCGCCGGCCGCTCGTGGCGGAGTCGAAGGAACCGACGGCGGAGAGGGCGTCCTCACGCGCAACATTTCCGACAGCGAGCCGCTATCCCTCTACGTCTACAAGACGGTGGCGGATCCGTTCGCCGGCCGGGTGAGTTACTTCAAAGTGGTCTCGGGAGTTCTCAACAACGACGACCATGTCTACAATCATTCCAAAGACTCAGACGAGCGTTTCGCGCGCATCTCAGTTATTTCGGGTAAGGATCTAGCGCCGGTAACCGCCATCCACGCGGGGGACCTGGGAGCGGTCGCGAAACTCAAAAACACCCTGACCGGCGACAGCCTCGGAGTCAAGGGAAGTCCTATCTTCTTCCCCAAAGCGGTGATTCCCAACCCGGCGATCGCCTACGCCATCCAGCCCAAGACGCGCCAAGACGAGGACCGTTTAGGCAACGCGATCCACAAGATCCTGGAGGAAGACTCGACCTTGACGTTCTTCCGGGACGCGCAGACCCAGGAGTTTCTGCTTGGCGGTAACGGACAACAGCACCTCGAGATTATCGTCAGCCGTCTCAAGAAACGCTATAACGTCGAGGTCGAACTGAAGGCGCCTCAAATCCCCTACCGGGAAACCATCCGGGGCAAAGCCCAAGTGCAAGGCCGCCACAAAAAGCAGACCGGCGGGCACGGCCAATTCGGAGATTGCCGCATTCGCATGGAGCCGCTGGAGCGCGGCAAAGGATTCGAATTCGCGAACGAGATTTTCGGCGGGGCGATTCCGAAGAGCTATATTCCAGCGGTCGAGAAGGGCGTGATCGAGGCCGCCTCCGGAGGTTACCTGGCGGGCTATCCCGTGGTTGATTTCAAAGTGGTGCTTTACGACGGCCAGTACCACGACGTCGACTCGTCGGAGCTGGCTTTCAAGCTGGCGGGCTCCAAGGCGTTCCGGGCGGCGATGGCCGTGGCGAATCCGGCGCTGCTCGAGCCGATCATGAGCGTGGAAATCGTCGCCCCGAGTGACTTCGCCGGAGATCTAATGGGCGATCTCAACGGCCGGCGCGGCCGCATCCAGGGGATGGACACCAAGGGTTCCAGTCAGCTCATCCGCGCCCAGGCGCCCATGGCGGAAATGCTCACCTACGCCAACGATCTGACATCGATGACCCAGGGACGCGGCAGTTTTTCGATGGAGCTGGACCACTACGACTTCGTGCCGCATCAGGTTGCCGAGAAGGTCATCGCCGCCGCCAAACGCGACCGCGACGGCACCGAGGCCGAAGAAGACTAGCCGAGCCGTGACCGTTAGGGAACACCCGAATGTCCATCGGTTTCAGGCCACCGAGCAAGATAGAAACCCAGGCTCTCTGCTCCGAAACAATAACGTGCGGAACAACCCTACACCACGGCTTCAGCCGTGAAACGCTTCAATTCAAAGCTACTTCGGAAAGAACGGAAACAACCGGCGGATCTGTTCGTCGCTGGGCTGCAGGCCGTACTCGGTGATCTGGAAAGCTTCGGCCGCTTTGATCGAATCCGCGCCGGCCCCGTACCACTTGCGAAGGTTCTGTTTCCACTCCGCGGGCACGTTGGGGCGCCGCTGCGTTTTGAGCCATTCCAGCCGGGCCTTGGCGTCTTCGGGAACCTCGGCCAGCTTGCCCGCATGCCACGGCAGCCACTCATAGAATTGAGACACGTGAGCGTCGAGGGCGCGGTATTTCTTCTCGAGCACGTCATCGATCGAGACGACGATGTCGGGCCGAAACGGCTCCGGCCTTTGAAAGCGATCCGCGAAATAGAGGAACACCGGATTCTTGCGTAGCGCCGGCGTATCGGTGACCAGATTGGGAACCGTCACCATGTAGGACGCGTCTTGGACCAGTACCCCCGTATAACGGTGATCCGGATGATAGTCATTCGGGCGAGGGGACAAGACAATGTCGGCCTTCCATTGGCGGATGCGGCGTATGACCTGCTCCCTGATATCGAGCGAGGGGACCAGCTCGCCGTCATGGTTGTCCAAGACTTCGTACTCGATGCCGAGGCGTCGGCCCGACTCTTCGGCTTCGGCGCGGCGCCGGACCGCCAGCATGCCGCCGCCTTCCGAAAAGTGGCCCGCGTCTCCGTTCGTCACGGAAACAAACTTGACCTTGTGCCCGGCCGCGGCATACTTGGCGGCCAGCCCCGAGGCCCTGATGTCACAGTCGTCGGGGTGAGCGCCAAACGCGATCACCCGCAGTGGCCCGGTTTGGGCCTGAAGCACTGCCAGCGACGCCAGAATAATCGTTAACAGTCGAATCATACATTCCTCCGGGGGCCTTGGTTGATGAAGAGACACTGTATGTCTTTCGGATTGCTTCGGATGGAGCCGCTCTCGGCTCGGCCACGCGCCAGCCTCCGCACCGCCGCTGCTCTGGCATCACCATTATAGGAGGCAATTTCACCCGGGCCGCGAGTAAAGATCGGCTGACACTCACAACCAGGACGATCGCTCGTTCAGACCATTCGCCGGCTCGCTTGCCTACAATAGAAAATTCCCGGCTCCTCGCGGCTAACGGGGTTCCACAAAGAGGCTGATCCAGCAATGAAACTGAATATCTTCGTCATTCCCGGCGACGGCATCGGACCGGAAGTCACTCGTGAAGGCGTTCGCGTCCTCGAACATGTGGCCAATAAATGGAACCATGAGTTGAATCTGACCGAAGGACTGCTCGGTGGTATTGCCATCCACAAGACAGGCGGGCCATTGCCGGAAGAGACGACCAAGCTGGCGCTCGAGGCCGAAGCCACTTTGCTCGGAGCGGTCGGGCTGCCGGAGTTCGACAACCTTCCGCCTGGCCAGCGGCCCGAGAAGGGTCTTCTCGGTTTGAGAAAGGCGCTTGACGTTTTCGCCAATCTGCGGCCAATCGTTGCTTACGAGAGCCTGATAGATTCCTCACCGCTCAAGAACGATGTTGTGCGCGGCACCGACATGCTGATCGTCCGCGAGCTGACCGCGGGTCTTTATTTCGGCACGCCGCGGGGAATCAGCGGTGAAGACGGTGAGCGGGTCGCGGTGAACTCGATGGTCTATCGCGAGTCCGAAATCGCGCGCGTCGCCCGCATGGCCTTTTCTCTGGCGCGCAAGCGGCGCAACAAACTGACATCAGTCGACAAAGCCAACGTCCTCGAGAACTCCCAGATGTGGCGGCAGGTCGTCACCGAGATTTCGAAAGACTTTCCTGACGTCGAGCTTGACCACGTGCTGGTCGACAACTGCGCCATGCAGCTTGTGCTGAACCCGACTCGATTCGATGTCGTCGTGACCGAGAACTTGTTCGGCGACATTCTGAGCGACGAGGGAGCGGTACTGGCCGGCTCGATCGGGATGCTGCCTTCGGCTTCGATCGGCGAGCAGCTCCCCAGCGGGGTCTGGCGAGGGCTCTACGAGCCGGTCCACGGTTCCGCGCCCGACATCGCCGGGCAGAACAAGGCCAATCCCTTGGCCGCGATTGGTTCGGTAGCGGCGATGCTGAGTTACAGCTTTGGGCTCAAGGAAGAGGCGGCCGCGGTAGACGCCGCCATGCAGAAAGTGCTCAATGAAGGACCGCTGACCGGGGATTTGCGCCCCGAGGGTAGGGCCGCGACCACGGAAGAAGCAGGCAAAGCGGTGTGCGCGGCGATCGGGTAGACCATCGGCCACCAGCCCATCTTTGCTTCGACGCGTTCGGTCCAGGCCGAAGCCAAACCTAGGCCCGCCCTTGACTGCTCCCTCGCCGTCGCGAAAACAGCACTCGGTTCAACAAGGCGAAAGGGCTCAAGAGCTTAGTGCATGAGGGGACATTTCTATCGCCTCTTGACAATTATCTCTGGAATCCACTTGTCGGCAGCTCGAATTGAGGTTATTCTGTAAGAGGAGTTACTGAGCTGGACGTGCCTATCTCTCCAAAAGCGGCTGGCCTGCTGCTCGTGGGTTGTCTGATCTGCGAGGGCGGTCTCCTTGCACAGGTGCGCTTCGGCGGCGGCAGAGGCGGCTTCTCCCGCGGCGGCAGCCGAGCAGGCGGTGTTTCGCGCGCTGGGGGCGGCGTTGGCTCGATGAGCACCGGAAGGTCCACAGCGGGCGGCGCCCGTGTTACCACCTCCACCAGCAGGGCAAGAGGACGCGCGGTCGGCGGTTCGATCGTGGGGCGTGGCCTGCCCTCGGTCCAAAGAACTCCCCGGCGCGCCCAGAACAGGGTCATTCAGCCGTCGGCCCCAGCGCATGGTCCGGCGGCTCAGCCCGGCAACCCCCGCCGCGGAGCCACCGTCGGGGCTGTACCCGGTTTCCCAGGTACGGATCGGGTTGTTACTCCGAGGCGGTCCCAGGGACGCAGCCACGGCAACGTCATCGCGCCGGGCACCCCCGGCCGCGTCGGTCACGGCAATGTCATCACCCCCGGCACGCCGCGCCGGTCGGGGACAAGCTTTCGCGCCGGAGGGGCCGCCAGCCGCGGCGCGCGGTCTAAGATGCTCCGTCATGGTCAAGACTTCGGGCATGGCCGCCGATTCATCGGCATCCCGGTGGTGTACGTGCCCTACGGCTATAGCCGTTACGTCTACGAGGGCGACTACGAACCGCAAGGCTACGAAGAGGAGTCACCCTACATCTACCGGGTCGACCCGGAAACAGCTACTGAGTCCGGCACGGATTACGTCATTCGGGTGGAGTCCGGCGAGGAACGCGCTCCCGCCGAATCGAAGGTCTATGAAGTTCGTCCGGCGGAAGAGGAACCCGTTTTCGAACCTCAGGTTGAGCTGGATTCGTCCTCTGCCGAAGAACCCGCGCCCGCCTCGGAACCGCCCTTGTATCTCATCGCGCTCCAGGGCGGCAATATCTACACTTCCACTGAGCATTGGATCGAGAGCGGCGCGCTCCACTACATCACCCGCGGCGGCGCTCACAATCTGGTCAGCATCGAAGACGTCGACCTGGAGCTAACCGCGCGCTTGAATCGGGAGCGCGGCCTGGCGTTCGTCATCGAAGTCAGGGAAGCCCTTCCCTAGCGCGGACAAGCCGCAACCAAACAGGGCAGCAGACGTGGCGTGAGCGTCCACGCTTGCCGCAAACCGATTCGTCGGTTTGTTCGGCCCCAGGACGCGGCATCCGGCTGCGGCAACCGAGTGCCCTTCCGGGCCGCAACGCCTCGACGAATCGAGGCGCGGCAAACCTGGAGGTTCACGCCACGTCGCGGCAAGCGCTGCCCTGGGCCAACGCAATCTCATTGCTTCGCCGGCAACGGCTTCACGCCTGGCGGCCTGACGGCGACGGCAGAGCAGCTTGGGCGGGCGATCGGTCTTGTCATTTTTCGGCGACGACAACCGCCTCGCCGCAGTAGCGGCCGAGCCGCGGCAGCGTCGCCAGCAGCGCCCGATCCATGCCTTCAAGGCTGCTCAGGATCGCCCGGACCGCGGGGCGCTGGAAACGGCCGCGGAACAGACGCTTGGCCATGGCCAGCAGGTTCAGAGGCGTGACCTCGACCTTGCGCATGCGCTGTCGCAGCCGCTCGACGTCGCCTTGGTTGAAGATGACGCCCTCACCGGCTTCGGCTGGCTCGCGGCTGAATCGCCAGCGCAGACGGCGCGCGGCGTCGAGCAGGGGATTGTTCCCCCAGCCTTCGGCCAGCACCAGGCGTCCGCCCGGCTTGAGCACGCGCAGGAGCTCCTCGAAAGCGCCGCCGTACTTGACCGTGTGATGGACCGCGGCGCAGGCGAAGATGAGGTCAAACTCGCCGTCGGCGAAGCAGCCAAGGTCGCTGGCGTCTCGCGCGAAGCCGCGCACGCGCTCAGCGGCCCCGCTTGCCCGGGCGCGGCGCAGGCCCACCTCGACGGCGACAGGCGAAAGATCCAGCAAGGTCACGCGCGCCCCTTCGACGGCCAACACCACGCCCCAGTCGCCGACCCCGCAGCCGTAGTCCAGCACGCGGCGTCCCTTCACGGGTTTCGCGAGCAGCTTCTCCAGGGCCGTGCGATACAGCAGCCGCCGCTCGAACCACGGGCTGGCCGGGTCGTCAAATTGGGCCGCGAGAATGTGCCGATCGATGCGCAGCGCGCCATCGGCGGCTTCGAGGTGAGGGGTGTAGGCCTGATCGTAAAAGCGCCTTTCCTGATCGGCTGTGACGCTCATCGGACGAAGAATTATACCACAGGGCGTGTCTAGCCCAGCTGCCCTTCTAGTTGCCAATGCACAGCCTGCGGTGGAGCCGTCAGGCGGTGCCGTTGGCAGAGTCCGTCAACAAAGCGAAAGACCGCTGCAAACGGTCCTTCGGGGTGAGGCGTGAGGCCAAGATCGTCCTCGAAGAGGCTAGTCCTCTGTCGTTTTGGTTGTGGACCGTTCTCATTCATCCGAACCGCCTGAAAACCGCAATCCCCAAAACCCTCCGTTTGGGTCACGGATTTTAAAATATTTTAAACCTTTCAAAATCAACAACCTGGCGCTACGTTCCCGAGAACGGCCCTCTCCGGCCTGCTATCGTGAGGGCAAAAGGCGGCGACCGCCGTCGAGCCTGGGCCGTGGCAAATCCATGCTTCGCGATTCTCGGCTTCGGCGTGGCGCTGAAGGCCGCTCCATCGGTTCCCGCCCAATCGGCTGGCTTGTCGCCAAAGCGGGGCTGGCTGGCTCGCCAAGGGGAGTGTATGAAGACCATCCTGAACACAGACCGGCGCAACCGGCTGTCGGCCCGAATTGCGCCGCGGCGGGTGGGCGATTTCAGTCCGCCAACAGCGCTGCTAGGGGATGTCGGGACGGCGCAACCGGTGGCGTCCGTGCGCCGAAATTCCGCCCGGCTCCCGGCTCCCTCGGAACGAGCGGTTCGGCGCCTAATTTGGCCTTTGCATAATAAGGAACGCGCGCGATACGAAAATCCGCTAATTTCCGCTAGTCCGCTTTTCTCATCACGTGGCGAGGCGAAGTGCGTGAGAGGCGCGTCAGTATTTGACGCCTGGTTTGGGATCGTCGAGATGCCCTGTCTCGAAGGAGTATCATGTTCACAATAGGAACGAACCCATGGCCACCCCGGCGACCCCCAGCACGGTGAACAGAAAATACACCGCCGCCGTCATTGGCCACACCGGCCACGGCAACTACGGCCACGGCCTCGACATCGTTTGGAAGGCCTTTGACTCGATTCAAATCGCCGGAATAGCCGACCCCGACGACCCCGGCCGCGCCGAGGCCCAGCAGCGCACCGGCGCTAAGAGAGCTTACCGCGACTACCGCGAGATGCTGGCCGCCGAGAAGCCGGACTTGGTGAGCATCTGCTCTCGCCACCTCGATGGCAAGGCCGAAATCGTGGCCGCCGTCGCCGGCAGCGGCGCCCACATCTACCTGGAAAAGCCCTTCGCCAAGAACCTCGAGGAAGCCGACAAGATGATCGAGGCTATCGAGCGCAACAAGGTGAAAGTTCAGGTCGCCCACCAGATGCGCATGTCGCCCTACGCCCTGCGCGTCGCCGAGATGATCAAAGCCGGCGAAATCGGCGAGATTCAGGAAGTGCGCTTGCGCGGCAAAGAAGACAAACGCGCCGGTGGAGAAGATCTGATGGTACTCGGCTCGCACTTGTGCGACTTAGCGCGCATGCTGCTGGGCGATCCCAAGTGGGTCTTCTCGCACGTTACCCGCGACGGACATGAGATGAACGCCTCCCATGTCCGCCAGGCGACCGAGCCTGTCGGCCCCGTGGCCGGAAATCAAATCGCCGCCATGTTCGCCTTCGGCGACGGAGTCCACGCATACTTCGGATCGAGAGCCAGCGATCAGTCCGGCGCCAGCCGCTTCGGGACCACGATCCACGGCAGCAAGGGCGTCATCGACTTGCTCAATGCAACGTATCCAAAGGGTCAGCCGCGAATCCTGCGCTCGCCCCGCTGGATGCCCGACAGAAAGCATAACTGGGAGCTGATCGAGGCGACTCCAGCCGTCAAACTCCCGGCCGAAGACCGCCAGCTCTCGAACGCTCTGATGGTCCACGATCTGCTGGAAGCGATCGAGCAAGACCGCGAACCGGTCTCGAGCGCCCGCGACGGCCACTGGAGTACCGAGATGATCGTCTCGGTCTACGAGTCGCAAAAACGGGGAGCCCGCGTCGGCCTCCCCCTTAAAGACCGCCGCCACCCCCTGGAAACCTGGTAGCGCGACTGGCCCGCCTCCAGCCGAAGCGTTACGCGTTAGCTGTCGTGGTAATAGACGAACTCGATCACGTGACCATCCGGGTCGCGACAAAAAACCTGATCCATCCCCAGGTCGCTGTTGCCCCCAAGCTGGTAGTCGATGCCGTTATCCGACAGCGTGGTCTTCACGGCCTCGACGTCACGAACCTCGAGCGCCATGTGGTCCGCGCGAGTCAGCCGTTGCGGTCCGTCGCTGCTGTTGGAAGACTCCGAAATCAGATGCAGTTGCCGGTCGCCCAGGGCGTACCAGGCCCCGGGAAAATTGAACCCCGGGCGGACGATCTCGGGAAGTCCCAGCACTTCACCGAAGAACTTTTTCGAAGCGACCAGATCTTTGATAGCAAAGGAAACATGATGCAGTTTGACCAAGTCGACCATTTGAACTCCTTCGATGAGGCGATGCCAAGCCGTTCCAACAGGATACTCGCTTCGCGCTAGTTCCGTAAACAGCGGGCTCCATATGGACCCTTTGGGGTCGATACCGAACTCCAATTAGCGAAGCGCGATTTCAGGGGCCGCCACGCTCACTTGGAGCGTATTGGCGCGGAACCCGTCTACGAGCAAAGATACGCCGACCACGCCCTCGGCCGTCTCGGCAGGCACTTCAAAGCCTGCCAAGAAGAGTCCTGGTTCATTCGGAACGGGCTGTATAAAGGCCGGTTTGACTCGGACCTGGCCAAGAATCAAGTAGGCCGCCGGGATCGCGGACGCGTCGCCGTTCGCGGTTTCCTCCGAGAGAAATCCGGCGCCCAAACCCGTGGCAACCAGCGCCAGCTCTTCCCCGGGCCGTGCCGGATTTTCAGGATCGACTAAACTCCCATCCTGATGCAGAACGCCGAACAATCCCGGCGACGCCCGGCTGATTCGTACTAGCCCGCATTTCTCATCGATTCCCGAAAACGGGGTTGGCGGGGCGCGCGGGATGGGATTTCATGGTCTTGAGGCGGCATCGCCTCTCGGCGGGGCCGCCGTGGGGCAGAAACGGCCCGGCATGCTGTCCGCGACCCTGGCCGAGGCGTTTTTCGTCTGTTTTTGGGCAAACCTCGATTGCCGCCCCTGTCGAGCCCTGTGTGCTTCAAGTATTACTTGAACTCGCCTTGCCGTTTTCAGCAGCGCCGCGGCTCCCCCCGTTCGAGATTCTCATACGCTTGGGCGAACACCCCCGCCCAGGCGTATCCCGTCGCCAGCGAAATCCACACTTTGCGCGCCGTGATCCGGATGCGCGCTCCGATCTTCAACAACCGCAGCCGGATCGTCGTGCATTGCGCCCGCGCCATCTTCGTCCCCGCCAACCCCAGCCGCCGCAGCGTCTCCAGCAAACAGTACCCGATCGATGAAAAATATAAGCGGATCTGATTCGACCGCAATAGCGCGGTCGAGGTGCGGTCGGCGAACAGCCCCAGCTGCTGCTCCTTGATGCGGTTCTCCATCTCTCCGCGGGCGCAGTAGATCGTCTCGTATAAGTGTTGCGCCGCCGCTTGCTTGGGCGTCAGCGACGTCACCACGAAACGCGGGTTTTCGCCCTTCGCCAGATACTCCGCCTTGGCCACCACCCTGCGCCCCCGCGCCCAGCTGGTTCGCGTGCGGTAGCGGAAATCCCCGAACGCCCGGGCCGCCTTGCCCCTCTTGGCGAAACGCCGCCGCGCCAGCTTCATCCGTCTCTTGATCAGGCGCTCTAAACGCTCGTTTTTCGCCAGTCCGAACACGTAATCCACGCCCTGGTTCTCGCACCAGCTCATGATCTCGTCGCGGCAAAAACCGCTGTCGGCCCGCAGCAGGATCTCGACCTCGGGCCACACCCGCCGCAGTTGTTCGACGATGCGCCGGACCTCTTCGAGCGACCCCGCCGAGGCGTCGATGTTGGACGGCCGCAGGCGCGCGCACAGCAACTGGTCCCCGGCGAAAATGTAGAGCGGCAGGTAGCAATAGTGTCCGTAGTAGCCGTGAAAAAAGCGCCCCTCTTGGCGGCCGTGCAGCGCGTCGTCGGTGGCGTCGAGATCGAGCGCGATGCGCTCGGGCTGGCACGGCTGCGATTGAATGTAGAGCGAGGTCAGCAGACGGTCGGCCGCGCCCGTGTCGAGAACGATCTTCTTGTAACGGCTTTGCGCGCCGGCCTTGGCCGGGGTCAACTCCAGGCGGTTGAGAGTGCTCTTGCCGGCGCCCGCCTTGCCGCGGTCTTGGGCTCGGCGGCGCTGCTTGCCTTCGAGGTCTTGTTTGCCGCTCAGCAGGGCCAGCAGCGGGTCGGAGCGCAGCTGATCGTGATCGTTGAGGTCCTCATAACCCAGCGCCAGCCCGTAGACGCGCTGCGAGACCAGCTCGCGCACGCTGTGTTCGACTTGCGCGGGCTGGCGGTGATCACGGAAGCAGGCGGCGAACTGCCGCACGATGCCGCTGCGCTGTTCGGTCTGGCGCAACAGCATGGCGCCGCCGTCGGAGGTGATCATGCCGCCGTCGAAACGGGCTACCACCTGGCGGCGGCCATGGTCGGCGAAGGTGAAGCTGGTTTGGGTACACTCTGTCATGGCAGGGGTCGCTTTCTTGCTGGCTGAAACATATTGTAATCATTATGTTTGTGCCACAAAAGGCGGCCTTCCGCCAACCCCGCGATGAGAAATCCGGGCTAGGATCGGGTTACTCTCAGCCACGCCGTTGTTCACCACGAGTACCGCCTGGACCGGTTCGATATTGACCGGAACCTGAAGATGAATACGGTCGGGTTGGACATCGAACAGTCTGGCTAATTGGCCGTTCAGCGTCACGCTTACCTGGGATTGTGCCGAGTCGCCCAAGCTTGAATTGGCCACGAGGTTCTTTCCAAACAGAGTGGCCCGCACGCCGGGTGACAGCTCGGGTTCCAGAGTGGCGCTGTTGACCAGTCCTCCGAATCGAACCAGCGGTTGCTGATCACTGGCCGGTTGCTTGTCGAGCACCCGAAACGCCGCTGGGACGGTCACAACTTGGAGCCCGCTCGTAACGCTGAGCATATAGCTTCCAGGCATCGCTTGCTCGCGAACCGTAACCACCGCGAGCAGCCGAGTTGGACTGAGAACCTTGACATCGCGGGTGACGATATCCGCTGTGCCCATGCCCACAACCGTTTCGCCGGGCACAAAAGTGACGTTCTGGCCTCGTATGTCGATCAAAATGTCGCTGTCAGGTGCGGCTGAAGAAGGAGTAAAACTGACTGCCGGAGAATCCCTCGGCGCATAAGAGAAAGTGATGTTTCCATCTGGCAACGTCAGAGCAGAGCTTTGTCCGTCGGGGTTATAGACCGTGACGACCGCCCGATGGCCCGCTGGTCCCGGCGGTGGCTCGATCAGTATCTCTCCTTCGGCCGCGTTCGTTTCGAGAATCCGGGCCGGCAGACCATCGAAGTAAACCACCGAACGCGAATCAAAGTCGGCGCCGCGAAGGCTCCACGCATTGTCCCCCGCGTCGAACCGGGGAGTGATCCAGTGGACGAGCGGGGCGGGAGCTGACGTCAGCCGTACGGCATTGGGCAATACATAAGCGTCGTCGGCAAGCCGGAAGAGAAGATGAACTCCTCGGGCGCTGTCGAACGGTGACAACTGGAAGTCCAGCCGGACGAACCGAGTGTCGGCGGCGAACAACCTCGGGGCGAGCACCTGCAAGCTGGCGGCGATCGGCTCGACCCGAAGGCCCGGCAGATTCTCAGCAAGCCCCTCTCCCGTCGCGAGCACGAACCCGGTTTCCCCGGCCGCGTTCAGGAATGCCGGATGAACTCCCGGGGCGCCATTGCCGGGAAAGCTGTAGATCGTAACGCTGTGGAGCGGAACGTCCGGGCGAGAACGGACTTGGAAGTCGACTCCCGCTGTCGTCGCACCCGGTCTCACCTCGATGGCCGCCGAGCGGCCGGGCTCGCTGTCCCCGCCATGGAACACCGTCCGGAACGGACCGTCTGGGAGAATCGGACGCCCTTCGCCGTTTGTCGGCAGGACGATGTTGGCCGGCCCCAAGCCTTCCTGCGTTGCGGGTGGCAAGGGGTGCGCGTAAAGAAGATAAAAGCCGGGCAGCAAGCCTTCGATGCGGTAGGTTCCGTCGGGAGCCGTCAGCCCGCTGACGGCTAACCCGCCCCGGCTCAGAGCGACGACGGACGCCATGTGAACGGGAGCTCCGCCGTCCGCGCCGACCCGCCCGCTGATGCTCCCGAAGCGCTCGAAAAACCCTTCCGCCGGGTAGGCGGCTGACAACCCGGCAACGTCGTCGGGCGCCAGCGGAAGCGCCCGCGTCGTGGCTCGAGTTAGGTCCGTGCTCATCGCCGAACTGGCCAGCGAGTGCTGCAAACCCAGCGCGTGCCCGATCTCGTGAACGAGGCTGTTGAAGAACAACTCGGAAAAACTCGTGCGCGGACGGCGGGTCTCTGTCAGCGTATTCGAAAGAATCACCTGAGAACGGACGATCGGAACGAAGCCGTCCGCGGCCTGGCCCCGAGTGATCGGGCCTCCCAGCCCGATGACGCCTGGGGGAAGTTCAGCGAACAGAATTTCTCCCGCTGGGCTTTGTGCGCGCAGGCCGCCTTCGCTGATGCCTCCGTACCCGACTCGCAGCGACGAACTCGGAACGTTGTTCCAGACGGCCAGAGCCAGGCGTACCTGGCTGACGAGGGCCTCGTAGCTGTCGTTGGCCGCCAGTGCGGGTTTTTCGTTCGAGATGTAGAAGTAAACCGTGTCGTCGAGAAGAGCAGTCCGGTCGAATTTCTCAATCGCCGCCTCGGCGACCGTCGCATTCAAGCCGTAATGAACGAAATGGCTGTAGCCCTCGAGGCGCGGCGCGGCCAACCCCGCCAAAACCAGGCAGGCGAGCAAGCACGACTGGAACAGGCACGACTGGACGCTCCGCGTTCTCACAGGTTCCTGCTACCTTTGCTTCCCGACGAGCGAGCGGATGCGATCGCGAAAGTGCTCGAGCGGCATGGCCAATGGAGCGGCTTGAACCGGCTGTCCGCTCACCGGAGACAGCATCAGGCCGCTCGATGGATTCCGGCTGATCACGAGTTGTCCATTTTCTTCAGCTCGCACCTTGAACAAGCCCTGACTCAAGCCGATAATGTGGACTCGCCCGCTCGGACCTTGCCACAGCATGACGACGTAGCTGCTTCCCGGCTGCAACCGCGGAACACCGCCAAACTGCTGACTCAATTGGCCAAGGCGTCCGCCGGGCGCGGAGACTTCCAACTGGCGGGCCAGCGTCCCTTTCCACTGCTCGAGAACCTCAAGCTGGGTCAGGGTGTAGAGCAACGCCCCGCTACGGACCGTGCGGCTATCACCCGCGCGGGCCCGGACGATTGCCGTCGACTGCCACACCATCTCCTCCAGCGTCATCAGCTCAAGGGTGGCCGCTCGGGCGAGCGGGACTACTAGTACTGTCAGCAGAAAGGCGAAACGCAACAGCATATTCAGTGGGAAGCAGCTAGTCAACCAAACCTAAGTTATTCTAACATAGTAGTTTATAAGACAAAAATGCTTGCCGGCGGGCCACATTGACACGGCGCTGTCGCTTTCCGCCACAACTGTTGTCACTTGATTTCAATCGTTCTGTCTCAACCCGGCGGCCACGCGCATCAGTCGAACTCTCCTGGCAAGGGGCATTGGGGCGTCGCCGCTTCGCGGCGAAGGACCGGCGGGAGTGCCGGTCGCTACCGCGGGAATGCGTGGAAGCTTCGGGGCGGTTTGAACAATTCGGCGATCGATGACGTATATGCTGAGGTGAGAGACAGCGGTGCGACGACTAGGGTCCAACCCACCGGTTCGGGGGGCTTCGTGTGGGACCGTGCTCGCCAGCGTTCGTCTCGCATCGACGATCCAATTCGGATGCAAAAGGGGTAAGGAATGGCGTTTTGCAGGAACTGTGGCGTGGATGTGGCGGATGCGAAGTTTTGTTCGTATTGCGGGACGGCAGCCGATCCGCTTGGCGGCGGAGCATCATCCACTTCGGCTAGCGCTCCATCGGGCGCGGATTTCGTTGCCGGAGACAATACCGCCGGAGCGCTGGCCTATCTCTTGCTCCCCGCGATCTACTATCTCTTCCTAACGGATGCCTACAGACAGAATCGATTCGTCCGCTTTCATTCCTACCAGGCCTTGTTCTATTGCGGCGGTGCGTTGGCCCTGATCTGGATTGTCTGGAATATTTTGGGGTTCATCCTGGGGTATCTTGTGTTTGTACTGGCTTGGCTTCTCTCCATGGCGTCTTTTGTGTTCTGGGCCAAACTGATTATCCGGGCCTATCAAGGCCTCATGTATAAAATTCCCTTGATCGGCGATCTGGCCGAGAAACAGGTGTAGGCCATGCCACCGGCTTAGTCCACGGAAGCTCTGAATAGACTCGATTGTTCATGCGCGGCCCGCGGTCCGGGCTCGGTTATCTCACCCGTGGGCAGCCGATATCGGCTACACTCGTAACTCCAGCTCAGCTTACTCTGCTTCAGCTTTTTCTGCTCAGCCTATTCTGCTTCAACAAGGAGTCCAAACACATATGTACAAAGGGATAGAACACACCGCCATCGCCTCAACCGACCCGGAGGCGCTTGCCGCTTGGTACGAGAAAAACCTCGACTTCCCGATTTGCTACCGCTCCGCCGGCAACGTTTTCGTCAAAGCGCGGGACGGCACGATGCTCGAGATCATCCCCTCCCAGGGAGACCGTCTCGAAACGGGCCTCAAGACTCCCGGAATCCGTCATTTGGCCATCAGCGTCGATGACTTCGATAGCGCTGTGGAGGATCTAAAGAAGAAGGACATCACGATCGACAACTTCGTCGAGGCCGAAGGAAATCGGCTGGCGTTCTTCCGTGATCTCGAGGGTAATATCTGCCACATCATCCACCGCGCGAAGATGATCTAGGAGGCCGAGAAAGCGCCTTCCATGAGTACGCTGTCGGCTTCTGAGCATTCCGCCCGCCAGGGACGAAACCCCGTCGTCGGCAGCGGCGAAATAGGGCGCGTCACGAAGCTTCGGCGGCTGAACTGAGAAATCAGCCTGCGGCCTTTCGCCCCTCGATCCAGCGGCCAAGAGATTCCTGTGTTTCGCCGGATCCACGCCCTGCGAGAAGACTGTTCGTGCTGATGTCTTCATCCAGATCCGGCCAGTGAATCCCCTCGCCACCGCCAATCAGACGCCAGTTGGCTCGCTCAGCCGGTGTCCCCCGTGCCAGCCTTGGGAACCAGGGGAGCGGTACCGTGATTGTCCGCCCATCGGCAAGATCGACTGTCAAAGCTTCTGCGTTCACGCGGACACTCTGGGCCGTGGCTTCCCGAAGCTCAGTCACCGAAGTACTCATGCCATTCCCTCAACAAGTTGGATGCGTGCTCGCCAATCAGTCGCTCTACTCGCAGTAGCTCTGCCTGGCCAAATCCGCGACTGCGTTCCAGGCGCACCGGGTCTAGCCAAAACTTGGCCCCGGACCCTCCCTGCTCTACATGGATGTGGGGCGGCTCGCCTCTATCGGCCGAGTAAAAGAAGAGCCGGTATGGCCCGGATCGAAGAACCGTCGGCAATGTAACTCAGTGTACCGCGTAACGGCTTTCTGCCACATTGCGGGTGACGTTCAGAAGTCTGATGCTCTTGAGTTCCGCTTTCCGGCGGCTGATGCCACGGGCCATGGGTTCTATCGCTGTTCTTTCTTCCGGGCATGAGTGCCAGCGGGCCTTCGACTCCGTAGTGGCCGCCCGCTCAGCGCCACTCGCTTCCCCAACTGCTTGTGCGGTATTGGCTGCCGATTCGCCATTCTCTCAGGGTATCGAGAAGTTCCCGTTTCTTGTCTTGCGCGGCGGGCTCGTCCCAAAGGTTCTTCACTTCATCGGGATCGTCCTCAAGATGGAACAATTGCCCGTGCGGCTCGTCCAAAAAGTGCACCAGCTTCCAGTCGCGGCCGCGGACCATCGTCATGAAGTCGGTGGTGGTCAGGTTCACGTCGCGCGCCTGCTCGGCGAATACGTACTGTCTTCCTTCCCAGGGTTCCGAGCGCAGCGCCGGCAGCAGCGATTGCGCCTCGATCGGGTCCGGCATCTCGGCTCCGGCCAGCTCCAGAATGGCCGGGCCGATGTCCATCGACTGGCACAATCCGTCGACGGTGCGGCCGCCCTCGAAGCGGCCCGGCGCCCAGATGATCATGGGGACACGAGTCACGGTATCGTACATCGTCCATTTCTGGCTGTGGCCGTGATCGGTGAGGCAATCGCCGTGATCGGAAGCGAAGATGACGACGGAGTTTTCCAAGTAGCCTTGCTGTTCGAGGCTGTTGAAAATCAGCCCGACCTTCTCGTCGATCATCGTCACGTTCGCCAGATAGTAGGCCCGCTGGCGTTGGCGCTGCTCGCGCGTGGGGTTGCGCAGGTGAACGACTGAATCGTGATCGAACCCGCAGTTGTGCTCGATCATTCCCCGCAAGGCCGGAGGCTGCGCGGCAATCTCGGCTTCCGTCACATCGACCAGCGGTAAGTCTTGCTTCATGTAATGTTCGGTGTAGCGCGGGATCGGGTCGTAAAGCGGGTGGGGCCCTGGAAAGCCGATTTCCAGAAAAAGCGGCTCGCTTTTGGGGTAGTTCTCAATCCACCAGCAAGCCATGTCGCCGACGAACATGTCGGAGTGCAGCTCATCCGGCAGCGTCCATTCGATAGCGCCAAGGCGCTCGCGATAATCGGGCATCTCACGGTATGCGACCCGTCCCGGCTTGGTGAACCTGCGGGCGCGGATCGCCTTGTCCCATTCGTCGGTAAAGTAGCGCCCTTCGAGATAGCGGTCTTTGTTCTCGACCACGAAGCGCTGCTTGAAACCGAGGGGTGTCTCGTACGGGAAGGTATGCATTTTCCCGACGTTGACGGTGTGGTAGCCGGCTGCTTGCAGGTTTTCGACCCAGGAATGCCGCCACTGGTCGGCGTTCTTCAGAACGCCCGTCGTGTGAGGATAGTTGCCCGTGAAAAGACTTGCCCGCGCCGGAGCGCAGGAAGGGGCGGTAACGAAACAGTTAGTGAAGGTGACTCCTTCGTTGACGAGACGGTCCAGGTTGGGGGTCTCCATGTAGGGAAACCCCAGCGAGCGAATAGTGTCGAAGCGC
The DNA here is from genome assembly GCA_965226185.1 of Bryobacterales bacterium. Classification (GTDB taxonomy): domain Bacteria; phylum Acidobacteriota; class Terriglobia; order Bryobacterales; family UBA6623; genus CBDCYS01. The sequence goes on from CBDDCT010000001.1 coordinate 137,328, forward strand.
TGCTGGTCGGTAATGATGAATATGATGTTGGGGCGGGTTTCGGGCATGATGGTTGGCGTTCAACGATCTATTATCTTCGGTATGGCGCGAGCGGCAAGGGTCACGTGGCGTGAACCTCCAGGTTTGCCGCGCCTCGATTCGTCGAGGCGTTGCCGGCGGGGCGCTCGGTTGGCTGAGGCGGGATGTGGCGCCCTGGGGGGGCCGGACAAACCGAAGAATCGGTTTGCGGCAAGCGTGGACGCTCACGCCACGTCCGCTGTCTCGTTTGGTTGCGGCTGGTCCGCGTCAGAAAAGAAGACCGAACAATAATTCTCGACGCTGTCCGCGACGAGCTATCGCTGCACGAGACTGCGAGAATCCATGGAAATTCAAGCTAGCGGAAAACGTCCAGCAGCCTGCCAAACAGGCCCTTCTTTTGCTCCCCTTTTGGACGGCTCGCCGGTGGCCTTGGGGCACGAGCGCCGGGGTCGCCGACACCGCGGTTCAGCCCTGGAGCGGCGGCGCGGCCCGCAACGATCGCGGAACCCTCCGGGCCGGGCTGATTCCTTTGAGGAGAACCGCTGTCCCAGCCCGCCACGTTGGTGGCCAGCAGCGTCTGGCGTCCTCCGCCGCCGTGCAGGCGGCAGTACTGGCTCGGTTCAGAGCCGGCTATGAAAACTTCCGTACGGCGGTCCGCGCAGGAGTAGGTTGCAAGCTGCTGGGTGTCGGGGTCGATGGCAACCGTGACAATTCCGTCGACCGGCTCGAAAGGATCGGGGTTGCGGTACTCCCGCATCTCGTGGGCACGCTTCATGAACTCGGTCCAAATGGGCAACGCCGATTTCGACCCCTCGATCTTGAGGTCCGTGTTGTCGTCGAAGCCGACCCATACGACACAAAGCAGATTCGACGTGTAACCCGCAAACCAGCCGTCGTCGTCCGTGCCGGTCTTGCCAGCCGCCGGTTCAGTGAACCCCATGCCGCGGACCCGAACCGCCGTGCCGCGACGGATGACGTCCTCGAGCATGTGCGTGACCACGTAGGCCACGCGGGGATCGAGAACTTGCTCGCCCTCGCGCTTCTGCCGCACAAGATGGCGGCCCGTCGAGTCACGGACGTTTCGGATGAAGTAAGGGTTCATCTTCAACCCGCCATTGGCCAGTGTCGTGTAGGCGCCCGCGATGTCGAGCGGCGTCACTTCGTAAGCTCCCAGCGCAATAGCCGGCGTCGCCTGGATCGCCTCGCCCAGACCGACCCGGCGCCCCATCTCCGCGACTTTGTCGTAGCCCGCCATGTCGGCCACTTTCACGGTCGCTATGTTGAGCGATTTGTAAAGCGCCTGCCGCAGCGGCACCATCCCGTAAATCTTGTTGGCGAAGTTAGAGGGTTCGTAAGGTTTGTCGTCCCACCAGAACGTGGTCGGGACATCGTCGATAACGGTAATCGGGGTAAGCAGCGTCTTCGGCGCGAAACCGTCGTGAAGAACAGGCGTTAGGTCCGCCGGATCGGCCGCTTCGCCATCAAGATAACCATCATCGAGATATTCATCGTCCAGCTCATCCTCAATAGCCGTTTCAATCGCCGTGGCATAGACGAACGGCTTGAAAGCGGACCCCGGCTGGCGCTTCGCCAGAACTCGGTTGAGTTGGCTCAAACCATAATTCCTGCCGCCGACGATTGCTTTGACCTCGCCCGTTTTGGGATCCAAAACGACCAGCGCCGCCTGTGCCTGAGGAGGCTTCTTCCCCCGAAAACGCTTCTGCCGGGCCACGCGCTCATCCACCTCGGCCATGCCGATCCGAAGCGCCTCGACGGCGGCGCGCTGCAGCTCCATGTCGATCGTCGTGTAGACCCAGTAGGATTGCGTGATCAACTCGTCCGAGCTAAACCATTCCTGAAGCTGGTGGTTGACCAGGTCGACGAAATAGGGCGCCGTACTCGACTCCACCTTGCCGACCGCCAGCTCGATAGGCGCTTCAACGGCATCCTCAAGCTCTTTCCCCGTGATAAACGCGTAGCGCTCCATGAAACGAAGCACGGTGTCGCGGCGCGACTTGGCGCGCTCGGGATGCCGGTAGGGGTTGAGGTAACTCGGCCTTTGAATCAGCCCCGCCAGCAGGGCCGCCTCGGCCAGCGACACCTCGCGGATGTCTTTATCGAAATAGGCCCTGGAGGCTTCACCCATTCCCATCACGTTGAAGCTGCCGCGCCAGCCGAGCCAGATCTGGTTCAAGTAATGCTCGATGATTTTTTCCTTGCTGAGTCGCGCCTCGAGTTGCAAGGCGATCATCAGCTCGGCGAGCTTCCGCTGATAGCCTCCGTCGGGCGTAAGAAAGAAACCGCGTGCGAGCTGCTGCGTGAGTGTGGAAGTACCTCTTGGCCGGCGGCCCTCGACAATATATCCGTCGTAGGCGGCTTTCGCTGTACGAATGGGGTCAATGCCCGCGTGATCGAAGAATCTATGGTCTTCGATCGCCAGAACGGCGTTGATCAAAACGTCCGGAATGTCTTCGTAAGCCAGCAGCCGCCGCTTCGACCGCTCCTTATCGAACAGATTCGTGATCAGCTCGGGCTCGAGTTCATAGACCGTCCGCGGATGGTTGTCACCGAGAGAAACGATGCGGGTGACTTGGTTGTCGTCAAAGTACAAGACCGCGGGTTCCCGGCTGAAGTAAGACATCCCGCCGGGATAGATTTCGATACTGTTGTCCTTGACGAGAAAATGTCCGATTCGATTGTGCCGCGAGTCCGAATAGCCCGCGTTGCGCAGCAGCGACAGAACCTCTTCGGCCGCAATCTCGTCTCCGACGTAGACTGCTTTCGGCGCGGCCAGGATCTTCGAGGGCCGGTTGAACGGTCCGCGAGAGAGCTTGGCGTCAATCAACTTGGCGTATTCCCAGTAGAAGTGGCTGACCGCGACGACACCCGCAATGCCCGCGATCAGCATCGTGGACAGCAGGACCTTGCCAAAGGGAGTCCAGAGGAAACGCCCCACGCGCCCGATGAACGACGAGCTGGAGGCCCGTCTCTTGCTGCCTTTGGAACGCTTGCGGGCTGGCATCAGGTTCTTACCGTTAGACCCAAAGTGGCGATTTCCAGGGCTCTATCAGCCCGAAAACGGGTCTAGGAAGCGGGAGCGGATGCCGCGGGAAGAGCCGCCTGAAGCCGCTCTTGCACCTTCTCCGACGCTTCTTCGAGTGTAACATCGGTGGATAGACGTGTCGAGCGGTCAGCGAGTTCCACCATACCCCCGGAAAGCTTCTTGCCCACCGTGATCCGGAAGGGAATGCCGATCAGTTCGGCGTCCTTGAACTTGACCCCGGCCCGCTCTTTGCGGTCGTCGAGTAACACATCCAGCCCTAATTCCTTGCAACCCTGGTAGATCTGCTCCGCGGCCTGCCGCTGCGAGTCATCTTTGAGATTGACCGGTGTCACAACCACCTCGAACGGGGCAATCGAGACCGGCAGAACAATTCCGGCATCGTCGAAATTCTGCTCGACCGCGCCACTGAGAATCCGCTCCAGGCCGATTCCATAGGAGCCCATGACCGGCGTGACCTCTTTGCCATTCTGGTCAAGGACCCGCAATCCCATCGGTTCCGAATAGGCGCAGCCAAGCTGGAAAATGTGCCCGACCTCGATGCACTTCTGAAGCTTCAGCGGCTTCGAGCAATGGACGCAACCATCGCCCTCCTCGACGTCCCGAAGATCGGCGAAGCGCGCTTCAAAATCGCGCCCGACGGCGACATTCCGCAGGTGGCAGTCGTCTTTGTTCGCGCCTGTCACCATGTTCCGCCGTCCCTCGATCGCCTGGTCGGCAATGATCTCCATCTTGGTGACGCCGACTGGACCAATCGAACCGATCGCGGCTCCGGCCGACTCGGCAACTTCCTCCGGATGCGCCGGCCGCGCCTCGGCCGCGCCGAGCAGCGAAGTGAGTTTCGCCTCGTTGAGCTGGTGATCTCCCCGCAATAGCAACAGGACCGGCTTTTCATCGGCTACCATCACCAGGCTCTTGATGTGGGAGGTCTCGGGAAGCCCGTCAAACTCCGCTACCTCGGCGATCGTTTTCTTGCCCGGAGTCGCGAACTCTTCCGGTGGTGCGTCCCCTGGCGGGTCATCCTCCGCGCACGGCTGAGCAACCGATGCGGCCTTTTCGAGGTTGGCCGCATAGCCGCAGCCCTCGCAGATGACGATCAGATCCTCTCCGGCATCGGAGGGAACCACGAATTCGTGCGACTTGCTGCCGCCCATCGCGCCCGAATGCGCCTCCACCGGCAAGTAACGCAGCCCGGCGCGGCTTAGGATTCTGCAATAAGCCCCGTAGTGCTTTTGGTAGCTGATCTCGAGCCCTTCGGCGTCCATGTCGAAGGAGTAGGAATCCTTCATTGTGAAGCGCCGCGTCCGCATCAATCCTGACTTGGGGCGCGGCTCGTCGCGGAATTTCACCTGGATCTGGTACCAAAGCTGCGGCAACTGCTTATAACTGCGCAGCTCGCCGCGCGCGATCGAGGTCATGACCTCTTCTTCGGTCATCCCCAGGCAAAGATCGCGTCCCCAGCGGTCTTTGAGCCGGAACATGTCGTGGCCCATCTTCTCCCAGCGTCCGCTTTCTCGCCAAACCTCAGCCGGATGCAACTCGGACAACTGAAACTCCTGCGCTCCAATGGCATCCATTTCCTCGCGAACGATGCGCTCGATCTTCAGCAAGGAGCGTTTTGCCAGAAAGAGATAGTTGTAGATGCCCGCCGCCAGTTGGCGGATGTAGCCGGCTCGCAGCAATAACTGGTGGCTGGGAACTTCAGCCTCGGCAGGCGTGTCTCGCAGGGTGGGAATGAAGAGTTGGCTCCAGCGCATGAGATCATTTACGGCGAAAGGAACCTGACGAATTCGCAAAAAAATAGAGGCGGGCCGATGCCCGCCCGCGAAAGTGTCAGCTTCTCGCCTCACGATGGCCCGCTTCGAGGGACCCTGTCAGTCGAAAAACGCTCATTGTAGCATGGTAGAATTGCTACCAAGCCGAGCCTTGCTTGGCGCGGCAGTGCCCGGCAGCCGATCCATTTGTTCACACTCACACGAGTCGCTAACTTGACCGGGAAAACCGATTGCCGGACACAGCGGGAAAACCATGGCCGCCTCACAAAGCGCCACACCCAGCCCCGCCGGGCAACAGGCCCCCGGCCTTGATTCGCCAGATCCGGCCCCTTTCGACCGCGCCCCGCGGATCGGCATCGATATTCGCAGGCTAAATGATTTTGGCGTCGGCACCTACATCAAGAATCTGCTGCGAGCGTTTGCGCGAATCCGCTCCAGTGAAACTTATATTCTGATTGGGGGCGAGGGCCAGTTTGAACAGCTCGGGGAACTGCACGAGAATTTCAAGTTCCATCGTTATCCGCGACCGTTCGACTCCAAGCGAAGTCATGTTGATTTTTTCGCGCGAACCCGCCACTTGAACCTCGACGTATTTCACATGCCCCATCGCTGGGTGCCTTATTTCGTCTCCGGAGCCTACGTAGCCACCCTGCACGACATCAACAACATCCTTTATCCCAGCGACGAAGCCTCGCCCGTACGCGAAAGGATCCGTCACCACATGCTGGTACACGGACTGCGGCGGGCCGCCAAAGTGATCGCCGTGTCCGAGGCGACCAAACGGGACGCAATCACGCATTTGGGCTTGGCGTCCAGTCAAATCGAAGTCGTCCACGGCGCTATCGACGAACAAGTCGCGAAACCGGTTCAAGCGGCGGAGCTGCGCGAGACTCTCAGCCGCTACCAAATCGAGAATCCGTTCCTGCTCTACGCGGGCCGGATTCAGCCCCACAAGAACATCCCCCGCCTGATCGAAGCTTTCGCCGTGGTCAGGGCGGAGCTGGAAAATCACCCGAGGTATGGGAATCTCGGATTGATCGTAATTGGAGACGACCTTGACTCATTTCCCGCCGTCAGACATGCGGTCATGCGCACGCGCGTGCAGGACCGGGTGCGCTTCTTGGGATTCGTCCCCGTGGAGACCCTGCGCTGTTTTTACGAGGCAGCCACTGCTTTCGTGTTCCCGTCGCTCTACGAAGGTTTTGGGCTTCCCCCTCTCGAGGCCATGGCGCACGGAACCCCCGTTGTTACGTCGAGCGCATCTTCCCTTCCGGAAGCCGTAGGCGATTCAGCCGTTCTGGTCAACCCTGAACATGTCTTTGACATCGCCAGCGGCGTGCGCCAGGTCCTTCTCGACGATGGATTTCGCGACGAGCTGCGGCGGCGCGGCTTCGAGCAAGTCAAGCGATTCAGTTGGGACCGCGCGGCACGGCGAGTTCTTCAAATCTACAGGGATGTTGCCGCGCGCCGCTAACAAGCACCCTTTCGAGGAGTTTCCCCGCTATGCTATGGAGTTGCCGTTAACCCGCTTTTCTCACCGGGTGGCGAGGCGAAGTGCGTGAGAGGCCCGTCAGTACGAGGCGCGCGCCGCTTGACGAGCGGAGGCGTACTTGACAGTACGTCGAGCACGGCGAGCAAGCGCAACGAAGTAATGGCGGGCCTATCGCGTGCTTCGACCGTCGGCCGACGAGAAATGTGGGTTGATCGGGTCTTCGCGCGAAAGGGCGGCTGTCCGCGGCGAAACGCTTGCGGGCAACTGGTCTTGAGCTAATTCTTTTCCGAACTTCATGTCCTCTACCGGCGAGAAACCATCGAGCGGCGCGGAGACGCCGGCGTCCCCGGAGATCACCTCAAGTGATTGGATAGCCCGCGTGCCCGGCCGCTGGCGCTGGCTGGTTCCCAATCTGACTGTGTTTGTCTCGAGCCTTTGCATCATGGTGGTCGAGCTGGTCGCCGGGCGCTTGATCGCGCGTCATGTCGGCAACTCGCTCTATACTTGGACCTCTGTCATCGGTATTGTTCTGGCCGGCATCGCCACCGGAAACTACATCGGCGGCCGTCTCGCCGACCGCTATCGCACACGCGAAGTGCTGGCTTCGCTGTTCTTGCTTTCCTCGGCGGCCTGCTTGCTGATTCCGCTGCTGAATGAGCGGGTCGGACAGTTCTACATCCTTCGCAGCCAAGAATGGGGCCTGCGAATCGCACTCCACGTGTTCTTTGTATTCTTCCTTCCCTCCACGCTGATGGGGATGATCAGCCCGGTGGCCGCCAAGATGGCGCTCGGCCTCGGCCGGGAAACCGGGCGAACCGTCGGCAGCGTCTACTCGTGGGGCGCCGTTGGCAGCATTGTCGGCACCTTCATGACGGGATACTTCCTCATCGCCCAGATGGGAACAGCCGCGGTGTTGTTGAGTGTCGCCGCCGTTCTGCTGGCCATGTCGATATTCTTCGGGGCGCAAAGTATCCTGCCCTATCTATGGTTGGGCGTCCTCGGCGCGAACCTGCTGGCGCACGCGGGACCCTGGGAGTGGACACGGACCGTCGGCGAGCGGCTGGGCCTGCGCGACGTCGAAGATGAGTTCGTCCATTTCCTCACGGAGTCGCAGTACTCGTTGATCCGCATCGAAGATGAGCCCGACATGCCCGGAGTCCGTTCGATGACGCTCGATTTTTTGGTGCATGCCTACGTGTCCATGACCGACCCGGATGAGCTGGTTTACGAGTACGAGAACGTCTACGCCGGCGTGACCGAGGCCGCGGTTCGGGACTGGCCGCCCGAACGCAAGCCCCGCGCCTTGATGCTCGGCGGCGGTGGGTTCGTGTTCCCGCGCTGGATGTTGCGGCGCTGGCCGGGCAGCTATATCGAAGTAGCCGAGATCGATCCCGAAGTCACGCGCGCGGCCTACGAAGCCTTCGGCCTTCCCGCGAACACGCCGATTCAGATCTACAATCTCGACGCCCGCAACCATGTGGAAGATCTGCTGTCGAGGCTGGACGAGGGCGAGGACGCCGGTCGTTTCGACCTGGTTTACGGCGACGCCTTCAGCCACTATTCGCCGCCCTATCATCTGACGACGTACGAGTTCAATGAGAAAGTCCGCCGCTTGATGAGTCCCGGCGGGGTGTTCCTCGCCAACGTGATCGACGTCTACCAGTCAGGACTTTTCCTGGGCGCGATGATCAACACCCTCGAGCAAAGCTTTCCGCACGTCTACGTTCTCAGCACGGTTTTCGGCGGGCCGTCCGACGATGACTTCCGTGACACGTTCGTTGTCGTTGGCTCGGGCCAGCCACTGAAGCTGGACGATCTGGACTTCGACGTCTACAAAGGTTCCCTCGTCGAGCAGCATCATCTGGCGACTCTCCGCCGCCGCTCGAATCATTTCGTGCTGACCGACGATTTCGCACCGGTCGGCAATTTGCTGGCCCCCGTCGTCGCCATGGCGGACAAATATTGAGACTCGCCGTTAGAAAGGCTGGCAGCCCGCACTTCTCACCGAACGGTGAGGCGCGACGTGGCGCGCGCCTCCCGGCGGGCTGCGCCGGCCTCCGGGCCGACGTCGCCTCGACACAGTCCGCCGAGCACCCTGAGCAAGCGCAAAGAAGCAATGGCGGGCCTGTCGTGTGCTTTGCCCGCAACCCAATGAGAATACGGGCTACGCGCCCTCGTAGCGGTAGCCCGCTCCGTGGACCGTGCGGATGATGCGCGGTTGTTTGGAGTCTCGCTCGATGCGCTTGCGGAGTTGTGAGATGTGCTGGTCCAGCGTGCGGCTGTTGGCGACGTGCGACAGGCCCCAGCATTCGTCGAACATCGTGTCGCGGCCGACGACTTGGCCGCGTAAGCGGTGAAGCAGTTGCAGGATCTTTACGTCCCGCAGGCTCAGATCGACCAGTTCGTCTTCCCGGCGGGCCCGGAGTTCGGCGGGGAGGATCTCGAGGTCATCCATCCGAAAGGGCTTCTGGGTTGCTTCTTGGCTGTCCCGGGCCAGGCAGCGGCGGGTCACCGCACGAATTCGCGCCAGCACTTCGCGCACTCCAAACGGCTTGAGGATGAAGTCATCCGCCCCCAACTCCAGACCCAGCACCTTGTCCACTTCCTCGGATTTGGCGCTGATGAAGATGATCGGCACGCCGGGGTCGGCACGCCGGATCTCGCGGCAAACCTCGTAACCGTTGACTCCCGGCATCATGATGTCGAGGCAAACGAAGTCCGGCGATTCGCGGCGGTAGAGTTCGAGCGCTTGTGTCCCATCCTCGGCCGCCACAGTCTCATAGCCTTCGTCGGAGAGAATTTCCTCCAGCCCGGCGCGGATGTTGCTGTCGTCCTCGGCGATGAGTACTTTCATAGCCCCTCTTTTGATCGCCTCTCCGGGGACGGACACTCGAGAGTAACGCGAAAGCACGCGCCTTGCTCGGATGCGACAAGGTCAAGATCGCCGCCATGGAGGCGGGCCAAATCGCGCGAGATAGCGAGACCCATGCCGGTGCCGCTCACCCCTTCGGTAAGCGCGTTGTTTACCCGGTAGAAGGGCTCGAAGATCCGTTGCCGCTCGCGCGATGGGAGGCCGGGCCCGCGATCGGCCACTGTGATCTCGACGGTCTCCCCTTGGCGCCGGCTAGAAATTTCCACATGCTTGCCTTCAGCCCCGTATTTCTCGACGTTGCTGATGAGGTTGCCGACAATTTGCTCCACGGCGTCTGCATCCAGCGAGACGGGCTCGCCAGCGCCGGGTTTGAACTCGACCTCGATCTGTTTGGCCTTGAGCGCCGGACTGAAATGATCGAGAACACTTCGCAAGACGTCGTCAACAACCGCGGGTTTGCGGCGCAGCTCCAGGGCCTCGCGCTTCTTGCGGCTGAAGCTCAGCACGTTACCGATCAGGCGGCTCAATCGTTGGCTTTCGGAGATGATCACGCCCAGATCACGCCGTAAGCGCTCGTTGGGCTCGTCCAGGTCCCTCTCAAGCAATTCGGCGTACATGCGGATGTTCGTCAGCGGTGTCTTCAACTCATGGGATACCTGGTTGACGAAGCTGACGCGTTGGGCTGCTTCGTTCATCTCGCGCGATTGCTCGCGATAGAAGTAGTAGCTCAGGCCGACGACCGCCGCACCTAGCACGGCGAGAGCCGCCGCTAAATTGAGCAGGAACCCGCCCGCGGCGGCCGATCCGAAAACGGAGGCAGGGGCGTGATAGTGCAGGCTCCAAGCGCCAAGCGGCGCGCCCACCGCAAGCGTGGCAACCGGTTGTGCCTCGTCGCCGGCGTCGAAAGAGCCCCACTGATAAAGCACGCGGCCGGCGGAGTCGGCAAGCCGGATCCGGCCCTCGGCCAATTCTGGAGCGAGCACATCCGTTTCCGGCAAATCAGCGATGAGGTCAGCGAGCAGCCGGGCACGGTTGATCTCCGCGGCATGGGTTCGTTGCCCGTCGCGCGCCCACAACATCATCTGGATTCCGTCGCCCCAGTACCAGACATGCCAACCTGTCGACGCCGACACGTCCCTTGATTGCGGCTGGGCTGGTGTTTCCGCGGCGGACGAGGCCGGCCCCTGCCGCGGGAATTGGATTGAGCTAGGTAACACGGACCGCTGTTGAGTCACAGCGGCGTCCCCTGAACCCTCGGCCGCACGCCCTGGGCCGGCCAGCACACCGCTGTCCCAGATCTGACTCGTACGCCGCAGCGCCTCACGCTCAAAGGCAGTGGCGCCGAGTGGTGTTCCAACAGGAGGAAACAGCAGTTGCCCCTGGTCGTCGAGCACGAAGTATTGAACGACGTAGGGAGACTGCCGGCCGCGCCTTCGCAGCTCTTCAGAATCGAGCGAAAAGGGCCGCATCTCGTCAAGCACCGCCTGCTCGTAACGCTCCAGAGACCGCCCCAGCAACGTATCCACCGCCCGGAGCTGGCCCAGCATCAACTCGCGAAGCTGGTGCTCAACAACAACTTGCTCGTCCCGGACGATCCTCGCCCCCAACCATCCAACGATAGCCAGGGGCGTGATCACGATCAGCACCAGAACGATGATGAGCTTAGGTTTCAATCTTTCTTCTGCTTCGGACTACTCAACCGCTGGGTCTTGGTCTTGTATTGCAGCTCCTGCTGCTGCTTGCGTTCCCGGACCCATCCTTTCTCGTCCAGGTTCTCGCTGGCTCTAAAGTTGGACACTGCGTCCAGTATCAAACGAGCATCGTCGAATTTTTCCGCTTCCTTCTTGAGATAGGCGGAATTGGCCCGGAACGCTTCCCGGGCCTCCTCGATCTTACCCTCATCCCGCAAAGCCGTGGCCACCTCGTTTCGCTCGACGCCGAACTGGCTGGCCACCGCGACCATCACGTCCCGGTTGCGCCTCTGCTCGACAGTCGTCGCGGAGTTGCTGAAAGTCACCGATGCGCCGCCTTGAAGCGTTGCCCGCGATCCCGCCATCAGGTCGTGGTAGCCGACCATGACGTCAGCTACACGCTGCACCTTCCCCGCCGAAGCCGCCGGTACCTCCACCTCGAGCAGCAGGTAGCGGGTCTGGTCCCGAAAGAGCTGATTAAGCGACGCGTGAACGTCTTGCCCGGAGATGCGCGCCTGGCGCCCGACCATGCGGATCGGCCGCACGCCTTTAGGGCAATGGATGTGGATCGTGACGCCCTGAGCCACGGTCGATAGCACGTCGTCGAACTCGGTGGCGAAGGCTGCCTCCAGATCACCCTCATCCTCGACGAAGAAGTGATTGCCGTCACTCGCCATCGCCAGCCGTGTCATCAAGTCTTCGTTGTATTGCAGCCCGAGACCGATCGTCGTCACGGAAATACCCTGACGGCCCAGCGATTCGCCGAACTGCGCCAGCTCGCCCGGCGAGCTGGGGCCCACGTTGGCCAGTCCGTCGGAGAGCAACAGCAGGGTGTTCACCCGATTACGGTCCAAGAACTTTTCGAGCTCCCTCGCGCCCTTGCTCACCCCGCCGAAAAGAGCCGTCTTTCCGCCCGCCCGGATGCCCCGGATGGCCCTCCGGATGGCCTCGCGGTCGTAAAGCTTCGTCGCCGGCACCAGCACGTCAACAGTAGATTGATAGGTCACCACCGAGACAATATCGTCCTCCCGGACCTGGTCAATTGCCATGATCGCGGCGCGTTTCGCCTCCTCGATCTTGCGGCCCGACATCGAGCCCGATTGGTCGAGGACGATAGCGATATTCACCGCTGCCCGCTCTCGCCGCACGTCGAGGCCCCTCAGCGCGATTCTCACGTAAGCCTTCTGTCGTGATCCGGTCAGCACCACCGGCGTTGACATTTGTACATCCAGCTCGACCGAGCGAGCCGCTGTCGCCGGTATCGCCTGGAGCGCCAGCCCGAAAAGCAGCGCGGCCGGGATCCATCGCCGAAATGTGATCTTCATTCTCATCGTTTCTCCTTATCAGCAGGTCGTTGGGAATCGATCGCCCAACTGCTTCTGATTTCAAGTTACTCTTGCTTCCGATCGAGTTGGTCAGCGGCTTGCAAGGAGATTGTAAGAATATTGTAAGCACCGCTCCGGCGGAACATTAGCGAAAGACGGAGGAAAAGCGGGAGGCGGAGGACAAAGTGCTGATCGGCGTTAGCGAGGGAAGCCGTTGCCGCTAAACCATGCCTGCCGCGAAATCACGCCTGCCAGTTGACGCCCCGCTGCCTCAACTGGTCCTCCAGCGCCGCCGCGCCGGTGAACTGAACCGCGTCGATTCCCAGCTCGGCCGCGGCGCTGATGTTCTCCGCCTTGTCGTCGGTGAAGAAGCACTCCTCCGGGCGGCACGCCGCTCTTCGAATCGCTTCCCGATAGATCGCCGCATGCGGCTTCATGGACCCCAGTTGGTAAGAAAGAACGTAATCGTCAAAATGCCGAGCGACTGAATAGTGTTCGACAATCCAGTCGAAATGAATCTCGTTCGTGTTGGAGACGATCAGCATCCGGTAATTTTGGTGAAGCTGCTCGATAAGCGATTCAGGCAAAAGGGTTCCGCTTTCGAACATGTCCCCCCAGAGTACGCGAAACTCTTCAAACGAAACATTCAAGCCAATCGCCGCGCTGAACTTCTCATGGAACTCGCGGCTCGTAATGCGGCCGTGCTCGTAGATATTCGCAAGCCCCGACTCGCTGATCAGTTCCGGAATCTCCTCGACGGAGCGTCCGGTTAGCCGGGCCGCCGCCCGGTAGGCGCGGGGAAAATCCAAGCCTACGAGCACATCGCCCAAATCGAACAGCAGCGCCCGGATCATAGCTCGGACTTCTCCACGTGGAGAAAGGCGTATTCAGCGGCGCCGGTGACCCCCGCCGTATTGTCAAGCTGTGCCGGAACGACTTTGATTTCCTCGGCCGAGGGCGAACAGAGCCATGGGCGCATCACGCGCTCGAGGGACGGCTGGAACAGCCGGAACCGCCGCGCCACCGATCCTCCCAACACGCAGATCGACGGATCGACGACAGCGGAGATCATGCCGATCGCCTCGCCCACCGCCGCCCCATAAGCCTCCCACGTTGCGATGGCATCGGCATCCCTGTCTTCGGCCATCTTGCCTAGCTCTTTGGGCGGGGGGGCCTCTTTCCCGGCGATCCGCTGATAAAAACGCTGCACGCCCGAACCCGAGAGCATCTCGTCAAACGTTCCCCCGGCGACCCGGCAATGGGCGACCTCGCCCGCGTTGCCGCGGGCGCCCGTCTGGATTTGGCCACCGGCCACGATTCCACAGCCGAATCCCGTGCCCAGCGTCAGGCCGACAACAACTGAATGTTCCCGGCCCGCGCCGGCCCGCGCTTCCGCCAGCGCGAAGCAATTCGCATCGTTTTCGAGGTAGAGCGGCGCTCCCAGCTCGGCCTCGACAAATCCCGCCATGTTGAAGTTCGACAAGTTCGGGAGCGTGTCGATCCGCAGCAGCCGCCCCTTGGGTGCATCCAGCGGCCCCGGACTTCCCATGCCCACCGCCAGCGGCGCACCCTCCAGCCCGGCCGTATGACGAGCCTGCGCCACGACGCGTTTTAAGTTCACGAGCGTCAGAGCCGCCGGCTGCCGCGCCATCGCCGGAATCGACTGCACGTGGCCAAGCCGCCTGTGGTCCCGATCAAAAGCCGCGGCGGCGATCTTCGTGCCACCGAGGTCGATGCCAATTATGTAAGGACGATCGTTCATAGTCCGTCGTTCATAGTCCGGTTCATCCGCCAGGACTTTCGAGCCTAACATGGGCGGCAACTCTGAGGCTGATTCGCGAATCAGGCCAAAACATCCAGGGAAGGTTGTCACGGAACCCGGCTGGTCACTGATCGCCCCTGCTTTCCATCCACTGCCGGGTTGACTCGTAACTCGCTTCTCAATCAGTACCGCCGACGTGCTGGACACATTGCGCGGCGACGGCCGTGGCGAGTTGCGCCGCTTCTCTCAGAACAAGACCCAGGCACAGACCGGCCAGAAACGCACTACGGAAGCAGTCGCCCTCGAACGGAATTTTTGCCTCGTTCCCGCGTCGATGCACCGGGTCACCGGGACGGGCGGTGCCGCGATTTTTAGGCGAAACGCGACAGCGAGCGCAGGGCTCGTTTGGCGTGCCGATGCGGTGGAAAAACCGGCTGTGCGAAGCGCCTCTGGGATCGCGGAAGGGGCAAAAGCACCCCAAAAGATCCCCGAGTCTTTCAGCGTGCGTGCCAGCTGCAGGCAGACGTACTGGCCAACCTCATATTCAGTACAGGGCGTAGCGGCGGCCAGCCTAGCAGCCCGCGGCACTTTCGCCGCGTACCGCCGCTAGGCGATCATCACGGTCCGCGGCGCCTGCGCGTTGTGCTCCAGGAACGTCCGCTTGACCTCCAGCTGCTCCGCCGTCGGCTGCACCACCCCGTTGACGTCGGTCACGCGCGAGGCGACCGTGTGCTCGCCCGGCGCCGCGCCGTTCCACGTATAGTTGAAGAACTTCCAGGCGTACTTGTGGCGCGTCGTTGCCGGATCGAGCTTGGCCGGCCGCCAGGGCCCATCATCGACCTTCACCTCGACCGAGCGGATCGGCGTGCCGTCGTGCAAGACGACGCCGAAGACGTTGTGGCCGTTCGCGGCGCGGGTGACGCGCGCGATGAACGACTTCAGCCGCATGCGCGTAATCGCCGTCTCCTTCCACTTCATCTTGCCGTTGACCATCTCGCCCTTCAGAGTGCGATACCAGCGCGCCTGGTACTTGCCGAGATACTGGTCTTGCTGGACGTGGATCTCAGCGAGGTACTTGACGTGGGGCGCGCCGTACCAGCCCGGGACGAGAAGGCGAAGCGGCCGGCCCTGATGAGCGGTGAGCGGCTCGCCGTTCAGGTCGTAGGCGAGCAGCGGCTCCGCCGACAGCGCCTTGTCGCGCGGCAGGCTGCGGCCGTACTGCTGGTCGACTTTGTAGGTCCCACCCCGGAACGTCACTTCCTCTTCGCCATGGTCGGCGCCGAAGAAGACGAAATCCCGCCCTTGGGCTTTTATTCCGGCGAGATCGAGCACCGCCCGCAGCGGGACGCCGGTCCAGCGGCCGTTGCTCGACAGCCCGTTCAGCGGCCCGCGGTTGCCCGAGCACTCGAACCCAAAGATGAGCTCGCGGCTTGGCATGGCGCGAAGGTCGGCGAGCGAGAGCGACAGCGGCTTGTCCACCAGGCCGGAGACCCGCAAACGGTGCGTGGCGCTGTCGATCGCGGGGTGGCCGTGGTGCTGGGTCGTGAAGAACTGATCGGCCGGCGTGAGGAAGCCGTCGATGTGACGCACGTCGATGATGCGGCGATCGGGGCCGCGAATCAGCTTGATCTCGTCCGGCAGGTCGGTGAACTTCATGAGCGTTTCGCCCTGCGCCAGGGCCGGAACCGCCCACTCCGGTATGCCCAGGGCTCCCAGCCCCGCCACCGCGAGGCTGCCTTTGAGGATGTCACGGCGCTTGGTCTGTCTTGTCATGGTAGGTCCCTTTCCGCGAATGTTTGAGATGGGGCACACTCTTCATCTTTCTCTTCCTTGTTCTCGCAGCCATCCCAGTCCTATAGAGTTTACAGCAAGAATCAGGGTGGCGTGCACGGCGATTTCCTGGGCGCTCTCGAGACTCGGCGTGTTCCAAAGTATCGACGTTTCCGGCCACCAAATGTCCCCGGAAGAGCGATCCTTCCGGGCGCCGCGATTTTTAGGCGAAAGGCGACAGAGTACGGCCCGTCTGGCAGCTTCAGGATTCGCGGGGTAGTTTGGTGCTATCCTGTCTGGACGCGTTTTTAATGCACGTCAGCATAAACAGGAGTTAGATGCCGCGTCACTTGCTACTGACCGCTTTTGTGTCGATCGCCCTAGCCATCGTAGCCCTATTTGTGACGATTGGCATTCTAGGCCGTTTTGTCGGGTGGCTAATATACAGCGTTGCCCTGCCGCTCATCGGGCTTGTTGTTGTTGGTGTTGTCGTACCTGAATTATGCACTGCGGGGTCACTCTTGTCCAAATTAGCGTTTTGAATTCGTAAGCCGGGGAGGCGGAACCTCTGTTAGGTTGGGATTGGGTTCAGGCCTATGAACCAACCCGCCCGAGGAGGCCCCGCCATGAGTCAAGTATGCAGTATTTTCTCTCAATTGTTAAAGCTGTTCCCGCGTTCGGAGTTTGAACAGGCCGTCCGCCAGCATCGCGGGGAGCGCCACGCCCGCGGCTTCACTTGCTGGGGACAGTTCGTCGCCATGCTGTTCTGCCAGCTCGGCCGCGCCCAGTCGTTGCGTGAGATTTGCGGCGGTCTGGCGGCCAGCGAAGGCAAGCTGCGGCACCTGGGCTTGTCCGCCGCACCGCCGCGCTCGACGCTGGCCTACGCCAACCGGCAACGCCCTTGGCAGATCTACGAAACGGTCTTTCATCAACTGCTGGCGAAGTGCCGCGGCGCGGCGCCGGGCCACAAGTTCCGTTTCAAAAACAAGCTGCTGAGTCTGGACGCCAGCGTCATCGATCTGTGCGCCTCGCTGTTTGATTGGGCCCAGTTCCAGCGCACCAAGGGCGCCGTCAAGCTCCATCTGGTACTCGATCACGACGGCTACCTGCCCAGCTTCTGCGTGGTCACCGACGCCAAGATGCCCGACCTGGCGCCGGCCCGCAAAATGTCGTTCGACCGCGGCACGATCGTGGTCTTCGACCGCGGTTACAACGACTACGACTGGTTCGCCGAGCTGAGCGAGCGGGGCGTTTTCTTTGTCACACGATTGAAACGCGGGGCCAACTACGAGGTTCTCGAACAGCGCCCGTTGCCGCGCCGTCCCGGAGGCGTGCGCCGCGACGAAGTGATCTTCTTTCCCTCGCTGGCCGCCAGCGGCTCCGAGGTGGTGTTCCGCCGCATCGAATACTTCGACGCCAAGCAGCAGCGCACGCTCGTGTTCTTGACGAATCACCTGGGGTTGGCGGCCGCAACGATTGCCGCCATTTATCAAGACCGCTGGCAAGTGGAGCTGTTTTTCAAGGCTCTCAAGCAGAACTTGCGGGTGAAGACCTTCGTGGGCACCTCGGCGAACGCGCTGAAGATCCAGATCTGGACGGCGCTGATCGCGATCTTGCTGCTGCGGTACTTAAAGCTGCGGGCGCGTTGGGGCTGGAGCTTGTCCAATCTGGTCGCTTTGTTGCGGCAGCAGTTGTTTGTGCACCGCGAATTGTTCGCCTGGCTGGACGAACCGTTTCACCCGCCGCCGGGCAGCGAACCCGAGTCGCCACAGCAATTATTACTGGCGGGAATGGAGGCCTAATTGGGACAGCAGCATGATTTCTATCTTGTCCAAACCGGCAACCTGGTTCCCAGATCGGCCTCCTGGCGGGGCTTTCTGGCGTGTTTTCAGCAGCCGAACCCGCTCCGCTCAGCTAATTTGGACAGCAGTGCTGCGGGGTGCACCGGAGGAGGGCTGAGCCGCCAGGGGCCATTTGGGGGACCCCCGAAAACATGGGGTAATAAGGTAGGCTGGCAAAGATTTCAGCTTCGCCAGTCAACCCCAAGGAGGTCACCCAAATGGTTACCAAGCGAAAACAGCATAGCTCCCGAAGGCCCGTCAAACAAGGCCGGGGCGCGAGGGCCCCGCGGCCCAATAAAATCGGGGCTGCCACGCCTTATCACTTCCGCGGCAAGAATCTGACTCCCTACGGCGGCTTGCTGCCCGTCGCCACCCTGCTCGAAAAACTCGGCTTCCAGGCGCTGCTGGAAGAAACCATCACGAACAAACGAATCACCCGTGTGATGAGCCTCTACCAGTTTGTGCTGGCCCTCGTGCTGGGCCTCTATGTCGGCTTTGCGCGGCTGAACCAACTCCGCTTCATCGCCCGCGACCCCATCTTGACCGGCATCTTGCAAGTGACGCGTCTGCCGCCGCAGTCCACGCTGTGGCGCTTTCTGGCCTCGCTGCACCTCAACGTGGCGAAGCAGATCCTTTCCATTCAGCGCCAGCTGCGGGAACGAGTCTGGGCCGCGGCCCAGGTGAAATTGGAGACGGTGACGCTGGACACCGACACCACCGTGCACACGCTCTACGGCCGCCAGATGGGCGGGCGCAAGAGTTACAACCCCAAGAACAAGGGCAAGCGCAGCTACCAGCCGATACTGACTTTCCTGGCCGAGACGCGCGAATACCTGATGGGCGGGTTGCGCAACGGCGACCGGCCCACGGGCCGGCAGATCGCCGCCCACCTCGAGAGCGCCTTTCGGGCTTTGCCGCACGGCGTGAAGAAAATCCTGGCGCGGGCCGATTCCGGGTTTTATTGCTGGGAGGCGGTGGAGGCCTATGAAAAGGCGGCTTGTCAGTTCGTCATCGTGGCGCGCAAGACCAGGCGGCTGGTCGAGCAGTTGCAGCAAGCGGCCTGGAAGCCCTCGCCCCACAGCGATGCGGATGCGGAATGCGAATTCCTCTACCAGCCGCAGGGCTGGGCGCGGGCCTGTCGTTTCCTGGCGCTGCGTTACGAAAACGAACCCGCGGCCGGCGCGGCCGAGCAATACCAGCTGTTTGCCACCAGCGCTTACACCTACCGCGTGTTTGTCACCAACCTGGCCGAACCGATCGCGGCGGTGGTGTGGTTTTACAATCAGCGCGCCGCAGCCGAGAACCTCATCAAGGAGGCCAACAACGACGCCGGGCTGGCGGCCCATCCCTCGCGCCGCTTTGACATGAACCGCAATCACTTTCAGCTGGCCATGCTGGCCTACAACCTCAACTGCTGGCTGCTGCTGTTCAACCGCGAAGCCCAAGCCAGCGTGGAGACACTGCGGCACACCACCCTGGCGACGGCGCGGCTGCGCTTTCTGTTCGTGGCGGCCAAGATCTGGCGGCACGCCGGCAGAACGGGTGTCAGCTACAGCGATCATTATGAGGAAAAGGGCCTGTTTGAACGGCTGATGCGGCGGCTGCGGGCGATGGGGCCACCGGGATCGAGCTTCGCGCCGGTGGTGGAGGGTGCGCTGAGTTGAGGGGCGCTCCATGCATAAAATTTCATGCACTCGCCGCAACGTACTGGGAACACGCCGCTTGCCCGCCCGCTTTTGCCCGCCGGGATTGGCAGGCGGCTCAAACAGGGAGGGAAACAGAGGAAAAGACGACTTGCTAAATCACTGAGTTGACACGACTGCCGCTACCGCCACAACTCCATCGGCGATGGCTACGCCGAATCTGTGCATAATTCAGGTCGTATGGATCTGGTTTGCCAGGAGGTAGAGGAGCATCGGCTATTAGATATGGATCCGCCATCATCTCCTTTCCCATCAGATGGTTATGGGTGGTCGCTAGCGCTTAACACGACTTCCTGTTCCGCTGCTACTCGCACCCATGAACGTGGACAACAACACGATCAGCCACCCGGCAGCGAATATTCCGTACATGACCGCCTGCCCCGCCGTGCTTTGAATGCTCCAAACGACCTCGGGCATGGGCTGCCACAGCGGATACATCAAGCCCAAAGTTCGCGCGCCAGGACCACCGACACATTACACGAATCCGAGGCGATCAACGCGCTTTTAACGCACTGCCAACAGATCGAGACGCGCCATTCGTGCACGGCCTGATGTATACTGTTACCGCGCCAGGCCCCCAAGGGAAGTCCTGGCAACATGGAGGGAGTATGCCTAGACACAAAGAATACCGGACCGCGGCAAGCAAAGTTGCAGTATCAGCGTTCGTGCTGGCCGTGATTGTTTCAGCTTGCGCGATGGCACAACAAGATGAGGCTAAGGATTGGGCGATGAACACGACGATCATCGAGGCCTGCAGTTGCCCGATGTTTTGCCAGTGCTACTTCAATGCAGAGCCGGCGGCTCACCATGTTGATGGCGCCGAAACACACTTCTGTAAGTTCAACATGGCCCACCGGATCAACAAGGGACACTACGGAGATGTAGCGCTCGACGGCGTGAAGTTCTGGGTATCGGGTGACCTCGGCGAGAACTTTGGCGACGGCGAGGCCGATTGGGCGGTCGTCACGTTCGAACCGTCAGTCAGCGAGCAGCAGCGCGAAGTTATCAAGATCGCCTTGGGGAAGGTCTATCCCGTTACATGGAAATCCTTCAGTGTCGCCGAAGATGCCCGCATCGACTGGAGTGCTCAGCAGGGTCAGGCGGAAGCGCGCCTCGACGGCGGCAAGATCGCCGAAATCGTCCTTTCTCGTTTCACTGGGATGACCGAGGAGAACATCGTCTTCAGGAACCTGAAATACTTTGGGGCCCCGCGCAACGACGGCTTTATCATGATGCCGAACAAGCTTCAGGCCTATCGCGCCGGCGACAAAGCGTTTGAGACCAATGGGACCACGGGTTTCATGATCACCTACGACATCTCGTCAAAAGACCTGTAAACGACAGTTCCTCCTCAGGGCGCGCCGGCATGGCACACGGCGTGGAGCGCGGTTGCGCGGAGAAACGCGCTTTGCGCCAGCCCGAGAACTTGCTTCATCATCTCGTTCATGGCTTGTCTCCCGACTGCCTTCACTCTCTCTTGCGCGGAACCATCCGCCAGCACGAGCCGCCAGCACGACACGCACCGTGACAAAATAGTGAGACGTGGCGCAACCGGGCCAACCGGCAAGCGCTGAGGCGTGCTGATGACCCACGAAACCATTCGAAGACTTCTCGGCACGTTTCTCTTCTCGTGCCTCGTTGCCTCCGCCGACCCCGTCGTGGTCCGCCTGTGGCCCGGCGAGGCGCCCGGGTCGGAAGGCGTCGACGAAGAAGAAATCTGGATCGAACGGGGGAAGGGGATTGTCGACCGCAGCGTTGCCAACGTCCATGAGCCGACGCTCACGGTTTATCCGCCCCTTCGCGAGAAAGCGACGGGCACGGCGATCATCGTCTGTCCAGGAGGCGGTTTCCAGCACCTGGCCATCGACAAGGAGGGGCACGATGTAGCCACGTGGCTGACCTCCATAGGCGTGGCTGGACTGGTCCTCAAATACCGCCTGCCCCGGACGAAGGGGCACAACTACACGCGCCAAACCGCCCTCGACGATGCCAGGCAGGCGCTGCGCATTGCGCGCCGGCGGGCCGAGGAATGGGCGATTGATCCGCGGCGTATCGGCATGATGGGTTTTTCGGCGGGCGGCGTGCTGACCACGATCACTGGGACACAGTTCGATGCACCTGACACCCGCCCCGATTTCCTCGTGCCGGTTTATGGCGCGGAGGAGAACTCGCAGGTCACCGCCGAGACACCCCCGGCGTTCATCGTGCATGCCGACGATGACCCCACGGTCGACTCGCGGCGCAGCATCCGCTTCTACTTGGAGCTGAGGAAAGCAAAGGTTCCCGCCGAACTCCACATCTACGCCAGAGGCGGCCACGGATTCGGTATCCGCAATCGCGGCCTGCCCATATCGAGCTGGCCTTTGCGCCTGCGGGATTGGCTGCGAGACCAAGGCTTCCTCGGCCGGAAATAGGAGCAGTTGTAATGCGAACCCGCCTGTTTCTCCTTGTCCTGCTCGTCTGTTGTCAGGCTCTCGCCGCGGAGTCCCTCCTGATCCGGTTCGGAGTCGGCGATTCGGCAGAGCGCGACTGGAGCGGCTCGGTCTCCGTCGAGGGCGGGCGGGTCATCAGTCTGCGGGGCTGGCAATTCGATCAAGGCGATTCCATCGCCCAGGACCAGCGGAGTTGGAAAACCACTACGAAGCGTGATGAGTATTGGCATGCGCCTTGGGAGCGCAGCCTGTTCGGGACCAAGCGGCAAACCAAGCTGAGTGAGCGCGGTGTTCTTCTGAGGGTCGAGATGGACGGTCCCGGAACCGTTCAGCTCAAAACCGGGCCAGGCCCCGCGGAATTTGAACCCGCATCCCTCGGCTGGGACTCGCCCAAGACATTCGCCGGCGGATCGATCGTTGTGAGCCGAACTCCCTCACCGGCTCGCCTCGAGGCGAGCGGATCGGAAGACTATGTCGATGCGATGCTGTCGCGCGCCGGAGTCGAGTGGGCCGCCTACCAGACCTATCAGAACCGCGGCGACCGGCTGTGGATCCGGCGCGGAACCGAGCCGCCCGAGCCTCTTACGCCAAACGGCGCTGATCTGTTCCGCGTGAAGCTCGCGGAAGGCTTGGACGGAGCTATGTGGGCTGTCTGGTCCGAGCAGCGGGACGGGAATTTCGACCTGTTCTCCCGTGTTTGGAAGAACGGCTCGTGGTCCCAGACGGAACGTCTCACGACTGCGCGCGGATCTGACATTTTTCACGACCTCGCCTCCAGCCCCGATGGCCGGCTCTATCTTGTCTGGCAGAGTATGCGGGGAACGAACGGCGACATTTTTTTGACAATCCACGACGGCGACGGTTGGGGTGAGGAACTGCAAGTCAGCGGCTCCGCGGCCAATGACTGGCGACCCTCGGTAGCGGTGTCGGGCAGCGGCCGCGCGGCGATTGTTTGGGACAGCTATGCCGCGGGCAACTACGACATCTTCCTCCGTTTTCTCGAGAACGGCCGGCTTGGCGACAAGATCCCGATTGCCGCCAGCCCGTCGTTCGAAGCGCGGCCACAGGCGGTTTTCGATAAGTCCGGCCGGCTCTGGCTGGCCTGGGAAGAGGGCGACGCGCAGTGGGGCAAAGACTACGTCAACCAAATTCGTGACGCCGGTATGGGACTGCTCATGCGGCGGCAGGTTCGCGTCGGTGTTTTTGAAGGCGGACGCTTGCGCCAGCCCAAGGGCGAGCTGGCAGGCGTGCTGCCGCCGGATTACGGTCAAGTATTCCTCGAGCCCCGTCTGCTTCTCGACGGCGAGGGCTCGCCGTGGGTCTTCTTTCGCTATCGAACGAACTCTCCCGTCCGCCCGCAGCCGGCCTACCGCTCGATGTGGAGGCTGGGCGCAAGCAGCTTCCAAAACGGCAAATGGACTCCGCTGATCCGCTTCGCGGAGGGCTTCGGGCGGATCGACGCGCCCGCATCCGTCCATACGCAGGCTGGAGGCGGCATAAAAGTGTACTGGGTCAGTGATGGCCGTAGATATCCGCGGGCGTTCCCGGCGAACCAAGATCTCTACACAGCGACGCTAGCGGCCAAGCGAGCTTCCGCTAGCGAAGTGCCGCTCGAGGACTTCCGCTTCCCGCCTGAAAACTACGCCTCAACTCACCCCAACGAAGCTCAAGATGTGGACCGGTTGCGAGCCTACCGCGCCAAAGTTGGCGGGAAGACCTATCGCATCGTGCGAGGCGACATGCATCGCCACACGGATGTTTCCTGGGACGGCAATCGGGACGGCTCGCTTTTCGACGCCTACCGCTATGCCCTGGACGCGGCGGCGCATGACTACCTGGGCGTGGCCGATCACAACGCCGGCGCGGATGTCGAATACCAATGGTGGATGATCCAGAAGGCAGTCGATCTGCTGTCCATCGCGGGGAAGTTCGCGCCGCTCTACGGCTACGAGCGCAGCCGCGGTTACCCCAGCGGGCACCGCAACGTCATGTTCGCCCGGCGCGGCGTCCCCGTCTTCCAGCACACCGCGGACGAACGAGCCGACAACAACACTAGCGTTGACCTGCTCTACGAGCACCTTCGCGAAGAGGGCGGCACGGTAATGTCGCACACTTCGGCCACCGGCGCCGGCACCGATTGGCGCGACAGCGACGCCGAGGTCGAAACGTTGATGGAGATCTATCAGGGTTACCGCACCAGCTACGAACACGAAGGGGCGCCGCGCTCGACCTCGCGTGGAGCTCGTCCGCTTGGGTTCGTTTGGAAAGCCTGGGAAAAGGGCATCAAGCTGGGTCTGCAGTCCAGCTCCGACCATGTTTCGACCCATGCGTCGCAGGGTCTGCTCTACGTGGAGGAAGTCAGCCGCGAAGCCATCCTTGACGCCATTCGCGCAAGGCGCTCCTACGCGGCCACCGACAACATCCTGGTGGATTTTCGAGTGAACGGCGCTTTGATGGGAGCGGAGATTTCGTCCAGCGCGAAACCCAAGCTCGAAGCGAAAATCATCGGAACCGGCGCCATCAGCAAGGTCGAAGTCATCCGCAACAACGAGTACATCCACACGCAACCCGGCGGCACGGCGGAGCTGGAGTTCAGCTATGTTGACAACGACCCGCCGGCGGGTGAGAACTACTATTACATCCGCGTTGAGCAGCAGAACGGAGAATTAGCTTGGGCCTCGCCCGTTTGGGTGACGATGGAATAGGTTTCCGTGTTCAGCCGTGGCGGCATCGGGAACCCGGTGAGCAATCCCGCGGGAGCGCGGGTGTTCACCGATAGCGGCCGCGATATCCCGCGCGCAGCCCAGCCTTAGCCCGCTTCCCTCAGTCCGCCTCAAAGCTTCTTCCAGCTACAACCGAATAGGACTTGATGTTCACGTCACTCGTATGGACTTGTCCGCCGTGCAAGGACTCCAGTCCCATCTTCCAGTGGTAGAGAGGCAGCAGATCCCCCGCGCTCTTCATCAACTCTCGAAACACTTCGCCGCGCTCATAGCGTTCGGCGTCTTCTTTGCTATCCCAAATAGTGACCGAGACCAATTCGTCCTGCACGGCGAGGTTTCCCATCAGGCACGCGTAGCGGCAACCTTGCACCGCCTTTAGGGCGGGGATAGCGTCCTGAGCGTAGCGCTGCTTCACCTCCTCCGACGCACCGGCTTTGACTTGGAGGCGGACAAGCCGCAGGTACGACATCTTGTCCGGCGCGCGCGGCAGCTTTTCTTTGGTCATCGCTGCCCGGAGGCCATACGACGTTACGGTGGGTTCCTCGCTCACATTCTTGTATTCAACGGTCAAGTCCTCTGACAACTCGACTCTCCATTCGGCTGTGTCCGCGAGAAACACCTCCGACTCCCGCATGAACTGTTTGAATTTCCCCCGACTCCCGTAGGCTTCCATGTGCTCTTGGCTGTCCCACAGCGTCAGCGAGATGCATTCGTTCGAATCGGTGACGCTTTCGGATAGGGTGGCGTAGAGGCAGCCTTCGGTTTCTTGCAGGCCTGGAAGAACCCTTTGCTCGTAAAACTCTCGGAACTGGCTCGAAGCCCAGGGTTTGGGCTTGAGGGTAAGAAGGCGCATGTACATCGGCAGACCCTCCTCAAGCGAAAGATGAGAAGCCTACCGGAGTATACACCCGCGCCAATTGACGTGCAACGGGCATCGGGGGTAAACAATAGCACCCCCTGTTTCTGCCCCACCCCCTCCGGGGGGCGGCAGTGGTCCGCCTGCACCAGGCGCCCCACAGCCCACAGGCGTACGCTCGTGGCGCCGGAGCTCGAAATCGGACATCCTCACGGGCGGGAGTCATTCACATGCAAGCCAAGCATTTCACTCGCCGCGAAGTGAAAGAGCTTGTTGGAACGCACGTGCAAGCATTGGCGGATTGTCGTTCCGTTCGGAAAGGGACGTTTGGTGTTGTCACGATAGCCCGAGCCCGTACTACGTGCCGACCGGGTTCAAGGGATTGGGTGTGAAGACGCGCGCAGTAAAGGGCCACGAATTCGGACTGAACGTCCCAGCCGAGGACAAGAAGGCGCTGATCGCGTTGCTGAAGACACTCTGAAAGAGGTGTGTTGTAGCGATCAGTGACAGTCAGGCAATTGTCGTACGGCAATCGGTGACATCCAAGATAGGTCCCTCGGCTAGCGGCCCCGCTTCTTCTACGGCACGATCGCCGTTTTCAGGTGGCCGTTGTGCCCCATCATGTGGCGAAACACGTCCAGCAGTTCGGTCAGCGGAGCTTCATTGATCACAAAATCGTCGGCGCGGAGTTCGCGGCGGGAGATGACATCGAGCGCGCTTCGGATATGCCGGGGCGTGTGATGGAAGCTCGACTTGAGGGTAACTTCGGAATAGTGCATGAGCGAGGTGTCCAGGCGAATGTGGCTTCCCGTCGGGCAACCGCCAAAGAAGTTGACCCTGCCGCCGCCGCGAACCATTTCCATGGCGGATTGCCAGGTTTCGGGGGTGCCAACGGCTTCGACCACGACGTCGGAACCCAGTCCCTCTTCCGTCAGTCCGCGGACCCGGGCGACCGTATCCGCGCGCTCGGTGGCGGTGACCAGCTCGTCCGCGCCCATTTTTTCGGCCCGTTCGAGCTGAGTCGGGCGGCGCCCAACAGCGATAACCCGGGTCCCCGCCAGCTTCGCCATTCGAACGAACATGAGACCGATCGGCCCTAATCCAATCACGGTGACCGTGTCTCCGTCGTTCACTCCGGTTTCCTCGAGTCCCCGCAAGACGCAAGCCAGCGGCTCGATCATTGCCGCGTCGCGATAGCTGACGCCGGCTCCAATCTCATGCGTATTGCACTCGACGATCGGGCCCGGTATGCGAGTGTATTCCGCATACGCGCCGTTGTTGAACAGCAAATGCTCGCAAAGGTTTTCCTGCCCCCGCCGGCAGTGGTAGCAATTCCAGCAAGGCGCCGAATTAGCGGCGACGACTCGCTGGCCGATTTTGAATTTGGCGACCTCGGACCCGACTGCCACGATGTCACCCGCCAATTCATGTCCGAGCACGGCTGGTGGCTGGATCATTCGCGCATGATAACCTCGCCGAAACACTTTGAGATCTGTTCCGCAAGTGAGGGCAACGCGAACCTTCACCAAAATATCGTTCGGTCCCGCCGTGGGTACGGCGACAGGCTCGATTCTGAGCTGTTCCCGCCCGTACAATGTGGCGGCTAGCATCGTCTCTTTCACGTTTGATTTCCTCGACAGCTTCGCGGCGGCCGGTCCTAACTCTGCGGGTAGACGACGAGTTTCAGAGAACTCTCCGTCGGCCGGCGCGCCAATTCGATTCCTTGCTCCATCTCGCTCAACGGGATTCTATGGGAGATCAACTCCTCCACGGGAAAATCCTTTTGCCAAACAATCGCAGCCGACTCCTGCTGGCAATCGACCGAAGCGCTATAGGAGCCGAACACCGTGCGTTCCTGAGCGCAAATGGCCGCCCCGCTCACTCGAAAAGTTTCTTCCGCCGACGTCTGGGCGAATAGCATGACCCGGCTGCCCGGCCGCGATGACTCCAGCGCTTGTTCAACAATATGCGGCGCCGATGCCGCGATGATCACCACGTCCGCCCCGCGGCCATCGGTGACTCCCCGTACTGCCGGCGTCAGATTCTCCGCGGACGGATTCCAGACACCGCGCGACCCTAACCGCCGCGAAGCCTCCAGCCTAGCAGGAATGAGGTCCGTCGCGTAAACCCGCTCAATCCGCGCCCGCCGCAAGAGCATGGTGAAGATCAGTCCGATCGGTCCCTGCCCCATGACCAGAACCGTTTCGTCCGGCTGGATCCCGCAGCGCTTGACCGCCTTGAGACAGGTATTGACAGGCTCCACGAAGCTGGCCCGGTCAAAGCTGACGTCGTCGGGCATCTTGACCACGCCTCGCCGCACGATCCAGTCCATCACTCGGACGTATTGAGCAAAGCCGCCCCCGGCCGGCTCAAACCCGGCGCTGACTCCCACTTTCTTGTAGGTAGCGCACTGCGCGTAATTCCCGTGGTCACAGTAGAAACACTTCAGGCAAGGGATGTGATGGAACAAGCACACTCGGTCTCCCGGCGCAAAACCGTTGACGTCCCGGCCCACCGCGGCCACCACTCCGGCTGTTTCATGGCCGAAGATGCGAGGAGGCGGAAGCAGGTTGTACGCGATCTTCTTCAAGTCGGTGTGGCAAATTCCGCAGGCCTCCACCCGGACCAGCAATTCGCCCGGCCCCGGTTCCGGGACAGGAATCTGCTCCAGGTGGACGCGGCTTTCGCCGCGATACACCGAGGCTGACATCGAACTGGGTACAGCCGGACTCCAGGCGCTCATCGTGAACTTAAAGTTGGTTCAAATTTCGAAGCGAGCTTGACCGAAAAACGCCCCGAGCGCCAATGCTGCTCGGTGTGCGTCTCGCCGCAAAGCCAACAACTGTTTCCACCGCCTGGGGCTGATGCCCGCCTGGGCGGCTACGCGCCACCCGGAGAACGTGCCGTCCGCTCTCCGGCAAAGGTTGAAATCAATTTCGAAAGAAGTGCCCGACTCGTCGCTGACCACTCGAACGCAATAGATCGGAAGGTTGCGCCGCCCGGCTTCGGCGGCCACGGCTGAAGCCTCCATGTCAACGGCTTCAAATCCGGTCTCGCGAAGTTTTCGTTTGCGCTGGGCGGACTGCACCACTTCGTCCACCGTCACGAGCTTGCCCGCGGCGGGGCCAGGATGAATCGAACACTCCGGTAATCTTACAGGATACTCTAGTCTCGGTTCGAACTGCGTGATCCGGTTCGCGAGAAACACATCCGCGACCCGAAGATCCGCGTCGAGCGCTCCGACGAATCCGGTTGATACGACAGCCCGCACGTCAAACTTTTCGCATGATTCTCGCACCGCGCCTGCGGCGTTTTTCCGGCCCGGTCCGTTGGCGGCCAGCAAAGCCGGGCACCCGCCGAAACTGGTTTGCGCGCTCCAGCGCAGGCCAAAGGAAAGCGGCCTCAAAACATGACCCGCCGCGGCAAAACCAGCGAACTCCATTCGATCGGCCGCTACGACTAAAAGTAGTGGTTCTCTCGAAACCATCGAATCGCCCGTTGGAGCGCATCTTCCACCGGTCCCGCCTGAAAGTGTAGCTCCCGCTCAGCCTTATCAGTGCGGACAAACATCTTCTTGCCGGCCATCCGAACGGCCTCCAGCGAGGCCCGGGGCTCGCGGCCGGTGAACCGCGAGGCGGCCGTCGCGATGCCCGCATAGGCTAGCGCTATCCCGTAGGGCAGGCGCACGCTTGGCGCCCGCCGCCCGCTCAAACGCGACAACTCTTCCAGGATCTCACGCAGTGTCATGTTGCGCGCGCCCAGAATGTAGCGCCGGCCGCGGGCCCCGTGCTCAGCGGCCAGCAGGTGGCCCCGTGCCACGTCTCGGACATCGATCAGGTTCAAGCCCGTATCGAGGTAAGCCGGCATCGCGCCGCGCATAAAGTCGACGACGATCTTTCCGGTTGGCGTTGGCTTGAGGTCAAACTCCCCCATGGGCGCGGTGGGATTCACGATCACAACGTTGAGCCCGCGTTCGGCGTACTCCAACGCCGCTTGCTCGGCCATGAACTTCGAGCGCTTGTAGTCACCTGCCATTTCGCTCAAGGAGACCGGGTGATCTTCCGTTCCAGGCCGCCCATCGCCGGGTATGCCGATGCATCCGACCGTGCTGGTATAGACAACTCGCTCAACCCCCACCCGCAGTGCCGCTTCTAAGATGTTCCGAGTGCCCTCAACGTTGGAGCGGTAGAGCTCGGCCGGGTGGCGCGCCCATAAGCGGTAGTCCGCCGCCACATGATAGAGCGTCGTGCAACCCTGCAGAGCCTGACGGAGCGACACCGGATCCCGCAAATCGCCAATTGCTTTTTCGACGGAAAGGCCGGCGAGCCCGATGAGGTTGCTCGATGGCCGAACGAGCGCTCGTACAGCCTGACCCTGTTGGACGAGCAGGCGGGCCACGTGGCCTCCGATGAATCCCGAAGCGCCAGTGACGAAAATCACGTTACCTGTGAACCGTTAGCCCGCATTTCTCATCGATTCCCGAAAACGGGGTTGGCGGGGCGCGCGGGATGGGATTTCATGGTCTTGAGGCGGCATCGCCTCTCGGCGGGGCCGCCGTGGGGCAGAAACGGCCCGGCATGCTGTCCGCGACCCTGGCCGAGGCGTTTTTCGTCTGTTTTTGGGCAAACCTCGATTGCCGCCCCTGTCGAGCCCTGTGTGCTTCAAGTATTACTTGAACTCGCCTTGCCGTTTTCAGCAGCGCCGCGGCTCCCCCCGTTCGAGATTCTCATACGCTTGGGCGAACACCCCCGCCCAGGCGTATCCCGTCGCCAGCGAAATCCACACTTTGCGCGCCGTGATCCGGATGCGCGCTCCGATCTTCAACAACCGCAGCCGGATCGTCGTGCATTGCGCCCGCGCCATCTTCGTCCCCGCCAACCCCAGCCGCCGCAGCGTCTCCAGCAAACAGTACCCGATCGATGAAAAATATAAGCGGATCTGATTCGACCGCAATAGCGCGGTCGAGGTGCGGTCGGCGAACAGCCCCAGCTGCTGCTCCTTGATGCGGTTCTCCATCTCTCCGCGGGCGCAGTAGATCGTCTCGTATAAGTGTTGCGCCGCCGCTTGCTTGGGCGTCAGCGACGTCACCACGAAACGCGGGTTTTCGCCCTTCGCCAGATACTCCGCCTTGGCCACCACCCTGCGCCCCCGCGCCCAGCTGGTTCGCGTGCGGTAGCGGAAATCCCCGAACGCCCGGGCCGCCTTGCCCCTCTTGGCGAAACGCCGCCGCGCCAGCTTCATCCGTCTCTTGATCAGGCGCTCTAAACGCTCGTTTTTCGCCAGTCCGAACACGTAATCCACGCCCTGGTTCTCGCACCAGCTCATGATCTCGTCGCGGCAAAAACCGCTGTCGGCCCGCAGCAGGATCTCGACCTCGGGCCACACCCGCCGCAGTTGTTCGACGATGCGCCGGACCTCTTCGAGCGACCCCGCCGAGGCGTCGATGTTGGACGGCCGCAGGCGCGCGCACAGCAACTGGTCCCCGGCGAAAATGTAGAGCGGCAGGTAGCAATAGTGTCCGTAGTAGCCGTGAAAAAAGCGCCCCTCTTGGCGGCCGTGCAGCGCGTCGTCGGTGGCGTCGAGATCGAGCACGATGCGCTCGGGCTGGCACGGCTGCGATTGAATGTAGAGCGAGGTCAGCAGACGGTCGGCCGCGCCCGTGTCGAGAACGATCTTCTTGTAACGGCTTTGCGCGCCGGCCTTGGCCGGGGTCAACTCCAGGCGGTTGAGAGTGCTCTTGCCGGCGCCCGCCTTGCCGCGGTCTTGGGCTCGGCGGCGCTGCTTGCCTTCGAGGTCTTGTTTGCCGCTCAGCAGAGCCAGCAGCGGGTCGGAGCGCAGCTGATCGTGATCGTTGAGGTCCTCATAACCCAGCGCCAGCCCGTAGACGCGCTGCGAGACCAGCTCGCGCACGCTGTGTTCGACTTGCGCGGGCTGGCGGTGATCACGGAAGCAGGCGGCGAACTGCCGCACGATGCCGCTGCGCTGTTCGGTCTGGCGCAACAGCATGGCGCCGCCGTCGGAGGTGATCATGCCGCCGTCGAAACGGGCTACCACCTGGCGGCGGCCATGGTCGGCGAAGGTGAAGCTGGTTTGGGTACACTCTGTCATGGCAGGGGTCGCTTTCTTGCTGGCTGAAACATATTGTAATCATTATGTTTGTGCCACAAAAGGCGGCCTTCCGCCAACCCCGCGATGAGAAATCCGGGTTAGCCAGCATTTCTCACCGAACGGTGAGGCGCGCGACGTGGCGCGCGCCTCCTGGCGGGCTGCGTCGGCCTCCGGGCCGACGTCCGCCGCCTGCTCTATTGGCGTCGAGAGGAGCCTGGGGGCCCGCACCACGTCGTGAACCGAGGCCCGGCACTCGAGTCGTGAGAAATACAGCCTATCCGTGCGCCGGGAGCCCGCCTGGGAGCTTTCTTGTCGCGTCCCGGATTCAGCATCACGAAAACGCCCAGGTCACCGCCTCCAGGCTGTCGCGTAGTGTTGCGTTGACGCCAAGGGCCGATGACGGTTCGTAACCGCAATGTACGAGGCAATGCTCGCAGCGAGGATCGTTGCCGCGGCCGTAATGACTCCAAGGCGTTTGAGACATTAGCTCTTCAAAGCTATCCCAATGAGCGTCGGTGATCAGATAGCAGGGGCCCTTCCACCCTCGGATGTTGTAGGTCGGATTGCCCCAAGCGGTACAAGGCAACTCTTTCTCTCCCTTGAGGAACTTTAAATAGGCCGGAGTGCTGGTCAGCCGAAACCTCTTCACCAGCCGGTCGACATCCTTGAATTTCTCCCGCACCTCGTCTCGCGTGAGAAAGATCTCCCGCGTGTCGACGGCCGAGTAGCCGTAGCCCGGTGAGAGCATATGACCGTCCAGGCCGAACTGCTGGAGATATTCGAACAGCTCTTCGATCTCCGCCATGTCGGTTTCGCGGTAAACGGTCGTGTTGGTGCACACCATGAATCCGGCCGCTTTTGCCGCCTGAATACCCGCGATCGCTTCTTCGAAAACACCCTCGCGCTCGACCGCCATGTCATGCGTTTCCTGGAGCCCGTCCAGATGAACGTTGAAGAAGAAGCGCCTGTCCGGTTTGAACTCGTGCAAGCGGCGGGCGATGTACATGCCGTTCGTGCAGAGATAGATGTGCCGCTTGCGAGCCAGGATAGCCGCCACAAGCTCTCCGAGTTGCGGATACATCATGGGTTCTCCGCCGCAAATGGAGACGATGGGGGCGCCGCACTCCTCCACCGCGCCCAAGCACTTCTCTAGCGGAACGCGCTCGGTAATGGTCGACTCGTACTCACGAATCCGGCCGCACCCCGTGCAGGTGAGATTGCAGGCATGCAGCGGCTCCAGCATGAGCACCAGTGGAAATCGCTTGCGCAGCATCGGGTGGGGAGGAGGGGTGTGGGAAGGAACCGACTCCCCGTTGGCCTTAACAGGGGACGGTTGCCGCAGTATCGGAAAAGGGCTTGAAGACGGCGGCACATCGGGGTCCCGCTGCCACTCTGGTTTCGGCCACAGTTTGTTCTTCGCGATGTAGGCGCCCAACTGAGCCGCCATGCCGAGAGGCACCCTCATCGAATTTGTCTCCCGCGGTCATCCAACCCCATCACGACCCTCTCAAAAGCCAGTTGTGGTATTCCGCCAAGGCCAGCAGAGGGAAATACTGCCGATAGAGATCGTATTTCAAGTAGAAAACGCGCGGGAATCCCGTGCCCGTGTAGTAATGTTCATCCCACGATCCATCCGCCTTCTGGGACTCCAGCAAATACCGTATCCCCGATTCCACGCTGCCGCTGCGGTAATCGGCACTGGCGAAAAGCCCGAGCAGCGCCCAGGCCGTTTGAGAGGGCGTGCTCTCTCCGCGGCCTTTGGTGCTGGGGTCGTCATAGCTTTCACAGGACTCACCCCAGCCGCCGTCCGCGTTCTGGATCGATCGAAGCCACTCACCCGCGCGAATGATATAGGCCTCCCGCGAGTCCTCGGCAGCCACCGCCAAGCCGCGCAGCGCAAAGCAAGTTCCGTAGATGTAGTTGACACCCCATCGCCCGAACCAGCTACCGTCATCCTCCTGCGTTCTTCTTAGGAACTCAACGCCGCGCCTGACGGCGGGATGCGCTGGTCCCGGACCTGCCGTGCACAGCGCGTCGAGAACACGGCCGGTCAAGTCCGGGCAGGGGGTGTCCAGCATTGCGTTATGGTCGGCGAAGGGCACGTGATTCAAGATGGACAAGTTGTTGTCCACATCGAAAGCGCCCCACCCGCCGTCTTTCGACTGCATGCCGAGCAGCCAATTCACACCCCGTTTCTGGGCGGCCCGCTGCCTCTCGGGATGCGTCGCTTGAATGCGATCGAGAGCCAGCAGAACCTGCGCCGTGTCATCGGTGTCGGGGTAAAACTCGTTGGCGAATTCGAAGTACCACCCGCCCGGAGCACCCGCTTGGTTCTTTACCGACCAATCCCCGCGTTTCCGCACTTCCTTTGTCAGGAGCCAATCCGCTGCTTGGCGTAGTGCATCTAGAACGGACTCACCGTGGCCGTGGTGGGCCGAACCTAACGCATGCACGGCCAAAGCCGTGTCCCAAACCGGGGAAAAGCAGGGCTGCAACCGCACAGTGTCGCGCTCCTCGATAATCAGTTCGTCGAACTTTGCGATCTCCCTCTTGAGCAGCGCGTCGTCCAGCGTATAGCCGAGTTCGGTAAGGGCCATGATGCAATTCATCATGGCCGGGAAAATGGCTCCCAGCCCGTCTGAGTCATGGAGCCGTTTGACCATCCAATCCGCTGTGGCGCGGATCGCTTTCTCACGAGCGCGAGCCACGCCGGCGCGTTCCCAAAACTTGAGCGCCTTGTCGGCAATCAAGAATAGATTGGCGCCGAAGGAATCAGTGTTGGAACGTTCGACTCCGGAAAAAAGCTCCCGAATCGTTAGGCCGACGGGAACCGGCCGGGACGCGCCGCGTGCACCGAGGATCGCCAAGGGGGCGATGATCGCTCGCGTCCACGAAGACATGTCGTAAACAGTCAGCCGAGTTGAGTTTGGCAGCAAAAACAGTTCGGGCGGGATCGTCGGCGTCTTGTTGCGGTCGTAGAGTCCGAAATAGCTAAGGTAGATCTTCGTGTAACTATTTGAACTCTCGACCCCGCCCAGATCGATCACTCGTCTTCGAGCATTCCTAAGGCGCGCATCCGAGGCCTCGTAGCCGGCAAGCCGGAGAGTCAAGTAGGCCTTCACCGACGCGCTAACATTTGCCGGGCCACCCGGGTAGATACTCCAGCCGCCATCAGGCAGTTGGCGGCTCAAGATGTAGCGGGCGGCGCTCTGAATTCGGCTCGCGGTGGGGGGCCTCCAGACTCCGTCGTCCCCAGGCGGGTAAAGCCACAACTGCAGCAAGATGTAGTCGGATTCCAGCGAGGTGTCCGCTTCGAGTTCCCCAACCCAATAGCCCTTGGCCGACTGGCGAGCCAAGAGATAGTCGCTGGCCGAGGCGATCGAATAGTTGAGTTCCGGATAAGATTGTTCGGTGAGCGATTGAACAGCGGCAGTACCCACGTTTCCCACCCCGAGGCGCGTCATATGCTTGCGATTTGAGTCAGTTCGCCTTGATGGGCGGCCAAGTCCCGCGGAAGCGCAAACATGACGTCTTCTTCGACGACTTCGACTTCTTCAACCCGCGCAAACCCGAACTGGGTCAAATGACGCACGATCTTCTGCACAAGTACCTCCGGCGCGGACGCTCCAGCGGTAAGGGCGACTCGATCGACGCCCTCGAACCAGGCGGGGTCGAGCTGGGTTTCGTCATCGACGAGATAGCCGCGCAGGCCGCGGTTTTCACCAACTTCCACCAGACGCCGTGAATTCGAACTGTTCTGCGAGCCAATGACCAGCAACAGCTCCGCCTTTGACGCAATCTGCTTCACTGCTTGCTGCCGATTCTCGGTCGCGTAGCAGATATCCTGGGCGGGCGGCCCTTGAATGCCTGGAAAACGATTCTGGAGTTCGTCGATGATGACTTGAGCCTCGTCCAAACTCAGCGTCGTCTGCGTGAGGTAATACACGTTTTCCGGGTCGGACACCTGAACCGAACGTGCCTCCTCCGGCGACGATACAACGATTGTGAGGCTTGGGGCCTCCCCCAGGGTTCCGACAACCTCATCGTGATCACGGTGGCCGATCAGAAGAATAGTTCCCTTGGAAGCCGCAAACCGGATAGCCTCTAGATGCACCTTCGTGACCAGCGGGCAAGTCGCATCGATCACTTCGAGGCGCCGTTGCTCAGCCATTTCACGAACGGCGGGGGCAACCCCATGGGCGCTGAAGATGGCACGGCCGCCTCGAGGGACCTCATCTAGTTCCTCGACGAAAACCGCCCCGCGGCCGGCGAGGTCGTCAACAACGTAGCGGTTGTGAACGATCTCTTTCCGCACATAGACAGGCGGGCCGTAAATTTTCAGCGCGAGTTCGACGATGTCGACCGCGCGCACTACCCCGGCGCAAAACCCTCGCGGCTTGAGCAGGTAGACGACTTTCTCTCTGTTCTCGGCCGCCGACGCGGTCAGATCTGAATTGTTCGGCATGACACTTTCTCGTGGAGGCGGCAGCCGACAAGCGTGCTGATCCGCCAGCCTCGATCAAGCTCTCAATATTAGCTTACAGTAGACCGGCGGGGTAGCCCTTTCCGCTTGCCTCTCTGTCCTTCGATGGGGGCGAGGCGGGTAACTCCAGTAAGGATTGATTAAGGACACGGGAACCCTGACAGACCGGCGGCCTGTGCTGTAATACGGGCTTGCGCCGGACTTGCTGAAAGACCGAGGCGGAAGCGAAGTTAGTCCGTCGGCGCTTCGATGGATTCGTTTACGATTTTACAACCTGTCCGTTTGCATCCAGTCCGAAAGAGCCCAAATGACAGAGCTTTTCTACCTGTCCGCCACTGAGTTGGCGCGAAAAATACGCACCAAGGAGTGCAGTCCTGTCGAGGTGATGGATGCGCATCTTGACCGCGTCGCGAAGGTGAATCCCGCGCTCAACGCCATCACGCATCTAGACGCCGACCGGGCCCGGCGGAGCGCCCGGGAAGCCGAGCGCGAGCTGTATCGGAACACCCAAATCGGCCCCTTGCACGGCGTTCCGATCACTATTAAAAGCTCCATCGAAGTCGAGGGCCTGCGCTGCGAATGTGGAACCAAGCTCAGGCAAGGGTTCGTAGCCGAACGCACCGCGCCGCTGGTGACGCGCCTGCAACAAGCCGGCGCGATCGTCATCGGCACCACCAATGCTCCCGAGTTTCTGATGGCGTACGAAAGCGACAACTTTCTCTACGGGCGCACGAATAATCCGTGGAATCCCGGCTACACCGCCGGCGGATCGAGTGGCGGCGAAGCCGCGGCCATTGCGGCGGGGTGCTCGGCGGGTGGAATGGGAAGTGACGGCGGGGGCTCCGTCCGTGTGCCGGCCCATTTCAGCGGCATTTGCGGCCTCAAACCGACTCCCGGTTTAATC
Organism: Bryobacterales bacterium; assembly: GCA_965226185.1. Classification (GTDB taxonomy): domain Bacteria; phylum Acidobacteriota; class Terriglobia; order Bryobacterales; family UBA6623; genus CBDCYS01. Next base: position 174,144 of record CBDDCT010000001.1, read on the forward strand.
CCCCGAACAGGGCATTGGCCGGCGTGCTTGGGTCCTTCGGCTTTCTTGGGACTTGTCGGCCCGATGGCGCGAACGGTCGAGGACGTGCGGTTGCTGCTGGAAATCAGCAGCGGGGTTGAATACCACGACCCATCGGCGGCGCCGGTGGTGTTGGAACGGCCCACTGAATCAGAGGTGCTCCAAACCACCGTCGGCTGGTTCGAAGATTACGGGAGTTATCCAGTAACGCCGGAAACGCGCATCGCCGTGCGCACCGCGGCTGGAGCCTTGAAGGACCAAGGTCTCGCCGTCGAGCCGATCGAGCTTCTGGGAATGGAATCGGCCCGTGATCTGTGGTGGACGATGTTTGGCGTGGCCGCTGCCACTTTTCTTCAGCCGCTGATCGGTGGCCACGAAGGCGATCTGCATCCCTTCACAAAGGAATTGATGGCCGCTCGGGAAGAGGAATCGGCGACTACCTACCAGCAATTCTTGGGCGCCTGGGTCGATCGCGACCGTCTGCGCTCGAAGCTGCTGCGACAGATGCAGCGACATCGCGTGCTGCTCTGCCCCGTGGCGTCGATCCCCGCGTTTCGGCACGGAGAACGTTCCTGGACCATCGACGGCGAGACGATCCAGTATCCGAAGCCCTTCGTTTACTCCCAGATCTTCAACTTGCTGGGTAATCCGGCCGCCGCCGTGCCTGTTGGACAGTCGGCCGAAGGCCTGCCAATCGGGGTGCAAATCGTTGGCCGCCCGTTCGAAGACGAGTTGGTCCTTTCGGTAGCGGCCAAGATCGAACAGGCGCTGGGAGGCTGGAAAGCGCCGCCAGAGCCGTGACCCGTAGGGGCCGGCAATCCTGCCGGTCCTTCGCCGTGAAGCGGCGACGCAAGTCCCTAAGCCCCAGATCAACCCTCACTCGCCTGTAGCAATAGACACCGCCGCACCCGTCTTGGCGAGCTCCGACAGCGCGTCCACAACCCGCTCGACTTCACCCGCTGTGTTGTAGTGCGCTAGCCCGATCCGAACCATGCCCCCGCTAGGCTCGACATCCAGCCGCTCGCTTAAGCTGAGGGCGTAGTAGTTGCCGTCCCAGACGAAGATTCCTTGGTCGCCCAGATATCGGGCAATGGCACGAGGATGGTGGCCGCTGAGCCGGATCGAGACCGTCGGCGCCCTTTGGCCGAAGCGGGTGGTCTCCCGGATGCCGTAAAACCGCAGGCCTTCGATGGAAAGCAATCCGCGGATGAGCTGCCCGGCAAGTTCGCGTTCGTAGCGCTGAATAGCGCCCATCCCGGCCAATAGCAACCGTCGCCGCTCTGAGCACTCGCCGCTGACAGTTGACTCAGCCGCGGCGCCGAAACGGCTGCCGAGATCGGCCAGATACTCGACCGCGGCGGCCACGCCCGCCAGTCCTTCATGATTCTGAGTCCCCGTCTCCCAGCGGTCCGGAATCTCGTCGGACGCCGGCCGCACCTTGTAGGGCCGCAGCCGTTCGAGATGTTCCGCCTTGCCGTAAAGGGCCCCGGCGTGGGGCCCAAAGAACTTGTAAGCCGAGCAGACCAGGAAATCGCAGCCGATTTCGCGGACATCGATCGGCCCATGAGGCGCGTAGTGAACCGCGTCGACGTAAGACAGCGCGCCAACTTGATGCGCCGCCCTCGTGATCGCGGCCACGTCGTTGATCGAGCCCACCGAGTTCGAAGCGAAGCCAACCGCGACCAGCTTGGTGCGTTCGTTCAGCAGTCCCAGCAAACCCTCCATGTCGAGCGTGCAGTCCTCCGGGTGAATGTCGGCGACACGAATAACCGCTCCTTGCTCTTCGAGAGCCCTCCAGGGAGCGATGTTGGCGTCGTGGTCCAGGTTCGTAACGATGATCTCGTCCCCTGGTTTCATCTCCCGGCCGATCGCCCGGCTCATCGCGAAAGTGAGGGTCGTCATGTTCGAGCCAAAGACGACCTCTTCGGCGCGGCACCCCAGCAGATCGGCCACCGCCGTGTGCGCCTGTTCCACTATTTCGTCGGTCCGGCGGCTGGTCTCGAAAGCCCCGTGACAGTTGGAATTCGATCGCGCCAAGTAGTCAGCCACCGCCTCGATGACGCGTTGTGGGACTTGCGTGCCGCCCGGGGCATCAAGAAAAACCGCGGGTTGCCCGTTGACCTGCCGGGCGAATGCGGGAAACTGCGAGCGGACGTAGGTTAGGTCCAGATCCGGCAAAGTTGATCCTCCCTGAAAACGCGACAGGACGCTCGGTTAAGCGATAGTTCCCTCTCGGCATCCCAGCGCACCGTGCATTGCTGAACGTAGCCATCGGGGACGCCCTATCTTAAATGATTCAGTCGAGCCCTCTACGGAAGGTCAACCGGGAGGCAGCCCGAATTCCGCGGCAATTTCTGGATAACTTCGCTCTGGCAACGTTGGTGCCCGGGGACGTCACGGCGGCACTACCGGCGGCGTCCGTGTCCCAAAAATCCCACTTGTGCCCCGCGTCCTCGCAAACGGCGGTTTGGGGCCTAATTTGGCGTTTGCATGATAGGAATGCACGCGATTCGAAAATCCGCTAATTTCCGCTAACTCACCCCGATCGTTGCCACCGCTCTCGGCGATGCGCTTTCACCCAAGAAATGCGCGGGGAACTAGCGCGGGCTTTCGCCCTGGGTCTGTGTCTTTGGGCTGTGTCCATTTTTCCATTGCTCGCCAGCCTTCCCGCCTGTCGCCGCTGGTTTCGAGCTAAGATAACTCCGATGACCGTTCTTCGCCGCAAGATGCTCCTGCTTCAGGCCGCCGCTTTGCTGGTCGCCTCCCATGCGCTCGCTCAAGAGTCGGGCCGGCTGCCGGGCTCCGAAGCCCGTAAGCTCTATCGCCAGGTAGCGGAGTTGATGGAAACCACCTCCATCGCCGCTCCGGTACTGGCGCGTGCTGGAGCGCCTCTAATTGAGAACGCCCGGCAATCCGCCCGGGCTCTGAGCGTAGGCGCCACGCGCGAGCACTCCGGCGTTCTCGAAACGCTCGTCACGAACGCCCGCATCTATCTCCAGCTCGCCGACGCCGTTCCCAAGCCACAGCCGTTTGCGGAAGAGATTCGCAAACAACTAGGCGCCCTGCGGGACTCCCTCGACCGGGTTACGGCTCATTTCCGGGCTCTTCTCGAATACAAGGAAACCGCCGTCCGGGGAGCCGACCGCGACAACTTGCAACGCTACGAGCAGGCCAACAGCGAGCTCGGCCCCGCCGGCCCTTCGGAAAACCGCGTGGTGTTCTTGGGCGACTCCATCACCGACGGATGGCGCATCAATCAGTACTTCCCCGGCAAGCCCCACGTCAATCGCGGCATCGGCGGGCAAATCACCGGGCAAATGCTGGGACGGATGAAGGCCGACGTGATCGATTTGAAGCCCGCCGTCGTGGTCATCCTGGCGGGAACAAACGATCTTGCCCGCGGCGTCCCCTCCGACACCGTCAAGAACAACCTGGCGATGATCGCGGCTCTGGCCGAGGCATCGGGCATTACGCCGGTCTTTTCCTCCATCCTGCCGGTCAGCGATCATCACAAACGTCAGGACCCCAACTACGAAAGAACACCGCTTCGTCCGCCTTCGGAAATCCTGAGCCTCAACGCTTGGCTCAGGCAGAAGAGCCAGGAGGCAGGATACGTGTTCCTTGACTACCACGCGGTGATGGCCGGTGACGACGGCCAGCTCCGCTCCGAACTCGCCGACGACGGCCTGCACCCGAATGGCGAAGGCTATAAGATCATGGCGCCGCTAGCGGAGGCCGCAATCCAGCAGGCCCTCAGGTCCAGGCGAATACCGGCCAAGAAAAAGCGTTTCGGGATTTTTTAATCGCCCACCCCGGAAAAAATCCGCGACAATCTGCTCGGATGCGCACGGCAGAACGCCTATCTCAATCCCAACCGGGCAGCGCAAAGTGCTAGCCTGTTCTCGACATTGCCTCCTCAACTTTCCCGGTTTCATTTCAACGCGGAGCCGAACTTCCCATGCCACAAGCAGCAACACGACGATCGTTCCTAAAACGCAGCGGACTATCCCTCCTCGCGGCCTCCCGCCTTGCCCAGGCAGGCGGCGGCCGGTCCAGCTCTCGGGCGGCCGACTGGCGCTATTACGGAGGAGACCAGGAAGCGACGCGGTACTCGGGGCTGGACCGCATCAACCGCTCCAACGTCACGGATCTGAAGGTCGCTTGGACTCATAACACGGGCGACAGCCGCAATCGTCCCGCGACGACGATCGAATGCACGCCCCTCGTCGTCGACGGCGTCATGTACATCACCACCGCCCAGTTGCAGGTTCGCGCTCTCAACGCCGCTACCGGCGAGGTCCTTTGGAATTTCGATTCCTTCGACGGCGTGCGGCTGCGCCGTTCCAAGGGAGTCAACCGCGGAGTGACCTACTGGGAAGACGAAGACGGAAAGGATCGGCGCATTTTCGTCGCCGCTCAACACAAGATGTACTGCCTAAGAGCCGAGAGCGGGAAGCTGGTGAGCGAGTTCGCCGGCGGAGGAACGCTCGACCTCAGGCAGGGCATGGACCGGGAGGTCGCGGCAAGCTCTTACGTCCATTCGACGCCTCCCGTCGTTTTTGAGGACTTGCTGATCTTGGGAGGAAGCGGAGGGGAAGGCCCGGCCCCCGCCTGGCCGGGGCACATTCGCGCCTACGACATTCGCACTGGCAAGCGGCGCTGGATCTTCCACACCGTGCCATTCCCGGGTGAATTCGGTTACGACACCTGGGGCAAAGAGTCTTGGAAAACCGCCGGCGGGGCGAACAGTTGGGCCGGTATGAGCGTCGACACCGAGCGCGGCTTGGTCTTTGCCTCGACGGGGTCGCCGACGTTTGATTTCTATGGCGGCGACCGGCCCGGCGAGAACCTGTTCGGAAACTGTGTGATCGCTCTCAATGCCAGAACCGGGGAGCGGGTCTGGCACTACCAGACGGTGCACCACGACCTGTGGGACTACGACCTGCCCGCACAGCCCGCGCTGGTCAGCGCCACTCGTGACGGAAAGCGAGTCGACCTGGTAGCCCAGGTGACGAAGACGGGATTCTTGTTCGTCTTCGAACGCGAGACCGGCAAGCCCTTGTTCCCGATCGAAGAGCGCCCGGTTCCCAAGTCCGACATTCCCGGCGAGACGGCCTGGCTGACTCAGCCGTTCCCGCTCAAGCCACTGCCTTTTGTGCGGCAGGGGCTCAGCGACGACAACGTGACCGATCGCACGCCGGAAGCTCGCGAATACGTCATGCGGCAACTCAAGGATCTCCGCAACGAAGGTCTTTTCACGCCGCCCTCCAAACGCGGAACCGTACTGTTTCCAGGAACCCTAGGCGGAGGGCTCTGGGGCGGCTGCAGCTTCGACCCGGCATCGGGCTGGGTTTACATCAACTCCAGCAATGCCCCGAAGACCATTACAATACTGGACGCCAATCCCGAGGACCCCTTCCCCTATCGCCACGGCGGATACCCCTATTTCACTGATCAAGACGGTTACTCGGCGGCCAAACCGCCCTGGGGACAACTCACCGCCATCGACCTATCGAGCGGCGACCATCAGTGGCAGATTCCTCTGGGAGAGCACCCCGATTGGGCCGCTCAGGGCAAGCGCCCTACCGGAACCTTCAATGTCGGAGGCTCGATCGCCACCGCGGGCGGAATTCTGTTCATCGGAGCGACACGAGACGAAAAATTCCGCGCCTTTGACTCAAAAACAGGAAAACTTCTCTGGGAGCATCAGCTCAACGCCGGAGCCTACGCCACGCCCTGCACCTACGAGGTTGGTGAACGCCAATACGTCGCGGTAGCCGCGGGAGGAGCCGGCCGAGGCCGCACCAAGGTCGGCGACGAGTTTGTGGCGTTTACACTGGGCTAGCGGCTACGTGTCGAAGATAGCCCCAAGCCGCAACCGTCCCACGATAACTGCCAGGCGTATCACCGCGTGTCACCGATCCGCGTTGCGGGGGTAAGCAACAGCACCCCCTTGTTTCTGCCCCACCCCGCTGCGGGACGCCCGGCCGGGGGATTGGCGTTCGCCAGCGCAGGCGTGGCAGGGCCTGACCGCGCCCTGCTTGACGACCCGGTTTCCCTCCTGATTCCCCATTGCTCGCGCTAGGCGCGTCTGGCGGGCGAACTTCACATCGAAGACGTCATTGCGTTCGTCGGTTCTGATCGAACAGACGACTACTCAGGGCAGCTCAAAACGAAGACGCCGAAACCGATGGAGCGCGAAGGCAAGATCAAGGTTGAGAGTCATAGCCGAACGAGGAAGGGAACGTACCTGGATGGGACGCTGATTCAATTCCTCTAGCCAATGCATCTTCGGAAGCGACCGTCCATTTGCAGAGAAGCCAAACGTGCGCCGCCAAGGGCGGCTGTGCTGCCATCGTTCCCAGGGAGATCTGCCACGCTTGGAAAAGCACGCCGGCTGGACGCTTCTGTTGTAGACTAGAAGCGCTCAGGGCGCGCTCGTCACCCCTTCTCCGAGGGACGACTTGTCAACTGTGCCACAACCGCGTCCTGGGCTTTTCGTTTGTGGCCGCTCTCATTGGCTTTGTGGCCGTTTGATCGGGGCTGCGTCCGAACCAAAACGTCACTTCATCACTAACCGTGAAACGAATAGGCCGACTCGCCATTTCGCTAACCCTCGCCCTGCTGCTGGGGGCCATCGCGGCCGACGCCCAGCGCCGCCGTCAGCCTCGGCCGCCAGGCAAGCGCCCCCGCATGTCCGACACGGTCAAGGCCAACATCTACGCTGATAACTGGTTCGAGATGTACATCAACGGTAAGCTCATTGCCGTTGATTCAATAGAATTTATACCGCACAACATCATTTCTGTTGACATCCTGCCACAGTATCCGATGACGATTGCTGTTTTGGCCAAAGACTTCGCCGACTCCCAAACCGGCCTGGAGTACAACAACACTCGCATCGGCGATGGCGGACTCATTCTCAAGTTCGGCGACGGGACTGTTACGAGCAAAGCCTGGAAGGCCAAGAAGGTCTTTTGGGGGCCGCTCAACGGGGACATTGAAAACCCCAAAGTGCGCCGCGAACCGATCCCCGAAAGATGGTATATGCCCGGGTACGACGACAGCTCCTGGCCGAACGCAACCGAGTTTACAGAGGAAGAAGTTCGCCCCAACCGCGTCTACAACGATTACGATTTCGAGGGCGCGCAATTCATCTGGACCGAGGATCTGGAATTGGACAACACGATCCTGTTCCGCTATCGGGTGGAGAAGCCCAGCCGCTAAACATGGGTGGGCGCGAAGTCACGGCCGAGCTGGATGCGTGATCCACCGCAGGCAGGCTCAAGCTTCACAGCGAGTGCTCAGCTACTCAAGAAGTGAATCCGCGACGTCCCGAGCGCCGTGGATAACCCGGAGAATCTCGCTTCGAGATCCAATAGATCGATAGCAGATGACGTAGCTGCCGGCCGGAAAGCTGCGAATCCGTGAACCGAGTTCCGGGCGTCGTCTGCCGATGCCCGGAGTCTGGGCAAGCGTTTTGAAGTTTTCGTAAAGGAGAGAATGAAGATGCTCAGCGCTTACAACACTGTCTTGGGCTATGTATTGCCAGATTTCGATGAGGCCGGATTCGGCGTCCTTGGATACACTGAGTTTCGCCATTAACCAGGTATCAGCGTTGAGCTAAGCCTGTTCCTTCCTTCCGCGGCCACCTTGTCGAACAGTTCGGTTAGCCGGTCTGCTTCGTATTCCGTGAATTCGCCGCCTTCAATCTGATCGACGGCATGTTGGGTCCCCTGCCGGAGCGAATCTAGCGTTCTCGCGTCCCGCTTTTCGAGAAGCTCCAAGGCATCACGGACGACGTCGGTGGCCGAGCGGTATGCCCCGCTGTCGACCTTTCGCCTAACAAGTTCTTCGAGATCAGGGGTAAGGGAGACGTTCATGGAGCTATCATTTCGTTCGGGCACTGACCTGTATCCATCATATACTGCCTCAACCGCGTTCCCGGGAATGTTCGCTAGATGAATTGGCCGGGCCCCTCAACAGTGAGCCGCGACCCCACAAAGGAAACGGCGCTTTTTTTTGCATGCCCCTCGTCTCCGAACCCCCGAAACCACGTAATCTCAGGGTCTCGCCGGAACCAAGTCATTTGGCGCTTCGCGTAACGGCGAGTGTTTTTGGCCGTATCGTCAATGGCTTCCTCAAGCGTCATCACGCCGTCGATGTGGGCGAGAGCCTGTTTGTATCCCAGCGACCCGAAAGGACGCGCTTGGCGCGACACTCCCCGCTCGAGAAGCGCACGGGCCTCGTCAACAAGGCCGGCCTGAAAGATGGCCTTGGTCCGGGCGCCGATCCTCTCATGGAGCGCCTCGCGCGGGGGATCGAGTCCAACACGGGTGACCGCAAATCCCTCGAGGGGCGGGCTACCCTCTTGCCACAGTTCCGACATGGGTTTCCGAGCCCGCAAACATACCTCGATGGCACGAATCAGCTTGGGGGTGTCGTTGGCGTGGATCTTTTGCGACGAAGCTTGGTCGAGCCGCTCCAACAGCCGATGCAAATAGCCCGGCGGCTTGTTGGCGGCTGCTGCTGCCAGGCGGCTCCGCAATGCATCGTCTCGCCGCGGACCCTGGAACAAGCCCTCCAGCAAGGCGCGAAGGTAGAAACCGGTACCGCCCGCTAGGACGGGCAGCTTCTCCCGGTTGCGAATCTGACCGAGTATCTCGCGGGCAAGACGAGCGTAGTCACCGGCCGTGAAGACGTCCCCGGGTTCCGCGACGTCGATCAGGTGATGAGGAATCCCGCCGCGCTCCCTCGGGAGGAGTTTTGCCGTTCCAATATCGAATCCCCGATAAACCTGTACGGAATCGAAGTTGACGATTTCACCGCTGAAACGCCGGGCGATGTCGAGCGCCAGGGAACTCTTGCCCGACGCCGTGGGGCCCAGTATCACGACAAGCGGGTAAAGCTTTCTTCCTGGCTGCGCGGAAGGGGATCGATCAGTGCGAGGGCCCGCCAAACAAGACAATATACAGGAAGATTTCGCGCCCCGCGCTGGCTGCCGCGGGGACCCAGCATTTTCTCATCGAAGGATGAGCCTGAAGACGGGGGTTGGGGCTTTTTGCGTAGCTGGGGCTCCTTTCTGGTTTTTTGGTTTTGATTTGGGAAGGGGAGAATCGTCGTCCGGGTTGTGGGAATGTGGGAATCGCGGAGCGATTTCCAAGGGCGGTGGGAAACGAAGGGAAACCTGGTTTTTGGTTTTCCTCGTTTTCCGCCGCCCGGCATTTCCACAGTCCTCTTCCTGCTGTTCAGCACGGCGTGTTCGCGGACCGGAAACTGGCAAACAGCTTCTGCTTGGCTTGTTGCATCCGGCGGGCCGCCGCCGTGTCGCTTTCGGCCTGGGCAATGCGGCCCAGAGCCTCAAGCGTGTGCCCTGGCTTGAGATAGCTGGCGGCCTCGGACAACTTCTCGAAAGATTCCCAAGGCGTCTGGTAGTGACGATACACCCGCTTCTGCTTGCCTTTGGCGTCGGTCTTGATCTCGGGCTGTCCGCAGGGCCGGTGGAAGTTCAAATAGGGATTGAAGTGTTGTTGGTAGAAGCGCTGGATGCGCCCGGCATGTGGCGCCGCGATGTGCGTATATCCCATGTGTTTGCGGATCACCGCGCCGTTTTTCGATTCCACCAAGCCGTTGTCATTGGAGTGCCGCGGACGCGACTTGGTCTGTTCGATCAGCAGCTTGTTCAATAACTTCTCCACCGTGCGATTGAGGAACTCGCTGCCGTTGTCGGAATGGAAGCCGCGGACACGAAAGGGAAACTGCTCGATCATGGCTTTCAGCAACGGCTCCAGCCAGGCTTCACTGATCGCGGGCGTGGCGCCGACCACTTGCCACTGGGTGACTTCATCCACGGCATTGATGTGGTAGACGCCCTTGACGCCATCGCGGTCCCCTTGATGCACCGTATCCACTCGCAGAAAGCCGGGCCGGCCTTGCGGGTCGGGCCGGCGCCGCTCGCCGCTCGACACCGCCGTGGGCCGGGTCTTGGTGAAATGCAGCCGCCGCTGGCGGTAGGCGCCGCGCCGCCGCAGGCGATAGATCTGGGCCACCGAGATCCCCGCCAGCCGCTCGTATTCGCGCTGCTGGTACTGCTGGTATTCCCGCTCGAGGATCTTGCGCGTGGCCGGGCCGCTGAGGGTTTCGTGGGCCTCGTCCACCGCCGCCAGCAGTTCGACGTCGGCGGGCGTGTACTTGCGGGCAAAGCGATGCCGCCGGTAGCGGGCGGGTCGGAGTTCTCCGCCCTGCCGGTAGTGCCGGATCAGCCGCGTGATTTGCGCCCGGCTGAGTCCGGTCATCTTGACCAGATACTGCCGCAGCAGCCCTTTGGCGGCGCGGTTCTGGCGGCTGTAGCCTTGCTGGCCAAGCGTGTGCGCCACCCAGGCGTAGATCTCGGCCCGCCCTTTGCCTTTGAATCGAATCTCCTCGCTGGAGTGGAGAAACTGCTGGATCTGTGGCAGGTTCAACTTGCTGGCGTTTTGCACGTGGACGGTCAATCCCCAGCATGCCCACTCCCCGACCCTTTAGGCTCATCTTGTGTGAGAAACAAACTCCTCGTTCAGGCTCATCTTGCATGAGACAAGACTGACCCACTCCGTCAGTAAGGGTTTCGGACTATACTGAGGGTTGATCGGCAGATTCCTAACAGCGAGGCGCATATGAATTCCAAACTGAAATTCGGTCTGATCACCACCATCATCGTCGGGACTCTCACTTGGCTGGGAGTTTCGGGCATCAATGAAACGGCCACCTACTACGTGACCGTTGACGAGCTCCGCGCCATGGACGGCGCAGTCGAAAAGAGGCTTCGTGTTGGCGGAGACGTGGAGCCGAACTCCATCGTTCGTAACTCCAATAACGTCGAGTTTACGATCACGCAAGGCGACCAAAAACTGCTGGTGGTCTACACGGGCCGCGACCCGCTGCCCGACACTTTCCGGGACCGCGCTCAGGCGCTGTGCGACGGCCGTCTGCGCTCCGACGGTGTTTTCGAGGCAAAGAAGATCCAGGCCAAATGCGCCTCCAAGTACGAAGCCGATCCCGGCAAAGGCGCGCAGCCGGTATACGGAGCCGAGCCCGAAAACAAGGCGTCGCTTTGACGAGAAGCCCGTGATCTCTTGGGGCCGCGCCATGTTCGCGGCCCTGAAGTGCTAAAATGCCGCGCTCACCGGAGATGGCCGGTTTATCCTCGAAAGCGGACCCGCCCCAAAGGCAATAACACATGGAAAACCTCGGGTATCTGGCGCTCATCCTTGCATTCTGCCTTTCCATCTACGCCATCGTCTCGGCTCTGATCGGGAAGCTGCGCGGCAACGGATTCCTCGAAGTCAGCGCGCAGCGGGCGGTTCTCGCGGCCTGGGTGCTCATCACTACCTCATCGGGTATTCTGCTCTACCACATCCTGACCGACGATTTTCGGCTTAGCTACGTCGCTTCGAGAAGCAACATCGACCTGCCCCTGGTCTACAAAATCGCGGCCTGGTGGGGCGGTCAAGAAGGATCGCTGCTGTTTTGGACCTGGATTCTGGCAACGTATTCCTTTGTATCGATCTACACGGCCCGCAAGATCCACGCCAGCATGATCTCCTATGTCGTGGCGATCATGATGAGCGTCCAAGTGTTCTTTCTGATCCTGGTCGTGTTCATCGCCAACCCGTTTCAAGTCCTGATGGCTGGTCCTCAAATCACGGCCGTTGCTGACGGGCAGGGGCTCAATCCGCTGCTGCAGCACCCCCTCATGGCGATCCATCCGCCGATGCTTTATTTGGGTTACGTGGGATTCACGGTCCCGTTTGCGTTTGCCATGGCGTCGTTGATTACGCGCCAAGCCGGTGACCGCTGGATTCACACGACACGCATCTGGACCATGGTCACCTGGCTGTTCCAGAGTATCGGAGTCCTGCTGGGAGCGCGCTGGGCTTACGCCGTGCTGGGGTGGGGCGGCTACTGGGGCTGGGACCCGGTGGAGAATGCCTCGCTGCTTCCCTGGATCACCGCAACCGCTTTTCTGCACTCGGTGATGATGCAAGAGAAGAAGGGCATGATGAAGGTTTGGAACATCGTGCTGATCTCGGTGACCTTTTTTCTTTGTATCTTCGGGACGATGCTCACTCGCAGCGGCATTGTCAGCTCGGTGCATGCCTTTGCTGAATCACCCATTGGGGGCTGGTTCGCCGGTTTCCTCACGCTGTTAATCGCGGGCACGGTTTTGTTGATCTTAAGCCGGCTGGACTACCTGAAAAGTGAAAACGAACTCGAGTCGGTCGTCTCGCGCGAGTCGAGCTTTCTGTTCAACAACGTCATCTTGCTCGCCAGTTGCTTCGCGGTGCTTTGGGGAACGCTGTTCCCCGTGATCAGCGAAGCCGTCACGAATGAGAAGATCAGCGTCGGCGCGCCGTTCTTCAACAAGGTGAATATTCCGATTGGCCTCTTACTGCTGTTTCTGACCGGCGTCGGGCCGCTGTTCGCCTGGCGGCGGACTTCAATCGAGAGCTTGCGGCGGAATTTCCAATGGCCCGCGATGGTTTCCTTGCTTTTGGCCGCAGGGCTGGTTGCCGCTGGCATTCGGCACTTTTACGCGGTGGTTTGCTTCGCTCTGTGCTTGTTCGTTGCCCTGACGATCATGATCGAGTTCTACAAAGGGGCCAGGCTTATCCAGCGCAAGCTTAGTATGAACCTGCTCTTCGCGGTGATCGAGCTGACGCACAGAAACACGCGCCGCTACGGCGGGTATCTGGTTCACATGGCCATCGTCTTGATCTTCATCGGCTTTGCCGGCGCCGCCTTCAACATCGAAGGCCAGGGTGAGGTGCCTGTCGGCGACGCCTTGAGAGTCGGAAGTTACGAGTTTCATGTCAAACAAGTGATCGACGCCAACAACCCCAACTATGCCAGCCAGACAGCCGAAATCGAGTTGCGAAAAGACGGCGAAGTCATCGAGACCATGATGCCTGAGAGGCGCGTTTATCACGCCAGCGGGCAAGGCACCAGCGAGGTCGCCATCCGAGCCCGAATGACCGAGGACGTCTACATTGTTTTCGCCGGTTACTCGAACAGCGGTGAGAATCCCATGCTCCAGGTCTATATCAATCCGCTGGTGAACTGGATTTGGGTGGGGGCGTTCCTGCTCGTGTTCGGCACGCTGGTGGCCTTGGTACCCAGCAAGATCAAGCCGATCCGGACTCGAATTGTTGGGAAAACGAGAAAAGAACATGCAGTGCTTTCAAAAACTTAGCTTGCTGCTCCTGCTGACGGCCCCGCTTCTGCCGGCGCAGAATATCTCCGAGAGTGATCCGCAGTTTCCGGCCGTGCGGGCGGTTGGGGAACAGCTCAAATGCCAGTGCGAGGCGCAGTGCTCCTATACCATTACGGGCTGCAACATGATGGGCTGCTCGTTCCGCGCCATGATGCTGCCAGAAATTCGGGCTGGTGTCGACGCCGGGCTCTCGACCCAGGAAAACCTGGAAAGTTTGATCGCCAAATACGGGTCGGAGTTACGCAACGCCCCGCGCGCGGAGGGCTTCGGTCTCTTCGGCTGGGCCATGCCTTTCGCGGCGCTGGCGGCCGGGCTGATCGCCGCGCCCATCGTGGTTCGCCGCTGGAGAGCGCAACAGGCCGCCGCACCCGCCGCCGCGCCGATCGACGAGAAGGTTCTGGCGCGGTACAGGGACGAGATCGACCGGGACCTGGACGAGCTGTAGGCGCTCACGGAATCGGTATCGGCGAAGCCTGCCGGCCGTCTGAGCCGCGACCGTCAGGGAGCGGTTAGTTCCATATGCTGATTGCCATCGCCATCATACTGGTCGTCTTTGCAATGGCGCTGCCCTTGCTTGTTAGCCACGCCTCTTTGCCCCAGCCGGAGCCGGTCTCGCCTACCCGCCACCTCGAAGAAAAGAAAGCCACGATTTACGAGAACCTTCGCGACCTGCAGGGCGAATACCGCATGGGAAAGCTGTCGGACGAAGATTACCAGCAGACCAAGCTCGATCTCCAGAAAGAACTCGCAATCGTGCTCGCCGAAATCGACGGTGTCCTCAGCAAGACGGGTCCGGAAGCGCCCAAGCTGCCGCCGGGTCCGAGTCCAGCCTCGGCAAGTTGAGGTGTCAAGACCCGGTGGAAAGTTCGGAAAGCAGCATCAGAACCCCAGACGGAAGTCTGGGGTCAAGGTTGCAAACGCGGCATCCTCATCGGATGTCGAATGTTCTCGACTCCGTGCCGGCTGATCCACGTTAGAGTAGGGCTCTCGTGACACCCGGCCAACTCCGTAAACTTCCCAAAGTTGAATCGTCCCGCCGTGACAGAAACGCGGCTTTGTGCCAGCCCGCACAGCGGTAATTTGTGGCGCCTCAAGACCGCCAATGCGTCTCCACCCCCCTTTATGGAACGACGATTGCAAGCGATTGTAATGGATATAAGTCCGACAAGGGGGATCCAACTAATGTCAACCAATCCAGCAATGCCTGTTCCAGAGATGCCGGCCCGCCCGACACCGGCGGCGAGGCCCGCCATGAGAGGCATGCCCAAGCTCGACTACAACAAGAGCCCGTTCCTGATCATCTGGGAGACGACGCAGGCCTGCGACCTAGTCTGTTCCCACTGCCGCGCTTCGGCCCAGCCTGATCGGGCCTCGGGCGAGCTGACCACCGAGGAGGGCGAAAACGTCCTGCGTCAGGCCAAGCAGCTCGGCACGCCCATCTTTGTCTTGACCGGCGGCGACCCGCTGAAACGCCCGGATCTGTTCCGCCTGATCCGGACGGGCGCGGATCTCGGCTTGTGCATGGCCACCATTCCGGCGGCGACGGCGCTTCTCAGCGATGGGATTGTCAAGAAGCTCAAGGAGTCCGGGCTCAGCCAAATGGCGCAGAGCCTCGACTTCCCCACCGCGCAACTGCATGATGAATTCCGGGGTGTTCCAGGCGCCTATGCCAAGACGCTCCAGGCGATCGAGTGGGGACACAAGTACAAGATTCCCATGCAGATCAATACGGTCCTGTCCGCGCGGTCGGCGCCCTACATCGAACAGATGGCGGATCTGGTCGCGCGGCTCGGCATCGTCTTTTGGGAGGTCTTTTTCCTCGTTCCCATGGGCCGCGGGGAGAATCTGTCGGGCCTCACTGCTGAACAATGCGAGAATCTGTTCGAGGTGCTGTATCGAGTCCAAAAGACCTCGAAGTTCCTGGTGAAGGTCACCGAAGCGCCGCACTACCGCCGCTACGTAGCGCAACAGGAACGGGAAGAAGCCAATGGGGCGGCGCCCCCAAGATTTGGGCAGCGGGACGGCCGTCCGGGCAACGGGTCACCTCACGGGCCGGGTCACGGCGGGAACCTTCCGAGGCAGCTCATTCGGACCGAAGGCCCCGGGCACAGCATCGGCCTCGCCACGCAAGGAGTGAATGCCGGGAAAGGGTTCCTGTTCATTTCGCACACGGGCGACATCTTCCCCAGCGGCTTTTTGCCCATCAAAGCGGGCAATGTTCGCGAGAAGAGCCTGGCGGAGGTTTATCGCGAATCCGAGCTGTTTCTTCAGCTTCGCAGTCCCGGCCAATTCAAGGGGATCTGCGGCCACTGTGAGTTCAACAGGATTTGCGGCGGGTCGCGCTCAAGGGCCTACGCTATCACGGGAGACTACCTGGCGGCCGACCCCTGGTGCGCCTACCGGCCGCGGTGACCTAGCCCGATGGGGGCGTCACTCCGCGAGCATCAAAATCGACACCAGCTCCTGCCCGCTGAAGGTGGTCTCGGAGACGGTGAGGCCGACGAGCTGAAACCCCTCCGACCCGACTTGATTCAGTTCTTTGCCCATCGTCTTCGTCCTCTTTGTGGCGAGCAACTTATAGATATATCGCTTCGCCGGCGCCTGGAGATCGCGCTTCAGGATGGCGACGACTTCCTGCCCCCCAAAAGCCGTTTCCGCGACCGACTGCCCGCAATAGCGAAAACCTCGAGCGCCCGCCTCGGTGAGTTCCTTCTGCATCGTGGATGTTTTCGACGTGGCCAGCAGCTTGTATTCATGCCGCTGCCGGTTGGGAGCGCTGCGTGCTTTCGCCAAGACGGTGACGACCTCGTCGCCGGCCAGCGTCTCGCCTCCCATCATTGCCACGAAGTCGAAGCCTTCCGCCGCGGCTTCATTGAGTTCCTTCAGCATGGTGGAAGTTTTGCTCGTGGCGATCAGCCTGTACTCGATTGCCCCATCCGCGCCGCCAATTGGTGCGACGCTCTGACCGGAGCTGAAATTTACAGTCAAGCCGGACAACACGGCAAGTGACAGAACGAATCTAAAGATGCTCGCTAAGCTCATGGTCGATAGCTCCGGAATGTCGTCGCCGGCCGGCCCTTGTTCAGTGCCAGTCTTTCGGGCGGGGTCTGACAATGTATCGTTTCACTTTGAGAAATCTTTAGTAGCCGCATCGTGAAATTCGTGCCAAACGTGGCGGAAAATTCGGAAACCAGACTCGGAGCCGTGACCGTCAGCGACTATGTCAAGCACTTTGTGGAATCCACGTCCGATTGTCACGGATCATGGCGTTGAGGGCGACGATGAGTTTGCGGGCGACGGCGATGAGTGCGACCTGTTTGGGCTTGCCGGCGGCAAGTAGTCTCTGCCGAAATGCCGCCATGTGCGGGTCGCAACGAACGGCGGCTCGCGCCGCCATGTACAACGCTTTCCGGACGCGGCCTCGACCGCCGGCTATGGCGCGGCGTCCACGGTACTTACCGCTTTCACGGGCGACAGGCGCTAGCCCGGTTATCGCCCCAACTTCTTTTCCGGTCAGTTGTCCCAGCTCGGGCAGTTCGGCCACCAAAGCCCATGCGGTCTTGGGACCCACGCCCGGCGCCGTGCGCAGCTGCGCGGCTCGCTCACGCTCGCCGGGCAGCTCGCGCAAGGCTTGTTCGACTTGCTCTTCAAGCCGGCCGATCTCCTCACTGAGTGAAGCGATCACACGCTCGACACTTTCCAACACGACGGTACTTTCGAGTTGCCGTTTGCGGGTGCGCTGTTGGGCTCGCATCACAACCAGAGAGTCGAGATGCCGCAGCAACTCGCGCAAGGCGCGCGTCGCAGAACTGGGCAAGCGTGTCGGCGCCGGCCGCAACAGTTCGCCGAAGCGCGCCAATACGCCAGCGTCGAGTTTATCGGTCTTGGCCAGCAATCCCAGCGAGCGCGCGAAGTCGCGGACGCGTTTAGGATTCACCACGGCCACCGTCAATCCGGCGCTCTCCAATGCCGCCCAGAGCATCAGTTCGAGGCCTCCGGTAGCTTCGATCACCACCAATTGCGGCTCGAATTCCGCTAGTTCAGCTGCCAACACGGCGAGATCCTTGACCCGCCGCGGCCTGCGGCCGCTGGGGTTTTCTTTTCTGTTGAGGACAAAAAAAATCGACATATTCTTTCGAAATATCGATGCCAACGGTAACGGTTGTAGAATCTATAGACATGGTCGGAACACCCTTCCTTGTAGATACGGGCTCTGGGGCCCTGGCGACTATTCGGGTTCTTCGGCCGAGGCACGCGGCGCTGCTCCAGCTGACGGACGGGCTCGAAGCCCTAGGGAGCACGGTCGAGCTAACGCCGCGTCACGAGGAGCCGGTTGCCACCGGCTCCTCGCTCGCCTCTTACCCTAGATTCCCACATACAAGGGAGCGGTTAGCCGCTTCGGCGCGCCTCATCCGACAGCGGCCACGCTGCCCCTTTTGGTTGCGGCTGGCCCGCGTGAGGCTGGTCAAAGACGCTCTCCACGGGCATAAGCTGCTATCGTTGCAATTGTAGCTCTCGTAGTGCGGAAAACGAATCCTAAGTTGCTTCCCCCCCGCCGATCTTGGATTCGGTGGGTCCTGGCTGGTTGGCTGCTCGCTGTTGCCGCCACCGCCGCGCCGCTACACGCGGCGATCCAGGGAACTGTCGTCAACCGCACCACCGGCAAGCCGGTCCCGCGCGTTCCGGTGTCACTCGTCAAGTTTGGCGGGCCCCAGGGAATGGCACCCGTCAGAGAGTTGAATACAGACGCCGAAGGCAGGTTCTCATTTGACGAAGCCCTGCTGGAGCAGGGTTCTCAGGCTATTCACGGCATGCTTCGTACAGAGCACGAAGGTATTTCCTACACCAAAATGATCCTTCCGGAAGTGACGCTCGACGACATACAAATCGAGGTCTACGACATTGCCGAGGGTGAGACTATCAAGCCCGATTTGACGGCCTTCCTGTTTGAGCCCGGACCGGATGAAACGCTGATCAAACAGTTCTTCCAGTTCACGAACGAAGCCAAGCCCCCGAGAACATTTAGCGACCCCGACAATGGGACGCTGCGGTTCCTCCTCCCGCCGGGCGCGAAAGGAGTGGTCCAGGTTAGCGCCACGGGTCCGGCTGGAATGCCGTTGCCAAGCTCGGCGACCCAGACAAACCGCCAAGACATCTATAAAGTGGACTTCCCTCTGAAACCGGGGGAAAACTTAATCGAGTTGACGTATCGAGTGCCGACAGCGGCTGACGGGACCTTCACCAGCCGGGTCCTCTATGACGATGTCGAAACCCGCTTCGTCATTCCGGAGGGAGTCAGCGTCGAAGGGCAAGATCTTGAGCTGATCGGCCAGGAACCGCAGTCGCTGGCATCGATCTACGAGTACAAGGGAGAGGGCGAGTTCTCACTCGAGATCAGCGGTGAGGGGCGATTAAGCCTGGAAAGTCCCGCGGGCGGCGGCGGCGGTGGTGGGAATGAGATCAGCGTTGCTCCGGCGCCGGTCGCCAAGGAACTCTGGTGGATCATGGCCATCACGGCGGCGATCCTTGGCATCGGTTTTTACAACCTTCTATCATCCAAACCGCCGAATGCCGTCGCGGGGGCGCCTGGGATGATGGCGTCCGCCGCCGGCTCCTCCCGCCCGCAACGCCCCGCAAGCCGGTCTTCCTCGAAGCCGGGCCGCCGAAAACGATGAGCGAGCCGGCGATTTCCATCCAGAACGTCTGGAAATTTTTCGGAGATTTCGCGGCGGTTCGGGACGTGTCGCTCGAAGTTCCGCCCGGTACGATTTTGGCGCTGCTGGGGCGCAACGGCGCCGGCAAGACGACCATGCTGCGAATGATGGCCGGGCTGTCGCGCCCCAGCCGCGGCGACATTTCGATTGCGGGCCGCGCATGGGGAAAACAAAACAGCTCTGCCGTGGGTGTCGTTGGGCACGGCGAGTGGATCTACGATGACCTCAGCGCGCGGGAGAATTTGGAGTTTTTCGGGCGCTTGTACAAAGTGGACGATCTTGACGCGTCCATCGGCCGCTGGCTCGAAACCGTGGGACTCTCGCGGTTTCGAAACGCGCACGTGAGCGAATTTTCCCGCGGGATGCGGCAGCGTCTGGCGATTGCCAGAGCCTTCTTGCACGATCCGCGAGTCCTGTTGCTGGACGAGCCCTGGACGGCCCTGGATGACCGCGCGACTCAGTTGCTTTCCTCTCTGCTGCGCGATGCGCAATCACGCGGCGGCAGCGTGGTCGTTTGCTCCCACCAGCTTCGAGAGGCGCTCGAAGTAGCAACGCTGGTGGCGGTCATTGACCGCGGGAAGCTGATATTTCAGGGCCCCAATAGCGACGACTTCAAAGCCGCGCCGGAAGACTTCTACCAAAAAATCTCGTGAACGACTTTCTTCGGTCCGCCCTAACGATCGCCGCGAAAGACCTGCGCAGCGAACTTCGCAATAAAGAAGCGATGAACGCCGCCGTGTCTTTTGCGCTGGTGGTTCTGCTCCTCTTTAGCCTGGCATTTGAGCCGGCCGGGAACCCGGACGTGCGGGATATGTCGGGCGGGCTGCTCTGGATCGTCTATTTATTCGCGGGAATTCTCATTCTCAACCGCAGCTTTGCACGGGAGACGGAGGGAGGTTGCTTGGACGCATTGATCGCCGCGCCGATCTCCGGCAGCGAGTTATTTCTTGGGAAAGTGCTTTCAAACGGCCTGCTGCTGCTCATCCTGGAGTTGCTTTCTCTGCCGATTTTTGGGATCTTCTATGACGTCGACTGGACCCGTTCCTTTGGGTCTCTTTTCTTGGTGTTCGTGCTGGGAACCTGGGGATTGACCGTTGTCGGAACGATGTTCAGTGCGATCACCGCCTCCAACCGCTTGCGGGAGTTGATGCTGCCGCTTCTCGTTTTTCCGGTAACGCTGCCGGTTATGATGGCCTGCGTGAAGCTCACTACGCTGATTCTGGCGGGCGAACCGCTGGGTGATTCCGTGATCTGGCTCAAGCTGCTGTTCGGGTTCGCGTTAATATTCAGCCTGTTGGGAGCGGTACTGCTCGACGTGGTCCTAAGGGAGTAGCATCCGGAAGCCCCGCGGCGCCATTCGGCCCTAACCCCAATACCGTTCACTTAGGGCCTTTTGAGCCGCGAAGCGGCGCAGGATCGTAGCCCAGGGTGAAGCGAAGCGGAACCCTGGGTGGGAAAACTAACGACGCCAAGCCCCGACGGGGCGCAGGAAAACAAAGGCATCATTCTGACGACAGATCCGCCTTGCGCCCAGTAGAAATGCACCGGCTCAGGCTAAGGGCATGGCGATCCCGTGCCCCACTGCCTAAATAAGAGGAACGACGAAGTCCTCCGCCGACGCGAACCGTGTGGAACACGTCGCCGTCGCGCCTCACTCGTATCCGAGTTCCGGCAACTCTTCTACGTTGTTGTATTTACCGTCAGCGCCCGAGAATCCTCGGGAGCTTCGGCTAGGCGGCGTCCGCTTCGGCGCCAGCGTAGCTGGTTGGGTGCGCGGATTGTCTGCGAACGGTATGCCGCTGGATCCGGGAAGCTATACGCGATAGTTTCGCCTGTTGCCTGGAGCGAAGGTCGACCTTCGGCTGCCCATTGTCCCGATTCGAATAGGCCGCGCCGAGGCTCTCGATCAAGCGATGATCCGGCGATTGAATAGCAGACTCTAAACCTGCAATGACCGTGTCCAGCCACTTACGTTTCGTGTGAAGTTCGTTGAGCAATACGTCTATGTCGACTGTACATCCTTCCTTTTTCATCTTCCTCTCCCTAACATGAGATCCATTGAATGTTTTAACTCAAAACACTAAGAGGCTACCACAAGGGGTATAAAGATCCTGTAAAACGGTGTCTGTGAGGAATAAAGATTATATAAACATACCGGAATCTCAAGTAGCGAGAGGAAATAGGAAATTGCTGCCGGCAAGCTGGACGACGAATATTGGGAAATTATCCGATCGGAGTGAATCGGGCCGGGTTCTAATGTGACCGGATAAACATTAATCGAGTTCGTCTTTGAGTTGCCGGTCAAGCTTTTCGGTGACGGCGGGAAGCCTCTGAGGATTGCTCAGCAAAGCACGGACAGCAAGCTGGTCCCGCCGGAGTATTTCAATCGCCGCAAGTCCGAGTTTGTACGCAACCGACGCTTGCAAGGAATTCAGGCCGCTCCAGCCGCCCGACAGCCGCGCCAGGGTCGGCAGAGTACTCTGTTTGCTCAAACGCCGCAGATTGGCCCAATCGTCCCGGCTGAGCTCTCGGCCCGAAAAGCTTTGAGCCAGGCCTTCGTGGAGCCAGGCCGGCCAGGGGCCGAGGCGGGCCAGACAGGCGTGGACAAACTCGTGTGAAAGCCTCTTGCGGACGCGTTCATCGACTTGACCGCTCGGCGGCAGCGCGACACGGATCTTGCCGTCGAACTGGCCGCCGCTCCATTCCGCGGCTCCGGTCGTGCTGCGGTAGTTGTCGAGGCTTTGGATAATCACAACGAAACGCTCGCTCGACTGGCAGCCGAGCTGGTAGGAGATGCGATTGACTTCTCGCTCCAGAGCGGCGCTGAAGCGCCGGGCGGCGGCCGGTTTGAGCGTTTCGCCTTCGTACCGCAGGATAAAACGAGTTCCGTAGGTGACGTCGTCACTCTTGTCCCCCGCCAGCTCCATTTCGATCTTGCGATAAAACCGTTCCAGTCCCGGGTTCGGCTGGATCTCGATCGAGCGTTTCAAATAACGGCCGGCCCCCTCAACTTGGTCGCGCCGGTAGAGGCTGACACCCGCCAAAGCCAGCAGGCCGGCGTTGTCGGGATGCGTTTTGAGAGCCGCTTCCGCCACTTTTAACGCCTTGTCGGGCCTGGAAAGTTGAAGCAGCGCCTGCCCGCGGAACAGAGCCACTTGCACATGGCCGGGTGGCGCGCCGGCGGACAAGAGCACTTTTTCGGCTGCGGCCGGGTCGCGTTTCTTGAGCAGACCGGCGGCTTCCCGGATCTTTGCTTGAATGCCGGGCGAGTCGGATGTGTCCGGTGTCCCGCCTAGTTCGAGGCTGGGCGGCATCCCGAGCACCTCGATCTCGCCGCTCACAACGCTGCCGGAAGCCGCTTCACGGCGGGATTGCTCGAAAGCTTCGATCCCTTCCAGGGCGTCCTTGGAAACATAGCCCCGAACGGAGCGCCCATCCACTTCGGCGGAGACTGAATAACAGGGGCTGTCGGAGCGGGCAATCGCGAATCTCAATCGAACTTTGTGGCCCTGCGGGAGCTGAGCGACACGGCTTGCTCCCTCCGAACAGTTGGCCAATAGGTTAACTTGATCTTTTTTGACAACGAGTTCTTTGGCTTTGAGGGAAGCAGGTGGGAATAGGCCTGCCGAGCAGACCCCAAGGAACACAACTGCCGGGGCTTTCGGAAACCTCATCCTTCAGTCATTGTAGCGGTGAAGGCGCCTATCGCCCGGTAAGGAAAATCGCTGATTTACGGCCGTAACATGGGCTAGCGGAACCTTGTCTCGGGTGGTATCCGTCGCCACCGTTACCGACTCTGGCAGAAAATTTCAGCCGGCCGGACCTTGTGCGCCGCCAGAGGCGTGGACGGCAGTCCACGCTCAGCGGCTTTAGCCGCTCCGACGTAGGGCGGGCCAGCGTAGGGAGGACCGACGCAGGGCAGGCCGAAGTCCGCGCTTTTCATCGCGGTCGAGTCTCCATCCCGTCCAACCTGCGGACCCTCTTTGGTCGCGGCTCGTCCCTGTCAAGAAATCGTCACGCCGCCATCGACGACGATCGTCTGGCCGGTGATGTAGCTGGACGCGGCTGTAGCCAGAAACAGCACGACTCCTTTGAGTTCGCCGGGTCTGCCGATGCGGCGCATGGGCACTTTGGCTTCATAACGCTCTTGATACTGGGCCAGCAGTTTTTCCGTCATTCGGGACGGAAAAAAACCAGGCGCCACGGCATTGACGCGAATGCCGTGTTGTCCCCATTGGCTGGCCAGCTCGCGCGTCATCCCCATGACACCGGCCTTGCTGGCCGCGTAGCCGACGATGCCCGCCTCGGGAATCGAGCCTCCCTTCAGGCCCGCAATCGAAGCAATCGTGATAATCGTTCCCGATTCGCGGCTGAGCATGTGGCGTCCGGCCGCCTGCGAGAAAAGCCAAGCCCCCGTGAGATTGACATCGATGACGGAACGCCACCTCTCGATCGGCATTGCCTCGGCACGGGCGCCCCAGGTAATGCCGGCGTTGTTCACCAGCACGTCAATCGCTCCGAACGACTCGATGCATTTGTCGATCGCTCCCTGAACCTGCTCCGGGTCAGTAACATCGCAAAGTGCGCCCTCGCAGCGAAAGCCGCGTTTTTGGAATTCCTCGATCGTCGGAGAGAGCCATTGATCGCGCCTTGCCAGCAGGAATATCGAAGCTCCCGCCTCCGCCAAACCCTCGGCAATTTCCGCTCCCAAACCGCGAGAGCCCCCGGTCACAAGGGCGGTTTTGCCGCTGAGGTCGAATAAGGATTTCACGTCCGTCATGGCAGGTTAGTCTAGCAGTTCGCGGGGGCGCGACTACGGCAGGGAAGGGAATCAAGCAGGCCAATAGCGACTCAGCAAGGTCTTGTCAGAACGGGCTTGTGCAAAGGGAACCTCGCGTGTCGCAATCCTGCTGAATTTTGCAAATGCACCGCACCATCCGCGTCCGCGCTTCTATTTGGGCGGTACCGACATCAGATATTCGACAATCGCTTCCATCTCAGCCGGAAAGAAATCGTAGGCAGGCATCAGGCTGTCGGGTGAAAACGCTTGCGGGTTGCGAAAGTGCCCCGCCAGCCACTCCTTCGTCCTTCGTTGCCCCACGCCGTTGAGCGGAGGTCCGGCCTTGCCACCGAGTCCGTTGATTATGTGACAGTTGCCGCACATGTTCATCTGGTAGACCATGGCTCCTTGCATGGCGAAATCAGGAGCACTATCCAATGCCAGAGCATTTTCTGGAGTGACCTTCAGCAAGAAGGCGGAGAGGCAATTCAACAACGCCGGAGAGAGCTGAACCGCGGGCATCGGGCTGCCCGGAACCACCGCCGATGGATTCCGAAAATGGTCGATCATCCAGTCGGCCGACCTTTTCTGCCCAACCGTGGCCAGGGTGGGGCCCATCTTGGGTTCACCCTCAACGAGGTTGTGGCAGGTCGCGCATTTTTCGCGCCGGTAGCAGGCAGCCCCGGCTAACTCGACCGGCGTGAGTTGCGGCCAGCTCTCCGCGGCCGCCAGAGTGGATCTGCTAGCCGGCTGTTCCGGAGCACTGACAATAGCGGCGATCGTGAGCCCCGTCCATCCTGCTGCCGCCAGCGTCACAATGCCCCAGGTGAAAGTTCGCTGCGCGACTCTTTTCGCACGGCCCCGGTCGATAAAGGGGACCAAGAACAGTGCTCCGATCGCCAGAGTCGGCAAGATCACGGCGCCGACGACTTCCAGGGATCCCTCGAAGAATTTCAAGGTTTGAAAAAGAAAGAGAAAATACCACTCGGGCCGCGGGATGTAGCTCGTATCGGTGGGGTCGGCTAGTCTCTCGAGTGGCGCGTCAATCGCTACCGCCATGACGAAAAGAATCGCGAACGCCCCAAAAACGGCCATGGTGTCTTTGAAAGCTTGCTCGGGGTAGAACTTCTTGCTAGCTCTGCCGGCATCCTCGGGAGCCGGTGCGACGCCGTGGCGAATGACTAGATAAACATGCAGGATGATCAGAAACGCTGTCACGGCCGGCAGCAGCAGCACGTGCAGGGCGTAGAAGCGCGAGAACGTGGAAACGCCCACCGTCCCATCCGGGCTGCCAAGAAGCCGCATCACGACTTCGCCCGCTCCCGGAGCCAAGGCCGAAATCTGAATCGTGACCACGGTCGACCAGTAAGCACGATTGTCCCCGGGCAACAAATAGCCCGTGAGCCCGAAACCCAGCACAAGCAGCAACAGCACGACTCCCACCAGCCAAGTGGTTTCACGGGGCTTTTTGTAGGCTCCCCAGAGGGCAACCTGGATCATGTGCATCACCACGACCACAACCATCATGCTGGCGCCCCAGTGGTGCAATCCGCGGATGATTCGTCCTCCTGTCAATTCGTTGATGATGGCCTGCAGGCTGAAATAAGACGCGCCCGGCTGAGGAACGTAATTGAAGGCCAGCAAGATCCCAGTGAATACCTGCAACAGGAAGAGAAATAAGGCAACGCTGCCGAAGACTTGATGCCAGCCGCTTGACGCGGGGATATCTTCGTCCAGGAAGTGCTTGACAGCGCTGACCAGTCCGGTGCGGTCGTCGAACCAGTCGACGGCGCCGGTGATCGGGTTGTTCACGCCTGGGTCTCCCCGGAAGAGGGCTTCCTGTCGCCAAGCCACAGGCGCGTGCCTTCCACGCGGGTTTCAAGCCGATCGAGCGGGCGCGGAGCAGGGCCGCTCAAAACGCGGCCGTCTATCGAGAACGTCGAGGCGTGACAGGGACATAGGAAATTCTTGTTCTTCTTGTCCCATTGATAGCCACACCCCAGATGAGTGCATTGGGGCGCAAAGGCGATCACTTCGTTCTCGCTCTTAACGGCCCAGGTAGCAGTTTTTTTGACAGTGGTTTTCCAGCCGTCCGCTTGCTTCTTGTGGAACAGCAACTCGGTGGGTTCGTTCAAGGGCAACTCTCCAACGTCGCCCGCCTCCGCCCAGGTGCCGTTGGCCTCGCCACGGAAAGGTGAAAACAAATACGCCACCGCCGGCAACGCCAAGGCTGCCGTCATCAGCGACGTAGCCCCGAAGATCATTCGCTGGTAAAAGCTTCTGCGAGTCGTCCGCCGGTCTCCTTCCATTTTCGCTACCCTCGCGTCTACCTCTTAAATCGCCGCCAAGCGACGCCGAGTTACGGCTCGGCGCAATAGCCATACACGATGGCAACTTCCCTAGATACGACGCCTGCTGCGACGCCTGTTGATGGACACGCATCCCGCGCATTGGGCGGCACGCCGGCCGGCTCATTTCGCCCGGAGGGGAATCCGGTTCCGCGAGTGTATTCACTAACCGGCATTTCTCAGTGCCCTTTTTCGGCGCGGACACCCTGGGCCGTCAGGTGGTGAGAAATGCGGATTAAGCTCCAGGCTGGTCTCGGGCAGCCGCGGCAACCCTTTGACTGAGCCGCCGTAGGTCGCCGAGCAGCGACATCGGGAGATCCAAAGAGCCGAGCGATGCGCTGGACTTCTCCCCGCCGTGGAAATCGCTGCCGCCGGTGACGCCGAGGTTGAGCAACCCTTTTCCGGGCGCGCGGAGAGCAGCTCCTCGGCTGCCGCCGGTGACGCCGAGGTTGAGTTTCCGGGCGGCGGAGAGCAGCTCCTCGGTCTGCTGGGGCGAATGGTCCGCGTGGTAGACCTCGATGGCGTTGAGCCCTTTCTCCTTCAGCTCGTGAAACAACTCTTCCACCGATCGGGAGTCCTCATTGACGAACCGCGCCGGGTGCGCCCATGAAGAAATGCCTCCCGCTTCTCGAATCCATCCGAGCACGTCGTCGGCCGATGGGTCGCGGCGCTCCACGTATCCGGGCTGGCTTTCGTCGAGATAGCGGTCAAACGCCTCACGGTAGCTGGCGACGTAGCCTTTGTTGACCAGCACCTGCGCGAAATGAGGCCGCCCGGTTTGCGCGCGGCCGAGCGCTTCGGCGTCCTCCAGTTTCACGCTCAGCCCAAGCTGACGCAGCCTCTCGGTGAGCCGATTGTTGCGCTCCCGGCGGTTCTCTTGAACACTTGCCAAGTGCCCGCGGAAGGTGGTATCCGGCAGGTTTTCAAAAAAGTATCCGAGGATGTGAATGGCCCGGCCGTGGAGTTTCGTGCTCAACTCCACGCCGCAGATCAACTCCAACTCACGGCCGTTGACGTACTCGGCGGCCACATCGTAACCTTCCAAGCTGTCGTGGTCGGTAATGGAGAGGGCTTTCAGCCCTTTTTGACAGGCGAGATCTACTAGTTGTTCCGGAGTGAGATTGCCGTCCGACCTGTCAGTGTGACTGTGAAGATCCACCATCGGCCGACAAAAGACCCAACTCCACTAGTTTAGCCCAAATTCTGTCGGCGCTTTCTTGCGGCGTCTCCTTGCTGGAGTCAAATGTGACTTCCGGGTTGAGCGGCGCTTCGTAGGGATCGGAAACTCCGGTGAAATTCTTGATCTCTCCGGCCAGCGCTTTTTTGTATAGTCCTTTGACGTCTCGCTCGATGAGCGTTTCCATGGGACAGTGGGCGTAGACTTCCACGAAGTTGTCGATCCGTGAACGCACGTAATCCCTGATCTCCCTGTAGGGGGAGATGGCGGCCGTGATGGCGATGACTCCGTTGCGGGAAAGCAGCTCGGCGACAAAACCAATACGCTTGATGTTGGTGTCCCGGTCTTCTTTGCTGAAGCCGAGGCCCTTCGATAAATTCGTGCGAACGATGTCGCCATCAAGGACTTCGACTTTCGCGCCCAGCTCGCGCAGACGCTTTTCGAGGACTTCAGAGACGGTTGTTTTTCCCGCTCCGGAAAGACCGGTAAACCAAAGTGTGAGACCCTTATGTGTCATTTAAAGCTCTTTCCTTAACTGCTGAGAGATTTGAGAGCTGCTGATGAGTGCGGATTCGGCTAGGCGCCGGCCGCTGGCAATACTTCCCGCAAGAGCGTAGCGGCTTCACGCTTCACGCCGCCGCCGAATGTGAAGTGAATGCCACCTTCAGCCCGGGCGAAACAGGAGGTTTTATCAGCGTCTTGTTTTCGCCACCAGCGGCCGCCACGGAAACTCGTGCGGATTCCCAGACGTTCGGCGAACTCGAGAACGCCCCACTCCAGTAATTCGATTGCTGCTTTCAGGCGGCAGGGTCGGCCAAGTGTCCGCCGCTTGGCTCATTGTCGCTTTTCCGCCTCGACAAGAATCTTGGCGATTTCCGGCCGTGTAAACTCCGCCGGGGGCATTTTCCCCTCCTTCAGCATTGCCCGGACCGCGGTTCCACTGAGGAATACTTGATCCTCTTTGCCGTGCGGACAGGTCTTCGGCGAGGTCATCCCGTTGCAGGCTTTGCAGAAATGGACGAAATCGAAAAAGATTGCTTCAATGCCTAGCTCGTCTCGCTGAAACTCGGAGAAAATCTCCTGCGCGTCAAACGGTCCGTAATAGTTGCCTACTCCGGCATGGTCCCGCCCCACGATGAAGTGTGTGATGCCGTAATTCTTGCGAACCTGCGCGTGGAAGATAGCCTCTCGCGGACCGGCATAACGCATCCAAGCGGGGAAGCCGGCCAGCAGCGTGTGCTGGGGTGAGTAGTAGTTGTCTAGGAGAGTCCTGTAGCAGGCGAGCCGAACTTCGGCGGGTGTATCGTCCGCCTTGGTCTCGCCTAGCAAAGGGTGAACGACCAAGCCGTCGGCTGTCTCCAGAGCGATTTTGGTGACAAACTCGTGTGCGCGATGGATGGGATTCCGCGTCTGGAAGCCGATGACCTTTTTCCAGCCCAGCTCGGCGATCTTGGCCCTCACCTGCCCGGGCGAGAACGGCAACCCGCCAGGGATGTCGAGCCGCCACTTGGGGAATGTCTCGACGTCACCGGCCAAACTGTAATCCCCCGCTCCGGCGAGCCACTGAACGCCCGGGTGAGCCGGGTCCTCCGTCCGGAAGATGTGCTTGGAATAGTGGGGCTTATCGATCTTGAAGACCTCTTCAATGTGGAGCGCGCCGGCCGGTTTGTCGCGGTCGGTGAGGATAACGCGTTCGGCATCCTTCAGGGCGTTCGCTTGCTGTTCGCTAACCGGGAAGATGACCGGGATGCTCCAGGGCTCACCGGTCGTAAGGTGCATCTTTTCACATACATGACTGACTTCGTTCGCCGGAAGAAAGCGCTCGACCGGGTGATAGCCACCTTCGGAAAGCAAAAAAAGATCACTTAGTTGCCGAAAACTAGCGGCAATCGTGGGTGGATTATCCTGAAGGAGCGTGGACGCGCGCTCGGCCGACACCAGCATCGATGAAACCTCCTATTGTCTATCGATTTAGTAGAGATTCTCAGGTTATCAAAC
This sequence comes from Bryobacterales bacterium, assembly GCA_965226185.1. Taxonomy (GTDB): domain Bacteria; phylum Acidobacteriota; class Terriglobia; order Bryobacterales; family UBA6623; genus CBDCYS01. The sequence goes on from CBDDCT010000001.1 coordinate 203,431, forward strand.
GCCGCCCTTTGGGTGCAAGTTGCCCCGCCGGCCGGCCGGTTGCCACGAGCGAACCATCGACGACGGGCCGAGGGGGCTCTCCGTCGCCCCCTTGACTTTTACCTGTCATGGAGGTCCCTATTGGCTGCTAACCTGCTGTTAATCGGAACCGGCACGCGCCGCGGTTTTGGCTGGGCTAGCCTCGGCGCCTTCCTGACCTGATTCGGGGATGCCTGCCGCTAAGCCTGACGCAGACTGCTTGCTCCCGGGAATTAGAAGTTCCAAACCTTCCGCCCCCATCGAGATTTCCACGTCGGGGATGGAGGAAACCTCTAGGACCAAACGAGCTACCGGGGGGTGCGATTGGCTTTGCTCGATTCGGATTCGATTCACCTCGGGATGCGAAACGGACAATGTGCGCTGATCTTTGGGTACGGCAACGATAGCGTTCGAAATATCGAGAACAATCCGGGCGGGGTTTTCGATGTGGAAAGTTTTGTACCTCTTGGGGTGAAGCGAAGGAAACAAAATACGAAGCGAAGTTCCGTCATCGGAAACTTGCAGCGCGGTCAAGGTCTCGACCGGCTCGGGCGAGTTGCTTGCCGCGCCGGCCTCGGCAGTCATAAAATCCGCGCTCTCCCGTGCTGGCTGGGCCTCTGAAGAGGCCGCCGGCGGCTGTGGAAAGCCGCTGACAGAGGCGGCGCCGGCTGGAACTTCGGGTTCTGGCGCTGTCGAGGCTTCCGCTGCGTCCGCGGAAGCCGGTTTCGCCTGTTCGCTTTGGGCGGCTCCAGACTCAGAGGATTCACCGGACGTGTCTTGGACTGGCTCCAAAGCGGAATCCGAGGAGTTGTCCGCGAGCGTCACCTCAGGTTCGATCTCTCGCGTCACGCCCAAATCCAGCGCCGCGGCCCGTGCAAACAACAATTCCGCTGCCAAGTAATCCTCTTGGGTGAGAGTGTCGCCGCCAGCGGACGGCTGATCGAGCGCCGGCCCGGGCTGTCCGACATCGGTATTCAGGGCCGCCTGATCCGGTCCGGCCACCAGGTCGGTCGCCTCGGTATCGTCTTCCAAGTCTTCCAGCCCGGCGTTTGGCGGAAGCGGATCGGCTGGTTTCGAAACAGTTCCCTGGTAAGCCTCGTTGACGGAAATATTGTTGGCGGTCAGCGCTTGACCGGTTACGCGCGCCAGCTCCACTCGGCTCTTGACGTAATTGTTCTGGGAGGTGATTTCGCCTGAACGAGCCAAGGCCAGATCCCTTTGTGCCTGAACGACAAGGAAAATGGTCGATACGCCGAGATCAAACTTTCTTTGTTCGGCGTGAAGGGTCTTTTCTTGCAAAATCCGGGTTTGCCGCGCCGCCCGATAAATCGCGCGTGTTTGTTGCACGCCAATGACCGCGTTATTGACCTCGGCGCGAATCGCATTTTCCTGCTGACGCAAGCGGATCTGGGCTTGACGTCGCTCGAGCAGCGTCGCGGTCATGTCGGCTTGAGCGCGGCGGTTTTTCAGAGGGATCGTCATCTGTATGCCGATCGAATAGTCCGGAAAATTGCGCCGGAAGAGCTGTGTCACGCTCGTGCCCAGCCCCCCTAGAAAGAATCCCGAGACAGCATTGTTTTGACCAGGCAAGCCGTTGAAATCGTTATTGATTTGGCCGGCAAGCCCGTTGTTGGTTACATCGGCCACAAGATCCACCTGGGGAAGCATGGCGTTGCGAATACCCTTGAGCGAGATGTCGCGGTTATGCATCTGTATGCGCGACTGGGTCATTTCGGGCCGTGAGCGCAAGGCCAAAGTCATCAAGTCTTGAATCGGCTGGATCTGTTCTTTCTCGGGAACTTGAATCGTGTCGGTCGGCACGATCTCGACAAGCAGCAAGGAGGGACTAGCCAAGCCGTTCGTGCTGATGGCGTTCTTCAGCAATGTTTCCTGCAGTTGGACCCTTGTGACCGCCAGCGCCAGATCTTGCTCCCGGGACGCCACTTCGGCTTCCGCGCGGACGATCTCGATCGGCGCCAAGGTGCCGATTTCCACGCGGCGCTTGTTGTCCTGATAGAGCCTTTTGGAGAGGCGCAGGTCTTCCTCCCGTCCTTCAACATCCGCCCGGAAACTGACCAGATCCCAGTAAAGGTTCTCGACCCGCGTAGTGGTCTCGACCACCTGTTGCTCGAAGGCGAGATCGGAAACTTCCCGGTTGTTCTTTGAAACGGTGATGTTGCGTGAGTTGACGGCCAAGCCGAATCCCTGCAACAGCCGCTGCCGGAAGCCAAAAGTGAGGTTGCTGCGCAGCGAAGGATTGAAGTTCGCCCGCTGGGAGTTGGTCTCCGACAGGCGGTTCGCCCAAGTTAGAGACAGGCTGGAACCCGTTAGGAAGTTTTTGCGAAAGGCGAGGCTAGAGTTGCTGGTCTCATTGATAAACGTATTGGTGCCGGTTACGAAGTTGCTTGTTTGCGGGTTGCTGAAGTGTCCCCAATCGATCCCCCCCGTGAGGGTCGGATCGAGATTCGGAACATTCGTGCCGAAGAAGCTGCTGGCATCGCCAACTGCCGCAACTCCGCCCCCCGCGCCTCCGGCTCGGCCGGTGATTCCCGTGGCGTCGCCGCCGCGCCCGCCTCCACCCCCGCCCGCGACCGAAGTAGCTGTGGACAGATTGGTGATCTGGGTCTGCACGCCGCGGAGCTGCGCGCCCGACTTGGCGCGCAGAATGTCGGTGTCGGCCAGCTTCGGCCCGTAGCGCGCCGAGGCGATGTCCAAGTTGTTTTCGATCGCCAGGGCGAGCGCGTCGTTCAATGACAGATAGAGCCTGCCGCCCGCGATCAATTGGTCGAGCCGCGGCGAGTTGGCCATGTTGGGTTCGCCAACGACAGGATTCTTGAACACCTTCGTGAAGTTGGGCCAAGCCTGGATGCCGTCGCTGTAGTCCGTGCCCGACTGCAGCTTGAACTGCGACAGGCCCTGCGACTGCACCGCCATCAGGCCGGCCAACACGAAAACGATTCGTTTTTTGGCTCTCATTTGTACTCTCTCCCGTAAACGACGTTTTGGAACCTAACCGGCGTGCTTAGGCCAAGTAGCGCCTACGCCACTTCCCGCGCCCGAAAAGGAGTTTTCGCGGGACTGCCCTACTACTCCTCTGGCGTGCATCTCGAGACGTCGGTTACCGAGATGCCGCCGCTGCCCCACGCGGAGCGCGGCTGCAAACACAACGTCATTTACCAATGATAGCGAGGTGTTCGCGCATCAGATCCCGCGGTCCGAAACTTTGAGCGCGGACTCCCGTCCACGGCCTCGAGTTTGGCCTTTGACTAGATAGATTCCCACAACAGAGCGAGACGGCGGAGCTGGAAGAGCAGAAGTGCTTGCTTTTCTGAAACATTTTGTTGTATTCTTGTATCTAGTTGTATAACTAGAGTAAGGACGCGCCACCCCTCGCTTCTCGCTTTCCCGTTCCGGGTGGACGCCCCTGGAAAGGTAAGGTGCTCCCATGGGATTCCCCACGAAAGTCCAACTCATCAAACGTCAAACCTCCCAGCAGTGGTACGTCAACTTTCCCTCCGCCCTCGCCCAGGCCATGGAGTTCTCCCGCGGCGAACTCGTCGAGTGGATCGTTGAAAGTAAAAATCAGCTCGTCCTCAACCGTCCCCAGGCGCCGCCTTCGGCTTTAAAAAAAACTCTGCGCCGCGGCTCCTCGACGCCTTCCAAGCCTTCGCCCGCGAAGCCTTCGACGGAGCTGGCCAGCAGCGCGTCCAGCAGAAAATCGAAACCCTGATGCTGGCCACTTTGGTCGGTCTGGGCCGCCGCACCGTCACCGGCATGCTGCACACCTGCGGCGCCAGCTTCCGGGACTGGTCGGCTGTCTATCGCCTGTTTTCTAAAGTTCGTCTCGACGCCGACCCGTTGTTTGCGGTGACGCGCCGCGGCGTGCTCGGAGAACTCGATCCCGCCGCGCCGCTGCTCGTCGCCATGGACGATTCGCTGCTGCCCAAACGAGGCCCCAAAATCCCCGGTGTCGCCTGGCGCCGCGATCCGCTGGGACCGCCCTTTCACACCAACTTCATCCGCGCCCAGCGCGTATTGGGGATCTCGGCCGTGCTGGGCGCCGACGAGCGCGGCCCGGCCCGCGCCATCCCCATCGACTATCAACACGCGCCCACGCCGCGGCGGCCCCGCAACTTTCACAACGCCTCCGACGAAGTACGCAAACAGTATCGGCAGGCCTGCCGCAAAGACTCGATGGCGGCCCAAGGCGCCCGCCGGCTGCAGGTTCTCCGCGAGCAGTTGGACCAAGACTCGGGCTCGGCCGGGCGCGCGCTCGAGGTCGTCGTCGACGGCCGCTTCACCAACCGCGTGGTGTTGCGGCAGCTGCCCCCCAACACGGTTTTGATCGGACGCCTGCGCAAAGACGCCAAACTCTACCAGCTGCCCGCGCCGCCGCCCGCGGGCGCCCGCGGCCGCGGACGGCTCTACGGCGAGCGCGCCGCGACGCCGGAGCAGTTGCGGCGTGACGACAATGTGGAGTGGCAAATCGTCGAAGCCTGGGCGGCAGGCAAGCTCCACCGCTTTCGTGTCAAGACGCTGTCGCCGCTGCGCTGGCGGCCGGCCGGCGGCCAGCGCAATCTGCGCTTGGTGGTGATCGCGCCGCTGGCCTACCGGCCGCGCCCGGGCGCCAAGCTGCTCTATCGCCAGCCGGCTTATCTGATCGTCAGCGACCCGCAGCTGCCACTCGCACGCATCGTGCAGCATTACGTGCGGCGCTGGGACATCGAGGTGAATTTTCGCGACGAGAAGACGCTGCTCGGAGTGGGCGAGGCGCAGGTACGGCATCCGCGCTCGGTGGGGGAGCTGCCACGCATGATCGTGGCGGCGTACAGTTGGTTGTTGCTGGCAGCGCGGCGCGCCGCCGAAGCGCAGGCTTCCCCCGACGCTTTGCCGCCGCCGAAGTGGCGGGCGGGCAACAAGAAGCCGCGGGCGACGACGCAGGATCTGCTGCAGCGACTGCACGCCGAGCTATGGGGCGAAGGCCTGCGGCATTTCTGCAGCTTTCCCTCCGCCGGCGACACCGCCATGAAGCCCCAGAAACTCCAGCAGTCGCTTCCCGAAGCCCTGTTATATGCTTGCCGTTAGCGTTTTCACCGCACATCACCCGCCCGCCCACTCCCGCAAAGGCCAAACTCGAGCCGCGGGTCTCTCCGAGACCCGCGCTACAGGAGATTTGAGAGGGAGACGCCGGTCGCAGCCTAGCGCGAACTCGCCACCCGAACATACTTGTGAAGCGGTGGGCAGTTGGGCGGCCCCAGACCATGCTTGCCGGCGGCGGACCAGACGACTTCGCCGACGTACAGACTGCCGTCCGAATCGATCCAGATGTCATGCGGCGCCAGGAAATCGCCCGGGGTTCCGGGGTTGTCGCCGCCGCCCCAGCGGGCTTGTAACTCGCCATCCAAGTTGAAAATGCTGACGCGGCCTCCGGCTGGGTTCGGTCCCGCTTCGAGCCAGGGGAAAAGTCCAATCTTCTTTCCAACCTCGGCCACGAACACCGTGTCTTCGGGATCAATGAACACCTGCATGGGCCGGGACAGGTCCGTCCATTCGGTGATGAATTCTCCGTTGGGCTGGAAGATCTGGATGCGGCTGTTTTCACGATCGGCGACGTAGACTCGTCCGTTGCTGTCGAGCGCAATCCCATGCGGCAGATTGAACTGGCCCGGCCCCTCGCCAGGCTCACCCCAGGAAAACAGCAATTCTCCCTCCGCCGAAAACTTGTGGACTCGGGCGTTGCCGTATCCGTCGGTAATGTAGAGTGACCCCTCGGCGTCGAGCGCTACGTTCGTGGGGTAGTGAAACGGGGGGCCGCCATGAGTCACCTGGCGGTAATCGAAATCCGTCATGCCGGTGTCGCTGTGTTCACCGCTAGTCCCGAGGGTCATCAAGAGCTCGCCCTCGGGCGTACATTTCCTGACTGTGTGATCGCGGTCATCGGTCAAGTACAGCGTGTCGTCAGGAGCGATGTGCAGCCCGTGAGCCCGATTGAAATCCCCTTCCCCCCACGACCGCAGGAATTTCCCGCCGCGGTCGAAGACAATCATCGGATGCTCGCCGCGATTGAAGACGTGGACCTGTCCTTGCGAATCGGTCGCGATGCCGGCCACTTCGACGAAGCTCCAGCCCTCGGGAAGTTGTTCCCAACCGGGGACCGGCTGGTATTGGAATTTACCGCTGCCAACGATGGGGAGTTCAGTACTGGCCGATGCTTCCATGGGTGTCACCTATTGCCCTCAGGCGTGTGGGCGCCAGGGCCGGTCATGTTTGCGCGATCCGGTTTGCGCGATCCGGTTTGCGCGATCCGGTTTGCCGTGACCCGATGACGCGGGACACAGAGACCTTCAATGAGAGCCACTCAACGCTCGCATGGGATTGATTTCGATGAGCTGTCCTGCATCGGCTTCGCTGAAGCCCGCTCTCTCCAAGGCAGGCAGAAAATCCGTGAATAAGTATTTGTAGCCGCGGAAATTGCCCCCGCCGGGCTCGCCCGGCCGGTACCAGCCTGCATCCTGCGAGATTAGCACGCGGCCGAGCAGTCCGGCATCCGCCATCACTTGAACACACTCTAAGTGCCAATCAAGGGTGGATGGCCGAATCCCGTCGAATTCCACCCACATCCCTTCTCGGGCGAGTTGCCGGTGAAGGCTGTGATCTTTTTCGTTCTGGGCGTGGACCCAAATGAATCTAGACGGAGACGCCCCAGCCGACTCCAAGATTCCAAGTTGCGCCAGCGCCGCGGCTCCCGATCCGGTGTGGGAAGCGACGGTTAGCCGGGTCGCTTTGTGGGCAAGAACCGCGGCCAGTACCAGCTTTTGTTCGATCTCCGGCAAAGGGACATCCTGATTCACGCCCGTCTTGATGATACCGGGCCGAATTCCCGTCGATTGAATTCCTTCATCGTATTCTCGGATGTAGCCCTCCGCAAGCTGCTGGGCGCCTTGTTCGCGGGCGTATTGTGGAATGAACTTCTGTTTGGCGGCGCCGTAGATCCCCGTCGCCGCGACGATCCTGATGTTCGATGTCTTCGATAGGCGCCGCAGCACATTGGGGTCGCGGCCTATATGGATCGGAGTCGGCTCCACAAGGCAGCGGCAGCCGGCTTGATGCAGCTCTCGCAGATAGGGCAGCACGGCTTCGTACGCTTTATCGGGGTCATAGTCTCCTGGTCTTCGGTCGGAAGGCGGCCGAAGGTCCGTCACAATGTGCTCGTGCATCAGCGTCGGCCCAAGGTCCGGCGCGGGCCCGGTCACGGTTTGCACCTGCCGGCCGATTTCCGCGGCGGATCCCCGCCAACGGCAAGCCGTCCAGCTTCCCGCGAGACAATGTAAGACTGAACGCCGGGTCATCATCACTGCCGGAGCGGCCCCTAGCATGGACCGCCTGCCGTTGACATCATACCGCCTCATGAAACAGCTCGGTCTTGATTTCGCCTCGTAGCAGGCCATCGCCGGAATCTGGGCGTTGAGGAAGCAGGGTCGGAGCGGTCTGCGACCAATCGGCTGAGCAGCGCCGAGCCGGCGCCGGCCGACAGCGGACATTTTCTGGCGTTCATTCATAATGGCAAGCGGCGGCACTCGGCGCTGGGTTATCGCCCGCCCGAGGCGTTTGAGGCGGCCTTCGCGGCCGAGCAGGCGGCAGCGGCGCCGGTTGGCGATGGTCTGGCAGTTGGCGATGCCCTGCGAGTTTGAGGTATGAGTTTTCAAGGCATGAGCAGATCTATCGATCCGATGGGGTGATCCGATGGGGCGAAGGACAAGGCGGGATACGGCCATCGAGCCGCACCCCGCACCCATCGGATCGATGAGTCTGGGGTACTCCTTTCCGGTCGGGCCTAAGAATGACAGCCCATCCCCGAAGCAGAAAAAAACCGCGCCGGGCTCTGCTTCCAAGGGGATTTGAAGATTAATTTGGCCATCTGACACGAACCACAGGGCTGCCTCCTCTTCACCAACCAAGACCCGCACGTCACAGAGGCGGCCGGGTAGTATTCCGCCGCCGCGGCGGCATTGGGCGCCGCCACCGCTGTCAGGTTCACGATTTTACCCGGCGCGGTCTCCACCTTGGCGGAATCCACCAGCCCGTAGCCGCGCACCCACACGCTATAGTTCGCGTCTGGAAGGTCGGGCAGTACGTAGCGCCCGCGATCATCAGTGACGGCGATCTTGACAAATTTCGTGGCCAGTGGTCGTTTCCGCGATCACCCAGACCCCCGCCTCCGGTCCCTTCGTACTGCCGACGACCCCCTCAGAAGGCCACGCTGTAACTCAGGCCGGGGTCTCTGCCCCGGATGAACAGGAAGGAAATAGTGTGACTCTTGAGCGAGGTGTTGAACGTGGGATGAACATGAACTCCGTCAAAGATCACGAGCGACGTGACGGTTTCGGAGAAGCCGATGTTGAGTCCGCCAATGGCGCGCATTTTCCCCTTGTAGGTTCCGTAAACAACGCCGCCATAGGGGGCGATCGGCAGACCCGTCTCGCGTTTCAGATTCTTGCTGAAGGTGGCGTAGAAGGCCTGTCCGGACGGCGTGCCGATTCGGTCTGAACTGGTGCCCAAGATCAGCGCCGGACGATTCCTCGTCTCCCGAATAGCAAGGAGATTCGCGAGGGGGCTCACCATGCCGGCCCGCGAGTTGTATTCCAGTCCGGTGGAGAATCGCGGCGTGAGCCAATAGGTCAGCGTCGTGCGCAGGCTGGCGCGATCGATCTGATTCGCCGCCCAGCGAGACCCGAAGGTCCAGCGTTTTTCAAGTTCGTGACCCGCCCCGCTGACCGCGCGGCCTTCTCCCCGGTCAAGTCGGTCAACTGGGTACGAGAGAGGCGCCCTCCATGGCGACCGCCGCGTGCTGGTGTTCTTCCTCTCCCTCGGCGTGTTCGTCCTGCGCTGATTCGAGATGATTCACGAGCGCAGGCGGGGGCGGGGCCGCTCGATCGCCGAGCAGCCAGTCAATGCGTTCGATCAGCTCGCGTTCCTCGACCAGGCCCAGTAGCCTCGCAACGATGCGTCCGTCGCGGTCGATCAGAGCGGTCGCGGGCAGGGCCATACCCAGGCCAAGCCGCTTCATGTCCTTGGCGGTGGCGCCGAGCCAGATCGGGAAATTGATTCCGTACTCTTCGATGAACCGTTCGATTTGATCTCTGGTGCTGGCGTCATCCGCCGAGGCGGCGATGAACTCCACGCCTCTGGGCTGATAATCTTCGCGCGCCCGGACGAAGATCGGCATTTCCTCCCGGCAAGGCACGCACCAGGTAGCCCAAAAATTCAGGATGACGATTCGGCCGCGATAGTTTTCCAAGCTTTGGCGACCGCCCGACAGGCCTTGTAATGCGAGGGTCGCCGGATCCTCGGGCCCTGTGAGATGCGCGGACTCGGCCTGAGAGGCAAAGCCTTTGCAAGGCACCAAGAATAGCAAGGCGGAGAACACCAAATGACACAGCGAGATCGCGGTGCTTAGAGTTTTCCGTCGAATTTCCGCCGCGGCCACTAGAACCAGCTTAGCGTCTGCCCGCAGGATTCCGTCACAGCAGTTTAGTCAGCAGCTTTTCGTATTCCTGGTGAGAGCCGATCCAGAACCAGACAATTTCGCCGGACGTTCCGCGGACGCCAACTGCACGGTAGGAGCGGCTGACGCGCACTGCAACTAGCCCGGATTTCTCATCGCGGGGTTGGCGGAAGGCCGCCTTTTGTGGCACAAACATAATGATTACAATATGTTTCAGCCAGCAAGAAAGCGACCCCTGCCATGACAGAGTGTACCCAAACCAGCTTCACCTTCGCCGACCATGGCCGCCGCCAGGTGGTAGCCCGTTTCGACGGCGGCATGATCACCTCCGACGGCGGCGCCATGCTGTTGCGCCAGACCGAACAGCGCAGCGGCATCGTGCGGCAGTTCGCCGCCTGCTTCCGTGATCACCGCCAGCCCGCGCAAGTCGAACACAGCGTGCGCGAGCTGGTCTCGCAGCGCGTCTACGGGCTGGCGCTGGGTTATGAGGATCTCAACGATCACGATCAGCTGCGCTCCGACCCGCTGCTGGCCCTGCTGAGCGGCAAACAAGACCTCGAAGGCAAGCAGCGCCGCCGAGCCCAAGACCGCGGCAAGGCGGGCGCCGGCAAGAGCACTCTCAACCGCCTGGAGTTGACCCCGGCCAAGGCCGGCGCGCAAAGCCGTTACAAGAAGATCGTTCTCGACACGGGCGCGGCCGACCGTCTGCTGACCTCGCTCTACATTCAATCGCAGCCGTGCCAGCCCGAGCGCATCGTGCTCGATCTCGACGCCACCGACGACGCGCTGCACGGCCGCCAAGAGGGGCGCTTTTTTCACGGCTACTACGGACACTATTGCTACCTGCCGCTCTACATTTTCGCCGGGGACCAGTTGCTGTGCGCGCGCCTGCGGCCGTCCAACATCGACGCCTCGGCGGGGTCGCTCGAAGAGGTCCGGCGCATCGTCGAACAACTGCGGCGGGTGTGGCCCGAGGTCGAGATCCTGCTGCGGGCCGACAGCGGTTTTTGCCGCGACGAGATCATGAGCTGGTGCGAGAACCAGGGCGTGGATTACGTGTTCGGACTGGCGAAAAACGAGCGTTTAGAGCGCCTGATCAAGAGACGGATGAAGCTGGCGCGGCGGCGTTTCGCCAAGAGGGGCAAGGCGGCCCGGGCGTTCGGGGATTTCCGCTACCGCACGCGAACCAGCTGGGCGCGGGGGCGCAGGGTGGTGGCCAAGGCGGAGTATCTGGCGAAGGGCGAAAACCCGCGTTTCGTGGTGACGTCGCTGACGCCCAAGCAAGCGGCGGCGCAACACTTATACGAGACGATCTACTGCGCCCGCGGAGAGATGGAGAACCGCATCAAGGAGCAGCAGCTGGGGCTGTTCGCCGACCGCACCTCGACCGCGCTATTGCGGTCGAATCAGATCCGCTTATATTTTTCATCGATCGGGTACTGTTTGCTGGAGACGCTGCGGCGGCTGGGGTTGGCGGGGACGAAGATGGCGCGGGCGCAATGCACGACGATCCGGCTGCGGTTGTTGAAGATCGGAGCGCGCATCCGGATCACGGCGCGCAAAGTGTGGATTTCGCTGGCGACGGGATACGCCTGGGCGGGGGTGTTCGCCCAAGCGTATGAGAATCTCGAACGGGGGGAGCCGCGGCGCTGCTGAAAACGGCAAGGCGAGTTCAAGTAATACTTGAAGCACACAGGGCTCGACAGGGGCGGCAATCGAGGTTTGCCCAAAAACAGACGAAAAACGCCTCGGCCAGGGTCGCGGACAGCATGCCGGGCCGTTTCTGCCCCACGGCGGCCCCGCCGAGAGGCGATGCCGCCTCAAGACCATGAAATCCCATCCCGCGCGCCCCGCCAACCCCGTTTTCGGGAATCGATGAGAAATGCGGGCTAGGCGATCCGATCCGCGGATTTGCTTCAGGCGAAGGCTAGGGTGACGAGGATTTTCAGTGAACCGGCGATAGGCGGAACGGGCTTGGCGGCGAACATCGCGTGGCAGCGACGCAAATGAACCTCGGAAGGCCGGCGTCGTGTATGATTTCACAGCCGGTCCGGGTCGAGCGGCTTTGTCAAACCTTGGTTGTGCTCGTCCAGAGCCTGGTCCGCCATGCCTTCCAAGACCGTGCCCGACTCGGCGAAGAGTTCATCCCACCGGCGATCGGATTCAATCTCGGCGAGCAGCCATGCACCGATGGCCTCTTGCTCTTTCTCCGGCAATTTCGAAGCTTCCGAAATGGCCTTTTCCAACGCCTTTCCCATGGCTAGCATTTTACCAACCGTACGCCGGTAAGAGAATAGGCCGCGGGCGCGAGAGAAACGAGGCAACCGCAAAGCCGGGATTACCGCGGGAACCGGTGGCTGCTTTGGTTACGGTTGCGGTGGGAGCAGGCGCGCCCCTGACAGTTAGCAATGACTGCTGCAAAACATCGCTAGCAAAACATGCTGGCGACAAACTCCGGCGAAATCTCCTCCACTTGCACCGGACGCTTTTCCGTGGCGGACAGGATCGCCGCCAGAGTGCACCGCACCGCCCGAACGCCGTCTTCGCCGCTGTAGCGCGGCTGCGTCCCGGCTACGACACTGTCGACGAAATGATGGATTTGGTTGATATGCCCCTGGCTGTAGTAGCAGACGTCTGAGTCCCAGACGTCATCGGCTCCTTCGTCGAACCGGAACCCGATGCTGTCGGCTCCCTCTCTGTGGAGAACGAGGTGTTGCGGTTCGTTTTCCAAAAGCAGCCCCCCGCCGCCCTCTCCCAGGACCTCGATCATGCCGTGCTCGCCCACGACCGTTGTGCTGAATCCGCGCATGAAGTCGTAGCGATTGTTCAGCCGCTCGGCGCGGGTCCAAAAGCCTTGGGAACGTCCGTCGCCGTGCTTCCAGACCAGCAGCGGAATGTCGGGCTCGGCGCTGGTGTAGGGATCGTGACTCGCGCCCGGCCTTGCTTTGCTCGACGGTGGGCCTTTGCTCCGCGCTTGGCCATTGCCCGGCGGCTGGCCGGCGTCAAGAGCGTACACTTCGGTGACCGCTTCTCCGAGCATGAAAAACTCGGCGGCGGCGAAAAAATGCACCGCGTGATCGAAGATCCACGGAAAGCGCCCGCCGCCTGACTTATTCGGATCAACACGCCAGCGGCGGTCGCTGGGGCCGGTCGGTATGGCTGCCTTGCCGCGCTCCAACCAGCCCCCGTGGCGCTGCCTGACCTGCATGGGGCGGCCGATTTCTCCCGCTTCGATCAGTTCCCGGGCCTTTTGGTGCGAGGAGAGAAACACATACGTCTCACCGACCGCGAGCGCGACGCTGTTCTCCCTCGCCGCGCGGCAAGCGGCTTCGCCTTCCGCCACGTTGCGGCAGAAAGGTTTTTCGCAATGAACATGCTTGCCGGCGGCGGCCGCCGCGCGGGCCATCCCGGCGTGAAGATACGTCGGCGTCGCGATGTCGACCGTATTCACCGCCGGATCGCGGAGCATTTTTTCAAACGAGCCGTAAAATGCGGGCACGTTGTGTTCGGAGGCAAAGTTGCGCGCCCGCGATTCGTCGCGGTCGCAAACCGCGACAACCTCCGCGCCGGGATGGCCGGCGTAACCCTTGACATGGGGCGCCGACGCCAGGCCGAGCCCCACAATTCCGACGCGGACTTTTGTTTCCCTGCGCTGCACGCGCTGCATCTATTTCAGGTATTTCTCGAGATCCGGATGGAGAAAAGCGTCGACCTCGGGATCCGCCAAATCGGCGGCAGTGACGAGCCGAACCGGCGTGTCGATGCGCTTCTCCGGGGTTTGGCCCTCAAGCCGCGCCACCATCGTTTTGACGGCCGTGTAGCCGATGCCAAACGGGTCTTGAACGACGACCGAGTCGATCACGCCTTCCTTCAGGTCTTTCTCGATGGCGTCACTGAAGTCGAATCCCACAAGACGCACTTTGCCGGCCAGTTGCCGTCCGCGCACTGCCTGGGCCGGGCCGACAATCGCCGGCTCCGTCGATCCAAAGATGCCGTCGAGCTCGGGGTGAGCGGTCAGGAAGTTTTCGGCGATTTCGAGGGACTTAGCGTAGTCGGCCATGCAGTAGTCCTCGGCCACGATCTCAATGCCGGGAAACTCCTTCGCGACGGTGTACTTAAAGCCTTCCTCGCGTTGATTGGTCGAATGACTGCCGGGAACCATGCGCATCAAGGCTACTTCGCCCGAACCGTCGAGCACGGCGCCCATTCGGCGGGCCGCTAAAACACCGGCCTGGTAGTTGTCGGTCGCGACGAACGAGACGTAATTGTCGCCTTCGATGCCGGTATCGAAGATGACGACGGGAATGCCCGAGGCCTGCGCCCGGTCAACAACCGATACCAGCGCGACGGCATCGGTTGGCGCCAGGACGATGCCGTCCATCCGGGAATTGATCATCGAGTCGACAATGCTCAACTGGCGCGCGAAGTCGGTTTCGGCCGTCGGCCCCAGCCATACGACTTCGACGCCCGCCTCGCGCCCGCCGGCAACGGCTCCGGCATGAACGCTCTGCCAAAAGATCAGTCCGGTGGCCTTGGGGACGACGCCAATGCGCTTGGCGCCGGCCGGGCGCTCGCATGCGGCGAGGGTTAGCAGGGCGAGGAGGATTGCGGCGGCGGTAGAGGCGCGGGTTATTGGCATGCGTATCGGTGGACAGTTTCCCACGGTAATTGATCTTGGTTCGGACGCTTGGCCCGTCACTTGCATTCTGGGTTCTGTTATTTCAGCGCGATGATCAGGGACCGGAAAGGCTTGTCGTCGACGTTGACGAGTTTCGGAGCCGATTCTCCCTTGAAGTGCCAGATGACGTCGCCGCCTTTGCGGGCGCGTTCGATCTTTTCGCCGGTCTTCGAATCGATGCGCTCGTATTTGGTGTCGTTGAGGAATACGATCAACTGATCGGCGGGGCGCGTATAGGTGACTCGAACGCCGCCTGGCGGGATCGATCGCTCCGTCACGGTGACGCGCTCATTTTCCAGCACGACTTTTCGCGTTACTTCGGCAGGCGCGGCTGCCAGATAGACCAGGCACAGTGTCAGGGCCGACGACGTTAGCGCGGTCAGCAAGATTTTCTTCATGGTTACTCCTATTTCTTCTTGCATAGCCAATCTTATCTGAACTCGGACGCGTGGAGGCGCTCGGGCCGGCTGCCTTACGCGCGCTGGACCCTTGGCCCTGTCTCCCGAATCTCAACGACTCTGCGCCGGACGGTGGGCCTGGAGGCCCAACGCGGCACGGCGGAGCCGTGCGCCACGTTGCTTGGCGCCGCGGTCTTTCCTCAGCTGACAGGCCGCCATGTGATAGGCTTTTGTCCTGCATGGCGGGCGCTTTTTCATGCCAGCCCGCGATTGCCCGGAGGGAAGTACTCATGGCGAAAAAAGGATTTTCGAGGCGGCGTTTTCTGGCTGGTTCCTCGGCGGCGGCCGCATCCGGTCTAACCGCGTGCGGGGCGGGCGAGAACCAGCAGGCCCAAGCGGAGCAGCTTGGCGGCATCTGGGAGAGGCCCCCCGACCAGCGCGATAAGGGCAACCGCCGCAATTTGATTTTGCTCAATGTCGACACTTTTCGCGCCGACAACTTGCAATGCTACGGCGGCAACGGACTGGTCGAATGTCCGAGCCTGGACAGTTTTTCCGAGGATTGCGTCATCTTTGACGATGTTCATCCGGAAGCTCTGCCGACGATCCCGATTCGCCGGGTTCTGATGACGGGCCGCCGGATTCTGCCCTACTACTCCTACCACCAGCACGAGCCGGTGCAACTGCCCGGATGGCATGAGCTCTACTACGAAGATCAAACCGTCAGCGAAACGCTGCACGAGGCCGGCTACCACACCGCGCTAATTGCCGATATTCCGCACATGCAGCGGCCGGGGAAGAACTTCCATCGCGGGTACCGTTATTACGAGTGGGTCCGCGGACACGAGGTCGACTACTACGCTCAAGCGCCGCACGAGCATCCTGACTTCTCCCACATCGTTCCGGCCAGCTACGCCAGTATTCCAGAGATCGCGACGTTCAGCCGCAATACATTCTTCAACCAATTCAATGCAAACCGTCTGCGCTACGAAAAGGAGTGCGAGGCGCTGATCGAGCTGACGGCGAAAAACGTCATGGGCTGGCTGAAGCGCAATCAAGACGAAAGCCCGTTCTTCCTGCACCTGGAAGCCTTCGACCCGCATGAGCCCTGGGACCCGCCGAAGCGGTTTCTCGAGCATTACATGCCGGATGCGACAGGCCCGGCCTGGTGGGAGCCGCCCTACGCCGACATCGAAGTACCCGAAGATGGCGTCAAGCGCTTCCGCGCCAACTACGCCGGCGAGTCGATGTGCGTCGATTACTGGCTGGGCGAAATCTTGAAAACGATCGGCGAACTGGGTCTGTTCGACAATTCGATTGTTGTTTTCACCTCCGATCACGGAGCGCTGCTCGGCGAACAGGGGCAATTCCTCAAAGGCCCCGAGCGCATCCGGACGCAAGTCACCCACAACCCTCTGCTAGTGCGCTTGCCCGGCAAAGAGCACGCCGGCCAGCATGTAAAGGGATTTGTCACGCATCCCGACATCGCCCCTACATTGATGGGACTGCTCGAACTCGACATGCCATCGCGAGCCACCGGCGAGAACTTCTGGCCGCTTGTCACCGGGGAAACCAAAACTGTCCACGAACACCTGGTGCAGGGTTATGGCTGGATCGGGGCCGTCCGCACGCCGGAGTGGAACTACTCCGAGGTCATGGACCAGGAGCGTTACGGCAGGGAGTACAAGCCACAGCTCTACAACCTGGAAAAAGACCCGCAGGAGCTGACCAGCGTTGCCGATCAGTATCCCGATGTGGTCCAGGATCTCTCGGCCAAGCTGACCGACTATCTCGAGTCCGGCAAGGGGATCACGACCGGCAGCTTCCACGCCCGGGAAGGCTTCGAACCGTCCGAGGAGCGGGTGTGATCAAGCGGGTGTGATGAAGACTGTGGCGGCGCGGCTGGTTTCACGCTAAGATCCAATAGAAACCACGTCGTCATGCAGCGAATCACCATCGGCGGCACCATTTCCCACTACAAGATCACCGAGCAGGTCGGTGAAGGGGGCATGGGTGTCGTCTACAAAACGCAGGACGCCGCCCGCCGGTCACCGATAATCAAAAACCCGTGCGAACCCATGTTTTCATATACTTACACCCGGCCCCAAGGCGGGACAGGACGAAATCTCGACCTCCAGTTGGTAAGCTGAGGGTGAAAGACCGCTAAGGACCGGATCAACGCGGGCAGAGGGCCCCCTCGCAAATGAAGCAAGCAACTCGGCCTCAAGACGTGGCGCGCGCATTCCTGCGTGCCGTGTCGCCATTCTTGGCGACATGTCCCGCCGCTCACGGCGGTCACACACGCACCGATTCAACGCCCCCAGCCCGTCCTGCTCAGCGCCAACAAGAAAACGAAACCGCACGAAAAGCTTACGCATATGACGCGTCTATGCCACCCACCCACCCGGCCGCCTCCAAAAAAGTCATTGAAAACAAAGACACTATTAGGTAGACGTCGGCCACCAGCCCCCGAAACCACCCAAATCGGCCATATATCCGCCAAAACCTGCCATTCTCTGCCATGTTGTAAAGAAATTTTATACTTCATCGCGCAACAACTTTAATTTCAACGACTTAGAAATGCAATAATCTAACCGCCTGACCAGCGAATGGCATACAACACTGCCACCGGCAAACCCGCCGCCGTCAGCCACTGAAATGTAGAAACTCCAGCCGCGGGTCTCTCCGAGTCCCGCGCTACGGGTTTCTCGGAATGAACAGCATTGGGGCTAAAGCGGCAGGGCAACCAGGCGGAAACCCGCCCTTTCCTTTACAGGGGACGCCGCGACACGATACGATACGGAGTTCGCATGGTGAAAACCGAGAGGGAGTATCGGCAGGATATTGTCGACATCGGGAAGCTCGTCTATCAAAAAGGCTGGGTCGCGGCCAATGACGGCAATATCACGATCCGCCTGGATAATGAACGGATCCTGTCCACTCCCACCGGCGTCAGCAAGGGCATGATGAGCGTCGACGATTTGATCATCGTCGACTACGAGGGAAACAAAATAGCCGGGCGGCTGGAGCGCACCTCCGAGATCGCCATGCACATGACGATCTATAACCTGCGTCCGGACGTTCAATCGGTGGTCCATGCTCATCCGCCTGTATCGACGGGGTTTGCCGCCGCCGGGCTTTCACTCAACAAGGCTTTGCTGCCCGAGGTGGTCATCGGTCTGGGTTGCGTTCCCCTGGCCGACTATGGCCTTCCGGGAACCCCGGCGCTGACCGAGCCCATGTTGCCGCTGATCCCGAAATACGACGCAATTTTGCTGGCAAACCACGGATCCGTCAGCTACGGCAAAGACGTCTATCAGGCGTTCTTCCGCATGGAGACGGTCGAGCACTTCGCCCGGATCAATTTCGTGGCGGAAATGCTGGGCGGGGCGAATGTCTTGCCACGGACCGAGGTTGACAAGCTGTTTGAGGCGCGTGGCCGCTATGGGGTGCAATCGGCGGCGACGCAGCAACCAGGCTGCCCGATTTCAGCCGAGGACGCGGCCGGCGTGACAACCGGCGCCGACGGACAGGAAAGATTCACGGTAACGCGTGACGAGCTGATCGAGCTCGTCGAACAAGCCGTAAGGGCAAAAGGAGGCTGAGAACATAAATGGGCGAAGCCCTGGGAATGATCGAAACAAAAGGTTTGGTGGCGCTGATCGAGGCCGCCGACTCCATGGTGAAAGCAGCCAACGTCACCCTGGTGGGATGGGAGAAAATCGGGTCCGGGTATGTGACCGTGCTGTGCCGGGGAGACGTGGCGTCCGTCAAGGCCGCAACTGATGCCGGGGCCGGGGCCGCGCGCCGCGTGGGCGAGTTGCTGGCCGTTCACGTGATTCCGCGTCCGCACGCCAATCTCGGTGACATCTTCACGATTTCTCCGAGATCGTCGAAGTAGACCCGCTTTTCTAGGACTCATCGGATGATCCTGGCTCGCGTTGTCGGCACGGTTGTGGCTACCCGCAAGGACCCTCGTCTGGAAGGGCGGAAGTTGCTCGTGCTGCGCCATATCTCGGCCGCTGGAAAACCGCGGGACACCTACGTCGTAGCGGTGGACACGGTTGGAGCGGGTTCAGGCGATAAGGTGATTGCCGTCCAGGGCGGTTCGGCGCGGATGGCGAGTGGCTGTAAAGACACCCCAGTCGATACGGCGGTGGTTGGGATCGTCGACGAGATTGATCTGGATGAATGACGCACGAAGAGGGTTGAGTCCCGTGGCAAACCGGGCAGAAATCTTCGAGACGCAACTCAGAGCCCCAGGCGGGAGCCTGGGGTCGAATCCGAATGAGGACCGTAGTTGCAGGGCATTCCCGCGGCTTTTCGGTTGCGTCAGTAGCGAATCAGGTGGCCACGTATGCGCTTAGGCCGTGTCATAGGACGAGTCTGGTCCACCGTGAAGAGCAGACAGTTTGAAGGCCGCAAGCTCCTTGTCATCCAGCCGGTCAGCGCCGACGGCAAGGACGCGGGCCAGGAGTTGATTGCCGCGGACGCCATCGGCGCCGGCGCCGGCGAGACCATCTACTGGTGTCGGGGCAAAGAGGCGGCACTGGCGTTCCTGCCAGACCAGGTCGGCTCCGATGCCACCGTAGTCGGCATTGTCGATTCGATCCACTCAGGGAAGGACTGACGCCATGCTGATCGGGCGAGTCGTCGGCGAAGTGGTCGCAACCCCAAAACACTCCAGTCACCAAGGCCTGAAGCTGCTGATGGTGGCCACACTCGACCTCGAGGGCAACGAGCGGGGCGCGCCCTTCGTGGCGGTTGATTCGGTCGACGCCGGCGTTGGCGACGAAGTTCTGCTAGCGACCGATGGCTGGGCCGCCATGACAGCCATCGGCCGGCTGGGATCTCCCATTGACGCCGCTGTTATCGGCGTGGTGGACCACGTGGAGCTCTCCGAAGAATCAGGCTGACCGCCTGAAATGCGGTGGGTTTGGACCTGGTGATTGAACTACAACATGCCTTTGATCGTCCGCTCGTACTCTGGAAAATAGTGCTGTATCAGGGGCAGTTCAAACGACCGCAGAATACTGGTGTTCGGCTCCCGCTCTAGAAGAAACTCGAAAGACTTCCGCACCAGGGTTTCGGGCGAGACCGCACCCGATGTGAGTCTCTGACAGTATTCGGGCGACACCGTCACGGTGTGCGTGGTGGTTGTGTTTTCGCTGACGGTGACCTTGAACTTCGTGTCGCCGAGCTTTTCCACGGTAATCGGCATTTCTCTAACTCCCAGGGCGCCCCGGCGACTGGCTGGGCAAGGGTGACGTTCACCAAATCTTGCGTAATAGCACTCCCATCGCTGAAAGCCCCAGCAGGAACTTCAGCATATCCAGTCCCGTATAGGCATGGTGCAGACGCCAGAATGGAATCGCTTCAGGCGGGGGCGGTTCCCGCGGCAAGAAGTCGATGATGCGGCCGAGCCGGATAGTTTCCGGCACGACGTAGAACTGCAGAGCCAGGCAAATCAGCAGCATCACCGCTGCGGCGGCTGGAATAAACTTGCCATCCTGCTTCCAGGCAAGTATCATCACAATGGCCGCGATCGGGAGCTGGACGAAGCCCCACTTCTCGAAAAACAGGCGGTTGACCTCTGATGCTTGGTAGCGCAACAGCAAGCGCAGGCCGCCGGGCTCCAGCGAGGACGCGGCTTGCCGCACATCAGCATGGTCGCCTTCGAGAATGTTGTTCACTACCTGGAAATTCTGCATGGCCACCGACCACATGAAGAGCGTTCCGGCGCTCCAGGCGCCGAGCAGAAAAACCAAGATGAGTTTGAGTCCCATGTTGGTGATGATGAGGGGTAGCCGGGAACGGCGTCAAGTGCGGCATGCTGGGCGCCATGTTGGAGACGTCAAGTTGCCTGTATAGTTGAGAAGAATCTAGATGGGGCTCGCGAACACTATCAAGCTCTTGCCGAAAAGGACCCAGCCCTGCTTCACTTGCGTTCCGGGCGCTGAATTTGAACGAACCGATCATGAACGACACCAACTCGCAAGATCTGCCGCGGCGGCTCGCTGCTATTCCTTACACCGGCGCAATCAGCGACATCCTCGATGAAATGGGGCTTCACGGCCAGGTGCTGCCCAAAGAGATTCAGGCGCTAGGGGCTGGGCAGACGGTGGCGGGCAGGGCATTGACCCTGCTTGGAGAACCGACCCAGAGTGACGACCCCGAAGTCATCTTCGTGCCACTTCTAAAGATGCTCGGGGAGATCAAGCCGGGTGACGTCTTGGTCAGCCAGCCCAACGACGACGTCGCCGCGCATCTTGGCGAGTTGTCGGCGGAGACGGCGCAATATCGCGGTTGCAAAGGGGCGGTCATCGACGGCGGGGTCCGCGATACGGACTATATCGAGAAACTAGGTTTTCCGGTATTTGCCCGCTACCGCACTCCGACCGATATCATGGGGCGCTGGAGGCTGGTCGATTTCAATGTGCCGATCCGTATTGGAAGAGCCGAGGTGAGCCCGGGAGACTACATCCTGGGAGATCGCGACGGGGTGCTTGTGATTCCAGCGGGAGTCGCCGAGGAGGTCATCACCAAGGCAGAGGATGTCGTGAAAACAGAAAATCTGGTTCGCAATGACATCCTGGATGGCATCCACCCGCTAGAAGCATACAAGCGGCATGGACGGTTCTGAGCCCGCGGACTCAGAGCCCTGACCGCAAGGGAGGGGTCCGTCGCTTGCCGCCCCTGAATCTGATTCATGAGACTCTGCTGCTTGGTTCCGCCGCGCAGCGGGGCATCACAAATTCACGCAACTAGCGATAGACTCGTGTGACCCATTCAGCGACCGCCGCTGGTTTCGGAGAGCCATCCACTTCCACGGCGACATTCCACACGAATTGATGCCCGCCCTCGATATCCTCGACTGATTTGAGTCCGACTCGGCCCCGCACTCTTGAGCCGGCGGGAACCGCTGATGGAAAGCGTGCTCGATTCAGCCCATAGTTGATCGCCCGGTTGAAACCGGCATTGACCACGACAACCCCCCGAATCAGCGCCGATAACAGCGATAGGGTCAGGAAGCCATGCGCGATGGTGGTCCCGTAGGGGGACTCCTTGGCGGCTCGCTCTCGATCGATGTGAATCCACTGATGATCATCCGTGGTGTCGGCAAAAGCGTCGATGCGCTGCTGGGTCATTTCGATCCAATCGCTGACGCCGATCTCGGCGCCGATCAGTTCTCTGAGCTGTTCGATATCGGTGATCATGCGAGCCGCCATGCTGTCCTCCTCCTGAATCGCTAGGATAGCCGACGCGCGGCTCTGAGTAACCGGCGCACCCTAGCTCCACATTTTGCCCTTCTTCGCTTTCAGCTTTTCGATCTCTGATCCTCGCAAGCGGTCCCACAACTGCAATCCCGCCTGGCGCTCGACATCCACCGCCGGAACCAGGAAGCTAGAAGGGTCTTTCTTTGTCTCTTTGTTGGGGATCAGGAAGGACCACAGCTCGAGTTTCCCAAGTCTTTGTTCGGCAAGCACCGACTTAAAGAAGGCGTGCGGAATGACCACCTTGATCTCTTTCGGGTCACCGATCACTTCGAGCGCCGAGCCGATATGGAATACCGGGCCACAGATTACGTAAACCTCTGCGTACTTCCACACCTTTTTCTTTACCTTCCCAACCGTAGCCGTGATCTTTTTCTGCGACAGTTTTCGCACGGCGCCTTCGAGGTTCTTCCAGACGCCTCGATTGAACTTCCCCACTTGGGGACTCATATTGCTCAGGAGAAAGGTCTCGCTGTTGATCAGGGCGTCTTCAAGCCGGTCGGCACTCGATATGAGGTGCCCCCGGTCGTGTTTTGACCCCTTGAAGGAGGCCTTGGTAGAACCTGAATTATGCACTGCGGCGTGGACCTGAGGAGGGCTGAGCCGCAAGGGACCATTGGGGACCCCCGAAAACATGGGGTAAAAAGGTAGGCTGGCAAAGATCCCAGCTTCGCCAGCCAACCCCAAGGAGGTCACCCACATGGTTACAGACGAAAACAGCATCGCTTCCAAAGGCCCGTCCAACAAGGCCCAGCCGTGACGGCCTCGCGGCCCAATAAAATCGGGGCTTCGACGCCTTACCACTTCCGCGGCAGGAAGCCGACTCCCTACGGCGGCTTGCTGCCGGTGGTCGGGAGGGCGCTGATCTGAGAGCCTGGCTATGCGCTATGCATAAAATTTTATGCACTAGCCGTAACGCACTGGAAACACGTCACTTCCGAGCGAGGTTTTGACGACGCGGATTCTGGGCGGGAAGGGAAACCGGGGACGGAGAAGCCAAAAGGCCAGTTGCCGAGCTACCACCTCACGACGACCGCCAACCCGCTACGAACGCAGCCACACTCGCAAAGTGAATCTGTGCATAATTCAGGTAATAGTTGCCCCATGCTTTCGTCGGGCACCTGCCCCTTGATGTTGATCCACAGGGCTGCCTGACGGGGGTTTGGTTTACGGGAAAACGTGAAGTTCAAGGGGGCCAGCTGCAAAGGCTCGCGGCTAGGGGTGAATTGCAGTTGTCCACAATGTTAGGCCTTCTGCTCGGTCGGCGCGATCTCGGGCTTGCCGTATTTGGCAAAGAGCATATTGAAGCTCTCGCCGACTAGCGCCTGAAGCGTAGTCCCCTGCTCCACAGCCAGAATCTTGAGCTGGTCGCGAACTTCTTGGGGATAGTGAACGGTAATGGGTTTGGTCCCTGCCCTGCCCGGCTGCGCAGCTGCGTCCCTGCCAGCCTCGCGCTTTGCAGCTCGTACGGGCTGGGGACCGGCTTTGCGGCGGGTGCCGCCGCCCGCATCAACGAGTGCTGCTGACAAGTCTGCTTTGCTCATTTGCTGCTTCTCCATTTAGCCGCTTGGCTAGAAAACTACTTATATACTTGTATACTTGTCTGATCTCCTCGGCGGCCTTGCCGCTCGGTTCGTGTTCGAGCGCGGCAAGGCCGCGAACGCCCGAATCACCGAAGGCGGCGCGGTGGCCGAGGGTAGGGGAGCACACGGGCAGGCCAAAGTCTGTCAGGGCTTGGCGCGTCTGGTCGGCGCGCGCGCCGCGGGCGGGCACAGCGTTGAGGACGACCAGGACAGAGGTGTGGCCAGCAAGAGCGATCAGATCCCTACTGTTGGGCACGGTTTCCAGGTCGTAAATCTGGGGCCGGCAAGGAATGATGATCAAGTCGGCCGACCTAGCGGCAGCCAATGCAGATTGTTCGGACCGGGCAGGGGTGTCGATGATCGCCAGCTCAACACCGCCTTGCCGGGCTTTCTCGAGCGCCTTGGGAAGCCGGGCGGGCTGAGCGTCGACAACGATCGGGGTATCAGCCTTGCGCCGGTCTGCCCAGTTGCAGGCGGTGGCCTGCGGGTCGAGGTCAATGATGACGGTCACCTTGGCCACTTGCTCGGCGGCCACGGCCAGCGACAACGCAAGCGTTGTCTTGCCGGTGCCGCCTTTCTGGGCAATCAGAGCGATGGTCCGCATGTGCCGGCTTCCGAGAAGTATACTTGTAGACTTTACTTCTGTCAGGATTGTAGAGAACCCTACCAGTAAAGTGTGCGACAGGTAGAGGGCAAAAAACAAGAGAGAGGGCAGGGAAATATTTTTCTCAGATCACGGACGGGCGGTGCCTTCGCTGCTCATACTGCCGATGTTGCCAAAGTCGTCACCTTGCCCTTCTCGACGCAGCAGGTTTCATTGATGGCAGGCGTATTACGGCTGTTTTCTTTAAGATCGAAATCCGTTCCACGATGTTGCGCGTGACCTTCTTGTACCCGCCGGTTATAGAGCCGGGTGGTGCGCGGGTCGGTGTGGCCTGCGAACGGCACGCCCTGGCTGAGCAGGTCGGTGATGACGGCGGCGCGGAAGGAGTGGGGCGAACGCGTCGGGGCAGGGAACCGTCCTTGAGGCGGCGCTTCATCATGTGGCTGATGTCGTTGGCGTGGAGGGCGTTGTGGGTGAGCTGGCTGATCTTGCTGATCGCCGTGTGGGACAGAGGGGTATCGTTGGGTGCCTCTTGCAGGCCTGCCGCCTCGAGGTAGTCAGCGAGGGCTTGCTGCAGGTCGCCCCGGCCGGGGATCTGGCGGGCAAGGCTGTCGCCCTGGCGGGTGTTTTGGGGAGGGGAACCAGGGCTTGGGGAAATGGTCGGGGGTGGTGGTCACGAGGGCCTCCTCAAGATATCAATGATAATATCCTTTATCATGCGCTAGCGGACTAGCGACCCGCCCTCCGCCCCCCACGGCCCGCCCCCCCCTTTTTCCCTCGTGAGCAGCACGTCTTTCGGATCGGCCCGGAGCGGTCCAGGGCGCGAAGCGGACCCTTGACGGCGAAAACCGATCCGGGATCATTTGGCGAGAGGGAAAGGGGACAAGCAACCCCCGCCGGACCGCACCGATTCCCAACGCATAGAGCAGAAGCGTTGCCGGCGCCGCCGGGCGCTGGGGCAGCGGGTGCGGATCGCGGCAGAGCTGCGGCTGGGGGCGGCGGAGCTACGGGAGCTGAACCGGATCGGGGTGAATCTGAATCAAATGGCGCGGGCGCTCAACTCGGGAGCCGTGTCGTCGCCGGCGGCCATGCTGACAGGACGAAGGGAACAGATTCACGCCGCGCGAGACCGCAAGCTGGAGCAGGCACGAGAGCAACGTCAGCTGCGCCGTCGCCAGGCGGTCTGACTTTTGGAGTTACAATGGCGTTGCCGGGTGAAACAGAAGCGGGTGCTGGGAAGCAACCCTGCCGAGGGATAGTCCAGCGGGCTCATCGAGACGATGATCACGGGCGCGGGGAACGAGCGTCTCGCGCCCACGCTCCACCCCATCGGATCGAAAGACCCCGATGCCTTGAAAATCCCCGCCCGCAGGGCGGCATCTACACTAACGCGGAGCGTCCGCTCTCCCGTTCCGGCTGAACCGGCACAGTTCCATGGCAAAGCCGAAAACCCACATCCGAAAGGACGACCCAAAACCGGAAAATTCCGTCGGGGGCCTCCGGCGGACGCTGTGCGGGCTCTTCATCCCGCGCGAGCAACTGGATAACGCCAATCCGTCGTGCCAGAAATGCCTCCAGTTCCGCAAAAAGGCCCGTTAACGCGCGTCCAGGAGCGACGAACGCGGGACCGGGGCACCTTTTCCTACCAGCCAAACCGCAGAGCGGCTTAGAGCGCTTCTGAGGGCCGTTTTTGGGGTTATCCACAGATCGCTGTGATTCGGGGGAGTTGTCCACGTGCTTTCACCCTCACTCCTTTTCGAGCTTTCACCCTCACTAGGGGCCAAAACCTTCGAGCTTTCACCCTCACACTCAAGTAGTAAAGAGCAAGTAGTACAAAACAAGTAGTAGGAGCGACTACGGCTGTGGATAAATCACTGAAAACAAAAGAGAAACCACGGGAAGCGGAGGGCTGGCGCCCCCCGCAAAAGGCAAAACCAAAACCCTCCTTATAGGTAAATAACTGAAAACAAACACCTTACGCCATACCACGGCGGAACGGGCAAGCGGACCGACAACAAAACCCAACCCAAAACCCCGGAGGCCGCGATCGGCGCGGTCATCTATCGCCGCGACCTACCCGGAACGTGCAGACCCTCATCCGGATGATAGTAGCCGGAGCCGACCAGGAGCGGCAGACCATAGACCACGACCCTCTTGACGAAAGTCACCTTGCGTGCCAGCCTCCTGGTGGAAGGGTTTACAGCCGAGTAGTAGAGGAAGGATTCCCCGAAGGCGTCCCCCACACTTACGAGGTCCTGACCTTCAAGCGATGTGTTGATGTAGGGATCCAGCTCGGATACGCCGTACAACCGGCTGAAAGGATCTCCGTTGAACAGAGAGCTTCCGTAGGCGTCCACGCCGAACAGGTAGATCGAGCCGTTCCCCCAACGCGGATCGGTGGTCAGGGACCGGACGGCGAAGTATCCCTGCGACTCAAGCTCCATGGCGGCGCAACGGACAAACTCCTGCAGCTTCTCTTTGGAAGGATCAGCGTCAAGCCCCATGGCGTGGACCTCTTCACTTCTGCACGTTCCGGGTAGGTCGCGGCGATAGATCCCCGCGCCGATCGTGGCAAGGGCCCCGTCCCAGTCGATGCTCTTGAGGTAAGAAGCCTTCGGCTCATCCCTGCCGGTCGCCGGGTTCGTGAAGGAGTAGTAGATCCAGCCCTGGCCGACCTGGTTCACGATACGATGCTGTTCCCGAAACCAGTCATTGCCGAAGATGTCGATCAGCAGGCCCCACGGCTCCCCTTCCCTTGAGGGGTCAGGCGGGAAGACGAACGCTCGAGACATGTCGGACATCGGGGTCGCTTCGGCGACGAAAACATAGATCTGGCCGCTTCTCCAGCGCGCCTCCTCGTTAAAGGCTCGCCGGGCCTCTTCAAACCCCATTTCCTGGACGAACTCGTAGGCGCATTGAACGAACGCTTCAACGCCTTCCGGGGAGCGAACGGCGCGAGCGGTGATGGAGTGATCCGCGCAAGACAGTGGTTCAGCGGTGCCCCCCTGGGCAACGAGAGTCGGCGCCGCGACGCAAAGTAGGATTGAGGAAATCAGGGATGAGGAGAAGTTATGTTTCATAGTCTGCCCCATTTTCTCACACCCACCCAAACAAGCCCACCGGAGAGGACCGCTCCGGATAGCCTCCGCCGAGAGGCGAGTCAAGCCGCTGGCGTGGCTCCTACGCTGCGCTACGGCCCTGCGGGTGACAGCGCCCCTCGGCTACGGCTCAAGGCGGCTGGTATGACCGAAAGGTTCCCTTTCGGCCCGAACCCACAACCCCCCTTTTCCCTCGTGAACAGCGCGTCTTTCGGATCGGCCCGCAAGCCGTCCAGGGCGCGAAGCGGCGAAGCGTACCCTTGACGGCGAGGACCGATCCGACACAATGAAGCGCGAGGGGAAAGGGGATTGCACATAGGTCCGTCTCCCTTCCGTCAGCGCCGCTCCTGGGGGGCTGTTTAGAGCCTTCCCGCAGGGATAAATGAGGACGAGAGCGACCCCATGGGGACCGGGATAGAGGCATGTTCCAAATGCCAGCTATCCGGGTCCGCATGACCCCCCGGTTTTTGGGGGGGGGGTCGCTCTCGTCCCCGCCTTTTTCTTTTCGTGCGACATTGCGGGCCGATTCACGGGGGATAACCACAGCGGAATGAGTCATATAGACGAATGTGGTTGTGGTAGATCTAAGCCGAAAATCGTGTTCCACCCCCCCTCTGAGCGTGTAACCTGAATTATGCACCGATTCGGCGTAGCCATCGCCGATGGAGTTGTGGCGGTAGCGGCAGTCGTGTCAACTCAGTGATTTAGCAAGTCGTCTTTTCCTCTGTTTCCCTCCCTGTTTGAGCCGCCTGCCAATCCCGGCGGGCAAAAGCGGGCGGGCAAGCGGCGTGTTCCCAGTACGTTGCGGCGAGTGCATGAAATTTTATGCATGGAGCGCCCCTCAACTCAGCGCACCCTCCACCACCGGCGCGAAGCTCGATCCCGGTGGCCCCATCGCCCGCAGCCGCCGCATCAGCCGTTCAAACAGGCCCTTTTCCTCATAATGATCGCTGTAGCTGACACCCGTTCTGCCGGCGTGCCGCCAGATCTTGGCCGCCACGAACAGAAAGCGCAGCCGCGCCGTCGCCAGGGTGGTGTGCCGCAGTGTCTCCACGCTGGCTTGGGCTTCGCGGTTGAACAGCAGCAGCCAGCAGTTGAGGTTGTAGGCCAGCATGGCCAGCTGAAAGTGATTGCGGTTCATGTCAAAGCGGCGCGAGGGATGGGCCGCCAGCCCGGCGTCGTTGTTGGCCTCCTTGATGAGGTTCTCGGCTGCGGCGCGCTGATTGTAAAACCACACCACCGCCGCGATCGGTTCGGCCAGGTTGGTGACAAACACGCGGTAGGTGTAAGCGCTGGTGGCAAACAGCTGGTATTGCTCGGCCGCGCCGGCCGCGGGTTCGTTTTCGTAACGCAGCGCCAGGAAACGACAGGCCCGCGCCCAGCCCTGCGGCTGGTAGAGGAATTCGCATTCCGCATCCGCATCGCTGTGGGGCGAGGGCTTCCAGGCCGCTTGCTGCAACTGCTCGACCAGCCGCCTGGTCTTGCGCGCCACGATGACGAACTGACAAGCCGCCTTTTCATAGGCCTCCACCGCCTCCCAGCAATAAAACCCGGAATCGGCCCGCGCCAGGATTTTCTTCACGCCGTGCGGCAAAGCCCGAAAGGCGCTCTCGAGGTGGGCGGCGATCTGCCGGCCCGTGGGCCGGTCGCCGTTGCGCAACCCGCCCATCAGGTATTCGCGCGTCTCGGCCAGGAAAGTCAGTATCGGCTGGTAGCTGCGCTTGCCCTTGTTCTTGGGGTTGTAACTCTTGCGCCCGCCCATCTGGCGGCCGTAGAGCGTGTGCACGGTGGTGTCGGTGTCCAGCGTCACCGTCTCCAATTTCACCTGGGCCGCGGCCCAGACTCGTTCCCGCAGCTGGCGCTGAATGGAAAGGATCTGCTTCGCCACGTTGAGGTGCAGCGAGGCCAGAAAGCGCCACAGCGTGGACTGCGGCGGCAGACGCGTCACTTGCAAGATGCCGGTCAAGATGGGGTCGCGGGCGATGAAGCGGAGTTGGTTCAGCCGCGCAAAGCCGACATAGAGGCCCAGCACGAGGGCCAGCACAAACTGGTAGAGGCTCATCACACGGGTGATTCGTTTGTTCGTGATGGTTTCTTCCAGCAGCGCCTGGAAGCCGAGTTTTTCGAGCAGGGTGGCGACGGGCAGCAAGCCGCCGTAGGGAGTCAGATTCTTGCCGCGGAAGTGATAAGGCGTGGCAGCCCCGATTTTATTGGGCCGCGGGGCCCTCGCGCCCCGGCCTTGTTTGACGGGCCTTCGGGAGCTATGCTGTTTTCGCTTGGTAACCATTTGGGTGACCTCCTTGGGGTTGACTGGCGAAGCTGAAATCTTTGCCAGCCTACCTTATTACCCCATGTTTTCGGGGGTCCCCCAAATGGCCCCTGGCGGCTCAGCCCTCCTCCGGTGCACCCCGCAGTGCATAATTCAGGTGACAAGAGGCGCAGCATGGAATACCTGGAGCTGGCCTTCAGAGAAGGGGCCTTCCGCGTGGCGACGATGGGAGTAGAGCCGCTTTTAGACGATCTTCGCGGTGAGCCCGAATTTCTTCGATTAGTGTCACGGGCGGGACTGAAGTGACAAAAGTGTTTTGGTCAGATCGAGCGGCCGTGAAAGCCGTGATACCCACGACGCTAAGCCTGGGGCGAGAGTCTTGGTTTTTTGTGCGACTCGCTGCCTGTCAGCTGCTACTGGGCGGCGTAATCTGCGCCCAGGGAGTTCGGGTTGAAGACGGTCGGATACTAGCCAGGATTTCCATTTTGGATCTTGGCCTCCTCGATTCTACGTTCCTTCTCTCTTGAACGCAAGCCTTTCTTGACCGCAGGCACGCACCGGGCCGGACCGAAGTGCTTCCACTAGACCCTTTCGTTCTCCGAAGGGGACAATTCGTCGGTCGGAAGGCGGTTTTTCAGGCACTCCTCCGAGCTTCACTCCGCAGCATCCAGATTTCGCACTCGCGAGCGACCGTTCTACCCGCTCGGCAGCGGCAGTGCCCAGATCCTGTGCAGCATGTCACCGAACAGCCTGCGGTTCAGATGCCCCTCGGCCAGCAGCAGCCAGTAATACCGCGCGTGCTTGACCAGCCGACCGCCGGTCTTCATCAATCTGTGTTGCAAGCTCGTCAGCGACCAGCTCTTGATCCTGTGCGGCAGTCCCAGCCGCCGCCACAAGTTGCCCAGGTTGTAGGCCAGCACGCTGAGTTGCAGTCGCACTTCGTTGGCCCGAAAGCGATGGCACGAAAGCCGTGTCCAGTGCGTGGCCTGCTTGCCTTCTTTAATCCATTGCTCGGCCGTGCCGCGCTTGTTGTAGAAGCGCACAACAGACCGACTCGGCAACGTCATGTTCGTCACGATAAAACCGACGCGCGGGAACAGCTCACCGAGATGATGCTCGACCTTGGCCACGATGCGTCGCGGCTTGGACCAACTCTCCGCCTGATAGCGGAAGCTCTTGTAGCGCACCAAGGGCTTCCGGGAGGGCCTGCCCGGCGGCCGAAACAGGATGTCTTCGATCGCCAATTCCAAGCTCTTGTTGGCCGGAATGCGAATGGCGTACTGCACTCCGCGTTCCTCCGAAAACTCATAAATCTCCGGCTTAGCAAAGGCCGCATCGCCCCGGAAGGTGACCTGTTTGCCCGCGGCCTGTTGGCGCTTGATCTCGGGCAGCAGCAACTCCTTCCAGTCCTCAGCGCTGTGCACGTTGCCTGGACGCAGCTTCGCCGCCAGGCAATCCCCATGCTGGTTGAACAACAACAGCGGGTGGTAGCAGACCGACTCGAAATGGCCGTTGTAAGCACTGCCCTCTTGCTGGCCGTGGACAAGGCTTTCGGTCGAGTCCATGTCGAGAACGACGCGCTCGGAGTCGTCTTGCGTCTCGGCTTGCGCCACCAGCTCGCGGTTCACAGCCATCAGCCCCAGCAAGTTCTCCTCGCTCGCCAGCATCTCCGTCTCGAAGCTCTGCAGTCGCGAGGTCAGTGCCCCGCCGCGATCCCAGTTCCTCTTCGAGCCGATCAAGCGAAACGTCGGGTCAGCCGACACTCGGACGGCGTCGTTGAGGTCCTCGTAGCCTGCCAGCCGAGAGTAGACTGACTGCCGCAGCAGATCGGCCAGCGGGAACTTCTTGTTCAAGCCTTGCCGTGGGTCACTGAGATGTTCCTCGATCAGCTTCCCGAGCCCGAGTCGTTCGTCCAGCTCGCGGACGAGAATGAGCCCGCCATCGGAAGTGACACGCGATCCTTGGAAATCGACTTTCAATAAGCCGTTGAAGCTTAGCTGGAACGGCTTGTTTTCTTTTTCACCCATTGGGTGTTGATCTCCTCAGCGCCTTGAGTGCTTTCCAACCCGCATCAATAAAGGCGTCCGAGGCCACCCGATGGTTAGCAGAACCGAAACTAAAGTGGAAATCCGGGACTAGACCATTTGGCCGCAATGCAGCGTGACGAGCGCGGTATGTGGAATGTGAGTCAAGAGGACGGTCGGTACTTAGCGGCGCTGGTGGGCCAACTAGGGGCGAAGCAGGTTTTGGAGATTGGGACGTCCAATGGCTACTCGTCCATCTGGCTCGCCCAGGCATTGGCTCAGACGGGCGGGAGATTGATCACATTGGAGATCGACAAGCACCGTCACGAGCTGGCTCTAGAGAACTTCAGGAAAGCTGGGTTGGAGCATTTGATCGACGCGCGTCTGGGCGATGCCCGTACGATGATCCCTGAGATTGAGGGCCGATGGGATCTGGTATTTATCGACGGCTGGCACGCCGACTATAGCACGTATTTGGAATTGATATTGCCGAACGTGCGCGCTGGTGGCTTGGTGGTTGCGCACAATGTGAAGTCCCATGCTCATTTGATGCGGGAGTTTCTGGCCGCGATCGAGAAAGATCCTACCCTCGTCACACACTTTCTCGTGGATGGGCGCTCGGGACTGTCGGTTAGCCAGAAGAAGGGTAGCCTTCCCTAGCATCCGCCTTGGGCTCCAGCTTTGGCGGGGCGGGCACGGGGGAGGCGCCATGGGTCGGTTTAGGACCCAGGGTTCCGCTTCGCTCCACCCATGGGCTACGATCCAGTGCCGCTTCGCGGCTCAAAGGCTCTCAGTGAACAGCATTTATAGAGGTGTCGATGCAGGCGATGACACGCCACCTCAAAGCGATGCGCCCTTTCGTAGTTGCCGGGAGACGGTCGTGATCCGGGCGGAATGAAGCCCGTCGAAACGGGCTGAGGAACAACTTCGGGAGGGCTGGTCAACCGGCCCTAAAAGGACCGGCCTAAAGCAGACCAAGCCACGTGAACGTGGCTCAGGCTTGCGGCAGACTGTGTCGGGTGTCACAGGGTTAGGGCTCGTTTTGGGTCGGTTTCCTACCTAGCGTGAAGACCAAAACGGCATCGGCTCAATACATGCACTAGCACAAGGGGGCCCAGCGGCGTGATCTGGGTGTCGCTGGCTGTCAATGAGCAGCCTCGCTCACAGTGCCAATCGGGGATAGGCGGTCAGATCGAGGCCGGAGCGCTCGCCGCGCTCTATTCTCGGATAGGCGGCGGCGGCGATCATGGCGGCGTTGTCGGTGGAGAGCTTCAGGCTAGGGAAATAAAGGGGGTAGGAAATCGATGCAAATCGCTTGCGAAGTCCTGAGTTGGCCGCCACCCCGCCCGAGACGATCACGGAGCGGATGGGCTCCTGCTCGGCGGCTTTGACAACGCGTCGCATCAGTTCCTCGACCGCCGTTTGCTGAAAGGAGGCGATGAGATCGAGAGTCTGTTGCGACGTGACTCCAAGCACCTCGTCCAGACTCGGAGCGGGCGGTTCTGAATACATGCGGCGCCGCCGCAAGATTTCGTCATCCATGCCGGCTGCACGGACATAACGCAACACAGCGGTTTTCAATCCGCTATAGCTCATATCGAGCTGGTTTCCCTTCATGCGAACCCTCGGCAGAGGCACCTTCGAGGGATCGCCCAATGGAGCCAGCTTGTCGATGAGCGGACCGCCGGGATAACCCAGGCCCAACAGTTTCGCCACCTTGTCGAACGCTTCACCGGCGGCGTCGTCTCTCGTGCGGCCTAGCAAGCGATAGCGGTAATCGGCGGGCTCGGGCCGCTCGGCCATGAACAAGTGCGAGTGGCCGCCACTGGCGACCAGGGCCAAAGCGGGAAACTCGATCTCCCGGCCTCGTTGCTTTTCTTCTAGGACGACGGCGTGGATGTGTCCCTCGATATGGTTGACGCCGAGCAGCGGGATGTCGAGCGAGACGGCCAGTCCCTTGGCATAGGTGATGCCGACCAGCAACGATCCCACCAACCCTGGGCCGTTCGTGACGCCAATGGCATTCAAGTCACGGTAGCCGATACCGGCGTCCTCGACCGCCTGCCGGACGACCGGGACGATCGCGCGCAGGTGCTCGCGCGAGGCAAGTTCGGGAACCACGCCGCCGTAGCGCTGATGGGTATCCATCTGCGAGGCGACGACGTTTGACAGCAAGCGGTCGCCTCCGCGGACAACCGCCGCCGCCGTTTCATCACAGGATGTTTCTATGCCGAGCAGGTACATCGGTAGAGGTGTGAGCCGTTGATCCTTTGACGCACATCGCCCGGCCTCTCGCCAGCGAAGAGCGGACCACAATACACAAAGCCCCCGGAGAGTTTCGGCTCTCTCGGGGGCTCACTTCCGGGGGCCCGAGGGAGTTAGCCTCAAGCCGCGAAAAGTGGGAACAACCGACTAGTGAGATGGCCGTTCCACATGAACATTGTCCCGTAGCTGATACGGGCGTCAGAACGTTCGCACGGTCGCTCTAAGAGTCGACCACCTCACCAGATCTAGATTCACCACATTCACTCATATTCTGGATCACCTCCTTTTTTCAGCCATCACCATGATACGAATCCCTGGATTGTCAAGTCAACAGCGCCCCTTCAGGATCCGGTGTTGACGGGCGGTGGCGGATTCATCATGGGTTTCAACCAGGATTTCCATTTTGACCCTGGTACGGCGACAGTATACACCCGCGCTGCCCGAATACCACGTCTTTCCGCGCTGAACCCTGCACATCAGCTCCGGCGGCAGGCCCCAAAGCCCGTCCGTCCGCTCATAGACGTTGATGGAGCGGGCTGAACGGCGCACCGACCGACACTGCTCCCTGCGAAACCTTTTCGGAGCCAAAAACTGTTGATCCTCGTCCAGGCAACGCTACCCGCTCGGCAGCGGCAGTGCCCAGATCCTGTGCAGCATGTCACCGAACAGCCGCCGGTTCAGATGCCCCTCCGCCAGCAGCAACCAGTAGTAGCGGGCATGCTTGACCAGCCGCCCGCCGGTCTTCATCAGCCGCCGCTGCAAGCTCGTCAGCGACCAGCTCTTGATCCTGTGCGGCAGTCCCAGCCGTCGCCACAAGTTGCCCAGATTGTAGGCCAGCACGCTGAGTTGCAGTCGCACCTCGTTCGCCCGGAAGCGATGGCACGACAGCCGCGTCCAGTGCGTGGCCTGCTTGCCTTCTTTAATCCATTGCTCGGCCGTGCCGCGCTTGTTGTAGAAGCGCACCACAGACCGACTCGGCAACGTCATGTTCGTCACGATAAAGCCGACGCGCGGGAACAGCTCACCGAGATGATGCTCGACCTTGGCCACGATGCGTCGCGGCTTGGACCAACTCTCAGCCTGATAGCGGAAGCTCTTGTAGCGCACCAAGGGCTTGCGACCCGGCCTGCCCGGCGGCCGAAACAGGATGTCTTCGATCGCCAATTCCAAGCTCTTGTTGGCCGGAATGCGAATGGCGTACCGCACTCCGCGTTCTTCCGAAGACTCATAAATCTCCGGCTTGGCAAAGGCCGCATCGCCCCGGAAGGTGACCTGCTTGCCCGCGGCCTGTTGGCGCTCGATCTCGGGCAGCAGCAACTCGTTGCAGTCCTTGGCGCTGTGCACGTTGCCCGGCCGCAGCTTTGCCGCCAGACAATCACCATGCTGGTTGAACAACAACAACGGGTGGTAGCAGACCGACTCGAAGTGCCCGTTGTAGGCACTGCCCTCTTGCTGGCCGTGGACAGGGCTTTCGGTCGAGTCCATGTCGAGAACGACGCGCTCGGAGTCGTCTTGCGTCTCGGCTTGCGCCACCAGCTCGCGGTTCACAGCCATCAGCCCCAGCAAGTTCTCCTCGCTCGCCAGCATCTCTGTCTCAAAGCCATGCAGCGTCGAGGTCAAGGCCCCGCCGCGATCCCAGTTCCTCTTCGAGCCGATCAAGCGAAACGTCGGGTCAGCCGACACTCGGACGGCATCGTTGAGGTCCTCGTAGCCTGCCAGCCGAGAGTAGACTGACTGCCGCAGCAGATCGGCGAACGGGAACTTCTTGTTCAAGCCTTGCCGCGAGTCGCTGAGATGCTCCTCGATCAGTTTCCCGAGCCCGAGCCGTTCGTCCAGCTCGCGGACCAAAATGAGCCCGCCGTCGGAAGTGACGCGCGATCCTTGGAAATCGACTTTCAATAAGCCGTTGAAGCTTAGCTGGAACGGTTTGTTTTCTTTTTCACCCATTGGGTGTTGATCTCCTCAGCGCCTTGAGTGCTTTCCAACCCTCATAAATAAAGGCGTCCGAGGCCACCCGATGGTTAGCAGAACCGAAACTAAAGTGGAAATCCGGGTTCAATCCTCGCGTTCCGAGTCTGGGGCCATTCTTCGTATCGTGACGCTTCTCGCGATCGCGGCGGGTTTGAAATCGCACCCGCGGCGTAGCGTCCCAAGTTCACAGATCGAGCAGTCTGCCATACTGAAAGTGGAATTCGATGGGTCGGCCGGCAGGGTTAGGAATACCGGGAAGAACGCGGCACGAGCGATGGTCACTTATAGCGAATCGGGCGTTGAGCTGATCCAAGCGCGCGGAAAGAGCGGGAAGTTCGTTTACCAGGGCCACTCGCTGTGGCTCCGCGCCTACGGCGGGCCGGACGGCTGGTATCTGGGCGTTCACATGTCCTCGGGCAGGCTGTTCGCGCGGCTCAGCCTCGAAAACGCGAAAAATCTTAAAGAAGCCACGGATATGCTGAGGTTCGGGTTTTTCCTGCATTCAGGCGTGGATTCGGATTTGGTCGAGCATCTTCGCAAGATCGGCTTGCTGTCGGTTCCGAGGCTTGAACCGGGAGCATGAGCGGCCTGCGCTTGACTATCATTTGACGCGTTCGCCGTCGATTGCCTATGCTGCAAGTGGTGGGTCCATCGCGCTCCCCCGCACTCTGAGGTTCGGAAGTTAGAAGGATCTGGAACTCGCATGGCGCGCGAGCCGCGCGGACCGCCTGGATGGGCCCCTGCCAAAGGGGCGGAAACTTCACTTCTAGTCCGCCGATGTCTTATTATCAACGCACTCCCGGGGTCAGTTTCGGTCCCGGCGGGAGAGTCCCTTGGGGCGTCAAGTGGCTGCTGATTAGCAACACGGCCCTCTTCGTTGTCTATTTTCTTGCTGTCCACCTGGAGATTGGGCCACTGGAGAGGTTGTTTCACGACTTCTTGGGCTTGACTCCGGCGATGGTCGTCAAAGGTGCGATTCTGTGGCAGCCGATCACGTATTTGTTTCTCCATAGCCCCTACGGATTCGGTCACCTCTTATTCAACATGCTGGCGCTGTGGATGTTCGGGTCGGATCTGGAAAGGGACTGGGGCACGCGGCGTTTCCTGAACTACTACTTTTTCTGCGGCATCGGGGCCGGTCTGTGCGACGTAGCGGCCCGCTACATCATGGGTAGCCCTCGCGACTTGCTGATCCCGACGATCGGGGCCTCGGGTGCAGTCTATGGGTTGCTGATGGCGTTCGGGCTGTTGTACCC
Organism: Bryobacterales bacterium; assembly: GCA_965226185.1. GTDB lineage: Bacteria > Acidobacteriota > Terriglobia > Bryobacterales > UBA6623 > CBDCYS01. Next base: position 240,374 of record CBDDCT010000001.1, read on the forward strand.
AAACCGGCAGATTTTGCTGTTCTTGACCTTTCCGATCCCCGCGCGGGTTTTTGTGGCGGGTCTGGGCGCAATCGCTTTCCTGTCGACGTTCGGCGCCAGTGGCAGCGGCATCGCCCACATGGCCCATCTCGGCGGCATGGCGTTCGGCTTTTTCTATCTCCGCTTTCGGCCGGACGTGCTGGATACCGATTGGCTCGGATCTTTCAAAAGCTGGCAGCGGCGGCGCGCCAAGCGAAAGTTTCAAGTCTATATGCGAAAGCACAACCGGCCGCGCGACGGCGGCTGGGTCAACTAACTAGCTGTTGGACGAGTCGATCACGCCGCGGAAGTAAGTCAGGTTCTTCTTCATGTCCGCAACGACATGCTCCGGGCGCGCCGTGGTCTCGAGAACCGCCCACTGGTCGAATCCGATCTCACCCAAGGCCCCGGCGACTGCCTGAATGTCGATTGAGCCTTCTCCGAGATAGTGCGGATTGTCTTTGATGTGAATCTCGCAAATGCGGTCTTTGCCCAGCCAGCGAATCTCCTTGACGGCATCGAATCCTCTGCGGGTTGAGAAGACTGTCTGAGGTTCCAGTCGGTCACGCCTATGCGGAATTTCGTTTGCGAGCGGGCCTGCGGCGGGCGCGGAACGGCGCTCAGCAAAACCCCTCCCAAAGCGCTCTGGAGGAAACTTCGTCGCTCAAGAGTCACGGCAACACCCTCCCTGCGTGTAGACTAGCACTAAGGCAGCCTGCCGGGCGGCGTTCCACGAGGCGGCGGAGGTGAACAGGAACGGGTTACGGGTTCAATGACCGCTGAAGGCGCGGCTCATCTCAACGTCATCGCGTGAAGCTCGTATGAGAGACGTTGCTCGCTTAGCTAGCTGGATCGGAGTTCTGCTGGCCGCCATCCTCATACCCTTTTTCCTTTACGAAGAACCAATCAACGCCTGGGTGCAAGGCTTCCTAAAGCAAGAGGACGGCCCCTGGCTCGTCAGTGCGATTCTGGGAGGGCTGCTGGCCGCCGACCTGGTCTTGCCAATTCCGTCTAGCGTTTTGAGCACCGCGGCCGGCTATTTGCTGGGGCTGTGGGCGGGAAGTTTCGTGACCTGGGCCGGCATGACCCTCGGCTGCTTGATCGGGTACGGGTTGGGGGCGACGGCGGGCCGAAAGCTCACCCGCCGCTTTGTCGGAGACAATGAACTCGAGCTAGCCTCTCATGCCCAAAACCGTTTCGGCGGCTGGATGATCGTGATCTTCCGCGCCGTCCCTGTTTTGGCCGAAGCTTCCGTCTTGTTCGCCGGAATCGCGGGAATGCCGATTCGGCGGTTCCTGCTGCTGGCGACTTTGTCGAACGCCGGGATTGCGCTGGCGTACGCGGCAGTTGGCGCCTACGCGATGGAAGTCGAGTCGTTTCTGCTTGCGTTTGGAGGAGCCTTCGTTCTGCCAGGAGTCGCGATGTTGGCCGCGCGATTCAGAACTTGAGCGCCTGCTACTCGTCTGAAAGTTGCGCCATCAGAATTCCCTGGTCAACGAGCATGACCGGAATGCCGTCGTCGATTCGGTATGTGGTCTCCCCGTCTTCAGTGATGAGCCCCTCGTCGAGAGGCTTGTCGACGTCGCTGCCGTCGTGGTATTTCACGCCCCCGGCCTGGATTCGCTCATTGAGCCGGGCCAACTGGTCCGCCGGCGCCATCTGAACAGGAACTTTCGTCCGCGGACAACACAGAATTTCCAATAGATCTTGACTGATCGGCATCTTCGTCTCCAGATTGATTCTGTCCGCCGGGCTGGCCGGACCGCCACACGGCCCTTTACCCGGTCAAGAGATTCAGTTTACCATCGTCCTTACTGTCCCCCGAGTATAGATGAGATTTGGTTCTCGCTTTTCGAATCACGAGGGACAACGGCATAGGGGGCAACAGTCTCACGGCGTTGGGATTCCGGCAGCCATCAGTGAACTGGGTTTCGACGGGAGTGGCGGCGCGACTCTATTCCGCGGATCGTCGAACCGTCATGCGTTGGGCCGAATCAGACAGGATCGAGGCGCCGCCGGACGCCGAGCGGGCTCAATTCGAGGCGAAAGAAAAGCGAATTATATAAACCCCTCTTAAAGGCAATTGCCCTGCCAAACCTCGGGGGCTCCCCTCAAATCGGTGTATCGCAAGCGACTAGTGTAGTGCGCCAATCAGACCTAACGTATGGCGAGTCGCTTCCTTGCCTGCTAGTGGCGTCATGCGGCCACTTGAGCCGCGTTCACGCGGCTTGGTGTTTCCAGGCCAGTCGTTTTACGGCTGGTAAGCCCTGCCGCTCAAGGTTTGTCAGCCCGTTTCAACGGGCTTCTCTCTTCCCCAACCGAAATCTATACGTTGCGGTACTATTGGCGCACTACACTAGCTCTCTCATCGGGCGAAGCTTTCCCTGTCGGGTCGCCTACGATACAACACTAAGATTTTTTGTCTTAGGTATCCGCACAGGCGTCCTATCTGCTTCGTTTTGAGCGGCTTACTCCTGTTCGGGGTCGCTGAACTCTTCGTACCACTTTCTGGATCGTAGCTGGCTGAAGTGCGGCTCTCCCTCTTCCGATCCGCGCGTGTCCTCCAATTGGTCAGCACGACAAGAGGTTAGTCCGTGGATCGGTAAACGGCTTTGTGCTCACTGTTCGAAGAGTACTGGCAGATTCACGGGCGGGTTGCGGCTGCCTTCGAAATCGATCATCAGGGGCATGGTCGCGCCCGTTGTCACCAGGCTTTCCGGCAGTTGAATGTTGACCTGCCCGAGGCCCACGAAGAACGGCGCGAGGCCGGCGAAGAAGACCTGCGCGCCCTCGCCGCCCACCGTCACCACGGGCGTCACCCGCGCCTGTGCGAGCGGCGAAGCCGCCGCGGCAGCTCCCGTCGCGGGCGGATTGCTGACGCCGCCGATGCCGGTCATGAAGATGATCAGGACATCGCCGGGTTTCGCGGGATTCGCGGCGGTGATCAGCGCCCCGTCGGGATGCCGCTGGATGATCGGTTCACCAGTGTTGGGGTTGATGAATACCTCCGGCGCGAACTCCGCCATCGAGGCGGGCTCGGTTGGGCTTTCTTCGCCATTGCGGATCACGACCACGCCGACCTCGCCGGGGGAGTCGGCCTCGAAGGGAACCTGGAAGTTGATCTGACCCGGTGAGACGAAGAACAGCGGCGCCTCCCAGCCGTCCACGCGCACCCGCGCGCCGCCCAACTCGAACGGCAGCGGCACGTCCCCGGCGATGACGATATCGTCAGCCAGCTCGGACCCGAAGATGCTACCGATCCCGCCCCGGGCGACAACCGCCTGGAACTGCGCCGCGTCCACGATGCCGCCGGGGCTGATTCGCGGCCCCGGAGGTCCCGTGGGAGGCAGCACATACCCAAAGCCGGACAACTCGACTGTCGTTACGGGCCGGGCCGGATCATTACTCTCGATTCGAGCTTCCCCTTGAACCCCATCCTCCGTCTGAGGCTCAAACAGAAACTCCAAGGTGCGCTCTTCTCCGCCAACGAGGCTGAATTCTGCTGTCGGCTCGGCCAGCGAGAATCCTGTTCCCGTCACCGCGATACTGCCCGTTACGGCGACGAGGGATTCATTGCGCAACAGCAATCCATAGCGGTTCTGTTGCCCAAGCGGCACCGGACGAAAATTTAGCGCCAGCGCGTCGACCGCAAGTGTCGGTGTTTGCCCATCGTCCGCTTCCGCTCTAACCGTGAATTTCAATTCCGGAGCGTTCGTCGCGTTGCTGACCGCGGTAACGGTGGCCTCATGGTCCCCAATCTCGTCTGGCGAAAAACGCAGCGGCACCGTCGATGTAGCGCCCGCGGGGATCTCCTGCGGAAACGTCGTGTCAATCGGCTCGAACAGAGCATTGTCCGTCTGGAGCGAGTCAACCCGCACCGGCCCCGAACCCGGGTTTCGCAGTTCGACGAGGCCGACCTTCGAAAGCCCTACAGCTATGCGTCCGAGCTCGGTTGGATCAGCGGCCTCGAGTAGCGGGTTCTGGATCACGTCTATCGGCCCGACCTCCGCCGTAGCGGATCGCAGACCGTCGCGGGCGCGCACCCTAAAACGGACATTCGAACCCCCTACGATCGACGACGGTGAAAACGTCAGGTTGGGTTCGGTAAGCGTCCCGAGATCCAACGGCAGCCAGGTGTTCCCGCCGTCGCTTGAATAGCTCGCGTCAAATACCAAGGGGTCGCCGTCCACGTCTTGCGCCGTCCACGAGAGCGTCTGATCGACGGCGGCGTTCCACGTCGCTCCGGCCTGCGGGGAAGTGATCTCAACCGTTGGTGCATTCGCGCTGTTCGCCAGCGTCGCCAACTCCGCGCCCTGATGCCGAAGTCTCACCAGCGTGACACCGTCGGGAAACGCTACGGCCGCTGAGAAGGCGGCCTCGTCCACTTCGATCCCGCTCTCGGTATCAACAAAGGTAACCGCGAAACAATGCGTTCCCAGGATCCCGGACGAGCCGGAAAACTCCAAGCAGGTTTCCTGGGTAGGGTCCGGCTCGTCGGGTAGCGCCGTCGTGTTGAAGATCAGTGCCGGATCAAGAGTCCCCTCGCTGCTGTCTCGGTCGATCGTCCCCGTGAAGAATGCAGTCTGCCGCGGACCGGACTGTCGCCGTGCAGAGCCGCCGGTTGCCTGTCCGGCTTCGCTCAGTCCTTTGACCAGGCCAAACTTGAACCTATGAAAAAGCCGAAGGTAGTAGAATTTCGAGATCCAAAGCTTTTTCTCATCGCGGTACGACATGAAGTCGTATTTGACTCGGCTATCGGTGGGCGGCCAACCCACTTTCACCACGCGAGCGCTTGGGTCGTATCCATGCTCCTGCAAGGCTGCGCTGGTGAAGGGCCAGATGCTGAAGGGTTCCGGCAAGAAGATGCCCGAGTCGTCGGTCGAGGGATGCGAAAGCCCGTAGGTGTGGCCCAACTCGTGCGCGACAGTGAACTGCGTCCACCTCGCGCTGGAGGTTGCATTTGTAAGCCAGACCGAACGGGAGCCGCCGCGGCCTCCCAGAAAAAACACCCCTCCCCCTAGGCTTGCAACTGGAAACGCCTCGTCACTAACGTACGCGATCAGACGGTCAATCGGCGGAACCCCGTCCGGGCTGTTCGACGCCAACAACCAAAACGCCTCATCCAGTTTCGATTGTAGATAAAAGAGATTCGCCATGAAACCTGTCAAGGTGATCACAGGGAGGGCCGTCCAGCGCCATGGCGAGCCTGGTAGGGGAAAGACACGAATCTTCGGATTCTCAACCGGGTAGAGTTTTCGCAAGGCCAGGCCGGGATCTACTTTCGAGGGGGAAGGGCAATATAATTCCGACCCGAACGGGAAGCTGACACATAGATCGACGTACCCCACACGAAGCTCGTGGGTCTGCTCGAAGTTGACGTCGACGATCGCCTCGTTGTTCTTGAAGTCACGCTCCATAGGCTTCTTGTCTGCATTTACTTCCGCGGTCAGGCGGAGCGGCCCCGACGTCGTCCACGAGGACGGCAAGGTGAAATTGTGCGAATGGGTTTCCTCTCTGCGGTCAGGGGCTGGAAAGCTCCTCTCGGTCTCCGTGCGCTGCCCCAGATCGATTCCCCCGCGGCTTCCTGTGAGTACGACGTCCACGTTCGAGACCGTGCGTTCGCCAAGAGTCTTCGTGAACACCCGCGCGACGGTCGGTTTATTCGCTATTAACGGCACGGTGTTGTCCAGAGTCTGAACGACCTGCACAACCTCGACGTGGCTGATGGTCAGGTCAAAGTCGACAACGCCGATAGTCCAGGCTCCCAGGGCGACGGACTCGAGTGTGCGAAAAATTTCTGTCACGGGGTTATCGGGGCTCCACCGCACGTAGATGTCACCTGAATTATGCACAGATTCGGCGTAGCCATCGCCGATGGAGTTGTGGCGGTAGCGGCAGTCGTGTCAACTCAGTGATTTAGCAAGTCGTCTTTTCCTCTGTTTCCCTCCCTGTTTGAGCCGCCTGCCAATCCCGGCGGGCAAAAGCGGGCGGGCAAGCGGCGTGTTCCCAGTACGTTGCGGCGAGTGCATGAAATTTTATGCATGGAGCGCCCCTCAACTCAGCGCACCCTCCACCACCGGCGCGAAGCTCGATCCCGGTGGCCCCATCGCCCGCAGCCGCCGCATCAGCCGTTCAAACAGGCCCTTTTCCTCATAATGATCGCTGTAGCTGACACCCGTTCTGCCGGCGTGCCGCCAGATCTTGGCCGCCACGAACAGAAAGCGCAGCCGCGCCGTCGCCAGGGTGGTGTGCCGCAGTGTCTCCACGCTGGCTTGGGCTTCGCGGTTGAACAGCAGCAGCCAGCAGTTGAGGTTGTAGGCCAGCATGGCCAGCTGAAAGTGATTGCGGTTCATGTCAAAGCGGCGCGAGGGATGGGCCGCCAGCCCGGCGTCGTTGTTGGCCTCCTTGATGAGGTTCTCGGCTGCGGCGCGCTGATTGTAAAACCACACCACCGCCGCGATCGGTTCGGCCAGGTTGGTGACAAACACGCGGTAGGTGTAAGCGCTGGTGGCAAACAGCTGGTATTGCTCGGCCGCGCCGGCCGCGGGTTCGTTTTCGTAACGCAGCGCCAGGAAACGACAGGCCCGCGCCCAGCCCTGCGGCTGGTAGAGGAATTCGCATTCCGCATCCGCATCGCTGTGGGGCGAGGGCTTCCAGGCCGCTTGCTGCAACTGCTCGACCAGCCGCCTGGTCTTGTGCGCCACGATGACGAACTGACAAGCCGCCTTTTCATAGGCCTCCACCGCCTCCCAGCAATAAAACCCGGAATCGGCCCGCGCCAGGATTTTCTTCACGCCGTGCGGCAAAGCCCGAAAGGCGCTCTCGAGGTGGGCGGCGATCTGCCGGCCCGTGGGCCGGTCGCCGTTGCGCAACCCGCCCATCAGGTATTCGCGCGTCTCGGCCAGGAAAGTCAGTATCGGCTGGTAGCTGCGCTTGCCCTTGTTCTTGGGGTTGTAACTCTTGCGCCCGCCCATCTGGCGGCCGTAGAGCGTATGCACGGTGGTGTCGGTGTCCAGCGTCACCGTCTCCAATTTCACCTGGGCCGCGGCCCAGACTCGTTCCCGCAGCTGGCGCTGAATGGAAAGGATCTGCTTCGCCACGTTGAGGTGCAGCGAGGCCAGAAAGCGCCACAGCGTGGACTGCGGCGGCAGACGCGTCACTTGCAAGATGCCGGTCAAGATGGGGTCGCGGGCGATGAAGCGGAGTTGGTTCAGCCGCGCAAAGCCGACATAGAGGCCCAGCACGAGGGCCAGCACAAACTGGTAGAGGCTCATCACACGGGTGATTCGTTTGTTCGTGATGGTTTCTTCCAGCAGCGCCTGGAAGCCGAGTTTTTCGAGCAGGGTGGCGACGGGCAGCAAGCCGCCGTAGGGAGTCAGATTCTTGCCGCGGAAGTGATAAGGCGTGGCAGCCCCGATTTTATTGGGCCGCGGGGCCCTCGCGCCCCGGCCTTGTTTGACGGGCCTTCGGGAGCTATGCTGTTTTCACTTGGTAACCATTTGGGTGACCTCCTTGGGGTTGACTGGCGAAGCTGAAATCTTTGCCAGCCTACCTTATTACCCCATGTTTTCGGGGGTCCCCCAAATGGCCCCTGGCGGCTCAGCCCTCCTCCGGTGCACCCCGCAGTGCATAATTCAGATGTCATACGACCCGAGGATGTTCCGTTCTTGGGCCCGAGCTTCGTCGAGGAATGCGTCGATGGTAAATGACAGTTGCTGCGCGCTGACGACCTCCAAACCGCACATGCCGAAAGTATTGCGAAACGGCTGCTCCGGGCAGGTAAAATCACCTCCCGGAAAGAAGTCGGCGAAACGGCTGAGGTTGATGTCGTTCGACCGCAAGAGGCGCACTGTAATTCCCTCCGCCTCATCGAATCGTGCGCCCGGAACGGTAACGAAGACCTTCTGGCGGGTGTTCAGCGATTGGCCCGTGATTGCACCGAGGGTCAGCGAGGCAGGCTTCTCGATGTCATAGGTTTTCACCAGCAATCGTGCGACCTCTTTTTCGGTTACGGTCCCGTCCTGGGCGAACGTCCGCTCAATCGCGATTGCCGTGACCCTCAAAGCCGTGGGGATTTTGAGCAAGCTCTGCTCTAAAGTTTGCGGCTCGCTGGGGCAGAACCCGCCGAACTCACAGCTCACCGCGGGGATGCTGAGCGGCAGCGAACTCGAGCCTATGTTGTTCGCGTCCCAGTTGAGAGCGCCATTCTCGGCTATTGAGGTGAAACCGGGCGCCTCGCCCGATGTTGCCGGAGCAATGAAGTCCGCCCCTTCGGATTCGACGAGCATTTTGATCCCGCCGAATTGAGGCGGATTGATCACTCGCACCTTGAACTGGGCGAAAAACGCGTCACCGGGATGGAGAGTGTCCGTGTCCGGCAAGGCCTCGATGAGTTCAAGGGATGTGCCCTGCGCCGCGGCGCTGAAGGCAGCCACATGGATCAACAGCAGCAGCACAAGAGCCAGCCGGATGACGCTCAGCGGCCGAGCGACGAAGAATGGACGACACCCTGTAAGCATTCCGCCTCCCACAAGCGAGTAGTCCCTGTAGTCTAGATCGCGAAGGCATCGATCCACAAGCGCCGTGGTTCTGTACGTTTGTCCGGCGGCGCCATCTTACAGGGGGGTCCTTTGAGCATGGGGCAGGACGCACAAAATCGCCACAAAAAAACGGCCCTGGAGCCTTCCAGGGCCGTCATGACGAAGCGTGGTTTTGCTGAAAAGGTAATCAACCGTTCTAATTTGACCCTGCGTCGGACCACCAGTCTATCATTTCGAATACACCCGACTCTCCGTAGGCGGGGACAGCGGAGCCGGCCCAACAGGGCAAACCATACTCGCGGGTTAGTCCTTTGCCTGGACGATCGTGCTCCAGCACGCTGCGGATATCGGTGACAAAAGCCTTGACCACCAGGAAACCGCGGATCGTCGGGTCCGGGTGGTCGAGTTCCGCCCGGCCCCGTGCGGCCACCTGGATTTCGCTGACTTCCTCGTAGTCCGGCGTAATGGTTCGTACGGTAACGTAACCGTCCTTTTCGGTCACATTGGTCAATATGAGCAGCGGATCTTCCCAGTAGGCGGGGAACAGCACGCAACTGATCAATCCCGGCTCATCCGTCTTCGTCGATGGGGCGATAGACGGGTTTGTTCCCGGCGGCGGAGGATCCGGTGGAGGAGGATCCGGTGGCGGTGGCGGCGGCGGCGGAGGAGGAGGAGGAGGCGGCGGCGGCGGAGGAGGAGGCGGAGGAGGAGGAGGCGGCGGCGGCGGCGGCGGTGGCGGCGCACAAGCCCCGATTTTGTCCAACTCATGTCCCGAAGTGCCCTTGCCGTCGGCTTCAAGATGCACACTCGGGTTTGCGGTCGCAATCGTTACTGCTTTGGACAGGTCGCCACCAGGTACGTGGCATAAGACTGTCTTCTCTTGCTGCGCCCAGGTCAACGTAGTAAAGCTGATAAGAATGAATATGAATAGGATTCGTTTCATTTGATTTCTCCTGATTTCGCGGCCATCAAGAGCCACACCACGCTTGTGCTCTGCCCTGTACTTGCCTGGTGTTGCGTTCTATGCTGATCGCCTATAGAGAGTGTGCCCTCGTTCCGGTTTGCGTTCAATGACGCCGCGGTACCTATTTCAGGCAGCCATTTGGGCTACAACCTCGCGTATGGAAGGATGCAAATGGGCTGGGCTGTTCGCTGCGGAGGACCGGCTCGCGATCAGCGCCGGCGGCCCGAAGGTTGTGCGCCGGCGGCCCAAAGGCTGTGTGCCGGCGGATTGAACCGAGCCGCCGCTCCGCCGCCGGCGGGAGTTCACCGGGGTCGGCGCCCTGCCTGCTGTGAACGGGTGATCGCCGCCGCGGCCTGCTTGGGTGAATCTAGCCGTTCTCGTGAAAGGTGTTTTGCAAATCGCGGAGCTGCTTCGTCAGGTCTTCGACTAGTTCCGCGTGGCCAGGCTGTCCGTAAAGGTTATTCAGCTCGTTGGGGTCTTCTTGCAGGTCGAACAACTCCCAGTAATTGCCTTCGGTGTAGTATTCGATGAGTTTGTAGCGGTCCGTGCGAACGCCGCGGTTGGGTCCCACTCGGTGCGCCGTCCAGAACTGGAACGAGGGGTCGGTCATTTGCTCGCGGGCCATTTCACGGAAAGCCCAGGAATTTTCGTAGTAGGAGTAGAAGGCCGACTGCCGCCAGTCCTCCGGCGGGTCGCCCTCGAGCAGGGGACGCAGGCTGCGGCCCTGCATTTCCTCCGGAATGTCGATCCCCGCGAAATCGAGGATCGTGGGAGCAATGTCAATGTTCATCGCGAATCGTTCTTCCACCTTGCCCGCCACGGGCAGGCGCGGGTAGCGCACCAAGAACGGAATGCGCAGCGACGGCTCATACATGAAGCGCTTGTCGTACCAGCCGTGCTCGCCAAGAAAATAGCCGTTGTCGGTGGTGTAGATGACCAGCGTATCTTCGGCCAGCCCTGTCGCATCGAGGTATTCGAGAATTTGCCCCAGGTTTTCGTCGACGCCATAGACCGCGCGGTAGTGGTCCTTGACGAAGCGCTGGAAGATCCAGTCGCGCTTCTGCTTGGGATCGAGGTCTTTGGGGATGTTGTCATAGTCGCCCTCCAGGCTGACCTCGAAACGCATGTCTTTCGCTTCCCCGGCAATGCGGCGGGTGGAGTAATCGTCGTCGTAAGTCTCCGGGTAGGGCCATTCGATGTCGTCGAACATCTTGGCGTGGCGCGGCGCCGGCGTGAAGGGCCGGTGGGGAGCCTTGTGCTGATAGACCAAGCAGAAGGGTTTCGCCGGATCGCCCTTTCGCAGAAAATCGAGCGCGAAATCGGTGGTGATGTCGGTGGCATAGCCCGAATGCTTTTGAGTTTGCCCGTTGACGATGAAGTCGGGATCGAAGTATACCCCCTGTCCCGGCAGCGCTTTCCATTCGTCGAACCCGGCCGGTTCTTGGCGGATGTGCCACTTGCCCATCAGCCCCGTACGGTAGCCGGCCTGTTGCAGCAGCTTCGGGAAGGTCCCCAGATTGGGGTCGAGCGTCTCGACGGCGTCGGCTCTTTCGGAGTTGCCGCGAATGCCGTGAACGTGCGAGTAGCAGCCGGTCAGAACCGTGGCGCGGCCGGGGGCGCAAATGGAATTCGTGCAAAACGCGTTGGCGAACCGCACGCCTTCGCTGGCCAGCCGGTCCATGTTGGGGGTCTTGAGAATCGGATGCCCGGCGCAGCTCATTTGCTCGAAAGTCTGGTCGTCCGTCATCACGAACAGAATGTTCGGGCGGCGATAGCTAGGCCCCATACTGCACCCGGAGGAAAGAAAAGCGGCGGCTCCCATGCTCTGGAGCGCCTGGCGTCTGGTTACTTTATTTGCCACGTCAACCTCTTGTACTACCGTCGATCCCGGCTGTGAGATATTTTAGCGGAAGCATGGGGCGACATGACCCGACCACAATCCGTCCGTAAGGCGACCTTTGGGTTGCGTTGTTGTTGTCGAACTCCCGTAGCGCAGGGCTCGTAAGAGACCTGCGGCCTTTCGTCAGGCCGCACCCAGCGGGTGAACGGAACGAAAAACCGCAGGTCTCTTACGAGCCCTGCGCTACGGATTTGTCCTAACGCTCTCGCAGGCAGCTAGAATCCTTACGGACAGATTTCGGACCCGGCGTGGCGCAAGCTCTCAGCTTGCCGCGCCGGGACTCATCTCGAAGCTCGCCCGCCGTTCTCCAAACCCCGCTCAAGATCTTGCTATCATTTCGCTTCTGGAGAACCATGCAAATCGCTAGTTTCCAAACCCGCCTCGCCTGCCCCGCCAAAACGATGGATCCCGTCCGTGACGGTCCGGGAGCCGCCATGGCGAATTTCGTCACCCTGCAGCTTCGAACCGATGACGGCATCGAAGGCATCGGCTACGCCGGGTTCGTCGGCCAAGCCCTGCTCAGCTCGCTCAAGGAAGCAATCGACGCGCTCGCCCAGCACGCCATCGGCGACGACCCGCTCGATGTCGAGGCCATTGGAGCCAAGCTGCTCGAGTGGGGCGGCAAGGGCGCGCCCGCCGGCACGATCACCCGCGCCGCGTCGGCGATCGACGTGGCGCTGTGGGACATCAAGGGCAAAGCGCTGGGGCAGCCTCTCTACAAGTTGCTGGGCGGCTTCCGCGATCGCATCCCCACCTATGCCAGCGGATTCCTTTGGCGTACCTACGACGCCCGGGCGCTGGCGGAAACCGGGGTCAAGCTGGTGGAAGAGGGTTTTCGGGCCATGAAATTCCGCATGGGCGACGAAGACAGCGCCGCGAAGGAAGTCACTCGCATGAGGGCGTTGCGGGACGCAGTGGGCGGCGAGATCGATCTTATGGTTGACATCAACCAATCCTGGGACGTGAACCGCTCGATCGCCGTGGGCCGTGAGATGGAGAAGTGCCACCTGTTCTGGCTGGAAGACCCCATCCATCACCAGGACTACGACGGACTTGCGCACATCGCCAATGCTCTGGACACGCCCATTTCCGCCGGAGAGTATCACTACGGCATCCCACCGTTCCGGCACATGCTGGAGCGCCGCTCGGTCGATATCGTGATGATTGACTTGCTTCGCGCCGGCGGCATCACGCCCTGGATGAAGATTGCTCATCTTGCCGAGGCATACAATCTGCCGGTGGTCAGCCATTTAGCGCCTGAGGTGCTGGCCCATGCCGTAGCTGCCATTCCAAACGGCCTAATCGTCGAACACATGCCGTGGAGCTTGCCGCTGTTCAAAGAGCCCCTGCGCCTCGAAAACAGTGAAATCGTGCTGCCTCAAGCTCCGGGGTTGGGGCTAGAGTTCGATGAGGAATCACTGGCCCACCTTGAGCCCTAGCCGCAATACTTGTCTGAGAAATGTAGAAACTCCAAAGCGCGGACTTCCGTCCGCGCCTCTGTCCGGCCGTCTGAAATTTTCTGCCACAATCGGGAACGATTTGACTATACGGATATGACGCGACCGCTGCCATGCTTGTTGCTAGCGGCATGTCAGGAGGTCATTTTCACGGCCTCAAAAAGTCATTGAAACAAAAGAGGTTGTCGGTTGAGGTATAAAGTTTCTGTAAAAAATGTCAGAGAATGTCAGGTTTTGTCATGCTCTCGGGGTGTTTTTCGCGGTTTTGGGCGTCTTGTAGTTGTTGTCGTCGTTTCGTGTTTTTGTTTTCAATGGTTTGCGTTGAGGACGCCGACTGAGCCGGTGTCATACTGCCTGACAAAGTGGCTGTTTTTCGCTGGATTTTGTTTGTTTTTGCCGGTGACGAGCCGGCTGACCCGGCTGGACACGGGCTTCGAGGAAATGCCAGCAAAGACATGTCGCCACGAATGGCGACACGGCACGTCTGGAGACGCGCGCCACGTCGGGTGTCTCCACCTTTCGGGAGTCCCCAGCTTTCTTGCTCTTCCCTCTTCCCGCGGGGTCCCCTCGGCTCCGTTGGTTTTACCCCGGCAGCCGCCCCATGGGGAGCGCGACCCGGAACTGTTCAGGCCTGGAAACGGCCGCGTTGGTGCGGTGATCTGTTCCTTACCGGCCTTTCATTCGCACGTTAGCAGATAGGGTTAGGGTTTTCGGCTCGCCCGACCGTGGGGGCCGGGTGTAAGTGTATGAAGACATGGGTCCGTACGTTTTTTTGATTATCCGTGACCGGCGAGTCGGTGAAATGGACCATGCCCCCCAGCCTGCTAGCCTGTGTCAACGGGCTTCTTCGGAAAGCCGCTACTCACAATGCGTCTCAGTTAGGGTACAATTCTGTCGAAAATGGCGAAACGGAAACAGAAAGCTCCGAAGCAGCCGCCGGACCTGCCGCCGGGCGTGCGGCTGGTGCGGGTGCTCAAGGAGCCGGATGCCGTTTTCGATCTGGCCTGGTCACCGGATGGCCGCTATCTGGTCTCGGCGAGCATGGACGACTCCGTCGGAGTTTGGCAGTGGGAGACGGGCGAGGAGCACCGGGTGCTTAAAGGGTACGGTAGTTACGTTCAAAGCGTGGCCGTTACCCCAGACGGCAGCAGCGTCGTTTCTGGAGGCATCGAAAAGAGGATTAGGGTCTGGGACATGCAATCCGGTGGCACTTCCCGTACTCTCGCGGCGGGGGCCTTTGTCAAGGGCGTTGCCCTTGACTCCCAGGGGCAGACACTGGTCGCGGGCTGCTCGGATAACGCGGTACGGATTTGGGATCTCGAGTCAGGAGCACGCAGGCACGTCTGTAAAGGTCACCGTCACGATTTGCGGGCCGTTGCCGTGACACCGGACGGGCAGCTCGCAGTTTCGGGCAGTGACGATCATGACGTGCGAGTCTGGGACGTGCGCTCGGGGAACTGTTTGCAGGTGCTCAGGGGCCACGCAGGCTCGGTGAGTTCGCTGGCGGTGGCTTCGGATGGCCGACATGCCGTCTCCGGGGCGTGGGATAAAACCGTCCGTATTTGGGACCTGGAAACGGGCGCCAACATCCGAACACTCGAAGGACATACCGGATTCCTCTGTGGAGTTGCGATCACTCCCGACGGCAAATGGATCGCCTCCTACGACGATTCCGGCACGGTCCGGTTGTGGGAGTTTGCGACCGGCCGTGCTGTCGGGTTTAGCGGCGAGGCTGAATCCGTCGGCGTGGTCGGGCACACGACGGCCTTCCACCCCAACGGTTCCCTGCTTGCTACGAGGGGTGGAAAAAAAGCCAACCTCATCCACATCTGGGAGATCGACTTCGCCGCCGTCCGCCGTCACATCTACCAAGCCGACGACACCGTTCCCTACACCACCGCGCGGCTCGCCCTGGTCGGTGACAACGGCGTCGGCAAATCGGGCCTGGGCTGGCTGCTGGCACACAACGAGTACAAAGAGCACGACTCGACCCACGGCCGACGCTTCTGGGTGATTGACGATCTCGGCTGCACGCGCGAAGACGGCGCCGTCTGCGAAGCGGTCTTATGGGACATGGCCGGGCAGCCGGACTACCGCCTCGTCCATGCCCTGTTTCTTGATGAAGTCGACCTTGGGTTGCTCGTGTTCGATGCGAGCGCGCGCGAGCAGCAGCTCTCGGGAGTGGAGTACTGGCTGAAGCAGCTCAAGCACGCCGAGCAGTCGCGCTCGAAAGCCCGGCCCTAGCGCCAGACCATGCTGGTGGGCGCGCGTATTGACCGCGGTTCGGCGACGCTGACCGAGGATGAGCTGAACGAGTTCTGCCAACAACGCGGGATCACCGGCGACTACATCGCCACCAGCGCCAAGGAAGGGACCGGAATCGAGGACCTGAAAGCCCGCATCAGGCAGTTGCTTGACTGGCAAAACTTCGGCACGACGGTGACGACGAAAACCTTCAAGCGCGTCAAGGACTACGTCCTTCGGATGAAGGAGTCGTCCGAAGATAAGCGCGTGCTCGTGACGCCGGCTGAGCTGCGCAAGCTGCTCCAGACTGAGGACAAGAAATGGCGCTTCAGCGACGACGAGATGATGACGGCCGTCGACCGTCTGGCTGACCACGGCTACGTGACGCGGCTGCGCCAGACCAGCGGCGAGGAGTCGATTCTGCTGCAGCCGAACCTGCTGGCCAATCTAGCCTCGTCGATGGTCATCGAGGCGCGGCGGCATCCGCGGGGATTCGGGTTGCTCAACGAGGCGGACTTGCTGGCCGGAAAATACTCCTTTCCCGAGCTGACCCAGCTCCAGGAAGCCGACCGCGCCACGCTGCTCGACGCCGCTGCACGGTTGTTCATCCGGCAGACGCTGTGTTTTCGCGAGAGCGTGAACGGCCGCAGTGTGCTGATCTTTCCCTCCTTGATCAACGAGAGGAGGCCGCGCGATGCCGAAGCAGACAAGGTGGAGGACGTTTCCTATCGCGCCACCGGGGCGGTGGAGAACATTTATGCCTCGCTGGTGGTGCAACTGGGCTACACGAGCGTATTTTCGCGAGATCATCATTGGCGCCAGCACGCGCAGTTCGAGATGGGCGAGGGACAGGTGTGCGGTTTCCGTCAGATCGACGCGAGGCAGGGTGAGATCGAGATGGTGCTCTATTACGACCGAAGAACGCTGCCCGAGGCTCGGCGGGCGTTTCAGGGCACCTTCGAGTGGTTCTTGTCGCGTTGCCCGCGGGTTGAGATCGAGCGCTTGCCGGTGGTGGACTGTTCGGGTTGCCAGCGGCGTCAAGAGCGCAACGTCGTGCTGAGCTGGATCAGCGCGGGCCAGCCGCATTTCTTCTGCAGCGGCTGCGGCGTGAAGCTACGAACGCCGAAGGTAGCAGCGATCGGCGCGGCGGCTCGCAGGTTCCCGGCGGCGGTCGAGCGCTCCGGTCAAGTCGCCCTGGCTCGCACAAAATACGAGGAAGCGTTGAGCTGGGTAAAAAGCTACCGCCAGGAGCGCGGAGACGAGGCCAACCCGAGCTGCTTCATCAGCTACGCCTGGGGGGATGCGGAAAACGAGAAGTGGGCGCTGGAGCTGGCGAAGGACCTGCGCAAAGCGGATGTCGAGGTGATCTTCGATCGCTGGGACAGCGGCCCCGGCAAGGATCTCAATCGTTTCATCCAACGAATCGCCAAAGCCGAATTTGTCGCGGCAATCGGCACACCGGCCTACCTCACGAAATACGAGGCCGAAGACGTTGGACCCGTCGTCGCGGCTGAGCTGAGCATGATCACCACGCGCCTGCGCGGAAAGAGCTCCGAGGGCGAGGGCGTGATTCCGTTGCTCCGGGCCGGCACAAAGGCGAAATCGTTCCCGGCCCTATTTGGGTCACAGGTGCACCTCGACTTCCGCAAGGAGCCGATGCATTTTGCCGGCTTGTTCGAGCTGGTGCTGGCGCTGCATGCCATCCCGCTCGATCGTCCGCAGGTCGAGGAGTTCCGGGCGCTGCTGAAACCCGAGGAGCAGTTAAACGCGCGGGCTTCCCGGGCCGGCCGGGGACAGAGCTGAAGGGCCTCCGGTGGCAGGGAGGGGCCTCCGGTGGGCAAGATAACCAGCCGTTCCCAACGGCTGGCCCTTCCCAATCCGCGAAATCCTTGAATCAGTCACGTAATTTTAAGATTTTTATTCCCTTTGATAACAACAACATCCTTTCTCCGGCACCCGAAGACCCGCCCCCCACCAGCTACCATGGAAGCAGAGAGACAGTAATCGGAGACTCTCCCAAGAAAAGGCGGCTCCGTGTTGGGAGACTACGGCACGACAAGGAAGCATCCCAGTGACACAAAAGTGGCACGGATCACCGCGTTTATGGCACGCAAATGGGGGGCAACCTGCCACGCTCAGAGGCGGAAAAGGGGGCTGAAAATCACGATGAAGTAGAATAAGTCATTTATTGTAAGCAACTTACGAATAACCCCGCCACTCCACCCCCGGTCGAAAAACCGTCAAAACACCCGTAAGTCTGCCATTATCTGCCATTCCCTGCCAAATTCATAGCTAAGTCATAGAAACAACATAACTTACAAAGTGGCACACTATGGCACACTAGCGGCAAGTGATGCCCTGGGCGGGGCCGCTTCGGTAGGGCCCGGCAAGAGTGCCCATATCTCAAGTCGTCTCATTTTGTCTCATCTGACCAAAGATACTCGACCAATGATGAAGCTCCAAACACTGCGGCGCCGCCTGCGAGACCTTCGTGACGACCGCGCTTCAGGAGCCGTCGGCCTGGCGCTGGAGGCCCTCGGCATTGCCAACGACTGGATCGCCGAAGGTCGGCGGCCTGAGGAGCTAGCTGCCGAGCTCGAAACCATGCATCCGGCCATCGCGGCCGTCGCCAACCTTGGAACCGCCCTAAGAGATAGCGGTCCCGGTCTTTCGAACCGCCTCGCCGAATTGAAAGTCTCGCTGCTCGAAGGCAACCGCCGCATCGCCGGGAAGCTGCGCAAGCTGATTCCTTCTTCCGCCAGCTTGATCACGATCAGCAACAGCTCCACCGTCCGCGAATCACTCATAAAGATCCGCCCCTCGAACGTATATGTGCTTCAGTCCCAACCCGGTGGAGAAGGCGCCGCCATGGCCGCGGCCCTGCAAAAAGGCCTGGCCGAACAGCGCCAGGGATTCGATCCGGCGACGAGCAGCGTCGTTCACCTTGTCCCGGACGCCGCCATGGGAAATATTGTCCCGGTCGTGGACTGCGCCCTCGTTGGTATCGACACGTTCGATCCGGCGGGCGCGATCTTGCACAAAGTGGGGACCCTCCCCCTGGCTCTCTGCTGCCAGCGTTTCGGCAAACCATTCTACGCAGCCGGACACAGCTTCAAGTTCAGCAATCGCGAGTCCGGCGGCCGGCCCGAACCCGAAAAGTCCCTGACCGAACAATCCTTCGACCGAACTCCCGCCGAGCTGATCACCCAAATCATTACGGAGCAGGAGGACTGACAGACTGGGATTATTTCCGCCCAACCACGCCGGCAGTTCGGGGGTTCAACGGCTCAACAGATCAACGGCTCAACTTAACCATTGATTTTCCATGTTTGTTCGCCTAGAATAGAAGGCGAACGAAGGAGGACCCCGTGGCACTCACAAGGCGACAAAAAGAAGCGGTCGACTTTATTGCGGACTTCATCCAGCGCAACGGTTATAGCCCGAGCTTTGAAGAGATCGCGGAAGGTCTCGGACTGGCGTCGATCGCCACCGTCCACAAGCACTTGACCGCGCTGGAAAGCAAAGGCTACTTGAAGCGCGGTTTCAACCAGAGCCGCGCCCTCGACTTGGGCCCTCAATATCGCAAGGAAGAGAGAGCGCGCAAGCGGGAACAGCCGCCGCCTGTTTTGCCCGAGACCCCTCTGTTGGGGACGATCGCCGCCGGACAGCCGGTCGAGGCTTACGCCGACCCCGAAACCCTCTCGTTCGCCGATTTTTGCGGAGCCGAAAACGTCTACGCGCTCAAAGTTCGGGGCGAGTCCATGATCGACGACCACATCATGGAAGGCGACTACGTCTTGATTGAGAAAACCGACCGAGTACGAAATGGAGAGATCGTCGTCGCGCTTGTGCGAGGGGACGAAACGACCCTCAAGCGCTTCTACAGTGAACCGGACAACACGGCCCGCTTGCAGCCCGCCAACGCCGACATGGAGCCCATCAAGGTTCCGCTGTCGGAGCTGCAAATCCAGGGCCGCGTGCTGGCTGTCCACCGCCGGTATCGCTAACACTTTTCGTTACATCTCGGGATTCGCTCAACTCGCCAGCGTGAGCCGCGCCCGGCCCTTGCGTTACAATGACGGCTCTCTGAGTGGTCATAAGTGTCTTCCCGGTTCTTCATCAAACTGGTCTTCGCGTGTTGCGGGGCATGTGTTCTCTCCTGCGGTAACTCTGAGGAGCCCGGCCCGACGGACGCGACCCCAGTGCTCTTCCGCGATGTAGCGGAGCAATCGGGGCTCGGTTTCAGCCATTTTACCGGCTCAACCGGCCAATACTATCTGCCCGGAATCATGAGTTCGGGAGTGGCGTTACTCGACTACGACGGCGACGGAGATCTTGATGTCTACCTGCTTCAGGGAGCCATGCTCGATCAGGCCAAGCCGCTTGATCAAGCCAAGTTCCCTCCGCCCAAGGATCACTGGCCGGGCAATCGTTTGTTTCGCAACGAGCTGATCCCCGCGAACGAAATGCGCTTCATCGACGTAACCGATGAGGCCGGAATCGGTCACGAAGGTTACGGAATGGGGGCCGCTGCCGGTGACATCGATAACGATGGCGATCCGGACCTGTATGTGACGAACTTCGGGTCCAATGTCCTCTACCTAAACAACGGCAACGGGACGTTTTCCGATATCACGCGCCAAGCCGGAGTGGACGATCCCCGCTGGAGCGCAAGCGCCACGTTTCTGGATTACGACCGGGACGGCCAGCTGGATTTGTTCGTCGCCAACTATGTCGATTTCACGATCCGCAACAACAAGGCCTGCAGCGACCCGACCGGAGCCCGCGACTATTGCACGCCGACGATTTACAACCCGGTCCCGGACCGGCTTTTTCGCAATCTGGGAGAAGGCAAATTTGCTGACGTTTCCGCGAAAACGGGAATCGATCGGGCCTTCGGCAACGGCCTGGGCGTGACCGCGGCCGACTTCAACTCCGACGGCTGGATCGACCTCTATGTCGCCAATGACGGCACCCCGAATCAGTTGTGGATCAGCCAAGACGGCGCCCGGTTTGAGGACTCCGCTTTGATGGGCGGAGCCGCGGTCAACGCGGACGGACTGCCGGAAGCCGGCATGGGGGTCACCGCGGGCGACTTCGATTCCGACGGCGATGAAGACCTTTTCATGACCCACCTGACGCGGGAAACGAACACTCTCTACTTGAACAACGGCAAGGGCAGCTTCCACGATGCCACCAATCGTTACGGGCTCGGGAGCGTGAGCCTGGCGTTTACCGGATTCGGGTCCCAGTGGTTCGACTACAACAACGACGGACGCTTGGACTTGTTCGTCGCCAACGGCGGCGTCACGATTATGGAATCGCTTCGCAGCTCGCCCTATCCGTTCCTTCAGACGAATCAGCTTTTCCAGGGAGGCGCCGGCGGCCGGTTTCGAGAAGTCACCGCATCGGCGGGACCGGTTTTCGACTTAGCGGAAGTCAGCCGCGGCGCCGCTTTCGGCGATCTCGACCACGACGGTGACATTGACATCGTAGTGAGCAATAACAACGGCCCGGTTCGCCTGCTGCTGAATGAGGCGGGCAGCGGGCATTGGCTGCAAGTCCGGCTTGAAGGCGCCGCGAGCAACCGCGACGGACTGGGCGCGCGGGTCGCCCTGCTGCGTCCCAATCAACCCACTCTGTGGCGGCGCGCCCGCACCGATGGCAGCTACCTGAGCGCCGGCTCGCCCTGGGTTCATTTCGGACTGGGAGAGAACGCGACTGTCGAAGGCATCGGAGTTCTCTGGCCAAACGGGCGCTCGGAGATCTGGAAAGACGTGCGTCCCGGCGAACGGATCACTCTGCGTGAAACCACGGGGCAACCCTGGACGTTCTAACCCGCATTTCTCATCGATTCCCGAAAACGGGGTTGGCGGGGCGCGCGGGATGGGATTTCATGGTCTTGAGGCGGCATCGCCTCTCGGCGGGGCCGCCGTGGGGCAGAAACGGCCCGGCATGCTGTCCGCGACCCTGGCCGAGGCGTTTTTCGTCTGTTTTTGGGCAAACCTCGATTGCCGCCCCTGTCGAGCCCTGTGTGCTTCAAGTATTACTTGAACTCGCCTTGCCGTTTTCAGCAGCGCCGCGGCTCCCCCCGTTCGAGATTCTCATACGCTTGGGCGAACACCCCCGCCCAGGCGTATCCCGTCGCCAGCGAAATCCACACTTTGCGCGCCGTGATCCGGATGCGCGCTCCGATCTTCAACAACCGCAGCCGGATCGTCGTGCATTGCGCCCGCGCCATCTTCGTCCCCGCCAACCCCAGCCGCCGCAGCGTCTCCAGCAAACAGTACCCGATCGATGAAAAATATAAGCGGATCTGATTCGACCGCAATAGCGCGGTCGAGGTGCGGTCGGCGAACAGCCCCAGCTGCTGCTCCTTGATGCGGTTCTCCATCTCTCCGCGGGCGCAGTAGATCGTCTCGTATAAGTGTTGCGCCGCCGCTTGCTTGGGCGTCAGCGACGTCACCACGAAACGCGGGTTTTCGCCCTTCGCCAGATACTCCGCCTTGGCCACCACCCTGCGCCCCCGCGCCCAGCTGGTTCGCGTGCGGTAGCGGAAATCCCCGAACGCCCGGGCCGCCTTGCCCCTCTTGGCGAAACGCCGCCGCGCCAGCTTCATCCGTCTCTTGATCAGGCGCTCTAAACGCTCGTTTTTCGCCAGTCCGAACACGTAATCCACGCCCTGGTTCTCGCACCAGCTCATGATCTCGTCGCGGCAAAAACCGCTGTCGGCCCGCAGCAGGATCTCGACCTCGGGCCACACCCGCCGCAGTTGTTCGACGATGCGCCGGACCTCTTCGAGCGACCCCGCCGAGGCGTCGATGTTGGACGGCCGCAGGCGCGCGCACAGCAACTGGTCCCCGGCGAAAATGTAGAGCGGCAGGTAGCAATAGTGTCCGTAGTAGCCGTGAAAAAAGCGCCCCTCTTGGCGGCCGTGCAGCGCGTCGTCGGTGGCGTCGAGATCGAGCACGATGCGCTCGGGCTGGCACGGCTGCGATTGAATGTAGAGCGAGGTCAGCAGACGGTCGGCCGCGCCCGTGTCGAGAACGATCTTCTTGTAACGGCTTTGCGCGCCGGCCTTGGCCGGGGTCAACTCCAGGCGGTTGAGAGTGCTCTTGCCGGCGCCCGCCTTGCCGCGGTCTTGGGCTCGGCGGCGCTGCTTGCCTTCGAGGTCTTGTTTGCCGCTCAGCAGGGCCAGCAGCGGGTCGGAGCGCAGCTGATCGTGATCGTTGAGGTCCTCATAACCCAGCGCCAGCCCGTAGACGCGCTGCGAGACCAGCTCGCGCACGCTGTGTTCGACTTGCGCGGGCTGGCGGTGATCACGGAAGCAGGCGGCGAACTGCCGCACGATGCCGCTGCGCTGTTCGGTCTGGCGCAACAGCATGGCGCCGCCGTCGGAGGTGATCATGCCGCCGTCGAAACGGGCTACCACCTGGCGGCGGCCATGGTCGGCGAAGGTGAAGCTGGTTTGGGTACACTCTGTCATGGCAGGGGTCGCTTTCTTGCTGGCTGAAACATATTGTAATCATTATGTTTGTGCCACAAAAGGCGGCCTTCCGCCAACCCCGCGATGAGAAATCCGGGCTAACCCTCCCCGGCATCCCCCTCCTACAACTCCCTGAATTCCAGGTCTATCGATGTAATGAGGCCCGCAGCCGATGGACTCTGGAGAGCATGCGGGCTAGCCCGTATATCTCACCAGGTGGCCGGCATACAAAGGCTCCAGAGTCCAAAAATGACACAAACTCTGTTGGCGGAAGCCGAGGCCCAACTGCCGAGCCTGAACGGTCAGGCCAGCGCCTGCCGCGATCATCGGCCGCTGTTCGCCTCCAGAGTTCCCATCGCGGCTCCTTCGTTGCCGCCGACAGAAGAGATTCTAGAGGCATTTCGGTCCGTGCTGAGCGGCTCGCAGCTAACCAACGGGCGTACGGTAGCGCGCTTCGAGCAGGAAGCAGCGAGCTTTCTCGGTGTGCCTGATTGCGTGGCGGTATCGAGTTGCACGTCCGGCCTGATGCTGGTTGAGCGCTGTTTGGACCTGAGGGGCGAAGTGATTCTGCCGAGTTTCACGTTCTTCGCCACGGGACATGGTCTGCTGTGGAACGGACTCAAGCCGGTACTGGCCGACTCTGATCCCGGCGATTTCAACATTGACCCGGAGCAAGTTGAACGCGCAATCACGCCTCGGACAACCGCGATCCTGGCCGTGCATGTTTTTGGATGTCCCGCTCAGGTGGAGGCTCTCGAACAGCTCGCACGGCGTCATGGCCTGCGGTTGATATTCGACGGAGCCCATGCTTTTGGAAGCAAGGTCAAAGGCCGCGGCGTGGCCCGCTGGGGCGATGCGACCGTTTTCAGTCTGAGTCCCACGAAGCCGCTGGTGGCGGGGGAAGGCGGACTGATTGCTGTCTCGGATCCAAAGCTGGCGAGAAAACTGCGGCAAGCTCGCAACTATGGCAAGGGCGAGACTTACGATTGCGAGATCCTTGGCCTCAATGCTCGCATGACCGAAATGCAGGCAGCGCTGGCCCTGTTAGGCCTGAGGCGGTTACCCCAGGATTTGGATCGAAGAAACCGTCTGGCCGCGGAGTATGACCGTTACTTCGCCGAGATACCCGGACTAAGGACCCAGAAGATAGGCCCAACCCTGTCTAGCACTCGCAAAGACTTTGCCGTCCTTCTTGATCCGGAGCGCTGCGGGACCTCCCGAGACGATCTGGAGGCCGCCCTCGGCGCTGACAACGTCGAGGTGCGGCGTTACTTCGACCCTCCGCTTCATCGCCAGAAGCTGTACCAAGAGTACAGGCCAGCCAACCCCGCCGGCGTTGCCGTAGCGGAGAAGCTAAGCCGCCAGGTGCTGTGTCTTCCCCTTCATTTGGGGCTTGAGCTTGACACGGTGTCGACCATAGCGGACCGGGTTGTCTCCCTGGCGCGGCGCGGCAAAACAACCGTTGCGGCTCCCGCCGCCTTTGCCTGACGCCGGCGGCGATGAAAATCCGCGGCCCCGAAAAACCTAAATTGAATGGTGCTCCTTGACGATTGAGTTCCTAACGCGGACGAGCCGCAATCAATGAAGCTCCACAGGGCACACGGGATGGAGCCGCGGCCGTGATGAAGCGGCGCAGCCCGTTTTCAACGGGCGAGCGTGGATTGCCGTCCACGCCTCTGTCCGGCTGTCTGAAGTTTTCCGCCAGGACCAGCAATGATTTGACGATACAGGTACTAGGGCCGCTGACACAAGCGGTGTCATCAATTCAACTGGAAATCTTAACCGAGATCATCAAATGCAACTTTCACACTGGACGATGGTTGTCGCACTGAGCCTCGCCGCTCCCCTGCAAGCGGCGGACCCGGGCGGCACACCGGGCGCCGGCGGCACTCTTAGTACAGCAGGCAATGTCTGGACCAACGCGGTGCTGCTGCCTAGCGGCGCCACCGTTCACAGCGGAGATCGCATTGAGACGGATCAAGGGGCTTTGGCGATTCTGTGGTCGCCAACCATGGGAAGAGTGGAAATCCGGTCCGATTCCGAAGTCACTCTAGCTGATGGCCATCTGCGGCTCCACAGGGGAACGGTCGCCGGAAGTGGAATCTCCATTCTCTTGGAGGGATACAGCGTCGAGCCGGTTCCCAGCGAAGGCACTGATTCGTGGTTCGCGGTCGCGGATCGTGATGGAAAACAGCTTGTCGCCGCGCATCGCGGACAAGTGCGTATCGTGCAAGCCGGAATGGCTCCTATACTGGTTCCGGCCGGTTCCTACGCCGTGCCGGCCGGTAAGCCGGACGATGAAGAAAAGGACAACAAAAAGGCGGGTGGCAAGACCGCATCGCAGGGCGCGCGCGGCGCCGCCGCCGCAGGAGGAGTCGCCACAAAATCAGCGGGCGGATTCACCATCGGCTCTCTGAGTCACGCCGCCAGCGTGGCCTTGATTGCTGGAGCCGGGGCCGCGGCCCTCGGAGGCGCGGTCGCCGCGGTTTCCCTGAACGACGCTTCCCCCAGTCCCAGCCAATAATTCCCTGTCCGCACGGATGCTCCGCATGGAAGAGTCGCGTGCGGAGACGATCGGGTCGGGTACCGGGGATTGCGCCCCGGCAGCCGCTGCCATCGTTGTGCCAGGACAGCCAAAATGGAAATTCCGCGTAATTTTTTTTACACCTCTTGCAGTCACGGCTCACTGCGCGGGACACCGGCTTCCCATTCGCCTTCGACCCACACATCCCCATCCTCGAAGTGTTCCTTCTTCCAAACCGGCACGAGTTTTTTGAGCCGATTGATCGCTTCCAAACTGGCTTCGTAGGCCGGCCGGCGGTGTGCGGAACTGACAACGATCGCCACGCTCGTCGCGCTGATTTCAAGCCGGCCTAAACGGTGAACCATGGCAACACGGCCGACCGGGTGTTTCTCGAGGATGCCGCGCCCGATCTCTTGCATCTTTCGCAAAGCCAGCGGCAGGTAGCAGTCGTAATCGAGGAAGCGCGTTCGCCGACTGTTCGACTGGTCGCGGACAACGCCTTCAAACACGATGACGGCCCCATCGGCGGCGGTCAGCACTCGCCGCTTGAGCGCCTCGACATCGATGACGTCGTTCGTTAGTGCGTAGAAACCGCGCTCGTCTTCGCTGCTGGCAAGCCACGGCGAGGACTCTTCCGGCGCCGCTGAAGCGCCGTTTGCGCCCGCTTCCGTATCCGCTTGCGATCCGCCGCTGACGGGCGGCATCAGCGCCACCTCGTCGCCATCCGCCAGAACAACCTCGGGACCGGCGAACTCTTGGTTTCTCGCCAAGGCGATGCTACTCGCCATCTCGCGAAGCGCCGGAAACCTGGATGCATAGTGGTCAAACAGCGTTTCGAGACGCGCTCCATCCGGCAGCTCCAGACTCTCTTCCGAACAGCCTGTCAGGTCCCGCAGCATCCCGAAAAATAGGACTTGAATACGCATCACCGAGCCTCATCATTGTAGCGCAGCGATGATTGGCTTCCCTCTTCGGTAGTACCCTGACAGCCCGTGGCGGATCGCGGCTGGTGTCAAGAATTTGTAAAACGAACTGCGCGGAGATAACCTCACCGCTTCCAACTCCGTCCTATCGCCAACGAGCGGCGTTCAATCGAAAACCGCAATCGAAAACCGAGGAGAGAACAACGTGACAAACAGAATCTTTACAGCGGCAGTTTTAGGGGTCCTGGCAGCTTCCGTATCCGCTGCCGCCGGAGTGGACGGCAAGTGGACGGTCGAAGTGCCCGGGCGGCGAGGGCCGATGGAGATGGTATTTGACCTCAAAGCCGACGGCGATAAGGTCACCGGCACGATCTCGAACGACTTCATGGGTGAATCCGAGATTCAGGACGGCAAGATCAAAGGCGATGAAATCTCCTTCAAGCAAGTCATGGAGATGGGCCGCACGCTCACCTTTACTTACACCGGCAAGATCAAGGGTGACGAGATCGAGTTCACCCGGGCCATGGAAGGCGGTTTCGGTGGAAGGGGCCCCGGTGGCGGAGGTCCAGGCGCCGGAGGCGGTCGGCGCGGCGGGGATGGTGGCGAAGATCGAGCCCGTGGTGGGGAAGGCCGCCCAGGTGGTGGCGGCGAGGGACGGCGCGGCGGCCGCGGCGGCTTCGGACGCCCGATGACCTTCACGGCGAAGCGCGTGAAATAGACTGTTGCCGTGCCGATCGGCGCAGTGCGGCGGAAGAACGCCGCGCCTGCGCCGAACCATCCTTATTGAGCCTTATTTGTTGAGCCTTCGTCGTTCCTTCGCTCAGGCCGCTGATGTGCCTGAAATAGGCGTCCTGCCGCGCAATCACTTCACTGGCAGACTTTCCGCTACGCTATGGCGAGGGTTCAAAGCATGAGGGAAATCAGGGCCGCCGCGGCTCAGTTCGAAGCGAGGGATGCCGCCAAGGACTACAATGTAGACCGCATCGAGGCGCTGACCAAGCAGGCGGCGGGTCAGGGCGCCGATCTGGTCAGCTTTCACGAATGCTCGATTCCCGGCTACACGTTTCTCGAAAACCTGTCGCGCGAACAGCTTGCCGAACTAGCTGAGCCCGTCCCCGGCGGAGGGTCCGTGCGGCGACTCGAGGAGATCGCCCGAGCTCATGACGTCACGCTGGGCGCCGGCCTTGTCGAGCAGCAAGACGGTCTGCTCTACAACACCTACGTCGTTGTCTCTCCGCAGGGATTCATTGCCAAACACCGCAAGATCCACGCCTTTGTTCACGATGGACTCGCCTGTGGCGACCGGTATACGGTTTTCGAATGGCAAGGTTGCCGGATCGGCATCCTTACTTGCTATGACAACAACTTGCCCGAGAATGTCCGCCTCACCGCCATGATGGGAGCCGAGATCATCCTGATGCCTCATGTAACCGGATGTCTGCCCAGCCCCATGCCGGGACGCGGCATTGTTGACCCGGCCATTTGGCACAACCGCCACCAGGACCCGGTTCGATGCCGCCAAGAATTCGATGGACCCAAGGGCCGCCAATGGCTGATGCGCTGGCTGCCGGCTCGCGTCTACGAAAACGGCGTCTTCGCGGTTTACACCAACCCCATTGGAGTCGAGGGAGACACGATCAAGCCGGGTGGTTCCCTGGTCTTCGATCCCTTCGGGGAGATTCTCGAGGAATGCCGCCGGCTTGGTGATGAAGTTGTCGTCGCTACACTGGACCCGGCCAAGCTGGAGGCCGCTCCCGGCCGTTCCTACATTCGGGCTCGCCGCCCCGAGCTCTACGCCAAGATGACCGAGCCGAATCCTCACATCGGCCCCGGCGGGCGGCCCGAAGTCTGGTGGAAGAAGAACCGCAAGTGAAGCTTGGCCGGGCGAGCCGGGATTCCTTGCCCCCCTTACTCCACAATCAGCAGCGGGACCTTCACAAAAATCGGTTCACCGGTCTCCGCCGGGACGCGATAGAGCGTCTGCGGCATGGGCTCTTCCTGGACCAGCAGCCGGGTTCCCAAACCTGCTTGCTGCTCGGCCTTGGTCCAGGGCTTGCCCGCCCCTTCTTCCAATTCGAATCGCTCTGCTTTGCCATTCCATTGAGACTCCCATTCAGCCACTTGCTCCTCGGAGAGTTTCAGGGCGCCCCGACTGGCTTCCGGACCGGTCTTCACGCCTGGCAAAGGCCTGGGTGAAACGAGGACGGCGATGACCTCGGCGATCTGTCCAGGCTTGCTGCGCCGCAGCGTGAAATAAGGCGGGTTGTCGCTCTGATCCGGGATCTCAATCAGCCGGCCGGCCTTGACGGAGTTGTCTCCGCCGAGGATCCGCCTTGCCGGAAAGATCAGATATGGATCGCTCATTGAGTTGTCGGAATATTGTTCTCGGTCGATCACGTAGAGATACCCCTCTCGGGGAGCTTCAATCGTAAGGCGCACGCGGTCCCCTTCTCTGAGGGGTGTTTCCGACTCCACGCGCTCCGGTGTCAGTTGCTTGCCCTCGCCCGAGAGCGTGGCTTCGTCCCCAGGTTGCGCCTCACGCAGGCGCCAAATCGTAATCCCAACAAATGAATCAGTTTGCTTCAGAGGCTGGGGCCTCTCCGTTTTCGCTTTGTAGCGCGGCTTTTGTGGTTTCGCTTCATGGGTTGTCTTATCCGGCTGGCTAGCGGAAATAAACTCTGTGTCCCAAAGCTGACGGGTCTGGGGTGGAGGCGCCGCGCGGCCGGCCCCGGCGACGACGAAAAGAAAAACGGCGAGTGCCAGACATTGTTTCGTCAACACCCTTTCGACAACCAAGTGTCGATTGAACCATGCGTATGTGGCTCTCATGCTGTCACCTCGGATGAGTCCATATTCGGATCTTGTTATCTGCTACTTTGCACCGCTATAGACGCTGCGTTCTTCACTGATGTTCCAGCTTAATGAGATGCACCAGGACGTCGCCGTCGGCCGTGACCAAAGTTCGCCTCTCTTCTTCGAGCCGCTCCAGCAGCGGCTTATCGGCGTAATGCTCCGTGAGGAACTGTTGGATTTCTGCTTTCCGTTGGCGATCGCGAATGACCCCCCGATCTTGAGGGTTCGCCAGCCCCTTGACCGCTTCCAGCGGAGCGACAGTTTCCGCGGCCCAGATGAACCAGAGTTTCTCGGTCCCCTGTTCGGCGTCGAACGCGAAGCCGCCGCGCTCCGGCAGTTGGATCTCGGAGCCGGCCTCCAGGAATGCCTGGCCATTATTCGTTGCCGGCTTGGGATACAACACGTTATAGCTGGGAAGCCCATCGATGGGAACCGGACCCTCGTTGATGATATAAAGGTGACCGGGTTGACCGGATTTCAGGTGCAAAAAGATCCGAAAGTCCAGCTCGAAAATCATTTCTCCAGCTACCTGGAACGGTTCCCGATAGGGCTGGCCGTCGCGGTACCTTTGCACGGTAATCCAGTAAAGGAGTGTCCGCTGGGACGTGACGGCCGCCACGCAGGGTGACGAACCGGGAAAAAGTCCGCAAACGATGGATTCCCAATTGAGCGCCGTAACGAGCGCTACAGCGACGACGGCGGTTGCGGCGATGATTTTGATCGGGCTTTTCTTCGGCCCGGCCGGCGGCAGCGGAGCCGCGATCTTTGAGGGCTGTTCCTGTTTCCCGAAATCGTCGCCATAGAGGTTGAAGAGAACGATTTTCTCTCCGTGCTTGACCGAGTGCTCTCCCAGCTCGTGCAGGTAGTCCCGCCAATCCCGTAGTTGGCTCAACATGTCGGCGACGGTCTTCGATACGAGAATGTGCCCGCCGTCACCGCTGTCCATGACTCTTTGGGCAAGATTGATGCCCCCCCCGGCCACGTTCATGGCGCGGTTGATGTCCACCGTTCGGAACACCGGGCCGCTATGGACACCCATGCGCAACCGCAATTCGGGCCGGCTCTTCAACTCGCGGGAAATCTCTACGGCGCATTCAACGGGGGCGATCGGGTCGCCAAAGAAAGTCAGGGCTACACCATCTCCGGTGGGGAGCAGGATCAACTGGTCATCTTGCTTGGCCTGCTTGTAGCGCCCGGTGTTCTCGATGATCCGGGTGAGACCTTCGACGAGTTCCGCGCCTTCGTCCATCGGTAATCGCGAGTAGCCGACGATGTCAGTGAACAGGACGTGAGCCACCTCCAACCGAGGCGTCTCCGGCACCCTGGAATTGGCTGTCTGCTCTACATTTCGTGGCGCCGATCGGCTGCCGACGGTCCCGGACACGGGGCCTGTGTCCGCGAGCGCGTCCGCGAATGCCGCCGCGCTTTGGAATCGCCCGGCCGGATTTTTATCGAGTGCCTTCTCAACCGTTTTCTCTAAAAAAGCGGGAACATCCTGGCGGCACTCGGAGATCGGCTTTGGTTCTTCGTTCAGAATTTCATAGATGAGCGCCTGATCGTACTCCGCCCGGAACGGCCTGTGTCCGGCGATCATCTCGTAAAGAACAACCCCCAGCGACCAGATATCACTGCGCCCATCGACGGTTTCCCCAGAAAGCTGTTGGGGAGACATGTAGGCGGAGCTTCCCAGGATCGTGCCTGGGCTGGTGAGGTCCGGCGCGGCCGTCAGTTTCGCCAAACCGAAGTCGAGGATCTTGACGACGCCGTCGTTCGTAACGATGACGTTGGCCGGTTTGATATCGCGGTGCGTAATGCCGCGCTCGTGCGCCGCCGCCAATCCGCTTGCGACTTGGCGCGTAAAATCCGTGATTTCTTCCAAGAGTAACCCGCCGAGGGAGATCTTTTCTTTCAGCGTTTCGCCCTCGTAGTAAGCCATCGAGATGAAGGTCTGGCCGGAGGCAATCTCACCGATCTCGTATATCGTGCAGACATTCTGATGGTCCAAGGCGGAGGCGGCTTTCGCTTCGCGAACGAAGCGTTGCTTGGCTTCCTCGTTTTGCCCCAAATAAGGAAGCAGAAACTTGAGCACGGTAAAGCGGTCGAGCAACAGGTCCTGAGCCTTGTATACGGTACCCATACCGCCCTGGCCGATCTTCTCCAGAATTTTGAAGTGGGAAACCGTTTGCCCGATCATCGAACTTTCTGGTTCAAGCGGCATCGACGTTGTGACCGCGGATCGCGGGGGATAGGATCATTCTATCGCGGGTTGGGGTTCAGCCTTCGTGCAGAGTCGAGCGTAATCCATCCGTTAGGTTTTTTCGCTGTCTGCAAGAGGGTATTGAAACACCCGTAGCGCAGGGCTCGCGAGAGACCTGCGTTCTTGAACTTCGCTCACCGGCGAGGTGCGGCGCAACAAACGGCCGCAGGTCTCTGGCGAGCCCTGCGCTACGGGTGTTTGACAATAACGATGAACCCAAATTGTCGCCTTATGGACGGATTGGGGCTTGCGCGGCCTGCTCACTGGATTCGGATGGTTACTCCGTCAGGGCTCTCGAATCCGCCGAAAATAATCTTGATTTCCGCGTCACCCGGCGGTACGCCTTCGGGCAGTGTCGCGTTGATCTGATAAAGGCCGGCGAAGCTGGGGGACAGGCCCGCGAAGAAGATCTGCCCGTCTGGAATCTGTACGCCTCCGACTGTCAACGACGGGCGGCTCGTGGCGCTACGAAGCGTTAGGTTCGATCCGTCCGCGAGGCAAACACCGTCCGGTTCGCACGAGGCGTGGCCATCCAATATCGGCGGGTCGACTTCACCAAGACCGGCGCAGAAGATGATGAGCACATCTCCCGCGGAAACCGGGTTGTTCTGATTTACCACCACGACTTGGCCGTCCTTGATGGTTTGGATGGACGCCGGTCCGATCCCGGCCCCGAGCTGCGTGAAGGCCGCCGGCCTCACCTGACTTGTCTGAACAGAGACCACTGACGAGAGAGTGTTGCCTCGCTGGACGTAAATGTCGCGCTCCTGGTTCGCGTCGAGTCCATATGGGCTGATTGCGTTCACCTGATCTTCCCGGGAGAACAGCAGCGGCGCGGCGCCTTGCCCCGCGAAGATGATCCTTGTTCCACCCAGCTCGGACGAAAGGGGCAGGCTCTGGGCCAGCTCACCCCCGCCGAAGGGTTGATCGAGCACGATCTTCCGCTCGGAAAGACCCTCTCCGAAAAGTGAAAAGATGGTTCCCGCCGCCAATGGCTGACTCTCGAAACTCGCCGCGTGCACGATGCCTTCGGAGCTGAGCACCGGCGGCCCGTCCGGATTTGGCAGCACATCCAAGCTTCGGGTGATCTGCCCCTCGATCGGCTTGGCGCCGCCGGCGGGAGCGGATGCTGATATCGTGACAACCGCCGTGCCGGTCTCGGAACTAGAAAAGCTGACACTCTCGCTCCAGAGGCCTTCAGTGGCATGTTCGAGCACCAGGGGCGGGTGTCCGTTGGTGAATGTGGCGGTCACGTTACCGTCCACCATGGGGTTCTGGCAGTCATCGAGAACGGTGACCCCGATCGAAGCCGGCCAGCCCGCCGAAACAGGCACGCCCCCGGAGTTGCCGGTCAATTCAGGAATAAGCATGGTTGGCGTACAGGAGCCTTGAGATACTGGGGAGAGTGAGCTGATCGCGTTCGCCGCTTCCTGCCCCGCGTCCTGGAGGACCAACCCCAATTCAACCGTCCGTGTGACTTGGCCCGCGAATGTCAGTCTGATGAATCCTCGATAGGTTCCAGGCGCTAGGCCGCCGGTCCGCGGTTGAACTACGATCGATACCGGCTGGCCGGGTTCCACGATACCCTCGGTTGGAGTGTGCGTGAACCAGTCATTGCCATCCACGGTCAGCCTTGTAGAGCTAAAAGGAATTGAGATCCCGGACGAATTCGTTAGCCGCACGGTCTTGGACCCTGGAGGCGAGCCGCCTGCTTCACCCCCGAAAAGAAGGCCGACCGGGTCCACGAAGAGACCGGGATTGGAGCCCGCCGGCAACAGGTTGAGCGCCACGGTCGCGAAACGCGGAGAGCTGGCCGCCTCCGGACTAGAGACCCGCAGCAACCCGTAGTGAACGCCTGGCGCCAGCCCCTCGGGGTTGACTTTGATTTGCACCGGAGTTCCGCTTTGCGGTCCGGAGGATCCATTCGGCGGATCGGCGACAAGCCAATCGGAGTCCTCCGATACGGTTGTGGCGGAAATCGACCAGTTCATGGTCCCGGCGCCTTCATTGATCACCCGCAACCCCTTGGCGGGGACACTTCCTCCGGCGACTGCCGCAAACGTCAGGCCTTTTCGAGAGAGCCGCAGCAGTTGCCCGAGCCTGCTGACCGCCATGACAACAGGAATGACCGTTGGATCGGGGCCTGATGCGGAGGAGACGGATATTCTCCCGAAGTACGTTCCCGGCCCAGCCCCGGAAGGGTCGATCGTCACAAAAAATCCGGCTGGCTCGGTGGCGGTTGCATCGTTATCCGGCACCGACACCGACAACCAGTCGCCCCCGGTTCTGGTCGCGAAGCTTACGTTGAAACTCAGGGACCCGGCCCCGAGATTCGAAACCAGCACCGCAAGCCTTTTCGGGTGTGACTGCCGGACGAATGAGGACAATAGCTGCCTTGGAGACACGCTCAGCCGGGGAGGACCGGCGTGCCGGAAATCTCGCCGCTGGCGCCGTCAAGAGCGAGTCCGGGCGGAAGGGCGCCCGAGATAATCGACCAGATGTACGGCTGCACGCCTTGCTCGGCGTCGAGCCGCGTAGTGTAGGAGGCGCCGGCCTCACCCGCGGGAAGCGGTGTTTCGGTGATGACGACGGGCGGGGGCCCCTGCGAGGCCGTCAGCGAGAAGTCCTTGTCAAATACGGTCCCCATGGAATCCGAAACCCTGACCGTGAAAATTGCCGTGGCGGGCGTCGTAAGAATCCCGCTGATCGTGCCCGTCTGCGTGTTCAGTATCAGCCCGCTGGGGAATGCCCCTCCGACGATGGCCCAGGTGTAGGGCGGTACGCCTCCAGTTGCCAGAAACGCACCGCCATAGGGTTCTTGCACCCGCGCCGCGGGCAAAGGAGAGATCGTCAAGATGGTGAGGGCTGCGTTGACGACAATGTCGAATGACTTGACTACCGCGGCGCCTTCACTGTCAGTCACGCGAATCCCGACGCTATAGTTTCCCGCCACGGAAGGCGCGCCGCTGATGGTCCCCGCGGAGCTGAGGCTCAGCCCCGGCGGCAAGGGGTTGAAAGGACTGTTTTCAGACCAACTATAAGGCAGAACCCCTCCGACAGCTTCCAGGATGGCGTTGTAGGAAGCACCGACAGAGGTGGGCGGAAGCGGAGACCCAGTCGTGATTTCCACGGGCTCTCCCGTCCCGCCTCCCCCGCACGGCAGGACTCGAAAAATGCTCACCGGGGCGCCAGAGGCGCCAACGAATCTCGGCTCGGGAGCGAATCGATCGGAGGTCTGGACGAAACTGACCGGCGCCAGTGTCGCATTGACCTGCATCGTCTGTTGAGTGGACGGCAATCCATTTTCCACGTCGGCGACATAACCGACTACGACCGGAATGTCGGCCGCATCTTGTGAGACTGGGTCGCCGGAGATCACCTCATAGACGGCGAATCCAAAGCCGTCATCCGTCGAAAGCTCCAGCAGGCCGCTATCGCCGATCAAGACTCCGCCGGCCCCGAAGCTGTTAGCGTCATCGACCAGCCGCAGTACCAGGCCAGCGGTCCCCACCTGTGATGGGACGGCCAGCCGGATTCCCGCCGGGATGTTGACAAAGCGGGCCAGCAGGCGGCTGCCTTGAGACGCGCCTCCGTTATTCGCTCCCGAGCCTGGGGCGAAATATCCTGCCTCCGAAACCTCGGGCGGATTGTTGAAACCGGGACTTCCCAGTGGCCGCAAGGCACCGCCGAATCTTTCCGACAGCCGGACGTGAAACGTCGGCGGACCGTCGAAGCTTTCACCGAAAGGGCTCATCGTGATGTTCTGCGACTCGCACTGAAGCGCTTCAACCACCCCGGCCGGGCCCTGGTTCGCGCCATCGCGGTACTC
Organism: Bryobacterales bacterium; assembly: GCA_965226185.1. GTDB lineage: Bacteria > Acidobacteriota > Terriglobia > Bryobacterales > UBA6623 > CBDCYS01. The sequence goes on from CBDDCT010000001.1 coordinate 275,369, forward strand.
CACGTCGGCTGCCGGACTGGGCACGCCCAAGCTGAGAACGTTGTTCGTGACGGAAATCGACACTTGTTGTCCCCCGATGGAGACGACGGCGTTTACCGCTCCGCCTGTCAGTAAAGTGGGGTTCCCGCGGATACTGGTAATGCGAAGCACCGTGACTCTGGGAAACTTCCCAACACCCGGGATCGGGAACATAACGCCATTCCACTCCAGACGGTTGGAAGCGGTCAAGACGCCAAACTGCGGAAGAGGAAAGCGGGGGTCCGGGCCGCCCAGAACAGATCCAGCGCTCGGGGTCTGTGCATTGTTCTCATTGGTGACGAGTATCGCGTCAGTAACGGATGAGCCCGGACCGAAGTCCCGGTTGTTCGTAACGTTGGTATTCAAGCTGACCGAGACGTTCACCCTCACATAGCTCGACTGCTGGTCAGGAGATCCGGCCTCCGTTAAACGAATGATCGTGCGCGTGCACCGCAGGACGATGTCTCCCAGGCGCTCGGCGAGACCTTCAGACCGAATGATGGGTGGAACCGAACTAGCGGTGCAAGTGATCTGGCCCGCTGCCCCCTCCGCCAGCAGGCACAGCGCCCCGGTTAGCAGCAGGACGCGCAATTTTGGTGTTGGTCTCACCGCGAAATCTTCTTCCTCACCCGCCTCTTCGTCTTCCGGTCCGAGGCGTATCGGAGGGCCGAATCGTAGGCCCAGGCAGCTTCCGCGGATCGCCCCAGTTGCTTGTTTACATCGCCCAGCCGTTCGTGGATTTCCGCGTTTTCCGGCTGCAGCTTCCCGGCCGCGTTCAATTGCTCCAGCGCCGCCTCGGGACGATTCACGCGGAGCTGTAAGGCGGCCAGCGTGAGACGCGCGGCGACATATTCCGGCCGGGCTCTAACGACCGTTTCGTATTCCTTGATGGCGTCATCCGTCTGCCCGTTCTGGTCCAAGGTGCGGGCCAGGCTGAGAAGCGAGGGCAGATACTCCGGATCCTTTTCGAGATTCTCACGCCAAAGATCGATCGCTTCGGCGGCCCTGTCGGCTGGCCCGCGTTTTCTTGCTCCCTCCAGCAGCACGGCTAGATTGTGCCGTCCTTCGAGACGGTCTCCATCGTAGGCAAGCGATTGGCGGTAAAGCTTCTCGGCTTCTTCGGCACGGCCGCTCGAAGCTTTAAGGTAGCCCAGCGCGTTGTGCGCCAATGCGAGATGGCGGCGGCGGGCCTCCGGCTCGAGGTTTTTCGCTTTGGCGATGGCCTCGCGATAGGCGCGTTCGGCTTCACGGCGGCGGTTGAGGCGCTGGTAGACCAAACCCAGATTGTAGGGCAAATAAGCGTAATCCGGCGCCATTTCGATGGCCTGCTTGTAGGTTTCAATAGCGCTGGTATAGTCTCCGGCTTGCACATAGCTCAGGGCCAGATTGTGGTAAGGATACGCCCAGCGTCCCGCTCGCTGAATGGCGTCTTGGAAGGCCGCGATCGCCTCCGGGTATTGGGCTTGCTCCAGCCGGGCGATGCCTAGCGCGTTGTAGGAATAGGCCCCGGCGGGGTCCAGGCGCGCTGCTCGCTCCAGGTAGTCGGCGGCCCGGCCGTAGTCCTTGTCAAAGATCGCCACGCGGCCCAGGCAAAACGAGCCGCGCGCGTCCAGCAGAAGCGATTCAGGGGTGAGCACCTTTGCTTGCTCGAAAAACGCGGCCCCCTTCAAGAAGTCTTCCCTCTTCTGCGGTACTTGCTCGCCTTGGAGGTAGCGTAGCAGCACCTGCTGTCCTTCGATCTCCAGTTTCACGCGCAGTGCGTTGGACTGTTCCAAATACTGCTGCTTGGGCAGCCGCCGCCTCAGCGAACCGAGCAGCGTGAACGCGTTATCGGAATCATTTGGCAGAATCCGGTTTGTGTCACCTGAATTATGCACTGCGGCGTGGACCTGAGGAGGGCTGAGCCGCAAGGGACCATTGGGAACCCCCGAAAACATGGGGTAAAAAGGTAGGCTGGCAAAGATACCAGCTTCGCCAGCCAACCCCAAGGAGGTCACCCACATGGTTACCAGACGAAAACAGCATAGCTCCCAAAGGCCCGTCCAACAAGGCCCAGCCGTGACGGCCTCGCAGCCCAATAAAATCGGGGCTTCGACGCCTTACCACTTCCGCGGCAGGAAGCCGACTCCCTACGGCGGCTTGCTGCCGGTGGTCGGGAGGGCGCTGATCTGAGAGCCTGGCTATGCGCTATGCATAAAATTTTATGCACTAGCCGTAACGCACTGGAAACACGTCACTTCCGAGCGAGGTTTTGACGACGCGGATTCTGGGCGGGAAGGGAAACCGGACACGGAGAAGCCAAAAGGCCAGTTGCCGAGCTACCACTACCACCTCACGACGACCGCCAACCCGCTACGAACGCAGCCACACTCGCAAAGTGAATCTGTGCATAATTCAGGTGTCAAGAGCTTTCTGAAACATCAAAATGTCGGACGGGAGATCCCGTGACCTTCGCCGCCGCGGGACGGCGGGAGGCACGAGCGACCGGCTGCTCTCCTCGGCAGGCGACATCGCGGCCATCAAGGCGGCTTTCGACTCGGGGTCCAAGCCCTTCCAAGGCTGAATCGAGACGCCCGGCTGGTCCAGCTTGGCCATCACCGTGCCCCGGTCGAAATCGCCGAAGCGGCGCGGGTGCTGCCGGTCATAGGTCGCTTCCTCCACCCTGTTCTCGACGTAATCGATCATGTCATTGAGGACGACCCTGCCTTCTTGGCCGTAGTCGGCGGCCCCGTTCAGAGCGTTCAGCAGGAAGTAGGTGAAGGCCCCGTGGCCTCCGCCAAACTGCGGTCCCTCAAACGAAACTTCCCTGGGCTCGCTGGCCATGAAGCCGATGATCTCGCCGTCCACTTCACCGAGATCCTCAACGACCCGGTTGATGCGGTTTTTCTTGTCCAGGATCGTGCCGATCTTGCCCGCGTGACACACGTCCACGTAGATCTGGACTCGCTTCACCGAGCTGAGCTGTTGCTCAACCAGACTCTGCAAATCCGCCATGGGCAAGGCCGTGCTGGCAAGGTCCTGCGGATCGCTGTCGTAGGTGACGATGAACCCTTGGCGCGTGTCGGGGTCGACGGTTCCATGGCTGGCGAAAAATATCACTACCGTATCTTCGGGTCCCGCTACGGTCTTGAGCAGCGTCTCAACCGCCGTTCGTATTCCCGCGGTGGTGGCCTGCTCGTTGATCAGCAGTTGCACATTCTCATCCGGTAACGCGCCGCCCCGCTGCGATTGCAGGTGCCGCTGGAAAAGAATCGCATCCTCGTGAGCAAAGCGCAGCGGGTTGATATTCGGGTTTTGATAATCGGAGATGCCGACCAGCAGCGCGAAACTCCTGCCTTCGGCCGGCGTTTCGGGATCCGGCGGGGACTGCTCTAGCGCTTCCTTGGCCTCTTGCTCGTCATGCACGAAAAGGCGGCTCTTGGCCCAAACCGCGTCCGGCCATTTGTCGAGTATCAGGGCATATTGCTACTTGGCGTCGCTGGAAAGGTTGTACCGCCCGAGCAGCGCCGCGCGGGCCACATGAGCCGACAAGTTTTCGGCATCCTCGGCGATGGCGGCGTCCACAGGCGCCAGCTCTAACTGCAACGCGCCCCGCTGGCCGGCGGGCAACCGTTGCAAACGTGATTCGAAAGTTGTGGCCGCGACAGGGCCGGCCAAATCACGCGCAAGAGACCCTCCGTTGTGCTGCTGGCTCGCGGGCATCCCCCTTGCGACTGGCGGCAGAATGCAGATAGAAAGCTGCTTCGAGTCCCGCAGGCTTCCGGCATCGACTTGCACGGCGTTCTGGCCGAAGGTCACTTCCGCGTCCCCGCTCAGTTTGTGCGAGGAGCTTTCCGGACAAAACTGGAAAGCTGCTGTCCCGCCGTTTGCTTTCAGAGAGTCCCCGGCAAAGAGAATGTCCCCGGCCTTGGCTCCCAGCGCGGAGGCGTCCCCGGAACGGTGCAAGGCCGCTCCTTGAGAAACCAGCACCAATCCGACCGGCTGTTCGAGTTGGTTCGCGCCGAGGTGCGCGACCGGCAATCCCGCACAGAGCAGGCAGAATGTGGCGTGAACTAACAGGTTTTTCCCGGCCAAGTATGATCCTTTAGGCAAGGGCTCCAAGCAAGGGCTCCCAGCGAGGGATTGGAGCGACGAACGGAGTCAATGGACGGGACCCAATGATTCTGGAGTACGTGCGAATCGAGCCCTGCTCCATAACCGGTCCAGTGACCAGCCTAACATTCCATGCTACGCCATCCTAGGATCGTACCGAGCGCGTCGACGCCGGCCTGAGCGCTCATGCCGTCCTGAGCGGCCGTGACGCCGCTCACGCCAATCGCACCGAGCACTTGACCGCCCGCCATTATCGGTACGCCACCCTCAAACGGCAGGGCTCCAGGCAACGCGACCAGGGCTGTACGCCCGCCCTCCGCTCCGGCAGTGCTAGCTGCTACAAGACGCTTATGGATAACGTTGGCAGGGTCCGGCAGGGTACCTCTACTTACGCAGGATTGTGGCGAGCTCGTCGACGCCGGCCTGAGCGATCATGCCGTCTTGAGCGGCCGTGACGCCGCTCACGCCGATCGCGCCGAGGACCTGCCCATCCGCCGCTATGGGTACGCCGCCCTCAAACGGCAGGGCTCCAGGCAAGGCCACCAGGGCTGTGCGTCCGCCCTCCACTCCGGCGCCAAACACCTTGGAAGGGCGCTTGAACGAGGTCGCGGTTTGAGCCTTCTTGATGGCGACCTCGACGCTTCCCGTCTGGGCGCCGTCCATGCGCTGCAGGTAGAGCAGGTGTCCTCCGTCATCCACGATGGCAATGACGACATTCCAGTTGTTCTTAGTTGCGTGTGATTCCGCGGCTATTGCAAAAGATCGTTTTATTGAAGTATTGACTGACATTTATCTATCTCCATTCTCGCCGAATTCTTAGGCGGCACGGCAGCGGCTGCCAGATACCGTTCAGTTGAAGTTCTCCATGCTATCAAACGTCCGCAAGTCCTAACCCGGATTAGCCGGAGCCGGACGGGGCGGATTCGGCGCTTTTGAAAGATCTTCGCTTGTGAAGGAGTTGACGACTTGAGCCCAGGCTTCCGCCTGGGCCTCTGTTTCTGCTTTCCGAACTGTCACCCTCGCTACCAGCCGAGCACGTAGTCGTCTTTCGCCGGGCTCACGCCTCCATGCATGACACCGTTATCCGGATCGATCATCACGAGCTTGACGGCTCCGGCGCCGGACAGCGATTGCTCATAGGGTTGCTGCAGCGCTACGACTTCTACGTGGTGACCTTTGGCGGCTAAGGCTTGGGCGACTGACTGTGATTCCTTACCCGAACCCGCGCCTCTATCGGACGCCCGCGCCGGGCTGTTGGCGAGCACGCGCGGCATCGTGAGCTTCCCTTTGACCGGCTGCGGGTGCATGGAAGCGGCAAACGCGGAACTGGTCACGGTGGCGGCTTCCACGGCTTGCTGCACGTTCATCCCAAAGACGACGACGTTGAGGAACGCCTGAAGCATCGCTTGCGGCTGGTTGTCGCCCCCCGGCGTATTCCACGCCAAGTAAGGCTTACCGTTCTTCAGCGCCAGCGCCGGGTTGACCGTGTGCCGCGTGCGCTTGCCCGGGACAAGTACGTTGACGTCATTCGGATCCAGGCTGAAATACGGCATGCGGTCGTTGAGCACATAACCTCCGCCTGGAACAATCATGCCGCTCCCGAAACCGGCATTCACGCTATGCGTCACCGAGACCAGGTTCCCGAACTGGTCCGCAATCGAAAACGAAGAAGTCTCACCGCCTCCGTCATCTCCGCCGGTAGCCGTTTCAAGCGGACGCGGTCCGTCTTCGTAGGCCACTTCGCGGCCCTCGGCAACCGCCTTCAGGTTTCGCGGATCGCCCGGAGGCGGCGCTGGTTTCATGGCGCGGTCCGGCCGTACCAGCTCGCGGCGTTTGCCGGCATATCCTTTCGATAGAAGCTCGTCCACCGGAATGTTTTTCACAAAGCGGGGATCGGCAATGTATTCGTTGCGGTCGGCGAAAGCTAGTTTGAGCGCCTCGGTCAGCAAGTGTAGGTACTCCGGCGAGTTGTGACCCAGCGCTTTGAGATCGTAGCCTTCGAGGACGTTGAGCGCCATCAGCATCACAATCCCCTGCGAGTTCGGAGCGCTCTGGTAGACTTCCAGTCCCCGAAAGCTGGTCTTGATGGGCTCGGACTGCTCGGCTTGATAGGACGCCAAGTCTTCATAGCGCAGCAGGCCGCCTTGTTTCTTGTAGAAATCCCCTGACAGCCGGGCCAGTCTCCCGCGGTAGAACGCGTCCGCTCCTTCGCTCGCAATCGTCTCGAGCGACCGCGCCAGATCTTTCTGGACAAGCATATGTCCCGGGGCGGGCGCCTTGCCGCCATTCGTCAGAACCGCCATGGAACTGGGGTAGGGCGAGATCTTCCCAAGATTCCTGGCGTGTTGCGAGGCCGCCCAAAACGACAAGGGGTGCCCGTTCGCCGCCATGTCGATGGCCGGCTGAAGCAGAACCTTGTAGTCTTTCGTGCCGTATTTCTTCCAGGCCAAGTCGAAGCCGCCCAGCGCTCCCGGAACGTCGGTTGAGAGAGGTCCCGCAGCGGGAATACCCCCATGTTTTTCATAAAACTCCCGGGTAGCCAGCTTGGGGGCCGGACCGGTGCCATTGAAGAAGACGACTTTGTCTTCCTTGGCGATGTAGGCCAGGATGAAGCCATCCCCGCCGATACCGGCCTGGTGCTGCTCGACAACACTCGTCATGTAGAACGCCGCGACAGCCGCATCGATGGCGTTCCCGCCCTGCTCGAGGATCCGCATCGCCGCCCGCGCTTCGAGCGGGTGCTCGGCGGCTACCAGGCCGTTGGCGCCCATCACGACCGGACGCCAAACCGGCCGTTCCTCCGCGCTCCGAGAAAGCACTGCTGTAGAGACAATTAGCACGGCCGCGAAAACCGAACTTCGATTGAGGTATGCCATCGACGCCTCCCGATTGGAAACACGGCAATATTATACCGTTGAGCCGTTGAGCCGTTGAGCCGCTGAGCCGCTGAGCCGTTGAGTGCCATTGACGCCTCCTGATCGAAACACGGCAATATGATAGGCTGCCGACGGGGTGGCTGATGGGTCCGGGAAGCCGCTGGCCCGCCACGGCGGCTTGGCAGGATGGCAAGCAATGGTAGGCTCGGCCGGATTCGAACCGGCGACCTGCCGCTTAGGAGTTTTGCTCCTCCAATCCATAGTTTTCATGTTCTTCCTTATTTTCCATGGCTTTACACCAATTCGGGGCTTCTGCTTTCGCTCAAGCTAGAACCCGTTTCCCGTCAGATACATGGACTTTTGGAACAGTTTTGGAACAGTGGGCTGGATCGCTTACTGGAGGACGTCCGAAGCGTAACGTCATGCCAAGGGTGAAAAACAACAGCCGCAACCAGGGCTCGCGGTCTGATGTTCAGGTTGAGCCGGAGGCTTCTGTTTCCAAGCGGAAATCGTCTGGCACCAAGGTTTCCCTGCCGCAGCCGATCCACCGTGACATAGGCAAAATTGCTTCCGCGTTCTGCAAGAAACATGGCTTGATGGATCGTGCTACAGCGGAACGCATCGCCCGCATGGTCCGTGCCAGCATCACACCAAGGCGTTCACCGGGAAGGCCGCCAACACCTGAAGTCCTCAAGGCAGTGGAGCTGCGTCAACGGTATACTCCATGGCCGAAGATCTTCCCAGTGGCCATTCCCGAATATTGGAACCTCCTCTATGAGGAGCAGTACTGCCGCCGGGACAAGCTGCGTCGGGCCGTTGGGGCCTACTTCCGAAGGCGACGAACCAAGCGGCGCAAGCGTAGGCGTGAGAAAGACTCATCCCCGGTTCATACCCGCTCAGACACTGCCTAGCTGGTTCAAGCTGAGGATGGGAAGACCGGACGCTCGATAACCCGTCTTCCAAGAACAGAATTCAACAGGAGGTTACATCCACATGTCAGCAACCAAGACCGAACTAGAAGCAAGGATTGAGGAGTTGGAGGAAGAGAAGGAAGAGCTGCAGGATCGGCTGGATCAAATTGCGGGGCTCTCCGTGCCGCAGGAAGCGGAGGACGAAAATGACGGCGAGGCCTGCGGCGACGATGAATATGACGAGGACGAAGCGGTGGGCGCTTAGCCCGCATTTCTCATCGATTCCCGAAAACGGGGTTGGCGGGGCGCGCGGGATGGGATTTCATGGTCTTGAGGCGGCATCGCCTCTCGGCGGGGCCGCCGTGGGGCAGAAACGGCCCGGCATGCTGTCCGCGACCCTGGCCGAGGCGTTTTTCGTCTGTTTTTGGGCAAACCTCGATTGCCGCCCCTGTCGAGCCCTGTGTGCTTCAAGTATTACTTGAACTCGCCTTGCCGTTTTCAGCAGCGCCGCGGCTCCCCCCGTTCGAGATTCTCATACGCTTGGGCGAACACCCCCGCCCAGGCGTATCCCGTCGCCAGCGAAATCCACACTTTGCGCGCCGTGATCCGGATGCGCGCTCCGATCTTCAACAACCGCAGCCGGATCGTCGTGCATTGCGCCCGCGCCATCTTCGTCCCCGCCAACCCCAGCCGCCGCAGCGTCTCCAGCAAACAGTACCCGATCGATGAAAAATATAAGCGGATCTGATTCGACCGCAATAGCGCGGTCGAGGTGCGGTCGGCGAACAGCCCCAGCTGCTGCTCCTTGATGCGGTTCTCCATCTCTCCGCGGGCGCAGTAGATCGTCTCGTATAAGTGTTGCGCCGCCGCTTGCTTGGGCGTCAGCGACGTCACCACGAAACGCGGGTTTTCGCCCTTCGCCAGATACTCCGCCTTGGCCACCACCCTGCGCCCCCGCGCCCAGCTGGTTCGCGTGCGGTAGCGGAAATCCCCGAACGCCCGGGCCGCCTTGCCCCTCTTGGCGAAACGCCGCCGCGCCAGCTTCATCCGTCTCTTGATCAGGCGCTCTAAACGCTCGTTTTTCGCCAGTCCGAACACGTAATCCACGCCCTGGTTCTCGCACCAGCTCATGATCTCGTCGCGGCAAAAACCGCTGTCGGCCCGCAGCAGGATCTCGACCTCGGGCCACACCCGCCGCAGTTGTTCGACGATGCGCCGGACCTCTTCGAGCGACCCCGCCGAGGCGTCGATGTTGGACGGCCGCAGGCGCGCGCACAGCAACTGGTCCCCGGCGAAAATGTAGAGCGGCAGGTAGCAATAGTGTCCGTAGTAGCCGTGAAAAAAGCGCCCCTCTTGGCGGCCGTGCAGCGCGTCGTCGGTGGCGTCGAGATCGAGCACGATGCGCTCGGGCTGGCACGGCTGCGATTGAATGTAGAGCGAGGTCAGCAGACGGTCGGCCGCGCCCGTGTCGAGAACGATCTTCTTGTAACGGCTTTGCGCGCCGGCCTTGGCCGGGGTCAACTCCAGGCGGTTGAGAGTGCTCTTGCCGGCGCCCGCCTTGCCGCGGTCTTGGGCTCGGCGGCGCTGCTTGCCTTCGAGGTCTTGTTTGCCGCTCAGCAGGGCCAGCAGCGGGTCGGAGCGCAGCTGATCGTGATCGTTGAGGTCCTCATAACCCAGCGCCAGCCCGTAGACGCGCTGCGAGACCAGCTCGCGCACGCTGTGTTCGACTTGCGCGGGCTGGCGGTGATCACGGAAGCAGGCGGCGAACTGCCGCACGATGCCGCTGCGCTGTTCGGTCTGGCGCAACAGCATGGCGCCGCCGTCGGAGGTGATCATGCCGCCGTCGAAACGGGCTACCACCTGGCGGCGGCCATGGTCGGCGAAGGTGAAGCTGGTTTGGGTACACTCTGTCATGGCAGGGGTCGCTTTCTTGCTGGCTGAAACATATTGTAATCATTATGTTTGTGCCACAAAAGGCGGCCTTCCGCCAACCCCGCGATGAGAAATCCGGGTTAGCCTCCCCGGCAGAGCCAGAACGAATGGATGCTGTTTACTTCAGGGTTTCCACGGATCGCCAGACTACCGAGAATCAGTTCGCGGACTTATTGGAGGTAGCTGAGAAGGACGGCTCCGGCCGGGATTGGAGCCGGATCCGGAAGCTGCTCCGCCAGTGCATCCACGAGGAGGCAGCCGGTGACCGCGCCGTCTATTCCGTCAACCCGAAGGTCGTTTCTGAACTGGCCGTCCGCGGCATTTACGTGGAGCAGGGTCGGTCCAGCCGCAAAGGTTCCAAGAGTAGGCCGCTGTTCCAGCAAATGAAGAAAGATGCCGCCCTCAGAAAGTTCGACCGCCTCCTGGTGTGGAAGGTCTCCCGTCTGGGTCGTGACATGCGGGAAGTCATCTCCACCGTTCATGAGCTGTCCGACCTGGGCATCACGGTGATTCCCGTGAAATCGCAGACCGGCCCGATCAACTCCACCATGGGAAAACTCCTGTGGGCCATCCAAGCCTGGTTCGCTGAAATGGAAAACGAGGAACGGTCAGATGCGATTAAGGCGGGCCAAGCCAGAGCCCTGGCTTCCGGCAAGTCCGTGGGGAGGCCAAGACTAATCTTCAACCGCACGGAAGTCGTCAAGCTACGCAAGGAGGGCCTGAGTTGGTCCCAGATCGCCTCAAGGCTTGCTATAAGCATCGGAACAGCGCGTCGTGCCTACCAGGATCTGACAGCAGCCCCTGCCTCTTGAATCGCGGAGCAGGATGCCGCCTGAGGGCCTCGGTTTTTCGTGATGGGTGGGGCTCGGAAATGGGTGGGCCAGCGCTGCCTGCCTTCTGAGCGCTGGACTCGTGGCCCTTTTGATTCTACCCTGCCTTTTTGCGTTGGCTGCTAACCGAGGCTGGTGATGGGGCGTCTAATGGGGTAAGGAACAAATCGGGTGCCAGTCCGTAGTTGCAGTTAATGATTGTGCTGGTTGCCCCTTGAGAGGAATCTGAATCATGTTCAAGACTGCCGTACAGGAAGAACGAACTGGCACGCCCTGGGGATTCTTGGGCGGCCTCATGAGCTTTGTGGTGCTCCTGGTGACTGGATATTTTCTGACCGTGGGGTGAGGAAGCAAGCGGCCTCAAACTCGAAAGTAGTGGGCAATCCGGCGCTGGGGCGTTTCCTGCCCTTGGGTGTTAACCCGTGGCTGTTGGGGCCTGCCTATTTCTCGATAGGCCTCGCATTGCCTTGCGCCAGAGTCGATATCACCCTTTCAACTCGTGCCAACGCCCCATCTACCAATCCTAGGCACTCCTGCGCCTTGTCTTCTGGGATTAGCCGTCTCGCCTCATTCAGTAATTCCTTGGCCTTCGCGAGATCTTCGCTAATCCCCATTCGTCCCATCCTAGCAGTCCCTGTGTGAAGAGCCCGCGGGTGGGAGCAGGTATTTCTTGAAGCACAAATCGATTTGCCCGGCTTGGTTCGTTTTGGTAGGGTCCGGCGCGTTCCCAATGACCGGCGCCAGATAGCGGACGGGGCACGCCTACCTTCTGGGGCGTGTGTAAGACTAAAGTCCACCGGTTTCACCAGGGCCAGCTTCTCTGGAATGCCTTGACTTCTGACCGCTCCTTTGCCTGTTGGGCCTCGGGTTTGGCGTTTAGTATTCGAGGTCTGCGATGCGCAGGATTCGAGGCCGGAGGACTTCGGTTTATCGTGATGGGTGGGGCTCGGAAAGTGTGAGTACTGGTGCTCAATGCACGCCAAACCGCTACGCGGTGGGTCGAAGCTTCGCTTCGCGAGGCTATTTGAAGTTCCTTTAGATAGACCCTGACATTGACGGCAAGGGCAGCACCCCTTGGCGGACGAGGTGCGCCATCATTGGCGGCATCTTTTCTCTCCAAGGAGCATGCCATGACCCGATTACGTCAGAAGTTTATCGAGGACCTCGAAGTCCGCAACTATGCGGCCTCCACGATCCGTGCCTACGTGCGGCACGTGGCGGCGTTTGCCCAGTATTTCTCGCAGTCTCCCGACCGCCTCGGCCGCCAGCAGATTCACCGCTACCAGCTCTATCTGGTTCGCGAGTGCAAGCTCGCTACACCGAGCCTTTCCCAGATCGTCTCAGGCCTGCGTTTCTTCTATGAGACGACGCTCGGCCGCCATTGGATCAGCGAACGCATCCCCTATCCGCGGCACGAACGCCGCTTGCCCACCGTGCTGAGCCGCGCCGAAGTGGCCGTGCTGCTCGACACACCACGCAACCTCAAGCACCGCGCCATGTTGATGACGCTCTATGGAGCCGGCCTGCGCGTGTCCGAACTCGTCGTCCTCCGGCTCGACGACATCGATTCGAAAAGAAAGTTCATTCGCGTGCGCCAAGGCAAAGGGCGCAAGGACCGCGAAACCTTGTTGCCCGACAGGCTGCTGGCAGCGCTGCGCGCCTACTGGAAAGTTTCGCGGTCCACGGAGTGGCTATTTCCCGGTCAGGACCCGCAACGGCCGATCACCGCGAACGCCGTGCGGCTGGTGTGCCGCGAGTCGGCCCAGAAGGCCAAGCTCTCCAAGCACGTCAACCCCCACGTGCTGCGTCACAGCTTCGCCACACACCTACTGGAAGACGGTGTTGATCTGCGCACGATCCAAGTTCTGCTGGGGCATCGGGATCTGAAAACGACGACCGTCTATTTGCACCTGTCTCCCACGGCGGCCGCCTCGACGCGCAGTCCCCTGGATCGGCTGACCACACCCTCACCGTGAGCGCTCAGCGGCCCACGCTGGCCGCTGTCGTGAGAACCCACCAGCAACGTTTCCGCCGCCAAGTGGCAACCTCGGCCGAGCAGCGCCGGGTTCTCTCCGACATCGCGGCCTGCCGCACCGAGGCTTTGGGCGGCCACGTGTTCGAGTGCGACCAGTGCGGCCACCGCAAGGTGGCCTACAATCCCTGCGGCAATCGGCATTGCCCGCAATGCCAATCCGCGTCGCGCGCCAAGTGGCTCGACAAGCGACTGCTCGACTTGCTGCCCGTCGTTTACTTCCACGTCGTGTTCACGCTGCCGCATCAGCTCGGCCCCTTGGCGCTGCAGAACCCGCGCATCGTCTACGGCATCCTGTTTCGCGCCGTAGCCGAGACGCTGCTCGAACTCGGCCAGAGGCGGCTCGCGGCCCGTTTCGGTTTTCTCGCCGTGCTGCACACTTGGGGGCAGACACTCGGGCATCACGCGCATCTGCACTGCATCGTTCCTGGCGGAGGCATCGCCTTGGACGGCTCCCGCTGGGTGCGTTGTAAGGGACGGCGGTTCTTCCTGCCCGTCCGGGTGCTGCGCCAAGTCTTCCGGGCCAAGGTCTTGGACCACTTACGGCGAGCGTTCCTGAAGGGCGAGTTGTCGTTTCACGGCCAGCTTCAGCACTTGGCAAAAGAGCGCAACTTCCGGCGCTTGCTGGCCTCCACGAAACGAAAACCCTGGATGGTCCATCCCAAGCCGCCTTTCGGCGGGCCCGAGGTCGCGCTGAAATACTTGGCGCGCTACACCCATCGCGTGGCCATCTCGGATCGAAGGCTGTTGTCCTCCGACGACGGCACGGTTCGTTTTTCTTATAAGGACTATGCTCACCGCGGCCAACAACGCGAGATGACACTCGACGCCCTTGAGTTCCTGAGGCGCTTTTTACTCCATGCACTACCCAAGGGCTTCGTGCGCATCCGTTACTACGGCTTCCTGGCCAACCGCCAGCGGCGCGAACAGTTGGCTCTGGCCCGCGAGCTGTTGGCTGTGCCCGTCGCTGAGCCCACGAACGAAACGACCGGCGCGGACAACGCGCAACAACACTGCTGTCCGCTCTGCCGCCAAGGACGCATGCTGTTGGTCGAGACGTTCGAACCGCCGCGGCCCGCGCTGTTCGTTTTCTTCGACACTTCTTAGCACCATGGCCACCACAGCACAGCGGCGGATCGCTCAGCACTGCCTCGATGCAGGCGCACTCGCGTTGCGTCCAGCGCCTGCATTCTTGTGTTTTTGTGCTTCTTTACTCGGCCCTGGCGCACCATCGACCCTCGTCCGACCGCCCCAAAACAAGCTCTCAGAGCACTCTCGGCGACCTACCGGAGCACGGCTACGGTCGCTCAAAAACATTCAAATCCCTACCCCTCCCCAGCAGCGCGGCTAGGTTCAACAAGTTGTATCAAAAACGCCCGCCATGCAGTTTCAGAGCCTCCTCGCGAGAAGCCCTGCCCGCCGGGCGCTTCCGATACAACCCTCTGCGTTATCACCAGCTATCTGAACCAGGATTTCCATTTTGACCCTGGTACGGCGACAGTATACACCCGCGCTGCCCCGAATACCACGTCTTTCCGCGCTGAACCCTGCACATCACCTCCGCCGCTAGGCGCCAGGGCTCATCCATCCGCTCACAGACGTTGATTGAGCGGGCTGAACGGCGCTCCGGCCGACACTGCTCCTTGAAAAACTTTTTTGGAGCCGAAAACTGTTGATCCTCGCCCGGTCAACGCTACCCGCTCGGCAGCGGCAGCGCCCAGATCCTGTGCAGCATGTCAGCGAACAGCCGCCGGTTCAGATGCCCCTCGGCCAGCAGCAGCCAATAATACCGGGCGTGCTTGACCAGCCGACCGCCGGTCTTCATCAGCCGCTGTTGCAAGCTCGTCAGCGACCAGCTCTTGATCCTGTGCGGCAGCCCAAGCCGCCGCCACAAGTTGCCCAGGTTGTAGGCCAGCACGCTCAGTTGCAGTCGCACTTCGTTGGCCCGGAAGCGATGGCACGAAAGCCGCGTCCAGTGCGTGGCCTGTTTGCCTTCTTTGATCCACTGCTCGGCCGTGCCGCGCTTGTTGTAGAAGCGCACTACCGACCGGCTTGGCAAGCTCATGTTGGTCACGATAAATCCGACCCGCGGGAACAGCTCACCGAGATGATGCTCGACCTTGGCCACAATGCGTCGCGGCTTGGACCAACTCTGCGCCTGATAGCGGAAGCTCTTGTAGCGCACCAAGGGCTTGCGACCCGGCCTGCCCGGCGGGCGAAACAAGATGTCTTCGATCGCTAATTCCAAGCTCTTGTTGGCCGGAATGCGAATGGCGTACTGCACTCCGCGTTCCTCCGAAAACTCATAAATCTCCGGCTTGGCAAAGGCCGCATCGCCCCGGAAGGTGACCTGTTTGCCCGCAGCCTGTTGGCGCTCGATCTCGGGCAGCAGCAACTCGTTCCAGTCCTCAGCGCTGTGCACGTTGCCGGGACGCAGCTTGGCGGCCAGACAATCGCCGTGCTGGTTGAACAACAACAACGGGTGGTAGCAGACCGACTCGAAATGGCCGTTGTAGGCACTGCCCTCTTGCTGGCCGTGGACAGGGCTTTCGGTCGAATCCATGTCGAGAACGACGCGCTCGGAGTCGTCTTGCGTCTCGGCTTGCGCCACCAGCTCGCGGTTCACAGCCATCAGCCCCAGCAAGTTCTCCTCGCTCGCCAGCATCTCCGTCTCGAAGCTCTGCAGTCGCGAGGTCAGTGCCCCGCCGCGATCCCAGTTCTTCTGCGAGCCGATCAAGCGAAAGGTCGGATCGGCGGATACTCGCACGGCGTCATTGAGGTCCTCGTAGCCGGCCAGCCGAGAGTAGACTGACTGCCGCAGCAGATCGGCGAACGGGAACTTTTTGTTCGAGCCTTGCCGTGGGTCACTGAGATGTTCGTCGATCAGCTTCCCGAGCCCGAGTCGCTCGTCCAGCTCGCGGACGAGAATGAGCCCGCCATCGGAAGTGACGCGCGATCCTTGGAAATCGACTTTCAATAAGCCGTTGAAGCTTAGCTGGAACGGCTTGTTTTCTTTTTCACCCATTGGGTGTTGATCTCCTCAGCGCCTTGATTGCTTTTCAACCCGCATAAATAAAGGCGTCCGAGGTCACCCGATGGTTAGCAGAACCGAAACTAAAGTGGAAATCCGGGATAAAATAGCAAGATACGTTACGCACAGACTACGTTGGCGTGCCCTATCGTACGTTAACTGCGCTCCCGAGTTCCCCGGTAAGTGGTTAAGGTGACTGTCCCTCGTGGTTTCCCGACTTACCCGACTTTCCCCAGCAGCTGCGGGCTCAGGGGAACCGATCGATCGCGGGCACCCTTGCCGTGGCGAATATCGTCTAGCAACGCAAGCAGCGGTCGGGTACGTGGTATCATTTTGGACAACGCTGGGCAAACCTGATTGGAGGCAAACTGATGCAACCTATCGTCAGGGTTGGGCTGTTGGCACTCGTGGCACTGACCGGGTCGCAGGCGACCGCGAACGAACTGAGCGGCTACCCCCACCGGGTTGAAATTGACTACGCGGAACAGTCGCTCGTTTGTCCGGTTCGAAGTGCGCGCGGGTTCAACTGGTCAGACAAAGCTGCATTGCCGGGGCAGGCGACGGTTCCGGAGGGTGCCGCCGGTGCCGTTCTGTGGTCGGAAGGGCCGCCGCCTGTCGGTGCGATGCTGCAGTGGGATCACCCAGTTCATAACCCAACAACTGGTGAGTACGTTTTCCGCCTGTCGGCGCAATACACGCGCGGGCGCGGACCCGCGCTGCAGATTCAAGCGGCTCAGCGACCTGCGTCGCGAAGGTCGGAGAATAGGGCGAGCGGTACCGGCGCCCAGATCGCCGGTGTATGAACGCAAAGCACGGAAGCCGCGGTTTTTCGATCCGATCCCAACATCCCATTCGGGAAAGATAGCATCGGCTGGGCTGTCGAGATTTGGGCTACGCGCCAAGGCATCGACGGCTGTTCACACCGGCTGGCGACCTACACCATCCACAACAAATGAGACGGCAGGGCTGTTCGAGACGTTCGAGTTTCCTTATCCGCCATTAGGCCAGCGATATCCTAGCTACGTCGTCGCGGACAAAGGCAGGCGTTTCATCAAAGTCGAGCCAATCGATCACCGCACCGAAGCACATAAACCTTCGATCCAAGTCATTGAGAATTGGCACGAGGAGTTCCCCGAGCGCAAATACTGAGCTGCAGGGCCACGACTTCCGGCGCCGACTGGGGCTCTGTGGGCATCGCAGCCAAGCGCTGGGCAGCGTCTGCTGAGCCAGGTTCATGCCATCCTGGGCGGATCTCCCTCCCCGGACGACCTGGCTCAAGCCGCATACTTAATGCGAATGGCTTCTTCACCCAGCCTGGCCGTGAGCTGCATGTCGGGCTCGATCTCCGCGCTGACACCGGTGATCAACGGCGCGATGACGGCCGCCCGGGCGGCGGATCGGCGGCGTTCGCAAGAGGCCGCGGCGGGTCTGGCGGACGCCCTCTCCGACGTGATGGACTCCATCGGCCGCTCGCGAGGTTCGACCTCCAGCTCGACGAGCGCGGCTAGGTCGTCGTCGGGTCCAAGAGTTGGCGGCAGTCCGACCCGGCTGCCGCCTGGGGTGACTGGGAACGTCCCGGAGGGCTGGTCTCCGTCTTCGTCCGGTGGCGTATCTTCCTCGGGCTCGAGTTCCGGTGCGGCGACCGCTTCACCGCCGCCGGCTGGCCGTTCACGGCCTCCCTCGAGCAGCCAGGGCGGCCCGTGCAGGTGGGTCGAAGAACCCGCGCTGTTGGGCAACGTGAGCGAGCTATTCGTCTGCCGGTGTGTGGGCGGCCAAGAGAGCCCGGCCAGATGCTCTGGGCTCGAGAAGACAAGACGCTAGTCCGGGGCTTGGAAATCGTGGAGCCGCAAGGTTGACGCAGTCGAAGGAGGATTCTTGTCGAGTAACGCATTGAGATCCGAATCGTTGCTGTCGCTAACGGCAGCCATGGCCGTCGCCGTGCTGTCATCCTGCGTCTCGGCGCGCAGTCCCGCGGCGGCGAACGTGCCGAGTGGAGGCACCGACATCCGGCCCGTCCCTGTGACCGGCATCGCACCGGCGAGCGTCACCCTCCAGAGCGTTCGTCAGCAGTGGAACGGGAGCCGCGCCCAGATCCGTTTCCCCGCGAAGCTCAGGAAGAGCAAGGGCTGGGCCCAGAGCAAGTGGATGAACGCGCCCACATTGCCAGGCGAAAAGAAAATGAGAGTGCGCCTGCTGGTCTCCGACTATGACCTCGTGAGGCAGCAGGGCCGCTTGTCGGCCCGGGACGAGATCCGCGCCGGCACGTTCTTCGTCATCGATGACTGGCAGCTTACCTATCCTAATAAGGAACGAGGTCTAGTCATCGACATGCACTTCGAGGACACTCCCGTTCGGGCGCGGCTCGAATACGGCATCAACATTCGGCTAAGCGACATCGAGCAGGCGGAGCGGGTCGCACGTATCGAGCTGTTCCAACCTTCCGAGCCGCCCGTCGCCGCCCCCGACGGTTTCGTCGCAGTCGTTCCGGATATCGAGCGCACGGGTCGAGCCGTCGGCCGCGGGGGCCGGCCAAGAAATCGAGCTGCTCGTGACCTACACTGTTCCTTTCGCCGGCAATGTCGTCGAGAATCGCGAGATCCTGCTCGGTGACCAGTCCATCACTAGTGTTACGGCTCAGAGGCCCCGCGATCCCGGGGAGTACACCTCGACGCACAAGATCCGAATTGGCGAAGGGACAGCGCCCGGAAACTATACTTTCCGGGCCTCGTTGCGCCTGCTTGGATCCGGCGGCAACGAGTCGGCCGAGGCGACTGCTGCGTTCGAGATCCGCTGAAAGAAGGGCGCTCCTGGCGGGCAACCGTCGGACCCGGTTCGCTAAGGCGGTCACCGTGCCAGCGGCTTCGTTCTTGTTGGCTAGTTCTTTGACCGCTTGAACATTTTACGAAAACACATGTTCGTATCGAAATGTTTTGGGGCATACTTGAGACATGCCTCGACCCGCCCTGCGTATTGAAGTCTCCAAGAAAGATCAGGCAGCGCTGAAGAAGCTTTTGCGTGGCGGCATCGAACAGGTCCGCGTGGCGATGCGCGCCGTTGCGTTGTTGCGGCTCGCAGAAGGAATGGGCGCGCCGCAGATCGCCGAAGTCCTGCCCCTGACGCGGCAAGCCGTGCGCAATCTCGCCCGGCACTATCAGCAAGGCGGCCTCGAACGGGCGCTCTACGACAAGCAGCGGCCCGGTGCGGCAAGCTTGCTTTCGGCCAAACAACGCCAGCGCATCATCGCCATGGTCTGCAGCGATCCGCCGCAGGGCCGCGCCCGCTGGACGGTGCGGCTGGTGGCCGAAGAAGCTATCAAGCGAGGATTGGTCCCGCGCGTCGGCCGAGAGACCATCCGCATCTTGCTGCTCAGCCACGACCTCAAGCCGTGGCGGAAAAAAAATGTGGTGCGTTCTGGAACTCGATGAAGCTTACATCGCAGGCATGGAAGATGTGCTGGAAACCTATGAGAGACCCTACAATCCAGCGCAGCCGGTTGTCTGCTTGGACGAGAAGCCGGTGAGGCTGCACGCCGACGTTCGTCCGCCGACGCCCGCCGCGCCGGGACGCGAGGCTCGTCAAGACAGCGAGCATGAACGCCGTGGAACCGCGAATGTCTTCTGCGCGGTCGAGCCCAAAGCGGGCCGCCACTTCACCTTCGTGACGCCGGACCGCTCGGGGGTGGAGTTTGCCAAGGCGCTGTTTGAGGTGGCGATGGCCTATCCCGAGGCGGAGACGATCCACTTGGTGATGGACAACCTCTCCACGCACAGCCGCAAGTCGCTGACGGATTTGTGCGGAGAGGAATTCGGCGGAGAGATCTGGGACGCCTTCACGCCGCACTACACGCCTGTCCATGGCAGTTGGCTGAATCAGGCGGAGATCGAGATTGGATTATTCTCGGGGCAATGTTTGGGCAAGCGGCGCATCGAAGATCTGGTGAAGCTGCGCCGCGAAGCGGCTGCCTGGAACCGCCGAGTCAACCGCGAAGGGGTTAAGATTGACTGGAGGTTCGATCGCAAAGCCGCGCGTAGAAAATTCGGCTACAAAAGACCACTTATCAAGCGGTCATAGAACTAGTAAGGCCAACGTTTCTCAACAGAGCTGAGCTGTTTATTCAAGCTAAGAGCCCAATGTTCGCTCTCGCCGGACCTCAACTCAGCTCACGCAGTGGACGATGCCGCGTTTCTCGAAATATCGCTGGTGGTAGTCTTCGGCGGGGTAGAACTCGGAAGCGGCAGTGATCTCGGTGACAACCGGGTCACGATGGCGGGCGCCGCGGTCGAGTTCGTCTTTGGACGCCGTGGCCGCGGCCTGTTGCTCGGGAGTGTGAAAGAAGATGGCCGAGCGATATTGGGATCCTACATCCGGGCCTTGACGGTTCAGCGTGGTGGGATCATGCGTTTTCCAGAAGGTGTCGAGCAATGCCTTGTAGGAAACCTGGGAGGGGTCATACTCGATCTCAAGCGCCTCGGCGTGCCCCGTGCCTCCTCCACAAACATCTTGATAAGTGGGGTTGGGGAATGTGCCGCCCGTGTATCCGGCCGTTGCCGAAACGACGCCTTTGATCTGGCGAAAAGTCGCCTCGACGCCCCAGAAACAACCTGCCGCCAGCGTAGCCTTTTCCGTCTGCATGATTCTCTCCCTCAGCTTCATCCGCCACAGCCGCCGCAGCCTGGTTCCTTGTTCGGCTGAAGTCTTTTGTTCGGTGAAAGTCTCAGTGAAGTCTCATCATGCCACGCGGGGGTTCTCTGGGGACAGTGGTTCATTGCACGCAGGGCCAGACAGAGCCGCTATATCTCGTCTCAGCCGCCAAGTTCCTATCGTTGGCGCCGCTCAGAAAATTTGCGCGTGGTAACCAAGTGCTTCGCGGCGCCGCCTCTGCCAACAGGCAAGGCGACCCAACGGGTTCTCCACGATTCCCGTGGGGGGACATTCTTATTCCGGTGGTTCGAGCAACTCATAGCGTGGGAGCATAACAGTCATGAAACAGAGAGTTCGATACGCCTCAGCCCTGTTGTTCGTGGCCGCGTTTTCCGCGGCGTTCTTGGGTGGCGAACCCGCCGCCGAGGGACAGAATTGGTCTCGCTGGCGGGGCCCGGCCGACAACGGAATGGCGGTCGGCGACGCGCCCGTGCACTGGAGCGACACCAAGAACATGAAGTGGAAAGTCGACATTCCAGGGAAGGGCCACTCGTCGCCGGTAATTTGGGGCGACAAGCTTTTTCTAACGGCAGCGATCCCGACCGAGCCGATTCCGGAGCCCCAGGCTCGTCCGAGGCCGCAAGGCAAGCGGGGCGGGCCTCCTGGCGGTCCGCGCGGCAAACGAGCAGGTCCGGGCGGTCCGGGCGGGCACGAACCCCGTGCCGGCGGTCCGCGAACCAAGAAGGGCGGTGGCCGCGGACGCGGCATGAGACTCGGCAAAGCGAGCGGGGTCGAACACAAGTTCGTGGTGCTGTGCCTGGATAAGAATACCGGGGAAACTCTGTGGGAGAAGACGGTCAAGGTGGCCAAGCCCCACGAGGGATATCACGAGCGCTACGGCAGCTTTGCGTCAAACTCGCCGGTCACCGACGGCAAGCATCTGTTCGCCTACTTCGGCTCGCGCGGGGTCTATGCGTTCGACCTCGACGGCAATCTCTTGTGGGAAAAAGACTTGGGCGAGATGCGGAAGATTTTGCAATTCGGCGAAGGAAACCCTCCCGTTCTTCACGGAGACAAGCTGATTTTGAAGCGGGATCACGAGGGCCAGTCGTTCATCCTGGCGCTCGACAAGAACACCGGGAAAGAGCTTTGGCGCAAGGACCGCGATGAAATGAGCTCCTGGTCGGCGCCTCTTGTTGTCGAGCATGGCGGGCGCGCCCAGGCGGTCGTCAGCGGCACAACCAAGACCCGCGGCTATGATCTGGAAACCGGCGAGGTCATCTGGGAGGCGGCCGGCCTCGGGCGCAACGTGATTCCCAACCCGGTGATCCAGGACGACATCGTCATCGTGATGAGTGGTTTTCGCAACCCCAATCTGTTGGCCATTCGGCTGGGCGGTAAAGGAGACCTGACGGACTCCGACGCGATCCTGTGGACGAACCAGCGGGCCAACTCCTACACAGCCTCGCCGCTGTTGCACGACAACAAGCTGTATTTCGTCACTGACAACGGATTCTTTAGTTGCTTCAACCTGAATTATGCACCGATTCGGCGTAGCCATCGCCGATGGAGTTGTGGCGGTAGCGGCAGTCGTGTCAACTCAGTGATTTAGCAAGTCGTCTTTTCCTCTGTTTCCCTCCCTGTTTGAGCCGCCTGCCAATCCCGGCGGGCAAAAGCGGGCGGGCAAGCGGCGTGTTCCCAGTACGTTGCGGCGAGTGCATGAAATTTTATGCATGGAGCGCCCCTCAACTCAGCGCACCCTCCACCACCGGCGCGAAGCTCGATCCCGGTGGCCCCATCGCCCGCAGCCGCCGCATCAGCCGTTCAAACAGGCCCTTTTCCTCATAATGATCGCTGTAGCTGACACCCGTTCTGCCGGCGTGCCGCCAGATCTTGGCCGCCACGAACAGAAAGCGCAGCCGCGCCGTCGCCAGGGTGGTGTGCCGCAGTGTCTCCACGCTGGCTTGGGCTTCGCGGTTGAACAGCAGCAGCCAGCAGTTGAGGTTGTAGGCCAGCATGGCCAGCTGAAAGTGATTGCGGTTCATGTCAAAGCGGCGCGAGGGATGGGCCGCCAGCCCGGCGTCGTTGTTGGCCTCCTTGATGAGGTTCTCGGCTGCGGCGCGCTGATTGTAAAACCACACCACCGCCGCGATCGGTTCGGCCAGGTTGGTGACAAACACGCGGTAGGTGTAAGCGCTGGTGGCAAACAGCTGGTATTGCTCGGCCGCGCCGGCCGCGGGTTCGTTTTCGTAACGCAGCGCCAGGAAACGACAGGCCCGCGCCCAGCCCTGCGGCTGGTAGAGGAATTCGCATTCCGCATCCGCATCGCTGTGGGGCGAGGGCTTCCAGGCCGCTTGCTGCAACTGCTCGACCAGCCGCCTGGTCTTGCGCGCCACGATGACGAACTGACAAGCCGCCTTTTCATAGGCCTCCACCGCCTCCCAGCAATAAAACCCGGAATCGGCCCGCGCCAGGATTTTCTTCACGCCGTGCGGCAAAGCCCGAAAGGCGCTCTCGAGGTGGGCGGCGATCTGCCGGCCCGTGGGCCGGTCGCCGTTGCGCAACCCGCCCATCAGGTATTCGCGCGTCTCGGCCAGGAAAGTCAGTATCGGCTGGTAGCTGCGCTTGCCCTTGTTCTTGGGGTTGTAACTCTTGCGCCCGCCCATCTGGCGGCCGTAGAGCGTGTGCACGGTGGTGTCGGTGTCCAGCGTCACCGTCTCCAATTTCACCTGGGCCGCGGCCCAGACTCGTTCCCGCAGCTGGCGCTGAATGGAAAGGATCTGCTTCGCCACGTTGAGGTGCAGCGAGGCCAGAAAGCGCCACAGCGTGGACTGCGGCGGCAGACGCGTCACTTGCAAGATGCCGGTCAAGATGGGGTCGCGGGCGATGAAGCGGAGTTGGTTCAGCCGCGCAAAGCCGACATAGAGGCCCAGCACGAGGGCCAGCACAAACTGGTAGAGGCTCATCACACGGGTGATTCGTTTGTTCGTGATGGTTTCTTCCAGCAGCGCCTGGAAGCCGAGTTTTTCGAGCAGGGTGGCGACGGGCAGCAAGCCGCCGTAGGGAGTCAGATTCTTGCCGCGGAAGTGATAAGGCGTGGCAGCCCCGATTTTATTGGGCCGCGGGGCCCTCGCGCCCCGGCCTTGTTTGACGGGCCTTCGGGAGCTATGCTGTTTTCGCTTGGTAACCATTTGGGTGACCTCCTTGGGGTTGACTGGCGAAGCTGAAATCTTTGCCAGCCTACCTTATTACCCCATGTTTTCGGGGGTCCCCCAAATGGCCCCTGGCGGCTCAGCCCTCCTCCGGTGCACCCCGCAGTGCATAATTCAGGTTCAACGCAACGACCGGCGAACCCTACTACCAGCAGGTGCGTTTGCCGAAGCCCTACAGCTTCAAGGCGTCGCCGGTGGGAGCGAATGGAAAACTCTACCTCTCGACCGAGGACAGCGACGTGGTCGTGCTCAAGATGGGCGAGGAGTATGAGGTGATCGCCACCAATACGCTCGAAGGCCACTCGTTCATCTCGTCGCCCGCCATCGTCAACGGCGAGATTTTCCTGCGAAGCCAGACTTCGCTGTTTTGCATCCGCGAGATGAATTAGCGCTCTCGAACCCAAAAAGCGGTGGCCGGGCCGATTCTTAACTGCTTAAATGAAAGCAGGAGAGGGCACGATGAGCGCCGAGCGACTGCGGCAGTATAAGAAATACGCATGGATCGTGTGCGATCCAGAGCTGCTTGGGGGCAAGCTGGCGATACGTGGCACGCGCTTCTCGGTGTCGTTCATCCTGTCATGCTTGGCTGAGCAAATGACGCTCGAAGAGATCGAGGAAACCTACGCTCCTGTTCCCCGTGAAGCGATCCCGGAGGTTCTCAGAGTCGCGTCGGAACTCCTGGACTCTCCTCATGTGGCTGCTTGACGTCAACGTACCGCGTCAGATCGCGCCGGTGCTGATCTTGCTTCTCACGCAAGTTTTCTCGTCCTCGGCAGCCGAGCCAAAGCAAGCTGGCCCCGAACAAAGGGCGGTTGCCTACTTGGCGAAGGAAGTGCCCGCCTGGTCGCGCGAGAACCACTGCTTTTCGTGCCACAACAACGGTGACGCGGCGCGTGCCTTGTTCGCGGCGAAACGCCTGTCCTTCAGCATTCAGAACGGAGTGCTCGACGATACGGCCGATTGGCTGGCCCGGCCGCTGGAGTGGGACAGCAACCGCGGCGACCCCGGCTTTAGCGACAAGAAGCTGGCTCGAATTCAGTTCGCCGCTGCCCTTGCAGACGCTTCGGACACGGGGTTGATCGGGGACAAGCAAGCGCTCATCCAGGCCGCGGAGATGCTCGTTCCCGACCAGGCGGAGGACGGGTCGTGGCAAGTCGATGCCGGCAACTCGCTGGGATCGCCGGCAACGTATGGACCCGCGCTGGCGACTCGGATGGCTCGGCGCACCCTGCTCCACGCTCGGGGGCTAGCCGGGGATGAACGTTTCGAGCGATCGCTTTCCCGCGCCGATCGGTGGTTGCTGAAGTCAGCCGTGAAATCGGTAATCGGCGCCGCGGCTCTGATTCTGGCCCATGCTGATTCCGAAGGTTTCCCGGGAAGCAAGCCCGCCGCGGACGAGAAGTTGAGAGCGGCGTTCGAGACGATTGCGGCTGCTCAAACCAGCGATGGCGGCTGGGGGCCCTACAAGAACAACCCTCCTGAACCGTTCGACACCGCGCTGGCCTTACTGAGCCTGGCTGAATTTCGCGAAATGCAAGATGCCGCGGACAAGCGGCGGATCGACGATCTGATCGCTCGAGGCAGGGAATTTCTGATCAAGACCCAGCTTCCCGCCGGCGGCTGGCCCGAAACGACTCGCCCGCCCGGCATGACGAGCTATGCCCAGCACGTGTCGACTTCGGGTTGGGTGACCTTGGCGCTGCTCGGCGCCGATTAGAGCGATTGGGCGGCGCTTCAGAATGGCACGTCTGGCTTCATAGGGCGGAACGGATAGCCAAAATTGACCCTGATGAAGGATAATCACAGTAATGGCTGAGCCGCAAGACTGTAATGGCTGAACCCACGCGGCCCCCACTGCGAGTTAACGGAGAAAACCCGTATGACGCTAGACGAACTGGATCGAGAATTCACTCCCTTGCGCGGCCGCGTGCAAGCCATTCGGGGGTATCTTTGACCCCTCCGGCAAGAAACCACTGCTAGAAAAGATCGAAAAGCGAATCGCGGACCCGGCTTTTTGGAACGATTCCTCGAAGAGTCAGAAGATCATGCAGGAGCGCAAGCGCCTGCTCGCGGCCGTTGAGACCGAGCAGGCGCTGGAGCAAGCGCTCGCCGACCTTGAAACGCTGTTTGAGCTGGCCCGCGAGGGCGAGGCGGTTACCAGCGATATAGAATCCGAGATGGGCTCGCTTCGGCAGCGGGCCGATGTCGTCGAAACCGAAGCGCTGCTCTCGGGCCAGAACGACCATCGCAATGCCATCGTCGTGCTGCACGCGGGCGCCGGCGGCACCGAGGCCCAGGACTGGACCGAAATGCTGCTACGCATGTACCTTCGCTGGGCCGAGCGCGAAGGCTTCAAGGCCGTCGTCACCGATACGATTCCTGGAGAAGAGGCGGGCCTAAAATCAGCAACGTTTACCGTCGCTGGTGAGAACACGTATGGGTTGCTGCGTTCCGAGGTCGGCGTGCACCGGCTTGTTCGGATCTCCCCGTTCGACTCCAACGCCAGGCGCCACACATCGTTCGGCTCCGTGTTCGTCTACCCGGAGATCGACGACGAGATCAAGGTGGACATTCGCACCGAGGATTTGCGGATCGACACCTATCGTTCCGGCGGCGCCGGCGGCCAGCACGTCAACCGAACCGACTCCGCGGTGCGGATCACGCACCTGCCGACGAAGATCGTCGTGCAGTGCCAGAACGAGCGTTCCCAGCACAAGAACAAAGCCTCCGCCATGAAGGTTCTCAAGGCGCGGCTCTACGACCACGAGATGGGAAAGAAGCAGGCCGAGGCCGATAAGCTCGAAGCCTCCAAGTCGGACATCAATTTCGGCAGCCAGATTCGAAACTACGTGCTGGCCCCTTATCGCCTCGTCAAAGACCTGCGCAGCAAACTGGAAAGCGGCGATGTCGACCGCGTACTCGACGGCGATCTCAGCCGCTTCATGCACGCCTACCTGGTCTACGACAAAACCGGCAAGCTCGCCGGCGAAGACCGTGAGATGGAGTAGCAGCTTCTTCCTGCATGGGGTCCCGACTCGTCTACCGAACCGCCCGCAGGCTTCCCCCGTCACCGGCACAATAGCCGATCGCTTCCCCCGCGGCCCCGCAACAAACGAGCACCCCGATCATCGGCAACGCTAGCAGCAGCTCACGCCGGTTGCGCTTCTTCGCCCATACGGTTCTGATCAGCCGCATTAAAAGCAAAAGGGGCAAGATCGTCACGGCAAAGCACGCAAAGGCGAAACGAACCGCTTGCCCTTTATCCGAAACCCGCATGGCCGCGAATGAACGAGAGTAGAGATATTTCTGAACCGCAAACTCACGAAATGAAAACGGATTCCGGTGATGGATCAGCATCCGGGCGTCGATGCGGATTCGAGCTCCTTGACGCCGCAGCTCGTCGATCAGAAAGCTTTCCCACAGCCCGGCGAAGCGCTTGTCTTCCAGAGGAAGAGCGGCTTTCTTGTAGCTGATGTTGACTCCCGGAATGGCCGCACCCTCGCCCGATGCCAGGGGAGGCATCGACGAGCCGTACTCCAGCAAGAAAAACGCCCATTCAAACAATGAGTCCCGGCTGGCATTCTCCAGCGGACCGGCCACCACATCGTGACCTTGGGCATGTGCCATCAGAACCTGTTCCGCCCAGCCGGCGGGGGCCAGGCAATGGTCCTCGATAACGGCCACAACTTCGGCGCGGGCCGTCTTCATCCCGTGCCACCGCAGAGCGGGAATCGAATGTTCGTAAAGCTCGCTCTCCACTCTGACCCAGGGAAACCGCCGCCGGATGGCTTCCGCGGCGCCATCCCGCAAGCGGTCGCATACGATCACCTCGATCGCCTCCCGGTTGTTCTGCTCTTCCAGCGCTTCGAGGCATTCCAAGACGAACCGCTTCCCGTTGACGGACGGAACAATGACGGACAGCTCAGGTTTCATCAGAAAATCCTGTGCTCACTTGATCCGCCGCCCAACAAATACCCGCAAGCCTCTCCCAGCGACCACAGAGAATAAAAGAACAGAACCCACCCGGCGGATCTGGCCAGCCGGCGGCGGGCGCCCGGCTTGCCGCCGAGCGATTGCCAAAGCCGGCGGAGCAGTATCCACGGCACGAGCGGGGAGGTCAGGCACCGCGCCAAACGTTGCGGGAACCCCAGTTGGCGGTTTCTTTCCGCGGCGAACCAGCGGCCGTAATGGAAACGCTGCAAGATCACTTGCGAGAGCCGCGGCTCGCCACGATAATCGGCACTCGCCGACCCTGCTCTCCGAAGTAAACTTCCTTGCTTTTTGAACCGCTCGTGAAGCGAGGAATCCCAAGCCCCATGGTGGAGCAGATCTTCGCATTCCTCCAGCGCGGCTCGTTTGTAGGAGCAGTTGGCTCCGGTCAGCTCGTCCACCGCGCCGTCATCGGCCGGCGTCATGTGACGGCCGTACTCATAGAAAAAGTCGCCCCATTGAAAAGCCGACCCACCCTGGCCGGGATCGAATCCGACCGGCCCTCCGATAGCGGGAGCCGGCGCATGTTCGGTGTGAGCTTTCCGCAGAGCTTCCACCCAGTCCGGGCCGGGAACCATCCAAGACTCCAAGTTTGCCACGACCTCTCCCGTTGATTCCCGGAAACCCTTCCAGCGAAGCCGCGGGATCGACACCGCTTTCCTGAAATGGAAGAATTTGACATCGGGGAAGTGTTTTGAAAGAAACGGAGCCGGGTCTTCATCCGAACTGTCGAGGACCAGGACCTCATCGGCTGATTGGCCGGCCAGTGAACGCAAGCACATCTCCAGCGTTTTCGGAGTATTGTAAGAAGCCACGACGACGGAAATCGTCGGCCGGGGCGGCGGCCCGCTCAATCCCGGCCTGCCTTTCTAGCGGCGCAGAATAGCGTGTGCCCTCCAGGCGGGCGCCAGTCTCTGGCCAAGATGAGACGCCGCTCCTTCCTCCAGTAGCTCGTCATCAATCGAGATTTCCAGTGGTTCGCTGGCAGCGGCTCAAGGCTTAAACCCACATCCCCTTTCGGGGCCGGCTTGAAGAACGCCTTCCAGTCCGCCCACATCGAGGGCAGCCAGTTGACACGGGAGAGGAACACGACATCAAAGCCGCGGCCCTCGAGAGCGGCTCGGAGCTTGCGCGGCTCCCATTGCTGATAGTCGCCGCTGCCGCGATGCTTTTTCCCGCCGATTCCCCGGCGCGCGGCCGTTCGGACAATCAAAGTCCCGCCTCGCCTAAGAAGCCTCGCAAACTGACCAAGCGCTTGGTTTGCATTCGCTGCCGAGAGGTGTTGTAGCACGTCCGCGCAGAAAACGACATCGAAGGTGCCGGATGCAAACGGCAGCGAAGTGACGTTCGCAACCGCTAAGCGCTTCAATCCGCGCCGCGTAGCGAAGTGCAATCCGTCCGCCGACAGGTCACAGCCGAACATTTGCGCTTGCGCCCACCGCCCGCCGCATTCATGCAGAAAGCGGCCTGTTCCGCAGCCTGCGTCGAGAACTCGAGTTGGAACCGGCCCCGCGTAGTGGTCGGCCAGTTCCAAGCCCATCCGCCGCATGGCTTGGGTCCATGGGTGTTTATCTTCCAGCTCCGAGAGGCGCTCGTAGTATGGACGGGTCAGTATCTTCGGCGCCTGGTCACTCATCGGCCGTGATTCCGAGGCGCGCGCCGCCCCGACGTGGCGCGCGCACTCTTGCGTGCCGTGCCGCCATTCCCGGCGGCATCGCCTCGACACGGTATGTTGAGCACGGCAAGCAAGCGCCACGAGGCATTGGCGGGCTTATCGCGTGATTCGACCGTCAAGTGGGTAGAGTTTGGGCCGTTGCCGTTCGCAAAATCTTGAGAAGGGCGATGGTATCATTTATGAGGTAGCAGCGACCAGACAGTTTACGGAATAGGAGGTTTCTTATGAAGAGAATGCTCACCGCGATCTTGCCGCTCTTGCTCTCACTTGGCTTGCCCGGCGCCCGGGCCGCTGAAAGGAGCGACGCCGAAAAGCAAGCCATTCAGAAGATCGAAGCAGCCGGCGGAACAGTCCGCGAAATTGCTCAAAATGATGACCGGCTGGAAGTCAACTTTCAATTGACCGGCGAGTCGGTCAGCGACGAGCACGTCGCTCCGGTGGCGGAGCTAAGCAACGTCTATGAGTTGCAGCTCGGCAAGACCAGTGTCAGCGATGCCGGCCTGGCGCACATCAAGGGGCTTTCGACTTTGAGCCGTCTCCATCTGGAGAATACGAAAGTCGGCGACGCCGGTTTGGCGCATCTTAAGGGCCTCAAGGAACTCACCTATCTCAATCTCTACGGCACGCCCGTCACCGATGCGGGCCTCAAGCATCTCAAGAGCCTCAAGAACTTGAAGAACCTGTACGTGTGGCAAACAAAGGTCACCGACAGCGGCGCCGACGGATTGCGGAAAGCGCTTCCCAATTTGAAGATCGAAAAGGGCTGGGACCTTGCCGAAGTGGAAGCCACTCAAAAGAAGCAAGAGGCGAAAACCAAGGAAGAGAAGAAAGAGGGAGCTAATTAGCCCGCTTTTCTCACCACGTGGCGAGGCGAAGTGCGTGAGAGGCACGTCAGTACGAGGCGCGCGCCGCTTGACGAGCGGAGGCGTACTTGACAGTACGTTGAGCACGGCGAGGAAGCGCAACGAAGTAATGGCGGGCCTATTGCGTGCTTCGACCGTCAGGTGGTGAGAAATGCGGGTTAGCCTCTTCCCAAGCTATCAATCGGCCATGCGGGCCCGAGACCAGCGGGCCTAGGCATGGTGCGTCTCGGGCTTTGTGGTCTTGGCGGCGCCGCCGAACGAATTCACCTTCCGGCCTGCCGCCTGATTCCTGAAATCCAAGTTGTAGGCGCCTGCGAGCCCCTTGCCGGCACACGGCGCCGAATCGCCGGGCAGTTCCGTATCGAGAACGTATACGAAGACGCCTCGGCCATGATCGCCGCGCGGCGGCCGGATGTTCTCATCATTGCCACCCCGCCCGGCAGCCACTATTCCCTCTGCCGGCAAGCGCTGGAGGCCGGAGCACACGTCTTCTGCGAGAAACCCTTCATGACTTCGCTGGAAGAAGCCGACGACGTGATCGCGCTGGCCCGAAAACGCAACCTCTGCATCCGCGTCAATAACCAATACCGCTACATGCCGGTCTATCGCCAAACCAGGAAGCGCCTTCAAAGAGGCGATTTTGGGCGGCTCTTCTACCTGCAGTGCTGGCAGCAGATGTTTCATCCGGCGCCGCATGAAAAGGTGGCCTGGCGTGCCGCTCTGAAGCAGTCGACATTGTTTGAGTTCGGCACTCACGTGCTGGATTTGATCTGCTATCTGTTCGATGATCTGCCACGAGCCATTACGGCCCACATTCCCCGCGTGCGCGAGGATTACGATTCGGACGTACTGGTCCAGTTGGCCCTGCGATTTCCCGATGACCGCCTAGCCGCGGTTTCTCTCAATCGGGTCAGTCACGCCCCTGAGCGATATCTCGAAATGAGGCTTGACTGCGATGAAGCGTCGTTGCGCCTTTCTCTGGGCGGAGTGGCGCGGGCGTCTGTCGAGTGGTCTCGAAGGCGTGGCGCGCCAACCGCTCGTTTCAGCTTCGTCAAGGGCGGCGAAGCCCGCGCGGAGTCAGGCGGGCGTTCGATCACTTACGTGAAAGAACGCCAATCGGCCTTCATGGCGGCGACGGCGGATCATTTGCGGCTGTTCCTTCAAGAGCTGCGCGGAGAACCCGTTGACCACCGGCCGATTGAACACGCGCGCGAGATGCTGCGGCTGGCATTCAGTGGATACGAATCCGCCTCCACGGGCGAGACGGTTTGGCTGCGCAAAGACGAGCCGTGACCGTAAGAGAGTGGCCCGCCGCCTGTTCGCGCCGAATCCGCCACCACTGACATGGCCCCGCATGGTTACGGCTTGCCCACCACCCAAGCGAGCGGCTCGCACCCGGGCAGATGCTATGATGTCAGTTTTCGGGGCTGCCGTGACTGTTGCGTCCGCACCGCGAACTTTCCGCAAAGAGAGGACAGACGATGGGTACGTACGTGAAGGCCGCCAAAGCCGGCGAACTTAGCGAAAACTCCGCAAAGCTCTTCGAGGCCGGAGGCAAAAGCATTGCACTGGTCAATGCCGCGGGAAGCTACTACGCTCTCGACAATCATTGCACCCACGCAGGCGGACCGCTGAGCGAAGGCCAGGTCGACGCCGCGGCTATTGTTTGTCCCTGGCACGGGGCGCGCTTCGACGTCAAGACCGGACAAGCCCTTTCAGGCCCTGCCCGAGGAAATGTGGCTTGCTATCCCGTTCGCCTGGAAGGCAACGACATCGAAGTTGAAGTGTGATCACGTGCAAACCTCGCGAATTGTTCAAAATGTCAAGATCACTTCGGTCGGCGGCTATGTTCCCCCCGGCACGCTCACGAACGCCGATTTGGAAAAGACCGTCGAGACCAGCGACGATTGGATCGTCTCCCGTACCGGTATTCGTACGCGCCATATTGCTGATGAAAATACCGCCACGTCAGACTTAGCCACCGAAGCCGCGCGTGAAGTGCTCGCCCAGTCCAATCTCTCTGGAAGTGATATAGAGACCATCATTGTTTGCACGGTTACGCCGGACATGTTGTTCCCATCGACCGCCTGTTTGGTTCAGGACCGCATTGGAGCGAAAGGGGCTTGGGGATTTGACTTGGTCGCGGCTTGTTCGGGCTTGCTATACGGCCTCACCACCGGCGCGCAAATGATTGCCAGCGGGACTCAAAAACGGGTCTTGGTCATTGGCGCCGACACCATGTCAAAAATTGTCGATTACAAGGACCGGACGACTTGTGTGTTGTTTGGCGACGGTGCTGGCGCCATGTTGCTCGAGCCTTGCGACGAAGTAGGTTTAGGGTTGATCGATTTTGTTCATGAGGTGGATGGGTCCGGCGGCGACTATCTCTGTATGCCGGCCGGGGGCAGCCGCATGCCGGCGACCTGCGAGACCGTCCAGCAGAGGCTTCATTACGTCCATCAGGCCGGCCAGGAGGTCTTCAAGTGGGCCGTTCGCCAAATGTGTCAGGTTTGCGAAACGGTCCTCCAGCGAAACGGCTTGACGGCGGACGACATCGATGTCTTGATCCCCCACCAGGCGAATGCACGCATCATCCGAGCCGTCGCCGTGCGTCTGGGTTTGCCGCCGGAAAAAGCCATCGTGAATATTGACCGATACGGCAATACAACCGGTGGAACGATTCCATTGGCAACCAGGGATGCCATCACCTCCGGCCGCCTCAAGAAGGGCGACCTCGTGCTCATGGCGGCGGTCGGCGCCGGGCTGACTTCCGGCGCCGCACTGTGGCGTTGGGCCTACTAGCTCGCAACCGGAAAATAACTCGGCTCGCTACCGGACTTCCATTTGATATTGCAGCCGATGCTCGGTTTCTGGCCGGCGCTTTGAGGCTGACCAGCCAGCAGCAATTCGATCGCGCTCCGCAGGTCGCTGCCCGTCACGGGTTTCCCATTCTCAGGCCGGCTGTCGTCAAGCTGGCCGCGGTAGACGAGCTTTCGTTCCCCGTCGAAAAGGAAAAAATCCGGCGTACAAGCAGCCGAGTACGCTTTGGCCGATTCTTGAGTCTCGTCGTGGCAATAAGGGAAGTTGAACCCCAGCCTCTCGGCCAATGCCTTCATCTTTTCCGGCGAATCGTCCGGGTGGGTCGCGACATCATTCGAGCTGATGGCGACAATCCCGAGCGGACGCCCGGCGTAGTCGGTCCCGATTTTGGCAAGCTCATGGTAGACATGCTTGACAAACGGACAGTGATTGCAAATGAACATCACAAGCAGTCCGTCCTTACCCGAAAAAGTGTCGAGACTGACGGCATCGCCGGAAACCGTGTCGCTGAGTTCGAAGCCCGGTGCGTTTGTCCCGAGCGAAAGCATCGTGGATTCAGTGAGTGACATGAATAGTTGCCTCGCAGGTAGCTTATCTAATGGAAGAAACACCGGCGGAAGACCAGCAGTCTCTTCGAGCGCCGCGTGTGTTTGCCGTCAGACTCGGTGACGCGATGTGCCGGTTTGCGAATCGAGTACGCCGTTGCCCCCAGCATATCAGGCCGGGCGGGGCCGGGCAGGCGGTCGACTCAGCCTCGTCACGGCTATAATGTAACTCCCTTTCGATCATGTCAAAGACCAGCTTGCTAGCTATACTGTTCGGCCTCGCCGTTCTGGGGGTGCTGATTTACTCCACCATGGGGTTGCAGCAATATTCCTGCAAGGTCTGTATGACCTACCAAGGCGAGACGAACTGCAGCACGGCTCGCGCGCCGAGCCGCGAAGAGGCCATTCGAACCGCCTCGGACGTCGCCTGCGCGACCATTTCATCGGGGATGACCGAAAGTATTCAGTGCTCGAACACGATACCCGACAGCACCGAGTGTGTCCAGAATTGACGGGGCCTCCTCATTGGGCGCTCAGCTTCGAACAGAGCCGCGCCCGCAAGGGTGCGGTCCGGTCTTGTAGTGACCGCACCCGAATAGAAAGCCCAGCTCACGCAGCAAACTTGACCGCACCCTTGCGGGCGCGGCTCTGTTTCGGTTCGGTCAGGCTTCAGACCATTTTCAGTCACCTAGGAACCTGCCGACTTGCAGCCGGTAGCTACTCAGCGCTTGTTGACCCAAATAGGTGACGACCAGGCGATCTCGCCGTCCACTTGGATCACCCGCACGTAGTAGTAACTCTCTCCCGATTCGGCCTCGTTGTCGACGAACGTAAAGCTGACCTCGCGGCCAAGATTCTGGCGGTTGTGGAGGAAAGCGTTGTTCTTGATGATGTCGATTTGGCGGATCGCGGCAGTGCCAATCACTTTGATGGATAGCTGGAAGTCCCCGGTAACGTTTGCCTCATCTCCTTGCAGGTATTCTTTGCCATTTGCCTTCAAGCGGTAGTCGAGAACGATGTTGTCGGTCGCTCCGTAGGAGTGCCTATTCCTCATGGCGTCGAGCAGTCCGTCGCGGCTGAATTCCTCGGCGATCGTGCAGGCGTAGGAGATGTGGGTCGAGGTGTGGTCCGAGCTGGCCTGGACTCCGATCTTGAGGCCTTTCTTCCAGGCGCTCCAAAGGAATCCGGCCTCCCGGGGACGGCCCGGATCCGGGTTGCTGGGGTGCGGGGCTCGCGGCGCGCCGGCGTACTCCGCCGAGGTCCGCATGCCTTGGTAAATCTCCACCAGCGGCTGCAGCTCGGGATCGGCGTCGCGATAATCGGTCCCCGAGCCGGTGGGCGTGTGGGGAATCGCAATGCCGTTGTAGCGTCTGAGGTAGTCAAACAGCGCCCGCGCGCCTGTTTCGCCCTTTTGTTCCTCGGGCGGAATGGGAAACACCGGGTTGCCGCGCTCGGCGAAGAGGATGTTGCGGTGGCCGTTGGGGTAAGAGACGCTGCGCTCGTAGGTGTATACGGGGACGAAGGTCTTTGGCAACGTCAGCAGGTCGACGGTTTGCTGGGCCAGCCAGGTGTAGTATTCCTGCTCGGGTGCTCCGGCAGCGCCGCGGGTGCCATCGGGCAGGCTCATGCCGCAGTGCTCGCTGACGCCGAGGTAGTCGAGGCTGGCGGCGTCCATCGCATATCGATAAGCGTCAAGCAGGCTGCCGTCGTTGTGTCCGTCGAAGGAAAACTCGGTGTGCCGGTGAGTGTCGCCGCGGTAGATGCGATAGGTTTTCCCGCCTGATTCAATCTTGTAATCGCGTATTCGCCTCAGATCTTCAGCTTCATTGGGATGAATGGTTTTCGCAAGGAACAGATTAGGCTCTTTGCGGGGTTTCAGCTCGGGCTGCTTGGGCAGTCCGGGCGGGGGCGGGATGCGCGCGGTGTAGACGTCGCTGTGCTGGAACGAAAAGATCTCGAAGTCGCGGGCGTCGGTGACCCAGGCGGCATACAGATTGCCTTCGCTGTCGTTGGCAAACCCGCCGCGCGCGTCCATGCGGTTTTGACTAAACGGCAGGTGCAACGGGCTAGTCCAGCGGTCGCCGTTGTAGCTCGAACCCCAGATTTCCCAGGCTGCCCAATGCGCCGCGTTTCCTTCGTTGGGCTGATGGCGGAAGCGAAGGGTCCGGTTGCGGAAGAAGACCCACACCCGGCCGTCGCCGCCGGTCTGGAGCATCGGGTAGTCGTTGTACTGTTGCAGATCCCGCGGAAAATCGCGGCTGAGGCGGCTCGCGGGGACATCCCAGCCGCTGCCGTTGTAAACCGCCACGGCGATCGACCGTGATTCGTAGAGGCGCGTCCCTTGTTTTTGAATTCCGTAGCCGGTGTCTTTGCCCCACTGGACTCCACTTTCGTTCCAGGCGGCCCAGAGACGGTCGTCCTTGTCGCAAAGCAAGCTTAGGTGTGCCTCGAACATCGGCGTATTTGCAATGGGAACTACGCTGGACCATTTGCCGTCCGCGAAGGACCGCATCATGACGTCGTAGTTGCCACGGTCGTAGCTGTCCCAGCCCACGTAAACCCGTCCTTTGCTGTCGGGGGTGATGACTGGCCCCCAGTCGTTGGCCGGCGAGGCCGAGACCCGCTCTTCGGTCGACCAGGATGCGCCGTCGAAGCGGCGGGCGAAGACGTCCGAGCTTCCGTTGCGGAAACCCTGCCAGACGAGCCACAGGTTGCCGTTGGAGTCGCTGCTTAGGTTGGGGAAGATATCGGGCTGAGGATCGTCGCTCAGGCGCCTGGCGGCTGACCAGGAACCACCGGAGTAATGGCTTGCGTAGAGGTCCCAGTTGCCGCCGATCTGCCGCGACCACACCGCCCAGGGGCGGCCCTGCTTGTCGCGGTCCATTTTCACGGTGTGGACGTCGCCGGGCTTTTCCATCACCCGATGTATTTCTCCCCAAGCCTTTCCGTCAAAGCGGCGGGCGAGAACTTCGCAGGCCTTGTCGCGGTAGGCGATCCAGGCGACCCAGATTTCGCCGTCATTTCCGCCGAGTGCCGTGGCAAAATCGTTTTCGTAATCGGTGGTCGAGAGCCTTTCAGCGGATGGGACCCGGTCGACGGCAACCGCGCCGTCAAGTAGTGTTCGCGAAAAGCTCGTCATCAAAGTCCGCGGATCGACTTCGAAGCTGTCCTGTTTGGTGTCGAACTTCATCCGGGTGCCCGGTGTCGCTTTGACATCGATGACTAGGCCGGGGATGAGGAGGTAGGGAGCTGAATCGAGGGACTTGAGGGTGTTATAGGAGCCCAACCCTCTGCGATGTGAACCCGGGCGGGTGGAGAGCGTCCAACTCGTGGTCCCGTTGTTCGTGGTACGGATGACCTCGTCTCCTGGCCGGGGATGCCAATTGCTGAACCGCACCACCTCGCCGTTGGTCACCTCGAGCGTGCCACTCCAGTCGGTGGGGCCGCTGTCGGTCAACCCGAACCGCACCCGGAAAGAAACGACCGACTCGTCCGAGAGCGCCGGTGAAGACTGGGACAGAGCGACCGGGCTCGGCGCCAAGGTCAGCGCCGCCACAATCATGAACGCCGTTACGACGGCGGCAATCAACATTCTCAGGTACATCAAACTGCTCCTGTTGTGCGGGCTGTGGAACCTAGTGTAGTGCGCCAATGGTACCGCAACGCATGGATTTCGGTTGGGGAAGAGGGAAGCCCGTTGAAACGGGCTGCCAAACCTTCAGCGGTAGGGTTTACCAGCCGTAAAACGACTGGCCTGGAGACACCAAGCCGCGTGAACGCGGCTCAAGTGGTCCGAATCAGCCGCTAACAGGCACGGAAGCGACTCACCATTACGTTACAGTCTGGTTGGCGCACTACACTAGCCTGCATTTCTCATCACCTGGCGTGACGAGCTGCGTGAGAGGCGCGTCAGTACGAGGCGCGTTCGGCTTGACGCCAACCCCGCTGAATCAAAGACGCATACTTGACGGTAGGTCGAAAACGGTCGGCAAGTGCAAAGAAGGACTGCCGGGCCTCTCGCCTGCCTCGCCCGTCAGGCGCTGAGAAACCCGGGCTGACAAACTCGGTCACGGATTTTTGATAAAATTATCCCCTTTGTTTTCAACAGTTTTCTCCAGGAAGCGCCAGGCCGCCCGAGACCGGCTTGCTATCCTAAAAAAAGGGAAACCCAGCGATGAATCATTTTCCATGTGGAGGTGAGCGGCAGGCGATCCAGGCCCCCCCGCCCGGCAAAAAACCCGATATCCTCTCATACACTCTCAAATCCTCTCATTGGGAAAATTAACCGGTTATAAACGAACAACTTGCACCCAAACAGCTCAAGTCCATTGAGGCTCTTTTGCTAGCGAATACGAGGACGATGACAGCAAAAAAGACCAAAGGGCGAACATTGAAAAAAATCCGCTTGATCGCTGGATGAAACAGGATCGCCTCCAGAATGCCCGAAAAGTTGCGCCGTGAGAAATGCAGGCTAGTGACTCACTCGCGGTTCGACTTTAGCACTTGACTTCGCGGCGGGCAACCGTGGGATGGAGTTGTCGTGGGGTCCTCACGCGAAGTGGAAGGAAGCTCGTTGAACTGAAAACGGGCGGAACTGATGGCCGCGCGAACCCATTGAAATAAAATAGGTTGCGCGATGGGGTATAAAGTTTCTTTACAAAATGTCAGAGAATGTCATGTTTTGTCAGTCCTTAGGGGGTGATTTTGGTGATTTCGGGGGTCCGGTGATCGGCGTCATCCTATAGTGTCTTTGTTTTCAATGACTTTCTTAGAGCTGGACGAGTGGTTGGTTGGCAAAAACGTGTCAGATTGACAGTGTTTCCTTGCGGATTTGGTTGTTTTGTTGCTGCTGAGGAGGACTGGCGTGGGAGGTTTTGCGACTCTTGATGGCTGTCTGCGGGCTGTTTGGGCCGTGTTGCTGGGTTCATTTGTGAGGGACTCCTCTGCTCTCGTTGATCGAACCTCGACAGCCGCCCCCATCGGGAGCGCAAAAGCGGCCGCGGGCGGACGGTCTTCTTGCCGTTTTGTTGGTTCGCATGGACCCGCTGAGAGCCGGTCCCTGCTGGGCCGAAGCCAGCCCTCGAGAAGAAGCCTTTCGCGGGAGGAATGACCACAATGCAGAGAGCAACTCGAAACTGTGCAGGCCTGAGCAATGGACTGCGTGGAGGGTGTATTGGAATCCACGGACTGCCGCGGATTTGACAGATGGGAGGGACCAGCCGTTGAGAACGGCTGGTTTTGTTGCCCACCCCAGGCCCCGCAAGGCCGGAGTACCAGGGGAGGCTGTCAAGTTTTTTCTCAGCGGTGGCCCCTTGCAAACTGTTTTTGCGCTTATGCGTATGGAATTCAATGTTGATGCGAATGTTGAGGCCCATGGCAGGCGACAAGATTGTGACAGTTCAGAAAGTGGCACACAAGTCATTGACGATTCTCGATTCTGGATCTAAACACAACGTCTTAACTAATTGCGCATAGTCGGCGCAGCGTGTCATTCGGCTGGCCCCACGTGGCAAACTCGGCTTCCGCAGCTGCGATCACTTCCTCCAGGGTCGCAAAGTAGCGGTTGTGCAGGCAACGCCGCCGGGTCAGCTTCCAGACTCGCTCGATCGGATTCAACTCGGGACTGTAGGGCGGCAAGTAATCCAGCTCAAAGCCAGGTGCGTTTTCCTCGCGCCACGCTTTGTGCAGTCGGGCATGGTGGTACCTGGCGTTGTCAGCGATGACCGCCACGCGGCGCCCTCCAATGCGGCTCACCTGCTGGAGTTGCTTCATGAATTCCCAAAAGGTCCCGGCATTGAATTTCCCCGTCTCGCGACAAGACCAAAACCGACCATCGCGTAGTCGCACGGCACCAAAATATCCGACGCTTCGCCGGGTCGGATGATGCAGCAGGATGGGATCCTTCGTCTCCGGAGGCACCCACATCCGACAACGCGAGCCGTGCTGCTGAAAGTGCACTTCGTCGCTGGCCCAAAGGTCGACGGCCGGGTCGGCCATCAGCGCTTGGAGTTTTTTTTATGCGTCTTCTGCTGTTCCTCGTCGGCGCGAGCGATCTTGGGCCGCGGCTTGCGCAGCCGAAAGCCCAATTGCCGGAACAGACGCTGGCACTGACGCACGCCCACAGTGATGCCGTATTGTTGCTCGATCCAGACCGCCAACGTTTTGCCATCCCATAGATTTCCGCTCAGGCCTGCCTCCCGCGGCGTCTGACGAAGAGCAGCGTTGATCTCTTCGAGCTGCTGCTCATTCAACCGCGGGGGCCGCCCGGCCCGCTCTCCCTCGCGCAAGCCCGCCAAGCCTTTCTGCTCGAAACGACCCACCCAATATTCCACCGACCGTGGTGCGTCGCCCAGCAGCCTGGCCACCTGTGGGCAGGTCATTCCTTGGGCCACCAGCAGCACGCCGTGGAGGCGGTGGTCGTAGCGGGAATCCAGGGAGCGTCGGATCTCATCCTGCAATCCAAGAACGATGTTTTCAGCGTCAGCAATGCGAAGTGGTCTCATTTCCCCATGAGAGCACAGCCTGCATACTATGCGCAATAACTTATGACGTTATGTTTAGAAAACGACGGTGTGGTGGTGACTGGTTCGAGTGTGCTCGACGCATTCGACCGACTCGAAGTCCTTGAGTCCACGGCGGAAGCCCTCATCAACGCTCGTGCTATCGGCGACGTCTCGGTGATGCCCGAGCCAGCAATTGCTGAACTTCGTTCCGCGTTCAACCTGAATTGAAGATCGAAGCATGAATCTGAACCGCGGCTCCGGGACCAGAAGATGCGCTAGTTTTTGGGGAGATCCCGCAGTTGGTGGAGCGAAGGCTGAAAGACACCGGAAGCGAGAACTACGTGGGCCCGGTCGTCACGGCGGACGGCCGCATTGCAACCTTGCGATCTAGCATGTCGCGGCCCAACCAGACGGAGGAATGAAGGTGAAGCACTGCAACACCAGCGCACTAAGTTGCGCCGCAGCTCTGCTGGCGCTCGCGGCCATGAGCGATCCCGCCCACGGGCAAGAAATGGACCGACTCTGGGGTTCCAGCGTCGTGAAGCTTCGGGCTGAGGACGCCAACCGAGGACAACTCTTCTCCGAAGGCAACTACGCCATGTTCATCCATTGGGGGCTCTACTCCAACCTGGCGAACAAAGTGGATGGGAAGACCTACTACGGCATCGGCGAATGGATCGACGCCATGGAAATCGCTCAGCTTGCCAAAGAT
Source organism: Bryobacterales bacterium (assembly GCA_965226185.1). Lineage (GTDB taxonomy): Bacteria > Acidobacteriota > Terriglobia > Bryobacterales > UBA6623 > CBDCYS01. The sequence goes on from CBDDCT010000001.1 coordinate 316,052, forward strand.
GCGGGCATGAAATACATCGTCATCACCAGCAAGCACCGGCTAGTTCTCTGACCGCCTGATAAGTGGTCTGTCGTAGCCGAACTTTCTACGCGCGGCTTTGCGGTCCTTAGTGGCTCAGGGGGCCAGATCCAGGCCGCCGCCTGGATTCGGCTGCAGCCGCGAGCGCGTCGCCCAGTAATGCCAGCGGCGGAAAAACTTGCGCGCCACACCCAGGCTGCCGAAAGTCAAACAAACGCGTCGCCGTTTCCATCAGCGCCCACGCCCGCGCCGTCTTCAGGTCGCTTTCGCGCGGTCGCTGAAAAGCCCGCTATTGCCTCTTGCTGAAGTTCGCCGGGTGACGCAGCCGCGGGGTATTGCGGGCGACCGGCTCGGCTTGGCGGCGCTGGAGGCCGCGCCCCGCGGCGCATTCCGCGATGGCGTGGACTTCATCCTAGGGAAAGGCCCAGCAGTTCGGCTACGGGACGGCCTTTACCTCTCTACCCAAGTTGTAACTTTTTCAACGTCCGTATCGAGGCGACGGGCGATCTCTTTAACTGGGACACCCTGGCTGTGAAGATGCCGCGCTCCTGCTTGACGTTTGCGATACGCACGGGAGCGGCAAGCGCCAGAGCAGAATTTGGCGTCCGCCCGCCTCTCCGTTGTCAGCTCGAACCATTTTTGACATTCCTCACACTGCCCATATCTTCGGTCTTCACTGATCGCCTCAGCGAACTGAACCCATATCGCCGCGTTTAAGCTATCAGGTGAGAACCGCATGGACAGCCTTTTGAGGTCGCGGTCCCAAAGCAGGCGGGCAGTAACACCATGATTGCGCAGATTGCCGTTCACGGCGGATTGCAAGTAGTATCTGGCGGGCAGAATTAGGTCACCGGGCGGCAAGTTTGAAAGCAAGTCATTATTGGTCCCCCGGCCCGCGATGGGCAAGTCCTGCAGCACACCCTTGGGATCGCTTCTATAATCAACGCCGCCGTAATCATCGTCCCATCGAATGCGTTGAGCTAGGGCCGCGTCGTCCCCTGACTGGGTCAAGTCCCAAAGCTGGACTAGCTCTCGCAACGCGAGAATTTCAGCGCGCCATTCACTAAAGGGTTCCCCCATCCTCCGAGGGATCGGCGCAGAAGGGAACACCTCCGGTTCTGCTTGCGGTTGCAGAACGCGGCCAGTTTTGCCGCCAAGCATGCCGAACTTGTGAGCAAACGCTAGGATTGCTTGCTTGTCAGCCTCTGTCTGCGCAAGCGTCCGGAACAGCCCAGAGTGCTCTCCCAAGGGGTGGTATCGCCGAAACCGCTTCCAGGACCCGGATACGGCTTTCTCTGTCAGGAACTCTTGGCTATCTCCTGGCGGTTGAGAGCCGGGAGGAACTGTGATCCACTCGTGGCCTTCCTCGGCTATGAGCCATTCGAACTCGATCAAGTCTGATTGCATAGTCGCCCCAATCTAGCTACGGAAAAATCTTAGTTAGTGTAACACACCACTAGTTGACGCTCGTATCCGTATCTGCCTAGAATAGACGACGTGACGTACTTATCCGTCACTAGACACGATTAAACAAACAGAAGTGTCACATGAAACGACAGATATTGACTATTGAGGAGGGCTCCAAGGCGCTGGGGCTCAGCCGGGGCTCGATGTACAAAGCTGTCCATCGGGGCGATGTCCCAGCACTTCGTATCGGCAGGCGCCTGATGATTCCCCGCGCCGCCCTCTCACGGCTATTGAGCTGTACCAGCCCAGAGGCGAATATTGATGACGACGATCCGAGGACTGAAGCTTAGAAGACGTAGCTTGCGACGGGCTGCCTTGGATGGTTGCGACCGCCGCAAGCTGAGTAGACTCACAAAGTCAGCAGAAAGGAGTCGGTTTATGCTATTTCGTTACCCACCCAGAATAACACGGCCCAGGTCAGCCCCACTGCTGTCCAAATTAGCTTGAACAGGCCCTGTTCTCGACGCGTAAGTTGTTGATTTTATTGGCCGGAGAGGGTCGAGGCAAAAACCAGGTTCCCGGTGGCCCCAGATGCTGTCCAGAATGTCGAGGCGGATTCAGCCGACCCCTGCTAACCGCCAAAGGCAGCCCAAAGGCCCGTCTGGAGCGGTTTCCGTGGCGCGACGGCCCGCTCTGCTCACCGGACCGGGCGCAGTGTGCTGTTCAAGTCAGCTTTCGACAAAGCTAATTTGGACAAGAGTGGGTCAGCCCGTGGGCTACTTCCGGCGAAAATTGCGTGCCCAACTTGCCCAGTCTGCAAAGCGTACTTTCCTCCTTGTCCGGCTTGTGCCCGTCGCCAGGTGCGGCGACAAGCATACATTGGCATCCTTGTCGCGGACTGTGACAAGGTCGCGGATAATCCGGCGCTGAGCGCGATCCGCAGGGAGAGCGCCGCTTTTATGCTGTTTTTGTCAGACCTGAGGGACCTCGCTGAGATCAAGCGCGAGTGGCTAGAGCACGGCGGGAGGTGGCCTCTTGCTGACGCCTGAGCTGCCCCACATTCCCAGGGCACTTAAGTCGCTCAAACAGTGGGTCTGCTGGAAGCAAACAGCTCGCAACGGGAAGGTCACGAAACCTCCCCACTCGCCCGCGACCGGAAAACTTGCCAATTGTAACGATCCGAAATCCTGGACCACATTTGATGAAGCGATGGCGGCGTGCTCGAACGGCAATCGCCGCTTTGCCGGGGTAGGATTTGTTCTCAGCGAGTCGGACGGGCTTGTGGGAATCGATCTTGACCGCTGCCGCGATCCGAAGACGGGTGAGGTTGAGCCGTGGGCGAAAGACATCATCGACGCTGCGAACTCTTACACCGAGGTTTCTCCTTCGGGACAGGGCGTTCACATTTTTGTTAAGGGTGAACTGCCTGCTGGCGGGCGTAAGAATGGCAACATCGAGATGTATGACCGTGAGCGGTACTTCACCGTAACGGGCCAGCATCTCGAAGGAACTCCTTCCGCAATCGAGAACCGCCAGCAACAGCTCGAAGCCCTGCACACCCGTGTGTTTGGCGGTGACCAACAGAACGAGAAAGCGACTGAGTCAAACCCGGCATCCGCTATCAGCGATGAAGAATTGGTTTCCCGTGCCATGCAGTCGGCTAACAAAGATGGCGACCACACGTTCAAAAAACTCTGGGAAGCTAACTGGAAAGGCGGACACAAATCCCAGTCCGAGGCCTCCCTCGCCCTGTGTAAGCACCTCGCTTTTTGGGCCGGGAAAGACGCCGCCCGTATCAATGAACTCTTTCGGCTTTCCGGCCTGTATGACAGAAAGTGGGAGAGGGCCGACTACCGTAAACGCACAATCGCCAAGGCCATCTCTTCGACCACGGACACGTACAGTCCCCCTGCTGTAGAGGGCGAACACAGGGAGGGGGGAAATATCAGCAAGTTCCTGGTTTCAGATGACGGTGTCTTTTTTTGCTACAGGGACGAAGAGGGCAAGAAACGGCGCACTCGGATTTGCTCGCGGCTGGAGGTCGTCGCCCTCACCCGCAATGAAGAGGGACGGGAGTGGGGGCGGCTGGCGGAAGTATGGGATCCGGACGGCAATTGCCATCAGGTGAGCCTGCCGATGGAGCAGCTCGCCGCTGAAGGAAGTGAAATCAGAGCATCCCTGCTCAGCCGAGGCCTGCGGCCACAGCCCGGCAGGAGTGCCCGTAATTTGCTCGCCCGCTATCTCACCGAAGCCAACCCCAAAGACCGCGTCCGCTGCGTGCCTAAGGTCGGCTGGCACGGCCCTCATTTTGTGCTGCCCGACGAGACGATTGGACCCGACACGCCGGAGCGGACGATATTCCAGCCCTCCCATGAAACTGTCCATTATTTCGCGACGGCTGGATTATCGAAAGACTGGCGGCGGCGCATAGGTGAGTTGTGCATCGGCAACTCGCGGCTGGTCTTTGCCGCTTCATGCGGCTTCGCTGCCGCCATGCTCACACCCACCGATGAAGAAGGAGGCGGCTTTCACCTTCGAGGTGACTCCTCGACGGGTAAGAGTACTGCCAGCCTGGTCGCGGGATCGGTTTGCGGCGGGGGCGGGCGGCTCGGTTACTGCCGCACCTGGCGATCGACAGCGAATGGGTTAGAAGCCGTCGCCGAACTGCATAATGATTCGCTGCTCGTCCTTGATGAGTTGTCGGAACTAGACGCTCGCGAGGCTGGCGACACCGCGTACATGCTGGCAAATGGAGCGGGCAAGGCCCGCATGAGTCGCACCTCGGTTTTAAAAAGGTCGGCGTCCTGGTGCCTGCTTGTTCTCTCGAATGGGGAAATTTCCCTAGCGGATCACATAGCCGCGGCAGGGAAGCGTGCCAGGGCGGGGCACCTGGTCCGCCTGATCGATATTCCCGCCGACGCGGGTGCGGGGCTTGGGATCTTCGAGGATCTTCATGAGGCGGCGGATGCCGACAGCTTTGCGCGGCATCTTTCCGCGGCGGCGCGGAATTGCTACGGGACGCCGCTTCGGGACTTTCTTGCCTTCGTGACCGTGTGCCAGCAAGATGCAATCGATGATGTTCGGAAGAAGCGAGACCAGTTCGTTGCCGACCAAATTCCCGAGGGTGCCTCCGGGGAAGTCTCTCGCAGCGGGCGGCGGTTTGGCCTAGTAGTCGCAGCTGGGGAACTTGCAACGGAACTCGGCATTCTGCCGTGGCCCGCCGGAGAAGCTACACGGGCGGCGGAGATCTGCTTTCAGGCCCACCTTGATGCTCGTGGCGGCGCCGGAAGCGCGGACCTGCAACAGGCCATCCGCCAGGTTCGCTATTTCATTCAGTCGCAGTCGGCCCGGTTCCAAAACCTCGACAGACCTGACGATGTAGTGCGCGACCGGGCCGGGTTTCGCACGGTTGGCGACGGCACCCGGAAATTCAGCATCTACTTCATCTTCCCCGAGGTCTTCCGCCGCGAGATTTGCCAGGGATATGACTCGGGGGCCGTGGCCCGGGAGCTAAAACGCCTAGGTTTCCTGATCGCCGAGCCCGGTCGCCTTAAGTACAAACTGACAAAAGCACACGAGGGGGCTCGTCCGCGCATGTACGCCGTCCGGGGTCGTTTCTTGGAAAGCGAATGATGCTGATGCCATCTAAACCAGGATTTCCATTTTGACCCTGGTACGGCGACAGTATACACCCGCGCTGCCCCGAATACCACGTCTTTCCGCGCTGAACCCTGCACATCACCTCCGCCGCTAGGCGCCAGGGCTCATCCATCCGCTCACAGACGTTGATTGAGCGGGCTGAACGGCGCTCCGGCCGACACTGCTCCTTGAAAAACTTTTTTGGAGCCGAAAACTGTTGATCCTCGCCCGGTCAACGCTACCCGCTCGGCAGCGGCAGCGCCCAGATCCTGTGCAGCATGTCAGCGAACAGCCGCCGGTTCAGATGCCCCTCGGCCAGCAGCAGCCAATAATACCGGGCGTGCTTGACCAGCCGACCGCCGGTCTTCATCAGCCGCTGTTGCAAGCTCGTCAGCGACCAGCTCTTGATCCTGTGCGGCAGCCCAAGCCGCCGCCACAAGTTGCCCAGGTTGTAGGCCAGCACGCTCAGTTGCAGTCGCACTTCGTTGGCCCGGAAGCGATGGCACGAAAGCCGCGTCCAGTGCGTGGCCTGTTTGCCTTCTTTGATCCACTGCTCGGCCGTGCCGCGCTTGTTGTAGAAGCGCACTACCGACCGGCTTGGCAAGCTCATGTTGGTCACGATAAATCCGACCCGCGGGAACAGCTCACCGAGATGATGCTCGACCTTGGCCACAATGCGTCGCGGCTTCGACCAACTCTGCGCCTGATAGCGGAAGCTCTTGTAGCGCACCAAGGGCTTGCGACCCGGCCTGCCCGGCGGGCGAAACAAGATGTCTTCGATCGCTAATTCCAAGCTCTTGTTGGCCGGAATGCGAATGGCGTACTGCACTCCGCGTTCCTCCGAAAACTCATAAATCTCCGGCTTGGCAAAGGCCGCATCGCCCCGGAAGGTGACCTGTTTGCCCGCAGCCTGTTGGCGCTCGATCTCGGGCAGCAGCAACTCGTTCCAGTCCTCAGCGCTGTGCACGTTGCCGGGACGCAGCTTGGCGGCCAGACAATCGCCGTGCTGGTTGAACAACAACAACGGGTGGTAGCAGACCGACTCGAAATGGCCGTTGTAGGCACTGCCCTCTTGCTGGCCGTGGACAGGGCTTTCGGTCGAATCCATGTCGAGAACGACGCGCTCGGAGTCGTCTTGCGTCTCGGCTTGCGCCACCAGCTCGCGGTTCACAGCCATCAGCCCCAGCAAGTTCTCCTCGCTCGCCAGCATCTCCGTCTCGAAGCTCTGCAGTCGCGAGGTCAGTGCCCCGCCGCGATCCCAGTTCTTCTGCGAGCCGATCAAGCGAAAGGTCGGATCGGCGGATACTCGCACGGCGTCATTGAGGTCCTCGTAGCCGGCCAGCCGAGAGTAGACTGACTGCCGCAGCAGATCGGCGAACGGGAACTTTTTGTTCGAGCCTTGCCGTGGGTCACTGAGATGTTCGTCGATCAGCTTCCCGAGCCCGAGTCGCTCGTCCAGCTCGCGGACGAGAATGAGCCCGCCATCGGAAGTGACGCGCGATCCTTGGAAATCGACTTTCAATAAGCCGTTGAAGCTTAGCTGGAACGGCTTGTTTTCTTTTTCACCCATTGGGTGTTGATCTCCTCAGCGCCTTGATTGCTTTTCAACCCGCATAAATAAAGGCGTCCGAGGTCACCCGATGGTTAGCAGAACCGAAACTAAAGTGGAAATCCGGGCTAAACACGTCTTTTACGCCAAAAACAGGCACTGGTCCCGTTTGAGGTGGGACACGTCCCGCTGTCAGCGGAGTGAATGGGACGAGCGTAATGCACTGATTATTAATACAGTTACGGGTTTTGGTCCCACTTGTCCCACTCGTCCCGCTCAAAAACAAGCAAGTTGTAATGCGTCCCGGTGTCCCGCCGGAGAGAAAGAAAGTGTCTTTTCCACACACCTACTACTGATAGGTAAACCTTTGGCACAGGTCCCCACACTGTCAGACTTGCTTTGTTTTGAGCGGGACGAGTGGGACCAACGGGACGGATGCTTTGTCTTCAATGACTTACGGGTTTCCCGTGGCTGGGACCAGAGCGGGACGGGTGGGGCCATTTTGGCGGGCAAGTACCGAATTGGTCCAAGCAGCCTCAACCGGTTTCGACGGGAGGCAAGCCACTTGAGAATTGAATCTGCCGGAGGCGTGAACCCATGACGACGAGCTGGAGGGAACCCATTGAACCTGAATTATGCACAGATTCACTTTGCGAGTGTGGCTGCGTTCGTAGCGGGTTGGCGGTCGTCGTGAGGTGGTAGCTCGGCAACTGGTCTTTTGGCTTCTCCGTCCCCGGTTTCCCTTCCCGCCCAGATTCCGCGTCGTCAAAACCTCGCTCGGAAGTGACGTGTTTCCAGTGCGTTACGGCTAGTGCATAAAATTTTATGCATAGCGCATAGCCAGGCTCTCAGATCAGCGCCCTCCCGACCACCGGCAGAAAGCCGCCGTAGGGAGTCGGCTTCTTGCCGCGGAAGTGGTAAGGCGTCGAAGCCCCGATTTTATTGGGTCGCGAGGCCGTCACGGCTGGGCCTTGTTGGACGGGCCTTTGGGAGCTATGCTGTTTTCGTCTGGTAACCATGTGGGTGACCTCCTTGGGGTTGGCTGGCGAAGCTGGGATCTTTGCCAGCCTACCTTTTTACCCCATGTTTTCGGGGGTTCCCAATGGTCCCTTGCGGCTCAGCCCTCCTCAGGTCCACGCCGCAGTGCATAATTCAGGTTGAAGACAGGTACGAATTTGCCCGTATCATTTTTTCTCTCGTCCGACTTCGCCATCGCCAGGGGGACGCGGTCATCGAACGCGCGGTGAACGAGGCTGCGCGACTGGATTGGCGATTTTGCGAGAACTGCGGTTCGGAGGAATCTCACCAGGGCGATCTTTGCACCGGTTGTGGTCGTAGCACGAACCGAAGGCTTGGCAACGCACAGGCAGCGCCGTGAGCCGACTTCAATCAGGAATGACAAAACAGCGTTAGGGCACAATGGCGGAGCGTAGTCAACAGGTCGAGTTTGAGGCGCCGGTGGACGTGAAAACGGCTGCCCAATTCCTTGGCGTTAGCCCCTCGTTGGTGTATGCTTACGTTGAGCGAAAGCAGATTCCCCATTTTCGAATGATGGGCCACGCGATCCGGTTTCGACTGTCGGAACTGGAAGAGTGGCGTCAGCAATTTCACGTGAATGGAGGAATTGAAGATGAGTAGATTTGGAAGACCATTAAAGACCACTGGTACCGTCTACCCGCGCCTGAACACGAAATACCTGTGGGCGCGGTACCGCAACCGAGAAGGGAGGATCATCAAAGAATCCACAGGAACAACAAATCAAGAAGAAGCGGAACGTTTTCTCCGGGATCGTCTGGACGCAAGGGATGAGGGGAGACTGCCAGCGATCTTGGCCGGTAAGCGTCTTACCTTTGACCAGTGGGCAGACTGGTTCTTGGAACATCGTTCTAAGCCGCCGTACCGCGCGGAAAAAACACATCAGGAGAACCTCAAGGTACTGAAGCTCTTGCGCCCAGTTTTTGGTTCCCTCCGACTTTCGGAAATCACACCGGAAGGCATCGAGGAGCACATGGAGATACGTTTGCAGTCCCGCAAGAGGATCCACACGAAGTTCGGAGTTCAGTACGCCGGTAGGTTGAAACCCGCGACCGTCCATCAGGAGTTTCGGGTCTTGCGACGCATCCTCAATCTGGCGGTGAAGTACAAGCGCCTTACAGTCAACCCTTGCCAAGCAGTTGAGTTCCCAGTTCGGGTGAGTAATACTACCCGCAAGCCGCACTACATGGCAGCAAGTGAGCAAGAGCGGATTGAGTTCTTCGCGCCCAGTTACCTGAGGCACGCGATCGTGATCTTAGTGGAGATGGGCTTACGACCGTACCGGGAGATGACACCAATAGAGAAGCTGCAAGTGGATCTTGAGAACCGGGTTGTTCACATCTCCGACTCCAAAACTCCAACCGGCGTGGCGGATATGCCGATGACCGATTTGGCTTACGAGGCCTTCAAAGCTCGTATGGAAGAAACTCCAGGATCGGGTTACTTGTTTCCGACTCCCAGCAAGCACTCTTGTCCAAATTAGCGTTTTGAATTCGTAAGCCGGGGAGGCGGAACCTCTGTTAGGTTGGGATTGGGTTCAGGCCTATGAACCAACCCGCCCGAGGAGGCCCCGCCATGAGTCAAGTATGCAGTATTTTCTCTCAATTGTTAAAGCTGTTCCCGCGTTCGGAGTTTGAACAGGCCGTCCGCCAGCATCGCGGGGAGCGCCACGCCCGCGGCTTCACTTGCTGGGGACAGTTCGTCGCCATGCTGTTCTGCCAGCTCGGCCGCGCCCAGTCGTTGCGTGAGATTTGCGGCGGTCTGGCGGCCAGCGAAGGCAAGCTGCGGCACCTGGGCTTGTCCGCCGCACCGCCGCGCTCGACGCTGGCCTACGCCAACCGGCAACGCCCTTGGCAGATCTACGAAACGGTCTTTCATCAACTGCTGGCGAAGTGCCGCGGCGCGGCGCCGGGCCACAAGTTCCGTTTCAAAAACAAGCTGCTGAGTCTGGACGCCAGCGTCATCGATCTGTGCGCCTCGCTGTTTGATTGGGCCCAGTTCCAGCGCACCAAGGGCGCCGTCAAGCTCCATCTGGTACTCGATCACGACGGCTACCTGCCCAGCTTCTGCGTGGTCACCGACGCCAAGACGCCCGACCTGGCGCCGGCCCGCAAAATGTCGTTCGACCGCGGCACGATCGTGGTCTTCGACCGCGGTTACAACGACTACGACTGGTTCGCCGAGCTGAGCGAGCGGGGCGTTTTCTTTGTCACACGATTGAAACGCGGGGCCAACTACGAGGTTCTCGAACAGCGCCCGTTGCCGCGCCGTCCCGGAGGCGTGCGCCGCGACGAAGTGATCTTCTTTCCCTCGCTGGCCGCCAGCGGCTCCGAGGTGGTGTTCCGCCGCATCGAATACTTCGACGCCAAGCAGCAGCGCACGCTCGTGTTCTTGACGAATCACCTGGGGTTGGCGGCCGCAACGATTGCCGCCATTTATCAAGACCGCTGGCAAGTGGAGCTGTTTTTCAAGGCTCTCAAGCAGAACTTGCGGGTGAAGACCTTCGTGGGCACCTCGGCGAACGCGCTGAAGATCCAGATCTGGACGGCGCTGATCGCGATCTTGCTGCTGCGGTACTTAAAGCTGCGGGCGCGTTGGGGCTGGAGCTTGTCCAATCTGGTCGCTTTGTTGCGGCAGCAGTTGTTTGTGCACCGCGAATTGTTCGCCTGGCTGGACGAACCGTTTCACCCGCCGCCGGGCAGCGAACCCGAGTCGCCACAGCAATTATTACTGGCGGGAATGGAGGCCTAATTGGGACAGCAGCATGATTTCTATCTTGTCCAAACCGGCAACCTGGTTCCCAGATCGGCCTCCTGGCGGGGCTTTCTGGCGTGTTTTCAGCAGCCGAACCCGCTCCGCTCAGCTAATTTGGACAGCAGTGACCAGCAAGAGGGCCACGAAGCCGTACATCACGAGCTTGAAAAAAGTTTGGACTTCTACCCTGGAGCGAGCTGGCGTACCGCATTTTCCCATCTATCACCTGAGGCACACATTCGCCACACGGCTAAGCGCAGGCGGAGTGGCAGACCATTTTGTAACCCAGATGCTACGGCAAGGTGACTCTCAGGTATTCAAACGGTATAGCCATGCCAAGCTCAACATGATGCGGGAAGCCTTAGGGAAGGTCGATCGTCAAGCGAACGAACATGATAAGACTTTTGGAACAGCGATGCCGAACTGACCAGTTTTGGAACAGTTTTGGAACAGTTTGGTAAGTCAGGCTACACGTTGACCGGTCATGGAAAGACAAGAAACATTGAAAACAAAGGAAGAAAATGGTAGGCTCGGCCGGATTCGAACCGGCGACCTGCCGCTTAGGAGGCGGCCGCTCTATCCAACTGAGCTACGAGCCCTTTGAATGAGTGTCGAATATCGGGGCCAGGGTTGCTCGCCCGCTTCAACCTGGACCTCATTCTATCGAATCAGCTAAGAGGGACCGGCTCCTTCGCATTCTTGGCGTCCTTGAGAATGCCGCTTAGGAGGCGGCCGCTCTATCCAACTGAGCTACGAGCCCTTTGAATGAGTGTCGAATATCGGGGCCAGGGTTGCTCGCCCGCTTCAACCTGGACCTCATTCTATCGAATCAGCTAAGAGGGACCGGCTCCTTCGCATTCTTGGCGTCCTTGAGAATGCCGCGGGCTTCTGCCTCGATGCTCTGGAGCTTCTGTAGCAGGCGGCTCGTCCGGGGTAGGGTTGACCCCACTCTTGTCCAAATTAGCGTTTTGAATTCGTAAGCCGGGGAGGCGGAACCTCTGTTAGGTTGGGATTGGGTTCAGGCCTATGAACCAACCCGCCCGAGGAGGCCCCGCCATGAGTCAAGTATGCAGTATTTTCTCTCAATTGTTAAAGCTGTTCCCGCGTTCGGAGTTTGAACAGGCCGTCCGCCAGCATCGCGGGGAGCGCCACGCCCGCGGCTTCACTTGCTGGGGACAGTTCGTCGCCATGCTGTTCTGCCAGCTCGGCCGCGCCCAGTCGTTGCGTGAGATTTGCGGCGGTCTGGCGGCCAGCGAAGGCAAGCTGCGGCACCTGGGCTTGTCCGCCGCACCGCCGCGCTCGACGCTGGCCTACGCCAACCGGCAACGCCCTTGGCAGATCTACGAAACGGTCTTTCATCAACTGCTGGCGAAGTGCCGCGGCGCGGCGCCGGGCCACAAGTTCCGTTTCAAAAACAAGCTGCTGAGTCTGGACGCCAGCGTCATCGATCTGTGCGCCTCGCTGTTTGATTGGGCCCAGTTCCAGCGCACCAAGGGCGCCGTCAAGCTCCATCTGGTACTCGATCACGACGGCTACCTGCCCAGCTTCTGCGTGGTCACCGACGCCAAGACGCCCGACCTGGCGCCGGCCCGCAAAATGTCGTTCGACCGCGGCACGATCGTGGTCTTCGACCGCGGTTACAACGACTACGACTGGTTCGCCGAGCTGAGCGAGCGGGGCGTTTTCTTTGTCACACGATTGAAACGCGGGGCCAACTACGAGGTTCTCGAACAGCGCCCGTTGCCGCGCCGTCCCGGAGGCGTGCGCCGCGACGAAGTGATCTTCTTTCCCTCGCTGGCCGCCAGCGGCTCCGAGGTGGTGTTCCGCCGCATCGAATACTTCGACGCCAAGCAGCAGCGCACGCTCGTGTTCTTGACGAATCACCTGGGGTTGGCGGCCGCAACGATTGCCGCCATTTATCAAGACCGCTGGCAAGTGGAGCTGTTTTTCAAGGCTCTCAAGCAGAACTTGCGGGTGAAGACCTTCGTGGGCACCTCGGCGAACGCGCTGAAGATCCAGATCTGGACGGCGCTGATCGCGATCTTGCTGCTGCGGTACTTAAAGCTGCGGGCGCGTTGGGGCTGGAGCTTGTCCAATCTGGTCGCTTTGTTGCGGCAGCAGTTGTTTGTGCACCGCGAATTGTTCGCCTGGCTGGACGAACCGTTTCACCCGCCGCCGGGCAGCGAACCCGAGTCGCCACAGCAATTATTACTGGCGGGAATGGAGGCCTAATTGGGACAGCAGCATGATTTCTATCTTGTCCAAACCGGCAACCTGGTTCCCAGATCGGCCTCCTGGCGGGGCTTTCTGGCGTGTTTTCAGCAGCCGAACCCGCTCCGCTCAGCTAATTTGGACAGCAGTGGGTTGACCCGGTCGATATTTTCTTCGCACTTTCGCTCTAGATTGTTCGCCAGCGTCCGATATGAACATTGGTGAACTCAACTTTTCACTATCAGACCAACGAATTGGTCCTCGAGGCGCCTGACCCTCGGCGAGTGAAGAACGCCGTCACCAAGCTGACCCGCCTGCCGGCGTCCTTCCCGGTGCTCCAAGAAGCGCTGCGGATGACGGAGGACCCACTGTGCTCGTTCCAGGAACTCGAGCGCGTGCTCCAAGTAGACCAGTCACTGACCGCTCAGTTGCTGCGGTTGGCCAACTCCGCTTTCTACGCGATGCAGTCGCCCATCGCCAGCATTTCGCGAGCGATTACCGTCATCGGCCAAATCAAGCTGCGGATGCTGTTGATGCAGATGTTTGTAGCGGGATTATTTCATCGCATGGTCGGGCAGGAGCCGCTTGCGGATGAGATCTGGGAAGATTCGGTGGCTGCGGCGGCGGGCTGCAAGGCAGTGGGGGAGTTCTTCTCCGACTTGGACGCGGACGAGTTGCTGGTCGCCGGAATGCTGCACAATGTCGGCGAGTTTGTGCTGCTTTCCCAATTCTCTCAGGAGTACCAAGCTACCATCTCCTTGCAAGATGAGATGACACACTACGCGGCGCAGCACACAATCTTCGGCACCGACTCGCGCAAGGTCGGCCGCTGGCTACTCGAGGCCTGGCGCCTCCCCCGCATCCTGGCGGACGCGGTCGAGCATTGGGAAACACCCTGGGAGCCGACGCTGGATTCTGACGGCAAGACATTCATGAACCTGATTCATGTCGGTATTCAATTGGGCCGTTCGTGGAACCGGGGGAGGAATGTCGAAGAATTGATGGCCTGGCTAGACAAAGACACGCTCGGGCACACCGGTCTCACCGTTGATTCTCTGAGCGAGATCTACGGAAATCTTTCAGAGACCGTGGCGCGGGTGCAAGGGCTGCGCGATGTAGTCCGGTGCGCGGCCTGAGGGCGTCGCTGTTCGCCGGCTCATAACCGTCAGGGCGCCGCTACGCTCGAGCCCGGTATAACATCTGGTACTCCAAAGCCTCGTTGAGCCGGCTCTTTCTGCGACGGCGCCGCCGGGACGCCCTGCAAACCGCAATCGGGACCCACAGCATCAGCAGGATGGATGCAAGAAAGAGCCAGACCGGCTTGTCCAGCAGAAACTCGCTCGTAACGAGCGAGATGAATAAGGCCCACGCCGCCCAAAAAGCCGCGAACAAATAAACAGAAAAGACCTGCCTGAAGCAGAGGGGGACTTTTTCACAAGCCTTGTACGTGCCTTTCGGGAGATGTCGGGCCTCCTTGACTCGATAACTCGCCGTGGGCAGCAGGGGCAACATCAGTACCGAAAGCCATTGAGTGGTTACATTCAGCATCTTCAGGTTCAACAGTTGCCTCAACGCCATTTTCCTTCAAGAAAATCCGATACTAACCATAAATCTCTTTCGGCCAATTCTTCGCTGTGTCGGCACGCGCCGCAGCCATGAGTCAATAAAAACGGGGTCAGCTGATTGATGCCTGAATTATGCACAGATTCGGCGTAGCCATCGCCGATGGAGTTGTGGCGGTAGCGGCAGTCGTGTCAACTCAGTGATTTAGCAAGTCGTCTTTTCCTCTGTTTCCCTCCCTGTTTGAGCCGCCTGCCAATCCCGGCGGGCAAAAGCGGGCGGGCAAGCGGCGTGTTCCCAGTACGTTGCGGCGAGTGCATGAAATTTTATGCATGGAGCGCCCCTCAACTCAGCGCACCCTCCACCACCGGCGCGAAGCTCGATCCCGGTGGCCCCATCGCCCGCAGCCGCCGCATCAGCCGTTCAAACAGGTCCTTTTCCTCATAATGATCGCTGTAGCTGACACCCGTTCTGCCGGCGTGCCGCCAGATCTTGGCCGCCACGAACAGAAAGCGCAGCCGCGCCGTCGCCAGGGTGGTGTGCCGCAGTGTCTCCACGCTGGCTTGGGCTTCGCGGTTGAACAGCAGCAGCCAGCAGTTGAGGTTGTAGGCCAGCATGGCCAGCTGAAAGTGATTGCGGTTCATGTCAAAGCGGCGCGAGGGATGGGCCGCCAGCCCGGCGTCGTTGTTGGCCTCCTTGATGAGGTTCTCGGCTGCGGCGCGCTGATTGTAAAACCACACCACCGCCGCGATCGGTTCGGCCAGGTTGGTGACAAACACGCGGTAGGTGTAAGCGCTGGTGGCAAACAGCTGGTATTGCTCGGCCGCGCCGGCCGCGGGTTCGTTTTCGTAACGCAGCGCCAGGAAACGACAGGCCCGCGCCCAGCCCTGCGGCTGGTAGAGGAATTCGCATTCCGCATCCGCATCGCTGTGGGGCGAGGGCTTCCAGGCCGCTTGCTGCAACTGCTCGACCAGCCGCCTGGTCTTGCGCGCCACGATGACGAACTGACAAGCCGCCTTTTCATAGGCCTCCACCGCCTCCCAGCAATAAAACCCGGAATCGGCCCGCGCCAGGATTTTCTTCACGCCGTGCGGCAAAGCCCGAAAGGCGCTCTCGAGGTGGGCGGCGATCTGCCGGCCCGTGGGCCGGTCGCCGTTGCGCAACCCGCCCATCAGGTATTCGCGCGTCTCGGCCAGGAAAGTCAGTATCGGCTGGTAGCTGCGCTTGCCCTTGTTCTTGGGGTTGTAACTCTTGCGCCCGCCCATCTGGCGGCCGTAGAGCGTGTGCACGGTGGTGTCGGTGTCCAGCGTCACCGTCTCCAATTTCACCTGGGCCGCGGCCCAGACTCGTTCCCGCAGCTGGCGCTGAATGGAAAGGATCTGCTTCGCCACGTTGAGGTGCAGCGAGGCCAGAAAGCGCCACAGCGTGGACTGCGGCGGCAGACGCGTCACTTGCAAGATGCCGGTCAAGATGGGGTCGCGGGCGATGAAGCGGAGTTGGTTCAGCCGCGCAAAGCCGACATAGAGGCCCAGCACGAGGGCCAGCACAAACTGGTAGAGGCTCATCACACGGGTGATTCGTTTGTTCGTGATGGTTTCTTCCAGCAGCGCCTGGAAGCCGAGTTTTTCGAGCAGGGTGGCGACGGGCAGCAAGCCGCCGTAGGGAGTCAGATTCTTGCCGCGGAAGTGATAAGGCGTGGCAGCCCCGATTTTATTGGGCCGCGGGGCCCTCGCGCCCCGGCCTTGTTTGACGGGCCTTCGGGAGCTATGCTGTTTTCGCTTGGTAACCATTTGGGTGACCTCCTTGGGGTTGACTGGCGAAGCTGAAATCTTTGCCAGCCTACCTTATTACCCCATGTTTTCGGGGGTCCCCCAAATGGCCCCTGGCGGCTCAGCCCTCCTCCGGTGCACCCCGCAGTGCATAATTCAGGTGATGGCAAAGGTGCCGTCCGGATCGAGCGTCAGGGCTGCATCAAAGAAACAAGGCGAAGAGACGATCAGCTCAAAATGGGCCATCCCGGGGGGGCACAAAGGTGAGCAATGCCTGCGGGTTTCCAACCAAGATCTGATCAATCGCTTCCTCACTGACTCCGCGCATGCGCATCCGTGGGACCATCTCAGCCAGGATGTAGTGGTACCCATGGCCGCCCCATTTGGCCAGTCGGAAGGGCTGCGCAATATCGTGGCTGATCAAGATCTGCTCAGTCCAGCCTTGCTCGATCATCCATTTGATCTCAGCCACCCTCCCGGCGTCGTTCAGCAGGTCCACCTTGGGGTTGTGGGCATAGAACCCAGATGAGTAGTTCCCGAAGAGGTCGTACGACAAGTAGGCCCCAGTCTCAGCGATCTTTCGCAGCATGTCCCTGTTGAAGACAGTGCGGTCAAGGTGCGCGAGCACGACACGGTGCAGATCGGCACCGGCCGCGCGCAGTTCGTCAAGGATCTCCAGCGGGGCTGTCTCTTCCCTTCCGGGGTGGACGAAGATGCAGGCACCGGTCCGCTGTTGGGACTGGGCGGTTGCACGAAGGCACTTGCGCTCGTCATCGTGGAGGGGCGAGGAGCACCCAATTTCTCCGATGACCCCAGCTCGCACCCCGGTGTCCGTGCGGTGCACGAATCCCTTGGCGGTGGAGCGCGATTCCGTCTCGGCCGCCGCACCTTCGACGATGTCGGCGACAATCATCTCGGCGATCTGCGCCTCACTCCAGTCCGAGAGCCCTGGCGGGTGGGCTGCTGCAACGTAAAACCCACACCCCATCACGACGTGGACTCCGGCAGCCCGGGAGATCCGCGCGAGCCCCACGGGGTCGCGGTAGATGCCGGACAGGGTGAGGTCGACCATGGCCTGCCCCCCATGCTGCTTGAAGAGCCCAAGCTCCTCAACCGCCGTCTCCACGCTGTCAAGCTTATGGTGAGCAGTGCTCAAGTCGGAGTAATTCCGGCAGCACGCAGCCGCCTCCGCTGACATGGGCCTCTCGTAGAAGGCGCGGGCGGTCGCAGTGTTGGGCGGCGGCAGCAGCTCTGACAAGTCGATCAGGAGGTGCTCGTGTGTGAGGCAGACCCCAAGGGATCCAGGATCAATCAATCCAGTGACAGTCTGGATCTTCCCGGCGAGGCCAGCGCACACCCGGCGCTCTCTCTCTTCCTCCATATCTTTTTGTCTCCTGTCTCCGTCTCTGCCTCCGTCTGTTTGTATCCCCATCTCTTTTGATCTCCATCTCGTCTTGCCCCCGAATTAGTGAACAGGTTGGTTAAGAGTGGCTCGTTCAAAATTCAGTGGGCTCATTCGGTCCGCTGACCCATACCGTCTGAGCCTAGAAGACGCTTGGACGCCTTCTAGCCTTCGCGGATCTCTCTACGGCGGGGATCGAACACCATCCGGTGGCCGCTCCACATGGCATCGGTTGTCATGATGCAGGCGATTGAATGCCCGTAGCCGGCCACGGGGGGGCAATATAGATCTTGCGGCGCGCGCCGCCGCACACAGTCCAGCCAGTTCGCCATATGATGGAGCGTGCCGGGCTTTTCGGGGATTTCTTCTGTTTCTTTGATTGCCTCATCGCCCTCGACTCCCTCGCCTGAAACGCGCCACACGTTTTCGACTTCGAGAGTTCCGCGTGTGCCCTGGACTCGCGTTGCGCTACCCGCTCCGTTGGCCAGGCAGGTGCCGTAGGTCGCCAGGAAATTTTTGCCGCCGTGGCGGTAATCGAGCACGGCCTGCATCGTATCCGGGTTCTCGCGGTAATCGTGGAAGCGATAGATCTTTCCAAGCGCGACGACGCTTTTCGGGTACAGCTCGCCGGTCAGCATGTGGACTACGTCGATGCCATGGGTCATCCATTGATCGATGATGGCGCTCGAGAATTCGCGGAACAGCCGGAACGAGCGGTAGATCTTCGGGTCGAACGGCCGGTCGGGTTTGCCCATCAAGAAGGCTTTCCAGTCAACATCGCTTTCCTTCAGGGAGTCAAGCTCCTTCTGCTTCTTGGCCCAGCGGTATTGGCTGTAGGTGTTCCAAATGACGTCGACTTTGACGATCTCGCCGATGCGTCCTTCGTTCATAATGTCGATTGCCGAGCGGTAGCGCGGATAGCTGCGCCGCTGCGTGCCGATCTGCACGATGCGGCTGGATTTCTCGACCGCGGCGTAGGCTTCGTTCAGTTCACTCAGCACATTGCCCATGGGTTTTTCGAGGTAGACGTCTTTGCCTGCCTCGATCGCGGCCTTGAGCATCTTGGAGTGCTGGTGGTCCGGGGTGGCGATGATCACCGCGTCGATGTCTTTGTCGGCAAGCACTTGTTCGTAGTTGGGATACGATTTCGGCTCGACGCTATAGGACTCGCGAACCAGCTTGGCGGCTGCCTCCAGGCGCTGGTTCCAGATATCGCAAACGGCGGTGACTCGCACTTTGTAGGTGCTGCCAAATTCGATGCACTCCTTCAGGATCTGGGTGCCGCGGCCTCCCGGACCTATCATGCCGACACGGATCGTGTCATTCGCGATCGTCGTCTGAGGCGATGGGCTTGCCGCCCGCGAAGGCGTTGCGGCAGGCAAACCTGACAGCGCCAGTCCAGCGCCAGTGGTTGTGGCAAGAAAGTTTCTGCGATGCATGTCGATTTGCTCCTGTTTCATGGTTCACGCTCCAAAGCCAGCGAGGCTCTATCTTTGAATGGCCTATTGAGTCCCAAAAACCGTTCAGAGTCCAGACGATTATAGCGGGAACCTCTGCCGCTGAGTGTTCATCGAGGCTGGCAGCCTCAGCGCGCGGGACTCGAAGTTCCCCGCCGCAGGTCGAACACGGCGATCCGCTCGTCTTCCCATTGGGGTTCCCCGCACAGTTGGGTCAACTCGGTCCGAATGCGGCGCATGGTTTCATCGGGTATGCCGCCAAGACGCAGTGCCGACTTGCGTGCCAACAAATCGCGCCGCTCAACCTCATCCAAGCGCTGTTTGGCGTAGCTTTCGGCACGGTCTTTGTGCAGCACGACGGTATCGAAGCCCAGTGCCAGCAGCCGGCCGCGGTCGATGGGCCGTTCCAGCTTCGGCACGCCCGCCAGGTCCTGCAACGCCGGCTCGTTTTGAATCGTTTCCAAGGCTTGCGGGGGAATCGTCGAGAGGTAGCCGTCCGCGATCGGCCGGCCATGGACCGTCTGAGCCAGGAGGTTGGGAACGGTGCGGTTGCGCTGATGGAAAGGGATGTCGAGTATGGCGCCTTTTCGTCCCGATTCTTGCAGCCGCGAATAGAGAGGCGAAATCAGGACTTCCTGAATCGGGTAAGGCGCCCAGAGGTACTCCAGAAAGATCAGCCCCCCGAGCAAAGCAAACTTGAGATCGCCCGGCTTGCGGAGAGCTGTCCATCCGTACCCAACCAAGATCGCAAGTCCCAGGCTTGTCAGGATCAAGAAACGGTTGGCAACCCTGAGATAAACCAGCCCCGGGAGAAACTCCAACAAGGCAAACGGGAGGGTAATGCCGTCATAGAGCTTGCCGTCCCAGAACGGGTGGGCGCCCAACGCCAGCAGCAGAGTGGCCAGCGTAAACAAAGCCCAGTAGCCCGCGGCTCTCCGGCGGCGCACGAGCGCCCAGACCGCCAGGCCCACGGGGATGAATCCGAGGTAGCAGATAAACCCGGAAGCCTGGTACGCCCGGTCCAAATAGGCGTCCACGGTGAGATAACCCAACAACGGATGCTCGAAGAACGGTGTGAAGAGGTAGCTGGCATCGATTCCCCGGTCGACTAGCCGCCTATCGAAGTAGGTAGCGCCAGACGCCATTTTCGAGAGCAAGGGGAAGACCGCCGGTAGAAGAATCACCGCCGAGACGCCGGCTGCTATGGCCAGGTCTCGAACGAACGGCCCGATCGGACGCATCTTTTGAAAAAGCCGAAACATCCGAAACATCGCTAAACCCGCCAGCGGCGCCAGCGTCAAGATAAGCTTCAGTCCCAGGTGCCAGCTACAGAGGGCATTCAAAGCGAAGCATGCGGCAAGGCCCGCGATATTGCGCCTTCCACCCCGCCGGGACAAACGGAAAAAGTACAGCAGCGTCAGCGGAATGAACTGGGTCGAGAACAGATTCAAATGCTCCAGTGTTTGCTCGATGTGCTGCGGGAAATAAGCGAACACGAGTCCACCCAGGAAGGCCCCGCGCACATCCCCTGTCAGCTCCTTGACCAGCAAATAGCCTCCCCAGCCCGAGAGCCACAGTGCCAAAAGAACGCAAAAGTTGTAGGCCGCGCCGGGTCCCCAGATCACGCTGACCGGCATGGCCACAATCATATTGAACACCGAATGCGTGTGAAAAATGACGTCCGCTCCCGAAGGGTGAAACAAGAGCTCGCTGTGGTAGGGGCTTTGCTGAAGCTCCAATAAACACTTTTCCCACCACCAGAAATTCCAGTAGTTCTGCCAGATATCTCCGGATCCCGCCGGGACGGACGACCCCATATGGAGCACCAATGGGAATGTCATGCAGATGGTCAGGACAAGATAAAGGCCGGCAACGGCTCCCCGGCTCTCGAGGAGCCGCGACAGTGTGGTCGAAGGATCGACGGACGCCGGCATGCAGGTCTTCCGATTGGCGGAATGAAAGGAAGGAAACGAGCAGGGCGGGGAAGGGGGCCCGCGCTCAATTCTGAATTTTCCTAAAGACTGATCTTACACGACGCGACGGTGGTTGTTGACCGAGAGGCGCCACCATGTCGCTGCCAAGTGATAATGTCCTAAATGTGCCAAGTAGAAATGTCCTGCTTGGGCGGCGTGCTGGAATCGCTGAACCTTGAGCGGTCAAAACCTCACTCTGGCACTAAAGAAGCACATGGCGGGGGTCGATCGAATCATGTGGGCAAGATTCTGGTGGTCGGCGGAGCCGGCTATATCGGCAGTGTGCTGGTCAGGCGGTTGCTGGACGACGGTTGCGAAGTACGGGTCCTCGACCAGCTCCTATTTGGAGATCATTCGATCCGTCCGCTAGCGGGGAGGGAGCGATTCCAGTTTATTGAAGGGGATTTTCGGGACGCTCGTCTTGTCGCCGAGGCCGCCCGGGACGTTGATGCGCTGATTCATCTGGGAGCTATCGTAGGCGACCCGGCTTGCCAGATCGACGAATCCGCGACATTGGAAACGAACTACGCCGCGACCGAGCTGCTCACCCAGGCGTGCCGCGACAGCGGCATCGGCCGCATGCTGTTCGCATCGACCTGTAGTGTTTACGGAGTGACCGAGGCCGTCGCCGGCGAGGGCGCGCCACTCAAACCTCTTTCTCTTTACGCTCAGACCAAGACGGATTCAGAAAAGGTTGTTCTGGCTTCAAAAAGCCGAAGTTTCCACCCGACTGTATTGAGAATCGGGACAGTATTCGGCTGGTCGCCGCGTCCGCGGTTTGATCTTGCCGTGAATCTTCTGACGGCCCGAGCTTACTATGAGCGCCGCATTGCCATTTACAACAGGCGGCAGTGGCGGCCGTTCGTCCATGTTGCTGATGTGGCCAAGGCATTTCGGCTGGTTCTGAAAGCTCCCTTGCCCGATGTCAGCGGCCAGGTGTTCAACCTGGGGGCCAACCAGATGAACTGCCGGCTGGAGCAAGTCGGCGAGGCGGTTCGGCAAATCTACCCCGGGGCGGCGGTCGAGCACGAAACAAACTCAGACACGAGGACCTATCGGGTTTGCTTCGACAAGATCGAACAAGTTCTCGGGTTTCGCTCAACGCGAACCCTGGCCGACGGCGTCAGGGAAATCCACGGAGCGCTTACCCAAGGTTTGGCCGCGGATCCTTCCTCTCCGATTTATCACAATCACAAGCTGCTTTCTCTGCCGGGAAACGAACTCAACAAACAGTTCAGCGCGCTGCGGGCAGCCCAGGGGAGGGTCGCCGCAAGCGATGCGGCGGCCAGCGCTTAGACCGCATTTTCTCAACACCTGATGCGGACGAGCCGCAACCAAAACAGGGCGCCAGACGTGGCGTGAGCGTCCACGCTTGCCGCAAACCGATTCGTCGGTTTGTTCGGCCCCAGGGCGCGTCATCCGGTTCAGGCAACTGACTGCCCTTCCGCCCGGCAACGCCTCGACGAATCGAGGCGCGGCAAACCTGGAGGTTCACGCCACGTCGCAGCTCGGGGCTCTGACCCTTCCGCCAAAATCTTCTGCCACTATTGGCAAGAATTTGACTATGCAGGTACTCACGGTCGCGGCTCAATCCTGCTCGCGGTCGCGGAACTCGGCGAACCAGTTTTGGACGACGCGGATCGACGGCTCGGGGGCGTCCGCGGCCTCTGCCACCGGCTCGGCCAGGATGAACCGCTGGCCGTCGGCCGAGACGTCGTAGGGGGCGTAATTGAACCCTGGTCTCAAACCCTGATGCTCGAACAGGCGGGTCGCCGAGCCTACAGAAAAGCTCGAACCGCTCGATACCGCAACGGCCACCAAGGTCTGCCCCTCGACATAGAACAGCTCTTTGCCGTCCCGGCTCCAGCGCACTTTCGTCCCGCCGTTCCTCGACACCGTTACCTTGCGGCCACCCTCGGGAAAGGATTGGACATAGACTTCGTCTTGACCCGATTCGTTCGAGACGTAGGCGACATAGCGGCCGTCGGGTGAGAATCTTGGCACGAACTCGCCGAACGGTGTCTGCAAAAACAGGTGCGGCTCCCAGCCGCTGCCGTCCTCGTTGCGCTCCAGGTACCAAAGGTCAAGTCCTGTTTCCGGATTCGCCAGGTGATAGAGGAGATACTTCCCATCGCGGGACCAGTCGGATAGCCACTCGGGCAGGGGTGTCGCCGCCAGCACCTTCTCCTCCCCGCTGCCATCGGCCTGCCGAATGAAGATGTCGTAGTTGCCCGCTCGGGTGGAAGTGAACGCCACCTCGTCTCCGGCAGGCGACCACACCGGCCGCGCTTCTATCTCCGGGGCGCTGCTCAGGCGAGTCCTCACTCCGCGGGCAATGTCGTACACCCACACATCCTGATTCGAGCCCTCCGTTGCCGTAATAGCCACCAGCCGGCCATCCGGGGAGAGCGCGGGGGAACCGATCGCCCCCTGAACTGGGCCGATCTCTCCCGTTTTCTCACCATGACGGTCCAGCCAAACCAGTTGCTGCTGCCCCGAGCTGGAACTGTCGAGGTAAACCAGCGTTTGATCGGCCGCAACCGTGGGGCCACGGCTGTTCTGGGAGATGGGGAAGGCCTCACCGGTAGCCCTCAAGGTGTCCAGGGAAAAAGGCAGCGCCCAGAGATCGTGGGTTAACGGGGCAGCTTGGTACACAAGATGGCCGCTGGGCGAATAGACCGGCATTGCGCCGGGCCCCAGAAGCTCTCTCTGCCCGGTCTCGACGTTCTGAACCATCATGGTCTGCTCGGTAGCAGACCCGAATGTAAACACCAGGACACGGGCCCCGGCTTCGGACGGCAAGAAATGGGGATCGACGATTGCTCCCGTCGGCCCTCCCGGCGACTCCTCAGGCTCCTCCGGCGAGATCAGCAGGTTGGGAGTCCCCCCGCGGCCGGAGACTTCGTAGAGCTGTAAGCCGGAGCTGAAGACGATCACCTCGCCGTCCGGGCTCCAGGTTACCCTATAAGGGTGCCGAGACTCGCAAAGCCGGATGGCGAGGCCGCCCTGAACCGAGACCTTCTTGAGTTCCCCACCGGCGGCAAACCCGATGAAGTCACTATCGGGCGACCAGAACGGGTCCTCAGCTCCTTCGGTACCGTCAATCGCCCGCGGTTGCCGCTGATCGAGATCCTGGACCCACAGCTTCCCCTCCGATCCCGCGGTGATGAAGGCGACATGTTTGCCGTTGGGTGAGATAGCGACATTGGGACTGTAGCTTCTGTCGCCGACAGCTTCTGGCGGCGTAAAGGCAAATCGCCGCAGGGGGACTTCGAGAGGCGTTTGGCGGAAATAGATGAAGGCGAGTGTCAAGAAAGCGATAGCAGTGACGGCGAACAGGGCCTGCGGCAAGCGATGCTTCTGCTTAGGAACTAGGTCGTCAGACGGGGCAACTGGGGCCACGGCAGGCTGGGCGCTGAGAATCGTCGATTTCCCTGACTCCAGCTTCTTCGTCAGGCCCCTGAGATCGACCAGCATCTCCTCGACGTGCTGGTAGCGCTCTTCTTTGTCCTTGGCCAAAGCCTTGCCGACGATCCACTCCAGCTCCATCGGTACACCGGCCCGTAAAGCCGTGATGGGCTCCGGCTCTTCACTGCCAATCGCATAGAGCACCGCCTCCTGGCGCTCCCCTTCGAACGGCGTCCGCCCCGTAACCATCTCGTAGACCACCACCCCCAGCGACCAGATATCCGTGCGGCGGTCGGTCGGCAGGCGCTGGGATTGCTCGGGCGACATGTAGGCCGGTGTTCCTAGGATGGTAGCGGTCTTCGTGAGCTTGGACCCCTCGGCCAGCTGCGCCAGGCCGAAGTCCATGATCTTGACTTGGCCTTGCGGCGTGACCATCAAGTTGGCGCTTTTGATGTCCCGGTGAACGATGTCCTTCTCGTGTGCGGCTTGCAGACCCTGGGCGGTCTGAATCGCAATGTCCACGGCTTCGTCAAGCTTGAGCGGGCGCTCGGCGATCTTGGCTTTCACCGTTCGGCCTTCGAGGTAGGCCATGGCGATGAAGGTCTCACCTTCAATCTCATCGATCTCGTAAACGGTACAAATATTGGGATGATCCAGGGAAGCGGCGGCTTTTGCCTCTCGAATGAAGCGTGCGTGCCCTTCCTCGTCTTCCAGCAGGTGAGAGGCAAGGAACTTTAGAGCAACCGTGCGTTCGAGCTTGGTGTCCTCGGCCTTGTAGACGACACCCATGCCGCCCCGGCCGAGTTCCCCGGTGACCTTGTAGTGGCTGATGGTCCGGTCGATCATGGACGTCTCAATTGTACCGCCCCAGGGATTCGTGGTGGCAGGGCGATTTACTAGCAGGTATCCGCGGACAATTGTTGTGTGGTTCGTTTCGCGGAACTTAGTCCCGCTCGCGGCCGCGGAATTCTTCGTACCAGTTCTCGACGACGTGGATGGACGGGGGCTTCTCTTCCGCGCCGGCGACCGGCCCCGGCAGCACAAAGCGGCGGCCGTCGGCGGAGACGTCATAGCGAGGATTGCCAGGGCCCAACAAATTGGCGTCTTGGAATAGGCGGGTGACCGCGCCGCTCGTGAAACTCGGGGTTGTCGCGGCCGCAACGGCCATCAGCGTGTCACGCTCCACGTAAAACAGCTCTTTGCCGTCCTTGCTCCAGCGCGGCTGGACCCCGCCGTTGCCCGACACTTGCCATTTCCCATCACCTCCGGGAAACGGCCGGACGTAGACTTCGTGTCGGCCCGACTCATCCGAGACATAGGCGACAAAACGGCCGTCGGGTGAAAGCTTCGCCGACCTTTCGCTGAAAGAGGTTTGCAAAAAGGGAACCGGCTCAAAGCCGCTGCCGTCCTCTTTGCGCTTGAGATACCAGAGGTCCCATCCTGTTTCCTCACCGTTGGCACTGTAGAGCAGGTACTTTCATCGGGAGACCAGTCGTTGGGTCTCTCGTCCAAAGCGTCGTCCACCAGCAAGGCCGGCTCGCCCGTGCCGTCCGCGGTCCGGATGTAGATGGTACCTGAATTATGCACTGCGGCGTGGACCTGAGGAGGGCTGAGCCGCAAGGGACCATTGGGAACCCCCGAAAACATGGGGTAAAAAGGTAGGCTGGCAAAGATCCCAGCTTCGCCAGCCAACCCCAAGGAGGTCACCCACATGGTTACCAGACGAAAACAGCATAGCTCCCAAAGGCCCGTCCAACAAGGCCCAGCCGTGACGGCCTCGCGACCCAATAAAATCGGGGCTTCGACGCCTTACCACTTCCGCGGCAAGAAGCCGACTCCCTACGGCGGCTTTCTGCCGGTGGTCGGGAGGGCGCTGATCTGAGAGCCTGGCTATGCGCTATGCATAAAATTTTATGCACTAGCCGTAACGCACTGGAAACACGTCACTTCCGAGCGAGGTTTTGACGACGCGGAATCTGGGCGGGAAGGGAAACCGGGGACGGAGAAGCCAAAAGACCAGTTGCCGAGCTACCACCTCACGACGACCGCCAACCCGCTACGAACGCAGCCACACTCGCAAAGTGAATCTGTGCATAATTCAGGTGGTATCGTAGCCCTCGCCGCGATCGGACCTAAAAGCGATCTCCTTTCCCGAAGGCGACCAGATGGGCAGGCCGTCCGTCGCCGCATCAAACGTCAAGCGTCTCTTGAGAGAGCGTCCCACATCGTGCATCCACACGTCTTGGTTGTTGTCCTCCGTACCGCGCACCGCCACCTGGCGGCCATCGGGAGATAGAGCGGGGAAGACAATGCGATCCTGTGGTTGGCCGATCACCTCCAGTTTCTTGCCCTCTCGGTCCCGCCACGCCAGTTGCTGCCGACCCCCACCGGAAAAGTCAACATACACCAGAGTGCCGTCCCCGGCCACGCTGGGATCGCCGGCATTCTCGGCGATGGGGAAGGCTTCGCCGGTGGGTTTCAAGGTCTCAAGGGACAAGGGCAGGGCCCACAGGCCGGGGGAAAAGGCCGCGGTCTGGTAGAGAATATGGCCGCTCGGGGAATAGCGGGGAAAAGCTCCATCAGCCAATACTTCCCGCTCGCCCGTCTCCAGGTTCTTGACGACGATCTCCCGGTCGGTGTAGCTGCCAACGTTGTAAACGATACTCCGCGCCCCGGATTCTACCAGGAGAAAATGCGGCTGGAGGTTGGCAGTCCCCTTTTCCGAGGTTTCGGGTTCGAACAAAAGTTTGGGCTCCCCTCCCCGGGCGGGAACCTCATGCAGCACCGGAGGGCTCCCCGAGCTGAGGACGATGGAGTCACCGTCGAGGCTCCACGCGCCTCCTTCCCAAATCCTGCCGGGCAGTTGGCAGAGGGTGATTGCCGGACCTCCCTGGACCGAGACCTTCTTCAGCTCGTTGCCGGCAGCGAAGCCGATGAACTGGCTGTCGGGCGACCAGAATAATCCTTGCGGCTGGGCGTTTTCGGTCCCGGCCAGCTCGCGGGGCTGCTCGCGGTCGACATCTCTTACCCAGAGTTTCGGCTCGTCGTCGGCCCCCAAGTAGACGATGTGCTTGCCGTCTGGAGAGACCGCGACCCGGCCGTGCGGACCGCTGTGGAGGGACTCGGGGGTAAAGGCGAAGCGGCGCAGGGTTTCGGGTTCCACTGGGGCGGGGCCGCGCAGCCACTGGACGGCAAGCAAGACGACGGCCATGGCCAGCGCCCCGCCCACCGCGACGGCTGTTCTTTGCAGCCGTTGCCGCCTCTCCGCCTGGCGTACCGCTGACTCGGGAAGAACGCTGATCGTCACCGAGCGCTTCAATTGTGTGTCTTCAGCGCGGTAAACAACGCTGTCGCCCTCGGACGCCAGGTCTTCGATGACACGGTATTTCGCCAGACGCTGGTCTTCGGGAGCGGGCTGGGGCGTCTCCGCTGGGGGCGCGGCTTGCGCTTGCGCATCGCCGCTTCGCGGCGAAGGACCGGCAGGAGTGCCGGTCCCTACGGGAGCACTGGTGCGCAGGATGATCGATTTACCCGACTTCAGCTTCTCGCTGAGCGTTTCCAAATCAACCACCATGTCGGCTGTACTTTGGTAGCGCCTGTCGGCTTCCTTGGCGAGACACTTGTTCACCAAAAGTTCCAGCTCCATCGGCACGCCCGTGCGCAGCGCTGTCATCGGCTCGGGCTCTTCGTTGGTGATCGAATACATCACGGCCTTGTCGTAGTGGCCCTTGAACGGCCGCTGCCCGGTGACCATCTCGTAAATCACAACGCCCAGTGACCAGACATCCGTACGGTGGTCCAGCTCCATCCCGTAGGTCTGCTCGGGCGACATATAGGTCACCGTGCCCATGGTCTCGTCCAAACGAGTGAGCTTCGAGCGGTCGGCCAGCAGCGCCAGCCCGAAGTCCATGATGGTGACGTGGCCGTCCTCGCCGATCATCAGGTTCGCCGGCTTGATGTCCCGGTGCACGATCTTCTTGCCATGGGCGGCTTGCAGGCCCTTGGCCGTCTGGATGGCGAAATCGAGCGCATCCTTCAGCTTGAGCGGCCCAACCTCAATCTTCTTCTCCAGCGGCTCGCCTTCAAGGAAGGCCATGGCAATGAAGGTCTTGCCTTCGACTTCACTGATCTCATAGACGTGGCACACGTTGGGGTGATTGAGCGCCGCCGCCGCTTCCGCTTCTCGCCGGAACCGCGCCTTTACTTCCTTGTCACCGAGCAGGTGAGCCGCCAGGAATTTCAGAGCTACAGGACGCTTGAGGTTGGTGTCCTCGGCCTTGTAAACAACGCCCATGCCACCCCGGCCGAGTTCGGTGGTGACCTTGTAGTGAGAGATGGTTCGGTCGATCATCGACCATCCGATTGTACCGCTGGCGGATTACTGCTGCAAGCCAGCGGCATCAGAAAAAGCAGGCGGCAACCGCGCACGCCAGTCTGCATTCATAAGGAGTTTCAAGGCCCCCAGCGCGTGTCCTTGAGAAACTTGATCAAGTCGGCGAACTCCTGGCGTGTCAACTGCTCGTCGATGCCCGAGGGCATGATGGAGACCTTGCCGGGACGGACTTCTTCGATGTTCGCGCGGGCGATGCGCACCTGCTGATCGACGCCCGTGGCCAGCAAGACGGAATCGTCCGTCTCCTCGATCGTCACGCCGCTGAACTGGTCGTCCTCCGTCACCACGATAATCGGCTCGTAGCCGTGAACAAAGCTGGCGCTGGGAAAGACCACCGCCTCGATCAAGTCGCGCTCGGTGCGGACTTCTCCAACGCGGGTGAGGTCTGGGCCCGCGCGGCCCCCCAGATAGCCGATCCTGTGGCACGAGGAGCAGGCCGCTTTGGCGTCGTTGAAGACGGCCTGGCCGCGACGGATATCGCCATCCGGCAAGGTCGTTAGCAGCTTCTCCAGGCGAGCTTTCTGCTGCGCGAGATCAACGTCGAGCGAAGCCAGCAGAACTTCGGCGCGCTTCCGCACGGCCGCGGGGAACCCACGGAACGCGTTCTCGACCAAGTCCGCACGCAGATTGGCCCGGCCCTGGGCCTGCTCCAGCGCGGAGGCGAGCCGCTCGCCCAGCGTCTGATCGCCGCCGGCGTCGAAAGCGGGCAGCAGCGCCGGAAGCTCCAGCGGACTGACGGTTTTCAGCGCGTCGGCCAGTTCCAGGCGTTGCTGGGGATCGAGCGACGCCGCGGCCAGGGCTGCCGCGGCGGCGGCGCGAACGGCCGGCGGGGTTTCGAGTTGGAACTGGGCCAGCAGGAAGCGGAAGATTTCCGTCTCCAACGTCCCAAGGCCGCCCGCCGCGGCGGCAAGCGCTTCGACGCGAACCGCGGCCGGAGCGTTTGGACTGCGGCCGACCCGCGCCAAGGCGTGTGCGAGAGAACTGTCGCCCTCGGCGGCGGGCGGCAGCTTCCGTCCCGTCGAGACCGCCGTGCTGAGGATCTCATCGTCGCGCGACGCCAAGGCTTGGCTCAACGCGGCGCACCAGGAAGGCGGAGTCTCCTTTTGTGCGAACTTTCCCATCACGCGCAAAGCCGTCAAGCGGCTCCAGCGCGGACCCGACCCAGCGGCTGTCTGCGCGAGCAGTTCCTGAATGGCCCCGTCCCCCACGAAGCGTTCGAGCTGCGCTTCCAGGGCTTCTCGGGTCTCGGGGCCGAGGTCACTTACCGCCAGACGGTTACGGAAGAACCCACCGAGAGGGCCTCCCCACTCCGGATGACGGCCCGCGATCCACTCAGCGCTCTGGCGCAGAGCCGGCTCCGCGGAAGTGAGAAGCGGCAGCACGCTCTCGACGCCGAGGCGCCCCCCCTGCATCTGGTCCAGCGCAATCAGCGCGGCTCGCCGAGTTTCCAACGAGTCCGATCGCAGCCCTTTGCGGGTCGCCTTCGGATCGGCGATCTCGATCAGCGCGAAGGTCAGCGAGTGACGCAAGACCTTGTCTTGCGTCGCACCCACCGCGGATAGGAGCGGCGCCACGGCGGCGGGATCCCCGATGCGTCCGAGCGCCTCGGCTGCAACGCGCTGCAGGGCGGGGCCGGCGCGGCCGAGCTGCTCAACTAGAAGCGGCGCCGCCTCTCGGTCGCGCCAAACGCTCGCGGAATGCGCCGCCGCCTGCCGCACGGATTCCCTGGGGTCCGCGAACGCGTCGCGCACAACCTCGCGCGCCGCCGCGCCCGGGATGCGCGTGGCGGCCCAGACGGCGTTTCGGCGGGTTGCGGTTGTCGCACCGTCCTGAATCGACTTGCGCAGATCGGGCAGGGCGGTCTCCCCGCGCTTGGCCAGCGCTTGCGTCGCCCGGCCGCTCACTGCCGGACGCGCATCGCCGAGCAGCGCGGCGAGGTCGCCGGTCGTCATCACTGGCCAATCGAGCAGCAAGCCGCGGGGGTCCTCCGGCGTAGCCGCTCCCGTCCGGCGAATGCGATAGATCGTCCCCAGGACATCCGGCTTGGCGAGCTGCGAGGTCGGGCAACACAACTTGTACCAGCCGCCGGTGTCGACGACTAGAAGGCTGCCGTCGGCGTCTTCCATCACGTCGGTCGGGTGAAAGTCGGGATGCGTGGAAACGAGAAAATCGGAGTCTTCGGTCTCAAACGACGAGCCGCGTGGAATCAACTTGTGGCGGGTCACCTTGTGCAGATTGAACATCGTCGCGAAGAGATTGCCCGCATACTCGTGACCGAGAGCGCCGGAACGATAGTAGGACAGCCCGACCGGGACGGCGGGGCCGAGGTGCGTCATCGCCGGCAACAGGCCGCCGGTTTGCGGATGGTCGTCGTTGACCTCGCTCTCCCTGCCGTAAACCCCGCCGTAGACCGCATGAATGAATCCGTCGCGGCGGCCCAGCTCCGGATGCTGCAGAAACGTGGCGGTCAACAGCCGCTCGCCTTCCGGCGTAAAGGCGACCTCGACGGGGTTCGCCATGCCGCCGGTCAGCACCGCCTCGACGACCCCGCCTTCAGGTCTACGGCGATAGATGTGGGACGCCCGCGAGACGAACGGCGCCTGACCGGGCCGCTCCCAGGTTTGCTCGGCGAAGGCGCCCTTGGTCCAGTAGATCCAGCCGTCGGGCCCGGCGTACGGGCCGTGCAAGTCGTTGGCGCAGCGAGTGAGCGTCCGCGCGTCGAGCCATTCCTCGCGCTGGTCGGCGACACCGTCGTCGTCGCTGTCGGTCAGTTTCCAGATCGAGGGCGGAGCCGCGACATAGAGCGAGCCGTCGAACCACATCACGCCTTCGGGAAACATCATCTTGTCGGCGAAGACGGTGCGGCGATCGTATCGCCCGTCGCCGTCGGAGTCCTCGAGACGAAGGATGCTGTGCGGCCGTTCGGCGAGCTGCTGCTCGACCGGATCGCCCGAGCCGGAAGACTCGGCTACATAGAGGCGCCCCTGCTCGTCGCTGTCGATGATCATGGGCCGCTCGACTAGCGGAGGGGCGGCGGCTATCTCGATCTCGAAGCCGGGCGGAACGCTGATATGCTCGATGGCCGATTGCGGGGCGTGGTCGCGGAGCGAAAGCCAAGCGGCGCCAACCGTCAGGACGGCCGTCGTGGCCGCGATCGTGAGCCATTTCATCCGCATGCTATCCACGTTGTAGCAGAAATTGCCAGTTGAGGCATCGCTGCCGGATCCGTCCAACGATCGGTCGCCCGGAGCCGGTCTCGAGACCGAAAGCGGCCACTTGGTCGAGTTTCCAGGCTAGATGCCAGTGTCGCCTCGGCGGCGCTGTCGTGCCAACGAAGACGCTGCGAGGCATTGTCAAGTTAACAACGCGAAGGCGGTTTTGCCCAGAGAGATCGTCCGAGGTTTCTCCCTTTCAGTAAACACACCTCACCTTCTTCCAGTCAGTAAAAGCTTGCTCTCTCAGGAGTCGATGATGGATCCCTTGCGATGATGACGTCCAACTTGGAACAGGTTGATCCGAACTGGCCGTTGATCTCTCCGCTCCCCTTGTACTGGGCCTTCGGCCCCGCCGTTTCAACGGGCTTCGATCAGCGGCTCAGTTCTGCTGGCGGTCGCGGAACTCCTCGAACCAGTTCATCACCACGCGGATCGACGGCTCGGGGACGTCAGCGCGCTCTCCCACCGGCTCGGCCAAGATAAACCGCTGGCCGTCGGCCGAGACGTCGTAGGGGGCGTAATTCGTTCCTGGTCTCAAACCCTGATGCTCGAACAGGCGGGTCGCCGAGCCTACAGAAAAGCTCGCACCGCTCGATACGGAAACGGCCACCAAGGTTTGCCTCTCGACATAGAACAGCTCTTTGCCGTCCCGGCTCCAGCGCACTTTCGTCCCACCGTTGCTCGACACCGTCACCTTGCGGTCGCCCTCGGGAAAGGGTTGGACATAGACTTCGTCTTGACCCGACTCGTCCGACACGTAGGCCACATAGCGGCCGTCGGGTGAGAATCTTGGCACGAACTGGTTGAACGGTGTCTGCAAAAACGGGTGCGGCTCCCAGCCGCTGCCGTCCTCGTTGCGCTCCAGGTACCACAGGTCGTACCCGGTTTCCGGATCGTTTAGGTGGTAGAGGAGATACTTCCCATCGCGGGACCAGTCGGATAGCTGCTCGCTGCGGGGTGCCTCCGCCAGCACCTTTTCCTCCCCGCTGCCATCGGCCTGGCCGAGGAAGATGTCGTCGTTGCCCGCCCGATCGGAAGTGAACGCCACTTCGTCTCCGGCAGGCGACCAAACGGGCCGACGATCTCTCTCCGGGGCGCTGCTCACGCGAGTCCTCACCCCGCGGGCAATGTCGTACACCCACACATCCTCATTCGAGCCCTCCGTTGCCTTAACAGCCACCAGCCGGCCATCCGGGGAGAGCGCGGGGTCGCCGATCCCTTCCTGCGCTTCGCCGATCTCTCCCGTTTTCTCACCACCACGGTCGAGCCAAACCAGTTGCTGCTGCCCCGAGCCGTAGCTGTCGAGGTAAACCAGCGTTCCATCCGCCGCAACCGTGGGGCCGCGGCTGTTCTCGGAGATCGGGAAGCCCTCACCGGTAGCCCTCAAGGTGTCCAGAGAAAAAGGCAGCGCCCAGAGATCGTGGGTTAGCGGGCCCGATTGGGAAACAAGATGGCCGCTGGGCGAATAGAACGGCATTGCGCCGGGTCCCAGAAGTTCTCTCTGCCCTGTCTCGACGTTCTGAACCATCATGGTATGCTCGGTCGGAGACCCGAATGCAAAGACCAGGACACGGGCCCCGGCTTCGGACGGCAAGAAATGGGGAGAGATGATATTCCCCGTCGGCCCTCCCGGCGACTCCTCGGACTCCTCCGGCGAGATCAGCAGGTTGGGAGTCCCCCCGCGGCCGGAGACTTCGTAGAGCTGTCTGCCGGAGCTGAAGACGATCACCTCGCCGTCCGGGCTCCAGGTTACCCCCGCAAAAAACATGCCTGGCAGCTCGCAAACCCGGATGGCCAAGCCGCCCTGAGCCGAGACCTTCTTGAGTTCCCCACCGGCTACAAACCCGATGAAATCACTGCCGGGCGACCAGAACGGCGTGCCGGCTCCTTCGGTACCGTCGATCGCCCGCGGTTGCCGCTGATCAAGATCCTGGACCCACAGCCTCCCCTCCGATCCCGCGGTGATGAAGGCGATGTGCTTGCCGTTGGGTGAGATAGCGACATTGGTACTGTATTCGGTGGTGCCGACAGCTTCCGGTGGCGTAAAGGCAAATCGGCGCAGGGGAGCCGGTTCCGCCGGCCCAGGCCCGCGCAACCACATGGCGAAGATCACGGCCAGCGCTGCCACTAACAGCACCCCGGCCCCTAACAAGGCTCGATCCTTTGTACGTTGGCGCTGTTCGGTCTGACGGGCCGCCGATTCCGGCAGCACGCTGATCGTCACTGACCTTTTCAGTTGAGTGTCTTCGGCCCGGTAGACGACGCTGTCTCCCTCCGAGTCCAGGTCTTCGATGACGCGGTACTTGTCGAGAGGCTGATCTTGCCGGCCAAGCCCGCCGGCCACGGCAGGCTGGGCGCTGAGAATCGTCGATTTCCCTGATGCCAGCTTCTTCGTCAGGCCCCTGAGATCTACAAGCATCTCCTCGACGTGCTGGTAGCGCTCTTCTTTGTCCTTGGCCAAAGCCTTGCCGACGATCCACTCCAGCTCCATCGGTACACCGGCCCGTAAAGCCGTGATGGGCTCCGGCTCTTCACTGCCAATCGCATAGAGCACCGCCTCCTGGCGCTCCCCTTCGAACGGCGTCCGCCCCGTAACCATCTCGTAGACCACCACCCCCAGCGACCAGATATCCGTGCGGCGGTCGGTCGGCAGGCGCTGGGATTGCTCGGGCGACATGTAGGCCGGTGTTCCGAGGATCGTAGCGGTCTTAGTGAGCTTGGAGCCCTCGGCCAACTGCGCCAGGCCGAAGTCCATGATCTTGACTTGGCCTTGCGGCGTGACCATCAAGTTGGCGCTTTTGATGTCCCGGTGAACGATGTCCTTCTCGTGTGCGGCTTGCAGACCCTGGGCGGTCTGAATCGCAATGTCCAAGGCTTCGTCAAGCTTGAGCGGGCGCTCGGCGATCTTGGCTTTCACCGTTCGGCCCTCGAGGTAGGCCATGGCGATGAAGGTCTCACCGTCAACCTCATCGATCTCGTAAACGGTACAAATATTGGGATGATCCAGGGAAGCGGCGGCTTTGGCCTCTCGAAGGAAGCGTGCGTGCCCTTCCTCGTCTTCGAGCAGGTGAGAGGCAAGGAACTTTAGAGCAACCGTGCGTTCGAGCTTGGTGTCCTCGGCCTTGTAGACGATACCCATGCCGCCTCGGCCGAGTACCCCGGTGACCTTGTAGTGGCTGATGGTCCGGTCGGTCATCGACGATTCGATTGTACCGCTGGCGGATTACTGCTGCAAGTCAGAGCGGCAGCAAGCGGCAGGTGGCAATCGGGCACGCCAGCCCCCATTCATAACCTGTTGTGGCCAAAGGCTATGGGCCAGTCACGTAATTTTAGATTTTTATTCCTTTTACTCACAACATTGCCATGCGAAAGCCCCCCGAAACCCTTGACACCGCCTGCTACACTGCGAATAGAAACCGGAAAGGACATAGATCACCGGACCAACACGACCGTTTCCAGGCCTGGACAGTTTCGAGTTGCTCTCCGCATATTGTGGTCATCCCCCGCGGATGGCTTCTTCTGGTAGGGACCGGCTTCAGCCGGTCCAACGACGGACGCAACAGTGGCGCAAGCTCTAATGAGGGCGCGTCGCCTGACGTGGCGCGCGCTTTTAGCGTGCCGTGTCGCCATTCGTGGCGACATAGCGTCCGTCCAGAAGACTACGTGGAAGAAGACCATCCGCCAGCAGCCGTTTTTGCGCTCCTTGTTGAGGGCGGCTGCATGAGGTTCGATCAACGGGAGCAAGAGGCGCCTCTCAAAAAAAGTAGCGGAAAATGCAAGGCGGGACTCAACAAGGCGGGCACCCGATTGAAGATCCGCCATCGAGTCAAACAGAGCCGAACAATGGCGACAAACCCGAGTCATCGAGAGTTCCCAAGGGGCCGTAACCGTGCCCCGCAACCGTCTCCGAGGACCCCAAAATCGCCGAAACCCTTACATTTTCTGCAGAAAACTGCAATTCGTGCTGACGGAAAGCCGCTCCTGGGCGATGCAAAGCACATAAACAAAACGACTTATCTTCCTCGTCAGCCAGCGGAGCCACTCCCCCGAGAAATGCAGGTTCAAGCCCCGAAACAGCCCGAAATATGCAGTTTTCGCACGATTAGGCAAAGAATAAGGCCACAAACCTGCAAACTTCAGGAGCCCTACAACGGCGGAGCAACGGATCACGTAACAACTGGAACAAGTCTCATGACACAACCAAATCCACGCCAATGGCATCGTGGTCCGAGAGGGGGACTTCGCGGCCCTCGCGGAAGTGATGGAGCACCCTGGGGTCCTTGCAGCAGACGCCTCGCGTGGCAAACCAGTCAATCTTCAGCGGACATTTCCCGTCGTGGTTGCGCAGCGCCCAGCGAATGAAGGCAAAACACCACGCCGGCACCCATTCGCGAAGGTTCTTGTTGGTCTTGATGTCCTCGGCGTCGTAGGACGCCGTGCGTTCCCCAAGGATGTTCGATTGGCGGTAGTCGAAGCCGCGGGCCTCGAGCAAACCGAACAGATCCTTTTCAAAGTAGTTGTAGGGATGCAGATAGTGGTTATTGATGACGTTGTCGACTCCCATGAAGACCCGCAGCCAGAAACCCATAATGGCGTGAAAGGCCCGCGATGAGTTGTAGGTGGTCGTGTTCCAGTCACCACCGATGATCGTGGGCCGGTCCGTGGCCAGACCGTCGAGAACGTCACGCATTTGGTCGTGCCGATGGCGCTGAGTCGATTGCGCGTCGAGGTGAATCGAGGCCACGGTGACCGGGAAATTCGGAAACTCGATGTCGGCGACGACGGCGGTTTGCCTTCCGAGCCGCTTTTCACGGCCACTCATCTTGTCCTTGCCGTTCTTGAGGCGGACCGGCCTGACGTTCTGAATGGGATAGCGGCTCAGGATGGCGTTCCCGTGCAAGCCCAGGTCGTTTTCGTCGGCGTGATCGCGTTCGATGCCCGCTCCTTTCGCGAGGTTGAGATAGCACGGAACAAAAGCGTAGTGAAGTCCCAGCTCGCGGGCCAGTTCTTGAGCCACGGCCCGATTCCCCGAGCGGGCCATGCCGACATCCGTCTCGGTCAACAGGAGTGCGTCCGCTTCCCTGAGGTAAGGATCGGATCGCAGCGCCTCGAGCTGCCCGTTGAATTGAATGCCGCGCTCCAGGTTCCAAGCAACCAACCGATATTGCGGGCGGGCGGGAGCGGCTGAGCGACTGAAATCCCCCACATCCGCGTGGCCGAGCACCTCCCGTACGAGCGGTTCCAGCGAGGGGTAGAGCGACAGAGCTTCGAGTTCGCTTGTTGAGTTGCAGCGAGCTAACTCGCTAAATTGTGGTCTGAGTTTTCCACGGATGGTCCGATAAGTTTCTTGTGTGGACGAGAGGGTTGGCTGCATCTCAAGGCCAGTTCCCGATGCAGGTATTGATGAAAGAAGCTCTCATGAACCCATTGTAACCAAAGGCTTTGAGATTGACTTGCATGGCGGCGAGCTGCGTCTGGCCTTCTAACACCGTGTCACCGATTTAGGAGAAGAACACTAGGGTGCAAGTGGCCTTTCGGTCCGCCGCGTCCATCAAACCACGTAAGATCACTAAGGCTATATCCGCATGGCTAAGCAGGCACAATCAGGGCTAGGATCAATTCCTATGCTACAATCGGACACCGTTGCGGGGCTTGCTGCACCGATTCTGGAATTGAACGAACCAACGGCAGCGATTTTTCGGCAGGAATCCGCGTCGAAGACGTCGTTTACCTCCATTGGGCTCGTCCTTTTGTGCACGGTCATCGGAGCCGCGGCCCAAGTGCTGCTGCGCATGGGCGCCGTTGGCATCGAAGATAGCAGCCTCGCCGGCCTCATGACCAACTGGCCGCTTCTAGGCGGCTACGCCTGCTTAGCGGCGAATACGGGGTTGTTGATTTTGGCGCTGCGCGATGGGCAACTGTCGGTCCTCTACCCGATCATCGCTCTGACCTACGTTTGGGTCACCATCCTCTCACCGCTGTTCTTCGGCGATATCATCAACGGGTTCAAGGTGGCGGGAGTGGCTTTGATTGTCTTGGGCGTGTCATTCATCGGCCTGGGGAGCCGTTCATGAAAACCCCGCTGTCTTCGATGCTTTTGGTGTTGGCCGCCAGCTTCATCGGTTCCGTGGCCGCGGTCCTGCTCAAAGCCGGAGCCGATCGTCTGAAACAGGGGTGGCCGGCGTGGGCCGGAAAACTCGGCGCCGGTATCGGACTCTTCGTCCTATCGTCGATTCTCTATGTTTGGGGACTGAAAGACGGCAGCCTGACCGTGCTTTACCCCATGGTATCGCTGGGATATGTGTGGACCTTGCTTTGGTCCCGAATGTTCTTTGGTGAGCCTTTCAACCGGCCGAAGGTGGTCGGATTGGCGCTGCTGTTGCTGGGTGTCTTCTGCATCGGCGCTGGAAACCAGTAGCACTCCCCCGCGTGGTCCCGGCGATAGTTTCCGTGGTAGATGCCGCGTTCAAGTCGCGGGTGAGGTGATGGTCTGCGACGTCCAGTCCGAAGCTGACTTTGTGCGTTGCTTGTCTTCGTACATCCGCTTATCGCTCAAGTAGACAAGCTCCTCCGCTTCGGTTGTGTCGGCAGGGTAGACAGCGGCGCCGACGCTGACGGAAATATGAATCGTCACATCTTTCTCCACTCGAAATGCGGTTGTCGCAATCGCGCTCTTGAGGACTTGCATTTTGCCGCTAAGCTGGTCTTGCGCGACACCAGGCACGATCGCCAAAAATTCGTCTCCCCCGACTCGGCCCAAAAAATCATAAGGTCTCAGGCAGCGCTTGAGAGCCTGCCCGACCTCCAGAAGCAGCGTGTCTCCAGCGGCATGACCGAAGGAGTCGTTTACTGGTTTTAGGTCGTTGAGGTCCATGAAAAGAACAGCGACGGTCTCGCCCTCTCGCCGCGCTCTCTGAAGCTCGGTCTCGAGTTTGCGGAACACGGCGCGGGTGTTGGGAAGGCCGGTGACAGTGTCGGTTTCGGCTTCGAGATAGATCCTTCGAAGCGTCCTGGACGAAAGAACCGTTGAGGCGACTTTGCCGGTCAGCAGACTGATCAACTGACATTGATCCGGCTCGAACCCTTTGTCCGTGGTGGAACAAAGCAGGATCGTACCAATCATACGGTCGTCCGCAACCAGAGGGGCTACGAGGCTGGAGCGGACATCATCGAGATATCGAGGAATGTGACCGTCCGGACTGTCTGACACGGCGCCGGATGCGATCATGATCTGCTTTGACTCCACGCATTCCGCCAGCAGACCGTGCTTCGATGAAACCGCCAGCCGCGAAGCACAATGATCCGGGAAACCGGCCCCCTGCATCAGCACAAAGCGCTCGCCGTCAAGAATAAAGATGCCGACCTTGTCGCACCGCACGGCGCGGCGCAAGATTTTCACGCATTCCCTGAGACTCTTGTCAAAGTTTAGGTCAGCCCCAAGAACCCGCAGGATGTCGTAGAACGCGACAAGCTGATGCGGAGTGCTCGTGAGTTTTTGCAGGCTGTGCCGATTCCGCGATGCGGCGTTGCTTTCCTCATCCATCCAATCTTGGTTGACGCTCCGCCCGGCAGGACTTACGGCAGTGTCTTGTGGGAGGAGTTCCAGGTGTCCGGAACTGAGAGCGGCTTTCCACAACGCTGGGAGTTCGGCGGCCAGTTTGTCGAGCAACACGGGGTCGAAGATCTTGCCTCGCTGGCGGCCCATCAGATCCACTGCCTGGTTCGGGTCAAGGGCCGGCCGGAAAGGCCGATCGTTGACTAATGCGTGGAAAGAATCAACAATGGTCAGGATACGTGCCATGCGGGGGATCCGCGGTCCCTTGAGCCCGTCGGGGTACCCGGAACCATCCCAATTTTCGCGGTGATGCAGAACAACTTCCCGCACCGCTTCAGGCAACTTGGCCGCCCGCAAGATCTCCGCTCCGAGAGAGACATGGGATGCAACTTGGCTGAACTCCCGCGAGGTAAGAGCCCCCGGTTTCATCAGGATGTGATCCGGAACTCCCACCTTCCCGATGTCATGCAGAGCGGCCGCCAACTCCAGAGTGCGTATCTCCTCTTCTGAACAAGCACATTTCTCCGCTGCAGCTCTTGCAAGACTTCTCAGTTGCCCTGTTGCGTCCGGGGAATCGCGATTTTTCGCGCCCGTCACGGCCGTTAGGGTTTCCACCACGGTCTGCACGGCCAGATCCTGTTCGCGGACAGAATAGGCGCCCTCCGCCGATCCAGAGGCGGAGTGATACCGGCTCAGGTAGACAACGCCGACTAAGAAAAGAACAGAACCGAAAGCTCGCTCCAGTAAGCTGGCGCCTTCGGTTAACAGTGAAACAACACCCAAAGCAGCCGGAATCAGCAGCCATACCGGTACGCCGCGGAAGAACGCCTCGCTCCACTGCTTCAGGATGCCTCGATCCGTCAGAGCCGCCGACGGGATTGCCAGGCCCGCGCTGTAAATCAAATAGAACATGGTCACCGCCGCCATGGTCGCCGGGAAGATGTCCCAACCAGACTGAAGAACGAGGTAGCGATTGCCGATCCAGACCGCGCCCAGGGCGCTCAGCAGGGTCGCAAACGCAACCCCGCAACGGGCGGTACTCCAGGCCCGGCGCTCCTCGCTTACGATCCCGAATACCAGCGGCAAACTGGAAAGCAGGTACACAGATCCTGGAAGGCCGTAAGCGAGGGACACCGCCAAAGGAAGGAAGGATACAGCGGACAGAATGCTACTCGATACACGACGCGGCCCTTGGTTCACAGCAATGGCCGCGAGAATCAAAGAGGCCGACAGCGCTGCCCATGCCGAGCTGACGAGCCCGGTTTGGGCGAACCCGACGGCCACAAGGCCTGCCAGGAAGCAGGTACTAGTACTAGAACTCGTGAGTGAAAATCGGCGCAGGAAAGGCTTCGTTCCATCGACTACCTTCACCATGCCCGCTCCGCTCATATTCAGCCTCGGAAGGCCGCATGCATCCGTGAATTGCTGGACACCAAGTTTAAGTAATACTGCAAAGCTTTATGAATCAATAACTTTCAACTAGTACATCAAGTAAAACAGTAGATTTTCTCAGCTTCGGTAAGAGTACGGGCTTGTCCCTAGATGGTTGATTCCCTAAAGTAAGTCAACAAACGGAGTCCTCTAGGTACTTCTAGTACCTACCCTACTATACTTCGGCTGGGCTAAAAAATCAATCACATTTGGCACTCAATATGTTTTTCCTATGAAAAAAGTTGCACTGGCTATGATCCGGACCTTGTCACCCTCAAGATTGACAGGCGTGGCTTCTGTCCCGGTGGGGTCACCAGAAGCAGAAATTCCTGGCGGGCCTTTGGGTGTTGGGTTCCGGCTGCACCCGGACAACCTTTGACAGCGTGCTCGCGGACCGACACAATTAGAACGTGACTGATCCGATCCGAATCATTGAGTTTTCCGACTACCTTTGACCCTGGTGTTACCCCGCGGCCGTGCGCCTGCGGAAGCTCCAGACTCAATTCCAGGGAAAAATTTCGGTCCAGTGGCATCCGTTTGCCCTCCGGCCCGAGAGGAACGCCGCGCCTTTCGAGTTCAAGGGAAGCTACGTCGAGCGAGGCTGGAAAAGTGCGGCTTTGATGACGCGGACGGACGGGATCAGCTATCAGATGTGGGATGAGCGCCCGTTGCCTCGCTGGAGCCTGCCGGGACTCTACGCCGGAACCGCCGCCCAGCGTCAAGGCCCGGAGCTTTTTGAGCGTTTTCACATGGAGATGTTCGCCGCCTATTTCAGCCGAAGTGAAGACATCACGAGCAAGGACGTTGTTGTTAAGGTTGCGCGCCGTAGCGGGCTCGACGCGGAGCGCTTTTCGCGCGACGCTGGCGATGAGGAACTGCAAGCCGAGGTATTCAGGAAAGTGACCGGCGCGATGAGTGTTCACCAGGTCAGCGCGGTTCCGACCGTAATCATCGACGGCGGCGCCTCCGTGCAGGGCGCCGTGCCCGCGGGGGACTACCTCAGGGCCCTGGCCAAAGCCGGCCTGAACCTAGATGGAGTCGCTCTGAACGCCGACTCGGCCAATGTGATCAGCTCCGGATGGGTGGGCCTGGACAAGGTTGGGGAATAGCCGTCTTAGAGCGTCCCGCGCCGGCGCAACCATGTGAACTTGGCCCGGAGCGAAAATCCTGACAAAATATGTAGTTTCCCCAATGCGACAGTATCTCGACCTGTTACAGGACATCCTCGACAACGGCGTGATCAAGAGTGATCGCACCGGCACCGGTACGCGCAGCGTCTTCGGGCGCCAACTGCGTTTCGATTTACGAGAAAGCTTCCCGCTCCTGACGACTAAGAAGTTGCACCTCCGCTCGATCATCCACGAGCTGCTGTGGTTCATCCGCGGCGAAACGAACATTCGTTATCTCAACGACAATCGCGTTACAATTTGGGACGAATGGGCGGACAGCAAAGGCGAGCTTGGTCCAATCTACGGATACCAATGGCGCTCGTGGCCCGCGCCCGGCGGGAACACGGTTGACCAGCTCTCCGGCGTCATCGAACAAATCAAATCCAACCCCGATTCCCGGCGGCTCATTGTGAGCGCCTGGAATGTGGCACAGATACCGGAGATGGCCTTGCCGCCCTGCCATGTGCTGTTTCAGTTCTATGTCGCCGA
Organism: Bryobacterales bacterium; assembly: GCA_965226185.1. Classification (GTDB taxonomy): domain Bacteria; phylum Acidobacteriota; class Terriglobia; order Bryobacterales; family UBA6623; genus CBDCYS01. The sequence continues at coordinate 358,486 of CBDDCT010000001.1, forward strand.
AGGCAAGCTGAGCTGCCAGCTCTATCAGCGCAGCGCCGATGTCTTTCTTGGCGTGCCGTTCAACATTGCTTCCTACAGTCTGCTGACGGTGATGGCCGCTCAGGTGACGGGTCTCGATCCGGGGGAGTTCGTCCACACCTTTGGTGACGCTCACGTCTATCTAAACCACCTTGAGCAGGCACGGCTCCAGCTCACTCGCGAACCGCGCGCGCCGCCGGCCCTGAAAATCAATCCCGCCGTCAAGAGCATCTTCGACTTTCAGTACGAAGACTTTTCGCTGGAAAACTACGACCCCCACCCCCCTATCAAGGCGCCGGTGGCGGTATGACCCTTTCCTGCATCGTGGCGGTATCGGAGAACGGCGTGATTGGCCGGAAGAACGACCTGCCTTGGAAGCTCTCCGCCGATCTGCGCCGATTCAAGCAGCTCACCACGGGGAATGCGATCATCATGGGCCGCAAGACGTTTGATTCCATTGGCCGGCCCTTGCCCGGCCGAACGTCCATCGTGATGACTCGCGACCCGGGCTATGAATCTCCCGGGGTGGTGGTGGTCCATTCATTCGATCAAGCGGTCGCCGCCTGCGAAGACCAACAAGAAGGGTTCGTGATCGGGGGCGAGGCCGTTTTTCGCGAAGCACTGCCCCGGACGCAGCGTCTCTACTTGACCCGCGTTCATGCGGACGTCGAGGGCGACGTCTATTTTCCGGAGGCGGACCTCGCCGGCTGGAAGCTCCTACAACAAGAGCGCCACTCGGAAGACGACAAGAACGATTACCCGTTCACCTTTTGCGTTTACGAGCGGTCTTGATTTCCCGCGGCCCCGAATCCGCCGCCGCAGCCTCGGAAAATCCATCCCAGAAGGCATCACTGTTCCTGCAATAGCAGTAGAGCCCCATCAGCGCCGGGTCGCCTTCGATGCTAACCCGCATTTCTCAGTGCGCCTTTTCGGCGCGGACACCCTGTGGGAGGAAGGAGCCCACCTATGTAGTTGTCGGTAAGCATGGAAGCTGACGAGCGGCTTGGCCGGGTAACTGGCCAGGCGGAAGCCTCGTGACAAAGTCTGGGGAAAGCCGGGCGAGCAAGCTGGCAGGCCGTAACGCGCAGTAAGCCTGAGCAGGCCTCGAAAGGGAAATCGCGGACGCCGACCCGCCTGAGATACGGGGAAGGCCGCACGGACCGGGAAGCAACCGACATTTGCACCGGTCCGGTCCGCCGGGGTAGTGGGCACGGCATGTCAGCCAAGGGAGACCGCGGTGCAGGAAGGGAGACCCCGGCGGGTGGAGCTCGCAACTCCGCCGTCCTCGGAAAGGAGGGCGGACCCGGCGGGGAGTCGGACAGGGCCATGGTAGCGAAGAAGCCGGGTAACTGCGGTGGAGCGAAGGGCCCTGCCTTCCGGCACGCTTTGGAAGCAGAACAGGTCAGGTGATTGGCATGAGTCTGAAAACGCCGGAAAAGATCGGAAATCTGCGGAAGAAGCTTTATCTCAAAGCGAAGCAGGAGCCGAACTTCCGCTTCTATCAGTTGTGGGACAAGGTCTGGCGCAGTGACATTCTCGAGCACGCCTACCGGTTGGCGAAATCCAACGGAGGCAAGCCGGGAGTGGACGGCGTGACGTTTGAACAGATCGAATCCGGGGACTGGACGGAGTGGTTGCGAAGCTTGCAACAAGACTTGCGTTCGAAGAGCTACCGGCCTCAGCCGGTGCGGCGGGTGATGATTCCCAAGCCTGGCGGCGGCCAGCGGCCGCTCGGGATTCCGACCATTCGGGACCGCGTGGCGCAGACCGCTCTCAAGCTGGTGATCGAGCCGATCTTCGAGGCGGACTTGGACCCGGAGGCCTATGGCTACCGGCCGAAACGGAGCGCGCTCGACGCGGTCCGGAGAGTGCATCAACTGCTGTGTGAAGGCTACACCGATGTAGTCGACGCCGATTTATCGAAGTACTTTGATACGATTCCGCACGCCGAGCTGCTGCAGTGCGTGGCGCGGCGCATTTCGGACCGACAAGTCTTAACTGTCATCAAAAGGTGGCTGAAGACGCCGGTCGAAGAGCGGGATGAAAACGGGAAGCGGCGGATGACGGGCGGCAAGCGAAGCCGCTGCGGCACCCCACAAGGTGGCGTCATCAGCCCGTTGCTGGCCAATCTGTACATGAACCGTTTTCTGAAGTACTGGCGGCGGACGGGGAAGGGAAGTGAGTTTCGGGCCGTGATCGTTAACTACGCGGATGACTTCGTGATTCTCAGCCGCGGTTGCGCGGCGGAGGCGCTGCAGTTCACCGCGCGGACGATGGAGCGGATCGGGCTGACCCTGAACCAGGAGAAGACGAAGTTGGTGAAGGCCAACCAGGAGCGGTTTGACTTTCTGGGATACACGTTCGGGCCGCACCGTTTCAAGAAGGATGGTCATTGGTATTTGGGAGCGAGTCCGTCGAGGAAGAGCGTGGCGCGGCTGAGACGGAAGGTGCGCGAGGTGTTGCGTCCGGCTGAAGTGGGGCGCTGGGAGGAGGTCCGAGGCCGTCTCAACCGAGTGTTGGCGGGCTGGTCGAATTACTTTTCCCACGGGACCCGGTTGATGGCGTACCGGGCGGTGGACAACCACGTGCGCGAGCGAGTGCGAGGATTTTTGCGGAGGCGGAAGAAGGTGTCGTCGCGTGGCACCCGGCAGTTCAGCGACCAGGTGGTGTTTGGCAAGTTGGGCGTGGTACGCCTGCGCCGGATACACCTGGGACCGCCGCCCGCGACAGCTTGAGGGATGAAGCCGGTCGGAGAGCCGGATGCGGGAAATCCGCACGTCCGGTTCGATGAGCGGGGACGGGAAACGGGACCACGACGCCCCAGGCGTCCAGAGCACCCGCGCCCGTCCTCGACTCTACCCACGTGGCGAGGCGAAGTGCGTGAGAGCAGCATCCGCCCCAGCGCCCATGCCAGGGACGCCCGACAGTCACTTCGCGTGCGCCGCCGCCGCGCGGCCGGCGAGCCTAGCCCGCACGGCGTCCGGGCGGCCTTGTCCGAACTGGCTCACCGTCCGCACAAGCTTCCCGTTAGAGAAGGCCATCTCCAGATACTTCTCAGTGTGCATGGGTTTTCCATACTCGTCCTTCATCTGGCCGACGATCTTTTTGGTCTTCACGTCGACAACGTCGCCCGACGAAAGGAAGGCGTACTGCCCGTCGAGGCCCATCGTGATCCAGTCGGCGGAGGCGGTCGTGGGGAAGGTCATCTTCATCACCGGCCACTCGCCGGTGTTGTCGAAGACCAGCACCCCGTAGTTGATGTTGTCCACGACCCAGACCTCGCTTTCATCCGGCGTCAGGGCTATGCCATGGCTGGGGCAGCCGTGTCCGAAGAAGCGTCGCTTCACGTCACCCCACTGCGCCTTCCACAAATCAGCCGGCGCTTCAATACGCTTGATCACCTCGCCGGTCTTCACGTCGGCGATCTCGAAACCGAGCAGGTTGTTCAGGTTGGCGTAGACCCGCGTGGCGTCGTGGTTGATCACGAATGGGCGCACATGGTCCGAGAAGGTGATGGTTTTGAGGGCCTTCATGGAAGGCACGTCGCCCACCGTCATCGTCACACCGTTCGGGGCCATGAACACCGTCTTGCCGTCGGGGCTGAGCGCCATGTTGTGGGCAAACATGCTCTTGGGCGCCTGGATCTTGCCCTTCAGTGCCCCGCTCTGGGCGTCGATCACATACCAGAAGTCCTGCAGGTTAGAGCCCACCACCAGCGTCTTGCCGTCTGGCGTAAGTTCCGGGCGCTCACAGCACATCCCGTCATAGGTGTTCTCCCAGGCTTTCTCGTCGGTGCCCAGGTCGAAGGCCGCGAGCCGGCCCCGGGTCGAAAGATACATCATGTTGGTGGCCGGGCTGGCGGCGACCCCCGAGACTTCCTCCGGCCTCATGCTCGCCGGCACGTTCCAGGTGGGGATCCGCTTCACGAACTCGAAGTTGTGCTTGACATCCAGGACGACGATGCCCACCCCGTTCAGCTCGGACGAGAATGCTGGGGTGCGCTCACGAAACGGAAAAAATCGCACGCAAAGCCCTACCCGCTGGCTACCCAGCCGGGCATCATGTGTCCGTTGAACCGTTAGTCGCCAGTCGATTCCACCGGCTGCAACTGGCCGGCTTGCCGCCGCTCGGTGGCGCTAGGTGTGGCAGTTGGTGGTGGTTGAGAGCCCGGCGGCTTTGGCGCGGCGTTGGATCATCTCCAAGACCTTGCGCCGGCCCATCGCGCTGTCGCTAAGCTTGCAGGCGCGGTCGGTTGAGCGGTCGCGGCTCGCTAGGCGGCCCGCCAGTGCCTCTGTCAACGCTTCACCCGAGATGTCGCCATCCCCGGCGCATGACTCGAGGTCAGCGTGGTTCGCTAAACTTTCGCCGCGAGGCTCTTTCATCCCCAACTCCCGCCGGTTTATCCCGGCGCTTTCGGACAGCGATAGCCAGCCTTCAGGGTCTCCGCGAGGAGGCTGGCCTGGGGTTGTCGTCGCTGCTTCGCGGCGAAGGGGTGGGTCAGAAGTCGATTTGCAAGGTGAATTTGAAGGCCCTGCCGTCGTTGAGCGTGTTCGTGATCTGGCCGAAATTCGGCGACGTCAGCTCTTTGCCCGGCTCGGCGAATTGCGGATGGTTGAAAATGTTCAGGGATTCGCCGCGCAGGGTGAGCGACGAATCTCCGCCCAGCGGCCAGCGCTTCGACAACGCCGCGTTGACGTTGAAGATGCCGTCTTTGCGAAAGACGTTGTGACCCAGGTTTCCGGCCAGGTCGGTCGGCTGGATGAACGTGAACGAGTCGGCCCTGAACAACCTGCGAGAGGTATCTGGATCGTCCACCGAGATTCCCAGGAGCGACGGGTCCAGCAGATTCGGGCGGTCTCCCGGCGAACCATCCACATTCCCGAAGCCCTCGCCGTCCGAACCGGCGCTGACGTCGAACGGCGTGCCGGCTTTGGCGAGAAAAACCGTGCTGAGCTGCCAGCCGCCGATCCAGCGCGCCCAACCACTCCGGATCGCCGGAATCTCCCAATTGGTGCGCAACAGCAACGCGTGCGGCTGATCAAACCAGCTCATGGATCTCATTTCCGTTTACGTTCCCGCGCGAGCGGACTTGGCTGCCGTTGAGCGTGAGCGCCGCTCCCTCCCATAGCGGCGCCCCGATCGTGAACCCGTAGGAGTTATCACGGGCGGGCTTTACGCTGCCGGCCTGGAAGAACGACCGGGCGCTGAATATGCTGTTTTGGTGGGTCCAATACAGGTTGCCGTGGACTGCGTCCGTGCCTGATGCGGGCTGATGACTCGGGCGCTCCACGGGTTGCCCGAACTCGGCCGCGAAATAGCCCTGATCGATCTGAAACTCGGGAGTCACCGTGGCGGTCGTCCCCATCCGTGTGGTGAGTTCGCGGAGAACGTTGTTGTCGATTAGGGTAATGCGGACGTTCTCGTTTCGGCGGCTCTCACCCTTTTCCGAATCGACTTCACCCAGCAAGTTGAAGCTCGTGCGATCCGAATCGGCGGAGGCTTCGGTATTTTCTTATTGTGTGCCTGGCTCGGCTTGGACAGTAGCTTTTTCGCCGGCCTCGGCTGACGGACTCTCCTGAGCCGCCGCTGAGGCCGGGGCTAGAACCAGAATGACCGCGCACAGAATTGTCAGGTGTGTCTTCGCTGCCATGTTCGCTTCAATTCGCCCACGCCCAGCTACGTTTTTCAGAGGTGTGAGGTATGAGTTGGCCGAGCTTCCCGCGAAGCATTGACCCGCGGGGGACCCCTTACTGGCGTGCGGGGCTCTGACAGAACGGCAAGCGACGAACGCCTGCACTAGCTCACCTGCCGCTTGGGAACGTAGGCGCCCTCCTGGAACTTCGAGAAAAAATGGGATGTCAGAGGATGGAGAACCGGTTCACCGGACAGGTCGGCTTCGAGATTCCGCTGTGCCACGTAAGTTTCTTGGTCGCTGCCGTGGACCAGCACGCGATACCAGGGTTCGTCCTTGGGAGGACGCGAGCGCGCGACCTGCTCGTACCATTCCTCGGTTCCGAGGAAGACCGGGTCGGCATCATAGATGACGCCTCGATAGTCAAACAGGCGATGGTGAATGGTCTGCCCAATCGCAAATTTGGCTTGGGAGTTCATTCGTTAATGCCGGATGCGGACCAGGTGTTTTGGCCTCGGCTCAGGGCGGATCGGTCAGAATCATGCATTCGTTGTTACGCCCCGTCCGGGGCTCTTCATCTGACGCCGCTTCGCGGCAGGGCTCACTCCCCTTGAACAGGCTGAACCTCGCCATGACCGAAGATGCGGCGAAGCAACCGCACCATCCCAGACTTCAAATCAAGAACCAGCCTGAACAGGCCCGTACCAGCACGAGAGTGAACACTGTCGATATCAGCAGCCCGCCAATGACGACGCTTCCGATTCCGCGCTAAAGCTCCGCGCCGGCGCCCGCAAAGATCACCAAAGGCAGCATCCCAAAAACGTTGGTTAGCACGCTCATGAAAATCGGCCGGATACGATTGCGGGTGGATTCGCGGATGGCCTTGCGCGGATCCATGTTTTCGTTCCGAATATGGTTGAGCGACTGATGCACCAGCAGGATGGCATTGTTGACGACAGTTCCCGCTAAAATGAAAATCCCCAGCATGGTCAGTATGTCGAGCGCCTGGTAGGAAAACCGTGGAGTTACTTCGAGACAGCGAATAGAAGCCGTTCTTTGGATTGACCGAAACCCGAGGTTACAACCTAAGAATCATTGTATACAACCTGAATTATGCACCGGGGTGCATCTGGTGAGGGCTGAACCGCCAGGAACCATTGGGGGACCCCCGAAAACATGGGGTAAAAAGGTAGGCTGGCAAAGATTCGAACGGCTGATGCGACGGCTGCGGGCGATGGGGCCGCCGGGATCGGGGTGCGCACCGGTGGTGGAGGGTGCGCTGAGTTGAGGGGCGCTCCATTCATGAAATTTCATGCACTCGCCGCAACGTACTGGGAACACGCCGCTTGCCAGCCCGCTCTTGCCCCGCCGGGACCGGCAGGCGGCTCAAACGGGGGGGAACCGCGGAAAAGACGACTTGCGAAATCACTGAGTTGACACGAGTGCCGCTACCGCCACAACTCCATCGGCGATGGCTACGCCGAATCTGTGCATAATTCAGGTAGAACTCGACTCCGTTGCGCTGCAGCAGCTCGACCGACTGCATGACCCTTCGCCACGAGCCCTGGCCGCCCCGGTTGAGGCGGTAGGAGTCGTGGATCGCTTGCGGGCCGTCGAGACTGACGCCGACCAGGAAGTTGTAGCGCTTGAGCGTCTCGCACCAGCGCTCGTCGAGCAATGTCGCATTGGTCTGAAGTGAGTTGCAAGCTTGTTGCCCGGACGCGGAGGCGTAGACAAGCTCGATACAGCGAATGCCCTTCTGCTCGATCAGGAAGCTGGCCTCCTGGACGATTTCGTCGTTGGAGAGCCGATAGCGATCGACGTCGACGCCCTTGTTGGGCCCGCGGAAGTTGCAGTAGAGGCAGTGCTCGGAGCAGATGCTGGTGACATAGAGCGGCGCAATCGGCTGTACGCGGCCCTAGAAAATCGCCTGCTTGCGCTCAACGGCTTTCCGCTCGATTGCATGATCGAGCTCGCCTCCGCGTCCGAACTCGGCTAGCCAGAAAAACCGCGCCAGCTCGATGTTGAGAGGGCGCTCCGCGAGGCGGTCCAAGTCCCGCGCCGGGCCAGAAGAGGCCCGCTGGCCGGCCATTTCCGCCTGCGCCGCTGAAAAGGCTTCAGAAAACATCGGTCCCCGGACGCACGCCTGCCTGCTCGCCTGGCAAGCTATGGGCGGCCCTTCTGTCAACCAGGATGACCGCTGCTCGAAAGCAGCTACAATGAGCCAGACGCTTCATTTTGTTGATGCGTCTGCATCAGTTGAGGGCCGAATGGAATCCCGCGACCTTTTCGCTTTATTTGACCAGGCGGGCGACGCGGCGTTCGCCGTCGAGCCCTACGGGTCCATCTGCTACTGGTCGGAGAGCGCCGAAAAACTGCTGGGGTTCTCCCGAGCGAAGGCGCTCAGCAAACACTGCGCGGGCATCATCGAAGGATACGACGACGCCGGATGCCGGATCTGCAGCGAGAACTGCCACGTCCTGGAGATGGCCCGAAAGCAATCCGCCACGGCCAACTACGACCTCCACGCCGCAACGGCTTGGGGCGAGCGGAAGTGGGTGAATGTCACGGTGATCGTGGCCGACGTCAGTTCCGGCCCCTCGCCGCTTGTCGTCCACCTGATGCGAAGCATCGAGGAGCGCAAAAAGATCGAGAACGTTACTCGGGAGATCTTGGTGCGAGTGGGGGAGCTCACCGGGCGAGAGGCCGACAACGTTCTGAACCATGACTCTTCGGGGCGTGCGGCGACCGAGCTGACACGCCGGGAGGCCGCCGTACTAGGCGCTCTCGCACGGGGGCGCGGCACGCCGGAGATCGCGGAAGACCTGCACATCAGCGCCGCAACGGTCCGCAACCATATTCAGCGCCTTCTGCGGAAGCTGCAGTGCCACACGCGGCTGGAGGCGGTCGTACGCGCCGCGCGGGAAGGGTTGATTTAGTTCCAAGTAGCGGTTTTAGCCCACCGCCTTTCAGCAAATTCTTGCGGGAGGTCGACTCCTACTCTTATCTCTCTTATCTCCTTTTCTCTCCTGCTCCCCTTTCCCATTCTTGCCTCCTATTGAAAGCGGTTTGAGAATGTCTTTGGACATTCTGGACACCTCGGGGCTACAACCTATTCGTGGTCAGCCGAGTTCCGATACAAGTGGCGGAAGTGGGACATGTAAGTTGCATCTGGACTTGACCGAACCCATCTCCAAGCGCGCTGAAGATTGTCGAGTGTCCGCAATTGAACCAGATCAGGCACGATTGATCAGACAAATTCGCGAAGGCCTCTTGCGCGGGAGCCACCGAATACGCCCATGCTCAGCTCGAAGCTGACGTTCGGGCGCGGGCAAAGCTGTTGCGGGTTATTGCCCGCTGGGACTTGAGGAAGCTCAAAGAGTCTTCGACCAAAGGTCATCCTCCCTAAGGAACCGCCGCTCGCCGCGAAGCGGCGCCTTGAACCCGAAACCAAGCCAATGGCGAAATTCGTTTCCAGTGCCCGGTCGGTTGCCGGTCGCCTTGTATACCTCCTGCCGGATGGCCTCCGCCTGAGACGATATGTTTTGCTGCTCCATGTATTTGCCCAGGTCCCGCTCAAGGTCCGGGTCCAGCTTGATGGTCAAGCGCTTCATATGACCAGTCTACAAGTCCGGAGCGTGCCCTTCCCGCTCTGCTTGTGTTTGGAGGCTCGGAGTCCCCTCGCTCCTGTATAATCGGATTCGCCGTCCACGACACCCCGAATGGCGTCCTCACAATCCTCGACGCCGTTGATGCGTCAGTACCATTCGATCAAGCAGCAAAAGCCGGATCATCTGCTTTTGTTTCGGCTGGGGGATTTCTTCGAGCTGTTCTACGAGGACGCCGTCGTTGCCTCGCGCGACCTCGAAATCACCCTCACCTCGCGCAACAAGGAAAAAGGGGAGCCCATCCCGATGTGCGGCGTGCCCGCCCACTCCGTCGACGGCTACATCAACAAGCTGATCTCAAAAGGCCACCGCCTGGCGATTGCCGATCAGGTCGAGGACGCCCAGCAGGGAAAGAAGCTCGTCCGGCGCGAGATCACGCGCATCATCACTCCCGGCACCGCCAGCGATCCGAAGCTGCTCGATGCGGGCCGCAACAACTATCTCGCCGCCGTCGCGGCCAAGGGAGACCGCGCCGGGCTCGCCTGCGTCGACATTTCAACCGGCGAGTTTCGCATGACCGAAGTCGCCGCCTCCGACCTCGACGCCGCCTTGGCCGAGATGGGCGCGAAGGAAGTTCTCGAAGCTTCGGCGGGTCCTTTGTTCGCGGACGACTCCAACGGCTCCCAACCCGGTGCGAACTATATGCGCACCGAGATCGAGTCCTGGGTCTTCGATCTGGACTATTCCCGGAGGATTCTTTCCTCGCACTTCAAACTGCACTCGCTCGATGGACTCGGCGGAGCCGGCCACCCCGCCGCGGTCGCTGCCGCCGGAGCCGTCCTCCACTACCTGCGCGACACGCAGCGCGCCGCCTTGCAGCACCTCGAGCCCCCGGTCTACTACACCCAGAACGATTGGATGGTGCTCGACATCGTGACCGTGCGGCATCTTGAGCTGGTCGAGCCTCTCTTCGGCGGCGAAGCGTCCTCAACGCTGCTGCGAATCATCGACAAGACGCGGACGCCGATGGGCACGAGGCTGCTGCGCCAATGGCTGCTGCGCCCGTCGGTTTCGCGTGAGGAAATCGAATCGCGCCTCGATGGAGTGGAGGAGCTGACCAGGCAAACGATTCGCGGCGCGGAAATCCAGCGCGAGCTGGCGAAGATCCAGGATATAGAACGCCTGCTGGCCAAAGTCACGCTGGGTTCCGCCAACCCGCGCGACTTGCTGGGCTTGGGTTCCTCGTTCAACTCGCTGCCCGTCTTGCGGACGCTGATTGTGAATCTTCAGTCTTCGCGCATGGTTCAGCTTCATGAACGACTCGACGAGCTGGCGGACGTCCGCGACACGATTCTGCTGACTCTCACCGATGAGCCGCCCATCAAGCTTTCCGACGGCGGCGTCATTCGGGAAGGAATCGACCCCGAGCTCGATGAGCTGCGCGGCATTCGCCAGAATAGCCGCGCCTACATCGCTCAAATCGAATCGCGCGAGCGCCAGCGGACCGGCATTCATTCGCTCAAAGTCCGCTTCAACAATGTCTTCGGATTCTATATCGAGGTCTCGAAAGCGAATCTGCCGGCCGTGCCTTCCGACTATGACCGCAAGCAAACGCTGGTCAACGCCGAGCGCTTCATTACGCCTGAACTCAAGGAGTACGAAAGCAAAGTCCTGCAAGCGGAAGAGAAAATCCTCGAACACGAGAAAGCCCGCTTTGAAGAAGTGCGGGCGGCAGTCGCCGCCGAGGCTCAGCGAATCCGTTCGAGCGCCGCAAGGGTGGCCGAGCTGGACGTGCTTCGCGGCCTGGCTCAGATCGCCGCTGAATACGACTATGTTCGCCCCTCCTTCAACTCCGGCGGCGTCATCCAAATCGCGGCTGGCCGGCACCCCGTCGTCGAGCGCCTGGCGGACACCTATAACGCCGAGCGCTTCATCCCCAACGATGTCTACTTGAACGACAGCAGCCAATTGCTGGCACTCATCACCGGCCCCAACATGGGAGGCAAATCGACCTACCTGCGCCAGACGGCTCTGATCGCAATCCTGGCGCAGATGGGCTCCCTCGTCCCGGCGACGAGCGCCACGCTGCCCATCATCGACCGCATCTTCACTCGCATCGGCGCCAGCGACAACCTCGCCATGGGGCGCTCGACTTTCCTGGTGGAGATGACGGAAACGGCGGAGATCCTCAACACCGCGACCGCCAAAAGCCTGATCCTTCTCGACGAGATCGGACGCGGAACGGCCACCTTCGACGGACTCGCGATCGCCTGGGCGGTGGTCGAGCATATCCACGCGAAAACCCGCGCCAAGACGCTGTTCGCCACCCACTACCACGAGCTGACCGAGCTGGCCGAGCTGCTCACGGGAGTGGCGAACCTGCATGTCTCGGTCAAGGAATCGGGTGACCAGGTCATCTTCCTCCGCAAGGTGGCGCCAGGAAAAGCCGACCGCAGTTACGGCATCGAAGTGGCGCGCTTGGCGGGACTACCGCTGGAGGTCGTTCAGCGCGCGCGCGCCGTGCTCGCCCGCCACGAAGAAAAAGAGCATTCGGTTTCCGAGGAACTTTCGAGCGAAGCCTCCCCCAGTCCCGTGCAAACGTCCATCTTCCCTGATCCCACCGAGCACGGTATCGCCGAAGAATTGCAAGCGCTCGACCTCAACGCCCTCCGCCCGATCGAAGCCCTAACCCTGCTAGAAAAGTGGGCGCAGCGCCTCAATACCAACAAGGGACCCGAAGCCGCGGAGGAGTAAAGCCGCAACTCAATCTGAGCCGGCCTCGCGCGGCCAGAGGCGCGAGCCCCGATTGCGACTTCGGACTCCGAATTCGAGCTCCGCCCCCCCCGGACTCCCCCTCTGGCTGTGCCGCTAGGGCGTTCGTTCTCGTGGAGGTGGCAGAGGCGGAAGGAACCGCAAGGCGTCGGCATCGACGACGGCACGGCCCTCCGTTCGGCCACACAGGAGCTGAACCACGGTGGGTTATAGTGAAAACGTGCTCACCAAGTACTTGGGTGCCGCAATGCGCCGGGCTCAATACGAAATCGTTGAAGAAGACGGAAGCTTCTTCGGCCGTATCCCCGGCCTGGACGGGGTTTGGGCGGGCGCCGCACGTTTGGAGGTCTGCCGGGAGGAACTGGAGGAGGTACTCGAGGCCTGGCTTCTGTTGCGCTTGTCGCAGCAACTGCCGATTCCGCCGATCGAAGGAATTGAACTCAAAATCCGCGAAGTGGCCTGATGCCTGTCATCGGCGCCACGAAGCGGCGGGATTTGATTGCGGGCATGCGCCGACTGGGGTTCACAGGGCCGTATTCAGGCGGGAAACACCAATTCATGAGGAAAGGCGCCCGAACGGTGCGCGTGCCAAACCCGCACCAAGGCGACATCAGCCGGGGTCTTTTGGTGAGAATTCTGCAAGAAGCTGGAATCGAGCGAGGGAAATGGGAAAGAGCGTAGGAAAGTTGGCGGCCGACAACTGGACTTCAGGCTCCGGAAGGTGTGAAAAAATCGGGGACTGCCACAAGCGGCGACCCCTAAATCCCTGTTTATCAGTGATGCCCTTGGACGCGGCTGGCTGTCCCCAGCATTTTTTCACAGCTTCCTGTGCCTCGATCCCTTGGTGTTTCCAGGCCAGTCGTTTTACGGCTGGTAAGCCCTGCCGCTGAAGCTTTGTCAGCCCGTTTCATCGGGCTTCCCTCTTCCCAAACCGAAATCTATACGTTGCGGTACTATTGACGCACTACACTGGCGATCGGAATCAAGAAAGGGAATCGGCTTTTCATCGCAGGCGAGGAGATACCGATATGAAAACGATACAGATGCCGAAAGAATTACAGCCGCTCCTAACCCGCTTTTCTCACCCCGTGGCGAGGCGAAGTGCGTGAGAGGCACGTCAGTACGAGGCGCGCGCCGCTTGACGAACGGAGGCGTACGTGTCAGTACGTTGAGTACGGCGAGCAAGCGCAACGAAGTAATGGCGGGCCTCTCGCGTGCTTCGACCGTCAGGCGGTGAGAAATGCGGGTTAAAGTTCGCCGAAGCTTCGGAACAAGATACAGTGGTCTTCACGGACAAGAAGCGACCCGTGGCTGCGCTCGTTTCTCTCAGAAAAGTGGACCGGGAGTCCGTCGCGTTGAGCACGAACCCAGAGTTCTGGAGAATCATCGAGACAGCACGAAAGGAAATTCGGGCTGGGAAAGCGATTACATTCGAAGCCATAGAAAGAAAATTTGAGCCGCCTGTGCCTAACAAACGCACGCAGCGGACGCGCCCAAACCCGGCGCGCCGCTGAAGCGCCAGCCGACAGTCTGCCCCGCCTGACAGCCTTTGGGAAAGGTTCGGGAGAGGTTCGAGGTAGTTCAGCGCGCGCGCGCCGTGCTCGCCCGCCCCGAAGAAAAAGAGCATTCGGTTTCCGAGGAGCTTTCGAGTGAAGCCTCCCCCAGTCCCGTGCAAACGTCCATCTTCCCTGACCCGACCGAGCACGGTATCGGCGAAGAATTGCGGATGCTCGACCTCAACGCGCTCCGCCCGATCGAAGCCCTAACCCTGCTGGAGAAGTGGGCGCAACGGCTCAACACAGACAAGGGACCAGAAGCTGCAGAGGAGTAAAGCCGCCAAGTCATCGCGAGGCGGCACCGCTGGCGACTGTCCGCCGCAATCCCCAACGCAACTGTCCGCCGCAATCCCCAACGCATGTCAGAGCCGCGGGTGTCAACCCGCGGTCAAGCTGTGCGGGGTCGCCCGGCCAACGCATCTCAGAGCTAGCGGTCGGCTCCGCAATGTGGCGTGAGCGTCCACGCTTGCCGCCTCCCGTTTCTTCGGGAGGTACTTCCGGTTCCGTTGTTTCCGCACGTGGCAATGATTCCTTTAGGACACTCCGCGAGGGTGAGACTTCCAATGATACTGGCGAATGGGTGCCCTGCGCTGCTTCATTGCTTGCTCAAGAGTCCTGCTCCTAACGAAAACGTCTTTCGAAAATGCCGGTGAGAACGCGCGTATAGGGTCGGCAGGGTGTACTTATGGGTGCTCAGTTCCGGCGAAGCAAGCGTGGGGACTAGTATGATGTTCGATGAAGTGATCGCAACCGAAACATTATGCGGCGAATCTTATTGATTGCGACGCTATCCGCTGTGCTCGTGCCCCTCAAGGCCCTGCCGTCGGAGCTCGACAAGCTGTTGTTGATTGCAGCGATGAGCGGGAGCTCCGATAGGGTGCAAACCCTGCTGGCCAAAGACGCCAATGTGAATGCCAAATCTGAGAATGGCGACACAGCCCTGTTGTTCGCGGCAGCTAAAGGCCACATACAGACAGTCCAGACCTTGCTGGCTAACGGTGCGGATGTGGACCCGAAAAATAAGCATCGCGTCACGGCCCTGATGGCGGCGGCAGGCAGTGGCCGCACTCCCATTGTGGAGGCTTTGTTGGCCACGGGAGCAAAAGTGAATACGAAGGGCAAGGATGGAAGAACAGCCTTGATGCTGGCGGCGGCTAACGGTCACACTGACACGGTCCGGGCCGTGCTGGCCAGAGGCGCTAACGTGAACGCGAAAGACAAATACGACGGCACAGCTTTGATGTTGGCCGCAGCGAACGGTCATACTGGCACCATCCAGGCCTTGCGAGCCCACGGCGCAAACGTCGATGCAATACTGAACCAGAGAGCCACCGCCTTGATGTTGGCGGCACAGAACGGCCACACCGCTGCTGTGGAAGCCTTGCTAAATAGTGGCGGGCGCGTGAACCGGAGAGAAGAGCGGGGTGCGACAGCCTTGATGTTGGCAGCAATCAATGGCCACACCGAGACCGTGCAAACCTTGCTGGTTGCGGGTGCCGATGTGAATGCGGAAATGAAAACCCGGGCTACAACCGCGCTGATGTTGGCGGCACATAGGGGCCACACCGAGACGGTGCATGCCCTCGTCGCAGGAGGAGCGGACGTAAATGCAAGAGCTAAGAACGGCAGAACGGCTTTGACAGAGGCGGTAATACCAGGCCGCGATGACATGGTCCGATTCCTGCTGGTCAACGGTGCCGACCCAAATGCAAAAGCTAGGGATGGCTGGACGGCCTTAATGCAGGCCAAATTACAACGGCTTCACGGCATCGTGCGGTTACTCGGTAAGGGTGGGGACCTCGGGGCGGAGGGCCGAGGACCATCAGTCAGGCAACCTGTCTCCAGGATCGGCGGCGAGGTGTCCCCACCCCGCCTGACCTACAAGGTCGAGCCGGAATACTCCGAAGAAGCCCGCGACGCCAAGTATCAAGGCACAGTGGTTCTGGCTATCGAAGTCTGGCAGGATGGGCGGGCACACAACATTCGGGTGATACGGAGCCTGGGCCTGGGCCTGGACCAGAAGGCCATCGAAGCTGTGCTGCAATGGAGATTTGCCCCAGGACAAAAAGACGGCAAGCCGGTCAGAGTTCGGGCGAACGTTGAAGTGAACTTCCGCCTCCTCTGAGAGTTCCGTTGTCCGTCGGCCCGTTATTAGTCAGTTCTGCTGGACACTTCCGCGACACAGATCGCGATGTAGGGCCGCTGCCGAGCTTACAGCATAGACTGGTGAAAAACGGCGGTCGGTTTGTCGAGCATGGTCGCTACTACTGGTTGCTGCTGGCCGAAGGTCATCTGAACCGCACCGGTCCCGGTGGAGTAGGGTCGGGGAAATGGGTGATCCCGGCTCCTCGATAAACCCTGCGATCGTCGGAGCAAGAACTTGGTTGCCTCTGGGTGAGGTGTGATCCCGCTCAGATGTTGTGTTAGGGGGGCAGAGTGTACTACGGTCGCGACGAGACCCAAATCGAAAATCCTCGTGTAATACGATTCCGGTATGCTTGTGCAACATTCTTATGTTACGGGCTTTTTGTATCTGTTCTAGTAATACCTGCCTTAAACGCCCAACCATTTCGTCTTCACGTCGTTCGAGTCGAGGGGAATAATCGGTTCCCGACGGAGGCGATCGTCGAAGCGTCTGGGCTTGCCGTAGGGAGCCAAGTCCAGCCTTCCGACTTCGAAGCGGCATCGAGTCGAATTCAACAAACCGGGTTTTTTCAGGCTGTACGCTATCAGTATCACCTGAATTATGCACCGATTCGGCGTAGCCATCGCCGATGGAGTTGTGGCGGTAGCGGCAGTCGTGTCAACTCAGTGATTTAGCAAGTCGTCTTTTCCTCTGTTTCCCTCCCTGTTTGAGCCGCCTGCCAATCCCGGCGGGCAAAAGCGGGCGGGCAAGCGGCGTGTTCCCAGTACGTTGCGGCGAGTGCATGAAATTTTATGCATGGAGCGCCCCTCAACTCAGCGCACCCTCCACCACCGGCGCGAAGCTCGATCCCGGTGGCCCCATCGCCCGCAGCCGCCGCATCAGCCGTTCAAACAGGCCCTTTTCCTCATAATGATCGCTGTAGCTGACACCCGTTCTGCCGGCGTGCCGCCAGATCTTGGCCGCCACGAACAGAAAGCGCAGCCGCGCCGTCGCCAGGGTGGTGTGCCGCAGTGTCTCCACGCTGGCTTGGGCTTCGCGGTTGAACAGCAGCAGCCAGCAGTTGAGGTTGTAGGCCAGCATGGCCAGCTGAAAGTGATTGCGGTTCATGTCAAAGCGGCGCGAGGGATGGGCCGCCAGCCCGGCGTCGTTGTTGGCCTCCTTGATGAGGTTCTCGGCTGCGGCGCGCTGATTGTAAAACCACACCACCGCCGCGATCGGTTCGGCCAGGTTGGTGACAAACACGCGGTAGGTGTAAGCGCTGGTGGCAAACAGCTGGTATTGCTCGGCCGCGCCGGCCGCGGGTTCGTTTTCGTAACGCAGCGCCAGGAAACGACAGGCCCGCGCCCAGCCCTGCGGCTGGTAGAGGAATTCGCATTCCGCATCCGCATCGCTGTGGGGCGAGGGCTTCCAGGCCGCTTGCTGCAACTGCTCGACCAGCCGCCTGGTCTTGCGCGCCACGATGACGAACTGACAAGCCGCCTTTTCATAGGCCTCCACCGCCTCCCAGCAATAAAACCCGGAATCGGCCCGCGCCAGGATTTTCTTCACGCCGTGCGGCAAAGCCCGAAAGGCGCTCTCGAGGTGGGCGGCGATCTGCCGGCCCGTGGGCCGGTCGCCGTTGCGCAACCCGCCCATCAGGTATTCGCGCGTCTCGGCCAGGAAAGTCAGTATCGGCTGGTAGCTGCGCTTGCCCTTGTTCTTGGGGTTGTAACTCTTGCGCCCGCCCATCTGGCGGCCGTAGAGCGTGTGCACGGTGGTGTCGGTGTCCAGCGTCACCGTCTCCAATTTCACCTGGGCCGCGGCCCAGACTCGTTCCCGCAGCTGGCGCTGAATGGAAAGGATCTGCTTCGCCACGTTGAGGTGCAGCGAGGCCAGAAAGCGCCACAGCGTGGACTGCGGCGGCAGACGCGTCACTTGCAAGATGCCGGTCAAGATGGGGTCGCGGGCGATGAAGCGGAGTTGGTTCAGCCGCGCAAAGCCGACATAGAGGCCCAGCACGAGGGCCAGCACAAACTGGTAGAGGCTCATCACACGGGTGATTCGTTTGTTCGTGATGGTTTCTTCCAGCAGCGCCTGGAAGCCGAGTTTTTCGAGCAGGGTGGCGACGGGCAGCAAGCCGCCGTAGGGAGTCAGATTCTTGCCGCGGAAGTGATAAGGCGTGGCAGCCCCGATTTTATTGGGCCGCGGGGCCCTCGCGCCCCGGCCTTGTTTGACGGGCCTTCGGGAGCTATGCTGTTTTCGCTTGGTAACCATTTGGGTGACCTCCTTGGGGTTGACTGGCGAAGCTGAAATCTTTGCCAGCCTACCTTATTACCCCATGTTTTCGGGGGTCCCCCAAATGGCCCCTGGCGGCTCAGCCCTCCTCCGGTGCACCCCGCAGTGCATAATTCAGGTATCAGCCAGCGACGATTGACGGCAAGGGTGGGTACGCTCTTATCTTCCAAGTGCAGGAAATCAAGGATCTCTCTCCTGTACGGATCGATATTCCCGGATTGAATGAAGAACACGTGTGGGCGTTACTGTCGGAGCGAGCGCCCTTCGCAAGAAAGCGGATGCCGAGCAGTCCCGAGGCGGAACGCTACTACATCTCCGCCATCGAAAAGATCGTCGAGGAAAGAAAAGGGGCACGCGAAGAGATCACCACGTCCCTCGAAAGCAACCTTGCTACGGGCCAGACCCGCATCGTGATCCGTCCTGCTGTGCTGCCGAAGGTTGCGAATATTCGGATCCAAGGCAACTCCGCGATCTCGACTCAAGCGATCCAAGAGGCCCTCCGGCGAGTTGCCATTGGACAGGATTATACGGACTACATGTTTCGGGAGTATCTAGTCCAGAACGTAAAGCCGCTCTACGAAGAAAAAGGGCTCCTTAAGGTCCGTTTTCCCGAAGTCTCCGCGACGAAGCCTTCCCAACCGGGCGGCGACGTCGTCGTATTGCTTAGGGTGGAGGAGAACAGCCAGTACCGGCTAAGCGGCGTCGATATCACGGGGGAAGGCATAGACGGTCCAAGTCTCGTGAGAACCGGTGATTTCCCTCTCGGTAAGGTGGCGAATTGGAAGAAGATATTGCAGTCCATTGAAAACGTGAAGAATGAGCTGGGCATGGACGGTTACTTGGCCGCTCGAGTCCAAATCGATCGCCGGTTCGACGACCCCAGTCAGATTGTGGCGTTGTCCATTGACTTGAAGAAGGGGCGTCAGTTCGTCTTTGGAGAGTTACGGCTCAGAGGTCTGGGCCCCAAGGCGGAAAAATTCGCCCTGAAACGCTGGAAGCTCTCGCAAGGCCAACCGCTCAACCGCTCGTATATAACCAAGTACATCAAAGAGATTTTCCAAGGCGTGCAGGGAGCCACCAGCGTCTCTCAGGAGTTTAAGCTGCGCAAGGGAACAAATATCATCGACGTTGTGATTTCGTTCCGCTGATCGAGATGGGACCTTGCTGGCTGCTGGCGCAGAGAAGCCCACAACCGCTCCCGTTCCCCTCACTCACCGAAACGAAACTAGAGATGACCGTCCGCCGCGCGATCCCGAGATTGCCGGGTAGCCATGAACTGAATAGCGCGGCGTCGACCGCCAAGTTGCCGTCAACACCGGCCGCCTGGGCAAACGTGATACTGTTCGTGTTTCATGCTCGTTGCCGGACTCATGAGCGGCACTTCGGTCGATGGAATCGACGTCGCGCTCGTCGAAATCAGCGGGGAGGGAGTCAACCACACCATCCGACCTCTGGTGTCCCTCTCGGTTCCTTACCCTCGGGACGTCCGCGAGGCGATTCTCGGAATCTCAAACTCCTCCACCCACACCTCCCGCATCAGCCAAATGAACTTCCTGCTCGGGAAGCTTTTCGGCGACGCGGTCGTGGAAGCTTGTCGCCGGTCGGACATTCCTCTCGAAAAGCTCGAACTCATCGGCTCCCACGGCCAAACGATTTACCACCAGGGAAGCGCCAGTGCCCTGCTTGGGCACGAGATAGCGAGCACGCTGCAAATCGGTGAACCCGCCGTGATCGCCGAGCGAACCGGCGTTCCGGTCGTGGCCGACTTCCGTACCGCCGACATGGCTGCCGGCGGGCAAGGCGCGCCTCTGGTTCCCTACGCCGATTACCTGCTCTTCCGCGACCAGCGGCTCGGACGAGTCGCGCTCAACATCGGCGGCATCGCCTTGGACGGCTCCCGCTGGGTGCGTTGTAAGGGACGGCGGTTCTTCCTGCCCGTCCGGGTGCTGCGCCAAGTCTTCCGGGCCAAGGTCTTGGACCACTTACGGCGAGCGTTCCTGAAGGGCGAGTTGTCGTTTCACGGCCAGCTTCAGCACTTGGCAAAAGAGCGCAACTTCCGGCGCTTGCTGGCCTCCACGAAACGAAAACCCTGGATGGTCCATCCCAAGCCGCCTTTCGGCGGGCCCGAGGTCGCGCTGAAATACTTGGCGCGCTACACCCATCGCGTGGCCATCTCGGATCGAAGGCTGTTGTCCTCCGACGACGGCACGGTTCGTTTTTCTTATAAGGACTATGCTCACCGCGGCCAACAACGCGAGATGACACTCGACGCCCTTGAGTTCCTGAGGCGCTTTTTACTCCATGCACTACCCAAGGGCTTCGTGCGCATCCGTTACTACGGCTTCCTGGCCAACCGCCAGCGGCGCGAACAGTTGGCTCTGGCCCGCGAGCTGTTGGCTGTGCCCGTCGCTGAGCCCACGAACGAAACGACCGGCGCGGACAACGCGCAACAACACTGCTGTCCGCTCTGCCGCCAAGGACGCATGCTGTTGGTCGAGACGTTCGAACCGCCGCGGCCCGCGCTGTTCGTTTTCTTCGACACTTCTTAGCACCATGGCCACCACAGCACAGCGGCGGATCGCTCAGCACTGCCTCGATGCAGGCGCACTCGCGTTGCGTCCAGCGCCTGCATTCTTGTGTTTTTGTGCTTCTTTACTCGGCCCTGGCGCACCATCGACCCTCGTCCGACCGCCCCAAAACAAGCTCTCAGAGCACTCTCGGCGACCTACCGGAGCACGGCTACGGTCGCTCAAAAACATTCAAATCCCTACCCCTCCCCAGCAGCGCGGCTAGGTTCAACAAGTTGTATCAAAAACGCCCGCCATGCAGTTTCAGAGCCTCCTCGCGAGAAGCCCTGCCCGCCGGGCGCTTCCGATACAACCCTCTGCGTTATCACCAGTTATTTTATTAAGGTAGAATCAGACCCGCATTGTCGGCCGAACCATCAGCCACTACAAGATCGTGTCCAAGCTCAGCGAAGGCGGCATGGGTGTCGTCTACCGGGCTCAGGACACGAAGCTCAAACGTCCTGTCGCCCTCAAGTTTCTTGCTTCCCACCTGATCGGTGCCGCGGAAGAAAAAGAACGCTTCATTTTTCGCGAAGCGCAGGCCCCGGCGGCGCTCGATCACCCCAAACATCCGTGCCACTCACAGCATGCACGACGAACGAGGCGAGGTCTTCCTTGCGTGCGCATACATCGATGGACCCACCCTCGCAGACAAGGTTCGAGAGCGTCCGCTGCCACTCGACGAAACGCTCGATGCTGCAATCCAGATGGGTGAAGGTTTGCAGGCGGCCCATGAGAAAGGAATCGTCCACCGAGACAAAGAGGAGGTCGCAAAGGGCCCGAACGCTCCTCGGCGAGGCGGTCGAGCTGTACGGCCAGATCGGGATGTCACAGCACGTGGCAATCGCCGAGGCGATGCTGAAATGAGCGGAGAAGCGACCGCGCTCCGGTCTGCGACCGATCGTGTGTGTCACTCTACCGTGGTCCAAGCCGATGTGTAGAGTGATGTATCATCAGCGCGATGTCCCCGATGATTCGTTGGCAGGTCTACATCGAACAGCGGCACGATCGGATGCTGAAGCGTCGCGCCCGACGCCTCAGAGACACCGAGGCGGACATCATTTGCGAGGCGGCGGAAATAGGGCGGCCCTTCGGTCGCGGTTAGCGGCTATCCGGCATCATCCCCCGCAAGAGATCTCGAAGATACTGTTGCTTCTGACCCCCTGCCCCTCGTGAGGATACGTGTGCACAGTCTCCACAGTGAGAGTGGACTCACCGCCACGCCACCCGATGTGCGTGATCGGCTCTTCAAGTTCCCCCTCCACGTTGTACTTGAAGGTGATCCGATTCTCGCTTGGGAACGCGCCCTGCAGCCGATCTCCACCGCCAAGTTCAAACAGCGTCAATCGGCAGCGATAGCTCAGGTTGTCGAACGTTCGGGAGACGGTCCAGGGCAAATTCGCCGCGCCTTGCTCGAGAACGTGAGCCTGTACAGCAGTGGGGGCACAGGTGAGCAGCTCGGTCAGCGTGGCGTCTCCATACTCGAGTAGTATGGCGTGGCTTGTGCCCAGTGCATAAAAGGTGACCCAATGGTCGAGCCATTTCACTCGCCGAGATTCGAAGATACGCAAAGGCTCCAAGCGCGCTCGTCCACTCAACAAGAGGTAACGAAGGGTCGAAGTACTGTGGAGCACCGTGTCCGTCAAATGAGAATGTCCGATAGTTCGCGGCAAGTAGCGACTCTCCGCCCGAGCGATTGGTAGGCTCGGGATGATGTTTCTTCTTTTTTGAAGACAAGAGTCACCATGAAGAAACGATATCAGATCGACCGCGAGCCGGCCTTTTCGGCCCCAGACCTCAGCCTCCCGGCCCAAAGCAGCGTAAACTAGATTTACCGGAGAGCCGCGAGTTTCAACGGAATCCGGGCATGCTCCCCTCGAACGGTCCGTTGGCGTATTTTTCGGACGAACGTCATCGTATAGGAGCGCAAGCCGGGCGTCAAGACCAACTGGGAAGCCACGATCCATGGATGAGCAGAAAACCGTTTCGAAGGACGACCGTGCCAAGACCCAGGCCCTCCTCTTCTCGGTCTTCGCAATTGCCACCTGTGGACTGATCTACGAGCTCCTGGCCGGGACCGTCGCCAGCTACATGCTCGGCGACAGTGTCACCCAGTTCTCCACCATCATCGGCGTCTACCTGTTCTCGATGGGGGTAGGATCCTACCTGTCCCGCTACTTCCGGAAAGATCTGATCGCGAGCTTCATCCAGATTGAGATCCTGGTTGGCCTCGTCGGCGGGGCTTCCTCCTTGGTCCTCTTCCTGGCCTTTGCCGAGCTCAGCGCGTTCCGGGTGGTGCTCTACTCGTGGGTAACAGTGACCGGGATCCTGGTCGGGCTGGAGATCCCGTTTGTGATGCGCATCCTCGAGGACCAGTTCCCGTTCCACGACCTGATCTCGAAGGTTCTGTCGCTCGACTACCTGGGTGCGCTGGCGGCGTCGCTGCTGTTTCCCCTGTGGCTCGTCCCCCAGGTTGGGCTGATGCGGTCGTCGTTCGTCTTTGGCGTCCTGAACGTGCTTGTAGCGATCTGGACATGCCACCTGTTTCGCGCGGAGCACCGGCGACCCCTGCTCACCGTCCAGGCCTACGCCGTCCTCGTGCTGCTCCTGGTGGGCGTGGCCTTCTCCGAGGTGTTGTCGGAGTTCACCGAGCAACGCTTGTATCAGGACCCGGTGATCTTCGCCCGCACTTCTCGATATCAGCGCATTGTGGTGACCAACGCACAAGGCGAGCTGCGGCTGTTCCTGAACGGCGACCTGCAGTTTTCCTCCCTCGACGAGTACCGCTACCACGAGGCGCTAGTCCATCCGGGACTGGCGGCGGTGGCCTCACCGCGGCAGGTCCTCGTGCTCGGCGGCGGGGACGGTATGGCAGTTCGAGAGATCCTCAAGGACCAGCGGGTCCAGCACGTCACGCTGGTCGACCTGGATCCGGCGATGACGGAGATCTTCACGGATCACGACGCATTCGCGGCCCTCAACAACTACGCGTTGCGGTCGCCCCGGGTGGAGGTTGTCAACGCCGACGCATTCGTCTGGCTTGAGGACAACACGAGCCGGTACGACTTCATCGTCGTCGATTTCCCCGACCCCTCGAACTACTCCCTGGGCAAGCTCTACACGACCACGTTCTATATGCGCCTCGCCGCTCACCTGGCCCCAGACGGCGTCGCCGCGATCCAGAGCTCGTCGCCACTCATGGCCCGTCGTGCTTTCTGGTGCATCGTCGAGACGGTGCGCGCGGCGGGTCTCGAAGCCACGCCCTATCACGTCGCGGTCCCTTCCTTCGGTGAATGGGGCTACGTCATCGCGTCCCACGAACCCTTTCAGATACCCGGCCGCTTGCCGGAGAAGCTTCGCTTTCTCAACCCGGTGATCATGCCCTCCCTCTTTGAGTTTCCCGCGGACATGGAGCAGGTCCCTGTCGAGGTCAACCACCTGAACAACCAGATCCTGGTTCGATACCACCAGGGGGAGGGTTGGGAGCAGTACGCGCCGTGAGAGCAGCCCGCAAGAGGCCGGCGAAGCCCATCGTCAAGCCCATCGGGAAGCCGGAAGGGCTCACACGCCGCGGCCTGCCCCGGCGCGATCTCCTGCGCCTGGGCCCGAGTGTTGCCGCGGCCCTGGCGGTCGGCTGTCGGTCACAAACGGGACCCTTCCCGGACCGCGAGATCGACAGTGGCCGGATCACTGGCTCTATCGTGGGCGCCTCGCACGAGGCCGGACACCGGCTGCGTGACGGCGGTCTCCCCGAGCCCCAAGAGACCCGGACAGTGCCGGTGGTCATCGTCGGCGCCGGCATCGCGGGCCTATCAGCGGGCTGGAAGCTCGCCAAGAGCGGCTTTCGCGACTTCGAGATCCTGGAGCTCGAGCCCGAACCGGGCGGCAACTCACGCTGGGGCGAGAACGGTGTGTCCGCCTACCCCTGGGGCGCCCACTATCTGCCGGTCCCGACCTCGGAGTCGACGGCGGTGCGCGAGCTGCTCGAAGAGATGGGCATGGTCCGCGGGGTCGGCCCGGACGGTGAGCCGATCTACGACCCGCGCCACCTCTGTCATGCTCCCCAGGAGCGGCTGTTCATCGACGGCCGCTGGCAGGAGGGGATCTCGGCGCGGGAGCTCCTCAGCTCCTCCCCCGCGACGGGGGACCGGGCCGTGCTGGCGGAATTCGAACAGCAGATGAAGCGCTATCGGGATTATCGAGATGCCCGCGGCCGCCGCGCATTCACGCTGCCGATGGCCCTGAGCAGTGACGACCCAGATCTCGTCGCGCTTGACCGTATCTCGATGCGCGAATACTTCGACCGCGCCGGATGGAAGTCTGAACGTCTGCGGTGGTACGTCGACCATTGCTGCCGCGACGACTACGGGTGCACACTGGAGACCACCTCGGCCTGGGCCGGCTGGCATTATTTCTGTTCCCGCGGCGCAGACGCGGAATACCTCACCTGGCCCGAAGGAAACGGGCGTATCGTCCGCCACATGGTGAAGCGTCTCGAAAGGCATCTGCACACGGGCACGCTGGTCTATCGCATCCGGGTCACCGGCGACCCCGCGGCTCGCGAAGCCTCGGCCGAAGGCGTCGAAGTGGACGTGCTCGATACACGCACCAATGCCGCCGTGCGGTTTCGGGCCCGGCAGGTCATCTACGCCCTGCCCCGCTTTACGGCCCAATATGTCCTCGACGGCTACGAGCTTCCAGGAATCGACACGTTTAGCTATGCCCCGTGGATGGTCGCCAACCTCACCGTCGACCGCCTGCCCGAGGGAGCGGCGTGGGACAATGTGATCTACGATAGCCTGTCTCTGGGCTACGTGGTGGCCACGCACCAGAACCTGCGGGTCGCGCCGGGGCCGAGCGTTCTGACGTACTACATGCCGATCGCGGCGCCGAATCCGGAGGCCGCTCGCCGCTGGATGCTGGAACGCAGTTGGAACGATTGGGTGTCGATCATTCTCGGCGATCTCGCGCCGGCCCACGTGGGCCTCGAATCGCTCGTCACCCGGATCGACATCATGCTCTGGGGCCACGCGATGATCCGTCCGGTCCCCGGCTTTCTCTGGGGAGAGGCCCGCCGCTGCGCCGACGACGCCTATGGCCCTGTACGCTTCGCCCACTCGGACATGAGCGGGTTCTCGCTGTTCGAGGAAGCCCAATATCGGGGCGTGCGAGCCGCCGAAGACCTCATGCGGCATCTAGGTCATGTGTACCGAAGCTCGTTGGGGCCCGCGGAGGGAGTGTGAGGTGAGCCGGTACAGCACGAACGGTGCGGCATGGATTGTGTCGCGCCGGTTCGACGTGGGGTTGATCCTCGGCCCGCCCCTGCTGGCGGTCCTGCTCGTGCTGTCGGTTCCGGCTTTGCGAGCCCCCGATGTGCCGCTCTGGGGCTGGCTCGTCTTCGTCGTCTGTATTGATGTGGCGCACGTCTACGCGTCGCTCTATCGCACGTATTGGGACCCTGAGGAGTTCGCCCGCCGCCGCACCCGTTACATGCTCACGCCGCTCGTCTGCCTGGCCGTCGGAGTGGTGCTCCACAGCCTCGGGGCGCTGGTCTTCTGGCGCGTGCTCGCCTACATCGCGGTCTTCCACTTCGTGCGCCAGCAATTCGGCTTCGTGATGCTCTATCGTCACCGCCGCGGGGAGCGTTCGCGCGCCGATCGGCGTCTCGACAAGATGGCGATTTACTCCACCATGCTCTACCCTCTCGCTTTCTGGCACGCGACGCCGGATCGCCGCTTCGATTGGTTCGTCGAGGGAGACTTCCTGTTGCTTCCGGCGTGGATCTCGCCCGTGGCACTCTGGATCTATTCGGCGATCCTTGTGATCTTCCTCCTGCGGCAGGTCCAGCTCTACCGCGAACGGGGTACGGTCAACTGGGGCAAGGTAGGGATCGTGGTCTCGACCGCGTGCGTGTGGTACACGGGGATCGTGCTGCTCAACTCCGACTTCGCCTTCACGCTCACCAACGTGGTGGCGCACGGAGTTCCTTACATGGCCCTGGTGTGGATCTACGGCCGGCGCAAGTGGACCGGCGAGCACTCATGGAGGCGCCGCATCCACCGCCCGGCGGCTGCCGGCATCTTCGTCGGGCTGCTCCTCGTGCTGGCCTGCTTCGAAGAGGGCCTTTGGGATCTCTTTGTCTGGCGGGAACATGCGGCCGCCTTCGGCCAGGCAGCGATTCCCTTCGCGGCTTCCGAAGCACTGCGCCACCTCGTCGTACCCCTGCTCACCGTGCCGCAGGCCACCCACTACGTGCTGGACGCCTGGATCTGGAGGTTCGACAGCTCCAATCCGGGCCTCGGATCGTTTCTCTTCGGCGAGCCGCGTCAGGCGCACGGCGCGGGGTGAGTGGCCCGTTTCAGGCCTGTATTCCCATCTTCTTCTTCAACTCGGCCAACGAGTCGGAAGAGGCCGTGCTCGACGGCAAGGCCAGCGCTTTGTCGATGTCCTCGTCGATGGTGCCGCCGACATCAGAGAGTTCGCCGTAGGCCTGCGCCAGAGACTCTTCCTCCTGAACCTTGTTCTTCATTTTCTCGAGCATCGCGACGGTGCCCGAAGCGTCGGCGCCGGCGAGCTGCTGGTTGATCTTGCGCATGGACGAGGCGGTCCGGGCCCGGGCGCGAAGGGTGATGACCTCGTTCTCGAACTTGCCGATCTGGCGTTTGAGCTCTTCGACCTTGGTCTGGAGCTGGTCGGCCATCTGCTGCTGAGCCTGCTGGTCCCCCGAGAGCGTAGTGGCTCGCTGCAGGGCTTCCTCTTTCTTCGACAGGGCTGCCGTGGCCAGCCGCTCGGCTTCCGCCTGCTCCATCTCCCCCCCCTGCAGCCGCTGGAGGATCAGCATCGCCTTACGCTCGTAGTCGGCGGCCATCTTCTTTTGGTCGTCGGCCTGCTTTTGGAGGCTGATCGCCAGCGATTTGACCTGCGCCAGGCTGACCATCGACGCTTGCAGGCTCTTCTTGAGGTCACGGACTCCCTGTTCGCTCATCTTGATCGGATCCTCAAACTTGTCCATGGTGGAGTGCGCCTCGGATTGGGCGACCTTGAATATCCGCTGAAAAATACTGGCCATGACTGGTTCTCCTGTGGACGCGATCTACTTGCCGAGGTACGTGAGAAGCTCAGCGCCGTACTCGCCGAGCGCCAACGAGAGGGCCCGGATCGAGCCTTCGAGCTCGTTGAGATCGAGGTTGGCGAGCTGCAAGGTGTCGCGGTAGAAGATCCGCTCGCCGGTCTCGTCGAGCACGAACGCGCCGTGGACGAGCGTGTTATTCATCTGCAACAGGCGTTTGAAGAGGTCTCCCGGCTCGGCCGGCGTCTCGGCGATTAGTTGCTCGAGAATGACAATGGGCGGCTCGCAGTCGATGACCAGATGCTTGATGCCGTTGTCCTCGTCATCGACCACAATCAATTCCTCAGCCTCGTCCTCCGAGACGATCTTGAGGTCAAGGTCGAGCAAATAACCCTTGACTCGATCTAAGTTCTCAGACATCGAACCGCTCCTCCTTGCGTGATCTCGTGTTCCCAACCGGTCCCAAACGCTATTTACGTTCCAAGTGTTTGGTAAGTTCTTCGTATGCCCGATTCAGACCTTGAACGAGCTCCGTTGCGGTGTGCTTTTTCTGCTCATCCGCCGAATGCAGATCGGGGTGGTACTCCTTGACCAACCGCCTCCAGGCCCCGCGCACTGTGTCGAGGCCCGCACCGTAGGGAACCTCAAGGTTAGCATAATAGCGGGCCAGGACTGGATCCGGGCCGGTATCCGTGTTCGAGTGCAGCGGCTGGCGCCCCGTGCTCGGCTCGTGCTGCGCGGACGCCGAGCCGGCCTGGCGACGGCCGGTCGAGGGATCCCGCAGCCAACCGCCGGGTTCGAACATGGCATTGAGCTCGCTCCGAAGCCAGCCGGTGACGCGAGAAAGGATCGACATGGGAGCAACGTCCTCACGCCTAGGGCTGGGCCCCATTCTGGCGCTCGGGGCGCGATGAGATGACGACCAGGCGGTCGCCGGCTCGGACGAGATCATCGTTGTCAGGGTTGGTCACGACTTCGCCGCTGCCGTGCCGCTGGATGGCGAGGACGATCATCCCGCGGCCGCGCTTCATCTCGGAGAACAACTCCAGAAACGGGTGCCCCGCGAGCGATGCGGGCGCCGGGACGGTGATGAGGTCGTTGCCGTAATGAGCGCTCAGGATCTCGGAGAGGACCTTGGTGATCCCATGATCCAGTGTTGCGCTCGAGATGAGACGGCTGCTGAATTCGGCGCCGACGATGATCTCGTCGGCATGCGCGCGCTTACAGTGCCGGATGTTGTCCTCGTTGGCCAGCTCGACGATCGAGTACACATCGGGGTTGAGCGTTTCCACCGTCAGGGTGGAGAGAACGGCTTTGGCGTCCCGTGCGGCGTAGTCCAGCCGGCGGTCTCCCACGATGACCACGGTGGCGGCCTTCTCGATGCAGGCACGCTTCAAGTTCTCCTCTCTCACGTCGCCTCGCACGAAGTAGAGGTGCTCGTCTTCGACTGGTTTCGTCTCGATATCGGCCAGCAGCACAATCGGCGAGCGCGACGAGCGAGAGTCCGCGCGCAGGTCGCGGAGAATCTCACGAGTCCGCTCGTTCCACTCGCACAAGATGATGTGACCGTTGAAATCGTAAGAACCCATGCCCCGCTCCTTCCTGAGCCGCTTCTCGACGAACACGCCGGCGATCGTGGCGGTGAACATGCCGAGTACGCCGATGCCGAAGAACATCAGGACGACACCGATCGCACGTCCCCCGAGCGACGTGGGGGAAATGTCCCCGAAACCCACCGTGGTCAGCGTGACGACGGCCCACCACAGAGCATCGGGGAGGCTTCGATCCTCCTCGAAGTAGGCGAGACCGACGGCGCCGCCGACGATCAGCACCACGACGACGCCCAGCAGGCGAAGCAGATTTTCGCGTTGCAAGAACTCCCAGAACTCCCGGAACGCCAGCAGGCGGTCTGTCATCGCGACTGTGAGCTTGCGCATGTCGGTGTGGACGGCCTGACGCCCCGGCGCGTCACGTCCCACGCGATCCCGGTCACCCCAGGGGCCACTGAAAAACCGTGTCCCCGAGGAGATAGCGCCACCACGTACGCAGCGACGATGCCGGCTAGGCCCGCGGCGCGGATACAGGCTTTGAGGACCAGGCCGTGAGCGCGAGCCTGGCTGCCCCGCGGTCTGGTCCTCAAAGGGTCATCCCGATCAGTATCGACGCGGCGACGTACGTGGCCGCCGCAATGACCCCAGCACCGACGTTGGGCACGTCCTGGACCAGCTCGTCGGTCAGCCGGGCGCCCGGCAGCAGCATCTTGTCGACGAAGATCCGGCTCAGCGGTAAGAGGATCAGACCCGCGATGGCGTAGTACCCGAACTCGCCCAGGCTCTGCGTCCAGGAGACGAAGTCGCCTTCGCCCGCGAGGCGGATGATGTTCCCGAAGCCGATGAGGACACCGGCAAAGGCCACGCCGACTGCGGCGTTGTCATTCTCGATCTGCTCGTGCAGATCGAACGAGGTCATTTTGTTGTACAGCAGGCCGGCCGCGATGAGGCCGGCTTGGCCCAGGATCCAAAAGACCGCGCCGCTCAGCAGGCTGCCTTCGCCAGAGAGAGCGCCGGCCGTGATCAGACCGACGGCGACATGATTGCCGCCTTCGATAGCGCCCATTCCCGTGTTGCGGTCCTGAACGATCTCCTTCTGGTTGTCGAACTTCGAGAAGATGATCTTGTCGTTGATCCAGCCCGAGAAATTGAGCAAGACGATGGCCATCAATCCGAAGATCACGAGATCGATGACATCCTCGGTGAGCACGCCGGACCCAGGTCCGGACACCACTCCACCGAGCACGATCGCCAGGCCGAGGTAGTAGCCAGCGACGGCGAGGGCCATGGCCAGGTTGTCTTTCTCGACGAGCTCCGTCCGCAGGACGAAGCCGCGGTGCAGCGCGTCGTACACCCACTTGCCGATGACAACCAGGACGAGGACGACGACCAGGTAAATAAAGCCTGTCAGGATCTCATTCCAGGACATGATGCTCCTCCGGTAACGCTACTTGCCGAGGCCCCGCGCGCTGCCGCCCGTCATGCGGCCGCGCACCCGGTCGGCGAATCCCTGGGTCCGGACGCGCTGCCGTGCTTGCTGGCGGCGGAAGAAATTGGGGTTGCTCTGTCTCGTGACCGTACCGTTCGTGCCATACGCGCCGCCGACGTAGGGTTGGCCGCGGCCCCGATAGTCGCGATACGTGTTCCAGTCGTTACGGTAGATGGGCCGCCTCAAACCGCCGACCATGAGGCCGATCAGGGCATACTGGGCGTAGAACCCCCAAACAGATCCGCGTCGCCCATCGTTTTGCCAGCGGCCGTAGCGGTCGTTGCCGACGTACTGGTAGCCCGGCGGGTGCTGGTTATGATCGACCTTCCCGTCCGGGCCTTTCGAGAGAATCACCATGCCGAGGTAGGGCTGGTATTTGGCGTACGTGGGGCGGCCGACCCGTTCCCAGTCTCGGATCTTCTCGGCGTAAACCAGATCGTCGGAGCCTTTCTCCTTTTGGCCCGTGGTCACCCGGTATTGGTGCAAGTAGTCGGTCGAGAAAGTCCCCTCCTCCCGCATGTCCGCAAGGATAACCGAGTACTCCGGGTAAGGGTCGAGTTCGCGCTGCAACCGCTCGAGGGGATTAGTGGCGGCACAGCCCGCGAGAAGAAGAGAGAGACCGACCGATGTGATCCAGCGTAGGCTTCTCTTCATGGTCACCTCCCGGCCCGTCCCTTCCGACATGGAAATTCGTACGACTCCAGTGTAGCGCAAGGCTTCAACCACGCAGGGCAAGAAATCACTCCGTGCCCCCCCCGGGGAGGATGTTGGTGAACTGGTAGTCTTCGACGAAGAAGCCAGCCGCGGCCCCGAGCTCGGTCTCGCCCCACTGCTCGATGCCCAGGAAGTTCTCCTCGTCTTCGTCCATGAACTCCCAGCGGATCACCTCTTCGCCGTCACCTTCGCCGTTGGGGAACATGGACCCCGCATAGGAATTATCTAGGTTGTACTGCTTCCCCTTGTAAACGATCCGGCTCGGCGGGTCCTCCTCGCGAAGGATCTGCCGCCGGATGTCGCCCTCGATGGCGCCGATGACGATCTTCTCGGAGAGGGACCAGCGCTCCTCCGCCAGCTCCAAGTAGCGCTTCTCGCGTCCGGCCGCTGTGATCTCCCACTCCTCCACGATGTCTCCGGAGAATTCGTACCGGCAGTAGCCCGTCACTTCCCAGGTCTTCAGATCGTAGTCCACCAGATAGCCGACCTTGAGCTTGCCGAGGACCAGATCGGCAAGGGGGTCCAGCTCCGTTTCCTTCTTTTTCCCGCTGACGAGATCTCCGAGCTTTTTCCTGTTGAAGAGATCTCTGAGGCCCATGGGTCTTGTCCTTGCGTTTCCGGATATGCGCGGCGGCGGCTCGGGGGAAACAGCCACACACCTTACCGTGACGACCGGGAAACACACCTGGTGACACGCCCTAACCAGCTACTAGGTACTAGCAGAAATTCGCCTGTGTTGCAACTCGCCAGCGCGAAATGGACTGGCCAACATTCGGTTGCCAAGCACTCCTGCTGTGTGCCTACTGCTGCAACGGCCGACTCCCGTCGGCTGTCTGCCGAGAAAGCCGAAAACTGAACTAGTTCCGGCCAATGGGAATCGGTAAGAACCCGGCGCTCCAGCGTTCGCAGATTCAGCAGGCCCAGTCCGCCGGTGTCTGGATCCATGTATGGAGAGATGCTCCCCATCGGGGGATGCCTACCCCGTCTTGTCGATTTCCGCTATTTTGCGTATATGCAACTCACCCCACACGAACTGGGGTAACAAAAGCAGTGTCAGCACCACTGCCGGAAGTGCCTAGGGCACGTCAGCACCCAACCGCTTGCGGCGAAACCGTGAACTCAATTGAGATCTCTCGTCGCCCGATTATACACATCCGTCGCCAAAGCGGCTCACCATCGCAGGTCGTCCAGAACTGGTTCCCTAAACATCCACCGCCTGAAAGGCGGCACTCTTGTCCAAATTAGCGTTTTGAATTCGTAAGCCGGGGAGGCGGAACCTCTGTTAGGTTGGGATTGGGTTCAGGCCTATGAACCAACCCGCCCGAGGAGGCCCCGCCATGAGTCAAGTATGCAGTATTTTCTCTCAATTGTTAAAGCTGTTCCCGCGTTCGGAGTTTGAACAGGCCGTCCGCCAGCATCGCGGGGAGCGCCACGCCCGCGGCTTCACTTGCTGGGGACAGTTCGTCGCCATGCTGTTCTGCCAGCTCGGCCGCGCCCAGTCGTTGCGTGAGATTTGCGGCGGTCTGGCGGCCAGCGAAGGCAAGCTGCGGCACCTGGGCTTGTCCGCCGCACCGCCGCGCTCGACGCTGGCCTACGCCAACCGGCAACGCCCTTGGCAGATCTACGAAACGGTCTTTCATCAACTGCTGGCGAAGTGCCGCGGCGCGGCGCCGGGCCACAAGTTCCGTTTCAAAAACAAGCTGCTGAGTCTGGACGCCAGCGTCATCGATCTGTGCGCCTCGCTGTTTGATTGGGCCCAGTTCCAGCGCACCAAGGGCGCCGTCAAGCTCCATCTGGTACTCGATCACGACGGCTACCTGCCCAGCTTCTGCGTGGTCACCGACGCCAAGACGCCCGACCTGGCGCCGGCCCGCAAAATGTCGTTCGACCGCGGCACGATCGTGGTCTTCGACCGCGGTTACAACGACTACGACTGGTTCGCCGAGCTGAGCGAGCGGGGCGTTTTCTTTGTCACACGATTGAAACGCGGGGCCAACTACGAGGTTCTCGAACAGCGCCCGTTGCCGCGCCGTCCCGGAGGCGTGCGCCGCGACGAAGTGATCTTCTTTCCCTCGCTGGCCGCCAGCGGCTCCGAGGTGGTGTTCCGCCGCATCGAATACTTCGACGCCAAGCAGCAGCGCACGCTCGTGTTCTTGACGAATCACCTGGGGTTGGCGGCCGCAACGATTGCCGCCATTTATCAAGACCGCTGGCAAGTGGAGCTGTTTTTCAAGGCTCTCAAGCAGAACTTGCGGGTGAAGACCTTCGTGGGCACCTCGGCGAACGCGCTGAAGATCCAGATCTGGACGGCGCTGATCGCGATCTTGCTGCTGCGGTACTTAAAGCTGCGGGCGCGTTGGGGCTGGAGCTTGTCCAATCTGGTCGCTTTGTTGCGGCAGCAGTTGTTTGTGCACCGCGAATTGTTCGCCTGGCTGGACGAACCGTTTCACCCGCCGCCGGGCAGCGAACCCGAGTCGCCACAGCAATTATTACTGGCGGGAATGGAGGCCTAATTGGGACAGCAGCATGATTTCTATCTTGTCCAAACCGGCAACCTGGTTCCCAGATCGGCCTCCTGGCGGGGCTTTCTGGCGTGTTTTCAGCAGCCGAACCCGCTCCGCTCAGCTAATTTGGACAGCAGTGGAAAGGCGGTGGGTTACTTTACGACTGAAAGTCGTGTTGCGGCTCAAGCCGCCTGAAGCTGTCCGGCTCACAGCCGGCTCAAGGCTTGGGGGGCGCTGTGATCTTGAATCCCTCCCCATCCTCATCCCATTTCTGGCTCTCGATATATCTCTTGATCGTTTCTTCGTCGACCGCGCCCACCGTCGCACAAAAATACCCGCGCGCCCACAGATGCTGACCCCAATACCGCTTCCGCAACTCTCCAAACTCGTCTTGTAATCGCCGCGACGACCTCCCCTTCAGCTACTGCACCAGCTTCGACGGCGCTAGTTGCGGCGGAGCCGAAACCAGCATGTGCACATGATCCGGCGACACCGCGCCCCGGATCACCGCCACTCCCCTCGCCTCACAGCTCTGCCGAATCAGATCCCGCACCCGCTCAGCCACCCTGCCCCGTAACACCTTGTAGCGGTATTTCGTGATCCATATCAGGTGATACTTGATGTCGTAAACCGAATGTGCTCCTCGCCGATATTCTTCCATCCCCCCATTCTCTTCCAGACCCGCTGGAAGCTGACCGCCTGAAAGGCGGTGGGTTTAGACCTGGTGATTGAACTAAAGGTGGAAAAACCGGTAAGGAGCAGATCACCGGACCAACACGACCGTTTCCAGGCCTGGACAGTTTCGGGTTGCTCTCCGCATTGTGGTAAGCGAACGAAGCACGAGGCGGAAGAGGGGCCGCTCGCGGCCGCGAGGCGGGCAGCTAACGCAAGATCCGCCATCGAGCCGGGCAATGGCGAAAAAGCCGAAGTCTTCGAAGCTTCCAAGGGACCTTACCCGTGCCCCACAACTGCCTCCGAAGAGGCAAAATCACCGAAACCCTGCAGTTTGCTGCAAAATACTGCAATTCGTGCTGACACAAAGACGCTGCCGGACGACTTAACCAGGAGAAAACAAATACCTTATGTTCTCAGTCAGCCACGAAACCCACTTCCGGAAAAATTTCAGGTTTAAGCTCCGAAACAGCCTGAAACATGCAGTTCTTGCCCAGTTGGGGCAAGAAAATGACCGCGAAACTGCAATCTTCAAGGCCCCCGTTATCTCCCCGTCCCCGAACTCCCCTTGACCCAGTGTCTGACCGCACCGGTCGGCCGCCAGCACCCAACAACGCCGAAATCGCTGACTGTAGTATTCTTAGGATGAGTCAAATCTCATACTGGGAGGCTTTTACCTATGCTGCGCCTTGATGCGGATCGTTCAGTTGAGTTTTGCGACGGATTACGCCGCCGCGACTTCCTTCATGCCGGCTCGCTCGGGCTGATGGGCTTAGGGCTTACGGACCTCTTACGGCTCAAGGCACAAGGGGCTGTTGATAAGTCAAAGAAGGACATTAACGTCATCTTGTTGATGCTCGTGGGCGGACCGTCTCAGCTCGATACCTGGGACATGAAGCCCGATGCGCCCGCTGAGATTCGCGGGCCCCACAAGCCGATCAAAACCAACGTCAGCGGGATCGAAATCTCCGAGATCTTCCCGCGCATGGCGAAGCATGCCGACAAGTACGCCCTGGTCCGCGGCTGCTATCACAACTCCGCCGCTGTTCACGCCATGGGGCATCAATTGTTTCAAACCGGGCGGCTGTCGCTCGGAGGCATGGAGCATCCTCATATTGGATCTGTTTTGGGCTACCTGAAGGGTCCGAAGGGTGATGTGCCGCCGCACGTACTGCTTCCGAAGATCATCGGCCCCACCGGAGGGAATTTCAAGCCGGGGCAGAGCGCCGGCTACTTGGGGAAACGCCACGATCCATTCGTGCTCAACGCCGACCCTTCGACGCCCAGCTTCAAGGTGCCGGACATGTTGCCGCCCGACTATATCTCGGCCTTGCGCGTCGATCGCCGCAGGAACTGGCGGGCCATGGTGGACCAAAGTGTCAGCAAGTTTGAAACGTCGCAGGACGCTCGCTTGCTCGACTCGACATTCCATCAGGCTTATACGCTGATGACCTCCCAAAAGGCCCGGGAAGCGTT
This sequence comes from Bryobacterales bacterium, assembly GCA_965226185.1. Lineage (GTDB taxonomy): Bacteria > Acidobacteriota > Terriglobia > Bryobacterales > UBA6623 > CBDCYS01. The sequence goes on from CBDDCT010000001.1 coordinate 394,533, forward strand.
CGAGCTGCACCGTGAGCCGGAAGATTTAAGGCGCGGCTACGGCAACAACCGTTTCGGACAAAGTTGTCTGCTGGCACGGCGCTTGCTCGAGGCGGGCGTGCGTTTCGTGACGGTGAATATGTTCGAAACGGTGTTCGACGAAATCACCTGGGACATCCACGGTTCGCCGCCCTTCAGCCCGATCAGCGCTTACCGGGATCTGGTGGGTCCGATGTTCGACAACGCCTATTCGTCGTTGCTGGAAGATCTCAGCAAACGCGGGATGCTGGAAGAGACGATGATTCTGGCGCTGGGTGAATTCGGACGGACTCCGAAGATCAACCCCGCGGGTGGCCGCGATCACTGGCCGCAAGCCTGGTCGGTCGTGGCGGCGGGCGGTGGCATCCAGGGCGGCCAGGTCGTCGGTTCGACCGACAAAGTTGGCGGCGCGCCGAAAGATCGCCCCGTAAGGCCGGCGGAGATCGTGGCGACGGTTTACCACCAATTGGGGATTGACCTGGAGACCGAACTGCCTTCCGCTAACGGACGGCCGTTGCCGGTTGTGGACCGCGGGGTGGAGCCGGTCTACGAACTCCTGTCGTAGATCAGAGCCGCGACCGTGAGGGAGCGGTAGGCCGCAAGCGATCGTTCAGTCGGCGACATGGAGCCGCGACCGTGAGTACCTGTATTATGAAATTCGTGTCAAATGGCAGAAGATTTTGGCGGAAGGGTCAGAGCCTCCGACCTGCGACGTGGCGTGAACCTCCAGGTTTGCCGCGCCTCGATTCGTCGAGGCGTTGCCGGACGGAAGGGCAGTCAGTTGCCTGAACCGGATGACGCGCCCCGGGGGCCGAACAAACCGACGAATCGGTTTGCGGCAAGCGTGGACGCTCACGCCACGTCTGCCGCCCTGTTTGGTTGCGGGTTGTCCGGGTCAGGAAGCAGTAAGCCGCAAGCGGCTACCCAGTCAGCTACCCAAATGGAGGAACCCGCCCAGTAAATGAAAAGACTCAGGTCACATGTCACTCTCCTAGCAGTCGCGGTCCTCGCGGCAGCCGGCTCGGCATCAGCGGCATCACTCGAAATCCTTCCCTTCAGTATCCACCTCAGCGGCCCGCAATCCCGCCAGCAATTGCTAGCGGAAGCGACCGTTGACGGCGTTCAGCAAGACTGGAACCAGCAAGCCGAGTGGACCTCCTCCGACCCCACCGTGGCCACGGTGAACGCCGATGGGCTGATCCGGCCGGTTTCCGATGGTAGAGCCGTCATTACCGCGAGGGCCAATGGACAAATCGCTGAAGCAGGGGTTTCTGTCAGTGGAACGCAAGATCCGTTTGTATGGGGTTTTCGCCAGCATGTGGTCCCGGTACTGACCAAGAAAGGCTGCAACTCAGGCCCCTGTCACGGTGCCTCGGCGGGCAAGAATGGATTCAAGTTGTCCTTTAGGGGCTATGCGCCAGAATCCGATTATGAAGCGCTAACACGAGAGTCAACAGCACGGCGAGTCTCTCTCGCCGACCCGGCGTCGAGCTTGTTCCTGCTGAAGCCGACGATGACCATCCCGCACGGAGGCGGTAAGCGCTTCGGGGTTGATTCGCTCGAGTTTCAGATTCTCTCCCAGTGGGTTGCCAGCGGCGCGCCGAGTCCGGCCGAGCAAGACCCCAGCGTCGTCGCCTTGGAAGTTTACCCGCGGACGGCCACGCTGGCGCCTGGCGCCCGGCAGCAACTCGTCGTGCGAGCGCGGTATTCCAACGGAGAAGTCAGTGACGTGACACCCTGGGTCCGATACAGCTCGACCGACGCCGCGGTCGCCGAAGTCAGCGACACGGGCTTGGTCACGATGGTCGGGCGCGGGGAGGTGGCGGTCACTGCTTTGTACTCCAATCGGGTCCTGTATGCGCGGCTGACAGTTCCTCACGACAACGAGATTTCGGAGAGCGATTTCGACCGGCTGCCACGAAATAATTTCATCGACGAACTGGTTATTGAGAAGCTCAGGAAGCTCAAGATCACGCCTTCGCGGACGACAAGCGATTCGGAATTCATTCGCAGGGCCTACCTGGATGCGGCCGGTATCTTGCCGAGCGCCGAGGAGGTCGAGGAGTTCCTGGCGAATAGATCGGCCGATAAGCGGGTCCGCCTCATTGACCATCTCTTGGAGCGTGAAGAGTACGCCGATTATTGGGCCTACAAGTGGTCCGACCTGCTGCTGCTTTCGACCAATAGCAACAAGCTCAACAGGACGGCGTTGTGGGATTTCTACAACTGGATTCGCGACAGCGTGGCGGACAACAAGCCCTGGACCGAGTTTGCGAGTGATATTTTCGCTTCCAGCGGCAGCAGCCGTGCCAATGGCGCTCTCAATTACTTTGTTCTGCACAAAGACACACTCGAGCTGGCGGAAAACACCACGCAGGCCTTTTTGGGGCAGACGCTGATGTGCGCGCGCTGCCACAATCATCCTCTTGAAAAGTGGACTCAGACGCAGTATTACCAGTTCGCCAACCTGTTCACGCGTATCGGGATCAAGAGCGGCGACGTGCCGGGCGATTCGGTGATCTTCACCAAAGCCTTCGGGGACATCAATCATCCCCGGCTGGGGCGGCCTCTGGAACCGACTCCGCTCGAGGGCGAGCCGATGGCGCTGGATTCGCCCGAAGACCGCAAGATGCGAATGGCGGAATGGCTGATCCGTAATCGTTACTTTGCACGAAATATCGTGAGCCGTGTTTGGGCCAACTTCTTTGGGCGCGGTCTGGTCGAGCCCGAGGATGATTTACGCGCGACGAATCCGGCGTCGAACGAAAAGCTTTTTAGCGCTCTGGTGGATGATTTTGTCCAACACGGGCACGACGTCAAACACCTGATTCGAACGATCATGAACTCGGGAGTCTATCAGCTTTCCTCGACCCCCAACGCGGCCAACCAGCATGACAACAAGTACTACTCGAAATACATTGTCAAGCGGTTGCCGGCGGAGGTCATTCTCGACGCTATGTCGCGTGTCACCGGCGTGCCGTCGCGTTTCAAGGGCTACCCGGCGGGGATGCGCGCGACCGAGTTGCCCGACGTGCAAGTCGAGTCGCGGTTTTTGGAATCGTTCGGACGGCCGCCGAGGCTCGTTTGCGACACGACCGAGCGATCTTCCGATCCCAGCATCGCGCAAGCTCTGCACGTGATTAACGGCGACACACTCAACGACAAGCTGCGCTCGAACCAGGGTAATATCAGTGCGTTTCTCAAGCTGGGGTTGTCGGACGCTCGCATTCTCGACCATATCTTCCTTTCAGCCTTCAGCCGTCACCCGACGGATTCGGAGCAGGAGAGCATCCTTCAAAAGATGAGGACCGCACGTGTCGAAACAGGCCCCGAGGAAGCCAAGCTGACCTCGCGCCGTGAAGTGCTGGAAGATCTGATGTGGGCCCTATTGACGAAGAAGGAGTTTTTGTTCAACCACTAAGTTGATGCTGACGAGGAGCCAAAATCGAGGCGCTGTGCCCGCCTTGGCCGCACTGCTGCTGCTTGTGGCTCCGTCTTGGGGCGTCGCCCAACAGACACCCTCCTACGTCGCCGACATTGCGCCTTTGTTGGCCAAGAACTGCGTTGGCTGCCACTCCCAGAAGACCAAGATGGGGGGGCTGGTGCTGGAGACTTTCGGCGGCCTCCGCGAGGGCGGGACCCACGGTCATGTCTTCATCTCAGGCAACAGCTCCGATAGCCGTCTTTATCAAATGGTCTCGGGCGACATCGAGCCGCGGATGCCTTTCTCGGCCGACGCTTTGAAACGGAGTGAGATCGAGCTGATCAGGCGCTGGATCGATGCCGGCGCCGCGGGACCAAAGCTCGGCGAGGCGGTTGCTTTGGCCGGGTCAGCGGGATTGCCAAAGATCGAGCCCACGGCGCCGGTCAAGGCCCAGATCTTCTCGCTCGACTATCATCCGAACGGCCGGACGCTCGCCCTGGGACAACATCGGCGCGTGATTCTCGCCAGTGCGCAAACAGGAAGAGAAGTCTACCGGTTGGATGGGCTCAGCGACGTCGCGCGCGGAGTTTCCTTCTCGCCGGACGGGAGACTGCTGGCGGCTGGCAGCGGCTTGCCAGGACGGGCCGGCGAGATCTTGATCTGGGACGTCGAGAGCCGGCGTCAACTTCAAGCCATCGAAGGTCACAGCGACACGGTCTACGAGGTTGCCTTTTCTCCGGATGGAAAAATGCTGGCCTCGTCGAGTTATGACAAGACCGTCAAGTTGTGGGATGTCGAATCGGGTAGCGAGCTGCGGACACTCGAAGATCACATTGACGCGGTTTACACGCTGGAGTTCACGCCCGACGGCAGGTGGCTGATTTCGGGCTCGGCCGACCGGTCACTGAAGATCTGGGCGCCTGCGAGCGGCGAGCGGCTTTACACCTTAAACGATCCGCTGGAAGGCATTAACTCCATCGCCATCCACCCGTCGGGAAAACGCGTTGTGGCTGGGGGGCACGACCGCACGATCCGCATTTGGGAACTCGCGGAGGGCGGGGGGGAGATGGTCAATTCCCTCATTGCCCACCAATCAGCGATTTTGCGAGTGGCGTTCTCTCCTGATGGGAAAACCTTGGTCACCGCTTCGGCCGACAAGACGATCAAGGTCTTTGACGCCGAGAGTTTGGATGAGATCGCCACGATCGGCGGCCAACCCGACTGGGTGATGTCGATCGATTTTTCACCCGATGGAACACAGTTCGCGGCGGGCCGTTTCGACGGTTCGCTGAGCATTTACGACATGGATAACTTTCGAGATCAGTTGGAAGTCTTACGAGCCGCGAGGTCGGCGCCATGAAAAAAGTAGCCCTTGTTTCCGTAATCGCAATGATCCCCGCCGCCACTCTGATCTGGGCCGGCCCGACCACCGGTCACCCGACGGGGAAGCGCACAACGCCGCCGACCATCGAGTCGATTGAGCCCCTTGGCATGGCGCGGGGCGTGACGGAAGAGCTGACGATCGAGGGCTACAACCTGCGTGGCGCGTCGGCGATTTTCTTCAGTGAGCCCGCGGTTCAAGGGCGGATACTGGAAATCAAAGAGTTACCCGACGCCCCAGAGCCCGAGCGGCTTGGCGCCGGGGGCCTTCCCTCCACCACGGATTTGGGGCCGCAACCCCCTCGCTACCAAGTGAGGGTCGAAGTGGACATCGATGCCGAAGCGGATGCAGGCCCGGTTCGGTTCCGATTGCAGACGCCACTCGGAACGAGTCCTGACAGCAAGTTTCTCGTCGAACCCGACTACGGCGAGCGGCCGGACGCCGAGCCGAACGACACGCTGAACCGCGCCACCAAAACATCCTTGCCGGCGGTTCTGGCGGGAGCTATTTCGCGTCCAGGTGATGAAGACTATTTTGAGATCACGGTCGATCCGGGCCAGGAGCTGGTCTTCGAAGAGGCCGGCAGGCAGATCGGCTCCAAGCTCAAGGCCGTGGTTGCCATCCTTTCGCCCGGCCATTTGATCGTTCGCGAGTTTGGACGGAAGTACGAGGACACCGGGGCCGTTTTTTCGCATCGCTTCGACCAAGGCGGCACATACTATGTGCGCATCTCTGACTACGAAAAATCAGGCAGCAAAGACCATTTCTACCGGATCAAAGTCGGCGGGTTTCCGGTGGTGACATCGGCCTATCCATTAGGCGTTCGGCGTGGCGAGTCGGCGGTAATAGCGCTGAAAGGATTTAACCTCGGGGCAGGGAAGTTCCCGGTGGAAGGGAAGCCGTCGTGGAAGGACGAAAGCCTCGTCATGTTCCGGCCCGAAACCGATCTCGGCCACGGTTTCAACGAAGTCAAGTTAGCGCTGGGCGACGATCCTGAAGCCGAGTCACGAACGGACAACACAAGCCCCGAGAAAGCACAGGCTGTGAAATTGCCGCTGACCATCAATGGCCGGATCGCGGGCGCTGAAAAGAATCAGGCTCACTACTTTCGCTTCAAGGCCCGCGAGGATCAAGTCGTGCTTGTGGACGTCAATGCCGCCCGCCTGGGATCGAAGCTCGATTCCGTTGTCGACGTCCTTGACACCGCGGGCAAGCCGATCGAGCAGGCGTCGGTTCGCGCCGTCGCGGTCACTCACACGGACTTGTTTGACCACACCTCCAAGCAATCCCAGATTCGCCTGCAACTCTCGAAAGACTTCGACGCCGGCGACTATCTGATGCTGGGAAGCGAGATCATGCTGGTTACCCGCATGCCCCGTCAGCCGGACGAAGGAATCGCGCTGGAGTCGTTCCCTCCCGAGATTTCCGGCCGCAAGACCAGAGGCGCCGTGCGCCTGGCTTCGTTTGGAACCAGCCCGCAAGCCCACGCCAAGGGCACGCCGATGTACAAGGTGCAAATTCACCCGCCGGGGAAGCGGTTTCCGAATAACGGGTTGCCGTTCGTGCGCCTGTACTACACGAATGATGACGGGCGTTTTCCTTATGGCAAGGATTCTTTTCTGAAGTTCAAAGCGCCCGCCGATGGGGAGTATATCGTTCGAATCCGAGACACTCACGGGCGCGGGGGCGAGCAATTCTCCTATCGCCTGGCGCTGCGGCCGCCGCGCGAAGACTTCCGCCTCTTCGTCGACCCGAAGACGCCGAATGTGCCGCAAGGCGAGCGCGTCCCGCTGACAGTGACTGCTTATCGATTCGACGGCTTTGACGGCGACATCAAGGTTTCTCTCGCCGGCCTGCCGCCGGGGATCCACGCGGAACACTCGGTGATTCCAGGCGAGCAACTGGTGACAACGATTCTGCTGCGGGCCGGCGCCGATGCCGAGATCGGTAAATCCAGCCCGCTGAAGCTCAAAGGTGTCGCTACGATCGCGGGACAAGAAGTCACGAAGTGGGCCAACCCGGGGGACAATCTGAAATTCGTCTCCGTCATCGCTCCTGCCGATGTGCTCATCAGCGCGGATACGCGGGAAGTTATTCTCGAGCCGGGCCAGGATGCCAAGATCACCGTATCCGTTACTCGCAAGAACGGTTTCGACGGGCGGATTCCGGTGGAAGTCCTCAACCTGCCGCCGCATACCGATACACCAGAAGTCGGTCTCAACAGCATCATGATCACCGAGGAAAAGACCGAGCGGACGTTCTCGATTCGCGCCTTGCCGAATGCGAGACCTTTGGAGCAAAAGATCTATTTATCGGGTTCGGTGGAAACCCGGTCTCCTTCGCCGAGTTCGTTTGCCAGTGAAGCGATTCTGGTCAAGATTGTTCCGAAGTCGAAAGGCACTCAGGTGGCCGGGTCCGGAGGCGGGTGATCTTAGATTCTTCGACTCGGCTGGGGCAATTGCGAGGCCTGATGTGGATGCCACTGAATCTCGCCGCCCTCGCGGCCGAGTGATCACGGGTCCTGTTTACACACATGATCTTCGGGATCTGTTTAGGGCTTTACCCGCTGCATGTGCGTGCGCTCCAAGAGTTGGAGGTTCGGGGGCAGGGAAGTCCGTTTTTGTGACGCGGCGAGAATTTCGAGTTAGCACCAATACCGTTCACTTACTGTAAGGCCTTCGAGCTTAGAGCCTTCGAGCCCAGAGCCGTTGAGCCGCGAAGCGGCGCAGGATCGTAGCCCAAGGGTGGAGCGAAGCGGAACCCTGGGTCCGAAACCCATCAAGGGCAAGCCCCGGACGGGGCGTAGGAGCAAACCGGCCCGTTCGTTTTCACGGAGAGCGATCTGCGGCGGGCGTTCAACGATACCGCAACAAGACCACACGCCATGCAACAAAAACCGTCCGCGGAACGGCTATGTAAACGGAATTGGGTTTAGCACGGGCTTCGCCGCTTTGCGGCGATGGACCGGCAGGAGTGCCGGTCCCTACTGGCGGGCTCATGGCGCCGACCGCAACCCTTTCTTTGTCCTCAATTCTTCGACGACCTTCGCTACGGGCTGGTGCTCACCGTCCACTTGGTGATTGAGGACTTGCATTTCCTCTTCGGTCAGCAGACCGCCGAGCTGGCTGAGGACATGGCGCAACTTGGGGTTCTTGGTTAGAGTGTCCGCCCGCACGATCGCGGCGGCGTCATAGGGGGGGAAGAACTTCTTGTCGTCTTTCAGAATGCGCAGTTTCATTGCGGCGATCAGGCCGTCCGTTGAGTTTCCGACCGCTACATCAATTTGTCCGTCGTGGAGCGCCCGGTAGACCAAGCCCATGTCCATGGTTTTCGGTTCCTGTGCGAATGAAAGGCTGTAGGTGCTCACCATGCCCCGGTAACCGTCTTGCCTGTCTAGGAACTCGAAACCGAACCCGATCCTGAGGCCGCTTGAAACGGCGGCCAGCTCAGTAATCGTCGAAAGGGCGCTTTGGCCGGCTTCCTCGCCACGCACAACGATTGCGAAAGTATTATTGAAACCGAATGGCGTCATCCACTCGACCTGAAACTGCTCGCGATAGGCTTGGGACACCGTGTTGAGGACGCTCGCCGCATCTTGATCGACCGGAAGCTTGAGAATGGCCGTGAGCGCGGTGCCCGTGTACTCCGGGTAGATATCGATTTCACCCGCCCGCAGAGCTTCGTGGCACAAGAACGAGCCGCCGAGATTCAGCCGCCGAGTGACCTTCAAATCTGTTCTCGCCTCGATGTGTTGCGCAACCAGCTCGGCCAGCAGGATGTTCTCGGTGAAGTTCTTTGATCCGACCGTAATGACCCGCTCGTCTTTCGCGCAGGATGCGAGCAGGGTCAGCGAAAGGACGAGAACGAGTTTCGGAATCGGCATTCAGGCTATTCCTTGAAGGAGGAAGCCTATCGGCAGGGTAACAAGGCGTTTCCGCCCGGGATGGCGGCGCTCTGCAGTTGGGCTTACCAATCCGACACCGAGCCGTCATCAGGATGGTAAGTTTCCGCATTACGCCAATCGTGGTCGATCTTATCGGCCAGGGCGTTGTCGTCCAGCTCGATGCCCAGGCCAGGCTTGGTTGGCAGATCCACATATCCGTCCCGAAAGGTAAGCGATTCTTTCAAATAGCCCTCGCCCAGCGACCTGAATTCCTGGCACATGAAATTCGGAATCGTCGCGTCGAGTTGCACGCAGGCCGCTGTCGCGATGGGACCCAGCGGATTGTGCGGGGCCATCGCCGCGTAGTAAGCCTCGGCCATGCCGGCAATCAGACGCGTTTCCATGATGCCGCCGGCGTGGCAGAGATCCGGCTGCAAGATACTGGCCGCGCCTTTTTCCAATACTTCACGGAATCCCCACTTGGTGAAGACGCGTTCGCCAGTCGCGATCGGCAGGTGCGTTCCGCGCGCGATTTCGGCCATGATGTCGTGATTCTGGCAATTGACCGGTTCTTCGATGAACATGGGCTGGTAGGGCTCGAGGGCCTTGATCAGCAGCTTGGCCGTTTGCGGGCTCACCTTGCCGTGGAAGTCGATGCCGATGTCGATTTCGTCGCCGCCGGCCTCTCGCAGCATCCTGAAATTCTCGGCGATGCGGCCGACGAAGGCCTTGTTTTCGACGATGCGTGGCGGACGCCCTCCGCTGACGCCGATCTTGAAAGCCGTAAAACCCTGCCGGATGTGATCTTTGATGGTGTCCGGGCTGGTCCCGCCTTTGTAGAGCCGCACGCGGTCGCGGGTCGGCCCGCCGAGCAAGCGGTAAACCGGGACGCCGTAAGACTTGCCCGTGATGTCCCACATCGCTTGTTCGACGCCGCTCAGCGCGCTTGTCAGCAACGGCCCGCCGCGGTAGAAGGCATGACGATAAAGCGCCTGCCAATGGTGCATGACCCGGCGCGGGTCCTTGCCGATCAAGTAGGGCTCCATTTCCTCGACGGCTTGCTTGCAAGTCAGCGCACGGCCTTCCGTAATGGGTTCGCCCAGGCCCGTGATTCCGGCGTTGGTGTGCATGCGCAGGAATAGCCATCGCGGCTTGACCAAAAACATTTCGAGTTTGGTTATTTTTAGGTCGTCACTGGCGGAGATGGCAGCCTGGGCGGAAGCCGCCGCGGCCTGGGCCGCCGATTGCGCTCCGGCGGCTAGCGAACCGACCCCTAGGGCAGTTGCTGTCCCTTTTAAAATTGATCTGCGCTCCATGCCGCTGTCAGTTGTGTTGCTCATTGGGGTTTCCTCTTTGGTATTGCGTAGCGAGACCACTGTAGCACTGGTTATCTCTTAGCTGCAGGATAGGCATCCTTATACTTGTTCATGGTGCTGGTTGGCGGGGAGAGTTTTCCACGGCTGGCAAGCCTCTCTCCCGGCTGAAGCCGTCGGCTATTATTGTTCTACCCCTGTCGGGGGACGACGACCCATGCCTCGCCGAAATCAAAAACGTAAAGCAGCAGACAAGCCCGCGGGCGCCGCCGCGCGCCAGTCCTCATCCGCGGGCGGGCGGATCGGCACCGCTCCCGCCAACGCCGTCGGCCAACATCCCAACCTGTCATCCAAGGAGTTCGCTGCTTGGGCCGCCGTGCTTTTGTTTCTGTACAGCTTTCTCGCCACCTGGGGACAGTTTGATTTCAGCAACCTGATGGGTTACTACAGCATGCTTGCCGACGCACTGCTCGATGGGCGATTGTCGATCGGCTACATGCCAGACGAGGTCCACCTTATCGATATGGTGCCGTTCGAGGGCCGTTACTACCTGCAATGGGGACCAGTACCGGTGGTGTTCCACTTGCTGGCTAAACTCGGGGGCGGGGAATTGTCGGACCGCGTGGCCTGCATCTTGGCCGGCTGGCTGGCATCGCTGGCCTTTCTGCGGATTGTGCTGGTCATTCGCGAGCGCTATTTTCAGCGGTTGCCACTTTGGGTGTGCCGGGCATTTTTTCTTGCGTTCGCTTTCGGGAGCCCAACAACATTCACCTCATTACGCGGAACCATCTACCACGAGAGCATCGGTATGGCGGCGATGTTTGTCGTCCTTGGTTTCCTGTTTCTTCTCAGGCACGCGGCTAAGCCCTCGCTTGGAACGTCTCTGCTATGCGGAACCATGATTGCTCTGGCGGTCGGGACACGCGTAACATCGGTGATTTATGCCGGCGTATTTTTTCTTGGGCTGGGCGCCCTTGAGCGATATTGGCGGCCGAGTCTCAAAACCTCTTCGCTAAGACTGGCTGCCTTCGCTCTTCCGGTGGCCATGGCCTGTGGGATGCATCTCGCCAATAACCAAGCGAGGTTCGGTTCGCCTTGGGAGTATGGTCTGCAATATATGGCGGACCCTCTGCAACGAGAAGCTGGTTTCAATGTCAGTCGGATGCCGATGAACTTTCTGCACTACGTGGCCGCGCCAATTCAGCTTCAGGCCGAGTTGCCATGGATCATCAACGACGGCTGGTCGCCGGGCAGCCGCGCTCCCGGCATTACGCACCGCACCGAAGGGATGGCGTCCATGCTGCTGGTGACACCCTTCTTACTTTTCGGTTTCTGGATCTTTCGGGTGTGGCGGCGTGATGGGCCCTGCCCGAGAGAACTTGCCGTTTTCGCGGCGATCGCCGGAGCTTCGGGTGCGCTGAGTTTTCTGCTGCTGCTGTCTTTCAGCGATACTAGCCGGCGGTACATGCAAGATTTCGTCCCGGCAATGCTGATTGTGGCTTTCATTGGAGCAGGGTTGTGGCAGCGCGGGGAGCCAAACTGGAATCGCTGGAGATGGCCTGCCGCGGCGCTCCTTGGCTTCTCGGCGATATTGCATATCCATCTCTCGTTCACGCAACCCTTTTTTACACCTCCGCCCGATCCAAGCGCCATGAAAACATTCGTCAAATGGGGGCCGCTGGCTCGTGGTTTGTTTGATTGGCCTGAGCTGGCGAAGGACGAGGCGGTGGTCCGTAATGATCTGGGAGTTCATTTCTTGCAGCAGCGCCGTCATGCCGACGCCTTGGAGCAGTTTGCGGTCGCCGACGAGCTGATGCCGGGTTCGCCCGTGGTTGAGAAGAACCTGCGGCTCACGCGCGCCCTGCTCCGCCAGCGCCGTTAGATGTCACGGGGAACTCGTTTACACTGAGGACGCCTGATCATGAGGATAGCCATCGGGGACGCAGTGTCCCGCCGACAATGGACGGCTACAATGGAGCTGGTAGGATTGAAAGGACTCGGTGTCTCTCCCTTGAGAGGAGGAGAGTGCAGTGCTGAAAACTAGTCGCGATGAGCAAACCTGGTTGGTCAGTCAGCCGGATCATGGGGCTGTCGCCGGCTATCTGGCGGCCCACTGGAGAAATGATCAGTTTGCCGCTCCCGGACACTTTGCTGATGCGCACGATCCTGAGCAGCTTTGTGCGGAGACGGTGTTGGCCATTGCTGAGCACGACAACGGCTGGTGGGAATGGGAGGCCATTCCAGAGCTAGGGGATCTTGATGATCTTCCGCTGGATCTTGCCCAGGTGCTGAAGAACCAACAGGAGGGGATGGGCCGCTGGCAGCGGGGCATTCCCCGTTTCAGCGAGAAGCATCCCTATGTCAGTCTGCTGATTAGCTTTCATGCCTACTGGCTCTATGCTGCTAGGTCCAAACCTGACCCCGATCCGGCGTTTCTTCATCCCCTGTTTTGGAAGCGTGCGCCCGAAAAGCTCGTCGGGGGATCTATCGACGAAGCCCGCAAGTTTGTCGCTGATCTCGAAGCGCAGCAGGCCGATTTCTCGGCCCGGCTTCGGGGGAACCCGGTCACCGCATCGTGGGTCGACCCGGAAAACCTGAAACCGCATGTCCGGCTGCTTCAACTCCTCGATGGGCTATCGTTGTCGTTGTGTTCCCCACACATCCCGCCCTTGTCCGGCGAAGCCAAGGGACTTGGTGAACATCCATTCGACCTGCTGGAAGTCCCTCGTGGAAGCTGGTTGGATAGGGTGACGATTGAGGTGCGGCCTTGCGGTGACCGACGGATCGCTCTGAAGCCGTATCCATTCGACGTGGATCCGTTGCGAGTGGTTGTTCCCGTGCGGATCATCGATTCAGCAAAGAAACGCTCGGGCGCGTTTCACACATGGTGGCGCTCGCGGCAGGCACAATCGATTCAGTTCGATTTCTGCAGGGCTTAGTCAATAGTTCTAATGATGACGCAGCTCAGGGGCGCTTCCAATCGCAAAGCCAAGCAGAAGCTGGGATGGGCGCCCCGCTTTGCGAGCTGGCGAGAGGGCTTCCGGGCAGAGTTTGGTTCCACAGCCTGAACTGAACAGCTCGGCGCTTACTCGTCGCCGCGACAAGGCGATCACCCACGCTGAGGACCGCTGATCATGAAGCCAAGCATGAAAGCAGTGGTCATCGAGCGCGCCGGACCGCCCGAGGTTCTGACGCTCCAGGAACGGCCCGTGCCGCGGCCGAAGCCCGGCTGGGTGCTGATCAGGGTCCGAGCCTTCGGGCTCAACCGCTCCGAGCTGTTCACGCGGCAAGGCCATTCGCCCTCGGTCACCTTCCCTCGTATTCTCGGGATCGAGGCGGTGGGCGAGATCGTGGCCGCTCCGGGCACCGAGTTGACACCGGGCCAGACCGTCGCCACGGCTATGGGAGGCATGGGACGCCAGTTCGACGGCTCCTACGCTGAGTACACCTGCGTTCCGGCCAGCCAGGTGCTAACGCTCGACACGACGCTTGACTGGCCCACGCTCGCCGCGCTTCCCGAAATGATCCAGACCGCGTGGGGCTCCCTCCACACCTCTCTTCGGGTGCGCTCCGGCCAAAGTCTCCTCATTCGCGGTGGCACGACCTCCGTGGGACTAGCGGCGGCGGTGCTGGCGCGGAAACACGGTGTCACCGTGGCGGCGACGAGCCGCCGCCCGGAACGTGAACGGCTCCTCCGCGACAACGGCGCGGATGTTGTGTTCGTCGACACCGGCAGCATCGGCGAAGAGGTCCGGCGTGCGTTTCCCGGTGGAGTCGACAACGTTCTGGAGCTGGTCGGGACGACAACGCTGCTCGACTCCCTCCGGGCCGCCAAGCGTCACGGCGTTGTCTGCATGACCGGGATCGTCGGGAATCAGTGGGCTTTCGAGCGCTTTGCGCCGATGGAAGCTATTCCGAGTTCCGTTTTCCTCACAACTTACTCCGGTGGCGCCGAAGATTTCGTAAGGACTCCGCTTCAGGAGTTCATCCGAGAAGTCGAGGCCGGGCACACTCGCGTGAAGGTCGGGCGAGTATTCAGGCTGGACGAGATCGCCGAGGCCCATCGCCTCATGGAAGAGAACCGCGCCGAAGGGAAGCTCGTCGTCCTCACCGCGCAGGCTGCCGGGAGTCCCGCCTCCGGGACCGAGGGATCACCGTTGGGGCGAAGCTAGCCTAGCCGCCCGGAATTAGATGGTTCAATTCAAGAAACTCTTCGAGAGCTCTAGCCGCTACGCGATGCCCTTCTTGGTTGAAATGGATACCGTCTCCGCTGAATAGCAGTCCTCCCTGGCGATAGAATACTGGATAGAGATCGAGCAATGGGACATCGTATTCTTCGCACAGTTTGGCGAGTTCTAACTGCGGTTTGAGGACGTATTCAGCATCGTATCGCAGCATATCTTCGTCGAACTGGGCCGCTAGTGGCGCCGCTACTACGGCCAGTTTGCTGCCTTTCTCGTCTAGCAGCTCGTGGATCGCGTTGAAGTCCTCGCGGTAGTCACGCCAACCCTGGCTGCGCCAGGCGGTGGCGAAATCAGGCAATTTGTCCCACGGATAGCCCGCGCCTTGGTTCGTACGCCATATGAACAGGGCCAGGCGCATGCGGCCGGCAATGTAGCTGTTGCGTGGCAACCAAAACAGCGGATCGTTCTCATCGGAAACCAGTACCCAGCGCGTTGATTCCGTGATCAGCAGTTGCGCTTCCGGATTGAAACGGTGCAGAAATTCGTGGTGGTCATTCGTGCAGTATTGAAGAATGACCAGGTCCGGCTCCAGATGGATCAGGTCGCGTTCAAGAGCAAGGCGCTCCTGGTAGATCGTGTACCCGGGGGTCGCGCCATTGATGACATCCACGCGATGTTTTAACTTTTCGCGCAAGATGGCTACGAAACCCTTTGAACCAGCGGCAACAGAATCACCGATGACAAGTATCCGCTTTGATCCAGGCGGTTTCTTAAGGGGAATTTCGGGATGGCGCAGGCCGAGAGAATTCGTGCTCGAATGTTGCGGGTTCAACCGGTAGCCGAGTTCCGGGTCCGAGATGACCCATTGATCCCCGCGCAGCTCAGAGAAGGGAACCGAGCCCGACAAAATACCGCCGAAGACCGCCAGCCAGCTTCCTTCCACCTGCCGGCGAAACGCTAACTCCCCGGCCACGAGTGTCAGGCAAACGCTAGACAGAACCGTGATGGCGCCGATGAGCGGGGGGACCTTCTTGGGAGATCTCTGCAATCAACAGTCCTCTTGAGCTGCATTTAGCGACACGGCGACCCGGACGAGCTGGAACACAGCAGGGCACACCCCAGGCCTTTGTTGGGAGCGATAGCGTTTAGAGAGCTTGCCCCCAGGCTTGCGCCTGGCGCTCGGTTCACGCTCCAGATTTTCCGCCAATCTGTCCGAGGTTCTCACCGTGCCAGTGCAGGTACTAACGTGCCAGTGCACGTACTAACATGATAAGGCCCTGTTGCAGCCCTATTTACACGTTGGGCTCGTGGACACTGGCGACTTTACCGAGACCGTTCCGTTTCGGCGAAAAAAAAGAAAGCCCGTCCGGCGAACCGGACGGGCCAAGAGGTCCCTAGCGTGAGGCTAGCGATTATCCTCGAAGGAGTGCAAGAACGGCCTGCGGAGCGGAGTTGGCTTGCGCCAATGCCGCCACGCCCGCTTGCTGAGCAATGGAAGCTCGTGTCAGGTTCGACGCCTCGGCCGCCAGATCCGCGTCCCGAATCCGGCTTTCCGCGGCGGACAGGTTGGTGACCTGCGTCGACGCCAGACCGATAGCAAAAGTCAGGTTGTTCTGACCCTTACCGACGTCGGCCTGAATCCTCGCCAGCACCGTGACGGCGGTTGCCAGCAAAGTGACAGCGTTCGTGGCGTTGTCCTTATTCGAAATGTCGGCGACGCTTCCGCCACTCAGCGCGCCCGACGTCAGCGACGTTGCCGTTCCGGCATTGAGGCCGCCACTTTTCTCGGTAGCGCCGATGCTTAGGCGAAACTCCTGCAAAGTGCTTACCAGCCGGATACCCTCCGCGGTGTTGGCGTCGTTACGCTCCTTGACGGCCAAGATCTGCTTTAACGTCGTATTGTTGGACTCCTGCAACTTGGTGTTGATGAACTGAATCGCTTCGTCGAGCGAAGTGATCCGTGCCACGGATCCGTCGTTGAACAGCGTGAGATTGATCGACTGCGCAGCCCCGGTTGCATCGTTGGCAGTGATGGTCAGGGTTTGATCATCTCCGCCGAAGATGAGATCGGCGTAGGAGGTCACATCGCCGGTTGTCGAGGCATCGGCGCCGCCGGAGTTGAACGTCGTTTCCAGGAATCCGGAGCCCTTCGCCAGGGTGCTGGTAGTGGTAACGGCGGTGAAGGTTCCGAAGCCGAAACCGCCGTCGATGCCGGCGTTGTTGGTTACCCCTAACTGGAACAGCGTCCCATTGGTTGACTCGATCTTGATTGCGCTGCCGGATTCGGTGGCCTTAATGCCCGCCGCGGCGAGGGTCGCGTTGATGGCAATCGCGGTATTCAACGTAGCAACCGCCGCGGCTCGGTCGGCCCCGCCCGCGGCGACGGTGAGCGTCTCCACACTGCCGCCAATGAGGATACTGAACGTAGCCGCATCGGTGATCGCACCGGTCGTATTAGCTCCGGTAAACGCCGTGTCCAGCGCGGCCGTGTTGTCCCCAGTTAGGTAGGTTCCGAGCCCAAGGTGGTTTTCTTCGTCGCCCGAAACCGTGATCGAGAACTCTTGACCTTGATCGTTCGTGAATACGATTTTGCTGGCGGCAGTCGCCGTCGTAAGGGCGAATCCGCCCGATGACAGCGTTGTGTTGGCGGCAAACACCGTGCTCAGCTCGGCGAGGATACTGCCAACGGTCTCGGCGCCGGACGCGGTCAAGGTTATGGTCGTTGGGCTTGCCAGGCCGCCTCCCTCAAACCGAATGAGAATGTTCGTCGCGTTGGTGAACGTAGCGTTTGCAGCCGCCACGTTCACGGCGCCCGTGACAATGAGGTCGAGCGTGGTGCTCGTCGGGTTGCTCACGGAAGTGACGTTACCCAGCAGCGCATTGGACACACGGTCACCCGCGTCCACTTGGAACGCCGTGTCGCTTGAAGAGAAGGCTAGCTGTTTTTTTCCGGCGGTGTCCGTGTTGATTGACGCCGTGATACCGGCGTTCTTGAAGGCTTGTCCTGCCTGGCTGGTCACGCTGAAACCGTCGATTGTGGTATTGATCGCCGTGGCCAGGGTGGCGGTGTCAACAATACCTGACAGATTCACCGAAATTCTGACCTCGGATGAATCCGAAAAACCCGGACCCCGGAAAACGAATTCCGTAAAGCCAGCCGATGACAGGGAGGCAAGGTTGGTTGTATCCTCGACGATGGCCTGCACGCTGGTGGCGGAAGCGGCGCCGAGGTCAACGGCGATGGGCGTTGCGTGATTACCGCTGCCCAGGGCCTGCACGCCTGCCAATCCTAGGACATTGGAGCTGACGGCGGAGTTCGAAAGGTCTACCAAAACCGCCCCGTTGGCCGTCTCCGAGACGCCGCCGTTCGCCCGGCCGCCGCCGATGAACACCGACAGAGCCGAGGCAAAAGTGCCGCCCGGATCCAGCCCGACAGCTTGTGCCTGCCGGTCGATTTCAGTGAGGACCGACTGGAACTCAGTGTTGAGAGTGCCGCGGTCACCGGTAAATGTTCCCGAGGCTGACTGCGTGGCCAGCGTTCGGGCACGGTCAATCAGCAGCGAGACGTTGTTCAAGCCGCCATCGATCGTCTGCAAGGTGCTCAGACCATCGGCGGCGTTTCGAATACCTTGCTGCAGCACGGAGATATCAGAACGGAACCGGTTGGCGATAGCCAGCCCGGCTGCGTCATCCGCCGAGGAGTTGATACGCAAGCCCGAGGTTAAACGCGTGATCGTCCTCTGTTGGAGGGTGTTTGTCTTGACCAGGTTCTGTTGGGCAATGAGCGAAGATACGTTGGTAACAATTGAAAATCCAGCCATGTTCGTTTCCTTCCTTGGTTTATGGGATTCGCCAGGATTCCATTCCTGGCCGGCGGGAATGCCCGCCTGTTTAATTGCGACAACGTGCTTATCGGATCAAGTCGGAAATTATTGAGCTGAAACTTGAGCCGCGCGCGTAAGCAAGCGGTTAGTCTGCTGGCTCTATAGTTGCGGAAGTCCAGCCGCGCGAGTACCGAGCGGCACATCCGCTGGCTCTGCTATCGAGCGGGAGCCGCGCGCGTAAGCAAGCGGTTAGTCCTAGTCCTCATCGGTCCCTCACCGGCAAAGTCACTTTGCGCCCTCCGTTACAATGAAAGATGCCAGGCCCCATTAAAGCCGTGCTGTTCGACTTCGATGGTACGCTCGTCGATAGCGAACCGCTGCATTACGACTGCTGGATGCAGGCGGTCCGGCCTTTCGGGGGAGGAATGGAGTGGGCGGAGTACGGCAACCGCCTCACCGGGCGCACGGATCATGAGGCCGCCCGAATCCTGCTAGCAGAAGCTGGACACGAGCCGACTGAGGTGCTAGTCCGTGAAGCGATGGAAGCGAAGCGCAGGGCCTTCAACAGCCGCTTCCGCGACGAACTATTCATCGACCATACCACCAAAGAGTGGATGATTCACGCTTCTACTTATCTAACACTTGCCGTCGTTTCTTCAAGTTTAAGATCAGAAGTGCAGCCACTACTTGAACAGGAGAAAATCCTGCGATATCTCGCTGTCGTCGTATGTGGAGACGATGTCAAGCGGCACAAGCCCGACCCCGAGCCGTATCGCTTGGCTTTCGAGCGGATTTCGAAGACGGCTGGCCCAATCCAAGTCGAGAACTGCCTGGCTGTGGAAGATTCAGCGGCGGGCGTCAAGTCTGCCCGGGTTGCCGGAATGAGGGTATGCAAAGTGGCCCAGCCGAGCGAAGTGCTAGCGGTCCTAGAGCGAGAGACTCTCCGCATAAGTTAACATAATATACATTATACGACATAGCGGTGGTCGAGCAGCGCAAGCGTTGTCGCGTATGTCCGACGCCCGTGCGTTTGGTTTTTCTGAAGTGGCGCGCGCTCCAGCCTGTTTCAATTTCAATGCCTATTGCCCCAGATTGAGCCTGGTGCCAGCAGTGTCGGCACAGCCCTCCAGCAAGCCCTCTGCCGGCTCGAACTCTTACTCCCCAGTTTTTCAGTAACTTACATACGAAAAGGATGTAGCACTTGACACGCCTGTGACAGTGAATTTAGCTGTCGCTACGCGGTTCAGACCGGTGGGTGGAGCAAACTCTCTGGTGCCTCAAATTCCTGGGTGGGAGACGCAAGGGCCCCTCGACGCCGAGGGGTTGTGCTGGCCCGAAGGGCACGGGCGGGCAATCAGCCGCCTGACAAAAAAGTTGCACTAATCAACGCGTTTGATGCCGAAATTCGGCGCAAGACTGACACAATCGACGCTGGAAAAGGAAGGGGTGGGGGTGAGAGTAGGAGGTCAAGTTGTTGATGCTTTGAGGCTTATGTGTTGGCCTGCGATTCCGGTCCAGACCGGGAGAACGGAAAATAGCCCTGAGACCTGACATTAACTGACATTAACTGACATTTTCTAGGTAAGTAGCAGAAAGTAAAAGACTTACAAATCTCTGCTCGCACGGCCCACACCACTCCTGCGTCTGGGGGGCCCAGCCCAGCAACCGCCCGCTTTCCTCCAAACTCACACTGACCAGTCGGTCGCGGCCTTACAGATGTTAGAAGCGCATAGTAGCGTGGACTTCCGCTCGCTCCAAGCGTGGACTCCGTCCACGCTAAGCTCGGGAAATTTGCCCTTGATTGGAGTGTTTACATATGGCAGAATGATCCTAACGCTCATTCTCTCCAGGAGGACTCCGTGCTCAGACGTATCATTCTAATCGGAACCGCCGCGGCCGCGCTCGGCCTGGCGGCGAACGTCCCAGTGCCAATCACGTTTCACCGTGACGTCCTGCCGGTGCTGCAGAAGCGCTGCCAGGAGTGCCACCGTCCTGGCGAGGTGGCGCCCATGTCCCTGCTGACATACAAGGAAACGCGTCCTTGGGCCGCTTCCATTCGAGAGGCGGTGTTGCTGAAGAAAATGCCGCCCTGGTTCGCCGACCCCGCGCACGGCTCCTTCTCGAACGACCGGCGCTTGAGCGAAGCAGAAATCGCGGTCCTGTCCAAGTGGGCCGAGAGCGGCGCGGCGGAAGGCGATCCGGCTGACGCTCCTCAAGCCCGAGAGTTTGCAAGCGGTTGGGAGATTGGCGAACCCGACCTCGTGCTCGATGTGGGATACGACTATCCGGTTCCTGCCGCCGGCGACGTTCCCTATACCTACTTTATTGTTCCCACGGGCCTGACCGAAGACAATATGGATCGAGAGCGTGGAAACGCGGCCGGGCACGCGGTCCGTGGTTCACCATATTGTCGTGACGACTCGTCTGCCGAACTCCGAACGCTTCAAGGGGATCAAGCCGGGTGAACCGTTTGTTCCTAAAAAGAAGGCCAAAAAGAAACGGAAGAAAGACACTGGAGTCGGCGCTTTTGCTGGCTTGAAGGGAGACGGCCAGATGCTTGCCACGTTTGTGCCTGGCGGTATCGCTTACCGCACCCGCCCGGGCGAGACGCGTTTGCTGCCGGCCGGCTCCGATCTGATTTTCCAGATGCACTACACCACCAACGGCAAGCCCGCCTTGGACCGCAGTGTCATCGGCATCAAGTTCGCGGATGTGCCGCCGCGAAGGCGCGTAGTAAACAGCTTTATTAGCAATACACGCCTGGTCATCCCTCCGGGCGACTCGAACCGCCGGGTTGATGCGAGTGTCACGGTACACGAGGACGTTGAACTGCTGAGCCTTTTTCCGCATATGCACCTCCGGGGCAAGGCGTTTGAATATCGCGCCATCTTTCCATCCGGCGAATCGAGGACGCTGCTGAGCGTCCCCAAATATGATTTCAACTGGCAGCTCACCTACTATCTAGACGAGCCAATCATGCTTCCCAAGGGAACGGAAATCGTCGCCACCGCGTGGTACGACAACTCGCCGAACAATCCCTTCAATCCCGACCCCGCTGAAACCGTCTACTGGGGCGATCAGACCTGGGAAGAAATGCTGGTCGGATTCCTCGACTTCGCCATTCCGATGGACCTCGACCCGGCGCGAATCGCGAAACCCACCAAGAAGAAGCAAGTCACCGAGAATAAGAAGGCACCTCCGGCTGGGTCCGATTAGCTGCTTTTCAGCGAAAACGGAGAAGGGCGGCTTCCCTGCCCTGTGGCGTTGCCCTACATCGACTCGGACCCGCAATGTTGGCCCACCGCCTGAGCCACGTTCAGTGGCTTGGTCTCTTTTCGGCCGGTCCTTTTAGGGCCGGTTGACCAGCCCTCCCGAAGTCGTTCGTCAGCCCGTTTCAACGGGCCGGATTTCCGCTTGTTGTGGCAAAGTGGCCTTTTCGCGGCGGCTGCCGTGGTTTTGCGAGCAGTATGCACGTTAAAGCTCGACCCTGGGCGCCCTGGCATGAATTTTATGGAAACGGGCAAGTCGTTTTGTTTCAGTGGCCTGGGGGTGCGAATTGCAGTTTTCTACAGAAAATGTAAGGGTTTTGGGATTCTTGGCTCTTGCAAAGCCCCGTTCACCTTGTCTTTGATTTGCGGATGACCGTTTGTTATTCAATTGATTCCCGCTATCAGGATAGCGCAGCCGTTGGGGGCATTCTTACCTGTGCGGACCTGGGCGGGCAAGATGTGTTGAAAACACGGGGGATAACTTTTTTTAAAAATCCGTGACTGATCGCGGCCTTTGTCCACGATGGGGCATGAAAAGCCGTCTCGAGCGATTTCGCTGGGTGGCGGCCAGCAGCCAAAGGGCGATTTGCACAAGTCGTTGATATACACGGCTTAAGGTCGCTTATACCGCCTGTTTTTCGAAGGACTGATCCGCAGATCACGCGGATTGGTAGGGACCAGCCGTTGGGAACGGCTGGTTTTCTTGCCCACCCCAGGCCCCGCAAGGCTGGGGGGACCGGCCTTGCGCCGAAAATGAGGCGAGGCTTCCCCCGCTTTCCCTGACCCTCATCAGCCCGCTACCGCTACGGCGTGATCCCGCCATTGTTTCAGGACACGATCCAAATACGAATAAACTGGTCCCCGGGCCAGTCGTGTGTGTGCAAACTGGTTTGTATAGCTTCGCAGGCACCGATCGCAGCTTTTTTCGTCCAGTGGACACCCACAGTGTCCGTCAACGCGCTTGCGGGCCTCGTCCAGACAGTCGCGGAAGATTTGCGATTTATCGAGTTGTGCCACCAGCCCCGCCCCGCCCGGGACGTCGTCGTAGAGAACAATTTCGGCCGGAACACCATTACCTTCGCCGCCCTTGACCGTGACGTTCAAGTCTCCGGGGGGAATTTCGAGGACCTCGGCGGCTCCCGACAACAGCGCATAGCCGAGCGAGTAAGCAAACCAGATATCGGCGCCTCCGGACGCCACTCGGAACTCGATGCGCAAGACATCCGTGAGAAACTCGTGACCCAACGCGGACTGGACAAGCTGGCCGCGGCACCCGCGGCCGAGCGGCGTTTTGTGCTCGGGGTCCGGTTTCTTTTTCGTGCCCAAGTTCTCCTTCTTGATGGAACCGGCGCCGCAGTCGCGGCAAATGAAAAACCCTTGGCCCTTGCGGCCCTCGCACAGGACCACCAAGTAGCCGGGAGAGGCCTTCCTTACCTTCGCGACACCGCCCACGTCGACCTGCTCGGGCTGATCGCCCCGAGGCCCGGAAAAATAGGGGCGCGTCGTGAAGAGGCGCTCGGGCCGGGATTGAGGTTCGCTCGAACTTCCATCGGTGGTGAAACCGAAAATCGGGTCAATATATTCGGCCTGTTGAGCGTCCTGACAGCATCGCCCCTCGGGCTGCGGGCCTTCGGCCGTCCATCTCTTGAATGTCCCGTGACGCAAACATCGGATATAGCCCAAGCGGGGCCATTTCCTCCCCGGAACCGTTTTCAGGCCGACGGATTTCCAGAGCTTCTTGTTCGCGACCACTTTGCTTCCGGGCGCGAACTCAGCCACCGCGATATTAAGATTTCTTTGCAGGTTCACTTCCCGGCCGCGCTGGTTGAGCAAGTCCAGCTCCACGACATCGACGGGAAAGCCATATTTCGGAATGACGGCTTTCCGGGACAAGAAGGAAATCACATTTTCTGTCGCGATGGTATCGGCGCGCGCGTCGGCTCGATCGAGTGCCCGCCTCATGCCTGGGTCGCCGCGCGAGTGCTGCAGTTCGTCGAGGATGGATTGCCGATGAACCCACAGACTTCGATAATCCTCCGAAGCTTGCTCCTCCGCAAGGCCCAGTGACGAGTGTTCGCTCGCTATTTTGCCGATCCAGGACCCATCGCGCCAACTCGCCCACAGTCTTTCGGGCACGATAGCGCGCAATTTTTCAGCGAAGTTCGTTTCGTGATGACGGAGAAAAGTTTCAAAATCCACAACCGCTGTTGGCGCTCGCAACTCCGCGAACAGCTTCTCAACATCTCCAAACCGCTCGCTGTGCTTCCGGAAAAACTCCGACAGCGCCACGGCCGCGACGTGCCGCAAGACGATCTTTTCGTTTGTCAGCTTCAGCACCGGAGGGCGCGTCTTGCCCGCCAGCATGCGGGACGGATCTTGGAAGTGAACCGAATCATGAGGTCTCCGCCGACAATAAGTCAGCGCGAAGCCCGGATGCCCCGCGCGGCGGCCGGCGCGCCCCACTCGCTGGGCGTAGTTGAAGGGCTCGGGCGGCACGTTGCGGAGAAAGATGACATCGAGATCTTCGAGATCCACTCCCAGCTCGAAGGTGGTCGAGCAGCTCAACAAATGAATCCTGCCCGCCTTGAAATCCTCTTGAAATTTCGCCGCCAGCTCACGGTCAATTTGGGCCGTGTGTTCTTCACATGTGAACTGATCAGGCAAGTCTTCTTGATACAAGCGGCGATAGTGATTTGCGAGCAGGTCATCGGGCGCTTCGCCGATCTTCGACAGCGGGCCAGGACAGCGGTTTCGCGCACAAACGCCGCGGATTGATATAGCCTGATAGCCGCCACAGGTGTCGCAGCAAAACAGCTCTCGCGGCGAAACCAGCGCCACCCGCCACCACCTCGGGTTGATCCGTCTGGCTTCGCGGAATCTGACGAGAAGCGGCTCGGAATCGCCGGCTTTTCTGAGCTCGTCCCAAATCACGCGGAGAAGCTGTTGTGCTTCTGCCTTCCTTTGTCGCCCGCTGAGTTCCCGACCGCCGGACCTTGCAAGAAGGCGGGCTAGGTACTCGACACGCCGCGTGCCAAGGCCGTCCCAAGCTGTCACGCCCTTCCGCGGCCGCAAGTCGACCGCCTGTTGCCGGGGGGCTCGCAGGCCCAAGTCAGACCACTTCAGACTGACTCCTGGATCGGTGTACAGCTCGACCGCGGCTTGGTTCCGAAACGAATCCAGCAGAAGAACAAGCAGGTTCTTCGCTTCGGCATCAGCAAGAGACCAGGGCGGTTGCCGGAGGATCGAGGGGATGACGATGCCCTCAGGCAGCTTGGCATGCCAGCGCACAAGACCGACGCCCTCGAGGGACAGACGGCGCTCTTCCGTGCAGAACTCTCTATATACGATTTTCCAGGCGTCGCTCAGGCGCTGTTCTTGATCGGATGCTGGCGAGACCAGATTACGGCTGATGAGTTCGTCTCGGACCTGGCAAACGAGAGTGCCGGGTGCAACCCCATCGGGTTTGGCCAACCGCTTCAGGCACGAGTAAATGATGTTGCGATCGCGCAGATTCTGATAGGTGCGGTCCAAGAACCAGGCGAAAAACGCGGCCTCCTGCCTGTTGTCCGCAAAGGCAAGGACCTTGCGCCGGTCTTCGGGCAGGCCGCGGTCGAGGGTGGCGGCGATGACAGTGTTGGGGCCGTCGTTGCCGTGAACGACTTCTCTGACAGGATCCCGTCCTTGATACCCACAGGCCCCACAGGTGCTGACCTGGTCTTCTCTGCTTGATCCCCTTTTCTCTTCGGCCACGCGGACGAAACCGGGATGGCCGCAAGCCGGTTTACGCGGTTTGAGGCCTTCTCGACCGAGTTCCCCGCATTCGAGGCACAGGTAGCAAGACTTTGTCGCTTGCAAATCGGCAGAGGAATCGGGTCCTGCTTCAACGGGGCGAAAGAACGTCACGCCAAACTTGTCGTTCGAGGGGTCGCGAATGGCCTCGCCGAGCCTTCCGTTGTCGTCACGGCGCCCCACAAAGAAATGCTGCCCGCACTCCTGGCACAAACCCACCTCGAACCACCGGCCTTGCGGCGCCGCTGGGCTTTCCGCGTTCTCTTCGCGCCCCAACCGCACCTGTTTGGCCGGCAGATAGCGGATAAAAGCTCCATCCAAAGCCCGCACGAAGAAGTGATAGCGAACCGAGAGCAACGAAGTTTCCAAAGCGGGGTCCTTCGTCGCGCTGAGAAGATCAACATATTCTGACAGCCGCTGTTGGCGGTCTCGTTCGACAATCTCGGGAAAAACCTCGTCGACCAGCTCCGCGACGAGCCGGGGCTTGCCCAGCGACCGGCGGAGCTTCACGAAGCGCCGGTCCTTTTGCAGCAGGGAAAACCGCGTCGCTGCGCGGTCTCCGCCGTCAACCTCGAATTCACCACCCTTGAGAGACTCGAAAACCTGCTCTGCGGCGCCCCGCCCCAGACGTCCGTAATCTTTCACAGTGAGGTCCAGGCTTCCCTCCGCCGGCTCATCGACTGTCTCTTCAACAAGAACGTCCTCTTCATCAAAGGGCTCATCGAACAGATCTCGCGCGAAATTGGCCAAGCCAGCGCGGTCCTGAGCGCCGCGGCCAAGCGACGCACTCGTGGCGATGCACTGCAAGCGGCCTGTGAGCCCCCCCTCCTTGAGCCGCTGTTTCAGCCGGCGTACCAGCATGGCCATCTCCATGCCCTTGGTTCCGCGGTATTGGTGCGCCTCATCGAGAACAAGAAAATGCCACGTGCTTCCGCGCCCTTCATCGAAAAGCTGACTGTCTTTGGGCCGCAACAGCAGGTACTCGAGCATCGAGTAGTTTGTCAGCAGGATGTCGGGCGGACTCTCCCGCATCTCGTTCCGCAGAACCAACTCCCCGGCCAATCGGTCTTCGAGCCGCGCCGCGGCCTTGCGATACGTATCGCCCTCACGCTCGGGCGCCTCGCCCGTGTAACGGCCGAACGTAAAGGAGAAACCGCTGCCTCCCTGCTTGAACTTTTCGCCAAGTTCGCCCAATCTCCTGCGCTGGTCGTTGGCCAAGGCGTTCATTGGGTAGAGGACAAGGGCGCGCACGCCAGCGGGAGCCTGGCCCGCGAGACGTTGCTTGTAGAGATGGAAAAGAATCGGCAACAAGTACGCTTCCGTCTTTCCACTGCCAGTGCCGGTCGCCACGATCACATTGCGGCCCTGGCAGACACGGCGAATCGCGTTCTGTTGGTGCAGGTAGAGAGAGTAGCTGGGAAGTGCGCCAGCGAAACCGGCGTCGGGCTCATCGCCCAGGAATTGCCGGGCAAGGTCCGCCGCCGTGGTCCCCTCCTTCCGATACACCGGGGTCGCCTCGAGGTAGGGTCCTTTGACCAAGTGACCCGAGTCCAGGGCCGATTCAAACGAGCGCCGGAACTCGGCATCCTTGAAGTAGAACGTGGTTTTCAAATAACGGATGTATCGTTGTTCGACCTCATCGGCAAGTTTGAGTGGTTCTAGCTTCGTCGAGATGGACATGAAATTTTATATCCCTGCGGCTTTCGTGAGAGCGAGCTGGGCGGCTCGTCTGCGTGGTTGAAGCTGCTGGTACCTCTCTTCCCAGGCGTGGAAAATCAGGGGGTTTTGGGTTCGCGCTTCGTCGGCCCATCTCCGCCAGCGCTCTTTGATGCTGGGCTCCCAAACCAACGCTTCCGGCCGATCGAGCGCCAAAACCAGCAGGCACAAGCCATCGGCGAAGAAGTTTTTGTTTGAACTCTTACTCTTAAGGCGTCCGCCATGGCGGTAATGGCGCTTCCGCAATTCGCCAACTAAGACCCGCAGCGGTCGGCGGGCCGAACGGCGCAGGGCGTGCAATTGGCGCATAAGGTGGTGCGGTTTGGCATGCCCCCATCCGGGGGGCCCCAGCGCCTGTTTGGAAACCGTGACCTCGGCGACGACACACGATTGAAATCCTCCGCCATCGGACGGTTCGATCCACAGTTTGAGCGGCCATATGCCAGGCTGGTTCAACTCTTCCGCGTCCAATAGAACGCCCAACCGAAAATCAACTTCGTCTTGCTCGCGTGCTATGTGCAACGGCCTGAGGCGCTCAACGTCGAAACCCACCGCGAGCTCTCTCGCGCCGCGAACGCCTCTCAACCACAACGCAAGAGTCGAGGCCGCCCGAAGATCCTGAGCTGGTATGGGAGGAACCGGGCGGTCAGTCCACTGGCCGGGAGAAGGGCGGCGTCCCGTCTCGCCGAGTGCCCACCAAACGCGGTTCAGCCGCAAGTGAAACTCGACTTGGCGGGCTTCCCCAGCAGAGACGATCCACGACGTCGCGTTCCACTCGGGCTCGGCCGGCAGATAGGCAACAGAGCCCCGCGCCACTGCTTCGGTCCGAAGCCTCTCCGTGCTTGGGCGAATCGACAGGCCCGACTGATGCCGGAACATGACGCGGGCGGATCGGTGCCCCCCGGGGCCTGGAGCCGCCGGCACGGGTTCGACTTCCACCCCTTCAAGTCCAGCCGCGAACCGAAAATCGAGAGTGTCGACGAGGTTCTCCGTTTCGTCATGGATGCGAAGAAAGAACCAACCGGCGCCTCTCTCACGAATTATTGGGAGCAGTTGTTCGCAGGTCGTTGCCCGGTTGGGCCAACGTTTTGCACCATCTGTCTCGCCGGCCTCGCCGATCACCAACTTCGAGTAAGCCGCACCGGGGAGACACTTCAAGCCAGGTGGTTCAGGCCCGAAAAGGGGTCCTGCGTGCGCGTGGGCGTCGTCGACGCGATGACCTTCGAGATCAAACAGTGTGCCGCGCGAGCGAACTTCCACGCAGTTTCCCTCAAGCGTTGTAAAGCGTACCGCCTCCGCTTCGTTCGACGAAAGAAAGCAAGGATAGGCCCGGTATGTGCCTCCTAGGACGGTTTGTGGCGGAGAGCAACCCCGTTTGTCGTCCAATCGCCAGTCAGCGGGTGCGACCACGAGGATATTCCCCGCCGTGGGGTTCTTGACCAAACGCCCGTGCTCCTGATTGCCGAACAGTTTGAAGCATCGATAAGGCGCGGACTCAATGGGCCAGAGAGTGCCGCCGGCCGTCGTGACATCCACCCCGCCGAGTGGGTCACGAAGACCCCACAGCCCGAGTCGGCGCGGGTCCTTGAGGTCAGTGGAACCCTGCTGGACCTTCGGCTCCTCTTCGCAAAGCTCGTCGGGAATTTCGACGGCGACGACCCAGCTCGGTCCCTCGCGCCGGCAAACCAGCGCGGGTTTCTCGATAGGTTCGCGACGCTGTATCGCCGCCTTCCCCTCGCCGGGATGCCGGTTCTTGGTTCCCAGCGGGCGCCCGCCTCGCTTTTCCGCTAGGCGCCGCTTTCGACTTGCAGTCCGGTCTTGACGATTTCGCCCCTCGTTCTCGCCAACAGCCGTCGGAGACGCCTGCTCGTCATCCGACGAATGTGGAGCGCTCTCGGGTTGCTCCGACACAGGATCTTCTGCTTCCGCGGAATCCTCACTCGTTGTCCTTCGCTGTCCGCGTGTCTTACGCAGCGCTTTGGAGGCGAGCAACAATCCGCCAGATCCAAGAAGCAGCGCAGCTACTCTTGACCAGCTCATAGAAATCGGGGTTTCTCTATCATTGCCCAAAAGACTTGTTCATTCCACTGACAATTCCGCAGTAATTATCCCATCTTTTGGAAAGTCGCGGTCGCGGACAGGAAAGTCGGGTCGCGGTAGGGGTGCCGGTGGCGCGGCACTCCCACGGCACAGATCCGTACGTAAGCGTCGACTCATACTCTTACCTCGGATGGGCCGGTTCACGTATCGGCAGGTAGTAGGATGAAAGGCTCGGACCTGGGACGCACAGCACGGAAATGTCGCTCGTCAACCGTGAGGATGTTGCTGATTCCGAGTCGTTCCGCCGTCGCCATCACGGCCGTGTCCGCGAGTCCCAGGTCCAAATCCCTATAGGCTGCGATTAGCTCCCGGCAGCGATTGAGGTCCGTCGCCGTGAAGGGTTCGAGCGTATAGGCGCCTGTCCCGAAGCCGTCCAGAAAAGCCAGTTCCGCATCAACTCCCAGAAACTTTCGCAGCAAGTAATCTACTTCCGCCAGAATACCTGCCGGCACGATTATCGGCCGATTGAGATGCTTTACGACCCTCTGCACGTCATGGTGCCATGAGTCAGTCTTATCGTACAAGGCGTAGAGCGCCCCGGAATCCGCCACCAGAGTCATCTCTTTCCCTTAGGTTCTTCCCAGAGAAGCTCTTCCGCCCTTTTGGATATATCGGATCGGCCGCTGCTGAAGGCGCCGAGGCCGGGGATGTCAAGTCGAGGAGTCTCCGACAATGCCCGGCGGACGTGCTTTTGCAGTGCGTCTCGCATGATTTCTGCTTGGCTACGTTTCTCTATCTCGGCTAGTTGCCGGATACCGAGGGCGGTTTCTTCGTCCAGGAAGACAGTGGTTCTCAGCATGGTAATCTCCAGAAGCTTAGACTGCATATATGCTAACATATATGCACACATACATATAATTTCCGCAACGCGACCCGGCACAGCACCCTCTACCTGTCCCAAAGATCCCCCACCGCCACTCAGAGCCCTGGACGTCAGTCCAGGGTCACCTATCGTTCACCCAACATCGAACACCCGATTCTCCAGCTCGACTTGACACGCCTCCTTTGAGAAAACAATTTCCGTAGCACTCTCTTATTCGAGCTGTGTGCTGCTGCCGAAAGCCCAGCGCTTTCGGCTCTCAGCGACCAGCCTTCTGCATCCCATCTCTGATGGCGTATCCATCAATATAGACTCGCTCAATATAGACTCGCTCAATCCAGAAGTACTATGATCTTTAGAGAGATAGGTTTTTTGTCCGAAGGAGGAACTATGAAGCGCAGAAGTTTTGTCGGTGGCGTGCTCGCCGGACTCGCAACTTCGAACACAGTCGCATCCGGCGCCAGACTCAAACCAGGCGATATTCCCAAACGAACGTTCGGCAAAACGGGAGAAGAACTGACGATCGTCGGCCAAGCCGGCGGACGCTTCCCGCTGATCTCGTTCGAGGACGCCAAAGCGGTGACGCTGCGTGCCTACGATTTGGGAATCAATTACTTCGATAACGCGCATGGCTACTGGGACGGCCGCTCGGAAGAGGTCTACGGAGCGGTGCTGCCGGAGTTTCGCAAGCAAGTCTTCATCACATCGAAAAGCACAAAGCGCACGCGCGAGGAAGCCGAAGCCGAGTTGCATCTCTCGCTCAAGCGGCTCAAGACCGACTACCTCGATTTGTGGCAAATCCACTCCGTCAAGTCTGATGAGGATCTGGAGAAGATCTTCGCGCCCGGCGGGGCGATCGAAGCCTTCGAAGCCGCCAAGAAGGCCGGCAAGTGCCGTTTTATCGGATTCACGGGACACCACGACCCGGCGGCGCATCTGAAAATGCTGAAGCTTTACGACAAGTACGACACGATCCTGATGCCGTTGAACCCGGCCGATCCCTCCTACCTGAGCTTCGAGCGCCAAGTGTTGCCCAAGGCCGTCGAGCGCGGTATGGGAATTCAGGCCATGAAAAGCACTGCCAACGCCAAGCTTCTGCAGCGGTTCAGCGCGCCGAAGTGCATTAACTACGTGCTGAGCCTGCCGATCCACTGCCTGACGCTGGGTTGCACGACACTGGGTCAAATCGAAGATGACGTCCGCATCGCCCAGCAGTACAAGAAATTCTCCGAGAGCGAAATGGCCCTGCTGCGCGATGGGGCGCGGGAGCTGGCGGGTCCGCGCCTGGAAGACTGGAAGCGGGACAACCTGACCGCGAGCAACGGCGGCCGCGACTGGGAATATCTCGGCGGTTGAGTTCAGAGCCCCGAACGCCAGTGAGTGGGCCCCTCCCGCGGCGGACTGCTTCGCGCGAAGCTTTCCGCGGGCGTCGGTTCGGCTCGCCCGTGGTCTGCTCCCGAGGTCGCTGGTAGGGTGAAAGAAGAAGGCATGTCAAGAGTTGGTGCGAAGACAAAGGAGCCCGGATTGTCGGCAGCGGACTCCACCTGCCCAAAATGCGGCCACCGGGGAGAGGACCGCGAGCTTGCGGTCCAGCTTACCGAAGATGAAGAGGACCTAATCGTAGCCCTGCGGAGAGAGCGAGAGCCAACTACTTCTCTTGAAGAAGTTCTCGCCAAACATGGCTACTCATTGGGAGATTAGGTTCGTACGCTCAGCGGAGCGCGAACTTGATCAGCTTCCGGAATCCGAGCGGCGAGAAGCGATTCACGTGATTGCCGACCTGAGGGAAGATCCGGCCCCTTCGGACGCAAAGGCTTTGAGAGGGCTTCCGTACCATCGAATTCCGTTTGGGAACTATCAATTCCGTATCGTGTATCGGATTCTCCGCGATCAAAACTTGATTCGCATCATGCGTATTCGACCACGAGGAGCGGCGTACAGAGGCTACCCCTCTTGAATCATGGAAGCGCGTCCGTTTCTTGAAGGTTGTTCCGCGATCTCGAGTCCTCACGCAAACCAGCACTTTACCTATTGACTTACGGCTCCCAAGATGGGATGGTGGGAGGCGTTGTATCCCGATTGTTTTGTGCCTAGGAGGAACCTGGATGAGTTTTCGAAAAATCAGAAGTTTGTTGTGCCTGTTAGCTGTCAGCGCGCTTGTCGTCTCCGCCGCCGGAATCGGTGATTATTCCGCGACGATGAAGCCGGGGAAGGCCGATCTGAAGTCGGCTGGCGTGATGGCGTTCGGACCCGACGGAATCCTGTTCGTCGGCGACTCGGCCGGAGCGGCCATCTATGCACTGGATACCGCGGACCGCGTGCCGCTGTCGAAAGCGGCAAAGTTCAACATTCCCGCGCTCAACGAAAAGATCGCCGGCATGCTGGGCTCAACCCCGGATCAGATCCTGATCAACGATCTGCAAGTGAATCCGATTTCGAAGAAAGCGTACGTTTCCGTCTCGCGTGGCCGCGGGCCTGATGCGATTCCCGTGATTCTCCGCGTCAGCGGAGCCGGAAAAATCGAAGAGCTTGCTCTCGACGATATCAACCATTCCAGCGTTGCTTTGTCCAACGCGCCGGGAGCTGATGATAAGGACGGCCGCGGACGGCCGTTGCGTGTTCAGGCCATCACGGACCTGGCTTATCTCGATGGACGCGTGTTCGTAGCCGGGCTGTCGAACGAGGAGTTTGCCTCGAACTTGCGCTCGATTCCTTTCCCGTTCGAGGAAGCGGATCAGGGCGCGAGCGTCGAGATTTTCCACGGCGCCCACGGCCGTTGGGAGACGCGATCACCCGTGCGCACGTTCGTTCCTTATGAGATCCAAGCCGAATCACACTTGCTGGCCGCCTACACTTGCACGCCTTTGGTGAAGTTCCCCGTGTCGGACCTGAAGCCGGGCACGAAAGTGGTTGGCACGACGATCGCCGAGCTGGGCAACCGCAACCGCCCGCTCGACATGGTCATTTACAAGAAAGGCGGCATTGACCATATCCTCATGAGCAACAGCAGCCGCGGCGTAATGAAAATGTCGACCGAGAACATCGAAACCTACGGCAGTATCACCGAGAAGATCGGTGACAAGGCAGGCCTGCCCTATGAGACCATTGCGGAACTCAAAGGCGTGCAACAGCTCGACCTGCTCGACGAGGAAAACGCTGTCCTGATCGTTCTAAGCGACAGCGGCTCGCTGGACCTAAAAACGATCGCCCTGCCGTAAGTAAGGTGGATCGACTGAACCGCGTCGCGGTTGGTGACGAGCGCCCCGAGGAATCGGGGTGCTCGTTCGCGGCGTAGCGTCGGGCGCCAAGAACCGCGTCCGCTACAGTTTCCGCGAGTGCGCGGACTGACGTATGCTTCTTCTCGCGCTCGATACCACGAGACACTCGGGTGGTATCGCGCTCTCTCGTAACGGCGAGGTTCTGCAGGCGGTTCCAATCACAGCGCCCAAGGGGCATGGAAGCGTTATCTATCAACAGATCAATGCGTTGCTAGATCTTCATAACGTAAAACTTGAGGACATCGACTGTTACGCCGGAGCATCCGGCCCGGGTTCGTTTACCGGCATTCGGGTCGGCCTGAGCGTCGCAAAGGCGCTAGCCGAAGTTCACGGCAAACCGGTCGTCCCGGTTTCGAATCTGGCGGCCCTTGCGTTTGCGGGAGACGGGCGGCACAGAGCGCCCGTTCTAGACGCCCGGCGCGGCGAGGTTTACGCGGCGGTGTACGACGAGCAGGCTCGGGTCATTGTGGACGAAGTGGTCTCTGCTTGGGACGAGTTTCTGAAACTAATTGGAGATCGCGAGATCACCTTTGTCTCCACCGATCGAGATTTGTTTGGAGCCGATGGAGCGGCCCCGCTGCCCCCTGCGTCGAATGGCCCACGGAGAACCGTGACGGTCACGAGACCGCTGGTGGGCGCCGTAGCGGAGCTTGCCAGTCTTCGCTATGATGCGGGCGCGGTCTTGCCACCCGAAGCAGTGGACGCCAATTACGTGCGGCGTCCTGACGCTGAGTTGAAATGGAAGGAGCCTGTTTAGCAGGCGGGTCCATGGCTGCCATCGGCGGACTGTTTCTCGAGCTCACGGAATGGGCTCGTGTTTGCTAGGCCCGCCCCAAGCTTGTATGATCTTGGTTTCCCTATGCGCCTGCTCTTGCCTGTCTTCGTGTGTCTCTTTGTTGTGCTTTTGAGCGGCTGTCCCTCGAACGAGCCGGAGCTATTTACCGCGCCGGGCGGCGCCTCGGAAGCGGTGGTCGAGCCTGGCGAGTTTCTTTCGACTCTTCATCTAGCCGACCCTCGCGGCGCCCCCCAGTTGTTAAAGGGTTTTCACACTCTGGAGCAAGGGGCGTGGCGCTGGACGGAAAGGGTTTTCGCGGTAGCTTTGAAGCCTCCGCCAGTCGTGCCCGGCCTGGAAGTGAACGTTGAACTCACGTTTAGTATCGCGGAGGCGTCGATTAGCAGGCTTGGGCCGCTCACGCTCAGTGCCACTCTGAACGGATCGCCGGTGGGTAGCGAGACCTACGGCCAAGCGGGCGACTACACCTTCACGAAGCCCGTGCCCGCTGATGTGCTGGCAAGCGAAACAATCGAAGCGGTCTTTGAGCTGGACAAGGTGCTGCCGCCAACCGGGTCGGACTTGCGCGAGCTTGGCATTATCGCGGTATCGGTTACCCTCAAGTGAGCGAGGACCCAGCAAAGCGCCTCCCCCAGCGGCTCGGTGTCGTTCTCTACTGGGTCTTCCCCGCGATTCCTTTTTTGTGGCTTTACCATCGTGGCTTGTGGTGCTGGTTTTACGGAGACGATTTTTCTCTCCTGCTGCTGGCCGCGTTTCCTGACAATCAGTTCTGGGAAGCACTTCTTCAGCCCCGGGCGCAAGGAACGTTTCGTCCCCTGAGCGAGCGCTTGTTCTTTTACTTTTTCCATGGATGGTTCGGATTCGACTCGTTTCCCTACCGCGTGCTGGTGTTCGGCACGCAGATTGTAAATTTGTGGTTGCTGGCGGCGGTCACGAATCGCTTGACCCGAAATCGCCTCGCGGGCTTGGCCGCGGCGTCACTGTGGGGCATTCACCACGGACTGGCGAGCAGCATGACATGGACCTCGGCCTACAACCAGGTGCTGTGTGCCTTTTTCTTTCTGTTGAGTTTCTTGCTGTTCTTGCGCTTCGCTGAGTCAGGACGAAAGCGATACTACACCGCGCAGTGGATCACTTTTGTGCTGGGGCTGGGTTCGCTGGAGACGATGGTCGTCTATCCCGTCGTGCTCTTAGGGTATGTGCTGACCGCGGACCGTCGGCGCTGGCGGCACGCCGCGGCGATGTTGCCGGGCTCGATTGCGTTCGCCTGGTTGCAATTGAGCGCGGCGCCAACGGCCAGCGAGGGGGTTTACCAAACTGATTTTGGGGTGACCGCTTTGGCCGCCGGGTTTTGTCACTACACACGGCGGACGTTGGCAGCGGACGAAGGAGCCGTCCTTGCCATCGTGCTGGCGCTGGGCGCGGTGGCATTCGTTGCTTACCAGGCTTGGCTCGGAGCGGCCTTGGGGGTATTCTTCCTGTCCTGGTTCGCGATCACGCTGGGACCCTATCTGCCCTTGCCGGATCATCGTCTCGACTACTATCTCGTCCTCCCGAGCATCGGCATCGCGATGCTCGCGGGCTGGGCCGTGTCGCTGGCTTTCGGCAGGAGGTCCCGGCCAGCATTAGGTCCGGCTTGGCCGGCCGCGGCAGAGAACAAGGAGCGGCGAACGACCGATGACGGTGGCCGGTCGGGACCCCTGGCGACGGTCTTCGCAAGGGTACCTGCGTTGATGGTTTTTCGAATCGGTGTTGTACTCTTCGTCGGATCATTCGTCTTCGCGTCGGTCGGCAGAGCCAACCGCGAGGTCTCCTATTTCCAGCCGCTTAGCCTGGCGGTCAAGCAGCTTCTTTCCGACACCTCACGCGCCCGCGCCGAGCATCCTCGCAAAACGATCTTGCTTGCGAATGTTCCAGAGATGGTCTTTTACCTTTCGATGGCGCACGACGCCTTGCGGGCCGTCGGCGTTTATGACGTCTACCTAACCCCGGATACTCCGATCAAGCGGCGGGCCGACAATGGGCATCCGATCGACAAGTATTTCTTGTCGGCTTCGGAAACATTGGCTGCTATCGAGCGGCAAAGAGCGGTCGTGTATGACGCGTCTGGTCCAAGGCTCGTAGACATTACGCCGCAATACTCGAAACTGGCTCCTCTGAAGCTCCAACGGGTGCCGTAGAAACCTGTCTCGGGAGGCGCGGTTGTGAGACGCAGTGGCTCGCCTCAACTGCCGTGGTGACCTTGACTCCGGCGCCAACGGAGTGTCAAAGTATCGACTTCTCCTCGCTTCTTTGAACCTGAACAGGCAGTCCCGTCATTCACGGAGTTAACTATGCGGTATCTATCAATTTCGTTCCTGAGCTTGATTCTCTGCCTTTCGGCTTCCGGCGCTGCTCATCCCAATATTGTTTTCACCCGGATTTCCACTTTAGTTTCGGTTCTGCTAACCATCGGGTGGCCTCGGACGCCTTTATTGATGCGGGTTGGAAAGCACTCAAGGCGCTGAGGAGATCAACACCCAATGGGTGAAAAAGAAAACAAGCCGTTCCAGCTAAGCTTCAACGGCTTATTGAAAGTCGATTTCCAAGGATCGCGTGTCACTTCCGATGGCGGGCTCATTCTCGTCCGCGAGCTGGACGAACGACTCGGGCTCGGGAAGCTGATCGAGGAACATCTCAGTGACCCACGGCAAGGCTTGAACAAGAAGTTCCCGCTGGCCGATCTGCTGCGGCAGTCAGTCTACTCTCGGCTGGCAGGCTACGAGGACCTCAACGACGCCGTCCGAGTGTCGGCTGACCCGACGTTTCGCTTGATCGGCTCGAAGAGGAACTGGGATCGCGGCGGGGCACTGACCTCGCGACTGCAGAGCTTCGAGACGGAGATGCTGGCGAGCGAGGAGAACTTGCTGGGGCTGATGGCTGTGAACCGCGAGCTGGTGGCGCAAGCCGAGACGCAAGACGACTCCGAGCGCGTCGTTCTCGACATGGACTCGACCGAAAGCCTTGTCCACGGCCAGCAAGAGGGCAGTGCTTACAACGGCCATTTCGAGTCGGTCTGCTACCACCCGCTGTTGTTGTTCAACCAGCATGGGGATTGCCTGGCGGCGAAGCTGCGTCCAGGCAACGTGCACAGCGCTGAGGACTGGAAGGAGTTGCTGCTGCCCGAGATCAAGCGCCAACAGGCCGCGGGCAAACAGGTCACCTTCCGGGGCGATGCGGCCTTTGCTAAGCCGGAGATTTATGAGTTTTCGGAGGAACGCGGAGTGCAGTACGCCATTCGCATTCCGGCCAACAAGAGCTTGGAATTGGCGATCGAAGACATCCTGTTTCGGCCGCCGGGCAGGCCCTCCCGGAAGCCCTTGGTGCGCTACAAGAGCTTCCGCTATCAGGCGGAGAGTTGGTCCAAGCCGCGACGCATCGTGGCCAAGGTCGAGCATCATCTCGGTGAGCTGTTCCCGCGCGTCGGTTTTATCGTGACGAACATGACGTTGCCGAGTCGGTCTGTTGTGCGCTTCTACAACAAGCGCGGCACGGCCGAGCAATGGATTAAAGAAGGCAAGCAGGCCACGCACTGGACACGGCTTTCGTGCCATCGCTTTCGGGCCAACGAAGTGCGACTGCAACTCAGCGTGCTGGCCTACAACCTGGGCAACTTGTGGCGGCGGCTGGGACTGCCGCACAGGATCAAGAGCTGGTCGCTGACGAGCTTGCAACACAGATTGATGAAGACCGGCGGTCGGCTGGTCAAGCACGCGCGGTATTACTGGCTGCTGCTGGCCGAGGGGCATCTGAACCGCAGGCTGTTCGGTGACATGCTGCACAGGATCTGGGCGCTGCCGCTGCCGAGCGGGTAGAACGGTCGCTCGCGAGTGCGAAATCTGGATGCTGCGGAGTGAAGCTCGGAGGAGTGCCTGAAAAACCGCCTTCCGACCGACGAATTGTCCCCTTCGGAGAACGAAAGGGTCTAGTGGAAGCACTTCGGTCCGGCCCGGTGCGTGCCTGCGGTCAAGAAAGGCTTGCGTTCAAGAGAGAAGGAACGTAGAATCGAGGAGGCCAAGATCCAAAATGGAAATCCTGGTTTCATACTTGCCGATGACATGGGTTACGGCGATGTTCAGGCACTGAACCCCAAGTCGAAGATACCGACTCCGCATCTCGACAAACTTGCCGGCCAGGGGATGACTTTCACCGATGCGCATACGCCCTCGGCGGTGTGTACGCCCACGCGCTATGGCCTGCTGACGGGGCGCTATACCTGGCGAACGAGGCTGAAGAGGGGTGTACTCAACGGCTATGGCGAGCCTCTGATCGAGCCGGGGCGTCCTACCGTGGCTTCTTTTCTGAGACAGCACGGCTACCACACGGGCATCGTCGGAAAATGGCACCTGGGACTCGGTTTCGCCAAATCCGCGGATGGAAAATTCGACTTCAGCAAACCCGTCAGCGACGGGCCGCACACGAGAGGTTTTGACTTCTCCTACGTCATTCCCGCGTCGCTCGACTTCCCTCCTTACATCTACATCAAGAACGGGAAGAATACGAAATACCCGCTGCTCGAACAGGCCGCTCAGCCG
Source organism: Bryobacterales bacterium (assembly GCA_965226185.1). GTDB lineage: Bacteria > Acidobacteriota > Terriglobia > Bryobacterales > UBA6623 > CBDCYS01. The sequence continues at coordinate 432,899 of CBDDCT010000001.1, forward strand.
TTTCCGGAGTTTCTTCGAAAAGGGGAACGGTCGCCTGAACTCGTGATGGAAGATTGCCTCGACGACCTGCTGGCACAGGCAACGGGCTATATTCAGAGGCAGGCGAAGGGCGACAAGCCGTTTCTGCTTTACTTCCCGCTGACCGCGCCGCACAAGCCCGTTCTGCCCCACCGGCGGTTTCGCGGGAAGACCAAGTTGGGTCCCTACGGAGACTTTGTCGTCCAGGTCGATTGGACCGTGGGGCAGGTCCTCAAAGCGATTGACGACGCCGGAATTCGCGACAACACGCTGGTCATCTATAGCAGCGACAATGGGTCCTACATGTACCGGCGCGACTATCTTGAAGCCGATCATGCCACCGACCCCACGGTTCAGGCATATCGCAGCGACAGCCACACCTCGAACCATGTGTTTCGGGGAACGAAAGGGGACGTCTGGGAAGCAGGGCATCACGTGCCTTTCTTTGCCCGGTGGCCGGGAAAAATCAAGCCCGACAGCCGCTCATCCGAGACAATTTGCCTGACGGATTTCTTCGCGACCGCGGCCGAGATCGTCGGGGCTGAGCTTCCTGGCGCGGCAGCGGAGGACAGCTTTAGTCTTCTTCCGGCGCTGCTGGGGAAAGCCCGGCCGTCCCCGCGGGCGCCCGTCATCCACCACTCCTCGGGCGGGATGTTCTCGATCCGCGACGGCAAATGGAAGCTGGTCGCGGGGAATGGTTCCGGCGGCCGCGAAAAACCAACCGGCAAGCCGTTCGAGAAGCCCTATCACCTGTTTGACATGACGAAGGATATTTCCGAGCGAAGCAACGTGATTGACATGAACCCGGAGATCGCAACCCGGCTGGAAGCAACCCTGGAAGGGATTCGAACTAGCGGGAGGAGCCGCTAATCAGCAAAGCAGGATTCACTCCGGCAAGGCCTCCAACCTATCACCGTGTACCCCCCGGGTTCCAGCGTTTGCCGGGGAAGCTCGACAATCGCCGGATCGTCGTCTGCTACAACAACACGCGGCATGACTTCAGACGGCGCTGAGCTGGCCTTCGTCCAGCACTTTCCGAATGATCTTTGCCAGTTTCCGCGTCTCGAACGGCTTCATGATCAGCTCCCTGACACCCATTTTCGCGGCTTGCCCGGCTGTGATGAGTTCAGTAAACCCTGTCATTAAGATGATGGGGAGATCCGCTCGCACGCCCATCATCTCGCGGGCCAGCTCCACACCCGTCATGAAAGGCATCGTTACGTCCAAGATCACCATGTCGAAGCTATCGGGTTCGGCGTGGAATAGGCTTAGGGCCTCCAGACTGCTGGTCCGTGATGTGACCCGGTAACCAAGCGCCTCCAGCATCTGTTGGCTGAAACGGATAATGGGTTCCTCATCATCCACCAACAGAATATGTTCTCTTCCCTGCAGCGGGGCCTCACCCTCTTGCGATGGCGATTGCTTCTCCGCTTCCCGGGCTAGCCCGGGAAGGTAGACGTGGAAGGTCGTGCCCTTTCCCAGTTCACTTTGATAGGTGATTGCCCCGCCGTGGCTGTTCACAATCCCGTGGACCACCGACAGACCCAAACCCGTCCCTTTGCCAACTTTCTTGGTTGTGAAGAACGGGTCAAAGATGCGCTCCCCAATCCCCGGATCAATGCCTGGGCCGTTGTCATCGACCGTCAGCGTTACGTAAGGCCCCTCCCGCAAGTTGGCGTGCGTTCGGGCAAGTTCGGGGGTGACATCAACCGCAGTCAGGCTCACCTCCACGGTGCCGCTCGAACTCCCCATCGTCTGATACGCATTAGTGCATAAGTTCATCACAACTTGGTGAATCTCAGTCGGGTCACCCAGCACATTCCCGCAGTTCTCATCGATGTTCGCACGGATCTCGATGGTGGCGGGGATGGAGGCTCGCAGCAGCTTCAGGGCATCCTTGAGGACGGAAGCAATGGCCACGGGCCCGCGTTCACGCTCACTCTGGCGGCTGAAGGTCAGAATCTGCCCTACCAGGTCTCTGGCCCGGTCAGCGGCGCTAAGAATCCGCGCCACATTCTCCGCTTCGGGTGAACCTTCGGGCAAGTCGTCCTGGAGAAGATCGGCGAAGCCGATGATGGGCGTGAGAATGTTGTTGAAATCGTGCGCGATGCCGCCGGCCAATGACCCGATCGCCTCTAGTTTTTGGGCCTGCCTCAACTGGGCTGCCGTGCGTTCCCTTTCTTGTTCCGCTCGCTTGCGTTCCGTGATGTCTACGCCGTGTGCAAAAAGTCCTTTTACCTCGCCACCTTCGCCTATGTGCGGAACATAAGTGAAATAGCGGTGAACAGCCTTCCCGCCTCCTTCGTACAGCGTACGCTCGAAAGACACGACTTCCCCGGACAGGGCCTTCTCGATATGATGTCCGAGGTTGAAGCCCGGATCATGAGAAAAATTGGTGACTTTGAAAAAGTCCTCCATCGGCCGCCCGAGGAGTTCGGACGCGCTTACCTTGTACCACTGTTCGAAAGTCCTATTGAGGAAGCGAAAACGCAGGCCGGAATCGAAGTAGCAAATCGACACCGGCACGTGTTCCGTGACAAGACGGAGCTGTTCCTCGCTTTCCCGCAACGCCTCTTCTGCTCGCTTGCGATGGGTGATGTCCAAAAAAGTGGCAACGGCGCCTCTGAGCGCCCCCGTCTCAGCGTCGTCGAAGAGCGGTACGGCCGACACAATTATCCAGGCAACCGCACCGTCGGGACGCCGAACGCCAAAGGTACGAGGCCCCTGTCGCCGCTTCGTTGCAAGGGACAGGTTAACGGGGTACTCTTCAGCCGGATAGGGGCTGCCATCCTCCCGGATCGTTTCAGCGGAAAAATCAGCAACAAAACGCCGTGTGAGCTCGTTGAGGGAAAGACCTAAGGATCCGCTGCGCTTGGTTGTTGGCTTGCACAATCTTCCCGTCGATATCCACGTGAATGATTCCGGCGGGCATAGCCTCGACGAGTCCGCGATTCAACGCTTCGCTTCGCTGTAGTGCGTCCTGGGCCTGCTTGCGTTCGTGGATATTCTCCACCAGCCCCAGCCCGTAGAGCGGTCTTCCGTCTGCCGCACGCACCACGGAAGCGGTTAAGTTGCCCCAAATTGTTTGTCCACGTTTCGTGATATAGCGTTTCTCCATTCGGAAACTGGGAATCTGTCCTTGAAACAATTGTTTGGTTAACTCCAAGTCCTTGTCGATATCTTCCGGGTGTGTGATGTCCGCGAAGCTACGTTCAAGCAGCTCTTGCTGGGTATATAGCCCAGCATCTCGCACAGAGTCTTGTTCACCTTTCGAAGGCGGTAGTCCGAACCGACGATCGCCGTGCCAATCGGCGCATCCTCAAAAGCCAAGCGAAAGCGTTCTTCACTTTGGCGCAGGGCGTCCTGGGCCTGCTTGCGTTCGGTGATATCTCGAATGGCGCTGGCCACGAGTGTTCCTTCCTCGGTTCTGATCGGGCTCAGACTAATCTCCGCCGGGAACTCACTGCCGTCCTTGCGCCGGCCGAACAATTCCGTCGCTATGCTCATATTCCGGACTTGCGGATCAGAAAAATATTCCGCGAGGTATCGTGAGTGCCCGCGGCGGGAGCGATCAGGGACGAGAACCTCGACAGGCTGCCCGATAAGTTCCGATCTCGCATAACCGAAGAGATTCTCCGTCTGGGCGTTGACCAAAACGATGTTGCCGGACTGATCGACAATCACCATGGAGTCCGGCGCCGACTCCAAAAGCTCGCGAAACCTGCCTTCCGCTTTCTTGCGTTTGCCGAGCTCATCTTCCAGCGCCTGGTTCGCCCGCTGGAGTTCGCTGGTGCGCTCACGAACGCGCAGGTCCAGTTCCTTGTTGAGTTGAACCAAGCGCTGTTCGGCGCGTTGAGCGGATGTGATGGAACGGTCTAGAAAATACATCGCTGCAACGGCCCCCAGAGAGATGACCACCGTCGCGACAGGCCAATTGAATCGGGGAATCAATGGGCCCGTAAGCTGCTCGTTAATCACCCGCAACGCTGACGGTGCCGCCAATAGCCCGAACAAGAGCGGCAACATCCAGGCTTTCCAATCCTTCATCCGCAGAGCGACGCGGATGGCCCAAATCAGCGCAACCAAGCGCAAAGCAGTAGCAACGATCATAAAAAACATAGGAGTTCGGTCCTAAGAGTTCATTCCCGGCATAATCCGATGATAGCTTTCAGATCGTCCACATCCCTGCTCGATCAACGCACACCCGACTGCAAATCACGGAGTCATGCAACTGGCGCGGAAACATACGGTTAGGCAAGCGCGCTCGCTATCCCACCTTCACGAACTTCACGCACACCGGCGAGGGGACTTGCAGCGACTCGCCCGCTTGCGTGAGTCCGCCGGTCTGCTGATCGATTCGGAACAGCACCAGGTTGTTGGTGTTCTGGTTCACGGCGAAAAGGAATTGTCCCGTTGGATCGATGGGGAAACTGCGCGGCGTCTTGCCTTGCGTCGAAGCGCGCTCCACGGCGGTGAGCTTTCCGTCCGCCTCATCGATCGCGAACACCGCAATACTGTCGTGCCCGCGGTTCGATCCGTATAAGAACTTACCGGAGGGATGGACCTCGATTTCGGCCGTGCTGGTTCGCTCGGTGAAATCCTCCGGGAGCGTCGAGATGGTTTGAATCTCTCTCAGCGCTCCTTCTCCGGCGTCCCAGTCAAACGCCGTCACTGTCGACTGCATCTCGTTGATGACGTACCCATATTTGCCGCTTGGGTGAAATGCGAAGTGGCGCGGGCCGCCGCCGGGATTGACTTTCGCAAACGCGGGGTCATTCGCTTCGAGCGCTCCGCTCTCGGGATCCACTTGGAAAACGCGGACTTGGTCGGTCCCCAAGTCCGCCGAAATCAACCCGGATTTCCACTTTAGTTTCGGTTCTGCTAACCATCGGGTGGCCTCGGACGCCTTTATTGATGCGGGTTGGAAAGCACTCAAGGCGCTGAGGAGATCAACACCCAATGGGTGAAAAAGAAAACAAGCCGTTCCAGCTAAGCTTCAACGGCTTATTGAAAGTCGATTTCCAAGGATCGCGTGTCACTTCCGATGGCGGGCTCATTCTCGTCCGCGAGCTGGACGAACGACTCGGGCTCGGGAAGCTGATCGAGGAACATCTCAGTGACCCACGGCAAGGCTTGAACAAGAAGTTCCCGCTGGCCGATCTGCTGCGGCAGTCAGTCTACTCTCGGCTGGCAGGCTACGAGGACCTCAACGACGCCGTCCGAGTGTCGGCTGACCCGACGTTTCGCTTGATCGGCTCGAAGAGGAACTGGGATCGCGGCGGGGCACTGACCTCGCGACTGCAGAGCTTCGAGACGGAGATGCTGGCGAGCGAGGAGAACTTGCTGGGGCTGATGGCTGTGAACCGCGAGCTGGTGGCGCAAGCCGAGACGCAAGACGACTCCGAGCGCGTCGTTCTCGACATGGACTCGACCGAAAGCCCTGTCCACGGCCAGCAAGAGGGCAGTGCTTACAACGGCCATTTCGAGTCGGTCTGCTACCACCCGCTGTTGTTGTTCAACCAGCATGGGGATTGCCTGGCGGCGAAGCTGCGTCCAGGCAACGTGCACAGCGCTGAGGACTGGAAGGAGTTGCTGCTGCCCGAGATCAAGCGCCAACAGGCCGCGGGCAAACAGGTCACCTTCCGGGGCGATGCGGCCTTTGCTAAGCCGGAGATTTATGAGTTTTCGGAGGAACGCGGAGTGCAGTACGCCATTCGCATTCCGGCCAACAAGAGCTTGGAATTGGCGATCGAAGACATCCTGTTTCGGCCGCCGGGCAGGCCCTCCCGGAAGCCCTTGGTGCGCTACAAGAGCTTCCGCTATCAGGCGGAGAGTTGGTCCAAGCCGCGACGCATCGTGGCCAAGGTCGAGCATCATCTCGGTGAGCTGTTCCCGCGCGTCGGTTTTATCGTGACGAACATGACGTTGCCGAGTCGGTCTGTTGTGCGCTTCTACAACAAGCGCGGCACGGCCGAGCAATGGATTAAAGAAGGCAAGCAGGCCACGCACTGGACACGGCTTTCGTGCCATCGCTTTCGGGCCAACGAAGTGCGACTGCAACTCAGCGTGCTGGCCTACAACCTGGGCAACTTGTGGCGGCGGCTGGGACTGCCGCACAGGATCAAGAGCTGGTCGCTGACGAGCTTGCAACACAGATTGATGAAGACCGGCGGTCGGCTGGTCAAGCACGCGCGGTATTACTGGCTGCTGCTGGCCGAGGGGCATCTGAACCGCAGGCTGTTCGGTGACATGCTGCACAGGATCTGGGCGCTGCCGCTGCCGAGCGGGTAGAACGGTCGCTCGCGAGTGCGAAATCTGGATGCTGCGGAGTGAAGCTCGGAGGAGTGCCTGAAAAACCGCCTTCCGACCGACGAATTGTCCCCTTCGGAGAACGAAAGGGTCTAGTGGAAGCACTTCGGTCCGGCCCGGTGCGTGCCTGCGGTCAAGAAAGGCTTGCGTTCAAGAGAGAAGGAACGTAGAATCGAGGAGGCCAAGATCCAAAATGGAAATCCTGGATCAAATAGCGGTTGTCGGGTGAAAAATCGACGCTGTGGGCGTGGGGACCCTGTTGGCGGTCGGGATTCACGCTTGATCCGCTGTTTTGAATCGTCGCGCCAACTGATCCCAGCTTGCCGTCATCCCCCAGCGAAATCGTGGCGACACTACCCGACAGGTAGTTGGCGATAGCCAGTATTTTCCCCGTTTGATCGACATTGAGATGGCAAGGCCAGGAGCCCTTCGAGGAGACCGTATTCAGCGGGGTCAGGCTGCCGCTCTCGCGGTCGATCTCGAAGGCGCTGACCGAGCCATTCTTGTCCGCGTCAAAGTCATCGATTTCACTGACCGCATAAAGGAAACGGCTATTGGGATGGATCGCCAGGAAGGAGGGTTCGCGGATTTTCGCCACCGCGCCGAGAGAGCTTAGGCGGCCGCTCGCGGCGTCGAAGCGGTAGGCGTAAATTCCTTCGCTGTCACCCTTGGTATAGGTGCCGATGTAGACGAAATATTCATCCTTGGCAGTGGCTTTCTCGGCGGCGGGTTCCGTGCCGCCGCCGCAAGAAACAAGAATGGCGGTTGCGAGCAGTGCAAGAACGGCGGGGAATGATTTTTTCATGATTCCTATCAAAGCGCACCTCAACAAGAAGTGCAAGCGCTGATCCCGCCGTTACGCTGACGGGCAGGGCTGTGAGTTTCGATTGGAACCTGGCCCGCGTGGTGGCGGGGATTTCGCTTCTGACAGCAGGGAAATCAGTCCAGCTCGACGAACCGGACGCACATTGGCGAAGCCACGCTGATGACCTGTCCCGTTGCGGTCAGGCGCCCCGTGGCTTGGCCGATGCGGAAGACGACCACATTGTCGCTGCGCTGATTGGCCACGAAAAGATACTGCCCCGTGGGATCGATTCTGAAGTTGCGCGGCCAGTCTCCTTGGGTCGAAACTTGCTCGACGGGCGCCAGCGTTCCTTTGTCCTCGTCGATAGTGAAAACGGCGATGCTGTTGTGGCCCCGATTTGACCCGTAAAGGAATCGCCCCGAGGGATGCACCAGCACTTCGGCGGTGTGGCTGGCGCCGTCGAAATCTTGCGGCAGCGTTGTGATCGTCTGCAACTCTTCGAACGCGCCACGGCCGGCGTCGTAGGAAAACGCCGTGACAGTTGACGCTAACTCGTTGATCGAGTAGGCGAAACGGCCTGAGGTGTGGAATGTAAAGTGTCTTGGACCGGCGCCGGGAGCCACCGCCGCGTAAGCAGGCTCGTTGGGTGTTAACGAGGCGTCGGCGGCGCCGAAACGGTAGACCAGCAGTTTGTCGAGCCCCAGGTCGGCGGCGATGAGGAAGCGGTTGTCGGGCGAGAAATTGACGGAGTGGGCGTGGGGTCCCTTTTGGCGCTCGGGATCGACACTCGAGCCCTCGTGCTGGACGAAGGCAGAAGCTTCCGACAGGTGTCCGTCGGCGCTGAGCGGAAGCGCCGCAACGCTGCCGCTGCCGTAGTTGGCGACCGCAACGGCTCGTCCCGTTTCGTCAACATTGAGATGGCACGGACCCGTGCCGCCAGAGGAGACTTCGTTGAGCCGCGTCAGCTTCCCAGTTGCCGGGTCGATCTCGAACCCAGCGACGGACCCAATCGGATTGCCGTCTTGATCGCGGGATTGGCCGACGGCATAGAGGAGTTTCCGGTTCGGGTGTATGGCGAGAAAACCTGGGTTGGAAGCCTCGGCGGCCAGTTCAGGAGAGGTCACCTCGCCGGTCTCGGGCGTGAAGCGCGAGACGTAAATGCCCTGGCTTTCTTCTTGCGTCGAGGTGCCGAAGTAGACCAGGTATTCCTTGCTGCCGGATTCCGCTGAATCCACGCTTTCCTCGCTTGGGGCGCATGTGCCCAGCAGAAGCACCGCCGCCAACGAACCCGCCGCGGATGACACTTTCCAGAGTTTTTTCATGGTCCACATCAAAGCGCACTGTCGCGGAAATTGCAAGTGGCCGACTGGACGCCGTCCATGGCCTCATTGTAAGCTCTGCAGCCCATTCGCAATCGCAGGCGGCAAACTCGCCTCTAGAAGTTATCCACCTCGCGGTAGGCGGCGATCACCGCCTGCTCGCCTTCTTTGCCCGGCTTGCTGTTGCCGTGCTCCATGCCCACGACGCCGTCGAAGCCGCGCCGATACAGCCACTGGAAAATCTTCTTGTAGTTGATCTCACCCGTGGTGGGCTCTTTGCGTCCCGGGTTGTCGCCCACTTGGATGTAGGCGATTTCGTCCCAGGCCATTTCCATGTTGGGGATCAGGTTGCCGATGTCGATCTGCTGGTGATAGAGGTCGTCGAGAATCTTGCAGCTTGGGGAATTGACGCCTTTGCAGATCGCGTACGCCTGCGGCACGCCACGCAAGAACAGGCCGGGATGGTTGGTATACCAATTGAGCGGCTCGAGAACCATGACCAGTCCAGTCGGCTCGCACACTTCCGCCATGGCCTTGAGATTGGTGATGCAGTTGGCGGTCTGGTAGCCCGGGTCCAGCTTTTGGTTGACGGAGTTGGGGACGACCGTCGTCCAAATCGCCCCGACGCGCTTTTGCGTCTCGACGGCCAGACGCATTTTCGCGCGCAGCTCGTCTTGGTACTGCTTGTCGGTGCGGGTCACGAAATCGGAGTTACTGAAGTCGCCGAAGGAAACGAACACGCCCATCGTCATGCCCCGCTTGTCGAGCGCTTGACCGATCCTGGTCTGCAACTCAATCGGGTGCCGGTTGACGCGGTTATCTTCCCAGCCCGTGAAACCCTGGTCGGCGGCGAAGTTGATTTGATCGATGACGTCCTCCCCGGCCGAGTGCTTGAACATGCCCGGGTGGGGGCCGTATTTGAGCTTGAACTTGGGGGCGTTGCTCTGGCCCCTGGCCGACGATGCCATCATCGAAGCCCCGGCCACGAAGCTCGTTGCAAGAAAGTCTCTGCGGATCATGATTTCTCCTTTGGTCTTCTCAGGGCTCGAACAGTCCTAATCAAAGAACCAACGGTACGAGCCATAGCCTAACTTCATGCTTCAGATCTTGTATTTTCGCAGGATTACTGACGGCGCGCGGCAGCAGCCACCGCCAGAATTCTGAAGTGTGGATCGGCGCCACGACTGTTGCGGGCCCCGGCGTTGTAAAATCATAGACAGTCCCATTCGAAAGGAGAGCAGCCGTGTTACACCGCCGCGACGTGATCAAAGGATTACTCACGACCCCCTGGTGGGCGTCGGAGCTTTATGCCCAAGCCACGCGCGGGCTGCCGGCGCTCAAGATCGAAAAGGTCGACGTGATCGCCACCAGCCCCCGTCCGCAACCACTGCTGTCCAAATTAGCTGAGCGGAGCGGGTTCGGCTGCTGAAAACACGCCAGAAAGCCCCGCCAGGAGGCCGATCTGGGAACCAGGTTGCCGGTTTGGACAAGATAGAAATCATGCTGCTGTCCCAATTAGGCCTCCATTCCCGCCAGTAATAATTGCTGTGGCGACTCGGGTTCGCTGCCCGGCGGCGGGTGAAACGGTTCGTCCAGCCAGGCGAACAATTCGCGGTGCACAAACAACTGCTGCCGCAACAAAGCGACCAGATTGGACAAGCTCCAGCCCCAACGCGCCCGCAGCTTTAAGTACCGCAGCAGCAAGATCGCGATCAGCGCCGTCCAGATCTGGATCTTCAGCGCGTTCGCCGAGGTGCCCACGAAGGTCTTCACCCGCAAGTTCTGCTTGAGAGCCTTGAAAAACAGCTCCACTTGCCAGCGGTCTTGATAAATGGCGGCAATCGTTGCGGCCGCCAACCCCAGGTGATTCGTCAAGAACACGAGCGTGCGCTGCTGCTTGGCGTCGAAGTATTCGATGCGGCGGAACACCACCTCGGAGCCGCTGGCGGCCAGCGAGGGAAAGAAGATCACTTCGTCGCGGCGCACGCCTCCGGGACGGCGCGGCAACGGGCGCTGTTCGAGAACCTCGTAGTTGGCCCCGCGTTTCAATCGTGTGACAAAGAAAACGCCCCGCTCGCTCAGCTCGGCGAACCAGTCGTAGTCGTTGTAACCGCGGTCGAAGACCACGATCGTGCCGCGGTCGAACGACATTTTGCGGGCCGGCGCCAGGTCGGGCGTCTTGGCGTCGGTGACCACGCAGAAGCTGGGCAGGTAGCCGTCGTGATCGAGTACCAGATGGAGCTTGACGGCGCCCTTGGTGCGTTGAAACTGGGCCCAATCAAACAGCGAGGCGCACAGATCGATGACGCTGGCGTCCAGACTCAGCAGCTTGTTTTTGAAACGGAACTTGTGGCCCGGCGCCGCGCCGCGGCACTTCGCCAGCAGTTGATGAAAGACCGTTTCGTAGATCTGCCAAGGGCGTTGCCGGTTGGCGTAGGCCAGCGTCGAGCGCGGCGGTGCGGCGGACAAGCCCAGGTGCCGCAGCTTGCCTTCGCTGGCCGCCAGACCGCCGCAAATCTCACGCAACGACTGGGCGCGGCCGAGCTGGCAGAACAGCATGGCGACGAACTGTCCCCAGCAAGTGAAGCCGCGGGCGTGGCGCTCCCCGCGATGCTGGCGGACGGCCTGTTCAAACTCCGAACGCGGGAACAGCTTTAACAATTGAGAGAAAATACTGCATGCTTGACTCATGGCGGGGCCTCCTCGGGCGGGTTGGTTCATAGGCCTGAACCCAATCCCAACCTAACAGAGGTTCCGCCTCCCCGGCTTACGAATTCAAAACGCTAATTTGGACAAGAGTGATTGCGAGCATGGGGATCGCCTTAAGTTCAACGCGTTACGAACGGCCCGAGGACTTGCTGCGGGACGCCGACACGGCCATGTACCGTGAGAAGGCGGCTGAAAATGGGTACAACGAACTCTTCAACGCCCACCGGCACATCCGAGCGCTCTCTCAGCTGCAGATAGAGACCGATCTGCGGGGGGCCATCGAGGATCAGCAGTTCGTGGTCCACTACCAGCCTATTGTGGCGCTCGATAGAGGGAAGGTTACTGGCTGCGAGGCTTTGCTGCGTTGGAATCATCCCAGCCGCGGCTTGCTCTCTCCAGCAGAGTTTATTCCGATCGCGGAAGGAACAGGATTGATTTTACCAATGGGGGAGTGGATCTTGCGAGCCGCCTGCACTCAGAGCAGAGCCTGGCAGAAGGCCGGACTAGCGCCGCTCACCATGTCCGTCAACGTTTCTCCGCGCCAGTTGTACGGACAGAAATTCGTGCACACGGTCTCCCAAGTCTTAAGCGATACCGGTTTGCCTCCACACCTGCTCGAGCTGGAGATGACCGAGAGCCTCCTAATGGAGCACCCAGAGACCACCTCCAATGTGCTCAACGACTTGGCAAAACTTGGAGTAAGGATCGCCGTGGATGATTTTGGAACCGGTTATTGCTCGCTCAGCTATTTGTGCCGCTTCCCGCTCGACGGCTTGAAAATTGATAGGTCCTTTGTAGTTGCTCTCGACAAGGACGATGCCCGGAGTGGCGAAATCATTGCGGCTCTGACCGCTCTGGCGCGCAGTCTAAAGCTGAGGGTGACTGCTGAAGGCATAGAATCCCAGAATCAGCTGACGTTTTTGCGTTCTTTACACTGCGCTCGGGGGCAGGGATTCTTCTTCAGTCGGGCTTTACCTCCCAAGGCTTTCGTGAACTATCTGGCGCAAAGCCAGAGGCCGAGGATTCCAAGCAAGACCGAGAGTCATCCTGAAATGGTAGCTGTTGCAATTCCAAGCGCAGTTTGATCCGCGGCGCCGTCCATGGCCTCGCTATAAGCTTTGCAGCGCATTCGGAATAGCCGGCGCCACTCGCTTCTAGAAGTTATCCACCTCGCGGTAGGCGGCGATCACCGCCTGCTCGCCTTCTTTGCCCGGCTTGCTGTTGCCGTGCTCCATGCCCACGACGCCGTCAAAGCCGCGCCGATAGAGCCACTGGAAAATCTTCTTGTAGTTGATTTCACCCGTGGTGGGCTCTTTGCGTCCCGGGTTGTCGCCCACTTGGATGTAGGCGATTTCGTCCCAGGCCATTTCCATGTTGGGGATCAGGTTGCCGATGTCGATCTGCTGGTGATAGAGGTCGTCGAGAATCTTGCAGCTCGGGGAATCGACGCCTTTGCAGATCGCGTACGCCTGCGGCACGCCACGCAAGAACAGGCCGGGATGGTTGGTATACCAATTGAGCGGCTCGAGAACCATGACCAGTCCAGTCGGCTCGCACACTTCCGCCATGGCCTTGAGATTGGTGATGCAGTTGGCGGTCTGGTAGCCCGGGTCCAGCTTTTGGTTGACGGAGTTGGGGACGACCGTCGTCCAAATCGCCCCGACGCGCTTTTGCGTCTCGACGGCCAGACGCATTTTCGCGCGCAGCTCGTCTTGGTACTGCTTGTCGGTGCGGGTCACGAAATCGGAGTTACTGAAGTCGCCGAAGGAAACGAACACGCCCATCGTCATGCCCCGCTTGTCGAGCGCTTGACCGATCCTGGTCTGCAACTCAATCGGGTGCCGGTTGACGCGGTTATCTTCCCAGCCCGTGAAACCCTGGTCGGCGGCGAAGTTGATTTGATCGATGACGTCCTCCCCGGCCGAGTGCTTGAACATGCCCGGGTGGGGGCCGTATTTGAGCTTGAACTTGGGGGCGTTGCTCTGGCCCCTGGCCGACGATGCCATCATCGAAGCCCCGGCCACGAAGCTCGTTGCAAGAAAGTCTCTGCGGATCATGATTTCTCCTTTGGTCTTCTCAGGGCTCGAACAGTCCTAATCAAAGAACCAACGGTACGAGCCATAGCCTAACTTCATGCTTCAGATCTTGTATTTTCGCAGGATTACTGACGGCGCGCGGCAGCAGCCACCGCCAGAATTCTGAAGTGTGGATCGGCGCCACAGCCACGACTGTTGCGGGCCCCGGCGTTGTAAAATCATAGACAGTCCCATTCGAAAGGAGAGCAGCCGTGTTACACCGCCGCGACGTGATCAAAGGATTACTCACGACCCCCTGGTGGGCGTCGGAGCTTTATGCCCAAGCCACGCGCGGGCTGCCGGCGCTCAAGATCGAAAAGGTCGACGTGATCGCCACCAGCCCCCGTCCGCACTACTCCTGGGTCTTCATCAAAGTCCACACCAGCGAGCCGGGGCTTTACGGGCTCGGTTCGGCCAACGACCGCTATCTCACCTGGGCGGCCAAGGCCGCAATCGAAAAGCATCTGGCCCCCTATTGGGTTGGCAAAGACCCGGACCGCATCGAAGACCTCTGGCAGTCGAACCATGTGCGGTCTTATTGGCGCAACGGTCCGATCACGAACGTCGTCCAGGCGGCTCTCGACTCGGCTCTGTGGGACATCAAAGGCAAGCGCGCCAACATGCCCGTCTATCAGCTTTTGGGAGGAAAGGCGCGCGATGCGGTGCCGCTCTACGCTCACGCCGGCGGCCCCACGTTCGACGCCTGCGTGGAGGACGTCCAGCGCTGGATGGAGCAGGGTTTTCGCCATGTGCGCGTCCAGATGGGCGGCTACGGCGGAGGCGGCTTTATCCCGCCGGGCGAAGGCAGTCGGCCCGAGTCCGGCTACAGCGGCAAGGCTTTCGATGAAGAGACTTACGCCGCTACCATCCCGAAGCTGTTCGAGCACGTGCGGGACAAGCTGGGTTGGGAGGTCAAGCTGCTGCACGATGTTCACGAGCATTTGACGCCAACGATGGCGCTGGAGCTGGCCAAGCGCTTCGAGCCGGTGCGTATGTTCTTCGTCGAGGACATTCTGCCGCCGGAGCAGATTGATTACTTCAAGCAGATTCGCGCGCTGACCAGCACGCCGATGGCGATGGGCGAGCTGTTTACGCACCCGCACGAATGGCGTCCGCTGATCGCCGGGCGGCTGATTGATTTCATTCGCTGCCGCGTCGGCATGATCGGCGGCATCACGCAGGCCAAGAAAATCGCGGCACTTTGTGAGCAATTCGGTGTTCGCACGGCCTTTCAGGAAGGCGGGGAGAACGACCCGATCAACCAACTGATCGCCTACCATGTCGACCTGACGATCCCCAGCTTCGGCATTCAGGAAGAGAACGATTTCCCGGAAGAGGTGCATGAAATGATGCCCGGCGCTGCACGCATTCGCGGCGGTTATCTCTACGGCAGCGACAAACCGGGGTTGGGCATCGACTTGGACGAGAAGATCGCGGCAAAATATCCGCTGGCTGATAATCACCACAGCGCGGATTGGACGACGGTGCGCGGGATGGATGGGTCGGTGGTGAAGCCGTAGAGAGTAATCGTGTCCCCGAATGGACCGAGTCAGACCTTTCTGTCGTAATCCGCGTGAGATCCGATCCAGAACCACGTCACGGATTCTACTTTGCGAACACACATGGCCCGGTATCCGATTCCGACCCGTACTGACCAAGCATCCTGCTGATCGCCTACCGTCTTGAAATGCAAACTTGGATGAAAAGGGTTCTGCTCGAATTGACGGAACGCGTCGCCCGCTTGCCGGCGCACGTGGGAAGGGAGGCGTTCAAGGCAGCGCCAAAAGCCGCCGGTCGCCAACGACCTCATATGTCATCGACGTTCAATTCTTGAACCCGGCCGGCTTTGATATCTTGCCGTGCTTCTTCCACCAGGAGCCGCAATTTCTGGGGATCATCGGTCAGCGCCGATTCCCATTTCTTTTCCCAGCCGATTTCCCGAAGCATCTGTGCGGCCAGCGCGTCCTGTTCGTCCGATGCGAGCTGAGACGCCGCTTCAAAAGCCTGTTCCAGCGAGTGGGTCATAATTCAATTATAGGTGGTCAAAAGGCGGGCCAGACAACCCGTTCTGTTCGCGAGTGTTCGACGATGATTGGGGGGAAGGCCGCAGTGCGCGGGATCGATGGGTCGGTGGTGCCAGCGGCTCTGTTGGCCGAGTCCATCCGGTCTCCGCTAAAGTATCCGTAGTAGGGCTATATTCTTGAGATGAAGCGGGCGAAACGGGGAGAAACAAGGAAGTCTATTTCGTCGGAGCGTGTGTATTGGGCGCCCTGCCCGCGCCGGAACACTAGCGCCTGAACGAAGCAAGGAGACGCCGGTGATGAACGAAGAGAGATTACGCCGCCTTCTCGAATCCACAAACGCCGTTCCCTGGGAGGCGGACGCCGAAACATGGCGATTTACCTATGTGGGGCCCCAAGGCGTTAGCCTGCTTGGCTATCCGCTGGAGCAATGGTACGAAGACGGGTTCTGGCCCGCTCATATTCACGAGGAAGATCGAGACGATGCGATCAATTTCTGCAAGGCATCTTCGGCGACTCGAGCTGACTTTGAGTTTGAATACCGCATGATCGCCTCCGACGGAAGAGCCGTTTGGATTCACGATCTCGTCAACGTGGTACGGGACGGCGGTGTCCCGAAGTTGCTGCAGGGCTTCATGATCGACATCACGGAGCGCAAAAGAACGGAAGCCGAGCTGGTAAAGATGTCGGAAGTCTTCATGGACGCGGCTGATCCGATCGTCATCCGCGATTTAGGCGGCACGATCATCGATTTGAACGCCGAAGCGGAACGCGCTTACGGTTGGACCCGCGAGGAACTGCTGGGACAGCCCTTCAAGATGATCGTACCGCCGGAAAAAGCCGCTGAGCTGGAGGAGCTTCAGCTACGTTGCCGCCGGGGCGAGACGGTCAGAAACTTCGACGGTGTCTATTGGACGAAGCAAGGACGCCGCATCCCCGTGTTGACAACCCTCTCGCTTCTTACCGACAAGGAAGGAAATCCGGTTGCCGTTGCCGCGATCGCGAAAGACATAACCGAACTCAAGCGAACCGAAAAGGCGCTGCGGGAAAGCGAGGAGAGGCTGCGGCTATCCGTGGAAGCCACCGAGCTGGCAATGTGGGATTGGAACATTCTCACCAA
This sequence comes from Bryobacterales bacterium, assembly GCA_965226185.1. Lineage (GTDB taxonomy): Bacteria > Acidobacteriota > Terriglobia > Bryobacterales > UBA6623 > CBDCYS01. Next base: position 449,275 of record CBDDCT010000001.1, read on the forward strand.
CGAAGTGGTCCGAGACGAAAGCAGCCGATCCCTGCTCGGCTTGGTGTCGGAGGGTTACGAGCCTACCATGGAGGCCTTCCTAGACAGGCTGCACGCCGGTGATCGAGAAAGAGTCCAAGACGCAATTGCACGATCCACTCAACAAGGGGTCCCGTTGAAAGAAGAGTTCCGCGTGGTTGCTCCCGCGGGCAGCGTGCACTGGCTGCTGGCACAAGGCCGCACCTACCGAAACGAAACAGGCCAGGTTCATCGCATGGTCGCGACCACTCGCGACATCACGAAGCGAAAGCGAGCCGAGATACTGCAGGCTAGCCACAACCGGGTGCTCGAGCTGCTGGCGAAGGGGAGAGATCTCGAAGAAATCCTGAACGAGTTGGCTCTCTCGATTGAGGATCAACATCAGCCTGGCATCTTTTGTACGATTCTGCTATTGGACGGCGATGTGGTCCGGCACGGGGCTGCTCCGAATCTGCCGAGGGAATACACCCAAGCGGTCGACGGCATAAAGATCGGTCCCCGGGCCGGATCCTGTGGCACGGCTGCCTTTCGGAAGGAACGAGTGGTCGTTTCAGATATCATGACCGATCCGCTCTGGGAGGACTATCGCGAACTTGCCCGGCGATTCCACCTCGGGGCCTGCTGGTCCGAACCGATTCAGTCGGAGTCAGGCAAAGTTCTCGGGACATTCGCCATGTACTTCGGCGAGCCCTACCAGCCAGGAGACGAGGAACTCGATCTGCTCCGCAAAGCGGCTCAGCTTGCGGGCATTGCCATCGAACACACGAACGCGAAGAGAGCGGTCCAACAGAGCGAGGCGGCGTTGCGCGAAAGTCACGGGAGGCTCCAAGAACTCACCGGCCAATTGATTTCCGCTCAGGAGGAGGCCAGCAAGCAACTCGCCCGAGAGTTGCACGATGACTTCAGTCAGAGGCTGGCCGGGCTTCTTATGGAGGTCTCCGTGCTCGAACAGAAGCTCCCCAGTTCCGCGAATGGAGTTCGTGAAAGAGTCCGGGGAATAGGAGACAAAATTGGAACACTCGCTAAAGACATCAACGACGTTTCGCGCCAGTTGCACTCATCGGTACTAGACAATGTCGGACTTGCCGCGGCACTGGAAGCCGAGTGTGACGGATTCTCCGAACGCGAGGGAATCCCAGCGGAGTTTAGCTCCGAGGCGCTTTCCAAAGCTCTTCCCGAAGACATCTCGCTGTGTCTGTATCGAATTGCGCAGGAAAGCCTGCGAAACATCGCGAAGCACGCCAACGCATCCAGGGTCCGGCTCAATCTATCCAGCCAAGCCAGCGACATTGTCCTTGCCGTGCAGGATTCCGGCAACGGATTTGACATCACCGGCGCACGGACCAAGGGTGGGTTGGGACTTGTCAGTATGGAAGAACGGGTACGGCCCCTCGGGGGCAGTCTATTGATAGAATCAGAGCCGGGTACAGGGACAAAGGTGGAAGTTCGTATCCCGCTCCGGGAGAGGAATGAAGCGGCCGAAAATACTGCTGGCCGATGACCACGCGGTCATTCTCGACGGGTTGCGAAGCATCCTCGAGGCGGATTTCGAGATCGTCGGAGCGGTCACCGACGGGCGAGCGCTGGTGGCAGCCTGCAAGAAGTTGCGCCCCGACGTGGTTCTGTGCGATATCACAATGCCGCTCCTCAATGGGCTGGATGCAACCCGTCAGATCAAGAAGGCGGATCCCGAAGCCAAGATCATCTTTCTGACAATGCACCCGGACGTGGCAATGGCCAAGGAGGCGTTGCGCGCCGGCGGCTCGGGCTACCTCCTGAAGCACTCGCCCGCCTCGGAAATTGTTACGGCGATTCAGCAGGTTCTGCGGGGGCGAGTTTACCTCGCCCCGCTCGTCACGAAGGAGGGGCTCGACTCGTTCATGGCGAATGTGGAAGGTCCTGAAGAACTCCCCTCCCCATTAAGCGAACGGGAGCGCGAAGTACTTCAACTGGTAGCCGAGGGGCAGACCCACAAGCAAGTGGGGCAAATCCTCGGTATCTCTGTCCGAACCGCGCAGTATCACCGTTACAACATTATGAAAAAGCTAGGATTGCGCACGGCCCCCGAACTTACACAGTACGCCATTAAACACGGTATTATCGCCGTGTGACCCGGGACACGTTGTTCCTGAAACGTGGTGATGAAGATGGATCCAGTTGACCGCAGAAAATTCCTTCAAGTCGCGGGATCGGCCGCCGTTTCCGCCTCGGCCGCCCGCGCTGCCGGCCAGAAAATCCGCGTCGGTATTTTCGGAACGCAGCACGGCCATCTGCGCGGCAAGATGCGTGCTCTTCGCGCGAACAGCGACTACGAGGTGGCCGCTGTCCATGAGCCTGACGAGTCGGTTCGCAAGCAGCGCCAGGCGGAGGAAAGCTTCGCCGGGATCAAGTTCGTCGGTGAAAACGAAATCCTGGGAGACGACTCGCTGGACCTGATCGTCGTCGAGTGCCGCATCTGGCAGGCGATTCCCTGGGGGAACAAGGTGCTCGATGCCGGCCGCCACCTGCATCTCGAGAAGCCGCCGTCCCCGGATTTGGAACCGTTTCGGAAGCTGGTCGGGAAGGCGAAGAGCAAGAAGCGGGTCCTGCAGTTGGGTTACAACTACCGTTTTCATAAGGGCTTCCTGGCCGCGATCGAAGCCGCCAAGAAAGGGTGGCTCGGAGACGCCTACTTGCTGCGGGCGACCATGAACTCCGATCGCAGCCCCGAGGGCCGGGCGATTGAAGCCCGCTATCCGGGGGGCGCGTTCTTCGAGCTGTGCGGTCACATGGTGGACCGTGCCGTGGAACTGTGGGGGCGGCCGCGAAAGGTCACGAGTTTCTTGCGCCACGACACGAGCGTACCGGATGATCTGAAGGACAACACGCTGGCGGTGCTCGAATACGACAAGTCAATGGCCGTTATTTCGACCGCTGCTAAGATGGCCAACTCCGGAGCCCATCGCTCGTTCGAGCTGATCGGAACAGACGGATCGTTCTTCATCCAGCCGATCGCCGGTGATCGAGCCATGACGGTCAACATGCGCGAAGCGCGGGGACCCTACAAAAAGGGATGGCAGGAGATTCGGCTGGCCCCGCACCCCTACGACAAGTACGAGTTCGAAGACTTGGCTCGTGCTATCCGGACCGGGGAGCCGCTCAAGCACTCCTACGGCCACGAACTGCTCGTGCATGAAACGCTGCTTCGCGCATCAGGCCACATGACTTGATTCTGGTTGCTCCCCGGCCGCTGGCTAAGTTAGAGTTGCTGATGAGGGATGAAACACTTTCAAGGGACCCGACAGAGGCGCGGGCGGAAGCCCGCGCGCTTCATCGCTGGTCTTACGCAAGCTAGGTTTCTCAATGGCGCTGATCATTAACGGCGAACGAATCGACGACTCGGTCATTCAACAAGAGGAGCAGTCTCTTCGCTCTCAGATGCAGCGGATGTCGGCGGAAAACGGCACCCAGCGGGAGGGCGAACTTGCGAAGCTGGAGAAGAACGCCCCGAATTGGTCCAAAGAGAACGTCATCGAGCGGACCCTGCTTCGCCAGGAAGCTCTAAAAGACACCGAGACCATCCCGACAGAAGAGGTCGATCAGGCCGTCGAAGAGGTGAAGAAACGCTACGGGGGCGATGACAAGCAGGAAGCCTCCCCAGTGAGCGACGAGGACATCCGGCGAGAGGTCGAAACTCGCATACGCCTGGACAGACTGATCGGAAAGATCACGGCCAAGGCGCCGTCTCCGAAAAACAAGGAAGTGGCGGAGTTTTACCGCAAGACCCGGGAACAGTTCAAGATTCCCGAGCGTATTCATGCCGGCCACATCGTGAAGCACGTAGGCGACGGAGTCGACGAAGTAACGGCGCGGGCGGCAGTTGAGGAAGCGCGGCAGGCCCTTGACGCCGGAGCGGTGTTCGAGGAACTGGCGGATAAGTTTTCCGACTGCCCCGGCAGCGGCGGAGATCTGGGCCGGTTTCCGCGCGGGGAAATGGTGGAAGAGTTCGACCAGGTCGTGTTCGGCATGAAGCCCGGCGAGGTCAGCCCGATCTTTCAAACCGTTTTCGGATTTCACATCGCCAAGGTTTACGAGCACTCGCCGGAAACAACTCGCCCTCTGGGCGAAGTCCAGGAAGAGATCAAGAAGCAGCTCCATAGCCAGAAGCAGAATCACGCAATTGAGAAATTCGTGGATGCCCTGCGGGCCAAGGCCGAAGTTCGCGAAGTGGTTTCGTCCGCCGGCGAGAACGTCACGGCGGCAACTGAAAGTAAGGCCGGGTAGTCACGAGAGCCGGCGGGATTTAGCAATGAGTCGCCCTTTGCAGGTTCGTCCCAATAACGCCGGTTCGGGGCCTTGCTGTGTCCCGAGCAAGCAACATGCGGAGCGGCTGGACGAGTCGCGATGGCTCTCGGAAAAGCGCCGCAAAGTAGTTGACGGCGCCGTGGATGGCATGATCCGTCTGGAAGGCGGGCCCTTTTTGATGGGGACCGAGTCGGCCGAGGGGTTCCCAGCCGACGGCGAAGGGCCGGTTCGGCAAGTGACCGTTGACCCGTTCTACCTCGATGCGTGTCCTGTCACGAACCGCCAGTTTCGCGAATTCGTCAGCAAGTGCGGCTACAAGAGCGAAGCCGAGAAGTTCGGCTGGTCCTTCGTCTTCCATGGCCATGTGCCGCGAGACAAGTATCCGGAACTGGTCGAAGACACCGTCCTCGGGCATGAGTGGTGGTGCAAGGTAAGCGGCGCTGACTGGAGCCACCCGCTGGGGCCGGACTCAGCGATCGAAGGGCAGCTCGACTATCCGGTGGCCCATGTTTCGTGGAGCGATGCCGCAGCCTATTGCAAGTGGGCCGGCAAGCGCCTGCCAACCGAAGCCGAATGGGAATTTGCCGCCAGGGGCGGGCTCGCGCGGAAGACTTACGCCTGGGGTGATGAGCTGACCCCGGACGGCAAGCACGTCTGCAACATCTGGCAGGGCAGCTTTCCCGATCACGATACGGCCGAAGACGGATACGCGGGACCCTGCCCCGTGGACGCCTTCCCTGCCAACGGCTACGGCATGTACTCGGTCGCCGGCAATGTCTGGGAATGGTGCGCCGACTGGTTTGATCCGCACTACCACGTCTTGGGGACCCGCCTGAATCCGGTCGGGCCGTCTTCAGGCAAATCCAAAGTCATGCGTGGGGGGTCGTTTCTGTGCCACAAGTCCTACTGCAACCGCTATCGCGTGGCGGCCCGAACTTCCAACACTCCTGACAGCTCGACAACCAACCTTGGCTTCCGCTGCGCTCGGGACGTTTGAGTCTTTTGCGGTTCCCATGAAACCGAAAGTTGCCCGAAGCGTGACCGGTCCGAAACCGAGCCGCGCCCGCAAGAGTGCGGTCGAGGGCAGCGGGTGCGTCGGAGTTGCCATCGGGTTACTGTCAATAAGAGCCGGACCGCACCCTTGCGGGCGCGGCTCGGTTGGCCCGTTCGCTGGAAACTGACCGCTTGAAAGGCGGTGGGTTTAGACCTGGCGATTAAACTAAACCAGCTACGCCTTGGCGCGAATGTTCACCCAGGTGTGAACATGCGGAGATCCCCGAAAATACCAGATCATGTTCGGGCTCTCGAGTTCCCAAACATCCCAGACGCCGTCGCCGCCGATATCCGCATTCTTGTAAAACGACATGGTCAGCGCTTCGGCGCCGCCATTGGCGCGAATGAATTTCATCGCCTCGTCCCGGTCTTGCTTGCGATAGGGGTGCAGCAGGTCGGCAAGCACCTTGCCAACCAGCTCCTTTTGGTCGCGGCTCATTTCCGAAACCGGCAATCCCGCGATTGGCGCTCCGCTATCCTTGAGCGCAATCGTAGCCGTTCCTTGCTCCTGGCGGGGGTCGCCCAGCAGAGCCTTGGCGCGCTGTTTGCCATCGAGCGCTTGAAACACCTCGTTGGCGCGTTTGGCCTGATACCAGTAAACATTGCCGGGGTGATCAGCCGCTTCATTGAATGAGCCGCCGGATTCGTGTCCGTAAAACATAGGACCACCGAAAGCAGCGCCATCGACCGAGTCGCCGTCACAACGAACCGTACAGTGACGGCCCGTCAAGACGAACTCGAACTTGCCGCTGCCCGGGGCGCCGAACAGGGCGACGGAATAATTCCCGATCCCGCCGGCATCTTCGTCGAGGTGATGCATGACTTGGCCGACAAACTCGGGGTTGTGCAGCCCCTTGAAAATACTGGTGATCATCGCCTGCTGTTCGCGATCGAAAAATTGGCCGATCCTGACAGGAGTGATGTGCCAATTATTGTCGATCTTCGACCTCAAAGGATGGTCGAACTCAAAAGCAACCTTTTGCTTCTGTTCCGCCGAGAGCGACTCGTAAAGATGACCGACGAGCGTCTCGGATGACTTCCCCGAACCGCTCGCAGCCGTCCCGGTGACGGCGGCGGCGCCTGCCATCGCCGTTGTTTTCAAGAACTGTCTGCGGTCGAGTGGTACACAATCCGGACATCGCATGAAGATACCTCCCTTTCCTGGTTGTTTTATCGCACTGAAGGCACTGCTGAGTCAAGTCCCTGATCGGGCTGTCGGGGAGGCCGCTCGTGAGCTGCCGGGCGCCCCGCCAGCACGAGGCACGCGTCGCTCCGGCCTGGCGCACGCATTCGTGCGTGCCGTGTCAGCATTCCTGGCGACATCGCCTCGACACAGTACACTGAGCACGGCGAGCAAGCGCAAGAACCCAGTAATGGCGGGCCTATTATCGCGCTTCGGCCGTCAGGTAGTAAGAAAAGTGGGCTAGAGTGATCTAATGGCGAAGCGAGAAATCCTAATTCTCGGCGGCGGATTCGCGGGAGTGTACGCCGCCATGTATCTCGAGAAGGCACTGCGGCCTGAGGAGGCCTCCATCTCCCTGGTGAATCGTGAGAACTATTTCGTCTACCAGCCTTTGTTGCCCGAGGTGGTTTCCGGGTCCATAGGAATCACCGATATTGTTTCTCCGATCCGCCGGCTTTGCCCCCGGACAAAACTGATTATGCGCGAAGTCGAGCAGATCGACTTGGAGAAGCGGACCGTCACCGTCAGTCCCGGCTTCCGCCCCCGAACCATGGAGATTCCTTTTGACCACCTGGTCATCGGCCTGGGAGGAATTACGAATTTTTACGGGATGCCGGGAATGGTGGAACACGCCATACCGTTCCGCACGCTCTCGGATGCGATAACCCTTCGAAATCACGTGGTCCATGTGCTCGAAGAGGCGGACGTCGAAACGGACCCGGAACTTCGCCGCAAGCTCCTGACGTTCGTGGTGGCGGGAGGCGGTTTTTCCGGCGTGGAGGTGATCGCCGAGCTCAATGACTTTGTCCGCGCCATAGCCCGGATTTATCCGCGCATATCGCCAGAAGAAATTCGCTGCGTCCTTGTCCACTCCGGCGATCGTATCCTGCCCGAAATGGTCGAAGGCCTGGCCATGTTCGCCAACAAGTTGTTGACGAAGCGCGGCGTCGAGGTTTTGTTGAAGGACCGGCTTGCCGCCGCCACGTCGGAAAAGGCCGTCCTCAAGTCAAGAAAGGCGATTCCCTCCAAAACCATCATTTCGACGGTGCCGTCGGCTCCCGCCCCCGCCCTTCAGGAGCTGGATTGCTCGAAGGAGAAGGGGCGATTGCTCGTCGACACGCAGCTTCAGCTCAAGGGCTATGAAGACAGGGTGTGGGCCTTGGGAGACTGCGCCGCCATCAAGACCGAATCTGGAGCCCGCGTTCCGCCAACCGCGCAACACGCCACCCGAGAGGCGAAGACGGTTGCGGTCAATATTGCGGCCGCCATCCGCGGCGGCAAACGAGCCGTGTTTGATTTCGAGGGGCTGGGAAAGCTGGGCTCGCTTGGCCATCACTCCGCTGTCGCCGAGATCCTCGGCGTACACTTCTCCGGATTCCTGGCCTGGCTGATCTGGCGGTGCGTCTACTTAATCAAGATGCCCGGGTTTAGTCAAAAGGTGCGGGTCGCGTCGGACTGGTTCATTGCCTTGTTGTTCCCCCCCGATCTCGTTCAATTGAAAGTTGGCTCGCCTTCCGGGATTTTCGCGCAACACCTCGAGCCCGGCGAGATCGTGTTCAATGAGGGAGATTTGGGAGACAGCGTATACGTGATTCAGAACGGCGAGTGTGAAGTCTTGCGGGAGCGGGACGGCAAACAGGACCGGATCGCGCTGCTGGGCAGCGGGGACTACTTTGGAGAGATGGCGGTTTTGGCCGATCTCACCAGAGGCGCGACCGTGAGAGCCGTCAAGCCGGCCAACTTACTGGTGATCCCGAAGGACGAGTTCGATCTGCTCAAAGAGAATGTGCCGGTGTTCGATCAGTTTTTCCGTGAGCTTGCCGAAAGCCGGGCTGAGCCTGGTCCACACGGCTCGGCGGCGGGCGCCGACGGTTCAGGGTGACGGAACTGAGTGAATCGCGGTCAACCCAGCCGCCCGGCAAATCGTTGTTACCAGCCCGGCGGGGGGCTCCCAGCAAAAGATCGAGCCCGGTTCCGGCCGGGACCTCCCTGACCGCGGCCTTCATAGATACAACTCTTCAAACAGCTTCGTGTCGGCCGCTTCCTCGAACCAATCAGCCAGCCTGTCGTAGCGTGAATCCTTGCCGGCCACGGGCGGCAGTTCGACGCCAAATAACTCCTCGATGACGGCGGCGCTTTCGAGCGCCCCGTGAAGATACGTTCCCCAGCATCGATCGGCTCGCAGGCCTTCCTCGCGGCCTTCGACGTAAGCGAACGGGCTGCTTCCCGCCGGCCGCGCCGTCTTCCCCATGTGAATTTCATAGGCCGGGAACCGCACGCCCCCGGGCGTGGCGCCCTCGACAACTTTCGTGACCTTCTCGCGCTCAAGGACCGTTGTCACCGGCAGCAACCCGAGCCCCTCCACCGATCCGGCGCCGGACTCTACCTCGAAAGGATCGTCGATGCGCTCGCCCAAAATCTGGTAGCCGCCGCAAATCCCCAGCACGATCGCTCCGGCCTCATGCTGCCGGCGGACCCATTCGTCCAGACCGCGTGACCGCATCCAGGCGAGGTCCACGGCCGAATTCTTGGTGCCCGGCAGGATCACGAAGTCGTAGCGACTTTCAGTGGCGCTATGTATCCAGCCGGCCCAGCGCAGCAATTGGAAGTCGGTTAGGTTCGAGATGCGGGGGAACCTCAGGATGGCAATGCGCGGACCGCCTTGCGGGGCGGGGACCAGGTAGTCCAAAGCGACGCCGTCTTCCTCGTCAATGTGCAAGTCATGGGCGTAAGGGAACACACCCAGGCACGGCCGGGACGCCTTGTCTTCCAAGATACGCCTGCCGTCATGAAACAGCGACGGATCGCCCCGAAAGCGGTTCACGGCGAAGGAACGGACCAGCTCCGCCTCGTCCGGCTCGATCAGTGCCAGCGTCCCGTAAACCGAGGCGAAAACTCCGCCGCGGTCGATGTCGGCGACGAGCAAGGTGGGGGCTTGGAGAAGTTTCGCCAGGCCGAGATTGACGAGATCCGTCCTGCGCAGGTTGAGTTCGGCGATGCTGCCGGCGCCTTCGATGACCACGAAATCATATTCGCGCGCCAAACGCTCGAAGGCTTGCTGGACCCGCCCCAGCAAGAAATCGAAATGCTCGTAATATTCGCGCGCCTTGAGGTTCTTCCAGACCTTGCCTTCGAGGACGACCTGGCTGCCATTGTCCGAGTTCGGCTTCAGCAGAATCGGATTCATGTCGGCGGAGGGCTCCAGCCCGCAAGCCTCCGCTTGCACCACCTGGGCGCGCCCGATTTCCCCGCCCGCCGGGCAGGGGAAGGAGTTGTTCGACATGTTCTGCGCCTTGAAGGGCGCTACGCGAACTCCCCGCCGCCGCAGCCAGCGGCAGATCGCCGCCGCCATCCAACTCTTACCGACATGAGAGCCCGTGCCGCCGACGAGCATGCATCTCGCAGCCATCTTCTCGTTGCTAAAGAGTACCCTACCCGAGTGACAAAAGGACCAAATTGATTCAGAGCCCCGACCGCGAGGGAGGGGTCTAGCCCAATCCGGCTCGCCGGCGCCCCTGCCATAGGGCGAAGACCGAGATGTAACCGGAACCTCGGCATACTCCACCTCGCCCGCTGCCTGGTCCTGATGAAGTTTTATGAGATGGCTGCTAGACACGCTGACTCCTTTGGTCCTACCCTAGGTGCTCAGGAGGTTGTTATGCGAAAGCTTTACGTTTTCTTGTTGCCGGTTGCGATGGCTGGCGCCTTTGCTTGTGGCGGCGGGGAGGCCCCGCCGGAAAGTGAGTCGGCCTCGGCCGTCGATCACGGTGTGGGCACGGTTCTTCGAGTGGACCCGGCATTCGATGCGATCGTTCCGGCTGACTACAAGATCGAAAAACTCGGTGACGGGATGGCCTTTACCGAAGGGCCTGTGTGGGTACGGGAAGGCGGCCCGTATCTGCTGTTTAGCGATGTGCGCGGTAATGCGATCTACCAGTGGACGCCGGGCGGGTCGGTGACGCCCTTCATCCAGCCGGTTTTCGCGGGCGGCCGCGAGGGCGGCATTGGGTCGAACGGTTTGACACTCGACTCCCAGGGCCGCCTGATGATCTGCGAACACGGCAACCGGCGTATTGCGCGCCTCAAGCTGCCAAAAGAAGGCGAACGAGAGACTGTCGTCGACAAATACCAAGGCAAGCGGCTCAACTCTCCGAATGATCTGGTCTACAAGTCCGACGGCTCGCTCTATTTCACCGATCCTCCTTATGGCTTGGCGAAGCTGGAAGAGGATCCGGAGAGGGACCTCGATTTCAACGGGATCTTCCGGCTGAGTCCCGACGAGAAGACGCTGGAGTTGCTCAATCGGGACCAGACGCGTCCCAACGGGATCGGGTTCTCGCCGGATGAGAAGACGTTGTATGTGGCCAACTCGGACAACGCGCGAAAGCTCTGGATGGCCTATGACGTCAAAGACGACGGCACGCTTGAGAACGCCCGCGTGTTCTACGATGTCACCGCCGAAACCGCCGAGGGGCTCCCTGACGGGCTCAAGCTCGACAAGAACGGTAACCTCTATGGCACGGGGCCAGGCGGAGTGTGGATCTTCTCGCCCGATGGCAAGCACTTGGGAACGATTCAGCCCGAGCAGGTGCCTGCGAATGTCGCCTGGGGCGACGACGGTAAGACACTCTACATGACCGCACGCACGGCGCTCTACCGAATTGCCCTGAACGCCGAAGGGGCCATGCCCTAGCGGGCCGCCAGACCGGCGGTATCATGGCGGCAAGCTCGCGCCGCGGGCTCGAGCTCGTTGACAGCCGCCGGGTTGGGTGATAGCTTGAGAGTTTCCTTCGCTCGGCATGGAAACCACCTCGACGGTCGAGACCCTCAAGAAGACTCCTCTTAACGCTGTTCACCGCGCCGCTGGCGCGCGAATGGTGGACTTCGGCGGCTGGGACATGCCGGTCGAGTACTCGGGTATCACCGCCGAGCACATGGCCGTGCGGACGGCGGCCGGTCTCTTCGACGTCAGCCATATGGGAGAGATCGAGGTTCGTGGCCCCCAGGCGCTCGAACTGGTGAATTACGTCACGAGCAACAATGCCGCGGTGCTCGTGGACGGCCAAGCGCAGTACTCGGGTCTGCTCTACCCCAGCGGCGGATTCGTGGACGATATTCTCGTTCATCGCATTGACGCGAGGCACTATTTCCTTTGCGTAAATGCCTCGAATCAAGACAAGGATTTTGAGTGGATCGTTTCCCAAAACTGCTTTGACGCCGAGGTGGAGTTTGCCGGCCCGAATTATGTTCAACTGGCGATTCAGGGACCCAAAGCGCTGCAAACGCTGAGCAAGCTCACTGCTGCGGACCTGGAGCAGATCCGTTCCTACTGGTTCGAGCGAGGCGAAGTCTTGGGCGTGCCGGCAATCATCGCCCGAACAGGCTACACCGGCGAGGACGGCTTTGAGATCTACATCCCGCCCGAGGAAGGGGAGCGCGTCTGGACGGCTGTGGTTGAAGCAGGGCGGGAGTTTGGACTCATCCCCTGCGGACTCGGCGCCAGGAACACTTTGCGGCTTGAATCCGCGATGTCTCTCTACGGGCACGAGATCGACGACCGAATCACCCCATACGAAGCACGCCTGGGCTGGATCGTCAAGCTCGACAAAGGGGATTTCGTCGGGCGCGACGCGCTGGTCAAGCAGAAAGAATCCGGCCTGGCGAGAAGGATTGCCGGACTGGAGATGCGCGGCCGAGGTATCGCCCGTGACGGATATCGCGTTTTAGTCGGCTCCGAGGATGCCGGGTGGGTCACCAGCGGTTCGCCGGCCCCCTTCTTGCAAAAGAACATTGGGCTGTGTATGCTGCCGGTGGCGGCCTCTAAGCCAGGCCAGAGGATTGAGGTGGCCGTTCGCCAGCGACAAGTCGAAGCCGAGATTGTGCCGACTCCTTTCTATTCCCGAAAGAAGTGAACAAGACAATGTATCCAGAAGAATATCGCTATACCGAAGAACACGAGTGGGTCGATGTTCATGGCGACCAAGCCACGATCGGCATCACTCATCATGCCCAGGATCAATTGGGTGACGTCGTTTTCGTGGAGTTGCCCAAGGTCGGGGCCCAGCTCCATGCCTCGATTTCGATTGGCGCCGTCGAATCCGTCAAGGCGGTTTCGGACATTTACGCTCCGGTCGGCGGCGAAGTGGTCGAAGTTAACGAGAGTTTGGTCGATGCACCGGAAAAACTCAACGAGGACCCCCACGGAGACGGCTGGCTCATCAAGATTCGGTTGCATGACAAGAACGAGCTGAAGGACCTGCTGACCGCCGAGGCGTATCAAGAGTACATCGCCGCCGAGTCGGAGTCCTGACGGCGTGCGGTATCTTCCCAAGTCTCCCCAAGAACGCGAACAGATGCTGGCCTCGATGGGCCTGTCATCGGTGGAGGATCTGTTTGCCCACTTGCCGCAAGAGTTGCGGTTGAACAGAACGCTGGACATCCCGCCAGGCAAGTCCGAGTACGAAATCATTGACTACTTCCGTGAACTGGCCGGGCAGAATGCCAACGGCTACGCATCCTTCCTGGGCGCGGGGGTCTATCGCCATTACCGTCCCGTGGTGATCGATCCGCTGGTGACGCGCAGTGAGTTTCTGACGTCCTACACGCCTTACCAAGCCGAAATTTCCCAGGGAACCCTGACAGCGATCTTCGAGTTTCAAACGATGATCTGCCAACTCACCGGCATGGAGGTGGCCAACGCCTCGATGTATGACGGCTCGACCGCCGTGCCAGAGGCGGCCATGATGGCGGTGCGCATAACGAAGCGGAACAAGGTACTGGTGGCGCGGTCGGTGCATCCGGAGTATCGCGAAGTTCTCGAGACCTACTCGCGGCATCAAGGGATGCCGATCGAGACGATCGCCTACGAATCGGAAAGCGGACAGCTCGACCTGAACCAGCTCGAAGCCAAGTTGGACGGCGGGGTTGCGGCGGTAATCGTTCAGTCTCCGAACTTTTTCGGAATCGTCGAACAGACCCGCGACGCGGCGGAGCTGGCCCATCGCCATGGCGCACTGCTGGTAGTGATCTTCACCGAAGCTGTGTCGCTGGGACTGCTTGAGCCCGAGCACGAGGCGGACATCGTCGCCGGCGAGCTGCAATCGTTTGCGCATCCGCCCAGTTATGGGGGGCCGTTTGTTGGGGTTCTGGCGACAAAGCAGCGCTACATTCGGCAGATACCGGGCAGGCTGGTAGGGCAAACTCTCGACGAAGACGGCCACCGCGCGTTCTGCTTGACGCTGGCGACCCGCGAACAGCACATTCGCCGTGAGAAGGCCACGTCGAATATCTGTACCAACCAGGCTTTGGTGGCGCTGATGGCCACGGTTTACATGACGGTTTTTGGCAAAGAAGGCTTGCGCGAGCTGGCCGGGCAAAACTTGGCGAAGGCGCATTACCTGTCGGGAGAAATACAACGGCGCGGCGCCGGGCTAGCGTTCAACGGGCCGTTTTTCAACGAGTTCGTGGTACGGCCGAACGGTGCGACCGCTAGTCAGGTTAATGAGCGGGCGATGGAAGACAAAATTATCGGCGGCCTCGACTTGGGCCGGTTCTACCCTGAGCTGGCCGGATCGATGCTGGTGTGCGCCACGGAAACGAATCGGCGCGAAGAAATGGACCGGTTCGCGGAAAAGTTCGCCGGGTAGACGGGCTGATCCGCGACCCGTCCGTAACAGAGCCGCGCCCGCAAGGGTGCGGTCAAGGGTAATCAGTGCCTGGACCTTCATGGGAATGCGGTCACGGGCGAAATGGATCGCACCCTTGCGGGTGCGGCTCTGTTGAGAACCATCGCGGCAAGCTGACCGCCTGAGAAACGGCAAGCTTAGACCGGTCGATTGTATTGAACAAGACAACATGAAAGTCCGCCCTCACATCACACAGAACGAGCCGCTGATCTTCGAGCACTCCTCCCCCGGCAAGAAGGGCTACCAACTGCCGCCCCTCGATGTCCCGGCCATCGATCCGGTGAGCGTGCTCGGGCCGGGCGCCGTGCGGCGAGAGATCCCTGATTTCCCGGAAGTCAGCGAAGTGGAAATCGTTCGCCACTTCACGCGCCTGTCGACCTGGAACTACGCCATTGACTTGGGCTTGTATCCACTGGGCTCCTGCACGATGAAGTACAACCCGCGGGTCAATGAATATGTGGCTCGCCTCGAAGGCTTGGCCATGGCTCACCCCTACCAGCCCGAATCACTCTCGCAAGGCGCCATGCGGGTGCAAGCTCGGTTGGAGGAGTTCCTCGCCGAGATCACCGGCATGGATGCCGTGACGTTGCAGCCGGCAGCCGGCGCTCATGGGGAATTGACAGGCATCTTAGTTGTCCGGGCCTGGCTCGAATCACGGGGCGATCCCCGCAGGACAGTGCTGATCCCCGATTCCGCCCATGGAACGAACCCGGCCACGGCGGCCATTGCCGGTTATCAAGTGCGAGAGGTGAAGTCCAACGATCAAGGAATGATCGATCTGGGGGAACTCGAGCGCGAGGTCGACGAAAAAGTCGCGGCCCTTATGGTGACCAACCCGAACACGGTCGGCATCTTCGAGAACGAAATCGCCAAAGTGGCCGAGCTGCTGCACTCGAGAGGTGCGTTGCTTTATATGGACGGGGCCAACATGAACGCACTGGCCGGAATTACGCGGCCTGGGGATTTCGGCGTTGATGTCATGCATCTGAATCTTCACAAGACGTTCTCGACGCCACACGGAGGCGGAGGGCCGGGCGCGGGACCGGTCGCCGTGAAATCACACCTTGAACCTTTCCTGCCAACGCCGCGAATAGTGGAGCGCGAAGGGCAGCTCGCCTACAACTCTGAACTAGAGCAGAGCATCGGACGGGTGCGGGCTTACTGCGGCAATTTCGGAGTTCTTGTACGAGCGTTGTCCTACATCATGGCTCATGGCGGAGAAGGGTTACGAAACGCCACCGTCGATGCCGTCTTGAACGCCAACTACATCCGCAAGGGTATGGAGGAGGACTACCACCTTCCCTATCCTGCTCCATCGATGCACGAATGCGTTTTTGGTGACGACACGCAGGCACGGCACGGGGTCAGGACCGGTGACATCGCCAAACGGCTGATCGACTACGGGTTTCATCCTTACACAGTCAGCTTTCCGCTCATTGTTCATGGCGCGTTAATGATCGAGCCGACCGAGACGGAAAGCAAGGGCGAACTTGACCTGTTCATCGAGGCCATGCGATCGATTGCGCGGGAGGTCGAGGACGATCCCGAGCTCGTCAAGAGCGCACCGCACTCCACTCGCACGAAGCGGGTGAATGAAACACTAGCGGCACGGCGTCCGGTGGTACGCTGGGAGCCGCCGAAAACAGATACTCAGGTAGCCGACTAAGCCCATGGCCCACTACCTCGAGATCGTGGCGGTCCAAAAACTCGAGGACTTTGCCGGTGACGTGAAGCGACAATAGGCGCTTAGCGGCTCGACTGCGACAAAAAAATGTCACTGTTGCTCGTCAAGCGACGAGGCCGAGTTCGGGGAAGAGGTGCTGCAGATCGTAGCGTAGTTTTTCCTAGTGTTGGTCGAGGCTGCCTGGCCGCACAGCCAGCGGCGGCGGAGGCGAGATCGAGGCAGCCGACAACAAGTCCGTCTACTTCTTGCAGCCCGCTTGCTGCGGGACTCATCATGCCGGCCTCAGGCCGGAACAGGACTTACAGTCCGTTACCGTAGCCACCGCCTTCAGCAGGATGCGAAGGAAGACGAGTTGTCCAAGTATCTCAGAGTCCAGTGGGTCCCGAGCAGCATGCATCGCGACTTGCTGACCAGAGTCGCGGCTTATCTCATCCGAACTGGTCGTCTTACCCCACGACAAGTGGAACATGTGTGCACCAAAGCGCCATCGTGGTGGACTCGCGCAACACTCGTCGAGGAATTGGAACTGAGCGACCTCGGTGCAGCCACACGAGATCGCATTGTTCAGCAGGAGATTCGAGAGGAGGCACGGGACGTCGCGATCGCTGCCGGGTGGAAAGCATTCGTTGACGGGATCGGGCCGACGGGTCCACAAAGAGATGGGAACCATTCAGGGGAGATCTTCCTCCGCGAGCTGGGCCTGATCAAGCGGCGGACAGCTAGCTACTGTGGCATCAAGAAGAGCTTCCACAAACTCGACCCGAAGATGCCTAAAGTGAACTGGAAGAAACTGCTCGGGATTCACTACAACCAAGGTGAACGGCAAGCGGTCGAGATCGCCGCATTGTCGCAGACAAACATCACCGCATTCGTAAACGCCTTGGACGTGTTCAACGAAATGCTGCTTGACGGACTGTTCACCGCCGATGGTGGAATCGGTTCGTTCACCTTAGGAAACATTGGAAGTGTCCTGAGTTCTACAACATCAAAATTCGCGGCACGATACCCTTCCACGTTCGCACTGGCTTCAGAAGTTCACGCGCAACGACTCACGAGCATGTATTCGCACGCGCGGATCAGAGCGACTTCAAGACCGACTCATAGGATCCGGTACCGTTTCCTTGGGGAGGCCAAAAAGCTGATGAGATCGGCAGTTGGTGAATTGTCAGCCGCTGGCAATTGACGCCTGTCAAGGGTTCGGCGCAAAGCGGAGCATTCTACGTCCCGGGCGGATAATACCCGGCGCGATGGTCGACTTGCGTCTCGGCGTTGAGTTTGACTTTGACCTCGATGCGCCGGAAGCGGCCGTCACTGAACGGCGTCGGCGGTGCGTAACCAAGAATGTACTGACTTTGTACCGCGCCGGAAACGTCGAGAATGGCCCGGTAAAGGGCTTCGAGCTGGGCGCGCGCGTATTCGCCGGTTCCTACCGTGCGCGCGTAGTTGCCGGCGTCCTGCGGTTTGGACAGGTATCCCGAAATATCGGCGTGGACTTTCTCCATGGGGTGCACCAGGCGCCCGCCGGTGGCGCTGACCATGCGCTTCAAGTTCTTCTCTTCTTTCTCGTTGAAGCCCCAAGCGACCGTGCTGACGGCATAGATCGTCACTTGCGCGCGGTGAGCCGCCGCGATCACTTCCTCCACGGTGTGCTTGCTGGCGTTGTCGTGCCCGTCGCCGACGATCACGATGACCTTGCGGGGCTCTCCGGCGCCCTGATAGTCCTTGGACGCCAGGATCTTGCCGCAGGCTTCAAAGGCGGCGTCGATCATGGAGCTGCCGCCGCCATGCTTGAGTTTGTTCATCCTGTCGACGATCAGGTAAGGGTCCTTGGTCATCTTGACCAGCAGGTCGACTTCAGTGTGGTAGCCGATCAAGAAACCCTGGTTGTCCCCTCCCTCGGGAATCAGGATATAGGCCAGGTCGCCGATGGTTTCCTGGTAGGTCTTGTAGTAGAGCCGCGCCGTGTTGCTGAGATCGATCAGGAACCCGGCGTAGAGGGGAGGCAGATTTTCCTTGTCCGTGCTCCTCGCGAAATACCGGATTGGCACAGGCTGGCCATCCTCGAAGACTTCGAAGTCCCCCTTGTCCAGGTCGACGATGAACTTGCCGTCGGCATCCGCCACGGTGACGGGCACGTTGACGACGTTGACGTCGACGCGGATCGACTCGGTGGTGGTCTCGGTTTCCTGCGCGGCCAGACAGCCCAACGCCAGCAGCAGCAGGATCGGAAGTCGATTCTTCATCTAGGCCAGGAACCTTTGTTAGTTATTCTACCCCAACGATCAGCCGTTTAGGGTCGCCACGAGCTTCAAATCCATGTAACAAGTGGAAGCTGATGTTCGTTGGAAGACAATTCGCCAGGCGCGTCTTGGAGACCGGCGAGCCGCCGATCGCACGGGAGCATGCCTTTCCGCATGGACCCGCGGTCCGGCTGGCGCCAAAGAACATGGCACCTGAATTATGCACAGATTCACTTTGCGAGTGTGGCTGCGTTCGTAGCGGGTTGGCGGTCGTCGTGAGGTGGTAGCTCGGCAACTGGCCTTTTGACTTCTCCGTGTCCGGTTTCCCTTCCCGCCCAGAATCCGCGTCGTCAAAACCTCGCTCGGAAGTGACGTGTTTCCAGTGTGTTACGGCTAGTGCATAAAATTTTATGCATAGCGCATAGCCAGGCTCTCAGATCAGCGCCCTCCCGACCACCGGCAGCAAGCCGCCGTAGGGAGTCGGCTTCCTGCCGCGGAAGTGGTAAGGCGTCGAAGCCCCGATTTTATTGGGCCGCGAGGCCGTCACGGCTGGGCCTTGTTGGACGGGCCTTTGGGAGCTATGCTGTTTTCGTCTGGTAACCATGTGGGTGACCTCCTTGGGGTTGGCTGGCGAAGCTGGGATCTTTGCCAGCCTACCTTTTTACCCCATGTTTTCGGGGGTCCCCAATGGTCCCTTGCGGCTCAGCCCTCCTCAGGTCCACGCCGCAGTGCATAATTCAGGTGGCATGTAACTTATAATCGCATTAGAGGCTCAAATAACCCCTGGAACACTCAGCCGGCGACTCGTTCTCACCCGTCACATCTTCAATGCCCGGCGGAACGTTCAGCGGGCAGAGGAAAAGAAAATGCCAAATCAATCCGGAGTCAATCGCAGAGACTTTGTGCGCGGCACCGTCGGAGCCGGCGCCGTGACTGGATTTGCCGCGCCCGCCGCGGCGGCACAGGCGGCGGCCAACTCCCAGGGATCCAACGACCGTCTCAACGTCGCGCTGATCGGCGTCGGCGGCCGCGGGTCGAGCCTCATGCGGCTCGTCCTCGGAATGGCCGAAAGACGCGGCGACGTCAAGATCGTGGCTGTTTGCGACGTTTACGAGAAGCGAAAACAGTTGGCGCAGGAGCGCTCGAAAGCCGAGTTCGCCACGCTCGACTATCGAGAAATCCTGGCGCGTCCCGATATCGACGCCGTGATCATCGCTACGCCGGATCACTGGCATGGCACGATCGCCTTGGCCGCCATGGAGGCCGGCAAGGACGTCTATCTCGAGAAGCCCATGACCCACACGATCGAGGAGGCGCAGAAGGTCGCGCGCAAGGTGAAGCAAAGCGGCCGCGTTCTTCAAGTGGGTTCGCAAACCACCTCCGCTGATCAGTGGTGGAAGGCCCGCAAGGCGATTGAAGACGGCATGATCGGCAAGCTCATCTCGAGCCAGGGCTCCTACCATCGCAACTCCCTCGAGGGCGAATGGAATTGGACTCCCGAACGCCGCGGCAACAATTGGCAAATCGAACCGGATGCGGGCCCCAACGGGAAGGGCGTCAACTACATCGATTGGAACATGTGGCTGGGACCCGCGCAAAAAAGGTCGTTTGACCCGCAGCGCTACTTTCGCTTTCGAAAGTTCTGGGACTACTCCGGCGGCGTCGCCACCGACTTGTTCTACCACGTCGTTGCGCCATTGCAGATCTGCTGGGGCGAGGCGCAATTTCCTTACCGCGTCAGCGCGGGCGGAGGCATCTACGCCTTCCCGGACCGCGAAGTCCCCGACACTTTCAATGTGATGGCCGATTTCGCCAAAGGGCATTCGCTGATCCTGAGCTCATCGATGGCGAATTCAACCCACATCCCCGGTCTCATTCGGGGCCAGAAGGGCACCATCGTCATGGTCGACCATGGGCGGTTTGAAGGGGCAACCGACCATATCACGGTCTCCGCCGAGCGCATCTACCGGGACGAGTTCGTCGAGAAGTTCGGGTACCAATCCGTGGACATTCCGGTGGAAGACCGGGGGCGCGACGCCCACATGGCGAACTTCTTCGAATCGATCCGGACCCGCAAGCAGCCCCGCCTCGATGCCGAAACCGGCTACCGTGCGCAGGTCACGATTTCCATGGCGGTCCAGAGCTACCGCGAAGGCCGCGTGCTCTACTTTGATCCCAAAAAGGAAAAGGTTGTTTACGAGCCGCCGAAAGTGTAGCGGCAGGATTTCTCAGACTTTGGCGGCTTTCGTCACAAGCTCGCCGAGGTGAAGTTCAGCGGGCAGCTTAAGGAAGTCCTCGACCATTCGAAGGTTTTTCAGCCCACGGCTCTTAGCCCGCATTTCTCACAGCAGCTCCGCCAGGGCCGAAATTTGGGCTGCAAGTCGGAATCATCCTCGGCGCGGGGATGAGGTGCTCTGGATGCCGCGCAGCAGGGTCTTCGTCATTTTGCCAAAGAATGATTCGATCAGGTTGAGCCAAGATCCGTGTTTCGGCGTGAAGGTGAATTCAAAACGGTTCGGCAGCGTCGCGAGGAAAGCCCGCGTCTCCTTGGAAATGTGCGCCGAGTGGTTGTCGAGCACGAGACGGATGGCGGAATTTAGGACAATGTTGTCCGATTTGTGGCGTAGTAGGGAATGACAACCCCGCGTCACCGTCAGCGCTGCCTGTTCGAACCCACTGCTGTCCAAATTAGCTTGAACAGGCCCTGTTCTCGACGCGTAAGTTGTTGATTTTATTGGCCGGAGAGGGTCGAGGCAAAAACCAGGTTCCCGGTGGCCCCAGATGCTGTCCAGAATGTCGAGGCGGATTCAGCCGACCCCTGCTAACCGCCAAAGGCAGCCCAAAGGCCCGTCTGGAGCGGTTTCCGTGGCGCGACGGCCCGCTCTGCTCACCGGACCGGGCGCAGTGTGCTGTTCAAGTCAGCTTTCGACAAAGCTAATTTGGACAAGAGTGGTTCGAACCCCTCTTCCCCGAAAATCCGCTTGATCTCTACGAGCCTTGGATGCGCCAGGCCGATCGTCTGCTCCAGGACGACCAGCTGCTCGCCATCGTCTGGGAGGCGCTCGGACGCCGCCATCCCAAATCGCGCCAGCGCGGCCGTCCCGCCACGTCTGCCGAGGTCGTGCTGCGTCTGCTGCTTCTCAAACACGGCCGCAATTGGAGCTTCGCCGTGCTCGAACGCGAAGTGCGCGCCAATGTCGTCTGCCGCCACTTCAGGCGCATCGGCTGGGAGGCCGTTACCGACGCCAAGACCTTGGCGCACATTGCCCGCGCGCCGGGTTCGGAGGTGATCGAGCAACTGATCGGCGCTTGGCGATTCCAACTTCCTCCGGTTTCCGAAGTAGGCTTCCTCCGAAAAGGCCTTTTTGCGCCGGAAAGTAGCTAGCCGGGTTTGGGAAAGGTTATCGGGCGATTTGCCGGATACAGTCCAAATGACTACAATGGAAATATCCATGCCGATCTTTGAATACCATTGCAACGATTGCGCTTCAAGTTTCGAACAGTTGATACTTAGTTCAAAGGACAAAGCCCAGGCCGTGGTTTGCTCCGATTGCGGCAGCGAATCGGTTGAGAAGCTCTTCTCGACATTCGCCGCACAGACGTCGAACGGTAACGCAGTTTCCGGCTGCGCGAATCAGGCGGCTGGAGTGTGCCAAGCCGGCGGCGGCAGTATGCCTTGTGGCATGGGCTGAGCCGCAACTGACCCGTGGCTAGCCCGGCAGTTGATCGTCGGCTAGTTCGAGTTCCATCCGCAGAAGGCCAGCACTGAAGGCCTTGCCCTGGGCGTCGGTGCGTAGCGACAGAGTTCCCCCTCCCCCCAGTGCTTGGTGGAGAAGGAAGTTGAGCGCCCCAAGATTAGGGAGTTCGTAGCGCTCCACTGTTCCCTTACAGAGCCCCGCGAAGTGCCGCCGGACTCGATCGGCCGTGACTTCCCGAGCAAGCAGGGGATAGAATCTTTCCTCTCGCGCGATCAGACCAATATTGACCGTATCCCCTTTATCGCCCGACCGGGCGTGAGCGATGTCTAGAAGGCGAATTTTCATTGCCATACTATCCGGCTGAGCGCCGTACGGCGCCCCAAACGGAACTCGACTTTGCGGGACGCGAGGGATGCCATTTGCTATGCGGCCTGGGGATAGCAGCCCAAAATCGTCAAAAACTCAGTCATCTCCGCAAGGTGGGACATTGCGTTGCGATATCTCTCTTCCAGCGGAGAACCAATCAAGTCCACATAAAACAAATATTCCCAGGGGCGCCCTCGGAGGGGCCGCGATTCGATCTTGATCAGGTTGATGTCTCTGAGCGCCAAGGCGCTTATGCAGCGGAATAGCGCTCCAGGCTGGTCGCGAGTCGAAAAAACGATCGACGTCTTCAATGTTTGACCATTCTTCGACCGAAGCTTGGGAGCCTTCCGCGCGAGCAAGAAGAAACGCGTGTAGTTGCGCCGGTCGTCTTCGATCGATCGCCTCAGGATTTTGGCGCCGTAATACTCTGTCGCCAAAGCGGATCCAATCGCCGCGACGGCGGTGTCGCTGTGCTGCATGACTTGTTCCACGCTGCCGGCCGTGTCATAGAAGACCTCGGAACGGACCCGCGGGTGTTTCTCGAAGAATCGAAGACACTGCCGGAGCGCAACGGGATGGGAGATCGCCCTGCGAATCTGAGAAAACTTCGCCTCCGGTCTCGCGATCAGGTTGTGCACAATCCGAAGACGCGCTTCGGCAATGATCGGGAGCTGGAATTTCAGAAGATGATCATAGTTCTCATGAACCGAGCCGGCAAGGGTGTTTTCGATCGGCACAACCGCGTAGCGAGCCTTTCCGTCCGCCAGGGCGCGAAAAACCTGTTCGAAGCGTTCACAAGGCAAGTAGGCTAACTCGTCGCCCAGAAGTATCCGGCTGGCTTCCTCGCTGAATGCGCCCCGGGCGCCCTGAAATGCAACCTTCTTTCGGGCCATGATGCCTCAGCGGAATCGCCGCGCGCAGGCGCCGGTCCTCGCCCATCGATTCATTATACGGTCAGCGTTTGGCGCTCTTGGATTTGACCACGACAGGAGTCCCTTCGAAATCGAATTTTTTTCTCACCTGATTGATCAAGAAGCGTTCGTAGGAGAAGTGAAACTTCTTGGCCCTGCTCGTGAAGAAGACGAAAGTCGGAGGGGCGACACTGGCCTGCGTGACGTACCGAATCTTGGGTTTTTGAAATCGGGGGGCCGTCACGCGGTCAAAATCGACCTCGGCCAGAAAGCGATTCAATTGACCGGTTGTCACGCGCCTGTGAGCGGCCAGGTAGGCTTTTCGAATGGCCCCGAAGATGTCGCCCACTCCTTCCCCGGTGAGCGCGGACGCAAACAAGACTGGAGCGTAGTCAAGAAACTTCATGTGGTCACGAACTTGCAACGTAAATTCAGAGCGTGCGGCCTTGCGGGACTTTGCGGCCGGCTTCTGATCCCACTTGTTGACGATAATCACCATTGCCCTGCCGGCCGTATGAGCGTAGCTCGCAATCTTGGCATCCAGCGCTGTTGCTCCTTCCACTGCATCCACCAGCACCAATACCACGTCCGCGAGCCGGATATGCCTTTGCGCCATTACCACGCTCAGCTTCTCGGTCATTGCCGCTGTTTTCCCCTTCCTGCGGATTCCAGCCGTGTCGACAAATTGAAAACGAACACCTCCGCGCTCAATCTCCTCATCGACGGCATCCCGAGTCGTTCCCGGCGTCGGAGAAACAATCGATCGTTGTTTCCCGGTAAGACAATTGAGCAGAGTTGACTTACCAACGTTAGGCCGCCCGATGATCGCCACACGAATCGGTCTCTCGTCCGTCCCGCTCACCTCCGCCGCCGGAAAGCCATCTGTCACATGGTCCAGCAGAAGGTCCACGCCCAAGTCGTGCTCGGCCGAAACCGAAAAGACGTCTCGAAAGCCTAACTCGTAGAAATCAGTGGCAAGGACTTGTTTTTCCGGAGTGTCGCATTTATTCACGACAACCGAGACAGGCTTATTCGTTCGGCGCAGCAGGTCGGCCAAATCTCGATCCGTTTCACTGATCTCGGATCGGCCGTCGACGACGAAGATCAAGCGCGCCGCCGACTCGATGGCCACTCTCACTTGGCCGCTGATCAGCACCGGAAATTCGGCGGTTTCGCCAAACATCATCCCGCCGGTATCAATCAGCTCGAAAGGACGTCCCTTCCATTCCGCTTCCAGGCGGATCCGATCGCGGGTGATACCGGGCTCATTGCCGACGATTGCTCGACGGCTGCCGGTTATGCGATTGAATAGGGTTGACTTACCGACGTTCGGGCGTCCAACGATGACCACTGTCGGACATTCCGGGAGGCTCATGGCCACTCATGATACCATCGGGCGTAGGAGCTGTTGGCCGCGAATCCAAGTCGCGAACTCCAGGGTCCGTGGCCGGTCGGATCGGCGCATCGAGCCCGTAGGCCAAGACTATGAGACTACGCGCCGCCAACAACCGCCTGAAGGTGGAGCACTCGATTATCGAAGGGCTTCGCCCCATCCTAGAAAGACTCCTGGGAAACTGTTCATCCATTGGAACGATCATCCCCGGCCGAATTCGCAAAGTTCGTGACGCGAAGGGAGCAGTGAAGATTCGAGTCACTACGCCGACGCAGACCGGCTGGAAGGCTATCGCTCTTTCAAGCGGAGCCAGACAGGAATTGTTTGTGACCACCAAGATGTCGCGTGACGAACTGGAACGCGCCCTCCATAGCAGTCTTGAGAAGTAGTGCCGCTTCCGGCTGTGGCTCAGCCCCGTCGTCCTCCGCGGAATTGCCCTAGCAAATGACAATCGCGCCTTGACTGGCCCGCCAGGCTACAGATCGCGTTCATTGAGCAGACAGGGAAATCGACTGCTAACAAAACCGTCCTGGGACTGCGGCCGCAACATTCCAGCGGAAGCCGTTCGGCAGCGAAATCAGCTTGACAAGTAATCTGCTGAAATGACTCGACGTTTGCACAAAACGCCAACCCACGAATTTCAGTCACGGATAAATTACAAATATATTGTCATTGGTTTCAACTACTTAGTGTAAATATTCAAAATCACCTGAGTGGCAATTCGCTATTCTGAGGCCAAAGCTAGCCTAAGGGCTTGAAATTGTTCCGTATCGGACTCGGGCATTTTCTCAAGGAAGGAAGCAGAATGCGAAAAATCGGATCATGGGGGCTCCGGCTCCTGACGTTTGTGATAGTTCTGATGGCGCTCGGCCGCGATGCGCATGCTATCCCATTGACACGGGTTCAAGACACTCTGTTCAACGCCGACGGCAGCACGGCTAAAGGCTCAGTCACGATTGAATGGAAGGGTTTCACCGCATCAGACGGGTCTACGATTACAACCAACTCGCTGAAGATACGCATCGTTCAGGGAGTCCTGCTCACGGACTTGGTCCCGAACGAGAATTCGACGCCGGCGGGGACGGCGTACACGGTTACCTACCTGCTCAATAACGGAACGCGCTTCGTGGAAAATTGGGTCGTGCCGGAGAGCGCGACTCCTGTCACGGTCAGCGATATTCGAATCGGCCAGCCGCCGCCGCCTGGTTCCGTGATCGCGATTTCGCAAGTGACGGGTCTCAACTCGAGCTTGAACAACAAGGCCGAGCTGGATCAAGTCAATGTGTTTACGGCGGAGCAGATCATCCGAAAAAGCAGCGCTGGGTCGACCACCCCGTTGTTGACGTTCCAGGACGAGACAGCAGCGAACTCGGTTAGCTTTCGAATACCCACTCTCGGAGCCAGCACGGTCTATACACTGCCGGCATCGGACGGACTGCCGAGTCAACAGTTGACTACCGACGGCGCCGCGAACCTGTTCTGGTCGGCGGCCGGCAGTGGAGCCGAGCCAGGCACTTCATATGAGATCTTTCAGGATTCGGGCGCCACCGTGACTCAGCGGAACGTGGCCAACTTCACGAACGGCCTGACTGCGTTCGATAACGTGGGTCAACTGCGCACCGAAGTGGAACCGGTTTACGGCGCCGCGGCCGGCACAATCACGGAGGGTAACGACTCGCGGTTGTCAGACGCTCGAAATCCCCTCGTTCATGCCTCCACGCACGCGAGCGGTGGAACGGACGTCATTACACCCGGCAGCATCGGAGCTTTGAAGAATTCGAACGATTCGATCATCAGTACCTCGGCGGGAGCCCCAGTCTTGATTGTGCGGGGAATCACCGGCCAAGCTGCTTCTATCCAGGAGTGGCGCGACGGCGCGGGAGACTTGCTGGCGCACATCACTCCGCAAGGGAGCGGATTCTTCCGGGAAATGGGCCTGGCAACGAAGCTCGGGGGCACTGTCGTCAGTCAGTTCTTCCAAGTAGACGGGCTGAACCGCTTTGCATTCTCGGGTTTCGAAACCGCGCTGAATATAAGTCGTTACGATGACTTGGGGAACTTTAAGGACACCGGTTTTCAGATCTTGCGCAATGGGGGCACGTTCGTCAACACTACGCTGCAGGTGAGCGATACGACGCCAACAACGGGAGCAACGAAACTCACCGTAAAAGCGGGCCAAGGTCAAGGGACGACCAAACTGCAAGAGTGGCGGAATAATGTGGGAACGGTCCTGAGCAGTGTGGACGAAAGCGGCAACATTGAGGTAAATACGCGATACGTCGAGTTCGCCGAAACGACCGCGCCTCCCCCTGGGGCTTCAACTGAAGTACGGCTGTATGTGGACTCAGTGACGGGAGAGCTGACCGTAAAGAAAGACAGCGGCTCGGTAGTGTCGCTCGAACAGGGCGGCGCTGGGGGTTCATTCGGAGTCTTCCAAGATGCCGAAACGCCTTCTGGGACGATCGACGGCGTGAATGTGACTTTCACTCTCGCGGCTGCACCCAATCCCGCCGCCAGCCTTGTGCTCACGAAGAACGGAATTGTTCAAGAATCGGGAAGCGACTTTACCCTCAGCGTTGCCACGATCACCTTTCTCGCGGGCGCGATACCCCAAGCCGGGGACACGCTGCTGAGCTGGTATCGCACGGACGGATCGAACGCGGGCGGCGATCTGACAGGCACTTTTCCCAACCCAGTCGTATCCGGGATAAGGGGAAGGGTCGTTTCGACCAACGCGCCGTTGGATGGCCAGTGTCTGGTTTGGTCCAACGGGTCAGGCCAATGGACGCCGCTAGAGTGTGCCAAAGTCAACGACTCTCTGCAATGGCACTTCGCGGGGACGCCATCGACCGGAACGCAACCCATGGTGCTGACGATTCCTGAAGGGGTGAACGAGGTTCAGCTCATCAATTCGCGTGTCGTTGTGAATACAACCGGCGGGGCCTCGACATTCAACATCGAGCGCTGCACATCAAACTGCTCGGGAACATCACCGACGTTCAGTCCTATTTACGCAACCGATCGAACATTGGCCCTCGGCAGCCGGACGGTGACGGGAGGGACCCCGACCTCCGCCACGGCGAACGCCGGCGACCAGTTTCGTGTCTCCTTTGGCTCGATCGGGAGCGGCGTTTCGGACGTTACGGTCTCATTAACCTATCAGCACACAGCCGCGCACTTGTAGGCGGTCGAACGCCTGCTCGCGCCTGCCGCGCTGCGGGCGCCCCCTGCGGCGCCACGGGCCCCTCCAAAGACCGGCGGCAACCCACTGATGCAGGGGCGCCTTCACGGATTTTCTCTTTCCACTCAGAGAGAGGCGCAAAATGATGGAATCCTGACTCCGAGTTCTGGTAAGCTCAGAGCCGTCTGCTCTTCCAACGAAATAGCCGCGTAATCCGTGCTCCACGGAAACGGATCGCGGCGGCCCAATCCCCCACAGTCGCTGTTGAGCAGACGAAGGAGACGTTCGTGCGCCCAATCATTGCATCACTCTTGTTAGCAGTCTTGTCGGGATGCGCCCCCACGGCTAGCCCCGAACCGGAGCTCGGAATTACGCACGGGCCTATGTTGGGCCGCATCGGCGCTCACCAGGTCGGCGTTTGGGCCCGTACCGCCGAGCCAGGCTCGTTCCTGGTGCGTTACGGAACCAGTGCCGATGCTCTCAACAGCTACTCCGGCCCAGTCCAGACCGTGCTCGATCGCGATAACACGGGTTGGGTTCTGCTGACAGGAC
Organism: Bryobacterales bacterium; assembly: GCA_965226185.1. Classification (GTDB taxonomy): domain Bacteria; phylum Acidobacteriota; class Terriglobia; order Bryobacterales; family UBA6623; genus CBDCYS01. The sequence continues at coordinate 477,523 of CBDDCT010000001.1, forward strand.
TCGACGCCCGCACCGAGTACTTCTACCAAGTGGTCGCGTCGAAGGCCGACGGGGCCAACCCGCTTCACAGCGGTTCGTTCCGGACGCTCCCGGACGCCGAGCAGCACAAAGACGCCGAGCTGAACCCAAACGGTGACTTCAATTTCAGTTTCGAATTCGCCTGCGGCAACAACCAGAATCCCGCACAAGGCTTGGGGCCCGGATTGCCGGCCTACAACCAGATGCTGGCGAATATCAAAGACAAGGTCGACTTCGCAGTGCTCAACGGGGACTGGCTCTATGAGGAAAAACGCGACTACCCGGCCGAAGACTGGCTCAAGCAAGCTGGCGCCACCGCCGACCAGACACCCCATGTCGTCCAGATGGCTCCCACCATCACCGGAGTGTGGGAAAACTACAAGTACTATCTGGACACAGCGCCGAATCTATCGGAATGGCATCGCGAGGTCCCTTCCTTCTACACATTCGACGACCATGAGATCCTCAACGACATCTACGGCACCGCCACGCCCGGCTACAAGCACCGCCGCACCGTCTTTCGCGATATCGGAGTCGAAGCTTGGTATCACTACCTGGGCTGGAGCAACCCGGAGAAATTCCAGCAGCCGATTCACTTCGGGCGAACCTCCTACGCAGCGGGCAGCGATGTGCTGGAAGATCCTAACGCCGACTTCGCCAAGATCGATCTCGCCCAAGCGGCCAACCTGCACGTCCATTGGGGCACACCCGACGCCGGAGTGAACGACAACGCGCTGGATACGAAAGAGGGCGACCCGAACGCCGGCGTGTATGAAATCGTCGAAATTCTCGACAAGACCAAGCTGCGCGTGAAGCCGCCCTTCCAGGCTGATGGCGAACAAACGTACTCGATCGGCAGGCGGTCGTATTCGAAGATGCGGGTCAGTAATTCCGACATTTTCTTTCTCGACACCCGCAGTCACCGCGACATGCATGACGTCAGAAATCCCAAAGGACCCGGCCTGTCGATGATCGGTACGCAGCAGCGCGAGTGGATGTTCGACGAAATGAAGAACAGCGACGCGGAAATCTTCTTCGTATTTTCGAGCGTGAACTTCACGATTCCGCACGTCGGCGGCACCTCGGGCCCAGGCGGCGGAGTGGCCGACCTGGCAAACAAAGACGAAGCCTGGACCGTATTCGTGGAGGACCGTGAGCGGGTGATCGACTTCTGGGACTCGCTCGGCAAACCGGTGTTCGTTCTGACCGGCGACCTGCACAACAGTTTTGCCATCAAGATCACCGACCGCGTCTGGGAGTTCGCCTCCGGGCCGCATAACTCGCGCAATCACCAGGCCAACGCGGAAGGCGGCCGTCCCCCGAATGGCATTTTTGACTCACGCGGACGCAAAATCGAGATCCGCTGGTCCAGCTACATGCGTGACGAAGTCCCGCCTGAGCTCAACCGCCAGCCGGTTTACACCGTGGTTCAGGTCAACAACGTCTTCAATAATCCGCTGGAGAAAGGCAAAGAACGCTGGGTGAAGTTCCCGCACCCGCAGATCGTCTTTCAGTATTACGACGGCTTCACCGGCAATCTTCTCTACGCGGAGTCGATCTTAGCCAACTGAAGGTAAACGTGCCACTGCGTACAACAGAGCCATTGGAGATATCTCATGAAGCGTTTGATGTTGTTGGCGACTGTCGCCTATGGAATTCTTGCCGCCGCGGACCCGGCGGCTGAAAAGCATCTAATCGATCTGGCAAAGCGCCCGGCCGGCACCTCACTCAGCCGGACACTGACTCAAACTTTCGGCGAGAAGGCTTTGGTCGCGGGCACCGCCCACGCTTCCCATGGACCCGAGTTTCTGTTCGCCGTGCAGTCGCCGTCAAAGCCTTCACTTTTTGTCGACGGCGCTCCCGTCCATGGACTCAGGCCGGTGCCGGAGAGCAACCTTTGGATTGCACTAACGAGGCTCGAGACCGGAACTTCGCACGCCTTCTACTTTCTCGTCGACGGCAAGCCCCTGAAGCGTACCGATGTTCGCGCGTACACTCCCCAGCACTACCCGCAGCCAGGCGTTGAGCAGGGGCGGCTATCGGAAAAGTTCGTGCATACCAGCAAGATTTACGCCGGCATGAAGAATGATTGGTGGTACTACACCTCACCCGGCGTCGAGCCCGGTAATCCAGCGGTTCTCATGGTTTGGCAAGACGGCCAAGGCTTTGCGATGCGTGACTCTCGGTCGCGTCTTTTCACGGTGACAGAAAATCTCGTACACCAAAACGTCATTCCGCCAATGGTTCATCTGCTGATCGCGCCCGGCTATGTCGGAGAGAAGCGCATGCGAGCGATCGAGTACGACACGGTCTCTGACCGTTACGCGCGCTTGGTGCTCGATGAAATCTTACCGCAACTTGAGAAGCGCCAGAAAATCCGCAAAGACGCCTATAGCCGGGCCATCGGAGGGCAATCATCGGGCGGAATATGCTCACTCACCGCCGCCTGGCTTCGGCCCCGCGCCTTCGCACGGGTGCTTTCAAGAATCGGCAGCTACACGGCCATCGCATGGCGCTCAAAAGAGATGAAGGGCGAAGATGTCCTGGACGGCGGTCACTTCTACCCCAGCATGGTGCGAAAGGAGGAGAAGCGCAATATCCGCGTTTGGATGGAAGACGGCGCTGATGATCTTGAAAACAGCCACGGGAGCTGGCCGCTACAGAACATTCAACTTGCCAATTCGCTCAAGATGCGGGAGTACGACTTCCGCTTCGTCTTCGGCAACGCCCAGCACAATACGGCCCACGGAGATTCCCTCCTGCCCGCAGCCCTCCGCTGGCTCTGGCGCGGCTACGACCCAGCCAAGACAGAACAAGTCTTTGCAATGGATGCTGGCGAAAAGGACAAGCCCTATTTTCGCGTCGTGCGCTTAAATCGCCACGAATGAGCAGCCTAGAGACAAACGGGCCAGCGGGAAATCCATCGGTGAGCGAGCCCTCTCGGAAAGTGTCGTGGATTGGTCAGACAGGGATCGATAAAGGTACACTTGACAATTGAGCGGACTGCGGCGGCTGTGTTCGCCTGCTGCAGGGCTTCTCGGTAAGAGATCGGGATGGGTGTAACGACTGAAATCGGAAGCCGCATCGAGCTGGTCTCCCTGGACCCTCATTTCCACGACATCTCGATCGCTCTTTATCGCCAAGAAAGTGAAAACGGGCCGTCGCTGCTGGTCCATACCTACAGTCCGATCGAGGGCGCGCAACAGCGAATCAAAACCGTGACCGGCAGGATGGCGGCACTCGGCGGATTGGAGCCGGTCGAGGGCGAGGCTCGTCAGATTCGGTTTCCCTGCGGCGCACAGCATCATTTGGCGAGCAAGCGGCTCTTTTTAGAGGTTTGCAAACTGCCGCCGGAGGAGCAGGCTCCACCTCGTCCATTGAACATCTTTGACAAGAAATCGCGTGCGAAGATCACGGTCAGCAGTCTGGGAGAGGGTGTTTACCAGCTCGGCACGGACGGTGAAAGCGAGGCCGCCTCCAAGCGCTGCTCCGCCGTCACCGGAGGTCTGGCAAAGCTCGCGGAGATGGAGCGGGTGGAGGGCGGCGAAGATCGAATCGCGTTCCCATGCGGGCATGCCCACGATAAACTCGTAGGATTGCTCCTCGTTCGGGCATTGAATGTGAGAAGCGCTCAGCGCGAGCAGGAGATGGCTGCCGCGCGAGGGCAGTTGGTGGCGCCGAGCGCCCAGAAGCAGTGAGGCTGGCTACGCGGAGACCGGGGACCTATCCGGTATCGGGCGAAGTGCTCCGCTAGTCCGCTTTTCTCACCGCGTGGCGAGGCGAAGTGCGTGAGAGGAGCAATGTTGTTCACTTCGAGCTTAGAGCCGTTGAGCCGCGAAGCGGCGCAGGATCATAGCCCATGGGTGGAGCGAAGCGCAACCCTGGGTCTGAAAACCATCAAGGGCAAGCCCCGGACGGGGCGTAGGAGCAAACCGGCCCGCTCATCTCCGCGGAGAGCGATGTGCGGCGGGCGTTCAACGATACCCGAAACGAGACCACACGCCATGCAGCAAGAACCGTCCACGGAACTGCTCAGAAACGAGTATTGGGGCTAGGAGGTGTGAAATGGAAACGACCACACAACCAATTGAGCCGATGACCAGCCGGCAGCGGGTGCTAGCCGCCCTGCGCCGGGAGCCGGTCGATCGCACGCCAGTTTGCAATCCAACCTCGGTAGCCACCGTCGAACTAATGGACTTGGTCGGTGCGCCGTTCCCCGATGCCAACCGGAATCCCGAAATGATGGCGCGGCTGGCAGCCACCAGCTACACCGAGCTGGGGTTCGACTCGATCATGCCCGTTTTCTCGATCATCCAGGAGTCCTCCGCTCTGGGTTGCAAAATGCAGTGGGAACAGAAGGACAACTGGCCTACGGTCAGGATGCGGGAACCCATCTGGGTCGAGCCCGGCGACATCAAGATTCCTCACTATTTTCTGACTCATCCCGACATGAAATGCGTGCTGGACGCCATCAGGATCCTTAAGAAGGAATATGGCGACGAAGTGGCCATCATCGGCAAGACGATGGGGCCCTGGACGCTCGGCTACCACTGCTTCGGCGTCGAGCCGTTTCTTCTGATGTCTTTGGATGACCCCGGCAAGACGAAGCTGTGTCTCGACAGAATGAAAGAGGCCACGATTCAGTTCGGGCTGGCGCAAATCGAAGCCGGGGCGGATGCCCTGACGCTGCCCGACCATGCCACCGGCGATCTGGTCAGCGGGGAATACTACAAACGATTCTTGCTTGACCTGCACATCGAATTCGCCGAAAGACTGCCTGCGGCCCTGATTCTCCACATCTGCGGCAGAACGCTCGACCGCATGGATTACATTGCTCAAACCGGCATGGCGGCCTTTCATTACGATTCCAAGAATCTTCCCAGCGAAGCGATGGCAATCGTAGGAAACCGCATCTCGCTGGTGGGCAACATCAACAATCCAGAGACGCTGTTCGCCAAGGGCCCGGAACGCGTTCGCGAAGAGGTCTACAGGAACCTCGAGGCTAGCGTCCGCCTGGTCGGCCCGGAGTGCGCCATCCCTCTTCAAACTTCGATCGAGAATCTCAAGGAAATCCCCAGATCCGTGAAAGACTGGCACCGGGATCATTCCCCGCCGAATTGAGAGACGGGGAGCCGCAAACGCACATGGCGACGATTAGCGACATCTCGAACGAGTTCGTCCGAAACGAGGTCGGGGAATATATCGAAGAGCCCGGCGAGCGCGAGCAGCTCATCACGGCCTTCGCGAAGGTCCGCCCGGAAATGCAGGAAATCGCGGCGGCGCTGATCGATGGCGCCCACCACACCGTGGACGAGTTGACCAAGAAAGCGCTGGAAGCAGGCGCCGAAGCGCTGGAGGTCATGGACGACGGACTGATCGCGGCCATGCGGATCGTCGGCATCAAATTCCGGGAGAACTTCATCTACGTGCCCGAAGTTCTCGGCTGCGCCCGTGCCATGAAGGCTGGCATGAAGCACATCCAGCCCATCCTTTCCGCTTCGGGGATCGAGCCGATCGCAAAGGTCGTCATGGGCACGGTCAAGGGCGACCTCCACGATATCGGCAAGAACCTCTGCATTATGATGCTGCAAGGATCCGGATTTGAGGTGATAGACCTTGGGGTGGATACAAAACCAGACGAATTTCTCGCGGCTGTCGAGGAAAACGAGGCGCCGCTGATGGGAATGTCGGCGCTGCTGACCACCACCATGCCGAACATGGCCGTGACCATCGAGACGTTCATTGACGAAGACCTCCGGGACGATGTAAGAATCATGGTCGGCGGCGCGCCCGTTACACAGGAATTCGCTGATGAAATGGGAGCGGACGGCTACGGCAAGGACGCCATGGAATGTGTCGCGCTCGCCAAGAGGTTAGCAGCCGAAGCGGTTGAGGCTCCAGGGTAATCGTACAGTGCGGAAAATCTACGAGCGAGAATACCGCGAACGCCTGGAGCAGATCACTGACTTGTTCTCGCGGATGATCCAGCGCGCCGGCGAACTCTCCACCGAGCGCTGCCCTTACAAGAACCGCTTCGACCAATGCACCGCGAAGTTCGGGTGCCGAAATCAAGGCAAACCGGCCACCAAGGGCGGGCTGCTCGTGTGCACCGGGGACGACAAGCTGGACTATCGCGGCGCCTGGGAGTCAGCCTGACCCCGGCGCTATCTTCCCGCGCCCCCCTTCGGACGTAATTCCCCATGGCTGAGATCACTCACGGCGGCGGCAGGCTTCCACTCGCTGCCGGCAAGACGATCTTCGACTATGCCGACGAACTCGCGGTCCGGGTGCCGACCTCCTGTGGACGGATGGGCCACTGCCACGAGTGCATCGTCGAGGTCAGCACCGGACAACAAGGCTTATGCCCCCGAACGGATGCCGAGGAGTTCCTGCGGGGCGATTTTCGCCTGGCCTGCCAAGCTCTGGTGGAAGATACGGGTTCGGACATTGCCTTCTCGCTGCTGCGCACGAACCCCAAGATTCTAACTTCTGCTCCTGAAAAAGACTTCTCCATCGACCCTCTCGTTCGGCGCCGGGGCGACAGCGTCTGCTACGGCGGGGAAGTGATCGACCACTACCGCAACCATATCTACGGGGTGGCCATCGACCTGGGAACGACAACGGTCGTCGCCGAGCTCGTTGATCTGGAAACAGGCGAGAGCGCGTATCTTTCCTCGTTCGAAAACCCGCAGCGCTTTGGCGGCAGTGATGTGATGCACCGCATCTCATACGACTCCGGGCCGTTCCAGGGAGAGCTGCACAAGGCGATCATCAACACGCTCAACTACGAGCTCAGGGAGATGTGCCGGCGGCTCGAGTTCCCGCGGCAAGAGATCTACGAAATCGTGGTGGCCGGCAATTCCACCATGCGCGAGCTGTTCTTCAATCTGGATGTGCGGACCATCGGCGAGCGGCCCTACAAGTCAGGCATCGAACTGGAGTACCTTGCCGGCGATCGTCAAACGACCGCGCTGACTGAAAATGCCCGGCGATTGCGGCTCTGGGCGAATCCAAAAGCCAGGGTCTATGGCGCGCCCCTGGTTGCCAGTCACGTTGGCGCGGACATAGCAGCCGGCATGGTGGCTGCTGATCTGGAAACCCGCCGCGAGCCCGTCATGCTCGTCGACATCGGAACCAACACGGAAGTCGTGGTGGCGCATGAAGGCCGCATGATGACGGCCTCCTGCCCTGCCGGTCCCGCCTTCGAGGGCGGAGGAATCCGCTACGGGACGACAGCGGTCGATGGCGCCATCGAGTCCCTTTGGCTGAACGACGACGGCCAAGCGGAGTACAGCACCATCGGCGGCGGGGAGCCGATCGGGCTGTGCGGCTCGGCGCTGATCGACCTGATCGCCGGGCTTCGCCGCCAGGAACGAATGACTCCCAAGGGAGTGTTCGCGGACAAGTCCCACGAGATGACCCTGGTTCCGCATCGCGGCATCACTTTCTCCCGGGAGGACGGCAGCAACCTGGCCCAAGCCAAAGCCGCGAACTACTGCGGGCAATTCATTGTCCTGCGCAAGTTCGGTTTGCAGCCCGCCGACATTAGCAGGCTCTATCTTGCCGGCGGATTCGCCAACTACGTCAACGTTCGAAACGCCATTGAAATAGGCTTTCTCGCGCCGGTCCCCGAGGAGCGCATTGTCAAGATCGGCAACGCCTCCGTGCAAGGAGCCAAAGAATTGCTTCTATCGCGGAGCAAGCGAGAATCCATCGAAAGCCTCGTCAAGCAAGTCGAGCACGTCGAGCTGGAGACGACGCCAGACTTCTTCGAAATCTTCGTCGAAGGCTGCCAGTTCAAACCGATGCCGCGGTATCTCATCTGGTAGATGGCCCGGGCCAGAAGTGACGTCTGTCAGGACGGCCCGAATGGAGTTGTAAGATCGCGACCCGAAGAAATCAGGCCCCGAGCCTGCTAACGTCCCGGCCGGTTTCCGGTAAGCTCGTTCCCAGGCTCACTCACGTTCGCGGCTCGGTTCGGGGGAGGCCGGCGCGGGGTTGGGCGCAAGGCGGAGGCGGCGGCCGAACCGATAGGCCGGCGAAGAGTAAACGCGAGCGAGTTGCTCGCGTGCTTGTTCGAGTTCTCGGTCGAGGCGTTGCGCCCATTCTGTTCGCTCGATGACGCGTTGTTCGGCGTCGTCCAGAAATGCGATGCACTTCTTCAACTCTTGCTCAACGCCACGGTAGTTGTCCCACGCTTGCTTGAGCTCCGTGTCCAGCTTCTCCGCCCATTCAATTCAGTACGCTGTTCCAACTCCTTGCTGTAACCTGAATTATGCACCGATTCGGCGTAGCCATCGCCGATGGAGTTGTGGCGGTAGCGGCAGTCGTGTCAACTCAGTGATTTAGCAAGTCGTCTTTTCCTCTGTTTCCCTCCCTGTTTGAGCCGCCTGCCAATCCCGGCGGGCAAAAGCGGGCGGGCAAGCGGCGTGTTCCCAGTACGTTGCGGCGAGTGCATGAAATTTTATGCATGGAGCGCCCCTCAACTCAGCGCACCCTCCACCACCGGCGCGAAGCTCGATCCCGGTGGCCCCATCGCCCGCAGCCGCCGCATCAGCCGTTCAAACAGGCCCTTTTCCTCATAATGATCGCTGTAGCTGACACCCGTTCTGCCGGCGTGCCGCCAGATCTTGGCCGCCACGAACAGAAAGCGCAGCCGCGCCGTCGCCAGGGTGGTGTGCCGCAGTGTCTCCACGCTGGCTTGGGCTTCGCGGTTGAACAGCAGCAGCCAGCAGTTGAGGTTGTAGGCCAGCATGGCCAGCTGAAAGTGATTGCGGTTCATGTCAAAGCGGCGCGAGGGATGGGCCGCCAGCCCGGCGTCGTTGTTGGCCTCCTTGATGAGGTTCTCGGCTGCGGCGCGCTGATTGTAAAACCACACCACCGCCGCGATCGGTTCGGCCAGGTTGGTGACAAACACGCGGTAGGTGTAAGCGCTGGTGGCAAACAGCTGGTATTGCTCGGCCGCGCCGGCCGCGGGTTCGTTTTCGTAACGCAGCGCCAGGAAACGACAGGCCCGCGCCCAGCCCTGCGGCTGGTAGAGGAATTCGCATTCCGCATCCGCATCGCTGTGGGGCGAGGGCTTCCAGGCCGCTTGCTGCAACTGCTCGACCAGCCGCCTGGTCTTGCGCGCCACGATGACGAACTGACAAGCCGCCTTTTCATAGGCCTCCACCGCCTCCCAGCAATAAAACCCGGAATCGGCCCGCGCCAGGATTTTCTTCACGCCGTGCGGCAAAGCCCGAAAGGCGCTCTCGAGGTGGGCGGCGATCTGCCGGCCCGTGGGCCGGTCGCCGTTGCGCAACCCGCCCATCAGGTATTCGCGCGTCTCGGCCAGGAAAGTCAGTATCGGCTGGTAGCTGCGCTTGCCCTTGTTCTTGGGGTTGTAACTCTTGCGCCCGCCCATCTGGCGGCCGTAGAGCGTGTGCACGGTGGTGTCGGTGTCCAGCGTCACCGTCTCCAATTTCACCTGGGCCGCGGCCCAGACTCGTTCCCGCAGCTGGCGCTGAATGGAAAGGATCTGCTTCGCCACGTTGAGGTGCAGCGAGGCCAGAAAGCGCCACAGCGTGGACTGCGGCGGCAGACGCGTCACTTGCAAGATGCCGGTCAAGATGGGGTCGCGGGCGATGAAGCGGAGTTGGTTCAGCCGCGCAAAGCCGACATAGAGGCCCAGCACGAGGGCCAGCACAAACTGGTAGAGGCTCATCACACGGGTGATTCGTTTGTTCGTGATGGTTTCTTCCAGCAGCGCCTGGAAGCCGAGTTTTTCGAGCAGGGTGGCGACGGGCAGCAAGCCGCCGTAGGGAGTCAGATTCTTGCCGCGGAAGTGATAAGGCGTGGCAGCCCCGATTTTATTGGGCCGCGGGGCCCTCGCGCCCCGGCCTTGTTTGACGGGCCTTCGGGAGCTATGCTGTTTTCGCTTGGTAACCATTTGGGTGACCTCCTTGGGGTTGACTGGCGAAGCTGAAATCTTTGCCAGCCTACCTTATTACCCCATGTTTTCGGGGGTCCCCCAAATGGCCCCTGGCGGCTCAGCCCTCCTCCGGTGCACCCCGCAGTGCATAATTCAGGTGTAATAAACTCGCAGGTCTCCAAAAGGATGGCGTGTCAACTCGCTCTTCGCGGCCGGCAAGACGGCGTCGTTGACCTTGGCCGCGGCCGGCGAAGCCCCCGTGGCCATGAGAGCGGCGCCCATCAGAGCGAAAAGTTCCCGGCGATTTTCCATGTTTTCTGACTCCCTTCAGTAAGTCATTATTTCATAAGGAGGGCGGCCGTAACCAACCCGAAAGGGCCTGGGAGCGTTCTGTCGCGAGACGGCCGAGTTCCCAAAACGGGACTTGGCGGAGCGCGTCAACATCTTTTGTACATCAAGCGTCAATGAGACGCCATAGTTAGGATGATTGTGCCGAGAGCAACAATGACGAAGCCGGTGATCGGGACGCGGACGTCGGCCCGCGTCTGGGTGCCGGCGCTCCCGCGGGCAATCGTGATCTCCACCGTCGTGCTCGTTGCCGCTGCCGCCGGTTGCGTCGTCCCATTGCCATGAAACAATTCCACACCAAAATTCTTGTTTGGCAAAGTACGTTGTAGAACTTTCACCGCGGGCTGCCAGCGTTGGGCGGACTCGAAACGGCGATGAGGGACTTCGTGCAGCCCAGCACTCGCTCCTTCCAGATTTCCGCACCGGGAAACAGTGCTTTGAGTTCGCGGACCGTCAGCAGGCGGACCTGATCCACAAATTCGTCACACCCCTGCCTCGTTGGCCGCACCAGCCAGCCCCAGACCGTAAAGTTCCGCAACAGCCGCTTTTGGAGCGGCGCGGGCAGATAGTGGATGAAGGGGGTCCACAAGTGGGGCTCGACCGGAAACCACTGGTTTGGCGTTTGAACATAGTAGCGTTTCCCGACTCGCTCCACTTCGGCGGCGAAGATTTGGCGGCTTGCTTGATCTCCCACGTGCTCGACGATCGAGTTCGCAAAGACGACGTCAAACGCGCCGTCGGCGAACGGCATTCGCCGGGCGTCGGCGATCACCCAGTCGAATTCAGAAGTGCGCTCGACGGACCGGTCGAGGTTTAGCATCGTTGCGCGCGGAACCTGATCGAAGTACCGCCAGTAGTATTCATATCCTCCGACGTCGAGAACGCGTGTTTTCGCCGACAACCCGAATGCACGCCAAAACCGCCGGAACCGCTTTCGCCGGAAATGGCGGGCGAAGGGTTGATGGAGCTTGGGAATTGTGAGCCGGATTTTAGCGAACATAATCTGAGCTTGGCTCAAGACGGGGCGTGATTGGCGCATTAGAGTCCCAAGCCGGGCACCGGGGCGGGGGGTGCCAGACTCGGAGCTCGAAAAGCGATTTCCTGCACGCTCTCAATGGGGTGGTTTTGTTTTAACTTTCAACCAAACTTTCAAAATACGCCATCCGAGATGGCATCCGTTGAGGACTCAGAGTGCTTTCGTCATTCGATAGAACCTCAATCCTTGTATGGGCAAGCGCTTTGGCCACCGCGACTCGACGGTCATTCCGCGGCGCTCGTAGAGTCGGCGAGCGCCCTCATTCTTGGCTGAGACGTCGAGGGATAGTCGAGTCGAGCTGCTTGCGCGAGCCCGTTCTTCAGTAGAGTCCATCAAGGCGGAGCCGACACCTTCGCCGCGAAGTTCTTTGTCGATAGCAATGGCCAAAAGGTAGAAATCACCATCGGCGATGGTCTTGAGAATTCGCAGAAGTGGCGCACAGAGCATTTTCACGGCCGTCATTCGCAGGGCATGATATCCCGCGGACTCTTTCAGTGGCTGGTCAGAAAAATGGCGATGCTGCTCGGCAGTAAACCCCAAGGCCATGCCAACGATCTGTTTGTCATGTTCGGCAAAAGTCACGTTTTGGAAGGAGTAGGTGTGGTCAGGTTGGATATATGCCTTGGCGATAATGTGCGCTGCCCGTCGACCGAGCATAAAACGGAAGAAGCCCTCGGCTGCTTCGTCGAGGTAGCGGCCACATGCCAGACCTTCATCGAACGTGGGTTTGGCGGCCCGGAGGACTATCGAATGCTGATCCATGGCAATCTCAGCTAGGTGATGTGGGCTCCCTGGGTCTCAACGTAGACGGCGTAGAGCGACTGGCTGCCGGTCATGAACAAGCGGTTCCGTTTGGTTCCTCCGAAGCAGACATTGGAGCAGATCTCCGGCAGCCGGATTTGGCCGATGCGGACTCCGTCGGGCGCGAAGATGTGCACTCCGTCGTAGCCCTCGCCAACCCAGCCGGCGCTGGCCCAGACGTTGCCATCGACGTCGGCCCTGATGCCGTCGGCTATTCCCGCGCCCACGCCGGGGAGATCCATCGAGGTGAAGCGCCGGCCATTGCTTAGCTTCTTCTCGCCGACAATGTCCCAGACTTTGATGATCTTGGGCGCCTCGGCGTAGTGCGTGGATCCGGTATCGGCGATGTACAGCTTTTTGTAGTCCGGAGAGAAGCACAGGCCGTTGGGCTTGAAGATTTCGTCGGTGACCATCTCCATCTTGCCGCTGCTTCCGTCGATGCGATAAACGGCTTCCTTCAGATGCAGCGGACCCTTGTTGCCCTCATAGTTCATCAGGCTGCCGTAGCCGGGGTCGGTGAACCAGACGTCGTGGGTGTTCGGATGGACGACCGCGTCGTTCGGCGCGTTGAGCGGCTTGCCGTCCCATTCGTCGGCCAGCACGGTGATGCTGCCGTCGTACTCATAGCGAACCACGCGGCGGTTGCCGTGTTCGCAGGCGATCTGACGTCCTTGATAATCGAAGGTATTGCCATTGCTGTTGCCCGAGGGGTTGCGAAAGACGCTGACGTGGCCGTCTTCCTCGAGCCAGCGCAACTGGACGTTGTTCGGGATGTCGCTCCACAGCAGATAGCGCCCGACTCCGTTCCAGGCGGGTCCTTCGGCCCACAGCGTGCCGACGTGCAGGCGCTGGATCGGCGTGTTGCCGAGTTTGTATTTGGCGAAGCGGGGGTCGATGACGACGATATCGGGATCGGGATAGCGAACCGGGTTCTTGCCGCTCCAGTCGCGTTGGGCCTGTACGGCGAATGGGGCCAAAAGCGCGCCGGCCCCGGCGGCTGTCAAAAAAGATCGCCGGTTCACGATCGGCCGGCTTACGCCGGAAGTTGGTTCACTCATTTGGTGATCACTCCTTGTGATTACGATTGCAATCGCTTTAGAACATCGTACTCCAGCGTGGCGGGGCAGTGTGGATTTTAGGGTTGCCGTCTGTGGTTGGGGTTAGGCAGAACCTGCGAGAAGCCATCTCACCTGAATTATGCACAGATTCGGCGTAGCCATCGCCGATGGAGTTGTGGCGGTAGCGGCAGTCGTGTCAACTCAGTGATTTAGCAAGTCGTCTTTTCCTCTGTTTCCCTCCCTGTTTGAGCCGCCTGCCAATCCCGGCGGGCAAAAGCGGGCGGGCAAGCGGCGTGTTCCCAGTACGTTGCGGCGAGTGCATGAAATTTTATGCATGGAGCGCCCCTCAACTCAGCGCACCCTCCACCACCGGCGCGAAGCTCGATCCCGGTGGCCCCATCGCCCGCAGCCGCCGCATCAGCCGTTCAAACAGGCCCTTTTCCTCATAATGATCGCTGTAGCTGACACCCGTTCTGCCGGCGTGCCGCCAGATCTTGGCCGCCACGAACAGAAAGCGCAGCCGCGCCGTCGCCAGGGTGGTGTGCCGCAGTGTCTCCACGCTGGCTTGGGCTTCGCGGTTGAACAGCAGCAGCCAGCAGTTGAGGTTGTAGGCCAGCATGGCCAGCTGAAAGTGATTGCGGTTCATGTCAAAGCGGCGCGAGGGATGGGCCGCCAGCCCGGCGTCGTTGTTGGCCTCCTTGATGAGGTTCTCGGCTGCGGCGCGCTGATTGTAAAACCACACCACCGCCGCGATCGGTTCGGCCAGGTTGGTGACAAACACGCGGTAGGTGTAAGCGCTGGTGGCAAACAGCTGGTATTGCTCGGCCGCGCCGGCCGCGGGTTCGTTTTCGTAACGCAGCGCCAGGAAACGACAGGCCCGCGCCCAGCCCTGCGGCTGGTAGAGGAATTCGCATTCCGCATCCGCATCGCTGTGGGGCGAGGGCTTCCAGGCCGCTTGCTGCAACTGCTCGACCAGCCGCCTGGTCTTGCGCGCCACGATGACGAACTGACAAGCCGCCTTTTCATAGGCCTCCACCGCCTCCCAGCAATAAAACCCGGAATCGGCCCGCGCCAGGATTTTCTTCACGCCGTGCGGCAAAGCCCGAAAGGCGCTCTCGAGGTGGGCGGCGATCTGCCGGCCCGTGGGCCGGTCGCCGTTGCGCAACCCGCCCATCAGGTATTCGCGCGTCTCGGCCAGGAAAGTCAGTATCGGCTGGTAGCTGCGCTTGCCCTTGTTCTTGGGGTTGTAACTCTTGCGCCCGCCCATCTGGCGGCCGTAGAGCGTGTGCACGGTGGTGTCGGTGTCCAGCGTCACCGTCTCCAATTTCACCTGGGCCGCGGCCCAGACTCGTTCCCGCAGCTGGCGCTGAATGGAAAGGATCTGCTTCGCCACGTTGAGGTGCAGCGAGGCCAGAAAGCGCCACAGCGTGGACTGCGGCGGCAGACGCGTCACTTGCAAGATGCCGGTCAAGATGGGGTCGCGGGCGATGAAGCGGAGTTGGTTCAGCCGCGCAAAGCCGACATAGAGGCCCAGCACGAGGGCCAGCACAAACTGGTAGAGGCTCATCACACGGGTGATTCGTTTGTTCGTGATGGTTTCTTCCAGCAGCGCCTGGAAGCCGAGTTTTTCGAGCAGGGTGGCGACGGGCAGCAAGCCGCCGTAGGGAGTCAGATTCTTGCCGCGGAAGTGATAAGGCGTGGCAGCCCCGATTTTATTGGGCCGCGGGGCCCTCGCGCCCCGGCCTTGTTTGACGGGCCTTCGGGAGCTATGCTGTTTTCGCTTGGTAACCATTTGGGTGACCTCCTTGGGGTTGACTGGCGAAGCTGAAATCTTTGCCAGCCTACCTTATTACCCCATGTTTTCGGGGGTCCCCCAAATGGCCCCTGGCGGCTCAGCCCTCCTCCGGTGCACCCCGCAGTGCATAATTCAGGTCTCACAAATAAACCCTCATCAGGACCAGACGGCGGGCGAGGCGGGCATGCTGGGGTTCTGGTTACATCGCGCCCTTCGCCCTGTCGCAGGTGCGCCGGCGAGTAGATGCTCCATGTGCGGGCGGAGCCCATTTGCCAGCAGTCGACGCCAGAATATCCCACGAAGGGCGACGCCGCCGGGTAGCTAACGAGAAAAAATCCTAGTGTTGTATCGCAGGCGACCCAGCAGGAAAAGCTCCGCCCGACGAGAGAGCTAGACGCTTGCGATACAACGATTTGAAGGAAGCCGTCCGAGGAAGCGGGGAGTCTATGCGTTTTGAATCAGGGGGGCAAAGGGGTCTAACGGGAGGTCGGCACCCGTTCGACGGCGCGAGAGCCGCTGGGCAGCCCCGCTTGGAGGCGTGATCGTACGGGGAAGCGAGAGAGTTTCCTGTCGGCTCAGCGATCGGAGCAAGTGGAACGCGCCGAAGAACCTCGACCAGGCGCACCAGAGCGGTTCGCGCCGAAGCAACCGGGTGGATCGAGCTGGAAAACGATGTTGCATCAGGCGGCTGCCGGCGACAGAGGGGGCGAACGCAGCCGCAGCTGAACGGGGCTGAAGCGCTCGACGACCCGCATTAGGCCGCCACAGCGCGGGCAGGCCCAGCCCGCGCGAGCGGGTTCTGCTCCGCCGAGGGACATCGTCTGGGAGGGCTGCGCTCGGGCGATCAGTCGGCGGCAAAGCGGCAACAACGCCGCACGCTTGCGGTGAGCGAGGAAACCGAAGTAGCGAATGCGTACGAAGCGCGGCGGCAATAGGTGCAGCAGGAAGCGGCGCAGAAACTCGTCCAACGCGAGAGACATCAGCCGCTGCTGGTTGCCGTGTGCCGAATCGCGCCAGCGGAAGCTGACCTGGCCATCAGCGAATGACACCAGACGATGGTTGGAGATGGCGACGCGGTGGGTGTAACGGCCCAGGTAACGCAGCACCTGCTCGGGACCGCCAAAAGGCGGCTTCAAGTAGACCACCCACTTGTTGCGAAATAGGGTCCGGAGAAAAGCCGAGAAGGCGCGCGGTTGGGAGAGGAACCGCAGCTGAGCGTAAAAGCCGAGTCGACCCTCGGCGAAGGCCTCCCGTAAGGCGTCGACGAACTTACCGCGAAACACCTCAGCGAGGACGTCTTTGGGAAGGAAGAAGCTGTCGTAGCGCGGCTCGATCCAGCGGGTGTGATTCGGAGAGAGGCCGCCGGCGGCGATGACCGAGTGCACATGGGAATGATGTTGGAGCTTCTGATTCCAGGTGTGCAAGACGCTGAAGAAGCCGATCTCGGCGCCCAGACGCTGGGGATCGCGGGCCACCTCCAACAGCGTTTCCGCGCTGGTGCGCAGCAGCAGAGAGTAGACGACTCGCTTGTTCTGTAAGGTCAGCCTGGAGAGTTCGTGGGGCAGCGTGAACACGGCGTGCAGGTAGCGCGTAGGCAGCAACTGTTTGCGCCGCGCCTGGAGCCAGCGCTCGCGGGTGTTGGCCTGACACTTGGGGCAGTGTCGATTTCTGCACGAGTTGTAGGAGATGGCAGGGCGATGGCCGCACTCGGAGCACTCATCGAGATGACCGCCGAGTGCGGCCGTGCGGCAACGCTCGATCGCTAGCAGCACCTTCAGATGTTGCCAGTTGAGCCAGCCGCGACTCTTCTCAAGGAAACACTCTCCGGCAGCGCGAACCAGATCGGCCACCTCCAGCGGCGGCCGTTGCATCTACTGCCTCCCGGGATCTTTCTCGCCCGGCGAGGTGAGCTGCAAACAGTCCAGTGGGCTGGCGACAGCGCTGAGATGGCGCGCCGACAGGTGCAGATAGCGGGCTGTCTGTTCCAGATCGCGATGCCCCAACAACATTTGAATCGTGCGCGGATCCGCTCCTGCTTCGAGCAGATGCGTGGCGAAGCAGTGGCGCAACGTGTGGGGATGAACCGGCTTGTCGATGCCGGCCCGCTGGGAAGCTTGGTGGCAAGCGTTCCAGGGCACATTGACGCTGATCGGATGATCGGCGCTATGCCAACGTCCGCCCGGGAACAACCACTGGGTCGGCTGGCGCCGCAGCCCTCGCCAGTGCTGTCGCAAGGCGGCGAGCAACTGCTCGCTGAGCATGACGTCGCGGTCCTTGCGGCCCTTGCCGCCGCGTACGTGAACCACCCTGCGCCCGCTGTCGATGTCGCTGAGCTGGAGCCGGACCAGCTCCGCTCGGCGCACTCCGGTGGCGTACAGCGTCATCAGCAGCATGCGGTGGAACGTACTGCCGGCGCAGTCGATCAGTCGGGCGACCTCCTCTTGGCTGAGGACGCTCGGCAGTCGTCGCGCCCTCTTGGGGTAGGGCGTCAGGCTCAGGTTTCAGGACCGCCTGAGCGTCTTGATGTAGAAGAACCGCAGCGCCGCCAGACGTTGGCTCACGGTGTTGTCGGCGAGCTTGCAATCGCGAAACAGGTGCGCTTGATAGCTCCGAATCTGGTCCGGTCCTAGTCGGTCGGGAGCTTGCTGGAAATAGCGTGCAAAATCCTCCACCACGCGGAGATAGCAGCGAACGGTGCTCGCGGAATAGTTGCGACGCTCAAGTTCCTCGAGCATCTTCTTGCGTAAATGGGTCACAGGGAGACCTCCTTTCTCTGTGACCCGACCATACTCCCAACAGCGCAGCGCTGCCGAATGAATGTTCACGCGAAGCGTCTGCCGTCAGGCTTCGTTCAAATAACTTCCCATTCAGCAATCAGCCGTCGGAGCCTTCCCAGCCGTCACCGAAAAGGCAAAAACCCGACTCGACTTAGGGCCTTGGCGGTGCTAGGATTGGTTAGCTGGTGGGAAGGCTTGTAATCACCAGTTATCTGATAGCGGTACAATTTGACCGTCATGGTCGGTCGCACGATCAGCCACTACAAGGTCCTCTCCGAAGTCGGCCGGGGCGGCATGGGGGTCGTCTATAAAGCCGAAGACACCAAGCTTCGGCGTACGGTGGCGCTGAAGTTCCTGCCCGTTGACAACCTTGAAGGCGAAGAGGAGAAGGCGCGCTTTCTGCGCGAGGCCCAAGCCGCCGCCGCGCTGAACCATCCCAACATTTGCACTGTGTACGAGATCGGCGAGGCTGATGGTCACATGTTCATCGCCATGGAGTTCGTCGAGGGGGAGAGTGTCAAAGAGAAGGTGCGGGCCCGGCCGGCGCCGTTGGACGAGGCGCTGGACATTACCGTTCAGGCGGCGCAGGGGCTGCAGGTGGCGCATGAAGAAGGAATCGTCCATCGGGACATCAAGAGCGCCAATCTGATGGTGACCCACAAAGGGCAGGTCAAGATCATGGATTTCGGCCTCGCCCAGGTAGGAGATCGGAGTGACCTCACCAAGACCGGAACGACCTTGGGCACGCCGTCCTACATGTCGCCCGAGCAAGCGACGGCCCAACCCACGGATCGGCGCTCAGACATCTGGTCGCTCGGGGTAGTGTTCTACGAAATGCTGACCGGACAGCTTCCTTTCAAAGGAGAAGTCGAGGCCGCGGTTGCCTACGCGGTGGTGAACACCGAGCCCGAACCACCGACGGCTCTCCGCAGCGGCTTGCCGATTGAGATCGACAGGGTCCTCGAAAAGGTGCTTGCGAAACAACGCGAGGAAAGGTATCAACATATCGAAGATCTAGTTGTCGATCTGCGCCCTCTTCATCCTCTAACCGGGTCCACGAAGAAGGGTCGGCCGGAGCTTTCCACCACTGCAGTCCCGGCTTCGGCACAGAGGTGGGAGCGCTTGGCGGCGCTTATAACCTTGCTGACTCTGGCCGCACTAGTGGGTTGGCTGTGGAACCAGAGCCAACAGCGGCGATGGGCGCTGGAAGAGGCCCTCCCCGAGATCGAGAGACTGGCGGGCGAGCAAGACCGCGAGGCAGCGTTCGAATTGGCCACGAGAGCCACGCCGTTCCTCCAAGGGACAAGCCACTTCGAAGAGCTATTGAACGACATCAGCGCTGAGCTATCGATCGAGACCTCGCCGCCCGGAACCGAAGTCTACTACAAACCCTACTCCCGTGTTGACGGAGAGTGGACGCTGCTTGGTGAGTCGCCGCTGTCCAATCTCCGCCTTGCGAACGTTTACACCCAGTGGAGAGTCCAGAAGCCGAACTTCGTTACGATTCACCGAGCGGTTCTGCCGCGAGCACTCTACAACACCTTCCCTGATTCTGACGCAGGTCCCGCGCAGCTTGTTCGCATCCAATTGAGAGATCAGTCCGAGATTCCCGGAGACATGACTTTAGTGCCTGCCGGTCCCGTCAATGTGGACCTTGCGGGACTAGACCATCTTCGGCGGATACCGCTGCCGGAATTTCTCATCGACCGTTACGAGGTTACGAATCGTGAGTTCGCCACCTTCGTCGAGGCAGGTGGGTATGGGAAGCGCGACTATTGGAAGATAGAGTTCATAAAGGATGGAAGATTGCTCTCCTGGGAAGAGGCGATGCAGGAGTTTCGGGACGCAACAGGCCGGCCAGGCCCTGCGATGTGGGAACTCAGTCGTTATCCGGACGGTCAGGCCGACCGGCCTGTTGGAGGTGTGAGTTGGTATGAGGCAAGTGCTTATGCCGAATTCGCCGACAAGTCGTTACCAACGGTCTACCATTGGGTAAAGGCCGCGGGCACCCGAATTAGCTCTTACCTAGTTCCCCTCAGCAACCTCGCCGGTACCGAGCCGCGCCCCGGCTCGGCAGGCTTCGCGATGAGTCCGTTCGGAGGGTTTGACTTTGCGGGCAACGTCAAAGAATGGTGTTCCAACCCCCTCCAGAGAGACCTCACGAAGCGGTATATTCTGGGAGGCTCTTGGAACGAGCCAATTTACATGTTCAACGACCCCGCTTCTCAGGAGGCATTCGATCGCCGACCGGAGCACGGCTTCCGATGCATTCGTGAATTCGGGTCACAACCGATCGAGTCTTCGCTGCTTGAGCCGATCGCCCTCGGGTACCGTGACTACTCCAAAGAGAAACCCGCCACCGACGAAGTCTTCGAAGTCTACAAACGCTTCTTTTCCTACGACAAAACGGATCTCAACGCGGTCGTTGACGGAGTTGATGAAGGGAACGAATTTTGGAGCCGGGAAACGATCTCCTTCGACGCCGCGTACGGCGATGAGCGGGTTCTCGCCCACCTGCTGCTCCCGAAGCGAGTCCGGCCGCCTTACCAAGCGGTGGTCGTTTTTCCCGGGGCCGGCGCGATCTACCAGCGACGCAGCGAGGCTATCCGGTACGACCGGTTTGACTACATCGTGCGTAGCGGCCGCGCCGTTATTCTCCCGGTCTACAAAGGCACTTACGAGAGAGGTACGGATCTATCCTCGGATTATCCCTATCCGACTAGCTCCTATCGCGACCACGTCGTAGCCTGGCTCAAGGATCTTGCCCGTAGCATCGATTATCTTGAGATGCGGCCCGAAATCAACTCCGATCGTGTCGCCTATTGGGGACCCAGCTGGGGCGGGGCTATGGGGGTGATTATGGTGGCCCTCGAGCCACGCATCAAAGCAGCGGTTCTCGTCGTCGGAGGCTTCTACTTGCAAGAGACACTGCCGGAGGTCGACCAGATCCACTTTGCGCCGCGAGTTAAAGTACCGGTCCTGATGCTGAACGGTCGCTATGACCACTTCTATCCGGTCGAGACGTCGCAGCTGCCAATGTTTCGGCTATTGGGCACCGATCCGGCACACAAGCGTCACATACTGTACGACGTTGGACACGCCATACCACGCAACTCGCTCTACAGGGAAACGCTTGATTGGTTGGACCGCTACCTCGGGCCGGTTCAATAGAAGAGTGGACGGTATGCTGGACGAGCCAAGAGCTTGTCGCCCGCCAGTGAGGGACATCTGCCGAGCCCCGTCCTGAACTGGTTTGACGAGTTGGAGCGGCTCGTTCCTTAGAAGGCCGGGTCGCAAAAGTCCAGAATTGGCGTTACGAGTTCCGCGACCGCGAG
>CBDDCT010000002.1:0-505446 GCA_965226185.1 Bryobacterales bacterium
CCTGCCACAACGGAGAAACCGCGCCCAAAGTGGAATCAAGCTGGCTGCCGGAACGGAAGACGGACGAGCGCACCTACCGCTTCAACCACGAGTTTCACCTCAAGCTTGGCAACATTGCGCCGCTGATCGCGGTCATGATCGATAGCGGGACCTATCTGGGAAAATATGGTGACATCCGGCGCCATCTCGATTCGGACAACGAGTGCCAAGCCTGCCACCGCGGACTCCAAGAGACAGACCTGGCGGGCAAACCGAATCTCCCTCAGATGTCTGACTGCTTGGTCTGCCACTCCGAGATCGACAACCCCTTCAGTTGCGAAACGTGTCACCTGCAAGGCGTCGACCTCAAGCCCGTCTCCCACGACCGCACTTTCATTGACCAGCACTCGACCGGCCGGCTGAATCTAGATAAATCCACCTGCCTTCCCTGCCACGGCACGAACTTCGCGTGCATGGGATGTCACTGAGGCATCGGATGCAATCCCGCGCCGCTCCGCGGCTCAACGGCTCTGAGCTTGAAGGCTCTAATCTCGAAAGCTCCAAGGGGACAGTATTGCCAATAGGCCACAGCTCAGAATCGATCCTGACGGGTTTCCGCTAAGACGTCCGCCGTTCGAGTTTTCGCATTGGGGACGGTGTATTTCTTCTGGAGCGTCTTCAGGTGTTCGATCCATGCGGCCCTCTCGTCGCCGGGCTCGATTGCCCCTGTCAATCTTGCCTTAGCCTGCCCACGGACCGTAGCGGACGCGTCCTCCCGTTGGCTGACTCGCTGGACCGGCTCGGGGAGTTTCGCCTTGCTCTCGCTCGGTATTTTGACCATGTATCCACTGTAGCTGCTCAAGCCAATTCTTGGTAATGAGGGTACCGTCGTTCATGCAGCTCGCCAGTAGTGCAGCAACCTAATCTGTCTCAGCTTTCGGGAGAAGCCCGTTGAAACGGGCTGTCAGCCGGGCGGGCATGGTCCGCCACCAGCCGTAAACCGACTGGCCTAAGAAAACCGAAACCGCGTGAACGCGGCTTGCCCAAGGCGGGGCTTAGCAATTAGGCGGGAGCCCGAGACCACAGAGTCGACAGGAAGGGGACTTGACCCCAGGCTCCCGCCTGGGGCTCTGATGCTGCCTTCCGAACGTGAAGGCCCCTCAGCTCTCCCGGCAGGCGCGCTCCAGCACCGCCATCCTGACGGCGACGCCGTTCTCTACTTGATTCAGAATCACCGACCGGGGGAAGTCGGCAACGTCGGACGACAACTCTCGCCCGCGGTTGATCGGACCCGGGTGCATCACAATCGCATCGGGCTTGGCGAGTTGCAGGTGCTCGAGGCCCAGCCCATAGAATTGGAAGTACTCGTTTTTGGGGAATGGCAGCACGTGCTGGCGCTCGAGCTGCACGCGCAACATCATGATGACGTCCGCGCCGGTGACCGCTTCGTCGATGTTATAGGTGAGCCTAATCCGGGGAGCCAGCGACGCCAAATCATCGGGCAGCATTGTGGCCGGGCCGCAAAGGACCAGGTCCACTCCGAACTTCGACAGCAGGTGCACATTCGAGCGTGCCACGCGGCTGTGAGCGATGTCGCCGATGATTGCCACGCGCAGTCCCTCGAGCGAGGAGCGGTAGTCGAGAATCGTCACGGCATCCAGCAGCGCCTGGGTGGGGTGCTCGTGGCGTCCGTCCCCCGCGTTGACGATGGGCGTTTGCAGAAAGCGCGACAGAAAATGCGGCGCGCCCGAAGCCGAGTGCCGCATCACGATCACGTCCGGACGCATCGCCGAAAGCGTATTCAGCGTATCGACGAGCGATTCCCCCTTGGAAAGGCTCGAACCCTGGGCCGAGATGGAAATCGTATCCGCGCTCAGCCGCTTCGCGGCGATCTCGAAACTTGCCCGCGTCCGGGTGGATGACTCGAAGAACAAGTTAACGATCGTCTTGCCTCGCAGTGTGTCCAGCTTCTTGACTGACTGCGAGCGCATCCCTTGGTGGACACGGCCCCGGTCGAGCAGCCACTGGATGTCTTCGCGGCTCAGATTCTCTGTTCCGAGAAGTCCGCGGGCCTCGGTTGCCGGCTGCTGTGTCGCGGTTGCCGCGGATGGAAGCGCCATAACTGTTTTCTTACCTAACGCGGACCAGCCGCAACGAAAAGGGGGAGCGTGGCCGCTGGCGGGTGAGGCGCGTCCTAGCGGCTGACCGCTCCCTCACGGCCGCGGCTCTGATTCTGGCTATCGCATTTCCCGCCATGTTTGACACGAATTAATTCTCGTCCACCTTCTCGACAAGCAAAACCCTTTCCTCCCCGTCGATGGGTTCGAGTTTCACCTCGATGATCTCGTTGTCTGTTGTTTCCACGAACTTGCCGACGAAATGGGCTTCGATCGGCAACTCGCGATGACCGCGGTCGATCAGAGTGCATAACCGCACCGTGCGAGGGCGTCCCTTGTCGAATAAAGCATCCAGAGCCGCCCGTGTCGTCCGTCCGGTGTAGAGAACGTCATCCACCAGAATAACGTCCGACCCCGAAATCGAGAAGGGGATGTCGGCGCCATTGATCACGGGCTTGTCGGCAACGGCCGTCAAATCGTCCCGGTAAAGCGTGATGTCAAGACTGCCACACGGCACGCGACGGCCCTCGAGCTGTTCGATCTTGGCCGCCAGGCGCTCACCCAGCACGGCTCCTCGCCGGTGAATGCCGACAATCGCTAATTCGCCGGACGGAGCGCTCTTGTCGATCACTTCGTGCGCCAGCCGCACCAGCGTGCGGTCGATCTCCGAGCCCGTCATGAGCTGCGATTTGGTCCGAATCGTTGCCATCGAAGCGTCCGAAATGTCCCTTACGATAACACAACTTCGGGGACGGGTTTGTAACGGCTCAGACGCGTTTCGTGTGACGTTGAGACCATGATATCGGGCGGTTCGTCCGGTGTGGAGTGGGCGGGCCTTGCCGTTGGGGCCGGGCTGTTGCGAGGCAGGTTGTGGTCGCCGCTTCGCAACGAAGGACCGGCTGAGAGCCGGTCCCTACGGCGGTTTGGAGTCGGCTGAAGGCTCCGCGGGAGGGATAAGCGATCTTGTTTTGTCTTCTAGGCCGTTACGGTGTGTCGTAGCTTAGCACGACACCGCGGGTTTCGAGCAAATCGCCGGTGGCGCGCAAGAGATTCAGCATGCTGCGGCGGTAGGCGATGACCTGGGCGAGCAGGTCGGCTTCAGATAGGACGAGCGTGGTCTGCGAGTCCAAAACGAGGAATGCGGTCGTGACGCCAAGATCGTACTTCTTCTGTTCGGCGTCGAGCCGTTTCTGGGCAAAATCGCGGGCAACCGTTGCCTGAAGAATGCCCGCCTTGCTCTGCTCGACTCCGGCAACCGCGTTGAGCACTTCCTGGCGCACCTGCTGCTCGATGCTGCGGAGAGAGTAGAGATTCCGTCTCTTCTGAATCCGTGCATCCGCCAGATTGGCTGCAGCCCGGCGGTTGCGGAGAGGGATCTGAAGCGTGAAGCCGAAACCATAGGTCGGGAACCGAAACTGGAAGAGCTGATCCAGGGCGTCCGGGAATCCGCCTGGCACAACCGAGCTGGTCGAGCCCGATCCCAGCAGCGATCGCTCGAAGAAGTTTCCTCCGCGGCCTTGAGCGCTGTAGTTGGCGTTCAGCATCAAGTTCGGCCGCAACTGGTTGGTCGAAGAGCGGATATTGAGATCATCAATTTCTAGCGAACGCCGGTTCTGCTCTAGTTCAGGACGCAGCCGCAGCGCTTTGGCTACCTGCTCTTCGGGTTCGAACGAAGGAATATAGACGGGCGGCTCCGCCGTTTCGGTGAGAACAAGGGGGGCGTACCTCAGCGCGGGGTCGAGGTCGGCGCCGATCCAGCGCCGAAGAGTGTCTTCGGCCTGCTGCAGGCGGTATTGGAACTGCGTCACGCCCACCTGGGCCGTGGCGAATTGCTGTTCGGGCTGGTAGATATCGAGAGGCGAGATCGCGCCCAGCTCCAGCTCTCGCCTGGAGCGTTCCAGAAACGCCCGCGCTAAATCGAGGTTGTTTTCACGCACGCGCAGCGATTCCCGCTGGTCGATGACGTCCCAATAGGCGTTTTCAGCCTGTACCAACAGGCCGATGACGCGTTCCCTGACTTGCTCCCCGGTCAGTTTCAGCCGGGACCTGGCAACGAAGATCGGTATGCGCTGCACGTAGCGCCCCCGGTCGCGCAGCAACGGCTGGCTCACGGTGAATAGCAAGCTTTGGGTGATGCTCGGATTAAAGTTGGTGAACTGGCTATTGTTGGCTGTCTTGCCCCCAACGTAGCCCACGGTGTAGTTGGTTCCCGTGTCAAAGGTTTGGCTGTAGGTGAAGTTCGCCCTTTGGTTGAGGTTCGTCCGCACATCCGCACCTTGGAGAATGTCGTTCGGCAGCGTCGTGGAGCGGTTCGTGGTGAAGCCCAAATTCAAAGTGGGGTCAAAGGGACTGAAGGCCCTCTGGATGGCGTTCTGCTGCTCGTGCACGGCGAGCTTTTGCAGGTTGATGTCCGGGTTGTTGACCATCACCAGCTCGATGTAGGAACGAAGAGACAGCTCCATCTTGCCGTCGAAGTAGAAATCCTCGAGCCGGCCGACGGATTCGATCTCGATATCGAGCGGCGGGGCTTGCCATTGTTCACGGAAATATGTCTTATCAGGAAAAGTTGCGAATTGGGCAACGGCCAAAAGAGCAGCGACGGCCGTGAGGCAAACGAGTCTTACAAGCATCGTGGAAAACCTTGGTGATTGATTCAGACACCCCAACAGGTGTGGGGTTTCTTTCGGGTAATTGATCCGATCACGCCTGTCCGGCTCGAGCAGCCGCAAGGACAAGGTTCAGCGTGGCCCGTCTTGTTCCGCCTTGGCCGGCCCGCTGGCTATTCGTACCGCATCGCTTCAATCGGATCCAGCTTGGCGGCCTGAACCGCCGGGTAGATCCCAAACAACAAACCAATAAAAACCGAGACCCCAAACGCGACGATGATCGAACTCGCCGTGACGACGGTCGACCAGCCGGCAATGGCGGCGATGATCTTCGACCCGAAGTATCCCGCCGCGATCCCGATCAGGCCGCCGACGATTGAGATCAGTACGGCCTCGATCAAAAACTGCCGAACGATATCCTTTTGGCGGGCGCCAATAGCGCGCCGAATCCCGATCTCGCGGGTGCGCTCGAGCACCGTCGCCAGCATGATGTTCATGATGCCGATGCCGCCGACAAGCAGCGAGATGCCGGCGATACAGATCATGACGACTTCAAAAACAAACTGTTGCTGCTCGCGCTGGGCCAGCAAACCGGCCGGAACGACCACCGAAAAATCTCCGGCATCGTTGTGCGTGGCCGTCAGAATCGCCCGCACGACTTCGGCCGTTTCGATCGGGTCGGCATCGTTTTGGACCCGCACGAAAATGCCGTCGATCTCGTCTTTCAGGTAGCTATTGCTGTCCTGAAATCGCCTCATCACGGAGTTCAGGGGAGCGACAACCAAGTTGTTCCGGTCGTCGGCTTCGAGACCCTCGATTTTCGATTCCGCGGTAGCCTGCGGCGACATGACTCCGACCACTTGGAGCCAAACCTCGTTCAGCTTGACGAATTTACCAACGGCGCTGCCGTAGCCCAGCAGGTTCACCTTGGTTCGCTCCCCCAGCACGCAAACCGGCGCGGACCGCAAGTTCTCTTCTTCGGTGAAAAAGCGGCCCTCCAGCAGCGTGACGTTGTAGATGTCGGTGTAGTTGGGCAGGACACCGATGAGCTGCGGCATGTCCTGCTCAGTCCGGGGAAGAATATTGGCCGGATTGAATGACTTGCGGGGTGACATGGCCGCAACGTTGGGCGTGTTGTCCTCGAGCGCCCGGAAGTCGCGGAATGTCAGTCCAGGAGAAACTTCACGCACCGCTTGCATGGTGTCGCGGTCGACGGCTTCCCTCGCCTCGATGATGATGTTGTTGACGCCGAGCAGGTCAATGTAGCGAATCATTTCCTGCTGGGCGCCAGCCGTGATCGACAGCATGGCCACCACGGCGCCCACGCCGAAGATCATACCCAGCATGGTGAGCAGCGAGCGAAGCTTGTGAGCGAGCAAACTGCCGAGGCCCATCCACAGCTCGGGCAACATATGTGCAACGTCTCGGGTCACGCTAGCGCCGCCTCCCGCCGCCGCCCTGACGGCCTCCGCCGCCCCTGCCAGGAGGGCCACCAGCGCCTGGGAAGGAGGGCTGCGTGCCGCTGCTCACGGTCTTCTTCTTCGCGCGCGATCGCCGGACTCCCGCGTCCGGCGGCTCCAGCGCGATGAGTTCGTCTTCTTCGAGGCCGCTTACGATCGCAATCTGGGACTCCGACCGCTTCCCAAGCTCGACCCTGCGCGTATCGAGACCGTTCCCGTCCCAAACGTATACGACGGGATTGCCGTTTACCTCGAAGATCCCTTGATAAGGCACATACAACGTATTTTCTATCTTGTCGACGATGATTTCGGCGTCCGCGAGCAGTCCAGGCCGCAGCAGCACGTCCACATCAGAGCCTTCGCGAGGCGGTTGAGGCAATTGAGCTTTTTCCCGATCTTCCGCCGTAAACTGCTGAGTACCGCCCCCACCTCCGCGATTGCCGCCGCCGGAGCCCCCAGCGCCACCGCCGGGACCACCTCGCCCGCCACCACCGCCTGGGCCGCCGAAGCCCCCTCGCCCGCTGCCGCCACCAGGACCGCCGGCGCCGCCACCTCCAGTGGATTGACGCATTTGCTGGAAAATCCGCTGCCGCTCCTCTTGGCTCAGAGACTGAATATCCCGGCCTCCTAGAAGCTGCTGCATCCTCTGCCGGGCGTTCTGCCGATCTTCGCCGGATAGTTGTCCGCCGCCTTGTCCGCCCGGGCGTCCTTGGCCGCGAGCTTCACCGCCCTGTTGCCGTTCGCCTCGGCCGCCGGCCGCGGGGCCACCCTGGCCCGGCTGACCCGCTCCCGCTCGCTGTCCCCGGCCGCGTCCGCCTTCTCGGCCACCACGGGCTTCGCCAGCCGCGCCCGGGCCGCCTCTTCCACCCGGTCCGCCGCCGCCACGCAGTTGCTGAAAGATCTTTTGCCGTTCTTCTTGGCTCAGGGATTGGATGTCCCGGCCTCCCAAAAGCTGCTGCATGCGTTGGCGCATTTGCTGGCGATCTTCGCCGGAAACCTGACCGCCGCCTCCACCACCCGGGCCGCCTTGTCCGCCGCCGCCTCTTTGTCCGCGAGCTTCGCTGCCTTGTTGCCGCCCGCCCGGGCCACTTCTTCCACCTTGTCCGCTCCCGCCAAAGCCGCCGAAGGCGCCCGGTCCCGAGCCACCTTGTCCGCCCCCTTGCCGCCCTCCGGCAAATCCGGCTCCGCCAGGCGCTTCCCCGCCACCTCGGCGGCCCCCGCGGGAAGCCGATTGGGTGCGCAAAGCGTTCTCTCTCGACTTCGCCAAGATGCGATCGGCCTGTTCTCGTGACGCTCCCACGTGGGTGAGAAGCTGGCGCATGTCGATCGACAACACCACATCAAATTTCTTCGTGGCTTCTCCCGCAAAGACGTTCAGGCTGGCGGTGTTGCCCAAGCGTTTCACTTTCGCCTTCACATCCTTACCGGGCAGGGCGTCGAGCCGCACGATGGCTTCCTGTCCTTCGTGGAGGTTGGCCCGCTCCAGCTCTTCCACTTTTGCAAGCAACTCCATCTCGGACAGGTCGAGGATCTTTGCCACTTCCATACCGGCGGGAATCTGGTCACCCTCTTGAATATCGGGCGTTGTTTGGCCGAAGCCGCCGCGTCCGCCCGCGCGGTTTTGCAAAATTGACACCAATCCGGACATGGGTGACAGTACTCTCGACTGGGCGATGCGCCGCTTCTCCCGGTCCACGTCGATCTGAGCCTTGCGGCGCTCTTCGCGCAGAACCGCCAACTCCGCCTCGCGCTGTTGCAAGCGCGACTTGATATCCTGCTCCAGCTTCTGCTCGCGGCGCTGGGATTCTTCGAGGGTGAGGACGTTCTTGCGCGCATCGATCGCCGAGATCAGCTCGTTCTTCTTGACCTCCAGCTCGGCGCGCCGCACGGCGAATCGCGCCTTGAGCAGCTCCACGTCATCCTGACTCTTGCGGATTTCCAGATCAGCCTGCGCCTTCTTTAGTTGCTCATTGACGCGGTCGACATCGAGCTGAGCGTCTTCCAGGGCGGCTTGCCGTTCGGAATCGTCAAATTCCATGATGAGGTCGCTCGTTGAGGCGAGGGCGCCGGCGGGAGCCAGTTGTGTAATCTGCGTGGCCGAGCCCAGGTTCGGAGCGGTCAGCGAAAGCGTCCGCACGGCTTGCAATTCACCCCGCAGATGAGTCCTGACGACGAGGTCCCCGCGCCGCACCGGAGCCAGCGGGAATTCCTCTTTTTCTTGCGGGATCTGCTGTACAAGGTAGTAGCCGCCCGCCACGACACCCACCAGAACGACGAGAACTAAAAGACGAGCTGCGATTTTTCTCATGAGGAACTCCGTGATCTAGAGTTTCTTCTTCGCGGCGGCCAGTTCTGGATTCTCCAGAGCGAAGACTTGGCCCGGTTCAAGGCCTTCGCTCACCACGATCTCACGCGAGTTGCGCGCGGCCACTTCGATCGGCCGGCGCTCGTAACGATTGCCGCTCAACAGGAACACGGCCGGTTTGCCGTCGATCTGAAAGCTGGCCTTGGCCGGGATCACCAGCACGTTCGGCCGCCTCTCAATTTCTATTTCGATGCCCGTGCTCATGCCCGGCCTCAGGCGCGGGTCGATCTTATTCATGGAGACTCGGGCGGGGAAATTCTTATCCGGCGGGAAGCGCCGAAAGATCAGCGTGGCGATGGGGCTGACCCACTCCAGCGTGCCCTCGATCACCACGTCGGGAACCGCGTCGACCCGCACCCGAACCGGCTGGCCGACCTCGATGCGCCCGCGGTCGATCTCCTCGATACGGAATTCAACCGTCAGCGAAGTCAGGTCGGGAACCTCGACGATCGGCGCACCGGTCCAGACCGTATCCCCTTCCTGGAACGGCGGCCGCGACTGCCCCCAGGAGCCGCCGGCACGGAAGTTCTGCAGCACGTGAACGACCCCGCTGGAGGGGGCCCGTAAGACCATGCTGCTGAGATAACCTTTGGTGCGGTTGAGATCGCGAAGAGCTTTGTCTTTGCGCTCATCGAGGCGGGCAATGTCGGCCTGCTGGGAAATATCCGTCGCTTTGGCGTTGGTGCTGGCCTTCAACAGCTCGCCCTCGCTGATGCCGACGTTAATCCGGTTCTTGAGGCCTTCGATTTCCGAGAGAATTTCTTGCTTGCTGGCTTCGAGCTTAGCCCGCTCCACGTTGTACTCCGACTGCATGATCATCATGGCGTTCTGCTCGTCGGCGATGGAGTGCTGCGCCTCGGCCTGCAAGATCTCGCTGTCCACCTGGCGGACTTCCGTCTCCTGCCTCGTGTAGGTTTCCTCTTGCGTCGCCGCATCGAAGGCAACGATAATCTCCCCCTGCTCGATCGGCTTGCCGTCTTCGGCCAAGCGGACGATCGTCAAGTTGGGAGTTTGCGGCGCGGTGACAACAACCGACTTTGTGCTTTTGAGTTCCCCTCGCGCTCGCACCGTGGTCAAGAAGTCGCGCTGCTCGACGCGAGCCGTCGGCACGGCCGGAGGCGGAGGAGTATACAGGCGTAAGGCGGCGAAAGAGCAAACCGCTCCCAGCAGCACGAAGAGCCCCCAGACCAGCAGGCGGCGTTTGTTTTTTAGAAATGCCATTTTGAATTTCTCCCCGAGCCGGCCGGCTAGATCTGGACCGGCGGCCTCAGCGCAATCTCATCGCCTTCTTCCACGCCGGAAAGAATAGCGGTGTGGGTGGAGTTGCTTTGACCCGTTTCGACCCGCTGCTTGATGAACTCCCTTGAATCCTTTGCTTTTACGTAGACAAACTGCTCTTCACCTTCAGATTGAATGGCGTCTCTCGGCGCCAGAACCACATCCTTGTGAGCTTGCAGCAGGATGTCAGCCGAACCCGAGAGGTCCGGGATGATCTCCTTTGCCTCGGCCTCGATCGCCAAAGCCACCGGCACGTTGCGCACAAAATTCGTGCGGCCGCCGCCGCGGTGCCCCATCATTCCGCCCCCGCCGGCCCCGGCGATGGCTCCGACCGCGGTGACGCGCCCCGGCCAGACTTTGTCCGGATAGGCGTCGAGACGAATTTCGGCCCGCTGGCCGACACGAACTGCTTGACTGTCTACTTGA
Source organism: Bryobacterales bacterium (assembly GCA_965226185.1). Lineage (GTDB taxonomy): Bacteria > Acidobacteriota > Terriglobia > Bryobacterales > UBA6623 > CBDCYS01. The sequence continues at coordinate 10,232 of CBDDCT010000002.1, forward strand.
TTTAGATCCCCATTGAGAACCATGCCGGACGGGTCAACGATTTGCAAAAAGAACGTGCCCGATCTGACCTCGTCGCCGTCTTGGACTTGAGAAAACTGCCCGCCACCGCGGAAGACCGTTTGCCGCACCACCATTCCGCTGATCGCCGCGCGCAGCACCATCTTTTCCGAGTCGATCTGGACCCGCGTTTCCTTAATCACCTGTTGTTCTTTGGAGATCTCCAGCGCCCGCAGTTCAGCCTCCTGCGAGGATTTCAGCAATTTCACTTCCTCTTGTAACTGCTCGTACGCGGCCTCGGTTTCTTCCACGGCTAGTGCCAGAATCTCAGCCTCGATCTCGGAGCGAACCTCCGCCGTGCGCAAGTCCAGTTGGGCTTTTCCCCACTCTGCTTTCGCCATCCGCAACTGCTGCCGAGCGGTTTCAAGCGCGATGGCAAGCTCCGCTCCAAGCTTGTCAATGTTGGCCTGAGCCTGAATCACGAGCGCGTGCTGATCATCGATTTTGCGAAGTTGCGACTGCCGATCGAATTCAGCGACCACGTCACCCTTTTCGACCAGCTCGCCGGGAGGCGCCATGCTCAGCAAAACCATGGAGCCGCGGCCACCTCCGCCTCCGCCAGGACCGTCACGTCCCCGCAGACGAGGAGCGACGACCGCCGCGGAACTCTTCGCCGAGATCGTGCCGCCAACCCGCAGCATCTTGCGCAATTCGCCGCGAACCGCCTTGACCGTGCCGACCGAAGATACCGCCACGGGCTGCGCCGTCTGCCGAGCCTGTTGTTGATACAGCGTGTAGCCAACCGTGGCCCCGATCATGAACGGCAGCAGCAGCCAGCGGCGAGAGATCCCCGGGCCGGGGTCTTCAGGCACGGGACTCACCGGTGAGGGAGAGTCCACCGGTCCCGGCTCGGCCGGCAAAGGAGTCGCCGGCAAGCTGGCCGCGAATGCCTGCTGCATATTGAGTGATTTTGGTTTCGTCATCGTACCGAACCCCTATGCCGAACTCGACCCCCCATCTTGGTCAACTAGCAAGATGAGACATCGATCTTGTCATCAGCGCTTCTTTTTTCGTTAGTCTTCCCCGCCGCGCCGCAATTTCGGCCGACGATACAGATCCATCACGTTCTCTTCATCGCTGCTTTCATTATCGTTCAAACCGAAAGTCTCGGGGAAGCCAAGTCTCCGCTGCTTCTCAAATATAGGTTCCTTGTCACCTGAATTATGCACTGCGGGGTGCACCGGAGGAGGGCTGAGCCGCCAGGGGCCATTTGGGGGACCCCCGAAAACATGGGGTAATAAGGTAGGCTGGCAAAGATTTCAGCTTCGCCAGTCAACCCCAAGGAGGTCACCCAAATGGTTACCAAGCGAAAACAGCATAGCTCCCGAAGGCCCGTCAAACAAGGCCGGGGCGCGAGGGCCCCGCGGCCCAATAAAATCGGGGCTGCCACGCCTTATCACTTCCGCGGCAAGAATCTGACTCCCTACGGCGGCTTGCTGCCCGTCGCCACCCTGCTCGAAAAACTCGGCTTCCAGGCGCTGCTGGAAGAAACCATCACGAACAAACGAATCACCCGTGTGATGAGCCTCTACCAGTTTGTGCTGGCCCTCGTGCTGGGCCTCTATGTCGGCTTTGCGCGGCTGAACCAACTCCGCTTCATCGCCCGCGACCCCATCTTGACCGGCATCTTGCAAGTGACGCGTCTGCCGCCGCAGTCCACGCTGTGGCGCTTTCTGGCCTCGCTGCACCTCAACGTGGCGAAGCAGATCCTTTCCATTCAGCGCCAGCTGCGGGAACGAGTCTGGGCCGCGGCCCAGGTGAAATTGGAGACGGTGACGCTGGACACCGACACCACCGTGCACACGCTCTACGGCCGCCAGATGGGCGGGCGCAAGAGTTACAACCCCAAGAACAAGGGCAAGCGCAGCTACCAGCCGATACTGACTTTCCTGGCCGAGACGCGCGAATACCTGATGGGCGGGTTGCGCAACGGCGACCGGCCCACGGGCCGGCAGATCGCCGCCCACCTCGAGAGCGCCTTTCGGGCTTTGCCGCACGGCGTGAAGAAAATCCTGGCGCGGGCCGATTCCGGGTTTTATTGCTGGGAGGCGGTGGAGGCCTATGAAAAGGCGGCTTGTCAGTTCGTCATCGTGGCGCGCAAGACCAGGCGGCTGGTCGAGCAGTTGCAGCAAGCGGCCTGGAAGCCCTCGCCCCACAGCGATGCGGATGCGGAATGCGAATTCCTCTACCAGCCGCAGGGCTGGGCGCGGGCCTGTCGTTTCCTGGCGCTGCGTTACGAAAACGAACCCGCGGCCGGCGCGGCCGAGCAATACCAGCTGTTTGCCACCAGCGCTTACACCTACCGCGTGTTTGTCACCAACCTGGCCGAACCGATCGCGGCGGTGGTGTGGTTTTACAATCAGCGCGCCGCAGCCGAGAACCTCATCAAGGAGGCCAACAACGACGCCGGGCTGGCGGCCCATCCCTCGCGCCGCTTTGACATGAACCGCAATCACTTTCAGCTGGCCATGCTGGCCTACAACCTCAACTGCTGGCTGCTGCTGTTCAACCGCGAAGCCCAAGCCAGCGTGGAGACACTGCGGCACACCACCCTGGCGACGGCGCGGCTGCGCTTTCTGTTCGTGGCGGCCAAGATCTGGCGGCACGCCGGCAGAACGGGTGTCAGCTACAGCGATCATTATGAGGAAAAGGGCCTGTTTGAACGGCTGATGCGGCGGCTGCGGGCGATGGGGCCACCGGGATCGAGCTTCGCGCCGGTGGTGGAGGGTGCGCTGAGTTGAGGGGCGCTCCATGCATAAAATTTCATGCACTCGCCGCAACGTACTGGGAACACGCCGCTTGCCCGCCCGCTTTTGCCCGCCGGGATTGGCAGGCGGCTCAAACAGGGAGGGAAACAGAGGAAAAGACGACTTGCTAAATCACTGAGTTGACACGACTGCCGCTACCGCCACAACTCCATCGGCGATGGCTACGCCGAATCGGTGCATAATTCAGGTGTCAAGCAATAACATCTTCATTCACAGGAGGCTCCGCGCCGATTGTTAAGATTTCGTAAAAACACCGGCGAGCGGCACACAGCCCGGCTCAACTTGGTCCAGCTAACGCAGCGTCGGCCGGATTGAACACCCGTTTCTCCATAACAGTGAGCGGCGGCGCCATTCGCCCGTACGTAGAGACGTCAGTCTGTTCATAAGGTTATCCCCGGCAAGTAAAAACTGACCCTCCTGAACTAACCCTTTTGATGGAGCCAACCTAAGAAAATGGGAAGCCGTTCACCTCGGAACAGCGGCACACCGGCGAAGTTCCCGAGAAACGGCGAGCGAATGCCGCGGCGAACAGATTGCGGGAATCGAGTAGAAGGTGTTCACGATTCCAGGCTACAAGGGGCAAGCCGGCGACGCTGGTTGACGCGCAGCCGGCCAGAGCGGCGGCGGCGCCGCGTCCTTGGGTGAGCTGGTAACGGTGGGTGCGGGGGGCCTTTCTGTAGCCGCCCCGTCGGCGGGCGGCTCCCTGCGGGGCCGCCTCAAGACCGCGAACTCTGCATTTTCCCGAGACGATCCTCGATCGGGACAAACTCCCGCTCCTCGGGCCCCAAATAGACCTGACGCGGCCGCGTGATTCGTCTTTCGGGATCGTCCATGAGTTCTTCCCAATGCGCCAGCCATCCGGAGGTTCGCGGAATCGCAAACAGCACGGTGAACATCTCAGGCCCGAAACCCATCGCTTGGTAGATGATCCCCGAGTAGAAATCGACGTTGGGGTAGAGCTTGCGCTTGACGAAATAGTCGTCCTCCAGCGCAATTCTTTCGAGCTCGATTGCCAGGTCGATCTTGGGGTTCTTGCCGGTTACCTCAAAGACCTCGTCCGCGATCTTCTTGATAATACGCGCGCGCGGGTCGTAATTCTTGTACACACGGTGGCCGAATCCCATCAGCCGCCGTTCACCGGTCTTGACCTCATTAATGAAAGCCGGGATGTGCTCAATGGAACCAATCTCGTCGAGCATCTGCAGCACGGCCTCATTCGCCCCCCCGTGGAGAGGCCCGTAGAGAGCGCCCGCCGCCGCCGAAGTGCTGACGTAGGGGTCGGCATGGGCACTGGCTACGGTGCGCATGGTGCTTGTGCTGCAGTTCTGTTCGTGATCAGCGTGCAAGATAAATAACACATCGAGCGCCTTGGCTAGCACGGGACTCGATTTGTACCTCAGCTCGGTTCTTTTCCAGAGCATGTTCAAGAAATTTTCCGTGTAGCTGAGATCGTTGTCCGCGTAGGCGTAAGGCAGCCCCAGGCTGTGGCGATAGGCATAGGCGGCCAGGGTCGGCATCTTGCCGATCAGCCTCAACTGCTGCATACGCCGGTTCGAGCGGCTGTGGATTTTCTTGGCGTCGGGATAAAACGTCGACATGGCCGCGACAGTGGAGACCAGCATTCCCATCGGATGGGCGTCATAGAGGAATCCATCGATAAACTTCTTGATGTTTTCGTGCACCATCGTGTGGTGATTGATCTGGTCGTTCCACGCCGCCAGCTCCGACTTCGTGGGGAGTTCGCCGTGGAGAAGCAGATAGGCCACTTCCGTATACGTGCAGTTTTCGGCCAACTGCTCGATCGGGTAGCCGCGATAGCGGAGAATTCCTTTCTCGCCGTCGATATAGGTGATCCGGCTGGTGCAAGAGGCTGTGTTGGTGAAGCCGGGATCGTAGCTCATCATGCCGAACTCGTCGGCAGTTTCCTTGATCTTGCGGAGATCAAGCGCTCGGACCGTACTGTTCTCTATCGGCAGCCGATAGGCCTGCGAGGTTCGAGTATCGGTGATGTCAATCGTCGGTGAGTCCAAAAAAACCTCCTTCCGGGACCCCGCGCTGGTGGCATTGTGCGGGAAACAAAGAGGATACCAGAATCCAGCGCAAACCGGCGTGATAACCTATTTGCTCTGCTGGCGCGCGGATGGTTTGCGCCGTGCGGACGGCTGAAGCAAGACCCGTGACTGAACGCCGGCGCGCACGTGGCAGGACGATGGGGCGCATATGAGCGAATCCGATCGAATACTCGTTACCCGCAACAACGGCGTCAAACGTATCACTACCAACGGCCCGCGGCTGACGCCGGACGCCTACGCCGGTTCGTCTTGCATCACGTAGTCACGACTCGCGTCCGGCCTGCTGTACTCATACGCCGGCTGGGTCACCACGGGCCGCCTCCCCGCGAAATTGTCATGAGGCGGCGGTGACGGGACAGTCCACTCGAGAGTCGTCGCATCCCAGGGATTGTCCCCGGCTTCTTGGCCGTTCTTGATGCTCCATAGCAGATTGAACAGAAAGATCAATTGCGCGGCTGCGGTCGCCATTGCCGCCACGGTGATGAGCTGGTGCAGAGACATCAGTGGTTGCAGGAATGCGAACGTTTCGATATCGGGATAACGCCGAGGATGCCCGGCCAGCCCCTGCAGGTGCATCGAGATGAACATGATGTAGCCGCCGATGAAGGTCAGCCAAAAGTGAATTTTCCCGAGGCCTTCATCCATCTTGCGGCCGGTGCACTTCGGGAACCAAAAATAGGTGCCCGCGAAGGTCCCGAAAGCCGCCGCCATGCCCATGATGATGTGGAAATGCCCCACGACAAAGTAGGTGTCGTGCAGGTAGATATCCAGTCCCGCTTGGCCCAGGAAAAGCCCCCCTATGCCGCCGCTGACGAAGTAGGAGATAAATCCCAGCGCGAAAACCATCGGCGAGTTGAAGATAATTTTTCCCCGCCAAAGGGTTCCCAGCCAGGTGACGGCGATGGCCCCGACCGGCATGCTGATCGCTATCGTCAAAATCGAAAAAGTGATGCTGGTGAAAGGGTTCATGCCGCTCACAAACATGTGGTGACCCCAGACGAAGAACCCTAGCGTCGAGATGGTCGCAAGGCAAGTAACCACGGCCCGGTAGCAGAACACCGGCTTGCGCGACATCACGGCGAGGATGTGAGAGATCACGCCCAGTGCGGGAACGATGATGATGTAGACCTCCGGGTGTCCGAAGAACCATAGCAAGTGCTGCCATAGGATGGGCGAGCCGCCGCCCTGTTCGATGATACGGTCACTGACGATCAGTCCCTCGGGAATGAAGAAGGCCGTTGACGCCAGATGGTCCATCAGCAGCAAGATCCCGGCCGCCAGCAGAACTCCGAAAGCGACGAGCGCCATGGCGCCGGTTGCAAACCAGGCCCAGCAAGTCAGCGCAAGCCGCATCATGCTCATTCCCTCGGCCCGCAGATTGATCGTCGTTACGATGAAGTTGAGCGCGCCAAGCATCGACGCCAGGCAGAAGAAGGCGATCGCCACGATCCAAAGAACCTGCCCCGTCCCCAGCCCGGGGCCGGCGATTTCCCCGACCGCGCTCAGCGGAGGATAGGCGGTCCATCCTGAAATGGGTCCGCCGCCGGCGGCGATCATGGCGACGACGAGCGTCAAGAACCCCAGGAAGGTCAGCCAGAAAGAAAGCATGTTGAGAGTCGGGAAGGCCATGTCGTCCGCGCCGATCTGAATGGGCAGGAAGTAATTGCCGAAGCCGCTTTGAATGGCCGTGGTCAGCACGAAAAAGACCATGACGGTGCCGTGCATGGTCATCAGCGCCAAATAGAGTTCCGGTGTCATAACGCCGTCGGGAGCGCCTTCGGGAAACAGCCATTCCAAGAATCCCCAGGAGGCTTGGGGCGCGATCAAGTGCGCTCTCATCAGCAGGGAAAGCGCCACTCCCCAAAGGGCCGCGATCAGCGACAGGGTGAAGTATTGCAGTCCGATCAGCTTGTGGTCCCGGCTGAAGATATAGCGGGTGACGAACCCTTTCGGCAGGTCGTGGGTTACCGCGGCCGTGGTTGCTTCCGGCATCTGTTCCTGATCTCCTTTTTGAAATTTCCGCTCTTCGCCTTCTTGAGAACCGCAGGCTAGTACTCTCCCCTTCCATACTGCTCGATTCGTTCCTCGTACTCGGCTGGTTCGAGCACTTCAAGAAACGTTCGCATCTGGTGATGCCCCAGTCCGCACAGCTCGGCGCAGGCTACCTCGAAGCGCCCGGTCCGGTCCGCCGTAAAGCGCAAGGGGATGAGCATTCCCGGGACGGCATCTTGTTTGATCCGAAGCTCGCGGACAAAGAAACTGTGGATCACGTCTTTCGAGCCGAGCACCAGCACGACGGGCCGTCCGAGCGGCACGACGAGATTCGGGATCACCAGGTCGTCCTTCGCGGCGGTGTCGCTAGGGACTAGCCCCAGGGGATTCGTCGCGTCATCCACCAGGGTGAGGTCCGTCAAGCCAAACAGGCCGTCGGGTCCCGGATAGCGCACATTCCAAACGAACTGCTGGCCGATGACTTGGATCCGCAAGGAGTTCTGGGGTTCGGGCACGATGTGCTGACGGTTCCAGATACTTTCCGAGCCCAGAGCGAGCCCCAGGTCGAGCACGGCCATGGCCCCCACCGTGGCCCAAATCCATTTCACGTTGCCCCGCCAGTAGTCCGCTTGGCTTCTTCCGTCGCGGAAGCGCACGACGATAAAGCTCAAGATGATGTGCATCAGGACCAGAAAGAATCCGGTGGAAACTAAAGTAATTACAAATTGGCTGTCGAAGTCCCGCGCTAGTTGGCTGGCGGCGGGCGGCATCCACCATTGCTGCCCGCCGAATGCTAAAACAATCGCTGCCGCAATGAGAATGTAGAGTATGCTGAATGCCCATGCCACCTGAATTATGCACAGATTCGGCGTAGCCATCGCCGATGGAGTTGTGGCGGTAGCGGCAGTCGTGTCAACTCAGTGATTTAGCAAGTCGTCTTTTCCTCTGTTTCCCTCCCTGTTTGAGCCGCCTGCCAATCCCGGCGGGCAAAAGCGGGCGGGCAAGCGGCGTGTTCCCAGTACGTTGCGGCGAGTGCATGAAATTTTATGCATGGAGCGCCCCTCAACTCAGCGCACCCTCCACCACCGGCGCGAAGCTCGATCCCGGTGGCCCCATCGCCCGCAGCCGCCGCATCAGCCGTTCAAACAGGCCCTTTTCCTCATAATGATCGCTGTAGCTGACACCCGTTCTGCCGGCGTGCCGCCAGATCTTGGCCGCCACGAACAGAAAGCGCAGCCGCGCCGTCGCCAGGGTGGTGTGCCGCAGTGTCTCCACGCTGGCTTGGGCTTCGCGGTTGAACAGCAGCAGCCAGCAGTTGAGGTTGTAGGCCAGCATGGCCAGCTGAAAGTGATTGCGGTTCATGTCAAAGCGGCGCGAGGGATGGGCCGCCAGCCCGGCGTCGTTGTTGGCCTCCTTGATGAGGTTCTCGGCTGCGGCGCGCTGATTGTAAAACCACACCACCGCCGCGATCGGTTCGGCCAGGTTGGTGACAAACACGCGGTAGGTGTAAGCGCTGGTGGCAAACAGCTGGTATTGCTCGGCCGCGCCGGCCGCGGGTTCGTTTTCGTAACGCAGCGCCAGGAAACGACAGGCCCGCGCCCAGCCCTGCGGCTGGTAGAGGAATTCGCATTCCGCATCCGCATCGCTGTGGGGCGAGGGCTTCCAGGCCGCTTGCTGCAACTGCTCGACCAGCCGCCTGGTCTTGCGCGCCACGATGACGAACTGACAAGCCGCCTTTTCATAGGCCTCCACCGCCTCCCAGCAATAAAACCCGGAATCGGCCCGCGCCAGGATTTTCTTCACGCCGTGCGGCAAAGCCCGAAAGGCGCTCTCGAGGTGGGCGGCGATCTGCCGGCCCGTGGGCCGGTCGCCGTTGCGCAACCCGCCCATCAGGTATTCGCGCGTCTCGGCCAGGAAAGTCAGTATCGGCTGGTAGCTGCGCTTGCCCTTGTTCTTGGGGTTGTAACTCTTGCGCCCGCCCATCTGGCGGCCGTAGAGCGTGTGCACGGTGGTGTCGGTGTCCAGCGTCACCGTCTCCAATTTCACCTGGGCCGCGGCCCAGACTCGTTCCCGCAGCTGGCGCTGAATGGAAAGGATCTGCTTCGCCACGTTGAGGTGCAGCGAGGCCAGAAAGCGCCACAGCGTGGACTGCGGCGGCAGACGCGTCACTTGCAAGATGCCGGTCAAGATGGGGTCGCGGGCGATGAAGCGGAGTTGGTTCAGCCGCGCAAAGCCGACATAGAGGCCCAGCACGAGGGCCAGCACAAACTGGTAGAGGCTCATCACACGGGTGATTCGTTTGTTCGTGATGGTTTCTTCCAGCAGCGCCTGGAAGCCGAGTTTTTCGAGCAGGGTGGCGACGGGCAGCAAGCCGCCGTAGGGAGTCAGATTCTTGCCGCGGAAGTGATAAGGCGTGGCAGCCCCGATTTTATTGGGCCGCGGGGCCCTCGCGCCCCGGCCTTGTTTGACGGGCCTTCGGGAGCTATGCTGTTTTCGCTTGGTAACCATTTGGGTGACCTCCTTGGGGTTGACTGGCGAAGCTGAAATCTTTGCCAGCCTACCTTATTACCCCATGTTTTCGGGGGTCCCCCAAATGGCCCCTGGCGGCTCAGCCCTCCTCCGGTGCACCCCGCAGTGCATAATTCAGGTGCCATATAGATCTTCCTGGTCTCCCTGTCCCGTTTTTCGCGCTACGGCATTTGCTTCTTCCGCGGCGGCTACTAGCGCAGCCCGCCTGAGCACGCCCCAACTCTGGGCCATTTGCCCCATTTGGGCGAGCCGCCGCCCTGTCAGGTCGCGACAATTGCGCTGAAGACAAGCATTCGTCGCGCGTCGGAGGTTGGGTCGTGGCAAACAGGGGGCCAACTTTTGCACTGGGACCTAGTGAGTACCTGCATCATGAGATTCATGTCAAACTTGGCAGAATATTCGGGGACCAGAATCAGAGCCGCGCGCGTAAGCAAGCGGTTTCCGCTTCGACGCGCCTCATCCGCCCGCGGCCACGCTCCCCCTTTTGGCTGCGCCTCGTCCGCGTCAGGCGGCATTTTGCCCGCACCAGGAACATCGGCGCTTGGCGAAGACAGGAACAGGAGTGACGCCATGAAGGTAGAGGACGAGTATTTCGACATCCTTCAAAACATCGAGTCCGCGATCATTCACGAATACCGGAAAGACGAGAATCTCATGGACGCCGATGTTCTCAAAGCGGTCAAGGCGCTGACATTTCACTATCACGCCGAAAAGCGCCAGCACAGTCCAACAACGGACCACCTGAGCGGCGAAATCAAGCGGCTGTTCGTCGCGGTCAAGGAGGTCTGCGAGTGGAGGCTGGGACGAAGCGGAGCGCCCATCCAGCCGGCTTGGCCCGGACAGGACCCTGACCTCGACGCCGAGCCTGTCACGGTCCCAGAGATTCAGAAGTGCCTGAAACACATCCAGGAATCCATTCGCTTTTGGAACAAGGAGGGCGGGCCACGGAACTACCTGGACTTCGTCGGTCAATTCCTGCCCTGAGAGGAGGCTTACATCAAGGCTACGTCCGATAGTTTAAATCTGGCCCTGTTTTCCTTATTGCCAGTGTTTATCGCGTTGTTTATCAGACATTTCGTAAAGTTCTGATTACTGCTGGTATTCTGAAGTTAGCGAACGTCGAATAGTCGAGTCAGTCTCGCGCCAGGTCCGAGCCGCAGGAGAATTTGAAGGAACAGCAACCATGAAAATCAAGACCAAACTGATTATTCCGGAAAGCGGACCGTGTCCCAAGTGTAACGGCCACGCTCAATACTCACGATTTCATTTCGACAGCCGCACTCTTGAAGTATCGTGCGGGAAATGCGGCTCGTTCAAAATCTCCAAGCCACGCCTCGAAAATCGGCTGGAGCAACTCAAACGAGAAAGTATTGAGGCGCCCCCGCAAAGGCCTTGAACCCCGGCCATTGGCGCCGAAGTTGGTACAGCCAGCCAAGCCGCATCAGCCTCCGTCAGTCATCCGGCTCGCGGTGCGAAACACCCTCCGCCTCGATCCAGTCCGCCTCTTCCCAGCTCATGCCTTTTCGCCCGGGCACCTTGCGGGTAGGACCAGGCTTATAGAAGGGACACGAAAGAGGCCCATAGCAGAACGTCTCCTCGCGATACTTTTTGCGGCTGGGGTTCCACTGGTCAATAATGATCTCCACCGCCATCCTGCAACCCCACAAGCATGCCGGGCACTTCGTCTTGTAGGTCCCGGCATTCAGCCGGCGGTGGCCGCGCTCGCGATAGACCAGAAGCTCTGGAGGAATGCCGCGCCACGGCGGCGAATCATGCCGCTGGACTCGGCTGTGTTTCAGTACTTCGAGCTTGCTCACTTTGTAGAGTTCGGCCGTCTCCGTTCGGGAATCAGCCACCGAAACACCCCACCCGGTCACTTCGTCGCCAGCCTGAAACTGGTGTTTTGCGTGAGCGCCCTCGCCGACAGCCACCAGGAACTCCCGGGCTTCAGCGCCAATGACGCCCCGCAGGCGCAGCACTAACCGAGGTAGCTATGACTCTGCTGGTCGAAGGACCGCATGAGCCGGATGCGGGGTTGTACGGAGAGAATCAGTCCCTCCCAGGAGGTCTTGCCGGTCCCTGGTGGAGTCCCTCTCGCTCCGCGTGTTGAAGTCATCGCTTTGTCCGCTTGTGCCAGCGGCTTCTTGCCCGCTCCAGAAAGGTCGGCTCACGACGCTTAGCCTCGCCGGACACGATCCGCTCCAACCCGGCCATGAAGCCCTTTTTGCGATATTGCCGCTCGCGAACGTCGGCGACCAGTAACTCCAAGTCTGCCCGAAGCCCGGCTCTCGCGCAGCACTTCTTGGCGTGTTCTAGGTTGTCGAGCGCCGCGCCGTAGTACTTGCTCTTTCCGGCATTGACGATCCGCATGCCGAGCGCTCTGTACACTCTGGCCCCAATGTCGGGGCGGGGCCGCCACCGGCACCGCCATCTTAACGGACGATGTTGGGCCGACCGCTTCAGGTTCCGCGACGGTCGATTCTCCGCCGGCGAGCATCCCCTGCGCTACGGGCGTCACCGTCTGTAGATGTCTCGTCGGTGGCCGATCCGAAGTACGACAACCCTAGACGCGGTCTCCTCGATGCTACAGATCATTCGGTAGTTGCCGACGCGAAACCGCCACAAGCCCGCCTTGTCTCCTCGCAACAGGCCACCAAAGGCCCGAGGGTCCTCCGCGGGAGAGATACGATCTCGAATGTAACGTTTGTATACGTCGCTGGACGGAGCGATCGAGGTTCTTGAATTCTTCGGCGGCTTCGAGGTCGAAATCAACGCTCCAAGCCAAGTTCTTTTTCCAACTCTTCGAAAGGGACTCGCGGGTTGCGCTCTTTCAGGCGCCCGACAGCGATCCAGTAGTCTTCTTGTTCGTCGAGATAGTCCAGCAGCGCCTGCCGGGTGTGCTCATCCGCCGGGCGGCCAGTCTTTTCCGCGAGCTGCGCCAACCGGGCGCGAAGTTCGTCCGGAATCTGAATCACGGTCCTCACCCCAAACTCTGACTATAACAACTCGTGGTGAACGTCCCTAGCGCGGACTTTTCCAAGCGCGCGGCGCGGATCAAAGAGACCCGCCGGCGTTCTGATTCCTTGCGGGCGCTGCACTGCAGCGCCATGCTAACCGATGCTAACCGACAAATGTCTCGCCTTCGGTGACCATTCTACATTCGGGCTCTTGGAAACGGGGACAGAGTTTGCGCGCATCGATCCAGGCCCGCGCGCCATTCAGAGCGCCGCGCCCTTCAAAAGAAAGTATCGTCATCATCGCGTTCGGCGGCCAACTCTCCCTCTGCCATGGCGATGGCCTCCTCGGCTGCATCGACGATATCCTCGTCGTCAGAGCTGGTCAAATTATCAAGGATTTCCCCTGCCTCCTCCGGGCGCATGCCGACGACGGCCTCGATAGCGGCTAACAGCACGGGCTTGTCCGTTTCCTTTGAAGTGACGAGCGCCGCAACATGCGGCCAGGCCTCATCCAGCTCCCAGGTACCGGCCGCGCAAACCGCCTCGCAGTGAATCTCGGGGTTTTCGCTTTTCAGAGCTTCCAATATCTGGCCGTCGAAACCTTCAACCCAGCTCATGCAGAAGACAGCGGTCAGTTTCCAATCCGCGTCATCGTTGGCGTAGGCGGAAGGGATCGCGATCTGGTGCCAGTCCCGCGGAGCCCGCACCGACGCCTCCAAGATTCGCCGGCGAACTTCCCCGGGAACATCGGTGTCCATGTAGAGCCCGTGAAGCATCTTCTGGATCTTGCCGAACGTGTCATCGCTAATCGGCACGCCTTCGGGATCACCGTCGAATGTGCCCTCGTCCGCGGACTCGAGTGCCGGGCCAAAAGAGACTGCCGCTTGAGCGCGCAGCGGCTCCGGTTCGTCATCACTGCGCAGGATCGACAGCAAGGCTTCGGCCAGCTCGTCGTTGATGACGGTGAAATCACCCGCCAGCTCCACCGCAACCACGCGGTCGGATTCATCAGCTTGAGGATCACGCAGAACCTCGAGGAACGCCTTTCCGGCTCCTTCCGGCCATTCCCACGGAGGCAGCTCCTTGATAATCTCTAGATCCATTTCGCACCTCCCACAGTGCAAGAATCGTCCGCAGTCGTGCTGGCGCTCGCTGCTCCCGCCTTGGATGAAACGCGGTGCAAACGCCGTTCTTGAATATATACCAGCTAAGCAGCACGAAGGCGGTTCGACCTCAGAGCAGGAGGGTTCGGGCAACTTCGCCGGCCGGCCGAGGGATGTCTCGCGAGTTGCTTGATTTGATCGTTTCGCCGAACCGTGTCAAGCTGTTGCTTCGTGCCCGAGCTGCCCGACATTGTCGTCTACATCGAAGCGCTCGAGCAGCGCATTCTAGGCCAACCCCTTGTTCAGATTCGCATCGCAAGCCCGTTTCTGCTGCGAACGGCCGAACCTCCCGTCCAAGCCGCCGAGGGCAAACGAGTCCGCCAATTGCGGCGCATCGGCAAACGCATCTCGATCGGTCTCGACGGCGATCTTTGGCTAGTCTTGCACTTGATGATTGCCGGCCGGCTTCACTGGCGCGAGCCCGGCGCCAAGCTGCCGGGCGGACGGCGCGGATTGGCGGGGTTTGATTTCCCCAACGGCGCGCTGATCCTTACCGAGGCGGGATCAAAGAAACGGGCGTCTCTGCGGCTCTTTCAAGGAGAGGAATCATTACGTTCGCAAGACCCCGGCGGACTGGAAGTGCTCGAGTGCGAGCTGGACGCCTTTGCCCGCGCGCTTAGCTCCGCGAATCATACGCTCAAACGCTCGCTCACCGACCCGCGATTGTTCAGCGGAATCGGCAACGCCTACTCAGACGAAATCTTGCACCGCGCACGGCTGTCTCCCGTGAAGCTGACGAAAACCCTGGACTCCGCATCGATCCAGCGATTGTTCGGCGCCACTCGCGAAACGCTTGATCTGTGGGTGCGCAAGCTTCGTTCCGAGGCGGGCGAAGGCTTCCCCGAAAACGTCACCGCTTTTCGGGAAGGCATGGCGGTTCACGGCCGGTATGGCAAACCCTGCCCTGATTGCGGCACGCCTGTCCAGCGCATCCGCTATGCCTCGAATGAAACGAACTACTGTCCCCAATGTCAGACGGGAGGCAAGCTGCTGGCCGACCGGGCCCTGTCTCGCCTGCTGAAAAAAGACTGGCCCCGAACGCTCGAAGAGCTGGAGGGGCTGACGAACAATTCTGCAACCTAGACGTTTGTTTCGGAGCCGCGACATGGTGGATCGTATTGCGGGAGGCTGAGTTAGGCAATAGCTGCGCTCACAGCTTGGGCAACCCTAGCCGGGTGAGACTCTCCTGGAGCAGTCTGAGATCGAACCGAATTCCCTGACGTAACAACTCCACGTATGCCTCGCGCAAATCAGTGACCATCCCCTTCCGGGCCCCAGCCTCCAGCGTTCCCAGACAACCCAGAAGGGAGAGGCCTGCCTCCCGCGCCACGCGCCTGGCCTTCCATTCGTCGATGAGAGCGAGATCGGCTGGAAGAGTCTTGGCCAGAAGGATCGTTCCGCGTTCGCCAGAGCCCAAACTGTCGCACGCCCGCTCCAGGGCAGGTTCTGTTTCCACGTCCGGCTTGACCCGCTCGATCCAGTCCGCCCGTCGCACTTCCTCGGCGCCTGGAAGCCCGCGGCCCGCGACCGTCACTTCGTGATGGACTTCGTCGGGGATCAGAATTCGCCCATACAATTCAGCGAGAAGGCGGAGCTTGTGGATGCGGGCGAGGGCTATAAGCGGTGAGGAATCTGAAACGACAGTCACAGGCCAAGCCGCTTAAGCGTACGGCGGTCTTCTTCCAGGTCACTAGCGCCGTAATGCACCGGGGCGTGGTGTTGGGCCGTGAATTCCATGAACTGCTCGATCGGCATGTGACACAGTTCAGCGGCGCGTCCCAGGGAGACCTTGTCCTCCCGATAGAGTTCGACTGCCAGCAGTTTCGCGGCCTCGACCGATGCCTCGTCTGGATTCAGTCCTGCCGCTCGAGCGAGGTCTGCTGGGATTTCTACCCTAACCGTCTCCACGCTTTCAGAGTACATCATGCCGCTGGCTGACGGACTGCCGCCGAACTTACTTAGCACGAGGTTTCTCGAAGCCACCGGCCCGCGTGTCAGCCGCTTCAACCGACCCGCCGAATCCGCGCGCCGACGGTGGCTAGTTTCTCTTCGATCTTCTCATAGCCGCGGTCGATGTGATACACGCGATCGATCACGGTCTGACCCTGAGCGGCCAATGCGGCGACGACCAGGCCGGCGCTGGCCCGAAGGTCGGAAGCCATGACATCCGCGCCGCTGAGAACGGTCTTGCCCCGAACCACGGCGCGGTTCCCGTGAAGCGAGATCCGGGCGCCCATCCGCACAAGCTCGGGAACGTGCATGAAGCGGTTCTCGAAAATATTCTCGACAATCGCGGACTCGCCGTCCGCCTGCGTCATCATGGCCATCCACTGCGCCTGCATGTCCGTCGCGAATCCAGGGTACTCCTTCGTCATGACATCGGTGGCGCGCAAGGGAGCCCCGCCAACCACCCGGATCGTTTCAGGTCCTGGTTGCGCAACATCCGCCCCGGCTTGGCGCATCTTTGCGAGCAACGCTTCAAGATGAGCGGGCCGGACGCCGCTCACCGTCAGCTCTCCGCCGCGGAGAGCCCCGGCGATCAAGAACGTACCTGCTTCGATACGGTCGCCAATGATCGAGTGACGCGCACCGTTCAATTGACTGACTCCGCGAACGCGAATGACAGACGAACCGGCTCCCTCGATCGAGGCTCCCATCTGAATCAGCAAATCAGCCAGATCAACGACCTCGGGCTCTCGCGCCGCGTTTTCCAGGATGGTTTCCCCATCCGCGAGGACAGCCGCCATGAGGATATCTTCCGTTCCCGTGACAGTGATTCGCTCAAACGAGATGTGGGTGCCCTTCAAGCCCCCAGGCGCTTCGGCTTGGACATAACCATGCTCCTGGGAAATCGTCGCACCCAGTTTTTCCAGAGCGGAAAGATGCAAGTCAATCGGCCTGGCGCCTATCGCGCAACCTCCCGGCAAGGACACGCGGGCGCGGCCCGTGCGAGCCACGAGTGGCCCCAGGACGAGGCTGGAAGCCCGCATGGTCTTGACCAAGTCGTAGGGCGCTTCGGGTGAGGAGAGGGCTTCCGCCTGAATTCGATATTGGTGACTTGCCTTTTGAACGGACGCCCCGATGCTTTCGAGCAAACGGGCCATGGTGCGAATGTCGCGCACTTCGGGAACGCGGTCGAGAACCACTTCCCCAGCCGTGAGAAGGGCCGCGGCCAGCGCCGGCAAGGCGGCGTTCTTGGCTCCGCTGATCGGGATCTCTCCCGAAAGCTCGTGGCCGCCTTCGATGAGGAATCTATCCATGTCTAACGACGTTGGAGCTGAAACCAGTAGGGACAAGCAATCTTGCTTGTCCTAGCCACCGGAGGCGGCTCGCGCATTCTTTGAACAAGACAACGGCAGACCTCGATGAACGCCGCGAATCACCAAACAACCGCGTCGCCGCCTAGCGGCGAAGGACCGGCCAGAGTGCCGGTCCTTGCTGGACCAGGTCACTGCGAGTCACCGCGCCCCCGCGGGCCCGCCTCGAATGCGCTCCACAAGTTATCGCCCGCGCGGCGCAGCATCCCTTCCGCCTCGTTCCGGTCAACCTGAAACTTGGCCATCAAGATCGCGGCGCGGACGTTGTTGCCTGAAGCGGCAAGAGCTTCCGCGGCACGTTCTTGCGGGCACCCGGTCACTTCGGCCACGATACGCCGCCCGCGATCGCGCAGTTTCTCGCTGTTCAGTTGGACGTTCACCATCAAGTTGCCGAGTACGTACCCCATGCGTACCATGACGGCTGTCGAAATCATGTTCAGCACCAGCTTTTGCGCCGTCCCCGCCTTCATGCGGGTCGAACCGGTGATCACCTCGGGACCGGCGACAGGGCTGATGGCCACGTCGACTTGCGAGGCCAGCTCGCTCTCCGGGTTCGAGCTCAGCCCGACGGTGAAGGCCCCGAGAGATCGGGCGTAGACAGCGGCTGCTACCGCATAAGGCGTTCGCCCGCTTGCTGAAATAGCGATGAGCGAGTCGTTTTTCGCCAGCCCCTTTGCGCGCAGATCCGCTTCGGCCGTGTCGGTTCTGTCTTCGCTGCCTTCGCTGGCCCGGACAACCGCGTCATTGCCGCCGGCGATGACGGCCTGAACACGGTCCGGCGGCACTCCGAAGGTCGGCGGACATTCAGCCGCATCCAGAACGCCCAGTCTGCCGCTCGTCCCGGCACCGGCGTAGAACAGCCGCCCGCCGGTTTGGAAACGCTCCACGATTGCGTCCACCGCTTCCGCGATACGAGGGATTTCCAGCTCTACGGCGGCGGCGACTTTCCGGTCTTCGCGGTTGATGATGCGAAGCAGCTCGGGGGTGGCGGCGGTGTCTATTTTCTCGGAGGCGGGGTTGCGCTGTTCCGTCAGCAGAGAATCCAGCACGGGCACATCGAAGTATACCAAAGGGTCCATTCGGCGCTGTCTTCATTGCCGAAGACGACGCCCGAGCCGAATCAAGGCTCGTTCGATGTTGATCTATTGCCGCCACGACGCGATAATGGCTGGCTGCCGCGGCAGTCGAGGGAGATCACAAACCATGAACGCATACATCGCCGAATTCCTGGGAACAGCCCTGCTGGTCTTACTTGGCAACGGTGTTGTCGCCAATGTCGTTCTTCGCCAGACAAAAGGAGAAGGGTCGGGATGGATCGTCATCACCTTCGGCTGGGGGATGGCGGTATTCGTGGCGGTTTTCTGTGTCGGCGATATCAGCGGCGCCCATATCAACCCGGCCGTGACGGTTGGGCTGGCTGCCGCCGGCAAGTTCGCCTGGTCCAACGTGGCGGGCTACATCGTGGCGCAGATGATCGGGGGGATCGTCGGGGCGGCGCTCGTTTATCTCTTCTACAAAGACCACTATGCCGTGACGGACGACCCTGCCGGGAAACTCGCCACCTTTAGCACCGGACCGGCCATTCGCAGCGCCGGTTCGAACTTGTTCTCGGAGGTGGTTGGCACTTTTGTGCTCGTCTTCGCGGTCTTATCCATGGCCGCGCCGAGCCTGAGCCTCGACGGCGGGGTGGCCGAAGCCGCCCTCGGTTTGGGGGCCATTGGCGCGCTTCCCGTGGGACTGCTCGTGTTCGCCATCGGCCTCTCCCTGGGCGGGACGACGGGATATGCCATCAATCCCGCGCGCGACCTCGGTCCGCGCATGGCGCACGCCATCCTTCCCATACCCGGCAAAGGAGACAGCGACTGGGGCTATGCCTGGATTCCTGTCGCCGGGCCGCTGCTTGGAGGGTTGCTGGCTTCTGTAGTTCACAGGGTCATGCAATGATCCAGGCCGGGTACCTCCATGCGACGATCCGGAGTCATGAGGCTCCTTTACAAACCCGCACAGCGATGACAGAATATCAACGTTGAGCCGTTGAGCCGCGAGCCGTTGAGCCGTGAAGCCGCGAAGCGGCGCAGGATCGTAGCCCAGGGTGGAGCGAAGCGGAACCCTGGGTGCGAAAACCATCCAGCGTAAGCCCCGGACGGGGCGCAGGAGCAAACCGATCCATTCGTCTCCGCGGAGACCATGCGCGGCGCAAACGCCACGCGACAAATAACGTTCGCGGACTGTTAAGCGGTTCCCGGCCACGCAAAGGAAAAAATGCCTCCATCAGAGCAACAAGACTCACGTAGGGACTTTTTTAAGACAGCCGTTGGCGTGACCGGCGCGGTTGCTTTCGCGCGGAGAGCCATGGCTCAGAAGACTTCGCCTGGCGGATTGCCCACGCGGCGGCTGGGACGCACCGGCGAGCAGGTTTCCATCCTGTGTCTCGGCGGCGCTCACATCGGCCGGACGGCCCAATCCGACAAGAAAGAAGCTACCCGAATCACCCACGCGGCCATCGACCAGGGCATCAATTTCTTCGACAACGCCTGGGTGTATCACGACGGCTGGGCGGAAGAGTTCATGGGAGAAGCGCTCAAGGGTCCTTGGCGCAAGAAAGTCTTCCTGATGACCAAGAACTCGGGACGCGACCGCGACTTCAGCAAACAGTGTCTGGAAGACAGCCTGCGGCGCCTGCAAACCGACTATCTTGATCTGTGGCAATTCCATGAGACGAACTACGATAACGACCCGGACTGGGTGTTTGAAAAAGGCGGGCTCAAGTTTGCTTTGGAAGCGCAAAAGGCCGGCAAGGTACGCTACATCGGATTCACCGGGCACAAGGACCCCCGTATCCACCAGAAAATGTTGAACAAGGGGTATGACTGGGCGAGTTCTCAGATGCCGATCAACGTGATGGACTACTTCTATCGCAGCTTCCAGCACGAAGTCGTCCCGGTTTGCCTCGCCAAAGACGTCGGCGTGATCGGCATGAAGTCGTTGGGCGGCGGGGCGACCGTGGCCAAGATCCCGAGCGAGACCAAAATCAGTGCCGAGCAGTGCGTTCGCTTCGCGCTCAGCCTGCCGGTCTCTTCTCTAGTTCGCGGTTACCTCACAATGGAGCAGCTCGAAGCCGATCTGAAGATCGCCCGCCGGTTCACTCCTCTCGGCGAGGCCGAAAAAGCGGAAATTCTGGCTCTGGCAAAACCCGAAGCAGGCGACGGCCGCCACGAGCACTTCAAATCCACGCAACAATTCGACGGGCCGATTTACCGCAAGATGCACGGGCTGCCACTGGACGGGGACTCTTTGTAGCCAGCGCTCACATGCACGAAACCCGCGGCCGTTTACCCCAGGCAAATCTTCCCTGCACGAAACCCGTAGCGCGGGGCTCGGAGAGACCCGCGGCCGTTTAACTCTCGCGTTGCCCCTAGCCGCGAAAGGAACAAAATGCGACAATCACGCCTGCCTGTAATTCTCGCGCTGACGATTGCTGCCCTCCTGACCCCGGCGGTGGTCCCAATGTCTGCCCAGCGCAAGGGACCCGAGCCCGAAACCATCCTCCTGTGGCCCGAAGGCGCGCCCGGAGCAAAGGGCGATGCCGACGCCGATCGGCCTACGCTCGACCTCTACATCCCAAGCAGCGAACGCGCCAACGGGGCCGCTGTCGTCGTGTTCCCGGGCGGCGGATACCGCAACCTCGCGGTCGATCACGAAGGCCAGAAAATCGCCCGCTGGTTGAATTCCTTCGGCGTTGCGGCGTTCGTGTTGAAATACCGTCTCGGGCCCCGCTACCACCATCCAATTCAGATGGGGGACGCGCAGCGCGCCCTGCGGCACGTCCGGCTGCACGCCGCTGAATTCGGCGTAGATCCCGGCAGGCTGGGCGTCTGGGGGTTTTCAGCGGGCGGCCACCTGGCGTCCACCGTGGCAACTCACTTCGACCGGGGCGACGCCGCTGCCGCCGAGCCGATTGGCCGCATGAGTTCGCGTCCTGATTTTGCGATTCTCAGCTATGCGGTCATCTCGTTCACAACTGAGTACACCCACCAGGGCTCGAAGCGCAATCTCCTGGGTGACAACCCCGATCCGATACTCGCCCGGCATCTCTCCAACGAGCTTAAGGTGACGCCCGATACGCCCCCTACGTTCCTTTTCCACACGAACGAAGACACCAGCGTTCCTCCTGAAAACAGCGTGCTCTTCTACCTCGCCTTGAGGAAGGCGGGAGTCCCGGCCGAGCTGCACATCTACGAGCGCGGCCGTCACGGAGTCGGGCTTGCCGCGACCGACCGGGTCCTTTCGACTTGGCCCCAGCGTTTGAGCGACTGGCTGCACTCGCGGGGGATACTGACACGCTGAAATACGTTTGAGTGACCGCTGGTCCCTTGCATGCGGATGTTCATGATGTCACTAACCATGAACATGCTATTCTGAGAGTGCGGGAGGCCACCATGAGTACAGCCAAGCCCCACCTCAAACATAAACATTTCCGGCTCGACAACGCCAAGCTCAAAAGGGCTCAAGAACTACTGAAAGTCGGCACGGAGACGGAAACGATCGACCGCGCCCTGGACCATGTGATCGAGGAGCATAGGCGAGATCTCTTGGCGCGGGAAGCGAATCAGCGCTTTCTTTCAAGCGGGGCCGAGGTCGAGGACGTCTACGGAAAGCTGCGGGACTAGCCCGTGGGGTCCGTTCTATTAGACACTTCTCTGTACATCGATGCTCTGCGCGGTGGCGAAGTCGCTGCACTACACGTCGGGCGGCTCACGGCGAATGCGACGATCTGGTTGAGTGCGGTGGTGCTTGAAGAGCTCTACGCCGGAGCAGTATCCCGTGACCGGCGCCTGGTCAAGAGGCTGCATCGCGATTTCGATAATACCCAACGGCTTTTGGTTCCGAGTCTCGCGGACTGGGTGGAAACCGGCCAAGTTCTAGCTCGCCTGGGAAGCCAACTCGGCTATGAAACAATTGGCCGCGGGCGGCTTACGAACGATACGCTGATCGCAGTGAGCGCCGCGCGAAAGGGCGTCACGGTGCTCACGGCCAATGAACGCGATTTCTCTCGCTTGGCCCGATTCTGTCGTTTTCAGTTGCAAATCGTGCCGGTGGGGGAGAGGTAAATGGGACCGTCGGCGTGACCGCTTCGGTTGCGGCTGCCACAGCGAAAGTAACCGCCGGGGACTTCCGCGCGGGCAGTCGCAGTTGGTCGACGCCGACCGGCTGGCCGGCATGATTAGCAAAGTGCAAAGCCAGACTGACGCCCTTGCGGAGCAGCAGGAATTCAACTCCTCCCTTTTGCGGCGCGTTGCCTTCAGACTCGGCGTTTTACGCCGCGGAGAGTAAACCGTCTCGAGAGAGCGCCGGCACAAATACTTGACCCTCTCGCCCGCCTCCGCCGCGGGGGAGGGTCATCGGTACCCAGAGGGGCCGCGCACTAGTCGCGCAGAAGCTTCTTGATGCCGCGCGTTGCTTGCCGCGTGCGGTGTTCGTTCTCGACGAGGGCAAAACGAACATAGCCCTCCCCTTCGGCTCCAAAACCGGCTCCGGGCGAGACGGCGACAAGCGCTTTCTGAAGCAGCAGCTTCGAAAACTCCAGCGATCCCGCCCAGCGGTGCTTTTCGGGGATTTGCGCCCACACGAACATCGTCGCTTTCGGCGGCTCCACCATCCAGCCGGCGCGGTGCAGGCCCGCCACCAGGACGTCCCGGCGCTTTTGGTAGGTGGCGCGGATCTTGGCCGTATCCTCCTCACACTCCCGGAGAGCGATGATCGACGCAATTTGGATCGGCTGAAACACGCCGTAATCCAGATAGCTCTTGATGCGCCCCAGCGCCGCGATCATCTTGGCGTTCCCCAGGCAGAACCCGATCCGCCAGCCGGCCATGTTGTAACTTTTCGACATCGAAAAAATCTCAACGGCGACATCCTTGGCTCCCGGCACTTGCAGAAGGCTGGGTGCGCGGTAGCCGTCGAAACAGAGGTCGGCGTAAGCGAAATCATGCACAATCATCGTGCCGTGCTTATGAGCCAGAGCGACCAGGTTTTCGAAGAACGGTTTTTCGACGCAATGCGTGGTTGGATTGTGAGGAAACGAGACCAGCACCATCTTGGGCGGCTTCGAAGAGGTCCGGTAGAGGTCTTCCAGCCGGTTGAGAAACTCTTCCGGGGACGGCATCGGCAGGTTGCAGGCCCGCCCCTCGGCCATCACCACGCCCCACTGATGAATGGGATAGGAAGGATCCGGCGTAGCCACCGAGTCGCCTGGCCCGATCACGGCGAACAGCAGATGAGCAATGGCATCTTTGGCCCCGACGGTGACAATGGCTTCGCTCTCGGAGTCGAGTTCGACACCGTAGTTCGCCTTGTAGCGCTTCGTGATCTCCTCGCGCAGACGCGGGATGCCGCGTGACATCGAGTAGCGGTGGTTGCGCTTGTTGCGAGCCGCCTCGATGAGCTTGCTGACGACGGTTCGGGGCGTGGCGCCGTCGGGGTTTCCCATCCCGAGGTCAATCACATCAAGCTGCGCCGCCCGCGCCTTCGCCCGCATGTCGTTGATGACGGCAAACACATAAGGGGGCAGCTTCCCGATGCGGTAGAAAGGCTCGTCGTCAAAAATGCCCATGTTTTCTCGCTGAACGATGGCCGGACCGTGTCCATGCCGCCGCTTACATCGATCATAGCGCGAGTCATGAAATGGCTCCGCGCAAGCTTGTGATCGAAGTGGAGAAGTGTCTCAGGGAATTGAGGCCGTTATCCGGGAAAACGCGCCCGCAGGCAGAAAAGTGCAGCGTGGTGTTGGGGTCACGCTACGTTCTTGAGCCGTCGCACAAAGTTGGCTCGCCGGACCCGCAGTGCCGGACTGGCGGGACATGCGGCGCCGAGAATGCCCCACGTCTGCCCCCCTACCCTCCCCTCGATCGATGCCCGCTACTGGGGAGCTTGGGCGATGCCTTCGCGAGTCTGATCGTAAGTGTAGATTACAGCACCGGACGGAGCCCAGGGGTGATTGAGCGGCGCTACGCCGGGCAAGTCCGCAAGGTTGCCGATCTCCAGTCGAACACCTTCGACATCAAGCCCGGAATTCGCCTGCAGAATCCGCGCGGCAACCCCAGCCACAAGCGGAGCCGCGAAGCTGGTTCCGCGCGCCTCGATCCAGCCGCCCGGGGAAGGTATCTTCCTTCTGTACAGGCCGTTTACTTGGCTAGGAGTGGGAGGATCGTATGCCGGGGATGTCGTGGAGAGCGTTCCATAGAAGAAGCCAACGGTGCACGACGATGGGAGATCCGTGCGCTCGGCCCCGGGGGCGGAAATGTCGACGTCGGCCCCGTCGGTCGTAAAGGATGTCGCTGTATCAGCCAGTACCGGAAACTCCCAAAAACTGCCGGGAGGTGGATTCTGGGAAGTACTCTCGCAAATTGTCAAACCGTCGGATGCGATTGTGGCCGCGACGGTAATCGTTTCGGGCCATTTCGCTGGTATTAGCGATGACACTTCGAAGTTCGGGTCGTTTCCGGCGGAAACCACCACGACGATGCCCATGTTGTAGAGATCGATAACTCGGTCGTGGTACATCGTGACGACAGCCGGATCCTCCAGCGCTTCCAGTCCTCCGCTACTAATGTTCACCACTTTGATGGGGGGAGTCATGCTAGGGCCCTTGGCGATGATCCACTCCAGCCCCTTGACGATGTCGCTGGTTGCAATCGCACCCCCGGAGGTCGCGTCGACCTTGACGGCGTAAAGTTTGGCGTGAGAGGCGACCCCAACAACGCCGTAGTTATTGTCGAGAGCCGCGATTCGCCCGGCTACGTGTGTGCCGTGCCCCCATAGATCATTTGCCGAGGCTCCCTCGATGGAGCCGGGCTGGATCTCGGTGGCTGGAACGTCCGGGGCCGGGTCGAGATCTTCGTGACCGAAGTAGATTCCGGTATCGACCACGGCAACGCCAATTCCCTGGCCATTGGAGGTGGCCGTCGGAAGACCGACCCGAATGACGCCGTCCGGTGGCTGCTGGCTCGTGCCGCGTTCGTTTGGCGGAGGCGGCAAGGGCGGGCCCGGTGGCTGGCCGCCACCTCCCCCGATCACCGCAGTGTCGGTGTTGGACCACTGAGACGGCGCCCCGTTCCCGCTGTTTAGCGCCCGCACCCGGTAACTGTTGCTGCCTGCCGGCGGTGCCGGCGGGCCCGAGTGGGTGTAATCTGTGTCCGCAGGGTCCGTTTGTAAGGCAATCTGTGTGAATGAGCCGCAGCCGACTCCGCTGCAGTGCTGGATTTCGAAACCGCCCGTATTGCCGCCGGCGTTGTCGGTCCAGGTCAGACTAACATCAGGGTCAACTGCGGTTGCCACCAGATTGCTGGGTGCACTCGGCTTCTTTGCAAAGAGCCAAACTACCCCTTCGGGACTCACGCTCAAGACCGAGCGGTTGTTGCGCAATGAGTTCAGCGTGTTCTCATTCGGAACAACGACGGTGAGCGCGTTGGCTAAATTGAAATTGTGACGCACTTGGACGCCGGCGTTCCGCGCAACCTCGGCTCTCCTGGAGTGATCTGTACCGGGCGAAAAGGTGACAACGTAGCGATTGCTGAAAGGGTTCCCTGCGTTGCCTCCGTTCCCTCCGCTGCCGCCCCGGTCGGGTCCCGCGGACGGCTGGTCCAACTCCACAACATCCTGCGCCATGGCCATCGGATACGCTAACAGCAACGCGCCGATGACAAAGACTGCCTTGACTAAACCAGACCATCCCTGTCGCTCGAAATGACCACTTCGAGTTGACACAAACGAGAAAACGGCATCAGCTCTTGTGGTCATTGAGCCATGGCTGCCGTGGCTGGTATCAGAACTATCCCAAAAACGACTCCCGAGAAATGTCATCACGAGTCTCCTCTCATGCGGGCCGCGGGGCGCTAGATGGCCCAACAGCGGTGGCGTTGGACACACGTAGCCCCAACGTATCCAGTAGCCTGGTACAACTTTGACACCGATTTGAAACTAGGTCAATGATACTAGAGGATCAATTTTTTAGAACTTCCGTACTATGACTATGAATAGGCGCAGGGCATATAACCCGGCAAGCGCAAAAGAGTCTTGCGTGTCCGCTTGTTTCAGGACACCGCCATGTTACATCTAGCCCGGATTTCTCATCGCGGGGTTGGCGGAAGGCCGCCTTTTGTGGCACAAACATAATGATTACAATATGTTTCAGCCAGCAAGAAAGCGACCCCTGCCATGACAGAGTGTACCCAAACCAGCTTCACCTTCGCCGACCATGGCCGCCGCCAGGTGGTAGCCCGTTTCGACGGCGGCATGATCACCTCCGACGGCGGCGCCATGCTGTTGCGCCAGACCGAACAGCGCAGCGGCATCGTGCGGCAGTTCGCCGCCTGCTTCCGTGATCACCGCCAGCCCGCGCAAGTCGAACACAGCGTGCGCGAGCTGGTCTCGCAGCGCGTCTACGGGCTGGCGCTGGGTTATGAGGACCTCAACGATCACGATCAGCTGCGCTCCGACCCGCTGCTGGCCCTGCTGAGCGGCAAACAAGACCTCGAAGGCAAGCAGCGCCGCCGAGCCCAAGACCGCGGCAAGGCGGGCGCCGGCAAGAGCACTCTCAACCGCCTGGAGTTGACCCCGGCCAAGGCCGGCGCGCAAAGCCGTTACAAGAAGATCGTTCTCGACACGGGCGCGGCCGACCGTCTGCTGACCTCGCTCTACATTCAATCGCAGCCGTGCCAGCCCGAGCGCATCGTGCTCGATCTCGACGCCACCGACGACGCGCTGCACGGCCGCCAAGAGGGGCGCTTTTTTCACGGCTACTACGGACACTATTGCTACCTGCCGCTCTACATTTTCGCCGGGGACCAGTTGCTGTGCGCGCGCCTGCGGCCGTCCAACATCGACGCCTCGGCGGGGTCGCTCGAAGAGGTCCGGCGCATCGTCGAACAACTGCGGCGGGTGTGGCCCGAGGTCGAGATCCTGCTGCGGGCCGACAGCGGTTTTTGCCGCGACGAGATCATGAGCTGGTGCGAGAACCAGGGCGTGGATTACGTGTTCGGACTGGCGAAAAACGAGCGTTTAGAGCGCCTGATCAAGAGACGGATGAAGCTGGCGCGGCGGCGTTTCGCCAAGAGGGGCAAGGCGGCCCGGGCGTTCGGGGATTTCCGCTACCGCACGCGAACCAGCTGGGCGCGGGGGCGCAGGGTGGTGGCCAAGGCGGAGTATCTGGCGAAGGGCGAAAACCCGCGTTTCGTGGTGACGTCGCTGACGCCCAAGCAAGCGGCGGCGCAACACTTATACGAGACGATCTACTGCGCCCGCGGAGAGATGGAGAACCGCATCAAGGAGCAGCAGCTGGGGCTGTTCGCCGACCGCACCTCGACCGCGCTATTGCGGTCGAATCAGATCCGCTTATATTTTTCATCGATCGGGTACTGTTTGCTGGAGACGCTGCGGCGGCTGGGGTTGGCGGGGACGAAGATGGCGCGGGCGCAATGCACGACGATCCGGCTGCGGTTGTTGAAGATCGGAGCGCGCATCCGGATCACGGCGCGCAAAGTGTGGATTTCGCTGGCGACGGGATACGCCTGGGCGGGGGTGTTCGCCCAAGCGTATGAGAATCTCGAACGGGGGGAGCCGCGGCGCTGCTGAAAACGGCAAGGCGAGTTCAAGTAATACTTGAAGCACACAGGGCTCGACAGGGGCGGCAATCGAGGTTTGCCCAAAAACAGACGAAAAACGCCTCGGCCAGGGTCGCGGACAGCATGCCGGGCCGTTTCTGCCCCACGGCGGCCCCGCCGAGAGGCGATGCCGCCTCAAGACCATGAAATCCCATCCCGCGCGCCCCGCCAACCCCGTTTTCGGGAATCGATGAGAAATGCGGGCTAGGGGGTTAGCCGACAATGCTGTTCACTTAGAGCCTTTGGGCCGCGAAGCGGCGTCGGATCGTAGCCCATGGGTGGAGCGAAGCGGAACCCTGGGTACGGAACCCTGCGAGAACAAGCCCCGGACGGGGCGTAGGAAGACCAACGGATGATTGCGCCTCTGCGGCAGAGCGCTGTGGTGCGGGCGTTCATTGATATCCGAAACAAGGGCACGCCCCTTCAACCAAAACCCTCCGCGCAACTGCTAACTGAACAGTATTGGGGTTAGCCGTCATCGAGCGGTTTTCTAGAAGGTCCTCGCTACCCAGTATGCAGGCAAGGCCTGCGCCCGTCCCGAGGCCGAGCAGGGTTTGGAAGATGTTGGCAGGGGGTAGCGAACTCAAGCTGAAACTGGCGCAGGTTCCTCGGAAGGGGCGGGCGCGCCGCACTCCTACACTACGTCTCGTGGCCTCTGAAACAAGTGGATAAGCAAGAGCTTGCTAAAACCGGGGAGCCGCGGGCCCTTGCCCTGCAACAGGCAGCTTTACAGATCGCTCGGACCCCGCGGTCGGCGCGGCGCCCCCAATCACCAGAGACTTTTCGCGCTGCAGTTCGCCTTCGATCATCCCTAGAACTTGCCCCAGTTCCATGGTGCTGAGTTGCTGGGCAACAGGATCGTCATTCGCAACCGCCAGCAGTCTGCCGCCGTTGAGGCTGAAGCGCCCCTGAGGATTCACCAGGTAGAAATACTCTGTATCGGACTGCTTGTTCAGGAACAAGAGAACCTTTTGGCCGGGAAGGTAGGCCCCCCCGTCGCCGTCAATGTAGACCGCTTGATCGTAGAGGTCGCCGCCGGTCTGCTCGACGGTGATCACGGTTCCGACACGCCCGCCAAACGCTTGCTGGACCTGCAGGTCCACTAGCGTGAAGGGTATCCGAGACACGGTGCGGCCGGGGCGACTTCCCAGCACGGTTCCGTAGACGATGATGTCGACGCCTTGAATGAGCTCGGGGAGGCTTCCATGGTGCTGAGCCCAGGCCGCGCGCATGACCGGAGGATTGTCGGCACGGACGCCGACATGCGGAGCAAGCAAGAAGGCCGCTGCGAAACCGCCAACGACGGCGAAGACTGTCAAACAAGCAAATCTGGTTTTCGTCATGATCCTCTCCTTAAGTCGCCGGCTTACTCTATTTGCACGTCTGACTACCCGACTTCCCCTTGCACTTATTGGAGCAGCACTCAGTGTCGGCCTCGCACGACTCGCCTTTCGGCAATAGCGTGCAGACCCCGCCGCCGCCACAGTCCGAGTCGGCGCTGTCGATATCACCGTCACAGTCGTTGTCAAGACCGTCGGAGCAGCTCACCTCGATATCGGCCTCGCCCTCGGTAGGGGTGCATCCGCCGCCGCCACCGGAGCAGGGGAAACCGACAGTGATAGAATTGACGAGGTCCGAATCGTGGTCGTCGAAGTAGTCCCGGGCACCCCACATGAGCTGATCGTTCATGCAGGTTGCGTTCTTCGGCCCTTTTCGGTGGTCAAGACCAAAGTCGTGCCCTACCTCTTGACAAGTCACATGACGATCGAACGCTTCAGTGTATGTGGCGCCGTCTAGATACGAACGGTTCATGTCCGCGGTGGCCGACTGGATGGTGCAGCCGTTGATGTGGATGGTCGCCAGACCCAGCCAGCCATTCTCGCCAAAAAAGTCGGCAGTCGCTTTGATGTTGCTTCCGCCGCTGTTGAAGGTAATGCAGGTCCCGGTGTCCCAGTCTTCGATCTCGTCCGCCAGGACCGTAGACCAGGCTGCTGTTTGCGTCGCGTCTCCACCGGGCGGTACTGAGATCGTGTAGCTCAAGGTGCTAACTTCCCAATGGAAACAGCTCCACTGATTGCTGGCCACTAACAGGCCCGCAGTGAAGCTCGCCGCGAAAAGCACGCACAGCAGAAACACGGCTGACCGTCGTCCGAGAAATAATGATGAGTTCATATCAATGAGCCTCCCGCCCGCCAGGCTGCTCGAAGCAGCATGCGAGCGCCCGTTGCAAGCAACGAAGTTTTTTCAATAGTAACACCCGTTGCAGTCCTTGTCCAGAGCTAAAATCTATTGGTACGAAAGTACTTAACATGCTCAAAGTACCGGTTCGGACCGCGATCAATCAGACCAGCTTGAAGCTCTCATCGTCCGAAAGGCGGCCACTCTCTAGAAGATCGGTGGGTGCGTCGCGGGACAATAGCGATGTTGTCCGGTTTCATTGCATGGTTTGACTCGGTCTTGCTCGCCGAAGCTCTTCTTGCTCCATTGGGACTCGGTCTCGATGTCCGGTATTTGGGGTCATCATCGGCCCTCCCGCGGCGATGCGCGCCCTGCTCTCCACACCAGCCCGGTGCATAAACACGACCCGCTATACTCGACACTGGAGGGACGATCCATGCCAAACAAACGGTCGCTGTTCCTGCTTACGCTACTCTTTTGCGTCTTATGGGCGGGACTCCGCATGGGGGCGCAAGATCAGCCCGAAAGCGGCGACCCGGCCGCAAGGCTGGGCCGCATCGAGAAACGGCTCGCTGAGATCGAAACTCATTTGAGACAGCTCGCCCTAGCCTCATCCGCGAGCCAAAGACCGCTCCCCTCGGCTTCTCGGATCGATCGCTTGGAACAGCGGGTCGGCCGCCTCGAGTCGGGCGCGGGAGCGCTCAGCTACAGGCCTGGGGGCGCCTCATCCATGCTCGAAAGCCGCCTTCGAGCATTGGAGCGCGAAGTCTCCCGCCTGCGCCGCTAGCCTGCATTTCTCACGGCGCAACTTTTCGGGCATTCTGGAGGCGATCCTGTTTCATCCAGCGATCAAGCGGATTTTTTTCAATGTTCGCCCTTTGGTCTTTTTTGCTGTCATCGTCCTGGTATTCGCTAGCAAAAGAGTCTCAACGGACTTGAGCGGTTTGGGCGCAAGTTGTTCATTTATAAGCGGTTAATTTTTTCAATGAGAGGATTTGAGAGTATATGAGAGAGTTTCGGGGTTTTTGCCGGTTTGCGGGGGGGCCTGGATCGCCTGCCGGCCACCTCCACATGGAAAATGATTCATCGCTGGGTTTCCCTTTTTTAGGATAGCAAGCCGGTCTCGGGCGGCCTGGCGCTTCCTGGATAAAACTGTTGAAAACAAAGGGAATAATTTTATCAAACATCCGTGACCGAATTTGTCAGCCCGGGTTTCTCAGCGCCTGACGGGCGAGGCAGGCGAGAGGCCCGGCAGTCCTTCTTTGCACTTGCCGACCGTTTTCGACCTACCGTCAAGTATGCCCCTTTGATTCAGCGGGGTTGGCGTCAAGCCGAACGCGCCTCGTACTGACGCGCCTCTCAGGCAGCTCGTCACGCCACGTGGTGAGAAATGCAGGCTAGCCAAAGCTGGGCGAGCGAGCCGCTTCGAGAGAACCGGACGCTAATCAAGCCCCTCGGGCGACGCCGGGGCTTGCTTTTGAGCAAGCGTGACTTTGCTCAAGCTGTTGGCGTACTTTTCGACTCCCTTGTAAATGTGCTCCGCCACCTTCTGGCGATAGGAGCCGGCTTTGAGAAGCTTCTCGTCGCTGGGGTTACTGAGAAAACCAACTTCGGCAAGAATAGCGGGCATTTCGGCGCCGATCAAGACCATGAACGGAGCCTTGCGGACTCCCCGGTTTCGAAGTCCCTTGGTTTCCCCGGAAAGCCCGGTATAGAGGGCTTGCTGAACGTGGCCGGCAAACTCGCGGGATTCTTGAATCTTCTCGGTTAGGGCGATTTTCGACAGCAGCCCTTGTAATTCGTGGATCGAACGTTGCGCGGCGGCGTTCTCGCGCGAGGCGACCGCCATGGCGGACGAGCTGGTTGTGAAGCTTAAATAGTAGGTTTCCACACCACGAATATTCTTCAAACGAAAGGAGTTGGCGTGGACGGACACAAACAGGTCAGCCTGGCTGATGTTCGCCAGCTTGGTGCGCTCCTCGAGGGGAATAAATTGGTCTTCCGTCCGGGTGTAGATGACCTCTGCTCCCAGACGGCTCTGGATTAATTTTCCAAGCCGGGAAGCGATGTCGAGAACAAGATCCTTTTCGCGCAACCCGCCGCGACCGATCGATCCGGTGTCGTGACCTCCGTGGCCGGCATCGATGACTACGCGCCCGACTTTCAGGCCAAGGGCTCGGATTAAGTTTCGCTGTCCGCGGCTCGTCGCCGACGCCGGTTTGGGCGGCTCCGCCAGCTCAACGGCAGGCGGAGGCGGCGGGGCTGTCAGCGGCGGCGGCGATTGTTCGGGCGGCGCGAGCTTGGCCACTATTGTTGGCTCGGGATTCAGCGCCTCCCTTTTGGCTTCCGCCGCCCGGGCGGCCTGTTCCACCGCCAGCCTAGGTTCCGGTCCCAGGTCAGGAAGCGGAACGTGACCGATGGCGATGCCCGTTGCCGCGGAGATGCTGGAAGCGGCCGCCGGAAAGCCGGGCGGTCGATCCGCCGGCAACGGAACTTCGTCCGGGCGAGAAGCTATCCCGGTCTGAGGGCTTTGATATCGCACCACCGGCGTGGCGGGCGACGGCTGTTGAACAGGAGCAGCCGCCGGAGGAATGCCCGCCACGTCCGGGTAGGAGGAACGAACAGCCGAAGAACGGCTGTCGCTGGTTGGATTCAAATTCGCCGGGTTCGCTGTGCCGGTAACATCGTGCTGACTCTGAACCGCGGTATCTTGCTCGTTCGGGACCGGCTGTAGCGGCGGTGGGGGAGCCACTAGCGGGTCGAATCGCGCGGCGAGGGTTTCCGCCGGCCTTTCCACGGATGGCGGGGTAGCGCCGTGGCGTCTAGCCGGCGCCCCGGCAGTCGAGACCGATTCCTTCGCGCTTCGCAGCTCAATGACGAAACGTCCCGGATTGGACAGCCAGAAAACGCTGTGGCTCGCCGCTTGCTCCAAATCGAAAACGACGCGGGAAACCGTGCGGCGATTCTGGCCGACACGAATCCGCTTGATGAGGGAATCACCGACCGGCAACGTGAAGTCCTTAACACGGCGCAGCTTGCCGCCAAGACGCGCCCCTTTCAGATCAACAAACAGACGGTGGGGGCGGGGCAGCTCTTCGAATCGATAGCCCACCTCATCGTCGATCTCGACCACAACCCGCGTGTAGTCTTCGTGAGTCCAAAACCGCACGTTCTGGACGGTTGCCGGGCCCGTTCTTTTCCTTACAGGTCGTGGTTCGTGCCGAACGGGCGTGGCTCGCGCCGCCGCGGGCGCCTGATTCTGCCGCGCGACAACTTTGTCCGCCTCGAGCGCCTCGCCCGGCAGCGGCGCCCGGGATAACTCGGCGAGAACCGATTCCGCGGTCCCACTCGCCTTGAGTTCGGCGAGAGCCCGGCCAGCTCGCTCCTCGTACTCGCTGCCAGGGTATTCCCGAACAAGAAGGCCGCAGGCATCGGCGGCCTGAGACAGATAAGGCTCCGGGCCAAACCGCTTGGCCGCCTCAAGATAGAGTTGAGCTTCCGAGAGGAGACTGTCGCCGCCAAAAGCGCCGCCGGGAGAGCCGAGATAGACCTTCCGGAAAGCTTTCGCGACGAGAACGTACTGCTCTTTGCCCAACTCCAGCGCGGGAACGGCGCGCAGGTCGTCGAGCAGGAGTGACGCGTACTGGTAGTCTTGCCCGGCTTGCTCCGTCGTTTTCGGACCGGCGAACGCAAGAACGCACAGCACCGGCAAAGCCAGGCATGCGACAAGTCCCGCCGCCGAAGCCCGCCGGCTTCGGCCATTTTGTCGAGAAAAGGGCATTACCCTAATCTGATTCCGTTTCAAAACGAATCAGACCAGATGGCTCTTCGTAAACGACAATCCGGGGCCGAAGCGGCTTTCCGGAATGGCCATCGTCTTCATCGCCGGCAACGAAATCTTTGCCGGGCGCTAGGAATCGGCTTACTCGTTCGACGAAGTCCTCGGTCTCCGCATAAGGGGGAATCCCCTTATACTGATCGACCGCCGCTTCGCCGGCGTTATATGCCGCCAGGGTCCTTGAATGGTCCCCGTCGTAGCGGTCCAGCAAATGACGGAGGAATTTTACTCCTCCCTCGACATTTTCGGCGGGATCGAAAATGTCCTTTACCCCGAAGCGCTCCGCCGTTACCGGCATCAACTGCATCAACCCGAGCGCGCCCTTGTTGGAAACCGCGAACGGGTTGTAGTTGCTTTCCTGCCGGATCACGGCATGAATCAGCTTCGGGTCGACGCCGTGGCGTCCGCTCGCCTGCCGCACCAGAGCATGGATGTCGAGCCGTCCACTCGTTCTCGTGAGCTGACCCGACCGCCCTTGGACAACCTTTTCCCCCGGTACGGTTTGCTGGCTTTTACCCGAAATCCTTGAAGACCTCCGCGATCGAACGGCAACTCGCACCAAACGACCAGTGGCGTCTTCGCGGACTTCGTAGCGTCTCAAAACAGGCCGAGACGGCGACTCGGATCCCGGTTCAACACCCTGCTGGATCTTCGCGGCCGGCTGAGCGGGGCGACTCTCCAGTTCAAGTATTGGGGCTGCCGACAGGGCCAGGGCTCCAAATAGTCCCAACCCAACCGCCTGTACCCGTCTCTCTAAAAACAATATCACAGTCTTTATTCTATCGCAACCGTTTTCTTTTCAGTGCATTATCTCACACTGGAGCAGTTCCTGCCCTCGGGGTCCGAGCTTCACCGCGGGCAGCGAGGGAGAACGTCCTGCTACCGGCCAAGCCACTGACGAAACGCCTGCGTTTGATAGTAATAGACGCTCGATAATCCATTTTAGACGAACCACCAGCGCGGAAAGCGTTCTTGAGGCCGGAAACGACCGCGAGGCGAGTTGGGCATACTTTACTTTCAGCAGGCGGTCTGTTGATTCCCCCAAAACGGTAGCATCGCCGCATGGCGGACGCCACGAAACGGCCTCATGATGCAGGTTTGCCGTGCCAATTCGAGAGAAGACCACGCCGGCCGCGACGCCGCGAGGTCCTAATCCCGCGGCCGCCGCTAGGGAGTGCCCATGGGCCTCCGGCCCAATCGGAGCCGCGACCGTGAGGAAGCGGTTGCCTCTACCGGCTGATCCGCCCCTGTCGGCTTCCGGCCCACCCAGAAAGATGAAAACCCGCGGGTTTTCGACCGAGCGTGTTTACTGCGTCAACCCCTTGGAGAGCACTTGACAGATACCTATCATGGATGTCCCCGATGTCCCCAACTTTGTGGGGTCCTTTACCTCTGGTCTTTTCGGCCAGCTTGCGTCCTTGCCGATACACAGGCCTGCTGGCTCGTCTATATAAGTAGTAGGAGGTGATTCATGAGGAAGATCGTGAAGTGGCTAGTGTTGAGTTCAGTGGCGGCCGCACTGCTCGTGC
Organism: Bryobacterales bacterium; assembly: GCA_965226185.1. Classification (GTDB taxonomy): domain Bacteria; phylum Acidobacteriota; class Terriglobia; order Bryobacterales; family UBA6623; genus CBDCYS01. Next base: position 45,293 of record CBDDCT010000002.1, read on the forward strand.
TTGGTTGCCAAGGACCTCCGGAACAGGTCGAGAAGGCTGAGCCCGTGCCGGCCGCGGAACCCGAGCCGGCCGCGGAGGCGGCGGAAAAAGAGCCCGCCGCGGAGGAGCCGAAGCAGGAGGAGAGCGAACCCGAAGGTAGCGCCCAGGCAGCTCCAGCGGGAGGGGAGGGCCTCTCGGCGCGGAACGCGTGGGCGCCCGGCAAAAAAGGCAAGCTGCTCCTCGGCCTGGATGGCGGCCTCTACGACCCTTATCGTGTGCGGGTCATCGCGGAGGTCCAAGAGGCGCTGAAAGCTCAGGGCTTGTATGACGGTGCGGCCCATAGGTATCTGGACGAGGAGACCATGGAGGCCCTGGGAGAGTTTCAAAAGCAAAATGATCTCAAGGTCTCTGGCGTACCAACACCGCGCACGCGGAAGGCACTGCTGAGCGGGAGCGAGGCATAAATCAAGCAGGTCTGGGACTACGCTGAGAGTGAATTGGCTTTACACATGGAGCCTTGCCCCCCATTTTTTCACAGCCGCTCATCTGCGCGGCAGCAGGGACGACACGCCCCGCACTCCCTCTAAATCGAGGCGGTAGACGCGTCCCGGCGTGTTTCGGCGGTGGCCGGTGCTGCCGGTGATGAAGAGCTGGCTGAGGTCCGGGCCGCCGAAAACGAGATTGCTGGCATCATAGTTGCCGGCGGGCAGTGTGCGAACGAGTTTGCCGTTCGGGTTCAGCACGCGCACCGTGCTTGTGCCGAGGTGTGCGGCGTACACGTTGCCCTCCGAATCGACCGCCAATCCGTCGGGTGACGCGTCGTGCCCGTCGCGGCCGGGTAACCTGGCGAAAATTTCCACCGGGCCCAGCACTCCAGGACTCCTTACATCGAACTTCAGTATGCGGTTGGGCACGGTCTCGGCGACGTAGAGCGCCGACCCGTCCGGACTCAACACCAGCCCGTTCGGCACCCGCATACCGCCGGCGGCTAGGCGGCTGACGCCGCCGGACACCGCGTAGCAGACCGTTCCGATGGGCTTTTCACGGGAGCCGCCGGGGTCGGAGAAGTAGAATCCTCCGTGGCGGTCCAGGGTGATATCGTTGGGCGCGCGCAGCGGCCGGCCGTCGCACTCACTGGCTGCCTCAGCCAGGATCTTCCCGTCCGCACTGACGTGCAGGACGGCATGCCTTCCGGGCGAGCACACCAGGTGCGTGGAGTCCGGCAGAATTTTGTGCCCGTTCGCGCTCGCTTCCAGCCATGTGGAGGAACGGCCGCCGGGCGTCAGACGGATCACTTTGTTCCGCTCGCTGAAATAGAGGTTGCCTTCGTAGTCGAACACAGGGCCTTCGGTGTAGTGAGCTGTGCGGGCGACTTCCCCCGGCTGCGGATCGCTTTGCGCGAAGGCTGAAACGGCAAGCATTGCCAAGGCGAAATGCTTCATCTGGATCAGGATAGCCGACAGCCCGCCCGCTTGCTGGAAGGCGCTCATAGGCACGCCCGGCGGAGACAACTCTCGAGCGGCGAACCCGCCAAGTTCCCGCTCGGCGCATGCCGCCCATACCGTCCCCGGAATCCCAGGGCAAATGGATTACACTTGGAGACGTTGCGCTGAAATTCTCCTCGGAAACTCGTGGCGACCATGAAACCATCCCTCCTCGCTGTCTGTGTTGTTTCCGTCCTGTTCGCGGCCGATTGGGGTGGTGACGTCCGCACGGCCGAGGTCGCTCGGTTCCCGAGTTACACCGAAGGGGTCGTTGTCGATCACGCCGGGAACCTCTACGTCTCGCACGCCAGCCAGATACGCAAGGTCACCCCAGACGGCCAGGTCTCGGTTTGGGCGACGACGGTTTCGCCCAACGGCCACAAGGTGCTTGCTGACGGGACGCACCTTGTTTGCGACCGCAAGGGCGCGGTCTATCTGCTCGACGCCGCCGGCCGGACACTGCGGACCATGGCCTCTCCTCAATGGGGCGCCAACGACATCTGTCTCGATACGGTGAACGGCGGCTTCTACTTCACCTCGCCCTACGGCTCCCGCGGCGAGCCGGTCGGGACGCTGCATTACGTCGACGCTCAGGGCGCGACACATCTGGCCGCCGGTAAACTCGGTTTTCCCAACGGCCTGGTCTTGAGGCCGGACGGCAAGACGCTGCTTGTGGGAGAGAGCCAGCGGAACCGCATCATCGAGTTCCCCGTGCTGGCTCCGGGCAAGGTCGGCGAGTTTCGGGTATTCGCGGAGCTGCCGCAAAAGGGCCCGAATCAGCTCGACGCCAAGCCGGACGGCATGACGCTCGACACGGAGGGCAACCTCTACGTAGCCCACTACGGCATGGGGCAGGTGCAGGTTCTCGATCCCCGCGGCCGCCTGCTTCGGAGCCTGCCCGGCGGGGGAATATTCACCTCCAACGTGGCTTTCGCCGGCCCGCGGATGAACCAGCTCTACGTGTCCGGCAGCATCGGTCCCGCGGAGCAGACAACCGGGCTGCTCACGCGGCTTGATCTGCCTTGGGTCCAAGGACTGCGGATACTGCCCGCGCGAAAATGAAGCAAGCCCGAATCGGATGCTAGTGTAGTGCGCCAATCAGAGCGTAACTTATGATGATTCGCTTCCTTGCCAGACGGCGGAGTGAGAGGCGGCGTGCGGCCCCATGCGTACCCTGATGCGGGCGATTTGAGCCGCGTTCACGCGGCTTGGTGTTCCTTAGGCCAGCCGTTTACGGCTGGTGGACGCCGCCGCTCGGGGACTTTCAGCCCGTTTCAACGGGCTTCCCTCTTTCAACCCGGATTTCCACTTTAGTTTCGGTTCTGCTAACCATCGGGTGGCCTCGGACGCCTTTATTGATGCGGGTTGGAAAGCAATCAAGGCGCTGAGGAGATCAACACCCAATGGGTGAAAAAGAAAACAAGCCGTTCCAGCTAAGCTTCAACGGCTTATTGAAAGTCGATTTCCAAGGATCGCGTGTCACTTCCGATGGCGGGCTCATTCTCGTCCGCGAGCTGGACGAACGACTCGGGCTCGGGAAGCTGATCGAGGAACATCTCAGTGACCCACGGCAAGGCTTGAACAAGAAGTTCCCGCTGGCCGATCTGCTGCGGCAGTCAGTCTACTCTCGGCTGGCAGGCTACGAGGACCTCAACGACGCCGTCCGAGTGTCGGCTGACCCGACGTTTCGCTTGATCGGCTCGAAGAGGAACTGGGATCGCGGCGGGGCACTGACCTCGCGACTGCAGAGCTTCGAGACGGAGATGCTGGCGAGCGAGGAGAACTTGCTGGGGCTGATGGCTGTGAACCGCGAGCTGGTGGCGCAAGCCGAGACGCAAGACGACTCCGAGCGCGTCGTTCTCGACATGGACTCGACCGAAAGCCCTGTCCACGGCCAGCAAGAGGGCAGTGCTTACAACGGCCATTTCGAGTCGGTCTGCTACCACCCGCTGTTGTTGTTCAACCAGCATGGGGATTGCCTGGCGGCGAAGCTGCGTCCAGGCAACGTGCACAGCGCTGAGGACTGGAAGGAGTTGCTGCTGCCCGAGATCAAGCGCCAACAGGCCGCGGGCAAACAGGTCACCTTCCGGGGCGATGCGGCCTTTGCTAAGCCGGAGATTTATGAGTTTTCGGAGGAACGCGGAGTGCAGTACGCCATTCGCATTCCGGCCAACAAGAGCTTGGAATTGGCGATCGAAGACATCCTGTTTCGGCCGCCGGGCAGGCCCTCCCGGAAGCCCTTGGTGCGCTACAAGAGCTTCCGCTATCAGGCGGAGAGTTGGTCCAAGCCGCGACGCATCGTGGCCAAGGTCGAGCATCATCTCGGTGAGCTGTTCCCGCGCGTCGGTTTTATCGTGACGAACATGACGTTGCCGAGTCAATCTGTTGTGCGCTTCTACAACAAGCGCGGCACGGCCGAGCAATGGATTAAAGAAGGCAAGCAGGCCACGCACTGGACACGGCTTTCGTGCCATCGCTTTCGGGCCAACGAAGTGCGACTGCAACTCAGCGTGCTGGCCTACAACCTGGGCAACTTGTGGCGGCGGCTGGGACTGCCGCACAGGATCAAGAGCTGGTCGCTGACGAGCTTGCAACACAGATTGATGAAGACCGGCGGTCGGCTGGTCAAGCACGCGCGGTATTACTGGCTGCTGCTGGCCGAGGGGCATCTGAACCGCAGGCTGTTCGGTGACATGCTGCACAGGATCTGGGCGCTGCCGCTGCCGAGCGGGTAGAACGGTCGCTCGCGAGTGCGAAATCTGGATGCTGCGGAGTGAAGCTCGGAGGAGTGCCTGAAAAACCGCCTTCCGACCGACGAATTGTCCCCTTCGGAGAACGAAAGGGTCTAGCCCGGATTTCTCATCGCGGGGTTGGCGGAAGGCCGCCTTTTGTGGCACAAACATAATGATTACAATATGTTTCAGCCAGCAAGAAAGCGACCCCTGCCATGACAGAGTGTACCCAAACCAGCTTCACCTTCGCCGACCATGGCCGCCGCCAGGTGGTAGCCCGTTTCGACGGCGGCATGATCACCTCCGACGGCGGCGCCATGCTGTTGCGCCAGACCGAACAGCGCAGCGGCATCGTGCGGCAGTTCGCCGCCTGCTTCCGTGATCACCGCCAGCCCGCGCAAGTCGAACACAGCGTGCGCGAGCTGGTCTCGCAGCGCGTCTACGGGCTGGCGCTGGGTTATGAGGACCTCAACGATCACGATCAGCTGCGCTCCGACCCGCTGCTGGCCCTGCTGAGCGGCAAACAAGACCTCGAAGGCAAGCAGCGCCGCCGAGCCCAAGACCGCGGCAAGGCGGGCGCCGGCAAGAGCACTCTCAACCGCCTGGAGTTGACCCCGGCCAAGGCCGGCGCGCAAAGCCGTTACAAGAAGATCGTTCTCGACACGGGCGCGGCCGACCGTCTGCTGACCTCGCTCTACATTCAATCGCAGCCGTGCCAGCCCGAGCGCATCGTGCTCGATCTCGACGCCACCGACGACGCGCTGCACGGCCGCCAAGAGGGGCGCTTTTTTCACGGCTACTACGGACACTATTGCTACCTGCCGCTCTACATTTTCGCCGGGGACCAGTTGCTGTGCGCGCGCCTGCGGCCGTCCAACATCGACGCCTCGGCGGGGTCGCTCGAAGAGGTCCGGCGCATCGTCGAACAACTGCGGCGGGTGTGGCCCGAGGTCGAGATCCTGCTGCGGGCCGACAGCGGTTTTTGCCGCGACGAGATCATGAGCTGGTGCGAGAACCAGGGCGTGGATTACGTGTTCGGACTGGCGAAAAACGAGCGTTTAGAGCGCCTGATCAAGAGACGGATGAAGCTGGCGCGGCGGCGTTTCGCCAAGAGGGGCAAGGCGGCCCGGGCGTTCGGGGATTTCCGCTACCGCACGCGAACCAGCTGGGCGCGGGGGCGCAGGGTGGTGGCCAAGGCGGAGTATCTGGCGAAGGGCGAAAACCCGCGTTTCGTGGTGACGTCGCTGACGCCCAAGCAAGCGGCGGCGCAACACTTATACGAGACGATCTACTGCGCCCGCGGAGAGATGGAGAACCGCATCAAGGAGCAGCAGCTGGGGCTGTTCGCCGACCGCACCTCGACCGCGCTATTGCGGTCGAATCAGATCCGCTTATATTTTTCATCGATCGGGTACTGTTTGCTGGAGACGCTGCGGCGGCTGGGGTTGGCGGGGACGAAGATGGCGCGGGCGCAATGCACGACGATCCGGCTGCGGTTGTTGAAGATCGGAGCGCGCATCCGGATCACGGCGCGCAAAGTGTGGATTTCGCTGGCGACGGGATACGCCTGGGCGGGGGTGTTCGCCCAAGCGTATGAGAATCTCGAACGGGGGGAGCCGCGGCGCTGCTGAAAACGGCAAGGCGAGTTCAAGTAATACTTGAAGCACACAGGGCTCGACAGGGGCGGCAATCGAGGTTTGCCCAAAAACAGACGAAAAACGCCTCGGCCAGGGTCGCGGACAGCATGCCGGGCCGTTTCTGCCCCACGGCGGCCCCGCCGAGAGGCGATGCCGCCTCAAGACCATGAAATCCCATCCCGCGCGCCCCGCCAACCCCGTTTTCGGGAATCGATGAGAAATGCGGGCTAGCGGAAGCACTTCGGTCCGGCCCGGTGCGTGCCTGCGGTCAAGAAAGGCTTGCGTTCAAGAGAGAAGGAACGTAGAATCGAGGAGGCCAAGATCCAAAATGGAAATCCTGGTTCAAACGGAAATCTTATGGTGCGCTAATACTGGCGCACTACACTACCCGGCGAGTTCCCGCTGGCGCTTTTTCGTCAGCTTGGAAAAGACCAGCTCGTATGCGTGCCGTGCCCATCTGCAAGCGTCACTATATTTTGCGAAACTCGGTAATACACAAGGAGCCTGGCCCCGGCGTGATCTTTGTGGGTGTTGGGTATGAGGGCCTGTGCGGGTTGCGACAGGTGCCACCGGCTCCCGCGCCGGCGCCCTGTCCGCTCGCTGGCCTGCTGTCCGGCGAAACGGGTACTGCTTTTCTGACGTTACGCCAGAAACTCAGAAGGCTAGCCGCAACGCGAACTGGACCTGCCGGGGTGTGTTCCTCTGGCGTCCAATCACCCCGAAAGCTCCGGTACCGAACCTCGTGTTGGGCGTTCCGAAGTTGGGTGTATTGGTCAGGTTGAAGAACTCCGTCCGAAATTGAAGGTTAATTTGCTCCGTGATCGGGAAGTCCTTGAAAACGGAAAAGTCGAATTGACCTATTCCGGGCGCCCGAACATCAGGCAGTGTGCGTGCTGTGCTTCCGAACGTAAACGGCTCGGGTTGGCTGAAGGTCGAGGTATCAAAGTACTCGCCGAGACGGTCCACGACGGCTCCACTCCTCCGCGGGCTGCTTCCGTTGTTGTTGGGCCGCTGGGTTCCCGGTTCGGCCAAGCCCGCGGAGCTCAATGACGCCGAGTTGTCCTGAGCGTTGACGACAATCAACGGCGTTCCCGTCGCAAGAGTCCAGATGCCGTTGATTTGCCACCCGCCCGCTAAAAAGTTCGCCAAGCCGCTCATATTCGTACCGAAGGACCTCCCTTGGCCCCAGGGCAACTCGTACAGGAAGCTAACGACGAACCGCTGGGAAACGTCCGTCACGGAAAGCGAGCGCTCCGCTGCTCGGTCATGCCACTGCTGAATAAACGCAAAGGGCGGCAGCAAGCCGGTACCCGATGTCGACGAATCATCAATGAGCTTCCCTGCCGTGTAGGCAGCGATGAAGGTCAGTCCGTTCGAGAAACGCCGGTCGAGCCGCACCTGCGCTGCATGGTAGATCGAGCTGGCGAAGGAACCCTTCTCGAGGGAGATGTTCCCGAATTGCGGGAAGGGCCGCAGCAGTTGGTTTCGGGTTACCGTAGGCCGGCTGAGCGTTGAGGCGGGGCTCGTGATGACCCCGAAGAAGGGGTTATCCACCTGCTGCAAGAGGGCGTCTCCGATAGCTAGTTGCTCGGCGGCCAGCATATTCGGGGAGCCGAAGACGACTGACAAGTTGGTAGCTTTGGCGCCGGTGTACCCAACCTCGAGCAGCAGGTTGGGAACCACTTCATGTTGGATGTTGAAATTCCACTGCTGGACATACGGACTGCGATCCGAGATTCGGTTGCTCTGGAAATTAAGCCCAGCGAACGAGAGTAATCCCTGCGACGAACCGGGGGGCAACGTAAAGCCATTCGGAAAGGGGTTGGAAATGAAATCGTTCGGTGTCACCCCCCCGTCGAGCGATGCGACGAAGGGAGTCTGTGAGCTGAAGCCAGCCACTCCTCCGCCTCCCAGGGTGCCGGCAGCCGTGACGGAGGGCGGCGGATAGAAAATGGCGTAGCCCCCTCGGACCACCGTCTCATCCAGGGCGCGCCAGGCAAACCCAAACCGGGGAGACAGATTGTTCTTGTCCAGATCGAACTGAGCGTCACGATCGATGCCGACGAACTCCAAACCTCCTCGCAGACTGGGGAACTCCGGTACCGCCAAGGGTGAGGCCACCTCCGGATTAAACACACTCAGGCGGTCGTAGCGCTCGCTACGCGGCCAGTCGATGCTGTAGCGCAGGCCCAAGTTCAAAGTAAGCCGCGAAGTGAGCTTGATGTCATCCTGAACAAACCAGGCTGCATACGGGCTATGCGTCGAGACGGCTTCATCGTGCGAAACAAAACCTCGATCGGCGACACCCAGTAGCAACGAGGCAATAGAGTGCCCAGCGACAGGAGTGCCCCGGTTCGCATCCGGCCCCTGCGTGAAGCGTGAAGAGTAGCGGAACTGGCCCGCCGGGTCGAGCCCCTGGAAGAAGTGCGCGCGATTGATCCGGAGCTCCGTTCCGAACTTGAAAGTCTGCTTGCCTCGGATCCAGGTCAACTTGTATTGGAGTCCATAGGACTGTAAGCGAAACCGCGCGAGGAATGACTCCCCGATCCTGCCGAAGCCAGCAATGAAGTTCCTCGTGTAACCACGGTCTTCGGCGATATTGGCAAAGTCCTGCGGCAGCCCAAGATCCTCGGCAATGTTCCGGCCGAAGGAGTGTGATTGGCGGACCGTCCACAGATCCGAGTAATTGACCCCGAACTCGGAGAAGAGGCTCGGTGTCATGCTGTGGGTATAGTTAACAACAGCGCTACGGCCGGGCCTCGGAATGAGGGCGGCGCCGGGTTGGCCGGGCGTGCCGTAGAAGTTCGGCCGAGTCTGCCCAAAATCACGGTAGCTGACTCTGCTGAAGATCGACTGGTTGTCCGAGAGCTGATGGTCGACGCGGACGTCGAAGTTGTCGTCGTTGGTGGCGGCGCTGCCGGCTGCGATGAAGTTATTCACGTTCGCCGACCCCTGACCCGCGGTGTTCGACCGAGGGTACAGGGCGAGGAGCTTCTGAGCTACTGGATCGAGCCGATTCCCCGGCATCACGTTGCCTGGGAACGGATCGCGGATGCTGCCGCTGCCCGACGGGTCGTCGCGCGTCGTGAGCGGATCGTAGATCGTAATCGGGTTGCCCCCGGCATTCAGGGTGGAAGAGAAATCTCCCCCAAGTTGACCCGCCGCCGGAACCGTGACTGAGCTCGTCGCTTGGCTCCGTTCCCTCAATCCCTCGTAGCCTCCGAAGATGAATGTTCGGTTGCGGACGATCGGTCCTCCAAAGGTAAAGCCAAACTGGTTCCGCTGGAAAACTCCTAGCTCGCGCCCGGCACGATTCAAGAAGAAATTATTCGCGTCCAGTTCACTGTTTCGGATGTATTCGAAAGCCAAACCATGGAAGTCATTCGAGCCGGACTTCACCACGACGTTGATGATGCCGCCGGTCGTGCGGCCAAATTCGGCGGAGAACGAGTTGGTCTGAACCTTGAATTCCTGAATGCGGTCGACCGAGGGCATGATGGCGGTTGCGTAAGTGCCCGGGCTATTCTCTGGTACGGTCACGGGGGAGCCGTCGACGAGGATCTCGGTCGCCCCCCCCCGTCCCCCATTGATCCCCAGATTGGAAAGCAGGAGGGGATTGTTTCCGAAGTTCTGCCCGGGAGAAACGCCCGGAGTCAACGCCGCCAGTGCAAACGGGTTGCGCCCATTGAGCGGCAGTTCGCGAATCTTTCTTTCTTCGATGACTTGTCCCAGCTCACCGCCCTCGGTTTGGAGCAGCGGCACGGCCCCGGTCACCTCGATGGTCTCGGTTACCTCGCCGATCTGAAGCTGCGCGGTCAGCGTAACCGACTCAGCCACATGAACGATTACGCCGGACCGTAGGTGTTGCCGGAAGCCCTGAGAGCTGACATTCACGGTATAAGTGCTGGGTTTTACGGAGGTAAAGCGAGCAATGCCCTGCTCGCTGGATTCCCTGGACGTTTGTATCTGAGTCGCTTCGTCCGTCAAGGTCACGCCCGCCCCGGGGATCGCCAGACCCGCCGGATCGACGACGTTGACTACCATTGTTCCCGTGGAGCCTTGCCCCCACAAAGTAGCCACGCCGAGACTGGCGAACAGTATGAACACACAAGTGAATCTGACTGCACGTAAAGATCGCATCTGTTTAACCTCCTCCTCGATTCTAAACAACCCCAAAACGAGTTTATAGGCCATTGCGATGCGAAATGTCAAGGTAGAAACAAACGTTAACGTAATCCACATCACGAGGCCCTATCCCACCTGGACTAGACTCGCCATTCTCAGACAATCTTGTCCCAGCAGGGTATGCGGTGAATGGATCGAGCATTTTCACCCGGGCCAGATCCCCCCCCGTGCGTGATTTGCCCCATCGGAACCATCGGAACCGGCGCCTTGCTCCTGCTCTCGACGTTTGTTTAGAGTATTTGGCGCCTTTGGTGCCTTTATTGCATGTGCACCACCGAAATCCCTGTGATTGCTCAAGAAACTCACCAATCCACCGAGCCGGCGAAGACCGCTCATGTTCGAGAGATCACTTGATTTACGGATGTTTCCTTGACTTGGGTGCGCGACATAAATATGGGAGATCAGGCGGCGGTTGATCGGGCCTCCCAGTAGTCCTCGAACTTTCCGCTCATCCGGCAGCAGCGCAGAGCGATGATCGCGTTGGCGCCGCGCACGGTCCAAAACATACCGGAACGCTTGAGGCGTGAGCCGATCACGGTCTTGCAGCCGGCCTCGACCACCCCCGAGCCGACAAACAGACCTTGCTCGCGGAACCAGGGGTAGCGCATTCGTTCGGCGTTGCGTTCAAAGTAGTCTGCTTGGTTGGAGAGCAGGTGAGCCCGTTCTTCGCTCGTTGTGTGAAACTGGCGCAGGGTTTTCGCCAGGGCTTCGACCTTGCCCCGATCGAGCTTGTCCAACAGCCGCGCTGTCCAGCGTTTGCGGCCTCGCTCATCGTTGCCGAACAACTTCGCGGAAAGCTCCCAGAGGTGCTGCCGCGCATGGTAGAGATCGACGATCTGAACCGCGCCGGGGAAGTGCTGGTGGGCCAGGTTCCAGATCCAGAGGGCACCATCGCCAAGGATGACCTTCTTCTTCGCTCGGCTCCAGCCGCGGCGCCAGGCCTCGGTGTAGAGGCGCAGACCAAACTCCTCGGCCCCTTCGATGGCGGCGGTGTAGGTGGTGGAATCCTCGTCGCGGAGCGGCCGGCCTTGGTCGTCGGTCGCGGTTTGCGTAAAGAAGCAGCCTAGCTTGACCTCGCGGGTGCGCGGCGGCCGGCCTGGGGTTTTGCCGACGCGGCCCGCGGTCTCGGCCGCCACAACCGGCACGCCGGTGCCATCCATCTCGATGTAGAGCAGCGGCACGGCGGGGGTGCAAACTTCGGGCAGTTCCAGTTGCTTGGCCCGCTGGATTTCGGTTTGCTCGCGGCTGGCGATGTCGGCGCCCAGGGCTTCGGCTTGCCGTTCCACGGCCTTGGCAGTGACCTCCAGGCCGGCCAGCACCTCGAGTTGTTCGCGGCCCTGCTCGAAGGAGGTTTCGCTGCCTATCAGCGCCATCATGCGGCGCACCCCGGGCGAGCAGGCGGTGCGCACCACATCGAGTTCGGCGTCGCGCGGGCATTGTCCCCGCCGGCACTGCGGGCAGACGTAGTAGGCTCGCTCGAAGCAGACCTCTCCCACCACGGTGGTGAGTTGTTTGGGGCGCGTGTCGTGATAGGGGGCTTGAGCTCCGCAACCGCAGGGGACTTTGCGCGGCGCCGCCTCCGAGGACGACAGCAACTCGCTCAACAGCGCTGCTCCGGCGCGATGCATTGTCATCCGGGTGGCAGTCTCGACGGCCTCCAGATCCAGTTTGCCGCTCTTGCGCCAGCCGGTGAAGATCACCTCGAGCAGATGATTCACTTCTTGGGCGAGTTCGTGTTGGATCGTTCGCGCCGTTTTTTTTCCTGTGCTGTCAGCGTCTCGGCGAGCGGCCGCAACTGGCAGATTTTCTCATTGACGGCCAGCAGTTCTCGGCCCAGTTGTTGGCAGCGATGAAACTCGGCTACTTCCCGTTGTGCCTTCCGCAGCGCCTCCTCATTGGCAAAGCTCTCGGTGACCGTCTTCCCGTTCACATTGCGAGTGAGACGGTACTGGGGACCGTGACCGGGGTCATCGGGCTGGGCACAGTGACAGTTCGGTTTGCCGCAGCGACGAGTGAACGCCGAAACAGAGCCGCGGCGCATGTCCCCCAAGGTGGTGAACTGCTGGAGCAGCTGGCTGCGGTCCGCTTCCAGCTCTGACAGAGAAGTCGACATGGTGAGCACCTCCTTATCTGAGCATAGTATAACGCTCAGACAAGGTGCTCAAAAAAGGGAATCTCCCCAACCCTCCACATTCATGTCGCGCACCCCCTTGACTTTTGACTTATCCGACTGTTAAAAGAGAGTGTTACTGCCTTGCCCAGTCTCGCGACGTCACGGGGGGCAGCGATTCGCAACTGCTTCGACAGGAGTCCATGATGAAAATCACGAAGCAAGACCTTCTCAGGCTAAGTTTTCCGCTGCTTTTTGCGGCTATCCTTTCAACCCCCTTAAAAGCACAGAACTACGCACAGATTACCGGCACGGTCGCGGACCCGAGCGCCGCAATGGTTGTCAGTGCAACCATTACCGCCACCAACACGGCCACCGCACAGACGCGTGAAGTCCAGACCAATGCGACGGGAAACTACACCATCCCGTTCTTGGTGCCAGGCATTTACGACCTGACCGTGGGACACGAGGGCTTCAAGACAGCCTCGCGCGAAGGTGTCGAACTGCAGCTGGGCGACGTGGCCCGAGTGGACTTTCAACTGGAAGTCGGCACGGTCACTGAAGTGGTGGAGGTGACCGGAGCCGCTCCGATGCTCAATAGCGAGAACAGCGTTGTCGGCACGGTGATCGAAAACAGGCGTATCGTTGAGTTGCCGCTGAACGGCCGCAACTATCTCCAGATGATCGCTTTGACCTCGAACGTCACCGCTGAGATGTCCTCCGCCACCGAGGGCAGCGCCCGCAAGGGTGGCGAGCGAGCGAGCCAGGTTTTCTCGATTGCCGGCCAGCGCAACGCTTTCAACCGCTACACGCTGGACGGCATCGAAAACACCGAGCACAGCTACGCCCTGTTCGTGATCCGTCCTTCGATCGACGCCCTGCAGGAGTTCAAGGTCCAGACCGGAGTGTACTCAGCCGAGTACGGCCGCAATCCGTCACAGGTGATCGTCGCCACGAAGTCCGGGACAAACCAGTTTCACGGCACGGTTTTCGAGTTTCATCGCAATGAAAATATGGACGCCAAGGAATGGCTTCTCACCGGCGAAAAGAACCCCTTCGTGCGGAACCAGTTTGGTTTCACCTTCGGCGGACCGCTGATCAGCAACCGGGTGTTCTTCCTCTCGAACTTCGAGTCTCTCAAAGAGCGAAAAACGCTGGAGCGTCGAACGAACGTCGCCCCGGACCGCATGCGGGCGGGAGACCTTAGTGCCTCCGGCCGCGAGATCTTCGACCCGCTGACGCGCACCTTCTCGACCGACGCCCAGGGCAATGAGCGCGCCATCTCTGCTGATCCGTTTCCCAACTCCCTGATTCCGGCATCGCGTTTTCACCCGACGGCGCTGCAACTGCTTGAGTTTTACCCCCGCGCAACCGTCTCCGGAGACACCATTTTGCGCAACTTCACCCGTGACGCCAAGCAGTCGGTCGGTTGGGAGCAGTTCACCCAGCGCGTCGACTTCATCGAAAACGACTTTTCGAGCTGGTTCGGGCGTTTCAGTTGGTCGGACGAATTCTCCGGCGAGGTCGCGAACTTCGAGCACCAGGAACAGGACGTCGAAACGATTCCCATGCAGGCGATGTTGCAGAATACTCGGACGTTCGGACCGGCCACTGTCAATGAATTTCGTTTCGGCTACACGCTGTTTCAGAACGATCAGGTGCGGTTTTTCTCCCACGAGCGCGACGTGATTACCGAACTCGGCATCGTCGGTTTGGTCTCCCCTCCGCCGCTGGCGTGGGGAGTCCCCAGCACGGGCCTCGGACTGGGCCTTTCCGGATTCGGGGAGCAGGTGAACGGGCCGTTTATCCAAAACTCCCACATCTTCCAATGGGTCGACAACGTATCGGTTATTCGGGGAAACCATTCGCTTAAGTTCGGCGGCGAGTACCGCCGGGATCGCTTCAACGAGGCCGGCGTTCCGTTCCAGCGCGGTAGCTTCTCTTTCAACGGCGTGGTCACCGAAGACCCCAATAACCGGGGGCGGAGCGGGCATCCGATGGCGGATCTGCTGCTCGGAATGCCGCGCCGCTCGCAGCGCTCACGAGTGCCGGCGAACGGGTTACTCCGCGCCCCCGCGGCCGCCCTCTACTTGGAAGACACCTGGAAGGTCACCGATCGCTTGACGCTCAACCTCGGCCTGCGCTACGAGTACACTCCGCCTTACCACGACAAGTATCGCGGGGCGATGAACGTGCTGTTCTTCGACCACGGCGTCACCGACGATCTACGCGTGGATCCGAATAGTCGGGTTCCGATTATGGTGCGCACCGGCTCCGGTGATTTCCACGAAGGTCTGCCGTACCATTGGCACGATGGGATCCCGACGGCCGCGTCGGGGGATGGCGTGCTGCCGCGCGCGTTGATGGTTTCGGATCAGAACGACTTCGCGCCTCGCATCGGCATCGCTTGGCGGCCCGACGAGAAGACCACGGTCCGCACCGGCTTCGGAGTCTTCTACATTCAAGACATTGGCGAGATCCGTTACGATCTGGCGCGGAATATAGGCGGGCGGTCCGACTTCATCGCCGATCGCGAGAGGCAAAATGCGGACATCGCTGATCCCTGGAGGGTCGAGCGTGAACAGTTTGTCTGTTCGAACTGGGCCGGCCAATGCCAGGGTCCGACGTTTACGCTCGCCGTGAACACCAACCGCCGAACGCCCTACTCGCTGCAGTGGATGTTGAATGTCCAGCGTCAGATTGACGACTCTACCACCATCGAGTTGGGCTATCTCGGAACGGGCGGCCACAAGCTCGAGCGGCTGGTCCTGTGGAACCAAGCCGTTGAGCGCGCCGGATCGGAAGACTTCAGCTCGATCGTGTCGCGGCGGCCTTGGGGAGACGTCTACGGATTGATTCAGACCTCCGACAATGTCGTCAACTCGAGCTACCACGCGGCGAGCCTCAAACTGCAGCGGCGGTTTACCGGGGGCCTCACCTATTTGGTGGGCTACACCTGGGGCAAGTCGATCGACGGCGGCAGCGGCATTCGCGTTCGCGGCGGCGAGGAAGAGCAGGCGGCCTCTGCCTATGACCTGGCGAACGAGCGCGCCCTGTCGCAGTTCCATACCGCCCACCGCATGGTCACTTCCTTCCTTTGGGACATCCCGATCGGTAATCAGCCTGGGGCGCTGGGCAAGATCATTGGAGGCTGGCAAATCGGGAGCATTCTGACCTTCTCCACCGGGACGCCGATCAGCGTCGGCAGGATCGGCGACCGCAACAATACCGGCACGGGAACGCGGCCCGACGCGACCGGCATCAGCCCGCATCTCGACAACCCGACCGTCGACAGGTTCTGGAACATTGACGCTTTCAGCGATGCTAGCCCCGAACTTCTCGTTCGCCAGGGCACGGCCGGCCGCGGCGTGCTGCGCCGCCCCGGCGTGGGGCAGTGGGACTTCTCGCTGACGAAGAACACCTCGATCACCGAAGGGCACACCCTGCAGTTTCGGTTCGAGGCCTTCAACTTCACGAATCACGCGAACTGGAATCCGCCGGCCAGGAACCCGCGCAGCACGGCCACCTTCGGGAGAGTGGTCTCGGCTCGGACCATGCGCGAGCTGCAGCTCGGGCTGAAGTATATTTTTTAGTGCGGGTATAGCAAACCGCTCCCCAACGCTGGCGCTCAAGACGTGAGCGGCTTGCGGCGGTGGGTCTTGCCCGCCGGTTTCTTCCAGGACTAGTCAGATGCCGTACGAACGAATTGCTGAATCAACGACTCCCACACTCCGCTCTCGCAACAACAATTGCGTACTGCAGCGAAGAGCCTTCTTGCGCTGGGGATTCCTGGGGATGGCTGCAGGGCTCATTCCCGGCGATTCGCCGGCGTTTGCCGCACCCCCACCCTTGCCTTGGCCGGCGGAAAAGGGGTTGAAAATTACCGGGGTGCGGCTAGTCAAGACCAAACCGAAAAACCCCTTGCCTTCCTACACACCGGCCCCAGGCTCCTACTGGGCTAGCCGGGAGGCGGCGCGCCCGATTGCCATTTACCCCAAGTACACCGGCAGACGAGGGCCCGGTTCGAAATGGATGCCGGATCCCGGGTCGATGAGCGGATTCGTTGTCGAGATCGAGACAGACAAAGGCATCAAAGGCTACGGCCGTGGAGGCTCGGGCGGCGGTCCCGTTGTTGAGGGTCACCTGAAGAAGCTGCTGATCGGGGAGAACCCCTTTGACACCGAGCGTCTCTGGGACGTGATGTGGCGGGCGACGCTCTACTACGGCCGAGCCGGCGCTGTCGTGCATGCGATCAGTGGGGCCGATCTCGCTTTGTGGGATATTGTCGGCAAGGCGTATGGTGTGCCCGTCTACAAGCTGTTGGGCGGCCGCACCTGGGAGCGCATTCCCGCCTACGCCACGGGCAACGACGTCGAGCAAAGCGCGGAGTTCGGCTACAAGAAGGTCAAGCTCGCTCTGCCGCACGGACCGGCTGATGGCCGCGAGGGCTTAAAGAAGAATGTGGCCCTGGTCAAACGGACCCGGGAAGTGCTCGGTCCCGACGGGGAAATCATGATTGATTGTTGGATGGCCCTGACCGAAGACTATACGTTGCAGTTGGCGGAGGCTCTTGAGCCTTACCGGGTGTACTGGCTCGAAGAGGTCCTAATGCCAGACGAGTATGAAGGGTTCGCCCGCCTCAATTCCCAGATCACCTCGACCTTCCTGGCCACCGGCGAGCACGAATATACGCGCTATGGCTTCGGACGGCTGCTCAGGCATGGCGCGGTCGATATCTGGCAACCGGATATTAACTGGTGCGGCGGCCTGTCGGAGCTGCGGCACATTGGCTCGATGGCTTTGGCGAATCACATCCGCCTGATTCCTCACGCCGGGGGCTTTCAGGATGCCATTCACTACCTGGTGTCCTTTCCTCAGCTCACTTGGGCCGAGACGACAATCCCGGCGCCGGGCGGTCCCGACAGCGTCTACAAACAATTCGCCGAACAGCGAAAGTTGACCCGCGGGCCTGAGGGTATCTACGTCCAGCCTTCCGAGGAACCCGGCTTCGGCTGGGATTTTGACGCGGTGGCGTAACCGGGCAGAGCACGGGCCCGCGGATGGCCGCGAAGGCATCCGAAAAAACTTCGAGGCCGCGAAACCCGCCCGCCACTACTTCGTTGCACTTGCACGCCTTGCCCTACGTACTGTCATGTACGCCTGCGCTCGTCAAGCGGCGTGCGCCTCGGACTGACGGGCCTCTCAAGCACTTCGCGTGGCCAAACGTGGCAGAAAATTCGGGAACCAGAATCAGAGCCGCGCGCGTAAGCAAGCGGTTTCCGCTTCCACGCGCCTCATCCGCCACCGGCCACGATCCCCCCTTTTGGTTGCGGCTCGTCCGCGTTAGGCGGGACCTATGCGGCATAATGGTTGCGTCCCCGGCGAAAAGTGTTAAAGTTTCTTGGCACCGTTGGCCCGAAATCTCGACCGAACACGCGTATATAAGAGAAGGCTCGCCCTCGTGCGAAGCAACAGTGCATAAGAGACGGTTGCAACACTAGCAGCCCGTGGCAAAAGTTCGCGCGGGCTAAAATGGGGGACTGCCACCGATTTCCGTTTCCCCAAACCATTCAAAAATCAGCACTTTACCGAAAGGAAATTGGCTGGCTGTCCCCTTTTTTCGCGTCCTCGGACTTGCATCACGGGCTGCACGGAGGACACCAGGGCGCCACGGCCAGCTTGCTGCGGATGCGCGAGTTGAACCGCGCGGTGGCCGAGAAGTCCGCGGTGGCGCCGTCGGTGTTCGCCTTTGGCTAATGATTTCGATCGAGGAGGTTTCCGTGCAACACTCGTCAAACAACTCAGACTCGCTGGTGTGGTCGTTCCTAGAGCTCAGGAAAGCGATTGGTTTGCTGGGGACATTTTTGCCCCTCGTCCTGTGGCTCGGCGCTCTGATCTTGTTCGGGAAGCACATGCAGTCATCGGTCAGCGCTTACTATCACACCGGGATGGGGAACGTCTTCGTCGGTACGCTTTGCGCGATCGGCGTGTTCTTTTGCGCATATAGAGGTTACACGAAAGGCACTGGCGACAACGATGACAGAGTAGGCAACTTGGCGGGCGTGTGCGCGATCGTGGTGGCGCTGTTTCCGACGGAACCGTCAGGCGGCATCGATCTACCCGGGACGTTCGCCGGCAGTGTCCACGTCGTGTTTGCGGCGTTGCTCTTCCTCACGCTGGCGTATTTCTCGCTGGTCCTGTTTACGAAATCGGACCCGGACCGGTCTCGATCTCCCGAGAAGCAGAAAAGGGACAGGGTTTATCGGTTGGCCGGCTATACGATTCTCGCTTCGATCGCTTTAATCGGTATTCTGGGCGGGGTCAGGGCTCTGGGCCTTGTATCGCAGGAGGTTGTACAAGCCGTGGAAGCGTGGAATCCGGCCTTTTGGCTTGAATCGATCGCCTTGATTGCCTTCGGTATTTCTTGGGCGGTGAAAGGTCAAGCCATACTGGCGGACCAAGATCCAGCGGAACAAGCGCACTCTTCCAGCGCTGCTGCTGGTCCCGCGTGACAGCGTCGCGTCGCAGCGGGTTCAGGAGTCTCGGTCGTGTGTCTCGGTGGGCGCGAATTGCAGTTTTTTGCAGAAAATTGCAGGGCCTGGGGATTTTTGGGTCTTGGCACAGCCTAGATCGAGGCTCGGAGTCTGTGGGGAGTGTTTGGAAATAGGTTGTTCTTCGCCGTTTCGTGGTGAAGAAAACGGGCGTAGCACGCTACGCCCCTACGCCGGCCGGGAAGCGACAGGATTGCCGGCCGCTACGGTTTGGCCTCACGTGGCCTTCTCGGTCTGCCACTCAGTCAATCTACCAGTCAAGCAATCTACCGGCCAAGCAATCTGCCGGTCAATCAATCTATCTCTCAACTGCTCTACCCCTCTCTTGCGATCGGGTTTGTTTATAGAGGCGCCTCTTGCTCCCGTTGATTGAACCTCGCAGCCGCCTCCAAAAGGAGACCAAAAAAGCGGCTGCTTGCGAATGGTCTTCTTGCTCGGCAGATTGCTTGGACGGGCGCAAAACGTCGACACGAGTGCCGGCGCGGCAAGCTGAGAGCTTGCGCCACGTCAGGCTGGCGCGCCCCCATTGAGAGTTCGCGCTGCTGACTCGTCCACGGTGGACCGGCTGAGGCCGGTCCTGCATGTCGCCACGAATGGCGACACGGCACGCTTTCCAGCGTGCGCCACGTCTGGCCGGCGAAATTGCCGGCCCGCTGCTGAGCTAGAAGCCATCCGCGGTGGATGACCACAAATTTCGGAGAGCAACTCGAAACTGTCCCGGCCGGGAAACGGTCGTGTTGGTCCGGCGATCTATGTCCTTTCCGGTTTCTATTTGCAGTGTACCAGGGGGTGTCAAGTGTTTCGGGGCGGGCTGGCATGGTGGCGCTGATAATAAAGGGAATACAAGTCTAAATTATCCGTGACCGGGGGATGAGCTTTGGCCAAAACGGTGCGGGAAAGCAGAATCAGTCAGGCTTCTCCGGCCGTCTCGCCAGGTGGTGACAAAAGCAAGCTAACGGCACCAATTCACGGACTTTCCCGGTCAAAGCGCGGTTATCAGGTGTTATCCGGGATTTGCTGATTTGGTGTAAGTTGTTGATTCTAAATGATGAAAAATTTCCAATGAGAGTATTTGTTAGGATTTGAGAGGATATAGGAATTTTGCCGTCGCAGGGCCCCATTCGCCTTTGCGCCTGTCGGTGCGCATGATCGCTTGTCATCCTTTTGATTCATCCTTTTCATTCACCGCTATCAGGATAGCGGATGAATTCTGAATGTCAACTCCTTTGTCGGGTCAACTGTTGACAACAAAGGGGATACTTGTCTTCGGACTCCGTGACTGAGACGTTCGCGAGCCTGTTCCATCCCGATTGGCGCTATTTGAGATAGCGGCCGTAGATGGAATCGATCTGGAAGTAGCGGACCCCCATGCCTAGCAGCTTCTGGATATCGCGCTCGGCACCCTTCCAATGGTCTTGTTTTGCCATTTCGTACCGGAACGTGTTGATCGCGGCGACCACCGTCACCCCGTGATCCCGCGCCCAACGGACGGTTTCGGCGCCGAGCTCGGAGCCAAGCTGGAACAGGATATAGCGGGAGGCAACCGGCTCGCCTCTTTCCGCCGCGGCTTGGAGCACTGTCATATTAGCGGAAAGAACGGCCTTATCGCGGAAGTGCTGCTTCGAGGCCGCCGAACCGAGCACGTAGGTCGTCTGGAGAAGGTTATGGCGGCGCAGGCTCTGCTCGATGGATTCATAGAAGCCGGCGAGAGGTGAGTCCCCCTTGATGTCGAGCATGATGCGGATCTTGCCAGCGCACATGGCGGCGGCCTGCTCGAACGTCATGGGCGCGGTCCCGCCAACATCGGCGCGGAGCTGGCTGATCTCCTCCCATGTCATTTCGCCTACGGACCTCGAGTCGCCGTAATAGCGCTCAAAGGTTCGGTCGTGCTGCACGACTGGCACACCGTCCTTGCTTCGACGGATATCGAGCTCAACCATCCAGTAGCCGCGGCCGATGGCCGCTTGAATGGCTCCCGGACTGTTCTCCGCGTGCTGGCCGTCTACAATTCCGCCGCGGTGCGCGATCAGGTAAGGGCCGGCGGCGGCGAGGGTTACGACACTGGCCGCCGCTGCCACGACGAAGGCGAGAAGGCGAAAAGCGTATCGCTTCATCGAGGTTTCTCCGTGACCTAACAAAATAGCAGTTTCAGGCCTCGGCGCTCGCCAAGAATGAGTCAGTAGCGCTCGTTTGATATGCCCTCTACTGCGAACACGATTTGGAACATAGGGGATAGGGACAGGTCCCTCGTGGTGCTCGTGGTTCCTCGTGGTTCCCCGGATGGCCGACGATCCGAGAGTTCGGGATCTTCAGTCAACCTGCGCCGTCAGGGTGGATTTCTATGCCATAATCTACAGGTCGCCGTCGGAACCACCCAGGAACTTGAGCGAGGTGCCCGAAACCACCGTCGTCTCCGGGCTGGCTTCGCCGACTCGTCTTAGGCCGACCATGACCGATTTTATCGAGGTCATCCTAACAGGGAGGGGTTAGATGGATCCTAACGTGCTGCACAACCACGGAGTAACGCCGGCGCAGGAATACGATACGCTCCGCAAAGAACTGAGTGAGTCGAAGAAGTACGTGTTCGAGCGCCCATTAGTGATCGTCGGGGTCGGCCTCGGTCTCTTGACGACGCAGACGGTGACTTATGGCGTGGTTTTGGCCGCGTCGTTGTCCGGTCTACTGTTGTTCAATCTCTGGTTTACGGTCAACCGATTGATGAGCGCTGCTCGGATAGTAGCTTACACCTGAATTATGCACAGATTCACTTTGCGAGTGTGGCTGCGTTCGTAGCGGGTTGGCGGTCGTCGTGAGGTGGTAGCTCGGCAACTGGCCTTTTGACTTCTCCGTGTCCGGTTTCCCTTCCCGCCCAGAATCCGCGTCGTCAAAACCTCGCTCGGAAGTGACGTGTTTCCAGTGTGTTACGGCTAGTGCATAAAATTTTATGCATAGCGCATAGCCAGGCTCTCAGATCAGCGCCCTCCCGACCACCGGCAGCAAGCCGCCGTAGGGAGTCGGCTTCCTGCCGCGGAAGTGGTAAGGCGTCGAAGCCCCGATTTTATTGGGCCGCGAGGCCGTCACGGCTGGGCCTTGTTGGACGGGCCTTTGGGAGCTATGCTGTTTTCGTCTGGTAACCATGTGGGTGACCTCCTTGGGGTTGGCTGGCGAAGCTGGTATCTTTGCCAGCCTACCTTTTTACCCCATGTTTTCGGGGGTCCCCAATGGTCCCTTGCGGCTCAGCCCTCCTCAGGTCCACGCCGCAGTGCATAATTCAGGTTACATACAGGTTGTGCTTGAGAGCGGGGCTGTATGGAGAGGATGGGAAACGAGCCTTCGAGAATATCGGATCTGGATCAAGACTGAACCGAACGCCAAGCTAATTGTGGAAGAAGATCTGAAGAAAGTGAGTGCGGCAATACCAGATGCGCTCATGTACTATCCACCAATCTATCAATTGCATATCGGCCTTGTGATCGTCTCTTTCGTTGCCGGCGCCACACTGACCGTGAATACGCCTGACCCGATCAACGTTTTGGCATGTGCTCCTCTGGTTACGTTTGCCGCACTGTTTGCTTACTCCTGAATTATGCACAGATTCACTTTGCGAGTGTGGCTGCGTTCGTAGCGGGTTGGCGGTCGTCGTGAGGTGGTAGTGGTAGCTCGGCAACTGGCCTTTTGGCTTCTCCGTGTCCGGTTTCCCTTCCCGCCCAGAATCCGCGTCGTCAAAACCTCGCTCGGAAGTGACGTGTTTCCAGTGCGTTACGGCTAGTGCATAAAATTTTATGCATAGCGCATAGCCAGGCTCTCAGATCAGCGCCCTCCCGACCACCGGCAGCAAGCCGCCGTAGGGAGTCGGCTTCCTGCCGCGGAAGTGGTAAGGCGTCGAAGCCCCGATTTTATTGGGCTGCGAGGCCGTCACGGCTGGGCCTTGTTGGACGGGCCTTTGGGAGCTATGCTGTTTTCGTCTGGTAACCATGTGGGTGACCTCCTTGGGGTTGGCTGGCGAAGCTGGGATCTTTGCCAGCCTACCTTTTTACCCCATGTTTTCGGGGGTTCCCAATGGTCCCTTGCGGCTCAGCCCTCCTCAGGTCCACGCCGCAGTGCATAATTCAGGTTACTACTGCCGGAAGTGGACGCCGAGCAAGATGCGAAGCCTAATCGAGCGCAACGTCATTATCTGGACGTACGCGCTATCACTGAAAAAACCTGGGACGTAGCCATCTAACCGCCCGTTGCACCCGACAGCCACACAACAACTGCTGGAGCTGATGCATGGACAATGGATAAACGATACCAAGTTTTTGTGAGTTCTACCTACGCGGACCTTCAGCAGGAGCGCCAGAAGGTTATACAGGCGCTCATGGAGATGGACTGCATTCCGGCAGGAATGGAGCTTTTCCCGGCGGCAGACGAAGAACAGTGGGAATTCATAAAGCGTGTGATCGATGACTGTGATTACTACGTCCTGATCATCGGGGGACGCTATGGATCCCTGACTCCCGAGGGGATCAGCTACACGGAGCAGGAGTACGACTATGCCATGTCCATTGGTTTGAAGGTTCTGGCTTTCATACACGAGTCACCAGATAATATTCCAGTCGGCAAGTCGGACATCGAACCGATTCTGCGCGGAAAGCTCGACGCATTCCGCAACCGCGTGTCTGAAAGCCGACTCGTCAAGTTCTGGAGGTCGGCAGCAGAACTACCCGGTCTCGTTGCACTTAGCCCGCATTTCTCATCGATTCCCGAAAACGGGGTTGGCGGGGCGCGCGGGATGGGATTTCATGGTCTTGAGGCGGCATCGCCTCTCGGCGGGGCCGCCGTGGGGCAGAAACGGCCCGGCATGCTGTCCGCGACCCTGGCCGAGGCGTTTTTCGTCTGTTTTTGGGCAAACCTCGATTGCCGCCCCTGTCGAGCCCTGTGTGCTTCAAGTATTACTTGAACTCGCCTTGCCGTTTTCAGCAGCGCCGCGGCTCCCCCCGTTCGAGATTCTCATACGCTTGGGCGAACACCCCCGCCCAGGCGTATCCCGTCGCCAGCGAAATCCACACTTTGCGCGCCGTGATCCGGATGCGCGCTCCGATCTTCAACAACCGCAGCCGGATCGTCGTGCATTGCGCCCGCGCCATCTTCGTCCCCGCCAACCCCAGCCGCCGCAGCGTCTCCAGCAAACAGTACCCGATCGATGAAAAATATAAGCGGATCTGATTCGACCGCAATAGCGCGGTCGAGGTGCGGTCGGCGAACAGCCCCAGCTGCTGCTCCTTGATGCGGTTCTCCATCTCTCCGCGGGCGCAGTAGATCGTCTCGTATAAGTGTTGCGCCGCCGCTTGCTTGGGCGTCAGCGACGTCACCACGAAACGCGGGTTTTCGCCCTTCGCCAGATACTCCGCCTTGGCCACCACCCTGCGCCCCCGCGCCCAGCTGGTTCGCGTGCGGTAGCGGAAATCCCCGAACGCCCGGGCCGCCTTGCCCCTCTTGGCGAAACGCCGCCGCGCCAGCTTCATCCGTCTCTTGATCAGGCGCTCTAAACGCTCGTTTTTCGCCAGTCCGAACACGTAATCCACGCCCTGGTTCTCGCACCAGCTCATGATCTCGTCGCGGCAAAAACCGCTGTCGGCCCGCAGCAGGATCTCGACCTCGGGCCACACCCGCCGCAGTTGTTCGACGATGCGCCGGACCTCTTCGAGCGACCCCGCCGAGGCGTCGATGTTGGACGGCCGCAGGCGCGCGCACAGCAACTGGTCCCCGGCGAAAATGTAGAGCGGCAGGTAGCAATAGTGTCCGTAGTAGCCGTGAAAAAAGCGCCCCTCTTGGCGGCCGTGCAGCGCGTCGTCGGTGGCGTCGAGATCGAGCACGATGCGCTCGGGCTGGCACGGCTGCGATTGAATGTAGAGCGAGGTCAGCAGACGGTCGGCCGCGCCCGTGTCGAGAACGATCTTCTTGTAACGGCTTTGCGCGCCGGCCTTGGCCGGGGTCAACTCCAGGCGGTTGAGAGTGCTCTTGCCGGCGCCCGCCTTGCCGCGGTCTTGGGCTCGGCGGCGCTGCTTGCCTTCGAGGTCTTGTTTGCCGCTCAGCAGGGCCAGCAGCGGGTCGGAGCGCAGCTGATCGTGATCGTTGAGGTCCTCATAACCCAGCGCCAGCCCGTAGACGCGCTGCGAGACCAGCTCGCGCACGCTGTGTTCGACTTGCGCGGGCTGGCGGTGATCACGGAAGCAGGCGGCGAACTGCCGCACGATGCCGCTGCGCTGTTCGGTCTGGCGCAACAGCATGGCGCCGCCGTCGGAGGTGATCATGCCGCCGTCGAAACGGGCTACCACCTGGCGGCGGCCATGGTCGGCGAAGGTGAAGCTGGTTTGGGTACACTCTGTCATGGCAGGGGTCGCTTTCTTGCTGGCTGAAACATATTGTAATCATTATGTTTGTGCCACAAAAGGCGGCCTTCCGCCAACCCCGCGATGAGAAATCCGGGTTAGCCTCTCGAAGACGATCAAGATCTACCCGGCAGTGGGCTGGATGCGAGCCACCGCTGTACAACAGGACGACCTGCTTCTCGACCTCAATGAGCTCAGGAAAGAGAACGACCGACTCAAAATGAGCTTGACAGACCTCGAATCGAGACTCATCCCCGAAAACGATACCTTGGCAGGTCTTGACGGCATGCACGAGGTCACGCTTGAGTGGACAGCTCCGGGTTCACATGCCCCATACAAGAGAACAGAGAAGGCCAGAGTCTCATGGGGCGAAATGTTCGCCTGTATCGCCCCTGATCTTGTTGAGCTCCCCAACAACAACAGCGTCACCTCCAAGCTCGGTTCAGCCCTCTACCGCAAGTTGCATCCGGGATCAGACCAAGCCGTCAAGGTGCAGCATGACGACTTCCAGACGGTACGCACACAGTTCTTGGCACTCGATTTGATCAGCACGACCTACACGGAAACGACAAGGGGCAGCATGGCCCTGTTTTGGAGTCTTACCAAAAGGGGTGAGCGTCTCATGATCCAGATGCGGACCGTAAAGGCAGCATCCAACAAGACGGATGCAGGCGACGCTTAACCGCGCGCCTGATCCGCGACGTTACACGCACGAGCCTATCGATTCACGGCAAGGAGTGCATGACCAATAAACAAGAAGCTCCCAAGGATGAATATGCCCGAATCGTGGAGCTTCTGCGGCATTACGCCGCACTCCAATTTGCGGAACTCTCCGTGTTCATGGCGGTTATGGGTGCGGCGGTCTCATTCTTCTTTGGCGCCAATCCGCACCCAGGGCCAACTCGGGTCCCGTTGCTAAGCGGGATGGCGTTCGTCGTAGTGTGCCTATGGGTCATCCATGAAAGCAACTCGCGTCAAATGTGGCACTTCCTCCGGCGGGGTGCGAGCCTCGAAGGGCAGCTTGGATACGAGGGGTATTCGACACTTGATGGAAGCCGACATAACTCGATCGGGTACTGGCTTGGCCCTGGCTCCTTGGCGTTTAGGCTCATCTACTTATTGAGCTTCGTACTCTGGGTTACCGCAGCGACCGGCGGATTCCTAGAACCAGGGCGCGGGTCCGGGAAGGCGTCTAACCCGGTGCTGGAGCGCACCGGCGCGGAATCGTCTGCGCCTCGCCAACCAGCGGGACGGGACGGGACGCCGACCG
This sequence comes from Bryobacterales bacterium, assembly GCA_965226185.1. Taxonomy (GTDB): domain Bacteria; phylum Acidobacteriota; class Terriglobia; order Bryobacterales; family UBA6623; genus CBDCYS01. Next base: position 71,615 of record CBDDCT010000002.1, read on the forward strand.
CTCAGCGCTAGGCCGTGGCTCGGTCCGCGAAATCTCCCGAAATCTCCGAATTCTTAGCGCCCGGTCGTCATCGACTTTACCCTGTGTCGCATTCTCTCGATTATGTCATCGTATGTCAAAAGGTGTAGGTCATCGGTTGTGAGCTCTGCCTTTCGTCGGATGATAGGGCTGATGCTGCCTCGCCGCCCGATGACAACAAACATTCTGGGACGATACGCAAACAACCTATACTTCCCTTGGATAAGCTCGCGATTGCGTGGGTCGTCGAAGTACCGAGCGTATTCCATGAGCTGTGCGCGTGCATCCATGACCGCTTGCGAGAGCCGCGCTCGTCGTGATTTTAGTACGTACACTTTTGCAGACGGAAGCTTTAGTTCCAGGAGGTCGCTGGTGCGTTGCGGGTCAAGTGGCTTCAGCACGAAGTCCGGCTTTAGTGTTGGCGCGCCGTTTCGAGTCAAGTAGACGTCTGGTCGTGCCTCGACATGCTCATCGCGCGTAAGGAACTCTTGATTCTCTTCGAAGAAGCGCTGGAAGTCTTCTTCTCTCGCGGCCTTGCTGTTTAGTAAGTCCTCCAACTCTTGGATCGCATGCTCAAGAGCGCGTGTTTCCGAGGAGACCGTATAGATGAGGTCATACAGCCCGCTGGAAGCGTCAAGGTAGCGGTACGTCCCGTCAGGGCGCATACCTAACCAATCGGAACTTGCCCTCCACCAAAGCCAACCCCACATACTCATCCTGTCGCTCAGTGGCAGAGTTCTCATCGGTGAGGTCCTCGTCTGGCTTGCCCGTAAATTTACGACGAATTCGATCGGCGGTTTCGTTGTCCAAAGAGGAACTGTGCGTCTTTTTCTGCGTGACCCCGATCTCTGGAAGGAAATCGAGAATCGCATTCGGCTTGACCTCTATCTCCCGAGCGAGTTCGTTGATGCGAATCTTGGCGAAGGGCCGCGCACGAGAAGTCACTGTGACCGCGGGTGTTGTGGATGTGAACTGCGGCGTGGGGGCAAGGCCTTTGGCTGGGAGAGTGCCGAACCGGGAGGTCAGGAAGTTATAGAGCGGCTCTAGGCCACCGTCGTGTCGTTGTACAGTATCAAGCAACGAGAGCCGGGTGTGGATTAGTTTCGCAACTCGCTTGATTTTTTGACGCGTTCTGTGCAACTGGGATCCGATCGCGCGGTAAGAGAGCCCCTGCAGGAGCAGCCTCGCGATGGCCAACTGCTCGGTTGCAAGTCCTTGATCCTGCACCTGATCATGATATCCAATCGCCTGGCATTGTCGACCATAGGGACATCTCGACCACGCTCCGGCGGGAATTGGAATTTCTTGAGTCATCTCTCCGCAGTTAGGGTGAATCTATGTGGCATAATTGGCGTGCTGAACTGCGGTGGTCGAGGAGTCCCCAGCCCTCTCGACAATTTGCGCAAACCCTGTGGCCAGACGCAATCGTTCGCAATCCTTCGCTGAATGACTTTCCTGATCCTTCGCTGAATGACCTTCCTGGACTGGCTCATCGTTGTTCTCACTAACGGGCTCATCGTTGGCTATGGCTTGTACCTGGCTCGCGGCACTCAGGATTCCTACGAATGGTTTCTGGCGGCTAAGGGGTTGCCTTGGTGGATTGTCGGGCTGTCGATGTTCGCTACCGCTGTCGACAGTGGCGACTACGTGGCGGTTGTCGGCGGGGCGTACACGTTTGGGCTTTCGAACCTGACGACTTGGTGGCTCGGGATTCCGATCGGGTGGTTCGTTGTTTCCTACGTTGTCTTCTTGCCGCTTTATCGCAGCGGTATGTTCACCAACGCCGAGTATCTGGAGTACCGCTTCGGTCCGGGCGTTCGGGTGATGGGCGCTTTGATCCAGATTCAGTACCGGACCAACGTCCTGGGAAATATCGCCTTCTCTCTTTATTTGACGTTCTCGATCCTGACCGGCTGGGGGACGGAGACTTGGTGGCTGGTCGGTGCGATCGCGGCGGCGGCCGCTGCCTACACGGCGGCGGGCGGACTGAAGTCCGTTGCGGTCACCGACGCGCTGCAATCGATCGGCATGTTCTTGGCGGCGCTGATTCTTTGGGTGGTGCTGTGGAATTACGTTGGCGGCTGGGGAGGGATCGAGAGCCGTCTCAGCGCCATCGACCCGGCGCTGGTGGGTTCCATGATGCACGTCGGCGGACAGCAGCAACCCGGGGTGCCCGCGTGGCTGGTGGTCTTCGGCTGGGTGATATCGCTGACCGCCTACTCCGTGGTCAACCACTCCCAAGCCATGCGGCTGCTGGCGGCGCGTTCGGAGTGGGACATGAAGATGGCTGCGTTCATTGCCAGCGTCATCGTCGTGATCGTGATGGGGTTCAACATCACGCTCGGCTTGCTCGGCCGGGCGCTGATGCCGGATCTGGAAATGGTGGACCAGATTTATCCGCTTCTCGTGCGGGAATATCTGGGACCGGGCCTTGTCGGGCTGGTCGTGGCCGGCGTGCTGGCGGGCGGCATTTCGACCTACGATTCCATCGGGGCCTCGATTGCGGCCGTGTTTACGCGGGACATTTACGCGCGGTTTTTCGTCAAGACACGGAGTGACAAGCACTATTTGAAGGTTTCGCGATGGGCGACTTGGGGGGTGATTGCGGCTTCGTTCGGGTATATTCCTTTTCTAAAATCCGGGATGGTTGCGTTCTACTTGCGGCTGTCGAGCGTCGCGGTCATTCCGCTGTTTACGGTCTATATGATGGGGACGCTGACGCGTGTTCACCGGCGGTCGGGGGCTGTGGGTCTGGCCGCCGGCATCGCCTATGGACTCAGCTCATTTTGGGGCGAGCGCTGGGGGTGGGATTTGCCGGTTTGGTGGGTCAATACTTGGTGGGCTTATCTTTGGAGTATTGTTTTCACGGCGGCGGCGATGCTGGCGGCTACGGGTTGCTGGGGTTGGGCGGATGAGGAGGAGGTCCGGGGGCTGGTTTACTCCCGCCGGGACGAGACCGAGGCCTCCGAGCGAGTCGAATTGCCGGCTACCGAGGGCACTTGGCTGGATGTCACGCGGAAGCAGGTCAAGACTGTACCTAAGTATCCGTTTGAAATTCCGCCAGGGGGTCTGCCGCGCTATTTGCAGCCAGCGATCTGGGCGGTGCTGTTCGGGGTGTTGATTGGGTTTGTGAACTTGGTGGTGCTGTGGTAGGTGGGGGGGATTGGGGTTCGGAGGCCGACGCTGACCGATGGAGGTAACCGTAGGGAACCGCGGAGCGGAAGCGTTCGGGGCTCTGAATCTGCGTCCGGTTTTTTCTGCGACGATGGCTCGCCCCTAGCTGGGCCAGCCTCGCAGTGACGCTTGCGGAATCTTTTGGATTAGGTCGGCTAGTTCGGTGCGGTTCTCCGAGCCGATCGTGAAGCAGTCCACGCAATCGAGCGCCAGCGCATGAGTCAGCGCCTCGCTGACGCGATGACGCATCACGCCTTCCCCGAGAATCTTCATGCCGATCACGCCTTTGCCGGCGCGCTTCATTTGCTTGAGTATGCTGATGACGGTCGCCGGGTCGGAGTCCATCTTCTCGCCAAGCGGATTGATACGCGCCAGATCGACGCGCACCCAGGGAGTCGCGGCCGCGGTCTTGAGCGCGGCCAAGGAATGGCAGGAGGTTCCGTGCGTGCCAATGATACCCTTTTCGCGAGCTTCGGAAAGCACTTCCATCGCTCCTTTGCGCTGTTCGGGCCAGTTGCCGTCACGCATGGCGTGCAACAGGACGATGTCGATGTAGTCAGTCCCGATCTCGCGGCGGTAGCGGTCGAGATCCTTGCGCATCTGGCCGGCGGTCCTGGCGTGAGTCTTGGTCATGATCGCGACTTTCTCGCGCTGGACGTTCTTCAATGCCTCTTTCAAGTGCGGATGACTGCCGTACTGATCGGCGGAATCCCAGAACGTCACTCCGTTGTCATGGCCGAACCAATACAGGTCGGCAATGCCGCCGACGCCTAGCTGCCGTGTTTGGTTCGAAGCGCCGCCAAAACCGCTGGTGCCGGTTCCCATGGCCAGCCGCGACAACTTCACCTTGTCGGGCCCGAGGTAAACGGTGTCGAATGCGTGCTTCCGGGTCGCCCCCGATGCCGCCCTCGTGGCGGCTGCCAAAGCACTGCCGGCAACCAGTCCTTTGTGCAAGAATTCACGGCGTTTCATGGTGAGTTCCTCCTGTTAGCTGACTCCGCCGAGGCGTGAATCGGCCTGCCGTCAGAGTAGCATACACCAACCTTTCGTAAGAGTTCCGCTACGCCTCAACAGCGCCTCGTCGGGAGCAGCGAAACCCGATCGTGATCTCTCCGATCTCTCCTCAAACAAACGCGTGAACCGCGGCGGACGGTGGGGAACCGCAAGAGTCGCCGGACCTATTGAGTTTCCGCGTCGATCTTGACGATACGGCCGAACTGCTGTCCCCCATGCGTCCCGCTGCTCCATGTGCCGACATATTCGTCGCGGTAAAACAGAACCCGCGCCGTAAAGGTGCCAAGCCCCGGGATAGCCGCATCCGTCAGACTCACAACCGGAGTATCGCCCGCCCACAACAATTTCACCGGGACCGGCACGGTGACGTCCTTGCCCCCATATTGGATGCGGGCATGGAAGAGCCAATAGTCTCCCGGCATTCTGGTAACCTTTTCGATCGTGTAGCTCTCCTCCCGCGGACCCTCCCGGCCATTGAGCGTAAAGTGGCCCTTCAGGACAACCCCCGTCATCGACTCCTGGAATTGCTTTTCAAGCTCTTGTTGAGCGGGCGTGGTATCGTTGGCGGCGCCCAAAAATGAGTAGACGAGCAAGGCACAAAGAATGACGAGGGCACCGAGAGCATACCGGCGCCGGGAGCGGCGAGGCTGGGCTGAATCCATGGGAGTCTCCGCGGAGCTGGCTTTTTCGCAATCACCCGGTCCGGAACGAGATTGGCAAAATGTGACCTTCAGCTTAGCAGGAGAAATCCTGGCAAGAACACGGATCGTGGACGAAGTGGTCTCTGCCGCACAAGCGCTCGCCATGGGACTTTCCGGCAAGCCCAACCTCGCCGCAATCGATTCCAGTCTCGTGAAAGTCCACCGCTGGTGAGGCGCCGCCGGCCGCAATTCCGCCGCGCGGGGAAGGGTCAGCCACCCTCCGGCGGGCCGGCCGCTGACCGGCCCCTGCTTTGGTTGCAGGCCGGCTCAGCCGTAGGTCTGGACGGCCTGCTCGATGGCGGGCCCGGCCTTCTGAAGATCTTCGGGGACCATGGCGGGCGTGACCTCGATGCTGGCGTTCACCGCCAAAAACCAAGGTTCAGCGATCGCCGGAAGCTGTGATGCATCGTCCATGTCGATGACCATAATCGTGGTTCGCTTGCCGCCTTCGGCGATGAAATAGACTGATTCGGGTTTCTGCTCTTCAAGAATCCGCGGGATGGCTTTAAAGCCTTCCTTCGCAGCGGCATTGCCGGCCTCAACCGGCCATGAAATTTTGAACAAGAATCGCATGGGGCTCCTTTTTCATTCAGCACTAACGTTCAATGGAGAAGATTAGTGTACGCTGCCATGGCCGCGGATGCAACACAGTGACCCTCCTGCGCGAGCGCTGGCAACGTTGACCGCGGTGGGGGGCGCTTGCGAACGGGCGTTGTTGGCGATTCAGAGTGAGCGTGGAAGCACCCCAACGACACAGTGGATTATGTTGTGCGGCGTCAGGGAGAGGCGATGGCGGTTTACGAGAATCGCGAGCGATGGTCGGAGGTTTTGCGGTGAGCGTTCGGCTGGAGAGAGGGCGCTCTAGCCGACACTCAGAGCCCCGCGCGTGAGCGCGGGGTCAAGCGGGGCGAACGGGTGCAACCTTGACCGCGGGTTCACACCCGCGGCTCTGAGCTTCCGGCGTCAGACTTTGTCCGGCGACGGGACCTCGAAACCCTTGCGATACTGCTGGCCGAGCATCTGATTGGCCCCTGCGTCGTTGGTGAAGCGGTCGGTGGCGGGGTCGAACTCCAGCGTCCGGCCGCGCTTGTAGGTGATGTTGCCCAGGTGCGCCATGGCGGCGGCGGAGTGAGCCGTCTCGACCGGTCCGTTCTGGTCGGACGTCTTGCGGCTGCGAACCGCCTTGATGAAGTTCGCGTAGTGGCGGGTCGGCGCTTCGCCCGAGGGGCCGGGCTCGTTCTCGCGGCCGAAGAAGAACTGGTACTTGGTGTAGCCGCTGATGACCAGGTGGCCTTCCGATCCGTAGAACAGGTTGCCGTTGGCCGACTCGGTCTCGTGGTTGGAATTCCAGAAACGGACCGCGACTTCGGCGTACTTTTTGCCGCCATCGAACTCCATCAGGGTCGTCAGCAACTCGGGCGTCTCGCGGTGGTCGTTCCAGAGATACTTGCCTCCCATGGACGTCAGCTTCGTCGGCATTCCGACGTCGAGGCCCCATTGCAGCATGTCGGTCTCGTGAATGCCCTGGTTGCCGATCTCGCCGTTGCCGTAATCCCAGGTCCAGTGCCAGTTGTAGTGCACGTGGCGCTTGGAGTAAGGGCGCCATTTGCCGGGGCCGACCCACAAGCCGTAGTCGATGTGCGAGGGCGCGGCTTCGTCAGGGTGCTGCTCGAGTCTCGGACGCCACTTGAAGATCGTCGCGCGCGCCATGTAGACGTCGCCGATCAAGCCTTCGCGCATCTTGGCGACGGCTTCGCGAACGGCGTCGGAGCTGCGCAACTGCACGCCGTGCTGCACGATGCGCTTGTACCTGTGAGCGGCGGCGACGAGGCTTTTGCCTTCGTTAAAGCAGTGCGTCGCGGGTTTTTCGACATAGACGTCTTTGCCGGCCTGACAGGCCCAGATGGCGGCCAGCGTATGCCAGTGGTTAGGCGTCGCAATGGTGACGACGTCGATGTCCTTGTCGTCGAGGACGCGGCGCAGGTCCTGAACAACCTTCGGCCGATGGCCGTATTTCGCCTCGAATTCGCCCGCGCGCTGGCGGCCGATCTCGAGGTCAGGATCGACGAACGTCGCGACCTCCACATTTTCGAGTGGCTGCAGACCGTTGAAATGGTTCTGCCCGCGGCCGTGAACGCCGAGGACGGCGCAACGAATCTTGTCGTTCGCTCCCAGGACGCGATTGGCGGCTGCGAAAGCGGTGGACGAGGCGGCGACAGCGCCGGCACCGGTTTTGACGAACGTTCTTCGTTGCATGGGTAATGCTCCTGCTCGTTATCGTAGCTCTTTTGTTGGCGAGGGAACAACGAAAAAAACGACAGTCCGCGGTCCTGAAGTCCCCTTCCTTCGGCTGAAGCCGCGGCCATGCTTGAATCAGCAGCCGTCGTCAGGCTCACAATCAAGGCGCTCACAAAGTCCGAGCCAAGACGCCGCCATCCACCAGGATCGTCGTGCCAGTAATATAGCTTCCCGCTTCGCTCGCCAGCATCAGGGCCGGCCCGGCCAACTCTTCCGGACGGCCCCAACGGCCCAGAGCCGTGTGCTCGGCGAACGTCTTTTTCTGCTCATCCGTCAGAATCCTCCCCGGCAGCTCGGTCAGGAAAGGTCCTGGAGCGATGCAATTGACGGTAATATTGTGTGCTCCCAGATCAAGTGCGCTGGCCCGTGCCAGACCGGCCAATGCCGCTTTCGTCGAGCAATAGGCGCCGCGGGCTTCCTTTCCGCCCAGCCCGAGCACGGAAGAGATGAAAATCACCCTCCCCCACTTGCGCTGCTTCATTTGAGGGACCAGCGCTCGCGTGAGCCGCATGCAACTCGACAAATTCAGCTCGACGATGCGGTCCCAGTCGTCGTCGGAGATTTCGTCAATCGGCTGCGGGATATTGGAGCCGGCGTTGTTGACAAGGATGTCGACCCGCCCCAGCCGCGAGAGAGTTTCCGACGCCAGCCGGTCAACCTGGTCGCGCTCGACCATGTCGGCGGCCATCCACTCGACCCGCACATCGAGCCCTTCAGAGATCTCGGCGGCGGCGGCGCGAAGTTCTTCTTCGGTGCGGCTCGAGATCATGATGTCCGCGCCTGCCTGTGCGAAGGCGCGCGCCATCGCCTTGCCGAGTCCCCGGCCGCCGCCGGTGATCAATGCTGTTTTGCCTGACAGATCAAAAAGTTTATTGTTCATGGATGATTCATTCCTGCTGACGGATAAGGAACGGCGTGCTGAATTTTTTCAAACCCCGCTTGAATCTTTTCAAACTGCCGTAGCGGCGCCGCCGCGCACCTGTTGCGGCTGCTCCTGAAGAAACCGCAGAAACTGCTCCGCGGCGGGTGAAAACTTCTTTGTTCGCCGGTGAATAATTCCAACCGGGCGAACCAGCCCCTCGGCGCGGATCGGCAATCTCACCAGACGGCCCTCGATCGCTTCATGGCGCACGGTGCGTTCCGGAAGAATGCTGATGCCCGACCCGATCGTCAGCGCCTCCTTGATCATCTGGATGTTGTCGAACTCCAGCACGACCCTGCGATGCACGCCGTGATCGCGGAAGAACCGGTCCACTGCCTTGCGGATCAGCAAATCAGGGTCGAAGCTGACGAATTCCTGACCCTCCATGTCGCGCGGGCTGAGCGACCTCTTTTTCGCCAGCGGGTGGCTGGGATGGCAAACCAGAACCATGTTCTCCAGCCGCCACGGGATCACCCGAATGTCCTTGTTCGAACTGGGATAACTCACCAATCCCAGATCGGCCTGATCGTTGGCAACCGCCTCATAGACCTTCTCCGGCCGCACATAGTCCAAGTGAACGCTCGCGTCGGAATGGATGGCCTCGAACTTCTCCTTGATGCGAGCCATCTCATACAAGCCAATCGAATAGATCGAGACCACGCGGACCGTGCCGCCCAGCTCTTTGCGGAGCGCTTCGAGCTGCGACTCCATCTCGCCGTAGCGCCGGACAATGTCGCGGCAGGCCTCGGAATAGAGTCTTCCCGCCGAAGTCAGCTTCACGGGCCGCGTGCTTCTATCGAGCAAGTCCACGCCGAGCTTGTTTTCCAGTTGCCGCACGAGCTGACTAGCGGCGGACTGGCTAATGCCGTTTAGCTCAGCCGCGCGGCTGACGCTGCTGGTCTGAGCAATGTCGAGGACAACCTTGAATTGGGAAATACTCACGAGCTGACTCAAATAAGTATAGCTTATTGAGCTGCCGGTTTGCTTTCAGCTTTCTAATAGTAAACTCAGTGATCCGCAGCAGCCGCGCCGTTGCTGGGCACTTGATTTGAAACACGCATCAATGCCGGGCCTCTGCTTTTAGCCTTTTTTCATGGTCATGAGGCGCTCTTGGACGTCTTCGAGCGTCGCGGCTTTGTAGTACATTTCCATGGAGTAGCGGGCGGCGCTGACGCGGCTGGCGGAGGTGGCGTTCTTGTCCAACATGATCTCGTCTAGAGTGCCGGCGGCGCGGTCGGCCATGTGTTGCAGGTGGGTTGCGAGTTGAGTTAGCGAGAGCTGCCGGGCTCGCCTGACAGCACTTTGAAATTCTTCCTGTTGCAACCAGCGGTAGAGCGTGCGCACGTTGATCTTGGCGTGCTCCGCTGCGTCACCAATGCTGGTTCCTACAATCAAGGATTCGACGGCGCGATGCTGCCGTGGTGTAAGTTGTTGAGTCATAAAGATCCTTTATAAAATGTCCGAAAATGTCCGATAATGTCATGTTTCGAGGTCGTTTGCGGTCTGAGAACGGAGACCGGCCGGCGCCGCGCAGCCATGCGGCACCGTGCTGTGTTGCTTCACTTCCACGATAGCAAACGAGCCAACGGGCTTCAGGGGCATGAGGCGCTAAGTCACTGAATTCAAATACAATACTTTTTTAAAAAATCGGTGACCGAGAAATCGGAAATCGTAGTTTTGACGTTTTGGGGTGAGGGTGAGGCGGTGAATGAGCGGCGTCTTGGGTTGCGCTATTGAGGCAAAACGATGTCAGTTTGCCTATTGATCGTGCGCGTATTTTTCCAGAAATGAGGTTATCCGCGCGATTGCAGGGGTGCGGGAACGGGTGAGCGGTTTTGCGTGTTCAATCGTTGGGTGCAGCCGATTTCTTGGCAGCGAGGGAGTGGGAGACGCGGGTTAGCTCGCGTTAGCTCTCAAGCAGCCCGCGATTCAGTCAGGACTCGGTCACGTTAGGAAGGGAAACGTCGGTCCCCTGTCCGCGCGTTAGCAGGCCCTCCGCGATGTCGACATACCGGATCAAGCTGAAGGTAAAAAAAAGTTCTTGGCGCCAAAGCCGAGCCATCACGGGCCGAAGCAGGAAACTGAACACTACACCCACCGCTACGACTAACGAACATGGCTCACAGAGAGAAACTGCCGCGAGGCTCGAACCCGACTCGTCGAGTCCAAGCGTCCAGGGCCACCCCTCGATGATGATGCGCAGAAAAGCGACCGCCGCGGTCACAAGCAACGAAAACTCGACCCCGAGGGCGAATAGCAGTCGAGCCCTGACATTCTCCGAGACTCTCAACAGAGGGTGGGCACGTTCGCCCAATGGTCCTGACATGACGATGCGGTAATACCACATGTAATCGAGGGAGCTAAAGTTCTGTCCCAAAGGTGGCTCGATTCCGTTCTCCTCCAACTGCTCCGTCATCCGTAACAGGCCTTCCCTCACCGATACTTCAGACCGAAGGTTGAACCCCACAAGCAAAGCGACTGGCCAACGTTCTAGTTTGCGAATCCAGCGCGGAAAGAGCTCTTCAGGTTCGTAGCCAAACTTAAGCCTCCAGTAATGCTGGGCCAACCATCCACTCGCCGCTTCGAGAATCAGACCAAGGGTGTAGCCCGCGATCAAGCCCAGAGCGAACAAAACCAATTCGTACGGTTTCAGTAGATCGGATAAATCTTTGGATGGTGGGGGGAGCCAGAGAGCGGCAGAAGACAGCAGAATCAGCCCCGGACACAATCGCGCGAAGATCTCGGTCAGTCCCAGGCCCTGGACGAGGTCTTTCATGGGCTCGGGTGGTTACGAGGCGGTTAGTTCGTCGACCGCCTTTTCGATCGTGGCCGCGTGTGCGAAACCAGGCAAGGAACGGAACCCCAGAGTGGCGAGGCTATCGCGGAATTCCCGAGGATAATCGACCAGGCGAAGTTCGCCGCCGTTGGCCGTGACGGTTTTGTAGAGCTCCAGCAGCGCGCGGATTATGGGGCTACCCGCGGTGGAAGCTTTGATGACGACAACACACTCTGGTTTACCCTTTTCCTTTTTCAGCGCTCTGTAGGCGCCTGTCAGCTCCTCCGCGAGCGTATGCCGAGCGCCCTTCTGGAACATCAGATCCGGCTCGAAGCTGACTTCGACGACCGGGATAGGGAACTTGTCGATTGAAGCGACGTGTTGTGCTTGGGTTGGCATCTTTGAGTATTAACTTTCAGTTTAGCGGGAATGTCACATCGCTAGGCGGGCATCTCGGCGCCCTCTTGCGGGGCCGGGTCAAACAACATCGTCAAGATACGGCCTTTCTTGGCAAGCCTCACTTCCGAGGCTTCCTTGAGCATGATGGCGGTTCCCACGTCTGTCTCGAGTATCATCAACCAGTTCTCTAGGGGCTGGTCCCTTGAAGACGCGGCCAGCGCGCGCACCTCCAAGAGCCGGCGTTCCCCGAGGGTCACGTCGGCTTCCGGCCATCGTTTCGACTGGACCTGGACCACTTCCACCCGGCCGGCGCCGGCGCGCGTGAGGCGCAAGGTCACCAGATCGCCGCGCTCGCTGCCGTGCTTGACGGCATTGGCAACGGCTTCCCAGATCGCCGCCCAAATGTTGTTGGCGAACTCTGGGGGATCGTTTCCGACCCAAGCATGGACCTTCGGCCGCAGCTTCCCGTCGAGCTCGTTTCCGATTCCCTCGGCATTCCAGATGCTGGCTTCGAGCTGATCCGGGGTTTCAGTGATTCGAATGACCTCGACGCGCGCGCGACGAGGTTCAGCAGGAGGCTCGCCGATGCGAACGACCAGCAGCGATTGATCATCCGCGGGTTTATCCTCGCCGCTGTGGCGCTCGACCTCATGCAGGATCGTATCGGCGACGCTTTCGGGGTCGAGGCTCAAGGCGGTTTCCACGGCGTTGATCACTCCCGGCTGGCCAAAGGTGCGGCCGGATAAGTTTGCGGCCTCCGGGATGCCGTCGCTGAAAAGCACCAGGATGTCGCCGTCGGAGACAGACACTTCCGCGCGGTCCGGTTGCGCCGGGAAACGGCTGTAACCGTCACCCACAAAGAAGCCGGCGGCGCGCAGCACCTCCGGCTGCGACTCACCGCGGCGGAACAGCAGCGGGTAGGGCATCCCGGCGTTGGCAAAGCGGATGATCTTGTTGACGGGGTCGATTTCCGCGAAGCACATGGTGGCTGAGATCTTGCGGTCTCCGAACTCTTCGCTGACGCGGCGGTCGGCGATGCGAAGCTGCTCGCGGGGTTCGCCCAGGCCCCAGTTGAGGCTGCTGTCGGTCAAGAGCCGGTGGATGTCCTGGGCGGTTTGCGAAGCAGTCAGCCCGTGGCCTTCCACATCGACCAGATAGATTCCGAGCGTGCCGTCCTGGCGGGGAATCAGTTGGTAGAAATCGCCCGAAATGGTAGTAGACTGCTTGAGCCGGTGCGCAAGCTCGATGCCTTCACGGCGGAAGGGGCTCTTGGGGAGTTGGAGGACCTGGCGCATGTTCTTGCGGGCGCGCTCGATCTCAACCTGAATAAGCTGTCGCTGGGCTTCACGTTCCGCGCGTTCCGCCCGTTCCCACGGCAGAATAAACCCGACGATTCGTTCGGTCGTCTTCTCTCCGAAGACCCCGGCGAAAACAGCCGCAAACGACAGCATGATAACGACCAGCAGGATACCGACCCCTAGTACCACTGGCGCCGCATCGGGCGCCAACTGGTAGGCACCAGCGATGACACTGACGATGACTACGATGGAGAACAACAAAAATGGAACAACTATCTTGAACGCCTCCAGATCCAGGCGGGGGCGCTCAGTTACTTTGCTCGGATCGCCGTCGGACATTGGTTGACGGCCTTCGATACGACCGCCGTCGCCGCTGGGATCCCCTGACTTGCGTCGCTTGTCCGCGAGGTCGATCGTCTGCGTATCCCGGCGAACTCCCTGTAGCAGCTCCCGCACGGTGTAGGAGCGGTCCGCCTCTTCCGGGTAATACTCGTAGTCCAGGCCATTGCGCTCCTCGAAGTTCAGCAGGTGCTGATAGCTTACCGACACCTCCGGTTGATCCGGCAAGGGCACTCGCGCCTTCGCTCCGATCTCTGGGTTCAGCCCATGGACGTACTCCAAATCATTCAGCACAACATTCAGCGCGGCGCGCTGGCGTTCCGCTGGGCCGGCCACCTGGATGTCAATGCGGCGCTGGTCGCGATCGCCGCGGACAAGCACTTTGCAGCCCGCCGCACCAAGCAGCACCCCCGTCCGCCAGCGCGTCCGCTTTTTCGTCAGGTTGCGGTGAGCCTGGACGATGAAGCGCGGGATCAGACCCGGCGGAAGAAAGTCGTACTTGTAGAGAAAACGGAGCGCGGTTGAGGGCCAAACGTCGTCGTAGTCCGGCTCGTTTGCAGGCATCGCTTCGGGAACCAAGTAGCGTTCGTGGTCGCTGCCGGGCAGCTCAAAACAGAGCCCGACCTCGGGGTCCTGCATCATGCCCAAGATGAACTCATGCCAGTCCTTCGGATAGATGTCAGCGTCCAGCAGATCCACCATCTGGGCGCGCCGAAACTCGCCGCCCTGGTCACGGACGGTTGGGCTGTTGAGCAGCGTGTAGATCGCTCCGGTCAGCCAGTTCGGGTCGAGCAGCGTGATCTCCCGGTTCGCTGATGGAGCGTCGCGCTCCAGCCCGTGCGCGAACACCACGCCAAGGTCGTGCAGCAGCCGCAACAGCGCCCGTTGCTCGTCGCTGTCCGATATGGCGGAGTTCCCGCTACCGGCTTCCGAGCCTGGTTGTTCGCACAAACGCTCGAAGTCCCGGCGTGCCAAGACTCGCTGTTCGCGTGCCATCTGCGCCACGGCGCTCTTCACCCGAAGCCAGGGCTCAGGTATGGGATCGCGGACATGTTTCAGCCGCTCATCGTTCGCCAGCATCTCGGCGATGACTTCCCGCAGCCTCTGAATACTGGCCGCCGCGAAATCCCCCGGGTCGCAGGAAGTGCGGACAAAGGCCACGATAGAGGGATAGTCCTTCCGTAATCTGCTCTCGTCCAGGCGAAGATCCTGTTGTCCCTCGTCGCTCTTGTTGATGACGACGATCACCGGCGATTCGTGCCCGCGGTTGCGAATGGTCTTGAGCCAGTCGTAAACGGAGCGGTCATCCTGGCGGCGGTCTTCCAGCACCAGCAGATAAAGACTGCGCGCGGTCAGGAAGAAACGATGCGTGCCGTGCATGATCTCCTGCCCGCCGAAATCCCAAATGTTCAGTGTGACGCCGCCTTCGCTGGCCAGCCAAGCGCGGGTGTCGATCTGCTCGTGGATCGCCGTGCCCGGGGTCTTGGGTTCGCTGGGATTGCGCGGGGCGTTTTCCACGAGATAACGAATCAGCGATGTCTTGCCCACGGCTTCGTTGCCGACCACCAGCAACTTGGCTTCATTCAGTGGCCGCAGCGTTTTCTGCTCCGCCGCCGAGCGATACCGCCGGTACGCGGCCAATATCGATTGCGCATCGCTATTTTGGAGCGCCTCGCTTGGCAGCAAGGAACTGAGGTCGCCGTTATTCTGCAGACCGAGAAAGCTTAAGTTTTCCGAAGTCGGGCGGTGTATCCACGCTTCTAGCAGGGCCCGTGCGCCCTCGTCCCCGATTTTGTTGGAGCTGAGGTGGAGCGAGGTCAGGGCGGAGAGCGAGGCCAGCGCCCGCGCGCCCTCGTCTCCGATTTTGTTGGAGCTGAGGTGGAGCGAGGTCAGGGCGGAGAGCGAGGCCAGCGCCCGCGCGCCCTCGTCTCCGATTTCGTTGGAGCTGAGGTCGAGCGAGGTCAGGGCGGAGAGCGAGGCCAGCGCCCGCGCGCCCTCGGCTCCGATTTGGAGATCAACCAAACCAAGAGATGAAAGCTTCTTCAGACCGGAAATAATCCGTACCGACTCTTTAGGCAAAGCTTCAATGACATATACCGGGCTGGGGGTTACACCCCGCACAGTGTCGCCCCACTCTGCGGCCCGGGGAGAGATGAACGAGACGGCAGTCCAGCTCTCCTCCCGCGCTTGTTCCAGCACTTTTTCCAACTCGGCGGCGGTGATTTTTTTGGGCTGGTTCAACGACGTTTCCACGGCATTCACGGCCAAGTCTAACAGCCCGAGGCACAAGGGTATGCGGGCGAAAAAGCGGGGCTGCCATCCGATTTTCGCTCGCCGAACCGCATTGGTTCCAACACCGACGAACCGCGATAATCGCTCGCTGTACCTTTTCTTCGCCGGACCGGACTGTTACCGAGGCTGCCAGGCTCTGACCAGCCTCCATCCTATCCAATTTCAGTCCGTGATACTGTGGCCAATCAGGGAGCAGGTTGCACGCTTCTGATATCGCCGCTCCTGTCATTGATGAGGAATCAGATCGCTGCCGCCCGAAACATCGGCGTCAGTGCTGTAGCGCCCCCGTCGCGTGGTTGCTCCCTGATTATCCTGAGGCGTCGAAGCCGAGCCCCTATCGAACCTTTGATTCTCACGAGTCCAGCTTGGCAACTGCGCCTCTGGTATCCGAAACACGGTAACCACCTTATCCGATTTGTGTGTGCCGTAGCCCTTTGGCTTGGATTCAATTGGCGGTTTTGATGTAGCGGATTAGATCGGCCATTTGTTGGGGGGTGATTTGCTCTTCGACGTCGGCGGCCATGGCGGATAGGTCGCTGGCATACATGGTTTTGATGTTTTGGCGCTGGATGACGTCTTCTTCTCCGCCTTCCCGGCGCAGGGTGATCGAGGCCGGGCTTTGCGGGCCGATGACGCCGTCGATGGTGCGTCCGTCGAGCGTTTCGATGACGTAGGATTCGTAGGTTTGGGCGATCGATTGATTCGGCATCAGGATGTCGTTGAGCAGCAGGTAGGCGGGGCGGCCGCGTATGGTTTCCAGATCAGGTCCTACCTCGTGCCCGACGCCGTTCAGCAGGTGGCATTTAGAGCAGACCCGCTCGAAGACTTGAGCTCCCCGGACGCGGTCTCCATCCAGCTCGAGAGCGGTGCGGTATTGCTCGACGATCTTCTTCCTCTGCTTCTGTGGCGCCAGCAGCAGCCGCCGAGCCCGCTCGCGGATCTTGGGGTCCGGTTGCATCATGAGGCGGTTGCGGGTCGAGGCCAGCGTCCAAGGCTGCACGGAACCTTCTTCGATGGCGTCGAGGAGCTTGGTGATTCGCTCGGGGGTTCTGATGAGGGCTTGCGCGGCTTCAGCTCGGACCGGCGGGGTCATCGATCGCCAGCGTTCGAGAAAGAAGCCGGCTTGAGCGGGTCCTTCGAGGCGGCCGTAGGCGCGAACGGCCGCGGCCTGGACCGGCTCGGGTTCGGAGGCGTCAATGAGCCTGACGAGCAGGTCTTCCAGGGGCGCGGATGATGATGGAGAAGACGATCGAGACGATGCTTGAGGAGATGCCAGAGAAGAAGATGATGGAAAAGATGAATCGGTCAAAACGGCCTGAAGGGCCCGCGGGCCGGCAAGGGCCAGCAAGCGGATGGCATCGGCGCGCTGCTCGGCGCCGGCTTGGGCGTCGGGGGCCAGATGCGCCGCATCCGTGAGCGCTTTGCGGGTGGCGGCGCTCTCGTTCGGCAGGCCCGCGGATTCGAGCACGCGCAGCGCCCCGCGGCGCACGGCGGCGCCGGTCTCACCGTAGAGAGCCAGCAGCTTGGCGCGCGTGGCGGTGTCGAGTGTTTTGGGGTCGCGGTTGCCGTCCGTGTCTGCCGCGGGTCCTTCTCCCCGGCCTTGCAGCCCGGTTGCCAGGCCGCCCAAAACGGCCGCTCGCCACCAGCTTGCCTCGGGTGCCGTCTGCTTTCCGAGTTTGCCGATAGTGTTGAGCAGGGTGCGAATTTGCCGCCCGTCGGCGGCCTCACCGGCGAGCGACCCCAGCCGCCGAAAGTACCCCTCGCGGGCTTCGGTCTGCTCGCCCGTGAGGCCGCCTTGGGAGTTTGTCGCTTTAGCGAGCAGCGCGGCGGCCGGTGTCGACGGCCAGCTCAAAGCCGCAATTTGGACCCAGGGATCTTCCATGTCCCGCGACAGCAGCTCGTCCCGAATCTTCGCGGCCGCGGCGCCTCCCACGTAGCCCAGCGTGCAGAGCAGTTGAAAGCGGACGCGGGGATCGGGATCGTCCTTCATCTTCAAAAGACGGGTGGAGAGCGGCCCGTCCGCTGATTTCCTGATCCTCGCCTCCGCCAGAATGAGGGCATTTTCGCGGACACCGGGTGCGGGGTCCGCAAGAGCCGCTTCAATCGTCGCGGCGTCAAGATCGCCAATACCGTCCAGCGTCCATAGCGCGTGAACGCGGGCGGCCGCCGAGCGGCTTTTGGCGGCGACTTGACGCAGCAACCGGGTCGTGCTCGGCGAGCCGGCCACGTCGGTGCGGTGGTCGACAAGCAATCTTTGGGCGTTGCGGCGCCACCAAATATTGGGGTGGTCGAGGTATTGGACCAGCTCCTCGTCAGGCGCCGCGCCCAACGGGATGTCTCGCGAAAGCGGCAGTCCATCGGCGGGGACGATGCGGTAGATGCGTCCCTTGTCGCTGCCGTCGTAGAGCTCATCGGACTCATAGGTCTCGGCCGAGGTCCACTCGGGATGCTCGATCACCCTGCGGTAGTAGTCGATGAGGTAGAGCGCGCCGTCGGGGCCGATGTAGAAGTTGGCGGGACGAAACCAGCTATCGGTCGATGCCAGAAACTCGCGCTCGGGTTCGGCTCGCCGGGCGAGGAAAGTGGCGCCCGCGGGCTCCCAGACATCGCTATGAACCAAATTGTGGGCCGGCTCGGCGACAAAAGAAACATTTTCGAAAGCGGGCGGAAATCCTCCGCCCAGATACAGGGTGAGGCCGGAGGCCGAGGTGATTTGGCCGGCGCTGGTCAGCAGCTCGAAGCGCGGGTTCACGGTGATGGGATAGACCGGAGCGGCGTTACCGTGGTCCGGCATGTCGTGCCAGGGGCGTGCCACGCGAAGATCCGGGTTGCGCTCCAGATAGCGGGCGGCGACGACTTCATGACGGACGTGGTTGGAGTTGTTGTGCGTGAACAGGTGTCCCCAGGGGTCGAACGTCTGCCCGTATTGGGAAGGCCCGGCCAGCCACTCGATCTGGAAGGCATCGGGACGAAATCGCAGGCTGCGGCGTTCCATCGCCAGCCGCGGGCCATCGGGACGATCGGGGTAGTGGATTTCGCTTCCCGTGTCGGAGAACTTGTCCTGGAAAACTCGGGCTGTGCTGTAGCCCTCGTTGGACAAATAGATCCAATTGTCAAGCCCGTAGAGGGGACTGCTGACGGTGTGCTGCGGATTGGTGAAGGCGAAGCCCGACAGGACGACACGGCGAATATCCGCTATGCCGTCATTGTCCGTGTCTTCAAAGTAGAGGACGTTGGGCGCGTCGGTGACGATGACTCCTTGCTTCCATCGCATGATGCCGGTGGGCATCGTGAGCCCGTCCGCGAAAACGGTGACGGAGTCGGGCAGGCCGTCGGAATCCGTGTCAACCAGTAACTTCACCGTGCCGCCGCCGGTTTCCGTGTCGAGAGGATAGCCCGGGGTTTCGACCACGTAGATGCGTCCGAATTCGTCGAACTCCATGGCGACCGGGTCACGAATGTCGGGCTCGGCGGCGAAGAGCTCGATGCGGAAGCCCTGCTCGATCTGAAAGGTGTCGAGCGCTTGTTCGGGAGAGTAGGGCGGGGCGGGGGACTGGCAGGCGCCGAGGCAGGCGGCCAGCAGCAAGACGATCAGCGGAGGAAGGGCCGGCGTGCGATCAACCGAGGGTTCTGCTTGCCGCGCTTGCCGCGTGCGGAATGGCTTTGCTGCCCCGAAAGCGCGCATCGACTGTATAGGGTATCAACATGCCGCACGGGGGGAGTGGCTTTCGCATCCTCTTTCAACCCCGAATCCAGCTTCAACTCCGCACCCAGCTTGCCCACCCCGTCCTGGATCTTTCCTCTTGACAAACTAAAGGGAACCGTCGTACCCTTATTTAGATTGTCTGGAGGTAGCTTGTGGGGCAAGAGAAATCCGATCTACTGCAAGGCACCCTCGATCTTTTGGTTTTGAAGACGCTGGCCCTGGACCCAATGCACGGCTACGGAATCGCCAAGCGCATCCAGCGGATCTCCGATGACGTATTGCAAGTGAATCAGGGCTCGCTTTACCCCGCACTCCTCCGGCTGCAACAAAACGGTTGGATCAGCGCCGAGTGGGGCGCTTCGGAGAAGAATCGCCGAGCAAAATACTACTCGCTCACGGCGGCGGGACGCAAACAGTTGGTCGCCGAAACCGAGAACTGGGAACGGCTTGCGGCAGCCGTCTTTCGATTGCTTCAGACGCAATCGGCCTGACAACGCCAAAAGCCCCGGCTGATTCGGCTAAGAGGATAGCTCGTGACCTGGCACAGAAGATTCGCTTCCCGGGTTCATGCCCTTTTTCAGAAGCGGAGCTTGGAAGAGGAACTCGACGAAGAACTTCGCCTGCATCTTGCAATGCAGACCGAGGACAACGTCGAGGACGGGATGAGTTCCGAGGAAGCGCGCTATGCGGCTCGGCGCAGCTTCGGCGGGGTCGAGCAGGTGAAGGAGGAGTGTCGCGATCGCTGGTCGTTCCTCTGGCTCGATACCCTCTGGCGTGATCTCGCCTACGCGGTACGCACCCTTCGCAATAGCCCCGGATTCACGACCGTAACCATCGTCTCGCTGGCGCTCGGCATCGGCGCCAACACCACGATCTTCACCGTCGTCAACGCGGTTCTACTGCGTCCACCGCCCTTCAAAGGTCCGGAGCGTCTCGTTTCGGTCACCGAGGGGAGCGGTCATGAACTCGATGAGCGCGACAGGCCCCAAATACGGTACATCTCCGCATGGAAACGACACAGCGAAACACTTGAGAGCATAGCGGCCGCGGAAACCAGCGAAACCGGAACCCGCATCACTCTGTCGGGCGAAGGCGCGACCGAGACTGTCTGGATGCTTCGGGGGGGAGCGGAAATCTTTCGAGTGCTCGGAATCGAGCCGCTTCTGGGGCGAACGTTCCTGCCCGAGGACTTCCAGGGCCGGAGCGGAAACTCGCAGTCGAGAGGAGCGGACCGGGCCAACGCCGTCGTGCTGAGCCATGAGCTGTGGGTGCGACACTTCGCAGCAGACCCGAACGTTGTCGGTCAAACGCTCTTTACGCCCCGGATGGGTAATCCCGTCATCATCGGCGTCATGCCGCCGGGAACTCGGGTCTTCCCGTGGCAGCGTCGAGTAAAGATGTGGACAGCGATCGATTTCTCGAAATCCGAGTCGCACAACCGCTCGCGTTCAGCGGTGGGGCGGCTGAAGCCAGGAGTCACGGTGCAGCAGGCTCGGGAAGAGCTGGAACTCATCGCACGGCGGGCTGACGAGGCGGACGACATCGAAAAAGATGGTGGGCGGATTGAAGTGCATCCTTTGCAGGCATGGTCTGCCCAGGATTACACCGAGGCACTCTATCTGTTTTTCGGTGCCGTTGGTTTTGTGCTGCTCATTGCTTGCGGGAACGTGGCGAACCTGTGTCTCGGCAGGGCATTACAGCGCAGGAAGGAAATGGTGACGCGCGCTGCGCTCGGGGCCGGCCGAGGCCGCCTTATTCGTCAACTGCTCACCGAGAGCGTCCTGCTCGCCACAGTGGCCGGCGTTGCGGGGCTGGTCCTCGCTTACGCCGGTGTGCGTCTGTTTGTTTACTTAGCTCCGAACTCTTATCCACCGGCTGATGCCTACCATCTTGACCTGCTGGTTCTGGCTTTCACCGCGGGACTCTCGTTGCTGACGGGTGTTCTGTTCGGATTCGCGCCTGCCTTGAACGCCGGCCGCATCCGTCTGAACGAGGCCCTCAAAGAGGGAGGACGGCAGGGAACGGGCATGGCGCGGCGAACGTTGGCCGCTCCGCTTGTCGTCACGCAGGTCGCTCTCGCAGTGGTGCTTCTTGTCGGTGTCGGCCTGATGATCAACACGTTGCTCAACTTTGTCCAGACGAAGCCGGGCTTCAACCCCGACCGCCTCCTCGCTGTCGACATCGTCTCGGAAGGGCCGAGGTACGTACTCAGGGATGGATCAGGGAACCCAATTGTCAGTCCCAATGTTGAGAACTTCTACCGCGAGGCGCAGAGAAAGATCGAGGCGTTGCCGGGGGTGCGGTCCGTCGGAACTAGTCACAGGATACCGACCCGGGGAACTTTCAGATTCCGGTTTCGTATTGCGGGGCAGTCCGAACCGCGCGAAGGCGAGGATCCGCGTGCCGCGTACTCGGAAGTTTCATCCAACTATTTCCAGGTCGCTGAAATTCCTCTCCTTAAAGGTCGGCATTTTACCCAACAAGACACGGTCGACTCACTCGGGGTCGCCGTCATCAACAAGACCCTCGCGGATCGCTACTTTCCCGGTCAGGAGCCGCTGGGGCAGGTCGTGCACGTTTTCCTCACGGAGCCTCTTAACCAAACGGGTCCACGCTTCGCGGACCGTCCGCGAACCATCGTCGGCGTCGTAGGTGACTCCATCGGGTGGGGGGTGAACGACTATCACTTTGCGGAGGTGTACTACCCCATGTCACAGCATCGATCAGCCTATCCCTCGTACCGAACGTCAATGCTTCACACCCGGAAGGGCATGCTGATCCGGACCGATGTTGAACCGCTCGCGCTTTCGGGGGCTGTTCAGGAGGCGCTTAGAGGAATAGATCCATACGCCGCGCCCCAGATTAGAACCATAGAATCGAATCTCGCGTTCTCTTACAAGCACCAGCGCTTCTGGCTGCAGTTGCTTGGGCTGTTCTCGGGGGTGGCCCTGCTTCTCGCCGCGATCGGCCTCTACGGAGTGATCTCGTACTCCGTCACGCAACGTACCCACGAATTCGGCATTCGCATGGCGCTCGGCGCGCAACGCTCAAACGTTCTCAGGGTGGTGCTGGGCGACGGATTGCGTCTGAGCCTGATCGGGATTGCCATAGGACTCGTCGCTGCCCTCGGCCTGACTCAACTCATTGAGAACCAGCTCTACGGTGTGACTCCAACCGACCCGGCGACCTTCACCGGCGTAGCTGCTGTTCTTCTCGCGGTTGCCCTGCTTGCCTCATACGTCCCGGCCCGCCGAGCCACCAAAGTCGACCCCATGCAAGCCCTGCGATACGAGTGAGGGCCTTTGCCATGAACTCTCTCCGCGCGTTCGCGTCCTCGACTCGGAACGCCACCCTGTAGGCTCGATTCTCCCGGCCTGTCGAGAACCAATTCCTTGGTTCTAAGGCCAGCTCCGTGGCAAAAGATGCACCTATGGCTGGCGAGGCGGGCGCTAGCTCAAAAGAACGTCGGGAGGGCAAAGCATCCAAGCGGTTCGCGGTCAGGTTTGCTCTCCAGCTTGTATGCTCAGCTTGTTTGACCGGCCCGAACGAGGTTGCGGCGCAGCCCAGGCTCGGCAATTCTGTCGGAACATTCTCGTTCCTTGCTACCCTGTCAGTAATGAGGCCATTGACCCCATCGCCCCCCGAGGAGGAACGCGCCACCGAGTACGGGTACACGGTCATCTACGAAAAACTGGCCGAAGGCGGCTACCAGGTTTTCGTTCCTGCCTTGCCTGGTATCGTCACCTACGGCCGCACCGTTGAGGAAGCGCGCGAGATGGCTCAAGATGCTATTCTTTGCCACATACGCGCTTTACGTCAGGATGGCGAAGAGATTCCCGAAGACCCATTCGCCCAGCAACCTCCGCTTACCGAGCAGCTCAAAGTTACCATCTAGGTGCAGGGATGCCGCCCAAGCTGGCCAACCTGAAACCGAGGCTCGTCATCCGTGCGCTGCAAAAGGCCGGCTTTTACATCAAACAGAAAACCGGAGCTCATGTCCATCTTAAACATCCCACGAAACCTGGACGGGTGACCATCCCCAATCACCAGCGCTTTGATCTCCCCAAACCAATTGTTCGAAGCATTATCCGCCAGGCAGGACTGAGCACACAAGAATTTTTCGACCTTCTGAAGAAATAGTCCTTGCTGTTCACGGCGTTCGAAGTAGCGTCAGGACCGACCGTCTACTCCAACTTCCCGCCGGGCAATAGCCGTTCGCCTCCGGCGTATGGCCGCAGGGCCTCGGGTATGACCACGCTGCCATCCTTCTGCTGGTAATTTTCAACAATGGCGACCCAAGTGCGCCCGATGGCCAGTCCGCTGCCGTTGAGGGTGTGGAGAAGTTGAGACTTGCCTTTTTTCGCCGACGGCTCCCGGAAGCGAATCCCCGCCCGCCGCGCCTGGAAGCTCTCGTAATTGCTGCAGGAAGAAATTTCCTTGAACTCGCTTTGGCCCGGCAGCCAGACCTCGATGTCATAAGTCTTGGCGCTGCCGAATCCCATGTCCGCCGTACACAGCGTCACGGTTCGGTAGGGCAGTCCCAGCCGCTGCAGAATATCCTCCGCGTCGGCGGTAAGCGATTCCAGCTCGTCGTAGCTGTGCTCGGGATGCGCGAACTTCACCATCTCGACCTTCTGAAACTGGTGCTGCCGGATGATGCCTCGCACGTCGCGCCCGTAAGAGCCGGCTTCGCTTCGAAAGCAAGGCGTGTAGGCGGCCAGCTTAATCGGCAGCCGGCCGGCATCGAGGGTTTCTTTGCCAAACAGATTGGTCAGCGGCACTTCCGCCGTGGGAACTAGCCAGTAGTCGGTGCCTTCGAGCTTGAATTGGTCTTCGGCGAACTTCGGAAGCTGTCCCGTGCCATATAGACTTCCCGAATTGACGATGAAGGGCGGCAAGACCTCTGTATAGCCGTGCTCGCGCGTGTGTACGTCGAGCATGAAATTCATCAGCGCGCGCTCGAGTTTCGCGCCCCCGTTCCAATAGAAGACAAAGCGCGCGCCGGTCACCTTGGCGGCTCTTTCGAAATCAAGAATTCCGAGCGCGGGTCCGATGTCCCAGTGGGCTTGCGGCTCGAAATCAAATTCGCGCGGAGTTCCCCAGCGGCGGACCTCAACGTTGTCCGACTCGTCTTTGCCCACCGGGACCGACTCATGCGGAACGTTGGGAATCGAGCTGAGGACGTCCTTGAGCGACGCGTCCAGCTCATCCACGCTCTGTTCGAGAGCCTTGATTTGACCGCCGATCTCGCGGCTCCCCCGGATTGCGTCCTCGGCGTCAAGACCTTCCCGCTTGGATTTGGCGACCTCGGCGCTCAGAGCGTTGCGCTTGGCTTTGAGGCCTTCAATCTCGGTGACCGCCGCGCGTCTTTCGCGGTCGATTTCAGTGAAGCCGCTCAGCCAATCGGTATCGGCGCGGCCCGCGAGGCGAGTTTTTACTTCGTCGAAATTGTTTCGCAGATAGCCCAGATCCAGCATGGATTCTCAGTGTAGCGCAGGGCGAAAGGCAGTCCTCCAACGTGGCGCAGGGGGGCACGCGTGGCGCCTCGCGATTCTTCGGGAGGTGACTTTTCTAATACGAACCGAGTTGAATCGCGGAGGCGGCTGCGCCGGTCCTAGCCAGCTCAGTTCATCGCATCCGGCGATCCCCCGCGGTGCTACAGCCACGCTGCATGAATCCGCCGCTCTTGTGACCTTTGTTACTTGCTCTCGTAGCCTCCCTAAACAATCAGCCGCATTCGCGCGTCATTAGCTGATGACAGAACGAACGGCGCCGCTCTACTGTCGATCGATTATTCAAAAACTGGAGGTCACGGAATGAGACCGATTGGGATAAGTTTGTTTGCAGTAGCGGCGCTGGCTGTTGGTTCGTTGGTCATGACGCTGAACGAAGTTCGGGGGGATGCGGCAAAGCCCGCTAAGACGATAAAAACAGCGGGGGCCGAAACGATCGTAGACGTGCTGACGGCCGCCAAGACGATCGAGGTATCTCCCGGCCAGGGCCCCGGACAGGGAGAAGAGCCGCCAATCAGCACCCGTTCACCGGCTGAAGCCGCCCGGACGGGAATTGACTGGCTCGCCTCGGTACAAGGCAATAACGGTGGCTGGGGTCAGGACGGCGGGGAAACTTCGTTTGTCCGTGCCGGCGAAAACCTGGAATCGAGCGGCAACGATTTGGCTAACACGGCGGTCGCCGTGCTGGCGCTCATTCAGGCCGGCCACACTCCCGACAGTGGCAAGCACCGCGCGGTGGTCAAGCGCGGGCTGGAATTTGTTTTGCACCAAGTCGAGGCAAGCCCGAAAGAAGGGCTCGCGGTCAGCTCGATAACGGGGACGCAAATTCAAAGAAAGCTGGGCCCCTACATTCCCACTTTTCTTACGGCAAGGCTGCTGGCTGAGATCGACGGCGAGATGAAAGACCCGAGGCTCAACGAGCGTGTGCGCGCGGGTCTCGAAAAGTGCGTGCGGAAGATCGAACAAAACCAGGAGAGTGACGGGAGCTGGAACGTCTCTGGCGGATGGGCCCCGATCTTGGGCACGTCGATGGCTTCCCGCGGCCTCGCCATCGCAAAAGACAAGAGGGTCGTAGTCAGCGAGACGGTATTGGCGAGAGTGGACGATTACACCAAAAGAAGCGCCAAGGCCGTGGCCGCGCCGGTAGCGGCCGCGAGAGCCAGCGGGCTTGCGGGAGGTGTCTCTTCCCGGTCTTTCGAAAGCGCTCTGGCCGCTGACGCCAGCTCCGCCGGCGTCGCCCTTTATAAAGGAGCCCAAGTCCTCGAGCAACTCAGCCGCACCGAAGAGGACCGCGAGAGGAATGCCGACGAAATCGCCGCCATATCCGGGCAGCTAGCGAATGGGCGATTTGTGCGAGGTTTTGGTTCGATGGGCGGCGAGGAGTACTTTTCCTACCTCAACATTAGCGACAGTCTGCGGCGCACCGGCGGCGAGGAATGGGAGACGTGGGACGGCAAGATCAAAACCCAACTCGTCCTCATGCAAAACGAGGAGGGCAGTTGGGCCGGTCATCACTGCATCACGGGCCGTGTCGCCGTGACCAGCGCCGCTGTTCTGACCTTGCTCGCCGGCCAGCAACCGTTGGGCGATGCCGCAGTCTTGCCTACTAGCAACTAACTTTGAACCGGCGGCCATGAAAACAATCTCTCATCGAATGACCCGCCGTTCATTCCTTTCTCTTGGTCTGGTTGTCGGAGCCGGCTGCTCGGGATTGCCCGGGCGGCCTCTCCGTCACCTCGGGAAGGCTTGGGGGAGGGAACGCGCTCTTCGCCGAGGCGCCGGGTTTCTGTGGAGCAAACAGGCTCGCGACGGCGGCTGGCACAGCGGCACCTATGGCCTTCTGCGTTCCGGACAGTCTCTGACAGGGTTTGTTTTGAATGCGCTTCTAGAGGTTCCGCGGCAGGTCTATTCGCCGGAGCCGGTGCGGGTCGAGCGGGCGCTCGAGTTCTTGCGGAATCATACGGATGACGAGGGGGCTGTGGGACGCTCGGATCCGCTGTTGCCCGATTATCCAAACTATGCGACCTCACTTGCCCTTAGGGCCTGGGTGGGACTTGCGCCACCCGATTCGGCGCAAGTGATTTCCGCCATGTCGAAGTATCTGCTTGGGCAGCAGCTTGCGGAGCAGAACGGATGGAAGCCGGATCATCCGGCCTACGGCGCCTGGGGAATGGGAGGTGACCGCAGAACTCCGCCCGAGCCGGGGCACGTTGATATCTCGATGACTCGCCACGTGTTGCAAGCGCTGGCGGCGGCGGGTGTCCCATCCGGCGACTCTGTCTTCCGAAAAGCTCGCGTGTATGTCGAGCGCTGTCACAACTACGGGAGCAGCGCCAACGGCCCGCTGGATGGCGGTTTCTACTTTTCGACCGTGGTCTTGGGCGCCAACAAAGCGGGTGAGCGCAAGGAGGGCTTTTCCAGTTACGGCACGGCGACAGCGGATGGCATCTTGTCTCTGTTAGCTCTTGGAATCAGGCCCTCCGACGCGCGCATGGTGGCGGCGAGAAGCTGGCTGGAGGAGAACCATCTTCGGGACGGAGCCGCCGGGTTCAAGCAAGACATCCACGAATGCTGGACTCGCGGTTTGCGGTTCTACTACGCGGCGGCCGCCTCCGAGGCGCTGCACAAGCTGGGAGCGGGCCGCACGGGGGCGCTGGCTGAAGCGCTGGCCCAAGAGCAGCGGGAAGACGGCAGTTGGAGTAATCCGGAAAACCTGGTCAAAGAGGACGACCCGCTGATCGCAACCCCATTCGCTCTTCGGGCGCTGGCGAACTACACGTTGTAGAGGTCACGACACGACAACCTATCTCACAGATGGCCATGGACCGGAAGTGACGTCTGCCTGCCTGAGGGCCGATGGCGTCTACTCGAACATCCGCGTCCGGACGATGAGCGGCAGCGCCCGCCCCCATTTTTTCACGCCTTTCTTGACGTTGATTTTCTAACCGTGCCAACGCGACTGCTGCCCCTCGGGACCGGTTCAACAAAGCTATCGTATCGGCAACGTGATCGTAAAACAGCTTCCGGTCCCAAGCTCACTGTCTACTTTGATATCCCCCTGGTGCTTCTGAATGATGTTGTAGGCAGTGACCAGGCCCGACCCCATCTTCACTCGCGAGCCCGTCTGGGAAAAATTGAAGTTAAAGATTGTCTTGAGTTTCTCCGGAGGGATCCCCCTGCCAGAATCGGAGATTTGAACACAGATCACGTCATCTCTTCGCAGCGTTGTAATGCGAATCGTGCCCTGCCCCTCAATGGCGTCCGCCGCATTTTGCAACAGGCTCATGAAAACCTGGTTTAACTGTCCCGGAAAACAATGAATCTCAGGGATGTCGCCATGTTTTTCGATGACCGTGATTCGATCCTTTAACTTGCCCTGTAACAAGGTCAGCGTACTCTCGATCCCTTCTTGGATGCCGGTTTTCCGGAGTTCGGCCTCATCCAGCCGCGTAAAGCTCCGCAGGCTTTGAACGATCTTGGCGATTCGGCTCCCCCCCGATGTAATGACCTTCGCGTTTTCTTGCAGGGCTTTGAAAGCGATCTGGGATTTCTCGTTGTTTCGAATTTCTTCCGGGGCGTTGTCGCCGACAAACAGGCTTTCGAACTTCTTGACACAACGCATCACTACATCAGTCGCACTCTGAATTGCTCCGAGCGGGTTGTTGATTTCGTGGGCGATGCCCGCCACGAGGCTTCCCAGCGCGGCCATCCTGTCCTGCATGATCAACTGATCTTGCATCTGCCTCCGCTCTTCGGTGATCTGAAGCAGCGAGTAGCTCATGCCCACGTGCAGCGCGTAGATCCTGCCGAGCGTGTTCAACATCGACTGGTCCGTGCTGGCCACGGAGGCCGTCGCAAACAAAAGGGCGCCAAGAGCTTTTCCCTTCATGGTCATCGGCAAGACAAACAGCAGCTCGGGACGGTCACGAAACAGCCATTGCGCAAAGCTGCCCGTCTCTTGGTCGAGCTGCTCGAAAGGTTTCTCGACCCACTGGGCTCTTTTCTCCAACAGCGTCCGCTTGAGCCAGTCCGTTTTGGGCGTAAAGGGAGAGTCGGCGATCACTTTATGAAACTTGCCCTGCTGGAAGCCTCCCACGACCTCGAAACTTCCATCCGCGCCGCTGAGTAGGATCGCCATGCGCCGGGACGGGATCAGCCAACGGGCGTTGTGACAGACCGAGGGCCAAAAGGTTTCGAATCTATCCTGGCTCGAAAACGCCAAGACCGCTTCGTAGAGCGTCCCCAGTGTCAGACTGCTGACCGAGACTTAGAAACTGCTTAAGACCGCCGGCCCTTGGGGCAGCTTATTCATGCCGACTCCTCTTTGCGGTCAATCAGAACACCGCTGACGCCGGCCCACGTGTTGATGAAATTGGCGAAGGCCGCAATCATGGCGGCCTCCTTGATTTCTCCGTTGCTCATACTGTACGGCCGCAAGATCTTCACATCGTCGCCGGAAAAATCGACTTGGGATCGTTGGCGGCCTTGCTGGCGAACTCCGCGATCGCCCGTTGCGTGGGGGGGGAAGTTTCGCCGGGCTGACATCCCTGGTAACGCTGTCGATCACTTCCGCGGGGACGCCCATCGGTTCCAAAGCATTGGTGTGAATCATACGACAGTAGCGGCAATCGTTATGGATCGAGACCGGCGGGATAATCATCTGCTTGAGAGCAGGAGGCAGCTCACCCTGCAAGAGCAGCCCTTTCACCAGTCCCCAAGTGGTTTCCAGGATGTCCGGCCGCCGTGACTGAGCGGTGAACCAAGCAATCGGGGTTTGCGTCCCGAAACCGTGCCCGAGAATCTCGCGGCGGAGAGCTTCCAGTTTGGGCTCACCGGAGGGATCTTCGATCTGCTCGAATCGCGACACCTTGCCCCTGTTTCCGTGCTCTAGGAGGCTTCTTCTCCCTCGATTGCGATTGCGCTGACGGCCGCCCAGGTATCAAAAAAATTGGCGGTCGCCGCTAACATCACAACCTCTATGATTTCACCGTCGGACAAGCCCTGATCCCGCAGAGCCCGGACGTCCTCATCAGTCACCGATTTGGGATCCTGCGCGATTTTGAGGCCGAATTTCAGTATGGCGCGTTGAGGAGGGGGAACGTCAGCCAGGTCCGGGTCTTTGGCACAGCTTTGAATCAGTTCTTTGGGCACCCCCATGCTTTCCAATGCGCTCGTGTGCGCGACAGTGCAGTAGCGGCAGTTATTTTGCATCGCAATGGTCATGGCGATCATTTGCTTCAGCGTCGGGGGAAGCTCGCCTTGCAGCAAGATTTCCCTGAAAATCCCCCAGGTCGCCCTCAGGATGTCGGGCCGCTCCGACTGCGCAGTGAACAAGTTGATTGGGGCGTCCACCCCGATGCCGTGCTCCAGGATTTCCTCGTAGACAGCCTCGAGTTGAGGGTCGTTAGACGGGTTCTTGATTTGGTTGAAACGCGACATTGTTTTCCCCTTCCAGAAAGATGTCCCTCGATCTCCAAGAGTGCCGATTGGGGACTTCCGGGCATTGAGCCAGAATTTCCATTTTGGGCCTGGCCCGACCCAGTATACGCTACTGACGCTCCGAACAAGGGCGCTGAGCAGATACCTGATGGTAACAAGCCTGCCGTCCCGCTATCCGGCTATAGCCATGCTAAGCCACCTGATCCAGCCCGCATTTGCCTGTTTGGCGACCGGCCGCGGGGGCTGCGATGCGGTTGTGAACACTGAAGGATGATCCCGTCCTGTTGCGTCCTGCCCTCTCGCGTCGTGACGCCGCGCGTCCTATTCAGAAGTCTCTCGGGTCCAGGCGTGTGTGGTCCTATGCCGCAGCTCAGGTGAATGATTTATCCTGACCCTTCTATTTGGGTAAAACTCAAACAATTTGCCTCGCCCGCGCTCTGGGTCTAAGGGTTTTCAACAGCATAAGTTGGCTGACTGCTCGTTGATGCGCTCTGAAGAGCAATGCTAGCCTGAAAGACCTCGGCGGGTCCTTTTGGGCGCCGCGGGAGCACATAGCCTTGAAGTCAACAATTTTCAGCTTGTGCGGCGGGATTGGGAAATCGGGACACGGCTCCATTTGGATTTGGTGAAGATGGGCTCCTTGACACTATCCAGGGGTTCTATCAACAGGATCGTAACTTCGATACTGACTGCTGTTGTTGCGCTTCTGGGCTGCCTCAACCTTCCGACGGAAGAAGCTTCCAAGGAGGTCCAGGAGTTTGAACTAAAGATGGCGGCGGGTCCGATCGGAGAGCGGATACTGGTTTCCAATCATTCGAACGAGCCGTGGGAGAACCTTGTGATGATCATCAATGATCAGCCGGATGGCAGCGGCTACAAGCTGACCGTGAGCAAGTTTGCCGGGCCGGCGAGTTTGCACTTTGGCATGAGGGTCTTCCGCAACAGCGAGGGGGAGCGCTTTGACTCCAAGAACGACTGGATGAAGACGCTCACCGTCTATGCCGATACGCCCAGCGGCAAGGGGCACTGGCGTTCCTCCTACCGCAAAAAGCAAACTCAGAATTAAGCCGCTAACGGCTTGCCAGCTTGACGAGCTGTTTCCCGATATTCTTCCCCGACATCATTTCAATGAACGCCCGCGGCGCGTTCTCGATTCCCTCCGCGATTCGTTCACGATACTTGAGCCTGCCGCCGCGAACCCAATGGCTGAGTTCAGCGAGGGCGGCATCGTAGCGGTCCTGATAGTCGAACACGAGGAATCCTTGCACTTTGGCCCGCTTGACGATCAGATGCCAGAGCAGCCGCGGGCCGAGTTCGGGTTCTTCCAGATTGTATTGGGAGATTTGTCCGCAAACGCTGACACGGCTCTTGATGTTCAGAAGCGGGAATACCGCGTCCGTGATCGCCCCGCCAACGTTGTCAAAGTAGGCATCGACGCCGTCCGGGCAATATTCGCGCAGTTTAGCGCCGGTGTCGGCGACGGTTTTGTAGTTGAAAGCGGCGTCAAAGCCCAGGTCTTCGGTGAGATGTCTCACTTTCTCGTCACTTCCGGCGATGCCGACCGCCCGGCAACGTTTGATTTTCGCGACCTGACCGGCGGCGGATCCTACCGCGCCGGCCGCCGCGGACACAACCACGGTTTCACCCGGCTGAGGGTCGCAAATGTCGAGGAGCCCGAAATAAGCGGTGATTCCCGGCATGCCGAGCACTCCCAGGGAGGTCGAGATCGGGGCGGCATCCGGATCGATCTTGCGAAGCTCCTTGCCGTCGGCGGCCGCGTATTCCCGCCAGCCGAAGCCGCCAACGACAATATCCCCCGAGGAGAAGGGGGTCCCGCGGGATTCCAGCACTTCGCCGACCGCCGCTCCAACCATGACCTCGCCTAAGCCCACCGCTGGAGCGTAGGATTTGCGGTCCCTCATGCGTCCCCGCATGTAGGGATCCACGGACATATACAGGCTCCGAATCAGGCATTGTCCGTCGGATGGCCGCGGGATCGCGGTCTCAGCGATTTGAAAGTCGGATTCTTTCGGAAGCCCATTCGGGCGTGAAGCTAGCAAGACTTGTCGATTCACGTTGTCATTCTCTTCCGCACTCTTCCGCGCGAGGCAACCGCCACCAGCGTGTGGCGTTTCCCCAGTTGAATTGGATGCCGATAAGTCCAGAACCCTTCCTTGCGGTCAGGGCTTTGATTCTTCGTTCTGTTTTGTGTTCGTGGAGCTGCGTCCAACTGAAGAAGTGTAGCAATCCGAGGCTCACGCCCGCCCGATGCGCACTGGACGGCTTCGCCCGCGGCTGGAGATTCTGTCATTCATACGATCGAGGATAGTCTCAATGTCTTTCTCCTGAGTTAACTCCTTGCAGGTCTCGCCGGGTCGGCCGCTTTCTCGAATTCCAGCCGAGGCCGGACGCTAGCTATAGCTAGAGCAGTTTCAACTATAATATAAACGGCACTGGCGAAACTTCGGCGCAAGGACGATGGCGAGAGCTTACTCGGATGATCTGCGTCAGAAATT
This sequence comes from Bryobacterales bacterium, assembly GCA_965226185.1. Classification (GTDB taxonomy): domain Bacteria; phylum Acidobacteriota; class Terriglobia; order Bryobacterales; family UBA6623; genus CBDCYS01. The sequence goes on from CBDDCT010000002.1 coordinate 104,020, forward strand.
GATCGAGGCGCATCAGCAGGGAGACGGAAGCCTGCCGGCGTTGGCCCAGCGGTTCCACGTCAGCGAGGGCTGGGCCAGGAAGGTGTCGGCGGCGTTTTACCGCAGCGGCAGCTGGGTGCGGCCACCGTCAGGGCCGCGCGGTCCCCGCAGCAAGTTCAGCGACGAAATACGGCGGCGGCTGTATGAGTGGATCGAGGAGCAGCCGGATCTGACCTTGCAGCAGTTGCAGTCGCGGCTGCGCGGCGAATTGGGGTTGAAGGCCAGTATCGGACGGCTGTGGAGTGTGTTGCGCGAGATGGGGCTGCGCTTAAAAAAAAGTCGGTCTACGCCGCCGAGCAGGATGTCGCCGCCGTCGCGCGGCGTCGCGCGCTCTGGCGTGAACAGGTGAGCCGGATCGACCCGGATCGGTTGATTTTCCTGGACGAAAGCGGCATCACCACCAGCATGACCCGCCGCTGCGGACGTGCTCTTGGGGGCCGCCGTGTGCGCCAAGGCGTGCCTGCGGGGCATTGGCGAACACTCAGCATCTTGGGGGCGATTCGGTCTTCCGGATGGCTGGCCGCGATGAGCATCGAGGCGGCGACCGACAGCGAGATCTTCCTCACTTATCTGGAGCGGGTGTTGGCTCCGCAACTCCAACCCGGCGATGTCGTGGTGATGGACAATCTGGCGGCGCACAAGGTCGCCGGGGTGCGCGAGCAGATCGAATCACGCGGCGCTGAGTTGCTCTACTTGCCGCCCTACTCACCCGACTTCAACCCCATCGAACAGTGCTGGGCCCAGATCAAGCAACACCTGCGGGCTGCCCAAGCCCGCACGCTTTCCGCCCTCGAACAAGGCCTCACCGACGCCCTCGCCACCGTTGCTCCGCACCACGTTCAAGCTTGCTTCCGCCACTGCGGCTATGGACTATGAGAGCTCTGAATTTGCTCTAGCCAACAGGCGACTCGTCGAGCAAAGATCGCCCTGAGCGAGTTTACCTCCAGAGCTCAAGGACTTCGCCAGACGACTGCTTCGGGCGTCGTCAGGGTGAGGGTTCGGGCGGCTCACACCCGCTCGAATGCACGCGATTAGGGGTTTTTCCCCCGAGAGCTAAGGTTCAGTCAGCATGGTTCAGCTGATATTAGCTGTAGTAGTAATAGTCGTAACGGTACTCATGCTTACTTTTGGCGTCGCGGATTGCCGTGGAAGTGAGGCGTATTCAGATGATCCGAGTTTGTGCTTGTGAGACGCAACCGATTGTCGTCGAAGGATTGAAAAGCAGTCTGCAGGGTGTCGAGGGCCTTGAATTCAGCGGGTATGTCGACAATTTGACGTCCCTATTCGATCTGGTTGCGAAAGACTCCCCAAAAGTTTGCTTGATCGACAAGTCGTTTGGAACCAAGTCGGTGTTCCAAATCGTATCGGACTTGAAGGCGCGTTCTCCCGAGACGGAACCGGTGCTGTGGGCGGCCGAGATATCCGAAGTGGAATCCTTCCGGGCTCTGCAAGTGGGTGCTCGCGGAATCCTGAAGAAGACGCTTCCCATTCCGGTCATCCTGGATTGCATTCGAACCGTCGCCCAGGGCAATATTTGGATTGAAAATTCCGTGTCCAACCAGTTTGTTGGGTTCATCAACCGACGCTCGACTCCGAGATTGACGCCCCGCGAGGAGGAGATCCTCAACCTGATCATGAAGGGAATGAAGAACAAACAGATTGCCGAGGAACTTTCCATCACGACCGGCACTGTAAAAGTTCACCTGATGCATATCTTCGAGAAGACCGGCGTCAAGGATCGATTTGAACTGGCCATGTACGGCCGGAAGCTGCGCGGAGGCTCATTCGAGGTCGATCCGGAACCTTTTCAGGGGTCCCTGCTCGCCATCGGCGCTCCGTAGTGTCCAGGCTCTCTGTAGAATTGTTCCAGGGGAGCCATGAACCAGCGAAGTCTGATCCTTGGGCTGGCGGCAGGCGTCATCACGTTCCTGACCGCCGCGGATCTATGCTGGTCTGCTGACTGGTTCGGCCGGTTTCACGACGATTCCATCTACCTGAGTTCCGCGAAAGCTCTCGCCGACGGCGAAGGCTACGTGATGCCCAGCGTACCCGGCGAACCGCCGCAGACGAAGTATCCTCCCCTCTACCCGTGGTTGTTGTCGCTGGTCTGGCACATCTGGCCGAGCTTCCCGCAAAACCTGGTTCCGGCGTTCTGGATCAACGCCCTGGCAGGGGCGGCGTTTTTCTTGGTTTGCTTCTTCGTGCTGAGGCAACTCGGCATCGGCCAGGGGCCCGCGCTGGGGCTTGCCGCGGTTTGCGGCTTCCACCCCACAACTTTGCATCTGGCGACAACCTTGCTGAGTGATCTGCTGTTCATGGCGCTGGCGGTTGGTTCCAGCGCCCTTGCTTGGGCGGCTAGGGTTCGGTTTGGCGGCCGGAAAATTTCGAGTTTGTGGCTGTTGGCCGGCGCCGTAGCTGCTCTAGCGGTCATGACGAGGTCGATAGGAATCGCTTTCGTGCTGGCTCTTGCCTGCTTTGCGGGCCGGCACAAGTCTTATCGCTTGGCCTTTCTCGCGCTGTTCGCCGGGTTGATCGTCTTTGGGGCCGGCATGGCTTGGTCCTGGCAGAATCGAACTGTATTAACTGTATTAGATGTTGATTCCACGTCTCTTAGCGGGTACGAGCAGACCAGCTTATTCTATAGCAGCTACTTAGGTTTCTGGCTGAATTGCGTGCCGGATTGGGCTACGTTGCAGTCCATGGCCAAGTTCAACGTCGGGGAACTGCTGAAGCATCCCGCGGCGGTTTCCTTTTTGCTTCCCGTAGTTGGGTTCGAAGGCGGGTTCGTGTTGAACCTCGTGGCGGTGGCGCTTTCACTCGGGATTGCCAAAGGGGCGTTTGGATTGGCCCGGCTGAACGGACTCCATCCGTTGCATTGGGCCCTGTTTTTCACGATTCCGGTGACGATCGTGTGGAACTATACACTGCTGGACCGCTTCTTGTTGCCTTTCTTGCCGCTATTCGTGGCGGGAGCCTACAACGAGATCAAGTGGATCTTGGAGTCGGCCGTGCAGGTCTTTCGCGTCCGCAAGCCGGTCCTAGACCGCGTGGTTTCCGGGATCTTGGCGGGTGCGCTCGCTTGGCTGGTGCTGTTTGCGGCGATTGGCTATCTATGGCGGGCCCCCCGAGGATTGCTGAACGGCCACCGGGAGAGAGCTTTGCTGGCGGTGGAAAAGCGACAAGCCTACCGCTAGATTCGGGAGAACACCAAGGAGTCGGACCGCTTCATATCTTATGAAGATGTAGCTCTGTGGCTGCACACAGGCAGGCAAGCCCTCAGGCCGATGATCTTCTCCACCGCTGCTTTCTATCGCCAAGACAAGGGGATCTTGGACCGAGACCTAGCCAGATTCATGGATACCGCCAGCGCGATTGGGGCCGGATATTGGATGGTGGCCGTGGATGATTACCAGCTTCACAGTCGTCCGGACATGATCGGAGAGCACGTTGACCGCTTGTTGCCTTCCTACTCCAAGGTTTTCGAAACCGGCGGAGGCAAGGTGAAAATCTATAAATTCTCCAGGAACAGCGGAAGGAAGGGAAGCGACGGCACCGGAGACACGCCGGCTTCCATTCGGCCGGAGGGCTGATATGCGGGCATGCCGCTATCCGCACCGGACATACTATCACTGAGCAGTACCGCTGTGGTACGCCCTTTTGGTCCTAGATCTATATGACTATTGGAGCTATCGTCGTATTGCGATAGTATAGTCTAGGACCTGGAAATTCAGAGGCTTAGGTTTTCTTCCACCTGACGGAAGCGCTCAGGCACGGGCTGATTAGCTAAACGATGCAAACTGACAGCGCAAACGTGACACCAGTCCCAGCGGGTGAATCGACACCGCCGGCCGGCGGCGCCTCGCGCTGGCTTCTTCCGCATCTATCCGATTGGGTGTTTGCTTCGCTGTTGCTGTGGCTGTTTTTTGGGCACGGGGCGGCGCGAACTCTACTGGCCGACGGCGATACCGGCTGGCATATCCGGACGGGTCAATACGTTTTGGAGAATTGGGCATTTCCCCGCGTGGACTTGTTCTCCTTCACGATGGAAGGCAAAAGCTGGTTTGCCTGGGAATGGTTCTCGGATGTGCTGTTGGCACTCGCCTACAAGGCAGCCGAGCTGAAGGGGGTCGTGCTCTTGACGGGAGTAGTGATCGCGGCCACGGCCGCGGCACTTCTGCGCTACATGCTGTGGCTTGGCGCCAATGTGCTGTTGGCGGTCTTGTTCTTGATGATCGCCTCGTCTGCTTCGATGGTCCACTGGCTGGCGCGCCCCCATATGTTCACTTGGGGCCTGCTGCTGGCCACGATCTGGCTGCTCGAGGCGGACCGCCGCGGAAACAGCCGCCGGGTTTACTGGCTGGTGCCGATTGCCATCGTGTGGACCAACACTCACGGCGGGTTCCTGACTCTGCTCATGGCCGTGGGCGTATACGCGGTTGGGGTGGGATTGGAGCAACTGTGGGCGACGTATGACAATGATTCTGAAGGGTTTAGCTGGCATCTGCCGGCGGCGGTCAAACGCTACGGCTTACTGCTGGTACTTTGTACCGCCGGGACGCTCGTCAATCCGTATGGTTATCAGCTCCACGTGCATATTTCCGCGTATCTGGGTTCTGATTTCATCCTGAACAATGTCCAGGAGTTTCAGTCGCCGGACTTCCGCGGCGAAAGCATGCTGGTCTACGAAGGCTTTTTGCTGCTGGGGTTGATCTTGCTGGTGAGATTGATCCGGCGGCGAGAACTTGCCCAGGCTCTGCTGTTGCTGGCCTGGTCGCATGCGTCGCTGGTGTCGGTTCGTCATGTGCCATTGTTCATGATTGTCGCGGCGCCTCTGATTGCTAGAGAATTGACGCTGTTTATCGCGGAGGGTGTCAGCTCCGGTAATACTTGGCTGAAGGCGATCCACAGCATGGGAGAGGACTACGGGGGAAGAAAACCATCCGCGTCTTCGGCGTCGGCGCCCGTATTTTCGTGGCTTCCAGTGGCCGCCGTGGTGATGATCGCTTCCATGCTGCACCTTCGCGCCGACAACTATCGCTGGAAGGCGCAGTTTCCCGAGGTCCGGTTTCCCGTCGCGGCATGTGATGCTTTGCAGGACCGGCTGGTCGAGCGCCGCGTGCTGAGTTCGGACCAGTGGTCCGACTATCTGATTTACAACTTCTATCCGAAGGTGAAGGTCTTTTTCGATGGCCGCAGCGATTTCTATGCTCCCTCGATTCGCGGAGAATATCTTCAGCTCATCGGATCGGGGTGGCGCTGGGAAGAGATCGTTGACCGCTATGAGTTCGACGCGGCCCTGCTGCCACTGGACTGGCCGCTGGCGTCCACGATGAAGGTGCATCCGGATTGGGCTGTGGTCTATGACGACGGGCTGGCGGTTTATTTGGAGAGAGTGAAGTGAGCGTAGCGCCGGTGCCCGCATCAGCTCGGAGGCCGTTTCGTATTGATTTAGAAGGAGTTAACTAGAAATTGGAAAGTGGCTGGTTGTATACATGGAGACCCTAGGGGACTTACGATGAACACCTGGGCGGTTCTCTTAGCCGTGGTTAAGTAAGGATACTGTGGAAACCGCTGGGTTCCGTCAATTTCGTTTGGTCGTTGAAATGTTATATCAATGAGAGAATCGAAAGATACTAGCTTGTCAAATAGATATCGCAAGCTCTCGTCGGTAGCTTCGGGGCGCGCCCACGCCGGTGCGTCTGATCTCTCATGCGGCGGTGCTCTGAGCACGGATGAGGTCCGTTTTTGTCAAGAAAGGGTGTTCTTGTCATGACCAACCCGGTATACTGGCTGCTCGGTTTATGCATTGTGATTGGAGCCCTGGCATCAGCGGAGGATTTATGGAGGCGAAAGGTTTCCAATCCCATTGCCTTGGGTGCGTTCGCGGCCGGCGTTGTGGCGCAGACCGTCATTTACGGTCTGAAGGGCGCCGGAGGCGCGTTACTGGGTGGCCTGGTTGGATTTGTCATTTTTCTGGTGTTTTATTTGCTAGGTGGAATGGGCGGTGGAGACATCAAGCTGATGGGCGGGTTTGGGGCGATTATTGGGAGCGTCGAGCAGGTCGTGATGGCTGCGATCATGGCGGCCCTGGTAGGAGCCCTGATGGCCCTGGCATTTCTCGCCGTACGGTTTGTCAGGAAACAGCTTGGCCCCGAGGGCAAGATCACGGGCTCGGGGCTGAAAAGCTCAATTCCCTACGCGCCGGCCATTACCGCCGGAGTATTGATGTCGTTTGCTAAGTGAGGGGCAATTATGGACAAGCGTTTAATTACACCTGAATTATGCACAGATTCGGCGTAGCCATCGCCGATGGAGTTGTGGCGGTAGCGGCAGTCGTGTCAACTCAGTGATTTAGCAAGTCGTCTTTTCCTCTGTTTCCCTCCCTGTTTGAGCCGCCTGCCAATCCCGGCGGGCAAAAGCGGGCGGGCAAGCGGCGTGTTCCCAGTACGTTGCGGCGAGTGCATGAAATTTTATGCATGGAGCGCCCCTCAACTCAGCGCACCCTCCACCACCGGCGCGAAGCTCGATCCCGGTGGCCCCATCGCCCGCAGCCGCCGCATCAGCCGTTCAAACAGGCCCTTTTCCTCATAATGATCGCTGTAGCTGACACCCGTTCTGCCGGCGTGCCGCCAGATCTTGGCCGCCACGAACAGAAAGCGCAGCCGCGCCGTCGCCAGGGTGGTGTGCCGCAGTGTCTCCACGCTGGCTTGGGCTTCGCGGTTGAACAGCAGCAGCCAGCAGTTGAGGTTGTAGGCCAGCATGGCCAGCTGAAAGTGATTGCGGTTCATGTCAAAGCGGCGCGAGGGATGGGCCGCCAGCCCGGCGTCGTTGTTGGCCTCCTTGATGAGGTTCTCGGCTGCGGCGCGCTGATTGTAAAACCACACCACCGCCGCGATCGGTTCGGCCAGGTTGGTGACAAACACGCGGTAGGTGTAAGCGCTGGTGGCAAACAGCTGGTATTGCTCGGCCGCGCCGGCCGCGGGTTCGTTTTCGTAACGCAGCGCCAGGAAACGACAGGCCCGCGCCCAGCCCTGCGGCTGGTAGAGGAATTCGCATTCCGCATCCGCATCGCTGTGGGGCGAGGGCTTCCAGGCCGCTTGCTGCAACTGCTCGACCAGCCGCCTGGTCTTGCGCGCCACGATGACGAACTGACAAGCCGCCTTTTCATAGGCCTCCACCGCCTCCCAGCAATAAAACCCGGAATCGGCCCGCGCCAGGATTTTCTTCACGCCGTGCGGCAAAGCCCGAAAGGCGCTCTCGAGGTGGGCGGCGATCTGCCGGCCCGTGGGCCGGTCGCCGTTGCGCAACCCGCCCATCAGGTATTCGCGCGTCTCGGCCAGGAAAGTCAGTATCGGCTGGTAGCTGCGCTTGCCCTTGTTCTTGGGGTTGTAACTCTTGCGCCCGCCCATCTGGCGGCCGTAGAGCGTGTGCACGGTGGTGTCGGTGTCCAGCGTCACCGTCTCCAATTTCACCTGGGCCGCGGCCCAGACTCGTTCCCGCAGCTGGCGCTGAATGGAAAGGATCTGCTTCGCCACGTTGAGGTGCAGCGAGGCCAGAAAGCGCCACAGCGTGGACTGCGGCGGCAGACGCGTCACTTGCAAGATGCCGGTCAAGATGGGGTCGCGGGCGATGAAGCGGAGTTGGTTCAGCCGCGCAAAGCCGACATAGAGGCCCAGCACGAGGGCCAGCACAAACTGGTAGAGGCTCATCACACGGGTGATTCGTTTGTTCGTGATGGTTTCTTCCAGCAGCGCCTGGAAGCCGAGTTTTTCGAGCAGGGTGGCGACGGGCAGCAAGCCGCCGTAGGGAGTCAGATTCTTGCCGCGGAAGTGATAAGGCGTGGCAGCCCCGATTTTATTGGGCCGCGGGGCCCTCGCGCCCCGGCCTTGTTTGACGGGCCTTCGGGAGCTATGCTGTTTTCGCTTGGTAACCATTTGGGTGACCTCCTTGGGGTTGACTGGCGAAGCTGAAATCTTTGCCAGCCTACCTTATTACCCCATGTTTTCGGGGGTCCCCCAAATGGCCCCTGGCGGCTCAGCCCTCCTCCGGTGCACCCCGCAGTGCATAATTCAGGTTACAGTAATCCTAATGGCCGTGGTGGTTGCATTGGTCATCACGGCTATCTTTTATCAGATCACGGTCGGCCGCCGGCCGACGCAGACGGCTGTCGAAACGAAGGAATTGGTCGTCGCCAAGGAGGATCTGCCGCTGGGTAGTGAGATCCAGCGCGAAGATCTTCTGATCAGGGACTATCCGACTCAAGCATATCCTCAGGGCGCTTTCGCTGACATTGAGGATGTGATCGATCGGTCGGTCCTCAGTCCGATTCTGGCGAACGAACCGATTCTGTCCGCGCGCGTAACCGAAAAAGGCGCCGGCGTCGGTTTGGCTCCCCTGATTCCGGAGGGGAAGCGGGCGGTTGCGATCGCCATTAACCAGGTCTCGGGAGTGTCCGGATACATCAATCCTGGTTCGGAAGTCGACATCCTGTTGACGGGTCAGCCCAAAGGCTCCGATGAACGGCTGACGGCGACGGTACTGGAAAACGTGACCGTGCTATCGACGGGGACGCGGCTTGAGATGGATCCTGACGGCAAGCCGCAGAATGTGCCGGTTATTAATATGTTGCTGACCCCGGAAGACGCTGAATTGATGACGCTGGCGACGGGTGTGGGGCGAATCCATTTGGTGCTGCGGAACCCGATGGATGATGAATTGACCGCCGATGAACGCAAAGGCGTGCGCCAGCGTGATCTGTGGGCGCGCGTCAAGAGAAATGCTCCGGCGCCCTCGCCTCGTTCCCGGCCGCGGCGAGCCGCGCCGGCCCCGCCGCCACCGCCACCGCCTCCGCCGCAGGTAGAAATGATTCGTGGTAATCGGCGGACAATGGAGAAAATTTCGCGCTAGCTGAACACTGGCTGACTAAACACTGACTAAAGGTGTCGCTCTATGTCACTGAGTCCCCCCCGAAAATTTTTTGCCAGGCATTCCAATGCCGGTCGCCGGCACGGCAGGCGCTGGCGGGAATCGATTCCAGCCAAGGCCCGCCGGAGGCGGCTGGCCGCCGCTTTCATTGGGCTGTTGTTGAGCGCTGGTTTGTTGCCGGGCGCCGAGCCCCTGCAACAGCCCCCCGCCGGTGACGAGATCCCTTTAACCGTCGGGCGCTCCGTGGTGCTGGATCACCCTGATGAAATCCGGCGCGTGGCAATCGCCGACGAAGCAGTAGCGGACGCTATTGTCATCTCGACCCGCGAGATGCTGATCAACGGTAAGACGCCAGGTATCACCAGCATGGTGATCTGGTCTCGATCGGGTGATCGTAACTTCTTTAGCATCAACGTGAAAATGAACGTTGAGCAAATCCAGGAACATATCCGGACGTCCTTCCCCGGGGAGTCGATTCGCTTGTCCGCCAGCAAGGGAGTGGTGACGCTGGCGGGGAAGGCTTCCGGCCCGGACGTCCTGGAACGCGTTGTTGCCATGATCACGGGTTCGGTGGGCGGCGCCACGATTATCAACAACGTAGTACTGCCCCCTCCGCCGGCTCCAAGGCAGATCATGCTGAAGGTGAAATTCCTCGAGGTGGATCGCAACGCGATGCAGGAGTTTGGGGCGGGCCTGATGAACACGGGCGCACTCAATACGCCGGCGGCTATTTCGACGCAACAGTTCGGTGGCGGTAGCCTCAGCGGAATTGAAGGATCGATCCCGGCGCAGTTGCAGGGCACCGACACGAACTTCAACTTTCTGGACGTTTTGAATGTCTTTGCCTTCCGGCCGGACTTGAATATCGGCGTGATCATTCGCGCGTTGAACTCGAAAGCTCTGGTTCAGATTCTCGCGGAGCCTAACGTAGTGACGACTGATGGCAAGGAGGCGAGCTTTCTGGTGGGCGGCGAGTTCCCGGTTCCGGTGGTGCAAGGCGGCGCCACGGCGGGCTCGATCACGATTCAGTTCCGCGAATTTGGAATTCGCTTCGACTTCCTGCCCCACTTCACCGAGCGTGGAACGATCCAAATGCGTATCACGCCGGAAGTCAGTGCATTGGATTTTGCCAACGCGGTCAGTATTCAAGGTTTTCTGGTTCCGGCTCTCAGCACGCGCCGGGTTGAGACGGAAGTGGAGCTGGCGCCGGGCCAGAGTTTTATTGTGGGCGGCTTGATTGACCGGCGTATCGCGGATACAGTTTCCAGGATTCCTGGGCTGTCCAGCATCCCGCTGATAGGCCGTATTTTCAAGAGTTACTCGAGGGAGCAGCAGGCTACGGATCTGATTGTTGTCGTGACTCCAGAGTTCCCCGAAGTCATAGATGTGGGCGCGCCGGCGGCGTTTCTGCCGATGCCTCACGAGTTTATGGAGCCCCTGGGTGACTATGTGGAACGTTTGAAGATGGAAGGAAAGCAGCGCTAGGACACTGGCTGGAAGGCGCGCGACGGAAGCTATGGAATTCAAGCAAAGGGCCGAGTTGATGGCGCTGCTGATCTGCCCCAACCGGGGGCTTGCGCAGCAGTTTCTCGCCACGGTTCCCGAGACCCAGTCGTTCCAGGTCGTTGGGGATTTGCAGCGTTACCCCAATGTGAGGCAGCTTGACGCCCGTCTCCGCCAGCTCCGCCCTGATGTTGTTCTGCTCGATTTAAGTGCTGACATCGAGGCGGCTATGGGGCTGATCGGAGTAATTGCGACGTTCCGGCCCACGATCTATGTCGTGGGACTCCACGTAAGCAACGATGCCAGCGTAATCATCAGGTCGCTTCGCGCCGGATCAACGGAATTTCTTTGCTGTCCCTTCGATGCCGACTCGCAGTCGACTGCCATTACTCGCATCCTGAGACTCAGGGAATCGGCGGAGAGGGTGGCTCCCACGCGGGGCCGGGTTTTAGCCTTTGTGGGGGCAAAGGCTGGGCAGGGAGCGACGACGCTAGCCTTTCAGGTGGCCTCGATTGCGGCGCAGGATGGAAAGCGCAAGGTTCTGCTGGCGGATTTTGATATCAGCGGAGGCTCTATTTCGTTCGCTTCGCGGATGTCGCACAGCTACAGCGTGCTCGACGCCATGCGCCACTCCGAAAAGCTGGATAGCGCGCTTTGGAGCGCGCTAGTTAGCAACAAGGACGGCCTGGATCTTCTGCTTTCCCCTGATCCGCCCGAGGTCGGTGGTGTGGAAGGGCACAAGGTTCACGAGGTCATCGAATACGAGCGGGCTTCCTACGAAGCTGTCATTTTGGATTTGCCGTCCGCCTACGAGAGCATTTCTCAGGTTTCGATCAGCGAGGCGGACGAGATCTTCATGGTTTGCAATGCCGAGCTGCCCTCTCTCCACCTGACGCGAAAGTTGATTTCGTATCTAGAGCAGCTGAATATCGGCCGGGACAAAATGGCGTTGCTGGTCAATCGCCTGAACCGGCGCCACGAACTGAGCCCTGAGGACATGGAGAAGGTGTTCAATTTCCCGATCCGCGCGGTTTTCCCCGAGGACCACGGCGTGGCTCACCGCGCCTTGACCGCGGGCAAGCCGATTCCTCCGACAGGAGATTTGGGCCGTGTCCTACAAAGTTTCGGCGACTCGTTGTTTGCTCCTCCGGCAAGCGAGAAAAAGAAAGGGCTGGCGGCTTTGAGGCTCTCGGCATTGTTGTCGCAGAGCTAGAGATTCAAGATGGGTCTGGTTGAGCTGAGGGAGAAGGAATGTCGTTAACGACGGATATTCAAAGATCGGGTGATCTTACATGGGAGGACCGGCTCAAGCGCGGCGGCGCCCGAAGCCGGCTGACCCTGAACCCCGAATACCAAGAGCTGAAGTTTCGGCTGCACCGCCGGCTTCTTGACAAGATCAACCTGGAAGCCCTGGCCAGCATCGACAACGAGAGAGTGCGGATCGAAGTCCGCAATGCCTTGATGTCGTTGATGGACGAAGAGTCGACTCTTCTGAGTTCGCTCGAAAGACAGCAGATCTGCGAAGAGGTTCTGGATGAGGTGTTCGGCCTGGGGCCGCTCGAACCCCTGCTGCTGGATGCGACGATCAGTGATATTTTGGTCAACACCCACAAACGGGTATACATCGAGCGAAACGGCCAGCTAGAACTAACCAGCGTCACCTTTAAGGACGACGGCCACCTGTACCGGATTATCGACAAGATTGTCTCGCAGGTCGGACGCCGCGTGGATGAGTCCTCGCCCATGGTGGATGCCAGGCTCTCCGACGGTTCTCGTGTCAACGCGATTATTCCACCGCTCGCCGTGGACGGTCCGTTGCTGTCGATTCGCCGCTTCGCCACCGACAAGCTGATGCCGGATGATCTGGTGGCGAAAAAGTCCATCACGCAAGGCATGATGGACTTGTTGAAGGGGGCCGTGACTGCCAAGCTCAACCTCATCATCTCCGGCGGAACGGGTTCAGGCAAGACGACCATGCTGAACGCCTTGTCGGCCTACATTTCTCCCGCCGAGCGCGTGGTTACGATCGAGGATGCGGCCGAGCTCCAACTGAAGCAGCCTCACGTTGTGCGGTTGGAAACCCGTCCTCCCAACTTGGAGGGCGAGGGAGCGGTTCGGCAGCGAGAACTCCTTGTCAACTCCCTGCGCATGCGTCCCGATCGCATCGTGATCGGGGAGTGCCGCGGCGAAGAAGCTCTCGATATGTTGCAGGCGATGAACACCGGTCACGACGGCTCGATGACGACGGTTCACGCCAACACTCCGCGGGACGTCATCACGAGACTGGAAGTCATGGTCAGCCTGGCCAGCTCCAGCTTGCCCGTGACGGCGATTCGAAGCCAGATCGCCGCGGCGGTCGACGTCATTGTTCAGACCGAACGCATGAGCGACGGTACCCGCCGCTGCCGCAGTATCACCGAAGTGACCACGATGGAAGGCGATATGGTGATGCTCCAGGATATTTTCGTGTTCGAGAAGCTGGGAGTTTCCAGCGAAGGCAAAGTGCTGGGCCGCTTTGCGGCCACGGGAATCCGGCCCCGCTTCTACGAAAAGCTGCTCGCCGCGGGCATTCGTCTTCCCGGCGAGACATTTGAAGAGATTGTCGAAATCAGCGAATAGGAGGCGGATTTTATGACTGTTTTCCTGATCTTCTTTGTGTTCCTCGTCGCCGCGATGATCGTCACGGTGTTGGTTGCCAACAGTGTATTGCGAAAGCGCGACGTCGACCAGATAAAGACGCTGGTCAGCGGCAGAATGACGCCCATGGGGAAGAAGAGCGACACTCCCCTGATGAAGCAGAAGACCGAGAACAAGCGGGAAGCGGTAGCGCGATTTTTCCTCGGCTCCAGCCTCACGGAAAAACTTCGGACCTACATAGAACAGGCCGGTCTTGACTGGGATCCGGCGCGCACGATCTATCTGTCCTTGCTGCTCGGGTTGATCGGATTCAATGTTTTCTGGTACATGATACCGCGCGGCCAGGCCATTTCATTTATCGGCGTGATCGCCGGACTGGGGGCTCCGTCGCTGTATCTTTATCGGAAGAGAAGCGCCCGCTTGATGAAATTCGAAGCGCAATTTCCGGATGCTTTGGAGTTCGTGTCACGCGCCATGCGTTCCGGGCACGCTTTCTCGGTTTCGCTCGAGATGCTCCATAAGGAATATTCGCCGCCGCTGGCGGACGAGTTCAAGCGGACTTTCGACGAGCAAAACCTGGGTTTGCCTTTAGAGGTGGCGCTGGAGAGGTTGGGGACGAGAATCCCCTTGTTAGACGTCCACTTCTTCGTCTCGGCCGTCATGCTTCAAAAGCGAACGGGCGGAAACCTGGCTAGTCTGCTCGACAACCTGGCTTATTTGATCCGCGAGCGGTTCAAGCTGCGCGGACGCATCCGCGCTGTTAGTGCTCATGGCCGAATCTCGGGTTTGGTGCTGTCCATGATTCCGCTGACCGTTGGGGTCTTGATGTTTTACACGAACCCCAGCTATATCCTGTTTTTCTTCGATGACCCGGACGGCAAGGTGATGCTGGCGGTCTGTATTATCTTTCAATTTCTCGGGTTTGTAACGATTCGTAAGATCGTAAACCTTGGAGTATAGGCTTTATGAGTCCGCTATTTGCTTCTATTTTTCTGTTTGTCGTCATCGTCTTGTTGTTGACGGTAGTCGGCTTCAAGTTCTGGGTGCAGCCCAAGACAGCCTTGGAGCGAGTGATCGGTGACGTGGAGCTGGCGCAGCAGAGCGTTCCCGAGCCCAGTCTGGCTTTTCGCGAGATATTGACGAAGGTCGGAAATATAGTGCCGGCGAATCCAACGGACGTCGGCATACTGCAAAAGCGTCTTCTCTCCGCGGGCATTCGCAGCCAGCACGCGCTGAAGGTTCTCTACGGGATCAAGGGTATCCTGGCGGTGTTTTTCACCATATCGAGCGCCGGTTTAGTATTTGGATTTCAGCTTCAAAGCGAGATGTCCGTGTTTCAGATCGGCGCCGCGGCTTTTCTGGGGTGGGGTGGCCCGAACGTCGTTCTCAACCGAATGTCGATTCGGCGGCAAAGGGCGATCAAAAAGGGACTGCCCAACACGCTGGACATGCTGGTCATCTGCGTGGAATCCGGACTCGGTCTCGATCAGGCATTGATGCAGGTAAGTAAAGAGCTGCACACGGCTCATCCCGAGATTAGCAACGAGCTGGCCATAATGAACCTGGAGATGCGGGCGGGCAAGCGCCGGGCCGAGTCTCTGCATAACTTTGGCGAGCGGACCGATGTCGACGAGGTCAAGAAATTGGTCAGCGTGCTGATTCAGGCAGACCGCTTCGGCACGAGTATTTCGCAGACGTTGAGGAATTTTTCGGATTTCATGAGGGTTCAGATAAGGCAGGAGATTGAGGAAAAAGCAGCCAAGATCGGCGTCAAGCTTGTGTTCCCGATTTTCTTCTTCATTCTGCCTTCCTTGTTTGTGGTTACGGTGGGTCCGATCCTGGTCACGGTGATCCGGGACTTCCTGCCGGCTCTCAGCATCTAGCTCGTTCATGGGTTGAAGGGAAGGGCTACGGAGGAGAGAAAAATGGAAGTTGTTAGCGTGCGATTGATTTGCGGTGTCTTGGCGGTAGTGCTGCTGGTGCTGATTGTGCTGCGTCGCCGCCAGAGAGCTCAGCAGTAAGGGGCTCAACGGAGAAGATGAGTGTAGAGAGGTGCCGGGGCGCCGTTGTTTGAATAAACGCCGTGATTCCGCTGGCAACAGCGTATCGGGCGGCGCCGAGAGCGAAGGTCTTCGAGTCGTGTTTTGACTGGAAGCTCCCCTGTAGCCTGCTCTCTCGGTAGCGACGCACTCTGCTCGGCCGGCATTCGGCGCGGGCGGGGGACGGTAATCTTTGTTGTGAAATGACGATTGGAGCAAAAGGCATGAAAAAGCCATCCCTGGTATCTATTGGATCTGTCTCCCTGGTATTCGCGGCGTTTCTGGGCGTTTCGACACTGTGGGCGCAGGGCCACGTTGCAGGCAACACTACGTTCGGTAAAGTGCTTCCTCTCCCCGGACACATCAACGCCGTGGCCATCGATGAGGCTCGAGGTCTCGTCTACGCGGGCAATTTCAGCGCGGGCCGGGTGGAGGTGGTTTCAATGGCCACCCATCAGCGGGTCAGCTCTTTTTCGACGACACCCCAGCCGGCCGCCATGGTCGGCATGGATATGTCGCTGGATAGCCGGTTTCTGGTGACCTTGAACGCCCCGGTGACCTCGGGAGTCTCGCAACTCTCCGGTGTAACGGCGGTTAACCTGAATGACCCGGCTGACCGGCGCCACTATCCGATGGTACAGACTCCGCTGGCAATTACGTTCCAGTCCAATGGCGAAGCGTTCATCATTACGACCGGCGGGATCGTCCTGTTCGAGCCGGATGACGGGTCGTTTCGGACCCTCGTGGACTTTGAGGCGATCGAGGGTGTCGCGGGCGGCGCCAGTATTAGCCTGCCCGTGCCGCCCCCCACGTTTCCCCGTCAAGTGATCACGGCCACGGTGGATAACAATGCCACCGGAACCTGGATTTTCGGGGCGACGGATACGTTCGTGTTTTCTTATCAGGTCGGGTTTCCTGCCGGGCTGATGGTGATTCGCACCAGTGATACGCTGGTGAATACTCCCGTATTTCCACAAGTCAGCGCCTCCGAAGATGGAAACTATTTCATGGCTGGGCAGCTACTGTTCAATCGGCGGCTGCGGGTTATCGCTGATACGCCCGTGGCGGCGGGCGCCTCGGACCTGCTTGTCGGCGGTAGCGCGATCGACAGCGACATCAACACGGTTTACGTTTCGTTCGACGCCACGGCTCCGAAGGAACCAACGAACCCCGGAGGTCCCGAGCTTGGGCTGCTGAGCGTGATGGATCTGGACAACCTGTGGTTGCGAACTCAATACTTGTTGCCGGAAAAGATATCCGGGCCGCTGGCGGTCGACTCGACCGGTGACCACATTTACGCCCTCGGGCAATCCGGTCTTATTTATCTTTCAGCCGATGAACTTGCCAACGCTCCGCAAATGGAGTTCCATCCGGACGACCGGCGGCTGTTTTTCCAGTTCGATTTCTGCAACCGCGAGTCGCAGACTCAGATGCTGCGGCTGGAAAACCCCGGAGGGAAGCCGGCTCAGTTCACGCTGTCGGTCGACCCGCAGAGAAGTTCAGGCCGCCCGGCGGTGCGTTTTGAGCCGCATACCGGAGTGACGCCGGCCGACGTTCGGGTCACGGTGGATACCGGCGCGTTGGGGCCCGTGCAGGGGACGCACACCTTTCCGATCAACATTCAAACCAACGCGATCAACATACCGAGGACCGGATTGGTCCTGGCGAATATCCGCGATGTGGATCAGAAAGGAATCTTGCACGTCACCCCGGGACGCTTGGTCGACATTGTGGCCGACCCGTTTCGGGACCGCTTCTATGCGCTCGACCAGGAAGGATTCCAGGTTTTGGTTTTCGACGCGAATTTCCGCCTGAGCGGGAAAATCCGTACTGGTAATACCCCCACCTGGATGCTACCCAGCCGTGACGGCCGCTTCCTTGTTGTCGCCAACGCTCAGTCGGAGACCATGACGCTGATCGATCTCAATACTCTCCAGGTGAACAACACGATTTTCCTGAACTGGGAGGTGATGGGCGGAGGCCGCTACCCGCTCTCGCTGGCCGCCGACAATGCCAACATTTTGATCTCAACGCGTGGCACGAGCGGCGGGGAGATCGCCATGCTGAATCTGTCCCACAAGTCGGTTACCAATCCCGACACGTTGGGAATCTTCAACAATTCGTTTGACGAAGACACTGCTCTTGTGGCCAAGCCGGACGGCTCTGGAATTCTAATCGTGGAGGCCAGCGGCGGCGTGCACTTCTGGGAAACACTGTCTTCTCGTGTCACCCTGTCGCGAAACGATCTGCCGGGGCTGAGTGGAGCGCTTGGCGCCGGTTTGGACTTCTTTCTCGCCGATAATCACGTGCTGAATTCCTCTCTTGTCCGAATCGCCACGCTGCCGGGGACCGAAGCGGGTCAGGAATCTTCCGGATTCACGCTGACCCCCGACCTCCGGGGTGTTCGCTCCATTCGGCCTCGCTCAGCGGTGGATACCGGCGCTCTGCAGAGACTGGATCCTCGTGATCCAACGCGTTTGACGAACCCGGTCCGGATGGTGGAGCCCCCGCCTGACGTGAGCCCCTTCCTGCGGTTCTCGCGAACCCTCACCACCCTGCGGGATGGCAGGTTCGCCTCGACCAGCAGCGCCGGAGTGGTCGAATTTCCGCTGGCGTTTGACGCCACGCTTCAAATACCCCGGGTGGCGTCAATCACCAACGGAGCGGACTTTAGCCGTAATATGGGCGCCGGCGGTCTGATCACGATCTTTGGTGACAATCTTGCCACCCAGACCGCTTCGGCGGCTGGCACGCCGCTACCGACCAGCTTGGCGAACACCTGCGTGACGGTGAACGGCGGGAATCTTCCACTGTTGTTTGTCTCACCCGAACAAATCAACGCCCAGTTGACGTTCGTCGCCGGCGTCTCCAACATGCTGGTGCATAATCCAGGTGGTTTAAGCAACATTTTCGTCAGCCGCGTTGATGCCTCAGCCCCGGCGATCTTCAAGGTCTCCGGACCCAACAACAATAGTTTCGCCGCGGTGTTTCGGGAAGACAACAAGCTGGCGACCCTGTCGAGTCCGCTGCGCGCCAATGAAATTGCTGTGATCTATGCGACTGGCCTGGGGCCGGTTTCACCGATCGCATTGCCAGGATACAGCGCCCCTGAGTCTCCCTTGTCGATCGTGACCAATCAGCCGACGGTGAGTTTCGGCGGCGTGGACGGCGACATTTTATTTGCCGGTCTCACGCCTGGTTTTGTCGGGCTCTATCAGATCAACGTTCGCGTGCCGATCGGAGCGCCCCTCGGGCCCGAGGTGCCTCTCGAGGTGTCCGCGGGCAGCCTGTCGTCCAGGGTGAGCGTAAGAATAGTCGAGTAATCCAGCCGCGGCCCGGCTCCCCCCGCAGGCCGGCCGCGTCTCCACCACCATTGTTCCACGCACGAATGATTGGGGAAAGCATGAGAGAACGAAATCTACTGTTGATGATGATCTTGCCCCTCCTAACGGGCATGTTCCTGGTACAGCCTCTCAGCGCGGAGTCCGGATATGAAATCGGCGCCGTCGGATTGATCTCCACCTACACCAAGGTCGACGTCGATGGCCGTTCCAGCACTGGACGAGTCGGTCCGGGTTTCGGTCCCTCGGGCGGATTTGTCCTGGGGCAAACCATGGGTGCCCGCGGACGCTGGGGCGGGGAGTTTAGCTACATCTACTTCAAGAACGATCTCAAACTGGAGGGTAACGGCGAGTCGGTGGAGTTCGGTGCGCAATCACACGCGGTTCACTACGACGTGCTGTACTATCTGTCCGGCAAGAACGCGAAAGTCCGTCCCTATGTCGCCGCGGGGTTTGGCGTGAAAGTCTATCAGGGCACCGGCAGCGAAGAACCTTTTCAACCGCTGACCGATCTCGCCTTGCTGACCAAATCCAGCGAGGCTATGCCAACCGGAGATTTTGGGGCCGGAGTGAAGATCCAAATGGGCAAGAACTGGTTCTTCCGGATCGAATTCCGCGACTACATTAGCGGCATTCCGAGGAAGGTCATCGCTCCGGCGCCCGGCGCCGATATCGATGGCATTTTGCATCATTGGGCCCCCTTCTTCGGCATCACCTGGATCTTCTGATTCGGACGCGGCCCGTCAACCGTGTCTAGCTAAAGCTCCTTGATACGAATGCGCTGGAACTCAATCGGTTCGTTGTGTCCCAGAAAGCCGAGGTGACCCGACTTGCGCTTCAAGCCCGGGTGTTTTTCAAGAACCTCCGGATCGCTTACCGAATCCAGGTCGGCATCGAGAATCGTGTGGCCATTGAGGACGACTTTCACGTGACGCTTCCGCACCGTGACTTCTTGTTCGTTCCAGCCGCCCAGCGGTTTCAGAAACCCGGTCTTGGCGGGGAAGACGTGGTAGAGTGAGCCGTGTTTTTGCCAGGGTTTGATGTCTTCATACCGTGCAGCCGTGTTGTCGATGATCTGCAGCTCCATGCCTTCGTAAGACAGGCTGTCCGCGCTCAACGGCGATCGGATGGCCAAGCCATTGTTGGAGCCGCTCCGCAGCTTGAATTCAAATCGCAGCACGAAGTCCGTATACTCTTTTTCGGTCAAAAGATTGCCGCCGCCTTTTGGAGGGCAAACGATTTTGCCGTCGCGCACCAGATAGCCGTCACCTGTTTTGCCCAACAGCTTCCAGCCCTTCAAGGTTTCGCCGTCGAACAGCGAAACGAATCCCGGTTCGGCGTCCGCGGGATCTCCGATCAGAGCGGAGGCGAGAAGAACAAACAGCAGTCCAGGCCGCAGGAGTCTTTTCGCGGAGATGCATGTTGTCCGTTCAGATTGGTGCGCTTTTCCAGCGGGTGCGGGCTTAATGAGCATGGCAAATGCAGCTTACCACTAGACCGTACCTTGGTCAAGAGGCGGCCCTGCATTCCCCTGGCGGGAAATGCAGGCTAGTTCGGACGGGGCAATGTGAAGGGGATTCTGGATGAAGCTTTCCGTCGTCATTCCGGTTTACAACGAAGCGACGACCGTTCGTGAAATCGTCGAGCGCGTTCAAGAAGTCGCGGTTGACAAGGAAATCATCATCGTCGATGATTTTTCCACGGACGGCACTCGCGATGTTCTTGAAGAGATTGCGAAACAATATCCCAACCTGACCGTTCTTCACCACGACCGCAACCGGGGGAAGGGAAGGGCGTTGCGCACCGGATTTTCCGCTGCCCGGGGCAAGTACGTCATCGTGCAGGACGCCGACCTCGAGTACGACCCCAAAGATTATGCTAAGTTGCTCCACCCGCTCGAGCAGAACAAAGCCGACGCTGTTTTCGGCTCCCGTTTCCTCTCCACGCAGGAACACCGCGTGCTGTACTTCTGGCACTCGCTCGGCAACAAGGTCTTAACCCTGCTGTCGAACATGGCTACCGATCTCAATCTCAGCGACATGGAAACCTGCTACAAGGTCTTCCGGCGGGAGCTCATCCAGTCGATCCCGTTGGAGGAGGACCGCTTCGGTTTCGAGCCCGAGGTCACCGCGAAACTCGCCCGCTCCGGCGCCCGGATCTACGAGGTCGGCATCGCCTACCATGGCCGCACCTACGAAGAGGGCAAGAAGATCGGAATGAAAGACGGGTTCCGCGCGCTGTGGTGCATTTTTAAGTATTGGCTGAAGCCGTTCCGGTTGACTCCTCCTGCCCAGCAGTGACCCGTTTTCGACGGACTTCCTTCCGGCGATCGAAAAGCAGTCAGAAGGCTCGGTGCGAGAGGCGGCCGATTTTGCCAAGCTTGGAGAGACGCTCCGCCCAGCCGGCTACACGACCTTTGCGACGGGCAAGTGGCACAACCGGCCGCCGTCGTTCATCCGGAGTTTCGACCGGGGAAAGAATGTTTTCTTCGGCGGCATGTCGGACCACACGAAAGTTCCGATTGTGGATGTTGAAAACGGCGTGATGACGGAAAAGCGCACCGGAGAAGCCTTCTCCAGCACGCTGTTCGCCGACGCGGCGGTCGAGTTTCTCGAAGGCTACGATTCCGAAAAGCCGTTTTCGCCTACCTGGCGTTTACCGCGCCCCATGACCCGCGGCAGGCTCCCGAGGGTTATATCGATATGTACGACCCGGAGGCCGTTCCGCTGCCGGCCAGCTTCGCGCCACAGCACCCGTTTTTCACGGGATGGATGACCGGCCGGGACGAAACGCTGGCGGCCTGGCCTCGGACCGAAGCGGTTGTTCGCAGCCAAATTGCTGAATACTACGGCCTGATCACGCACATGGATCATGAGATCGGGCGAGTTCTGGAAGCACTCGAAAAAACCGGCCAAGCGGAGAACACGATCATCATTTACGCGGCGGACCACGGGCTGGCGATCGGCAGCCACGACCTGCTCGGCAAGTAAACCTTTATGAGCACAGCACGCGGGCTCCCATGATTTTTGTGGGCCGCGGCATCCCTCAAGGCAAGTCGTCCGATGCCCTGGTGTACTTGTTTGACATCTTCCCGACAATTTCCGAGCTGACCGGGATTGACTCCCCCGAAGGCGTCGAAGGAGAAAGCTTGGCGCCGATCTGGCGTGGCATGAAATCCGGCGTACGAGACTCGCTCTATACTGCCTACGCCGAAGTCATGCGGGCCGTCCGCGACGACCGCTGGAAACTCATTCGTTATCCCCATATCAACAAGTCGCAATTGTTCGATTTGTCGAACGACCCCGATGAGATGAATGATCTTTCAGCCGGCCCCGAGCAGGCCGAGCGCCTTGACGCCATGATGGCGCTGCTGGCGGATTGGCAGCAAAAGGTCGGCGATAAAACTCCCCTGACATCAGCGGAGCCCCAAGACGAGGCGATCGACCTCAGCGGCCGCGAGCGGACGCCGGACCAGCATCAGCCCGACTGGATTGTCGAGAAGTATTTCTCGGTTAGAACCAGATAGTTCTCCGGCGCCAACTCACCAATCCCCGTGTCGGCCGCCCCGAGTTTGCCGAACACTGGGTCCAACGCCACATCGCTGGACGCGCTCCAACAACAGTTGAGTTTGTAGAACCCTTCAAAGACGTATAGTTGGCGATTGCCGGCCGCTCCAGGCCGGAGAGAAGGTTCCCGTCGCCGCTTGGCGGCGAAGGACCAGCAGGATTACGGGTCCCTACTGGGCAGCCAGCGGTAAGGCGTGCGCTCGCTGACCTGGGCGCGTTTCGCGGCGGAATGCTATCGCAAACGATCAAAGATTCGACGGCGCGATGCTGCCGAGGGCAACAATTTACTGTCAACGCCAAGTAGAAATGTCCTATTCGCTGCCAAGTAGAAATGTCCGGTTTTGGCCGGGTGGCTGGAGAGGCGGTGGTAGAGTGGTGGCTGTCGGGGGCCGGGTCGCGCCGGTCCTGCGAGCCCAAGGCCGAGGCGACGGGGCTGGCTCCGAAGCAATCGGCTGATCGACACGACCCTCTGGCCTCCCCGTCAGAGGGTTTTGTGTTGCTACGCTCTCCGATCCCGCCCTGCTGCGCTGGGAGTTGCGAACAGGGCCCCGCCTTCACGGTGGGAAGCGCGCACCCGTTGGCTGTCACGCTCGGCGTGAGTGCTGCTTTCCCATGCGGCCCGCTCCCAGCCGCTGCTGTGTTTGCCAGCAGGATTGCTTTGGTGGAGGCTCGGAGCTGAGGCCTTGGGCTGAGACAACGCGACGACCGCCGGGCGCCGTTTGCCCGGCGCTCCCAATGAAGTTTTGGCTGGGCAGCGGCCGCTAGCCCTGCGCATCGGCTTGCGCCTCGGCCCGCCGGGCGCCGGAAGCTCGTGCCGCCTGCCATAGCGGCCGGCTCTTTTTCAGATCGAAGCCCTCCATCCAGTCGCTGCCCTTGCGGCGAGGAGCTTGACGAGGAGCCTTCTCGGCCGCAGTGGCAGCGGTCTGCTTTTTGGAGTCCCCGGACTGGGGCCGCGTTAGGCACCGCCGCAGAGCCAGTTCGTGCTTGCCGAAGCGCGCCGCCAGGTTGCCGTCCAGACGGCTCTCCAGCCGCAGCTTCCCGCCCCGCAGGCCGGGCACAATCGCCTTGCCGTCGATTTGATAGCGCTTTCCCTGGAAGCGAATCGTGTAGTCGTTGGCGACCCGCCGGGTCTCGACGTGGCTCAGCGCCGAGTCCAGATCGTGCTCGGGTCCCAGCTCCCGGTGAGCTTCGTCGGGATGGGCCGGGGTGACCCGCAACGTGGCGTTCCACCAGGGCAGGAATTCGCTCTCCAGATAGGCGTTGGCTTGCTTGACCGTGGTGGCCTCGGCGACCCGCAGGCCCTTCACCAGCCGGTCCTGGGCAGTGCGGAAACCGCGGCCCTTGGCTTGCGGCGAATAGGCCGTGATCGAGTCGATTCCCAGCTCCTCGAGCGCCCGCCCGATCTGGGTGCGTGGCAAGGTCTTGGGGTCCTCGCCAGCGCTGTTTTTGGGTGTGTTCACAAACAGGCTGGCGCGGTCGGTGTAAAAGGCCACCGGACGGCCGTTTTTCTCCAGATACGTCTTCAGCAAACGGCGGTTCTCCTCGCTGGAGTCGTGCCGCACGAAGCGCGCCAACAACTCGCTGCTGGCGTCGTCGATCATCCCGATCAAGTACAGCTTCTCGCCGCGTCCTTCCAGCCAGTCGTGCTCGGAGGTGTCCCATTGCACCAGCTCGCCGCGGCAACGCCGCCGCGGACGCCACAGGTGCGCCCGTCCCGGCTTGCGCCGGCGGGGTTTCCACAGCCCGGCCGCGGCCATCCAGCGGCGCAGCGTTTCGCGGCCGACGTGGATGCCGTGGCGCTGCTGCAGATACTCCGCCGCCAGGGTCGGCCCGAAGCCCGCGTATGCGGCTTGGGAGAGGATCGCAACGGCTTGTTTTTCTACCGTGGCGCTGATCCTGCGGTTGGACGAGCGAGCGAGCGCCGCATGGATTACGGCCTGGTCGCCTTCGCTGCGGAGCTTGGCCAGCAGCCGCCTGCACTGCCGTTCGCTGAGGCCAATTTGCTGGGCGGCCTGCTCTTGGGTGATCAGCTTTTTGTCGGCTTTGTTCAGCACCACCAGCCGGTCGCGCTCTCGTTGTGTCATCAGTAGCTGTCCTTGGTTGCTCACCCTTCCAGGGTGACTCTGTCAATAGGACATTTCTACTTGGCACTTTTAGGACATTATCACTTGGCAGCGACAGAGGGCAACAATTTACTTGACTAAGCGGACAAGCTGTTGTATAAGTTCACAGAGGACCGGCGCTTTGTGTGCTTGGTCTTACACCTGAATTATGCACCGATTCGGCGTAGCCATCGCCGATGGAGTTGTGGCGGTAGCGGCAGTCGAGACGTGTCAACTCAGTGATTTAGCAAGTCGTCTTTTCCTCTGTTTCCCTCCCTGTTTGAGCCGCCTGCCAATCCCGGCGGGCAAAAGCGGGCGGGCAAGCGGCGTGTTCCCAGTACGTTGCGGCGAGTGCATGAAATTTTATGCATGGAGCGCCCCTCAACTCAGCGCACCCTCCACCACCGGCGCGAAGCTCGATCCCGGTGGCCCCATCGCCCGCAGCCGCCGCATCAGCCGTTCAAACAGGCCCTTTTCCTCATAATGATCGCTGTAGCTGACACCCGTTCTGCCGGCGTGCCGCCAGATCTTGGCCGCCACGAACAGAAAGCGCAGCCGCGCCGTCGCCAGGGTGGTGTGCCGCAGTGTCTCCACGCTGGCTTGGGCTTCGCGGTTGAACAGCAGCAGCCAGCAGTTGAGGTTGTAGGCCAGCATGGCCAGCTGAAAGTGATTGCGGTTCATGTCAAAGCGGCGCGAGGGATGGGCCGCCAGCCCGGCGTCGTTGTTGGCCTCCTTGATGAGGTTCTCGGCTGCGGCGCGCTGATTGTAAAACCACACCACCGCCGCGATCGGTTCGGCCAGGTTGGTGACAAACACGCGGTAGGTGTAAGCGCTGGTGGCAAACAGCTGGTATTGCTCGGCCGCGCCGGCCGCGGGTTCGTTTTCGTAACGCAGCGCCAGGAAACGACAGGCCCGCGCCCAGCCCTGCGGCTGGTAGAGGAATTCGCATTCCGCATCCGCATCGCTGTGGGGCGAGGGCTTCCAGGCCGCTTGCTGCAACTGCTCGACCAGCCGCCTGGTCTTGCGCGCCACGATGACGAACTGACAAGCCGCCTTTTCATAGGCCTCCACCGCCTCCCAGCAATAAAACCCGGAATCGGCCCGCGCCAGGATTTTCTTCACGCCGTGCGGCAAAGCCCGAAAGGCGCTCTCGAGGTGGGCGGCGATCTGCCGGCCCGTGGGCCGGTCGCCGTTGCGCAACCCGCCCATCAGGTATTCGCGCGTCTCGGCCAGGAAAGTCAGTATCGGCTGGTAGCTGCGCTTGCCCTTGTTCTTGGGGTTGTAACTCTTGCGCCCGCCCATCTGGCGGCCGTAGAGCGTGTGCACGGTGGTGTCGGTGTCCAGCGTCACCGTCTCCAATTTCACCTGGGCCGCGGCCCAGACTCGTTCCCGCAGCTGGCGCTGAATGGAAAGGATCTGCTTCGCCACGTTGAGGTGCAGCGAGGCCAGAAAGCGCCACAGCGTGGACTGCGGCGGCAGACGCGTCACTTGCAAGATGCCGGTCAAGATGGGGTCGCGGGCGATGAAGCGGAGTTGGTTCAGCCGCGCAAAGCCGACATAGAGGCCCAGCACGAGGGCCAGCACAAACTGGTAGAGGCTCATCACACGGGTGATTCGTTTGTTCGTGATGGTTTCTTCCAGCAGCGCCTGGAAGCCGAGTTTTTCGAGCAGGGTGGCGACGGGCAGCAAGCCGCCGTAGGGAGTCAGATTCTTGCCGCGGAAGTGATAAGGCGTGGCAGCCCCGATTTTATTGGGCCGCGGGGCCCTCGCGCCCCGGCCTTGTTTGACGGGCCTTCGGGAGCTATGCTGTTTTCGCTTGGTAACCATTTGGGTGACCTCCTTGGGGTTGACTGGCGAAGCTGAAATCTTTGCCAGCCTACCTTATTACCCCATGTTTTCGGGGGTCCCCCAAATGGCCCCTGGCGGCTCAGCCCTCCTCCGGTGCACCCCGCAGTGCATAATTCAGGTGACAAAAAGGTCATTCGCGAACGGAAAGACGTAACAACCCAAATAAACCGCCAGCTCCCACGAGTACTTGAGCGTGAAGGCTTCCTGATCACCCAAACAAGAATAACTTACCGCGTAGGAAGGAACATATGCTTCATACATCGCCTTCATCAGAGTCTCGTAGAGGCGGCATTTCCTGTCGAGCGCCGGCGAGTTGGCGGTGAGAATGGAGTCGACGATGAGCGTATTGTGAATCGCGATCAGGTCGCCGCCCGGGCTATAGAGCGGATCCGAAAAGCGGCCCGAATCACCCGTCAAGGCCCAGCGCCCGGAGCTGATCGTTTGCTTCGCGTCGCAGGAAAAATCAAGGTAGCGGCCCTCGTCAACGATCTTGCGTCCGGGCAGGTCGCGGGCAAACAAAGGCCACTCACGGCAAACGTAGTCCAGCATCTTACGGCCGTTCGAGACCTCTTCCGGGTCGAGAACGGAGTGATCGTAGACCAGCCCCAGACTCGTCTTTCCATGGAGCGGAATCACCCAGAACCATCGGCTCTCGGCACAAAAATGGTTGGTGCCGAGAAAAGCCGGGAAATTTCCTTCCTTCCCGCGAGCCGGGTTTACGCGAATCTGTTTCAGGTCCCGGCTGGTTAGCTTCTCGATATCGACCAAACCGTCCACCCAGCACCAGGTGGCCCCGTGCCGGATCGGATTGTCTCGTGAAAGATTGAGCCTCCGTTTGAGAAACGCCCCGCGGCCGGTTGCGTCGATGACCCAGCGGCAGCGGTACTCGGCGCCCGAGAAACAGATACGGTGATCGCCCGATTCAGCCAGTTCAACATCGAGGTTCTTGACTCCGCCCGCGAAACAGAACTTGGCGTCTTCTTGATTGGTTCGCAAAAGGTGCTGTTCGAGATTGTTTCGATCGAGTTGAAACGTGGCAATGTTCGAGATAGTGCGCGTGAATGATTTTCCGTAGTCTTCCAGGCCCTGGTTCGGCAACCCGTCCGTCTTCCAATGGAAGCGGAGATTGTATTTCAGGTAGTGCTCCCGCAGCAGGTATTCTTCGAGGTCCAAAACCTTGGAAAGATAATATCCGCCTAGCTGCACGAGTGACTCGCCGACCTTCTGGGAACTTCCAGGTGGAGCAGACCGCTTGTCGAGCAACAAAATGGTCTTACTCGTGTAGAGCAACAGATGCCGGGATAGGGTAAGGCCAGCAAGTCCCGCACCGATAATCACTACGTCGCGGCTTTGAGTGCCGGAGGAGGGCATTTGCCTAGATTCTATCATCGGTCAGCCAGCCTACAATTAGTTGCCGAACGCCCCACGACTGAGTCTCCCCAGCTTATTGTTACCTTTGCAAACCGCTGGCTGCTAGGCTGGTTTCAGACAGGCTGGTTTGCCCGGCGCTGCAAAGCCGCGGAAACGAGCGGTCATCGGCCGGGCATGCGAAAGCGCTTCGGTGCTGGAAACTTCGTGACGCTGCGCGGTCTTCGAGCCGGGGGCGGGGGATGAAGCGAAGATCAAGTAACAACTTGCCCTGTTCCCAAGAATCGGTAGCTTGCGGCGACAGTGGCACTGCGAGAGTTGTCTCCGGCAGAGGGGCGATTTCCTATCGGTTGCTGTTGCTGATCGCTCTTGGCGCGTCGCTTTTGGCCGCGGCCCTCCAGCTCCGGAGCATTCATGAGCGCGCTTATCAATATGCGGAAACCGGGCAGTCTCTGATCCGGCTTCTTGACCAGTACAAAGAAGAGCTGGCGAAGGGTGACATCACAGGCGTCATCAAACATTACGAAGCGCCGGCGGACATCGAGTTCTTCTGGGAATCAAACGAACTGCCCCGCCTTTCCCGAGATGGCGTGAGCGTGCGGAAATGGGATGTCCCGGGAGCCGCGGAGGACAAATCGAACCTCAGAGAGCAGCTCACACGCTTGCTCGGCGCCGTGGGTTCCATTGAAGAAATCAAATTCAAACTGGACGTACTCGAAGAAACGCCTAGCCCGGAATCGGCGCTCATCCGTTCGCTTCTATGGGTGAGAGGCATGACCGCCGATGGCGAGGCTTCAGAGAGCTTGGCGCACTACCGCATGTCCCTTCGGTCCGCCGGCGGCGCCTGGACCATCGAGAAGCAAGAACTCATCCACGGACGGACGGTCATCGGAGCGCGCCGAGGGTTCACCGAAATTACCCGTCAAGCCGGTATAGATTTTGTTTCTCATATCAACCCTCTGTTCTTCCAGCCGGAGTGGAACCCAAAAATCTTCGGGATCATGAAGTACGGCCCGGCGGGTGTGGCCGCCGCGGACTACGACAACGACGGCTGGTATGACATCTTCTTCGCTGACGGCAAAAGTCCCCGCTTATATCGGAACAATCGGGATGGCACGTTCTCCGACGTGACCGAGCAAGCCGGCCTGCCCGCGGAAATGCCCGGTATCAACGTTGGAATCTTCGCCGACTTCGATAATGACGGTGACAAGGACTTGTTCCTCGGCTGCTTTACGGACGAGAATCGTCTCTTCCGAAACAATGCCGACGGCACCTTTACCGAGGTCACCAAGGACGCCGGTCTCGGCGGATATTTTGTCACCGTGGCCGCGGCCGCTGACTATGACAACGACGGCCGCCTCGATCTCTACCTTGGCAGGTACCTCGACCCTCGCAAAGATCTCCCCACCACGCTCTTCTATACGAGAAACGGTCAGGGGAACAGCCTCCTTCGAAACGATGGCGACCTTCGCTTCACCGATGTCACCGCTGAGGCCGGGGTAAGAGAAGGCGGACTCACGCTGGGCGTCGCCTGGGGAGACTATGACGCGGACGGCGATCCGGATCTCTACGTGGCCAACGACTTTGGAAGAAATGCGCTGTTCCAGAACAATAGTGACGGAACCCTTGCGGATGTCTCCAAACAGGCGGGTGCCCTCGACCACGGCTTTGGCATGAGCGCCGCTTTCGGTGATATAGACAACGACAACGACCTGGATATCTACGTCTCGAATGTTCACTCGAGTCAGCGCTGGTTTGCGCAAGCGCCGACACTCTACAAGTACCTCCTAACCAGTATCAGGCAGGGCACGCTCATCGAGGACTTTCCGCTTTACAAGCTCATCTACGGTGAGGCCGGCGCCGAGTGGCATTCCTACGGTGACAGAGTGGTCAAAGGCAATACGCTTCTGATAAATGACGGTAAGGGGCGCTACACGGATGTATCCGACAACACTAGCATTTTCCAATCCAAGGATGAGCCTGAAATCGGTCCGGGCGGAAAAGGGCAGGCTGCAGGGTGAGGATCTCCTTTCTGAGAGGATCGAGGGCTTCGAGAGGGGAGGGGGGCAAGGGGGAGGGGGAAGCTGTGCACACTCTTGCCGCGACCACGAAGATTTCTTGGAGCTTCCCCTTCCCCCTCCCCTCAACGTCGAGTCCAGGGCCGTCAGGCCCCGCTGAGGGCAGTGCTGTTGCCAGCAGCGCGGCAGCTCTAGCGCCGCACGCGGCAGGCGTCCAGCAGTTTTCTTTTGCGTTGCTGCATCCGTAGCGCGCACTCGGTGTCGCTCATCCGCAGCGCCTGTTGCTCGAGTCTGGCCGCGCTGACGCCTTCCTTCAGGCAGCTCTCCCAATCGTTGAGCGAGAGCAGTTTTTCGTACGGCGTGCGATAGTCGTTGAGCCGGTAACGGCGGCGGCGCTTGCCGTTGTCGCTCAGCTCGATGGTGGCGAATCCGCAGGGACGGTGATAGTTCAAATAGGGGTTGAAATCGGCCGTGTAAAAGCGCTGCACCTGGCCGGCATGACGGGCAGCGATCGGTTCGTGTCCGATGTGCTTGCGTACCACCGCGCCGTTTTTGCCTTCCACCAAAGCGTTGTCGGTGGTGCGATTGGCCCGCGACTTGGTGAACTCCGGGACCAGTAATTTGTTCAACAGTTGCTGCACCTTGTAGTTGAGAAACTCCGAGCCGTTGTCGGAATGAAAGCCCCGGATACGGAAGGGGAATTGATGCAGTATCGCCTCTAAAACTGGCAATAAATGAGCCTCGGAGATGGTTTCGCAGCAGCCCACCACCTGCCATTGCGTGACCGTGTCGACGGCGTTGATGTGGTAGATCCCCTTGCGGGAGCCGGTGTCGCCCTGGTGCACCGTGTCGACCCGCAAGTGGCCGGGCTGGCCGCGCGGCTGGGGCTTGCGGCGCTCGCCGATGCTCACCGCCGAGGCGCGCGTCTTGGTGTGATGGACATGGTGTTCGCGATAGGCCCGGGTGCGCCGCAAGTTGTAGATATGAGAGGCCGAGATCGAGGCCAGTCGTTCGTATTCGGCCTGGCGATGGACCTTGAATTCGCGCTGCAGGATGCGGCGCACGGCCGGAGCCGAGAGGCCTTCGTGAGCGGCATCGGTCTCGGCCAGCAGCTGGATATCGGCGGGCGTATAACGGTGTGGGAAGCGGTGGCGCCGCGAGGCTCGCGGCTCGATGACGCCGCGCTCGCGCCAGCGGGCGATCAAACGGGTGATTTGCGCTTTGCGGAGTCCGCTGATCTTGACGAGATAGCGGCGCACGATTCCTTTGTCCTTTTTCGACAGCTCCAGGTACTTTTGGGCGCGCAAGGCGCCCTCGAGAAGGCCATAAATCTGCTTGCGGCCGGCGCCGGCGAAGCTGAGATTGCTGCTGGCGTCGAGAAACTCCCGCATCTCGGCCAGGGTGAGACGTTCGGCATGCTGCATGGTGACTTGCATTCACCCGCATTGTGCCCTGACCCGGCTTGTTCATCTTCAGGCTCATCTTGTGTTGGACAACCGGGACGAATCCGCTCGGCTGGTACTGGGGTTCGACCTTTTTCGACTACGACAACGATGGATGGCAGGACATCTATGCGTCAAACGGCTGGATCAGCGGAAGAACCAAACACGATTTTTGACTGCGCTACATCGTGAGCGCGGTCGCGCACATTCAGGAATACAAGACAGGACTTTTCTACACCGACGAATTCCGCGGTGACATGTCCTGGAACGGCTACGAGCACAACGTGCTGCTTCGCAATGATGGCCCGGATGCGAGCGGCCAGCTTGAATTCACCGATGTTGCCATGGCATTAGGGGCGGACAGCGACAAGGATGCCAGAGGTACGGCGATGGCTGATTTCGACAACGACGGAGACCTCGACATCGTCATCAACAACAACCCAGGTGATTCACGGAATCCGAAGCGCGCGCGTGCAACGCTATTGCGAAACGAAGTCGGAGCGGCTCGCAACTGGCTCGCGGTGGAGTTGACCGGAACCGATTCCAATCGAGAGGGTATCGGCGCTATCGTGACCATCGAAGCTGGCGGGAACCACCAGATGCGGCAAGTAGAGGCTGGGTCTGGCTACGCCTCTCAGCACGGCACCCGGCTCTACTTTGGGCTCGGGGACGCTGCCCAAATCGATGCTCTGACGGTACGCTGGCCAAGTGGGGCGGTCGAAGCGTACGAAGACCTCAAAACCCGCGCGCTAGTGCGCATCACTGAAGGCGCCGGTGCCGGGCAGCTTGATCTTCCACGCCCCTAGTCCGAAGTTCGAAAGGAGGCGGGGCGGAAGTGTTTTGTTTGTGGGGGTAGCTTGGGCGGGGTCGGCGGTTACTGACTACATCTCGGTCTAAGAGCTTGACCTTGAGCAACTCCAGCGCTCGCCGTTGCGGCACCGTGGGCCGCGTCGTCATCTCAAATGACGAAATCGTTTTGTCGGCCGCTTCCAGGCGGTTTTTCGTGATCGTCGCCAGGTCCTTCAGCCAGTCTTGAAAACTTTGCACCGGCAGCCCCTCCGGAGTGCGCTTGCGCCGCGCCTTGGCCCGCGCCGCGGCCGAGCGCTCGGCCGGCGCTAGCCCCCCTCGCTACCCACGAAGGAACATGCTGGCGATGGCCTCCGCCGCGCTGGTCTCCGCGGCGTGCGGCCTTCCCAGCGCTGCTGAAGGAAACCCTCAGCGTCAAACGAATCACCCGCGTGATGAGCCTCTGCCAGTTTGTGCTGGCCTTCGTGCTCGGCCAACGCAACTCGTGGAAGGCGACTCAGCCTCCTTCAAGACGAAAGTTGTTGAGGGGGCCGAGGCGCCTATGGGTCGCGGTTGGTCCACGCGTCCGGGTCAGGAAGTCTGGAAGCAGCGATGAGGAACACGTTCTCGACGGGTTGCTAGGCTAGAGCGAGGGGAAATCCATGAACACGGCGGAAATTACCGTTCTTGGCGGCGGCAACACCGCTTTTTCCGTGGCCGCGAATCTTAGTCTTGCCGGGGCTTCGGTGACGCTTTGTGAGCTGCCGGAGTTTTCTGAGATGATCGAGCCGATCCGGGAGTCGCGCCGCATTTCACTCGATGGGGTAGCCGGTCGTGGCGCAGCCGCCGTGAGCCGTGTCACCACGGATTTTGCCGAGGGCCTGGCAAACAGTGATTTGGTGCTCCTGATCGTCCCCGCCTACGGGCATCGCGCCTTCGCCGAGGCCTGCGCGCCGCATCTTCGCAGCGGACAGGTTGTCGTCTTGATGCCGGGGACGCTGGGTAGCCTCGAGTTCGCCAGCATCCTTGAGAAACGAGGCGCGGCTCGTGGCGTGATCCTGGCCGAGACCGACACGGCGCCTTATGTTTGCCGCAAGATGTCGCCAACTTCGGCGCACATTTGGGGAGTCGTCGAGGGGCTTGGGATGGGCGTATTGCCGAGCGGCGAGGGAGAGCGAGTTCGCAACCTCGTCGACCGCTGGTTTCCCGGAACTCGTCTCTACCCCAACGTCCTGGCCTGCGGTCTGGCGGCGATGAACCCGGTCGTTCACCCGGCCGGCGTTCTGTTGAATGCGGGCCGGGTCGAATACTCCCGCGGCGACTTCTATTTCTACGAAGAGGGCGTAACGCCGAGCGTGTGCCGGCTTATCTATGCCGTCGATCGCGAGCGGCTGGCGATCGCCAAGGCGTTGAACGTCGAACTTCCCCCGGTCGACGAAGCCTTCCACAGCGCGGGGTTCGGCCCCAAAGGGGACCTGTGGGCCACGATCAACGGCAGCCGCATGCTGACGCAGTTGCGCGCCCCGGGCGCACTCGAAACCCGCTGGCTCAGCGAGGATGTCCCCTACGGCTTGGCCGCATGGGCACAATTGGGCGAGCTGCTCGGGGTCAGCTGTCCCCTGATGAGAGCGCTTGTCGATCTTGCGTCGGCGACGCTGGGGAACGACTTCTGGAAGTCGGCACGAACGCCCAAGGACCTCGGTATCGCCGGCATGAGCAAGAGCGCTCTCGTCGACTACGTTGAAGGCGGCGGCGCCTCCGGGTCGGCTCGGTGACAACCGGCGGCCCTTCCCGCGCGCCGACGCCCCCCTCACAGGCGCCGGATACGACTTTTCCGGTCGGCGCATTGACGTTGACGGAATAGTTTACGTGGATGTGTGAGTTGACACGAGCCACATCTCTCGACTACGATCGGACGGAGCTCATTAAATGATCGATCTTCGATCTTGATGGCGGCTCCTAAAGATTAAGTTCTTGGTCTGATTGCGAAACATCGGCGTTGCTAAGATCAAGGAGAAAGGTTCGGTTCTCCTTACGGTGTGTGAAATGAGCGTTCGACTCGCACTTGCCTTCTTCGTAAGCCTCTGTGCTTTCCTCCCCGGCGCGACCTTCGAAGACAAGATTCAGCCCATCTTAAAGGCCAACTGTCTTCCCTGCCACGATCAACACAACCGCATGAGCGGTTTTTCGATTCAAGACGCGGAAAGCGTTCGGACCGGCGGCGCCAAACACGGCGTGGCGGTTGCGGCCGGGCAGCCCCACAAGAGTGTGCTGATTAAGATGCTGCGGGGCCGAATCGAGCCCTCGATGCCGTTCGGAAAAGCGCCGCTTGAGACTGGCGACATCGCCGCCATCGAGCAGTGGATCGAAGAACTCGAACCCGATGCGTTGACTTCCGCCGGCGCCAAGCACTGGGCTTTCGTAAGACCGGAAAAAGGACCGCCGCTCCCGGTTCGAAACAAGGAGTGGGTTCGCAACGGCATCGACAACTTCATCTTGAGCAAGTTGGAGGAAGAGGGCCTGGAGGTGGCAAAAGAAGCCGACCGCCGCGTTCTCATCCGGAGGCTGTACTTTGACTTGCTCGGCGTGCCACCGCCGTGGGAAGAGGTCAAGGCTTTTGTCGCCGACACGTCGCTCCGCGCTTACTCGGACCTGGTCGATCGGCTTCTCGGCGACCCGCGCTATGGCGAGCGCTGGGCCCGCCACTGGTTGGATTTGGCGCGCTACGCCGACTCCAACGGTTACGAGGGAGATCCGGAGTACTATCACACCTGGCGTTACCGCGATTACGTGATCGATGCGTTCAACGACGACAAGCCCTACGATCAGTTCATCAAGGAGCAGATTGCCGGCAACGAATTCGCGGTTGTGCGGGGAGCGAGGGTGCTGCCGCCGCCGGACCCGGAAAAAGTCGTCGCCATGACCTTCCTCAGGCTGGCGCCGTTCACCGAACCGCGCGGCGAACGCAGCCGCCACGAGTTGCTGACCGAGATGACTTCCACGGTGGGGTCGGTGTTTCTGGGCCTCACGGTGGGCTGCGCGCAATGCCACGATCACAAGTACGACCCGATTCCCACCGAAGATTTTTATCGCATGAAGGCATTTTTCGCCACCATGCAAATCGCGCCGCCGCGCCCCGGCGACATCCAGCAACTCGGCGGACCGCAGCCGGCTGCGTTTTACCGCCCGGGGGAAAAAGACTGGGCGGATAAGGCGCGCGAGAAATACCACAAGGAACTCGACGAGCTGGAAACGCAATTCAGCGAATTCAATCAACCCCTGATCGAACGCCTGACCGCGATCCGGAAAGAGACGAAGGGCAACTCGGATCGCACGCCGAATCCGGAAAAAGACGGAGAGGATGATGCTGAACCGACGGCGGACGATCTCTCGAAAGCGTTTCGAGAAGAACGGGAGAATCCCGGCGAGAAGCAGCACTTTTCCGTGGAGGAAGAGAAGCAGTTCCGTAGTTTCAAGAAACGCATTTTGCGTCTGAAGAACGCCATCCTGCGAGTCGAGGCGTCGGCGATGTCGGTGAGTACGGCGGACGGGCCGCCTTACGGGCCCAGTGTCCCGGAGACCTATGTGTTGACGCGCGGCCAATGGGACAACCCCGGCAAGGGCGTGGAGCCGGGATTCTTGCGCGCTATCGAAGGGCACGCGAATCCCGCCGAGCTCGTGAAAGTGGATCGCTACCAGCGGCATCCCGGGCACGGACGGCGCATGACGCTGGCGAATTGGATCGCAAGTCCGGACAACCCCTTGACCGCGCGCGTGATGGTCAATCGGTTGTGGCAGTATCGGTTCGGTCGCGGCATTGTCGAGACGTCAAGCGACTTCGGTAAAAACGGGGCGCTGCCGACCCACCCCGCATTGCTCGACTGGCTGGCTTTGCGTTTTGTCGAGGAGAAGTGGAGCATCAAGGCCATGCAGCGGCTGATGGTGAGCTCCAGCACCTATCGCCAGTCTTCTCGGGAGGCGGACCCGAAAGCCGGGCAGGCCGACCCCGACAACCGGTTGCTGTCGCGGTTTCCCCGGCGGCGTCTTGAAGGCGAGGCGATTCGGGACAGCGTGCTGGCGGTCAGCGGCCGGCTGAATTCCGAGCGCGGAGGTCCGCCGATCTTCCCGCCGCTGCCGGAGGGTCTGGAAGGCGAGCTGCTGAATTTCGATGACTTCAACACCTGGGAAACATCGCATGGAAGCAGCGGCCGAAGACGAAGCATCTATGTCTTCCAGCGGCGATCGCTGAGTTTGCCGATACTGCAAACATTTGACGCCCCGGTGTTAACCGCTTCCTGCGAGCGGCGCCGAGATTCGATCACGCCTTTGCAAGCCTTGTCGATGTACGACGGAAACTTTGTCAGCACCGAGGCGCGGCACTTCGCCGAAAGGGTTCGCAAGGAAAGCAGTCTGGATATCGGCGAGCAGATTCAGCGGGCTTTCCAGATCGCGCTGGGACGCAATCCGGGCCCCGCGGAACTCCGGCAGGTGCGAGAGTTCTATGGTTCCGCTGATTCGCAACAGCAAGCGTCGGCCGGGCTTTGCCGCGTGCTGCTCAACAGCAACGAGTTCATTTATGTGGACTGAGGGAAGCGAGCGCGGGCCAAGAAATCGCGATCCGCGCGACAAGCAGCGTCGATTCGTACCGCCGCCCGCGGTTTGAGAGGAACAACCATGGCCAACTCTAAACTCCCCGACGCCTACCCTTTCACCGCTTCTCGCCGGGATTTTCTTTGCCGTTCCTGGAACGGGATCGGGGCGCTGGCGTTGGCCGGCATGCTCGCCGACGACGAGGCGGCCGGGGCCGCGACATCGCCGATCAATCCCCTCGAACCGCGCCCGCAACATCTGCCCCGCAAGGCCAAGCACTGCATCTTCCTGTTCATGGCCGGCGGCGTCAGCCATATCGACACGTTTGAAGACAAGCCCTTACTCCAAAAGTATGCCGGCAAGTCGATCCCTCGGCCCCAGGGGCTCTCGGGGGAAGTGGCGACCGCCCTCGACGCCCCTCACAGCGCGATGCCGAGTCCGTGGGGGTTTCAGCGGCACGGCGAGTCGGGCCGTGCGCTATCGACGCTGTTCCCTCACCTTGGCGGGTGCGTCGACGATTTGGCGTTTGTCAACGGCATTCGGCTCGACAACAACAATCACGGACCGGCAACGTTGCACGTCAACACAGGCTCGCAATTCCCGGGCAGTCCGTCGGTCGGCTCCTGGATTGGTTACGGTCTGGGAACGCTCAACCAGAACCTGCCGGGTTACGTTGTGATTCAGGACGCCCGAGGCGGCCCGGTCAACGGCTCGGCGGTGTGGGGGAATGGCTACCTGCCCGCTTCTTACCAAGGAACTTTGTTCCGCTCGGGCGGCCCGCCGATTTTGGATCTGCAACTTCCCTCGGGCCTGACGCGCCAACAGCAACGCAGAGAGTTTGATCTGCTGAAGTGGCTCAACAAACAGCACAGCGACGAGCGGCCCGGCGGATCGGAACTCGAAGCGCGCATCGGCGCTTATGAGCTGGCGTTTCGGATGCAAGCCGAAGCGCCGGAGATCGTCGATCTCTCCCGGGAATCGGAGCAAACCAAGCGGCTCTACGGGCTCGACAATCCCCCCACCGAGAGCTTCGGCCGGCAGTGTCTGTTAGCCAGGCGTTTGGTCGAAAAGGGAGTGCGCTATTGCCTGCTGGTCCACGGCAAGGAGATCACCAAGCATAGTTGGGACGACCACAGCGATACCAAAGGCCGGATGCCGCAACATGCCGTGGAGGTCGACCAGCCGGTGGCCGCTCTGTTGAAAGATTTGAAAGGCCGCGGCCTGCTCGACGACACGCTCGTGGTCTGGGCTTCGGAGATGGGACGAACGCCCTACATCCAACAAGGCGACAAGCCGGATCCCAAGCCGGGCCGCGACCATAATCAAAACGCGCTGGTGATGTGGATGGCCGGCGGCGACGTGAAAGGCGGGGCGACGGTGGGCGCGACCGACGATTTCGGTCTGGCCGGGATCAATCCCATTCCGCTGCACGACGTCCATGGAACGATCCTCAATCTGCTGGGCTTGGACGACAAGCGGCTGACCTACCTGCACCAGGGACGCTTCCGCAAACTCACCGACATCGGTGGTCACGTTCTATCGGAGATTATCGCCTGACCCGGGTCGTCTTGAGACATTGACGGCTGAGATGAGCGGAGACCCGGTGCTCTACCTTTCGAATCCTCCCGGTTTAGCCCGCATTTCTCATCGATTCCCGAAAACGGGGTTGGCGGGGCGCGCGGGATGGGATTTCATGGTCTTGAGGCGGCATCGCCTCTCGGCGGGGCCGCCGTGGGGCAGAAACGGCCCGGCATGCTGTCCGCGACCCTGGCCGAGGCGTTTTTCGTCTGTTTTTGGGCAAACCTCGATTGCCGCCCCTGTCGAGCCCTGTGTGCTTCAAGTATTACTTGAACTCGCCTTGCCGTTTTCAGCAGCACCGCGGCTCCCCCCGTTCGAGATTCTCATACGCTTGGGCGAACACCCCCGCCCAGGCGTATCCCGTCGCCAGCGAAATCCACACTTTGCGCGCCGTGATCCGGATGCGCGCTCCGATCTTCAACAACCGCAGCCGGATCGTCGTGCATTGCGCCCGCGCCATCTTCGTCCCCGCCAACCCCAGCCGCCGCAGCGTCTCCAGCAAACAGTACCCGATCGATGAAAAATATAAGCGGATCTGATTCGACCGCAATAGCGCGGTCGAGGTGCGGTCGGCGAACAGCCCCAGCTGCTGCTCCTTGATGCGGTTCTCCATCTCTCCGCGGGCGCAGTAGATCGTCTCGTATAAGTGTTGCGCCGCCGCTTGCTTGGGCGTCAGCGACGTCACCACGAAACGCGGGTTTTCGCCCTTCGCCAGATACTCCGCCTTGGCCACCACCCTGCGCCCCCGCGCCCAGCTGGTTCGCGTGCGGTAGCGGAAATCCCCGAACGCCCGGGCCGCCTTGCCCCTCTTGGCGAAACGCCGCCGCGCCAGCTTCATCCGTCTCTTGATCAGGCGCTCTAAACGCTCGTTTTTCGCCAGTCCGAACACGTAATCCACGCCCTGGTTCTCGCACCAGCTCATGATCTCGTCGCGGCAAAAACCGCTGTCGGCCCGCAGCAGGATCTCGACCTCGGGCCACACCCGCCGCAGTTGTTCGACGATGCGCCGGACCTCTTCGAGCGACCCCGCCGAGGCGTCGATGTTGGACGGCCGCAGGCGCGCGCACAGCAACTGGTCCCCGGCGAAAATGTAGAGCGGCAGGTAGCAATAGTGTCCGTAGTAGCCGTGAAAAAAGCGCCCCTCTTGGCGGCCGTGCAGCGCGTCGTCGGTGGCGTCGAGATCGAGCACGATGCGCTCGGGCTGGCACGGCTGCGATTGAATGTAGAGCGAGGTCAGCAGACGGTCGGCCGCGCCCGTGTCGAGAACGATCTTCTTGTAACGGCTTTGCGCGCCGGCCTTGGCCGGGGTCAACTCCAGGCGGTTGAGAGTGCTCTTGCCGGCGCCCGCCTTGCCGCGGTCTTGGGCTCGGCGGCGCTGCTTGCCTTCGAGGTCTTGTTTGCCGCTCAGCAGGGCCAGCAGCGGGTCGGAGCGCAGCTGATCGTGATCGTTGAGGTCCTCATAACCCAGCGCCAGCCCGTAGACGCGCTGCGAGACCAGCTCGCGCACGCTGTGTTCGACTTGCGCGGGCTGGCGGTGATCACGGAAGCAGGCGGCGAACTGCCGCACGATGCCGCTGCGCTGTTCGGTCTGGCGCAACAGCATGGCGCCGCCGTCGGAGGTGATCATGCCGCCGTCGAAACGGGCTACCACCTGGCGGCGGCCATGGTCGGCGAAGGTGAAGCTGGTTTGGGTACACTCTGTCATGGCAGGGGTCGCTTTCTTGCTGGCTGAAACATATTGTAATCATTATGTTTGTGCCACAAAAGGCGGCCTTCCGCCAACCCCGCGATGAGAAATCCGGGTTAGCCGCGAAGATCAGCGGGACCGGCCGCACTCCGATGGTCGAAAACCGCAAGCCCGATCAAGCCGACAGCCTGGGGCGGGACCACCACCGGTGAGCGTTCAGCATCTGGATGGCCGGGGGAGGAATCAACGGCGGCTTATCTCCCGTGATTGAAAAGTAACAGTCTTGTAGCGCAAGGCGGGGTGTTTTCCCAGACCCGCGGCCTTCCCTAACTGCGTTCGTGCCTCTCCCCTTTACCACTTCCATGTCTTCTTAAGTTCGCCGTTAACCGCGCTCCCATCCGGCCATTGGCCGCGTGAGAGATCGATGATGCACTGGGCGGCTTCGACGCCCATGTTCTCTATCGAGAGAGTATCGTTGCCCGCTGTATGAGAGCTGACGACGACATTGTCGAGCCGGAACAAGGGGTGGTCGGTGTTCGTCGGTTCCTGCTCGAACACGTCAAGCGCCGCGGCCCGGAGTTGACCCGACGTCAGGGCTTCGAGAAGATGCTCTTCCACCACCAGGCCGCCGCGCGCCGTGTTGATGAGCACGCCGTTGGGTCTCATTTTCGCGAGCCGTTGCCGGTTGATCATGCCTCGTGTGTCCGCCAACAACGGACAGTGGAGGCTGACATAGTCGGAACGGGCCAGCAGCGTGTCGAGGTCCATCAGCTCAATCCCGTGCTGCTGGACGAATGCCTGGTCCGGATACTTTTCCGTAGCGATGACCTTCATGCGCATGGCCAGAGCGCGGACCGCCGTGCTGCGGCCGATGCGTCCCAACCCGACAATCCCCAGCGTCTTGCCGCGGATCGGTTGATGCAGTTCGATCGGCCATTCGCCGGCTCGTGTCGCCTTGTCGTCTCGCGGGATCGACTTGGCGACCGCGAACAGCAACGCCATCGTGTGTTCCGCGACCGCTTCATGGTTCGCTGTCGGCGTGATTGTCACCGCGATTCCCCGCTCGGTTGCAGCCCGAACATCGACGCTGTCGAGCCCAACGCCGATTCGCGCGATCACTCTTAACTCCGGCAAGGCGGCAAGCACGCCACGTGTGTAGCGCTCTCCCCATGCCAGCACGGCGGCCACCCCCTGCAACTGTTCGATCGTTGCCTGGTCAGCGGCAAGGCCGCGCGGGAAGTCGAGACCCTTCGAGTAGCGAACATCGAAGCCGGCTCTTTCAAGCAGGTCGACATGGGTGCCGCGAGGGTCCAGTCTTCCGTCGGAGCTGATGAGTACGGACGGCATGGTTGATGTTTCTTCCTCGGTCGCTTTCCTGTTCACCATGACCACCGGCGCCGGCGATGTAGGATCACGCTTCGGTTGCTACCAGAAGACCACGAAGCTGAGCAGCATCCCCACAATGATGACGGCGATGCCGAGAAAGCCCGGCCAGGCGTCACTGTAGCTCGGCGGGCTGCTTGGTTCGATTCGGCTGGCTTGCAGTTGACTGGATCGCAGCCAACCGGATTTCTCCTCGTGGAGAAGCTCGCCCGGCGGTGCCCAGCCAAGAAAGAACGATATCACGACCATGGGTCCTCCGGTCAGCAGCACCGCGAAAATATAGCTCGCGTAGTTGTCGGCCATGAACCGCGGCAGGATCGCAACCCCGAACTGTTCAGCGATTAGCGGCGCCAGCAAGCGCAGCACGCCGTACGCAATACCCACCCCCAAACCGAAGGCTCCGCTGCGCCGGTGAACACGCGTGAAAACACCCATCAAGTAAATGGTCAACAGCGGCACCACGAACGCGCCGACCAAATCGATATAGAACAGCAACATTCCCCTTTCCCGCAGTAGGAAGGGCACATAGGCAAAGGAGCCGAAGATAATGACCGGAGTCAGCCAGCGGCCGACCTGCAAGTAATGGCGGTCGTCTCGATCGAGCACAATAAATCGCGCATACACGTCCCGCACCATCAGAGACGACATCGTAGACCCAATTGAGTCAAACGTCGAAAAAATAGCCGCGATCACGCCCGCAACCACCAGGCCCTTGAGTCCCCAGGGAGTCAGATCGCGGACCAACAGCGGATAAATCGAGTCGCGCGCTTGCATGGCACTTTCCAACGGCATCGAACTCGGCTCGGGATATAAACCCCGGCCGATGACGCCCATCATCAGGTTCGTGAAAGTCGTCCCGATCAGCAGGACGCTCGAAACGACAACCGACATCTTGAGATCCCACTCGCTTCGCGACCCGAACATCCGCATCGACTGGGTATGGTTCACGACGGAGTAGGACAGCCCGACGATGAGGAACGCAATGCAGACCAGCCAAGCGGGCGTTCGTTTGACGATCTGTTGTCCGCTCTCGTCATAGGCGCCTCCGAGCAGCAAGAGGTTCTCGATCTCGGCCGCCGACTTCCCCTCGGTTGATTCTCTCTCGACCGTATCGGAACCCACGTGCAGCATTTGACGCTCGAGACCGGGTTGGTGGGCCGCTAGCTTCTGTTCCAATCCGTTCCATCCCCCGACCGCATTCCATGCGATGAAGAACAATGTCACCGACGCGATAACCATGACGACGGTTTGCAGAGCGTCGGTCACCACAACCGACTTGAGCCCGCCCAGCGCCGTGTAGACCGCGGCCACAACCGCGATCGCTCCCACGGCCCACCACGCGGCGTCTCCCCAATCGCACACAATCGCTAGCACTAAATACACTGTGGTTGCGATGATGCCCAGGACGAGAGTCCGATATTGCACCTGCACGAAAGCGCTCAACACGCGCGCGGCGGGACCGAAACGGGCTTCCAGATACTCGGCGT
Source organism: Bryobacterales bacterium (assembly GCA_965226185.1). Taxonomy (GTDB): domain Bacteria; phylum Acidobacteriota; class Terriglobia; order Bryobacterales; family UBA6623; genus CBDCYS01. The sequence goes on from CBDDCT010000002.1 coordinate 146,359, forward strand.
TGGTATACATCCCAGCCCGGTACATGGGCAGGAAAATGTAGCGCGCCGCCAGCACCCAACCAACAACCACCCCAACCCAGTTCGCGACAAAATAGCTCAGGCCAAGGACATACGTTCCGCCTGCGTCCGCGACCAGATCGCTCGAATCGATCGCGGTAGCGTATAAGGACAAGCCGACCATCCACCAGGGCAGGCTTCGGCCCGCCAGGAACCAGTCGGCGCTCGACTTGGTGTCCTTGCTGCGAATGAATCCGTAGACGATGATCGGAGCGTTGAAAGCGAAGACGATAATCCAATCAAACAGGCTCATGCCAATGGCTTTCGAGTTCTTAAGCGGGCTCTAAATCGACCTTCCGCTAACACCGGAAGATATGTCGCCACCAATGGTGACACGGCACGCTGGAAGCGCGCGGCACGTAACTTGGCCTTTCCTTCTCAAAGCTCTACGCGACCGTCGATCTCTTCGGCAGCTTCAGCTTATACCCCATCCCCGGTTCATCGCTCAGCGTCACCGTGCCGTTGACCGGGGAAGGAGCGCCGTCAAAGAAATCCGTCTCTGGTTGATCCTCTCGCATCCAGACCGGGACCGGGAAGTGTTCGGCCATCAGGCAGGCGGGTTCGGCGGTGATGAAGTGCAGCGTCGGCAACCCGTAGGCATGAGTACACACGGGCAGGCCGGCGGCCGTAGCCATCGCGCAGACCCGTTTGGCCTCGGTGAAGCCTCCTACTCGGCCCATGTCGAATTGGACGATGTTCACCGCTTTATTGCGGATCAACAGATCAAATCCGTAGCGAGTGAACTCGTGCTCGCCGGCCGCAATGGGAACCGGGGAACTCCGGGTCAGCTCCATGTATCCCTCCAACTCGTCCGGCATCAAGGGTTCCTCGATCCATTTCAGATCGAAAGGCGCCAGCTTGCGCGTCATGCGTTTGGCGTATTCAACCGTCCAGCCCATGTAAGCGTCGCCCATCAAATCAATGGAATCGCCCACCGTTTCCCGCAGCATCTTTACCAAATCCACATTGCGGTTCATGCCTTCCAGCCCATCGGCCGGGCCCCACTTGAACCGCATCTTCATGGCTCGATAGCCCCTCGCAACATAGTCCGCGGCCTCGGCGCAAAAGTCCTCCGCATTTTCATAGTGCAAATGGCTGGCATAAGCGGGGATGCTGTCGCGGACCTTGCCGCCCAAGAGCTGATAGACGGGTTGATTGCACGATTTCCCGACCAAGTCCCAAAGCGCGATATCGAGAGCGCTGATGCCGTAGAGAGCGGCGCCTTTGCGGCCGTAAGGTATCGAGCTGCGAAACATCTGGTCCCATAAGACGGTTCTATCGCGGGGATCGGCGCCGATGAGAAAGCGCGACAGGTGATGCTCAACCATCCGGCTCGTTGCCTGGCAATAGTCTTCACACCAGCCGATGCCCGCAAAGCCCTCGGCGGTCTCAATTTCCACAAAGCACATTCCCTCCGGGGGACGCCAAGTTGAGATCGGGTGTTTGTATTGCGGATAGACGGCCATGGCCGTGACAAGGTGTAGTTCCGCCTCGCGCTTATAGAAGTCGCCCCAAGCGGAAGACCCGTAGTGCGTGACCTTTACATTTGTGATGCGCATCCGGTTTTTGACCCTCTCCTATTCTTGCTTGAGCGCCGTGGGAGGCAATGAGGACAACAACCCATGTGACAACGCGCGGCAGCAGGGGTCTGCTTTCCCCCCGTCATCCCCTAGAAAAACCGGCCTCAGGGCTGCTGAAGCGACAATGATCGATCATAGTCAATTCAGGTTCCCACGTCAAGGTGATCGTCGACGGAAGGCTTGAATCAGCGCTGAGATTTCTTAATGGAGTATTTTGGAGTGAGGAATTTTCTCAGTGGCTGTAAGTTGTTGAAAACATGGAGCGGGAGACGGGGATTGAACCCGCGACATTCAGCTTGGGAAGTTGCCCATCATTTGAAAATAAAGGATCTAGCGTCTACGGCGTTCATTTCTGACGATTGTATCTCCCCTATTTTCAGTAGCCTGTTCCAGCAACCTTCTTAATGGAGCAGAAATGGAGCAGGACATGACCCACGGCTGCAGTCAGCCAATGTCATCGTGCCCTGCTAACAGTCGCAGCTCTCATCGCACCATGAAGAGGTGCTCCTGTGATCCATTCTGCCCTGAAGGGCTGGACTATGGATGCACTCTACTTCAGGGTCTCTACTGATCGCATAACAGGCTCCTCCTTGTCCGCAGATCCCCCAGGGGACCAGGGGGGCGGAAAGTGACGGTTGCCTGCTACGCCCGTATTTCCACTCCCGATCAGAACCCCGAATTGCAGCTGCGGGAGCTACGGGAGTACGTCCACAGGCAAGGCTGGGAACTCGCGGAGGTCTACCAGGACGTAGCGAGCGGGGCAAAGGGTAAGAGACCCGGCCTAACGGCTTTGATGGAAGGCGCGCGGGAGGGAAAGTTCTCGTGTGTACTTGTTTGGAAGCTGGACCGATTTGGCAGGTCCCTAGTGGATTGCCTGAACAACATCCGGGAGCTGGAGAACTATCGTGTGAGGTTCGTGGCGGTTACACAGGGGTTGGATACCGACCTCAAGAATCCGGCGGCTCGATTCCTACTACAGATCCTCGGGGCAGCCGCTGAGTTCGAGCGCTCGCTGATCCTTGAGCGCGTTCAAGCCGGACAAGCGCGTTATCGCCAGGATTACCAAGCTGGCAGGGTCGGACGGACCGTCCACAGTAGGTCAGGGAAAGATCTCCCGGCACATCGACCGCGAAAGATTTTCGACCGGGAGAAAGTAGTCCGACTTCGCCGGGACGGGCTCTCGTTGAGGCACGTTGCCAAGGAGATGGGGATTGGTCTCGGGACTGTCTCCCGAACACTGCAGGAGCGTTCCGAAAGATGAGGCAAACCTGAGCACCCGGGAGTCCTGAAAGCTGGGGAGTTGCAAGACGCGGAATAGAGATGCTGAGACTGCTCCTACAGTTTGAGGTTATGGAACAGATTGCCAAGCGCTGAAGCTTGAGCGGATTCAACTTGAAAATCAGGAGGACTCGAATAATGTCAACGGAAACCCTAAGCGCACGACAAGAGTGCGACAACCAAAGCCTCTTATACGCCCTGGAGACGGCTGTCAGAGCGAAGCACGCACTTTGGGACGCTCTCCTACAGCTCGCGGAGATTGGCTACCCAGGTGAAGAGCCACCGGACCAGGAATCCAGGATTTCCATTTTGACCCTGGTACGGCGACAGTATACACCCGCGCTGCCCCGAATACCACGTCTTTCCGCGCTGAACCCTGCACATCACCTCCGCCGCTAGGCGCCAGGGCTCATCCATCCGCTCACAGACGTTGATTGAGCGGGCTGAACGGCGCTCCGGCCGACACTGCTCCTTGAAAAACTTTTTTGGAGCCGAAAACTGTTGATCCTCGCCCGGTCAACGCTACCCGCTCGGCAGCGGCAGCGCCCAGATCCTGTGCAGCATGTCAGCGAACAGCCGCCGGTTCAGATGCCCCTCGGCCAGCAGCAGCCAATAATACCGGGCGTGCTTGACCAGCCGACCGCCGGTCTTCATCAGCCGCTGTTGCAAGCTCGTCAGCGACCAGCTCTTGATCCTGTGCGGCAGCCCAAGCCGCCGCCACAAGTTGCCCAGGTTGTAGGCCAGCACGCTCAGTTGCAGTCGCACTTCGTTGGCCCGGAAGCGATGGCACGAAAGCCGCGTCCAGTGCGTGGCCTGTTTGCCTTCTTTGATCCATTGCTCGGCCGTGCCGCGCTTGTTGTAGAAGCGCACAACAGACCGACTCGGCAACGTCATGTTGGTCACGATAAATCCGACGCGCGGGAACAGCTCACCGAGATGATGCTCGACCTTGGCCACGATGCGTCGCGGCTTGGACCAACTCTGCGCCTGATAGCGGAAGCTCTTGTAGCGCACCAAGGGCTTGCGACCCGGCCTGCCCGGCGGGCGAAACAAGATGTCTTCGATCGCTAATTCCAAGCTCTTGTTGGCCGGAATGCGAATGGCGTACTGCACTCCGCGTTCCTCCGAAAACTCATAAATCTCCGGCTTGGCAAAGGCCGCATCGCCCCGGAAGGTGACCTGTTTGCCCGCAGCCTGTTGGCGCTCGATCTCGGGCAGCAGCAACTCGTTCCAGTCCTCAGCGCTGTGCACGTTGCCGGGACGCAGCTTGGCGGCCAGACAATCGCCGTGCTGGTTGAACAACAACAACGGGTGGTAGCAGACCGACTCGAAATGGCCGTTGTAGGCACTGCCCTCTTGCTGGCCGTGGACAGGGCTTTCGGTCGAATCCATGTCGAGAACGACGCGCTCGGAGTCGTCTTGCGTCTCGGCTTGCGCCACCAGCTCGCGGTTCACAGCCATCAGCCCCAGCAAGTTCTCCTCGCTCGCCAGCATCTCCGTCTCGAAGCTCTGCAGTCGCGAGGTCAGTGCCCCGCCGCGATCCCAGTTCTTCTGCGAGCCGATCAAGCGAAAGGTCGGATCGGCGGATACTCGCACGGCGTCATTGAGGTCCTCGTAGCCGGCCAGCCGAGAGTAGACTGACTGCCGCAGCAGATCGGCGAACGGGAACTTTTTGTTCGAGCCTTGCCGTGGGTCACTGAGATGTTCGTCGATCAGCTTCCCGAGCCCGAGTCGCTCGTCCAGCTCGCGGACGAGAATGAGCCCGCCATCGGAAGTGACGCGCGATCCTTGGAAATCGACTTTCAATAAGCCGTTGAAGCTTAGCTGGAACGGCTTGTTTTCTTTTTCACCCATTGGGTGTTGATCTCCTCAGCGCCTTGATTGCTTTTCAACCCGCATAAATAAAGGCGTCCGAGGTCACCCGATGGTTAGCAGAACCGAAACTAAAGTGGAAATCCGGGGGAATACCTCGACTACTGCGTCATGGAACGAGCGGTTTGTTCGGAACCAAACGACTTTAAGATCGAGGACGTAAGGCAGCTGTTGAGCGCGGCAAAACTCAGATCTGAGGAACCCCCGAATCATTGACCAATGCCAGTTGTGAGATAGGACCTGATGTCGGAAGTCGTTCCAACGCCTGCCGTCCTGGGCTGGATCGCTTACTGGAGGACGCCCCGAGCGTAACGCCATGCCGGTGAAAGGCAAAAACCGCATCCAGGGCTCCGAACTTGAAGCTCAGAATGAGCCGGTGGCAGATTCCGTCAAGTCTGCTGAAAATTCCAATCCGGAGACGCCATCGATGCTACCGGCAACTCCCTGCAGTCCCGCTTATCTCCGAAGAAGGCTGTTGGAAGTGGCGTCCTCTCTGCGGACCGAGTTTGTTTCTCTCCTCCAGGATCCTCGGGTTGCGAAACAGGCTGGTCAGTATTTCACTCGACTTCTTGGGCCGAACCGAAAGGCTGGCAGACCGAAAAGAGCCGATGTCACGGAAGCGCTCCATCTGGAAGCCGAGGGCGTGTCCCGCCAGCAGATCTACCGACGGCTGAGCAAGAACACCAAGGATGAGCAGCATGCCCTCCGGGAGGCCATGCGGATGCGCAAGTATCGCCAGCGCAAGCGTGACAAACTCGAACCCGTTACGCCAACTTAGTCTCACCCATTATGTACATCTTGGCGAAGCGCGGGAGCTGGTCCATGATGAATACAAAGGAGACAATCTCATGCCCACCAAGGCGGAACTAGAAGAAGCAATCGGCGAAGCAGTGGAGGTTCTCACTGGTGCTTACTCGCCGGAGTCGAGCCGGGAGGACCTCGCTGAGGCTGCCGGGAAGGCTCTGAATGTGCTTGAGCTGGAAGATGAGGTCGAGCCAATCTGCGACGACGATGAATATGACGGGGACGAGGCGCTGGTTGGCGCTTAGTCTCCCCAGCAGCGCCACAACGGAATGGATGCTCAATACTTCAGGGTCTCCTCGGACCGCCAGACTAGCGAGAATCAGTTCGAGGACTTATTGGAGGTAGCTGAGAAAGACGGCTCCGGCCGCGATTGGAGCCGGATCCGGAAGCTGCTCCGCCAGTGCATCCACGAGGAGGCAGCCGGTGACCGTGTTCTCTATTCGGTCAACCCGAAGGTCGTTTCCGAACTGGCCGACCTCTGCATTTACGTGGAACAGGGTCGGTCCAGCCGCAAGGGTGCCAAGAGCCGTCCGCTGTTCCAGCAAATGAAAAAGGACGCCGCCCTCAGAAAGTTCGACCGCCTTCTCGTGTGGAAAGTCTCCCGTCTGGGTCGTGACATGCGGGAGGTCATCTCCACCGTAAACGAACTCGCCGATTTGGGGGTAACTGTTGTTCCCGTCAAATCCCAAACAGGGCCCATCAACTCAACCATGGGCAAGCTTCTCTGGGCTATCCAAGCGTGGTTCGCGGAAATGGAGAACGAGGAGCGCTCAGATGCAATCAAGGCGGGTCAAGCCAGAGCCCTAGCTTCCGGCAAGTCCGTGGGGAGGCCAAGACTAATCTTCAACCGCACGGAAGTCGTCAAGCTACGCAAGGAGGGTCTGAGCTGGTCCCAGACCGCTTCCAGGCTTCGTATCAGTATCGGAACAGCACGCCGCGCCTACCAGGATCTGACAGCAGCCCCTGCCTCCTAGATGGCGGAGCAGGATTCCGACCGCGAGAGAAGGAGAGAGAACAGAGTAGGGGAGGAAAAACTTTAGCATGTTAAAGATCCCCGCTTCGGTGGCAGACACACCTGCAAAGCGGGTAAGGAGACAGAGTTCAGGGGGTTTCGGGCTAAGTGCTTCTGTTCAAGTATGTTACGGGCTGAGGCCGCACATAGCTGGTGATTACGCGATTAATCAACAGTTATCGGCCCACAGTCGCTATTTGGTTCGTTTCAAGGGACTTAGTCCTGCTCGCGGTCGCGGAACTCGGCGAACCAACGGTTAGGTTCAACGCCATTCCCCGACAGTAATGGAGCAGGACGACCTGGCGATGTTGGTCGGGCGTCAGGCCGAACTCGCCGTGCGACTTGGTCGCGGCCGGAGTTTTGAGTTAGACTTCAGTACCGGAGGTTAGTGATGAGAAAGATGACGGAGTTCGTGACGGGGCGTTTCATGTCGGTGGTGTCTTTTTGCACGTACGCTACTACAACCGGGGTCAAGGCCTGCTTACAGCTCAGGAAGCCCCGCAGTGTTGCCGCTGCCTGGTGTGTACTTACGCTTTTCGCCAGTCACGGGTTTGGGGATGTCAGTACGCCGGAAGATCGGGAAGCCCTGTTTGAGTATCTGATTACCAAGACGCTGGAACGGGAGGCCTTTTCGGAAATCAAGAACAGGAAGCTTGGTCTCGACGTCGAGGCCGCGATGCGCGCATACCGCGACGAAGTCATCTAGGCCGAGACCGACCAGGAGCTTTTCTACGCTCTGGTCAAGATGAGCAACGCGCGGCGTGACCGGCACCTCCGAGTCAATCTTGTCGAGGGCGGGCTCGATGTGACCTGAATTATGCACTGCGGGGTGCACCGGAGGAGGGCTGAGCCGCCAGGGGCCATTTGGGGGACCCCCGAAAACATGGGGTAATAAGGTAGGCTGGCAAAGATTTCAGCTTCGCCAGTCAACCCCAAGGAGGTCACCCAAATGGTTACCAAGCGAAAACAGCATAGCTCCCGAAGGCCCGTCAAACAAGGCCGGGGCGCGAGGGCCCCGCGGCCCAATAAAATCGGGGCTGCCACGCCTTATCACTTCCGCGGCAAGAATCTGACTCCCTACGGCGGCTTGCTGCCCGTCGCCACCCTGCTCGAAAAACTCGGCTTCCAGGCGCTGCTGGAAGAAACCATCACGAACAAACGAATCACCCGTGTGATGAGCCTCTACCAGTTTGTGCTGGCCCTCGTGCTGGGCCTCTATGTCGGCTTTGCGCGGCTGAACCAACTCCGCTTCATCGCCCGCGACCCCATCTTGACCGGCATCTTGCAAGTGACGCGTCTGCCGCCGCAGTCCACGCTGTGGCGCTTTCTGGCCTCGCTGCACCTCAACGTGGCGAAGCAGATCCTTTCCATTCAGCGCCAGCTGCGGGAACGAGTCTGGGCCGCGGCCCAGGTGAAATTGGAGACGGTGACGCTGGACACCGACACCACCGTGCACACGCTCTACGGCCGCCAGATGGGCGGGCGCAAGAGTTACAACCCCAAGAACAAGGGCAAGCGCAGCTACCAGCCGATACTGACTTTCCTGGCCGAGACGCGCGAATACCTGATGGGCGGGTTGCGCAACGGCGACCGGCCCACGGGCCGGCAGATCGCCGCCCACCTCGAGAGCGCCTTTCGGGCTTTGCCGCACGGCGTGAAGAAAATCCTGGCGCGGGCCGATTCCGGGTTTTATTGCTGGGAGGCGGTGGAGGCCTATGAAAAGGCGGCTTGTCAGTTCGTCATCGTGGCGCGCAAGACCAGGCGGCTGGTCGAGCAGTTGCAGCAAGCGGCCTGGAAGCCCTCGCCCCACAGCGATGCGGATGCGGAATGCGAATTCCTCTACCAGCCGCAGGGCTGGGCGCGGGCCTGTCGTTTCCTGGCGCTGCGTTACGAAAACGAACCCGCGGCCGGCGCGGCCGAGCAATACCAGCTGTTTGCCACCAGCGCTTACACCTACCGCGTGTTTGTCACCAACCTGGCCGAACCGATCGCGGCGGTGGTGTGGTTTTACAATCAGCGCGCCGCAGCCGAGAACCTCATCAAGGAGGCCAACAACGACGCCGGGCTGGCGGCCCATCCCTCGCGCCGCTTTGACATGAACCGCAATCACTTTCAGCTGGCCATGCTGGCCTACAACCTCAACTGCTGGCTGCTGCTGTTCAACCGCGAAGCCCAAGCCAGCGTGGAGACACTGCGGCACACCACCCTGGCGACGGCGCGGCTGCGCTTTCTGTTCGTGGCGGCCAAGATCTGGCGGCACGCCGGCAGAACGGGTGTCAGCTACAGCGATCATTATGAGGAAAAGGGCCTGTTTGAACGGCTGATGCGGCGGCTGCGGGCGATGGGGCCACCGGGATCGAGCTTCGCGCCGGTGGTGGAGGGTGCGCTGAGTTGAGGGGCGCTCCATGCATAAAATTTCATGCACTCGCCGCAACGTACTGGGAACACGCCGCTTGCCCGCCCGCTTTTGCCCGCCGGGATTGGCAGGCGGCTCAAACAGGGAGGGAAACAGAGGAAAAGACGACTTGCTAAATCACTGAGTTGACACGACTGCCGCTACCGCCACAACTCCATCGGCGATGGCTACGCCGAATCTGTGCATAATTCAGGTGTGAGCAAATCGTACTCGCTTTCCGCAAACGCGAACTATCCGGACTTAGACGCGCCGCCCGAAGATGAGGCGGCTGCGCTGCGCTTTGCTGTCGATTACGAGAGTGAACGGATGTTCGTAAGCGATTTCGCCGCTAATTGGTTGCGCCACTATGGCAGTCCAACCCCGGCCGTCGGCGATTTTCTCATCAGGATCAACGGCGTAGCGTTTCGAGACTACATCCGCAAGATCAAGCCGTATTTTCGCTTTTCGACTGCGAACGGATTCTGGGTTGCGGCGGCAGATGCTCTGCCGAAGAGGACTCCCATCCTACCAGGGGAATTCTACGGCAATGTGCTTTCGGTCGAGTTGGAGAAGGCTGACGGGTGCCGCTACGAACTCGCACTGCCCTACATGCGACGGGATGAGATTCGCTGGGCCATTGGTCGTAAGCGAGAGTATCCCGATTTCGAGCGACTGCTTGAGAAGACGACGTTCGATCTTTATCGATCAACCAACGGGCAGCCGGTTCTTCTGATCTCCTGGAAGGGTTTCGGCGAGTCCCTCGTTGAAGATGTCGACACCCTGATGGATTACGCCGAGGCTCACGACTATCTGGGTTACCACGTGATTTGGGATGGCACTCGGAGCCGCGGCGGTAGTCTGGGTGTCTACACCGTCCGGCACTTTTCGTCGAAGCCCTTCAAGGTTCCCGCGGGAAATCTGAGGCTCAGCGGCGTCATTCCGCGGTTCGTCAAGCACCGGCAGCGGCTCGCGAAAGGGTCGGTGCGTGGTCGCCGTAGCGCGCCGAAAGCCTTTGACGACAAAGGCTGGCTCTTGGACTGGCTGGAGATGGACGTGTTGCCGGCTTACGCGCGGGGTGAAAGCCACTCCAATAGCGTCCCGTTCAAGCTTGTCCATCTGCCGCGCGATTCCGACGGCTGGATCCGGCCCGCGAAACGGCATTTCCAAGGCAAGATGGTCTGCCTGTTTGGGCCGTATGGCGGCTCCCACCTCGATCAGTTCGCCGCCATCGTCGTGGACAATAACCTCTGTCACACGATTGGCATGTCAACTGCCGGATACAGCAATACTTGGGAGTGGAAAGAGATTGTCAGGTTCCCAATCAGCCGAAAGCGCGTCGTCGAGTTCATGTGGTCGATCGGACAAACGATACGACCCAATGGTGAAGTGCTCGAAGGAAATCCGGCGGTAGTCGATGACTATGTGCCCGTGAGGCGAGACAACTATGCGGAGTACTACGATCTGGTACTCCAAAAAGCCTGGCAGCACTTGCAAATGGAGAATACAAAAGGCGAGTAGCTTGTCGATCCGCAGCTCATGCAAACCTCGTTGTCGGGCTCTCGACTATCCGCCGCGGGGAGGCGTTATCTTCGGGAGAAAAGCGAGAATCGCCACATTTGCTGTCTGGATTGCGAAATCGAGCGCATCCTTCAGCTTCAGCGGGCCGGCCTCGATCTTCTTCTCCAGCGGCTCGCCTTCGAGGAAGGCCATGGCAATGTAGGTGCGGCCATTGGCCTCCGCGATTTCATGGACGGTGCAGACGTTCGGGTGGTTTAGGGCCGCAGCTGCTTTGGCTTCCCGCTCGAACCGCTTGCGGATCTCGGTGTCCTCGACCAGATGCGCGGCGAGGAACTTGAGGGCAACGGGGCGATCCAGCGACGTGTCTTCGGCCTTGTAGACGACACCCATGCCGCCCCGGCCGACTTCGGAGAGGACCTTGTAGTGGCTGATCGTCTCGCCTACCACGATGGGGTAATTCTACCTGTTTGCGGATAGCTGGTGATTACAAGCCTTACCACCAGTAATCCGATCCTAGCACGGCTAGACCTTTGAATGGATTCGGTTTTCACCGGCTCTGGTTGCCGAAGGAGGTAGCGCCGATGGCCGATTGCTGGTGGTTATGAAATTTCTCAGTAGCTATTCTGCTGGATTTGAAACCGCCTTCTCCCAAACCAGCCCGGCAGACGTTCCGCAGATGGCCTCCCCAGCCGCTAGGGTAGGATGGCGTAGCGGCGGATGGATTGGATTGCAGCTGGAGAAGGGAAAAGTCCCTTCAGTAGGCCCTGCCGAAAACATTGCTCGAATGCGCCGGTCAGAAGCGGGTGAAACACAGGGCTTAGGTAGGGCTCCAAGGCCAGCTAACAAACAGTTGGTTTTGGCAGGGGATGGAAGTTTTAAGCCTGCGCGCCGGAATTGAGCCGGGAGGAATTAGCCGGGGCTGTTGGGAGAGCCCTCAATGGCAATTCCCGTTCTTGGTTTGACGCCCGCAACGGCTCAGAACTCTCACGGCTACCTCTTTGTCGCTCCGGGCGGGGTGAGCGTGGCGGTGCTACACACGCTCGACCGCTACGACTGTTACGTCATCGAGCACGCCGTTTTCACCGCCGTAGGCCAGGGCCTTTTCAACAACTCCTTCCACGACTTGCCGGCCCCCGCTGCCGCTCAAGTCGCCTAGCGCCGCCACCAAGGGCCCATCCTGGAAGAACTCATCCCTTCTCTCTTCCCCTTGCCAGCGGATCTCGCCTAATCCATCGGAGGAAACCAGCAGCACCTCGCCGGAAGTCAGCTTGAGTTCGCGGGCATCGTAATGATCGGGTGTTCCGACCGGGAACAAGCCGAGCGGCAGCCCCGCCAGCGGAATTTCCCGCACCTTTTTTTCGGAGTTGGCGGAGAGCAGCATGGGGTACGGCAGACCGGCGTTAGCGACCCGGACCGCCGGGCTCCCTGCTTCGATCTGGAAAACCGTCGCCGCGGCGAACATCCCGCCGGGCAAGAACTGGTGCAACTCCGAGTTCATCCTCGAAAGCAGTTCCCTGGGATCCTGATAATTCGCCGCCGATTGATGAAAGATCGCTTTCAGCAGCATGCTCGTCAGGGCGGCCTGCACACCGTGGCCGCTCACGTCGGATATCAGCCAGGTCGCCCCGTCGCCATTTTGGTGAACATCGTAATAGTCGCCTCCCACGGCATCGGAGGGACGGTAGAACGTACTGATCTGGAAACCGTCCACTTCCGGAAAGTTTTTCGGCAGCAGACTTCGCTGCACATTGGCCGCCATCTCCATCTCTCGTTCGAGGCCGCGGTGCTTGTCAGTCAAATCCGTGTGTTCGCGTAAGAGCTGGTCAAGGTCCTTTACCTTGTCCGCCAGTTGCCGACGCAGGCTCTTTTCCTGAAGCGCGTTTCGCATCAAGAGCAGCAGGTGGTCGTTGTCCCAGGGCTTTTCCAGATAGTGGTAGAGGCCGACTTCGTTGATGGCGCGAATCGCGTTCTGCTTGTCCGCGAAGCCAGTCAGCAGGATTCGGGCCGCCTCGGGCTGCAGCCGGTGCGCTTCCCTCAGAAACTCCAACCCGTTCATCTGGGGCATCAAGAAGTCGGAGATCACAACGTCAACCGGGTTTTTTGCAAGGTGCTCAACGGCTTTCCTGGGATCGTCGAACAGCTCCACTGCGTAGTCGGTTTCGAGCGTGAAAAGCCCCTGGAGCGAGTCCAATACCAGATCATCGTCATCGACGGCGATGATGCGGGGCGCTCTTGCTTCGGGGGGACTCATCGTTTCAACAGACCGGGACAAAAGTGAATCGGCTCTGCAAGGACAATTCTAGCCTCAAGCAGGCGGGGAGTAGGGGGAGTAAGGGGGGTTCTCCAGGGTCCCCGATATGAACTCCGATAATTCCGGGGGGGGGGGCGGAAACACTCCCCTGCCGATTCTATCAACGGGCCGGTTTCCAGCTCGACTTACGGAGCGGGAATGCGTCCTAATCTAATGCTTGGCAGCCATCAAGGGCCGCAGCCGCCGAGCGCGGTCAGGACCGCGCAAGGCCCCCAACGCTTTGTGCTCGATCTGCCGGATGCGTTCACGAGTGAGGGCGAACTCCTGACCGATCTCTTCGAGCGTATGCTCCCGGTCGCAGCCAATGCCGAAGCGCATGCGGATGACTGTTTCTTCTTTCGGAGAGAGGGTCTTGAGCACGTCGGCTGTTTCTTCTTGAACGTTCGACTCGATGACAGCATCCACGGATGAGCCAGCCCACCGGTCTTCGAGTAGGTCTCCCAGGACGGATTCGCCATCGCGGCCCAGCGGTGTTTCGAGCGAGACAGGATCGCAAGAGATGGTTTTGAGTTGCTGCACCTTCTCGGCGGAGATCTCCATCCGACTGCCGATCTCTTCGTTCGTCGGCGTGCGACCCAGTTCTTTCTCACGTTCCCGCAGGGCTCGCCGGAACTTGTTTATGCGTTCGTTCATGTGGACCGGGTTGCGGATGGTGCGGGACTGATCGGCGATAGCGCGGGTGACAGCCTGACGAATCCACCAAGTAGCGTAGGTGGAGAACTTGTAGCCCCGGCGGTACTCGAACTTCTCGGCCGCGCGCATCAGGCCGATATTGCCTTCCTGGATAAGGTCGAGGAGGTGCAGCCCGCGGTTGACGTATTTCTTCGCCACGGAGACGACCAAGCGGAGGTTGGCCTCCACGAGCGCTTTCTTGGCTCTTTCGGACTGGCAGAAGCCGTCGTAGATGCGGCGGGTGGTGTGCCGTACGTCCTTGAGCGTCAGATTGTAGGAGGCTTCGGACTTTCGAATCTCGCGGCGGATCTCGCGCTGGGCGGCGGCGCTGAAGTTCGTTTTGCGTGCGCTCTGAGTTTTGAGGCGGTCGAGTTCGGAGTAGAGAGGCGCGAGATTGGCTTGGACCTTCTCAAGTTCGTCGCTGAACTTGTCCCAGTATGCTTGCGAAAAAGGCACTCCCTGGATGGTTTGGGATAGTTTCACCAGCAGCCGCTTGCGCTTCCATTTGAGGCGCCGGGCGACGTGCACGTTCCTCTTCGGCGTGCGGTCCAGCTTCTGCTGGGCCGAGACAACCTGCTTGTGAGCCCGCGTGACACGCGTGAACCTCTGCTTGGCTTCGGTGCGTTTCTTGTTCCGTTGCGCCTCGGTATCTTCTCGGTGAGCAATATCGACAACCGATTCCAACTCCAGGTCGCCCCGCTTGATGCGGTCGTAGATTTCAAGGACTTCGGCGAGGATGAGGGGCGAGCGCGAGATGGCGCGCAGCATCCGATCCTTGCCCCGTTCCATACGGCGGGCCAGATCGACCTCACGCTGCCTGGTCAGCAGCGGTATGGCGCCCATTTCCCGGAGGTAGACCCGCACGGGATCGCCCGTGTAGAGCACCTCTTCGCTGGCGCCCTGGCGTTGGACGGCGGCGGTGGAGTCTAGGTCCTGGTTCCGTCCATCCAGCAAATCGGAACCTTCTTCCAGATCGACTTCGATCTGGTCTCTCGACTCTGATATGAACCAGGATTTCAGTTTTTGCCCTGGCACGGCCACAGTATACACCGGCGCCGCTCCGAACAGCAGGCCTTCCCACGCTGAACTCTGCGCATCACCTGCACCGGTAGCCGCCAGCGCCTCGTCCGTCTTCATCAGCCGGTGCTGCAAGCTCGTCAGAGACCAGCTCCTGATCCTGTGCGACAGCCCCAGCCGCCGCCACAGGTTGCCTGGAGGGTCACCAGGGCTGCTTCCCACCGGAGTGGCCCGCTTCCGGATTCAAGTGGATGTAGTGGATGTAGTGGGTGTTCCCAAGGGTCTCGGAAAAAGTTTCAAAAAATTATTCAATAGGGGAGCAACATCCACTACATCCACTACATCCACTTGATCGGGGTTCGCGAGCGATCATCCCGAGGGCCCCGAGCTAGCCCGGTCTCATCCCTCCCCCTTCTTTGAGCGATATACTGAACCCAGCCTGAGATGGGTCTTCTCCGCCAATTCGTGATGCGCGCCGCCCAGGAGTTGGCCCAGAAACCCGAGACTCGCGCCAAGGCCTCCAAGGTATTCGAAGAAGACGTCATGCCCCGCGCAAAGCAGACTTGGCGGGAGGCTGAACCAAAAATCGGGAACGCTAAGCTCGGGCTCATGCGTTTCGCGCAAAAGGTGCGCGAGGAATATCGCAAGGGACGCGACGGTGAGTAAACCGGTGGAGTCAGCCAGGGTTGATCAAATCCGGGCGAGGCTCCAATGGTCTTTTGTCCATTTGTCGCCAAGGGTTCAGGAAGGTGTCCTCCGTGCCAAGTCCACACGCTTGTCCGAATAACGCCTTTGCTGCATGAAGGAAACGGATAAGGCCAGAAGCGATCGGCGATCTCGACCCAACCCTCGTGGTGCTGGTTAGCCGCCGCTCGCACTTAGCAGCCGCCCTATTTCTTGACCAATGCTGGAAATTCCTTCGACAACTTCTCAAGTTTCGGCAGGGCGTTCACCACCACGTACGGATGCTTCGGATGACGCTTAACGAAGTCCTGATGGTATGGTTCGGCTGTGTGGAACCTCTTGAATTCGGTAAGCTCGGTCACAATCGGCTTGCTGAACACCCCGGCTCCATTAAGCTGCTGGATATAGGCTTCAGCGATGCGCTTTTGCTCGGCATCCCGCCAAAAGATCGCTGAGCGGTACTGTCGCCCGTAATCCGGACCCTGCCGATTCAATTGAGTGGGGTCGTGGGCGGCGCTGAAAAAGACTTTGAGAAGCTGACCGTAAGAGATCTTGGCAGGGTCGAAGGTGATCTTGATAGATTCGGCATGCTTCGTCCTGCCTTGAGCCACTAGATCGTATTGACCAGGATTTCCATTTTGACCCTGGTACGGCGACAGTATACACCCGCGCTGCCCCGAATACCACGTCTTTCCGCGCTGAACCCTGCACATCACCTCCGCCGCTAGGCGCCAGGGCTCATCCATCCGCTCACAGACGTTGATTGAGCGGGCTGAACGGCGCTCCGGCCGACACTGCTCCTTGAAAAACTTTTTTGGAGCCGAAAACTGTTGATCCTCGCCCGGTCAACGCTACCCGCTCGGCAGCGGCAGCGCCCAGATCCTGTGCAGCATGTCAGCGAACAGCCGCCGGTTCAGATGCCCCTCGGCCAGCAGCAGCCAATAATACCGGGCGTGCTTGACCAGCCGACCGCCGGTCTTCATCAGCCGCTGTTGCAAGCTCGTCAGCGACCAGCTCTTGATCCTGTGCGGCAGCCCAAGCCGCCGCCACAAGTTGCCCAGGTTGTAGGCCAGCACGCTCAGTTGCAGTCGCACTTCGTTGGCCCGGAAGCGATGGCACGAAAGCCGCGTCCAGTGCGTGGCCTGTTTGCCTTCTTTGATCCACTGCTCGGCCGTGCCGCGCTTGTTGTAGAAGCGCACTACCGACCGGCTTGGCAAGCTCATGTTGGTCACGATAAATCCGACCCGCGGGAACAGCTCACCGAGATGATGCTCGACCTTGGCCACAATGCGTCGCGGCTTGGACCAACTCTGCGCCTGATAGCGGAAGCTCTTGTAGCGCACCAAGGGCTTGCGACCCGGCCTGCCCGGCGGGCGAAACAAGATGTCTTCGATCGCTAATTCCAAGCTCTTGTTGGCCGGAATGCGAATGGCGTACTGCACTCCGCGTTCCTCCGAAAACTCATAAATCTCCGGCTTGGCAAAGGCCGCATCGCCCCGGAAGGTGACCTGTTTGCCCGCAGCCTGTTGGCGCTCGATCTCGGGCAGCAGCAACTCGTTCCAGTCCTCAGCGCTGTGCACGTTGCCGGGACGCAGCTTGGCGGCCAGACAATCGCCGTGCTGGTTGAACAACAACAACGGGTGGTAGCAGACCGACTCGAAATGGCCGTTGTAGGCACTGCCCTCTTGCTGGCCGTGGACAGGGCTTTCGGTCGAATCCATGTCGAGAACGACGCGCTCGGAGTCGTCTTGCGTCTCGGCTTGCGCCACCAGCTCGCGGTTCACAGCCATCAGCCCCAGCAAGTTCTCCTCGCTCGCCAGCATCTCCGTCTCGAAGCTCTGCAGTCGCGAGGTCAGTGCCCCGCCGCGATCCCAGTTCTTCTGCGAGCCGATCAAGCGAAAGGTCGGATCGGCGGATACTCGCACGGCGTCATTGAGGTCCTCGTAGCCGGCCAGCCGAGAGTAGACTGACTGCCGCAGCAGATCGGCGAACGGGAACTTTTTGTTCGAGCCTTGCCGTGGGTCACTGAGATGTTCGTCGATCAGCTTCCCGAGCCCGAGTCGCTCGTCCAGCTCGCGGACGAGAATGAGCCCGCCATCGGAAGTGACGCGCGATCCTTGGAAATCGACTTTCAATAAGCCGTTGAAGCTTAGCTGGAACGGCTTGTTTTCTTTTTCACCCATTGGGTGTTGATCTCCTCAGCGCCTTGATTGCTTTTCAACCCGCATAAATAAAGGCGTCCGAGGTCACCCGATGGTTAGCAGAACCGAAACTAAAGTGGAAATCCGGGATTGAGCAGTCTTCGCCTCGCCGCCCGAATACCCGGACACCACGTTGTGGACGCCAATAAGCTGCTCAAGCACCGCCTCCGTGCACCAGAAGCAGCCGCCCGCCAATACAGCGGTCTGCTTGCCGTTGGCGTTGGTGGAGTCGGAATCGATGACCGGATCCGGCACAACGGCCGCCAAACCAATGGCCAGAACAGCGGCCACGGCAATAATCGCAAATGTCGAAATTAGCCGACAAAGGTGTCTGGTGCCCATCTCGGAGATCCCCCTGTTTCGATCATTATAGCCAGCAGGGTTGTCCACGCCCCTTCGATAACAGGAGGATGATCGATCTGGTGTAAGGCTGCTTCTGCCACAATCTAATTCTTGTTTAGGCTGACGTGGATAAAACTGCTCCCGATAGGCCTAAGACGAAGTCGCTGACGCGAAACCTTGCTTCATCAAAGGCCACCTAAAGAAGGACCGCTCGTCTGCTCGCGGGACCGGTGAGACCGAATGCTAAGAGGCAAATCCTAGCTGGACACGAAGATGGAGACTAGGACGACTTCTTCGCTGCCTTTTTTCCGACCTTCTTCTGCGCAGCCCACCGCTTCCTCTGCGCCTCAGACATCCGCTTCCGCGCCTCCGCCGACACCGCCCGCCGCTTCCGCGGCTTCTTCGCGGCTACCTTCTTCCCTGAGCCTGGAGGCCGACCCCGCCGACGAGGTCCCTCTAACACCGCAATCGCCTGATCCAAGCGATCCCGCTCTGCAATCAACAACTCAAGAACATCCGCCATAGCGCCCGAGCCTACCACCTTCCACTCATGGATCTCAACCTCCCCCGAACTTTCCCGAAAAGTCACTTCACATAGTGTGGGGTGTATTAACCCGGATTTCCACTTTAGTTTCGGTTCTGCTAACCATCGGGTGACCTCGGACGCCTTTATTTATGCGGGTTGAAAAGCAATCAAGGCGCTGAGGAGATCAACACCCAATGGGTGAAAAAGAAAACAAGCCGTTCCAGCTAAGCTTCAACGGCTTATTGAAAGTCGATTTCCAAGGATCGCGCGTCACTTCCGATGGCGGGCTCATTCTCGTCCGCGAGCTGGACGAGCGACTCGGGCTCGGGAAGCTGATCGACGAACATCTCAGTGACCCACGGCAAGGCTCGAACAAAAAGTTCCCGTTCGCCGATCTGCTGCGGCAGTCAGTCTACTCTCGGCTGGCCGGCTACGAGGACCTCAATGACGCCGTGCGAGTATCCGCCGATCCGACCTTTCGCTTGATCGGCTCGCAGAAGAACTGGGATCGCGGCGGGGCACTGACCTCGCGACTGCAGAGCTTCGAGACGGAGATGCTGGCGAGCGAGGAGAACTTGCTGGGGCTGATGGCTGTGAACCGCGAGCTGGTGGCGCAAGCCGAGACGCAAGACGACTCCGAGCGCGTCGTTCTCGACATGGATTCGACCGAAAGCCCTGTCCACGGCCAGCAAGAGGGCAGTGCCTACAACGGCCATTTCGAGTCGGTCTGCTACCACCCGTTGTTGTTGTTCAACCAGCACGGCGATTGTCTGGCCGCCAAGCTGCGTCCCGGCAACGTGCACAGCGCTGAGGACTGGAACGAGTTGCTGCTGCCCGAGATCGAGCGCCAACAGGCTGCGGGCAAACAGGTCACCTTCCGGGGCGATGCGGCCTTTGCCAAGCCGGAGATTTATGAGTTTTCGGAGGAACGCGGAGTGCAGTACGCCATTCGCATTCCGGCCAACAAGAGCTTGGAATTAGCGATCGAAGACATCTTGTTTCGCCCGCCGGGCAGGCCGGGTCGCAAGCCCTTGGTGCGCTACAAGAGCTTCCGCTATCAGGCGCAGAGTTGGTCCAAGCCGCGACGCATCGTGGCCAAGGTCGAGCATCATCTCGGTGAGCTGTTCCCGCGCGTCGGTTTTATCGTGACGAACATGACGTTGCCGAGTCGGTCTGTTGTGCGCTTCTACAACAAGCGCGGCACGGCCGAGCAATGGATTAAAGAAGGCAAGCAGGCCACGCACTGGACACGGCTTTCGTGCCATCGCTTTCGGGCCAACGAAGTGCGACTGCAACTCAGCGTGCTGGCCTACAACCTGGGCAACTTGTGGCGGCGGCTGGGACTGCCGCACAGGATCAAGAGCTGGTCGCTGACGAGCTTGCAACACAGATTGATGAAGACCGGCGGTCGGCTGGTCAAGCACGCGCGGTATTACTGGCTGCTGCTGGCCGAGGGGCATCTGAACCGCAGGCTGTTCGGTGACATGCTGCACAGGATCTGGGCGCTGCCGCTGCCGAGCGGGTAGAACGGTCGCTCGCGAGTGCGAAATCTGGATGCTGCGGAGTGAAGCTCGGAGGAGTGCCTGAAAAACCGCCTTCCGACCGACGAATTGTCCCCTTCGGAGAACGAAAGGGTCTAGTGGAACCTGAATTATGCACTGCGGCGTGGACCTGAGGAGGGCTGAGCCGCAAGGGACCATTGGGAACCCCCGAAAACATGGGGTAAAAAGGTAGGCTGGCAAAGATCCCAGCTTCGCCAGCCAACCCCAAGGAGGTCACCCACATGGTTACCAGACGAAAACAGCATAGCTCCCAAAGGCCCGTCCAACAAGGCCCAGCCGTGACGGCCTCGCGACCCAATAAAATCGGGGCTTCGACGCCTTACCACTTCCGCGGCAAGAAGCCGACTCCCTACGGCGGCTTTCTGCCGGTGGTCGGGAGGGCGCTGATCTGAGAGCCTGGCTATGCGCTATGCATAAAATTTTATGCACTAGCCGTAACGCACTGGAAACACGTCACTTCCGAGCGAGGTTTTGACGACGCGGAATCTAGGCGGGAAGGGAAACCGGGGACGGAGAAGCCAAAAGACCAGTTGCCGAGCTACCACCTCACGACGACCGCCAACCCGCTACGAACGCAGCCACACTCGCAAAGTGAATCTGTGCATAATTCAGGTGGAAGCACTTCGGTCCGGCCCGGTGCGTGCCTGCGGTCAAGAAAGGCTTGCGTTCAAGAGAGAAGGAACGTAGAATCGAGGAGGCCAAGATCCAAAATGGAAATCCTGGATTAAGAGGGAGGGAGTATCATGTACACGCGACATTTCGGGAACGACTCCGCTCAAATCCATCCGGGAGTCGCACTGCATTGAGGACAGCCAACCACTCCACTCAGCCCTGCCCGTCGAATCAGCATCGCAGCGTCATAATGATCCTGTGGCGAACCCGGAGCAACTCGCAATTCTCCACAAGGGTGTGCAGGAGTGGAATCACTGGAGAGAAGACCGTCCCCGGCCTCATGTGAACCTGAACCAGGCGCCGCTAGCAGGAGCACCCCTGTCCCGTGCAAATTTTTCCGAGGCTTTCCTGATGCAGGCAGACCTACGCAAATCCGAGCTTCGTGGAGCGAATTTGGAAGGGGCCATACTCCGGCAGGCGAGACTTGACGGAGCGCTGCTCATGGGAGCGAATCTCAGCCGCGCCGATCTCTTTGGGGCGACACTCATCGGGGCGCATCTTCGTCGTGCGAATGCCAGCCGGGCATTCTTAAAGAGGGCAGATCTCACCGGAGCAGATCTCAGCACCACAATCGGCATCACCCAGGATCAGATCAGGGAAGCGTTGGGAGATAGGGACACAAAATTGCCTGAAGGTGTGGAGAGGCCCGCCCACTGGCAGAGTTCATGCGACACGCTAGATGTGGGTTGAAGACGCTCGAAGTTCGAACTTTCCGGAAATGTCACTTCACATAGTGTGGAGTGTTTTAGCCAGGATTTCCATTTTGACCCTGGTACGGCGACAGTATACACCCGCGCTGCCCGAATACCACGTCTTTCCGCGCTGAACCCTGCACATCAGCTCCGGCGGCAGGCCCCAAAGCCCGTCCGTCCGCTCATAGACGTTGATGGAGCGGGCTGAACGGCGCACCGACCGACACTGCTCCCTGCGAAACCTTTTCGGAGCCAAAAACTGTTGATCCTCGTCCAGGCAACGCTACCCGCTCGGCAGCGGCAGTGCCCAGATCCTGTGCAGCATGTCACCGAACAGCCGCCGGTTCAGATGCCCCTCCGCCAGCAGCAACCAGTAGTAGCGGGCATGCTTGACCAGCCGCCCGCCGGTCTTCATCAGCCGCCGCTGCAAGCTCGTCAGCGACCAGCTCTTGATCCTGTGCGGCAGTCCCAGCCGTCGCCACAAGTTGCCCAGATTGTAGGCCAGCACGCTGAGTTGCAGTCGCACCTCGTTCGCCCGGAAGCGATGGCACGACAGCCGCGTCCAGTGCGTGGCCTGCTTGCCTTCTTTAATCCATTGCTCGGCCGTGCCGCGCTTGTTGTAGAAGCGCACCACAGACCGACTCGGCAACGTCATGTTCGTCACGATAAAGCCGACGCGCGGGAACAGCTCACCGAGATGATGCTCGACCTTGGCCACGATGCGTCGCGGCTTGGACCAACTCTCCGCCTGATAGCGGAAGCTCTTGTAGCGCACCAAGGGCTTGCGACCCGGCCTGCCCGGCGGCCGAAACAGGATGTCTTCGATCGCCAATTCCAAGCTCTTGTTGGCCGGAATGCGAATGGCGTACCGCACTCCGCGTTCTTCCGAAGACTCATAAATCTCCGGCTTGGCAAAGGCCGCATCGCCCCGGAAGGTGACCTGCTTGCCCGCGGCCTGTTGGCGCTCGATCTCGGGCAGCAGCAACTCGTTGCAGTCCTTGGCGCTGTGCACGTTGCCCGGCCGCAGCTTTGCCGCCAGACAATCACCATGCTGGTTGAACAACAACAACGGGTGGTAGCAGACCGACTCGAAGTGCCCGTTGTAGGCACTGCCCTCTTGCTGGCCGTGGACAGGGCTTTCGGTCGAGTCCATGTCGAGAACGACGCGCTCGGAGTCGTCTTGCGTCTCGGCTTGCGCCACCAGCTCGCGGTTCACAGCCATCAGCCCCAGCAAGTTCTCCTCGCTCGCCAGCATCTCTGTCTCAAAGCCATGCAGCGTCGAGGTCAAGGCCCCGCCGCGATCCCAGTTCCTCTTCGAGCCGATCAAGCGAAACGTCGGGTCAGCCGACACTCGGACGGCATCGTTGAGGTCCTCGTAGCCTGCCAGCCGAGAGTAGACTGACTGCCGCAGCAGATCGGCGAACGGGAACTTCTTGTTCAAGCCTTGCCGCGAGTCGCTGAGATGCTCCTCGATCAGTTTCCCGAGCCCGAGCCGTTCGTCCAGCTCGCGGACCAAAATGAGCCCGCCGTCGGAAGTGACGCGCGATCCTTGGAAATCGACTTTCAATAAGCCGTTGAAGCTTAGCTGGAACGGTTTGTTTTCTTTTTCACCCATTGGGTGTTGATCTCCTCAGCGCCTTGAGTGCTTTCCAACCCTCATAAATAAAGGCGTCCGAGGCCACCCGATGGTTAGCAGAACCGAAACTAAAGTGGAAATCCGGGATTAAGGAGAGGTCCCCCGACATTTCGGGAACGATCGGTTCTCCCTGAGCGTGGGAAGGAAGGTGAGGGGGGAGCCACAACCCTTGGCTCACGGGCACTTTGTGGCCCAGGGCGGCTCGGAAGGGGGATGTCTCGATTCGATTGGAAACGGATAAACCAAGTACGGGGAACACTGGCCGACGTGTGGGAATTCTATCGCAGTCGGATCTGACGAGGGTTCCGGGCGTCCCTGGGTACGAGGGTCACTCGAAGAAGGTTGAGGCGGCCTCTGACTTGAGTTACTATCGCAAACCTGGGAACTTCAACAGGTACGCTCCCTTTATCGTTCGTGGTACAGTCGAGCCGTAATATTCTGCTTTTGCGATGGTCTCTGTTTGTGTGGACGCCTCGTCCCTCAGGTGGCATCGAGCCGCTTTGTCCGTTGGATGGATATCCACATTTCATCGCAAGTATCGGGCCCTGAACCACGTAAAAGCCGGAGTAGCTTGGGAGAAATCATATGCCAGCAACGTTGAAAGACATTGCCAGCGATCTTGGTGTCTCGATCATCACCGTATCGAAGGTGCTTCGCAACCACAGCGACATCAGTGACGCCACGCGCAAGCGCGTTCGGAAACGCATCAAGGAGCTGAACTATCAGCCGAATTGGGTGGCGCGCAGCCTGGCGACCCGGCGCACCCAGATGGTGGGTTTGGTGGTGCCCGACCTCGGCAGCCATTTTTTCGCGGAAATGGCGAAGGGCATGGGCCGCAAGATACAAGCCAAGGGCTTCCACCTGATCACCTCTTCATCTGATGAGGATCCGGAGCGCGAACGCCAGGAGATCGACTGGCTGGTCTCGCGGCGAGTGGATGCGCTGGCGGTCTGTTCCGTTCACAACGCAGGGAGCGCCGCGGAGTTTCACCATCTCGAAGAGAAAAAGGTCCCCTACATTCTTGTAGACAGGCACTTCCCCGGCTTGAAGGTGACCTTTGTTGGCGGAAACGACGAGGCAATCGGCCGAATGGCAACCAAACACCTGATCGAGTGCGGCTGCAAGCGAATCGCCCACATCCGCGGACCGGAGTTTGCCAACGCGCGAGCGCGCCAACGTGGTTACCGAAAAACCCTCTTGCGCAACAAGTTGGCGGTCAGAGACAACTACGTCGCCAGTGGCGAACTCTCGGAGACTTCCGGCAGCGGATACCGGGCGGCTCAAAGTCTGTTGAAGCTCAAGCCGCGCCCGGACGGCATCGTTTGCTTTAATGACTCGACTGCAGCTGGCGCTCTCAAAGCCATCCTCGAAGCCGGTCTTAAAGTGCCTAACGACATCGCGGTGATCGGAGCGGGAAACGACCGGCATTCGGATGTGTTCCTCGTGCCGCTAACGACGATTGATCAGCGGTGTCTGGAGGTCGGCGAGAACGCCGGGGAGCAAGTTCTTCGCCTGCTGAGGGCGAAACGAACGCCTCCTCCGAAGACGATTCATATCGAGCCGCAGCTTATCGTGCGAGCCTCGACGAAGAAGTCCGGCCGCAACAAGAGTTGAGTGCGAAGACGCCTTGCTCCACAAACGACTCCAAAGGCAAGACCGCTCGTCTGCCGCTGGCCATCAGACTAAAACCAGGAGACCAGAACTAGGAAGACTTCTTCGCCGCCTTCCGGTGGGCTGCCCACCACTTCTTCATCCCCTCGCTCCGGCGTTTCCGCGCCTCAGCCGACATCCGAGGCCTCTTGCGCACTTTCTTCGCGGCTACCTTCTTCCCGGAGCCTGAGGGCCGACCCCGCCGACGAGGCCCCTGCAACACCGCAATCACCTGATCCAACCGATCCCGCTCCGCAATCAACAATTCAAGAACATCAGCCATAGCGCCGCAAGCCTACCACCTTCCTGTCACAGATCTCAACAGCCGCACCCTCAGCCCTTTTTCATTGCACCCCCACAACCCATAGGCGTACACTGTCTGCACCACACCGCATCTGCAAAGGAGGCCAGCATGTACAATCGTATCTCGGATATGCTCACACGCTACGAACGAGGTGAGATCCGTCGTCGTGACTTGATTTCCGGGCTCGCCGCCCTAACCATTGCCTCGCGGGGTACCGCAGCTCCTACTTCCTCGACCTTCCAGGGAGTTGAAGTAAACCACGTGGCACTCAACGTGACTGACGTTAGACGCTCTCGGGACTTCTATCAGAAACATCTTGGTCTGCCCGTGGTGAGACAGAGCGACACGAACTGCTTCCTTGGGCTTAGGAAGAACTTTCTGGCACTTTTTCAGAACGCGAATCCGGGCATGAATCACTACTGCATCGCAATTGAAGACTACGAAGTCGGCAGAGTGACGGCGGAGCTGGAGCGCCAGGGCTTGGACCCTGCTCGGCGCAGCAACCGAGTCTACTTTAAAGACCCCGACGGGATCGAAGTGCAGTTGTCGGGCACAGATCACCAGCCATAGCAGGCGTACACTGGTGGCGGACCGGGACCTGAATTCCAGATCCCGGATGGGAGGTTTCCAGCGATGACTCCGAAAGGATACGCGCGCAACCCTAAGTGGAATCATCTTTTTGCTGGTTGCCCTGGCCCATCTTCTGCGCGTGATTGTCCCATGGGAATTCCGCGTCGGTAGCTGGGATGTCCCGTCATGGGTGAGCCTGATCGCCGTGGCGCTGGCAGGCTACTTGAGCTACACAGGGTTCCGAGTCGCCAGCCGCTCCACATAACCAAGCTGGCCGAAGGCATTCACAGAAACTTGTCTTCGAGCTATCGCCGCGTTCAATCCTGGAGCAGTCTGGAGGAGTCATCCCTTGCAGAAGTGACGCAAGTACTTCTTGAGATGTCGTCAAGTGGACGGGCGTGGCGGCGGAGTAAACTCTTGCCGACGGGTAGGCTTTTGAGTCCAACGCCTCCAGCATCAAGCTGGGGTCGAGAGCCAGCCGCGATGTCGCCGAGCTATACTGCTTGACATGGTCAGGGACCTCAGAAAACTACTACCCTTGGTCCTGATCTTGGCCGTCGTTGCGTTCGTCGCAAGCATGCTCGACAAATCTTGCAACTGGATGCTCAGGTAGTAGTGATTTGTCCACCCGCCCACGCGTCCCCTGTAGCCCGAGAGCGATGTAGGAGAGTCGGCCCGAGGCTGCACGTCGGGAGTGGGTAGGTCCTCCCTGACAGCACAGCGTTTACCAGAAACTGCAATGCCGCCGCTGCCGTCTCGGACCGGGTTCCGTCCTCCTTATTTTTAACATGTTAAACCTGAATTATGCACCGATTCGGCGTAGCCATCGCCGATGGAGTTGTGGCGGTAGCGGCAGTCGTGTCAACTCAGTGATTTAGCAAGTCGTCTTTTCCTCTGTTTCCCTCCCTGTTTGAGCCGCCTGCCAATCCCGGCGGGCAAAAGCGGGCGGGCAAGCGGCGTGTTCCCAGTACGTTGCGGCGAGTGCATGAAATTTTATGCATGGAGCGCCCCTCAACTCAGCGCACCCTCCACCACCGGCGCGAAGCTCGATCCCGGTGGCCCCATCGCCCGCAGCCGCCGCATCAGCCGTTCAAACAGGCCCTTTTCCTCATAATGATCGCTGTAGCTGACACCCGTTCTGCCGGCGTGCCGCCAGATCTTGGCCGCCACGAACAGAAAGCGCAGCCGCGCCGTCGCCAGGGTGGTGTGCCGCAGTGTCTCCACGCTGGCTTGGGCTTCGCGGTTGAACAGCAGCAGCCAGCAGTTGAGGTTGTAGGCCAGCATGGCCAGCTGAAAGTGATTGCGGTTCATGTCAAAGCGGCGCGAGGGATGGGCCGCCAGCCCGGCGTCGTTGTTGGCCTCCTTGATGAGGTTCTCGGCTGCGGCGCGCTGATTGTAAAACCACACCACCGCCGCGATCGGTTCGGCCAGGTTGGTGACAAACACGCGGTAGGTGTAAGCGCTGGTGGCAAACAGCTGGTATTGCTCGGCCGCGCCGGCCGCGGGTTCGTTTTCGTAACGCAGCGCCAGGAAACGACAGGCCCGCGCCCAGCCCTGCGGCTGGTAGAGGAATTCGCATTCCGCATCCGCATCGCTGTGGGGCGAGGGCTTCCAGGCCGCTTGCTGCAACTGCTCGACCAGCCGCCTGGTCTTGCGCGCCACGATGACGAACTGACAAGCCGCCTTTTCATAGGCCTCCACCGCCTCCCAGCAATAAAACCCGGAATCGGCCCGCGCCAGGATTTTCTTCACGCCGTGCGGCAAAGCCCGAAAGGCGCTCTCGAGGTGGGCGGCGATCTGCCGGCCCGTGGGCCGGTCGCCGTTGCGCAACCCGCCCATCAGGTATTCGCGCGTCTCGGCCAGGAAAGTCAGTATCGGCTGGTAGCTGCGCTTGCCCTTGTTCTTGGGGTTGTAACTCTTGCGCCCGCCCATCTGGCGGCCGTAGAGCGTGTGCACGGTGGTGTCGGTGTCCAGCGTCACCGTCTCCAATTTCACCTGGGCCGCGGCCCAGACTCGTTCCCGCAGCTGGCGCTGAATGGAAAGGATCTGCTTCGCCACGTTGAGGTGCAGCGAGGCCAGAAAGCGCCACAGCGTGGACTGCGGCGGCAGACGCGTCACTTGCAAGATGCCGGTCAAGATGGGGTCGCGGGCGATGAAGCGGAGTTGGTTCAGCCGCGCAAAGCCGACATAGAGGCCCAGCACGAGGGCCAGCACAAACTGGTAGAGGCTCATCACACGGGTGATTCGTTTGTTCGTGATGGTTTCTTCCAGCAGCGCCTGGAAGCCGAGTTTTTCGAGCAGGGTGGCGACGGGCAGCAAGCCGCCGTAGGGAGTCAGATTCTTGCCGCGGAAGTGATAAGGCGTGGCAGCCCCGATTTTATTGGGCCGCGGGGCCCTCGCGCCCCGGCCTTGTTTGACGGGCCTTCGGGAGCTATGCTGTTTTCGCTTGGTAACCATTTGGGTGACCTCCTTGGGGTTGACTGGCGAAGCTGAAATCTTTGCCAGCCTACCTTATTACCCCATGTTTTCGGGGGTCCCCCAAATGGCCCCTGGCGGCTCAGCCCTCCTCCGGTGCACCCCGCAGTGCATAATTCAGGTTAAAGATTCCTCCCCGGTTCTCGTTATTCGGCGGAAGGCATGTTGCATTCTCCCCATCTGTCCCCGGTTTCATCCTTCCGTGCATCGTTGCCTGCGATTGATGGCAACAGAGGGTCCCTCAAATACGTGCGTTTTCTTCGTTGGGAACTTGGATGGGCATGAGATGATCAACGGCCCTTAGGAACTGATTTAGCTTGTCAAATTAGCCAGAAGGTTTTTGACAGGGGTCAGAGGCTGAATTCCAGCCGGATTAGGCATCCGCCCGCAGGATTACCTGTTATACCAAAAGGAAACAGCACACGATTCCAGCGTCTGTGCATGGTTCGTTCACGACCGTTCACGGAACGGGCACTAAACGGGCACGGACTGTGGATTTCGGGCATGGTTTGTCGATATTTCGTCGATTCGTTCACGGACCGTGGAGGAATCAACGGTAAAGGGGGTTTGACATGACGGCTGCGACTGCATATCGATCCGGGCAGGCGGCAAAACTGCTGGGTGTATCCGCTCATGCCCTCCGGCGGTTGGCGGAGGCAGGTCTGGTGGATGCTGAGTACACAGGTTCCCAATGGAGGTTTCCGGCTGAGGAGATCCAGCGATTGCAGCGAGAGGGCTTGCCGCCGCTGCCAGCCATCGAGGAAGACGGTCTTCGCTCAGGTCGAAGTCCCCAGAGTAGGAATAAACCAGAAATCGAGGGCTTGCTGGCTCCCCCTTCTGAGGATCTAATTGCGGATGTGGAGGATCTGGAGCGTCAAAAGCTGGAACTGAAGAAGCTTGGTGTTCGCCGCCAGATCGAACAGGAAATGGATTTCTTCCGCGGGCGGGACCAAGAGGAGGAAGACAGGCAGGACCAACGCCAACTTCGGTTGCAGGAGCAGAGGCATCGGCAGCAACGGGAACAGGCTCAGGTTCGGGACCAGCAACGCCGACAGCAGTGGCAGTCGCAGTGGACTGAGTATGCCCTGCGATCGTTGCCCTACGACGCCCCCGAGGAGATGAAGCTGCAGGTGCATAAGCAGGTCATCGAGACACTGGCCGGGCTGAGTCTTACTGAGAGTCGCCGAGTGATAGAGCAGCTGGTGGAGGCGGCAACGGAGAAGGCTCTCAAGCCATGGAGGCGACAGCAGGAGATTCGAAAAGTCATCGACGATGCTCTGCCATATGAGATTAAATATTCCGACGACAAGCCCAGGGCTGTAAGGGCCGCGGCTGAAGCAATCAGCAAGCTGCGTTCAGAGGCAACTCGGGAAGAGCTGCAACTGGCTGCCAAGGAGGCAATGCTGCCTTTCATCGTCAAGCAGGACCACGAGAAGCAATGTGAAGAGATTATCCGAAGCGTCTCATCTTGCTTGCGAGGTGGTGACACGGCCCAGGACCGAGAAGTGGGGAGAGATGTCGTGAGAGCGGAAATAGAGAAGCTGCCGGTGGGTTGCGGCATCGAGATGATGGAACAGATCCGGGATCAGCTTCTCCCACATCTCCAGCGGATCATCGACCAGCGAGCGGAAGAGGCGGCGGCTCAGCGGAAGAAACAAGAGGCAGAAGCCCAACGCAAGAGGGAGGCGGAGGAGGCCAAGCTTAGAAAGCAGCAGGAAGAGGCCCGGCGCAAGCAAGAAGCTGAAGCAGCTCAGATCCGAAAGAAGAATGAAGCCGCAGAAACTCTACGGCGGGCGGAGAGCCGCCTTCTCTGGAAGCTCGGGCATGTGGATGACTACCTTCAAGAACTAGAGAAGTCAAAGATTGAGTTTGAGGATGTCTTTGACCGCTTGAGGCTCGCGGAAAAGCTCCAGGAGAAGATCAAACCGATCCTGGTCAAGGAGCTGGTGAGGAAGCCTGATCTGACCGACAAGCAGCTTCACAAACGTATTGAGCGACTGGTGGATGAGTATCTACCAGCAGAACTTGATGAAGAATTGGAGGTTGACGAAGCCGACGAAGATTGGAGATGAATTTCTGGATGCTGATTGCCTAGCGTTGGCGAGGCCGAATCGGAGGTAGCGCCCAACCCAGGCTTCTGCTTTCGGCCATCTGATTCCGCTTCAGACCTGTTCAGAAATCTTTAACATGTTAAAGTTTTTTCCCTAACCTCATTCCCAAGCGGATGCCCGGCGCAGCAGAACCAGCGGCTCCCGGTTCAGCGCCACCAGCGGGTAGTGTAGATCCAGGGTGTACTCGACCAAGACACCCTGGCTGATTCGATTTGATCCATCGATCGAGTTAGCCTTCGGTCTAGAGAACAGGCACACATCACGAGTGTCACGCGATTCACACGATTTTTCCTATTTGTTTTATTTCCCCGGCAATCTCGACAAAAGTAGGAGAGAACGCGTGATTCGCGTGACAAGCATGACTCCAAAGGGTGCCTGTGCCCTGCGTCGTTGTCACGGTTGTCGTCGGCGTGACCGCTTCGGGGAGAACTGCCTAGGCAGAACACCTGCCGTGCCAACCTGAAGAAGATTGCTTTCTTCAAACCAGGCAAGGAGCTGAAGGAAATCATCCAGCACACTTCCCCGAATCTCAGCCGATCACTGAGGAACGCTCCTAAGTCCCACGGCACCTCACTTCCCCCGCCTTACTATGTCAGCTCCAGCCGAGGGCGAGATGGGTGTCGTCCCTTGCCACTATGTATCTGGGCCGAGATGTAGCGCGCCGGTGGATGGCCACTTAGTTCAGGAGCGCCTCAACATCAGAACGCTCATGTACGCCACCCAAGCGATCACAATCAGCGCGGAAAAGTTGACATTCATCGCGGTCGCCGAGAATCCCTCATAGGCCATCACGACGCCGCCGCCGCAAGAGAACATCCCCGCCAGAGCTACGGCGTAGCCGGACCAGCGTGGAAGGTTGTCGCTCAGGATTGTAGCTAGCCCGAACAAAACCACCGCAACACCAGTGACAAGTGACCATAGCGCTGCCAGTCCTATTTCGATTCGGCGGACTGCAATCGCAGCTGCGAACAGGTCAAGCTTTTCTGATTCAGGAGCTTGAGCCCACTGATCGACGGTCATTTTCAAGGCGACCCCGTCTACTGCCTGGAGGACCGCCAAGACCGCCAGGCTCGCAACCGCCACAGACGACCCAAAGGATGAGAAGCACCGTGCGCGGTCGGGCTGTATGAAGCGGTCCAACGCGAGCAAAGTAAGAACGATGAGTAGAAAGCCGCAAAACTGCATCAAGTGACTCGCGACCCCAGAGCCGTCGGCGGCATACTCGGTGAAAGCGACCATGTCATCATTCGGGTCTGCCTGCATCGGGTGGCTCAAAGTGCCAGCAACGAAGATCACGCATCCGACGATTCCACAGCCGCCCCCGAATCGGGCTGATAGCACCGAGTCCATCACGTCACAGTTTAACGGCGATTTGCAACGTAGGCTGGGACTCCGCTCTGCTTCGGTTCGATAGGGACATCGTTTGCAGACTGAATCACCCCCCGGCTGCGGGAAAACTGAGGTAGGCTTGTTTCAGATCAGGAGCTTCTCTAATGAACTCTTTCAAGCACATTACCCGATGCGGGCTGTTCGCCCTGCTGCTAGCCCGCATTTCTCATCGATTCCCGAAAACGGGGTTGGCGGGGCGCGCGGGATGGGATTTCATGGTCTTGAGGCGGCATCGCCTCTCGGCGGGGCCGCCGTGGGGCAGAAACGGCCCGGCATGCTGTCCGCGACCCTGGCCGAGGCGTTTTTCGTCTGTTTTTGGGCAAACCTCGATTGCCGTCCCTGTCGAGCCCTGTGTGCTTCAAGTATTACTTGAACTCGCCTTGCCGTTTTCAGCAGCGCCGCGGCTCCCCCCGTTCGAGATTCTCATACGCTTGGGCGAACACCCCCGCCCAGGCGTATCCCGTCGCTAGCGAAATCCACACTTTGCGCGCCGTGATCCGGATGCGCGCTCCGATCTTCAACAACCGCAGCCGGATCGTCGTGCATTGCGCCCGCGCCATCTTCGTC
The DNA here is from genome assembly GCA_965226185.1 of Bryobacterales bacterium. GTDB lineage: Bacteria > Acidobacteriota > Terriglobia > Bryobacterales > UBA6623 > CBDCYS01. The sequence continues at coordinate 178,256 of CBDDCT010000002.1, forward strand.
CCCGCCAACCCCAGCCGCCGCAGCGTCTCCAGCAAACAGTACCCGATCGATGAAAAATATAAGCGGATCTGATTCGACCGCAATAGCGCGGTCGAGGAGCACCGCGAATCGTTAGTTTGGGCATCGCTCATCATAATCCAGGCGTGGATCGCAGCCGACCGGCCGAAAGGCGCTCAGACCCTGGGCGGGTTCGAGTCTTGGTCCGGGGTCATCGGGGGCATCCTCGACGTCGCAGGGGTGGCTGGTTTTCTCGAAAATCGCGAGGCCCATGACGAGAGTTGTGATTCCGAGAGCGCCACGTTTACGGCTTTCATTCAGCAATGGTGGGCAAAGCATGGCGCGCAACCTGTGAGCCAGGATTTCCATTTTGGATCTTGGCCTCCTCGATTCTACGTTCCTTCTCTCTTGAACGCAAGCCTTTCTTGACCGCAGGCACGCACCGGGCCGGACCGAAGTGCTTCCACTAGACCCTTTCGTTCTCCGAAGGGGACAATTCGTCGGTCGGAAGGCGGTTTTTCAGGCACTCCTCCGAGCTTCACTCCGCAGCATCCAGATTTCGCACTCGCGAGCGACCGTTCTACCCGCTCGGCAGCGGCAGCGCCCAGATCCTGTGCAGCATGTCACCGAACAGCCTGCGGTTCAGATGCCCCTCGGCCAGCAGCAGCCAGTAATACCGCGCGTGCTTGACCAGCCGACCGCCGGTCTTCATCAATCTGTGTTGCAAGCTCGTCAGCGACCAGCTCTTGATCCTGTGCGGCAGTCCCAGCCGCCGCCACAAGTTGCCCAGGTTGTAGGCCAGCACGCTGAGTTGCAGTCGCACTTCGTTGGCCCGAAAGCGATGGCACGAAAGCCGTGTCCAGTGCGTGGCCTGCTTGCCTTCTTTAACCAGGATTTCCATTTTGACCCTGGTACGGCGACAGTATACACCCGCGCTGCCCCGAATACCACGTCTTTCCGCGCTGAACCCTGCACATCACCTCCGCCGCTAGGCGCCAGGGCTCATCCATCCGCTCACAGACGTTGATTGAGCGGGCTGAACGGCGCTCCGGCCGACACTGCTCCTTGAAAAACTTTTTTGGAGCCGAAAACTGTTGATCCTCGCCCGGTCAACGCTACCCGCTCGGCAGCGGCAGCGCCCAGATCCTGTGCAGCATGTCAGCGAACAGCCGCCGGTTCAGATGCCCCTCGGCCAGCAGCAGCCAATAATACCGGGCGTGCTTGACCAGCCGACCGCCGGTCTTCATCAGCCGCTGTTGCAAGCTCGTCAGCGACCAGCTCTTGATCCTGTGCGGCAGCCCAAGCCGCCGCCACAAGTTGCCCAGGTTGTAGGCCAGCACGCTCAGTTGCAGTCGCACTTCGTTGGCCCGGAAGCGATGGCACGAAAGCCGCGTCCAGTGCGTGGCCTGTTTGCCTTCTTTGATCCACTGCTCGGCCGTGCCGCGCTTGTTGTAGAAGCGCACTACCGACCGGCTTGGCAAGCTCATGTTGGTCACGATAAATCCGACCCGCGGGAACAGCTCACCGAGATGATGCTCGACCTTGGCCACAATGCGTCGCGGCTTCGACCAACTCTGCGCCTGATAGCGGAAGCTCTTGTAGCGCACCAAGGGCTTGCGACCCGGCCTGCCCGGCGGGCGAAACAAGATGTCTTCGATCGCTAATTCCAAGCTCTTGTTGGCCGGAATGCGAATGGCGTACTGCACTCCGCGTTCCTCCGAAAACTCATAAATCTCCGGCTTGGCAAAGGCCGCATCGCCCCGGAAGGTGACCTGTTTGCCCGCAGCCTGTTGGCGCTCGATCTCGGGCAGCAGCAACTCGTTCCAGTCCTCAGCGCTATGCACGTTGCCGGGACGCAGCTTGGCGGCCAGACAATCGCCGTGCTGGTTGAACAACAACAACGGGTGGTAGCAGACCGACTCGAAATGGCCGTTGTAGGCACTGCCCTCTTGCTGGCCGTGGACAGGGCTTTCGGTCGAATCCATGTCGAGAACGACGCGCTCGGAGTCGTCTTGCGTCTCGGCTTGCGCCACCAGCTCGCGGTTCACAGCCATCAGCCCCAGCAAGTTCTCCTCGCTCGCCAGCATCTCCGTCTCGAAGCTCTGCAGTCGCGAGGTCAGTGCCCCGCCGCGATCCCAGTTCTTCTGCGAGCCGATCAAGCGAAAGGTCGGATCGGCGGATACTCGCACGGCGTCATTGAGGTCCTCGTAGCCGGCCAGCCGAGAGTAGACTGACTGCCGCAGCAGATCGGCGAACGGGAACTTTTTGTTCGAGCCTTGCCGTGGGTCACTGAGATGTTCGTCGATCAGCTTCCCGAGCCCGAGTCGCTCGTCCAGCTCGCGGACGAGAATGAGCCCGCCATCGGAAGTGACGCGCGATCCTTGGAAATCGACTTTCAATAAGCCGTTGAAGCTTAGCTGGAACGGCTTGTTTTCTTTTTCACCCATTGGGTGTTGATCTCCTCAGCGCCTTGATTGCTTTTCAACCTGCATAAATAAAGGCGTCCGAGGTCACCCGATGGTTAGCAGAACCGAAACTAAAGTGGAAATCCGGGGTGAGAGCTGCTGATGTCCTTGAACTTGCGGACGAATTAGATCTTGGAGACAAGTCCGAGCAGAGTCGAAAAATTCGCCTGGGCAAAGAGTTACATGCCCATCGAGAGCAACGGTTCGGTGGTGTCCGGCTTGAAAAAGTCGGGGTGCTAAACGGGTCTCAGCAATGGCGGTTGATGCGAGTGAAAAACCAGTGAGAGTCTGCATCCGTGGCTGTCTCTCGAACATGGACTGGAGGAACTGACAAACAGGATTTGAGGGGAGTTAGGGGAGTAGTAGGAGTTGCTACGGTCCCCTAGATAAGAGAACTCCAATGAAGACGGGGGGGGGGGGAGGGATTAACTCCTACTACTCCCCTAACTCCCCTCAAAAATCCTCGGGTGAAGTCGGCTCGGAGTGTCTCGGCGAAGATCCATGGGAGATTCGGGCTAAGAAATTGGAGGTTGGAGTCGTGAAAAGCACAGCGAGAAAGGGAAACCGCCAGATCCAACAGGATGCTTGGGAATTGTCACGTGTACTCGAAGTATTAGTGCGCCTGCGCCATCACCAGGGCCAATCAGCCGTGGAACGGGCAGTGAAGGAAGCTGCCAGATTCGAGTGGCTATTTTGCCTGCACTGCGGCACTGAGGAGCCACACGATCATGGTGAGTGTTCCGGGTGCGGATTTTTCAAAACTCGTAAGACATCTTCTGGTGCGTAGGCAGTCCACTTTTGAAGGAGACAGAAAGAAAGGAGACCAGAACCGCAGAAACCGCAAAACCGCGATTCGGCTCCGAAATATCCGCAGATCCAGAGGAGCATCGTGAACAGCTTGAAGAAGATTTTTCAAACAGAAAAAGGAGGAAGGAAAATCATGAATAGCGAAGATCAAATAGGAGGAAGAAAAATCATGACTAAGTCAAATATCACCTGAATTATGCACTGCGGGGTGCACCGGAGGAGGGCTGAGCCGCCAGGGGCCATTTGGGGGACCCCCGAAAACATGGGGTAATAAGGTAGGCTGGCAAAGATTTCAGCTTCGCCAGTCAACCCCAAGGAGGTCACCCAAATGGTTACCAAGCGAAAACAGCATAGCTCCCGAAGGCCCGTCAAACAAGGCCGGGGCGCGAGGGCCCCGCGGCCCAATAAAATCGGGGCTGCCACGCCTTATCACTTCCGCGGCAAGAATCTGACTCCCTACGGCGGCTTGCTGCCCGTCGCCACCCTGCTCGAAAAACTCGGCTTCCAGGCGCTGCTGGAAGAAACCATCACGAACAAACGAATCACCCGTGTGATGAGCCTCTACCAGTTTGTGCTGGCCCTCGTGCTGGGCCGCTATGTCGGCTTTGCGCGGCTGAACCAACTCCGCTTCATCGCCCGCGACCCCATCTTGACCGGCATCTTGCAAGTGACGCGTCTGCCGCCGCAGTCCACGCTGTGGCGCTTTCTGGCCTCGCTGCACCTCAACGTGGCGAAGCAGATCCTTTCCATTCAGCGCCAGCTGCGGGAACGAGTCTGGGCCGCGGCCCAGGTGAAATTGGAGACGGTGACGCTGGACACCGACACCACCGTGCACACGCTCTACGGCCGCCAGATGGGCGGGCGCAAGAGTTACAACCCCAAGAACAAGGGCAAGCGCAGCTACCAGCCGATACTGACTTTCCTGGCCGAGACGCGCGAATACCTGATGGGCGGGTTGCGCAACGGCGACCGGCCCACGGGCCGGCAGATCGCCGCCCACCTCGAGAGCGCCTTTCGGGCTTTGCCGCACGGCGTGAAGAAAATCCTGGCGCGGGCCGATTCCGGGTTTTATTGCTGGGAGGCGGTGGAGGCCTATGAAAAGGCGGCTTGTCAGTTCGTCATCGTGGCGCGCAAGACCAGGCGGCTGGTCGAGCAGTTGCAGCAAGCGGCCTGGAAGCCCTCGCCCCACAGCGATGCGGATGCGGAATGCGAATTCCTCTACCAGCCGCAGGGCTGGGCGCGGGCCTGTCGTTTCCTGGCGCTGCGTTACGAAAACGAACCCGCGGCCGGCGCGGCCGAGCAATACCAGCTGTTTGCCACCAGCGCTTACACCTACCGCGTGTTTGTCACCAACCTGGCCGAACCGATCGCGGCGGTGGTGTGGTTTTACAATCAGCGCGCCGCAGCCGAGAACCTCATCAAGGAGGCCAACAACGACGCCGGGCTGGCGGCCCATCCCTCGCGCCGCTTTGACATGAACCGCAATCACTTTCAGCTGGCCATGCTGGCCTACAACCTCAACTGCTGGCTGCTGCTGTTCAACCGCGAAGCCCAAGCCAGCGTGGAGACACTGCGGCACACCACCCTGGCGACGGCGCGGCTGCGCTTTCTGTTCGTGGCGGCCAAGATCTGGCGGCACGCCGGCAGAACGGGTGTCAGCTACAGCGATCATTATGAGGAAAAGGGCCTGTTTGAACGGCTGATGCGGCGGCTGCGGGCGATGGGGCCACCGGGATCGAGCTTCGCGCCGGTGGTGGAGGGTGCGCTGAGTTGAGGGGCGCTCCATGCATAAAATTTCATGCACTCGCCGCAACGTACTGGGAACACGCCGCTTGCCCGCCCGCTTTTGCCCGCCGGGATTGGCAGGCGGCTCAAACAGGGAGGGAAACAGAGGAAAAGACGACTTGCTAAATCACTGAGTTGACACGACTGCCGCTACCGCCACAACTCCATCGGCGATGGCTACGCCGAATCTGTGCATAATTCAGGTATCACCGTTGAGAGAGTTTGGGTAACCCCGGCCATGGCCCAGGGATGGCTGGATGAAGTACCGGAAGTGCAGCGAGAGCTGAAAGCCCAGGGAATAAGCCCCCTTGTGCGCCTGATGATGGAGACGGCGCGGCTGGAAAGCAGCGATCTGATCTGCTTCGATATCAACGACAAGCTGATCAGCAACCAGTACCGCCCGTGGGCCATCATCAACTCCGGAAAAGCCCGCTGGTGCAGCATCAAGCGGGGGCTTCCGCTGGATTCCAAAGTTCACGATCACCTGGCAGAGGTTGAACAGGCACTGGAGAAAGCGGAAAGCCTCGGTTGGCGGGATTGCGTGGTCCGCCGCTCAGGCTCGCTTATGTTTGACTCCTAGCCTCCGATTGCTCATCGAGCCCGATCTGGGTGAGGCTGGTCGGGTTCGTTGACATAGAACGGGCAGAAGCAGCGGCACAGCTCATTGCGCTGGAGGCAGGCTTCTCTGGTGCGGCATCTATAGACGAGGGATCCATGACGAGCAGAAGACCAACTCAGGATCGATAGGGGTTGAGCTTGAGGTAACTCCATGAATAGCGATGAAATTCTCAGAATCAAGGATGTCGCAGCGGATCTCTGCTGTTCCAAAGCGCATGTGTACAAGCTGATCCGGGGGACTGTCAACGGGGTCTCAGCGCTACCGGCTATCCGGGCTGGTCGGCGGCGGTTGGTTCGCCGCAGCAGCTTGGAGAAGTGGAAGAGAGACAACGAAACCAGTGCCGGAAATGATATGGTACCTGCATCGTCAGAAGTGGATGCCGCAGGACGCTGGGAAGGAGATTACCATGCGTAAGCGGTATCAAAGAGGTTGTTTGAGAAAAGTGAACAGGCGCTGGATCGCCCAGTGGTGGCAAAATGGGCATCATCGAAAGCGCACCCTGGGTTTGGCATCGAAGATGACGAAGAGCCAAGCACGTCTCGAACTTGAGGCCATCTTAGCTCCGTTGAATCGTTGCCAGGCTCCCTCGCCACGTTGCTCGTTTGGCGACTTCGTTGAGCAGACTCATTTGCCCTTCTACACCCGGATTTCCACTTTAGTTTCGGTTCTGCTAACCATCGGGTGACCTCGGACGCCTTTATTTATGCGGGTTGAAAAGCAATCAAGGCGCTGAGGAGATCAACACCCAATGGGTGAAAAAGAAAACAAGCCGTTCCAGCTAAGCTTCAACGGCTTATTGAAAGTCGATTTCCAAGGATCGCGCGTCACTTCCGATGGCGGGCTCATTCTCGTCCGCGAGCTGGACGAGCGACTCGGGCTCGGGAAGCTGATCGACGAACATCTCAGTGACCCACGGCAAGGCTCGAACAAAAAGTTCCCGTTCGCCGATCTGCTGCGGCAGTCAGTCTACTCTCGGCTGGCCGGCTACGAGGACCTCAATGACGCCGTGCGAGTATCCGCCGATCCGACCTTTCGCTTGATCGGCTCGCAGAAGAACTGGGATCGCGGCGGGGCACTGACCTCGCGACTGCAGAGCTTCGAGACGGAGATGCTGGCGAGCGAGGAGAACTTGCTGGGGCTGATGGCTGTGAACCGCGAGCTGGTGGCGCAAGCCGAGACGCAAGACGACTCCGAGCGCGTCGTTCTCGACATGGATTCGACCGAAAGCCCTGTCCACGGCCAGCAAGAGGGCAGTGCCTACAACGGCCATTTCGAGTCGGTCTGCTACCACCCGTTGTTGTTGTTCAACCAGCACGGCGATTGTCTGGCCGCCAAGCTGCGTCCCGGCAACGTGCACAGCGCTGAGGACTGGAACGAGTTGCTGCTGCCCGAGATCGAGCGCCAACAGGCTGCGGGCAAACAGGTCACCTTCCGGGGCGATGCGGCCTTTGCCAAGCCGGAGATTTATGAGTTTTCGGAGGAACGCGGAGTGCAGTACGCCATTCGCATTCCGGCCAACAAGAGCTTGGAATTAGCGATCGAAGACATCTTGTTTCGCCCGCCGGGCAGGCCGGGTCGCAAGCCCTTGGTGCGCTACAAGAGCTTCCGCTATCAGGCGCAGAGTTGGTCGAAGCCGCGACGCATTGTGGCCAAGGTCGAGCATCATCTCGGTGAGCTGTTCCCGCGGGTCGGATTTATCGTGACCAACATGAGCTTGCCAAGCCGGTCGGTAGTGCGCTTCTACAACAAGCGCGGCACGGCCGAGCAGTGGATCAAAGAAGGCAAACAGGCCACGCACTGGACGCGGCTTTCGTGCCATCGCTTCCGGGCCAACGAAGTGCGACTGCAACTGAGCGTGCTGGCCTACAACCTGGGCAACTTGTGGCGGCGGCTTGGGCTGCCGCACAGGATCAAGAGCTGGTCGCTGACGAGCTTGCAACAGCGGCTGATGAAGACCGGCGGTCGGCTGGTCAAGCACGCCCGGTATTATTGGCTGCTGCTGGCCGAGGGGCATCTGAACCGGCGGCTGTTCGCTGACATGCTGCACAGGATCTGGGCGCTGCCGCTGCCGAGCGGGTAGCGTTGACCGGGCGAGGATCAACAGTTTTCGGCTCCAAAAAAGTTTTTCAAGGAGCAGTGTCGGCCGGAGCGCCGTTCAGCCCGCTCAATCAACGTCTGTGAGCGGATGGATGAGCCCTGGCGCCTAGCCCGCATTTCTCATCGATTCCCGAAAACGGGGTTGGCGGGGCGCGCGGGATGGGATTTCATGGTCTTGAGGCGGCATCGCCTCTCGGCGGGGCCGCCGTGGGGCAGAAACGGCCCGGCATGCTGTCCGCGACCCTGGCCGAGGCGTTTTTCGTCTGGTTTTGGGCAAACCTCGATTGCCGCCCCTGTCGAGCCCTGTGTGCTTCAAGTATTACTTGAACTCGCCTTGCCGTTTTCAGCAGCGCCGCGGCTCCCCCCGTTCGAGATTCTCATACGCTTGGGCGAACACCCCCGCCCAGGCGTATCCCGTCGCCAGCGAAATCCACACTTTGCGCGCCGTGATCCGGATGCGCGCTCCGATCTTCAACAACCGCAGCCGGATCGTCGTGCATTGCGCCCGCGCCATCTTCGTCCCCGCCAACCCCAGCCGCCGCAGCGTCTCCAGCAAACAGTACCCGATCGATGAAAAATATAAGCGGATCTGATTCGACCGCAATAGCGCGGTCGAGGTGCGGTCGGCGAACAGCCCCAGCTGCTGCTCCTTGATGCGGTTCTCCATCTCTCCGCGGGCGCAGTAGATCGTCTCGTATAAGTGTTGCGCCGCCGCTTGCTTGGGCGTCAGCGACGTCACCACGAAACGCGGGTTTTCGCCCTTCGCCAGATACTCCGCCTTGGCCACCACCCTGCGCCCCCGCGCCCAGCTGGTTCGCGTGCGGTAGCGGAAATCCCCGAACGCCCGGGCCGCCTTGCCCCTCTTGGCGAAACGCCGCCGCGCCAGCTTCATCCGTCTCTTGATCAGGCGCTCTAAACGCTCGTTTTTCGCCAGTCCGAACACGTAATCCACGCCCTGGTTCTCGCACCAGCTCATGATCTCGTCGCGGCAAAAACCGCTGTCGGCCCGCAGCAGGATCTCGACCTCGGGCCACACCCGCCGCAGTTGTTCGACGATGCGCCGGACCTCTTCGAGCGACCCCGCCGAGGCGTCGATGTTGGACGGCCGCAGGCGCGCGCACAGCAACTGGTCCCCGGCGAAAATGTAGAGCGGCAGGTAGCAATAGTGTCCGTAGTAGCCGTGAAAAAAGCGCCCCTCTTGGCGGCCGTGCAGCGCGTCGTCGGTGGCGTCGAGATCGAGCACGATGCGCTCGGGCTGGCACGGCTGCGATTGAATGTAGAGCGAGGTCAGCAGACGGTCGGCCGCGCCCGTGTCGAGAACGATCTTCTTGTAACGGCTTTGCGCGCCGGCCTTGGCCGGGGTCAACTCCAGGCGGTTGAGAGTGCTCTTGCCGGCGCCCGCCTTGCCGCGGTCTTGGGCTCGGCGGCGCTGCTTGCCTTCGAGGTCTTGTTTGCCGCTCAGCAGGGCCAGCAGCGGGTCGGAGCGCAGCTGATCGTGATCGTTGAGGTCCTCATAACCCAGCGCCAGCCCGTAGACGCGCTGCGAGACCAGCTCGCGCACGCTGTGTTCGACTTGCGCGGGCTGGCGGTGATCACGGAAGCAGGCGGCGAACTGCCGCACGATGCCGCTGCGCTGTTCGGTCTGGCGCAACAGCATGGCGCCGCCGTCGGAGGTGATCATGCCGCCGTCGAAACGGGCTACCACCTGGCGGCGGCCATGGTCGGCGAAGGTGAAGCTGGTTTGGGTACACTCTGTCATGGCAGGGGTCGCTTTCTTGCTGGCTGAAACATATTGTAATCATTATGTTTGTGCCACAAAAGGCGGCCTTCCGCCAACCCCGCGATGAGAAATCCGGGCTAGCGGCGGAGGTGATGTGCAGGGTTCAGCGCGGAAAGACGTGGTATTCGGGGCAGCGCGGGTGTATACTGTCGCCGTACCAGGGTCAAAATGGAAATCCTGGCTACAAACGCAAGTGGAAGGGTTCCACAGCATTGACAACGGAGCACCGCATCAGGAGTCATTTGATAGCGGAGTTCAGGGAGCGGACTCTCGATAGCTTCACGCGTGACGAACTACAAGGCCTACTCGAACGAAAAGCTGCTTCGGGTCTGTCGTTCAGCACAGTCGATCACCTGCGTTGGGATCTGAAGCAGATCTTCAAGATGGCATGGGAAGATGGCTACTTACCCAGAACACCTGCTGCCTTGCTGTTTACTCCGCAGGAAGCGGGCTCGCTCCCGAGAAGGCGCATGAATTGGAAGGAGGCGGCACTATGCTTGTCTGTACTTGACACCCGCGAGCAGGTCATTACCATGCTCGCAGTCCTTGCTGGGATGCGCCCAGGAGAAATACTTGCCCTTTGGTGGCAGCACATCGACGAGGGCCAAATCAGTGTGCGCCAGCGGATCTACAAGGGCGTGCTCGATTCTCCGAAGAGCAATCGCTCCTATCGCATTGTCGCGCTGTCTGAAGACACTCGGCTGGTGATTGCAAAATGGAGAAGTGTCTGTCCCGACCCAAGCCCGCGGGCTTGGGTCTTCCCGTCCGAAACCGGCAAGACTCCGATCTCTAGGGAGAATTGTTGGCGCAGGAACATCGCGCCTAAGCTAGAAAAGGTGGGTCTGGGGTGGGTCAATTTCCAGGTCATGAGGCGGACCCATGCGTCGCTGATGAGGGAGCTAGAAGTAGACCCCAAGGTAGTGGCTGACCAACTCGGTCACACACTAGACGTAAATCTGAACGTCTACACCGATTCCGGTCTCGAACGCAAGACAGAGGCCGTGAACTTACTGGAGGCGACGCTTGCTCTGAAGGGCAAGGACCGGTCGCCACTTATGTAAATGGAGCAAAATGGAGCAGGCTATTGTGAGGGAGCTTCTAAGTTGTTGAAAACATGGAGCGGGAGACGGGGATTGAACCCGCGACATTCAGCTTGGGAAGCTGACGTTCTACCACTGAACTACTCCCGCCCTCCAGGGAATCTGCTACTCAGCTGAAAAAGAAGAACTTATCAAACTCGTTGTTTGTCTCTCCAGTCTATGGTGTCTACCTTTTCTATCTGTTCAGACAGCAAAATGGACACCAAATCGGACACCATGAAATCCTTCTTTCAGCGGTAGGGCCCCTAACCCGGACAAGCCGGAACCAACAAGGGACTCATAAGTCCGATTTCTAGAAAATCTCTACAACCTATTGAAAAAAGTTACTTATATCAATGGCTAAATGTTTTCCGCCACAGAAAACACGAGTCCTACGGAAAGGCACTAAGACATTCTCAGGCTGAGTTTCTACCCCACTATATCACAGGGCGCAAGCTCTCAATCTGATGCAAGACCCGCTGGTTTCCTTTCAAACCGCTCTTGACAGGGTCGCTAGAATGAGATCGATGAAGGCAATCTCGGGGACTGCATTCGACCCGGATTTCCACTTTAGTTTCGATTCTGCTAACCATCGGGTGGCCTCGGACGCCTTTATTGATGCGGGTTGGAAAGCACTCAAGGCGCTGAGGAGATCAACACCCAATGGGTGAAAAAGAAAACAAGCCGTTCCAGCTAAGCTTCAACGGCTTATTGAAAGTCGATTTCCAAGGATCGCGTGTCACTTCCGACGGCGGGCTGATCCTGGTTCGGGAGTTGGACGAACGGCTCGGGCTCGGCAAGCTGATCGAGGAGCATCTCAGCGACTCGCGACAAGGCTTGAACAAGAAGTTCCCGCTGGCCGATCTGCTGCGGCAGTCGGTCTACAGCCGACTCGCCGGCTACGAGGACCTCAATGACGCTGTTCGAGTATCCGCCGATCCGACCTTTCGCTTGATCGGCTCGCAGAAGAACTGGGATCGCGGCGGGGCGCTCACCTCGCGGCTACAGAGCTTCGAGACAGGGCTGCTCGCGAGTGAGGAGAATCTGCTGGGATTGATGGCGGTGAACCGCGAGTTGGTCGCGCAAGCTGAGACGACGGACGACTGCGAGCGCGTTGTGCTGGACATGGACTCGACCGAGAGCCCGGTTCACGGACAGCAGGAAGGCAGTGCCTACAACGGGCACTTCGAGTCGGTCTGCTACCACCCGCTATTGCTGTTCAACCAGCATGGTGATTGTCTGGCGGCGAAGCTGCGTCCAGGCAACGTGCATAGTGCTGAGGACTGGAACGAGTTGCTGCTGCCGGAGATCGAGCGCCAACAGGCTGCGGCCAAACAGGTCACCTTCCGGGGCGATGCGGCCTTTGCTAAGCCGGAGATTTATGAGTCTTCCGAGGAACGCGGAGTGCAATACGCCATTCGCATTCCGGCCAATAGGAGCCTGGAGTTGGAGATCGAAGACATCTTGTTTCGTCCACCGGGAAGGCCCTCCCGCAAGCCCTTGGTGCGCTACAAGAGTTTTCGCTATCAGGCCGCGAGCTGGTCGAAGGCGCGACGGGTTGTCGCCAAGGTCGAGCATCATCTGGGTGAGCTGTTTCCCCGCATTGGCTTCATCGTCACGAACATGAGCTTGCCAAGTCGCTCAGTGGTGCGTTTCTACAACAAGCGCGGGACGGCCGAGCAGTGGATCAAAGAAGGCAAACAGGCGACACACTGGACACGGCTGTCATGCCATCGTTTCCGGGCCAACGAAGTCCGCCTGCAACTCAGCGTGCTGGCCTACAACCTGGGTAATCTCTGGCGGCGGCTGGGGTTGCCGCAGCGAATCAAAAGCTGGTCGCTAACGAGCTTGCAGCACCGGCTGATGAAGACCGGTGGGCGGCTGGTCAAGCATGCCCGCTACTACTGGTTGCTGCTGGCGGAGGGGCATCTGAACCGGCGGCTGTTCGCTGACATGCTACACAGGATCTGGGCGCTGCCGCTGCCGAGCGGGTAGCCTTGACCGGGCGAGGATCAACAGCTTTTGGCTCAAAACCGTTTTGCAGGGAACAGGCTCGGCCGGAGCGGGGTTCAACCCGCTCAATCAACGTCTGTGAACGGTGGGACGAGGCGCTGGCGGCTACCGGTGACGGTGATGCGCAGTGTTCAGCCTGGGAAAGACGTGTTGTTCGGAGCGGCGTGGTGTATACTGTGCCCGTGCCAGGGTCAAAATGGAAATCCTGGTTCGAGGAGTACGTTTGGAATGGTGTCTGGCTTCAGCGGTTTGCTCCCTCGCAAGGCTGGAATACCGAATTTCAGAAAATCCTTGCTGACCGTTACCGGGTTGACTTCGCAGCTTGTCGGGGCAATGACCTTGCGATTCGGCCAGCCGCGCGTGATGGCATTGTTTGTGGCGTTGAGCCTGTTTCAGTGTCTTATCGACGGCTTGCGGCGCAAGGGGCTGATCTACCGCCCGCCGCGGAGCCGGCGCTACTTCCTGACCCCGTGGGGCTGGAAGGTGGCGCGATTGTTGCGCGCTTGGAGGCGCGGGTGTTTCGTCCCGCGGTCGCCGCTTTTGGTGAGGAACCCAGCGCGCTGCCGCGAACCTTGCGGGCCGCGCTGAAGAAGGTCGATGCCGAACTCGACCAACTGCTCTCGGCAGCCTTTCCTCTGCGAAAGGCCGCTTGAAAAACTTGACTCTTTTGTTACGTTGTTGCCTTCATAAGACGACTAGGAGAAGGCGGAAGGAACGATCAAGAATATGGAAACCCCATGGGGCCCAATCAGAGTGAGCGACGCGCATGCTCACTTCTTCTCGAGGAGTTTTTTCGAGACGCTGGCTGAGCAAAAGTGCGCCGCCGGAACCCAAGCAGATGCCGAAGGGTTGGTGGGCCAGCTCGGGTGGGATCCGCCGCCTGCTGATAACTCGGAACTGGCAGCTCGCTGGGTCGCTGAGCTGGACAAGCACGGTGTGGATCAGATCGCGCTGATGGCCAGCGTTCCAGGCGATGAGTCCGCCGCCGCCGATGCGGTCAGGGCCTATCCGGATCGCATCCACGGCTATTTCATGTTGAACCCGCTGGGGCCTGGCGCGGCCGGGCGGACACGGCGGGCAGTCGATGAACTGGGGCTGAAGGGGATTTGCTTGTTTCCCGCAATGCAGCGATTCTCGGTCCAAGACGAACGGCTCAAACCGATCTATGAGCTGGCCTCGGAACGCTCCGGCGTTGTTGTATTCGTCCACATGGGCGTGTTGAGCGTCGGGGTTCGCAAGAAGCTGGGCCTGCCGTCAAAATTCGACATCAGCCTTTCTAACCCGATTGATCTGCACCCGGTGGCTTTGGACTACCCGCAAGTCAACTTTGTGATTCCGCACTTCGGCGCCGGATTTTTCCGCGAAGTCCTCATGCTTGGTGATCTAGCGCCGAATGTCTACCTGGACACCTCCAGCACGAACTCTTGGATGAAATATCAAGCACCGGAGATCGATCTGAAGACGGTCTTCGCGAAAACGCTTGAAATCATCGGCCCGAAGAGGCTTCTGTTCGGCTCGGATTCGTCGTTCTTCCCGCGCGGCTGGGTCTCGGCCGTCGCCGAGTCGCAGCTTGATATTCTCAGCCAGCTCGGTCTTGATTCTGAAGCTGCGAGCGCGATCTTGGGAGGAAATCTGCGGCGGCTTCTCGGCGAGACGGATTTGGCCGATTATTAGCTTCGTGCTCGCTTTGCGGGAGGTGTTGCGCTCGCCGGCCTTGACACCAGCAGGCTCTCGCCTTGGGCTCCCCTCCCACGTTGGGGCTTTTTGCCGCGCGGGGAAGGCACTTGTTCGTCTCTGTCCCGATCAGTACATTGACGGCACGGATTAGGCCGAAGGCCCTAAGAGTTGCCCGCCGAGCGAAGGTACAATCTTATCTATACGGTTATGGCAAGCTTCGACCCCGATCTAGAGAGCATCGTTCAGGAGCTGAACGAGAAGGTCAAGACAGCAGATTCCGCCGCCAGGGAACTTCCCGGCCCACAGCCTGTGCAGCACGCCGGCGACACGGCCGGGCCCTCCGACTCGCTCGACGACCTGCTCCGCATCGCCTCTCGCCGCGCCGCTTCCGATCTGATTCTGGTAGCCGGGTCCGGTCTCATTCTTCGAATCAACGGGAGCGTGGTGCAGAGCAGCAGCTCGGCATTTTCCGAGGACCACATCAAGTCGCTTGTGCTGCCGCTGCTGACCGTGCGGCGGCGTGAGCAGCTTGAGCGGACCCGCAACGTAGATTTCAGCTTCGTCCGGGAAGGGATCGGACGCTTCCGAACCAACGTCCATTTTCAGCGCGGGACCATGGCGGCGGCGATCCGGTTGCTGCCGGATGCGATCCCCACTCTCGACGAGTTGCATTTGCCTCCGGCGCTGGCTGAGTTGAGCGACCGGAATCAAGGCTTGGTCTTGGTCACCGGACCCACGGGCTCGGGCAAGTCGACCACGCTGGCGGCCTTGATCGGGATGATCAACCGCAATCATCCGCACCATATCATCACGATCGAAGACCCGATCGAGTACTACCACACCAACGAGAACTCCGTTTTCGAGCAGATGGAAGTCGGACACGACGCGGAAAGCTTTGCCTCGGCGCTGCGCAGCATCCTGCGGCAAAGCCCGGATGTCATTCTTGTGGGCGAGATGCGGGATCCGGAAACCATGGCGGCAGCGGTCACGGCCGCGGAAACCGGTCACCTGGTTTTCTCGACTCTCCACACGAATGACACGATTCAAGCCGTGGGACGGATTGTGGACTCGTTCCCCGGCCCGAAGCAGAATCAGATCCGGCAACAGCTCTCGCTCGGCTTGCTGGCGATCATCGCCCAGCAACTGGTTCCGGCGGCTGACGGACGCGGCCGCTACCCCGCTACCGAAATTCTTCTGGTGAATACAGCCGTGAGTCACATCATTCGAAAGGCCGAAGACCATATGCTGCGCTCGCAGCTCAGCCTTGGACGATCTGAAGGAATGATGATGATGGAGGAGTCTCTCGCCGAACTAGTCCGAGGTGGCAGCATAACCTACGAGACGGCCTCCAAGCATTGCTTCCGTCCGGAAGAATTCCAGCGCTACATGCAGCAGTAACCAGGGTTCAATTCATTGGAGCGGGGGGCCTACCCCGCGGGGACCAACTGGTTTTCGGAAAGGTGTTCTCGCAAGACGTCCGCCACGATTCGATGGCCCTTTGATGTCAAGTGAACCATATCGTAGAAAAGAGACTCCCCACCGTTTTTCTCCATGATGGGGAAAACATCGATGAGCGTCACCTCGTGCTTTCCACAGATCTCGGCCATCTTCGTCTGTGGCTTGAGAACATAAGCGCGTTCCTCGTCGAGCAGTTTCTTTCTGAACTGCGGCCCGAAAGGCACCATCAAGACTCGCAACTGACCTCCGGTTCCCTCAACCAGTTCTTTGATCGAGACGAGCTGCTCCTCAAAAAGGCCCCAGGATTCGTCCTGCCACGCGAGCGGAAAACCAGGATACTTGTCCCAGGGGTACTTGTGGTCCTTGACGCGCCACTGAAGCGCCAGGAACCGCAGGCGTATGGCCAAGTAACTCCAGTCGGGGAGCCACGCAAGCGGGTCCCCCTTCTCCGGCAGGTAGGCACGGCGGGCCTCTTCGGTCAACAATAACCCCACGTTGCTGTCAAACCGGTGCAAGAACTTCTGGTTGTCATTTACCGTGTATTGAAGGATGACCAGGTCCGGTTTGTACGGCAACAGATAATGCTCCAGCAGGAGGCGCTCCTGGTAAGTCGTATACCCGGAGACCGCGGCGTTGATTACCTCCGCGCGTCCTTCGAGATCTTGGCCAAGAAACGGGACGTAGCCTTTCCGCGGGTTCCATTCCCAGTCGCACATCACCGAGACCGAGTCCCCGATGACAATAATCCTGGGTTTACCAGGCTGCTTTTCGAGGGGAATCTCCTTCTCGCGGAGACCCAGTGAGTTCACTTCCGGAAGCGCGGGGTTGTATTTGAAGCCTAGGATGGGGTCGGCTACGATCTCGCTGGTTTCGGTTCCGCTGGTCGCGGGAACTTGCTGCTCGAACAGTGAATTCCAGGCGCCTTCCACGCCGGCTTCGTCGCGCACGCGCAGGATAACCTCGGTAGCCAAAAAGGCGCTGATCAGGCTCATCGAGATGCCGATGGCGTGGAACAGAAGCTTTTTCATTCTGGTGGGCGCCGAGCTGGACGGCACCGGCGGAATTTTCGGTCCTTTCGTTGTCAATGCTAGCGGTCCCCTCGTTGTCAATTCTAATTGATCCCTTGCCGGCAGACGACGTAATCGGAGTCTTCCGGCTCCACAATCGGTTAAAGGAGTGACACGCTATAGGGCAATTCACTGAGCATTTTCACGAGAGGTGCGGGTCGGCTGACCTCAGGCGCGGCGCCAGCCTTGGTGTAGTGCAGCGAACTGGCTCGCCGGGCGACCTTCGCCCGCGCTCCCAGAGGTTTTCCATGCTCGCAGGGAATCCTTCGTCCGCGCTCGTGGACGTTTCGTCGTGATCGGGCTGATGCCGGGCTTCCACTTTCCATGATTGCGGTTTGTGGCGTGGGGTTGGTTGGGCTTGACGCCTCTCTCCCGGCGGCGTCCTCGATTCCGGGGATGGGGTTGTTTGCGCTTGACGACGATCTCCTAGCGGAGGTGTCTATCCCGGGGATGGGGCCGGGGTCGCCGCGGTACCATTCCTCTCCGTTGGGGCCGATGGCCATCCAGGGGTCGTTTCCATCGCCGCCGTCGATCCAGTAGAGATAGACCTCGGACGGGCTCGCCTCACGGCGTTGCGCTACGAGATGTTCGACGCGGCGGCGGAGGCCGCGGAAGTAGAGCTGCTTCATCAGCGTTTCGATCATTGCCCGGTCTCCGGTTTGTCCGGCTTCGGGTCTTGATCGTTGCGGTCTTAGGCCCGGTTCTTGCGGTCGATTTCGAGGGAGCGGACGACCCCGGCGAGGTCGCTGTGGGCGTTCGAGCGGTAGGCGAAATCGATCACGGTGCGGATGAGCGAGGCGCGTCCCGCCTCGATGCGCCTTCTGGACGCCAGCAGACTGCTAACCGAGTCGAGGGCGCGCTCGGCCTGCTGTTGCAGGCGCGTGGTGGTGTGTGAGAGAGTTTCCTCGCGGACTTGGCGCAGCTTGGCCTGGAAGTTCTCGTCCTGGCGCAGCCACAGGCGCAGGGTGCTCTCGCCGACCTCGGCCTTGCGGGCGGCGGCGACGATCGAAGGCGAATCGAGCAGGGCCTTGAGCGCGCGGTCTTGGCGCGTGGTGAGCCCGTCGAGACGATTTCCTTTATTTTCGTTCTTAGCGGAAATTAGCGGATTAGGGCTTTGTACACTTATCATATTATATAAACTCCTTTTTTCTGGTTTTGTAAAGTTGTTTTAGACAGAATCGCCGCGGGGAGATCGAGTGCCTGGGACCCCTCGTTGAGAGGGTTGCCGGCTTCGGAATGCGGAGACCAATTGAGCGGGGTTCTCACCCCAGCCGGCAGGGTTGCAGCCATGGGGACTCCCTTGCCGTCGCGGCTCTGCAATGGTTCCCGGACTCGAAGCTTTTCCGCGGGTGTCATCTGGCCTAATTCTAGCGGATGGGGTAGGGGTGATTTTACGTATTTTGGGATATCTTGTTGATTTTATGAGAGTAATTATCCGTGACCGAAAAAGGGGAAAAGGGGAAATGTGCAGTTGGGGGGCGAACCCGCATTTCTCAGCGAACGGCGAGGCACGGGACTTGGGTGGTGAGAACCGTGGGTGAAGGTTCGGCAGCGTTGGGTGTGATTCGACTCTTGTGTCCCGACTTTTTAGAAGGCCCCCGATGCCCGGCCATAGCGCAGAAAGTCGTAGCCTAGGCCCCGATCTCCCATCGGATCGGGCGGGTTTGCTACACGCTGCTCTCGCCGGATTCGTCGTGGGTCCAGCCGACCAAAGGCGCCACAATCGCCCGCTGCTCGGCGGGCAAGGCGAACAAGGCGGCCGGATCGCCCGAGTTTAGATAGTCTGTTGCAGCCCCGAGCAGACGCAGCGCGGTGTGATACTCCTCCCGCTCGCCGAAGGCATCTTTGCAGATCCGAACCCATTGTCGCCGGGCCTCTTCGCCAAACTCCGGGAATCGCAGGGTAGGAATCGTGCGCACGAGTTGCGCGGCAACCGCATCGGCCGGATGACGGTCGGAAAGTGACCGAATCTCGTTCTCTCCAGCTGAAATGCTGCCCAGGCGGACACTCAGTTGGGAGTGCAGCACCGCGGGTCCTATATCTTGAGGCCCCAGGCTGATTGCCTTGTCTAGTGAGACGAGCGCCTCCTCGTGACGTCCGAGGTTCCCCAGCGCGAGGCCCTGGTCGTGCCAAACTGCGGCATCGTCGGCGTTCAGCTCCACAGCTTTCTCGAAGGACGCCAGCGCCTCCTCATGACGTCCGAGATTCCCCAGGGCGTCGCCCCGGTCGCGCCAAGCCACGCCGTCCTCCGCGTCCAGCTCCACTGCCTTCTCGTAGGACGCCAGCGCCTCCTCGTGACGTCCGAGATTCCCCAGCGCGAGGCCCCGGTTGCGCCGAGCCACGCCGTCCTCCGCGTCCAGCTCCACTGCCTTCTCGAAGGACGCCAGCGCCTCCTCGTGACGTCCGAGATTCCACAGGGTGTCGCCCCGGTCGCGCCAAGCCAGGCCGTCCTCCGCGTCCAGCTCCACTGCCTTCTCGTAGGACGCCAGCGCCTCCTCGTGACGTCCGAGATTCCACAGGGTGTCGCCCCGGTCGCGCCAAGCCACGCCGTCCTCCGCGTCCAGCTCCACTGCCTTCTCGTAGGACGCCAGCGCCTCCTCGTGACGTCCGAGATTCCCCAGCGCGAGGCCCCGGTTGCGCCGAGCTACGCCGTCCTCCGCGTCCAGCTCCACTGCCTTCTCGTAGGACGCCAGCGCCTCCTCGTGACGTCCGAGATTTCCCAGCGCGAAGCCCCGGTTGCGCCGAGCCACGCCGTCCTCCGCGTCCAGCTCCACTGCCTTCTCGTAGGACGCCAGCGCCTCCTCGTGACGTCCGAGATTCCACAGGGCGTCGCCCCGGTCGCGCCAAGCCACACCGTCCTCCGCGTCCAGCTCCACTGCCTTCTCGTAGGACGCCAGCGCCTCCTCGTGACGTCCGAGATTCCCCAGCGCGAGGCCCCGGTTGCGCCGAGCCACGCCGTCCCCCGCGTCCAGCTCCACTGCCTTCTCGAAGGACGCCAGCGCCTCCTCGTGACGTCCGAGATTATTCCCCAGGGCGACGCCCCGGTCGCGCCAAGCCACGCCATCCTCCGCGTCCAGCTCCACTGCCTTCTCGTAGGACGCCAGCGCCTCCTCGTGATGTCCGAGATTCCACAGCGCGAGGCCCCGGTTGCGCCAAGCCAGGCCGTCCTCCGCGTCCAGCTCCACTGCCTTCTCGTAGGACGCCAGCGCCTCCTCGTGACGGCCGAGATTCCACAGCGCGTCGCCCCGGTCGCGCCAAGCCACGCCGTCCTCCGCGTCCAGCTCCACTGCCTTCTCGTAGGACGCCAGCGCCTCCTCGTGACGTCCGAGATTCCACAGGGCGAGGCCCCGGTTGCGCCAAGCCAGGCCGTCCTCCGCGTCCAGCTCCACTGCCTTCTCGAAGGACGCCAGCGCCTCCTCGTGACGTCCGTGATTCCCCAGCGCGAGGCCCCGGTTGCGCCAAGCCAGGCCGTCCTCCGCGTCCAGCTCCACTGCCTTCTCGTAGGACGCCAGCGCCTCCTCGTGACGGCCGAGATTCCACAGGGCGAAGCCCCGGTCGCGCCAAGCCAGGCCGTCCTCCGCGTCCAGCTCCACTGCCTTCTCGTAGGACGCCAGCGCCTCCTCGTGACGGCCGAGATTCCACAGCGCGTCGCCCCGGTCGCGCCAAGCCACGCCGTCCTCCGCGTCCAGCTCCACTGCCTTCTCGTAGGACGCCAGCGCCTCCTCGAATTGGCCAATTTCAATCTCCGTCTTACCTTTGGCCATCCAGTCGCTCGGCGCTCCGCGCAGTTCGACTACTTCCTCTGCAGCGGCTAAGGCCCGGGTGTAGTCCTGGTTCTCCGTCAAGCGTCGATAATCCCTCGCACTTGCTTCCAATCGTGGGTCCACGCCGGTGGTGCGCAACAATTCCAGGGCCGCCTGTGCGTATTGCGAGTCCAGAGGGGCTGCAGACGCGCCACCAGGTTGGGCCCGTACACTCAGCTCGCTTTCCGTAAACCAACAGCGGAGAAATTCCACGAACAACCGGAATGGCTTGCCGCGTTGCTTCTTGGCCGAAAGAGCAATCCGCATCAGCGGTTCCTGTAGCTCGTAGTAAGACTTGCGACCCTCCCGGTGCCAGCGAACGTAGCCTGAGTCCCGAAGCTTCCTGAGCTGTGAAGACGCTGTTTGTGGCGTAAGCAGCACCCCGCGCGCGATCTTGCCCACCGTGACAGCCGCCTCGCGTTCGCACAGATACTCGACAAGGGCCCGCTGCTGCGGGGTGATCAACTGCATCCGCGACTGGTAATAGGGCGTCAGGTTCTCGATCATCTTCAAGACCGGGTCGACCAGCTCGTCGATCGATTCCGCGCGCAGGAACTCGGAAAGGATCACGTAGATCCTGGGGCTGCCCGCCGCCAGATGATCGATCGCCCGTACTCGCGCCCGGCCTATCGGAGTGCGGAGCAGGTTCGCCAGCTCGACGTCACCTTTGAGCTCGGCGATCTTCTGGAGCATCTCGAGCGCTTCTTCAAAAGAGAAGCGATTGAGGTGGTGGATCTCAAAGAACCCGTAAAAAGGCGACGTACGAACCTGCACACCGCCAAACAAGCTCTGCGTGGTGGCTAGAATTGTGAAGCGCGGCTGGTTCTGGATCAGGGCGCGGAGTTTCTCCTGCCCCTGCGAACCAATCGCCTCGAAGGTGTCTTCCAAGTTCTCCGTGATCAGCAGCAGCGTTCTCTCGCCCAGCGCGGACAAGAGCATGTCTTCGGCGCGCGCTTCCCGAAGCCCTTCCTCCACTCCATACAGTTGATCGAGAGCCATGTCCTCGTCAAAGCCGTTTTCCGACTCGCGTAGCTCCTTGAACATCGCCAGTAACAAATGAACGTACGAGGCGACCGAGTATGCGTCCTCGCGCAACCAAGCGATAGCAAGTCTGCCCCGCACTTCTTCCAGGGCGAGGACGCGGTTGTGAACCAAAGATACGAGATGGGTTTTCCCGATGCCTCGCGGCCCCACGAGCAGCGCGTGGTGTTTCGAGGCGGTCTTTGCGCTTGCGACGATCTTATCGACTAGTCTCTCGGCAAGGGGCTCTCGCTGAACGAAGATCGCCTCCAGCGACTCGGGTTCCATCTGGCTCGGAGTTTGGAACCGGATGAACTTGGCGCGTGTCATACCAAGTCCCTCGCCAGCCGCCACCAGCGACGAATCAACGGGAAGCGAAACGCATAACGGCCATGCTCGGCGCTCCGCGTGAGGTAATGGTCCTGACCCAAGCGCAGCAGCAGGTCACGCAACGCTTCCAGATCCTCGATCGGAGTCGCCGTGGCGGCCAAAGCCTGTTGGATCTCGCGCGTGCTTTGCGGTTTGTCCGCCGCCGCAAGCTCATCCAGGATTGCCGCGGCGACCGTGGCTGTGGTGTGGCCGTAATAGCCGTGCAGGCGTTCCTGATAGTGCCGCAGGTGCCACGGGTCGTTCGCATCCACTAAGGCTTCCGCGACGATCCTCTCGGCGCTTTCCGCCGTAACGGGACCTCCGGGGACTCTCAGTTTCTGCACGACGGAATGAATGTAGAACGGAACGCCGTCCACGAGCCCGGCGATCCGCTTCGTGACCGCGGCCATGTCCCCACAGCTGAGGTTCTCACCCAAGATCAACTGCCTGCACAGTTCGCGGGCGTCGCCGGCCGGCAGGGGCGGAAGCTCCACGGTCAGCAGGTCGTTCAGGGCCGGATTCGTGTGGCCATCGAACCGTAGCCGCCGGGCGACGTGGTGCATTCCGATGGAGCCGCAGTACATCATTGGGAACCGGCGACCGTGGGTCTGCCTCAGATGCCGCAGCGTGTCGAGGACGTCCATCGCCGCTTGCTCCCCGTCCCGGCGAATGACTTTCTGGAGCATGAACGGCAACTCGTCCCACACGAATAGCACCCGCGCGTCTTGCGCTTCCGCCAGATCTTCGAACGCCTTTTCCAGCACCGTTTTCCACTGACGTTGGGCGACTGGTGGCAGCCGAATCACTCCAGCAATCTCGGTGCCGGCAATCTCTTGCACAAACGCCCGGAGCTTCAACGCTGAACGGCCCATACCACTGAGGTGCTCCTCGATACTTCGGCACACCCGCTCGGCAAATTCGGCTGCGGTGCCCGCATCCTCGACATCCCTCCACACCGTGAGCCAGCCCTCACGATCGTGGGCCTTCATCTTTTTGGTCACGGTTGTCTTACCGAATCGACGCTCGGACACAAGCAACACGCTCTGGTGCTCGAGCGTGTCCCACAATTGATCGATGAAGTCGTCACGCCCGACAACCTCGTCAGGACTAATTTCGCCCCCTGGATTGGCTCGCATGTTTCTATTATACGTCAATAATAACGTACGTCAATTACGTCGTACGTCAATTTTGTCGCCTTAACTGGATGCGTAGATCGAGACACTGTCCCCGATGTCCGCTGATGGGAGGTGAAAACCTGGGACCGTTTGCTATTTTCGAGGGGTGGTGCGAGAAAACGAGGTGTTCTTTCCAAAGCTGTCCGGGGCAACTCGGTTTCCATGCCGCGACAAGCGCTGGTGGTGGCGGCAGGCGCACAGCATCACATCACCCAACGAGGCAACAACCGCCGGGACGTTTTGCTGTTCGACGAGGATCGCGGGCGCTACGCGGAAAGGGTCCGATTCTCATGGCGCGTAACTCGATCGTGCTTGGACCGCCCAGCGGTCATTGCGATTGGTGACGAGGTAAACCGCGTCGTAGGCCGAGAGCTTCTCGCCCTGGCTTGGCGGGCTGACCAGGCAGTCGCGCCCGCAGCTCAGAGTCCCTAACGCCGACCGGCCGCAACCAAAGCGTGACCACGGGGTCGACTACGCCCCTACGGGCCGAACATCGACTGCGTCACTATAAATTGCGATTCTCAGTAAGTCAATAATGACGTGCGTCAAGTGCGTCGTACGTCAAATTTGTCGCCTGAACTGGATGGGGAGATCGAGACACTGTTCCCGATGTACCACGCCCATGCCACCCTCGCCGAGCCTGGCGAGGATCTTGTAGTGGGCGATGGTTCGGCCGATCATCGACAGGGAGATTGTACCGCCACTGGATACCCGCCGTCACTTCGGACCGTTAGCGGAAGAACAGCTCTACCAGCGCCATCGGAATTGCCGGCACGTAGGTCACCAGCAGCAGCACGGTCAGCAAGACTCCCACAAAGTAGACATTGACTTTGCTGACTTCCCAAATGTCCGCCTTCGCGATCGAGCAAGCCGTGACCAAGACGCTGGCCACCGGCGGCGTCTGCTGTCCGATGCCCAGGTTGAGGGTGACGACTAGCCCGAAATGCACCGGGTCGATCCCTACGGCGTGAACCAGCGGCATGACGATCGGGACCACCAGAATGATCGCGGCGGCCGAGTGCAGGAACATACCAATGACCAGGAAGAAGACGTTGAGCAACGCCAGCACCAGATAGGGATTCTCGGTCAGCCCCACAATGCTTTGCGCGACCATCTGCGGCACCTGGATCGACGTCAGATAATCGCTCATCAGCGCCGAGGTCGCCACCAGCAGCATCACGATCGCCGTTTGCGTTCCTCCTTCGAGCATGGCCGCGCGCAGATGTGTCCGGTCCAATCCGCGGTAGATGAGCCCGCCGATCGCCACCGCGGCCACGACCGCTAGCCCTGCTCCTTCGGTCGCCGTCACCCAGCCGCCGAAAATCCCGCCCAGGATGATCACCGGAAGCAGCAGCGCCCAGCTCGCGTCCCTGAACGTCGCGCCCACCCGCGGCCACTGGAATTCTTCTTCTATGGGATAGTTGCGCTTCACCGACAGAAAGTAGGTGACCCCCATCATCATCAGGCCGCCCAAAACCCCGGGCACGATTCCGGCGACAAACAACTCGACCACCGAGCTGCCCGACATGACGCCGTAGAGAATCATCGGGATCGACGGCGGGATGATCACGGCCAGCGTCGCCGCCGATGAGGTCACCGCGGCGGCGAACGGAGTGGGGTATCCCTTCCGTTGCATCGCCGGAATCAGGATCGACCCCAGCGCCGCCACGTCCGCCACGGCCGATCCGGAGATCTCGGCGAAGAACAGCGACGCTCCGATCGTCACCATCGCCAGACCGCCTTTGACGAAACCGATCAATGAGGATGCAAACGCGATCAGTCTGCGAGAGATGCCCGAGGCGTTCATGATCGCCCCGGCCAGAATGAACAGCGGAATTGCGATCAGCGAAAACTTCGTGGAGCCGTCGTAAAGCACTAGCCCGGTGTTGACCAGCGCGTCCGCGCCGCCGCTGATAGCCATGGCGACGGCGGCGACAACGCCTAAGGCGATGGCAATGGGGATGTCCAGCAGAATCAGGACGATCAGGCCGAGCAACAGCAGCAGGACAGTCACTGCTGCTCGCTCCCGCTTGCCTGTTCTCCGGCGGTCTTTTCTTGGTTGGACCGGCTTTTGCCCAGGACCTCAACGGCGCTGATCAACTCCGCCAGCACGAACAACACGGCGCCGATCGGTATGACCGACTGCGCGACCTGGGCCGGCACCCAAGGGAGGCTGACCAGATAGGTCCCCTCGAGCACCTGGATGATCCGCCAACCCGACCATGCCACCAGCACGAAAAAGCCCACGACGATGAATTCGCGAACGACGACGAGACAGAAACGCAGCCTGGGTCCGGCGGACTCAACCAGCTTTGGAAAACCGATGTGAGCACGTTTCAGCGCCGCCAGTGACGCTGCATAGTAGGTCAGCCAGGCCAGCAGAATCGAGGCAACCTCGTCATACCAAACCAGCGCCGCACCCGCTTTGCGAAACACCACTCCCAGTACGACGACAACGGCCAGCGTCGTCATCAATAGCAATACGACGAATTCCAGAAGCTTCTCGAAGAACCGGCGAAACTCGGAGGAGGTGCTAGCCACGGCGGCAGACAGAACCCGTCGCCGCTTGACTGGATTTGGATGTTTCTCGATCGGCGATGTCGGGTTTTTTGAGACCCGTAGTATCTTACCTCAGGGTCCACGAGCGCAAGCGTGTGTGGTTAGGGAATACTCCGAATCACTTCCATGAGAAGGGCGAACGAGCGATAGTTGATCCTCCCCCATTCCCGCGCTGCTCCATCAAAAGTTGTATAGTGCTGGTTTGTTTTCAGCGCCAATGTCGGCGATCCGCTGTGACTCAGGCGCGCCATATCCAGTTTTCCCGGAGAACCTGATCGATGCCCAGCGGTGCTGAACTTTTCGTAGCCAGCCTCAAAAATCTCGGCGCCACCCACATTTTCACCCTCGTCGGCGACCATCTCAATGAGGTCCTGCAAGTTGCCGACCGCGAAGGATTGAACATCGTCGACACGCGCCACGAGTCCGCCGCGGTTCACATGGCCGACGGCTGGGGGCGCATGACCCGCACGCCCGGCATCTCGCTGGTGACCGGCTGCCCTGGTCACACCAATTCCATCACCGGCATTGCCACCGCGAACGCCACCGGCAGCCCGATTGTGGCGGTCAGCGGCATGAGCAACTCGCGGTTGCGAGACCGCAACGCTTTCCAAGACATGGACCAGGTTTCAATGGTCCGCGGCATCACCAAGTACGCCGCGGCCCCCGCCGACGCCGGGCAGATCCCGTTTCATCTTCACCGGGCCTTCATCGAGGCGCTGTCGGGGCGGGCCGGCGCCGCGCACCTCAGCATACCGGTCGACCAGTTCACCGCCCAGGCGGATAGCCACGCTGCCATTCCCAGCGGACCGGTCCAGATCCGGCGTCCTGGCGCCGACTCCGCTGACATCAACCGTGTGATTGATTTGCTCGACAGTGCCGAGCGTCCTGTCGTAATTGCCGGGAGCGGCGCTTGGTGGTCCGACGCCGGCGCGCCCTTGGAGGCCTTCATCGAGAAGGCCAGCCTGCCGCTGTTTACGCTTTGCTTGGCGCGAGGCCTGGTGTCCGACTCCCATCCACTGTGCTTTGGATATGCCGATCCAACCCTAAACCGCGCCGCCGACAGCGCTCTGCCGCAAGCCGATCTGGTCATCGTTCTCGGGAAGAAACTCGACTACCGAGTGCGGTTGGGCGGCGCTCAACTGTTCTCGCCGGACGCGAAGTTTGTCCAAGTCGATATTCATCCACAAGAGCTGGGGCTCAACCGCGGCCTCGAAGTCGGCATCGCCGCCGATGTCAAACTGGCGCTCGAAGATCTGCTCGACGCCCTTGGCAACCGGCCGCCGCCGGACCGCTCCTCTTGGATTGCCGGCTTAAAGGATGCCACGGCATCCTGGGAACAAGAACTGCAATCCATTGCCTCCGAGCCGTCGGCGCCGATGCATCCGCTGCACCTCACCATGGAGCTGCGCAGGCTTCTTCCCCAAGATGCCACCTTGTGCTGGGACGGCGGGGACTTCGTGCACTGGGGACGCTGCAGCATACCGGCGCGCCGACCGATGCGCTGGCTGCGCCTTGGTGCTCTGGCCGGACTCGGAGTTGGCTTTCCAATCGGGCTGGCGGCCCAGATCCTGCGCCCCAACTCGCCATCGGTCGTCATCACGGGGGACGGTTCGCTGGGGTTTTATCTTGCTGAAATGGACACCGCCGTTCGGTTCGGCCTGCCGGTCATCATCATTGTCGGAAACGATGGAGGCTGGGGAATCGAGCGCGAGCTTCAACTCGGGACCTATGGCGGCGAGAAGACAGTCGCTTGCGAGCTTCGCCGGACGCGCTACGACTTGGTCATGAAAGGCTTCGGAGGTGAAGGCGAGTTCATCGAAACGCCAGACCAAATCGCGCCCGCTCTTGACCGGGCGCTCGCCAGCGGCAAGCCCTATCTGCTGAACGTCGACATCAAAGGCGTCCGCTCTCCCTTTACGCAATATCAACTGGCGAGAAAAACCCCCAAGAAGCAGCCGTGAGGAATGGTTGCTGGACCGGGCGCGGTTTCAGCACAACGCCTTCCGTCGGGTAGTACTTCCCGCGAAAGCCCTCGGACGCTCGGGGTAGTCCTAGAGCCGCTGCGTCGTGAAAAGATTCCCGAGGGCCGGGACTCAACAAGCAGCCGCCGGGGTAACTGTCGATAGAATCGCGTTCGCGCCATCTTACCGCCGCCTGGCGTTCTTCAGAAGCTCGTCGAAGAGGTAGCACACCTCTGGAATCAAGAGCGTGGTGGTGCTACGATTGGATAGCTCAACCGAAGGCTTGTTCACGCCATGTATCCGCTTAAACTCGGCGAGGGCGGGATGGGCGTCGTTCAAAAAGCGGCAGTCCCTTGTGACGCTGCAGAGCCCCAGTCGACGTGTCGAAACAATGCCTCACCGGAAGCTGACCGTCACCGTGTTCGCCATTTTGCCGTCGACGGTGAGGACAATCTCAACCTCGCCGCGTCCGATCAGGCTGCGCTGGAGCGGACCCAGATTCACCTGGTCGAGACCGACGAAGCCACCCTGGGGACCGGCAAACAACACCGGAACGTCTTCCCCTCCCACCGTGGCGCTCACCGCGGAAAGGTCGCTGCGCCCTCGGAGGCCGGTCCCAAACAGTACCAAAACGACCTGATCGCTTTCAGAACCCAAATCCAACGGCGAGGCAACGCAACTGCCCGCCGTCACCCCACACTGAAACACGAACTGGCTGGTTTGAGAACCATCCGCGCCGGCAGTCACCGCTACCGCCGCCGGAACACCCATGCCGTCGGCATTCGCGGAGAAAAGCGCCGGCCCGACCGCCTCAAGCTGGATCGCTATCGTTCCTGACTCGCCATCTTCCCGCGTGACAGTCACTGTGGCCGGTCCAAGCGCGGCGCCTTCAGGGATCAGGAAGTTGATTTGTCCCTCCGAAACGAAGAACAGCTCAGCCGTGCGCGGCACACCGGCGCTGTCCGTGACGGTAACGCTGGTGCCTGCGAGCGTAGTCGGAAGCGGCGTGGTGCTGGCCACTTCAGTGCGATCGGCGAAGCCGGTTCCGAATAGAGACATGATCGATGCCGGCGCGGCGAAAGCATTAAAGCTGGCAGCGTTGACAATGCCCCCCGGTGAAAGCCCCGAAGCAGTGGGACTCACAACAAGAGTCACCGAAATCATTACCGGGGCGGCTTGGAAGATCGCAGCGGCGGCCTTTGTGGCCTGACGTTCCGAAACCGTGATCGTTCCTTCGTGGGTGCCTGGTTGGAGACCGTCGGTGTTCACGGAAACTTCAATGGTGTCCGGCTCCCCGGCGGAGCTGCCTTGTTGCGGCGACACGGAAAGCCAGGGTTGATTCGTAGTGACTTGGTAGTTGAGCGTCTCACCTCCCGTATTGCGGACCTCGAAGGTTTGAGGCGGAGGGTTCATGCCTTCTTCCGACGTGAAGGTGAAGGCGGGCACGGAAACGTCAATTTGGGGCGGGCTTACGTCAGGGGCCGTGACCCTTGCCGTTAGGGTTCCCGTAACCTCCACCCCCGTGGTCCAGAGGACTAGCGCGATGAAGTAGGTCCCAGCCTGCAAAGGAGGCGAGGTTGTCGGCGTCACCACAATTAACTCTTTACCACCAAACTGCGTGGAAGAGTAGTCTGCCACTACACGACCCCGAAACAGCGTGGGTTCGGACCCATGTTGCAGATAAAGATCAACATTGGCGCCCGCAGTGGCCGTTGCTAGACTGACTACGAGTCTAGTCGCTCCCTCTGGCACCACCATGCGGTAGCCGAACGGACCGGAGAAAAACGTCGGATTGGAAACGGAAGGGAGCGAGAATTCCCTGTTGACTCCTAACATCAGCTCATCGGATAAGAAAACTGCACTCAACCAACCCTGGTCATTCATGATCAACGCTTGAGGATTCTCCATACCGGACACGTCGCCCAACCAAAATCCCAGCTCGAAATCCAGGTTCGAGACTGCCGTCAGCTCAACCGGTGTGTCGCTGTCATAGAAGCCGTCACCTGAACTCGGAACCGCCTGAATGCTGCCGCCGTTCGGCGGGAAAACTGTCGTTGTCAACAAATACTGCGTGGTGAAGTCGGCAGCGAAGGTTGAAGCCTCCTCGGGGACGGTGATGTCGTGCGTCAGCGCGCCGCCGTCGCTCCATTCTCGGAAGACCCAGCGGCTTGCCCCGGAAGGCCCCCGCTGAACGGCATCTTCCACCCCGATCGTGTGGGTGCTGCCGACGTCCCAAGGAAAGTTCATGGGCGCCCGCACTGAATCGTCGTCCACCACGACCCGGCGCCCTGGTGCGTTCGTGGCAATCGTGGTGAGCTGGGCCTGTGTGAAGATGGCCGTGTAGCTCAGCCCCTGGACGCTGACCAGAAACCGCGCTGGATTTCCTGAAAACCCATGGAGCCCCGCTAAAACCGGCCCCGGCCATACTCGGAACGAGAATCCTTCCGCTGGATCCGCAGTGACGTCGACTGGGGTGCGGGTGATGTAGAAGCCATCAGGGGAAGAGGGGCTGATTGTCACCGTTCCGCCCTCAGGAGGCACGGCGCCCGTCTCGATCTTAAACTGCTGGATGAAATGCGCCGTGAAAACCGTGGCCGAGGATGACGCCCTCACGTTGTGACTTTGGTCGCCACCGTCACTCCACTTCACGAATAGGAAGCGTTGACTATCATCTTCTTGCGGCGACGGAACGCTTACCGCGTGGCTCGTTCGCGGCGCCCACTCAAAACTTTGCGGCGCGGTGAAGGTCATGCCGTCCACCTCAATCTGAAGACCCGGGGGGTTGGTTGAAATTGTCGCCTTCGTCGGGGCTTGGCCGTAGAGGCGATTCACACCGTCGATGTCACCACCGGAGAGACCCTCAGCCTCTCCGATCACCATTCCGGGCGGGATCGTTTCGATGGTCGGGCGGCCGTTCCTGGAAAAAAAGAAGGCGCCGTAGTGCATAATTGAGCCATAATCGTACGCTCCGACGTTTGTCCCAAACTGTCCAGCTTGGTCGAAATTGAATGCAGCTCTCTTGTCAATGTTCTCAAGCAAAACGCTCACAAAGGTATCTCGGTCGGCGCGTGACTGCTCGTGCCAAAACCCGACCGTATGACCAATTTCGTGGATGACGGCACCCACGTCACACGCGTCGTCGAGGAGGATGCGCTGCTCACCGCCGACCCTCCCCACGCTCGAAGCACATAAGTCCTCTTCCTCCACGAAATGAACCCAATTCGGCTCGTTGGTCCTGTGGAGCATCTCAATAACCGTGTTATCGCTCCAATGCTCGATAGCGTCGAGAACCCTCTGTGGGTCGGCCAGATTTGGGTCTATCGTATAGGGGACAATCCCATCAGGCCAAAGAAATCGCGTGTCGCTTCGGACGGCTGCGTCCTTGCGCGTGTCTGGCTCTTTGATGATGAGCTGGCCACTGGGAGGCTCCAATTGCTCGGGGAGGCCCAGAATTATGTCAACCTCAAAAATCGCTAATCCATTGATGACTTGATACGTTACAGGGTACCCGCGGTAAATCCCCGTGCGAATATCAAAGGACTCTGGGGTTTGTGCCTGAGCGGCCGAGATACTGGTGGCGGCAGCCACCAGAGCGAGGGCTACGGCACGGTAAGTGTGGCTCACAGCAACACCTCCAAGTCTTCCGCAAGAACTCGAAATACAAGGGCGTCAACAGGTGTTCAGAGACGGCGCTGCCGCACCGCTGTCATCGGCCCTAAAGAAGGTCGACGCCTAACTCGACGCCCTCGTCTCTGTTGAGCAGATCGTCCAAGTAGACGGCTAGAGCCCCACGGTCCCGCGGGGCCTCGCGCAACTGTTCGTCAGCCCCCAGCGTCTCGGACGGCCTGAAACCAGGCGCTCCCCGGTGAGGGAGGGCGCCCTGTCTTACTCGCCCCGGCGCAGAACGCCATGCACTGCGGCGAGCCGCCTGACGAGTACTTTGATCTCAGCCATTCCCGTTTGGCTGTTCGCCTCATGCTCCTCAGCTTGATCCTCATGGGAATGTGCGTGAAAGTGATTGTGGTGAACGTCAGAGTGAATGTGGTTGAGCCGCAACTGTTCGATGCTCGCCAACTGGCCGCGCATCAGGCCAGCCGGATTCGATGCCGAGTGCAGGTTGACGTAGTAGGCCTCCGGGTCACCCAAGATGCGCTCGATCTCGGCCAACACATCTGGATCTGTCTCCTCCACTTGGGTTGAGATAACACCGAATCGAGCATTGTCTACAGGCTCCATGGCGGAGCCAACGACTACAGGCCCGTTCTCAAAGGACCTCCCCCTATGAATATGCATGGCCCTCAGATCTTGGGGCTCATCGATAAAGTATTCGACACTGAAATTGACGAAAGCCCTGACGATTTCCCCGGTCTGGTTATCACGTAACACGTGGATCGCAATTTCCGCATCGGCTTCGGCGAAGTCACCGCCGACCTGCACAGGCGGGTTCTCCGCACCCGCAAACAGAAAAGCTCTCAGGTAGGTGGACTGCAGCGTTTCTTGACCCTGAGCCGCGAGCATCAAGGGAAACACGATTGTGGGTAGCGCTAACAAGCATGAGGATGTCCGATAGTTCGTGGAAAGTAGCGACTCTCCAGTCCGAGCCGTTAGGCTCGGAGTGATGTTTTTCATTTTCGAAAAAGGAGAGTCGCTATGAAGAAACGATACCAGATTGACCGCGAACAAGCCGTTCGCCAATTCCACAAGCAAGCCGAAGAATCCGGGCAGGAACTGCAACTGCACCTGCCGCTCAAAGAAGTCGCCGCCGCCCTGCAGCAAAGCGTCGGCGAGCTGATGCGCCAGGCAGGCCTGGAGCTGATGCAGCTCATCATGGACAACGAAGTGCGCCAGCTCGCTGGCGAGCACTACCAGCGGCGCCAAGCCGAGCAGCCCTACCGCTGGGGCCGCGAGCAAGGCTTCCTCGTCGTCGATGGACAGAAGGTCCCCATTCAGCGGCCGCGGCTGCGCAGCGACGACGGCCACGAACAATCCCTGGGCAGCTATGCGTTGTTCCGCCGCTCCGAGCCGCTCGACGACGCCGTTTGGGACAAGCTCATGCTCGGGCTCTCGACACGGAATTACTCGAAAGCCGTGCGGGAGTTTGCCGCCGCCTATGGCATCGAAAAGTCAGCGGTGAGTGAGCATTTCGTGCGCACCAGCCGAGAGAAACTGCGCGAACTTTTGGAGCGCCCTCTCGATAAACTCAAACTCTGCGTCATCTACATCGACGGCATTGAGTTCAAGGGCCAGCACCTGGTGGCGGCGCTGGGAGTGGCCATGGACGGGTCGAAAACGGTTCTGGGGCTGCGGCAGGGAGCGAGCGAGAACACCACGGTGGCGGGCGAATTGCTGGAGGATTTGGCCGGGCGTGGCGTCGATTTCTCGGCGCCGATGCTGTATGTGCTCGACGGCGCGAAGGCGCTGACGAAGGCGGTCCGTAAGCACGCGGGCAAGACGGCGCCGATCCAGCGCTGTCAAATGCACAAGCGCCGCAACGTGACCGGCCATTTGCCGGAGCCATACCGCGAATCGGTGGACCGCAAGATGGCGAACGCTTATGCGATGTCAAGCTGCGCGGACGCCAAGGCGGCCTTGGAGAAGCTGCATCGCGAGTTGCTGGAGTTGAATCCGTCGGCGGCGCGTTCGCTCGAAGAGGGGAGAGAGGAAACGCTGACGGTGCACCGGCTCGGACTCGACGATCTGCTGCGTTGTACGCTGGCGACGACGAACCCGATCGAGTCGGCCTTCTCGGTGGTGGACCGCGTCTGCGGCCGGGTGAAGCGCTGGCGGGGAGGCGATCAGCGCGAGCGTTGGGTGGGCGCGGGTCTGTGGCTGGCCGAGAAAAGCTTCCGGCGGGTCAAAGGCTACCGGCACTTGCCGAAATTACTCGACCAGCTCGGCAGACTGTCGCCGCCGCCTCCGGCCCAGGCCCAAGCGGCGTAAACTACAAGTTCTGGAGAGCCGCGCGTTTCAACGGAATTCTGGACATCCTCACAAGCATAGTCTAAACATGGTGATTCTCCTTTTCGCCGGAATTTCATCCGGCCGTCAAAGAATATATGATCTTCTCCGTTTAAGTCAACATACAGGTGAATGCTACCTGCGTCCCTGTTTGAGGCTAAGGATCAATGACCCCCCTACGAAGTCTCGGCCGGTGAGCAGCGCTTTGTCCTTCCCGAGCAGATCGAAGGAGCCGAGCCTGTTGTCCGTGTCGTCCAGAACTGGTACGAAGAGTTCAGCGACCGGGAGCAGGACTAAGTCTCCTGAAACGAACGCCCTAGCGCCCGTTCGCGGATACCTGTCGGGAAATCGCCTTGTTCACAAGCTATCGCTGATCATAGCCCGTAACATCCTCCAATAAAAACGTCTAGTCCGATCGCAGCTTCGAGTGGGCTGTATAGTCGCTAAACCGGAGAAGTGCCGGGCTGCATGAAACACCCGAAAACGGGGTTCAAGGAAGTTGGTCCGTAGGTGGTTTCGTCAAACTGGCCGACTCACCGGTTGGCCCGGTTGGCTAGTTCGCTCCGCGGCCGTCGTGATTATGGCAATAATAGGGGGCCACATTCGTCGAGGCGCCTATGAAGAAGATTGCGTTTGTTTTGGTGGTGGCTCTGGCGGCCATTCTCACGTTTCCGAGCCGGCAAGACAGGGTTCGCGCCCAGTCGAAGTCCCCTAACATTCTGTTTGCGATCTCGGACGATCAGTCCTGGATGCACGCCGGGGCGTATGGTGACAAGGCGACGAAAACACCCGCCTTCGACCGCATAGCCCGCGAAGGAGTGCTGTTCAACTACGCCTACACGGCCGCCCCGTCCTGCGCTCCGTCGCGCAGCGCCATTCTGACCGGGCGCTACATTTGGGAGCTGGAGGAAGGCGGCATCTTGCTGGGCATCCTGCGCGCCAAGTTCAAGGTCTTTACGCTGATGCTCGAAGACGCCGGTTACGAATTGGGTGCTACGGGCAAAACCTGGGGTCCAGGACGGCTCGAGGGCTGGACGCGCGAGATTTTCGGCAAGACCGTCGATTCACACCGTATCTCCGATCCCCCGCCAGGGATCAGGGCGACCGATTACGCCGCCAATTTCGAGGAGTTCATCCAAGAGCGCGACAAGGAGAAACCCTTCTTCTTCTGGCTGGGGACCAGCGAGCCGCACCAGCGCTATGATGTCGGCGCCTGGAAGCGCGCCGGGAAGAAACTCGAAGACGCCCGGCTGCCTCCATGGCTTCCCGACGACCCGGTCACGCGCGGCGAGATCCTCGATTACGGGCTCGAAATCGAGCACTTCGACAACCATTTGGGACGGGCATTGGCCACTCTAGAGAAAGCAGGCGAGCTGGACAATACTCTGATCATCGTGACCAGTGACCACGGCAACCCGCTGCCGCGCTCGAAATGCAACCTCTACGACGGCGGGACCCGCGTGCCGCTAGCCGTGCGCTGGCCCTCGAAAATCCCCGCCGGGCGGAAGGTCGATGACTTCGTCAGCCTGACCGACATGGCGCCGACGATCCTCGACATCGCCGGCGTCCCGATCCCCGAAGAGGTTAGCGGCCACAGCTTGCGCCCGGTCTTGGAGTCCTCCAAATCCGGACGCGTGGATGAGAGCCGCGACTTTGTTGTCACCGCGTTTGAGCGTCACACGGTCGCGCGGCGCAATGCGGTCGGCTATCCGATGCGGGCGCTGCGCACGCACCGCTACGCCTACATTCGCAACTACGAACCGGACCGCTGGCCGGCCGGTGATCCGGACTACAACGCACCGCCGCAGGGCTTCTACGGCGACGTTGACCGCGGCGCGACAAAAACATTCTTGATCGAGAAATCGCAAGACCCGGCAATACGGCGCTACTTTCTAATGTCGTATGGCCGGCGGCCGGGCGAAGAACTCTACGACATGGAGAAAGACCCCGATCAGCTCACCAACGTCGCCGCGGACCCGGCTTATACCGGGGTGAAGCAAAGGCTCGCCAAGCAGCTCGAGACGTTCTTGAAGCAACACGACGACCCGCGCATGCGAGGCGAAACGCCCTGGGATAGCTACCCCTTCACGACCACCATTGTGCTCGAAAACCCCAACTGGCGAATCGAAGGAATGCCTTCGGCGCTGCCGCAATGAGCTGACCGGGGCCGCGAAAATAGGGGGCTGCGGCCGGGAGCCGCAAGTGAAGCGCCGCGCGGGAGCCGCCTTCGTGATAGCCGTCCCTCGTTCACCTCAATTTCTCCGCGGCGTTCGCTCAGCCGGGACCACTCCTGGCGCGGGCCGAACGGTAGTCTGAACGAATCACCGTATCCGACGCGGGTCCGCGCGATTCGGCCATTGGCTGGCCATTGATTCCAGGTTGACGGGCGAGCGCCGAGTTCTGCTTTGAAATTGTGCGGGACTTGGCGCTGGTTTCACGCCGAGTGGAAGTTAGAATCCGCTACGTTCCCTCAAGCCAGGTCGAAAGGTAATGGACCTGCTCGGGAGTCAGCTTGTCGATGCGGATCCCCATCATCTCGAGCTTGCGTTGGGCCACATGCTTGTCGATTTCCTCGGGGACCGTGTGAACGCCGATGGACAGCTTGCCCTGGTTCTGGACCACATACTGAACGGCCAGGGCTTGATTGGCGAAGCTCATGTCCATGACCACGGCTGGGTGACCTTCGGCGGCGCTTAGATTGACTAGCCGGCCGTCGGCGAGGACATAAATCTTGCGGCCGCCTGAAAGCGTGTATTCCTCGACGAAATCACGGACCGTTCTTTTCGACGATGAGATTTCGGCGAGCGATTCCAGATCGATCTCCACATTGAAGTGACCCGAGTTGCACACGATGGCGCCGCTCTTCATGGCCTCGAAGTGCTGGCGGGCGACAACGTGCTTGTCGCCGGTGACAGTGACGAAGATATCGCCGATCGGAGCCGCCTCGCTCATGGGCATGACGCGGAAGCCGTCCATGACAGCCTCCAGAGCA
Source organism: Bryobacterales bacterium (assembly GCA_965226185.1). GTDB lineage: Bacteria > Acidobacteriota > Terriglobia > Bryobacterales > UBA6623 > CBDCYS01. Next base: position 214,937 of record CBDDCT010000002.1, read on the forward strand.
CGGGTCGGATCGACTTCCGTGACGATGACGTTGGCGCCCATGCCGCGCGCCCGGCTGGCGACTCCGCGGCCGCACCAGCCGTACCCGGCCACCACCATGTTGAGTCCGGCCAGCAGAACGTTGGTTGCGCGGATAATGCCGTCCAGCGTCGACTGGCCCGTGCCATAGCGATTGTCAAACAAATGCTTGGTCATGGCGTCGTTGACCGCCATGATGGGGAACAGCAACACGCCCTCCTTGGCCATGGCGCGCAGGCGAATGACTCCGGTGGTGGTTTCCTCGGTTCCTCCGATCACGCCCGCGGCGACCTCTTTGCGGTCGGTATGAAGCGCGTGGACCAAATCGGCGCCGTCGTCCATTGTCACTTGGGGCTGATGGTCGAGCGCGGCGGTGAGGTGAGAGTAGTAGCTCTCGTTGTCCTCTCCCTTGATGGCGTAAACAGAAATGCCGTAGTCGCTGACCAGGGAGGCCGCGACGTCGTCCTGGGTGGAAAGCGGATTCGACGCGCACAGCACCACATCCGCGCCACCGTCTCGCAGCGCGATCGCAAGGTTGGCGGTCTCTGTCGTCACGTGCAGACAGCCCGAGACGCGGATACCTTTCAGCGGCTGCCGCTGGATGAATTCTTCGCGGATTGACTTCACGACAGGCATCCACTGGGAGGCCCATTCAATACGTTTCTTGCCGCCCGCGGCCAGGTTCAGGTCTTTTACGTCGCAGGGCGTCATGGTTTCTGTCGGCATAGTTCCTCGGGATTTAATCTAGTGAAAGGGGAGACTGCGTTCTGGTGCATCCCAGCGGGGTCGTCGCTGAATGTATTCCTCGGGAATGGAAAATAGTTATGAAGCCGCTCTGTCAGGGACTTTCAAAAAATCGTTTACTGATCGCTCCGTCGAAAACCCACAAGGTTTCCATCCTCTTCGGTGAGCCGCGGACCCATGGGCGCTCCCTTGCGGTCACGGCTCGGAAATTAGGCCCTGGCCACCGAAACACTGGCCTCGAATTTCAAAACCTCGGCCTTATCGGTCTTCTCCCAGGTGAAACCTTCTCCCTCGCGGCCGAAATGCCCGTAAGCAGAGGTGGCCTTGAAGATGGGACGCCTCAAGTCGAGATAGTCGATGATCCCCTTGGGCGTCAGCGGGAAGGAATTCCTCACGATTTCAGCGAGGCGTTCTTCCTCGACCTGGCCCGTCCCGAACGTGTCGACCATGACCGAAACTGGATCGGCCACTCCGATCGCGTACGCCAATTGGACCTCGCAGTGCGAAGCCAGCTCAGCCGCGACGATGTTCTTGGCGATGTGGCGCGCCATGTAGCTGGCGGAGCGGTCGACTTTCGTCGGATCCTTGCCGGAGAATGCGCCTCCACCGTGCCGGCCCATTCCACCATAGGTATCGACGATAATTTTACGGCCGGTTAGGCCGGTGTCGCCTTGAGGCCCGCCGACGACGAAACGGCCGGTCGGGTTGATGTGGTATTTCGTGTTTGCGTCCACCATCGAGCCGGGAATAATGGGCCGGACGACGTGCTCCATCACATCGTGGGTGAGTTGAGCCTGCTCAACTCGGTCGCTATGTTGCGTCGAAATCACCACGGCGTCGATGCGCACCGGCTTGCCGCCGTCATACTCGATCGTTACCTGTGATTTGCCGTCAGGGCGGAGATAGTCCAGCTCGTCGGTCTTGCGAACTTCGGCTAGCTTACGGACCAGCTTGTGCGCCAGGCTGATCGGAAGCGGCATCAGCTCGTCCGTCTCGTTGCAGGCGTAGCCGAACATCATCCCCTGGTCGCCCGCTCCGCCTGGGTCAACGCCCATGGCGATGTCGGGCGACTGCTCATCGATGGAGCTGATCACCGCGCAGGTGTGGCAATTGAAACCGAAATCGGCCTGCGTGTAGCCCACGTCGCGAATGGTCTCGCGCGCCACCTTCGGGAAGTCAGCGTAAGCCTTGGTTGTGATCTCGCCGGCGATCATGCACAGGCCGGTTGTCACCAGAGTTTCGCAAGCGACGCGGCCCGCGGGATCCTGTTCGAGGACAGCATCCAAAACCGCGTCAGAAATCCGATCAGCCAGCTTGTCCGGGTGTCCTTCAGTCACCGATTCCGAGGTAAACAAATGCTTATCAGTGCGTGCCAATCCTGATCCTCCAGAGAAACTTGGTGCGAACCGCAGGGGGTTTTCTTGGGGTGCTCCTGCGCAGGTGCTAGCAAGGAAGCGACCGTGGAAGACGATCTCCTGTCAAGTTAACAGAATTGATGTGAACGCGTCAATGAATCTTCCGCCGTCCCGGCGTCGTCCGCCGGTGGTTATTGCCGACGGAGCGTCACAAAAGTGCGTAATGTGGCGGGAAACGATGTTTTACAATGCGACCGATTGGCGCCGCGCTGACCTTGCGCGGCAAGAGAATTCGATTTTCAGTTGAAGCTACGTCACTGTAAGATCATCGATCGGGCCGGTGACCGGAATCATTCGTCGCGCCGGAATGGGGCGTTCGCCGGCCGGTGAGGCGGCAGGCTGTGAACGGCGGAAATCTTGGTAATCGCGGTCTGCTTGTGAAACCAGGACTTGTTCGGCAAAGATGACTCCCCACAACAAAAGAACCAGCATGCTGATTGCCGTGAGCCCTTGGTTGGTGATGCCGATCAATTTCATAATCGTTCTCGCGGGTCTTCTACCAAACTCACTGGCAATTGCCTCGCCAAACTAAATGTGCCCTTCTATCAGTTACTTCGCACTGAGCAGCATTTGAGTTCCCTTCATGCATGTGTAAATTTTGCACACCAGAACCGCTGTTGCCGCCCACTGTGAAAAAATTACCGATTCTCTCGTAAGTCCGGCTATTTGAGTCAGATGCAGGATCTGGCGTGGGCTTGGGTTGCTGGTCCGTGATGTGCCGCTAGTAGTTAGACGCTCAAGACTGCCGTTCGGCTCGTCAAGGCGGCCCCGGAGTGGTTCCTTTCGGCCACCGGCGGTGCAATTTGGACACGGCCTGATGCCCACTGACATGGGCTCCTCTCAAGCAGAGCCGCTGTCACTCGGATCCACGAGCCATAGCGCCGCTGTGGATCTGCCGGTTTCGTGATTTTGGCGCGTCTTCGAGCTGCCTATCTCAGCCGGTTCGCCGAACGGGCGTATTGTTTACAACTCTCACCAGGAATTCCTAGTCCCCGCGGACCTAAACTGTAGGGACATGATCCGAACTCTCGCGCGCGCTGGGTGTCTCCTGGTGGCCGCCGCGGCTTCGACTCTCTGGGGACAGGGTGGGCCGCCCGGGGCCAGCGTCTCGAAGATCCTGTCATTTCCCTCCGAGCCTGGGCTGCTTTTCGCGGCGACCAATTTTTCCGGAATCTACGGCAGTAGTGACGCGGGACAAAACTGGGCGCCGCGCAGCAGCGGGCTCACAAACGCCAACGTGCTCGCTCTGGCGGGCGCCCCCGAACAACTCTACGCGGGAACCAGTGGAGACGGAGTATTTCGTTCTCGAGACGCCGGACTGTCCTGGGAAGCCGTCAATCAGGGGCTCACCGCGATGACCGTCGCGTCGCTGGTGAGCGATCCAGCCGACCCCGATACAGTCTACGCCGGCACCAGTAACGGCGGGATCTTCAAAACCACCAACGCCGGAGATGCCTGGGTCGCAATCAGTGATGGGCTCGCAAGGATAGACGGGTCACTGGATGGCGCCTACCTCGACCTGGCGATGGACCCGAACGATCCTCAAATTGTTTACGCCGCGCACGCCAGCCTGGCGCGGCCGGGTGATGGCTTTCTCTTCAAGACGATAGATGGCGGCCAACAGTGGGCCGGTTCGCAAGGCACGATTGTGTTCAGCGTCACCCTGTCGCCAGCCGATTCTCAAATCATCTATCTCGGCACGGACGTCGGTGTGTTGACGTCTCCTGACGGCGGTGCAACCTTCGATGACCCGATGCTACTTTCGATTCGCGTCATCGACGTTGCGGTCGATCCCCAGGATGCCGACACGATCTACGCGGCGACGCAGCTTTTCGGAATCGTGAAGACAACCGATGGCGGGGAGATTTGGACCCTGGCCTCGGGCGGTCTGCCCCCGACGGCCACTCTTGCGCTGGAGCTGGACGCTACCAACCCTGCGCTTCTCTACTTTGGCGCCAGCGGCCCGGGAGTGTTTCGGACCAACGACGGCGCGGCGAGCTGGCAGCTTTCCTCCAACGGCATGAACGCGGCCAGTATCGAAGCGATGGCAGTCAATCCGACCGATTCCTCCAACCTCTTGGCCGCTGTCTCTGGAGGGGAACTCTTCCAGTCAGCAAATGGAGGAAGCACTTGGGTGGAGTCTCGGTCGGGTCTGACGACTGCCGGAGTGAGTGAGCTGGCCTTCGATCCGGCGAATCCCGGCGTTGCCTACGCAAGTTCGCGAAATCCTTTCGACACCAACGCCGGAAGCCGGTTCGTGCCTCCTGATGGCGCGTTTTACCGCAGCGCGGACGGCGCCCACACTTGGGAAGAGCTCATTCGGCCGCTCGTGGTCACTGCTCTGGTCGTGCATCCGAGCGACGGCCGGACGGTCTATCTGGCAGGTGACTTCGGTGTCATCCGGTCTCAAGACTCCGGCCAGAGTTTCGAAACTCGCGGCCGCAACGACATCGGTGGCCTGACGATCATCGATCTGGCGATCGACCCGCAACGGCCGGACAATCTGCACCTTCTCGCCACCGACCCCTTCGCGTTCTTCCCGTCGTTTTTTATCTTTCGCTCGGACGACGGCGGAGACGATTGGGAACCTTCGAGGGGAACCTCGACTTTCCCGCTCAATGTGATTGCGGTGGACCCCGCCGACTCCGAGCGAATCTACGTGGGCGCGACCGGCGGGATGCTTCGCAGCACCAACCGGGGCCGCGACTTCGACGACAAGAGCAACGGGCTGCCGAACGACGGCGCGGTGATCGTTACCTCCATCGTGATCGACGCCAACGACCGCGGAGCCGTCTACATCGCCGCCAGCGGCGCCGTCTTCAAGAGCACGAATCGGGCTGACTCGTGGGCGTTTGCCCGCTCGGGACTGGAAGGATTCTTCGTCCAAGAGCTAGCCATTGACCCCACACAGCCCGGTGTTCTCTATGCCGCAAGCGTCAACGGAGGAGTCTTCAAGACCACCAATGGCGGGGCGAACTGGGAAGGCACGGGCCAAAGATTTGAACCGCTGCCGCGAATTTTCACGGATGGAATCGTGGGCGCGGCGGACTTCATGGGCGGCGGAGTCGCGCCGGGCGAAATCGTTTCCATTTTCGGCCAGGACATGGGACCTGCCGAGGGGGTGATTACGGGCTTTGATCCGGAAACGGGCCGCTTGCCGGCGGCGGTGGAAGGAGTCGGCGTGTTTTTCGGCGGGACTCCGGCCCCGCTGTTCTTTGTCCGGGATGACCAGATCAATGCCCAGGTTCCTTATGAAGTAGCGGGTTTCGACCGGATCGATGTGCGGGTCATCGCTCCCAACAGAGTCGGCAATACCGTTTCGATTCCGGTGGTTGAGTCTCACCCCAGCGTATTCAGCAAGGTCCTGAATCAGGACTTCACCGTCAACTCCTCCGAGAATCCGGCCGCGCGGCGCGGCTTCATCTCACTGTTCGTAACCGGCCAGGGATTGGTTGACCCCGCGGTGACGACCGGGGCCCCATCCGCGGCGCCTTTCCCCGTGCCGAAGTTGCCTGTGAAGGTAACGGTCGGTGGCCGCGACGCTTCCAACATTGCGGCGGTCCTGGCCCCGGCGTTCGTCGGCTTGCTTCAAGTGAACGCGCAGCTTTCCGCCGAGACGGCTTCCGGGGCCAATGAGTTGTCGTTTCCATCGGCGAGCAGTCCAGCCGGAAACCCGTTTCCGTCTTCGTCCAATAGCGCTGCCGGCTGTCCCGAAAGCGCCGGGATGAACCGGCGGGGAGTTGGGGATGAAAGAGCCTCGCGGCGAAAGTTTAGCGATCCACGCTGACCTCGAGTCATGCGCCGGCGATGGCGACATCACGGGTGAAGCGTTGACAGAGACACTGGCGGGCCGCGGGAGGGTGGCGAGAGCTTGCCTCCGCGGGCCGATTCAGAGAAAGCAGCAGCGGCAAGACAGCATCCCAACCAGCACAACGTGCGGGGCTACAGCTCTACTTTCATCTGCCCGCGGTTCCATTTCACCCGGCGGCCCTGTTTTACCGATATGTTCGCCATTTGCAGAATCAGTGCCGACTGAAACCCCAACTCGACCGGGGCGTTCGGCTTCTTGCGCGTGCGGACGCACTCCAAAAAGTTGTTGACGTGATCGATCGTTGCTTGAGCGAAACCGCCGGGCTGATCTTTGTTGATGATTGGGTTGTCGGGTTCGTCTTTGGGGTAGACACGCAGGAACTCGCGGCCGATGTCCATGCGGGCCAGGTCGCCGTCATAGGCATTGAGCTGATCGGCGCGGGCTTCGTATTTCATGGCTGAGTAGTTGATCGTGAAGACCGCCATGAAGTCCTCGGGGTATTCCGCGATGACGATCCAGGATTCGGGAAGATCCGCGTTCGGCTTGTGCCCCGGGCAGGCCGAAGCGTTCACCGCCGTGGGATATCCCGCGCCCATGATCATGTGAATCGAATCGTAGATGTGCGCGCCCTGGTCGATCACGATGCCGCCGGAATAATCGGAGTAGTTGCGCCAGTCGAAGAAGCGTTGCGGGTCCTTCGCTACCTTGGGGGCCGGTCCGACCCACTGTTCCCAATCAAGGCGTCCTTCAAACTGTCTGGTGGGAGGCAGCAAGCGGTTATTCAGCCAATAAGTGCGGACCATTCGAACGTTGCCGAGCTTGCCCGCTTCCCTCAGCTCGCGCGCTTCGTGGTAGAGGCTGTAGCTGCGCCGCTGCATGCCCACTTGCACAATGCGGCCAGACTCCTTTTCGGCACGGATCATCTCGACGCCTTGTTCAGGCGTGTGACAAAGAGGCTTCTCGACGTAAACGTCCTTGCCCGCCGCCAGCGCGTCGAGAACCATCTGGTGGTGCCAGTGCTCGGGCGAGGCGATCAGGACGATGTCGATATCCGTGTCCGCGAGCAGTTCTTTGTAGTTGCGGTAGGCCTTGGCGCCGGGACCGGCGGCCGAGAGCCCGCGTTCCAGATTGGGCTCGTAGATATCGCAGACGGCGGCGGCGCGGACGGCCGGGTTTTCCTTGAAATGCGTCATGACGCGGCGGCCGCGGCCGCCCGCGCCGATCAGGCCGAAGTTGAGTTTTCCGGAGGGGGTTTGCGCCAGGGCCGCGCTGCTGCCGGCCATTAAGAAAACGCGTCGGTTCATGGGTTTGTCTCCGTTGGGGATGACTATGTTCTTGGTGCTAGGCGCAGTCGCGTGGCCGCGCTTCACATCATCTGGCAAGCTCTCAGCAAAGCTTCTTGCACGATCAAGTCATGTTCGATCGAATACTCCGGGGTGTCGCCATTGCGGATCATTCCCGCCAGTGCCCGGAAGTCCGGTTCGTAGGGAGCCTGTTTCGGCTGCGGGATTTCGATCGTCTGCAAGCCAGCTTTGTAGGGTCCGGCGGCGTGTGCGAGATCCACGTGTATCCGCGGCTCAGGGAAGAATGGCCGCACGGTCGCCGTGCCTTCGGCGCCAAGGATTTGAAACGTCCGGTAGCTGTTTCCATGCGGTTGCTGCGCGGCGATATAGACCTCCGCCATCGCTTTTTCGTATTCAAAGACCACCAGAGTGTTGTCGGCGAGCTTGTCGTTGACGGTCGAATCGTGGCGAATCCAGCTCTTGATCGTTTTGGGCTTGCCAAGCAAGTCGACGATGCGGTCGATCATGTGGGATCCCAGGTCAAACATCATGCCGCCTTTGTAGGCCCCATCGTAGTCGCGGCCTTCCTGGTCAAGCGGCTTATTGATCGTTGCGCGGACCATGTAGATATGCCCCAGCCAGCCTTTGCGGGCCGCTTCGATCGCCTTTTGCATCGCCGGATGGTAACGCCACTGGTAGCCCATTTGAACCAACACGCCTCGCCGCTCAGCCACCTCGAGAAGCTTCTTCAGCGCCGAAAGGCTGTCGCCTGGCGGCTTGTCCAAATGGACGTGCTTGCCTGCTTCCACGGCCTTTTCCGCGTAGAGGAAGTTCGTATTGTTGCGAACGTCGGACTCGACGGCGATCAGTTCAATAGATGGATCGTCCAGCATTTCTCTTTCTGAAAGCCAGCGAACACCTTGCAAGACTTCGTGGTCTCGCGGCTGTTTTTCGTCCGGCTCGCAGATTCCCACGAGCTCGTACTCGCTCATCTCGCGAACGGTCTGAACTTTGCCGCGTGCGTGGCCGTGTCCGATGCCGTAGACGGCTGTGCGGATCTTCTTTGACGTTGAGGAAGCCGCGCTGAGCGCGCCCGCGCTGGACGCCAACAAGAACGCCCTGCGGCCAAGAGTTGTCCTGGGCGGGTTCGTCATAGCAGGATTGTAGCATTGCCATGAAGCGGCGCTTGGCGCGTTCTTGGGCGGGAAGGAATGCGGTCTCTGCTGTCGAGACCCTGAAAACGGAAGGCTTCAAAGGGGGAGGATGCCCTCCCGAAGAATCGGGAGGCTGCCCGAGCGGATGCGCTACGCCGGGGTGGTTGGAATGTCTGGAGCCGGGGGGCTATTCTAATAGCTCCCATGGCAAAGATTTTTCCTTTTCCCGCTTATCGCTACTCTTCCAAGGCGGGCTCGATCAGCGAGCTGGTCACGCAACCCTACGACAAGATTTCACCTGAGATGCAGCAGGGCTACTATAGCGCCAGTCCTCACAACGTTATCCGCCTGATCAAAGGCAAAGAAGAAGCCTCCGACAACGACTCGAATAACGTCTATACCCGCGCGGCGGCGACGCTACAGGACTGGATCGCCAGCGGCGTTCTCGAGCAAGAGCCCGAGCCCGCGTTGTTCCCTTATTTCCAGCAGTTCGGCCATCCCGAGAGCGGGAAACCGTTCGTACGAAAGGGCTTCATCGGCCTGACGCAAGCCGTGGATTACAGCGCGGGCATCGTTCACGGACACGAGCTAACTCACTCCGGCCCCAAGCTCGACCGCTTGCAGCTCACTCGTCACACGCGAGCCCATTTCGGCCAGCTTTTCATGCTGTACGACGATCCTGAGTCGGTCATCGACGCCGCCCTGGATCGTGCCGCGGCAACTACTCCCTTGCTATCGGTAGACGACGAGTTTGGCGTGACGCACACGGTCTGGAGGATCATTGATCCGGTCGAGATCGCCGCGATCCAGGCGGCGATGGAAACCAAGAAACTGCTCGTCGCCGACGGACACCACCGCTACGAAACAGCACTTGCCTATGCCAAGGAGAATCCCGGCATTCCCGGCGCGGACAAGGTCATGATGACCTTCGTGAACATGAGCGCCCCCGGACTCGTCGTCCTGGCGACTCACAGGGTTCTTGGCGGTCTGCCGGAGTTTGACACGGACGCCATCCTGTCGAAAGCCGCTGAGTTTTTTGACATTGAGCGTTTGGACTCCGCTGCCGGGCTGCAGCAACGCCTCGAGGACACGGCTGGGGACCGCTGCGCCATCGGAGTCGTATTCCAGGGCAATTCCCACTGCATGCTGAGAGGGAAAAAGAAAGCGATTGATGCAGCTCTCAGCTCGCTTACCCCCAAAGAACGCGGCCTGGACGTCGTTGTCTTGCACAAACTTTTGCTGGCCAAAGTGCTGGGGGTTTCCGAGGAAGACGTGAAGGAACTCAAGCACATCCGCTACATTCGCCGTGCGCAGTCGGCGGTGAGTGAAGTCCAAAACGGGTCAGCGCAAGTCGCTTTTCTGCTGCGGCCCGTGAGTGTCCGCGACGTGGCGGAAATTTCGTTTGCGGGCGGCGTGATGCCCCAAAAGTCGACCGACTTTTATCCCAAACTGCTGGCGGGCTTGACTATCTGCCGATTTGGATGAACAACGCCCAGATCAGCCATAGAGCGCCGATGGCCGAAAACATCGCGACCAGCACGCGCCTGGCGCTGGGAGTCAAGTGGCGCTCGATCTCGTTCTTGCCGCGGTCCGCTTCCATCTCCACGTTGCGAAAATTCGGGGGCACCTCTTTGGACGTCTTGAATAGGCGGTCGTAGGCTTCTTGGTTCGCGATGAAGATGGTTTCCGAATCCGGCCCCTGGAGGACTTCTTTAATTCGTTCCCGCAGCTCAGGCGGCGCGTCCTGAATCGAGCGGTAAACGACGTCTTGATCGCCTGTGGCGATCCGAACGGACGAGGTTTTCAGGACCCACTTCATGACGCTTTTGTCGTCTTACCCAACCCAAAGTACTCATCGTCCTTCGACTGGGCGTCGCGCGCGAAATCGGCGACCACTTCGATAAACCCAAGCCCCGCTCGCGGCAGTGCCTTGTCTTTGCGATAGATCAGCCCAATTGTGCGGATCATAGGCAGCGGCGCCAGCCGGATCGCCCGCAGTCTTCCGTCGCGAATCTCCTTGCGGGCATTGGTCACCGCCATGAAGCCGATCCCCAGCCCTGCCATGATGAACTGCTTCAGCATCTCGCTCGATTCGAGCTCCATCGAAATCCGAAGGTCGTCCTCGACCGCGTCGAGGTACTCGTTGATGCGGCTGCGAGTCCGCCCGCCTCTTGGCAGCAGCAGCGAGTGTTCCGCGATTTGCTCGGCGCTAACGGATGTTTTCTTCGCGAACGGATGTGCCGGAGGAACCAGCAATCGAATCTCGTCGGAGTGGATCTGCACCACTTCCAGCCGCTTTTCCTGCACCGGCAATTGGGTGATCCCGAAATCCACCGAGTTGTCCAGCACCGACTGGATCGTCTTGGAACTATAGGATTGGATCACCTGCAGTTGAACTTCTTCAAAGCGCTCGCGGTAGGTGGCGAACACCCGCGGAAGCACGTTGACGCAAGTCGCTTCGTTGGCGGCAATCACCACTTCGCCCTTCGGAATGCGGTCCAGCTCGCGGACCGCATCAAATCCTTCTTTTTTTAAATCCAGGAGTTGACGGCCGTACTCAGCAAACGTCTTGCCCGCGATGGTCAGCGAAATGCGGCTGCCAAAGCGCTCGAACAACTGCGTGCCCAGCTCCTGCTCCATCTGCCGTATTTGCGCACTGATGGCGGGCTGCGTACGAAAGCAGGTTTGAGCCGCCTTGGAAAAGCTCTTCAGGCGGACAATTTCCAAAAACGTATGGAGCTGATCAAAATCCATGGCCGTGCCGCGAAGACCGAGCGGCGGTCAAGGCGCATTAACACCGCTTGCCCCAATTCGCTCCCTTGGCCGGGGCGTGCCGCGGCGCCGGCCAACCGCCTCTCCACAAGCTGAGCTAGAGCCTGATCTGCCGCAAGGGATGAATCGTTCAGCTCTTCGAGACGGACGAAGCCCGCCACGATGACTACTATAGCATCGTCGAATCCAATCTGGGCTCCCGTGGTAGTTCTGGCGCCTGAGCCGGCCAGGTGGCCTCGCGGCGGACTGGGAAGGGGCGGCAGTCATGCTGGTTACGTCCAGGCTGCTATTCGCCGGCTGCTCCCTGTTTGGGGCTGCAAGCCTGAAGCTTTGGAACATCCGGCAACAGCTCTCCGACGCGACCCCGAGTGTCTCGCCTCAGGCCGATCCGTACGAATAACGAGATTGACGGCGAGCTGCCTCCGCGGGTCCGACAGGTTTCGTAAGTACCTGATAATATGTGGCTTATGGAATTTGGACTTCCGCGTGTGGTCCTTTCTTCCCAGTACCGCATGCCCTGCGTCCCATTCGTCTCTCGATTAAAAATACAGTGTCCCCCCTATTGCTGGGCTCCCCCCCGCAAGGGCACAGTAGTGAGAGCGCCCTTCTTCAAGGGGGGCCTCTGACCCTGACGAGCAACCGGTCGTAGCGTCGGCTATTCGCGTGACGCCCAGCGCGAAATTGGAACCAGCGAAAAGCGGTCACGCACTCAATGAACTCAGCCTAGGCTGCAGGAAAGGGTAGAGCATCCCAATGACCGGATCACAAAAGAAAACCTCCCCCCTAACGGAGATGGAGCCCGCCAACAGACGCGAGCATTCGAGAACACAAAAGTTCGGCCCGCAACAGCTAACCATCACCAGGAATCAAGAGGGCAGGAAGGACAATATCGTCGGTACGCTCTGGGATTTCAGTGAAGGCGGTCTCGGAATGGACCTGCCGCGAGCCCTGACGATCGGCGAAGTCGTGATGATTAAAGGCGACCTCCACAGTCTGGACTTCGCCATGACCATAACCGCACGAGCCCGCGTCGCCTACTGCCGCCGCGCCGACCGCGAAAGTTATCGGGTCGGGTTCGGGTTTGTCGAAGTCAGCTATTACCACCTGGAAGCCAAGCCAAACTAACGCCCTTCTTCCCCGGCATGGATTGAATTCATCGCAACACGGGTTCGGGGGCTGGCCGCCGTGTTCCCAAAGTATCCTTTAGCCGTCCAGTTGCCCCGGGCGCAGCTCCTTTGCCGCAGCTTTCAAACACCCGCGCGATACAGGCTCAGGCTATTACTCCCATGCCTGATCGTCCGAAACCGGACTAGCCCTCCGTACTGTTCCAGCAGCTTGAAACGAGTCGCATGCTGGGCGATCACTAGGTAAGGCGGGGCGCCACCCAGTGTCTCGAGCGTTCTCCGGTATTCCTCGGCCATGGGATAAGGCGGCCCCAAGAAGTAGATGTCACCCGTGATGCGCCCCAATGCTGTTTTCACTTGCGAGTGGATCAGCAAAGCGTCCTCTTCCGCGCCCAAAGAAGCCAGATTCTCTCCAATCACACGGCTCGCCGCATGGTTGCTTTCAATGAAAATCGCTTGGTCGGCGCCCCGGCTCAGGGCCTCCAAACCCACGGCTCCCGAGCCCGCATAGAGATCCACGAACACCTTCCCAGCCACCTGGTCCCCCAATACGTTGAACAGGGATTCGCGCAGGCGGTCGGGCATGGGGCGAGTGTCGCGTCCGGGGACGGGTTTCACTCGTCTTCTTCGGTACCGGCCTGCGATGATTCTCAATGTGGTTGTGTTTCCGCGGGAGACCTACAGTTTCAGGGCTTCCTGCGTGCCTAGTTACGCTGCTGAATAGCGTCTGGTTTGCGGCACTTTGTTGGACCCAAAGGGTCCTCGTCTCTGGACCGCTTGCTGACGCCCCCGGCCCCCAAGGTATGTGCTCGGACCGACATCGGCCAAGCGCCTAGCCCGGATTTCTCATCGCGGGGTTGGCGGAAGGCCGCCTTTTGTGGCACAAACATAATGATTACAATATGTTTCAGCCAGCAAGAAAGCGACCCCTGCCATGACAGAGTGTACCCAAACCAGCTTCACCTTCGCCGACCATGGCCGCCGCCAGGTGGTAGCCCGTTTCGACGGCGGCATGATCACCTCCGACGGCGGCGCCATGCTGTTGCGCCAGACCGAACAGCGCAGCGGCATCGTGCGGCAGTTCGCCGCCTGCTTCCGTGATCACCGCCAGCCCGCGCAAGTCGAACACAGCGTGCGCGAGCTGGTCTCGCAGCGCGTCTACGGGCTGGCGCTGGGTTATGAGGACCTCAACGATCACGATCAGCTGCGCTCCGACCCGCTGCTGGCCCTGCTGAGCGGCAAACAAGACCTCGAAGGCAAGCAGCGCCGCCGAGCCCAAGACCGCGGCAAGGCGGGCGCCGGCAAGAGCACTCTCAACCGCCTGGAGTTGACCCCGGCCAAGGCCGGCGCGCAAAGCCGTTACAAGAAGATCGTTCTCGACACGGGCGCGGCCGACCGTCTGCTGACCTCGCTCTACATTCAATCGCAGCCGTGCCAGCCCGAGCGCATCGTGCTCGATCTCGACGCCACCGACGACGCGCTGCACGGCCGCCAAGAGGGGCGCTTTTTTCACGGCTACTACGGACACTATTGCTACCTGCCGCTCTACATTTTCGCCGGGGACCAGTTGCTGTGCGCGCGCCTGCGGCCGTCCAACATCGACGCCTCGGCGGGGTCGCTCGAAGAGGTCCGGCGCATCGTCGAACAACTGCGGCGGGTGTGGCCCGAGGTCGAGATCCTGCTGCGGGCCGACAGCGGTTTTTGCCGCGACGAGATCATGAGCTGGTGCGAGAACCAGGGCGTGGATTACGTGTTCGGACTGGCGAAAAACGAGCGTTTAGAGCGCCTGATCAAGAGACGGATGAAGCTGGCGCGGCGGCGTTTCGCCAAGAGGGGCAAGGCGGCCCGGGCGTTCGGGGATTTCCGCTACCGCACGCGAACCAGCTGGGCGCGGGGGCGCAGGGTGGTGGCCAAGGCGGAGTATCTGGCGAAGGGCGAAAACCCGCGTTTCGTGGTGACGTCGCTGACGCCCAAGCAAGCGGCGGCGCAACACTTATACGAGACGATCTACTGCGCCCGCGGAGAGATGGAGAACCGCATCAAGGAGCAGCAGCTGGGGCTGTTCGCCGACCGCACCTCGACCGCGCTATTGCGGTCGAATCAGATCCGCTTATATTTTTCATCGATCGGGTACTGTTTGCTGGAGACGCTGCGGCGGCTGGGGTTGGCGGGGACGAAGATGGCGCGGGCGCAATGCACGACGATCCGGCTGCGGTTGTTGAAGATCGGAGCGCGCATCCGGATCACGGCGCGCAAAGTGTGGATTTCGCTGGCGACGGGATACGCCTGGGCGGGGGTGTTCGCCCAAGCGTATGAGAACCTCGAACGGGGGGAGCCGCGGCGCTGCTGAAAACGGCAAGGCGAGTTCAAGTAATACTTGAAGCACACAGGGCTCGACAGGGGCGGCAATCGAGGTTTGCCCAAAAACAGACGAAAAACGCCTCGGCCAGGGTCGCGGACAGCATGCCGGGCCGTTTCTGCCCCACGGCGGCCCCGCCGAGAGGCGATGCCGCCTCAAGACCATGAAATCCCATCCCGCGCGCCCCGCCAACCCCGTTTTCGGGAATCGATGAGAAATGCGGGCTAGCCGTTTTCCGCTTGTTTGGCTTCGGGGCTGCCGGCGAGCCGCTCGACCCGAACCTTCGCGATGCGGTTGTGCTCCATCTCTACAACAAGATACTTGCGGCCCTCGAACTCGATCTCTTCACTTTCTCGGGGGATGTGACCCAGACGGCTCAGAAGAAAACCCGCCAGCGTTTCAAAACCGGTGTCGTAAGGAAGCTCGATACGGTAGAGGCTCGCCAGGTCCCGCACGTTCGTGATCCCGTCGATCTCGATCGGTTCATCGCTCAGCTGTAACTCGCCGGGCTTGGGACGCTCGTGCTCCTCGCGAATTTCTCCCACGATCTGCTCCAAAGCGTCTTCGACCGTGACCAGGCCGATCACCGTTCCAAACTCATCGACAACCACGGCCATGTGATACCTCTGCTGCTGGAACTCTTCGAGAAGCTCATAGAGAAACTTTGTCTCGGGAGCGAACGGCACGCGGTGCAAAAACGCCTGCAGCCGGAACGGCGGCGGGGGCCGTCCCAGCGCCTGCCGGCGATGCATCTGCTGAACGAAAGACCACATTTCCTTCACGAACAGAACGCCGATCACGTTTTCCGAAGAGCCTTCGTAGACAGGGATTCTGGAATGTTGATAGCGAACGACGTAGTCGACCACCTGGTCGAGGGTCGCCGTGCTGGGCAACGCAACCA
Source organism: Bryobacterales bacterium (assembly GCA_965226185.1). Classification (GTDB taxonomy): domain Bacteria; phylum Acidobacteriota; class Terriglobia; order Bryobacterales; family UBA6623; genus CBDCYS01. The sequence continues at coordinate 230,517 of CBDDCT010000002.1, forward strand.
TCTCCTGCCGCGGCACCATGACTTCCCGCAGCGTTACATCGTGGAAGTCGACTGCCCGGCTTAGCATCGCTTCCTGAAATTGCGCCAAGCGGCCCTCGCGTTTGCTGACGCTAAACAGCAGCTTCAGCTCTTCCGCCGTATAACCTTGCTCGGCGACATTGAGCTTGAGGCCCATCAGACGGGAGATCCGCTCCGACGTCCCTTCGACCAGGGAAACGAAAAGGCCGGTTACCCGCGCGAACAACCGCAGCGGCTTGGCCACCGCCAGGGAAAGCCTCTCCGCGCGTTCCATACCGAGGTTCTTGGGCACGACTTCTCCCACGACCATGTGGAGAAAAGTGATCGCGGAGAAGGCCACGGTAAACGAGAAGACATGGCCGATTTGCTCGGTGGCGGGAGTGATCCACGGCCGGGTAAGCGGTTCTATCAGGCGATAGACGGTACTCTCACCGGCCCAACCAAGTCCCAGGCTGGCGAGGGTGACTCCAAGCTGCGTGGCCGAGATCATGCGGTCAGGGTCATTCAGGAACTCCAGCACGATATTGGCGTGCCGGTCTCCGGCCGCTGCCAGAGCGCGCATCCTGGTTCCGCGAACCGACACCAGAGCCACCTCCGCCGCTGAAAAAAAGGCGTTTACACCTAGCAAGAAAACGAGAACGATCAGCCGGAGAGTAAGCGGAAGTTCTTCCATTCGAAGTAGAGACAGAGGAAACCGAGTTCATCCTAACATGCACCGGGGCGTTTGCTGGGTGGAGCGAATGGACTGAGGGTTGGGATGGTTCGTTGACCGCTCCCCGGCCGCCACTGCCCGGAAGGCGCCTTCGCGCGGAGCCGGAGACCAACTACCGTTGGATCACGAAATCAACTTCAAACATGTCATAGACGGTTTTTTGCATGCCCAGCCCTCGGTATACCGCTTGCGCGATTTCGTTCTCTTGTTCGACGTAAAGCCGTATCCCGCATACGTCACCGAGTCTTTGTGCCTCTTCGACCACGTATTGATGGAGGCTCGTGTAGACGCCGGCACGCCGCCGATCCGGCTCTACGTAGACGCTTTGAATCCACCAGAACAAGCCGTTTCTCCAGTCGCTCCACTCATAGGTGATCATCATCTGCCCGACGGCACGGCCCCGCAGCTCGGCGACCAGATAAAAGCCTTTCGAGGCGTCTCGCAGCACCGCCCGAACACCCTCGAGCATCCGCGGACGCTCGAGCGACAGCTTCTCCGTTTCGAGAGCCATGGCGGCATTGAATCCCGCGATTGTCTCGGCGTCGGACGCCGTTCCTCGGCGAATTGAGATGGCCATCAATTAGGGCTCCTGGAGGTGATGCATTTGGACGTCCGGTTCGCACAGCATACAGTAATTCGCCCCTGAATGCCACAAATTGATTGTCATGATTGCGGCTGGGAATGACACCTTGAAGTCAGGCTATGTGAGCGGGGTCTTTGGATTGCCAACCACTGGTCGTCCCGCGAAAACCGCACCCATAAGCGGGAGCAATGGAAGCATGTGCTTGAAGCGGCTCAGCACCCCGGTCCACGTCACACGCGATAATGGACGCCAATGAAGATGGTCGCAATCGGTGAGATCCTTTGGGATGTCTTTGAGGACCAGGAACTGCTCGGCGGGGCACCCTTCAATTTCGCGGTTCACGCCTCGCGTCTTGGGCACGAAGTTGCCTTCGTCAGCGCGGTCGGAGATGACGACAGGGGCCGGCGTGCCCTCGGTCAAGCGGAGAAACTGGGGCTGCCAGCGAATTTCATTAAGCAAGTGGCAGGCGAAGCGACCGGATCAGTCACCGTGATGCTGGACGCCAAAGGCAAGCCGAGCTATAAGATTCATCGGCCCGCCGCCTACGATTTCGTGTCGCTCTCGGAGCAGAACCGGGCGGCGATCGCCAAGCGGGATTCCTCCTGGATCTACTACGGAACGTTGCACCAGATGAGCGCTCAGGCAAGGAACCTGACACGAGAACTCCTTGAAATGTCCCCCGGCGCCCGCCGGCTCTATGACGTCAACCTGAGGCGGGATTCCTACAACCCGAGTCTTGTCCGGGAGTTGATGCAGCTTGCCACCACGCTGAAGCTCAACGACGAGGAAGTGTCCGCGGTTGAATTCATGCATGGAACAGACCATGGTTCGCTGGAAGGCTTCTGCCGAGCCTATTCAGCCGAATTTGGCTGGGACGCGGTCTGCGTGACCCGGGGGGCCGCGGGCTGTTCCGTGCTCATCGCTGATGAGTTCGCCGAAGCCGCGGGGTGTCAAGTCCAAGTCGTTGACACGGTCGGTGCGGGAGACGCCTTCGCGGCGGCGTTTATCCACGGCCTCGACCAGGGTTGGCCCCCTTTTCAGGTGGGCGCTTTCGCCAACACGGTGGGAGCGCTGGTCGCAAGCCGCGCCGGCGGAGTCCCGTTTTGGACGACACAGGAAATAGAGGTTAGCAGCATCTCACCGGCGGGACAGGGAACTGCAGGGCTGCAAGAAGCCTAGTATTTCGCTGCCATCAGAGCCCGCAAGCGGCGCGCTCTGTCCGGGCCACGCAAAGCCCTGAGCGCTTTGGCTTCAATTTGGCGAATGCGCTCGCGCGTGACAGCGAATTCTTGGCCGATCTCTTCCAGAGTGTGTTCGCGGTCGCAGCCGATGCCAAACCGCATGCGAATCACCTTCTCCTCTTTGGGGGAAAGAGTCTTCAGCACGCCTGCCGTCTCTTCACGGACGTTCAAGTCCACGACGGATTCGATCGGGGAGCCCACCCAGCGGTCTTCGAGCAGATCCCCCAGAGCAGACTCGCCGTCGCGGCCCACGGGGGTTTCGAGCGAGACCGGGTCACGCGAGATCGTTTTCAGTTTCTGAACCTTCTCGCCTGTAATTTCCATGCGGTTGCCGATTTCGTCGTTGGTCGGCGTGCGGCCGTGCTCTTTTTCCAGTTCGCGGGAGGCGCGCAAGAACTTGTTCATGCTCTCGTTCATGTGCACCGGGATGCGAATCGTGCGTGACTGGTCAGCGATGGCGCGCGTGATGGCCTGGCGTATCCACCAAGTCGCGTAGGTCGAAAACTTGTAGCCGCGCTTGTATTCGAATTTTTCGGCGGCCCTCATCAGGCCGATATTGCCTTCCTGAATAAGATCGAGCAGGTGCAGGCCGCGGTTGACGTATTTCTTGGCCACCGAAACCACCAGGCGCAAGTTAGCTTCGACCAGCGCTTTCTTGGCACGCTCGGCCTCGTCCTCGCCCCGCTCCATTCGCTTGATCGTGTGGACCAGGACGGTATATCTCAGCCCGTACTTTTCTTCGGCCCGGTGAATCTCCCGCCGCACTTCCCGTATCGCCGCCGCGGTCGCGGCGGACTTTTCGGATCGGCCTTGCAGTACCGCCAGCTCACGAGCAAGAGGCTCGATATCAAGCTGTACTCGAATCAGTTCTCTCGAAAACGATTCCCAGGTGTTTACTCGGAAAGGAACGTCCTGAATCGCTTTGGAAAGCCGAATCAAAAGAATCTTGTATTTCCACATCCGCCGGCGCCGCACATGAACGTTGCGTTTCGGCGTTCGCTCAAGCTTTTCAGCGAGGGCCTCGGCCTGGCGCCCCACGCGAGAGACCTTGGCGAACTTCTGGCGAATCTGGGCGCGCTTGCGAGCCCGCTGCGGCGTGCCCTCCTCGAAATCGCCGATGATCGAAATCGCGTCGACTTCGATATCACCCTTCTTGATCTGCTCGTAGAACAACAGGATACGCACGACGATCAGCCGCGAGCGAGACAAGGCACGGTAGACCTGATTCTTGCCGCGTTCCATGCGCCGCGCCAGATCGATTTCGCCTTTGCGAGTCAATAGGGGGACGGCGCCCATCTCGCGCAAGTAAACCCGCACCGGGTCGTCGGTGTAGATCGAAACTTCCGGGTGCACCGGCTGAGAATCGTCACTGTCGTGACTGGTGCCGTTGCGCGATGGAATCAATGGGGCTCCTTCTCGAAGCGAGACCGTGACAGGCTCTCCCTCACCCGCAATGAACTGCTCGTCAAACTGATCCACACTGCCTCCCTAGCTACTTGGCGACTCCTGCCCGAACCATACGCCCACGTCGAATCTAACCACATGGCGTACGCTATGACGTACGCTCACTTCGTACCCTTGCCAGCCTCGGCCAACTTTAGGCATGCGGGTCTCGGACGAGCTGATTTGAATCGGCGGTTCCTGAGCAGGAGATGTTCCCGTTTTACCGCTAGGGCCTGGGATCGTTAGCCGACTCTATAATCTGGTGAAACTGGTCAGGGTACCACTACCAACCCTGCCCATAAGCCGTTACAGCTATAGTATCAGGCAAAACTCGCTTAAATGCAATAGGAAAGTGACTTGGGACTGGTTAAAGACGAACCACCACTCAACCGTGGGTGATTCCATGACCTGAGGGTTCCGTGTCCTGTTTTCGGCGCCCAGGAGGCCGCAATCCTGGTACGCGACACTCCGTACTTGATTGATTCAAAGGGACTTCTTTTGCTTGATCAAGGTGGTGAGTTCTTTCAGGAACTCTTCTTCGTCCTGAAAGTTGCGGTAGACCGAGGCAAAACGGACATATGCCACCTTATCAATCTGCTGTAGACGATCCATGAGCAGCTCGCCAATGCGGGTGGCTGAGCACTCTCTTTCCGGCGAGTCAACCACCAGCGACTCAACCACATTGACCAATTCTTGGAGTTGGCCCATGCTGACGGGTCTCTTCTCGCAAGCACGCAATAGACCGTCTAGTACCTTCTTGCGGTCGAACTTTTCGCGCCGCGAGTCTTTCTTCACGACGATATACGGAATCTCGTCAATGCGCTCATAGGTCGTGAAGCGCTGTTCGCATCGTAAACACTCCCGGCGGCGGCGGATCGCGTCACCCGGCTTGCTTTCGCGCGAGTCCACTACCTTATCGGCGACATGTCCGCAAAAGGGGCACAACATGGATCACTCACCCGCCTCGGATGAAAAAAAGCCAGCAGCGAGTAGAATACCAGTTCGGCGCCAGCGAAACCACTACATCTCGAAAGCTTGACGGCGCCCCAGCGACTGATATCCCGCCGCCCGCGGACTCCTTTCCAGCGGCAGACCCGCACGGACCAAGCAGCATTTTGCGCCGGTTTTGCACTGGACCGGGTATTTCCCATCCCAGTCCGATCTTTGAACTTAATTGTTCACGCGGATTTTGGCAACCATTCGGAAGCCAGCTATAATATCCCTCATGCGACTTCAGAACTTGGTTCAAATCCGGCAGAACTTCCCCGACAGGGGCCTGCCCGATGTTGCGGGTGCTGTTCGAGCCGAAATGGAAAACGCCGGGTGGGCCCTCGCCGTCAAGCCGGGAAGCCGCATCGCTGTCGGAGTGGGCAGCCGGGGCATCACCAATATCGACATCATCGCGCGCTCCGTAGTGGATTTTTGGAAGTCGCGCGACGTGAAGCCGTTCCTGATTCCGGTGATGGGCAGCCATGGCGCGGCCTCGGCCGAAGGCCAAGCCGACGTGCTCGCCCACTACGGAATCACCGAAGAGACGATGGGCGCACCTGTCGTCAGCTCCCTCGACGTCATTCCCATCGGCACTACGCCTGAGGGAATTGAAGTCGTCATGGACCGCCAGGCCCACGAGGCCGACGGGACCATGCTTCTCAGCCGCGTCAAGTGGCATACCGACTTCGACGGCAAATTGGAAAGCGGCATCCACAAGATGATGGCCATCGGCCTCGGCAAATGGGCCGGAGCCAAACGCTATCACACTTTCGCCCTGCATCACGGGCTGGAGCAGGTGATTCGCAGCGTCGGCAAGGTCATGCTTGGTACCGGCAAGATGCTCGGCGGCATGGCGATCATCGAGGACGCTTACCACAACACAGCGGAAGTTCATGCCGTCGGAGCCGAAGGCATGGTGGAGCGCGAAGAAGAACTGCTCGCGCGCGTCAAGTCCTGGAAGCCCAATATCCCCGTCAATGTCGATCTGCTCATCATCGATGAAATTGGGAAAAATTTCTCCGGCGCCGGCATGGATACGAAAGTCGTCAATCGCAGCGGCCGAAAAGGGCCCAACACTTGGCCGAAGGTCCCCAAGATTTTCCGCATCTTCATCCGCGACCTGTCACCCCTCAGCAACGGTAACGCCATCGGCATGGGTTTGGCGGACGTCATCACCGACCGGCTCTTCGAAAAGGTCGATTTCGAGGCGACTTGGGTGAACAGCCTGACAGCTTCGAGCCCGCCCGCCGCTTTCACCCCGATGCATTTCCCCGACGACCGGAGCTGTCTGGAGAGAATCGCTCCGACTTGCGGCAAACTCGACCTCTCGGAAGTCACCATCGCCTGGATCCGCAATACGATGGACATCGGTGAATTAGCCATCAGCGAAAACCTCGTCCCTCGCGTGAGTGACAATCCGGAAGTTGAAATCGTCAGCGAGCCTCGCCAACTGGAGTTTGACGACGCGGGCAACCTGATCAATATCTTTGCCGCCGAGCCCGTGACCCACTGAATTTTTCATGCCACTCTACCAGGTGGTGGTTCTGGCGCTAGTCCAGGCCGCTACCGAATTCTTGCCGATCAGCAGCACCGCGCATCTGGTTATCGTGCCGTGGCTGCTCGGATGGAAGGATCACGGACTGCTGTTTGACATAGCGCTGCATTTGGGAACCGTGCTTTCGGTTCTCGCTTACTTCTCGAAGACCTGGATACGATTGGTGTTCCTCAGCGTGGGCCGGCGCGTCCTCGTGCCGCCGCCTGGCCATCCGGATGAAGACCTCTACGAGAACCCCCGGCTGTTCAGCTACCTAGTTGCCGCGACGTTCCCCGCGGGCATCGCCGGCCTGCTTCTCAAGGATTACGTGGAGACCACGCTGCGGAGCCCGCTGCTGATCGGAGTCATGCTGATCCTCGTTGGCTTCATTATTTGGTGGGCGGAACGGATCGGCCGAATGGAACGCAACCTCTCGTCGGTTTCGTTTGGCCAAGCCTTGCTGATTGGTTGCGCGCAAGCGGTGGCGCTGATTCCGGGAACATCACGGTCCGGCATCACGATTTCCACCGGTCTTTTCCTCGGCATCGAGCGGGCCGCGGCCGCCCGCTTCTCCTTCCTGCTCGCCAGCCCCATCATCCTCGGAGCAGCAGCGAAAGCCGGCTACGACGCCTGGAGTCAAGGGGGTATCCCAAGCGAGCTGCAAACGCCGTTTCTGCTGGGCGCGATCATCAGTGCGATAGCCGGATACCTGGTGATCGCCGTTTTCCTGCGCTACCTGCAAACGGCAACGATGAAAATTTTCGTGTACTATCGGGTGATCTTTGGCATAATAGTACTGGCTCTCGCGTCATTGTTCGACTTCTCCATTACGGGCGGCCAATAAATTAGGCCGTCAAACACGGGTGCTTAGGGCGTCCGTGTTGCAAGATGATGAGGAGAAGGAATGGCGTTCCTACAACCTACTGACCGGCCCCGGCTCAATGAGCCGGTTGGCTTTCTTCTGCTGATCCTGGCCGTTGTCATTGCGCTAAGCCTGATTTCCCACTACCCGTTCGATCGCTCTTGGAGCGTGGCGGGCGGCTCGGCCGAGCCCCGGAACTTGATCGGCGAACCTGGGGCTTATTGCAGCGACTTGGCCCTGCAATGGCTCGGGCTGACTGCTTTCTTGATCCCGCTCTTCTTGGCTGGACTGGCCTGGTGCTGGGTGCGCTCAACGCCGCTAAGAACGCCCTGGGCGCGCCTGAGCGGGGGGACTCTGTTGATTCTTGTGAGCTGCACCGCGCTGGAGTTCTACCCGATCGGCAGCCTGTGGCAGGGCGCCGTTCTTCCCGGCGGGGCTGCCGGAGCGATTTTGACCGGCATGATGGTCGGCTTCCTCAACCGCGCGGGAACCACCTTGTTTCTTCTCGCGGGCGCCATCGTTGCCCTGTACTTGCTGACTTCATTCAGCGTCCAGGCGATGATCGATTTGTGGGAGAGAATTGGAAACCCGATCATTGCCGTGAAGCAAAAATGGGCCGCCTGGCGCCAAGACCAGCGAGAACGCGCTGCCACACGAAAAGTGCTGAAGGCGCGATGGAAGAGCGGAAAGCAAGCAATCCTCGAGCAGGAATCCGAACCCGCCGCGGATGAATATATCGAGGTTTACGAGCCCCATGATCCGAGAGCGGCCGAACCGCTACAGGAAGCTGTCCGCGAGGAAGCGGAATCCGATGGGCTGCCGCCCATCGTTCCCTACGAGAGCGCGATAGAAGCGGTTCAAGCCGGCGATCCCTTAGAGGAGATCGAAGAGCTGGCGCCGGACGCCCTCTCCAGATTGGCCGGGCAGGAACCTTCGCTGGCTAAGCCTGAAAAGATTTATCGCTTGCCGTCGACCTTATTGCTCAAGTCACCGGCGGCGCGGCACGATTATGACCCCGACGAGCTTCATGGTGTCGCCAAGCAGATCTGCGTGCGGTTTCAGGAGTTCGGCGTGGGCGGCTCGGTTTCGCAAATCAATCCCGGCCCGGTTGTGACCACCTTTGAATTCAAGCCCGACGCTGGAATCAAATACAGCAAGATCACCAACCTCTCCGAGGACCTTTGCTTGGCGCTCGAATGCGAATCGATCCTTGTCGAGAGAATCCCCGGCAAGTCAACGATCGGGATCGAGGTGCCCAATCGCAAACGCGAGATCATCGCTTTGCGCGAGATGATCGAGTCCCCGGAGTTTAACGACTCCTCGTCACTGCTGACCTTGGCCCTTGGCAAGGACATCAACGGGCGCATGCGCGTCTCCGAGCTGACATCGATGCCGCACGTTCTCATCGCCGGCCACACCGGCTCGGGCAAAAGCGTACTGATCAACAGCCTGATCATGTCGATTCTCTACAAGGCCACCCCTTATCAGGTGCGCTTCATCATGGTCGACCCCAAGACGGTCGAGCTCGGCCCATATGCCGACATCCCGCACCTGCTGACGCCGGTGATCACGGACATGAAGAAGGCGTCGAACGCCCTGAAGAACGCCACCCGAGAAATGGAGCGCCGCTTGAAACTGCTGGCCGAGCATGGGGTGCGGAACATCGATCAGTTCAACCACAAGGCCGCGGAGCTGCGAGAGCAGCCCCGTGAGCCCTATGATCCCGAACCGCCCGCCAATCTCTCCTACATCGTGATTATCATTGACGAGCTGGCGGATCTGATGATGATCGAGGGACGCCAGGTCGAGGAATCCATCACACGGCTGGCGCAGATGTCTCGGGCGGTCGGCATCCACCTGATTCTGGCGACCCAGCGTCCCAGCGTCGATGTTATCACGGGCCTGATCAAGGCCAATGTTCCCGCGCGGATTTCCTTCCGCCTCGCCACCCGCGTCGACTCGCGAACGATTCTCGATGCCATGGGCGCCGAAGCGCTGCTGGGCCGCGGCGATATGCTGTTTCTGCCGCCGGGATCGGGCCGCATGGTCCGTCTCCACGGACCGCTGGTTACCGAGGAAGAAATCCACGGCGTGGTCGGCTTCTGGAAGGAGCAGGGTTCTCCCGACTATGAGAACGCCTTCTTGGCGCCGCCCGATGGTGATGAATCCGGCGAAGGCCGCGATACCGAAGACGCCTTCGACGATCCGGCTTACGAGGATGCCGTCCGTATTGTGCTGGAGATGGGAAAGGCTTCCACCTCCACGCTGCAGCGGCGCCTGCGGTTAGGCTACGGCCGCGCCGCGCGCATTCTCGACGTCATGGAGAAAGACGGCATTATCGGCCCGCCTGACGGCAGCCGCCCGCGAGAAGTCCTCAAAGCGCCGGATTGGCTGATGGAAGTCGAACGCCGGTAGGCTGCGCTGGGCGGGAGGGGTGACGTGGCGTGAACCGCCAGGTTTGCCGCGCCTCGATTCGTCGAGGCGTTTCCGGCGGGGCGCTCCATTGGCTGGACCGGATACCAAACTCTGGCGCCGAACAAACGCTTGCGGCAAGCGTGGACGCTCACGCCACGTCCGCTGCTGGTCGTTTGTCATGTCATGCGAGTTGATGCTTGTGGCCCAACAGAACCTGCCTGAGAACGGCGTCGTCTCGTACGCGGCAACGGTCAAGCGTGACTGGCTCGACTACAACGATCACATGAATGTCGCCTACTACGTTATGGCATTTGACCTTGCCATTGACGCATTCAAAGAGGTGATCGGTATTTCCCGCCAATACATCGAGCGCGAGCGTCGATCGACGGTTGCGATCGAGTCGCACATTACCTATCAGCAAGAGGCATCGCTAGGCGACGAATTGCGCATCGATACCCGCGTCGTCGATTTCGATGGAAAACGCGCGCACCTCTGCCAGGAGATGTACCGCGGCGATCAGTTGCTCGCCAGTCAGGAAACGCTATCGATTAGCTTCGATACAACCGCGCGAAAGTCGTGCCGGTTCGACGAAGCGATCGCCCAACGCTACGAAGGCATGGTCGCGGCGCAGCGTAAGCTGCCGGTACCGGACTGGCTGGGCCGCTCCGTGGGGATCCGTCGAAAGTGACTTACCCTTTGCGATTGTGCCGCCGGGGTTTCTAATGAACCTCCCGCATCAGGAGCGCTTCCTCCCGGTCGCTTGAGCCACGTTCACGTCCGGGAATCGGCTCAGTCATTGCGAGTGTTCTATTCGAGCTGAGTTCAGTATTTCGCGAAGGCGGTTGCCGACGATGAGATCCTCGCCCGGCTGCAGCGTCACCGAAACAAGGCGCGGCTTGTCTTCGGGCGTGCCCGCGGTCTTTTCCGTTTCCTGCAAGGCCTCGTAGGGCACGGCCGTTACGAGGCTTGGATTGGCGGAAGTCAAAACTTCTATCCGCGGCTCACCTTTGCGCAGTTCCCGGTCACAATCCGCCACGGTGAGCCCAAACGCCTGCTCGTCCCAAAGTACCGCCAGCGTGGGGTAGCGGTTGGCTCCCTCGGGTATCGTGATTTCGGTTGTGACCCCCGGGACTGACTCTACGATCTTCGCAATCGACTCGACTGCGGGATCGACGTACTTGACCAAGTCGCGCATGGCGATAAGGGTGCATCTCTGAGTTTTTTGTTTCAATCGCCAGGTCTAGAACCATGGCCTTTCAGGCGCGGCTCTGTTTAGGCTAGGTCACGCTTCAGCCGGTAGGTGTTCAGCTTGCCCATATACGCGAGCAAGTCATCAGGCTCGGTGTGGATACAAGGATCGTCGGGCGCGCCGGCCCGGAATCACTCCCACTCAATCGTCGAGGGCGGCTTGTGTGAGAGATCCAGGAAGACGGCTTCAATCTCGGGCAGTGCCCGAAGCCGTTTAGCCAGCGTCGCGATGCGGGTGACCGCCAACTGGGCTACCTCGGCGGTCATGCCATCCACTGACGTCACCGGCCGCAGTGCGATGGTTTCGCCGCCCTTGCGTGTAAAAGGCAGCAGCACCACGGGACACTGCCAAACGTTGCGATAGAGTGCCTGTTCGTGCAAGAAGTCGGTAACAATGTGGTCGGCTTCCTGCAGCAGCGAGACACGCTTCATCGTGAGGTGGGTCTGGCGGACCTTCCATTCGGCCAGCCGAAAACGTTTGGGAAGGATCGCGAGAACCACGCGGTTGGTCCGCCGGAATCGATTGGTGATTTCGGTTGCCAGCGGCAAAAGTGGCCGATAATCGAGCTCACCGCCATGCAAGACGGTCAGGCTCGCGTAGGTCCGGCTGTCACCCTGGACGCCGACACTTCGAATGGGCAGCAAAAAAGCTCGGTAGCCCGCTTCCCGGGCCAGCTCGTTGATCTCCGCGTCCACTTGCGGTTTCGCGCCCTTCGCCGAGCAGATGCAGCGAATCGCCAGCCCGGGGCCAGGGAAAGGATGACGCTCGATGAGCGCTTTCGGCAAACCAAGGACCCGGCCCAGCAGGCGAACCTCATCCTTGTAGAACTCCGTAAGCGGTTCAAGAACTCGTCCTTCTTTTATCAGTTCCTGGATCCGTTCGACCCGGTTGTGATGAGTCTTGATGACAGCCGCGTCGGCCGTACCGCCCGACTCGATGGTATCGGGATAGATCGTGCCCTGCCCGAGCATCCAATCATGACCGGCGAATTCTTCTCTTTCCAGAACCTCGTCCTGCAGTTCGACGAAAATTCGCCCGATGATCTGGCGCTTTTCCTCCGGGTCCGCCACGCCTCGGAGCGAGCTTAAAAACCGCCCGCGAGCCGAGACGACCTCAATCGAACCGAACCCGAGCCTGTTGAACGTGGACTGAATCTCCTGAGTCTCACCGGCGCGCATGAACCCGGTGTCGACGTAAACCGCGTGGACCAGCTCTGGGCGCAGTGCTCCCACCGTCAGGGTGTAAGCGACCGCTGAGTCGACCCCGCCGCTCAGGAAGAAGAGAACTTTTTTCCCCTGCGTTTTCCGCTCGATATCGCGCTGCAGTTGAGCCACCCGGTCTTCGGGATGCCAGTTCATGCGGCAGCGGCAAACCTTCGACAAGAAATTGCCGAGAATTTCAGGGCCGTGGGCCGTGTGAATTACTTCAGGATGGAACTGAAGTCCGTAGTAATTTCGCTTCAGGTCACCCATGGCCGCGACATCACATTCACGCGTGTCGGCCAGCGTTTCGAATCCCTGAGGCAGTTTCGAGACCTGGTCGCCGTGACTCATCCAGACGCGCTGGCGGCGAACGAGCCCCGTGAAAAGATGTCCGTCGCGGCGAATTCTGAGATCGGCTTCGCCGAACTCGTGTGTTTCTCCCGGCTCGACGACGCCGTGCATGCAGTGCGCCATCAACTGGTGCCCGTAGCAAATACCCAGGATCGGCCGCCTGACTCTGAATAAGTCCGGGTCCGGACGAGGGCTATCAGCGCCAAACACACTCGCCGGCCCGCCCGAGATGATGACGCCCCTGTAGGGGCCTAGCTTTCTGGGATCAACGTTGAGGCGCAGGATCTCCGCATAGACGCCGAGTTCGCGCACTTTCCTCGCAATCAGGTGACAGTATTGCCCGCCGGAATCCAGAACAGCGACTTTGTCCATAGAGGGGAAAACTTCGACGAATGTTGTTGATCTACTGGAGAATGTAGACGTTAGGGTCCCTAGTATATCATTAGTGTAGTTGTGATTTCTTCCCAAGCACTGGCTTCGCTCCGCGAGATCGTTGGCGATCGCGGTCTCCTTCAGCGTCCTCAGGACTTGATGCTTTACGAGTATGACGCCAGCATCGAGAAGGGCCGCCCCGAATGTGTCGTCTTTCCCAAGAGTACAGAGGATGTTGTCCGCATCGTCAGGGTCGCGGCCGAGCATAAGCTCGCTCTGGTTGGCCGTGGCGCGGGTACCGGCTTGAGCGGTGGGTCAATCCCGACCGAAGGCGGGCTGCTGATCGCCTTCGCGCGGATGAACAAGATTCTCGAGATCGACCTCGAAAACGAATACGCCGTCGTGCAGCCCGGCGTGGTCAATCTCGACATCACCACGGCGGTCAAGGACCAGGGTTATTACTATGCTCCCGACCCCTCGAGCCAAAAAGCTTGTACGATCGGCGGAAATGTGGCTGAGAACTCCGGCGGTCCCCACACTCTCGCCTACGGTGTGACGACGAACCACGTTCTCGGCATCGAAGCGGTCTTGCCGGATGGCGCCCTCATCAACGCCGGTGGCCGGGAAGCCGACTTGCCTGGCTATGACTTAGTCGGGCTTCTGACGGGCTCGGAGGGCGTGATGGTCCTGGTGACCAAGGTGATCGTGCGCCTGATGCGTTCTCCGGAAACGGTCAAGACCCTGCTCGCGATCTACGAAGAGCCAGAAGACGCCGCCACGACAGTCGGCGCCATCACCGCCCGGGCGATCGTTCCGGCGGCGCTCGAGATGCTCGACGGCGTCATGCTGCGAATGATCGAGCAGGCCACCCACGCCGGCTATCCGATGGATGCCGGTGCCGTATTGCTGATTGAAATCGAGGGAGTGAAGGAAACCGTCGAAGAGCAGGTGGAGCAAATCCAGCAGGTCTGCCTCGAGAGCAAAGCGCGCGAGGTTCGCATCGCCCGCTCCGAGGAAGAACGCGAATTGCTCTGGAAGGGCCGCAAGAACGCTTTCGGCGCCGTGGGACGCGTCAGCCCGACCTACTACGTCCAGGACGGCGTCGTCCCCCGCACTCGCATCGCCGACACCCTGCGTTTTATCTACAAGGTCTCGGAAAAGTACGATCTCCAAATCAGCAACATCTTTCATGCCGGGGACGGCAACATGCACCCCATCATCCTGTTTGACGGCCGCGACCCCGAGCAACTCGAGCGCACCAAGCAGGCCGGCGTGGAGATCCTGCAATATTGCATCGACGCCGGCGGAACCATCACCGGCGAGCACGGCATCGGCATGGAGAAGAACGACATGATGCCCGCGATCTTCTCGCAAGAAAGCCTCGACATGATGGAGCGCCTGATCAAGGTCTTCAACCCGGACCGCCGCCTCAACCCCGGCAAACTGCTGCCGACCGGCAAAGGCTGTCTCGAGATCCGGCCGGTCCCCGCCCGCCACGAAACCGTCGTCTGGTAGCAGCAAGAAGCATGACGGAGCACCAGTAAGGCTCGGTATTCTCATGCGCTCCAGCGTTCTCCAGAGTGAACGTGCCGTTCAGGTCAACATCGCCACGGTGCGCGCGTTTGTCAGACCGCGGAACCGATGGGTGGGCGCTTATGTGGCTATTCTTGATGCCCTCGTTACTGTCCTGCTATCGTTCAAAACCACGCCGGCGGCAAGGGGGGAAACCTGAGCACCAAATGGCGTTGGACGGCTTGGCGCGGATACTCCAAAAGCCCTTCTATTTAAAGCACTTGCTGACCGCTGTTGATGCCTTAGCGTAATTTTTACACCGATCTGCTCGGTACCCGTCTGCCGCGGACTGCGCAGACCCGAAGAGAAGACGTGCGGCGACTCAGTCAACTGACACCAGGGCTTGATTGCTGGCGACTCCGCCGGCGCTTATCGCCACCTGATGATCACCGGGCGGCAGCGGAGGAACGGCCAGGTTGACCTGGCCCAGCCCGACGAAGCCGGGCGACAGTCCCGCGAAGATCACTTGTGCGTTCTCCCCCCCGATCATAGCGGTGACCTCGGCCAGCGCTCGGGAGAGAGGACTTGCCGGGGCCGCCTGACCCGTGGGAACCGGGTTGTCCATCTGGCCTAGCCCGGTCACGTATACGACGATCCCTTCCCCGGGCGAGGCCCCATCGCCCGGCACGTTCAGGCTGAAGTCCTGATTCTGAGCCACAGCTCGGCCGGGACCCGCGATCGAGGGGTTGAGCAGGAAAATGCCGGGGCCGACCTCGCCCACCGGAATCGAGAAAAACCCGCTGCTTTTGCCGTTTAGCCGGATGACCATCGTCGCCTCGCCCGGTTCGATCTCATAGGGCATCTGAAAATTCACCTGCCTCGCGCTGACAAAGAAAAGCGGTGCGGTCGTCCCGTTGATCAACACGGTTAGGCCTCCCAACGTAGTCGGCAGGGTCGTCGCTGCTTGTGAGACCGCGCCAATCCCCGCCTCGGCCTTCAACTGGTTGCGCGTCACTAGACCCTCAAAGAAGCCGAATGTGGCCGAGATCCCGCCCTGGGCTATGCGTTCGGCGATGAAGCTCGCGCCGTTTGTGACCGCGTCGCGCAGCGAAAACGGCGGCGAACCCGGCTGCTGCTTCACCTCGTCGGGGACCGATTCGGAAACAGCGGCTTCTAGCTCGCGGCGGAGGCTGTCTACATTGAGATTTCCATCGCCATTGAGGTCCCCCAGCCAGGCTTGCTTGGTTTCGAGGCCCAACTGGTCGTTCAGATCGGCCTGGCTGGTTTGCTGGGCGTCGTGGAGGTACCGGATCCACGGCACGCCGCGCGACTTGCCGCAGCCAAAAACACGGACGCAATGCCCTCCGCGGGACTGCCCTGCGGCATCGAAGAATGACCACGCTATCTCGACATCCTCGCCCGCCATGATCTGATCGCAGAGCCAATCGAAAGTGACGGCGTCGCCTTCGTTCTTGGATTCGATGCCGTGGGCCTCAAAGTCCCCAGCAAAAGCGCCTTGGTGTTTGTGGACCAGCGCGTCCGCAAGACCGTTGTTGGCCAGGTATTCGAACTTCCCCTCCAGTTGCCCCGGGCGGCTGACGCCTTCGCCGTCAGTCCGGGATAGCACGAATCTTCCCATCGTCTGATCGAGCTGGCCCGCAAGGCTGTCGTCGCCATCCTCGCCGGGGACGTGGTCGTTCGGGACGTCGAACTGATCGTATTGCGACTCGAGCCAAGCCAAGCTGTTGGCGTACGCCGCGGGGGCGCACTGGCCGTCGGCCGCTTGCACGTTGATGTCCGATCGCGTCTGGGTGTAGGCGAAGTTGTCGCCGTCGGCGCTGAAGTTCTGCTGGGCCGGGACGGCCGGCACGGCGCCCACTGGCTCACCCAGTCCTTCAGCGTTGACAAAACGAGTCATCACGGGAATGCCAACCAACTCGTCGGGGAGCGGCGGTCCAATGGTGGGCGCCGGCGTTACCTCGATCGAGACGTCCACCTTGTCCACCTTCGGCCCCGGCGTGGGATCGTTGTTGTCCACGAGCTGAGGGTCCTGAAGCGCAAAATCGGCGAAGAGGCGATGGACATCGTCGAAGCTGTCGTAGTACAGATTCTGGATGGCCCACCGATCGCCGATCGCGGCGTTGAGGTAGCCGCGCGGAGTTCCGGTCGCCTCGGCCAGCTTCTGTACGTTGACCCTGACGCTGCCGGTCCCGGAAAACATTTTCGACACGGTCCTGTAGTCGTAACTAATCTGATAGAGCGTGATCGCCCCTCCGAACGGGCGGAGGGGGGCAATCGGCCCCGGGATTTCAGCAATACCGCCCTCGAAAACGCCCCTGAAGTCCTCCTGGACGACGCCGTCAGTGACGCGAAAGCCCCCGCCGCCGACCCATATCCCGAAGAGGTCGTTCCCGGCCGGCGTGATTGTCGCGTCTTCGACGGAGCCGGGGATGAAACAGCCGGAGGTCGGCTGACACGTGTCGAACGGGCAGACGCGGTTGACCCATGGGGACTCGAGTGGAAGACAATTACGCAAGCCGTCGATCGTTGAGGACTGGCCCGATCTGGTGCTGCCTGCCACTGTGAAAGATTCGAACTCTCCGCCAGGGCCCCAGCGCCCTTCGAGGGTGGAGATCCAGTCGCGCTCCGGTCCACCGAAAGTCGTGGTCCACTCCATTTGCCCATTGGCCGGTCTCCACAGTGCTACGAATCCGTCGGTATTCCCGAGGCCGACGCCTTGAAGGTCGGTCGGATCCGAGTGCCCGGCAATAGCCACTTGGCCGTCGGGGCTGCAGACCAGACCGCTCGCTTCGTCGTGGCCGACGCCGCCAAAAAAGGTGCTGAAGCCCAGCCCGGAGGGTATCTGGTTGACAACGCCGTCGCTCGACAGCGCCGACTGCGCGGCGTTAGCGGAATCGGGAAGGTCGATCTGGGTGAGAAAGGCGTCGTTCGTTCCACCGAACGTTGACTGGGTGGCGTTGGCGGAAACGGGGAAGTCGCTGGAGGCGGTGACTCCCGTGATCCAGACCGACCCGGCCGAGCCCAGCTCAATCGCTCGTCCGATGTCAGTGCTCGAACCGCCGAGAAACGTCGAGTAGACGAGCGAGCCGTCGGCTGCGATCTTGCTGACGAAGACGTCGGTGTCGCCCGCGCGCGTAGGCTGAAGCGCGCCGTTGGTGACGGGGAAGTCGTCGGAGGCCGTCCACCCGGTCACATAGGCGTTGCCGGCGGGGTCGAGCGTGAGGCCCCCCGGGGACTCGGCGCTCGAGCCGCCCAGGTAGGTCGAGTACTCGAAGCTGTCGCCTGACGGTGTGAGGCGGAAC
The DNA here is from genome assembly GCA_965226185.1 of Bryobacterales bacterium. Lineage (GTDB taxonomy): Bacteria > Acidobacteriota > Terriglobia > Bryobacterales > UBA6623 > CBDCYS01. Next base: position 248,324 of record CBDDCT010000002.1, read on the forward strand.
ACCGCCATCGGCGATCCGCCTGGCGAGGCCGGCTGAAACGCGCCCGGCGTAGTCGGGAAATCAGACGACGCCGTCTTGGCGATGACCCAGGCTGCCCCCCGGTCGTCCACTTCGATGCGGATTCCGCGATCGGTCCCCGACCCGCCGATGTAGGTCGAGAAGATCATTTCGGTCAGCGTCGGATTCAGCTTGGTGACAAACACGTCGGCGCTGCCGCCGGCGTTCTGCTGCTGTAGCGGAGACATCAAGGGAAAGTCCATTGACGAGGTCTCGCCGGTCACGTAGACGTTGCCGTCGGCGTCGGTTGCGATCCCGCGGATGAAGTCGAGGCCGGTCCCGCCGAGATAGCTGGCGTTCAGAATCCGGTCGATCACGAGGGGCTGCGAACGGTCGTACTCACCGATGTTGAAGCCGATCTCGCGAGCGCCCGCCAGACGATAGCTGCCCTCCACGATCCTTCTGGCGCCCGCGATGGTCTGGTAGATGACGGGCTTGTGCTGACGGATCTCCCCCGCGGGGAGGTCGAGCAACAGGTCGCCCCCTGCGTCCAGGGAGAGGCCGTTGACTCCCTCGAAGGCCAGCTTGATCCGGTTCGGGTCCGCGCCGGGCGCGACGACGAAATCATACTCCACGCGGCGCTGGTCGCCGTGAAAGACGAGGTCGATTCCCGGGTATGCCTCTGAGTAGCGGACACGCGCAAAACGCTCGGCGCTGGTCGCTTGTGCCTGGCCCGGCCGGATGTAGTGGCTCCGTCCCGGAAGCCGCTGCAAGCCCGTGACCTCCGGTTCCGCGTCAGCGCCGACCAGGCGCATGCGCACGACTGCCGGCGCGGCGTCGGATCGAACGGGCAGCGGGCGCTCGGGTCGCCCGATCTCGCTCTGTGTCTGGGCAAGATCGGATTCCGCCGTATTGAGAACGAACACCGCCTCGCCGGAAAGCAGAAGAAGTCGATAGTCGCGCCCTCGCGCCAGGAACTTTACGCTGGAATTCGTTTGTCCGTGATTCGCCTCGAATGCGAGGGCCGGCTTGGATTGCGCGAGGCCGACCTCCGCGCTCGAGCGGCTGGCCGTCTGTGCCTTGCCGGCGGGTCCGGGCGCCCAGCAAAGAACAGCCGCGATGGCGAAGATCCAAGCGCTCCGTCTCATTGTGAACCTCCTCGTTTGGCCCCGCTGCTGCAGACCTCTACGCCAGCAGCTCGCGAAAGCAAGCGCATCAGCTAAGAGCGCGAACCGTATCATATCAATTGGTATTGACGATCGTTGTGAACGTGATCGTGGCGGTCGATTCGAGTGCTGCGGGGAAAAAGCCTACCACAACGCGGCCGCAAAAGTCGAAAAGACTTGGCGTCACGGTAGTTCCTTCCGAGACCCCAGACAGCCGCTCGGAGCGGCTCTCTAAGCCTGTTTTTTCCTCAAAAGACCTGCTAACCTGCCAGCGTGACCCACGGAAAGGCCGTTGAGCTCGAAGCGCCTCAGAACGGGTGAGGAGTTTGACCCGACAACAACCTTTGCCGACACCGGGATACTGACCGGCCAGGACCCGTTACTGGTGTTAGGTCTCTGTCACTTTACGGTCCACATGTAGATCGTGCTGGCGAACATATCACATCCGGCCTCCGCGGCCGTTTTTGCTGACCGAAAGACGGCGCCAGCGATAGCAGCGCAAATAGGCACAGTGAAAGAGTTGCAGCCAGTGCTTGCAGCAGGACTCCTGGCTAGCTTAGCTAAGCTAAGCTGTAGGTCGGGCGCTTGCTGGAAGTAGCGTGCAAAATCCTGCACCACGCGGAGATAGCAGCGAGCGGTGTTCGCGGAATAGTTGAGACACTCGAGCAAGACCATGAAATCACGCGCGTTACCGATTTTCCTCGTTGCAATCCATTCCCTTCTGGCGTTTGGATTATCTGCCTCCGCTGAGGATATTGGGCCGCCTTTGGAGCTTCCCATCGTGGAAGCGTCGTACTTGGCGCCGTATTACACCTGAATTATGCACAGATTCACTTTGCGAGTGTGGCTGCGTTCGTAGCGGGTTGGCGGTCGTCGTGAGGTGGTAGCTCGGCAACTGGTCTTTTGGCTTCTCCGTCCCCGGTTTCCCTTCCCGCCCAGATTCCGCGTCGTCAAAACCTCGCTCGGAAGTGACGTGTTTCCAGTGCGTTACGGCTAGTGCATAAAATTTTATGCATAGCGCATAGCCAGGCTCTCAGATCAGCGCCCTCCCGACCACCGGCAGAAAGCCGCCGTAGGGAGTCGGCTTCTTGCCGCGGAAGTGGTAAGGCGTCGAAGCCCCGATTTTATTGGGTCGCGAGGCCGTCACGGCTGGGCCTTGTTGGACGGGCCTTTGGGAGCTATGCTGTTTTCGTCTGGTAACCATGTGGGTGACCTCCTTGGGGTTGGCTGGCGAAGCTGGGATCTTTGCCAGCCTACCTTTTTACCCCATGTTTTCGGGGGTTCCCAATGGTCCCTTGCGGCTCAGCCCTCCTCAGGTCCACGCCGCAGTGCATAATTCAGGTTACACCACCGTATACTCGCAACCGGCCGATCCGAAAGAGGGGCAACTTCAGTTAGGGGTCAATTACACGCTGTGGATTCCCGAAGGGTTGAAACAAGTGCGCGGGATTATCGTTCACCAGCATGGTTGCGGCGCGCCCGCCGCTAGGGCCAGTGTGACCGCGGCGCACGACTTGCACTGGCAGGAACTGGCGAAAAGGACTCAATCCGCCCTGCTCGGCCCAAGTTTTCATCAGGCCGCGGAACAGAGCTGTGGTCTTTGGAGTGATCCGCGCAATGGCTCGGACAAAGTATTTTTGAGTTCCTTAAAAGAACTGGCCAAAGCGTCGGGTCATCCCGAGATCGCAACGGTCCCCTGGTGTCTTTGGGGGCATTCCGGCGGGGGCTCCTGGTCGAGCCGGATGCAGGTGGCTTATCCGGAACGTATTGTAGCGATCTGGTTTCAGTCGGGCACGGCTTATGGCAGCGGGGATATTGACGCGTCAACGGTCTCTGATGAGGTGTTGAAGATTCCGATGATGGCCAATCCAGGCCAGAAGGAAAAAACACACGAGCGTTTTCACCGGGTTTGGGAAAGCAATCTGGCCATGTTCAAAGGTTACCGTGCCAAGGGCGCTCCTATCGGCTTTGCTCCGGATCCAAATACAGGGCATGAAACGGGCGACTCGCGATATCTGGCCATCCCCTTTTTTGAGGCCTGCCTCCAATTGAGATTGCCGGATCAAATGGGTGAACCCTTGAAGACAATTGATGTGAGCCAAGGATGGCTGGTCCCCGTGCTTGGCACCGAAATGCCGAAACCGGCAACAGATTTCAAGGGCGATGCGACGAAAGCTGTGTGGCTGCCGAACGAAACCGTTGCCCGGGCGTGGCAGGACTTTGTGAAGACGGGCACTGTCAGTGACTCCACCCCACCCCCGGCGCCGACGGATGTCAAGATTGACAAGACAAGCGGCGCCATCACCTGGAAGGCGGCGGTTGACTACCAAAGCGGCATCCAGGCTTTTGTTATCGACCGAGACGGTAAAAAGATCGGCCAAGTTCCAGAAGAACGAGAAAACCACCGTGGTGGCCGCCCGCTGTTCCAAGGATTGACTCACGGCGATACACCCGAAATATTGTTGAGATTTCAGTTCGTCGACACCGCCGCCAATGTGCGAGAATCCTACGAATATCGCGTCATCGCGGTCAACAGCGCTGGCCTGCGTTCACGGTAGTTTTGGAGCGCTGCTGCAAATCACTGAAAAACCAGTCAGGATAAGTTCCAACTGTGACGGATTGTCATGTCCGAGGCGTTGGGGAAGAACGCCTGGAACCAGGTCGTTGCTTTCATTTTATGGGTGATAAGGCGTTTGTCAAATCGGGAGTGTCCATGGGCCTGCGGCCCAATCGGAGCCGCGACCGTGAGGAAGCGGTTGCCTCTACTGACTGATCCGCCCCTGTCGGCTTCCGGCCGATGAAAACCCGTGGGTTTTCGACCGGGTGGTGATTTTTTTATATGGACTCGAGGGGAATTATTTCACAGCTTCCAACGCCTTTTCGAACAACGCCCTTTCGGGCGCCCACTCTGCCAGCATCAGGGCTAGTGTAGTGCGCCAATAGTACCGTAGCGTATAGATTTCGGTTGGGGAGAGGGAAGCCCGTTGAAACGGGCTGACAAATCTTGAGCGGCAGGGCTTACCAGCCGTAAAACGACTGGCCTGGAAACACCAAGCCGCGTGAACGCGGCTCAAATGGTCCGTATCACGCCGCTAACAGGCACGGAAGCGACTCACCATACGTTACGGTCTGATTGGCGCGCTGCACTAGGGACCGGTGTTCGCCTGCGCGGGTTCAGGCTCAGGCCGCCGGCGCCTGAACTTCAGGAGGTAATTTTCGGGGAACATGTCATCCCGCCGTTCGGTCAATTCGAAGCCGGCGTCGAGAAACTCGTCGGTGAACGTGCCCTCTCCCGCGCGGACCATCTGCAGGATGAAGTCGCGCGACACCCCCTCGATCCGCTTGAAGTCGATCAACATGAGCAAACCGTCCGGCCGCAGCGCTTTGCGGATCTCGGCCAACATAGCCGCGGGATACTCGAAGTGGTGGTAGGAGACGATGATGCAGATCACGTCAACCGAGTTTGGGGGAAGGGAGGGCGAGCGAGGCTTGCCGAGCACCGCCTTGAGGTTCGGGATCTCTTCCTCGCGGGCGGTCTTCTCAATGTGGCCGATCATGCTCTTCGCGACATCCACGGCATACACGGTGCCGCCGGGCGCGACTCTCTGGGCGATGAGCCGCGAGATCAGACCGGTTCCAGCGCCAATGTCGGCCACGTCCATGCCCGGCTCGAGTTCCATGGCGTCGAGAATCGCAAAACGCTGGTCGTAAATGGCCCGGCCCTCGTGCTCGAACCGTTCTACCCACTGAGCCACGTCTGCATCAAAACTCTTGTTTTGGTCCTTGGCCGTCTGCGTGATGGTCTGCTGAGCGGCCGCCTGTGTCGTCGCGGCGCCGATCACCAAGCTAACCAACATCAGCCGGCTCGCGAGCCTTCGTACGAATGCCGCCATGGCAACTAGTGTAGTGTCCATGAAATAAATGGACAGTTATTTCTTCTTCCGTTTTCTGGGCCGCGGGCTGCTGCAGCCGGGCTGAATCTGCTCCAAGGTGCGTCGGCAGCGCGAAAGTTTCTCCGTGATCGACTCCACCGTCGCCGTCCAAACGAAGGGTTTCGGCTCCTGGTTCCAGACCCTCAGGAATTCCTCAATGCAGTCCTTGAGCTCCCCCACGCTGCCGAATGCCCCGCGCCGGATCGCCTTCTGAGTCAGTTCGCCGAACCAACGCTCGACCAGGTTCAGCCAACTGGAACTGGTCGGCACAAAGTGCGTCTCAAAGCGCGGGTGGCGCTGCAACCAGCCCCGCACCTTCTCGTGTTTATGCGTCCCATAGTTGTCCAGGATTAAATGCAGCGGCACGTCGCCGGGGAACTCCTTGTCGAGCGTGCGCAAGAACTTCAGAAACTCCTGATGCCGGTGGCGCGGAAAGCATTGGCCAATCACTTTGCCCTGCAAGGTCTCCAGGGCGGCGAATAGTGTCGTCGTGCCGTTGCGCTTGTAGTCATGGGTCATGGTCCCGCAGCGCCCCTTCTTGAGCGGCAAGCCCGGCTGCGTCCGATCCAGAGCCTGAATCTGACTCTTCTCGTCCACGCACAACACGACCGCCTGTTGGGGCGGATTCAAGTACAGCCCGACCACGTCGGTCAATTTGTCCAGGAACTTCGGATCGCGCGACAGCTTAAAGGTCTTCACACGGTGGGGCTTGAGGTTGTGGGCTCGCCAGATGTTGTGGATGGTGGACTTGCTGACTCCCTGGTTTTTGGCCAGCGTGCGGCAACTCCAATGCGTCATTCCCTTGGGCTTGGTTTGCAGGGTGGCGTCCACAATGGCGCTGATCTTGTCGATGTCATAGGTGGGCTTGCGCCGGCGTCCGGGGGAAATCTCCCACAGACCGTCGAGTCGCTGTTGGTCAAAGCGCTGACGCCACAGAATGACGGTTTTGCGGTTGACAGACAACTGCTTGGCGATGGCGACATCGGAGAGACCCTGGCTCGAAGCCAGCACGATTCGGCAGCGTAGCGCCACCTGCTGAGGGGTGCCATGGGCGCCGATCCATTGCCGCAGCTGCTGCTGCTCGGAGGGCGAAAGTTCGCAGGGGGGGAAGCCATACCCCAGGATGCGATAAACCAGGCGACTTGTCCAGTTATTTGTTGGACACTACACTAGCCCTCCTGGCGGCAGCATAGCACGCCGCGCCGTTGGGGCTTAGGTTTGGCCGCTGCGGCGGGACCAAGCGCGGCAAGCGCAAGGTCGTTCGGGGACGGAGCCCGGATTCGCAATTCGCGGGGAACGGTATTCGGTGCGCTACTGCGGTCTGCCGGCAATCCACAAGTGCCAAATCGCGATAGCACCGGGACTGCTGTGTGATTGACCGATATAGCGGAACTTGCGGTTGTGACTGGAACGGGCCAGGGGCATTCCCGATTCGCCCATCGCCTCTGGTAGGGCATCAGTGAGGTAGATGTCCGGCTGCAAGGTCCTGGCCTTAGCGAGGAAGGGCTTCAGGCATGACCAGATTGTTGACCCGTCGCGCACATAGGCGAGCATGAAGGCCTCACGAGTGGCCCATGCGTATTCGCCTCGCACGAACCGCGCCAGCCCCTTGTCACAGTAAAGCTTGATCCTTTTCTCAGAGGGAGCGTCGATCAGTTTGCATTCCACAACTAACGGGAACGAAGGGCTCCGATCCGTAAGGTGGATGGATAGGTCAGGCTGCTTTTCCAAGTGAGCCCCATCGTAGCTTACCGTCTCTTTCCCGCGTGCCACGTCTCGGACCAACTGCGACCAGAGTTCATCTTCCTCCAGCAGAGCGTTGAGCCGGGTCTCCATTAGTGTGTTTACTTCAGTTTCTCCACCCGAGAGAAGTATTGAGCGCCGATCAACGAGAAGGTCATTCCAGGCCCGTATCACCTGAATTATGCACTGCGGCGTGGACCTGAGGAGGGCTGAGCCGCAAGGGACCATTGGGAACCCCCGAAAACATGGGGTAAAAAGGTAGGCTGGCAAAGATACCAGCTTCGCCAGCCAACCCCAAGGAGGTCACCCACATGGTTACCAGACGAAAACAGCATAGCTCCCAAAGGCCCGTCCAACAAGGCCCAGCCGTGACGGCCTCGCAGCCCAATAAAATCGGGGCTTCGACGCCTTACCACTTCCGCGGCAGGAAGCCGACTCCCTACGGCGGCTTGCTGCCGGTGGTCGGGAGGGCGCTGATCTGAGAGCCTGGCTATGCGCTATGCATAAAATTTTATGCACTAGCCGTAACGCACTGGAAACACGTCACTTCCGAGCGAGGTTTTGACGACGCGGATTCTGGGCGGGAAGGGAAACCGGACACGGAGAAGCCAAAAGGCCAGTTGCCGAGCTACCACTACCACCTCACGACGACCGCCAACCCGCTACGAACGCAGCCACACTCGCAAAGTGAATCTGTGCATAATTCAGGTATCAGGACCTCGGCAATGAACATCAGATGTATTTCGTGGAGTGGAGCCAGCGGCAGGCTCTGACCGCGAGTGAGTTCGGCTACCTGATCCTCGCGTGGATGGACGCGATTTGAATTCATTTGCCCTTAAGCCCTGACAGGAAATCCACGTGCTCCCAAGCAATGCGACGAGCCACGAGTCGCGCTTGGCTGCGGTTCCAATAGCGGGCTTGGTTCAGGCGGGCCAGCCACAAGCAGCCAGCCGCTGAATCGGGGTGGATAATCTCGGTTGCCGCCAATTGATCGGCGAGTCGCACTATCTCGGGCCAGTCCTGGTTTGTTGCGGATTTGGCGGATGTTGGCACAGTACCTACCTGCACAACTCCCCACGGCGATACTGCCGGCAGCCTTACCGGCAGAACATGGATCTCCTTGCCTGCACGCAGGGCCCAGGGCTCGAGTTCTGAGGACAAGGCGCCGCAAAAATCTGTGACCTCGGCGAGGGTAGGGGAGGCTTGTCCGGCCTTCCGACTCCGGGAGAAAGGCAGGTTAAAAATCAACGTATCGGTAATGACCTGGAGATCACGGTCCCGCAATCCGTACAATGAGGCTACCCAGGAATCTACTCGGGCCCAAGCCGCTTCGCTAGCGTGTTGGACGAGATCTTCAAATAGGAACTCGATTTCCCGGCGGTCAGACTGACGAAGCGCCTCAAAGGGCGGTACGGGGATCTTGTCAATGGTCAACTTTTCAACGACGTCTCGTTCAAAGCCAAACCTGCCACTGGTAATCAGGGCATACCAAAGAGCAGGTCTACTACCCAGCAAAAGCGCTAGGTAGCGAACTAGAAGTTTGCCGTGAGAATGCTCGTTCGCACTGTAGCCATGGTAACTCTGGTTGAACCTGAATTATGCACTGCGGGGTGCACCGGAGGAGGGCTGAGCCGCCAGGGGCCATTTGGGGGACCCCCGAAAACATGGGGTAATAAGGTAGGCTGGCAAAGATTTCAGCTTCGCCAGTCAACCCCAAGGAGGTCACCCAAATGGTTACCAAGCGAAAACAGCATAGCTCCCGAAGGCCCGTCAAACAAGGCCGGGGCGCGAGGGCCCCGCGGCCCAATAAAATCGGGGCTGCCACGCCTTATCACTTCCGCGGCAAGAATCTGACTCCCTACGGCGGCTTGCTGCCCGTCGCCACCCTGCTCGAAAAACTCGGCTTCCAGGCGCTGCTGGAAGAAACCATCACGAACAAACGAATCACCCGTGTGATGAGCCTCTACCAGTTTGTGCTGGCCCTCGTGCTGGGCCTCTATGTCGGCTTTGCGCGGCTGAACCAACTCCGCTTCATCGCCCGCGACCCCATCTTGACCGGCATCTTGCAAGTGACGCGTCTGCCGCCGCAGTCCACGCTGTGGCGCTTTCTGGCCTCGCTGCACCTCAACGTGGCGAAGCAGATCCTTTCCATTCAGCGCCAGCTGCGGGAACGAGTCTGGGCCGCGGCCCAGGTGAAATTGGAGACGGTGACGCTGGACACCGACACCACCGTGCACACGCTCTACGGCCGCCAGATGGGCGGGCGCAAGAGTTACAACCCCAAGAACAAGGGCAAGCGCAGCTACCAGCCGATACTGACTTTCCTGGCCGAGACGCGCGAATACCTGATGGGCGGGTTGCGCAACGGCGACCGGCCCACGGGCCGGCAGATCGCCGCCCACCTCGAGAGCGCCTTTCGGGCTTTGCCGCACGGCGTGAAGAAAATCCTGGCGCGGGCCGATTCCGGGTTTTATTGCTGGGAGGCGGTGGAGGCCTATGAAAAGGCGGCTTGTCAGTTCGTCATCGTGGCGCGCAAGACCAGGCGGCTGGTCGAGCAGTTGCAGCAAGCGGCCTGGAAGCCCTCGCCCCACAGCGATGCGGATGCGGAATGCGAATTCCTCTACCAGCCGCAGGGCTGGGCGCGGGCCTGTCGTTTCCTGGCGCTGCGTTACGAAAACGAACCCGCGGCCGGCGCGGCCGAGCAATACCAGCTGTTTGCCACCAGCGCTTACACCTACCGCGTGTTTGTCACCAACCTGGCCGAACCGATCGCGGCGGTGGTGTGGTTTTACAATCAGCGCGCCGCAGCCGAGAACCTCATCAAGGAGGCCAACAACGACGCCGGGCTGGCGGCCCATCCCTCGCGCCGCTTTGACATGAACCGCAATCACTTTCAGCTGGCCATGCTGGCCTACAACCTCAACTGCTGGCTGCTGCTGTTCAACCGCGAAGCCCAAGCCAGCGTGGAGACACTGCGGCACACCACCCTGGCGACGGCGCGGCTGCGCTTTCTGTTCGTGGCGGCCAAGATCTGGCGGCACGCCGGCAGAACGGGTGTCAGCTACAGCGATCATTATGAGGAAAAGGGCCTGTTTGAACGGCTGATGCGGCGGCTGCGGGCGATGGGGCCACCGGGATCGAGCTTCGCGCCGGTGGTGGAGGGTGCGCTGAGTTGAGGGGCGCTCCATGCATAAAATTTCATGCACTCGCCGCAACGTACTGGGAACACGCCGCTTGCCCGCCCGCTTTTGCCCGCCGGGATTGGCAGGCGGCTCAAACAGGGAGGGAAACAGAGGAAAAGACGACTTGCTAAATCACTGAGTTGACACGACTGCCGCTACCGCCACAACTCCATCGGCGATGGCTACGCCGAATCTGTGCATAATTCAGGTTGAACAGCATGTCCTCGTCGGCAACGGCTATCCGAATCCTTCGGGTTTGCGCTGATGGCACCTCATGAACAACTAGCAGGGGGCCACGAAACAATTCACGGGGTCTCGGGTCGTGAATACGCGGTAGGTTGAACTTTGGCAGTTCGGAGCAATCCACCAGTAGCAATTGCATTGCGTCTCGGGTCAATTCGCGCAAGCCCAGCAGATAGGATGCAGACACTCCAGGTTTGCCGTCACCACTCTTCCTGACTCGGCTACTTGCACGGAGTTTCTGGTATCCGTTTCCCGCGTAGCGAGGGCGCCCTTGGGACTCCCCGAAGTGGTTCGTCCAGAATTCCCCGAACGTTTCCAGGTCTCGAGACTTCAGCCGGTCGTAGACTTCGAGGTCAAGCGGGCTGCCGCGGAACAATACTTTCAGAATCTCGGCCCGATGAACGACTTGTTCCGAGCTAATCATCTCCGCATTATTCGCGTCGACCCGCAAGCCGCCGGCGCTGTTCAGCGGATCTTCCAGCCTGGGGCTAACGAAGCGGAAACCGGCGCCGGGTGGCGGCAATTCGTTGCGCGCGAACAGCAAACAGAACGGCGCGGAAATCTCGGGCCAAACCTTTGTGTGACGGATCTCCGAACCATTGACAATTCCGGTCACATTCAGAGCACCGAACAGGGCGCTTCGCGCCTTCGGCATTCCCTCACCTTGCTCGAAGAGCAGCCGAGCATGAAGAGCAAGGGCGATCTGACCACCGGGTCTTGCCCATTCCATCGCCCGCCAAACGAAAGGCAAGTCCAGCACCTCGTTGGGCAGTTTCGGGGCCGTCCCCTGAGGAACACGTTGTCCGGCAATTCGAGCGACACGCTGTGTCACTTGCGGCCAGTCTGGGAGTCCAGTCCCACTGGCCCAAGGGGGGTTGCCGATCACCAAATCGTACCGTCCCAGATGCGCCTCGCCCACTCGGCTACCGAGGCTGCCAAGGCTGCGGGATGGCAAGTTTCCGTTTTCTTCTCCAACGTTGTGCAGCACTTTACCACGCAGGTTCTTGAACTGAAGTTTTTCAACCGGCTCGGGGTTGGGATCCAGTTCGATGGACATGAGGTAGAGGCCAAGAGCGGCGAATCGCAAGGCCGACTCGTTGATGTCAAAGCCGGTGATCTGACCGTAGAGAATGTCCCTGAGGGTTTTGGTATCCGGGCGCACTTGGTCGTGGCGCCAGCGTTCGGACACCAGTTCGCGGAAGGCTGTGATCAGGAATACGCCAGCCCCGGCCGAAGCATCCAGGACGCGGGCTTTGTGGGCCACGCCGTCGCGGCGGAGAGCGTGGAACGCGCCTCGAACCATCATGCCGGCGATGATCCGGGGGGTGTAGTAGCCACCTTCTTTACGCTGCTTGTCCGGGGCGTGCTCCCGCAGGTAGTGCTCGTAGGCTTGGCTGAGCACACCAACGGGAATGTGGGCGAAATTTAGATTGTTCCACTTCTCTTCCCATGGCAAGTGAAGTTGGCCGCGAGGGGCACGGCGCAGAATGTCGCCCAACGTTTTAAAGGCGCCGGGGCGTAGCACCCTGAACATTCCGGAACTCAAGGGAAGAAAGTCGCCGTTGAAAGTGTCGTCAAGCCACTGAGAAGTTTTCGCGGCCTGATCGGCGCTGTCGAAGAGCTCGACTGCGTCGTGCTGCCCGCCCGGGAAAACTGAGTTGGGCAGAAGCTCGCGGTCGGCAAGAAAACGAGTGAACAGCGCCCGGCCGACCAACGAGATGGCATCGTTGTCAGCAACACTGAACTGCGTCTTGAGATCCTCTATAGAGGAAGTCAACAACGTAAGCACAACATTCGATATCCACTGTTGCGGACGCAAGGCTATTCCGGGCCGTAGGTTGCCTAAGTGCGGAAAGGTGGCTCGCTCCTCGCCCGCCGGAAGAGGGATTCGGGTCTTGTCCGTCGGATCGCTGTCCAACGAAACGCGGTACAGCGTGAGTTGCCCCGGACGAACGACCCCCAGGTAAGGCGCATCTCCCCGCATGGCCACCAGTCGCCGGATACGATCCAGCTCTTGATCGCCTGCGAGCTTATCGCCTTCAACCAAGAAAACCAGAGGGCTGTTCTGCCACTCGTAGACGGCAGTGAGTGCGGCGAGAACCGAACCATTCACCTTGCGAGCAGCAAGCAATGTAGCGTAGGGCAGGAGATCGAGGTCGTCGGTATCGAAAGAACGGATGGCGGTGAGATCCGCTCCATACTTCTCGAGTGTTTGACGGAAGGATTCCACGGCGAAGCTTAAAACGTAGTTTACGACGGCCCGGACGCAGAAGCGCTAATCTTATTGAACCCCAACATGATAAAACAAAAACCACAGACAATGTTTTTTTTGATGCCCCCGGCAAAACTGGTGTGCGCGGAGGCTCCACAGCGCCAAGTGGACCATGTCTAGGCTCAATCGCTTTACTTGACACCTGCCCAGCGGCGATAATTTGCTGTTTTCCACTGGGGGCGATGAATCTGCTTGCGCTTACCCCAGCGGCGGCACTTGGAAGTATAAAGCCTATTTTGGAGAAGTGCCGCGGCAATCCGCCGGTGCGAAGGTCCGGCCAACGGCGGCTGGATAGGAAATGGATGGCCGCCCGTCGGGCGATGATCCAGGATTGGGCTTCCAAGCTGAGCCGCTACTCCACCCCTGACGCGGACGGGCCGCAACCAAGGAGGGGTGCGTGGCCGCTGGAGGTTGAGGCGCGTTGAAGCGGCTAACCGCTCCCTTGTATGTGGGAATCTAGGGTAAGAGGCGAGCGAGGAGCCGGTGGCAACCGGCTCCTCGTGACGCGGCGTTAGCTCGACCGTGCTCCCTAGGGCTTCGAGCCCGTCCGTCAGCTGGAGCAGCGCCGCGTGCCTCGGCCGAAGAACCCGAATAGTCGCCAGGGCCCCAGAGCCCGTATCTACAAGGAAGGGTGTTCCGACCATGTCTATAGATTCTACAACCGTTACCGTTGGCATCGATATTTCGAAAGAATATGTCGATTTTTTTTGTCCTCAACAGAAAAGAAAACCCCAGCGGCCGCAGGCCGCGGCGGGTCAAGGATCTCGCCGTGTTGGCAGCTGAACTAGCGGAATTCGAGCCGCAATTGGTGGTGATCGAAGCTACCGGAGGCCTCGAACTGATGCTCTGGGCGGCATTGGAGAGCGCCGGATTGACGGTGGCCGTGGTGAATCCTAAACGCGTCCGCGACTTCGCGCGCTCGCTGGGATTGCTGGCCAAGACCGATAAACTCGACGCTGGCGTATTGGCGCGCTTCGGCGAACTGTTGCGGCCGGCGCCGACACGCTTGCCCAGTTCTGCGACGCGCGCCTTGCGCGAGTTGCTGCGGCATCTCGACTCTCTGGTTGTGATGCGAGCCCAACAGCGCACCCGCAAACGGCAACTCGAAAGTACCGTCGTGTTGGAAAGTGTCGAGCGTGTGATCGCTTCACTCAGTGAGGAGATCGGCCGGCTTGAAGAGCAAGTCGAACAAGCCTTGCGCGAGCTGCCCGGCGAGCGTGAGCGAGCCGCGCAGCTGCGCACGGCGCCGGGCGTGGGTCCCAAGACCGCATGGGCTTTGGTGGCCGAACTGCCCGAGCTGGGACAACTGACCGGAAAAGAAGTTGGGGCGATAACCGGGCTAGCGCCTGTCGCCCGTGAAAGCGGCAAGTACCGTGGACGCCGCGCCATAGCCGGCGGTCGAGGCCGCGTCCGGAAAGCGTTGTACATGGCGGCGCGAGCCGCCGTTCGTTGCGACCCGCACATGGCGGCATTTCGGCAGAGACTACTTGCCGCCGGCAAGCCCAAACAGGTCGCACTCATCGCCGTCGCCCGCAAACTCATCGTCGCCCTCAACGCCATGATCCGTGACAATCGGACGTGGATTCCACAAAGTGCTTGACATAGTCGCTGACGGTCACGGCTCCGAGTGTGCTTTCCGAACTTTCCGCCACATTTGGCACGAATTTGACGGCCCAGGTACTTATAGATGAGCGGTTGGGCGCGAAACCCCAAGCCCCCAACCGCCGAAACCCGCTTCCCCCGTTGACAGCGTGGCGGCATTCATCTATCGTTTTTGTGTCATGCGAAAAACATTGCGCGTTGTTGCCGGCTCCGTACTTGCCTCTTCCTCACTTTGGCTTCTGTCCGCCGCGCTGGCTCAGCCGGGTGGTCTTTCATCGGGTGGTCTCTCGTCGGGCGGTCTCAGAACGCTGCGGCCGATGCCGCAGGCGGCCGCCCCATCGCCGCTATCCGATGTGACGATGGTTGGAACGGAAATGAAGGAGGACGATTTGCCCTCGCTCGGCGCGGCTCCGGACGGCTCGCTTTGGCTGGCTTGGCTGGCTTATTCCGACCGCCGCGATGAGATCGCCATCCGGCATTACGCGTCGGGCACATGGGGCAACATGCAGTATGTTCCCAACACCAGCGGCGACGTCTGGTACCCGCAAGTCGCCGTCACGGCCGACAATCAGCCGTGGATCGTTTGGGCGCAGCAGCTCGACAACAACTGGGACATCTATGCGCGTGGTTTCGATCCCGCCGAGCAGGGCTGGGGGCCGCTGATTCGCCTGAGCGAGCACCCTCTTCCCGACATCAATCCCCGGCTTGCGAGCGACGGCAAGGGGCGATTCGCGGTGGTTTGGCAGGGCTTTCGCGGCGGCAAGTCGAACATCTATCTCAGAACGTTCGCGGAGGGCGAATGGGCCGAAACCGTCCAAGTGACGGGCCGTCCTGTCAATGATTGGGATCCGGCGGCGGCGTTCGATTCGAGCGGAACCGTTTGGGTTGCCTACGACAGCTATAAGAATGGCAACTACGATGTCTACCTGAGCGGCGTGAAAGACGGCAAGGTCTCGGTTCCCGAGATGGCGATCGCGGAATCGCCGCTGTTCGAGGTCCGCGCCACCGTCGCGGTGGACGGCGAAGACCGGGTTTGGGTGGCTTGGGAGAGCGGCGGGGCGAACTGGGGCAAGGACACTGGCTATACGATCCTCGACAGCCAGCCGGGAGTGCGGCTGGGAGAGGTCCGCGAAGTGCGCATCCGGTCTTACGCGGGCGGGCGGCTGCGGGCGCCTGCCGAGGCGCTGCAAAAGGTCTTTAGCGCGGGCGCCGGCGAGCCCAAATGGACTTACCAGCCGAATGTCTTTGTGGACAGCCGGGGAAGCGTGCGAGTCGTGGCTAAGCGGCAAATCCGCGTCGGCGGCGAAGGCGGCGCGGGGAATCGGGTCTATTACGAACATTGGATGACGCGCTATGACGGCGATCACTGGACAGCCGCCGCGCCGCTTCCCAACAGTTGGGGCCGCATGAGCACGCGCATGAGCACGGCCAATACCGCCGACGGATCGCTGTGGCTGGCGTGGCCGACCGATAACCGGCGGCCTGCCTTGGCTCATCGCCCGATTCGAGGCCGAATCCATGCCAGCAAACTAGCGGCCTCGCCGGCGGCGGCGCCTTCTCTTGCCGAGCCGCAATCCGCGCAAATCGAAGTCAAATCCGGTCATCCGAACGAAGCGGCCGACCTCGATGCCATGCGCAGCTATCGAACCACCGTCGCGGGCAGGCCGGTTCAGATTGTGCGAGGCGATCTGCACCGCCACACCGAGCTGAGCTGGGACGGCGGGGGCCGCACCGACGGCTCGCTGCAAGACTTCTACCGCTATATGATCGACGCCGCCGCGATGGACTTCGGAGCTTCGACCGACCACCAGGGCGGGGCGTATGACTACTGGTGGTGGTACACGCAAAAGATGACGGACATGCATCACATCCCCGGCGCTTACACCGCGGTCTACGGTTACGAGCGCAGCGTGACGCAGCCCAACGGCCACCGCAACATCTTTTTCGCGGACCGCTCGGGCGGGGTGACCCCGTTCTTCTACAAAGAGGGCGTGGCTGCGTTCGCGCTGGGGCGGCACCCCATGGGCGACATCAGCGGCGTCGGCACCAGAGACGTGGCTCGGGACGACACCAAGCACCTCTATGACGAGGTCCGGCGCATGAGGGGCGTGGCGATTTCACACACCTCGGGCACCCGCATGGGCACCGACTGGCGCGACAACGACCCGGAGATTGAACCCGTCGTCGAGATCTTCCAAGGGGCGCGGAGCAACTATGAGTACGTTGGAGCTCCGCTATCGGCCAAAAGCGGTGCGCCGGCCGACGCTCCGGGCGGCTATGAACCCATCGGCATGGTCCGCAACGCCTGGGAGAAGGGATACCGGCTGGGAATCATCGCCAGCTCCGATCACAACTCGACGCACTATTCCTACGCCATGGTGTATACGGACCGTCCGACGAGGCAGGGAATTCTCGACGCCATCCGGCGGCGGCACACCTACGGGGCGACCGATAACATTCTGCTGGATGTCCGCATGGGGACGCATTTCATGGGCGATGAATTCAGGACCGAGAAGGCGCTGCCGATTCGCGTCAAAGTGCGCGGGACACAGGATCTCGAGAAGGTCCACATTATTCGTGGCGACAAGATCATCTACACCAACACCAGCGCCGGTCCGGACGTCAATTTCGAATTCACCGATAATGACGCCGCCGCCCACACAGGCACGCAATACTACTATGTCCGCGTGGAGCAAGTGGACAAACAAGTCGCCTGGTCCAGCCCCATCTGGGTGAACTACTGAGCCGCAAGAGAGACCTTGCCGCGGCTGCTAGAATTCGAAGTGACTCTCAGGCCAGCCTGAGCCACGGAGGGTTCAAATGAACCGCCGACTTCTCGCTTCATATTGCGCGCTGGCGGCCGTGATCGCGGCTGTCTCGCTACCGCCGCCCGCCTTCGGCCAGTCTTCCGCGGCTTCCGAGGAAAAGCCGGCACTTCCCCGCACGCCTTGGGGTGATCCGGATCTGCGGGGCATGTGGGTCAACAACAACGCAACACCCTTGGAGCGCCCCAAGGAATTCGCGGGGAAACAGACTCTCACGGAAGAGGAACTAGCTGAACTCAAAGAGAAGGCCGCCGAAGTTCTCGATGGGGGTGACGCGTTCTTTGGAGACGATTTCGTCAAGGCCGCCGTGGCCGAGGGTACAGGGTTTCGGTCCTTCGACAACAAGACGGGCAACTACAATCAGTTCTGGATCGTCGAGAGAGAATTCGAAAACCGGACTTCACTGATTGTCGATCCCCCGGACGGACGGCTTCCCCCCTTGACGCCGGAGGGAAAGCAGAGGGAGATCGCCGCCGTAAAGAATTTTCTCGGGAATTCACCGGCCGGCCCCGAGGATATCCACCTGGCCGGCCGCTGCATCACGTACGGCATACCGAGCATTCTGGCGGGCTACAACAGCTATTGGCAGATTCTGCAGGTTCCGGGGTACGTCGTGATCTTCCAGGAATTGATCCACGACGCCCGTATCATTCCCTTGGACGGACGTCCGCATCTGCCGCAACGGATGCGCCAATGGCACGGCGACCCGCGCGGCCGCTGGGAGGGTGCCACGCTGGTCATCGACAGCACCAACTTTTCGCCCAACAGTCATTTCCGGGGAACCGCCGAAAACCTGCATTTGATCGAGCGCTTCACTCGCATCGACAAGGAAACCATCGCCTACGAGTTCACGGTCGACGACCCCACGACCTACACCAACACCTGGACGGCGATGATTCCCCTGAAAAGCAGCGCGGACGCGATATTCGAGTACGCCTGTCACGAGGGCAACATATCCATGGAGGGCATGCTTCGGGGAGCGCGCGCGCAGGAGCAGGCCGCCGCGGAAGCCGCCTCGGGCGACTCAAAATAAGCCGGCGGTATTGCTCACTCCAGACCGTCTTGCCGCGTCACCGCGGATGACGTCTAGCCAGCACTGGAATTACGGGAAGCTTGCTCGTCTGCGTCCGAGGGCTGTTCGGCGAGCCGTTCGAGCTGGCTGACGACCCGATCGAGCTCCTCGACAAGGGGTGTCCTGCCTTGCTGGCTCAGGGCATCGAGCACCGACCGGTAGTACCACAGGGTCCCTGCCTTGCGGCCGGCAAACCGTTGCCAGATTTCCTCCCCCAGCCCGCGGTAGTCGTTGAGGATGCTGCGCGCGTTGTGGAGTTTGTCGGCGGCGGAAACAAGGCGGACCGACGTGGATGCCTCGCCCAGGTGAGCAATGTAGGCCCGTTTTCTCTCTTTCCACGGGGGCTTCGGAATTGTTTCGGAGTCGGTGCAGCCATCGACAATCCCGGTGACACGGTCGCCGAAGCGGCGGCGAATTTCTTCCCGCGCCTTCGAGCCGCCCTGGTCCTCGATGGCATCATGCAGCAGTGCCGCAATGGCTTCGTCCTCGTCTCCGCCATGTTCGATCACCAATGCCGTGACGCCCAGCAGGTGCGAAATATACGGGACACCGGAGCCCTTCCTCCGTTGCTTTCGGTGGAGTTGCGCGGCGAATACAAGGGCTTGCTCAAAACGGCTGGTCATTGGAATAGGCATTCAAGCACAAAAGACGGGCGGGGACTTATTCAGCGGCTCGCCCGATGTTCACAGCGGAACGCGGCTATTTCTTCCGCCCCTTGCGGGGCTGGGTTGTGGTTGGTTTCGTTTCCTAGGGCTGACGCCCCAGGCTTTTCTTGTTTCGCCGCTGACACGGCTCTTTCACGACGACCCTCCCCGATTACGCACCTTACCGGGAGTTCAGTTCAGAAACATCGTCTGGTAGAGCGTGTCTCTCTGCTTTGGAACGAATCCAGCATCACGAATCATGCGGCGCAAGTCTTCCTCGCTGGCGCTATAGCTGGCGCCGGCCTGCCGAACCACATTCTCCTCTAGCATGACGCTGCCGACGTCATTGCCGCCAAAGCGCAGGCCCATTTGGCAAACCTTCAAACCTTGCGTAACCCACGAAGTCTGGATATTCACAAAGTTGTCCAAGTAGAGGCGGCACAATGCCAGGGTCTTCAGAAACTCGACGCCGGTCACTTCCTGCTTCACGCGGCGGCCCAGCGCCGTGTTCTCGGGCTGGAAAGGCCATGGGATAAACGCCGTGAATCCGCCGGTCTCGTCTTGGATTTGACGCAGCGTCTCGAGATGGTTCACGCGGTGCTCATAGGTCTCGCCGCAGCCGAACATCATCGTCGCGGTAGTTCGCACGCCTAGCTTGTGCGCTGTCCGGTGCAAATCGACCCACTCGGACGTAGTGCATTTCAGGCGAGCAATGCTATGGCGAACCTCATCGTCGAGGATTTCGGCTCCCGCTCCTGGAATGGAGTCTAGCCCGGCATCCCGCAATCGTTTGATCGTATCCGCGACCGTGAGGTTGCTCACTTCCGCGATCGTGAGAATTTCAGGGGCGGACAAGCAATGCAAATGGATCTGATAATTCTTCTTGATCCAACTGAAAAGGTCTTCGAAGTAGCCGATTTTCAGGTCGGGATTGACCCCGCCTTGCATCAATACGCCCGTGCCGCCCAGCTCAATCGTTTCTTGAATCTTTTGTCCGATTGTTTCCTTCGGCAAGACATACCCATCTTCGTGCCCCATCGGACGATAGAAGGCGCAAAAACTACAGTATTCGGTGCAGAAGTTCGTATGGTTGATGTTGCGGTCGATGATGTAGGTGGCGATTTGGCCGGGGTGAAATTTCCGGCGGGCGGCGTCGGCTTCCATGCCGACGCCGATCAGGTCGTCGCTCTCGAGAATCTCGATCGCCTGGAGCTTGCTGATTCTCATTCGGCTTCAGCGACGGCGGGCTCGGTCATGTAGGCGACTTCGCGAGCCGAATCGACGACGCCCAGCTCGAACGCTGACCGCAGAAACAGCGCAAGACTTCGCTGTTCGCTCTCTCCGAAGTCGAACGTGGTGTTCTGGGTCAAATAGTCGCGGACTAGTTCGGGCGGCAAGTTCCGGCGCGCGCTCTCCACTTCAACGATGTCGTCCAAATGGCTTAGTCCGAAATCCGCCGACGCCTGAAACAGCAACGGCAGCGCCGGATCCGCTGCCAGATTCTTCACGGCCCAGACGGCAAAAACCATCGGCAGGCCCGTCATCTCGACCCACTCGGCGCCGAGATCATAAACGAAAAGCGGCTGGCCGCGCCAATCCGCTTGGCCGGGGTCCAGCCGCAGAGCAGGGTCGCCGATGATCAGGCCGGCATCAGCAACCTCGAGCATGTCATCAATTTTGGGAGGGTAAGGCCGAACTCGTGGCCGCAATCCGTACCTGCGAGCCAGCAGCACGCGCGTGAGCGCTACCGAGGTTCGGGAGCTGGTGTCCGCGGCGAAGGATTCGATCGTTTCGATGGGCTTGCGGGATATCAGCAGAACGCTGCGTACGGGGCCGCGGCAAGCAATCGAGCCGCTTGGAATAACGAGCAGGTCGGGCTGACGAGCTAGTTCAATCGCTGGGATCAAGCCGACGTCCACGGCACCGGCTCGCAGGGCGTCAGCGCATTGTGCGGGGAGCGCGAACCGCAGGTCGTAGAGACCCCTTTGGGGGCCGTGGGAGAACCCCCAGACTAAGGGCGCCGTGTTCAAATAGCTGACGGCGCAAACCCGCAATCGAGCTGACATCGTGGAATATCAATTGTACCAGAAGGGTCGGGCGCCCCTGCCATTCATTCATTCGGAGGGCATGGACGCGAGCCTTGATCCCATGTCCGCGTCCCCCGGTCACTCCCCCCGCGTCGTGGGGACTCTTGCGCGGACTCCACGCTCAATCGAAGAATCGCACGACCTCGCTTGCGCTTAAAGAGCGTTACTGGTAACGTCGAATATTTAGGGACTGGATGGCAACTGCCTCGTCCAGCCGGAATGCGGAGCTTTACTGGCTGGCCTTACACTTGGTTCCGGGGCTTGGAGCGCGGAACGCATTAAAGCTGGTTCGGACGTTCGGAAACCCGCAAGCGGTTTTTCATGCTTCGTTCACGGAGCTGAAGAGCTGCGGGTTGAGGGGCGCGGTTTCGGAGGCCATCCACTCGGGGATTTCTTTCGAAGACGCTACCGCGGAAACTGAGCGCGTCCGCGCCGCCGGGCCGGAAGTCGTCGCCTTCCAGGATCCGCGCTATCCGCAAAGATTGAGGGAAATCTACGACCCGCCGATCTTGTTATATGCGCGGGGGGAAACGGAGCTGTTGAGTTCCGACAGCGTGGCGATCGTCGGCTCTCGCCGTCCCAGCCCCTACGGCACCGGGGCTGCTCAGAAGTTTGGCCGGGAACTGTGCCGGGCTGGTCTGACCGTCGTCAGCGGAATGGCGCGAGGCATCGATAGCTGGGCTCACCGGGGCGCTCTCGAGGCGGGCGGCGGAACGATCGCGGTCTTGGGCTGCGGGGCCGATGTCGTCTACCCGAAAGAGAACCGGCAACTTATGACCGATATTGTCAACAAAGGGCTGATCGTGTCGGAGTTCCCGATGGGCTCCACTTCCTTCCCGCAGAATTTTCCGATTCGCAACCGTGTCATCAGCGGTTTGAGTCTGGGAGTCATGGTCGTCGAGGGAGCACAGTATAGCGGGTCGCTGATCACCGCCCGTTTGGCGCTGGACCAGGGCCGCGAGGTCTTCGCCCTGCCCGGCAGTATTGCATCCAGGGCAAGCTGGGGGCCGAATCTGCTGATCAAGCAGGGGGCCAAGTTGGTGCAGGAAACCACGGACATTTTGGAAGAGTTGCCCCTCGCGGTTCGGCGGCAAGCAGCCGAGCGGTCCGAGGAGTCCGGAAAAGACGGTGAAACTTCTGCCCCGGATCAGGCATCCATTTGGCAGGGCTCGGCTTCACCTCTCGGCAAGCAGTTGCTCTCGATGATTCGGGTGGACAGCTCCCTCCATATCGATGAGCTGATTCGGCTTTGCGAGGGGCGCTCTTCCGCGTCGGTTCTGGCGGCGCTCAGCGAGCTGGAGTTGTTCGGTGTGGTAAAACAACTTCCAGGAAAGTATTTCGTCCGGGTCTGGTCATAAAAGTACTAGCGGGATTCAAATCAGGTTATGGCAAACGCATCTCAACTAAAGTCGCTCGTCATCGTCGAATCACCGGCGAAGGCCCGAACGATCAACAAGTACCTGGGGAAGGACTATGTGGTCAAGGCTTCCCTGGGCCACGTGCAGGATCTGCCGAAGAAAGACTTGGCCGTGGATGTCGAGAACGACTTCGAGCCCACATATGAGGTGATTGACGGCAAGAAATCGTTGATCGATGAGTTGCGCCGGCTAGCAAAGAAGTCCGCGGCGGTCTATCTGGCCGCTGACCCGGACCGCGAAGGCGAGGCGATTTGTTACCACCTCGCCGAGGTTTTGCAAGGGAAGCGAAATCAAACCCTGAAAATCTACCGTGTCCTGTTCAACGAGATCACCAAGAAAGGAATTCAGAAGGCGTTCGAAGCCCCCGGCGTGATCAACATCAATCGTGTCGACGCCCAGCAGGCCCGCCGCGTACTGGACCGCCTGGTGGGTTACAAGATCTCGCCTCTTCTTTGGGACAAGGTTCGGCGGGGGCTCTCCGCCGGACGCGTCCAGACCGTGGCCCTGCGTCTGGTGGTCGACCGCGAGAAGGAGATCAAGGCTTTCGAGAAGAAGGAGTACTGGACGCTGGACGCTCGTCTGAAAGCGTCTAAGCCGCCTCAGCTCAAGGCACGGCTGACGCGCCGCAACGGCAAGACCATCGAGATCAACGACGAAACGGCGTCCAGCTCCGTTGTCGCCGCGCTCGATGGAGCCGCCTACAAAGTCGAAACTGTCGCGACCAAGGAAAAGAAGCGCAACCCGGTCGCTCCGTTCATCACCTCGACCCTGCAGCAGGAAGTCGCCCGTAAGATTCGCTTTAGCGTGAAGCGAACGATGCTTCTGGCCCAGCGGCTTTACGAGGGAATCGAGCTGGGAAGCGAAGGCGCCACGGGTCTGATTACCTACATGCGTACCGATTCGCCCCGCGTCTCCGATGACGCGGTGACCGAATGCCGGGCGTTTGTTGGAGAGCGCTACGGCGCCGAGTACTTGCCCCAAACACCCAACGTTTACAAGGGCAGGAAAAAAGCCCAAGACGCTCACGAAGCGATCCGGCCGACCTCGGTGGCGCGGACTCCGGAGTTCCTCAAGAAACATCTGAGCGACGACGAACTCAAGGTTTACACGATCATCTGGAAACGCTTTGTCGCTTCGCAGATGAAACCGGCGCTGTTCGATCAAACTTCGATCGAAGTCACCGCGAACGGCAAGGACGACAGCGTCTACACTCTCCGCTCAACGGGTTCGGTTCCGAAGTTCGACGGGTTCCGGAAGGTCTATGAAGAAGGGAAAGACCAGAAAGGCGCGGAAGAAGACGAGCTGAAGAATAAGCTGCCTGTGGTGACCGAGGGTGAAATTCTTGATCTGGTGAAGCTCGAACCCGAACAGCATTTCACCGAGCCGCCACCGCGCTACAGCGAAGCGACACTGGTCAAGGAACTCGAAGCGTGCGGAGTAGGGCGCCCGTCGACTTACGCCGCCATACTTTCCACCATCCTGGACCGCGAGTACGCGAAAAAAGTGGGCGGCCGGTTTGTTCCGTCAGAGTTGGGCATGGTTGTCACGCAGCTTCTGCTGGAGAGTTTCGACGACATCTTTGACGTGGCGTATACGGCCAAGATGGAAGAGGAGCTGGACGAAATCGAAGAGGGCAAGCGCAATTGGCGCCAGTTGATGTCGTCTTTCTACGAGAAGTTCTCGAAGGATCTCGAGAACGCCGCGAAGACGATGACCGACATGAAGCGCCTCGAGCGGCCGACCGACCTGACGTGCGACAAGTGCGGCAAGCCGATGGTGATTCGCTGGGGACGTCACGGCAGCTTCATCGCCTGCAGCGGTTATCCCGATTGCACGAACACGCGCGAGTTGCAGGTCGATCTGCCCGATGTCGAATCGGCCGACCTCTCCAAAATAGAGGGGGAGACCGAGTATTGCCCCAATTGCGGCCGTCCCATGGCCCTCAAGCGGGGGCGCTTCGGCACGTTCTACGCCTGCACTGGGTATCCCGATTGCAAGACCACTCGGGCGGTCGACAAGGAAGCGAAAAAGCCGGACGTGCCGCTCGAAGAGAAATGCCCCAAATGCGGCAATCACATGGTGCGCAAGAGCGGGCGTTTTGGAGAGTTCACGGCCTGCGGCAATTATCCCGACTGCCGCTACGTTAATCAGGAGACGATCGGCGTGGCGTGTCCCAACGCCGGCTGCGAAGGTGAATTGGCTCAGCGGCGCACGCGCCGCGGTAAAACTTTCTACGGCTGCACCCGTTATCCGGACTGCGACTTTACGACTTGGAGCAAGCCCACCGCGATCAAGTGTCCGGAATGCGGCAGCTCCTACATGGAAGAAAAGCACCTCAAGGGCGGTTCGCGACTGCAGTGCCCTAACTCTGAATGCAAACATAA
This sequence comes from Bryobacterales bacterium, assembly GCA_965226185.1. Lineage (GTDB taxonomy): Bacteria > Acidobacteriota > Terriglobia > Bryobacterales > UBA6623 > CBDCYS01. The sequence continues at coordinate 272,891 of CBDDCT010000002.1, forward strand.
GATGCCATTGGTCGAAGTGGCTTCTTGAACGTTGAGCCGGAAACCGTCTCTAGGCGGCGTGCGGACAACGCCAAGTTGCTCAGGCGTTGGAAGTTTCCAGCTCCCCAAGCAGCTCCCGTGCGTGATGGAAGGGGTCCTTCTCCGCGGCCCGCCGAAACTCTGTTTGTTGGCGGCTCGCGGGTTTATCATGAAGAGAGGGGCTCTCCCATGGTGCAGCGTTCCAGGATCCACTCTCGCGGCCTGCTGGCCCGCGCGATGGACAGGCTTCGGGGACAGGACCAGTTGCTGATCCGGGCGGGGGATGAGTTGCCGCTCGTCGTAGCCAGCTACCCTCGGGGCCGCGACATTTTCGCGGCATCGTTGCAGTCCGCGCTGAGCGGAACCTTTCCCGCGCTTAGCGATCAGGTCCGGGGCGCTTACCGGGGCGTCCTCGAGCGCGTTCCCTCATTGATGGTGGCGGTGCTTCGCTCACGCAACGCCTGCGGATGCCTCGGACACCACCATCTACCCGGCACCGAAGGCCGTCTGTCGCGCCGCTTGATGGCGGACACCGGTCAGCGCGGCGCCGAGATCGACCTAGCGATTGACGCCATCCGGGATTGGGAGCCGCTTCCGCTTTCCGACTTCGCGGTCTCTGCTCCGATCGAGATCCTGAAGGACGAATCGGCGGAACTCGAATACCATCGATTCCATACCGCCCTGCTTTCCGTGTTTCTGCACGAGCTCGATCATCTGGCCTTCCCGAAGCACGCTGAAAGAGAGATTCGAACGCGCAGCAACGAGTTCTATGTCGGTGCGATGCGCGACTTCGTCAGCCAACACTTCGGCGTTGCTTACGGGATTTAGCCGCCTCAGCCCTGCCCGTAGCACCAACTGTTGCGAAGCTCAGTCTCAAACAACAGGGATGCTCAAAGCTTGTCAAGCCCGAGCAATCCCGCCGTATTGTCGTGGTAGACCTTCTTGAGAATCTCGTCCGGCAGACCGATTCCGGAGATCATCCAGCGCCCTTGGGGGGGCGTGGCCGACGGGGCGTAGCCGAAATATTCGTCCAGGGTTTCAAGAAACCGGAAGTAGATCTGGAATAGCTCGGGTTTCAGATCCTGCTGCGGGTAAGCAGCCCCGTTGGGGGTGGCGTCGGTTCCAAACAAGATCCGATTCGGAAACTCCTCGAAGAACTTGCGCGTCCGCCGGGGTTGGCGCCCCAACTCGCCAATTCTGGCGCCGATCTCGACGTACATGTTGGGATATTGATTCAGCCAGCTCGAAACTTCATCGAGATTCTCCGCGTGATTCGCCACATGCAGACAGACGAAGTTCGTGCCCGGATGGCGTTCGATCACGCGATTGCGCGCCGCCAGCAGTTGCGCCTTACTGGGGTAATCCGCGCCGTAAAAAGACCAGTCCGGATGATTGCCCAACTCCTCCCAGCGTTCATTGAATCGATCGATCGGAGTGAAGAAAGCGTCCGGGTCGGAGGTGTGGATGAACACCGGCATGCCCAGCTCGCCGGCGGTTTGCCACATCGGGTCGAAACGGGGATCATCCACCTTGACGAGCGGGCTGCCATCGCCATTCTCGCGGAGGTAAAGACCCAAGGTCTTCAGAATCTTGAGTCCCGCGGCGCCGGCTTGCTTGGCCCGCTTGAGTTCCCCGGCTTGCCAAGAAGGGTAATCGGCTTCGGCGGCCTTATCCCACGACGGCTCCGCTGTCACCAGAAAACGGCCCTGGTGCTTTTCCTGCATGAGGGCAATGTTGCGGCGAAGCTCGTCTCCCGTGCCGGCGGCGTGCACGAGCAAGGTCCGCGGATTCAGCTCGCCCATCCAGCTCACAATCTGGGCGACGCGCTCCTCCGGGGAACCCTGGAGCGGGTCCCCAGGCCGCGGAGTTTGGCGGTTTACCCACGAGACATGCGTGTGGGCGTCGATTACGGGAAAGCGCGCCCGCTCGACCAGGTTCCGCCCGGCGGCCAGCATGCTCTTGGGCTGGAATTCGCCGAGTGTCATTGTGGCCGCCGGCGCTTCCGGGGCCGAATCGGGAGACGAACAAGCCTGGCTGGCGAGCGCTGCTCCCAAGGTTGAAGAGAAAAACTCTCGCCGGTTGACTGGCACGGAGCCAATTATACCTGCCGCGAATGCCGTCCATCGGCGGGTGAATAGATTTGCGAGCTAGAACCACTAGTACAGTAGTACTTAGTACTCATAGTGCTCGTAGTAGGAAGACTAGCATTTTCTCATCGAAGGATGAGCCTGAAGACGGGGGTTGGGGCTTTTTGCGTAGCTGGGGCTCCTTTCTGGTTTTTTGGTTTTGATTTGGGAAGGGGAGAATCGTCGTCCGGGTTGTGGGAATGTGGGAATCGCGGAGCGATTTCCAAGGGCGGTGGGAAACGAAGGGAAACCTGGTTTTTGGTTTTCCTCGTTTTCCGCCGCCCGGCATTTCCACAGTCCTCTTCCTGCTGTTCAGCACGGCGTGTTCGCGGACCGGAAACTGGCAAACAGCTTCTGCTTGGCTTGTTGCATCCGGCGGGCCGCCGCCGTGTCGCTTTCGGCCTGGGCAATGCGGCCCAGAGCCTCAAGCGTGTGCCCTGGCTTGAGATAGCTGGCGGCCTCGGACAACTTCTCGAAAGATTCCCAAGGCGTCTGGTAGTGACGATACACCCGCTTCTGCTTGCCTTTGGCGTCGGTCTTGATCTCGGGCTGTCCGCAGGGCCGGTGGAAGTTCAAATAGGGATTGAAGTGTTGTTGGTAGAAGCGCTGGATGCGCCCGGCATGTGGCGCCGCGATGTGCGTATATCCCATGTGTTTGCGGATCACCGCGCCGTTTTTCGATTCCACCAAGCCGTTGTCATTGGAGTGCCGCGGACGCGACTTGGTCTGTTCGATCAGCAGCTTGTTCAATAACTTCTCCACCGTGCGATTGAGGAACTCGCTGCCGTTGTCGGAATGGAAGCCGCGGACACGAAAGGGAAACTGCTCGATCATGGCTTTCAGCAACGGCTCCAGCCAGGCTTCACTGATCGCGGGCGTGGCGCCGACCACTTGCCACTGGGTGACTTCATCCACGGCATTGATGTGGTAGACGCCCTTGACGCCATCGCGGTCCCCTTGATGCACCGTATCCACTCGCAGAAAGCCGGGCCGGCCTTGCGGGTCGGGCCGGCGCCGCTCGCCGCTCGACACCGCCGTGGGCCGGGTCTTGGTGAAATGCAGCCGCCGCTGGCGGTAGGCGCCGCGCCGCCGCAGGCGATAGATCTGGGCCACCGAGATCCCCGCCAGCCGCTCGTATTCGCGCTGCTGGTACTGCTGGTATTCCCGCTCGAGGATCTTGCGCGTGGCCGGGCCGCTGAGGGTTTCGTGGGCCTCGTCCACCGCCGCCAGCAGTTCGACGTCGGCGGGCGTGTACTTGCGGGCAAAGCGATGCCGCCGGTAGCGGGCGGGTCGGAGTTCTCCGCCCTGCCGGTAGTGCCGGATCAGCCGCGTGATTTGCGCCCGGCTGAGTCCGGTCATCTTGACCAGATACTGCCGCAGCAGCCCTTTGGCGGCGCGGTTCTGGCGGCTGTAGCCTTGCTGGCCAAGCGTGTGCGCCACCCAGGCGTAGATCTCGGCCCGCCCTTTGCCTTTGAATCGAATCTCCTCGCTGGAGTGGAGAAACTGCTGGATCTGTGGCAGGTTCAACTTGCTGGCGTTTTGCACGTGGACGGTCAATCCCCAGCATGCCCACTCCCCGACCCTTTAGGCTCATCTTGTGTGAGAAACAAACTCCTCGTTCAGGCTCATCTTGCATGAGACAAGCCTTCTTAGGTGGATTAGTGTTATTCTATTGCCATTCTCATGTATTCTATCGGGGTCTGGAGTGACGCCTTGATAGCAGGAATTTGATTCAACCTGAATTATGCACCGATTCGGCGTAGCCATCGCCGATGGAGTTGTGGCGGTAGCGGCAGTCGTGTCAACTCAGTGATTTAGCAAGTCGTCTTTTCCTCTGTTTCCCTCCCTGTTTGAGCCGCCTGCCAATCCCGGCGGGCAAAAGCGGGCGGGCAAGCGGCGTGTTCCCAGTACGTTGCGGCGAGTGCATGAAATTTTATGCATGGAGCGCCCCTCAACTCAGCGCACCCTCCACCACCGGCGCGAAGCTCGATCCCGGTGGCCCCATCGCCCGCAGCCGCCGCATCAGCCGTTCAAACAGGCCCTTTTCCTCATAATGATCGCTGTAGCTGACACCCGTTCTGCCGGCGTGCCGCCAGATCTTGGCCGCCACGAACAGAAAGCGCAGCCGCGCCGTCGCCAGGGTGGTGTGCCGCAGTGTCTCCACGCTGGCTTGGGCTTCGCGGTTGAACAGCAGCAGCCAGCAGTTGAGGTTGTAGGCCAGCATGGCCAGCTGAAAGTGATTGCGGTTCATGTCAAAGCGGCGCGAGGGATGGGCCGCCAGCCCGGCGTCGTTGTTGGCCTCCTTGATGAGGTTCTCGGCTGCGGCGCGCTGATTGTAAAACCACACCACCGCCGCGATCGGTTCGGCCAGGTTGGTGACAAACACGCGGTAGGTGTAAGCGCTGGTGGCAAACAGCTGGTATTGCTCGGCCGCGCCGGCCGCGGGTTCGTTTTCGTAACGCAGCGCCAGGAAACGACAGGCCCGCGCCCAGCCCTGCGGCTGGTAGAGGAATTCGCATTCCGCATCCGCATCGCTGTGGGGCGAGGGCTTCCAGGCCGCTTGCTGCAACTGCTCGACCAGCCGCCTGGTCTTGCGCGCCACGATGACGAACTGACAAGCCGCCTTTTCATAGGCCTCCACCGCCTCCCAGCAATAAAACCCGGAATCGGCCCGCGCCAGGATTTTCTTCACGCCGTGCGGCAAAGCCCGAAAGGCGCTCTCGAGGTGGGCGGCGATCTGCCGGCCCGTGGGCCGGTCGCCGTTGCGCAACCCGCCCATCAGGTATTCGCGCGTCTCGGCCAGGAAAGTCAGTATCGGCTGGTAGCTGCGCTTGCCCTTGTTCTTGGGGTTGTAACTCTTGCGCCCGCCCATCTGGCGGCCGTAGAGCGTGTGCACGGTGGTGTCGGTGTCCAGCGTCACCGTCTCCAATTTCACCTGGGCCGCGGCCCAGACTCGTTCCCGCAGCTGGCGCTGAATGGAAAGGATCTGCTTCGCCACGTTGAGGTGCAGCGAGGCCAGAAAGCGCCACAGCGTGGACTGCGGCGGCAGACGCGTCACTTGCAAGATGCCGGTCAAGATGGGGTCGCGGGCGATGAAGCGGAGTTGGTTCAGCCGCGCAAAGCCGACATAGAGGCCCAGCACGAGGGCCAGCACAAACTGGTAGAGGCTCATCACACGGGTGATTCGTTTGTTCGTGATGGTTTCTTCCAGCAGCGCCTGGAAGCCGAGTTTTTCGAGCAGGGTGGCGACGGGCAGCAAGCCGCCGTAGGGAGTCAGATTCTTGCCGCGGAAGTGATAAGGCGTGGCAGCCCCGATTTTATTGGGCCGCGGGGCCCTCGCGCCCCGGCCTTGTTTGACGGGCCTTCGGAAGCTATGCTGTTTTCGCTTGGTAACCATTTGGGTGACCTCCTTGGGGTTGACTGGCGAAGCTGAAATCTTTGCCAGCCTACCTTATTACCCCATGTTTTCGGGGGTCCCCCAAATGGCCCCTGGCGGCTCAGCCCTCCTCCGGTGCACCCCGCAGTGCATAATTCAGGTGGAATGAAATACATAGGGAGCTGAGCACCAAGCGCGGAAGCGTACGACGCTCCCAAGGCAAACCAGAAACTATTAGGGAGAGACAACATGAGTGTAAGAAACATCAGAATTGGTATCTATAGTGGTTGGCTCGGCGGTGTCGTTTTTGGAGTGATGATGGCGATGATGGGGATGCTGCCCATGATCGGCAAGATGGCCGGACATCCCTCGGCGGTCACGGGCTTTCTCGTCCATATGGTCATTAGCGCCGTGATAGGCGCATCATTCGCGATACTGTTCGACCGGCTCGTCCAGGGCGCGAGCGGGGGACTGGGCTACGGACTGTTCTACGGCGTAATTTGGTGGCTCCTGGGACCCCTGACTCTAATGCCGCTCATGATGGGCATGGGGTTAGGCGTGAACTGGAATGCGGCCGCGGCATCTCAGATGCTTCCCAGCTTGATCGGTCATCTGATCTACGGGGCAATCCTTGGAGTGAGCTACGCGTGGCTCCAAAGCCGGCGGAGCTACCGTCATCCGGCCTCCGCGACACCGGCGGGAGCGGTCTGAGCGCTCCCGTAAATACCGCCAAAAAACCAAAACGGAGATCCTCCCCGAGCCTTGATAGGCCGCGGGCGGATCTCTCCTGCCGGAGCAAACTGTGATGGAAGATCTCGAACCAAGAAGCATCTATGCGGGAACCGGCGGAATTCTGTCTGGCCCCGCAAGCGATAGGCAGTTTCCTGTTAAGGCGATTATGGAAGCAGCGAGTGCTTCCCATAGCGACCCCGAAAGCCCTTACGCCCCGCTAACCGAACCAGTAAGTCATCAACAGCGGCCACAGCCCAGCTTGGGTTGCGTTGGAGTCTGGAGTGGCAATCGGGAGGCGGCGTTCAAAGGGGAACTACCCGGCTTGGCGACCTGGGTCTATTCAGTCCCCTTGGAGTCATCAAAAGGCGGCGGGGATGTGCACTATCTGTCGGTCTGCGACGAAGGCAGGCTTTCGAGAATTGCTCTCGCGGATGTGAGCGGTCATGGAGCGGGAGTCGACAATGTCGCGCAGTCCCTCTTGGGACTGATGCACCGCTACATCGACACCTGGGATCAGTCCGACTTGATGCGCGATCTCGGTTGGGCATTCGGTCAAGCCCAAGAAGATTCACAGTACGCAACAGCCATCGTACTCGGGTTTCACCGCGAACTGGGCCAGATAGCTTATACGAATGCGGGCCACCCGGCCCCCCTTTGGTTCCACGCCGGCGAGAAGCGCTGGGGCGTTCTCGCGGAGGATAAGGCGCCGGGCGCGGCGCCTTCAGACTTGCCCCTCGGTTTGATCCCCGGTACGGAGTATCAACAAACGTTCGCGATCCTGGGCCCGGGCGATCTACTCATTCTTTACACCGACGGCATGATCGAGGCCGAAAACCATGCCGGGGAGCAGCTCGGCGCCGAACGGCTTCTTGAAATGGCGAAAGGACTGCCAACAGATTCTCCCGAGGCAGCCGGCCGAAGTTTGTTGTCAAAGGTTTACAAATTCAGCGGCGGTTTGCGTGCCATCGACGATGAGACACTGATCGTTCTGCAGCGGGTCCCGTCTCTCCCACTACAAGATTGCGGAGAGAATCGGCAAGGGCTAGCTGAGTGTGGTCTGCAAAGCCGAGGACGGGAAGATCGAGCGGAACCCTAAGATTTATGCTCCGTTACGTGTCACCACGTGCAGCTACAACTCCGCCGGCAGCGAAAAGCGAAAGATAGTGGCCTTGGCTACTCGGGTGTAGTCCTCTGCCGCCATAAATACAGAGTCCGTCAACGACCCGGCATTGAAGGCGATGCGGCCGTTTTCGAGGATTGACTCATCAACGTAAAGATCGAACGGAAGAATTGGTTCTCCGAACGGAGGAACCGAGCCGGGCACGAATCCCGTCAATTCCTTTAACTCGGCCGCGCTGGCAAAGCGTGTCTTTCGTGCTTCGAAACGTGTGCGAATCGCCCGCGAATCGACTCGCAAAGCAGCACTCAAGACAAAAAGCCGAAAGCTCTCTCCTACCTTGAGCAGAAGAGCTTTCCCCCCAATGCGAATGTCTTCTCCCCGGACACGAGCCGAGTCCTCGGAGGTGAGGGTCGGTTCATGGTGAAGCTCGCGGTACTCCACTTCGCTCTCGTCGAGAAATTCGCGGATTTTTTCGAGGATCTTCGGATCTCTCATCTTCAAAAGCATCGCTGAAGGAAGGGGTCCGGGTCAAACTCTACTGTTTCCCTGGGGCCGCGATTGACGGACTGATAGAATCAGAAGAAGATCATGCGGGCTCGGATTTCGCGCTGGAACGGATCGACATCATGAAATTGCGACCCACGGCCGTTGTGTTTCTTGTCGTGATTCTTGGGATCTTGATTGCGGCCCCACTTCGAGACCATTACGCCGATGAAAGACGGAGACGGCCGGTGGCGCGTGTCGGGATACTTTATCCGCTAGCGGAGTCGAGAGGCCCTAATCCGGCTGATCGTCGGTTGGCGGGAACTAGGTCCGCGGCGGTCAACCGTTCTCTTCAATCAGCATCTCATCAATCAACCGAACGACCTGTCCCGTTTCTTGAAAGGACTGGATCGTCCGGTCCGCGGGCCGAAAATCGTGTTCCGCGTTAAATTCGTGGCGAAGGCCGATGACAGGAATACCGGCCGCGGCTGCTGCGGCAACTCCGACCTCGGAATCCTCAAACACAAGCGCCGAATCAGCGGGCGTGCCAAGCCGCTCCAAAGCGGCCAAGTAGGGATCCGGCGCCGGCTTGTGACGCGCCACATCGTTGGCGCTCACGACCACGTCGAAGAACTGGGAAATGTTCGTCCCCGCGAAGATGCGGTCTACCATCCATTGCTGGCTCGAGGTGACGACCGCCAAGGCGTATCCCCGCTGTTTCAGGTCCTTCAGCAACTCGTTCACGCCCGGGGAAACGGCCAGGTCTGTGCCGAGCAGACGATCGTAGATTTGACCGTAGCGTTCGGAATAGTCCCGCGGCTCGATATCAATCCCAGCTTCTCGTATGAAGGCGGCGCGGACGGATTCGTGCGAACATCCCATCACCAAGCCATAGAAGCCGAGTTCGACTCTTCCTCCGAAGAATTGGACTGCTTCCCGATGGGCTTGTGCCTTGAGCGCTTCGGTGATGACCAGAACGCCGTCCAGGTCAAAGATCACCGCGGGGCGGCCGGCCAAGCTGGGATCGGGAGATTCTAACGCCATCATCAACTGTTTTTCCTGTGCGCTCCGTCAGGCTCGACTACGTGTGAACAGCCCGGCGCGAAATCGCATCTTGTTTAACTATCGCCGCGAGACGCGGGCCTCATTAGCCGCGCGAAGGACCCCTGCATTCCAGGCTCGCCGGCGTTTCCCCGCTTATAACAGCCGTGCCCAGCTTTTCAACTGATCCGTCAACTGGTCCGCGGTGTGGTCAAAGCGCAATGGAGTCATGGAAATTTTGCCGTCACGCACCGCCGCGTAGTCCGTTCCCGGTGCGGCGGTGCCGGGCGAAACCTCTTCGTGCATCCAGAAGTAAGGCCGTCCCCGCGGGTCTCGTCCGCCCAGCATGACATTGCGCGAGATTTTCGGCGACTGGCGCGTGATCTCAATTCCGTCATAACTCGGATGCGGCACGTTGACGTTGAGCGCAACACCGGCCGGCAATCCGTCGGCGAGTACACGTTCCGCCAACCGGGCCCCAAATCTCGCGGCCGCCGAATAGTCGATATTCACACGTTCGGCGACGGACAGCGCGATTGCTGGGATGCCGTGCTTGGCGCCCTCGGCCGCGCCCGCCACCGTTCCCGAATAGAAAATGTTCTCGCCGAGGTTAGACCCGCCGTTGATCCCGGAAATCAGCAAATCCGGCCTGAAATCCAGCAAATGAGCCAGCGCCAGCATCACCGAGTCGGTCGGTGTTCCCTCGACCGCGAAATGCTTGGGTTCGAGTTCGCTGTAGCGCAGCGGCTGCCGCAACGTAATCGCCCGGCTGGTTCCACTTTGTTCGTTGTGCGGCGCCGCTACGTAGACTTCACCAATGCCCGCGATCTCTGTCTCGAGCGCTTTGAGGCCGGGGGCATGGATCCCGTCGTCGTTCGTCAATAGGATGCGAAACATGAACCTAGAATGATTCAGAAAGGAGTCTCGGCGCCGCCACGTGGGAGCCTCAACGCCTGAGCAGCGTCAATATGCTCCGAAGTTCTTGTTTGATTGCAACCAGGACCTTCAAGTTAGCCGGCGGCGGTTCGGAGAAAAGCAAAGCCGGCTGTGCCTTCACTTCAGGGGCTTTGCGCTTGCTCTTAGCCTTTTGGCGAAGCACTTTCCGGGCGCCTGCGATCGTGTAGCCCTCGTCGTAAAGCAAGCGCTTAATCTCGAGGACGGCCTCGACATCCTTGCGGCGATACTGGCGCTGCCCGGTACTGGTTTTCTTGGGGGAGAGCCGGGGGAACTCGGCTTCCCAAAAACGCAGCACGTGGGTCTCGACTCCGGCCAGATCCGCGACGTCGCCGATACGGAAGAAAAGGCGGTTGGGAATCGCCGGGGTTTCCGTCGCGATGATGGACTTGCCCTGGGATTCGGGGGCCGCCGGAGTTTCGGACTCAGCCATCGGACTGCTTATGGTAGCAAACCGTCCGAGGAGATTTGAACCATATGCCGCCCTTGGGGAAGAAGAATCGCCCAATGATTTGTAGCTTCCATCACAGCAGCCTCCAGCGGGGCGCCATCCACGTAAATATGTGCCGGCCGATCTTCGAACAGAGCGATCGCGCGGCTTTTCGAGCGGTACTCAAACTCGGCGCCTGAAGCTGTCGCATTCGCCGATAACAAGTCGCCGTTGACGTAGGAAACGCGCACTCCGGGGTGTGCCTCGCCGCGGGTGATCTTATGATGCCCGGCGGGCAACCAAAGCGTCGAGCCGTCTGCAACGGGCCAGGGCCGGCCGTTCACCATGGCAGGGCCGTTCCAGGTGACGCCAACGGGTTGCCGTGCGTCGACAATGAGACTTTCGCCGTTGTGGTGAATCTCGGCGTTGGCGCTCGCGTGGGGCAACAGGTCCCAGTCGGGGCGGGAAATTGAATGCTCGAAGTAGAGAAGCACTCTCTGAAAAGCTTCGCCGGCGGTATTCACGAGCTGCAACAATTCCGTGCCCACTTGTTTCTTCGTGGGATAGGTTTGCTGATAGCGTTCGACGATGTTGATGTCGATCGCAAGCCTGCCGGGGTCGGGAGCCAAAGGCTGATAGCGTTTGGCAATCTCGGTGTATCTTTGTGGTCCCAGGTTCCACAGCGTCGCCGGATCCTCGATCACCAACTGAAAATCGTACTCCTCGGCGAGTGGCAGCAGCTTACTGGTGTCCGCTCCCAGCAGTTCGCGCATTCTGGTGTCGAAGCGGTCGTCGATTTGGGTAACGACGATATCGAGTTGGGAATGATTCGACCGAATCAACTCCAAGTAAGAGCGCTGCAGCCGCAGTGCCAACTCCGCGCGGTAATCGACGAAGCGGCGCCATGCGTCAGCGTTGCGGCTCCAAAAATGGGGTGATTCCGCATCGAACAACCCGATCGGATCAATGCCGGCTTGCCGCGAGTAGTCCTGCCGAACCCAGTCGTTCATCGGCGTGAATCGCTGGGGATTGGATCGGCCGTGAAGTGACTCGAAGTACAACTCCGCTAAATTCACGCCGTCCCAGTCGAAGCGCGAAAGCAGGCCGGTTACACCCTCGCCAACCCGCCTGAAACAGTCCGGCTCCGCTAGGTTGATCAGCTTTCTCCAATCCAGCCGGGCGTCTTGCAACGTGGCCGTTTTTTCGCGGCAGGCGGCATTCCGCTCCCAGAACGCCTCGCTGACGTGAGGCAGCTCCAGCCAAGCGTAAACCAGTACGGCTTGGCGATGGCAAGCCTCGATGAGTTTGGCCAAGTAGCTGTCGCGTTGCGGGTCCGGATCATGGAAATGCCAGGCACTGACGTGCAGCGCCGCGATACCTGCCTTTCTCCACTGCCGTGCCAGGTAATCCGGATCCGCGCGAGTGCGATAGGAGTAGTCAAAAAAGGCCCACGTGCGCGCCCCACGCAGAGGCAGGACCAGCCCCAGATCCACCAGCGCATGAATCAAGTAGGGGAAGCGCTCGTAGCCCCTGCGGCCCGGGCCGGTTGCCACCCACAAGGCGCCTCCGCCGATGCGCGAGAACCCTGCTACCAAGGGGGCGCCGCTGTGCTTCTCGCGGGCGTAAACGGTTGCTTGCGGGGGGATTTCGAAGACCGGCAGTTCAACCGGTTCTTCCCAGTAAATGCGTTGGTCCGGAGCCCTCGTTTCCGCGACTTGCGCTACGCGATTCGTAGCCGCCGTCGGACGGAACCCTAGCTCCCGTCCTTCGGGTGAGTCGCCCATCAGGATGCGGAAGCGGCTCTCTTCTCGAGTGGCCTGAAGCCCGACAGAAGAAAGGATCGGCGACCAGAGTGAAGGCTGTTCAACTTGAACCGCCAAGTCGGCCGCGCCGCAGACTAGGGCCGCGTACAGCGTCATTAGTACTTGTCTAGTCAGATCCCTGCCAATCGTGGCAGAAGATTTCGGCGGGAGGTTCAGAGCCTCGAGCTGCGACGTGGCGTGAACCTCCAGGTTTGCCGCGCCTCGATTCGTCGAGGCGTTGCCGGGCGGAAGGGCACTGGATTGCCTGAGCCTGATGCCGCACCTTGGGGCCGAACAAACCGACGAATCGGTTTGCGGCAAGCGTGGACGCTCACGCCACGTCTGCCGCCCTGTTCGGTTGCGGCTTGTCCGCATTAGGAGCAAGGCCAACTTCATTTGTCTGGTCATGTTGATCTACCCGCAGTCCCTGGCGCGATGCGGCAACTAGCAAAGACGCAGTGAGAAGGCAGCAAAGAAACGGCGAGAACGCAGCTTGGCTAGCCGCCGGCGGCGGCTGGGACAAACAAGAGTGTTTGTCCCTACTGAATTCACCGTGCAAACGAATACCAAAGGGCCAGGCGAACGTCCCAATAATTCGGCCCGCGAGGATTGAACTGATTGACCAGGTGGACGCCCCGCAGCACGTGCACGCTGAAATCCATGGGCGGGGAGATGCCGGGAACACGCAACCGCACGCCTGGACCCGTTTCCACATAGTTGGCCCAATAAGCACGGTTGATATCCACGGTTGCGTTGAAGTTCCAATAGATCTGGGCCTTGAACGCCCCGAGATTCGGCAAGCGGTAACCGGGCCGGAGCTGCCAATAGGCGATGGCGTTGTCGTCGAACCGGCTGATGTAGACGCCGTCGAGGTTGGTCTCGAAAAACGCGCCGGGTACTCCGCTCCCCAGCGTAGCCCCATCCGCTCGGAACCAGTTCACGCCGCCGCGGTAGTCGGGAACCACTCGGGACACGCCGGGCGGGCGCTTGTCCAGATAACTAATGGCTTGGCCGGCCTCGCCCCAAAGAGTCACGCCGCGATAGGGCTGCGCGCGCAATCCAGCGGCCGCGATCAGTGAGCTCTCGGAGAGAAATTGCGGCCGCTGTCCTCCAGTGCGCTGCTTGAGATCTCCGACGAACCGCAACGACAAGTAGGGCCGGACGGGAAGCGAGTCGAGCCGAAACTCGGTCTTTAGCTGCGCGTAGTTAAACAGGTCGTGATAGCGCGTCGAATAAACAGGGTAGGTCCAAAGCGTTGTCGTCACACGGCGAAACTGCGGAGCGAGATTGCGATACGATTCTGCCGCCTGTTCGGCGACTTCGACGTCGGAGCTTTGCGAAGCAACCTTGAACCAGCGCATGGCCTCGCGGTCTTCCTTTAACAAGTTGGATACGACGCCTAGCTTGAGCGCGACCGAGTAGTCCTCCGGGTTTTCTTCATAGGCGCGGCCGAACGCCCGCCGTGCGTCGCGCAGGTAGCTCCGTTGCAGACTCTTTTCGCCAAGTTCACGATGGGGCCTCGCTCGCGCCTGCCGCATCCGTTCCAATGCCTCTCGTGCCGGGCGTGCAACGTTTTCGTCCGTACTCTTGAGAGCCTTTTCGAGCAGTTCCACGGCGCCAGCGGGGTTTCGCCGTTCCAGGTAGAGAAACGCAAGCTGAGCCGCCGCCAAAAGGTCGCCGGGATCATGCTCAAGAACGAGTTCGAACTCCTTCCGCGCGGCCTCGCGTTGGCGAACGGCCAGCAAGAGATAGGCTAGATCGCGGCGAACCACGGTATTTTTGGAATCCAGCTCCAGAGCGCGGCGAAACTCAGAGGCGTAGGGATATCGCCGGGGAAGGTGTTCCCGCGCTGTTTCCGCGATGCGCGTGTCGCTCGAATAGGAGGCCAGCAGCCAGGCTCCCCGCGCACGCTCAGCGTCAGCGGCTCGTTCTCGCGCCCGCGCAAGCCGCAACAGCATCTCTTCTCGCCTTGGGGGCTGGACCCGCCAAGCCGCCTCGTAATGTTCCGCGGCTTGTTGCGGATCCCCGTATTCGTCGTAGAGCCCCGCCAGCTCTTGGTGCGCGGACCAGTTCGCCGGGGCGGTCTTCACGCTTTCCGCCCAGCGGGCGATCTCGCCGCTTAGCTCGCTTTCTATGCGCCGCGTGGTGTCCAGCGCGCCTCTGCTTACATCGGCGTCGTCCGCCTGCCGCAACTTTCGAAACAGCTCCAGGGCAAGCGCGCGCTGGCCCGTCTCGAACCGCAGATAGGCCAGCTCGAGCCCGGCCCGATGATCGCTTGGATCAAGGGAATAAGCTTGTTCGAACACATCCCGGGCCCACTCGGTTTCGCCGATTTTGAGATATGCGTACCCCAACTCTTTTAGGATCGAGGAGCGCCGCGGCGCCTCCTTCGCTGCCGCTTGAAAGTGGCTGATCGCACTTTCGTAATTCTTGCCTCCCATGGCCTGATAGGCTGCCGCCAGTGACCCCTGAACTAGACCGGAACCGCCACCGTCCCGGGCCGGGGCTGTCTCGCGCCTGATGGCGGCCAGAGCTTTCTTCGCCTGTTCGCGTTCAGGAGGGCCAGCGCTTTTCCTGACCTTTTCCAGCAGTTCGACAGCCCGCTCCACCTCACCGGCGCTCTGGCGGGAAAACGCCAACTGCAGCATCGTGTGGTGGTCTTGAGGATCGAGTGACAAGGCCTGCTCGAACATCTCGCGGGCGAAGTCCTGCCGCCCGAGTTTCAGATAGACGTATCCGAGTTCTTTGCGGACCGATGCCCGCCGCGGAGCGAGCCTGGCCGCTTCGAGAAAATGATCAAGCGCCGCGGCGTGATCTCCCGAGCGAAGAGCCTGATAGCCTTTTTCTAGTGGATCGTGGGCAGGATCCGGTGTCTGAGCGGGTGACAGCAAACCCGCCAGCAGGAGAAACGTAAGTAGTTTCACTGCCTTTACCGGGATAAATGAATGACTCTATCTAAGCATATACGTTGCCTCAACGCAAGGCTTCCTGTGAATATGCCTGGCGGAGGACCTACCCGGTCTTTCGCGGCACGCACGCCCCAGGACAGTGCCTCGGGAAACGCTTAGAAACTCGAAAGCCACAATCTGGGTCGAGCTGAAACCATGGGTGCTCTTCTTCGCTTCTGTTCCCTTGGTGGCCACCGCTTCAAACTGCCAGAGTGAAATTACTTCCTGATTTTCCGGGTCTTGGGTTGTGTTCCGGCCGGAATCCATGCAATACCGAGGATTTTTTGCTTGATTAGAAACGCTGTTGTGCCTGTCGCCGGGTTGGGGACGCGCCTATTACGAGATCAGTTCGAGCAGTCCTTCGATAACCTGAGTCATTTGCGTTTCCGTGATGCGGCTGGCCCGGCGACCCAGCCGGCGAGTCGAAAGTGTACGAATCTGGGAAATTTTGATCCAGGAAGGTTTCGCCAACTCGTCCGGCAGCGCAAGTGTCAGGGGGTATCCAGCGCGCTGAGGCCGGCTGGTAACCGCCATGGCAATAACGGTGCCTGACCGCCTGTTGAACAGCTCATGACTCAGGATAAGGACCGGCCGCCGGCCGACTTGCTCGCTCCCCTGGACTGGCTCGAGGTCCGCCCAAAAGATGTCTCCCCTTAGAACTCGGGCCACGGCGCGTCTCCAAGCGGCTCTTCCGCGAGGGCCCGCTCCTCGTTGGGATCAAGCTTCGCGAGTTCTCGGGACAAGCGCTCGCGCCGGTCGCGCTGTGAGAGCAGGTCGGCCGCGCGCTGGATTGCCCGGCTGCGATTTGGAAACTTGCCCTCCGACACCCAGCGGTCCAGCAACTGCACGGTTTCGGCTTCGAGCGTGACGGCCACTTTTTTCATCATGAGTATGACATATTATACCACCCCGGACGGAGGAGCAGCTATCTTCGCGGGCGCTGGAGAGGCGCGCTCAAGCTACTCGCCTGACAGCGTCCCGAAGAGACACGACAGGGTCAGGGAGCACCTCGGCCACCCGCACTTGGACCCGTCACTGGCGTTCCGGGCTCAGTTTCTTCCTGAGCAAAGAGTTACTCCAGTCCATGCATCGGGCGCCGCGCGTGGCGGTAGGTGAAGCGCTTGGGGTTGACGGCTGTTAGGCCGCCGGTGTCGACCTCGATGATTTTCGCCGCGATGGGCTCATAGGCCGCACGAAAAGCCACGGCAGCCTTCACGACAAGCATTTTCTGGCGGGTGGGGTCGATCCCGGCACTGGTCAACTGTCCAAGGCTGAATGGCGTGTGGCGCTTACTGTTGAGCAGAACGATGTTCGGCAGGTCTTGAGTTGATCCTTCGGCATGAATCACGGCTGTCAGCCCTTGATCGAGGTAGCGGCGGCCGCCGTGGCGTACGGCGGGTTCGACGTATTCGCCGTCGTAGATAAGTTTGACCTTTCCACGAATGCGAACGGGCTCGCCGTGCAGGTTGTCGGTCCGTCCGCCGACGAGCGAGTCGAATCTGCCGCCGACTCCGGCCGCGACTGCTTTCTGGACGGCTTCGGGATCATACATCGCGGAAACGTAGCCTTTCGCGCCTTGTCTGAGCAGCTCTCCGAGAATGAAGGTGCTGTCGCCAGTCGAGCCGCCGCCGATATTGTCTCCCATCTCCACCACGACGACGGGGCCCGCCTCGGCCGCCATTGCGCGCCGCACTCCCTCGGCCGCGTCCGGCAAATCCAATTTCATCACGTGGCGGTGTTCCCACATCATTTCCGCCAGACGCGCGGCTTCATGTTCGGCTAATTCGGGGTCATTGTCGGTGACTACAACGACGCTGGGACCCATCTGCGGCACGTCGGCGTATTGGTAGCCCACCGGCACGCTGACGGCAAGGATCTTGGGGTTCTCGCGCTCGAGCCGCCGCGCCTCTTCGACCAGCGGCAACATCGGCTCGCGCTTGGTGTTGTGGTAGAGGATGTTGTAGAGCAGCGGAGGCTTGCGAATTGCCTGCACCGCCTTCACTTCGCCCCGCACGATGCGCGACATGATTTGGGCCGCTTGCAAACCGCGTTCCCTCTGATCGATGTGCGGAACCTCTTTGTAGATGACCAGCGCGGTGGAAAGCTCGATTTCCTCTTCGGCGACATTGGCGTGAGCGTCGTGCGTGACCACGATGGGAAGGTCGTTTCCTAATGCTTTGCGAAGCCTCCGCAGCACTTCGGCGTCGCCGTCCAAATGACTTTCGACGACCATGGCGCCGTGCAACGCGAGCAAGAGGCCGTCCAGGGGTTGCGCTTTCTTTAGGCGGTCAATCAGCTCGGCCGTGAGCGCGTCCAGCGCTCTGTCGGTCACCGGCCCGGCCGGCGTGGCGTTGGCGACGAGGGTGGGGACCAGCTCCAAACCGTACTTCTCGGCGCCCTCGATGTAGCCGCCGACTTCATGCGCACTGGTTGCAAACTCGGCGATGATCTCGTCACCGCGCGTGATCAAGCGGCCGCCGAAGTCCTGCAAATCGGTCTTTACCTTTGAGAAAGTGTTGGACTCATGCAGAATACCGCCGACGGCGATGCGGGGTTTCGAGGTTTGGGCCATGAGCAGGGTTCCGCTGATGATAAGCGCAAGAAAGAATTTCACGATGCCTCCACGCCAGACCGTGTTAAAAGTTTCGCGCAACGGCGGAGCGCAGTCAAGGTGATTCTTCCCTTACGGCCGCCGGAACGATTCGGCGCCCATCCGCGAAAACCAAGACGGCTCTTCCAGCACTTACTCAGAAGATACAATGTGTTCGTGTAGAGTTTAGGCTGAACCGCCAGGCCTGAAGCGGGTCCTCAATGCATTTGCCGGAAAAGCCGTCTCACGCCGAGAGGGCAACAACCGCTGATTTGAGGCCACAAACAGCATTCGTGGCCAGCGTGCTTGCCACTGATAAGAGGAGATTCCATGTCGAGGTTGTTGGTCGCGTTGATATTGCTGGGCGCCACGTCGGCGCCCGCGGCGGATCGTGATCCCGTCGATTGGGAGAAAGTCGCCGACGAGTCACTCGGCCATTTCTCGAAGCTGCTGCGGATCGACACCAGCAACCCGCCGGGAAACGAGACCAAGGCTGCTGATTATCTTCAGAAAGTTCTCGAAAAAGAAGGTCTGTCACCCAAGCAGTTCGCTCTCGATCCGGAGCGGTCGAATCTTGTCGTGCGCATCAAGGGTAACGGCTCGAAACGGCCTCTTCTCGTGATGGGGCATACCGATGTCGTGGGTGTGCAGAGAGAAAAGTGGTCCGTCCCGCCCTTTGATGCCGTTCTCAAAGACGGCTACATCTTCGGGCGCGGCGCTCTCGATGACAAAGACAACGTGACGGCGGCATTGATGCTGATGCTGCTGCTCAAGCGTCACAACGTCGAACTGGATCGGGACGTCATCTTCCTCTCTGAATCCGGTGAGGAAGGCACGACCAGCGTCGGCATCGACTTCATGGTCGAGAAGCACTGGAATGAGATCGAGGCCGAGTACTGCCTGGCGGAAGGCGGCTCGGTGACTTCACGCGATGGCAAAGTGCGCTTTGTTTCGATCGCCACGACCGAAAAAGTACCCCGCCGCATTCGTTTGATCGCGCGCGGCACCGCCGGACACGGCTCCGTTCCCCGGTCGGACAACGCTGTTTCACGGCTGGCGACCGCCGTATCCAAACTGGCCGCCTGGCAGCCGCCGATGCGGCTGAATGACACCACTCGCGAGTACTTCGAGCGGCTGGCGGCGATCAGTCCCCCCGAGCAAGCAGCCCGTTACAATAACTTGGCCAACCCCGAACAGCGGCGGCACATCGAGCGCTACTTCGCCGAACACGAACCCCACCACTATTCCATTCTGCGGACGTCGGTTGTTCCCACGGTCCTCAAAGCCGGCTTTCGGATGAACGTGATTCCCTCCGAAGCCGAAGCGACCATCGACATTCGTGCTTTGCCGGACGAGAATGCCGACGACTTTTTCGCCCAGTTGCTGGGTGTCATCAACGATCCCGCGGTCGAAATCGTACCGCTGCCGGGTTACAGGGCCCCGGCGCCTCCTTCCCGCATGGATAACGAAATGTTTCGGGCGCTGGAAGCTGTCACCCGGCGCATGTTTCCCGGCGCCGTCACGCTGCCTTTGATGCTGACCGGCGCGACGGACATGGCGCAGCTCCGCGCCAAGGGTGTCGAGGCTTATGGATTCGGCCCGATCCGCTCGGAAGAGGATTTGGCGAAAGGCGGCGGAGCGCACGGTGATGACGAGCGCATCGCTGAAGAGTCGCTCGTCAAATTGGTGCGGTTTCTCTGGTACGCCGTGCTGGAAGTGGCGGCAACGGATTAGCCATTACAGCTTGCCTTGGCCGCGGGCCACGATCACATCGAACTCGTCTTCAGTGACCGGCATGACCGACAGGCGGCTCTGGCGGACGAGCGCCATGCTGGCGAGCCGCGAGTCACTTTTGACGTCGGCCAGTGTCACGGGCTTCTTGAGTGGGTGGACGGGCTTGAGATCGACTACCACCCAGCGCTCGTCGGCGGTCGTGGGGTCCTGATAGGCTTCCTTGATCACGCGGGCGACCCCGACGACTTCCGTGCCCTCGTTGCTGTGGTAGTAGAGCACGCGGTCGCCCTTGCGCATGGCCTTGAGGTTGTTGCGGGCTTGGTAGTTGCGCACGCCGTCCCAGTAGGTCCAGCCGTCCTGGACAAACTCATCCCAGGAGTATTTGACCGGCTCGGATTTGACGAGCCAGTATTGCTTGGGTTTCTTCGCCGCGGCCATTTTCAAAGGATAGCGGATCGGGCTGCTCTGGCCTTTTCGTCAAGCGCGAAAGGCATCACCCAGGCCAGCGACCGGCTCCATGGCTTTGAACGTGGCGCGGAGGCGGTGATGCACTGCGGCTATATCAAACAAGTCGGGGTCGAAGTCCTCGCCCAGCCATTCGCGATTTGCTACGTGTTCGGGATGACTCGAGTCTTTCACGGCTGCCAGCAGATTGTAGTAGCCCCAGATTCCCCCGCAGTCTTCCGGCGGACAAGCCTTTCGGCCGGTGACGCAGACGGGGTAGAAGACGCCGGGATCGGTCGGCTGCGCGGCCTCGACCTCGATTTGATGCATCCAGTCGTCGCCAAAATCGTAGATGTAGGTAAACTTCCGGCCTTTCCGGACCAAGCCGAGCGCACGCAGCGAAACAGTGCGTGAATCCTCTTCCTCGGCTGGAGCGTCGTCACCATCGCTGAACAGCGAGAAGCTCCGGTCCCCCACCTGGAAAAGATGCAGATGGCAGTCATCCCAGCCCATCACGATCTGAACAACTCGATGCAAGTCGCCCAGGTGCATCGATTCTTTCACCTGGACGCGTCTCCAGATCGGCGGTTTGGAACCGGCCAGAGTGATCTTGAGTTGCAGGATGTTTTCGTCCTTGGCGGTTGGCTTTCGTTTGATTTTCTTCATTGAAGTCACTGAGATTGCAAGCCGCGAGTTGGCGGATCGCGAGCAGGCGCGCTGCGGCCGCTGCTGACAAACCGGTCTAGCTGGGTTTTGAGTTTCTTCACGATCTCGGGATGTTCGAAGTAGAGGTTCGTCGTCTCTCCAGGGTCCGTTTCGAGGTTGTAGAGATCGTCAGCCAGAATGAGCACGATGTTCGGCAGGTCCGCTTCAAGCGCGGGCGGCGCCGAGCCACAGCCGGCGGCCAGCAGCAGGAGGAGGGGGATCGCGGTTTTGGAGTGACGCATGCTTTGCAAAGGCTCCCGATTGCCTCGGAATGATTCGTACTAGTGTAGGGTACCTGCTTGCCGCCGGCCTGTGTTCAAGCTGCCGCGCCGCAGGCGCCCAACGCGGCACGTCTGCAGCCATGCGCCACGCTGGCCGGACCCGGTTTCCGTGACAGGGACTGAGCCTGGGAACAAGCTCGCGGAATGAACAGATCTGGAGGGGTGATACACAATCGGCGGCCAGATTCACGCCGCCGAAGGCCGTTTTAGGCTTCCTCGGTGAGCTTCTTATGCTCTCGGGAGATACCGCTAACGACGGCGAGCCAAACACCCACGATGACTACGTTAACCATCGCGAAAGCCGAGAGGCCGAAAGCGAAGCGCGTGCCACCGAAAACGACAGCGGCCTGGAGCGCGTCGCCCGTGCGCGCGAAGAACGTGTCGATAGCCGCTTTGGCCTTGTACTTGACCTCGCGGGACGTGGGCAGAAACAGGATTTGGCGGACGGTGTTGTTCGTCGAGTAGTCGTTCGAGTTCTCGGCGAGTTTCATCGCCCGGACGACGCCCAAGACCGGCTGAACCGCGGAGGCGCCGTAGGCGCACAGCGATACGAGGGGCCCGACAAACAGGGACCGCCCGACTCCAACGTACTTGATAAGCCGCGAGACCAGGAAACTCTGAATCAGAAGTGCGGCGAGGTTCACCCAGCCGAAGAACGCGCCGTACATCGTTCGAATATATTCACCCCTCGCGTCCCGAAAGGCATCCCCGGCTCCAACTTGATCGATGGCGTCCTGTTCGAACAGGCTGTCCAAGACGAACCCTCCGACCGTGTTGACCAGGTTCAGGATGAGGACGTGGAATGCGATCAGCAGCAGGTACCGATTCTTGAGGACAAGCTGGAAGCCGCCGTCTTTGCTGAGCGGCTGCTCGGCCTTTTGAGCTTCGCTGGCCCTGCCGACGGTCTCCCTCTTGTTAATCCAGACGATCAATAGGATGAACACGCCCAACAAGGCGCTGGCTAGCGATATCAACTGGCCGTTGCTCATCTGTTCGAAGACGCTGGCGGTGAGCCACGCTCCCACCAGGCCGCCGGCCGAGGCGCCGATCCCGACGACTGGAAACAGACGTCTTCCTTGCTCTTCGCTATAGACGTCGTTGGCGAAAGCCCAGAACTGGCTCACGATCATAAAGCTGAAAATCCCGAGCCAGATGTAATAGACCACTCCGATATTCATCCCAGCGCCCAGCGCCAGGACGAAGAGCACCAGATTCGAGATGAAGAACAGCGTCATTCCCGAGAGCAGCCAAACGCGGTTCACCCTCGCCGCGAATGCTCCGTAAGCCGGTACAACGAAAACGAACAACAATGCCTGTGCCGCGCTTGAATAGCTCTTGATCACGGCCCCGAAGCCGGAAAGGATCAGCCCCTCTCGCACGGGTTTCAGAATGTAATAAAGCCCGAGCATGATGAAGGCGTTCAGAACCAGCAGCGCGACCGTACCGCCTTCTCCGGGCCGGATGTCACTGAACAGGGAAAGAAATTTTTCGAAGGCACTCTTTTGCCGCGGAGGTTGGAGCGCTGAGTTGGACTCGGTCATTTCTGAACTACGACCCTCGGGCACTGGACACTGGAGAAGAACCACAAAGCAACCACCTGTAAGGGTTGCGTCACTCGGCCCGCCTTTCGATCGCCACCAGTGTAGCAGCAAGCGGGAAGTCCCCCGCCCAAGCCATAACGCGAACCGGATTCCAGATGCCATGGTTGTTGCTAGCGGCCTCAAGTTCGCCGAGAAGTCACCGATAAGCACTATGTCGGCTTAGCTGTGTGAATGGCCGATCGCCTATCGTTTGCCATGGCGCAACGAAATCCGTTCGCCCCACGTCACTGTATGGTGTGGGGGAATTTTGTGTGGCTGAATAGTGTGAATGGTGCAGGCGCGGACGATGTTGGATCCGGTGCAGGCGGGGTCGGATAATTCCCGGGGCAAGATTCAGTATCATTCGAGGCGGCATTGCAGCTTGCCCCGTACTTGATGTTTCGCCACAAACTGATGTATTGTGAAGTTTGGTCTTCAGTGTTTAAGGCGTCCACCCCTCCTGGACGCAGGTCGTGCTTCTTACCGCAACTGACGGGTCGCTCAACAGTATTTTGTTGAGATCTGTCGAAGGGGGCCAACTATCCGGTTTCAGATCGTGCTAGTCTGATTCGCGACGGTTCGACGATCCGGCAGGCCCTTCCTCTTATATATGCAACAGCGACGAACAGGGGGTCAGGAAGGCAACAAGCCTAACCGGCCACCCAAAAAGAAAAACCAGAGAAATCGTAAAGGTCGATCGGCAGGTCCTCGCAACGGCCGCGATCAGGCTCGATATGGTACCGAGACGGCTGGCGTCTGTCAGAAATGCGGCCACCCCGCGCCTGACGGTAAGCTTTGCCAATTCCACCGGAACCTTCTAAATTCGATCCGGAACGGATTTCGGTAGCCGTATTCAAGCTGCAGCCGACAATCGGCCCCGCGGGCAAGCCGTCCGCGGCTAATTACGATCTCCCGGTAAAAAACAGATCGAGATAGCAACCCTGTAAGGAGATCTGTCTCCCGCGGTTCCGCCGCCCCGTGCGGTTTTCGAACAGAGCCGCGCCCGCAAGGGTGCGGTCGAGGGTAGTCAGTGCGTCGGGGTCGCCACCGGAACGCGGTCACTGCCAGACCCGGCCGCACCCGTGCGGGCGCGGCTCTGTTCCGGCGGTTCCTTCGTCGGGCAAGCTCCAGCCGCACGCGAACCTGTCGGCCCTCCGCCGGTAGTTGTTCACTCAACAGGCCGTAATGAGCTTTGCCAGGAGTGCCGTGCGGTCGGCGATGCGGCCGGTCAGGATGCTTTCGTTTAGGGCGTGAGCACCCTCTCCGACTCCCCCGAGTCCGTCCAGCGTCGGTACGCCGAGCGCCGCCGTGAAGTTGCCGTCGGATCCGCCGCCGACATGGGCCTCGCCCAGTTCAACCCCTAGCTCCGCCGCCAGTTTCCGGGCGAGGCGGTAGAGACGCCCGACGCCGCGAGACCGCACTAGCGGAGGCCGCCGCGGTCCGCCCTCCACCGTCAAACTGGTACGCCGGTCATGCGGTTTCAAGCCGAGGAATTTGCGTTCGAGCCGGGTGGCATCCGACGGCCTGGGAACCCTAACGTCGACCTCGGCCCAAGCTTCTTCGGGAACCACGTTCGACGCCGTGCCGCCATGCACCACGCCGGCGTTGACCGTGACGCCCTTTTCGATATTGGTCCACTCGGATACTTTCAGGAGCTGCCGGGAAAGCTCCAGCACGGCGCTGGCGCCGGCGGCAAAGTCGAGACCGGCGTGCGCGGGTCGTCCCTGGACGCGCAGCGTAAAAGTACACCCGCCTTTGCGAGCTGTCTTTGCGCGGCCGTCGAGTCCCCAGCCTGGCTCGGCCACCAAAACGGCGCTGCTGCGCTGGGCCTCGCGATCCGTGAAAGGGCGCGAGCTGGGGCTGCCGACTTCTTCATCCGAGTTGAGCTGCAGCACAAACTTGTTCTTGCAAGGAATGTCGAGTTCACGAAGCGCTTCCGCCGCGAAGACGAAGAACGCGACGCCCGACTTCATATCGAAGACGCCCGGCCCCCAAAGGCGCCCTTTGGAACGTTTGAAAGGCATTCTTTTGAGCGTGCCGGCCGGCCAAACCGTGTCGAGATGGCCGAGACCCAGCACTTGCCCGCTCTTGGCGGGGCCCGGCAGCTTGAATTCGGCGCGCAAGTGGTTGCCGAAATTCTTTTGCCGATAAAGCTTGACTTTGGCGACGGGTGCTAAGTGATCGGCGACGAATTCGACGGCAAGGTCGACGGCCGCCTTGTCGTGGCTTGGCGACTCGATGCGAACCAGCTTGCCGATCCAATCGATGATCGCGGGCAGGCGCTGGGAGGTGTAGTGCAGTAGGGGGTCCATTGTTGTTCCGTTTTTCCGTTGAGCGGTTGAGCCGCAGAGCCGCTGAGCGGTTGTTCCGCTGAGTGGTTAATCCGTTGAGCCGCGCCAGCCCGGCGGGCTTGTGCAGCGCTTGGCTGGCACTCGACGTTCGGCTCAACAACTCAACGGAACAACGTTGTTATAATACGCCTTTCCTGGCGCGGACGACCCGCAACCAGAGAGGTTCACGGGTTGGACGGAATGAAGACGCGACCGCAGTTAAAGAACGCGGTTCCTGATCCACTGACTGAGCGCGGACTGCCGTCCACGCCTCTGTCCGGTCGCCAGCGGCTCAACCGCTCAGCGGCTCAACGGCTCAACGGAACAATGCTCGATATTCACCAGATCCGCGAGTTGATTCCGCATCGCTTTCCGATGCTTCTTATCGACGGTATCGAGCATCTCGACCCGGAGCGTGCTGTCGGCATCAAGAATGTCACTGCAAACGAGCCGTTTTTCCAAGGGCACTTCCCCGACTTCCCCGTCATGCCTGGGGTGCTGATCGTGGAATGCATGGCGCAGGTCGGCGCGGTTTGGCTGATGAGTTCCGTCCCGGACGCGGCCAACCAGCTCAAGGACAAACTGGTACTTTTCGCCGCGATCGAACACGCGAAGTTTCGCCGTCCGGTCTTTCCGGGTGATCAACTACGCATCGAGATGGAGCTGGTCAAACGCAAGGCCACGGTTTCCAAGATGAAAGGCCGGGCCACGGTCGATGGGAAACTTGTTGCGGAGGCGGTGCTGATGTGCCAGGTGGCGGAGAAATCCAGCGTCGCTAGGGGCCGTGAGCCATCGTCATGAAGCCGGGGAATAGAAGGGCCGTGAATGCGTTTCGAGAGGGCGGCCCCCCAGCGGTCGCGGGTCTGAATGGGTTCTGATGGCGGTTCATCCCACGGCCATTGTCCATCCCAACTCCCACATCGATGAGAGCGCGGAAATCGGGCCGTACTGCGTCATCGGGGAGGACGTTGAGATCGCTGCGCGCACCCGCCTGCTGGCTCACATCTATGTCGAAGGCCCAACCCGGATCGGGGAAGACAACGTCTTTCACCCTTACTCGACGGTGGGCGTGGCTCCTCAAGACCTCAAGTACAAAGGGGAGCGGTCCGAGACGCGAATCGGAAACCGCAACCTGATTCGCGAGTTCGTCACGATTCATCGGGGGACGGAGGGCGGCGGACTTCTGACTTCGCTGGGTGACGACAATCTGCTTCAGGCCTACGCTCATGTGGCGCACGACTGCCATGTCGGCTCGCACTGTATTCTGTCTCATGGCGCAACGCTCGGAGGGCACGTCACGATCGAGGACCACGCGGTTGTCGGCGCGCATAGCGGCGTGCACCAGTTTTGCCTGATCGGGGCGCACTGCTATATCGGCGGCTACAGCGTGATTACGCAAGACGTGATGCCTTACGCGATGGTCGTTACCGAGCGCGGCGCACGAACTTTCGGCGTCAACAAGGTCGGCCTCGAGCGCCGCGGTTTTTCAGCGGAGACGATTCAGTGTTTACATAAGACTTTTCGAATACTGACGAAGTCCGGTTTGAACACGGATCAGGCGCTCGATAAAGTAGCCGAAGAAGTCGAAAGCGAAGAGCACGTTGAGCGTGTCGTTGAGTTTATCCGAAACTCGAGCCGCGGGGTCGTCAAGTGAAATACGGCTTGATTGCCGGCGGCGGACGTTTCCCGCTACTTGTACTCTCATCAGCCAAAGCGCAAGGGCATCAAGTCGTCGCCGTGGCGATCAAAGAAGAAGCTTCTCCCGAGATCGAAGAGCTGGCCGATCGATGCTATTGGATATCGCTTGGAGAACTTTCGAAGCTGATCAAGATTTTCAAGCAGGAGCAAATCCGCGAGGCCATCATGGCCGGCCGCGTGCGGCACGCGCGGATTTACTCCTCGATCCGGCCCGATTGGAAACTGTTCAAGCTGCTGGCCTCGCTGCCGCGAAAGAACACCGACTCGCTGATCGGAGCCGTGGCCGGCGTTCTTTCCGGCGAAGGGATCGAACTGCTCGATTCGGTTCAGTTCTTGGGGCCTTCGATGGCGGCGGAAGGATTGCTAACGAAACGCGGCCTCACCGAAGAAGAGCAGGCGGATATTGACTATGGACGCCAAGTCGCACGAGCGCTGGCGGGATTTGATATCGGGCAGACGGTAGTGATCCGCGAGCAGGCATGCATAGCGGTCGAAGCGATGGAAGGGACCAACGCGGTGATTCTGCGTGCGGCGGAGTTCAGCAATGGCCGCAATCTCACAGTCGTCAAAGTCGCCAAGCCCAAGCAGGACATGCGCTTCGATGTCCCGGTCATTGGCCCGACGACGATCAAGAAGATGCAACAGGCGAACGCAACGGCGTTGGCGGTCGAGGCCGGGAAGACCTTGCTGATCGACCGCGCCGAACTGATATCGCTGGCGGAGGCGGCGGACGTTTCCATCGTCGGAGTGAAATGACGCCGGCGCCAGGCTGAGTTGGTGATCACGCTGAGTTCCTGACAGCCGGTTCGCCGAGGCCGGGCACACTGCCTTCGAATCACATCTTTTGAATCAGATCATGGACAATGCCGACACGACGACACCCGCCACCCGAGTCAAGACTGCCGTCGTCGGGGTTGGCGCGTTCGGTGAGCAACACGCCCGTGTTCTCAACTCCTCCGAAGCCGCCGAGCTGGTGGCCGTGGTCGACTCGAACCAAGAACGGGCCGAGGCCGTTGCCCGAAAGTTCGACTGCCAGGCGCTGACCGCCGTCGATGAGCTTGCCGGACGCGTGCAAGCAGTGAGCCTCGTGGTTCCAACCGCGCTCCACTCCGAACTAGGCGTATCGCTGCTCGAATCTGGAATCGACGTACTCGTTGAAAAACCAATCGCGCCGACTCTCGAGGCCGCGGACGCCTTGATCCAGGCCGCGAACGAAAACGGGCGCATCCTGCAAGTGGGTCATTTGGAGCGGTTCAACCCGGCTGTCGAGGCCGCGAAAGAGCAAGCCACCCTTCCTCTGTTTTTCGAGGTTCACCGCATGAGCCTGTTTTCCCAGCGGAGTCTCGATATCGACGTGGTGCTGGATCTGATGATTCACGACCTCGATATTATCCTCAGCATGGTCGACAGTCCGATCACCCGCCTGGAGGCCACGGGGTTGGCCGTACTTTCGTCCAAACCCGATATCAGCAGCGTTCGGCTGGTGTTCGAGAACGGTTGTGTGGCAAATCTCACGGCCAGCCGCGCCTCGGTCGAAAAGATTCGCAAGCTGCGTTTCTTCCAGCCCCGCCAGTACGTTTCGATTGACTACACGCGTCAAGATGGTGTCGTCTGTACCGTGAATGAGCAGCAAAACATTGCATTTCGCCAACTGCCGATCACCAAGGGCGAGCCGCTCGTGCGGCAAATCGAGTCTTTCCTTCAGTCCGTTCAGACACGGAAGCAGCCTCGCGTCAGCGGCCAGCAAGCCCGAAACGCACTCGGCGTTGCGCTTAGAATAAGAGAGGAAATGGAGCGGCACGCGGGCATTGTGACCGCGACGCTAGCTGCTCACGATCAGTGAAACCTGACCAAGGCGAAGAACTCGGTCCGCACCTCCTGCTGGAAGAGTACGACAGGCGCTTTCAGCAATCCGGAGGGGATTCCTCGTCTCAAACGGACCCGCCATCTTCTTCGACAATCCGCGTTTCTCGCAGCGAAGCGGACGGCCTCGATCTCGATGTCCTGATCGAGAACTATTCTTTCCCCAGAATGGGCTGGCTGGCTGATTACAAGCGCCTTCAATCCGAGCGGGCGAAGGGCCGAACGGCGCCCGCGATGGCCCCGGCGGGCGAGACGCCTTTGCTCCAACTGCTGGTCGAGGAGTACGCCCCGGCCGCCAAGTTTTGGAAGGACTTCCGCGCCAAGGCAACCCCCGCCCCCTCTTGGAGGCCGGCCCCGGACAAGACACCAGACGATGAGCCCGGCCCGGATCTGCTGCTGGACTGGGATGCCGCGTCGATCTCGAACTGGCGCCGCGCGGGGGCGGGGTCGATGGGCGTCCACGCCGTCTGGATTCTGCTGCTGTTGACCCAGCCGTTCAGTCGATCGCCGCGCTCGTTTGAACTGCGTAGCCCCGAGATGCGGCCCAGCGTCACCTTGTTTGCACCCCCTCCGGAAGAGCTGGCGCAACTGACGCAACCCACGCCAAACAAGGGGCCGGTAGCCACCGAGTTTAGCGGTCCGGCGGAGCAAGCCAGGCCCCTGCTCGTGATTCCTGAAACTCGAGAATCGCCCGCGCCGCCAGAGCCGGAAGCGCCGCGGCCCGAGCCGGCCGAGAGTGTTGAACCCGAAGTCCCCGAGCCCGAGCCGCCGGAACCCGAACCGCAAGCGCCGTCACAACCGCGGCCGCCTGAAACGGAGAAACCCAAGACGGAAATTCCCGCTGCCCAGAGCCCCAATCCCGGCGAGCTGCGGCCGAACACGAGCCTCGCGCGGACTCGGCGGCCGAATGAACTGCCCGCGCCCCGTGCCCCGCGGCCCTCCAGCAAACCGAAACTCGTACTGGAGAACCCCAGCGCGACCAGCCCGGGCCGTGAAGGGCCGATGCAGTTAGGAAGTCTCAAGCTGAGCGCTCGCCTGGGAGACATCACCGAGGGCGCCTTGCGGCAGATGCGAGAGGGCGCCTCGGGTCGCGCCAGGGTAGGAGATGGCTTCGGTACCGGGGGCTTGGGGGGCTATCTTCCCCCTTCACCCGGCAACAGCGGAAGCAACCTGGAGCTGATGAGCGATCCCAAGGGTGTGGACTTCCGGCCCTATCTGATCCAAGTGCTGGCGGCGGTGCGGCGGAACTGGTACGCGGTCATTCCTGAAAGCGCCCGTCTGGGTATGAACCGCGGCCGAGTGGCGATCCAGTTCGCGATCGGGAAGAACGGAGCGGTGCCGAAACTCGTCATCGCGTCTTCATCAGGCATTCCCTCGTTGGACCGCGCCGCGGTCGCCGGCATCAGTGCGTCGAATCCGTTTCCGGCGCTCCCCCGGGAGTACACAGGCAACGAGATCCGGCTGCAGTTCTTGTTTCAATACAACCTGAAAAAGAGCACGGTCGGCGGTTTTTGAGGTCGCTGTACCTTTTTCTCGTAGTCGGACTTGCCCCACGGCCTAGCGTGAGATCGGCTCAAAGATATCGATGCCAAGCCTCGACAAGTCATGGGCGTCCCGATCTCACCTCAACGAACCCGAAACGGATCGCGAACCTGAACGGAGCCGTATTGCTGCTCGTGGTTTAAGTCCTCGCTGTAGAGCGTTTCCGCCCCCAAGGCTTCGGCGGCGGCAATGATGGCGCCGTCCCAGTAGGAGATCTGATAGCGTTCGCTGATCTCCACGGCGACCTTGACCAGGGCGTTGTCGATTGCAAGGCAGGGGAAGGCCTCGAACTGCTCCATCCATTCCAGCGCTTGTTCGGCGGACAACCCTCGGTCGATCTTTCGAGTGACGGTGACGTAAAACTCTTGAAGCACTTGCGCGGAGAGGCCGAAATCCTCGTTCTCGATCAACTCCAAGGCGCGTTTACGCTTCGCCTCTTCGGCGCCGCGCCCGGCCGCGGCATAAACCAGCACGTTGGTATCGAGGAAGCAATCAACGCTCATGCAACTCGGCTCGGCTCCATGACTTCGCACCGATGCGTGCCGTCGATCGGCTGCTCAGCTTGCGAATTCTCTGTCGCGTCTTTCTCGCCCGGTCCTGGCGCTCCGCGAGACCGGTGAGGAACTCGCGAACGAGCGCGTTGACCGAGCAGTCGTGCTCTGCCGCGTAGCGCCGCACCACCGCGAGCACCGTTTCGTCCACACTCAGCGTGATGTTTTTCACATTACACAGTTTATGTGAAGCTGTGTAAAATCGCAAGCCGGGCAAAATCTGACAAGAATCGCAGCGTGCGGGTACTCAAGGCGTCCCCCAAAAAGCCGACCCCCGGGGGCTCAGTAGGCCGCGGTCGCGCTCGGATTCAGATAGGTCGTTCGTCTGATGTGGTAGGCGATATTGGCTAGATGCGGGGCACAGACCGCCGAGTGCCCCACCTCGACCGGGGCGTTGGGCTCTTCCCGCGTCTTTACGGAATTGAGGAAGTTCCGCACGTGCGGCGGCGGCGGTAGGCGGTCTTCGTGCCTCAGGATCGGCTCGCGGCGAAAAGGGGACTGAAAAGGGGTCGCGGCAGGGGCGACCGGCGTCCCTGCCGCGACCTGGTGTTCCTGCACCGGGTCCCAACCGCGTTCGATTAGAACTGGTAAGAAACGCCCGTGGCGAACTGTTTCCGCGCCTGCAAGTCCACTCCCGGGGTGATCCGGCCCACTGCCTGAGCGATACCAAAATCAACGTTGAGTTTCAACCGCTCCGGCGCGGGGACGATGCGGACAAAGTAGGTAAGGGCCGTGGGTACGGTTGCTCCCGGCAAATCTTCGATGAAATGAGGCTGTTGGGCAAACTCCGAACCGACGATTAAGGTGCTGCCCGCTGGACCCTTGAGCACAATCGCGCCGGCGCCGAACAGCCTTCCTTGCCAAGCAGGGGCGTTGCCTGCAATACCCATGATGGATGCGTTCGTGGCCTTCAGACCGAAGTTCACCAGGAAGGGTAATCCTTGGACCTGGGTGACGGTCTTGGTGGCGACCATGTAGAAATCCCCGTTCGAAGTGTCCCGGCCGTTGATGACCCCACCCACGTGGCGCACCTGAGTCCGGGCGACAAATCCAGAAGAAATTGCGGGTAGATAGTTTTTCCTGCCGGCGTTTTCCGGTAAGAGATTCACCTTCCCGTGAACCGTGTTAAACCCGCCCGTAAACAAGGGACTAAGACCAGGCGTGCTGCCGGTCAGGTTCGAGGAACGCGTATAGCCGAATTCCGCTCTGTGGAGAAAACCGACGGTCACCGAGGATTGAGTGAGGCCCCCGATGACACTGCCGGCATCCAGATAGTGAAAGCTTGCCTGGGGCCTGCCCATGCCCCCGGCGGGCGAAGCGCTGGTGTAGGCGAAAGGAGTGATAAAGGCTCCCGTCTGCCCTTCCCAGTTCAATCCCTGCGCACGCGCGCCAGGAGTCAAAGCAGCCAAAAACATCAATCCCGCGGCCGCTATGGCCGCAACGAGTAGGGAGCGCACGCTAGCCTGATGAAGCCCCTGATGAACCCAACGACACGTCCGCTGTAAAAACCAATGACGATACATCATAAATCCTCCCAATCGGTAACCCGAGATCCTTGGGCCCGTTCCAGGCGAACCCGATCATTGGCTTGCTTATCGGCCAAACTTGTGACAATTCAATTGGGAATATTCTTTGTCGGCGAAGATCACCGGCGCCGAGCTGCCAAGACGGCTTTCGGCCCTTGTTTTCGTAAGCCGGGCAGCATCCCTCAATAGGGCGCGCTAACGCGTTCCAGCGACCTGATGAAGGGCTTGCATGTAGAGTTCGCCGGCCCTCTCGAGGCTGTGGTGTTCGGCTGCGAACCGTGCCGCCTTCCCCCCGATGGCCGATCGCATCTCCGGTTCGCCGGCTAGGGCGCAAAGGTAGTGGGCCAGCATTTCCACTTCGCTTTCGCCGGGATCAACCTGGAGGACCGCGCCTTCCGGGTAACCGGAGTATTCCTCGCCGCCGGTCACGATCACAGGCTTGCCGGCGGCGGTCAATTTGGCGGCGATGCCGGATGTCTCCCCCGCTGATGGATAGCGCAAATTGACGCAGATGTCGGTGATCGCAACGAGCCGCCAGAACTCGTCTTCGGGCACGAAAGGCAGCCGGATGGACGGCGCGTTCTCCAGCAACGCGCTTACCGTCGCCTCATAGTCCGGCGAAACGAAGTCGCCAACCAGCAGCAGCCGGTAAGGCGTCGTCAGCAATTTCGCGGCATTTACCAGCGAGCGGAGCCTCTTCGAAGGGCGCATGTAGCCGAATACGGCGATGACAACAGCGTCGGCCGGAATGTCCAGGCTCGCGCGGATCGCTGCTCGCTCCGGGTCGCCGGGCAACTCGGGCGCGGCCGCGAAGTGCGGGATCTCGAAGACAGGAACGCTGCATTTTGCAGCCTCGGCGGTTTCGCTGCCCATTCGTTTCGCCTTCGGGTTGTGAACAATCACCGCCCGGCTGGATTCAACGATGCGCCGGATCATTGGATACTCGAAATAACGCTGGTCGGCCGCGGAAAGGACACGGTCTTGCCACAGCTCTTCCGCGACATGGCGCAACCACTCGCCATGGTTGAAAACGAACTCTTCGATGTATTCTTCGCGCGAAAGCCGCCCCAGCATGAAGTGATCGAGCACCACATCGTGCAGGACCGTAATGCCGGGAACCCGCAGGGCCGCTTCGTAAGCATCGCCGTGAAGCTGGTTGTTTCCGATCTGGTAGAGGCAGGCATCAAACGTCTCGAGTTCGGTGAGATTGGGTGACTCGATGGCCGTCACCCGGGCGTGCCTGGACAGCTCTTTTTGGAGCGTGGATGCGTATTCGGCTACGCCAGTTCGCGCGGGCGGAAGCGGGGAGACGAGTGCGATATTCACTGCGGGCGGATTCGCTTGCCGAAAATGGCGGTGCCGACTCGAACGAGCGTGGCTCCCTCTTCAATGGCCACTTCCAGGTCGTGACTCATGCCCATCGAGAGCTCGGCCAGTGCGTGCCGCTCCCCAAGCTGGCGCAGTCTTCGAAAGTGCGGCCTCGCCTGTTCGGGGTCCTCGGACCAGGCGGGCATTCCCATCAGCCCGCGCAGCTTTAGGTTAGCGCAGCTTTCGACGAACTCCTTGACTACCGGCAGCTCGTCTTCGCTCAAACCGGACTTTGTCGCCTCATCGCTGAGCTTCACTTCCAGAAACACGTCCAGCGGCTTGCCGGCGTCGTTGAGCCGCCGCGCCAGCTTGATCCCGTGAACGGTTTGGATGACGTCGAACAACGCGGAAGCGGGTTTGGCCTTGTTGCTTTGGAGCTTGCCGATCATGTGAAAAACCGCGTCCGGGAGATCCGGGAGTTGGCGGCTCTTGGCCTCGAATTCCTGGACATAGCTTTCGCCGAAATGGCGCTGTCCGGCATCGTAGGCGGTGAGGATGTCGGAGGCGGACTTGATCTTGGACACGGCCACCAGGGTAATTTCCTCGGGTGGCCGGCCGGCGCGGCGGGCCGCTTCGGCAAGGCGCTGATGAACTTGCTCGATTCTCTCGCGGATCAAGTATTCATTCTAGTTTGGCCGCCTCGAGTTTGGCTCTTTCTCCAACATGGCGGAAAACCTCAGGCGGCCGGACAGGCTCCTAAAAATTGCATGTTTCGCGGCCTTTTCCTTACCTGATTCGTGCAAGAACTGCATGTTTTAGGCTGTTTTGGGGCTTGAACGGGTGTTTTTCGGGGGAATGGCGTTCTGGGTCGTCGAGGAACATAAGTTGCTTGGTTTCTGTTTGTTACATCGTCCAGGGGCGGCTTTCCGGCGGTGTGAATTGCAGTTGTTTGCAGAAAACTGCAGGGTTTCGGCGATTTTTGCTCATCGGAGACAGTTGTGGGGCACGGGTAGCAGCCCGTGGCGGAAGACCGAGGACGCGAAAAAAGGGGACAGCCAGCAAATTTCCTTCGACGAAGCGCTGATTCTTAAATGAATTGGAGAAGCGGAAATTGGTGGCAGTCCCCCTTTTTTCGCCGCGCCATTGTTGGGCTCGATGCCGGATCTTGCGTCAGGTGTCCGCCTTGTTGAGTCTCTCCTTGCATTCGCCGTTTCTTTTTTTGAGAGGCGCCTCTTGCTCCCGTTGATCGAACCTCGACAGCCGCCCTCAAAAGGAGCGCAAAAACGGCTGCTAGCGGATGGTCTTCTTGCCCGGTAGTTTGTTGGACGCATACGGGCGCCGACATTCCTGTCGAAGCGAACGTCGGCCCGGAGGCCGACGCGGCCCGCCAGGAGGCGCGCGCCACTGGCGCGTCCGTCGATGGACCGGCAAGATTGCCGGTCGCTACTGGGCCGAAGCCATCCGCGGGGGATGACCACAAATGCGGAGAGCAACTCGAAACTGTCCAGGCCTGGAAACGGTCGTGTTGGTCCGGTGATCTATGTCCTTTCCGGTTTCTGATCGCAGTGTAACAGGCGGTGTCAAGGGTTTCGGGGGGGCTTTCGCATGACGGTGTTGAGAATTGTTGAGAATAAAGGGAATAAAACTTTGAAAATTGCGTGAACGACTCACGGTCTTTGGCCACAATGAGGCATGAGAAGCGGGATTGACATTTTGTTGGGGGGAGTGGCCAACAGCAAACAACTCGGGTCCCCTTTTGGCAGCACGTGGCCTGGAATCGGGTGCTCAAGGCGCCGCAAATGGTGAATTCGAGTCTCCGTCTCCGAACGCCACCGCCTTCGGATTCACCATGATCACCTACTACGACAGACCGAATGCCCGGTTTCGGCGTCAGATTCACCTTGAGATTGTTCTGATCCAGAAGGGAATCTATTCAGTTTCGAGCAAGGCCTCTACGTCGATGGTGATGAGAACCTCATTGCCCACGATGACACCTCCCTTATCCATGGCGGCGTTCCAACTGACACCGAAGTCCTGCCGGTTGATCGTAGTTTTCGCGGTAAAACCCGCGCGAGTAATAGGTCCTTTGTCTTCGTTGCCGACCCAATAGGGGGTTTGCCACTGCCCCAGGTACGACACTTCCAGCGTGGTCGTCTTTGTCACCCCGCGAATGGTCAACTCCCCGATGACTTTGTAATGATTGGCCCCGACTTGCTCGGTGCTATGTCCTTTAAAGGTAATCTTGGGGTGGTTTTCGACATCCAGGAAATCGGGCGCACGCAAGTGGCCGTCCCGGTCTGCTTCTCCGCTCCAAATCTTCCCGGCGTCAATTTCCGCCTCAATCGAAGATCCCGCCGGGGCTTGCGGGTCAAACTCCAGGGTTCCGTGAACATCCGCAAAGTGCCCACGCACCCAGGTCACCATCATGTGCCGGGCAGCAAACTGCACGGCTGTGTGCCCCGGTTCAAAAATCCACTTAGCCATAACATTTCCCTCTACAAACAGGGTACTAAAAAACTTGTTCCGGCTCCTCGGGACCCAGCAGCCGTGACGTCGTTGATGCCTGCCCCAGCACGACAGGCAGCCCCTGGTGATCCCCTGAGGCGTTTGGGGACGGAGGCGGTTCGGGGACGGGAAGCTGTGAAAAAATGCTGGGGACAGCCAGCCGCGGCCAAACGCCTTAATGATAAACGAGGACTTGGAACTTGCCGCTTGTGGCAGTCCCCGATTTTTTCACACCTTCCGAAGCCCGAACTCTGCTGGGAGCTAGGCCGAGCGATTGTTGCGAGGTAGCCTGGCCTGCAATTAGCGACTACTAGCCTCAATGCACGTCACTTAAGGATTTCGGCGCCTGGTTGCTTGCCCTAGTGCATCGTATTTTTTGGGTGAAAACCGGCCCTGTCATCGGAGTCATGCCGCCTGTTTTCCTCCGCCCCTTCAGGGCTTTTCGGTCGATGGGTCTCTCACCCAGGGTTCCGCTTCGCTCCACCCATGGGCTACGATCCTGCGCCGCTTCGCGGCTCAACGGCTCTGGGCTCGAAGCTTGAGGGCCCTAAGTGAACGGTATTGCTAATAGCCTGGATTTCTCACGGCGCAACTTTTCGGGCATTCTGGAGGCGATCCTGTTTCATCCAGCGATCAAGCGGATTTTTTCAATGTTCGCCCTTTGGTCTTTTTTGCTGTCATCGTCCTCGTATACGCTAGCAAACGAGTCTCAACGGACTTGAGTGGTTTTGGCGCAAGTTGTTGATTTATAAGCGGTTAATTTTTACAATGAGAGGATATCGGGTTTTTTGCCGGAAGGGGGGGCCTGGATCGCCTGCCGGTCAGCTCCACATGGAAAATGATTCATCGCTGGGTTTCCCTTTTTTAGGATAGCAAGCCGGTCTCGGGCGGCCTGGCGCTTCCTGGATAAAACTGTTGAAAACAAAGGGAATAATTTTATCAAAAATCCGTGACTGAGTTTGTCAGCCCGGGTTTCTCAGCGCCTGACGGGCGAGGCAGGCGAGAGGCCCGCCATTCCTTCTTTGCACTTGCCGACCGTTTTCGACCTACCGTCAAGTATGTGTCTTTGATTCAGCGGGGTTGGCGTCAAGCCGAACGCGCCTCGTACTGAGGCGCCTCTCACGCAGCTCGTCACGCCAGGTGGTGAGAAATGCAGGCTAGAAGAGCGGGATTGTCCGAGCCAAATCTCACTCAGGAATGGCCGTGCCGCAGGGTAAGGATACACCGGCCCGCTCTCGTTCCGGACCGGGGCTCGGGGCGCCCTCCTGGAGTCAGCCATCCTGCCTTTGCCCGCGCGAGTAAAACGCGAATGCCGAAGTCCACGAATCCCAAGGGTCTCCCGCAACGAAACTAACGACATAGCCCTTGTTCGCGGATAGATGCTGGTATGTCGCGTTACCACCAACAAACGCCTGCCTGAGGCGCTTCTCCGCATCGCCGGAAAGAGCTGAACCCCGCCCGAACAGTGAGTTAGAATGGCCTGAGCCGGATTGCTGGTGGGAAGGCTTGTAATCACCAGCTATGCGACGCAGTGCCCTGGGGGCTAGTGTTACACTACCCAGAACACTGGAGGTTGACGTCTCGACATGTCTTTTCATAGGAACCTATTCGTTTTCATTGCCGCGGTGTTTGCAGCGTTCCCCGCCCAGGCCGCACCGTCAGCGCCGCCTCTGACGTTCTACGCGAGCCCGGCGGCTAGCGGGTCCGAGTACGTAACGCGCCGCGGAGCTTACTCGGTCGGTCTGCGTCCCTCCGGTTTCGTGCTGGCGGTGCGTCCGGGACAGCCGGGTGAAAGCCTCGATGCGCGGCTCGGGCGTCTGATGGCCGAAACCCCGCCGAAGGCGATCACGGGTGACGGCGCCGTTCCGGTTTCAATGACCCTACTGGGAGCCGATCCCGCGGCTCCAGCCGAAGGGCTCGAACCGGGCACGACACTGCTGCACTTCCTGCGCGGAGCGAATCTTAAGGCGCACACTAAGAACCTGCATCGCTACCGCCGCGTTCGTTACCGCGGTGTCTATCGGGGCGTCGATATCGAATACTACGGCGACGCCAACGGTCTCGAATACGACTTTGTTGTCGGGCCGGACGCCGATCCGGAGCAGATCCGGCTGCGTTTCGACCGTTTCGGCGCCAACGAGTCCGATGCGGAAGTCGCCCTTTCCATCAACGCGGATGGGGATTTGGTTCTCCACGCCGGCAAGGAAGATTGGGAACTCGTCCAGCGGCGGCCGGTTACCTACCAGCTCGATGACGACGGCCACCGCTCGCCGGTTGAGGCTCGCTACGTGCTCGACGGCCAGCAAGTGGTTGGCTTTGCCTTCGGCGCCTATGACCCCGGCCGGCCCCTGGTCATCGACCCGCTGATTCAGTGGTCGAGGGTGCTGACCGGAAGCCGGGATGATTCGTTCTTCGGGACCGCCATCGATGAGAACGGTTTCGTCTACTCCGTCGGCCGCGTCGAATCACCCGATATTCCTATTGTCGGCGCCCTCCAACCCCAGAAAGGGGCGGTCAACGACGCTTATATCGCCAAGTTCGGCCCCGACGGCCAAGACATCCTTTTCGCCACGTTCTTGGGAGGAAATAATTTCGACGTCGCCAATGGTATCGCCCTCGATCGTTTCGGGTTCATCTACGTGGCGGGTTCGACGAGTTCCCCGGACTTTCCCACAACGGACGGAGTGCTGCAGCCCGCGCCGTCGGGAGGCCGCGACATTTTCGTCGCCAAGCTCACCCCGGACGGCTCGGAACTGATCTATTCCACTCGCGTGGGCGGAGCCGACCGGGAAACCGCTGCCGGCATCCGTGTCGATGACGATGGCAACGCGTATGTCGCGGGAAGCGCCTTCGGACCGAATTTCCCAACAACTCCCGGCGCGTTTCAGCCCAACTTCGCCGGCGGCAGTAGCGACGGCTATATCTTCAAACTGAACGCTGACGCGACCGAGCTTCTCTACTCGACTTATTACGGGGGATCCGGCAGAGAGTCTGTCGCCGGTATCGTCATCGATGCCGCCGGCCGCGCCTTTATCAGCGGCTCCACCATGAGCGCCGATCTGAACGTCACGCAGGACGCCTACCAGTCTCAGGCCGGGGGCGGCAATGACGCGTTTGTGGCCGGCCTCGATGAGGCGGGCGAGGCCGTCTACTACGCAAGCTATCTGGGCGGCAGCGGCAGTGATTCCGGCAGCTCTTTGGATCTTGACCCCTTCGGCTATGTTTGGCTGGCCGGCACCACGGCATCGCGGAATTTTCCCACAACCCCGGAAAATTCTAATGTCTTGGGAGGCGAGCGGGACGGATTTCTCGCCCGTCTTCCCTTGCCGGCCGCCATACCGCTTCCATTGCCTTCGGCGGAGGGATTGCCGGCGGGCGCCGTGGCTCAAACCGGTTCGGACGACGCCAAACCGATGGTGCGGGTCTCTCAAGAGCCGGGAAGCGATTTCAATAGCACCGTGTCGGTCGCCGGCCCAGGGAGCGGACCTGGCGGGGTCTTGGTGGGCGGCTCGGCAGGCGTCGGCGAGCATGACCAGAT
Source organism: Bryobacterales bacterium (assembly GCA_965226185.1). Lineage (GTDB taxonomy): Bacteria > Acidobacteriota > Terriglobia > Bryobacterales > UBA6623 > CBDCYS01. The sequence goes on from CBDDCT010000002.1 coordinate 312,116, forward strand.
CACGGGTGGCCCATTGACGCCCGCGCGAAACGTCCCGCTCTCGATGCCGGAGGGTCTTCTGGACACTTTAAGGAGGCAAGAGAACGTCGATTTGAACATCGAAGACTCCGCCGTGAACGGCTCCGGCGAAGGCAGCATCGCCGGCAGGGCGACCTCCGACACCGGCAGCGGTCAGGTCGCCCAGGCTTTTGTTGACCTGATAGAGGGTCTTGTGGGGCCGGATATGGAAGTTACGAAGGCTTTGACTCAGCTCGATGACCAGCAGAGAAAGACGGCTTTCTTGGTGGGCTTCACGATCTTTGTCGTCATCGAGGTCACGAACAAGTCGTCGACCATAGAAATTACCGACGTTCTCGTGGTCGATCAATTCCCAGCGGGTTTTGAGGGGCTTGGAGTCCTTGGCACTGCAAGGGGCGGTGACGTCGATGGCCCCCTTTTCCTTCCTTCTGGCCTTTGTGACACGGCTCCTTCGACGCTCTTCTGCCGCTTCGAAAGTATCCCGCCGGGGGAAAGCATTATAGTTTTCGGTAAGGGATTCCATTCGAATGCCGGCAAGAAATTCACGAACACGGTCACGGCCACCGCCGCGAACGTAAGCGGCTGGCGGATCGACTCAGTCAGTTACAAAGTCGAGGCCCCAGTCAAGGTGGGCATTGAAAAAGACAGCCGCGTGGAGGGCGGGCAAGCTGTCAGTGTGATCACCGTGACCAACAAGGGTGAAACAACCGCGACCAATGTGCGCGTTACCGACGACATGAAGGTGCTTGCCAAGAGGGCGACTGCTAAATCCGACAAGGGGACTTGCAAGACCAGCAGCAAATTGGGACCCAAATTGCTCGCACTCGTGGGCGGGCCAGTCTCGGCGACATGTTCGTTCGACAGCTTGGCGGCGGGCGAAACCGTTTCCATCACAGTGAAGGCGGATCCGAGCAATCCGAACGGGAAATTTGCGCCGAAGGCGTCCAACACCGCTCGGGTTGACGTTGCCCAGGTGAACACGGAGAGAAAGACCAGCGTCACGAAGTACTTCGACACGAGCCTCAATGTGCCGCCGGACGCCGAAGCGCTTACAAAGCGGCGGCTTCTAGGCGACGACAAAAAGTTGGAAGTCCGGCAGGCGGCGGTCTGCACCGGCGTGGAAGCCGACGTCCGCCTCCACGGTCTGCCCACGGGCGGCAACGTCGATTTCGTTCTCGACAATATGGGGCGCACCATGCCCGACGTAGCCAGCATGCCGGAAGGCTGCAGTGCCGAAGACAAAGCGATTCGCTGCTCGCTGGGAAGCCTCGAAGAAACCCGGCAGCGAAAGCTCGACTTTGAACTCTGTACACCGCATTCCCCGCCAATCTTCACGCTGCGCGGCCGGGTCACCCTGGACGGCGAAGACGCGGACCCCGGAAACGACGTCTCCGAATTGACTATACGTGTCGATCCCGACGCTCTCCCGTCGCCGGTCGTGATCGGCGCGAACGGCATCGTCGGCTCGGCCGATTTCCGCGACACCGGGCTGGCTCCGGGTTCGCACGCGGCTCTGTTTGGCATCGGGCTGGCTCCCGCTGTCGCTGTCGCTGAATCGGTTCCCTTTCCCCGTGAGCTGCTGGGAACGTCGGTTGAAGTCAACGGAATTCAGGCTCCGCTGATCTTCGTTTCCCCTCAACAAATCAACTTCCAGACCCCGTGGGAGGTGGCTGGAGAGAGATTCGCCGAAGTCGTGGTGCGCAACGCGTTTGTATCCGAACCCGAACGCGTTTACGTTGTGCGCTCCGCCCCGGGCCTGTTTTCGCTGACGCAAACCGGCTCGGGACAAGGAGCGGTCTTGATTGCCGGCACGGCCTGGGTCCCGACGTTGGATCTTCTGTATCGGCCTGGGTCCCGTGGAAATCGAGCCGTTCACGGGAGAAGCCAATTCACTGACGACTTTGTCGCGGACGCTGCTTTCGCCCACGGTCACCCTCGGCGGGGTCGATGCACCGGTGATCTTTTCCGGTCTCTCTCCGGGATTCGTGGGCGTCTACCAGGTCAACGTCGAGATACCCCCCGGCGCGCCGACCGGAGATGCGGTCGACCTGCGGCTCTCGATCGACGGCGTCGATTCGAATACGGTGACTGTCGCCGTGACAAACTGACCCCGCGAACGGAACTGCCGGCCAATCGCATGGGCAACGGTCGGGAAAGTCTTTAAGGGGCCTTTGAGTGATCCGGTGAAGTGCATTTTTGAGTACTGGCTGAAGCCGCTCCGGCTACACCCTCCTCTCCCACGGTGAGCCCGTTGAAACGAGCTTCCTTCGCGGGTAACCGTCACAGGCAGGGTGTTCGATCCGTAGGTAGGCTCAGTAAACCACCCTCGCCTGAAGGCGTGGGCTTTGATGGGCGACTGAACTCGCCTAAAGACCTAGCCGGCGCTGTCATGGTATTTCTATCCGCGAGGCTGAGTTCGTCGTCGGTATCGTGCGTGCGTATTGTTGCGCCCCTCCGGGGCTATCGCCTCGCGGGGGTTTTCACCCAGGGTTCCGCTTCGCTCCACCCTGGGCTATTCATCTGACGCCGCTTCCGCGGCTCAACGGCTCTAAAGCCGACAGTATTGAGGCTAACGCTCAATTCTTGGCTAGATGCCCCTCTAGTTTCCGTTTACTGGCGCGCAGGATGGCGGGGAGTTCATCGGCGGCGCCGCCGATTTCGAAGATTAGGAGGCCTTGGTAGTTGGTCTTGCGGAGTTTCTTGATCAGACGCGGGTAGTCGATGAAGCCGTGAATCAGCGGCTTGTGTTCGGCCCAGGTGTCCGGCTCGATGTCGTGTACGTGAAAATGAAACAGCTTCGGGCCTAGCCGGCCGGTCAGTTCGTGGTTGATGTCGTTGTAGGCCTTGATGCCGGCCGGAGTTCCTTTTTCTCCAGGTTTGACGCGGGCTAGCAGCTCGGCGTACTCCTTCTGGTGGCCCACGTCGATCGTGGCCCCGACGTGAGAGTGGCCGATCTCCTGAATGAGGCGGACGAAATCGCGGACCGACTGCGGGTAGCCCGTCTCGATCGAGAGCCGGAAGCCTGCGCCCTTGGCGAAATCGCCCCAGCGCCTGAATTGGCGGACCATGGCCGGCCATGATTGCTCGGGGCGGTTCTGGGACGGAGCCCGGACTCTGCTGGGAGCAGGCCGAGCGATTGTTGCGAGGTAGCCTGGCCTGCAATTAGCGGCTACTAGAGTCCTCGGATCCTCATTTTGACAGGACGTGGCCCAGAATCGGGTGCTCAAGGCGCCGCGAATGGCGAATTCGGGTGCCGTTCCCGAACGCTCCCCGGACGCTCCGATGAACCGTCGGGCTCCCTTCGATCGCCGTGACGGTCGTCGGCCTTGCGGTTCCTCTGTGGTACCGTGTCGCCGGAGGTCCGACATGAATCGCAGGCAACCGCGCGCCGGATGGTTCCTTTCGAGTATCGTGCTGGCCGCTGTCGCGGCGGCGATCATTTTGCATCGCCCGCCGCCCGCTGCCTCTGGGCTTGGGCCGATCGATTCGTCCGCGCTGTCCATGGTGCGGTTCGAGGAGAATCGGGGCCAGGCGGCCCCGGAGGTCCGTTATATTGCGCGAGGCGCCGGCGCTCCCGTGCTGCTGAGCGCGACGGCGATGACGATGGGCTCGCCCGACGCCGAAGGCCGCATGCGCCGGATGCGAATGAGGCTTCTGGGAGCGGACCCCGGCGCCGAAGCCGCGGGCCTGGAGCCAACCGGGGCGAAGACAAACTACTACATAGGTTCCGACCCGGCGAATTGGCGGACGAACGTTTCGAGCTTCCGCAAGGTCCAGTTCGAGAAGGTCTACCCCGGCATCGACCTTCTTTACTACGGCGCGGCCCAGCCGGGCGCCAGGCTCGAGTACGATTTCGTCATCGAGCCCGGCGCCGATCCCAGCCGCATCGAACTCGAGTTCGACGGCTACGAGGAAATCTCGGTCGGAACCGGCGGCGATTTACTGCTGTCCGGCGCCGCGGGCCTGTTTCGCCAGCTTCGTCCCGAGGTCTATCAGCCCGGCAGCGAGGGTCGCAGCGAAGTGGAGGGGCGCTTTCTTCTTGCCGCCGGAGGCCGCGTTCGTTTCGCGCTGGGCGACTACGACCGGTCCCGCACGCTCGTCATCGATCCGGGCTTTGAGTATTCGACCTTCTTCGGCGGCAACGGCGACGATCAGGCCTTCGGCATCGAGGTCGACTCGCAAGGCAACGCCTACATCGCCGGGTTCACGGCGTCGACCAATCTCGCGACAAGCGCCGACGCGGAGCAGACCTCGCTACGCGGCCCCACCGACGCCTTTATCGCATCCATCAATCCGGACGGCAGCGCCCTGCGTTGGTCGACCTATCTCGGCGGCCGCGGCCGCGATCAGGCCTGGGATATCTCCGTCGACAGGGACGGCAACGCCTTCATCACCGGCTTCACCGATTCTCCGGACTACCCGACGACCGACGGCAGCGGACCCTCCGGCGGCCGCGACAGCTTCACGAGCGTCCTCGGCCCTTCGGGAGGGCTGGCGTTCTCCTCGCGGCAAGGAGGCAGCGTGGACGACGTAGGTTGGCAAATCGATGTCGCAACACTCGACCAAGGCGTGTTTGTCGTCACCGTCGGCGAGACGGCGTCGCGCAACTTCCCCACGACGCCCGACGCTTTTCAGGGCGCATACGGAGGGGGCGCTTCGGACGGATTCATCGACGTGCTTCGCTTCGAAGCCGGAGCGGGCTTCGGCGAGCCGCTGAACCGCGCGACGTCTTTCCACGGCGGGGGCGGTTTCGACATTGTGGACAGCATCGCGCTAGGCAATTTGACCGTCAACGTCGGCTTCAAGGAAGAAGTGCCGTTCTGGGTGTCGTCCACAACGAGCTCGGACGGACTCTTCGTCAGCGATCAGGCGCCGCAACCGGAGCGGGGCGGGGGGACCGACGGCTACGTGACGGAGCTGCGGCTCGATCCTACCTTCGGCGATACTTTCAGCCGCGGTCCCGAATTCGGCGGCTACATTGGAGGCTCGGGAGACGAGAGGGAGACTGTGATCGCGCTGACTCCAGACGCCGACGTCATCACCTTCAGCGTCACCGAATCGACTGATTTTCCGGCCACGCCCGGCGCTTTCATGACCGAGTACCCTGGAGGCCCACAGAGTCTTGGGGTGACGCTGACTCGGATCGACCCCGCCACCGGAGTAACCTTGCGCGTCGCTTCCTACTTCGGCGGCCGCGGTTTCGATCAGGGGCCGGGCTTGGCGGCCGATCCCAACGGCTCGCCGGTGATCAGCGGGTTTACCTTCTCGACGAATCTTCCGACGACGATCGACGCCCGCGAGCGGCGGCATCCGGGTGGCGGCTTCGCCGGATTCGCGGCCCGCTTCTTCGGCGATCTCTCGGACGTTGATTTCTTGACCTACCTCGGCGGAAGGAGCTCGAACGCTCCGAACGTAACGGTCGACCCGTTCGGACAAATCTACGTCGTCGGCATCGGGCCGGCGAGCTGGCCGACGACGCCCGGCGCCTTCCAAGAAGGATTCGGCGGTGCGCCATGGGACGCGACAGTGACCAAGCTCGGCGGCCCGTTCTTGCCGCGGCTCGGGTTGGTGAATTCGAGCAGCTTTCTTCAGGGCTTGGGCGGCGGCGTCTCTTCGCAAGAACTGGTCACTCAGTTCGGCTCGAAGACAGGACCCGCCGAGCCCGCCGGGCTGACCATCGGCCCCGACGGGCGGGCGACGCGCGAGCTCGGCGGAACACGCGTAAGCTTCAACGACGACATCGTGGCGATGATCTTCGCCTCGATCAATCAAACGAGCTTCGTCGTGCCCCGCATTCCAGTCGGTTTCAGGTTTCTGCGGCCGGCGCAGAACGCCACTTTCGCCACGATCCGGTTCGAAGTGGACGGTGTGCTCTCGAACGTCCTGCGCGTCCCGCTCATCGAGAGCAATCCGGGCATTTTCTCGATCAATTCGAGCGGCACGGGCCAGGGCGCCATCTTGAACTCGGACTTTACCCTCAACGGGCCTGACAATCCAACCTCGGATGGGGTGATCCAAGTGTTCGGCACGGGCGGCGGCGTAGTGGATCCAATCTGCCCGGACGCCACTCTGGCGCCCGTCGTGGCGCCGCTGCCCCGGCTGACGCTGACGCAGCGGGCGACGATCGGCGGCGTAGAAGCCCGGATACTCTTCGCCGGGTCCGCTCCCGGCTTGTTGTGCGGCGTAAACCAATGGAATATCGCCCCAACGAACAATCCCGCGGGGCCGGCGGTTCCCATCCAGATCTGCTCCGGCGACAATTGCACGCAGGAAGGGATCACAGCGGCCTTTGAGTGATGCGGTGAAGTCCATTTTTCAATACTGGCTGAAACCGTTCCGGTTAAATCCCCTCCCCCACGGTGAGCCCGTTGAAACGAGCTTCCTTCTCGGGATCGAGAGGCAGTCTGACGGCTCGGTGCGCACAGGTCGTCAGCCCCCGCCGCCTGCCCGGCGACACAGCCCAAAATCCCGCATGGAGTGATTATTCCGGCCGGTCATGCAGCGCTCAATTCTCGGCTAGATAATTCTCCAATTTCCGTTTACTGTCGCGCAGGATGGCGGGGAGCTCGTCAGCGGCGCCGCCGATTTCGAAGATTAGGAGGCCCTGGTAGTTGGTCTTGCGGAGCTTCTTGATTAGGCGCGGGTAGTCGATGAAGCCGTGAATCAGCGGCTTGTGTTCGGCCCAGGTGTCCGGCTCGATGTCGTGTACGTGGAAATGAAACAGCTTCGGGCCTAGCCGGTCGATCAGTTCGTGGTTGATGTCGTTGTAGGCCTTGATGCCGGCCGGGGTTCCTTTCTCCCCTGGTTTGACGCGGGCTTGCAGCTCGGCGTACTCCTTCTGGTGCCCCACGTCGATCGTGGCTCCGACATGAGGGTGGCCGATCTCCTGGATGAGGCCCAGAAACAAACACTCCTGTTTTTCCCAGCCGCTGACATAGGCTACAATTCTCAAAGGCGTTGATGTGACGAATCGAAAGACGTGACGAATCGAAAGGAGTCCACCATGCGCGCAGCAAGCATGCCGGTGGCAGCGGCGGCTGCCTCGGCGACGAAGCAGCCACAAGTCTCGATCACGGATCTGGAAACCGTCGCGGTCAGGGAGCCGGCGGGCGGGCGCTCCTATGTGATCCTCACACTGCGGACTGACGCCGGGATTAGCGGCGTTGGCGAATTGCCCGCCGAACCGGATGCGGCGGCCGCGGCCGCCCGAATCTCGATGGCCAAGAAGGACTTGATCGGCCAGGATGCTCTGGCATACGAAGCCGTGCATCAAAAACTTGGCCTCGCGGGCCATGCCCCGGGAACGGATGTTTCCGGCGTGCGGGCGGCCGTGAATATGGCGTTGCTGGACGTGCTCGGCAAGCTCAGCAAGGCCCCGGTTTACGAAGTGCTTGGAGGTCCCACTCGCAACAAGGCGCGGGCGTTTGCACCGCTCCACGGTGACACCGCGAGCGCCCTCGAGCAATCCATGAGAAGGGCCCGCTCGGCGGGTTATCGCGCCTTTTCCGTTCCTTTGATTATTCCGGAGGGGCCGGCCCGGGGCCGCGCCTTCTATCAAGACGTTCATCGTCTGCTGGACAGCCTGCGTCAAGCCGGCGGTGACGATACCGATTTCATTCTGGACTGCGGCGGGGCGGTACCGCCGTCGGAAGCGGCTGGGCTGGCGGCCGAGCTGGAACCGTTTCATCTGCTCTGGCTCGAGGAGCCCAGCAGCGGAGTCCAGGGGCAGCCGCTGGCCAAGATTTCCGCCGAGAGCACGACACCGGTCGGATTCGGCCGCGGCTTTTCCGACAATAGCGGCTTCCAGGACCTGCTTCGGATGGACGCGATCGATATTCTGCGGCCGAACCTGGCGCGCCTGGGCATTTCACGGATCCGCAAAGCGGCCGCGCTTGCCGAGACCTACTATGTGGCGGTTGCGCCGTATCATCGCGGCGGGCCGATCGGTACCGCCGCCGCGCTGCATGCGGCCGCTTCGATTCCTAACTTCTTCATTCAGGAAGTGCCGTTTCCCGAAGACGACAGGGATGCCCGCATGCGGAGTGAGATTGCCGGTCCGGCCATTGAAGCGGTCAAGGACGGATTCCTCGAATTGCCGGCCGGTCATGGCCTCGGGGTCACGCTCGATGCGGATGCGATCGAGAAATACCGGGTTGCGGATTAAGCCCCAGTTCGGGCAGCGGCCCGCGGGTGGAGATTGAAACGATGAGTTCCCCCGAAGCAAGAGCGCCCCGCATCATCGTCGTCGATGACGATGCTCTGGTATTGGGCTCGCTCAAGGGGCTTTTCACGCTCGAAACCGACTACGCGGTGGAGCTGTTCGACGATCCCAGGAAAGCCGTTGATCACCTTGCAAAGAACCCGGTTGACCTTGTGATCTCCGACTTCTTGATGCCCCAGATGAACGGGCTGGAGTTTCTGAGTGAAGCGCGCCGGCTGCAGCCCGAAGCGGCCCGAATCCTGCTGACCGGCTTCGCGGATAAGCAGAACGCGATTCGTGCCATCAACGAAGTCGGCCTCTACCACTATCTGGAAAAGCCCTGGGACAACGGCGACCTGCTGCTCTTGATCCGAAACGCACTCCAGGAAAAGAGCCTGCGCCGGCAACTGGCGGACAAGGTCAAGGACCTTGACCGGCTCGCGCGCGAACACACGGATTTGACTGACAAGCACCGCGGCCTCGAACGAGAAATGGAGATGGCGGCCAATGTGCAGCGAAGTCTGCTGCCGGAAAAATTTCCAGAAGTGGACGGTTTCCAGATCAGTACGTTCTACCGTCCCTCCGATGCCGTGGGAGGCGACTATTACGATGTTCACCAAAACGGCGACGGGGCGACCTGGCTGATTTCCGATGTGACCGGCCACGGTGTGCAGGCCGCCCTGACGAGCATGCTGCTGAAAGCGATCTTTCGTCAATCGGCGGCAAATTTTCAGGATGATCCCAGGGAACTGCTTTCGAAGATGAACTCGGAGTTGCACCAATTCCTGCCCGGCGGGATGTTCGCCGCGGCGACGGTTTTCCAGATCGAAGCAGGGAGCCCGGTGGTGCGGGTCGCTAACGCCGGTCTGCCGTACCCCCTGCTGCTCTCCGCCAACTCCGAAAAAAAGGTGCGGGAAATTCCGCTGGCGGGGCTGCCGCTCGGCTTGTTCCCGGTCGGAACACCCGATCATTACGATGCCCGCGAACTCGAGCTGACTTCCGGCGAGGTGCTGCTGGTTTCCTCCGATGGGTTAGGCGAGATTCGCGGGCAAGTGGAAGAGAGAAAGGAGGAGTTCTTCCAGGATGGGCCGCTGGAGTCGGCTCTGTCGGAACTCAGCGGCAGCGGGGGCCGGCAAATCGTGGAAGGAGTCGTTGAGAAAGCCCTGGCCTACGGCGGTGACCACGGCGTGCTCGATGACGTAACAGTCGTAGCGGTCGAGCGTGTGTAGCAAGACCCAAACGGACACACCTTGACCGGTGACGGTTGGGGGACTGAAAAACTCGGGAACAGTCGAGCGCGGGCGCTAGAAGTTGAGGCCCAAACGCACGCCCCACCAGTGAGCGGTGTCGCCTCCCGGGGAGGCGACGTGATCTCGAAACTCGACCTTGAGCCCCAAACTTTGCCATAGCCACAGATTTACGCCGGCGCCAAAGTTTCCAGAGTTGGCGGTGTTGCCGCGGAAGAAGAGCGAATACCCGCCAGTGATGTAGGGGTCGATTCGGCGCTTCGAACCGAAGTGATAGTACGCATTTCCGGAGAGCAGGCCGACCGTCCCCCCGAGATCGCCGCTGGGGCTCAGTCCGCCGATCTCTCCGCCCAACCCAAAACCTCGCGCTAATAGTAACTCTCCGCCGCCGCCGAACTGCAACGTGGAGTCCGTCCGGCCCGCCACGCTCACCCCTCCTGGAGCGACAAAGAGGTAGCCGTGAGAGTTCTGAGCCGCCGCGGGCGTCAAACCAAGAACGAGAATTGCCAGACTCGGCCAGAGCAGCCTCATTGCTATTTACTTTAGCGGTGTTCAAGATTTTTGGCCGTTCGATTCACTACGAGCCAGGTATTTCTTCGATCAACACGAGTCCGGCTCGGCTTCGCACAATCGTTTGGTTCTTCATCAGTACCTCCGATCGGTCCGGCGGGCGTCTCCAGTTGGCTTCGAATTGCGGATCCCCGAGCCTTCGCGGCCAGATCACCGGCGTCCGCGACTGGGTGCGTATGCCTCTTGGAGTTGCATCTAGCCCGCATTTCTCACCACCTGACGGCCGAAGCACGCGATAGGTCCGCCATTACTTCGTTGCGCTTGCTCGCCGTGCTCGTCGTACTGTCGAGTACGCCTCCGCTCGTCAAGCGGCGCGCGCCTCGTACTGACGGGCCTCTCACGCACTTCGGCCGTCAGGTGGTGAGAAAAGCGGGCTAGTGTCACCGCGCATGATCTCGACGCACCAAAGTCACAGTTCTATAGTAATAGGTATAAAACTATTATGAATATAGTAGAAAAAGTACAGGAATTATGTATAATGATCTCTCGTTTTAGTATTTTGAGCCAACAGGGCGCGGCGGCTGAACCAATGCCGGCACGTTTTCGGCGGTACTGATCTGCATGCGGTCTCCGTGCAGCTTCTCCGCTGGGTCGCGATTGGGACCCAGCCTGCGGTAGCGCTATCCCAGAAAAAGTGCTGTTATCTTTAAGCGCGCTGAAGACTACCGAGAGGCGCCCTTTCGACGCGGTGGCTTGGATGAAGCCCATGGAACGTTTATGAGTTTTGCCGGGAAGCACCAAGTTGAGGGGCTCTACGACACCCTTCCGCGCCAAATCCACACTCCAACAGTGAGCCAACAAGGACGTGAAGCCTGGTTTGCGCTGCAAGTCAAACCGCGGCACGAGAAGAGCGTTTCTCTTGCTCTCAAGATGAAGGGCTATGAAGAGTTCCTGCCGTTGTATACGGCCAAACATCGCTGGTCGGACCGCTACAAGGAAGTAAAACGACCTCTTTTTGCCGGCTATACGTTCTGTTATTTTGACCCTGAACGCCGGTTGCCGATTCTGCAGACGGCCGGAGTCAGAGCGATCATTGGCTTTGGCGATGGACCGATTGCGGTCAACGAACAAGAGATCGAGGCCATTCAGGCTATCATTCAGTCCGGGCTGTCCGCCGTACCCTATCCAGACATCGAAGTCGGTGAAACCGTTCGGCTGAAAGATGGGCCGCTGTGCGGTTTGGAGGGGGTCCTCAAACAGTACCGCGAATCGGACCGCCTGGTCGTTTCAGTGACGTTGTTGAATCGGTCCGTGGCGGTTGAGATCGACCGGGCGTGGGTGGACCACGCGCCGGAACGGGCCCATGCTCGGAGAGTCGGCCGCGGTTAGCGCGCTTCGCAGTGCTTGCTTCTCGTGCTCAGCCAACTGTTCAAGTATGCCCGCGGGCGACAATCGGCGACCTTTCGTACTGACGGGCCTCTCACGCACTTCGCTCCGGCACGTGGTGAGAATGCAGGCTGGCGACCGAGGTGTTTGGGCATGACGCTAGAGGAATGAGATGACACTCACGGGTAAGTAAACATGCATGCAGAAGACAGAACGCTTGGCTTGTTGTTTGAAATCACGGTGCGATTGCTGGTTCCGTTGTTCCAGAGACCATATGTCTGGAAGCAGGAGAAAAACTGGGAACCGCTGTGGGACTCAATCAGGACTGTTGCACCTGAATTATGCACAGATTCGGCGTAGCCATCGCCGATGGAGTTGTGGCGGTAGCGGCAGTCGTGTCAACTCAGTGATTTAGCAAGTCGTCTTTTCCTCTGTTTCCCTCCCTGTTTGAGCCGCCTGCCAATCCCGGCGGGCAAAAGCGGGCGGGCAAGCGGCGTGTTCCCAGTACGTTGCGGCGAGTGCATGAAATTTTATGCATGGAGCGCCCCTCAACTCAGCGCACCCTCCACCACCGGCGCGAAGCTCGATCCCGGTGGCCCCATCGCCCGCAGCCGCCGCATCAGCCGTTCAAACAGGCCCTTTTCCTCATAATGATCGCTGTAGCTGACACCCGTTCTGCCGGCGTGCCGCCAGATCTTGGCCGCCACGAACAGAAAGCGCAGCCGCGCCGTCGCCAGGGTGGTGTGCCGCAGTGTCTCCACGCTGGCTTGGGCTTCGCGGTTGAACAGCAGCAGCCAGCAGTTGAGGTTGTAGGCCAGCATGGCCAGCTGAAAGTGATTGCGGTTCATGTCAAAGCGGCGCGAGGGATGGGCCGCCAGCCCGGCGTCGTTGTTGGCCTCCTTGATGAGGTTCTCGGCTGCGGCGCGCTGATTGTAAAACCACACCACCGCCGCGATCGGTTCGGCCAGGTTGGTGACAAACACGCGGTAGGTGTAAGCGCTGGTGGCAAACAGCTGGTATTGCTCGGCCGCGCCGGCCGCGGGTTCGTTTTCGTAACGCAGCGCCAGGAAACGACAGGCCCGCGCCCAGCCCTGCGGCTGGTAGAGGAATTCGCATTCCGCATCCGCATCGCTGTGGGGCGAGGGCTTCCAGGCCGCTTGCTGCAACTGCTCGACCAGCCGCCTGGTCTTGCGCGCCACGATGACGAACTGACAAGCCGCCTTTTCATAGGCCTCCACCGCCTCCCAGCAATAAAACCCGGAATCGGCCCGCGCCAGGATTTTCTTCACGCCGTGCGGCAAAGCCCGAAAGGCGCTCTCGAGGTGGGCGGCGATCTGCCGGCCCGTGGGCCGGTCGCCGTTGCGCAACCCGCCCATCAGGTATTCGCGCGTCTCGGCCAGGAAAGTCAGTATCGGCTGGTAGCTGCGCTTGCCCTTGTTCTTGGGGTTGTAACTCTTGCGCCCGCCCATCTGGCGGCCGTAGAGCGTGTGCATGGTGGTGTCGGTGTCCAGCGTCACCGTCTCCAATTTCACCTGGGCCGCGGCCCAGACTCGTTCCCGCAGCTGGCGCTGAATGGAAAGGATCTGCTTCGCCACGTTGAGGTGCAGCGAGGCCAGAAAGCGCCACAGCGTGGACTGCGGCGGCAGACGCGTCACTTGCAAGATGCCGGTCAAGATGGGGTCGCGGGCGATGAAGCGGAGTTGGTTCAGCCGCGCAAAGCCGACATAGAGGCCCAGCACGAGGGCCAGCACAAACTGGTAGAGGCTCATCACACGGGTGATTCGTTTGTTCGTGATGGTTTCTTCCAGCAGCGCCTGGAAGCCGAGTTTTTCGAGCAGGGTGGCGACGGGCAGCAAGCCGCCGTAGGGAGTCAGATTCTTGCCGCGGAAGTGATAAGGCGTGGCAGCCCCGATTTTATTGGGCCGCGGGGCCCTCGCGCCCCGGCCTTGTTTGACGGGCCTTCGGGAGCTATGCTGTTTTCGCTTGGTAACCATTTGGGTGACCTCCTTGGGGTTGACTGGCGAAGCTGAAATCTTTGCCAGCCTACCTTATTACCCCATGTTTTCGGGGGTCCCCCAAATGGCCCCTGGCGGCTCAGCCCTCCTCCGGTGCACCCCGCAGTGCATAATTCAGGTTGCAGACCGACGGCTGGACGGGGGAACTATCCGACCACATTTCCTGGGCGCGATTGTGCTGGAGCAACTGAAGACCGAGACGGGGGAAGTGGACGCGAGGCAGGTGATCGATGGACAACAACGTCTGACAACCCTGCAACTCGTTGTTGCGGTACTCCGCGACATTTGCGAAGCCAAGGGCTCGAAGGACTACCAAGAATCATTTGAGCGCCTATCCGAGAATCATGTGCCGTCCAAGAAGACCCCGGAGAGCATTTTCAAAGTCTGGCCGACCAACGTCGACCGGGAGCACTTCCGCAGGACAATGACCGCTGGTTCTCTTGAAGCGTTGGCAGAACAATACGACCTCGTGGCCAGCACGAATGACTACGGCCACTTGATTCCCAACTGTTACAAGTATTTCCACGATCAGGTTCTAGAATGGCTTGGCGACGCGAAGGGCGACGCTCTGGACGACAAGTTCGGCATATTGTACGACGCGATTCGGCAAGACCTGGTTCTGGTCGTCGTCGACCTCGGTGACAGTGACGATCCTCAGCTGATCTTTGAGACGCTAAACGCGCTTGGCGCGCCTTTACAACCCGCGGACCTGGTCAAGAATTTCCTGTTCCACTGGGCGGAGCGCCAAGGGGCAAAGACACCCGACCTATACGAGCAGATGTGGCGGCCATTCGATGACGATGTCTCCTACTGGCGAGTCGAAATACGACAGGGCCGTCTCAAGTGGCCCCGCATAGACCAGTTCCTCGCACACTATTTGACGTTGCTACGCAAAGACGTGGTGAGCATGACCCAGTTGTTCGGTGAATTCCGTCAGCATTTTAACAATGGCGGCGATGTCTCGGCGGAATTCCACATTCGCCAACTGCGAAGCTACGCGGACGTTTATCGTGGCTTTGATCAATACCCGGAAGATTCGCGCGAGGGGCTGTTCTTCTACAGGCTGGAAGCCCTCGACACCAACATGGCCATTCCCGTTTTACTTGAGGTGCTTCGGAAACCAGGTTCCGATGAGGATAAGCTTCTGTTTCTGGATTACCTGGAATCATACCTGGTGCGCCGGGCTGTGTGCTGCCTCACTTACAAGAATTACAACCGCATCTTCGTGGACCTGATCAAGTATCTGGACTCCAGAAGCTTCTCATCGTCCGAATTAATGAAGTTCCTGCTGACCCGTAAGGGTGAAAGTTCTGAATGGCCGAGGGACGACCAGTTGCGAAGCGCTTTTTGTGAATCCCCAATCTACAAAACGATGAAGCAGTCCCGATCAAGAATGGTGCTTGAGGCAATCGAGCGGGCAATACGCAACGGAAAGTCGGAAAACATATCTGTTCGGGAGAAGCTGACCATTGAGCACATCATGCCGCAGGAGTGGCGGCCCAATTGGCCCATGCCGGATCACACAAGCATGGAGGATGAGATGACGCGTGACGAGGCGCTTCATCGTTTCGGCAACCTTACGCTTGTCACCAAGAAGCTCAACCCATCCCTTTCAAACGCCCAATGGCCGGAGAAGAAGGCGGCGATCATGGAGCACAGTGCGCTCGCCATGAACCGGGAGCTGCGGGATGTTACGTGGTGGAACGAGAACGCGATTGCTGATCGTGGGGAGAAGATGTTCAGGCTCGTTCTGAAGATCTGGCCGAGACCCTCAGCTATGACGGTTCTTGATGCCCATGAAGAGGCGAAGTCTGAGGCAAAGAATGGACAGAGAGGCCGGCGATCGGCCTATACGGGCCGAACTATCCATTTCCAGAAGAAAACTAAACCTGCCAATCCGTTTCGTGCGGGGTCGGCGCTTTATTGGGCCTATGAGGATCTGAGGGACGGTATCGCATTCGATCGTTGGCGGGCGCTAGATACCGTGAATCCGAAACAGTATGGAGCACGCCGCCTTTATCTCGCCAACTGGATTCGAGATGGCATCGTGACCGTTCGGTAGGTATTTGCACAACGTCACCGAAGTCGGGTGACGTCGTGATAGACATCATCGACTTTGACGGGCCCATTAGTGTTGCGCGGACTTCCGTTGATTGTCTTGAGAGAGGCCGGAGATTAAGTGATACTGCTGAAGAAGAACGGACGAACTAGACCTGTTGGATTGGGTTCGCTCGGGGTGACGGGGCTTAGCTTGCTGCTGCTGACCGGACCCCTTGCCAAGGCTCAGGACAGCGACGCCCCCAGGTTCCCGACTGTCGGCGATCGCATGGTTAGCGAGAGCAATCTCTCCGCGGAGAGGGGGGCATCCGCTCTTTCGGATCAATCCGATGCGGAAGGGTCTAAAGCGGACGGATCCTACCGGCTGGGCCCGGGCGACGAAGTCGCGATTGAAGTGATCGGGGAGGACGAGATTTCGCGTTCGCAGATGCCGATTGGCGCGGATGGCGTGATCTACGCTCCGCTGGCCGGACCGGTACAGGTGCAGGGCCTGAATGTGGGGGAGGTCCGGGAGCTTCTCACCGGGCGCCTTCGTACCTACATTCACGAACCGCAAGTCATTGTTCGTGTCGTCAAGTTCGGCAGTCAGTCTGTTTCGGTGATTGGCGCGGTCAAGCGGCCCGGTTTGCATCAACTGCGGGGCCGGAAGTCGCTGATCGAGGTATTGTCTCTGGCTGGAGGGCTTCGCGAGGATGCCGGGCATGTCATCAAGATCACCAGAAGGCGGGAACAGGGCCGGATTCCGCTCGCCACGGCACGAGACGACTCGACCGGGCGCTTCAGTGTTGCGTCGGCGAACATCGAAGACGTGCTGAAAGCCAATCACCCGGCTGACAACGTGATCATTGAGCCGAACGACGTGATCTCCGTGCCAAGGGCGGAAATGGTGTACGTGATCGGTGCTGTTGGCCGCTCGGTCGGCTTCGTGCTCCGTGAGCAGGAGAGCATTTCCGTCCTCCAGGCCTTGGCGCTGGCGGGCGGGGTTGACGGAACCGCCGCTACCAGGAAAGCCAGGATTCTCCGTCCCGCACCCGGCGGAGGCGGGAGGCTCGAGTTGCCTGTCGACCTGAAGAGCATCATGGAAAGCAACTCCGAGGACGCCGCTTTGCAGCCCGAGGACATCCTGTTCGTGCCGAACAGCTCAGGCAAGACGGCCGCCCGGCGGGCGGCCGACGCGGTCATTCGAGTGGCCACCGGCGTGGTCATCTTTCGGCGATAGGCGGATAGAGCATTAGCAGATAAAGTAATGGATGAATTCCAGAGATTCAGCGATCGCATTCCGCCCGTCAAAGTCGTCGCCGCCGGCCGGCCTCGAAATACGGCTGGTGTTCCCTCGACGGCTGACTTTTCGGATGAACAGGCTGAACCCACGATAGGCGAGTACTGGACGATTCTGGCCCGCCGAAAGTTTCGGATCCTGCTAGTGGCAGTGGTTGGAGCGATTGCCGCGCTGCTGCTCAGCATTCCGCGGACGCCGATCTATCAGGCCCGCGCTTTGCTGGAAGTTGATTCTCCTAACGGCGACCCTCTGCGCGTGCGATCGTCTGGGATGCCCGCGATGCCCAGCCCTTCAGCGGCTGAGTTCTATATCGCTACCCGGGTCGAGATTCTCGAAAGCCGTTCCTTGCTCCGGCGCGTTGTAGAGAAGCTGAAACTCGACGCCAGACCCGAGTTTCACTATTCGACGGACCGCTTCTCGGCTTGGCGTAAGGCGCTGGAGCTGCCGCCGGCCCCGGTCGTGCCGGCTCACGAGCGGGCGCTTTCCGCCGCGGCTTCCAGCTACAAGATTGTTCCCTCCAGGAATACCGGAATCATCGAGGTGGTTTCGGAGTGGCCGAGTCCGCGCTTAGCGGCGGACTTCGCTAACACAATGGCCGAAGAGTTCATTCAGTCCAACCTGGAGGCCCGCTGGCAAGCGGCCGAGCGTAGCGAGGAATGGTTCGGACTGCAGCTCGACAAGCTCCGGATCCAGCTCGAGCAATCCGAAGAAGAACTGCGGCGGTACGCTCGCGAGAGTGGGTTGATGTTTGTTTCCGATAACGAAAATGTGTCCGAACAGAAGTTGAGCCAGCTCCAAGCCGAACTTCTGCGAGCGCAAGCCGGGAGAATCGCAATCCAATCCCGCTACGAGCTGATCACGACCCGCCGGCCTGAAGAATTGAGCGCGATGATCGACCCCGCCAACTACCAAATCCAAAGGAATGACTTGCGCCGCCGGCTCGCCGAACTGCGGACGACCTACACGCCCGCGCATAACAAGGTGAAACGCGTCGAGGCTCAGTTGGCGCAGCTCGACGAGACGATCGAGAACGAGCGAGCAAATAAACTCGAGCAGATCCGCAACGAGTTCGAGGCCGCACGGCGGCGGGAGCAACTGCTCGCGGCCGACTATGGCCGACAGGCCAAGCTGGTTTCGGATCAGACCGGGAAGTCGATCCAGTACAACATCCTCAACCGGGAAGTGGATACCTATCAGCAGCTTTACGACCATCTCTTGAGGCAGGTTAAGGAAGCGGGCGTGTTGTCGGCCATGAGCGCCAGCAATATTCGTATCGTCGACCCGGCGATTGCCCCGAACAAGCCCATCCGTCCGGACCACGCGTCGAGCGCTCTGCTGGGACTGTTGACCGGGCTTCTCAGCGGAATCGCTTTAGCCTTCATAAGCGACCGCGGAGACCGCACACTGCGGCAGCCCGGTGACGCTCGCGCCTGCCTGGGATTGCCTGAACTTGGTGTCGTGCCAACTTGCCGCGGGAATGCGGATCCGCCAGGCACGCGCCGGAAGCGCGTGGTGCGGCTAAGATTTCGGCCCCCGAAAAAGACTGGCAGGGCAAGCCTTTCGTACACGAATGGTCCGGGAAGCCCGCGAAGAAATGGAACCAGGAAGACCGAGCTGATGAGCTGGCACGAGCCGCCGTCTTGCTTCGCGGAGTGCTTTCGGGTTGCCGCAACGTCGATCCTTTTTGCCGCCGCGGTTCAGACGAATCGGCGCGCGTTCGTGATCACGAGCTCGCGCGCTCACGAGGGCAAGACGACTGTCGCGAGCAACCTGGCTATCACGCTGGCTGGAGTTCACGACCGCGTGCTGCTGGTTGACGCTGATGTGCGCCGGCCGCGGCTTCATCAGATCTATGGTGTTCCCAATATTTGGGGACTTTCGAACTTGTTGCGAGAATCTCAACCCCCGCGAGACTACGATGTCGACGGGTTGTCGCTTCGTACCGACATCCCCGGCCTCTTTCTGCTGCCCAGCGGGCCTTCGGCCGAGAGCATCGCAACCCTGCTCCACACTCACTCGGCAACCGAACTCGTGAAACGGTTGCGGGGGCAGTTTGAAGTGGTCATATTCGATTCACCTCCAGTGATGGAGTTTTGCGAAGCACGCGTGCTCGGGCAATTAAGTGACGCGGCCGTGCTGGTGGTCCGTGCTGGACGCACAACCCGGCAGGATGCGCGGGCCGCCGCCGAAAGATTCGCCGAAGACGGGACAACTGTGCTGGGTACGATTCTCAACCGCTGGGACACACCGGATTACAAGAAACAGGCGGCCCCGATTGATTACTACCGCGGTTACAATTCCGGGCGCCGTCCGCGCCAGATAGCAGCGCCGGGGCCCTCCTAGCGAGAAGGATCTTGGCATACTTGACCTCACCCGGTCAGTTCCTCATGAAACCAGGTTGCCTTAGCGGCCTCCTTACTCCGCGAACCATCTGAACATCGGAGCCGTAAGCAAGCCTCAGCGGAAGAGTCGCCCGTTCCAGAATTCCCTCCTGCTCAAGTGATGCACGCTTCACCATTCGCCTCCCTCGTGGAGTTGCCGTCCGCCGACACGGCTACTTGGCGGCCCAACGCCGGCGAACCGCGCTTAACGTTTCGGGCAGGGCGGGTTCCGGCCGACCCTTCGCGCCTGCGAGGCTACGGGCCGCTGCGTTTTATTCTCGACTTGACAGGATTCCTTGTTGCGTGGAAGATTGCGCCGCTATTGAGCGGATTGCAAGCGATGGGAGAAAGCAGCGGCATGTTTTCAGGGAGCGCCCTGCCGGCGGCATTGAGTCCGCCCGGTTCTGACTGGGTGAGTCTTCCCTTTGCCTTGTGCTTTCTTGGGGCAGTCTGCCTGGGAGCAAAAAGGATGGCTGGGGGGCGGGAACTTCCACGGCCGAGCGGCATTCCCGGGATGATTTTTGTTGCCGGGGCGCTGACACTGGCCGCGGTTTTCGTTTCCAGCCGAGTTGGAGGCGGCCTGTCGCTGTCCCTGGCAATTTCATTCGCGCTCTTGACGTGCTTGGCTTTGAAGGTCTCGAGCCTGCTCGCCTCCGCTGCCGCGTCATTTATGCAGCGCGGATGGCCGCGAGTCGAACGGGTAGCGGTCGTCGCCCGCAACGGCATTTCCGCTGACTTCGCGCAACAGCTCCGAAGCAACGGCAGCCACCTTGCGGGCGTGATCGTTCCTCCCAACGGACGCGGTTCGGTTCGGCGTCGTTCCGTTCGCCGCTCCGGCAGGACGGTTCTCGGAGACACCAATCAGCTAGCGGCGATCATCAACCGCTGCGCTATCGACCGGCTCATCTTCTTGGACGAAGGTCTTGAGCGAAGGCTAGTCCTTGATGGTCTGGCAGTCGCACGGCGGATGGGCATTCGGGCGGCCTGCGCTCTGACTCCTCTCGCCGGCGAAAGTCACGTGCGGCTAAGCGAGTATTGCGGGCTTCGTGTTCTCGAAATTCGTCCCACTGCCTTTGCCCGGCCTCGGGAGCTGATCAAGCGACTCTTCGATATCGCGGCGGGAAGTGCGTTGTTGCTGCTGCTGAGTCCTTTTCTGATTCTTCTGGCCTTGATGGTCAAGCTGAGCAGTCCCGGCCCGGTGCTGCATAGCGGGCCGCGGGTCGGCAAGGGCGGGCGCTACTTTACTCTTTACAAGTTTCGTTCCATGTGCGACGAATCCGGAGGACGATCCGGCGTAGAATCGAGAAATGAAAAGAACGGCCACCTCTTCAAGATTCGAAATGATCCTCGGGTAACGCCCGTGGGAGCTTTTCTGAGGCGCTATAGCTTGGACGAGTTCCCGCAACTGTTCAACGTCCTGGCCGGTCAGATGAGCTTGGTCGGACCCCGTCCTTTGCCCGCCGAGGATCTTGAGCCTGATGGTCAGAGCCGGGAATTCAGGACCTGGGCGCGAGAAAGATCGGATGTCCCACCCGGCATCACCGGGTTATGGCAAGTTAGCGGCCGTAGCAGCTTGCCTTTCGAGGATATGGTTGAACTCGACCTGGACTACATCCGGCGCTGGTCACTGGGATTTGATTTGAAGATACTTCTGGAGACGCCGCGTGCCGTTCTGTCTGGGCGGGGAGCCTACTGAGCAAGGAGCACAGCCCTCGGGCGAAATTCGGGGACTGCCACCGTGTCCTGCCGCCTATGTCGTGGAATTCGGCAGGGGTGCGGTGTCCTCGGAGCGGGATTTTAATGCTCCGCGGTTTGTTCGCCATGGTCGATGTGTTCCCTTCGGTGTTGGTTCCCTCCGACCATCTTACGAGCTGATTTGTTAACAGAGCGTTGCCACCTTCGGTTATGACGGGTCTGCTTTTGCGCGGGAATTTTTTTCTCAATGGAAATTAAATCCGCTGCGCACAACCATGAGGGCGACCGTGCCGGCAATTGCCACCGCCAGCAACGCCCACACCAACCAGGGGCGGCCCCGGACGCCTCTTGCGCCGCTCGGGTATCCCGGCACGCAAGTAAAGTAATGCGCCTGGCGCCGGGTCAATCGCATGCGCGCGTTGATGGCCCACCCGGAGGCCTCGAGGATAGCGCTTAGGTCCCGCCGGCGAAGCTTCAGATGAGCGACAAAGGAGGCAGGTATCGCGACGGCCGCCACCGCGGCCAGGATGCCGGCGAGGGTGGATTGCCAAGTCAGGCTGGCGAAGGTCTTTACAACAAATGCGGCCGAGGACCCGAGCGCGGCAAGAGCAATGCCTCCTCCCGCCAGCAGCCCTCCAAGCGCTTGGCCGGAAGGAGCCGATGGGACTTGTGAGGCAGGCTGTTTCTTCGCGAAGGCAGCTTGGACGCCGGTAACAGCTTCCGAGCCCGCGGCGTCGAGCTTCTCTTCCGCGGCGCCTGTGATCTTCTCGATCTTGCCCGTAACCGCTCGAGCTAAGCGCTGGAAGGGCGCCATGACGGCTTCCCATAAACTGATAGGATTCTCGACGATCTCGACCACTAAGGCATCCATCTCCCGGCCATCCACCTCATGGAAAACGCCTCTCTTGCCTACGTACAAGATTCCCCTGCTGCCGGAGGTCACCGGAACCGCAACCTCGTAGAGCTTTCCCTTCTCTTTCGATCCGACCTCCACATAGAGCACTAACATGTTGCTCGCGCGGGCGATGTTTGCGTGCTGAGAACGGTCATGAACCCGGATGCTCAGGTTGAAGTGACGGCCGTCCATGATGAGTGTCCCCATCTCAAAAAGGGCCCGTCTTTTCGGGTTGTAGAGGTCGGGAAAGCTCACAAAGTTGTTGGCGAACGAAAGCAGATAGGCCTGGTAAAGGATGACCTTCTCCAGGAGGCGGACATTATCGAGAACGAAGGCGGTCGTCTTGCTCTGATCCATTAGCTCACGAGCGGCCCGAACCAATTGGGAGTCGTTCAGATACTCCCGCAGTCTTTCAGCGCCCAGGCCCTCGACCCGGCAAGCCGGTTTCGAATCGATCCAGATCTCATGCGGGCGAAAGCACTCCTTTACGTGGCCCCACTGCTGTTTTGTCAGTTCCTTCTCGGTTGCGCCTTCCAGCAACGGCAAGAGAACCCTCTTTCGAAGATCCTCGAGCTGTACGGCGTAATGGGGGTTGATTCGACTATCGAAGTCCAGCACGCCGTCTGGCTGGGGGGGAGCCAGAGGAGCTCTGACCAGCAGGGATTGGACGGCGGAAGGATCGGCAAAATCGACTTCCTCCAGGTGTGAGCTGCCTGCCAGCATCTGCTCACCGACACGGCGATCCAGGAGGAGGGTCTGGCAGAGTGCGAAGTATTCATCGATCTTGTTCCGTAGGGAGGAGAACAGGGAGTAGGCGGAGAAGGTTGCCTCGCCCAAAGGCATGACGGGAGAGAAGGGTTCCTCATCAACCCGCTCGGCTTTTGCCAGCCAGCAGAGGAACGACTCGGTCTCGGTTAGAAATTCATCCAGGTACTTCCGGCTTACTCCCTTGGAACCACTGGGATGCGAGTCGCCGCCGACAGTCGCAAGGATGTCGCTCAGAAACTGGCGGAGCGCGGCAGCGTCGTCACCCTGTGCAGCCTCGGGCAAGACGATCCCCGCCTCGCTGACCGCGCGGCCCTCCTCCTCTTCCTTAATCCGCCTCACCTGATCGAGGGTGATCCGGGAATTTTCGGTGGAGCCAAGACGCTTCACGATCTTGATGGCGGTCTCGACAATGCGCCGGCCCTCGGCGCTCTCATTGCGAATTGCAGCCAACACCAGGGCGGTGTTGCCGGCGTTGGCGCCGGCGTAGTCTTGCAGATGTTCAAAGAGCCAGGAAATCGCTTGACGAAGCTCGGAGCATCCTATGCGCCCGTCATGGTCGGTGTCCACAAGCTCGAGGAAGACGGGGTCAGCGTTGATGGCCGCGATCGGAGCGCTCGTAGCGACCCAGTGGGCTTCATCCAGTTCGCCGACGCGACGTAAGTCCCAGGCGTTCTCGACCTTGAGTTGAAGCGTGCTGCCAAAATGCTGGAAGCGAAAGCCACCCCCACGATTCTTGCCGGTAAGAGCGTCCTTTGGGCCCCATGCCATATCAGGCACATTATAGTTTGATGTCTGGGCTAAGAAGGTAGCCCGCGGCCCGAAGCCGCGGGAAACGTCGGGCCTCCGGCTGTCTTTTATCGGGCGCGCTCAGTAATCATTGACGAACTCTGAATCCGCAGGGGTTTCCCTTGCGGCCATGTTCTCCCGCGCCGGCGGCGGGAGGCGGACCATCCCTTGAACAACCAGACCAGCCCGCGGCTCGTTGCCGAGACTCCGGCCACGGCCACCAGGGACACGGAAGCGAGAGCCCCTTCCGTACCGCACTTTTTGAGGTCTCTCTTCGGGCTTCTCGAAGCGAGCCGGGTCCGCTACTGCGTTCTCCATGGCTATGACCGGCTCCCCTTCGCCGTATCCGGAGATCTGGACATGGCGGTGCATCCGGATGACTTTGACCGGATTCCCGGCGTGCTGCACGACTTGACGGAGGACCGATATTCGGCGCTACAGCATTTTGAATATGCGGTAGGCGGCCATTTCTTTGTGTTGGGCTGGTTCGAAGGACCCCAGCTCAAAACAATCGCCCTTGACTTCATCACCGAGCACCGCCGTAGCGGACTGATTCTGTCGTCTGGCGTGGAGCTGGTAGCCGGGCGCCGGCCACACGATGATTTTTGGATTCCCGCCCCCAAGATTGAGTTCTCCTATTTACTGTCCAAGAGATCATGCAAGGGGTTGATCGCCGGGCGACGCTCGTCCCGGCTGGGCGAACTTTCCGATGAGCTCGGAAGGAAGGGTTCGGGAAAAATCGCCGGAGAATTGTTTGGAGAACGAGCGGCACCGGAAGTCGTGAACGCCTGCTCCGAAGGCCGGCTAGCCGAACTGCTCCCCGCGATGAAAAGGCGCCTGTGGCTCACTGCCCTGGCGAGAGACTGGTCGAACCCTGTTCGCTACATCGCCGCTGAACTCTTGCGCGTTATCCGCCGCTGGCGCCGTCCGACCGGACTTTTCGTGGCCGTCCTCGGACCTGACGGGGCCGGAAAGAGCACGCTGGCAACTAGGCTGATGGACTCAACGCGGGGCACGTTCCGCCGCTATCGAGTGTTCCATCTAAGACCGATGCTGGTGGGAAAGAGTAAATCCGCCGACCCCGTGACCGATCCGCACGGCCAGCCGCCGCGGTCATACCTGGTTTCCACGCTGAAGCTGGCCGCCTATGTGCTTGACTATGCCGCGGGCTACTGGATGGTGATCCGGCCGCTCGCTGCCCGATCAGGGCTCGTCGTCTTCGATCGCTACTACCAAGATCTCCTCACGGACCCTAGGCGATTTCGCTATAGCGGCCCGGCCTGGCTGGTAAGGGTCCTTGGCCGGGTTGTGCCCAGTCCAGACCTTGTGCTGCTGCTGGATGCCTCGCCCGCCGTGACGCTTTCCCGCAAGCGCGAAGTCGAGCCCGCGGAGGCCGAGCGCCAGCGCCGGTCGTACTTGAGTCTCATCAAAGGAATCCCGGCCGCCAATATCGTCGATGCGGCACAAGACGCCTCGCAAGTAAGCGACCAAGCCACTCGGATTGTCGCGGGGCATCTGGCCTCGCGCTTTCGGATACAACACGGGCAGTGGATCGCAAAACAGCGAAACGGGCCAAAGGCGGGGCCGGTCCCGGCGCGAGTCGTTTCTAGAAAAGAGTGCCTGCGGCGCACGCTGACCATCTTGACCGCCGGAGGGTCCGCGCCCGAATCGCCGCAAGCGGCAACGGACACCGCGGGCGGCCAAGAAAAGCCTCGGTTGAGGACGTTCGGCGTCGTTCCTTCACGCAGGAATCCTCGATGTCTGATTCCGCTCGATTCAGTCGAATCCGCGATGAGCAGCTTGGATCTTTGCAGGGCCTACTCCCTGCGAGCCAGACTGCTAAAGAACTTTCTGGCGCTTCCCATCCGGGCTCGCTGCTCGAAGCTCCTGCCCAGCCGAATTGATGTTTCACGCGAATCGCTCGCCGCGCTTGAAGCCCTTGCCGGTGAGACCCTCGGCGTCAAGAACCCAGCTTTCGCCGTGTCGATTCCGACGCCTGGCCGCAACTGCAAAGCCACCATTCAAATCATGTCACGCGACGGCGGGATTCTCGGTTTCCTCAAAGTCCCGCTGACGGACGCGGCTGCCAGGCGCACCCGGCACGAAGCTTTCACACTACGCAGGCTGGCGTGCATTCCGGGGTTTCAGTCCTGCGTCCCGGAAGTCCTGTTTGCCGGGCATTGGAATGGGACTTACGTCTTGTTGCAAACTCCTTCCGCTGGCCGCCCGGCGGGTTGTTGTTTTTCATTCCGCCATCGCAGGTTCCTGAGGAAGCTGCACGCCGCCAGCCACTCGGCTCGAAGCGGTGAGGACTTAGTTGCCGTGACCGCTAGCCGCTGGTGGAAACTGGCACGTGACGCGGACGGCGATTGGGTCAAAGCCGGAGAGCGAGCGCTGGATCAGGCAGCAGAGCGGCTTGCCTCGACTGTTGTCCCGTGCGGAATATCGCACGGTGATTTCGCCCCGTGGAATCTGCGCGTTCAGGGCGAAAGTCTGCGGGTGTTCGACTGGGAGAGCGCGAACTGGAACGCGCCGACTCACTGGGATTGGTTTCACTTTGAAATCCAGGTGCGGGCGACTCTCGGCTTTCGATTTCGAACGGCACTGCCTGGCTGCTTGCCTGAATCGCTGAAGCCGCTCTTCACTCTCTATCTGCTGAACTCGCTTTGCGACGGCTATGACGAGGGCATGGAAGCGAAAGGCCTGCGCTATCGCCAGCGGCTTCTCAGCAGCCTTGTTCAAGGCGAAGCCATCCGGGCCGTGACCGCAAGGAAGCGGCCCGCCAATCAAATGCTTCAAAGTTTCTAACGGAGGTAGAACGATGTTGAGTTTAGTGCTTCTGCTAGCAGCGGTGGCCGCTACACCGCAGCCGACTCGTGTGTCGGTGTACGTGTCAGCTCCGATTCGTGACGGCTTTATTGACACGAACAAGGAGATACAGGGTTCGATCAAGGATCTGCGGCACAAATTGTCGGGCATGAAAAAGTTGTTCCGACTGGTTGACGTTCGTGAAGAGGCGGACATCGTCGTCACCGTGGTAACGCGCGGCGTGGGGTCTGAGACTTACGGGGAACGCCTCAGCTACACCGAGTATTACAACAACGCTGTTCTCACCAGCGGCCCAGGTACGGGTTTTATGGTGGCCAACACGTTCTGGGTCGCGGCGGTAATGGAGGTCGGGACCTATCGAAAGGAGTTCATGGGTACTTATACAAACAATTCCAGGTACTCCTTGGGCGCATGGGGCGATTGCGCAAAGGATATCGCAAAGGATCTCAAGTCCTGGGTAGTTGCCAACATAGGGCAAATAATACAGCGGCGGAGCGGCACCAAACCTTAACGCCCGTCTCAGCTTGTTCAGGAGTCCGCTGGGCCTGTTTGAGAATTGCGCTGAACGGGCCTAACGGGCCGATTTATTGAACGCCTTCCTGAATCGCCGCGATCGCTGTTAACTTTGTATGTCGTGAACTCGCTCTGCTACGGCTATGACGAGGGCATGGAAGCGAAAGGACTGGCGCTATCGCCAGCGGCTCCTCAGCGGCCTTGTTCAACCCGAAGTCGTCCGAGCCGTGACCGCAAGTGCGTCAGCATAGACTTCCCGCAAGTTAAGTTTCAATCGCCAGGCCGAAACCTGCCGTCTTCAGGCGGTCAGCTTCGAGCGAGGGACCCGAACAGAGCCGCGCCCGCAAGGGTGCGGCCTAGTCTGGCAGTGGCGGAATTCCGATGGCGGCCCGACGCACTGACTACCCTCGACCGCACCCTTGCGGGCGCGGCTCTGTTTGGGACACGTAACGTTTCAGGCGGTTTTCAACCGCGAACGAGAAGCCATGAACTCTCCACTCCCGCCGAGCTGGGCTGTGACTACGGGCGAATCAGCGCTAGGTGACCGTCCCCTCGCGGTCACGGTTCGAGATGGCGGCGCTCGAAATGACCGCGATTCAAGAAGCGCTGAGTCCTCACGTGACCTTTCGCGTTTGGCGCGTCAGGCAACCGTTTCACTGGGAGGGAACTTCGCCGGGCGTGTTCTCAACTTTCTGAATTACGCGATTTTGGCGCGTCTGCTGGGTCCGGTGTTCCTCGGTCTTTATGCCATTGGCATGGCCCTTCTTCAGATGTTCGAAGGGGTCGCCCGGCTTGGGATGTCCAACGGTGTGATCCGCCTGGGGACAAGATATCGCCGCACTGCCCCGGCCGCTTTGAAACAAGTCCTCACCGTGGCGGTGACACTGACCGGGGGCTGCGGTTTACTGGTGGCCAGCGGTCTATGGGTTCTCGCCCCGTGGATTGCATCGGAAATCTTCGGAGACGGATCGCTGGCGGTTGTCATCCGATGGTTCGCCGCTGCTGTACCGCTTGTCGCCATACTCCGTGTCGTGGCGGCCGCGACTCGCGTCACTCTTCGCACGCAGTATTCGGTTTGGGCGAGCGAAATTGCTCCCGGAATCACGAATCTGTTGCTGCTAGTCGTTTTCTGGCTGGCTGGGGAGGCTCTTCTTGGTGCGATTGCGGCACGAGTTCTGTCTTTTGGCGTGGCGTTGGCGATCGCCTTGCTTTTATTGCGGCGTCTATTCCCCGGCTCGCTTTCCATTCACCAATACGGTCGGCGAACGGCCTGGCAACTGCTGTCGTTTTCGGTTCCAACCGCGCTGGCATCGATCCTGAGCGGCCTGCTTCTTTCGATGGACCGCCTGCTGATCGGAGCGTTGGGCACTCCGGCGGACGTGGGCGTCTACCAAGTTGCGGCACAGACGTCGCTTGTTCTCGGATCGCTGCTTGCGGGCGTCAACGCGATCTTTGTTCCGATGGCCGCCGACCTGCACCATCGCGGGGAGCATCAGAGACTGGAGAGCCTCTTCCGAATCAGCACGAGATGGGGGTTGCATGCCGCCACTCCGCTGTTCCTGGTCATGATCACTTTCTCGCCGGAGATCTTGGACGCTCTTTACGGAGCGGAATACCGGACGGCCGCTGTCTCACTGGTGATCTTGAGTTGCGGCCAACTCGTGAACGTCGCAACCGGAGCAGTCGGCTCCCTCCTCACGATGTCGGGTCACCCGAAACGATGGCTCGCTATCACGGTTGCCGCCGTGGCCGCCAACCTTGGGCTGAATCTGATTCTGATCCCGCGAGCCGGAATTGCCGGCGCGGCCATGGCGACTTCGCTGGCGAGCTTGCTGCTGTTTTCCGCGGCCCTTTGGCAAGTGCGAAAGAATGTCGGCATTTGGCCCTACGACCGCCACTACGGCAGGAGCGTGGCTGCGGCTCTGGTGAGTGCCGCCATTCTCGGGCTCGTGCCGCTCAGCGGTTGGACAGGTTTATTGCTGCTGGCTGCGGCCACCCTCGCTTCCTACACAGCCTTCGCGTTATCACTGGCCGCTTTCGGGCTAGATCTGGAGGAACGGCGGCTGGTCACTTGGATCACTCGCTTGGTTTCGCCCGGACGGAGAAACTTGAATGACGCTCACCCCGACCTGGGACCAGCTTGCCCGTGACTGCGAGTTGCTGCCCGATGAGTTGCGCCTTTGGAGCCGGCGATATCTGAAGAATCATCAACAGCGCTATGAAAGCGACTTGCGGCTGGTCCGGCGGCTCTACCAGGATGGGGAAGTCCTCGAGATCGGCGCCGCGCCGTGCCAGCTCACCGTGGTCCTTCAAAAACTGGGATACCCGCTGCAGGCAGTTGATCTAAATCCGGACCGCTTTCTGCCCATCATCCGCAAGTACGCTTTGCCTGTTATCAAGTGCGACATCGAGCGAGAACCGCTGCCTTTCGAGCGGGCGCGTTTCAGTTTCATCTTGTTTAACGAGGTGTTCGAACATCTTCGGATTGACCCAATCGCCACTCTCGCTGAGGTCCACCGAGTGCTGCGGCCCGGCGGCTCCCTGGTTCTAAGCACGCCCAATCTTTACTCGCTCAAGAGCATCGCGTCGTTTCTTCGGGGGCGTGGCTTCGACGACCCTTATCAAGAGTTTCAGAAGCTCCATAGCTTGGGACATATGGGACATGTGAGAGTCTACACGGCACACCAGATCAAGAGGTTTTTGGCCGGAGCCGGGTTTCGAAGCATCGAGGTTCGTTACCGCTTCCACAAGAGCCGGCGGCGAGTTCTCGGTCCCGCAATGAACCTGGCGAATCAAATATTTCTCAAGTGCAGACCCTATCAAGTGCATATCAGTACGGCGTGCTGAAGAAATGCTGGGGACAGCCGCCGCAGTCAGGTCCCCCAGGGGGTGCCCATGAGCCCGCAACGCACCAAGGGGATGAAAACCTTTGGATTTTCGACGGCACGGCTGGCCGCCTGAATTGCAAATGACAAACCAATTGAAAGTTCTCTACATCGCCGGCTGGGGACGCAGCGGCAGCACGATTCTCCAGAACATGCTCGGCGAGATCGAAGGCTTTCAGCCGTTGGGCGAACTCTACTCGATTGGCCGCCGCTACCTGGAGAAGCACCGCTGCGGTTGTGGAGAGCCCCTGGACTTGTGTGGTCATTGGAAGGCGATTCTCGATCGTGCATTTGGAAGATTCGACCGGTCGGCGGCTCGTCAGCTTCACCGCAAATTGCGAATTATGCGAACGCGCCATCTCCCTGTGCTGTTAACGTCGCCCGGCCGTCGGCGAGTGTTAGAGCAAACCGCCGAGTCGCGTTCAGCCATCGAGAGCCTTTACGATGCGGCGCGGCAGCAGACGGGATGCGACGTGTTGATCGATTCTTCGAAGGACCCGTTATTGGGCTTTCTATTGACGGCCGTGGAATCGATTGACGTGTACTTTGTCCACCTGGTGCGGGACCCGCGGGGCGTGGCCTTCTCGGGTCAGCGGTCGAGACGCTTGCACGGGCAGCACGACCGCGTCCGGCAGTCCCGGTCTCATCCAGCCAAGACTTCCATCATGTGGAACTTTTGGAATTTCGCTGCCCGCAGTCTGCTGGGCGAAGATCCAGCGCGTTATATGTGCCTTCGCTATGAGGATCTTGTCGAGTGTCCCAGGGAATCCTTGCAACTGATTCTTTCACTTGTTGGGGAGCCTAGGGATTCCCTGCCCTTTGTTTCCGCGCGGACGGTGCGTCTTGGCCCCAGTCATACCGTTGGAGGCAATCCGGCGCGCTATCGCACCGGCCTGATCAAACTGCGGCAGGACAACGAGTGGCAAGACGCAATGACGTCGTCTCACAAAAACCTCGTGACGGCTCTGACCTGGCCTCTGCTCGGCCACTACGGTTATCGAATAAAGGGCGCCAGCGGCTACCCAGGGTTCCGCTTCGCTCCACCCCCGGGCTAATTTCCAGCGCCGCTTCCCAAGCTAAACGGCTCCAAATTAACAGTAAGGGGCTGGCCCTACGATGTTGAAACGAGTGTACTCAATGGAATCACGTCAAGTGAAAAAGTCCCTCCTCGGTGAGCCGAATGGGAAGGGCCCTAGATCTAGATCCAACGGCAACGGGGGGGCGGTTCCGAAAGCAGATTCCGCCCTCCGCATCGCCTGGGTGACACCCTCCTTGGCGCGCGGCTACTTCATGCAGCCTCTGTTCCGTGAGTTTACGAGGCGCTTTCCGGGCACCGTCGTCTTCACCGGTTGTTGGCCCGGCTTCGTCGCTGGGTGCCGAGACACGTTCCGGGTCCGCGAGTTGAACGGTGTCGGCTTTCGCTCGAGCAGCAAACCCTCGGCCGGAAACCCTCGAGGCTTCATCACGGCTTCTCCCCGCATCTTGGTTGCGCTGTGGAAGTTTCGTCCCCATCTAGTATTCGTTCGCGGGTTTGATCTATGTACGATCTATGCCATCTTGCTCAAGGTTTGGACACGTTGTTCGCTGGTCTTGCTTTGGGGCGGCGTGGGACCCCATGTGACCTTCCTCGACAGCCCAGCGCGGCTGGCGTTGCGGCGTGTGACGGCACGCTGGTTCGACCACGCCGTGAGTCACACAAAAGAGGGAACCGGCTATCTGCGGGAAGTCGTTGAGATCCCCTCCCGAAGGCTCACGCAATACCCCTACCAGCCCGCCGACCCGTCGACCCTGAGCTACGAGGGCCAGCTCAATGGAGAATTCGACCCATTGCCGCGGCCGGTGTTCCTCTACGTCGGCAGACTGATTCGAGAAAAAGGCCTCTACACGCTTATCGAGGCCTGCTCACTCCTCAAGAAGAACAAAGTCGGTGACTTCTCGCTCGCAATGGTAGGCCACGGTCCGGAAGAAGTCGGCCTTCGCGCGGCGGCCCGAACCCTTGATGTCGACAACCGGATCAGTTGGGTCGGCGCCGTCGACTACTCTCAACTGGGCGCCTTCTACAAAGCCAGCGACGTGTTTGTGTTTCCCAGTTTCGAGGACATCATCGGAATGGTTGTGCCCGAGGCGATGGTCTTTGGCAAGCCTGTGCTCTGCTCTGATCAAGCCGGAGCCAAAGAGATGGTCTGCCACGGCAGAAATGGATTTGTTTTCGATCCGAACGACGCTCGGCAGCTCGCACGCCACATGGCAAGTTTTATCGAGCAACCGGAGCTGATTCGCCAGTTCGGTTTGGAGTCGAAGAAAATCATTTCCCCCTTCACGCCGGAAGCATCGGCGCGACGTCTCGGGGCAGTCGTCCATCAAGTTCTGGGCGTGAACAAGTTTCTGGGTACGAACAAGGACGTGATGTCTCGCGGGGCGGCCGCATGAAGCTGCTCATCTCCGCCTATGCTTGCGAGCCGGGGCGCGGTTCCGAGGGCGGTGTCGGGTGGAACTGCGTTCGTCAGGCGGCCCGCTTCCACGAGGTCTGGGTGCTCACGCGCAAGAACAACCGGGAGCCTATTGAAAACGCACTCAAAACCGTTCCGCTCGGCAACGTTCACTTCGCTTATTTCGACTTGCCGCGCTGGGCGCGCTTTTGGAAACGAGGGACCCGCGGACTTCACCTCTATTACTACCTATGGCAGATCGGCGCCTATCTAGCGGCCCGCAAGCTGCATCGCCGTGTTTGTTTCGATCTGACCCATCACGTAACCTTCGTGAACTATTGGTTGCCGAGCTTGCTGCCGCTCCTGCCCGTGCCTTTTCTCTGGGGGCCGGTTGGAGGCGGTGAGTCCGCGCCCGCCGCTTTTGAGGAGTTCTGGAGCCCCCCGTGCCGGCTTTATGAGGCCTTGCGCGACGCAGCCAGAAGCCGCGCGCGTATAGACCCCTTCCTCGTCCTGTCCGCCCATCGCGCCGCCCTCGCTTTGGCAACGACCGAGGACACCAGCCGGAAGCTGCGAAGTCTGGGCTGCAACCGCGTTCTGGTTGCATCCGAAGCGGCGCTCACCAAAACAGACATCTCCAGATTGGCCGCGTTGCCGCCCGCGCCGGAAGGTGCTTTTCGTCTGCTGAGTGTCGGGCGGCTGTTGCACTGGAAAGGTTTTGCCCTGGCCATTCGCGCCTTCAGAGAGTTTCAGCAGTCCTTTCCCGCCAGTGAGTACTGGATTGTCGGCGACGGGCCGGAGCGTCGAAGCCTGGCGCAACTGGCCGGGCAGCTCGGCTTGTGGTCCCAGGTCAAGTTTTTGGGGCCGCTGCCGAGGACCGAGGTTCTCGACAAGCTGGCGCAATGTCATGTGCTCGCGCACCCCAGCCTTCATGACTCCGGAGGCTGGGTCTGCCTCGAGGCGATGGCGGCCGGCCGGCCGGTGGTGTGTTTGGATCTCGGGGGACCGGCTCTTCAGGTCGCCCCGAGAACGGGTATCAAGGTAGCGGCCATCGAACCCCGGCAGACGGTGCGCGATCTAAGTTCCGCTTTCGCGCGGCTGGCTCGCGATCCGTCATTGTGCTCTCAGCTCGGAAAAGCCGGACAGCAGCGTGTGAAGCAGCACTTCTGTTGGGAGACCAAGGGTGAGTTCTACCGCGAGATCTCCGAAGCTATCCTGCAGGGGAGGCGCCAAAGGGCATGACGCAGCGGTATGCCCGGGAACTGCCCTTACTAATGGCCTTGGGCTCGGCACAAGGGCTGCTGGCGTTGTGCGTCTCGCTGTACCTGCCGATGGACCGCACGGTCTGGATCCTGCTCGCCGTCACGCCCTGTCTATTCATTGCTCCATTGTGCCTGGAACAAGCGTTTTCAAAAGTGCGGCGGCTGCTAGCCGCGCTGAACTGGAGCCACGTGCTCTGGCTGCTGCTCTTCTTGAGCGGGTTAGTGTTTCGCAGCCGCGGGGTCGAGTCGATTCAGGAGCAGCCGCTCGACGCCTGGGCGATTTACCGTGTCGCGCTTGTCGGAGTCAGTTTTCTGCTCGCCGCCACGTGGCTGTTTCGCGCGGACGTCGTTCCCCGGTTCCTATTCCGGGGCATCGTCGCCCCTTTGGCCGTTTACGCCCTGGTTTGCGTGATATCTTCACTTTGGTCGGCCCAGCCTGCCTGGACATTCTATAAGTCCGCCGAGTACCTCACACAGGTTTCGGTTCTTGCTTTGGTGCTATGGACGGCCACCAACACCGAGAGCTATAAGGTCCTGCTCGATTTTACCTGGACACTCTACGCGGCTTTGCTCGGTTCCGTTTGGGCCGGAGTGCTGATCTGGCCGCACCTGGCGATCCGCCGCGAGGCCGGAGTCGGCGTCATTGGTTTTGCTCTCAACGGGGTATTTCCGGCCGTGGGCTGGAACACCATTGGCGAGGTGTCCGCGGTGGTGTCGATCGTTTGCCTCACCAGGCTCTTTTTCCGGCCCAAGGGCCGAGCACGCGGGGCGATCTACTGTCTTGGAGCAGCGGCGGGATTGCTGACCTTGATTCTGTCATCGTCGAGAAGCTCCATTGCCGGCCTTCTGCTCGGTTGCGCGGCCGTCCTATTCGCCGCGCGGCGGACGAGGGCGCTGCTGGTGCTGACAACATTGGCACTCGTGATCGGCTGGCAAACGAGCGCGGGTGATCTGGCGACGCGCTACTTCATGCGCGGACAAGACAATCAAGCCTTCTACTCGCTAAGTGGCAGGGTGCCGCTCTGGGAACACGGCCTCGAACAGCTTTCGGACCGGCCGCTGACCGGGTTTGGGGCTTACGCGGGGGGGCGCTTCGTTACCCTCGCCGGGTTCAATGCCAGCACGCGCGCGGGTGCTTCGTCTGTTCTCAATACCTATCTGGAAGTTCTTCTCGGCACGTCGTTGTGGGGACTTGTGCCGCTTTTGGCGGCCTGTCTGTGGACCTGGTGGGTGTTGCTTCGCGCGGCCCGGCGACTGGGAGCGAAAGGGTCGCTCGAAAGCCAGCTCTGTTTGGAAGCCATCGGGGTGTTGGGAGTTCTCACCGCGCGCTCCTGGTTCACGGTGAAATTCGTTTGGCATCCGGCGTTGCTATTCCTCGCGGTCGTTGGCTGCGCCGAATTTCTTCGCCGACAAGGCCTGGCTCGTCGGCACGTTTGAAGTGAAATCCCCGCCGACTTGTGACAGGAGGGTCGGAAAGCAGCTCAGAGCCCCAGGCGTGAGCCTGGGGTCAAGTCCCCCCAAACATTAGGGTCTCCAGGCATGGCATCCATCCCGAGAAATCAGATGTTCCTACCAATAAGAACCCTTGTGAGTGCGACACCAACCCTTCCGCCGAAGCACCCGGTTCTGGGTGTCGGAATCTCCGCGACCAACTATGGGCGGATTCTGCGGCTGTGCCGCCAGTGGGTCGAACAGCACCGTCAGGATCCAGCCAAAAACCGGAACGGTCACTGCATCTTTGTCTGCACGGTCAACGCCGTCATGACGGCGGTGCTGCGGCCTGCGTTCCGAACGCTCCTCAACTCCGGCGACGTCGCGACGACCGATGGCATGCCCCTCGCCTGGGCCCTGCGATCATTTGGAGTCCGGAAACAGCCCCGTGTCTACGGACCTGATCTCATGCTGGCCCTTTGCGGCCAAGCCACTCGCCTTGGCCACCGTCTCTATCTGTTCGGCGGACGGAAAGAGGTCATCGAAGTACTGCGCCACACCCTCGCCAAGCGATTCCCGGGAATTCGATTTGCGGGATCCTATCCGAGCCGAAACCCGCCTTCGACCCCGCAAGCTGACAGAGAATCGATCGATGCGATTCAGTCGGCAAAAGCCGATATCGTTTTCGTGGGATTCGGGCAGCCGCGCCAAGAACAATGGATCGTTGACCACCGGGACGTGCTCCCGGGCGTCGTGCTGGCGGGGGTAGGCGCCGCCTTCGATTTTCATGCCGGACGATTACCTCAAGCGCCCCGCTGGATGCAGCGCTCGGGACTCGAATGGTTTTTCCGCCTGCTCAACGAACCACTGAGGCTCTGGAGGCGGTACGTTCTGTTCAACCCCTTGTTCTTGATGATGTGGGCGTTGCAGCTTGTTGGTTTGCTTCGGTATGGCGCCCGGCGCCAGCAACGCTCTGAAGCAACGATGACGGGCTGATTCGGGAGTAACCCGCATCTTTTTCATCGTGGCCAAGGTGTCGGACCCATCGTGGCAACCCTAGCCCACGACCACCTAGCGCGGACCAGCCGCAACGAAAAAGTGCTTGGCCGCTGCCGGCTTGAGCGCACAGGCGTGGAGACCGCTCCCTCGCGGTCGCGGCTCTGTTTGGGACTACCAACACGGGTCAAACTCCATTGAAAGTACTGCTGCTTCATAATCGCTACCGCCAGCTTGGCGGAGAAGACCGTGTTGCGGCCCTGGAGGCCTCCTTGCTGCGCCGGCACGGGATTGAGGTGGTCGAGCCGGATTTTGAGAACGCCGTCTCTTCCCAAAACCGCTTGCGGGAAACCTTCGAACTGGTTGCTCAGTCGGCCTGGTCGGCGGACTCCTACGAGCGGGTCCGCGGGCTTTGCGAAGTCCACCGGCCCAACGTCGCCCATGTTCACAACTTCTGGTTGCGTATGTCTCCTTCGGTTCACGCTGCTTGCCGGGACGCCGGAGTTCCGGCCGTTCAAAGCCTCCACAACTATCGGATCGCTTGTGTCAACGCCATGCTGTTGAGAAACGGCGGAGTCTGCGAAGCCTGCGTCGGGAAAGTGCCCTGGCGCGGCGCGGTGCGCCGCTGCTACCGTGGCTCGTTTTGGGCTTCGGCCGCCGTGGCCGGCATGATCGTCTCGAACCGGATACGTCAAACCTGGACACGAGAGCCCGCGGCGTTCGTGACTCCTTCGGAGCACTCCCGCGGCAAGCTGCTAGCGGCAGGTTTACCGCCGGGCCGGACCTTCGTCAAACCGAATTTCGCTGAGGACCCCGGGGAACCTGCTTCGGCCCCTTCCACGTCGGACTATGCCGTGTTTCTCGGCAGACTCTCCCGCGAAAAGGGAGTGGACGTTCTTCTTCGCGCTTGGGGAAGATCCAAGCTGGGCGCCTACCGGCGGCTCGTGATCGCCGGCGACGGCCCGGAGCGGGCTGATTTGGAACAGCTTGCCGTCGGCCTTGGCCTTTACCCTCCGGCTGTCACGTTCACCGGCCGTCTCGCTCCGGAAGCTGCTCAGCGGCTTTTGAAGAGTTCCCGGGTTCTGATCGCCCCCTCGATCGGATACGAGACGTTCGGACTGGTTGTGATCGAAGCGTTTTCTCATGGGCGTCCAGTGATCGCTTCGCATCTGGGTGCATTCGCCGAACTCGTCGGCCACGGGACCAACGGCTTGAGCGCCGGTCCAACAGATGTCGCCGCGCTGAGCGAGGCCTTCGACCGGATCCTTGGAAACGCCAGGCTGACGGACACCCTCGGGGACAACGCACGCCAGACGTACCTGGGGCGATACACGCCCGAGATGAACTTCGAGAAACTGCTGCAAATTTACCGCTACGCCATCCAGCAGAGCGGAAACCCTCTGCCCGAGATGCTCCAGGCGTTCGCTGTCGCGGGTTCTTCCGCATCCCAGCTTCGTCCCGCGGCGGCTGCCCGGGCCGCGGCGGCATCCGCTGCGGCTAGCCTCCGATAGGTCCCTCCCACCGTGAGCCCGCTTCGACCCATCCTTTCCGCACGCCTTCCATTGATTCTGCTGGCCGCCTGGGTTGGATGGATTCTGTTCTCTTCGTCCGACCTGGCAATCAACTGGGCGTACGGCCTCTACGAGGCGCTTTTTGGAGCGGCGGATAACCCGTCGAGGATCGATGCGCGCCACTTGGCACAGAAGGTGTACCACGTGGCTCTTTTCGTTGTCTTGAGCCGCTTGCTGGCCCCGTGTCTGCGAGCCGAAAAGAGCAGACGGGTCATCTTGATGGCCTTTTGGTGCTTCGCGATCGGTATCCTAAGCGAAGCCCTGCAGTTCATTACCTCCTCCCGAACCCCTTCCCTCTCCGACGCGATGATCAACGGTCTCAGCGGTACGCTTGCTGGTTTCGTTTGGTTTCGCTAGCCGGCGAATTTCCGTGCCGGGACCGAAACCGCGCGGGACCGTCCGCATCGCAGCCGGTCTGGGCCCGCCTCTCCCCCGGAAGGACCGTTTGCGACGGTCCTTCGCCAACTTTCCCATGCCGCGTAGGTTGACCGCAGGCTTGCGCGCGGGATCTGTTCCTGCTTCCCGAGTATTCCTCCACGTTTGCTTTTGCTCGGGACGCTGTTGGTGATGGAAACCAAGGGCCGCAAGATGATCGGCCAAGATTTCTCGGTCCACGCGCGCCTCTCGCAACATTTGAAGGATGTCCGTCTGATCCTTGCGGCCGGAGAGCGCTCGGGAGCGCACCTGCCTCTGTCGGGACTGCACCGAAGGCTGGAAGAAGCCGAGGCTGCCGGTCTCGGCGATGCGGACAACAGCGCGGTCATCAGGGCTTTCTAATCTAAGCTGCGCGGTCTTTCCTCAACGACGAGGGGCCGAGCCTGTTTCAAGCCCGCGCAGCGGGGGCGCCTGCTCCCACAGCCTCTCAGCGAGCAACCGATTTGTCTCATCGTAGACGTGGACCACATCCCAAAAATGCTCTTCCCCCGGTTGCAGGGCGCGGCTGAAATCGAGAACCGCGGCCTCGGGCCGGCGTTTTCGCAGCCGTTCGACTTGACGCGACGCCTCCTCGTACACGAACGCCAGGGGCCGCACCCAAACCGCGGCGCGCCCGGGATCGAGCCCATAGCCTTCGGCGACAACTTTCGGGCCGTAGGCGGGGTCGAGCACGGCGGCCGGCTGCAACACGCAGACCGGGCGGTAGCCATAGACCGCCGACAACTCGATCACTTTTTCCCAGTTCGCAAGATAGGCCGCCACATGTCCCCGGACCCAGCCGGGGTCATTGAGAATCTCTTCGGGCGAACGGGCATTCGCCCCAACGTGGAGCCCGGGCTTTCGCTCTTCGTCCCCGGCGAAGCGAGCCCGTAGCGCCTGGTAGAGATAACTGCGGTCCAACACGAGCCGCCACAAAGGCGCGCGCCGGTTATCGCGATATTCCTCCCAGGCGGCTTCAAGGGTTTGGAAATTGTAGGGGAAGTTCGGCCGCGACTCGTAGTTGAGCGGCAACATCAGATCATTGAAGCCGTCGTAGAGAACTACCAGGTCGGGATCGTATTCCACGACGGTAAACAATAGTTGAGCCACGGTCTGCCGGGAAACCGACGATTGGATCCCCGCGTTGATGACCTCGATGTCGCGTCCCGGGCGGCGTTCCCGCAGCAGAGCGCGCAGGGCCCCGGGCAACGTGTCCTCGTAAGTTGTTCCCAATTGCACCGCCGACGACCCGAGCACGGCGGCGCGCCACTGCCCGGGGGGCTTTTCCCGCGGCAGCGAGTAGTCCAACTCCTCGACGCGAAAACCGTCTTGATTGGTGAAGTGATGCACCAGCCGCGTGTTGCGGGACATGATGTTCGCCGCCAGCTTCACGTCGTGACTGATGAAGCGGGCGTTCTCATGCGGCCGGAACATCACGTAGGGGTAGAGGCGGTTGTAGAAGGGAATGGTCAGCCGGTCCTCGGCGCGGCCGGCCAAAATCCACTCGGCTGACAAGACCGCGGCCGCGGCCGCGGCGGAACTCAGGATCAGGTAAAGCCCGGCGGCGCGCCATTGCTTCGACATGGACCTTTATCTTATTGCGCCGCCAGGCAGTAATAATGCGTCCTCCGCCATGACCGCGACGAACGCGCCGGCATCGGGTAGGGTTCCCGAGCAAGAACTGCTGCTGCACCTAGTTTGAGCGATTGGCTGCCGGAAAGCCACCTCGCCTGCTTCGTCAGCGACATGGCCGGTCAGCCGGTTTCTTAGTTGCCGAAGCACTCACCAAGGCGGATTCAGCGCCTCCAATTTGCACGGTTCGAGTTAGCATACGTGCCGGTAAACCACTTTCTGCAGTGACGAATCCTGCTCTCTTCGGGCAGGGGGTTCAGCCGAAGGTCCGAATCTTGCAGATAGGGGACAAGCGTCAACAGGGCCTTCGACTGCCCGTGATATATTGATGATTCCGCAGTATTTTCCATGTCTTCCCTACAGCTTGATAAAGTCTACGAGCCGGGCCGGTTCGAGCCCCACTGGGCCAAATGGTGGGTCGACGAGGGTCTTTTTGTGGCTTCCGCCGAGTCCTCGAAACCAGCGTTTTCGCTGGTCGTCCCCCCGCCGAACGTGACGGGCGCCCTGCACATGGGGCACATGTATGAGATCGCTCAGATCGACATCACGATGCGCTGGAAGCGGATGCAGGGCTACAACGTTCTGTGGCTGCCCGGCACCGATCACGCCAGCATCGCCACGGAGATGCTGGTCGCGCGCAATCTCCGCGAGCAGGGCATCGAAGCCAAAGAGATCGGCCGCGAAAAGTTTCTGGAACACGCCTGGGCCTGGAAGGAAAAGTACGGCGGTACGATCGTCGGCCAGTTCAAACAGATCGGTGCAAGCTGTGACTGGACTCGCGAGCGCTTCACGATGGATGAGGGGCTTTCCAGGGCAGTCCGCGAGGCGTTTGTCCGTCTTTATGAGAAGGGGCTGATCTACCGCGGCGAATACCTGATCAATTGGTGCCCGAGCTGCCACACGGCGGTCTCCGATTTAGAGGCCGTCTATAGCCAGAAAAACGGTCATCTTTGGCATATCCGGTATCCGGTTACCGATTCAGACGAGTTCGTGACGGTGGCTACGACACGGCCCGAAACGATGCTCGGCGACACCGCGATCGCCGTGAATCCGAATGACGATCGCTACAAGCACCTGTGGGACAAGACCGTCACGCTACCCCTGGTGGGCCGCCGCCTTGCTGTGATCCGCGATGAGCTGGCCGATCCCGAGTTTGGAACGGGCGCCGTCAAGGTCACACCGGCCCACGACCCCAACGACTTCGCCGCCGGGAAGCGGCACAACCTCGATTTCATCACGGTTTTGGATGAGGAAGCTCGCATTACCGGGGGCTTCGGCGAGTTCTCGGGCCTCGACCGCTACGAAGCCCGCAAGAGAGTCGTCGCGCGGCTGGAAGAGCAAGGGCTGATCGAGCGGATCGAAGATTACACCAACAACATCGGAAGCTGCCAGCGTTGCAAGACAGTCGTCGAGCCCAGGGTGTCGACGCAATGGTTCGTCCGCACGAAAACACTGGCCGAGCCGGCGATCAAGGCGGTCGAGACGAACGAGATCGAGATCATTCCCGACTTGTGGCGCCGAAACTACTTCGAGTGGATGAACAACATTCGCGACTGGTGCATCTCGCGCCAACTGTGGTGGGGACACCGCATTCCAGCCTGGTATTGCCGCGGCTGCGACAACATAATCGTTTCGCGCGAGGACCCGGCCTCGTGCGAGAAGTGCGGTTCCAAAGAACTCGAGCAAGACAACGACGTTCTCGACACCTGGTTCAGCTCCGGCTTGTGGCCTTTCTCAACCATGGGCTGGCCCCAAGACAGCGCCGATCTCAAGACCTTCTATCCCACCTCGTTGCTGAACACGGGTTCGGACATTCTGTTCTTCTGGGTCGCCCGAATGATCATGCTTGGAATCGAAATGGCGGGCTGCATCCCGTTTCGCCAGGTCTACATTCACGGACTGGTCCGTGACGCGGACAAGCAGAAGATGTCGAAGACCAAGGGCAATGTCATCGACCCGCTGGTGGTGACCGAAAAGTATGGCACCGACGCCGTGCGATTCGCGCTGGTGGTCGCCGCCGGGCAGGGTTCGGACGTTGTTCTGTCGGAGGAGCGCATCGCAGGCGCCCGAACCTTCGCGAACAAGATTTGGAACGCGGCCAGGTTTATCTTCATGAGCCTCGAAAAGGCCGGCGCGGAGCCTTGGACGCCTCAAGACTCCGCTGCCTTTGTCCCGCTGGCGTCTGACTCAACCGGCGAAGTGCCGCTGGAGGACCGCTGGATCTTTTCGCGCCTCAACGATGTGGCGCGAAAAGCCGGCGAGCACATCGAGAAATACCGCTATCACGAAGCGGCGAACCTGCTCTACCACTTTTTCTGGCACGAGTTCTGCGACTGGTATCTGGAGCTGAAAAAGCTGTCGTTCAGCGACGGTTCCGGCTTGACCCCGGAGTGGAAGAACATGCTGGCGGCTATGGAGCGGGCCTTGCGGCTGCTCCACCCAATCATGCCGTTCATTACGGAAGAGTTGTGGCAGCGCCTGGCGTCGAATACCGAGGGACGGCCTGTCTCGATCGCACTCGCCTCCTACCCGGCTCACAAGCCGGAGCTGGCCGACCCGGAAGCCGAAAGTCAACTCAGGCTGATGCAGGAACTCATCACCGCCGCGCGTAACCTTCGCTCCGAGATGGGTGTTTCCCCTAAGACGGCGCTGGACGGCGCCTTCTATGGGCACGCGGACGGCGCCGCCGGCGTGGTCGATCGCCAAGCCGAGGCGCTTTCCAAGCTGGCGAATATACGGCTCGAAGCCCTGCAAGGAGCGGCCCCGGAGGGTAAGGCCATGCACCACAGCGCCGATTTCGACCTCGTGTTGCATCTGCCCGCCTCGGAGACAGCAGCGCTCCGCGAAAGACTTTCGAAGCAACTGCAGCCGCTCCAGAAAGCTCGCGATTCTTCAAAGCGTCAGCTTGGCAACGAGCAATTCCTGGACAAGGCGCCGCCGCATGTGGTGGAGTCGATCCGCGGGAAACTGGCGGATTACGAATCGCAGATAGAGAGGATTCAGTCCACGCTCGATGGCCTTTCGTGACCCGGACTAACCCGAACCGAACAGGGCGGATTTGGCTCCGTTAAACGATTCTTGCGGTTGGCGGACTTGACCCCAGGCTTGCGCCTGGGGCTCTGTTCCTGCATTCCGAACTTTCTGCCACGTTGGTAAGGACTTCACTTCGAGCCAGCGGCTAGGGCGCCGAAAAGAGTAACGTGAGGACATGCCGGCTTCGCCCGTGGTATCCGTCAAAGAATACTTGTCGACTGACTACAGCCCGGACCGCGAGTACCTGGACGGTGCTGTCGTGGAGCGCAACTTGGGCGAACGAAGTCACAGCCGTCTACAGGGGCTGGTATGTGGCTATATTCTGGCCCGCGAAAAACAATGGCGTGTAGTCGCCCTGCTCGCACAGCGAGTCCAAGTAGTAGCGAACCGGTTCCGAGTGCCGGATATTTGTGTGCTCGCCGAAGACGACCCCAACGAACCGATCGTGCGGCACCCGCCGATCGTCTGTATCGAGATCCTCTCCCGGGACGACCGCATGCCGGCGATGGACCAGAAGATCAGCGACTACCTGGGAATGGGAGTGCGGCATGTTTGGTTTCTGAATCCCGTTGCTGGAAATGCGTTTGACGCGACGAAAGACGGTGTCCGCGAGGTCAACGAGGCGACTCTGCGGGCTGCGGATACCGAGATCGCGCTTCCGATCGCCGAGCTGTTCAGGCAACTTCAGCATCGATAGAAAAGGCCGCGGGTCTCTCCGAGCCCCGCGCTACGGGCCTGTTTCCAATGGGGTTGCTTCCCGCGGGCTTGCTTCCCGTTTACTTCATCTCGGCCAGCAACTTCTTGAGGGTTTGCACCAACTCAGCCCGCTTGACTTCCTGCTGGCCAAAGCGTGCGGATTTCCATTCATCGTGGCCCGAGACTTCGGCTGCTTTCTCCCGGCCGACCTCCATCTCTTTCAAGGTCACGACACCGCGTCCGGCTTCGTCCTCTCCCATGATGACGACGTAGGGAATCGCCAGCCGGTCCGCTCGCTGCAATTGCTTGCCCAGCCGTTTGGGCTTGCCGAGGTGGATTTCAGCCGGGATTCCGGCACGGCGAAGCTCGTAGGTGATGGCTAGATACTCGCTCATCAGACCGGCGTCCATGGCCGTGACGAGCACTTGCGACGGTGTCTGTTTGCGGGGGACGCGCTTCAACTCAACCAGCGCCGCCAGCAGCCGGTCGACGCCAAGCGAGGCGCCGGTCGCCGGAATGCGCTGTCCCGTGAAACGGGTTACCAGATCGTCGTAGCGCCCCCCGCCGAACACGGACCCAAACCGCGGGGCGTCCAGCAGAACTGCTTCGAAAACCGGTCCCGTGTAGTAGGCCAGCCCGCGAGCAATGCTGACGTCGATGACGACACGATCGCTCTTGTAGCCGAGGGCGTTGAGGTGGGAAGAGATGCGGCTCACGGCGTCGAGTTCTTCCCCGGCATTCTCGACGCCGGAGAAGAGGCCGCGCAGGCTCTCGAGCGATTCGTCGCGGCCGGAGGCGGGAATGGCGAGGAACTGTTCGATCTTGCCGGCCTGTTCGCCGGTCAGCCCGACTCCCGCAATCTGGTCCCCCGACTCGTCGACGTATCCGCTGGTCAGCTCGAGCCGCACCTTTGCCGGGCCGATCTTTTCGAGCTTATCGAGAACTCGAAAAACCTCGGCTCCGGCAGCTTCTGGTACTGATGCGAAACGCAGGAGCAGATCGAGAATCTTGCGGCTGGAGAACCGCACCAGGTAGGGGCCGGCCTTGAGCGCGTCCAAGGTGTCGCACATGCCCGCGATGATTTCGGTATCAGCAACTTCCGATTCCGCTCCGACTGAATCGAGGTCAAACTGGACGAACTCCCGAAAGCGACCCGGGGCCGGCTTGTCCGCGCGCCAGACCGGGGACACCTGATAACGCCGAAACGGGAACACCAGATCCTTGTGCTGCGAGACGACGCGCGACAGCGGAACGGTGAGGTCAAACCGCAGTCCCAGTTCCTCTTCCTCGGGGTTTGAGACGCGAAAAATCTGTGCTTGAGCTTCCTGACCGGCCGAGCCGGAGAGAACATCGAAGTACTCAATAGCCGGG
This sequence comes from Bryobacterales bacterium, assembly GCA_965226185.1. Taxonomy (GTDB): domain Bacteria; phylum Acidobacteriota; class Terriglobia; order Bryobacterales; family UBA6623; genus CBDCYS01. The sequence goes on from CBDDCT010000002.1 coordinate 356,413, forward strand.
GTTTCGAGCGGCGCGAAGCCATAGAGTTCGTAGACCTTGCGGACGGTGTCGATAAGGTGCTGGCGAGCCAGCATGTGATCCGAACGCAGGTCACGCAGGCCGCGCGATAAACGAGGTTCAACCATGGTGATTAGTGCCTCTACCGTTGAATCCTTGCAAGGCTTGGCGGAAAGTTCGGAAAGCAGGAACAGAGCCCCAGGCGGGAGCCTGGGGTCAAGTCCGCCAAACCCAACAATCTTTCAAGGATGCCAAATCTGCCCTGTTCGGTTCAAGCTCGTCCGGGAAAGGGAGTTAGGAACCGCGGAAGCGGAAAGCCAGCGACTGCCCCAGCTTAGCACCTTTGCTCGGAGGGATCCGCTCAACGCCGTGCTTGGGCGTCACGGCAGATTGCACGAAGGCAGTGGCTGGTCCGCGTTACGGGAACTTGACCCCAGGCTCCCGCCTGAGGCTCTGAGTTTCGGTATGGAGTCGAGCGGTTTTCGCGGCAGTTTCTCTATCTGCAGGCGGCTAGGAGCTGACGATCGCGGTCAGGGTATCCACCCCTGCCTGGGCCACGACGCCGTCTTGGTGGGACATGACCCCGCTGACTCCGATAGCGCCGACGATCTGACCGTCGTCAAAGAGCGGCAGCCCTCCTTCCACGGCGATTGCTCCCGGCAAGCTCATCATGCCGACGTTCCCATCCGTTACAACGTCGGCAAACGCTTTGCTGGGGCGCTTGAACAGCGCGGCACAGCGGGCTTTTGCAATTCCTACTTCGACACTTCCGATTTGGGTGTCATCGATTTTTTGGAAGTAGATCAGTTGGCCGGCCGGGTCCACAACCGCGATGGCTACAGGCCAACTATTTTTTGTCGCCTCGGCCTCCGCCGCCGCGGCGATTTGCTTGGCGACGTCCAGAGTCAGGATGGGTTTGGTGGCGAGCTGCATTTCGAATTCCTCCGATAGTGGAAAGATGGACCGGCGATTGAGCCGCGGGCGTTAAACGGACCGCTCATAGTAGCAAACCAACTCGCTGGCTGGGCTAGCGCTTGAAGCGGGCAGCGGCCGCTTAGTTGGTGGTATCCACGAAAGGCGCTCCGCGATCGTCGGTTGAATAGAGGGTGATCTCGCCTTCCGGTTTTGTGCTGGAGGAGAACAACGATGTTCGGACGAACCGTCACATGCTTGACGCGGACAGCCTGGATACTACTGGCGGCGGCCTGCTGCCCCCTCTACGGCGATCAAGAGGCAAGCAATATCCCTCATGTCCAGGCGGCTAAGTATGGGCAATGCTACGCCAAGTCCGTGCCGGCTGAGCTATACGGAAGCAAGGGAACCACGAACGTATTTCGGGTTGGCAGGGGCCGGGACGTTCCCTTGAGCACCTACGATTGGTTCAGCCAGCAGATCTACCTCTCCTGCAACGTATCCGACGATAGGACACCCGTTGGAGTTTCGGTAGTACGGCTCGGGCCTTGGCCGCGCGGCCACGCGGCAAGTGCGGACCATCTGGCAATCGCGTTCTACTTCAAGGGCGGAGAGCTGAGAAAGTATTCGACTTTGGACATCGCCGGCAAGCCAGACAACGTAAGCCCGTCTGTTTCTCACTACACCGTGATTGAGCAGGTGCTGGGATACAGGCGGCTCCGCGGCAACCAATACGCATTTGAAGTGGAAACGACGGACGGGAGACTGTTGTCATTCGACCCCGCAACGGGTGCCATCATCCGCTAGCCCGCTTTTCTCGCCGCCTGGTGAGAAATACGGATTAACCTACAACGACCTTCGCGAGTTCCTTTTCATCGAACTCGACTCCCAGGCCGGGAGTTTCCGGCACGTCCACGTAGCCGCCATGGTAGCCCAACGGTTTGCTGAGAAGCTTGTTTCCAAATGGCCGCAGGTAAGATTCGCCGCCCTCGAGAATGACGGCGTTGGGCGTGCAGGCGCACAGATGGATGGACGCCGTGCGGTAGGGGGCGGTCCCCATGCTGCAGTGGGGGGAAAGCAACACATTGTGGACATCCGCCATGATGGCGATGCGTTTGGACTCGGTCAGCCCGACCCGGGCGACGTCAGGGTTGATGATGTCCACCGCCCGCGCGGCGAAAAGATCGCGGAACTGGAAGCGGTTGGAGTATTGCTCGCCGGCGCAAATGGGGACATCGAGCTGCTCGGCCAGCCGCGCGTAACCGTCGATGTCTTCTGGCATGAGAACGTCTTCCCACCAGCCGATGTTTCCAAGCTGATCGAGCTGGCGTCCCACGGTCGTCGCCTCATGCAGCTTGTAAGCCCCGAGCGAATCAACGAGAACTTGCCCCTTATCCCCCATCACTTCCGATACCGCGACGACGCGCTGGATGTCGGCGGTGCGAGGGCCGCCCTTGCTGAGCCCCATCTTCATCGCCGTGTAGCCTTTTTCGATCAGCTCGTGCGCTCTCTCGCGCAGCTCGGGAATCGTGCGGCCTCCCACGCCGGCATAGGTCGGAATCGTGTCGCGAAACTTGCCGCCCATCAACTGATAAACAGGCATTCCGGCTGCCTTACCCAAAATGTCCCATAGAGCGATGTCGATTCCCGACATGGCGCGCTTGAAGAAGCCGCTGTTGTAGCCGCGCAGCCGCTGAGTGGAGTACATCTTCTCCCACAGCACTTCGACGTTGCGGGCGTCCTGGCCAATCAAGATGGGCGTGAGCAGGTCGGTAACGACCGACTTCACCACGCGCGGGGTCATCACGGCGTGGGCTTCTCCCCAGCCGACGATGCCTTGATCGGTGGTGACCTTGACGAGGAGCGTTTGGCGGTAGCCGCCCTGGCGTGCTGTTTCGGCGTGGTCCAGGCGGTAGGAGAGCGCTTTGCCTCCGGTCATTTGGGATACCGGCGGCATCGAGCTGAAGAAGCTCTCCGGCTTGTCGCGTTCCGGCGGCGAGCGCAGAATCAACGGCTCGATCTTGGTGATCTTCTGTGCGACCGGCGCCTTGGCCTCCAACTCGGCACTCCGCGCGACGCGAGCGCCGCACATGCCGATCCAAGCTGCCGCACCGGCGTTTCTCAGTAGCGTGCGTCTTGTGATCATTTCGATATCTCCTTCCAAGCGACGAGACAGACTCAAACCGGCGAAGGGCCGGGTTCGCGGTCAGGGACCGAGATCGGTCCCGGCGCGGCAAGCCACGAGCGCGCGCCACGCTGGGCGGATGGGCCCTGGCAAGATTCTGTCATAATTCGGGCCATGATGGACAATCTGGCCGGTCTGCTGGCTCAAGCCAAAGTTTACGACCTCGCCCACAGTTACCAAGCAGGCATGCCGCATCATCCCGTGCATCCCGGATTTACCTTCGGGTTGAGTAAGGCCCACGGTGAATTTGTTTTGCGGAACAACGCCAGCTCGGCGGGCGAGTGCTTCTCCTTCGGCGGGCACGTGGGTACGCACATCGATGCGCTGTGCCATTTCTCGAAAGACGGCAAGCTGCACGGGGGCGTCGAGGTGGCGCCGATCCAGTCTTACAGCAGCGGGATCGGGCACTGCAGCGCCGACACAATCAAGCCCATCGTTCGCCGGGGCGTTTTGCTGGATATTGCACGGTTGAAACAGGTTGACGTTTTGCCCGAGGATTTCGTGGTCGATTTGGACACCCTGCAAACAGCCGCCACCGAACAAGCGGTCGAGATACACAAAGGAGATGTCGTGCTGATCCGCACCGGCTGGTCGCGCTACTGGAACGACGCCGGGAAGTACATCAACGGACTCAAAGGCCCAGGACCCAGCATCGAAGCCGCGCAGTGGCTCAGTTCCAAAGGGATCTACGCCGGGGGATCGGACACGGTTGCGTTCGAGTTTATTCCCGCGAAGACCATGCCGGTCCACGTGCATTTCTTGGTGGAGAAGGGAATCCATATCATCGAGGCGCTGGACCTTGAAGAGATGGCCCAAGCGGAAGCGTGGGAGTTTGCTTTCATCGCGGCGCCGCTCAAGATTGTTGGCGGGACAGGGGCGCCGATTCGGCCCATTGCACTCGTGTAGCGGCACTTCACCGCGCCCCACCCGACAGCGGCCACAGAACCCTTTTGGGTTGCGGCTCGTCCGCCTTACTGATGCTTGCGAAATACGGTGTAGGGGCGCAGCGTGCTGCGCCCGCTCCGGCAAGGCATTCGCTGTGTCCGAAAACAACACTATATTCTGCGAGTATCAGTAGGTGATTGAAACGATGAATGTCAGCCGCCCAATTGTCTCCCCGTCCGAGCACCGGGTCTTCAGCGACGAACAGACCGGCGTTAGAATCCACCAACTGACGAACGCTCCGCATGTGAGTCACCCGACCTACTTTCTCAGCAGCTCGTTCACGCCCGGCCAGCGTTCGGTGATCTTCACTTCCTACCGCACCGGTTCGGCTCAACTATTCGAAGCCGGCTTCCCCGACGGCGAGATCCGTCAGTTGACGGACGGAGGCGCGATTCACCCCTTCTCGCCTATCATTGCGCCGCGGGGAGGAACCGTCTTCTTCGTGAGGGAAGGCTCGGTTTGGGAGATCGCGCTCGACTCGCTCGAAGAACGCCTCGTCGCGAAATTCGATGGTCAGCTTGGTGAATGTTCGTTAAGCGAGGACGGCCGCTGGTTTGTCGCCGCCTGCCGGGGACCCGATGGATGGGGAATCGTTACCGGATCGACTGACGGCAGCGAAGCACGGTTTTTCGCTTTCCCCCGCACGATCATCCATCCGCAGTTCTCGCCGCTCGACCCGGAGTGGATAGAATTCGCCGCCGACCCGGCACCGCGCATGCACCGCATCCGCCGCGATGGAAGTGGCCTGGAATGTCTCTACGAGCACGACAACGACGAGTTCGTCGTTCACGAGACGTTCTTGGGAAGCACGGGAGACCTCGTCTTCACCGTTTGGCCGAAAGCGCTCAAACGCATGAGCTGGACGACGCGAGAGATTTCGACCATCGCTGAGTTCAACGCTTGGCACATCACGCCCAACCGCTCGGGCACGAAGGTTCTTTGCGACACCAACCACCCGGACACCGGCCTGCAATTGGTCGATGTGGCCAGCGGCGCCCGCCAAACGATCTGTCTCTCGAAAGCCTCCAGCCAGGGGTCGCAGTGGTTGCGCTCCCGCTACGCGCTGGCCCAGGACTGGGAAGCGGCGGCCGCCACGGCTGAAAAGCGGCAGGCGCTGAGCTGGATGGAAATGCAAGGCGATACGGTGTACGGTCCCCAGTGGACTCATCCTCACCCGTCCTTTTCGCCGGACGAAACAATGGTTGCGTTCGCCAGCGACCAGAGCGGCCATACCCAAGTCTACGTCGCCGAGCTTCCGAAACATTTGCTGCAGCCCGGCGTTGTCTGATCGTTTTCATCGCGGCGTTCCGCGGCGGATCGCAGTCCGGGCACTCTCTCGCCGCCTTGATCAGAGCCGCACCCGCAAGGGTGCGGTCGAGTCTGGGAGTGACCGTGTCCCGATGGAAGTCCGCGGCGCCCAGGACTGTTGACCGCACCCTTGCGGGCGCGGCTCCGTTTCATCTGGAACGCTCGAGGGCTGTCGTGTGAGAGGCGGCGGGTTCGGACTCGGTGATTGGACTAAATAGCCGAATGTGAGATTCATTCATATCCCGAAAGCCGCTGACCGCTTGTGCCTGCTAGGATGGCCGTTAGGAGGAAGTTGAATTGATGCGAATCATCACCAGACGAATTCTATTGGTTTCGGTGGCCCTGAGTCTCTGCACGATCGCGTGGGCCCAGCGTAAGAGTCCGCACGAGTCAAGCTCGGGTGTCATTGCGGGCAAGAAGATCACCGTTGAATACGGGCGTCCTTACAAGAAGGGGCGCAAGATTTTCGGCGGGCTCGAGCCATTGGGCAAAGTGTGGCGGACCGGGGCCGACGAGGCGACGACGCTGACCACGGAAGCGGACCTGATGGTGGGCGGAATTCACGTTCCGGCGGGCACGTACGGGTTGTTCACCATACCGGATGACGGTAAGTGGACGCTTGTGCTGAACAAAACGGCCAAGCAGTGGGGCGCTTTCGACTACGACGAAAGTCAGGACCTGGGGCGCACGGCGATGAAAGTGTCCAGCCTGGACTCTCCGCTGGAGCAGCTCACGATAACGATTGAGCCGACCAGCGGCAAGAACGGTGTACTCAAGGTGGCCTGGGACCAGACGGTGGCGACGGCGGACATTATGGTTCACTGACGGGTACGCCAAGCGAAGAGATCGGGCAGTTAGTCCGGCTGCTCTCTGACAAGAAACTGCCGCAGGTAAGCCGCGCTTTGACGCAGTGATGCTTTGCGCGAGGCTAAGTCGCCCTCGAAGGCGCGGTCCTCCACTTCAACGCACACGGGTCCGCGATAACCCGTGTCACCCAAGACGGAAAAGAAGCGTCCCCAATTCACGTCTCCCAGGCCGGGCAGCTTCGGTGTGTGGAATTCAAGTGGATGCGCCATGATGCCTACTTCGTCCAGGCGCTCCCGGTCCAAACGAACGTCCTTGGCGTGTACATGAAAGATGCGGTCCGCGAAATCGCGCAGCGGACGGATCTCGTCCATGTGCTGCCAAATCATGTGCGAGGGGTCGTAGTTGAGTCCGAAGTTTGGGTTGGGGATTTCCTCGAACATGCGGCGCCAGATGGATGGAGTCGTTGCCAGGTTCTTCCCTCCCGGCCATTCGTCGGCGGTGAAGGCCATGGGGCAGTTCTCAATGGCGATACGCACGCCTTGATCTTCGGCGAATTGTACAAGCGGTCTCCACACCTTCAGAAAGCGGGGCCAGTTTTCCTCGACCGGCCGAGTCCAGTCGCGCCCGATGAACGAGTTGACGAGGCCGATCCCCAGCTTCGAGGACGCGCGGATCACCTTCTTGATGTGCTGGATCGAGGCTCGCGCTTCGCTGGTGTCCGGGGTCAGGGGGTTCGGATAGTAGCCGAGGCCGCTGATCGCAACACCGGCCGCGGACGTGATTTCGAGGACAGCCTCCGCCTCACGTTTGTTCAAGCTCGTGACGTCCACATGCGTCACGCCGGCGTAGCGGCGCTCTGCTTTGCCGGCCGGCCAGCACATCAGTTCGACGCACTCGTAGTCGGAAGCGCGGGCAAAGGAAACGACTTCTTCTAGCGCGAGGTCGGGAAGGATCGCACTGACAAAACCGAGTTGCATATTTATCTACACCTGGAGTTTGGAATCTTGGCCATGTAGCTCACTCATCGTAAGCGCTTGCGGCTCCAACCACAACATACGAACACGTGGCGCAAGCTCTCAGCTTGCCTGTCGGTGGGTCGGTGCGGCGCAAACCCGTGCCCGCAGCGGCGCGCCGAACGTCACCGATTCCGGTGAGTAAAGAATTCAGAAATCTTCCAGCCCCATCTTCTTCAATAGGTCCTGGAAGCGGGGGTCGGAGCGCAGGGGGTCCCAAACCGGATTGACCTTAATCGGCAGGAGCTGGACATCGTGTTCCTGATAGGCACTTTCCAGCCATTCGAACGCCTGATCATTGTCACCCAAGCCGGTATGGATCACCGCCCTGAGTTTTGAGGAAACGTACCGGTGCTTCGATAGATCATTTAATTCATTCAATATCTTCAGCGCCTGGCCCCGCTCGCCGGCCAATGCATAGGTATATGCGAGATAGGCTTTGGCCCTCAGATCAACCCCCGAAATGAGAATTGCCTTTTTCAGTTCTACGATGGCGTCCTCATACATCCCCTTGTCCGCATAAGCTTTCCCCAGATAGGTGCGCCCCAAGAAGTAGTTTGGATCCAGCTCGAGCGTCTTTTGGTATCGTTCTATTGCCTGATCGTAGCGGCGTGCGTGGTGGTAGGCTGCAGCCGGAAGAAAGTGGGAGAGCAGCCTCAACGGATTCAGCTCCAGGCCGCGCTTCGCCTCCGCCAAGGCCCCATCGAAATCGCGCTCGACATACATCAGATAGCGGGCATACGACCCGTGAGGCCCGTTACTTGGGTCTAGCGCGAGGGCTCGCTGGAGCGCCGCCTTGGCGCGGGGCCAATTCCAGGAATTCAGGGCGACGGTGCCCTGGATGCTGTGGACCTCGTCCAGAGTGTCGTCCAATTGTACGGCCCGCAGGGCCGCCGCCTGCGCTTTGGCCATTGCCTCTTTCGGGGGCGCCTCGTCAAACCCCCAGGCGGCGACCATATAGGCACCAGCCAGCCCCGCGTAAGCCAGCGCGTAGCGGGGGTCCACCTCAGTGGCCTTCTGGTAGTAGTCGATGGCCTTCCTGACTCCGTCGGTCGACCCCTGACGCTGATAAAACCGCCCTTTGAGGTAGAAGTCTTGCGCCTCAGGGTTGACCGGATGTCTGCCGGCGAGTCGCGCCTGCTCCTCCGGCTTCAGCTTGACCTCGATCTCCCGAGCGATCGCTTGCGCCACGTCGCTCTGCAGGGCCAGGACATCTTTCAACGGCCGCTGGTAGCGCTTGGACCAGAGCTGCTGATCGTTCAACGCGTCAATCAACCGCGTTGTGATCCGCACCTGGTCTCCGGCCCGGAGCACCGATCCTTCCACGACGTGGCTGACGTTCAACTCCCGCGCAATCTCCGGCAGCGTTTTGTCCGATTCCTTGTACCGCATCACCGAAGTCCGCGAAATAACCCTCAGTGCCCCGATGGTCCCCAAATCGCTAATCAGCGCGTCGGTCATCCCGTCGGAGAAGTATTCCTGCTCAGGGTCGCCGGAGAGGTTCTCAAGAGGCAGCACGGCGATGGAGTTGGGGGTTGCCACGGTCGTTGCGGGGCCAGTTGGCTCGTCGCCGAAGTGAAAGTTTGCAGCGATCGCCAGCGCGACGATGGCCGCTAGCCCGACCCCCACGACTAAAGCGCGCCGAGAACGAAGAACCGTGGCGGGCGGAGCACTAGCGGGCCGCGGGCTTGGATCGGGGATCGGATTGCGAGGAGCTGCAGCAGCGAGCGGCTTGCGGAGAATCTTCGGCTTTTCCGGCTCCAGCTCTTGGGCCAAGCTCCGCAGGTCTACAGCCATTTCCTCAACATGCTGGTAACGTTCATCGGGGCTCTTCGCCATCGCCTTTAAGACGATACGGTCCAGCTCGACCGGCACGCCGACTCGCAGCGCCGTGATCGGGTCCGGCTCGTCGCGCGCGATGGCATAGAGCACCGCCTGCTGGCGTTCGCCCTCAAACGGCAGGCGGCCCGTCAGCATCTCATAAATCACCACACCCAGCGACCAGATGTCGGTCCGCCGGTCCGTCGGCAATCGTTGCGCTTGCTCCGGCGACATGTAGGCCGGTGTCCCGAGGATGGTCGCGGTTTTCGTCAGTTGGGACCGCTCTGCTAGCTGCGCCAATCCAAAATCCATGACCTTGACTTGGCCCTGCGCCGTGAGCATCAGATTGGCGCTTTTGATGTCCCGGTGGACGATGCCCTTTTCGTGGGCAGCTTGGAGACCGTGCGCGGTTTGAATCGTGATGTCGAGGGCTTCTTCCAGCTTCAGTGGACGCTCTGCAATCTTGTCTTTGACGGTCGGACCTTCTATGAAGGCCATGGCGATAAAGGTCTTGCCTTCGACCTCATCGATTTCATGGACAGTGCAAATGTTGGAGTGATCGAGAGCAGCAGCGGCTTGCGCTTCACGAAGGAAACGCTCTCTATGTTCCTCGTCCTCTAGAAGGTCGGAGCGAAGGAATTTCAGGGCGACGAAACGCTTAAGCTTGGTGTCCTCGGCCTTGTAAACGACAGCCATGCCGCCCCGGCCGAGTTCGCCGGTGACCTTGTAGTGAGAGATCGTTTTGCCGCCCATCGACGGCTAAATTGTACCGCTGCCAGATACCTGGTGGCAACAAGCCTTTCCACCACCTATCCAATCGTAGCAGCGCGAGACACCTGATCAAGAGCGGTTTTTCGGCTCCTCCGCCGAAACCCCGGCTGACAAACTCAGTCACGGATTTTTGATAAAATTATCCCCTTTTTTTTCAACAGTTTTCTCCAGGAAGCGCCAGGCCGCCCCAGACCGGCTTGCTATCCTAAAAAAGGGAAACCCAGCGATGAATCATTTTCCATGTGGAGGTGAGCGGCAGGCGATCCAGGCCCCCCCCGCCCGGCAAAAACCCGGATATCCTCTCATTGAAAAAATTAACCGCTTATAAATGAACAACTTGCGCCCAAACCGCTAAAGTCCGTTGAGACTCTTTTGCTAGCGAATACCAGGACAATGACAGCAAAAGAGACCAAATGGCGAACATTGAAAAAAATCCGCTTGATCGCTGGATGAAACAGGATCGCCTCCAGAATGCCCGAAAAGTTGCGCCGTGAGAAATGCAGGCTAGTCTTCGACGACATGGGTCTCGAAAATTCGCCGGAAGTCTCCCCAACGAGCACGATCGAACGCGCCATCCTGGCCCAGACATTGGACAGCCGCTGAAGCCATGTAGAGAGCATGATGGGTGTTGTCGTGAGCAAACAATCCTTGACGCCCGAAACTCAGCAGACCATCGAAGCGGTCAAGCCAATCCTCTACCGTCGCCAGGTGATCTTCATACCCGAGCGAGTAGACGGGATAGGCCTGCCCCAGCCTGCGTGATGCTACCGATAAGACCTCGCCGGTGACCGCAAGACCCGCCTTCCCGAGCGATTCCACGACCAAGCTTCCCAGCTCTTGATCGGTCATCCTCCAATAGGCCGAGCTGGCATCACAGGGCAGTTCGGCGCAAAGGACGGTACGGCCGCGTGGTTCTGCCGCGCCGCTGTAGTTCTTCGGTTCCGAAAGCCTCGAGATCGGAATGTCCTCAGCCGGAAAGTAGTGAGCATCGTATTCACTAAAGCGGTCCAGTGAAAGCGTGACGTAAATCAAGATCATGCCCCGGAACGACATGGCCGAAGCGGCTTGCTGGACAGCGGGCGGGACTTGCGCTTCGAGAGCTTTCACGAGAAAGGTAACGGGCAGGGTCGACCAAACTAGATCGGCGTCGAGCCTCTCGACGTTGCCGTGACGTTCGAAAACCACGCTGCGCGGTATGGCCTGAGCCTCGATGGATTTTACCCGCGCACCCAGCAGCACGTTCGCTCCATTGTTTCGCGCCGCTTCGAGCAAGCTCTCCGAGATCTGCCCGTAACCTCGCCGGGGATAAAAAAACTCGCCTTGCCTCGGCCGTTTCAAACCCGGCACGGCACCCAGCAGCCGTCGCAGCAGCTTGGCCGGCGAATTCGCCGAGACCCGGCGCCGGGCCTGTGTCGCCGAGAGTTCGTGAGGCTCGAGGCCCCAGAGCTTGCGCGCGAAGGGGAAGTAGAACTCCCGGCAGAATGTTCGGCCGAGTCCTTCCTCCAAAACGCTGGCGAAGTTCTCCTCCTTCGAGGAACGCCGAGAAGACGAACGAGATAAGGAGTCCCAGGCGGCGCGAAACGCGAATGAAGGCGGAAGGTTCAGGGCCAAATCGAGAGGTCGCAGGGGAAAGTGAATCCAGCGCCCGAGAAGCCGGATTCGGCCGTGGCGCGGGCGATCCAGCAAATCCTCCCCCAACAGTTCCCGGAGATCGGCCAGAATCTCGGGATCGCAAGATGGGTGCAAACGGTGACTTCCGTAATCAACCCGGATTCCCTCTAAATCAAAACTGCCCGCGTTACCCCCTGGCAGGTCCCGCTGCTCCAGGATCGTGACCCGGGCGAGGCCGGAACGAGTCAGCCAAAAAGCGGCGCCGACTCCAGCCGGTCCGGCTCCCAGGACGGCAATGTGAGGGGTCTTGTTGGACAAATCGTCTTCTTGAACAACTTTCAGGTGGCGGCGGCTTCAGCGGATTTGGGCGCGGCGGGCGGGCGGCCGCACAGCCCTACTGCACGTAGCCCAGAGAGCGCAGCAGCCGCCGCTCCGCTTCGGTCAATTCTACTCCCTCGGCCGTGGCCTCCAGCCCGTAGTGTTTCCGCAACTGCTCGCCGCGGGCCTCGTTCCCCTTCAACAGCACATGTGCTTTTGCGATACGCTCGTGGTCGACCGCCGCCAGGTTGTCGCGTTCTCTTGGATCGACCCGAAGGTTGTAAAGCTCCTCCGCTCCGCTGCTCAAGGAACGAATGTATTTCCAGCCTTCGAAAATCACGGACTCACGTTCCTCAAAGACGTACGCTCCCGTGCTGAAGATGATCTGGTCCTCGGTGAAGTCTTGATCCCAATAGGGAACCAGAGAGCGTCCGGAAAAATTCTCGGCGGTAAAATCGATGCCCGCCAGCTCAAGGATCGTGGGCAGAATACTGACGGTCCCGACGATTGGGTCAACTTTTCCTGTCGTGACCGAGCCAGGGAGCTTGAACGCCAGCGGAACGCGAAGCAGCTCGTCGTAAAGCGTGTGTCCGTGATCCACTCCCGCGTGGTCGAAATGCTCGTCCCCGTGATCGGAGGTGAACACGATGAGCGCGTCGTCATAAATCCCGGTCTCTTTCAAAATGGAGAGAAAGGACCCGATGCGGTCATCAACATGCTGCACTTCTCCGCGGTAGAGACCCCTCACCCAGGCCTTGGCCTCAGCCGTGGGGAGCAAATGGCCGGACCGAAAGCGGTCGAGGGCGTCCATGGAACCATATTCTTGGGCGGCTTCCTCATTCAACTTTCCCCCGGGGAAAAACTCTTCCGGCGGCAGGAAGGGCATGTGCGGGTCCAGGTAGTGGAGCCAGAAGAAGAACCCCGAGGCACCATGGCCGCGCACCCAGTCTCGCGCCATCCGGGTCAAATCATCGGTCGTCGCCCAAAGATCGAAAGCGCTCACGTCGCGGCCGGCCAATACTTCGAAGGCCGCCGTACGGGGGCTGTGAAATTTCGGATAGAAGTTGTATTCGGCAAAACCACGGTTCACGGCCCAGCCCCCTCCCCGTTGGGTCAGGAAGTAGTTGAGGCCGATTCCGCCCGTCAGATAACCGGCCTCGGCCATCTTTTCCCCCAGCGTGGTCAAACCCGCTGGCAGGACTTGGCGCATCTTGGTGGTTTGATGAACCCACGGGGAGACACCCGTAAAGATGCTCGAGAAAGACGGCAACGTCCAGGGAGCCGAGGAGTACGCATTCGTAAATAAGACAGAGTCCTCAACAAGCCGGTCAATGTTGGGCGTGGGGGTTGCTCCGCCATAACAGGAAAGGGCGTCTTGGCGAAGAGTATCCACTGTCAGCAGGATGATATGCGGGATCGGCGCCGGCGCGGGCTCAGCACCTTCATGGACGTGTTCCGGCTGGCTCAGCCAGGCGTAGCCGGTTCCTCCAGCTATGCCCACCGACAAAAACACGAGAGCCGTAAGGGATCTTTTGCTGGAGCCCGCCCAGGCGAAGACCCATAGTGTGACGACACCAATCGCCGCAAACAGCAGCAGAACCGCCAGAGCCGCCAGCCCCCCCCCGGGAAGCCATTCCCGTCCCGCCCATTGGAATGCGTACGCTTCCAGGAGCAAGACGGGAGCCGACAGGCAGCCGTAGAAGACCGAGTCGCGAAGCCGCGGGAATCGCTCCAGACCGTCGAGCGCCCAATAGACAAGCGGGAAAGCCGCCAGCCCCAAGGCCAGCCGCACCGCGATGCGTCCGGAGGCCCCCGGGGTTCCCCAATCGGCGGGATCCAACAGATGAGTCACGCTGAGCATGGCGAGCGCGGCGCCCCCGGAGATTAACGCCCGCCCCGGTTCAAAAAAGCCAAGCCGGCGGGGGACCACCAATATTGCCAACGCGAGACACGCGTATGCTCCAGAAACAAGCAGAAAACAACCCAGCAGCGGGACGAAGAATGCCGTGAGGGTGTAGAGTTCAATGGCCTGACTGTTTGTAGCCAGGACGAGGTCGAGCAGGGCAACGGAGAGCCCGATACTCAGAGCCAGCAGAAACGCTGTCAGCCGAACGGAGAGTTGGGTCATGAGGCAACTTGAAAGGCCACGGCTCCAAAATAACAGTCCCGCACAGTCTATATACACTAGCGGAAGTCGCGGCCTCGGGAGTCAAAGCTCCAGCGAACTATTCTAACCTCATAATGGATTGTTAAGTGATGAACCCGGCAAAAGACTGGTCGCAACAGGGCCGCGCCCGCCTCGCCATCTGGTGAAAATTACGGGTCAACCGCACCCTTTCGGGCGCGATTCTGTTCAACGTGGAACCTCAGAGGCTAACTACCTGAAAGAATCTGGGTTTAGCCCCGGCGATTGATACGAAAGGGCGGCTGTCGAGGTCTCGCCTAGCGCCGGCGGCGCGGCCGTGGCGGCTCTTCGTGGTTTTGGCCGCTGCCTTCGTAGCCCGGACGCTCACTGGCTTGGCTAATCAGCCTTTCTTCGGCTGGATCCCAGAGCATCGTCTTGCCTTGCCGGTAGCTGTCAACCCCGAGCTTGATGGCCGTCATGATCTTGTAGCCGAAATCGACGTCGCAATTCGGTTTCTCGCGCTAGCGTATGCAACTAAGGAAATTGTCGTGGTGCTCCTCGACCGCGTTGTGCGGTTCGATCTCCACGTACGCCTTCGACGAGCCCGTCTTCTCGATAAACTCATCCCGGAACTGCCACTCCGGTTCCACCACGACAGCATCGCCGTCGAAGGTAATCGTGCCTTTATGGCCGTAGACAACCGGCTGCAGATGCTCGTTGCTGGCGGAGTTGGCCATGGAGCTGCCGAGAACGCATACGCTGTCGGCGTATTCGACAGTGGAGGTGTAGGTGTCGGGCACTTCGCGGTCTTTGTGGACATAGATGCCGCCGGCGCCGCTCACGCGCGTTGGAAACTCGATGCCCATCATCTGCCGCAGCGGGCTGAGGCGGTGATAGAACAGGTCCGTCGCGATGCCGCCCGAGTAATCCCAGTACTTTCGCCAGCGGAAATAACGGTCCGCGCTGAACGGGCGCTTCGGCGCCGGTCCAAGAAATTGCTCCCAGCCGACGTCCTGGGCGCTGGCTCCTTCGTCAATTTCGTAATTCCACTCGCCGTAAATCGAGTTGCGCGAGTAGCTGGCCTGTCCCCACAGCGGTTTGCCGATCCAGCCGTCCTCAATGAGCTGGCGGGCCCTTTGATAGCGCTTGTCGGAGGCGTGCTGACAGCCGACCTGCAGGACGCCGCCGGTTGCGGCCACCTTTTGCGCCAGAGAGCGGGCTTCATCGATGGTCAGCGTCATGGGTTTCTCGAGATAGACGTCCTTGCCGGCGTCGAGAGCCGCGATCGCCATGGGCGCATGCCAATGATCGGGCGTCGCGATGAATACGGCGTCGACGTCGGAACGGGCGAGCAGATCGTGGAAGTCCTGGTGGACGTCTTTGTCCTCTACGCCCGCGGCGTCTCTGCCAGCGTCCTTGCGTTTGGCGTAGATGTCGCTGATGGCGGTGATTCTGACGTCGCCTTTCATCTCGATGCGGCTATTGAGGGTGCGGACATGGCCGCTGCCCCGGCCTCCGACGCCGATCATGCCGATATTGATGCGGTCATTGGCTCCGATGGTGCGCCGGGCCGCCGCTGCTGTCATCGGGCGGGCGGCCGTCGCGGCGGCGATGCTGGTGGCGGTAGTCAAAAAGGAACGGCGAGTGGTCTTGCAGTTGCTCATGGGTGGAGTATACCTCGAATCCCGGGGCGGATTCGGCGGGGATAGGGTTACCAGCACCCGTCGCGGGAATCACAAATCCGCCGATGGTTTGGCGACACCGAGCGTAACCAGCCGGGCCGAGCACTCTTGCTTGTCCGAGCCTCCGGAGGCTGCTTGCGGCTCTAGAGCATTTTCAGGAATAATATAGATAACCCATGGGGGCTGCTCAGCATCGACGCTTTGGCTACGGCGAATGCATCTTCGGATACGGGCTATGTCATCATTGAAAATGCTCTAGCCCCGTAGCGGAGGCTCGCGCAAAGGATCTAGGGGCGTTCGGGGACTTCGCCCCGTACAAGTGACTCCTTCGGCAGCAGAAAACAAATGACTTGCCCAACATCGACGATTTTGTCGATTTGGAGGCGATAATAGCCTAAACTGAGAAAGGATTGGCCCTTGAATTGCCACAGTCAGTCCTAGGAGGGACCCGTATGGCTTCACATAGTCGGCGCAGCTTTCTTAAGGGTTCGGCTGGGTTGGCGGCTGCCGGTGGCTCGGCGTCCGCGGCAACGGCGGCATCATCGTCTCGCGTGATCGGGGCCAATGACCGGATTCGAGTCGGGTTGATCGGCTGCGGAGGCATGGGGCGCGGAGATTTGCGCGACGCTCTTCGAACCGACAAAGTCGAGTGTGTGGCGCTGTGTGACGTCGACAAGGCGCAGATCGAAAAGACACACGATAAAATCGTCAGCCGGGCGGGTCAGAAGGCAGACCTGCACACCCAGGACTTTCGCCACGTGATCGACCGCGATGATATCGACGCCGTCATTGTCGCCACACCGGATCACTGGCATGCCTACATTACAGTCGAAGCCTGCAAGGCAGGCAAAGACGTCTATGTCGAAAAACCGCTCAGCCTGACGATTCCCGAAGGGCGAGTCATGGTTGACGTGGCGCGCCAGCACAAACGCGTCGTCCAGATGGGAACACAGCAGCGCAGCGCGGAGCACTACACCGACGCGGTCAACTACGTCAAAAGTGGCCAGCTGGGCAAGATTCGTTTGGTGCGCACTTGGGTCTATTTGGACTGGAAAGGCGAGACGCCGGTCAAGCCCGATGGCCCCGCGCCCGAGGGCGTTGACTACGACATGTGGCTCGGTCCGGCTCCGAAGCGCCCGTTCAACGAGAACCGTTTCCATTTTTCATTCCGCTGGTATTGGGACTACTGCGGCGGGCTGATGACGGATTGGGGCGCCCATATGATCGACATCGCCAACTGGGCGATGGACGTCAAAGCGCCTACCTCGGCGATGTCGGTGGGTGGCAAGTACGGCTACCCGCACGACGCCTCGGAAACCCCGGACACGCAGCAAGTCATGTGGCAGTTTCCTTCTTTCAGCATGATTTGGGAGCACGCCCTGGGTGTCGGCCGCGGTCCGGAAGCGCGAGAGCACGGAGTCCAGTTCCACGGCAATGATGGCGTGCTGGTCATCGACCGCCAGGGCTGGGAAGTCTATCCCGAAACCGACCAGCTCGACTTCAAGAAGGTAAGGACGAACCGCTCGGCGGGACTGCCTCGTCAGAAAGTTCGCGGAGAGAAGCTTGACTATCACCTGACGCACGTCGAGAACTTTCTGGATTGCATGCATAGCCGCGAAAGGCCGCGCTCCGACGTCGAGATCGGGCACAACTCGATGATCGCCTGCCACCTCGGCAACTTGGCCTACCGCCTGGGCCGAAGAGTCGACTGGGATGTTGAAAACGAGCGTGTCGTAAACGATCTCGAGGCCGAAAAGCTCATCCGCCGCGAGTACCGTCGGCCCTGGAAGCTCGAGGCGTAAAACTATTGCAGGATACGCAGGCTCTGACGGCCCTGGCGATGCTATCGACTCGTCCGGGACGCTCGGAAGAATCGGTCGATACTTTCAAGAAGGTCGTGGCGCTCGAACCGTGGTTTGCCGAGGCTGCGCCTCGCCGAGGGGCGGCCTCGCCCTCTTGCTGCAAAGGCTCTGGGGCCCATCGTTGGGATTGGCGCCCGTGCCGCAGCCGCCGGACGCATTCTTTCCGCGTGGCTGATAGTTCAGTACCTTCCGCCGGCTGTCCAACTCCACATCACAGCAAGAGAGCAGCATTTTCTTAAGCTGTTCACGCGCTCGCTGAACTCGCGACTTGGCGCCGGACACGCTGAGTCCTAATTGGCTGGCCACGCCGCGTTGCGTGGTTCCTTGCAATTCCGCAAGTTCGATCGCCTGGCGGTATTTCTCCGGCAGTTGCGCCACCATTTGGTTGAGGCAGGTGGCGAGTTCTTGGCTGGAACTATCGTCGGCCTCGGCGGGGCGCTCGGCGATGGTATTCGTGTTCAGCACCTGGAAAGGATGTTTGCGGAAATGATCCGTGATCGTGTTTCGCGCAATGCGGTAGAGCCAAGCCGTTAAACGCTGATCGTCTTTCAGTGAGCCGATCCCATTGTGAATCTTCAGGAAGGCCTCTTGGAGCAGGTCATCGGCGGCGTGGTCATCCTTTACGCGCCGCCGAATGAAGCTGCGCAGCGGCGCCCGGAAGTCTTCCCAGATCTGTTGCGTGGACAGTGCCACCTATGCGGTCACCTCGGCTGCGGTTGCGCCGGCGCAACAAGTCTGATCGCCGTGCCCGGGCGCCGGGTTGCAGTCCGCGGGGTCGCAACACCCGGTTACCGAGCTGGCCTCGCTCTTGTTGGGCGCGTAGGCGCTAGCCTCATTATCGAGGACAACGAAAACCTCCCAATCGTTGCCGTCCGGATCGCTTACCCATACCTTGTCCTGAACCGCATAACAGCAGGCGACACTTTCCTCCGTATTGGTCTTCATGCCGGCTTCCCGGAAACGCTCCGTCATGCGTTTCACCTCGGCGCTCGATTTGACCTGAACGCCGAAGTGCGAAACGGTTCCGGGCCGCGCGGGCTTGGGCGGGCCTTCGTTCAATGTCAGATTGAGGGGCGGTTCCGTCACCTCGAACTTGGCGTAGCCCGGCCTGAGCTTTACCGGCTCCTGGCCAAGCAGTTCGCGGTAAAACGCGATCGACCTTTCGCGATTCGCGACGGCAAGGCCGATGTGAACGCGGCTCTGAGTGTCAAACTCGACGGCGGATTCGTTTTTCATGATTGCCTCCATTGCACCGGAAAATTCCTTCTATCCAAGCAGACGGAGTTTCCTCAAAAAGGACGCAAGAAATGTGGAGTGGCGGGACGTGGCGCACGCCTCCAGGCAAAGCTGTGACGAAACGATTGCCCATTTGACCGTGAGCGCCTCTGCATCTCGGATAGCTCGCAACAGAGGCGCGGACGGAAGTCCGCGCTCAAGGGCCTTCTGAACACAGTAGCTGAGCGTGGACTTCCGTCCGCGCCTCTGTTGCTTCTCCAGCGCACATACTCGGCGCTAGTCCTTCCGGAAAATCAGAGCATACTGGTGGGGCAGGTGGTCGAACTGCTTCTCGAGCTTGAACCCGGCCGAGGCGATCTCCGCTGCGAACCCGTCACGGTCAAGCCGGATATGATCTTTGAGCCAGTCTTTTCCTCGTGTCGGGTGCTCCCGGCTGCGGTAGAAATCGACCATGACCAGCCGGCCGTCCGGCTTAAGACTGCGCCGAATGTTGCGCATCGTCTCCACGGGATAGCCGAAGTGATGGAAGGCGTCGAGGATGAATGCCAGGTCGATCTGGCCCGCCGGCAACTTGGGGTCTTTCTGGTCTCCCAGGATCGTCTCGACGTTTTCCCAATTGTTCTTGCTTTTCTTCTCCTCGACAGTATCCAGGAAATCCTGCTGGATGTCTTCGGCATAGATCTTTCCGCCGGGTCCGATGACTTCGAGAAAGTAAGGCAGCATGAATCCGACGCCGGAGCCAATGTCGGCGATGACATCGCCCTTGCTGACCCCGATCGCCGCGATCAGCTCACGAGGCTTCTGACTTTTTTCCCGTTCCGGACCGCCCAGATTGCGGGCAACCCGCTCACGCTGTTCTTTGGTTTGATAACCGCTGTTGGCCTTCTTCGAAACCTGCGCCGACAGAAGAACGGCCGACACCGCGAACAGCAAAAGACTCAACCACACATTTGATCTGAATTTGAGTGACATGAAAAATTCCCCTGAAGGTTCAGGAGCCGCCGTTTCGCGCGCAACTCAGTGGACCGCGCACCAAGCTTATCATGCTCGTGGGGCCGCCTTCTCCACCATCGGGCCCAAGTGCAGGACATGCTGGGACAAACGGGAAAACCTCCGAACCTGGATCTTCACCGGGCAATCCACCCGATTGCCACCGGCTAGCCCGGCGGGCAACGTCGGCCCGGAGGCCGACGCGGCCCGCCGGGAGGCGCGCGCCACCTCAGAGGGCCCAAACTCGAGAGGGCGGGACATAGCCCATAAGCGGCACGGCGGAGTCGTACGGCACGTGGCGCTCGGCGATGTCGCCACGAATGGCGACACGGCACGCAAGAATGCGTACGCCACGTCGGGGCGCTGCCGTGCCTCGTACCGATCCACTTCCACTTCACCCCACTTCCGCCTCACCCCAACTCCAATAGTTTCTGTCGCAACTTCCGCGCCTTCGCCGCGCTCTCGGTCGCTACGAAGATAGTGTCATCGCCCGCCACCGTGCCCACGATTTCGGGCCAGTGTTCGGAATCAAGCGCAAGCGCGACAGCCCCCGCGCCACCGGGATTGGTCTTCAGAACAACCAGGTTCTGGGCCACCTGAACATCACGCTGGAACTCCTGCAGGACGCGTGATAGGTTGTCGCGCGCACGGCCGGCCGCTCCCTTTTTCGTGTCATTGCCCGTGTCATTGCCCGCCGTTAGGGCTGCTCGTTCTTGATAGCCGTCGGCGGTTTTTATGATTCCCAGCTCGCGTATGTCCCGCGAGAGCGTGACTTGGGTCGCTTCGACTCCCAACGGCGCCAATGCGGCCGCCAATTCCTCTTGGGTATGAATCGCGGCCGATCGAATCAGTTTTTGAATCTGGGCCTGGCGAAACCCTTTGCTCATGACGATTCCCGCATTTTGGACAGGCGCTGCCGGGCGCTCTCCAGGGCGCGCCGGACGGTCTCGGGCGCGGTGCCGCCAGGTGGTGTGTGATTCTCCAGCGCGCGCCTTGCGGAAAGCAACTCCACCGCCTCGGCGTCAAACTCCGGAGCAATTTCGCGAAGCTGCGCCTCGTTCCAATCCCGCGGACTTTTGCCATGGCGGACGCTCTCTAGAACCAGGGCGCCGACCACTTGATGCGCCCGCTGGAACGGCACTCCACGCCTCGATAACATTTCCGCTAGTTCAGTTGCGCAAGTCCAGCTCTCCTCAGCCGCCTGTTCCATCGCGGTCGCGTTGATCTTCGTCGTGTCGATCGAGAGCTTCGTGACTTCGAGCGATCCGGCCAAGTGATCCGCGGCGTCAAAGACCGGAGGCTTGTCTTCCTGCAAGTCGCGGTTGTAAGCGAGAGGCAAGCTCTTGACGGTCATCATCAGGGATACCAGATCACCGGCGACTCGCCCGGATTTGCCCCGAACCAGCTCGAAAGCGTCCGGGTTCTTCTTTTGCGGCATCAGACTAGAACCGCTGGTGACTTCTTCCCCCAGCTCCAGAAAACCGAACTCCTCGCTCGAATAGAGGATCCAGTCCTCCGCCAGCCGGCTCAAATGCAGCATGGTGACCGACGATGCATAGAGGAAATCCAGCGCGAAGTCACGATCCGAAACCACGTCGAGGCTGTTGTTCGAGATGGCGCCGAATCCCAGCTCGTCAGCGATCGCCTGGCGGTCGAAGGGAAAACCGCTTCCAGCCAGCGCTCCGCTGCCGAGCGGCAGAACGTTTGTTCTTTCGTATGCTTCACCGAACCGTTGCCAGTCACGGGCGAACATCTCGAAGTAGGCCAGCAAGTAGTGCGACCAAAGGATCGGTTGCGCCCGGCGCAGATGGGTGTAGCCCGGGAGCAAGGCATCGGGTTCACGCTCGGCAAACGCGACGAGGGCGCCCATCAAGCCGGCCAAGCGCCGCCGCGTGGTCTTCAGTTCGTCCCGCAGCCACAAGCGAAAGTCGGTGGCCACTTGTTCGTTGCGGCTGCGGCCGGTGTGGATCTTGTCGGCGACATCACCCGCCGTTTCCTTGAGCTTTCGGATGACGAAGGTGTGAATGTCTTCGTCCGTCGCTCCCTCGAAAAAATCCGGCTGCTTGGACTGCTCGAGGATTTGGTCGAAGGCCGTGCGGATTTGGTCGCGCTCTTGTTGCGACAGAATGCCGACGCGCTCGAGCGCCGAGGCGAAAGCCTTGGACCCGGCGATGTCGGCTTCGAGCAAGCGCCGGTCGAAGTCGAGCGAGCCGGAGAACTGCTCAAACAGTTCGGCTGGTCCGGTTTCGAATCTTCCTCCCCAGAGTTTCATGTACGTTGAGCCGTTGAGCCGTTGAGCCGTTGAGCCGTTTTCGGTATTTGAGGTTTCCTCTTGGTGCGCTTACCAGCCGCAACCACAGAAGGGGGAGCCTGGCGGATGAGGCGCGGGGTAGCGGCTAACCGCTTCCTCACGGTCGCGGCTCCGATTCGGGCTCTCGCGTTTCTTGCCACGTTTGGGCCTCCCGGCGGGAGGCGGCGCGACCCCTCGAAGCGCGGACTCCCGTCCGCGCCTCTGTCCGGCCGTTTGATGTTTTCCGCTGCACTTCGGTTATGGTTGCCTCGCCGCCACCGCCGCGCCGACCTTGATCGGCAGGCCGATCAGGTTGATGAAGCCGGCGGCATCCTTCTGGTCGTAATCGGCTCCCATCGTGAAACTGGCGATGTTCTCCGAATAGAGCGAATGTGGCGACTTGCGGCTGACGACATCAACATGTCCCTTGTAGAGACGCAAGGCAACTTCGCCGCTCACGCGCTGCTGGGTTTGGCTGATGAATGCGTCCAGCGCTTCGCGGAGTGGCGTGAACCACTGCCCGTTGTAGACGAGCTCGGCGTAGTCAAGAGCGATCTTCTGCTTGTAGTGCGAAGTTGCCCGGTCGAGCGTCAGGCTTTCCAGCTCGTTGTGCGCGGCCATCAGGATCGTCCCTCCAGGAGTCTCGTAACATCCACGGGACTTCATCCCGACAAACCGATTCTCAACCAGGTCGACGCGCCCGACTCCGTGCTCCCCCCCCAAAGTGTTGAGTGTTTCGACGATGCTCGCCGGACTCAATTTCTCGCCATTGACCGCGACGGGCGTGCCTTTCTCGAACTCAATAGCGACATCAGCCGGTGTATCGGGCGCGTCCTTGGGACTGCTTGTCAACATCCAAACTGAGTCGGAAGGAGCATTGGCTGGGTCCTCGAGCTCGCCGCCTTCGTGAGAAATATGCCACAGATTCCGGTCGCGGCTGTAGATCTTCGCCTTCGATACATCGATCGGGATGTCATGCGCCGCGGCATAATCGATCGCGTCCTCGCGCGAGTTGATGGACCATTCCCTCCAGGGCGCGATGACGGGCAGATGCGGCGCCAGCGCCTTGTAGGTCAGCTCGAAACGCACCTGATCGTTGCCCTTGCCCGTGGCGCCGTGGGAAAGCGCGTCGCAGCCGGTTTCGAGTGCGATTTCCACTTGGCGCTTCGCCAGCAGGGGACGCGCGATCGAGGTGCCCAGCAGGTACTTGGCCTCGTAGATCGCCCCCGAGCGCACCATCGGCCAGACGTAGTCGCGAACAAACTCTTCGCGCATGTCCTCGACGAACACCTCGACAGCGCCGCTCTTCTTGGCCTTTTCGACGATTCCTTCCAGCTCGCCGCTGCCTTGGCCGACGTCGCCGCAGATCGCGATAACCTGGCAGCCGTAATTCTCGCGCAGCCAGGGAATGATGATGGATGTATCCAGCCCGCCCGAGTAGGCGAGCGCTACTTTCTTTGGTTGCAGTGCCATGAAGTTTGATCCTTGTCGCTCGAAGAAATGTGGCGCTCGTGAATCTTGGCGGACGCCATGATCCGGTCCGATGCCCAGTTTCCCAAAGCTGAGTCTGTGTCAAATTTATCGACGGGTCAGTGACACGTGCTTCAACCGGAAGCCTCCGCCTCGGGCGCTGGAACAGCCGCGGGCTGAATCGGATCACCGGTTCGCAAGACCCCTTCCGAAAGTATTTGAGCGCGCAGTCCTCCCCGGTGAATGAGCCCCTTCTCGACGCCGGGCACGGTCAGTTTCTCGAGATGCCCGCACGGTTCGCAGAGACGAATGGCACGGAGCCTCACGTCGCCCACCAGAAACTCCTTGCCGACCAAATGGTTCAGCGCGATGTCTCGAGTGACAAGATTGCGGCGGGTCTCTCCCTCTTTGATGTGGATATCGGATTCGCGGGCCAGCGCCTCGACCGCTTCGGCTTCGACGAGAGTCACCTCGCGGTCAACCTCTCCGGGCTTGCTGAAGGTCCCCTCATGGTTGAAATAGCGGTCGCCCTCGAGTCCGTGGCCCGGGACCGCCCGCGCCTCGGGTACGGACCGTGGCTCGGACGCTTTTGCTTCGGCCATGTAGATTCCCACTAACTCAGCCATGAGGTTCTCCTTTTTGCCTGACTCGGCGGGCCGCCACGCGAAATGATTTGCGTGTCCGCCATGCGACTTGAAGCTCTTAGCAAACTTGACCTCGGGCTCCCGCCCGAGGCTCTGTCACTGCTTCTTGCCGATCATCATAAGCAACAATGCTTTCTGCGTGTGCAAGCGGTTTTCAGCTTGGTCAAAAACGACCGAACCAGCCGACTCGATCACGGAGTCCGTGACCTCCTCTCCACGCGAAGCCGGCAGGCAATGCATAAACAAGGCGCCGGGTCTCGCTAGGGCCATCAGTTCGCCGGTCACTTGAAAATCGGCAAAGGCGATGCGCCGCTGTTGCGTTTGGGCTTCCCATCCCATGCTGGTCCAGATATCGGTGTAAACCGCGTCCGCGTCCTTCACCGCTTCGGCCGGATCGTAGCTCAGCGTGATCTTCGCGCCTGTTTCCGCCGAAATCTCACCGGCCTGTGCCGTGATCTCAGCATCGGGTTCGTAACCGGGCGGGTTTGCCAGTGCCACTGACACGCCGAGCTGGGCGCCGCACAGCATCAGCGAGTGCGCCACATTGTTTCCGTCACCGACGAACGCCAGTTTGAGACCTGTGAGCTTGCCGTGGTGTTCCTTCAGAGTCAAGAAATCCGCCATGGCCTGGCACGGGTGATATCGTCCGCTCAGGGCATTAATCACCGGTACCGATGACCAGCGCGCCAGCTCTTCCAGCGTGCTCTGCTCGAAAGTTCGCGCCACTACCGCGTCCACCCAGCGATCGAGATTGCGGGCTATGTCGCGTGCCGGCTCGCGCTCGCCGATTCGTCCGTCGCGGTGGTCCAGGAAGATCGAGTCCCCGCCGAGCTGCTTGGCCGCCAGCTCGAACGTCATGCGCGTCCGCAGCGATGGCTTCTCGAATACGACCGCGATGCTGCGCTGCTTCAGCGCCTCCGTGTACTCCCCCGGAGCCGCCTTCACCCGAACGGCCAGCTCTAGCAGATCACGCAGCTCCCCGGTTGTCAGGTCGAGGTCCGTCAACAGGTGCGGCGCGGCAATGCGAGGGATACTCAGCCGCTCTTTCAGCTCAGCAGGCATGGACGCCTCCCGATGAATGATTATTCATCATCTTGAATAATTACACAATATGGCCGCGAATGCAAGTCCTCAACCGCCAGGACGGGCACTGGTCACTGCTGCAAGTTCTACGCTCGAGGTCTCTTTGAAACCCAACGGTGTCAGGCGCTCTTTGTATAGCCATCCGCTCTCGATCCTATATCTCTGTCTTGGATCGGGAACCTGCCCGAGACTGCCTTTGAGATAGGGGTGTTGGATGTAGCTCATCGTCATGGCTCCAGTTTCGCGGGGATCTCAGGCTCAGGAGCCAATCTGAACTTCGTGTTGGAGGGTTGTCGCCGGATCGCGAGTGAAGCACTATTACCCATCGTGTTGCAGGCGCCTGGCCCAGTTGACGTGGTCGGGTGAGCCGGGCAGAATGGGGAATGGCCAAGGCAAAGTCCCGGAGCGTGATTCCAGTGGAACGGATCGCCACGCAGATCTACGTGATCCGCGGCGAGAACGTGATGCTCGATTCGGGTCTGGCCGCGCTCTATGGCGTCGGTACGAAGGTGCTGAATCAGGCCGTGACGCGGAACCTTGAACGCTTCCCCGAAGACTTCATGTTCCAGCTCTCGAAAGAGGAGTTCGACCACTTGAGGTCACAAATTGTGACCTCAAGTTGGGGCGGTCGCCGGTACCCGCCGCGAGCCTTCACCGAAACGGGCGTAGCCATGCTTTCCTCGGTGCTGCGCAGCAACCGGGCAATCGAGATCAACATCGAGATCATGCGGACCTTCGTCCGGGTGCGCCGAATGCTGGCCGACAATGAAGAGTTAGCCCGCATTTCTCATCGATTCCCGAAAACGGGGTTGGCGGGGCGCGCGGGATGGGATTTCATGGTCTTGAGGCGGCATCGCCTCTCGGCGGGGCCGCCGTGGGGCAGAAACGGCCCGGCATGCTGTCCGCGACCCTGGCCGAGGCGTTTTTCGTCTGTTTTTGGGCAAACCTCGATTGCCGCCCCTGTCGAGCCCTGTGTGCTTCAAGTATTACTTGAACTCGCCTTGCCGTTTTCAGCAGCGCCGCGGCTCCCCCCGTTCGAGATTCTCATACGCTTGGGCGAACACCCCCGCCCAGGCGTATCCCGTCGCCAGCGAAATCCACACTTTGCGCGCCGTGATCCGGATGCGCGCTCCGATCTTCAACAACCGCAGCCGGATCGTCGTGCATTGCGCCCGCGCCATCTTCGTCCCCGCCAACCCCAGCCGCCGCAGCGTCTCCAGCAAACAGTACCCGATCGATGAAAAATATAAGCGGATCTGATTCGACCGCAATAGCGCGGTCGAGGTGCGGTCGGCGAACAGCCCCAGCTGCTGCTCCTTGATGCGGTTCTCCATCTCTCCGCGGGCGCAGTAGATCGTCTCGTATAAGTGTTGCGCCGCCGCTTGCTTGGGCGTCAGCGACGTCACCACGAAACGCGGGTTTTCGCCCTTCGCCAGATACTCCGCCTTGGCCACCACCCTGCGCCCCCGCGCCCAGCTGGTTCGCGTGCGGTAGCGGAAATCCCCGAACGCCCGGGCCGCCTTGCCCCTCTTGGCGAAACGCCGCCGCGCCAGCTTCATCCGTCTCTTGATCAGGCGCTCTAAACGCTCGTTTTTCGCCAGTCCGAACACGTAATCCACGCCCTGGTTCTCGCACCAGCTCATGATCTCGTCGCGGCAAAAACCGCTGTCGGCCCGCAGCAGGATCTCGACCTCGGGCCACACCCGCCGCAGTTGTTCGACGATGCGCCGGACCTCTTCGAGCGACCCCGCCGAGGCGTCGATGTTGGACGGCCGCAGGCGCGCGCACAGCAACTGGTCCCCGGCGAAAATGTAGAGCGGCAGGTAGCAATAGTGTCCGTAGTAGCCGTGAAAAAAGCGCCCCTCTTGGCGGCCGTGCAGCGCGTCGTCGGTGGCGTCGAGATCGAGCACGATGCGCTCGGGCTGGCACGGCTGCGATTGAATGTAGAGCGAGGTCAGCAGACGGTCGGCCGCGCCCGTGTCGAGAACGATCTTCTTGTAACGGCTTTGCGCGCCGGCCTTGGCCGGGGTCAACTCCAGGCGGTTGAGAGTGCTCTTGCCGGCGCCCGCCTTGCCGCGGTCTTGGGCTCGGCGGCGCTGCTTGCCTTCGAGGTCTTGTTTGCCGCTCAGCAGGGCCAGCAGCGGGTCGGAGCGCAGCTGATCGTGATCGTTGAGGTCCTCATAACCCAGCGCCAGCCCGTAGACGCGCTGCGAGACCAGCTCGCGCACGCTGTGTTCGACTTGCGCGGGCTGGCGGTGATCACGGAAGCAGGCGGCGAACTGCCGCACGATGCCGCTGCGCTGTTCGGTCTGGCGCAACAGCATGGCGCCGCCGTCGGAGGTGATCATGCCGCCGTCGAAACGGGCTACCACCTGGCGGCGGCCATGGTCGGCGAAGGTGAAGCTGGTTTGGGTACACTCTGTCATGGCAGGGGTCGCTTTCTTGCTGGCTGAAACATATTGTAATCATTATGTTTGTGCCACAAAAGGCGGCCTTCCGCCAACCCCGCGATGAGAAATCCGGGTTAGCCCGCAAGGTGGCCCAGCACGACGAGGAGATTGGCATTCTGTTCGAGCATATCCAAGGGCTGCTGGAGCCGCCCGAGCCGCCGAAGAAACACCCGATCGGCTTCCGTTACCCAAGAGAGGATGAGTAGGAGGTCACCCTTCTTGCCTGCCCCTCTCTAGTGAAGCTCGCGTGTCCGAAGTCCCCTGCCCCGATTTCGGGTGCGATAGGGCGCTTGTCTCGAACGAACAGATTGCATCCCCTGGCCCCCGGATTACTGGCGAGGAAGGCTTGCTCTGGGTGCAGGATCACGGCAGGCTCGTCTCGTCTTCCAAGCCCTCCGGCGTAATTCTCGCCACCCATTCTTCGTGCAGGTTTGTCAGGCGCTGGACGATCTGGGGCTGCTCTTTAGCGTGGTTGCGGCGCTCCGGCTGATCGTCCGCCAAACTGCCCAGATGTACCTCATCCAGCGGGGGCGAGTCGGGGGTTGCTCTCGCGTTCACCAGCAGTTTCCAGTCCCCATCGCGTACCATCCAGCGATCCTGCCATTGCCAATGCATCACGCCGTATCGTGTCTTGGCATTGGCGTCTCGAATCAGCGGCATCACACTGTGGCCGTCGAGCTCGACATTCTTCGGCGGGTTGACGCCGGCTAATTCGAGGATGGTCGGGTACCAATCCATTGCGATGATCGCTTGGTCTCGCACGACGTTCTTCGGCACTTTGGCGGGGTAGCTCAAGATCGCCGGCACTCGGATGCCTCCCTCCAGGAAGCTGCCTTTCGCTCCGATCCACTTGCCGGTGTTGCCGCCGCCCGCATTCGCGCCATAGTTGTGGCCCTTGCGGTAGCCGCTGGTGTGGCCGTCGACAGTGATCTGGTAGTCCTCATCGGAATGTCCGTTGTCGCTCATGAAGACAACGATCGTGCTCTCGCGCAGGTTCAGAGCGTCGAGTTGAGTGAGGATGCGCCGGATGTAGTTGTCGGTGGTCGAAACCATCGCGGCGTAGGTTTGGCGCGGTTCGACCATCCCGTAGTAACGCGGTTGGAAGCGCTGGATCGACTGCTCGGGGTAGTGCGGGATGTTGAGCGCGTAGTAGAGGAAGAAGGGGCGGTCTTGATGGCGGTCGATGAAAGCCAGAGCGCGGTCGGTCATCAAATCCGGGAAATAGTCGCCGCGATGGAAGACTTCGCGCGTCCCCTCATACAGATCGTGGTAGCCATGACGGTGCAGTTGAAAGTGCAAGAAGTTGTCAATGAAACCGTCGCGGATGCCGAAGAACTCGTCAAAGCCCTGCTTCATGGGACCGTGGTCAGGATGCGCGCCCAGGTGCCATTTGCCGTAAAGGGCCGTGCGGTAACCGGCGTCTTTGAGAACTTCGGCCAGGGTGACCTCGCTCCTCAGCATGTTGCGGCCCTTCGGTCCCCGCATGGGGCCCTGCATCCAGTCGTTCACGTTGGAGCGCTGCGGCTGGCGTCCCGTCATCAGCATGGCGCGGGCGGGGCAGCAAACGGTGTGCGAGTAAGCTTGCGTGAAGCGGACACCGCTCTGGGCCAGTGAGTCAATGGCGGGAGTGTAGAGATCCGTCGAGCCGAAACAGTTGGCGTCGAGCGTGCCCTGGTCGTCCGTAAAGATGATGACAACGTTGGGCTGGCGCTGGTTCTGCTGGGCAACAACCTGCTGGGCAATGAGAGGAAAGGCGCCCGTCCATCCGTTGACGACGGCCAGAATCAATGAGAGGTTCAGAAACGCTTTTTGCATCACAGCGGATCATAGCAATATTAAGGTTATTTAGCGCTGCTAGCGTGAGCTCTGTTTCCGCCAGCGGCTCGATCGCGTTACTATGGAAGTAACAGCTTGCGGAAGCCGCGATGCAAACCGGAGAGGACCAATGGGAAGCCAAAACATTCAAGATTCCTTTCTGAACAATGCCCGCAAGGAGCGGTTTCCGATCACGATCTACTTGACGAGTGGAGTCAAGCTGTCAGGCCGCGTGAGGGGATTCGACAAGTTCTGCATCGAGTTTGAAACCAGTCATCAGACACAGTTGATTTTCAAGCATGCGATCTCGACGATCGTCGCCCCAAGGCACGGACAGAGTTCGCACCGCGGCGCGGAAAGGCCCGCGGCTTTGCATGCTCCCGCGCCGGCCCCCCCGTCTCCAGCTGCTCCTGCTTCGCCGGCCGATCCCCCGCCTCCAGCCGCTCTTGTTTCGCCGGCTGCTCCCCCGCCTCCAGCCGCTCTTGTTTCGCCGGCCGATCCCCCGCCTGCCGCGCTTCCCCATACGGATTCGGGTGATGCCGATGAACATCCCATGCCCGCGCTGCCTGTGCCTGCCGCGGACTAACGAGGTATGGACCGCTTTTCTCTGGGTTCAATTAGCAGGTTGAAACCTGCTGTATTTCAGGCGCGCGGCTCCCTAGCGTTCATCGGGGACTGCCCTGGGCGGTGACTTCGTGAAAAGACCGATCACCATCGAGAACTCTGACGAGCAAGAGACTTGCCTTCTCGTTGGAGTCGAGGTGCGTGGCAGGTCCGCCGCTGCCGCCTCGAACACGGCTAACGGGGGCGGTTACTCCAGTGAGGAATCGCTTGAAGAACTAGCCGAACTGGCCGCTGGAGCGAATGCCGAGGTGATCGGGTCGGTGCTTCAAAGCCGGCAGACGCTGGATCCCGCCACCGTCATCGGCCGGGGCAAGGTAGACGAAATCCGAAACTGGGCGGCGGAGGTTGCCGCGGACGTCGTCATCTTCGATCGCAACCTCAGCCCAACGCAGCAACGCAATCTGGAGCGAGGTCTCGACGTGCGAGTTCTCGACCGCACTCAGCTCATCCTCGACATCTTTGCGCGCCATGCACGCACTCGCGAGGGCCGCTTGCAAGTCGAGCTGGCGCAGTTGAGCTATCTGTTGCCGCGCCTCACTGGGCGGGGCGTGGAGATGTCCCGGCTCGGCGCGGGAATCGGCACGCGCGGTCCCGGCGAAACAAAGCTCGAGACCGACCGCCGCCGAATCGCGCGCCGCATCGAGAAGCTGAAAGCCGATTTGGAGAGCGTTCGCTCGACGCGAAAGCTTCAGCGCAAGAAACGTACCGGCGTGCCGCTTGCCACCATCGCTTTGGTGGGCTACACGAATGCCGGCAAATCGACACTTTTCAACGCGCTCACCTCCGCCAAGGTCATCGCGGACAAGCGCATGTTCGCGACATTGGATCCCACCATTCGCGTGCTGGACCTGCCTTCGCGCCGCAAGGTCCTGTTATCCGACACGGTTGGTTTTATCTCCAATCTGCCGGCGACGCTGATCCAGTCGTTTCGCGCCACGCTGGAGGAGGTGACCGAGGCGGCGATGCTGCTGCACGTCGTGGACGTTTCGTCGGATCAAAGACCCGCGAGAAGGTGCGAAGTCGCCAAGGTGCTCGAAGAGCTGGACGCGGACAAGAAGCCTCAAATCCTCGTTTTGAATAAGACGGATCTTCTAGCTGCCGGGGAAGCCGGGGGAATCGCGAATACCGAGAAAGCCGCCGGCGGCGCCTCCGAAGTAATATCAATTTCCGCGCGCCGGGGCGGGGGTCTGACCGAATTACTCGAAGCGATCGATCGCCTGCTCGAAGTCGACGATTTGGCCGTCGTCCAATACCATTTTTCACACGCAGAGGGGGAGAAGGTTTCATTCCTGTATGAGCACGCCCGCGTGATGGAGAGAATCGATGATTCGCAAGGGGTCGGCATTCTGGCGGAAGCTCCACGCTCGGTGCGGCTCAAGCTTGCCGGCGATGCCTGCAACGGAGGGGATAACGGCGTTCAGTGAAAGAGGGTTCAGTGAAAGCCACCAGCCCTTTTGTGCGTCCCTTCCGCCTTTTGTCAATTGCCATCATCCGCCCCTGCAACGGCTTGAAAACCCGCGGTAAGGGTGACTACGCAAGGACGCAGCTCAAACATCTGATAGGGATGGTGCGGAGGACAGCCGATGAATAAATTTGAGTGCCTATCACTTGAGGTGACTCCGTGAACGCCGAACAGCGAAGCAGAATTTCACTGGCTGTCACCATTGCCGTCGCCGCGGTTGGGACGTGGAGGCAGTTCCAAGATACGCCGTTGCTGGCGATGACGATCGCCGCCTTCGGGTTGTTGTGGGCTGGCCGTTCCAGAGGCCTTCGTACCAGTTAGTTTTGGGTGATGCGGATGGCTGCCGCGGCCCCACCGGCCCGCGCCACTGCCGCGGGAGTGAAATAAACGACCTCTGGCCGGATCATGCCGGGTCGAATTTCGCGACAGCTTCCGGCGGAAAGTTGGTAGCCGGGAGCGAGTTCATTCACCGTGGCCGGAACCGCGTGAATGTCATCCGGCAAATTCTCCGTCGCAATCGCCATCCCGGGGCGAAACCGCCGCAGGGTTTCCGCAGCCCCGTTTAGAGCATTCCGCTCGGCCCCTTCGATGTCCATCTTGATGAAGTCGACGCGTTTCAGGCCGAGTTCCGCCACAAGTGCGTCAATCGTCACCAGCTCTACATCGACCTCGGATTCGAGCAGCCCTTCACCGCGATCATTCATGACGAGCGAATCAAGCAACGAATTGTCATAGATCAGCAACTTCATATTGCCAGGTTCGCTCCAGAGAGCCTTCGGGATGACGCTGACGCGTCCGTCGGCGATCTCGTCGGCAAAGTTTCGAAGCAGCGCCTTCACGTTGAGCGGAGACGGCTCGATCATGACGACATGGGCAGCGCCCGCATCCAACGCTAACCGAGAGAAGGTCCCGATGTTAGCGCCGCAGTCGAGGACGACATCACCAGGCTGAACTTTCACTGGTCCAGCCTGGTAGGCGTCAAGGGCTTGCTCGGCTAATACGAAAACGACATTATTGCCTTTCGGAGCCCAAATTCCGCCGGAGGAACTCTTCCAGTGTACTAGTCCATCTTCTTGCCCAATAATCTGGATGGTCTCGTCGATTCGGTATCCAATCTCGCGGATGCCTTCGTCCGGTTGCAGCACTTGGGTCAGACCACAACCCACGGTGTCGCCCCAAGCGTATATCGCCAGGTTGTTGACCTGCATACGAAATCGTGCGGGTCCAAATCGAAAGAACGCCAGGGAAACGGCCGGAATCAGCATCATCAGGGATACGATATTTAGCCATCGCGGCGCACTCGCGTTATTGGACTTACCCATATGGCCACCCATAGTCGCGATCAGCAGCTTCCCTGTACCAGCGACGCGACTCCTCGGTGAAATCCGTGGATTCCCTCAGTTCTCTTTTTTCGATGCTGTAGATTGACGACCGAGGAGTAATCCCTCGACCCGCCGCTTGGAGCCTCGGAGCCGGCAACCCGCTCGGCGCTTGCCAGGGACGATACTCGGCTGCTCCCCAACATATCGGCCGCCAATTGGGAAGTCTTGACTGTAAATTCAGCGAAGTTTTCGCTCTGCGAAGCTTTTACGGGACAAAGAATTGAACCGCCAGGATACGCCGCCCCCTCCTACGCCCTCACCCACAACTTTCGGCAATGACTCGCCTCCCAAAAAGTTGCCTCTGAGACTTCTGACTTGCGCGTAGAATATTGGCGGATGCCGACTGGCGTCGAAGTCGCTCGAACTCTCTCGCCGCGGTCCATACGACATGATGGCGAAGGTAATTTGCTGGATGCGAAGTTATTGACCGGGAGCGGCCACTATACCGGATGGGACGCTTGGATGGCCGCCTGTGACAGCTTCCTTGTCACTCGGCCAAGGGGTCGGCATTCTGGCTGAAGCTCCGCGCTCGGTGCGGCTCAAGCTTGCCGGCGATACCTGCAACGGAGGGGACACCGGCGTTCAGTGAAAGCCGCCGGCCCTTTTGTGAGTCCCTTCCGCCTTTTGTCAATCGCTATCATCTACCCCTGCAACGGCTTGAAAACCTGCAGTAAGGGTGACTACGCAAGGACGTAGGTCAAACATCTAATAGGGATGGTGCGGAGGACAGCCGATTAATACATGGAGTGCGTATCGATTGGGGTAACTCCGTGAACGCTGAACAGCGAAGCAGAATTGCAATGGCTGTTGCCATTGCCGTCGCCGCGGTAGGGACGTGGGGGCAGTTCCAAGATACGCCGTTGCTGGCGATGACGATCGCCGCCTTCGGGTTGTTGTGGGCTGGCCGTTCCAGAGGCCACTGGGCGGTGGCCTGCGCGCTCGTATCGGTCGGGTTGTTCTGGTCGGGCATGCCTCCGAGGGATCGGTGTGGAGACGCGGCTCCATCGTCTACGAGAAACTCAGTGGTGGTCTCCCCTATTTCGCCTGGCAGGACATCCCCGGCGCTCTTGTCGCCCCGAATTTTGGCCACGATGACCCTCCGAAATGGCTAGTCGAGAGGGTGCGGCTATTGGAGCGCAAAACCATCCATGGCGCAAGATTGGAACGATACCGGACGGAGATAGGTGACTTCTGGATCCATGAGCACGAGCGCGATATCTTGGCCTTCGTCGCTTGGGAGCTCGCTGATCAGTCGGTCTATGAAAGTGGAGAAGTGGTCCTGTATCCCGGCGACGCCGTCACTGAAGTATTCGTCGTCCTCGTCCCGGCTGCGGTTCTCAACCAGGATTTCCATTTTGGATCTTGGCCTCCTCGATTCTACGTTCCTTCTCTCTTGAACGCAAGCCTTTCTTGACCGCAGGCACGCACCGGGCCGGACCGAAGTGCTTCCACTAGACCCTTTCGTTCTCCGAAGGGGACAATTCGTCGGTCGGAAGGCGGTTTTTCAGGCACTCCTCCGAGCTTCACTCCGCAGCATCCAGATTTCGCACTCGCGAGCGACCGTTCTACCCGCTCGGCAGCGGCAGCGCCCAGATCCTGTGCAGCATGTCACCGAACAGCCTGCGGTTCAGATGCCCCTCGGCCAGCAGCAGCCAGTAATACCGCGCGTGCTTGACCAGCCGACCGCCGGTCTTCATCAATCTGTGTTGCAAGCTCGTCAGCGACCAGCTCTTGATCCTGTGCGGCAGTCCCAGCCGCCGCCACAAGTTGCCCAGGTTGTAGGCCAGCACGCTGAGTTGCAGTCGCACTTCGTTGGCCCGAAAGCGATGGCACGAAAGCCGTGTCCAGTGCGTGGCCTGCTTGCCTTCTTTAACCAGGATTTCCATTTTGACCCTGGTACGGCGACAGTATACACCCGCGCTGCCCCGAATACCACGTCTTTCCGCGCTGAACCCTGCACATCACCTCCGCCGCTAGGCGCCAGGGCTCATCCATCCGCTCACAGACGTTGATTGAGCGGGCTGAACGGCGCTCCGGCCGACACTGCTCCTTGAAAAACTTTTTTGGAGCCGAAAACTGTTGATCCTCGCCCGGTCAACGCTACCCGCTCGGCAGCGGCAGCGCCCAGATCCTGTGCAGCATGTCAGCGAACAGCCGCCGGTTCAGATGCCCCTCGGCCAGCAGCAGCCAATAATACCGGGCGTGCTTGACCAGCCGACCGCCGGTCTTCATCAGCCGCTGTTGCAAGCTCGTCAGCGACCAGCTCTTGATCCTGTGCGGCAGCCCAAGCCGCCGCCACAAGTTGCCCAGGTTGTAGGCCAGCACGCTCAGTTGCAGTCGCACTTCGTTGGCCCGGAAGCGATGGCACGAAAGCCGCGTCCAGTGCGTGGCCTGTTTGCCTTCTTTGATCCACTGCTCGGCCGTGCCGCGCTTGTTGTAGAAGCGCACTACCGACCGGCTTGGCAAGCTCATGTTGGTCACGATAAATCCGACCCGCGGGAACAGCTCACCGAGATGATGCTCGACCTTGGCCACAATGCGTCGCGGCTTCGACCAACTCTGCGCCTGATAGCGGAAGCTCTTGTAGCGCACCAAGGGCTTGCGACCCGGCCTGCCCGGCGGGCGAAACAAGATGTCTTCGATCGCTAATTCCAAGCTCTTGTTGGCCGGAATGCGAATGGCGTACTGCACTCCGCGTTCCTCCGAAAACTCATAAATCTCCGGCTTGGCAAAGGCCGCATCGCCCCGGAAGGTGACCTGTTTGCCCGCAGCCTGTGGCGCTCGATCTCGGGCAGCAGCAACTCGTTCCAGTCCTCAGCGCTGTGCACGTTGCCGGGACGCAGCTTGGCGGCCAGACAATCGCCGTGCTGGTTGAACAACAACAACGGGTGGTAGCAGACCGACTCGAAATGGCCGTTGTAGGCACTGCCCTCTTGCTGGCCGTGGACAGGGCTTTCGGTCGAATCCATGTCGAGAACGACGCGCTCGGAGTCGTCTTGCGTCTCGGCTTGCGCCACCAGCTCGCGGTTCACAGCCATCAGCCCCAGCAAGTTCTCCTCGCTCGCCAGCATCTCCGTCTCGAAGCTCTGCAGTCGCGAGGTCAGTGCCCCGCCGCGATCCCAGTTCTTCTGCGAGCCGATCAAGCGAAAGGTCGGATCGGCGGATACTCGCACGGCGTCATTGAGGTCCTCGTAGCCGGCCAGCCGAGAGTAGACTGACTGCCGCAGCAGATCGGCGAACGGGAACTTTTTGTTCGAGCCTTGCCGTGGGTCACTGAGATGTTCGTCGATCAGCTTCCCGAGCCCGAGTCGCTCGTCCAGCTCGCGGACGAGAATGAGCCCGCCATCGGAAGTGACGCGCGATCCTTGGAAATCGACTTTCAATAAGCCGTTGAAGCTTAGCTGGAACGGCTTGTTTTCTTTTTCACCCATTGGGTGTTGATCTCCTCAGCGCCTTGATTGCTTTTCAACCCGCATAAATAAAGGCGTCCGAGGTCACCCGATGGTTAGCAGAACCGAAACTAAAGTGGAAATCCGGGTTTAATCCATTGCTCGGCCGTGCCGCGCTTGTTGTAGAAGCGCACAACAGACCGACTCGGCAACGTCATGTTCGTCACGATAAAACCGACGCGCGGGAACAGCTCACCGAGATGATGCTCGACCTTGGCCACGATGCGTCGCGGCTTGGACCAACTCTCCGCCTGATAGCGGAAGCTCTTGTAGCGCACCAAGGGCTTCCGGGAGGGCCTGCCCGGCGGCCGAAACAGGATGTCTTCGATCGCCAATTCCAAGCTCTTGTTGGCCGGAATGCGAATGGCGTACTGCACTCCGCGTTCCTCCGAAAACTCATAAATCTCCGGCTTAGCAAAGGCCGCATCGCCCCGGAAGGTGACCTGTTTGCCCGCGGCCTGTTGGCGCTTGATCTCGGGCAGCAGCAACTCCTTCCAGTCCTCAGCGCTGTGCACGTTGCCTGGACGCAGCTTCGCCGCCAGGCAATCCCCATGCTGGTTGAACAACAACAGCGGGTGGTAGCAGACCGACTCGAAATGGCCGTTGTAACCTGAATTATGCACTGCGGGGTGCACCGGAGGAGGGCTGAGCCGCCAGGGGCCATTTGGGGGACCCCCGAAAACATGGGGTAAAAAGGTAGGCTGGCAAAGATTTCAGCTTCGCCAGTCAACCCCAAGGAGGTCACCCAAATGGTTACCAAGCGAAAACAGCATAGCTCCCGAAGGCCCGTCAAACAAGGCCGGGGCGCGAGGGCCCCGCGGCCCAATAAAATCGGGGCTGCCACGCCTTATCACTTCCGCGGCAAGAATCTGACTCCCTACGGCGGCTTGCTGCCCGTCGCCACCCTGCTCGAAAAACTCGGCTTCCAGGCGCTGCTGGAAGAAACCATCACGAACAAACGAATCACCCGTGTGATGAGCCTCTACCAGTTTGTGCTGGCCCTCGTGCTGGGCCTCTATGTCGGCTTTGCGCGGCTGAACCAACTCCGCTTCATCGCCCGCGACCCCATCTTGACCGGCATCTTGCAAGTGACGCGTCTGCCGCCGCAGTCCACGCTGTGGCGCTTTCTGGCCTCGCTGCACCTCAACGTGGCGAAGCAGATCCTTTCCATTCAGCGCCAGCTGCGGGAACGAGTCTGGGCCGCGGCCCAGGTGAAATTGGAGACGGTGACGCTGGACACCGACACCACCGTGCACACGCTCTACGGCCGCCAGATGGGCGGGCGCAAGAGTTACAACCCCAAGAACAAGGGCAAGCGCAGCTACCAGCCGATACTGACTTTCCTGGCCGAGACGCGCGAATACCTGATGGGCGGGTTGCGCAACGGCGACCGGCCCACGGGCCGGCAGATCGCCGCCCACCTCGAGAGCGCCTTTCGGGCTTTGCCGCACGGCGTGAAGAAAATCCTGGCGCGGGCCGATTCCGGGTTTTATTGCTGGGAGGCGGTGGAGGCCTATGAAAAGGCGGCTTGTCAGTTCGTCATCGTGGCGCGCAAGACCAGGCGGCTGGTCGAGCAGTTGCAGCAAGCGGCCTGGAAGCCCTCGCCCCACAGCGATGCGGATGCGGAATGCGAATTCCTCTACCAGCCGCAGGGCTGGGCGCGGGCCTGTCGTTTCCTGGCGCTGCGTTACGAAAACGAACCCGCGGCCGGCGCGGCCGAGCAATACCAGCTGTTTGCCACCAGCGCTTACACCTACCGCGTGTTTGTCACCAACCTGGCCGAACCGATCGCGGCGGTGGTGTGGTTTTACAATCAGCGCGCCGCAGCCGAGAACCTCATCAAGGAGGCCAACAACGACGCCGGGCTGGCGGCCCATCCCTCGCGCCGCTTTGACATGAACCGCAATCACTTTCAGCTGGCCATGCTGGCCTACAACCTCAACTGCTGGCTGCTGCTGTTCAACCGCGAAGCCCAAGCCAGCGTGGAGACACTGCGGCACACCACCCTGGCGACGGCGCGGCTGCGCTTTCTGTTCGTGGCGGCCAAGATCTGGCGGCACGCCGGCAGAACGGGTGTCAGCTACAGCGATCATTATGAGGAAAAGGGCCTGTTTGAACGGCTGATGCGGCGGCTGCGGGCGATGGGGCCACCGGGATCGAGCTTCGCGCCGGTGGTGGAGGGTGCGCTGAGTTGAGGGGCGCTCCATGCATAAAATTTCATGCACTCGCCGCAACGTACTGGGAACACGCCGCTTGCCCGCCCGCTTTTGCCCGCCGGGATTGGCAGGCGGCTCAAACAGGGAGGGAAACAGAGGAAAAGACGACTTGCTAAATCACTGAGTTGACACGACTGCCGCTACCGCCACAACTCCATCGGCGATGGCTACGCCGAATCTGTGCATAATTCAGGTGTAAGCACTGCCCTCTTGCTGGCCGTGGACAGGGCTTTCGGTCGAGTCCATGTCGAGAACGACGCGCTCGGAGTCGTCTTGCGTCTCGGCTTGCGCCACCAGCTCGCGGTTCACAGCCATCAGCCCCAGCAAGTTCTCCTCGCTCGCCAGCATCTCCGTCTCGAAGCTCTGCAGTCGCGAGGTCAGTGCCCCGCCGCGATCCCAGTTCCTCTTCGAGCCGATCAAGCGAAACGTCGGGTCAGCCGACACTCGGACGGCGTCGTTGAGGTCCTCGTAGCCTGCCAGCCGAGAGTAGACTGACTGCCGCAGCAGATCGGCCAGCGGGAACTTCTTGTTCAAGCCTTGCCGTGGGTCACTGAGATGTTCCTCGATCAGCTTCCCGAGCCCGAGTCGTTCGTCCAGCTCGCGGACGAGAATGAGCCCGCCATCGGAAGTGACACGCGATCCTTGGAAATCGACTTTCAATAAGCCGTTGAAGCTTAGCTGGAACGGCTTGTTTTCTTTTTCACCCATTGGGTGTTGATCTCCTCAGCGCCTTGAGTGCTTTCCAACCCGCATCAATAAAGGCGTCCGAGGCCACCCGATGGTTAGCAGAACCGAAACTAAAGTGGAAATCCGGGCTTCACGCGCTACGCGCTGAATCGAGGGGCCGCCCGGGTCATTGCCGTCGAGCCGGACCCGCAGAACCTTATCGCCTTCGAAGCCAATCTTGCCGAGGAGATTGCTTCGGGAAAGGTAACCTTGATCCGGGGCGGTGTGTGGATTGAGGAAACGGTGTTGGCTCTGGCGCGGGACGAGGGTAACTCGGCCTCCAGGAGTTTTGTCTATTCGTACGAGCAGGAGGTTGAGGGCATCCCGGTTTTCCCCCTCGACAAGATCGTCGCCGATCAGAATCTCGATCGTGTGGACTTCGTGAAAATGGACATCGAAGGTTCCGAGCGCCTCGCGCTGAAAGGCGCCGTCCAGACCATCGAGCGGTTCAAACCGCGGATGGCAATCTGCACCTACCATTTGCCCGATGATCATCGAGTCATTCCCCGCCTTGTGATGAATACACGCTCTGACTACCTGGCTCACGTCAAGGATCTTGATCTCCACGGGGACCGGGTGACGCCCAAGGTCGTGTTCTTCAATTGAGCCGCGCTGGGGACGAGCGGTTTCGCTCCTCCGGCGGCTCCTCCCCGAGAACTGCTCTTGATGCAGCCTCGGGCGTCCACTCCAACCGGAGAGTTCTTAAGATCCGGTGGCGTCTTCACAGCTGCACGGCCATGGAGCAGCCTCGTCAACAAAAACGCCTGCATCCGCTTTGTGGATATAATGCATGGCGGCTCAAACGCCGGATTCAGAATGACAAACCGGCGAACGCCCAGGGAGAAAACATGCGTTACTTGTTAACAACGATTGCCCTATTCTCGGCCGGCCTCGCGGCGACTGCCGCCTCGGCGGCCGCTGCCGACCAAGTCACCTATATACCCAAAGAGAAGGTAAGCGCCGCGATGACAAAGCCCGGCGTTCTCACCAAGGGCAGCAACTACACCGTCATCATGAGCCGCCGCGAGAAAGGCGGCCAGTCCGAGGTTCACGCCCAAGACACCGACACTTTCTATGTCATTGAAGGCTCGGCGACATTCGTGACCGGCGGAACTGTTGAGGGCGGAAAGACGACGGGTCCGGGCGAGATCCGGGGAACTGGCATTAGCGGGGGCCAGAGCCGCACGCTTTCCAAGGGTGACATCATCGTCATTCCGAAAGGCACGCCTCACTGGTTCAAAGAGGTACCCAAACTGGTGATTTACTACGTCGTGAAGGCCCGCTAAGTCGTGCTTCGTACGATTAGTAGTTCCTGCTCATCCAGCCACGGTCCCAAGGGAAGGCCAGCGCCGGCTGGTTGACGTAACGCCGCATGCCAATCGTCATCTTGTCACCCGCCCCGGGCGCGAGCCGGACCTCGAAATGCGCCGCTCGGACTTCAGTCATCCCGTTGCCGCTCGCGACTGAGGTGAACTGATGCTCGCCATAAGCACCGGCTTGCACAACGACGGTCCGGTGCTCTACCTGATTCGTGTTGACGAGCGTCAGCGTGATTCCTTCCGGCGTGATCTTGCCGACCAGCGCCGCCACATCGGAGGGGAGCCCGGCCCGCCGCTGGGCGGGGTCAAAATAACGCACCTGGCTGTGCAGAATATTGCCCGCTCTCCCAGGGTCATTGCCGCCGAGCGTCAAGTTTACTAGCGCTGTCGTCGCGGCTGGATTGTAACGCTGGGAATAATCCGAGCCCCGCGTATCCGGGGTGCTGGTGTCTTCGCGCAGACCCTTCACCCTTGACTGGATTCGCCGAAACTCCTGTTGCAGCGCCCGGAGCGGGTAGTCCGGATCGCGGCCGTCCAGAAAAGCAATCCACGGGTCGTCCAGAATACGCTCTTTGTCGGAGGGCTTGAGCAGCCAAAGGTAGACGTCGCGCTGCACATCCAAATGCAGATTCGGCCCGTGGCCATACCAGCCATCGTCACCGTGCTTGTTCGGCAGCAGGATACGGCCATTCTCCGCTTTCTTGGCGGCATGGAGGTTGTTCAGCTGCTGTCGCAGCGGTTCGATGAACCCGGCATCGTGCGTCAGCATGAACGCGGACCCGAATGCGATGCGCGGCCCGCGAATGTAGTAGTTGCGCCCATTGCTTTGCGGCCAAAAGTTCCAACCGAAAACGCCCCCATACCACTTGCCGCCCCATTCCCCGCCGATCTTTCCGCCAAGTCCGATGTTCGTCGGAATGTTGCCGCCGTTTTGAAGAACCCGGTCCCGCCACGCTCCCGAATACTCCAGCAGCCAGTCGCGGTATTTCGTCTCGCCGGTCAGCATGTAGGCGTTCATTGCAAGGGTTGTGGCGCACAAGTTGAGGGGATGATCGCCGGTGATATTGGACGCGGTCGAGTAGCGACTCAAACGCTCAGGATCCCCCTCGACTGGAAGGCCGCCCCAGTCTTCCCGTGTCGCCGGTGTCATCTTGGCGCCGCGACTGCCGTTGTGAATACTCTTGATGATCTTGTGCTCTGAGTCGTAGTTGTCCGCTTGCGGATCTTTGCCCGTGTAGAACCCGGCGAACCGTTTGACCCGGTTTAGGTGGAGCGGGTCGTTCGGCTTCCCCAGGCTGTAGAAATGAAAAGCAGCCAGGCCCTCGCCGGTGTGTTCCCAATCGAAGGCAGTGATGAACTCGCGATGGTACATGCCGTTCTCGGCCATTTCGATGCCTTCGGCGCGGGCTTCGGTGTACTGCCGCAAGTGGCCTTCCCAGGCCTTCTTGTAGAGATCGATGACCGACTCGGAAGCTCCAAGCGCGTAGAGCAGGGTCCAGTTCGAGAGGTTTTCCATGGCGTCGTCGGGCCCGTCATTGCCTCCCCAGCGCTCGACACATTTGAGGTATCCGCTGTCGTCAAGGAACTTGCCGGCGAATTCCCGGACACCTTGAGCATTGGCCTTCAGCAGCTCTCTCTCCGCCAGCGCCCAGGCCGGCGGAGGCATTGGCCGGTCGATGACGACGGTGGTTTGCGCGGCGAGCGAGCCGGCGGCCAAGCCGATGATCGCGGTGAGTTTCATACGGTATTTCATAGGTGTGTGGTTATCGTGGCACAAACGGTTTTCCGTAGCAATCTCACGGGGAAGCCTCGTGAAGGCAGCTTTCGGGGCGAGGGCTTCGCCGCTTTGCGGCGATGGACCGGCAGGAGTGCCGGACCCTACGGTCGAGGCGCCGCCGCAACCTCGGCCGGGCAGAGGTTGCGGTAGTGAGGACAGCGGTAACAATGCTCTCCGATGTTGAGCGGAAAATCGATTCTTGATTGAGCCCCGAAAAAATCCTTGACCCGATCAGCAGCCGCATTGATAGCGCTCGCACTCACATCGACGTCCATCGCCACGTTGGGCTGCAAGAAGTAGAGCACGGCGCGGTCCGGCCGGCGGCCCGTCGCTTGCTCGATTGCCCGGGCGTAGAGCTGGAGCTGCAGCTCATATTCAGGCGCGTGCCCGGTTACGTCCCCGGACTTCACCTGGTCCGTCTTGTAGTCGACCAAAACGCGCTCACCGCCTTCTTCGAACCAGAGATCGACTTGGCCCCGCAGCAGGTGGCCGTCGAGAGCGAACAGCAGATTCTGCTCATGATGAGCATCGACCGGTACGCGTTTTCCGAGTACACTTTCCTGAAAATTCCGCACCAACTCCATGACCTCGGGGTAGGCTGCGTCGGGCGCTTGCGACCCGGCCAATATGGCATGGACGCGTCTTCCTAGTTCAGTCGCCTCTAGTTCGTCATTCTCGGGTGAGGTTTCATCGGGCCGATTTGTTTTGGGAAGAAGCCGACCCGTCACTTGCGTTCCGGGCTCTGAAGCGGCCGCGGCGGCCTCCGCGGTTCGTCCAATGCCGGGTCCGAAGCCGGGTCCGAAGC
Organism: Bryobacterales bacterium; assembly: GCA_965226185.1. Classification (GTDB taxonomy): domain Bacteria; phylum Acidobacteriota; class Terriglobia; order Bryobacterales; family UBA6623; genus CBDCYS01. The sequence continues at coordinate 399,508 of CBDDCT010000002.1, forward strand.
CAAGGTAACGCGACAGATAGTAGCGGCGCGGACAGTGAGAGTAAAGTGCAATCGAGGTAACCGCCGCGGCCGAATCGGATTGCTCGTCGGGCGGGTCGAGCGGTTCGAGCCAGTTTGCCGCTTGCTGTTCACCCGGTTTTCGGCTGATCGCGGACAGCTCGGGAGGCTGGTCGGTTTGAAGCAGCCGGAAACGAAGTCCGCCGGTCTCTCTCTCCTGGGGGACGTTGTCGATCTGCTTGAAATCAAGGCCCAGCTTGTCCCGAATCAGCTTGGCCCAGCGCGTCGCGCGAATCAGTTGGCCGCACGATGCGCTCAGGACCAGGTGCTCTTCGGCGCGCGTCATGGCGACGTAGAAAAGCCGGTTTGCCTCCTCGGCCTCGCGGCGCGTGACATCGGATCGAATGGCCGCGAAGACGGAATCATCCGCCGCCTCGCCGGTGAGAGGGTCTTTCCACTTGGCCCCGACTCCGCGCTTGGCGTCGTACCCGGCCGCGCCCGTACTGCCGCGCGCGCCCCGGTTGAGAGCTGGCAAGAAGACAATCGGGAACTCCAGCCCTTTGGCCGTGTGCAACGTGATGACGTGGACCGCATCGGCGGCTTCATCGTGTACAGCGGCTTCGGCCTCGGGAGACTGCGTGCCCCGAAGTTCCTCAACGCGGGCCACGATTTGATCGAAACTCAGGCCCGAGTTTTGCGATACTCGCCGCAGCAGTTCCGAGAATTTTCGAATGTTCGCGACGCGGTGGGCTCCGGCCGCTTGAGACCACAGGCAGGTTTCATAGCCGGTTTCAGCGATGATGCGGCTGAGCAGCAGATTGGGCGAAACGTCGTCGCGCGTTTGGCGGAACTTTTCGAGCTGGCGGCGGAATTTTTCGAGGCGCGATTGATCGCCGGGTTCCTCGTACGCATCCGATGCAAGGCCGTCCGCCAGGTTGTCGGCGTTTTCCTTGAGCCGCAGCAGGGCGCCGTCGGTGATTCCAACAAGCGGCGAGCACAATACGGCTGCCATGCTGATCTCGTCCCTTGGGTTGACGAGAATCCGTAAGAAATGCGTCAGGTCGCGGACCTCCGGAGCATCGTAGAATCCGCGCCCGGCCGAGAGTTGATAGGGGATGCCGGCCTGGCGAAAACCGGCGGAGAACTCTTCGATCAGCTTGCGTGTCCTGAGCAGCACCGCGAAGTCACTCCATTTGGGAGCGCGTGCCGGCTCGCCGATGCGAAGCTCTCCGCGCAGTTGGGCGATACGGGTTGCGACGTGCAGAGCTTCTTGGTGCAGAGCTGTTTCTTTGACCAGGTGGCGGACAAAAAGGAATTCCACGCTCGGTATTGTCTTGGGTCCAAAGTTTCTGGCGGCAACGAGAGTGCGCGGATCGATGCCGTCCTCGCCCGCGAGAATCACTTCGACCGCACTCAGAATGTCGGGACGGCTGCGGAAGTTTTCCTGCAACTCGACAAGGTGGCCTCCGCGTGCTTTGAGATTGCCGCGGTAGCGTCGGAACTCACCCGGGTCCGCGTGGCGAAAGCCGTAGATAGACTGATTGATGTCGCCGACGGCTAATAATGCCCCTTCAGAGCCCTGAACGCCAGTGAGGGGTCCCCGTCCCCCGTCCCCCTGAGGCCGCAACAACCCAATCAGCTTCGATTGAACCGGATTCGTATCCTGGAACTCATCAACCAGCACGTGAGAAAACCGCTCGCGCAGTTGCGGTGCATTCTCCAGCAGGCGGACGGCGAATCGCTCGAGATCATTGAAGTCGAGTTTCGAAAGCGAGCGCTTCCGGGCGGTGTAGGACTCCTCCACCAATTTCAGGGCGGCGGCAAGCCACTCGCGACGGGGTTGGTGAAGTAAGTCCACCACGGCCGCTCTGAGGCGTGGCAAGGCCGATTGCCGCAGGGAATCGAGCGCCTCTTGCCCCGGTCCGGCGGCGCTCAGGCCATCGAGGAACTGGGCAAGTTCGTCCAGCAGCGCGAGTTGCTCTTTGGCGGCGGGCCCGGCTGTGTTCAAGCGACCGGCAAACTCTTCCAGTTCAGGCACAGGAAGCAATCGCCGCAATTCCTCCAAGTGCCACATCAAGTCGCTGTCACTAGCCTGAGAGGGGGCTTCCGCGAAGGGAGTCCCGTCGCAGGCGCGCATGGACTCGTAAACGCTTTCGATCGTGCCATGCACATCGAATCCAGAGAACGAGCGCAGAAATTGTTCCGTGGCGGCGGTTTGATCGCCGTGCATCCGGTCGAGAACTTCTTCGATCACACGGCTGCGTTCCAGGGCGATCTCCCACCCCTCCATGACGGAAAACTCGGGGTCTAAACCTATATCGAGGGCGTGCTCGCGGATCAACTGGGCACAAAAGGCGTGGATGGTCGAAATCGGCGCCCGCTGGAAGGCTTGGCCCGTGGCGGCGCCGGCCGCCGAGCTGACCAGCCGCTCCCGCATATTGTTGGCGGCCTTCTCGGTGAACGTGATGGCGAGTATGCTTCGCGGGTCGATCCCCTTCTCGGCGACCAGCCAGCGGAAACGCTCGACCAGCACGCGGGTCTTGCCGGACCCGGGTCCCGCCATGACGCAGATGTCCCCGCGCCGCCAACTGCTGACGGCCTCGCGCTGACTGGCGGTTTCGGTCACGGTTGAATCCGGCAAACGTCCCGGAAAGGGCAGTACGCATTGCATACACTGCGGTCCGCTGGGTCGACTTCGATTCTCCCCTTGCGGATCTGTTCGATGGCGTCCGAGGCTCGCAGCAAGGCGTCACTGAGCATGCCCCGAAAGCCTTCCTCGGAAAGACGCTGATCTTTTTTCTGGATCAGTTCGGGAGGACATAGCCCCTCGACGACCCAGCCGCGCATCGTTGTTCGGTTGCGCAGTCCCCAATAGCGCAAACCCGCCGGACGCAGCCCCATCTCGCGCTCCAGGCCGATCAGATAGAGCGGAGCCTGCACCTTGAGGCCCTGGAAATGTTCTTTCATCAGTTGTTCGACCCGCGCTCTGCCGGAGTATTTGTAGTCAATGACAAAGCCCAGGTTTTCGCCCATGACCTCGTAGCGGTCGATGCGCCCGCTTATGCGGAACGGGGCCTGATCCATGTCGTCGATGAGGTAGTCGAAATCCGCTTCGATCTTTTGCTCTCGGGCGTTGGGAATGGCGCGCGCCAATTCCTCGGCGGCGAAGCGCTCCAGGTCCGCCTGGATGCGGCAACGGGCGGCGAGCGTTCGAAAGCCCGGGGGCACGCTCGCGGCTTCGCATTGTTCGCGCAGAACTCTTTCCAATACGTTTCCAATTTGCTTGCTGGGGTCGGCGCTCCACAGAGCGATCGTGCGGTGAACGATGTTCCCCTCCATCCCGGCATCGAGCCTTTCTTCGGGCTTGACCGGAGGCTCCCGCAGTTTCAGCGTGCGCTCGGCGAAATGTTTGAACGGGCACTGCAGGAATGTCTCGATAGATGTCGGCGCGAATGTTGCGTGTTTCTTGAGAACGAGTTCCTGCAGTGAGGGTGAATCAAAGCCCGCGGGCCGCTGCTCGCGGAACGGCGCGGCGGGTTCGCGCAGACGAACGGGCTTGGCGGGGACGTCTTCCTCTTTTGGCTTCTCCAGGAAGAAAGACCGGAGCTGCTGTTTGCCTTGTTCGTCGAATTTCGAGTAGCTGAGAATGAGCTTCTCGGTGGCGCGGGTCGTCGCGATGCGAAACAGGAAGCTCTCCTCGTCGTCCTGATCTTTTGTGGTGCGAAGGCGGATGCCATTGGCGCGCAGTCGCCGCCGATCCGAGTCCGGGACAAACAGGTTCTGGCCGTGGCGGCGCGGGAACAGTCCTTCGGCCAGACCAAGCACGAACACCACGGGGAGTTCCCACTGGCGCGCTTCATGGATGCTCAACACGTTGACGACGTTGCGGCGCTGATCCGCGGTCCGCTGTACGGTGTTTTGGAGAACGGATTCGAAAGCGTCGAGGTATCGGGGCAGGGAAGCTCGTTCGATTCCATCGTGCTCCATGAGCTCAGCGGCGTCGTTGGCCGCTTGAGCGATGGCTGGCATGGCGTCGGCAAGGCTTCGCAGCTCGAGAACCCGCGCCATGGGAATGGCGTCGCCGACGGGCGGCAGCCTGAGCCACCCGTCTTGCAGCGACCGCGAGCGCGCCGCCCATTCACGCGGGGAGACTTGCTCGTTGCGCCAGTTTGCGATTGCCCCAAGCCGCTCCAGCAGCCGGGCCACCGAGGGAGCGCTTCCGGCCTGCCGCTTGAGGAACGCCAATCCGTTCCCCGGGAGGTTTTGGCGGACGCTGAAATCGAACCGGTCCATACTTGGATCGAGCCCGAGCGGGCTGACGGCTCGTTTCAGGACGTCGAGCGTCTCCCCGGCGGGAAAGCCCCTCGAGACAACGCGAAGCAGCCCGGCGACAAAGCGGGCCGAGGAATGATGTGCCAGCGGTTGGGGAAGGCGCAGCCGAAACGGTATCCGAAGCCGCTCGAAAACAGATTGGATCAGCGGGGCGTAGTGTTCGGGCGTTCTTAGGACGATGCCGTAGTTGTGGAAGGGCCGGTCCCCTTCGATGATTCGCCTGGCGGTTTCCTCTACCTCTCCTAGGGGAGTGAACGCCTGAATGACTTGCGGGCGGACCTGTGGCCGGCGCACGGTTTTGAGGCGTGTCAGAGCCCCGAACGCAAGTGAGGGGTCCGGAGCGACGAGCGAGTCCGCCTCAGCACACGGCAACTCAAACCCAATCCCGCTGTCCCGATGGTGCGTGTTCGGCAATGGGACTCCTTCGGGCAGAGTGACCGTTGTATTCTCCACTGCATCGAGCACCGCCTGAACGATCTCGTGCTCGCCGGCGGTGAAATTCAGGAATCCGTCGAAAAACACTTCCCGCAAGGATACAAGCGCGCCCTCTCGTACGGCGGACGCCGCTTGCCGAAAACGCATTCCCGGATGCACGTACCCGGCTTGCTCCAAGCGGCGTTCATAGTCACGGAACACCCCGGCGAAGGCGGCTTGTTGGGGAGTTTTCAAGAAGCGGGCCGCCGCTGACGCGCCGGATCCCTCGGCCCAGAACTCCCGTATTGTTTTGAGCACGGCCGCATGCAGCCCGGCGGTCGTCTTGATTTGGGCGAACTCTTCCCCGCTTGTTTCTCCGATTGCCCCCTTGAGAAGCCAGGACTCGACCGCCGCGGGCGGGGTTCTCAAGGCTGGCGTGAGGGCGGCGACGAAGTCCGCCATGGTGGCGACGAGCTGGCCAGGTACGACGAGATTGCGGCGGGCCAGAGTGTGGAGGGTGTGCTGGGCCATGCTGGCGGTCGGCACGATGAGCTTGACCTGAGAGGCGCGTCCTTCGCGGATCGCGGCCTCCAGACGGGTCAGGACAAAGTGGGTTTTTCCGGTGCCAGGTGGGCCGATCAGGAGCATGCGTGCCTGCTGAACGAGGATTGTACCAGGGTTTCGGGAAACCCGATTCGCGGAGTCAATCGGCGCTTGTGCGAGGGCTCGCGAAGACTGGCGGTTTCTTCCAGGCGCTTCATCTTGCGGCGAAAAGCGGCGGGCTTATGGCGTCGTATGGGGTGCCTCTCGGGGCGTGGCGGCTGTTAGAATTGAAGCTATGGATGCTGAGAAAACCATACAGTTCTTGCTGGAGCAGCAGGCTGTATTCGCCTCCCGGATGGATGAGCTGGCGATCAACTTGGTGGCTATCGGGAAGGCCCAGGTGCGGTTTGAACAGCGGCAGGAGCGGTTTGAACAGCGGATTGAAGAATTACAGGTTGGCCATGAAGAACGCATTCGCCGTCTGGAAGAGGGTCTCGATTCGCTGACCACGAAACTCGATCGCCTGTTCGAGAGCGGGTTCTCCATCAATGGCGGCCGGCCACAGTAGGCGTCTTTCTTTCTCGCCCGCGGCTTCTGAATCCGCCGGACTCCTTTCTTCCTTCCGTTTCGTGGTGTAGGATAGGTCGCGGCGGAGGTTTCTCATGAAAAAGATAACTCTGGCGGCTCTAGCAGCCGTTCTCCTCATTTCTCCCTTACACGCGGCGACAATTCGCACGATTGCCGGCACCGGAGTGGCGGGCTTTTCAGGCGATGGAGGAGCGGGCGAGAAGGGTCAAATCGCCAACCCCTACGGCCTGGTCATCGGACCCGACGGGGCGCTCTACTTTTGCGAGATTGACAACCATCGCATCCGCCGCTTGGATCTGAAGACCAACAAACTTTCGACCGTTGCGGGTACGGGCGACAAAGGCTACTCAGGTGACGGCGGCCCGGCGCTCGAGGCCGATCTCAACGAGCCTTACGAAGTTCGCTTTGACAAACAAGGAAACATGTATTTTGTCGAGATGCAGAATCATCTCGTCCGCCGGGTCGATGCCAAGACGGGGCTTGTTTCCACGGTAGCGGGTACGGGGCAGCCCGGCTTTTCAGGCGACGGAGGGCCAGCGGCGAAAGCGCAGTTCCATAGGCCCCACAGTATCGAATTGAATGGGCAAGGATCTCTCTACGTCGCCGACATTTCGAATCATCGGATTCGGCGCGTGGATCTTGCCAAGGGCACAATCGAAACCTTCGCCGGAACGGGCAAGCAAGATCCGACGCCGGACGGCGCCAAGCTGGCGGGGACTCCGCTCAATGGTCCCAGAACGCTGACCTTCGACCGCCGCGGGGATATGTTCGTGGCGCTGCGGGAAGGGAATGTCGTCTACCGCATCGACATGAAACAGAAGACGCTTCATCACATCGCCGGGACGGGTGAGAAGGGCTACGCGGGGGAAGGCGGTCCGGCGAAGAAGGCAACGCTTTCGGGACCGAAGGGCATTTCGATCGGTCCGAATGGCGGCGTCTACATTGCCGATACGGAAAGCCACACCATCCGAAGGATTGACCTAAAGAGCGGCATCATCACGACGGTTGCCGGAGACGGTAGCCAGCACGATGGTCCGGACGGCGACCCCTTGAAGTGCGGCTTGGCGCGCCCCCACGGTGTGTTCGTGGACAGCCAGGGGGTCGTTTATATCGGCGACAGCGAGAACAACCGCATTCGCGCCGTGAAGTGACCCATCGCCAGCGTGGCGCGCGCTCCCGGCCAAAAACCGGGATGGCCTCATAAACTCATCAGTAGTCGTTACAATAATTCGCTGATTATCCCCAGGCGTGCGGGATGCACGCTTGGTTGCCAATTGGTTGCCAAAACTCGCCGCATTCGAGGGGTTTCGGAGGGGATTTAGGGGGAAGCGAAGCCCCGTAAGTTATTGATTTATTGGTACTGGCGCCCAGGGTCGAACTGGGGACCTCCTGATCCACAATCAGGCGCTCTAACCATCTGAGCTACGCCAGCAGGCTTTGTTTTCTGTTACTTAGGGAGCAGGTGAGGAAATATCGGGCAACAGAATTCTGTCCGTCAGTATAACACGGAGTGACGGAAACCAAGCTCTTTGACCGGCTCCGCCGGCGCCGGACCGCTCCTTGCCGCGGTTGGATGAGCCTGGCCGCCCGGAATGATCGCCCGGTAACCCCGAGCGATGCTTTACAGTGCGGTATGGATTGAGGCACGTCTTTGCGGCTCTCACACTGGTTTTGGCTTTTCTTGGTTCAATCTTGCTGGACGGGAAGCTATGTTGCCATGAAATGGGCCGGCGACGAGATGCCGGTCGGTGTTGTCGTGTTCCTGCGGTATGGTTTCGCGTCCGCGGGGTTTCTTGTCGGCAACCTTTTCTCGGGGTTGCCGCGGGTCGGAAAACGTGACCTGGGGCTGGTAGCCTTGGTGGGAGCGCTGAATTTCGCCGCGGCGCCCGCCCTGCAGATTGCCAGCTTGCGCTATACGCAAGCTATTGATGTCTCGATCCTGATTGCGCTGGAACCGATGCTGGTGGTCGTGGCCGCGGCGCTGGTTCTCGGAGAGAAGCCCGCTCGCCAAACAGCGACGGCGCTTGGGGCCGGAACGATCGGAATGCTGATCGTTTCCGGCGCAGGCTTCGAGGACACTTCCGGAGATTTGGGCCGCCGCCTGACAGGAAATCTGATGTTCGCAAGCTCGCTACTGTTCGAGGTAGCCGTTTCGGTTTCGGGACGCAGACTGTCCGGCTATCGGCCGAGCCATTCGATTCAACTGATGATGCTGGCGGGATTCGCTACGGCATGCATCTGTTTTTCCGGACAAATTCAAGCGACAAACTACTCCGCGCTTAGCTCAAGAGCATGGGGGTCGATCCTGTTTCTGGCACTGGGGCCATCCATTTTCGCCTACACCGTTTGGTATCGCGTGATCAAGGTCGTTCCCGTGAACCAAGTGGCGCTGAGCTTGTTCCTGCAACCGCTCCTGGGCAGCGTTCTTGGTTATACGCTACTGAATGAAACGATTGGGCCGCAAACAGTGATTGGGGCGGTGTTGGTCTGCTCGAGTTTGGCTTGGTGGCAGATACGGAGCGCGAGCGGCCGGTAGCGGGCAGCGTCACAACAGAGCTTCGGGCGCCGGCGCGCCATCGGCAATATTCTCGATTGTCGCTGGTATGAGCTTATAATGGCCGAAGCAAGACGCGGTTGCGAATTCGCGGTTCGGAGGGACCCATGACACGTCGAGATTTCATCCATGCAACTCTTGGAGCGGGCGCCGCTTCCATTGCCGGCATCACCGGACCGGAAGGCCTGTTGGCAAAGGCTCGTGAAAAGGCCAAGCCGCTGAATCTGAAGGTGACCGATCTAAAAACGTTTGTCGTCAACGCCGGCAGCGGGAAGAACTATGTGTTCGTCAAGATCTTCACCAACCAGGGAATCACCGGTCTGGGCGAAGGTTCCATCACCAGCAAGGCGGCGACCGTCGAGCAGGCGATTCTCGAACACAAACGCTATCTGGTGGGACGCGATCCCACCAAGATCGAGATGCACTGGCAAGCCATGTTTCGCTGGCCCCGCTGGCGAGGCGGGCCGGTATTGAATTCCGCCATCAGCGCCGTGGAGATCGCACTTTGGGATATTCTCGGGCAGGCGGTCGGCCAGCCGGTCTGGCGACTGCTTGGCGGGCTGGCGCGCGAAAAAGTGCAGATGTACGTCCACGCCGGAGGCAGCTCGCCCCAGAACTATGCCGAGAACTGGCTCAAGGTCAAGGAAGACGGCTGGACAGCCTGCAAGGGTGGCTTCATCACGACCCACAACGACGTCATCGAGCCGGTGCGGTCGGTCAGCGAAGGAATTGCCAATCTAAGGGCTGTTCGTGAAGCGGTCGGCGAAAGTTTCAAGATCTGCATCGACGTTCATGGCAAGGCCACTCCGACGATGGCGGTGGATTTCTGCCGGCGCGCCGAGGAGCACCATCCCTACTTCGTCGAAGAAGCCACGCAGATCGAAGACATTGACGAGCTGGCCAGCCTGCGGTCGAAAACCACGATACCTCTGGCAACCGGCGAGAGGCTGTTTACGAAGTATGAGTTCACGGAGATCTGCGAGCGCCATTTGGCCGACTTCCTGCAGCCGGATGTCGTTCACGCGGGGGGGATTCTCGAAATGAAGAAGATCGCCACCATCGGCGAAGCCCATCGTGTCGACTTGGCGCCACACAACCCGCAGAGCGAGGTCAGCACTTTGGCGTCACTGCATGTGGACTTTTCAACGCCCAACGCCACTGTGCAGGAAATCAGCAGCGGCCGCCGGGATCAGTTCTGGGAAGACCTGTTCTATGGAGGAGCAGCGCGCTACGAGAACGGGTTTGCCTTGCCGCCCGACCGCCCGGGGCTTGGCGTGGACCTTGACGAAACCGTCGCGGCGAAGCGTCCCTACGTGCCCGTTACGCGCCAGCAGTTGCGCTTCCCCGACGGCGGCATTGCGGATCACTAAAGACGGCAGGATTCACCCTCTGGCCACGACGGGCTCCACAGAGAGCTCGCCCGCCCCCGCGGGACTGTCGATCCAAAGGCGCAGCGGGCCGTCCGGCATTTCTTCTTGGTCGTAGCTGATCGAGTAATAGTTTGAGAGACGCCGAAGCAAAGACTGACAGGTGGCGTTCAGCTCCACACCATTCTCCGCGGACAGGAACAGACCGCCCGATTGCGTCCCAAGGCTGCCAAGGCCTCGTTCAGCCCTGCCGCAGCCGTAGCCGATGACGTAGAGCGGAACCGATGAATCGCGAAAGCGCCGAACCACCGCCTGATAAGAATGGTCACTTCCCCGGTCGGTGCCATCCGCGATCGCAACGACCGCGCGATACCCCGTTTCCGGAATCACGTCATCGAGGGCTCGCACCATCGCGTCGTGCAACCGGGACGCTGTCTTGACTCCCACATACGGCCGCTTGATCACCGCGGCCAGCCGTTTCGGCGACGCCGTATACTCAACGGCGCGTTCGACGTCATACGCGTACTTGTAGATCGAAATCCGGTCCTCGGGCTGCTTATCCTCGATACATTTGGCAACCGCCGTGCCCACCTCGCGGAGCTTGCCGATTGACATGCTTCCGCTGCAATCGAGAACGAAGGCCAGCGAGAGCGGGTCTCGCTGTGAGGGGCTTTCAAAATGGGAGTGTGCGATCTCTACTCCCCCTTCTTCGATATGAAAGTCCTCTTCAGCGAGATCCGTGACCGGCTCTCCCCTGCCGTCAAGGACAGCAACGCAGACCCGCCGGCGGCCTCTCTCATCGACCGCCGCGAAGATTAAATTCATCTCCAACTCGTTGAAATCGGCGTCACCCGCGGCCGAGCCATTTGCGCTTTGATTCTCCATGTGTTTCGCAAGGGCCTCGTCGGCCTGTGCTCGAACCTCGGAGGCCGGGTCGTTGCGCAGCTTTGCGAGCAGGAACACGCAGCGGCGGCTGCCGATTTCCCCCAGTGCCCAGGCCGCTTGGGCTCGAAAGCTGGGTTCTTCGTGCCGAGACATAGCCCCTAACATTTGGAACGCCTCGTCTGCTTCGCCCATCCGGTGGCAGACCAACGCCGCCTGGACTCTTACCGACGGATCGGAATCCGTGAAAGCTGTTGACACGATCGAGAGGTCGGGTTGATATTCCGACTCACCGAGTCCCTGAATGACGCTGGCCCGTACTTCCGGGTCTGGGTCCTTTAGGGCGTTTTCGATGAACAGGCTATTGTGGCAGTGACGCGAGAAGATCAGTGCCGCTTTTGATCGCAAACCCGCACTCGCTTCGCGCAGCGTCTTCGTCAGCAGTGGCAGCGTGCGGTTGCTGTCGGCGACTTCCGCCAGCAAGCGCAGGATGCGCAGCGCCAACTCCTCGGGCGCCTCTTTGAGCTCCCTTGCCAACAGCACGTCGAGTTGATTGACGATCGTCTTCATCACCTTGGCGACTTGGATGGCATCTTCAAGCGAAGACAACTGAGGATTCAGCAGCATGTCGAGCAACTTGCGTTCTTTCTCAAGAACCCATACAAGCAGACGCGTGCCCGGCAGTTGGCCGCCCTTCGACACGCAGTGAACGACGGCACGCTGAAACGATGCTGGGTCTTCTTCCAGCAAGACAGCGAGTTGCCTTCCGGCGTCGCGGTCCTGATGAGAGAAGTTCTCAAGCAGAGATGTAACTTCGGCGAGCATCGGCGACACCTGACCTTACTGATGTTCGCGAAATACGGTGTAGGGGCGCAGCGTGCTGCGCCCGCTCCGGCAAGGCATTCGCTGTGTCCGAAAACAACACTATATTCTGCGAGTATCAGTAGAATCTCCGCGCTATACCAGTCCGGGAAGATCCTGTGTTTCTTATCGGAAGGCCGGGACCGAAATCCAGCAAACGTGGAGGAAATTCGGGCCAGAGTGTCAGAGCCCGAATACAAGCGAGAGTTCCGGCAGCCTCCTGAACCGCGCGTATCATAATACGCTCGTTCATCCACCGCAAAAAAGAAGACCTTCACATCTCCACATTCATGTCCCGCACCCATTTGGGCCAAACGGCCCCAGCTCCCTCTTGCCTTGCTCTATAATCGAGCAAAGTTATGTCCAAGCTAAGTGCCGCCTTTCGAAGATCACTGCCACGCCTTGTTTCAACTCTTGCCTTCATTTGCGTCACGCTGAGCGTCGCCACGCCTCAAAGCGACAAGCCCAATATCGTGATCCTGCTCGCCGACGACCTGGGTTGGGGGGACGTCAGCTTCCACGGCGGCGACATCCGAACCCCCAACATCGACAGCCTCGCCCGCGAAGGCGTCGAGCTGGACCGCTTCTACGTCGCCCCGGTTTGCTCGCCGACGCGTTCCGGGCTGATGACCGGCCGCTGGCCGATCCGCTACGGAGTGATGCGCACGGTCTTTCCCCCCTGGCGCAAGGGCGGGCTGGACACCAGCGAGACGACGCTGGCGGATGTGCTGGCAAAGGCGGGCTACGAACACCGGGGAGTATTCGGCAAATGGCACCTGGGACATTCCGACATCAAGTACCATCCGCTTCGCCGGGGATTCAGTGAATTCCTGGGGCACTACAACGGCGCCCTCGACTATTTCACCCACGAGCGCGAGGGCGAGCTGGACTGGCATGCAAACTACGAACCGAACCATGACAAGGGCTATTCGACGGATTTGATTGCGGACGCGGCGGTCCGGTTTATCAGCAAGCGGGCCGGCGCTGACGGCCCTTTCTTCTGCTACGTTCCGTTCAACGCGCCGCATAGTCCCTTCCAGGCAAAGCCGGAAGACGCCAAGCCCTACGAAAACCTGGCGCCCGTGCCGGGTGAATGGCCACAGAGGCTGGAGCAGCGGCGGAAATCCCGCCGCATTCTGGGAGGAATGATCGCCGCTCTCGACCGGGGCGTGGGAAGAATCCTCAAAGCAGTCGACGAAACCGGCCAGCGGGACAACACGCTGGTCCTCTTCTTCAGTGACAACGGCGGCGTGCGGGGAATCGGATCGAATGGTCCGCTGAGGGAAGGCAAGGCCACTTCGTTCGAAGGCGGCATCCGCGTCCCGGCGGCGCTGCGCTGGCCCCGGCGCGTGGAAGGAGGCCGCAAAGTGACCTCCCCACTGGCCTACGTCGATGTGCTGCCCACCGTGATGCGTATCCTCGGCATCAAAGATCACGGCGGCAAACAGCTCGACGGCGTGGATGCTTGGGACGTGCTGACTGGCGCCAAGCAAGACTTGAAAAGGGAAATCTACTCCTACACCGGCGCTCAAGGCGAAGCGACGGAACAAATTTCCTATGCCGATCACGACTGGAAGCTCGTCGTCACCGGACCAAACGTCGCCGATGAGGGGGCTGACGACGCCAAGCGAGAGCGATTCTTGTTCCGCATCGTCGAGGACCCGTTCGAGAAGACCAATCTCGCCCAGAAGCATCCCGGCATCGTCAAGCGGATGTATCAAAAGGTAAAAGCGTTCCGAGAGCTGCAGCCACCGGATGGGGTGCCTCCCTACGCCGAAGGCCGCGAAGGATTCGTCGCACCCAAGGAATGGCTCATGCCCGGGAAGTGAGAACCATCTCGGCGTGCGCCGCCCGGTCAATCCATGAAGACCCCACTGTTTCTATCCGTAATCGCGCTATGCCCCCTGGTAACGCTGGCGGCTCCACGGGGCTTTCAGGCTTCCTCCAGAGCTCGAAGAACTTGTCAACCGCAAGGTGAGCAGCGGCGAATTCGAGAGCGCCGAGGCATTCGTGTCCCACATCGTCAGCGAGGCGCTCCACAATAACGGTCCGTCGGAAGAGAATTCCGAATCGCCCGAGGATCTATGGGACGCCTTCTCCCGAATTCTCGGAGATGTGCCTGAAGAGGAGCTACGCACACTACCCGATGATTTTGCGGCTGAGCATGATCACTACATTTACGGTGCTCCGGCGAAGAACAGTAGGGACAAGCACTCCTGCTTGTCCCAGCCGCCGAAGGCGGCTCGCGTCTACTGAGTCCAATTACCTGTCACCCGAACCCACCGACCCGACAGCCCGTTTCGAAGGCCTTCTCCCAAAAGCAGAAACCGATTAGATTGCGGTATTTTTTGGCGAGTCTCGCTAGAATAGCCCCTGAGGTCAAACCATGCACCCAAACGACCAACGCCAATCCATCCTCAGCCGCCGCGATTTCTTGGCCACAACCGGAGCCACCCTTGCACTCGCCACTTGCGGCGACATGCCTGAACAGCAACAGCAAGCCCAAAAACGGCCCAACATCCTGTTCCTGCTTCCCGATCAGATGCGGGGGCAGGCCCTGGGCTGCATGGGAAACCCGGATGTCAAAACCCCAAACCTGGACAAACTAGCTTCCGAGGGAATGCTATTCCGCAACACCTTCGCCAACACGCCCGTCTGCTGCCCCGCGAGAGCAAACATCCTGACCGGCAAATACTCGCACGCCAATGGTATGGTCGCCAACGACCTGCGGCTGCGCGAGTCCGAGACCTCCATCGCCGAGATCCTTGCTGAAGCCGGCTACCGCACGGGTTTCATCGGCAAGTGGCACCTCGACGGCGGCAAGCGCCAGCCAGGCTGGATTCCGCCCGGACCCCGCCGCCAGGGGTTCGAGTTTTGGGCGGCCAACCAGGTGAGTCACCAGCATTTCGACACGCACTATTACCGCGATGTAGAGCAGCCCATCCCGGTCAAAACGTTCGAGCCCGAGGTGTGGACCGATCTGGGGATCGAGTTCTTGAAGGAGACGGCAAACGACGAACGCCCCTTCTTCCTCACCATCCAAATGGGCCCGCCGCACAATCCCTACATTGCTCCCGAGAAGTATATGGAAATGTACGATCCGGAAAAGATCACGCTGCGGCCCAACTACGACGGAAGCGCCTCTGACGAGTCACTAGCGCCAAGCCTCCGCGGTGAGCGCCCTGTACGCGGCGGAAATGTGCCCGGCAGAAGGGAAATCACCGCTTACTACGCGATGATCACGGCGGTCGATGAGCAGGTCGGCCGCATCTTGGGTGAGCTGGGAGATCTGGGCCTGGCCGAAGACACCATCGTGCTCTTCTCGTCGGACCACGGCGACATGCTTGGCTCCCACGGCAAGCGCCTCAAGCGAAAGCCATGGGAGGAATCGATCCGCATACCCGGCATAGTGCGCTACCCGCGCGCGGGGACGGCGGGAACGGTAACGGACGCCCTGTTCACTCAAGTCGACTTCGCGCCGACTCTGCTTTCCCTCTGCGGCGTCGGCGTGCCGGAAGCCATGCAGGGCTCCGACCTGTCGCCGGTCATCATGGGGACGTCCGAACAAGGTCCCGATTCGGCGTTCTTCCAGATCTTCGGTCCGTATCACAGCGGAGGCGTGGAATTCAGTTGGCGCGGAGTCCGCACCGGGCGCTACATGTACGCGCGGCGTGAGTCGGAACCCTGGGTGCTCTACGACCTGGAGAACGACCCCTACGAGCTGAAGAATTTGGCGAACGATCCGGGCTCGGCCGGCATTCGTGAAGAGCTGGACGCAAAGCTGGACGACTGGATGGAGAAGACCGGCGACTCCTGGGAGTTCGACTGGAAGGCACCGCTCGAAGACAACGGGCGGCTCTACAAACACGAGACCTTCTACACCGTCGACG
The DNA here is from genome assembly GCA_965226185.1 of Bryobacterales bacterium. Classification (GTDB taxonomy): domain Bacteria; phylum Acidobacteriota; class Terriglobia; order Bryobacterales; family UBA6623; genus CBDCYS01. The sequence continues at coordinate 414,936 of CBDDCT010000002.1, forward strand.
AGTTCATGAAATGGGCCAAACAGCACCCTGATCTGGCGGACCTTTGAGGAACTGCGTGCCTACGGTTTTCCGCTGCGAGATCCCAGCCGTCAGTAAGAGATCGTCATGTTCGAAACACTGCCCAAGTTCAGGGGGCTGCTGCCGCCGATAAACACATTACCCGTAATGAACCGTATGGGATAGGTCACTCGAACGACCACAAAGGTCCCGCCGTTTCTATTCGCACCGGCGGCATCCCAGTCGGACTCGGTGCCGTTGATGGAACCTTTCCACGTTGGGGTGACGGTAAGGTCGCTTGCAACGAGCCCAATGGCGTTGTTGCGGACAACCTGCGTGATTTCGGCATTCGTAGCGGTTGTAACGGGGATACCGAGGAGTGCGCCTACCGTGGAGGCATCGTTTCCCCGCACCATCGCGAAACGGGCGCCCTGGCGCGCCGCATAGGAAAGCGTCGTATAGATCCACATCGCTCGTCCCATTTCAAACAGCCCGATACTCAGAAGGAGGAAAAGCATGAACACCAGAGCAAACTCGACGATTGTCGCCCCGCTTTGCCTATTAGGTTTCTTCATGTCTTTGTCCTCACTCACTGAACTCGCTGGAAGGCCGTCTTGGACACGATCGTGTTGCTGGGGAGGATGGGCCAAGGGGCAAACGACGGGAACGGTTGGCTGACCGTCACTTTGACGTAAGCGCGAGGCGCTCCGTATCCCCCTCCGCACACAACGGTTGCGGCCTCGTCGCAGTCGATCCAATCAGCGTCGGGACACTTACACTTCCTTTCGGCCACAACATCGACGGGCTCGGAGTCCGCGGATGCTGTGATGTTTCTCATCTCGTCCAATGCACGTTCCTGCTGTCTTTCGTTGGCCCCGATAAGGATGCTGTTGCGAGCGCCATAGAAGGCACCCACACCGGCTGCGTTAGAAATCGTGACTGCATGGTAGAAAATGCGCCCAAAGTCCGTGGCCGCCATACACAATCCCAGTAGCAGCGGGAGCGTGACGGCAAACTCTACCATCACTGAGCCTCTGTCCGATTTGAATCGTTTCGACTGTTTCTCGGTTGATGTTCGGCTCTGCATCGGAAATTCCTCCGTGATATCGCTCGCCTTATTCCACCAGTGTGACCTCGGAAAACTGGCTGCCTCTGCCATTTACCCCGCCTCCTGTGAAATTCACGTTGACGGTTGGGTTTCCAAAGAACTCAATCTGGTATCCGATGAGCGCCGCATATGTGCCACTGGCATCGGTTGTAGTGACCCCGCCATACTGGAGCAATCCCGTGGCGCAGTAGATTGCACCTACAAAAACGGAATTCGCATTACCACCAACGAAGCAGCCCATTGTGCCCCAGCGGCTATTGAATAGCAGCAGGTTCTGGTAGAGCCCGTCAATCGGAGCGCTCAAAGTCACCTCCGCACCCGCACCGATGTTAATCGCTTTTTCGTTGGCGGTGCCGGTCTCTAGTGCGTTGGTCGTATAGACCGTGACATTGGTTCCGGTAAGCGTACCCCCATTGATCTCGAAATTATCAGTTATGAAAAGACATCCTCCAACCAAAGTGGAGTTACACTGCAAATTGACTGTCGTCCCGATGTTCATACGGATTCCTTGAGGGCCTGTGTAGTACCCTGCAGGAAGCTGCAGCAAGGGGGCGCCGGGGCCGATCAAATCGACGCACGGCTGCGTCGGGGAGGATGCGGGGCCGACACCGGCATCCTCACAATCTGGGAACTCCACGGACGCTATATTCGTGTCCTGCCCGTTGATGAGACCGATGTTGAACTCCGGCCCCATGTAGTCTGGCGCGGGCGGCGGGGCGGCCGGGTCGGGATCAGGGAATGGAATGTCCGACTGACCGTCTTCGTTAGTGGTCTCGCAGAGGCTCGGGTAACCCACTGGGTAATTCGGAACTCCCTGGTCGCATTCCGTTTGCCGAAGGTTTTCGCAGTACGGGTCGGGAGCGTATATCATATCGTCAATTGCTTCCGGATCACAACTTTCAGCTGCGAACTCGTCGCAGCCGATGCAATAGTTCGAGCCATTGTTAACTAAAGTGCCAGTCGTCGCTCCAGAGTACCCGACAAAGCCCGGATCATCCCCGGCCAAGATGATCGCTTCCCCACCCCCGCTGGTGCAATTTCCTCCACCGTTAAATAGAATCGAGGGATCGTTTTGGGAGTTTACGGCCACGTTGCAGTCGGTCACTGTCACCGAGGCATTGCCGTTGAACCGTAGGCCCGTCTCTGTAGTGCCACAATACAGTGAAGTAATGCAATCTGGCTGGTCTTGCGCCCCAACGCAGGCCACCGCCCGCGTGCCCACCGTATAACCCGTGGCACTGGCAATGCGCATCAACGTCGTGGGAAACGCTTTCGAGACGATCGCCACACAGTCGCTATTCCCGCCGAAATTGCCGGAGGCCGGCGGATTGTTGATCGTGACGTCTACGCCAGCCGTACCGTGCTCAAAACTGTTCAGCGCAGCATCGTCCCTGCCACCGGACACGATAAAGCTGCTGCCCGTCCCAAACCGGCGAAGGTCCAGAGCTCCGCCCCGCGCACCCGCATCGGCAGCCACCTGCATGCGCCGCTTCTCGAAGTACATGCGGCCGCCATCGAACAACAGGCCGAGGAACGCCAGCATCGCGGCGAACATGATCGCGAACATAATCATTACGACCGCGCGCTCGTCGTTCTTGAGCTTCTTGAGCTTCTTGAATAAACGACGACCCTTCCAACTGAAACTTGAACGTTCCATCATTGACGTTGTCTCCCTCACCCGGGTGGCTTAGCTGCCGGTTTCTCGAAACCTCAATCCGTCATGCCCTGCTAGTGTAACGTCTCTTACTTTCCTTCCACCTGAATTATGCACTGCGGGGTGCACCGGAGGAGGGCTGAGCCGCCAGGGGCCATTTGGGGGACCCCCGAAAACATGGGGTAATAAGGTAGGCTGGCAAAGATTTCAGCTTCGCCAGTCAACCCCAAGGAGGTCACCCAAATGGTTACCAAGCGAAAACAGCATAGCTCCCGAAGGCCCGTCAAACAAGGCCGGGGCGCGAGGGCCCCGCGGCCCAATAAAATCGGGGCTGCCACGCCTTATCACTTCCGCGGCAAGAATCTGACTCCCTACGGCGGCTTGCTGCCCGTCGCCACCCTGCTCGAAAAACTCGGCTTCCAGGCGCTGCTGGAAGAAACCATCACGAACAAACGAATCACCCGTGTGATGAGCCTCTACCAGTTTGTGCTGGCCCTCGTGCTGGGCCTCTATGTCGGCTTTGCGCGGCTGAACCAACTCCGCTTCATCGCCCGCGACCCCATCTTGACCGGCATCTTGCAAGTGACGCGTCTGCCGCCGCAGTCCACGCTGTGGCGCTTTCTGGCCTCGCTGCACCTCAACGTGGCGAAGCAGATCCTTTCCATTCAGCGCCAGCTGCGGGAACGAGTCTGGGCCGCGGCCCAGGTGAAATTGGAGACGGTGACGCTGGACACCGACACCACCGTGCACACGCTCTACGGCCGCCAGATGGGCGGGCGCAAGAGTTACAACCCCAAGAACAAGGGCAAGCGCAGCTACCAGCCGATACTGACTTTCCTGGCCGAGACGCGCGAATACCTGATGGGCGGGTTGCGCAACGGCGACCGGCCCACGGGCCGGCAGATCGCCGCCCACCTCGAGAGCGCCTTTCGGGCTTTGCCGCACGGCGTGAAGAAAATCCTGGCGCGGGCCGATTCCGGGTTTTATTGCTGGGAGGCGGTGGAGGCCTATGAAAAGGCGGCTTGTCAGTTCGTCATCGTGGCGCGCAAGACCAGGCGGCTGGTCGAGCAGTTGCAGCAAGCGGCCTGGAAGCCCTCGCCCCACAGCGATGCGGATGCGGAATGCGAATTCCTCTACCAGCCGCAGGGCTGGGCGCGGGCCTGTCGTTTCCTGGCGCTGCGTTACGAAAACGAACCCGCGGCCGGCGCGGCCGAGCAATACCAGCTGTTTGCCACCAGCGCTTACACCTACCGCGTGTTTGTCACCAACCTGGCCGAACCGATCGCGGCGGTGGTGTGGTTTTACAATCAGCGCGCCGCAGCCGAGAACCTCATCAAGGAGGCCAACAACGACGCCGGGCTGGCGGCCCATCCCTCGCGCCGCTTTGACATGAACCGCAATCACTTTCAGCTGGCCATGCTGGCCTACAACCTCAACTGCTGGCTGCTGCTGTTCAACCGCGAAGCCCAAGCCAGCGTGGAGACACTGCGGCACACCACCCTGGCGACGGCGCGGCTGCGCTTTCTGTTCGTGGCGGCCAAGATCTGGCGGCACGCCGGCAGAACGGGTGTCAGCTACAGCGATCATTATGAGGAAAAGGGCCTGTTTGAACGGCTGATGCGGCGGCTGCGGGCGATGGGGCCACCGGGATCGAGCTTCGCGCCGGTGGTGGAGGGTGCGCTGAGTTGAGGGGCGCTCCATGCATAAAATTTCATGCACTCGCCGCAACGTACTGGGAACACGCCGCTTGCCCGCCCGCTTTTGCCCGCCGGGATTGGCAGGCGGCTCAAACAGGGAGGGAAACAGAGGAAAAGACGACTTGCTAAATCACTGAGTTGACACGACTGCCGCTACCGCCACAACTCCATCGGCGATGGCTACGCCGAATCGGTGCATAATTCAGGTTCCAGACCGCGCACGACTCCACACCTACCACAGTTACTTAGATAGTCTTACACAAAAACACCGTATCTGTCTATGTTATTTTTGTACTGGTTGACTGGTACAAAAGTACCCGAACTTATGCTCGTTGCCCCATTTCGAGGCACGCCCAACACCGTCGCCCGCAGCCGACGCGAGTTGCTGGACCGCGATGTCGAACCCGGCCGCATCCCGCCGCCTCCGCTCAAGCAGGCGGCCGTCGCAAACTAACCGCCCCCGGCCACCCTGCGGAGACTTACACCCCGCTGATGAAGCAACTACAGCGCACAGCACGGCACCGCCTGGCCACGCGGCGCCGACCGGTCCGCGGTCTCAACCCCGAAATCGGCTCAAAGTCTGCCATTTCCTAAGAGAACTCGTTATGAATGAACAACTTACAAATCGGCAGGGCAATAACATACTTGACTAATTCCCGACCGGCCTAGGCGTGACTTCCGGGGTAGATGCAGTGACCCGCAACCATGTGGGAAAACAGGTCGAGGATGTCGATGGGCCAAGTCCAGGCAGACTCGACCCCAAACATGGTCGCGATGAGGCTAATCACCAGATAACTGCCAATGAGCAGCCCAAGCGCATTCTGGACGTGTGGCGACCCCAGAAATTTGTTAACTCCGTTCGATTTTGCAGCCAAAGGCATTTGACTGTGGACCTGAGAGCGTCCGGTCGATGGCAGTGTAACCTGAATTATGCACTGCGGGGTGCACCGGAGGAGGGCTGAGCCGCCAGGGGCCATTTGGGGGACCCCCGAAAACATGGGGTAATAAGGTAGGCTGGCAAAGATTTCAGCTTCGCCAGTCAACCCCAAGGAGGTCACCCAAATGGTTACCAAGCGAAAACAGCATAGCTCCCGAAGGCCCGTCAAACAAGGCCGGGGCGCGAGGGCCCCGCGGCCCAATAAAATCGGGGCTGCCACGCCTTATCACTTCCGCGGCAAGAATCTGACTCCCTACGGCGGCTTGCTGCCCGTCGCCACCCTGCTCGAAAAACTCGGCTTCCAGGCGCTGCTGGAAGAAACCATCACGAACAAACGAATCACCCGTGTGATGAGCCTCTACCAGTTTGTGCTGGCCCTCGTGCTGGGCCTCTATGTCGGCTTTGCGCGGCTGAACCAACTCCGCTTCATCGCCCGCGACCCCATCTTGACCGGCATCTTGCAAGTGACGCGTCTGCCGCCGCAGTCCACGCTGTGGCGCTTTCTGGCCTCGCTGCACCTCAACGTGGCGAAGCAGATCCTTTCCATTCAGCGCCAGCTGCGGGAACGAGTCTGGGCCGCGGCCCAGGTGAAATTGGAGACGGTGACGCTGGACACCGACACCACCGTGCACACGCTCTACGGCCGCCAGATGGGCGGGCGCAAGAGTTACAACCCCAAGAACAAGGGCAAGCGCAGCTACCAGCCGATACTGACTTTCCTGGCCGAGACGCGCGAATACCTGATGGGCGGGTTGCGCAACGGCGACCGGCCCACGGGCCGGCAGATCGCCGCCCACCTCGAGAGCGCCTTTCGGGCTTTGCCGCACGGCGTGAAGAAAATCCTGGCGCGGGCCGATTCCGGGTTTTATTGCTGGGAGGCGGTGGAGGCCTATGAAAAGGCGGCTTGTCAGTTCGTCATCGTGGCGCGCAAGACCAGGCGGCTGGTCGAGCAGTTGCAGCAAGCGGCCTGGAAGCCCTCGCCCCACAGCGATGCGGATGCGGAATGCGAATTCCTCTACCAGCCGCAGGGCTGGGCGCGGGCCTGTCGTTTCCTGGCGCTGCGTTACGAAAACGAACCCGCGGCCGGCGCGGCCGAGCAATACCAGCTGTTTGCCACCAGCGCTTACACCTACCGCGTGTTTGTCACCAACCTGGCCGAACCGATCGCGGCGGTGGTGTGGTTTTACAATCAGCGCGCCGCAGCCGAGAACCTCATCAAGGAGGCCAACAACGACGCCGGGCTGGCGGCCCATCCCTCGCGCCGCTTTGACATGAACCGCAATCACTTTCAGCTGGCCATGCTGGCCTACAACCTCAACTGCTGGCTGCTGCTGTTCAACCGCGAAGCCCAAGCCAGCGTGGAGACACTGCGGCACACCACCCTGGCGACGGCGCGGCTGCGCTTTCTGTTCGTGGCGGCCAAGATCTGGCGGCACGCCGGCAGAACGGGTGTCAGCTACAGCGATCATTATGAGGAAAAGGGCCTGTTTGAACGGCTGATGCGGCGGCTGCGGGCGATGGGGCCACCGGGATCGAGCTTCGCGCCGGTGGTGGAGGGTGCGCTGAGTTGAGGGGCGCTCCATGCATAAAATTTCATGCACTCGCCGCAACGTACTGGGAACACGCCGCTTGCCCGCCCGCTTTTGCCCGCCGGGATTGGCAGGCGGCTCAAACAGGGAGGGAAACAGAGGAAAAGACGACTTGCTAAATCACTGAGTTGACACGTCTCGACTGCCGCTACCGCCACAACTCCATCGGCGATGGCTACGCCGAATCTGTGCATAATTCAGGTGTCAACCAGGAATTCCTGCCGTTCTTCTTGCGGAAATTTGCGCGGCTCGGTCCCATCAACTGCAGTCTGCAGAGTTTCTTGGATAGCTACTATCACTGGAAGAAGCGGCGCGGAGTTGAACCGGGTGATCCGGTTCTCATCGACTTCTACGACCTGCGGCCCGTGCGAGATTCCGAGAAGCTGTTTTACGAAGTCGGCGTCACGCTTGCCGAGGCGAAGGTGGTGCTCAGCCGTCACGTTGAGCGGCTGAGTGAGCTTGCCCGCTACATCGCGGCACACGTTTATGCCTCGGTTCTGGGAGACCGAGCCGTGCTATTCAACGCAGCCTTTGTCGCCAGCCTCGACCTGCGCAATTTGGAGTTCGACCCCGAAGCGATGCGCGCGGACTATGGCCGCTTCGAGGATTCACTCGAAATGCACCAGTGGAATCTCGATCCGCTTCCGCTGCGGGGGCCGGAGCCGGCTCGGCCAGTTTTGCAATCGGTGGCCGAAGGATGAGCGCGGCGGCCGAGCAAGTGCTCGCTCCTCATCTCGAGCGCTGCTTCTGGTTCGACGCCATCGAGGATTCCTACGAGATTCATGACGTCACGGGATCGATCCCCCGCTGGCTGCGCGGCACCTACTACGTGAATGGACCAGCGTGTTTCGAGCGCGCGGGAATGCGATACCGGCATTGGCTCGATGGAGACGGAATGGTGTGCGCGCTGCGTTTCTCCGGCGACGGCGTGCGTTTTACCAATCGCTTCGTGATGACCCATAAGAGGAAGCAAGAGGATGCCGCCGGCCGCTTCCTTTTTCGGAGCTTTGGCACAGCCTTCCGCGGCGACAAGTTGCGGCGCGGCATCATGATCGAGCCGCCGGTCAACGTCAGTGTCTATCCGTATGACGGCCGCTTGCTGGCATTCGGTGAACAGACTCTGCCCGTGGCGCTGGACCCGGTCACGCTGGAAACGCTGGGTGAATATGATTTCAGCGGTAAGCTGAATGAAGTCAGTCCGTTTGCGGCTCACGCGAAGTTCGATCCAGTGACGGGCCATTTGTTCAACTTTGGAATTTCTTACTCCGCCGCCAAGCCGGCGCTCCACCTCTACGAATTCGACGCCGCGGGCCGGCTGGTCCGGCGGCGGCGTCACCGTCTCGATATGCCCCATTCCAATCATGACTTTGCTTTAAGCCAAGAGCACGTCGTGTTCTTTCTGAGTCCCTTGGTCATGGACTTCGAGCGGTTTTGGGACCAAGACCTGTCGGTGATGGAGTCTTTGAGCTGGCAACCGCAAAAAGGAAGCCGGATCTTGGTGCTGCCTCGAAACTCGCGTCCCGACGAGGCCTTCCAAATCGCGGCGGGCTCGGGCTACTGTCTGCACCTGATCAATTGCTTCGAGCAGGGCCGGCAATTGATCGTAGACATTCTTGAACTGGAGGCGCCGGTCTATCCGGAGTACCAGCCGATCCCGGATCTATTTTCGAACGTTATCCCGGGCCGCCCCGCACGCTACGTGATCGATCTGGATTCGCGCCAGCTCGCGAGCCGCGAGAGCATGCCTTATGAGGGGTCTCCGGACTTTCCCTCCATCGACAGCCGTCTTGCGGGGCGTCCGTATGATGACTTTTGGATGCTGGGGATTGCGCAGGCAGGCAGGCAAGGCCGCAAGTTCTTCAATCAATTGGCGCACGGCTCGTGGAGCCGCGGCGAGGTCGATCATTATGAAGTTCCGGGCGGTGAGTATCTGGGGGGGGAGCCGATTTGCGTTTCTAACCCGGACGATCCATCCGAGGCCGTGATTGTCGTGGAGCATTTCGACGCCCGGAATGACCAGGCTGCTTTCGTTTTGTTTGACGCCATGAACGTGTCGAAAGGCCCCCTGGCCCGGCTGCCGCTTCGCCATAAGATTCACCCCGGCTTTCACGCCAGTTTCTCTTGGGCAGCGTGATTGCATGGTTGTTTGAAAAGCCTTGAAACATGAAGTTCCAAGAGTCAAATTCAGAAACCGGAGTTCAATGAATGGGGAACACACCTGTCAGCGAGCAGGAAATCCGCGGCGCGGTGAGAAATCTGATTGCTGAAGTCACCGAGCGCGCTCCCGAGGAGATCTCAGATACTGCCTTGTTCGAGGACGAGCTGGAGGTCGATTCGCTCATGGCCCTCGAGATGATGGTGGCTCTCGACAAAAAGTACAACATTGACATACCGGAAGAAGAGTTTACCGAATTGAAGAACGTCAACGAGACCGTCGCGGCGATACGTCGGTACCTTCCCGAAGGCGCTTGATTCCTAGGGAACTCGATTCTAAAAGGGAAATCGATGCGGCGCGTCGCCATCACTGGACTCGGCCTGATCACGCCGATCGCGTCGGGCAAGCAGGATTTCTGGGACAGGCTGATCCGCGGCGTTTCGGGGATTGGTCCAGTCGAGTCCTTTGATACTTCGGCTTATTCAGTCCACCTCGGCGCCGAGGTAAAGGACTTCGCGCCCGAAATCTACCTTAGGCGGCAGGCGCCCCATAGCATGGGCCGCACCTCTCAGCTGGCCATTGCCGCGGCGCGAATGGCGATCGAAGATGGAGCAGCGGACTTGGAGTCCTACCCCCCGGGCCGGATGGGGGTTTCGATGGGGACCACATCGGGAGAGCCGGAGTTTGTCGAGCTTTACAACGATGCACGCCAGGACGAACGGCTGGATGAAATACCCGGCAAAAAGCTGTTGAGGTACCCCTGCCACGTCATCCCCAGTCACATAGCGATCGAATTCCAGTTGCAGGGGCCCTGCTTGATGATTCCCACCGCTTGCGCCGCTGGCAACTATGCGATTGGTTACGCCGCGGATTTGATTCGCGCTGGCCGCGCGGATTTGATGCTCGCGGGCGGCGCTGACAGCTTTTCGCGAATCGTCTACATGGGCTTCTCGAGCGTGGGAGCCATCGCTCCGGAGCGCTGCCAGCCGTTCGACAAGAACCGCAAGGGCATGGTGCCCGGTGAAGGAGCGGCGGTTCTGCTGCTGGAACCGCTGGAAGCTGCCACCGCACGGGGAGCGAAGGTCTACGCCGAAGTCCTCGGATGCGGGCTTAGCTGTGATGCTCATCATATGACCGCGCCGCTTCCGGACGGTGATGGAGCCGTCCGCGCGATGGCGATGGCTCTCAACGAAAGCAATATCCGCACCGAAGACGTCGACTACGTGAGTGCTCATGGAACGGGCACGCGCAACAACGACAGGATGGAGGCGGCCGCGCTATCTACATTGTTCGGGGAGCGGGCACGCACATTGCCGATGAGTTCGATCAAATCCATGCTGGGACATACGATGGGGGCGGCCAGTGCCATTGAGGCTGCCTCTTGCGCGCTCGCTCTCGACAGCGGGATCGTTCCTCCGACGATCAACTACGAGGAAGCCGACCCTGAGTGCGAGGTCGACTGTGTGCCAGGTGAAGGGCGCCGGACGAATCCAAGTTATGTGCTCAACAATGCTTTCGCCTTCGGGGGCGCCAATGCTTCCCTGTGCTTGTCGCGCCACAAGGGGTCAAGCTAGTGCCGGCGGAAGCGAATGTTGCGGCTTGGCCCCGGGCTAGCCGGAACGGAATAGGGCGGATTTGACAACCTTGAAAAATCGTTGGGCTAGCCTCAATACTGTCGACTTTAGAGCCGTTGAGCCGCGGAAGCGGCGTCAGATGAATAGCCCAGGGTGCAGCGAAGCGGAACCCTGGGTGCCCCCCCCCGAGGCGAAAGCCCCGGAGGGGCGCAACAATACACACGCACGATTCCGACGACGAACTCAGACTCCCCGACAGAAATGCCGTGACTTCGGCAAGAGAAAGCTGCCCCGCTGCCACTAAGTCGACAGTATTGGGGCTAGCCTGCATTTCTCACCACGTGGCGTGACGAGCTGCCTGAGAGGCGCGTCAGTACGAGGCGCGTTCGGGTTGACGCCAACCCCGCTGAATCAAAGACTCATACTTGACAGTAGGTCGAAAACGGTCGGCAAGCGCAAGGAAGGACTGCCGGGCCTCTCGGCTGCATCGCCCGTCAGGCGCTGAGAAACCCGCGCTGACAAACTCAGTCACGGATTCTTGATAAAATTATTCCCTTTGTTTTCAACAGTTTTCTCCAGGAAGCGCCAGGCCGCCCGAGACCGGCTTGCTATCCTAAAAAAGGGAAACGCAGCGATGAATCATTTTCCATGTGGAGGTGAGCGGCAGGTGATCCAGGCCCCCCCGCCCGGCAAAAAGCCCGAAATCCTCTCATACACTCTCAAATCCTCTCATTGAAAAAATAACTGCTTATAAATGAACAACTTGCGCCCAAGCCGCTCAAGTCCGTTGAGACTCTTTTGCTAGCGAATACGAGGACAATGACAGCAAAAAAGACCAAATGGCGAACATTGAAAAAAAACCGTTTGATCGCTGGATGAAACAGGATCGCCTCGAGAATGCCCGAAAAGTTGCGCCGTGAGAAATGCAGGCTAGGCGAACTTGACCCCAGGCTCCCGCCTGGGGCTCTGTTCCTGCGTACCGAAGTTTCCGCCGGGATAAGAGAAAGATCGAAATGAGCACACGAGTTGTCGTAACGGGTATTGGCGTCATCTCTTCGATCGGAGCTGGACTTGATGAATTCGAACCTGCCCTCTACGGCGGGTCGACTGGTGTTGGGCCGAGCGAACTTCTCGAAGGCAAGGGCGTGGCGGCCGAGGCGCCGAATTTCTCCCCTGAGCCCTGGCTGGGGTCCCGGGGGATTCGAGTTTTGGATCGAAGCTCACGGTTGCTAGCGGTCGCCGCCCACATGGCTCTTAGTGCTTCAGGGCTTTCGGGGGCTGACACATCCGAACCGTCTCCCAAGCCTGGCCCAGCGCTTGAGCCGGGATTGGTTTGCGGCACCATGTTCGGGAGTGTCCACAGCATTGCCTCCTTCGATTGGAGCGGCCTGGTCGACAAACCCAAATACGTGAACCCGATGCGGTTCCCCAACACCGTGATCAGCGCTCCGGCCGGCCGGGCGGCGATCAAGCACAAGCTAAAAGGCGTGAACTCGACCATCTGCGCGGGGATCGCATCGGGCTTATACGCCGTCCATTACGCGACGGAATTCCTTCGGCTGGGCCGGGCTCAAGTGCTGCTTGCGGGTGGCGTCGAGGAATTGTGCGAGGAATCCTGCTTCGGATTCAACCAGGCGGGACTCTGTTCGCGGTCAGGCGCCGTCCGCCCGTTCGCGCCGAATCGTGATGGAACCGTGCCGGGGGAAGGTTCCGTCTTGCTGGTTTTGGAAACCGCGGAAACCGCGCGTGGCCGCGGCTCACGGCCGTGGGTGGAGGTGCGCGGGTTTGGCTCGGCGCATGATGCTGAAGGAGCTACATCGGCAATCCGGCAGGCTCTGGATGATACCGGCATTGAGCCGGGCCAGATCGGGTGCATCATCGCGTCAGCGGGAGGGAGCCGCCCCGGCGATGAAATGGAGGCGCGGGCGTTGCGGAACGTTTTCGGAGACACGTTGGGCGAGATTCCCATGACAGCACCGAAAGCGGCTCTGGGCGAAACGATGGGGGCATCGGGAGCTTTCGGCGCCGCGATTGCTGCTCTTGCCCTCAGGCGGCAGTGCATCGCTCCCACCGCCGGATTTCAGGATTCCGGCGCGGGGCTCCGGCTTTCGGCTGAACGGCAGTCTTTCGAAGGGGAGTATGCTTTGGTAAATGCCTTCGGCTGCGACGGAAACAACGCGGCGATGGTCATGAGCCGTTGGAACCGAGCCTCCGAGAGTTGAGTTCCGCGCTTGGTTTGGCTCGTAAAGTTCCTCTTGAATCGGACGCTTGGTGTGAATTCGAAAGCAACAGGACATTACCGTGCTCCGGCTGCCGAGGCGGACTCTAACGACAGCGGCTCCATCGAAATCGGCCCTGCTGACCTGGTGCCGCGACTGAGGGACCAGGGTTACAGCGCCGACTCGGTCTCGCGCCGCGGCCGCTGGCTGGAGCGGAGGACCGGTGCGTCACTGGAGCACGCTGGCCGTCCGTCCTTCGACATGGAGCTGGCGCGAGGCAACATCGAAAATCCTATTGGAGTGGCGCAGGTGCCGTTGGGGGTGGCAGGTCCGGTTCTGGTGCGAGGAATGCATGCCAAGGGATTGTTTTATGTCCCCATGGCGACGAGCGAGGGGGCATTAATTCGCAGCTACGAACGTGGAATGGTCGCCCTGGCGCACGCCGGAGGCGTCGACACCGCGCTGCTGGAAGATGAGAATCACATCAGCCCGTCGTTTTTCTTTCCGGACATTGCATCCGCCAAGCGCTTCACGGACTGGCTGCCGGAGCAGCTTTCCGCCATGCGGGACGAGGTGGCGAAGACAACTCGCCACGGGCGGCTCAACAAGCTGAAGTGCTACCAGCTTGGACGTCAAGTCATCGTCGATTTCGGCTTCCAGACCGGCGACGCACAAGGCATGAACATGATCGTGAACGCGGTCGACGCCGTCAGCCGGTGGATCGAAGCCAGCTACCCCGTCTCCGGGCGGCTGATTTTCAGCGGAATGTCCTCCGAAAAGCGCGCCAGCGGCTACCTGATGACGCGGGGGAAAGGCAAGAGAGTGACGGCGGGAACACTCATCCCGCACAAGATCCTGAAGATGTATTTGCATGTGACGGCGAGCGAGTTGTGCCGCGCCTGGCACTCGACCGTGATCGGGCATCTGCAGGCCGGATCGATTGGCTACAACGTTCATTGCGCCAACGGCTTGGCGGCGATCTTCATCGCCACCGGGCAGGATGTGGCGAACGTCGTCAACTCAGCCTGCGCGGTCACGTCATTTGAACTCGACGAAGAGGGCGTCTTCGCGAGCATCACCTTGCCGGCGCTATCGGTCGCGACCGTGGGTGGGGGCGCCGCGCTTCCAACTCAGCACGAGGCTCTAGGAATCATGGACTGCCAAGGCGGCGGGAAGGCTGGAAAGTTTGCCGAGATCGTTGCCGCTGCCCTGCTGGGGGGAGAAGTTTCGATGGGGGCGGCGCTGGCGAGCGGAGAATTTGCAGCGGCCCATGAGAGGTACGGAAGGAACCGGCCTCAATGAGCGCCGCGCTGGTCACGGGAGGCAGCCGGGGCATCGGCCGGGCGATTGTCGAGGAGTTTGCTGACGCCGGCTACTCTGTTGCGTTCACTTATTCCCAGAATGGTGAAGCCGCACGGGAAATCGCGGCCCGGCTCGAAGGCAGAGGTCGCCGCGTCATCCCGCATCAGGCGGACGTAAAAGACTTCGCCCGGGCGCAACAGGTGATCGAAGAGTCGGAAGGCGCCCTAGGGCCGCTTGACGTCTTGGTGAATAACGCCGGTATCCGGCTGGACCGCGCCCTTCACAACATGGACCCGGAAGACTGGAGTGAGGTGATCGAAACCAATCTCACCGGCACGTTCAACTACTCCAGGGCATTGATCGGGAAGATGATTCGGCGCGGCGGGTCGATCATTAACATCACAAGCGTGAGCGGAGTGACCGGCGTCGCCGGGCAGACGAATTACAGCGCTTCCAAGGCCGGCATCATTGGATTCACAAAAGCGCTCTCAAAAGAGGTAGCGCGTTTCGGAGTGCGCGTCAACGCGGTAGCGCCCGGGCTGATCGCCACGGATATGACGGAGTCCATGAGCAAAGCGGCGCGCAAGAAACTGTTCGCCCAGATACCGCTTGGCAAGCCGGGCTGCCCAAAGGACGTTGCACGCCTGGCCTTGTATCTCGCCGGTCCGGATGCCGGCTATGTGACCGGGCAGGTATTCACGGTGGACGGCGGGATGTCTTAGCTCTTCCGTCTCGCCGGCGTTGCTTCTTTCTTTGCGGCCGCTGGTTCAGCCCCTCAACAACGATGTCCCACGTCATCTTTGGGAGGACCTACCCCGAGCAAGCCGACGCTATCGTGATCGGTAGCGGCGTCGGCGGCTTGATCTGCGCCAACCTGTTGGCGAAGGGCGGAATGAAAGTTCTGCTCTTGGAGCGCCACTATATGCTGGGCGGTTACTGCTCAACATTCCGCCGGAGGGGTTTTGTATTTGACGCCGCGACTCACTTCTACCCGCTGCTCGGCAACCCGACGACCCTTACGGGCAAGCTTTTGCGTCAACTCGATATCCCGACCCAGTGGATCAAAATGGATCCGGTCGATCGGTTTCACTTCCCTTCGGCGCCCCCCTTCGCGGTGCCTGCCGACTTCGGGGAATATCTCGGGAAGCTGAAGCAGAGGTTCCCAGGCCAAGTAACCGAGCTGGACGCCTATTTCTCTGAGTTGCGGCGGGCGTATCTGTGCGGGCTCTTGTACTACTTCAAGGGTGTCGAGACCGAACGCGCAAGACGGTTTGAGAATTATACCGTCACCCAGAAGCTGGATGAGCACTTTAGCGATCCGCGGCTCAAGGCGCTGCTGCTGGCGGACGCCGCGCACTGGGGTTCGCTGCCGAGCCGAACCTCCTACCTGTTTGACGCCATGTTGCGGTTCGCCTATTTTCTCGGAAATTATTATCCGCGCGGAGGTTCGCAGAGATTCGTCGACGACCTGGGACGGGCGCTTGAAGCACGAGGCGGCAAGGTGCTCCGCTGCGCATCGACCGAAAAGATCATCGTAGTGAATGGGGGCGTCGAGGGTGTTCGGGTCCAGACGTTATCCAAACGTCCGTCCGAGCAGTTCACGTTTCGAGCCCCGCTTGTGGTCTCCAATGCGGACGCGATTCATACCTATCGCGACTTGATCGGAGCCGGGCATTGTGGGCGTGAATTGATCAGCCGCTTGGAGTCCCTCAGGCCTAGTTACCCCTGCTTCTTGGTGCATATCGGGTTGCGGGGCATGGATCCGGAGAAACTTGCGGCGGCTGAGGGTTACCATTGGAGTTCCCACGACCCGGACGACGTGGTCAAGAACGTGTTCAAAGTTTTCATTCCCACGCGGTTCGACCCGGCCGTCGCTCCGCCGGGTTGCCAGATCCTGATTGTTCAGAAGCTGGTACCGGTGCGGATCGAGGAAGTCGATGATTGGGCCGCTCACAAAGCCTCCGTGGAGGGAACGATCATGGAGCGGCTGCGGGAACTTCTCCCGGGAATCGATGCGCACATCGTGGTGAAGCTCAGCGCAACGGCGATGACCTCCTTCAAGTACACCCGAAACTGGCAGGGAGCCATGCTGGGCTGGGAAATGTCACCTGATCAGCTCGGTGCCGCGCGGCTGCCAACGTCAACACCTATCAAAGGCCTTCACCTGGTGGGGCACTGGGCGCAACCCGGCGGGGGAATCACGCCAGTGATGATCTGCGCTCAGCGCGTGGCTGAAGAAATTCTCTCCGGTGATCAGCGGCAGGATGAGTTCACTGACTGGCGCGACAGATTCTGCTCCACGGACTCGGTCGGCGAACCCAGGGAACCTGAAGTCTGAGGACCGGAACCGTATGCGGGTAGCGGTACTAGGCTTCGACGGTCCTCTGGCACGCGAGATCCGGGCGTGCCTGGCGGCGCGGTCGCACCAAGTTGAGGTCCGGTCTCCCGAATGCGTCATCTATCTGCCTGGACCGATCATCCACCGGCCTGGACCAATCGAGGCTCTGGACCAGTTGGTCAAGAAAGGAGGATTCCGGAGGCTCGTCCTTCGCAGTCACGCCTATGCCTATGGGTCGAGCAACAAGAACCCAGGGATGATGACGGAGGACTATCCGTCCAGACTGCCGGCTGACTCACCGGGACAACGATGGCTACGGGCCGAACAGATAGCGGCCAAATGCAGTAGCTGGGCCGCCGTCCGGCTGACCAATTTGCTGTCCCATGAGGAGGGCGACTTGATCGTCCGGCAGCTCGCCGCCCGAGTTGCCGCGTCACCGGCGGGATATGACCCAAACGTCCAATTCGTCGCGCTTCGCGACGCCGCGCGGGCATTGGTGGCGGCAGCGGAATCGGAGGAAACCGGGATATTCAACGTTGCGGGCGACGGGGTTATTCCGCTGAAGAAAGCCCTTCGGGCGGCGGGCACGTTCCGGGCGCCCCTGCCTCGGCCGCTGCTGCACGCTTTGCCGCGGAGCGCGGACATCGACCAGGAGCGATACAACTGGACGGTTGCATCCGAGAAGGCCGCCCGTGAGCTGAACTTCCGAGCCGAGCTGTCAACCGTTCGGGCCTTGGCGGAGTATCTCTCGGACAAGCCCGGAGCGCGTCCTCGGCTCCTTCGGGAACGCTACGACGAGTGGGGTCTGGACGCCGGCTATATCGAGGCCTGGAACTGGTGGTTCACGATTCTGCGCAAAGTTTACTGGCGGATCGATGTGGAGGGAATGGAGCACATCCCCCGGACCGGGCGGGCTATGTTTGTCGCAAGTCATCGCGGATTTTTGCCTCTTGACGCCGTGATTCACTTGTATCTGATTCTCCGGCATCGCGGCCGCATCGTGCGCTTTCTGATCATCCCTTCCCTGTTGAGCATGCCGTTCATGTGTAACTTTCTCACGAAGCTGGGCGGCGTGATTGCCAACCAGCAGAACGCCGCACAACTATTTGCGGGAGAAAACCTCGTTGGCATCTTTCCGGAAGGCATCCGTGGAACTTTTACGCCTTATCGGTCGGCTTACCGGCTGCGGGATTTCACTAAGAGCGCCTTCGCGAAAATCGCTATCGAGAATCAGGCCCCCATCATTCCGGCGGCTGTGATCGGTCATGCCGAGATTTTCCCCATCCTTGGCCGCATCGAGTCGAAACATATGAAGCGCGTCCATGGCTGGCCTTACTTCCCCATCGCCCCCCCTTTTCCCTTGGCTCCCATTCCTCTTCCGTCAAAATGGCACGTTCGGATTCTCGAGCCGATACCTTTGGACGGTCTGGCCCCGGCCGACGCAGAGAATCCGCGGCTTGTTCGCGATTTCGGCCGTTACGTCCAGAACCTGATTCAGATCAACATTGACGACATGTTGAAGCGCCGAAGCGGCATCTTCTTGGGCTGCGTACTGGACGGCACGGGGCCGGCCTCTTCGCCGTTCAACAAGAATGTTCCTTCACCGAAGGATTTACCAGGTTGAAGGTACAAGACCACCCGTTGTTATCGGGGTAAAAGCACCTCCCTAGAACGCACAAAGCTCGCCTGATGGATGTTTTCACAGTCCCTGGGCTGAGCCTCGATAGCGAGAAAGCGCCGCAGCGAGATCGAA
Source organism: Bryobacterales bacterium (assembly GCA_965226185.1). GTDB lineage: Bacteria > Acidobacteriota > Terriglobia > Bryobacterales > UBA6623 > CBDCYS01. The sequence continues at coordinate 433,259 of CBDDCT010000002.1, forward strand.
TCGACCAGGCGCCAAGCGATGCCGCGCTCGCTGTCGATGCCTTCCAGGCAACCGATCAGCAGGCAGCGCAAGTAGCTGCCCGGCGTCAGCAAGGGACGGCCCATGCGCGCGGCGTAGAACTTCTCGCAGCGCTGTTCGGCGAACTTGTCGAAGCCGTGCTTTTCGAGCAGCTCGTTGAGCCTGCGGTAAAACGGGTGGGTTGCGGTCTGGGGCAGGTCCGCCAGAATCAACGACCCTCATCGGCATGAAGCGGACTCTACCGAAAATAGGCCCCTGAGCCTCGGCGGCGCCAAACCTTGCGTCCGGCGGGGCGGCGCGCTAGAATCTTGACCCAGGGGAGCCGCAATCGGCGTGTCCGATGCGGAACCCGCGGCCGCCGCGGCACAGGCTGAATCCGTCAGGCGGCGCGCTAAGCTCCGGCTGAAGAAATGCCCAGCAACATTCCACGCCGATCCTTCTTGACAGCCCTCTCCGGCGCCTCCTTGACCGCGGCTGCTCCTTGGGCGTCAGCCGCGCAATCCCCGCCGAACCGGGGGCGAAAGAGAATCGCCGCGCTCTCGACCACCTATCACGTCCGCTCTCACAGCGACAACTTCATCACGCGCTTTTTGGAGGGTTACTGGATCAACGACAAGTACCACGAACCGCCTGCTGACATCGTCTCGCTGTTCGTCGAGCAAGAACACAACGCTGACATCAGTCGGCGTCTTTCGAAGGCGTACGGGTTTCCAATTGTCTCCACAATCCAAGATGCACTCACGGTGGGTGGCCGCGAGCTGGCCGTCGACGGAGTGCTCCTGATCGGTGAGCACGGCGACTATCCGACCAATGTAAAGAACCAGAAGCTCTACCCGCGTCACCGCTTTATGGAACAGGTTGTCCAGGTCTTCCGGCGCTCGGGGCGCTCCGTCCCCGTATTCAGCGATAAACACCTTTCTTACGACTGGACGAAGTCGAAGCAGATGTACGATTGGTCGCGCGAGCTGGACTTCCCCTTGATGGCCGGCTCCTCGGTCTCGGTCACGTTCCGCAGGCCGGAGCTGGACTTCCCGCTCGAGACCGATTTAGAAGAAGGTCTCGCGGTCGGCGGGGGATGGGTGGCGGATGGCGGTTTATTTCACATCCTGGAGACGCTGCAATGCTTCGCCGAGCGGCGGCGGGGTGGGGAAACGGGCGTGCGGGCGGTGCAGTTGCTCGCGGGTGATGGGGTTTGGAAAGCGGCCGAGGAGGGGCGATGGAACCGCCGCCTGCTCGACGCCGCTCTGGCTCGAGGCGAAAGGGTGCGGCCCGGACGCCCGGAAGAGATCGTTAAGCGTCCCGTCGCTTGTTTGCTCGAGTACAACGACGGTTTTCGCGGTACGGCCTTGGGGCTGGGAGGCCTCGTCAGCGAGTACTTGGCCGCTGTCAAGATCAAGGGCCGTCTCCAGCCTGCCGCGACACTTTGCTACATCCCAAAGGAGAACTCGAACAATTTCAGTCCTCTGGTCGATGCGATCGGACGGATGTTTGTGACCGGCAAGACGGATTACGCGGTCGAGCGCACGCTGCTGACCAGCGGCGCGCTTTCCTTCTTGATGGATTCCTGGTATCAGCGACAGCAGCACCTGGAAACTCCAATGCTGAACATCCGCTATCGGGGCCCCGAGAAGTCCTACTTCGCGCCGGGGATGGGATCGTAGGCCTGGGATTGCAAACCTGGGATTGAAAACTATGACGCCTGGGATCTACGCGAAAGACACCGCCCTGTTTGAGTTGGTCGGCCGCGACGCCCTGTTCGAAAGGATCGCCACGGGTTTTGGCTTTACTGAAGGCCCTGTCTTCAGCCGCTTGGGCTTTCTCTTGTTCAGCGACCTGCGCGGCGAGAAAATCCACAAGTACGCCGTCCCGTGGTGGGAAGGCGATATGACGAAAGGCGAGCTGACCGTGTTTCGCGAACAGTCGAACCGCGCGAACGGGCTGACGTTTGATCATCAGGGACGGCTGCTGACTTGCGAGACCGGCCCGGGCCGCGTGACGCGGACCGAGAAAGACGGCACGATCACGGTGCTGGCCGAGCGTTGGAAAGACGAGCAGGGGAAAGACAAGCGGCTCAGCTCACCCAACGATCTGGCCTGCGGCATCGACGGCAGCATCTATTTCACCGATATGCCCCGGCCGAACGTCCCCGACGCCGCCGAGCGCACGAATGTCCCCGCCGTCTACCGCATCACTAATGCGCTGACGCCGGAGGCGAGCGAGCTGCGGCAAGTATCGCGAGAAAATCCCCGTGCCAATGGCATCGCGATGGGGCCGAAGCACCGCAAGCTCTACGTGGCCGACAGCACGGACAAAAACATCCGGGTCCACGACATCAACGGCGACGGCTCGCTGGCCCCCGGACGGCTCTTCGCTCAAATGAAGTCCGATCTGCCGGGTGTTCCCGACGGCCTCAAGACGGACGAAGAGGGCAACGTGTACTCGACTGGCCCTGGCGGCGTGTGGGTGTTCGGCCCCGATGGAAAGGAGCTGGGGCTGCTCGTGCCACCCGAGCAGCCAAGCAATCTCAATTGGGGCGCGGGGTTTCGGGGGCTTTTCATCACTGCCCGAACGTCGGTCTACTATCTGCCGACGAAAGTTCCGGGAACCAGGACGTTTTAGTCCCCTAGCACTCCCTTTAGCGTCTCCGGCAAAGTTGGTTCACTCGTACCAGCCGCCGCATCCATGGACATTATGCTGGTCTTCGGGCTGCCTGCCGCGAGGCGATCCGGCCGAATGAAGGACAAGATTGGTTACGCTCGGCATGAGTTGACCCAGACCAGAGTGCTAGCCTAGGAGACTCACAACGCCGAATCATGGTCCACGGCTCACTCAAGAATCCTTACGCGGTTATCGTCGGAGCGCTTACCGTCGTGCTTTTAGGGGCGGTAGCTATCTCCCGCATTCCGACCGATATCCTGCCGGCTTTCAAGACCCCTGCCGTCCAAGTGCTAACGCTCTACCCGGGCATGCCGGCGCAGGTGATGGAGAAGGACATCACCAGCCGCCTGGAGCGCTGGACCGGCCAGGCCAACGGCATCTCGCGCCAGGAAGCCCGCTCGATGAACGGGGTCAGCATCGTTCGCGACTATTTCCGGCCCGACATCGATCCCAACACGGCACTGTCCCAGGTGTCGTCGCTGGCGATCGCGGATCTATATTATTTGCCGCCCGGCACGGTCCCGCCCATGATCATGCCGTTCGATCCGACGGCCAGCATGCCGCTGTGTCTTCTCAGCGTCAGCAGTCCCACCTTCGATGAAACGAAGCTTTACGACATCGCCTACTTCGAATTGCGGAACCGCTTGCAGGGCATCAGCGGCGTGATCGCGCCGGCCGTTTATGGCGGCAGAATCCGCAGAATCCTGGCCTACGTCGATGGCGAACGCCTCGCCGCGCGCAACCTTTCCCCCCTCGACGTGGTCAACACGCTCAAGAACTTCAACACCTTTATCCCCACCGGCAACGCCAAAATCGGCGACTTCGATTACCAGATCAACGCCAACGGCATGGTGCGGGATGTCGAACAGATGAACCAGTTCCCCATTCGTATTGGAAAAGGCGGAGCGCCGGTCTACATCAGCGACGTCGGCAAGGTCGAGGACACCCACCAGATCCAAACGAATGTGGTGCGGGTGAACGGCAGACGTCAGGTCTATATTCCTATCTACCGCCAGCCGGGCGCCAACACGATCGCGGTGGTGGACGGCATCAAGGAAACCATCGGCTATCTGCTGGAGCGGCTGCCGAAAGGCGTCAACCTCGACGTCGTCCTCGATCAGTCGGTTTATGTTCGGCGGGCGATCGCGAGTTTGGAAAAGGAAGCCGTGCTGGGCGCGGGCCTGGCCGGCCTGATGATCTGGCTGTTTCTGGGCAGCTTTCGCTCAACGTTCGTGATCATGCTTTCGGTTCCCCTGTCGGTGCTGGCGGCGATCATTTGTCTTTACTTCAACGGCGACAGCCTCAACGCAATGACGCTGGGCGGACTGGCGCTGGCCGTCGGCAGGCTTGTCGATGATTCCATCGTCGTATTGGAAAACACCCATCGACACGTAGCGCTGGGCAAGGATCCTGGCGAGGCGGCGCGGATTGGAGCCGACGAAGTCCGCATGCCTATTCTAGTGGCCACGATTGTCACGGTCGTTGTCTTTGCTCCGGTGGTCTTCTTGACGGGGATTGGTAAGTTCCTGTTCACGCCGCTCGCGTTAAGCGTTACCTTCGCGATGCTGGCGTCCTATGTCGTGGCGCTGACGGTCGTGCCGGTCTATTGCGCCCGTTTTCTAGGCAAGTCCGGCTCCGATCGTGCTCACGCGAGCTGGGGCGAACGAGCCTACCTTCGTCTGCGGAACGCCTATGGGGTCGCCCTTCATTGGATGTTACGCCGCAAGTTTGTGACCCTGAGCGTGGTGGCCCTTCTGATCGCCGCCTCGGTTCCTCTCTATTCCCGAATCGGCACGGAACTGTTCCCGCAGCTCGATACGGGCCAGTTCGGGATCCAGATGCGGGCGCCTTCCGGCACGCGAATCGAGAAGACCGAAGAGCACGTCGCCGCGGTTGAAGAAACGATCCGCGAGATCATCGCGCCAGAAGACCTTCAGATCCTCATATCGAACATCGGGGTGCTCTTCGATTGGCCCGCCGCCTACACGCGCAACGCCGGATCGATGGACACCTCGTTGATGGTGCAACTCCACGAGGAGCATTCGGTCCCGTCTTTTGAGTACGTCCGGCGGCTCCGCGAAACGTTCCACGAGCGTTTTCCCCTGATCGAGTTTTCCTTCGAAACGGGAGGCATCATCAGCTCGGCGCTCAATTTCGGACTGCCCTCTCCGATCAACATCCAGGTTCACGGAAACGATCTGGTTGTTGCCCAAGGAATCGCGCGGGAGATCCAGTCCCTTGTTGAGGCGGTTCCGGGAACAGCCGATGTGCGCATTCAACAGAAATTGGACTACCCCGCTCTCACACTCGAGATTGACCGCGCCAAAGCCGCTATGTTGGGAGTGAACGCCGACGAGGCGGTCAAGAACATCGTGGCCAGTCTCAACTCAAGCGTGAATTTCGACCCGGCGTTTTGGATCGATGAGAGCAACGGCAACCACTATTTCGTCGGTGCGCAGTATCGCGAGGAGAAAATCAATTCGATCGATACGATCCTCGATATCCCGATTACCGGAGGGGGACAGGAAAGCGCCGCGGCCGCTATGGAGAAGGTCTTCCGGCCTGCTCCCAAGACGGCAATCAACCCCAGCCGCGGCGCGCCGGTCATGCTGAGAAACATCGCGACGATCAGCCGAACGACTGCTCCCACGGAGATAACGCACGTCAACATCAGCCGCGTGACCGACGTCTTTGCCAACGTGGACGGCCGCGACATTGGCGCGGTCGCGGGAGATATCGAAAAGAGACTAGCCGGCAAGGAATGGCCCGAAGGCTATCGCGTTGAGTTTCGCGGGGAAATTGCGTCGATGAACGAGTCGTTTGGCGGAATGGCCTCCGGGTTCGCCATGGCGGTGGTGCTGGTCTATTTTGTGATGGTTGCGCTCTTTCGAAGTTTCCTCGATCCGCTGATTGTTATGGTGGCGGTCCCGTTGGGTCTCGTCGGAGTGTTGTGGGCGTTGTGGATCACTGGTACAACGCTCAACATTCAGTCTTTCATGGGCACGATTTTCATGGTCGGCATTGCGGCGTCTACGAGCACTCTGCTCGTGGAATTCGCGAACCGCCTGCGGGCCAAGGGACTCTCGACTGAAGAAGCCATCCTCGAAGCGGCTCAGACTCGGCTGCGGCCCATTTTGATGACGGCCGGCGCCGCGCTGCTGGCGCTGCTGCCTCCCGCCCTGAACGCCGCCGAGCCGATCATGCCGCTGGCTCGCGCGGTGATCGGCGGGCTGGCATCTTCGACGCTGCTGACGCTCGTGGTCGTGCCGCTGCTCTACCGGGAGTTCAAAAAGTGAAGACGTGGCCCCGATCGTTCACTGAAGTGTTGTTACGATGCCGGAATCGTGACGGGACGCTTCACGTGGCGCCCGCAAACCGTGTAAGGCGTTTTTTTCGCGAACATCGTGGCATGTCGTACGGCTACGCCGTCGTGCTTGGTTTCGCGCTCGGATCAAGCAGCTGCTCGTTTCTCGAAAGTTCAGGCAGCACAGCCGCCGCGCTTCAAGAGGATGCCCCCGCGCGGGCCATTGCCGTCTCCGTCTCCAAACCCGATCGTCGCGATATCACCGATCGCATTACCGTTCCCGGGACGGTTACTCCTTATGAGCAGGTGACTCTCTACGCCAAGGTGACCGGCTATCTGAAATCGATCAAAGTGGACATCGGCGACCGCGTTCGGCGAGGTGACGTGCTGGCGGAAATCGACGTTCCCGAAATGGCGGCCTCGATCGAGGAAAAGCGCGCCACCGTCGTCAGGGCCGAAGCCCAGGTGGAACAGGCAAAGGCATCGATCAGCCAGTATCAAGCCGAACTCGAGTTTCGCCGAGCCAGCCACAAGCGGCTGAGCGCGATCCGCGAGCGGGACGCCGACGTGCTGCCGCAACAGCAAGTCGACCAGGCCCTGGCCGGCCTCGGCGTCGCGGAAAGCAAACTAAAGACGGCCCAAGCCGACGTCAAGGTCGCTGAAGCGGCAGTCGCATCAGCCAGCGCCGCGCTCGCAACGATGAACCGCATGGCGGACTACACCCGCATTGTGGCCCCCATGAATGGAGTTGTCACCGAGCGCTTTGTGGACCCAGGGGCCTTGGTTCAGGCAGCGTCTTCCTCTCGCACCCAAGTCGCCCCGCTCGTTTCTCTTGCCCGGGTCGATCGGGTACGCGTCATCGTGGATGTTCCTGAACCGAGCACTCCATTTGTCCAGCGCGGGACCACGGCTTCAATCGTGTCGGCGGGTCTTCCCGCGCGGGGCGTGTCTGCCCGGGTAGCCCGCACGGGGACGGTCCTCAATCCGGGCACGCGAACCATGCGGGTCGAGTTCGACATCGACAATCGCGATTTGCGGCTGCGTCCCGGCATGACAGCTTCCGTCACGCTCGATTTGCGTGAACAGCCTGATGCCATCACGGTTCCCATCAGCGCTATTCAGGCAAGCGGCGGGGAACAGGCCATCTTTCTTGTCGACGGAGACACGGCCAAACGGAGGGTCGTTGAAACGGGCGTGGAGTCGCCTGAGTGGATCCAAGTCATTCGCGGGCTCGACGGCAATGAACGGGTTGTTGTGGTGGCCGCGCTGCCGTTAACCGAGGGAGCAAAGGTTCAAATCAGCCCTTAGCGCAGGGATCGAGTGACGGCAAAGTAGGGACCGGCAATCTTGCCGGTCCTTCGCCGCAAAGCGGCGACGGCATTTCGTTTCGAGACAGCCGCGCGCTTTTCGTGCCGCTGTGTCGAATCGCGCTGATTAGCCCGCGAGCCGCCTTCGGCGGCTGGGACAAACAAGAGTGTTTGTCCCTACTTCCGATGTCGGCGATTGACTTAAAAAGAAAGGTGAATTCATGAGACATCTGTTGCTGCTCTCTCTGCTTGTCGTTGGATCTTCGAGTGGCGTTGGATCTTCGATCGCCGGGCCCATTCGCGGCGAAACAGCTTCCCCGCTGACGCTCGAAGCAGCGATTGACATCGCGCTCGAGCAGAATCCAGCCGTTGCGGCGGCTCGCGAGGCGATTGCTGAAGCCGCGGCGCGAGTCCGCCAAGAAAGGGCGAACTACTATCCGCAAATCAATTCCAGCGGGCTCGCCAAGGCCGGACTCTCGGGCGCCCTCAACGGTCTTCAACCCGTCGGCTTGCCGAACTCCCCCTTCTATCGGAATTTCGCGAATGCTCTCAACATTTACCACCCCGGACTCGACTTTGGCAGAACCAAACATGCAGTGCGCTTCCGAAAGCGGCAGGCCGAGGCGCTGGGGTCTGATCTCGAATCCGTTGAGGCTTCGCTCATACTGGAAACCAGCCGGGCCTACTACCGCGTGCTCGAAGCGCAAAGGCTCGAGCAAGCCGCCCGCAAGGCTGTCACCAGCCGCGAAACGACGCTCCGCCAAGCTCGCGCATTCTATGAAGGAGAGATTCGCTCCAAGGTCGATTTCGATCTCGCCCGTGTCGGGCATGCCGAGGCGCAATTTCGTGCGCTCGAGGCTCGGAACACCTTACGGATCGCCATGGCTGAGCTGGCAAGCGCTCTCGGCGACGCGGAAGCCAGCGGCTTCGAGCTTTCCGAGCCCGAATTGACCATCGCCCGGCTCGGGCTGCTCACGACCCTCATCGAACAGGCCCACGAGAATCGGCCCGAGCTAATTGCTCTCGATATAAGGCGCAGCGCGGCGTCGGAGGCAATCACCCTGGCTCGCAGCCAGCGCAAGCCAAAACTGTCCTTTTTCTTCAGCGGAGGCTGGGCTCGTATCGCTCCACTCACGGCGAGCACGCTTCTCGCAATTGGCACGGGCCTGCAGTTACCTGTCTTCACCTTCGGCAGACTGGAAGGGAATATCGAAGCAGCCGAAGCTCGGCTGCGGGTTCTCGACAAACGATACGAGGACTTGCGGCAGCAAATCGTACTCGAAACTCGCTCGTCCTACTACCGCCTGGAGAACGCTATCGAATCCATTCCCGTGCGCCAAGTGCAGACCGAGGCCTCGGGCGAAGCCGTCCGGCTGGCGCGCGCGCGCTACCGCGAGCAGCTTGGAAGCATGGTCGAGTTGAACGAGTCGGAAGCTCTCTTGGCGCAAGCGGAAGCGCACAAGGCAAGCGCCGTTTACGCCGCCAAGATCGCTGAAGCCGAATTGGAGTTCGCGACCGGACGGTGGGCCGCGAGCCGCTCGGAGGCCCCACGCGGCACGGCTTCACCATGAACTGAATCCGGCAAGGCGAACCCGGCGCGTCGGGACTTTGGTATACGCTGAATGGATGGTCTCGGTTATCGTTCCGGTCTGGAATGATGCTTCCTGTCTCGATAATCTTTTGAACTGGCTGGCCGATGAGCCCGGCGTGTTGGAGATCATCGTGGTCGATGCGGGAAGCAGCGATCACACGACTGAGGTCGCATCCAGTTTTCCCGGCGTGCGGTTTATCTCAAGCCCCCGCGGGAGGGGCCGGCAGATGAACGCCGGAGCCGCCGCGGCAAACGGTGATGTTCTGCTGTTTCTGCATTGCGACACGATACCGCCTCGGGGATCGATTGCCGGGCTGCCCGATTTGCTGATGACCCGCCGGGCGGACTTCGGCGCCTTTCGAGTGCGCTTGGATCCGCCGGTCTTTCTTCCCCAGGCGTTCGCGTGGCTGACCCGTTTTGCTTTCTCCTGGACATGTTTTGGAGATCAGGGAATTTTTGTGAGACGGGAGTTCTTCCAGAAGACGGGCGGATTTCCTGAGATCGAGCTGATCGAGGACATTCGATGGGTGCGGACAGCGGCCAAAATGGGACGCATGACGCGCTCCCCGCACACCGCCGTCACCTCGGCACGGCGTTTCGTGGAAACCGGAACTTTGCGGCAACTCTGGCGCAATGGCTCGATCCTGGTTCTGGACCGGCTCGGCCACGACCCGGCGGCGCTTGCCGGCATTTACCGCGGAGGACAGCAGCGCGAGGATTCGCCCCGGACCTCCTCCGCGGAGATACCCAAGGTGCTTGCGGCGAAAACCGAGCGCGGTTGAAGCAGCATGATTCTGGCGCGGGAAGTCCATCGTGGTGAGAAATGCGGGCTAGCTTTGACGATTTCCTTCTCCGGGCGCCGAAGGCTGAGCTGCACGTTCACCTGCGCGGTGCAATGCCGGCCGAGTTCTTCGCCGGCCTGATCAGCAAATACGGGCCACAACAGGCTCTTGGGAACGCTCCCCGGCGCCATTTGGACGCATTCCAGCGATGCGACAATATCCAGCCCTTCTTGAGTTCGCCGAAACCGGAAACGGTTCCAGCGCTGTTTCATTACCACTCGTTTGATCAGTTCTTGGCGACCTACCTGTTTACGTCTTATTTTGTGCGGGACATTTCGGACTTTCGAGGTCTCCTTGCATCTGTTCGCGCGTCCTTCGAAAAACAAAACATCGTCTACGCCGAGATCACTGTCTCGATCTTCGAGTATCTGAACCAAGGCATCGGCTTAACGGATTTGCTTGCCGCTCTCGACGAGGCCGCTGATGCGCCTGGAATTCGTGTTCAGTGGATCGCCGATCTGGTGCGTGACCTGGGCCCCGCAAAAGTTGTCGAGCTATTGCGGGACATTCTCCGGGAGCGGCCCGCCAGCTTGGTTGCGATTACGCTCGGCGGAAGCGAGCACAAATTTCCGCCGGCCCAGTTTGCGGCGCTCTACCGCCTGGCTCGCGAGCACGGATTGCGTCTCAGTGTTCACGCCGGTGAAGCGCTCGGGCCGGCCAGCGTGCGGGACGCCATTCGAGTTCTTCAGGTGGACCGCATCGGCCACGGCGTTCGGGCGATTGAAGACCCGAGCTTGGTTGACTACCTCGCCGAAAAGCGGATTCCGCTGGAGGTTTGCCCCACAAGCAACCTATGCACCGGCGTTTTCCCAACTTACGAAGCCCACCCGCTCAAGGCGCTCCACAACGCCGGAGTGCCGCTGACAATCAACACAGACGATCCGACCTTTTTTTCGACGACACTGGCTGAAGAGTACCGGCACGCCTATCGGATGGGGCTGGACAAACAAGCCGTCCTGTCGATCATGAAGAACGGTTTCCAGCACGCCTTTCTGCCCGAGACCGATAGGCGCCGTCATGTCGAGCAACTCGAGCGCCGCTGGCAGGCGTTTGAAGGAACAATGCCGCAATGACCACGCGAGGAAAGCCAGCCATCTTATAATCGTGAGATCGGCTCTTCGGCAATTGTTCGTCGAGGTTGTTTGTGGTTCGTGCGGCCGCGGGCGGCCCGCGGGAGGATACGCGCTTCGTGGCAAATCAAGAACAGCTAGAGCTTCTCAAGGACGTGGACGCATGGAACGGCTGGAGAGAGAGCAATCGCCAATTGACGCCCGACCTTTCCGGAAGCGACTTGAGCAACGCCGATCTCCGCGTGGCCGACCTCTTAGGGGCAAACCTCTCCGGAGCCACTCTTCTCATGGCGAACCTGAATGGAGCTGATTTGAGGGGCGCGAACCTGTCGGGAGCAAACCTGGTCGGCGCCCGTATGGTCGGCATCGACATCGAGGACGCTGATTTGAGTTCAGCCGATCTCCGCACCGCCGAAGACCTCACCCAAGAACAGCTCAACGAAACCCGCGGTAACGAGAACACCGTCCTGCCTGAAGGGCTCGATCAGCCCGAAAGCTGGCTGGCAAAAGGAGAGTGAGCCGCTTCAATGAAAATCATGGCTCGCCATCTCCAGCGAGATATCCCCCAGCCGCTTCATGTTCATTGCTCGCACGTGGATCACGCCATCTTGCTTTTGCAGAACCCCTTCCACCAATAAGAACGGCTCGCTGGTCACGAGCACTCGGTTGTCTTGGAACTTGTCCGGGGTGACCACGACGTTCGAGACACCGGTTTCGTCTTCGAGGGTGAGGAACACGAAGCCCTTGGCGGTTCCCGGGCGCTGGCGGGTGATGACGGCTCCGGCTACCTTGACCCATCGTCCGTTGGGATGGGGCTCCAGCTTGGCGGCGGGGAGCACGCCGAGAGCATCCAGCGGCTCGCGCAGATAATGCATCGGGTGGGGTCCTGTCGTTAGCCCGGCGCCGCGGTAGTCGGCATCGAGGCGTTCGAAGGGGGTCATGGGGACGAGGGGGCAGTTGGCCGGGCGGTTGAGCAGTTGAGCCGTTGAGCCGTTTTGTTGTTGAGTGGTTGTGCGGTTGAGTGGCTGATCCGTTGAGGTTGTTGGGCTTGGCGGGCTTGACCCCTCACTTGCGTTCGGGGCTCTGATGTCCTGCAATAACGGACCCTTCGGACGCCAGGCTTTTTCTATTTGCCATAGGGCTTTGCGGCGATGCGTTTTCTTGCCGATTGAATTCAATGCGCCGATCTCAGCTAAGACGTCGAGTTCGGTTTTACGTAAACCGGCCCGGCGGACGAAGTCGTCGATCGAGGTGAACAGCCGCTTGCGGCGTTCGCGTTCGATGGTTTCGGCGGCTTCGGTGCGCAGGCCGGAGACATACATCAGGCCCATGCGGACGGTGCGGTCGGCCGTTGAGCGGTTGAGCCGCTGAGCGGTTGAGCCGGTTTGTCTGACATCGACCGCTCCCTTACGCGGACCAGCCGTAACCGAAAGAGGGAGCGTGGCCGCTGCCGGATGAGGCGCGCCGGCGCGGCTAACCGCTCCCTCACGGTCGCGGCTCTGAGGTTCCACTCCGCAACGCAAGTCGGACGCTTGCACGTCAATCGGGCGCACCCTGATCCCGTGGCGCTGGGCGTCCTTGACCAGCACCGCCGGGCTGTAAAATCCCATCGGCTGGCAGTTCAGCAGCGCCGTATAAAACGCCGCCGGATAGTGCGCCTTCAAGTAGCAACTGGCGTAGGCCAGCAGCGCAAAGCTCGCGGCATGCGATTCCGGGAAACCGTACAGCGCAAACGACGTGATCGAACGAACAATCTGCTCAGCTGCTTCACCGTGGATGCCGTTCGCGGCCAGCCCGCCGCGCAACTTCCGTTCGATCCCTTCCATGCGCTCGACCGACCGCTTGAAACCCATCGCCCGGCGCAACTCTTCGGCTTCCCCTCCAGTAAATCCCGCCGCCACCATGGCCAGCCGCAAAAGCTGCTCCTGGAACAAAGGCACCCCCAGCGTGCGCTTCAAGATGGGCTCGAGCGAAGGATGCGGATAAGTCACCGGCTCGCGTCCCAGCCGGCGGTTGATGTAAGGATGCACCATCTTGCCGACGATCGGGCCGGGACGGATGATCGCCACCTCGACCACCAGGTCGTAAAAGCACTTCGGCTTGAGCCGCGGCAGAGTCGCCATCTGCGCCCGGCTTTCGATTTGGAACGTGCCGACCGTATCGGCCTTCTGAATCATGGCGTAGGTTTCCGGGTCGTCCGGCGGCAAGTGGGCCAGGTCGATCTTGCCTCCGCGGGAGCGAATGATTTGAATTGATTCCTCGAGCGCCGCCATCATCCCCAGTCCCAAAAGATCGACTTTGATGATGCCCAGATCGGCGCAGTCGTCCTTATCCCATTGAACGACGACCCGTCCCGGCATGCGGGCGTTTTCCAGCGGCACGATGGCGTCGAGATCGCCGCGGCAGATCACCATGCCGCCGGAGTGCTGTCCCAGATGCCGCGGCCGGTTTTGAATTTGGAGCGAGAGCTGGACCAGGTGCTTGACGCGCGGGTGAGAGACGTCGAAGCCGGCCGTGCGCACCTGCCGCGCCAATTTATCCGCGTCGTCGGTGTACTCGAAACTGTGGATACATTTCGACAGGCGGGTGATCATTTCCTCGGGAAAACCGAGTGCTTTGCCGACCTCGCGCACCGCGCTCTTGCCGCGATAAGTGATGACGTTGGCGGTCATGCCGGCGCCACGCGGACCATATTGCTCGTAAACGTGCTGCAACACTTTTTCCCGCTGGCCGCCGCTGGGCAGATCAATGTCGATGTCAGGCCACTCGCCGCGTTCTTCCGAGAGGAAGCGCTCAAACAGCAGGTCCATGCCGACCGGATCGACAGCCGTGATCCCCAGGCTGTAACAGACCGCGCTGTTGGCCGCCGAACCGCGTCCTTGCGCCAGGATTTTGTTTTCGCGGCAGAAGCGGATCATCTCCCAGACAATCAGGAAATACCCGGGCAGTTTGAGCTTTTCGATGACGCGAAGCTCGTGCTCGATTTGCCGTTGGGCGCGTTCATGATAAGGGCGATAGCGTTCGCGGGCGCCTTGCCCGGTGACTTGCCGTAAGTAGGACATTTCCGTTTCACCCGGTGGGACAGGGTAGTGCGGGAATTCGTAGCCGAGGTCTTTTAACGTGAAGCCGAGCCTCGCGGCCAGTTCTTGGGTATTCTCCACTGCATCGGGCACGTCGAGGAACAGGCGGGCCATTTCGGCGGGGCTTTTGAGATAGCGCTCGGCATTGGCGTCGAGCAGCCGGCCGGCGCGGTCAAGCACGGTTTTCTGGTGAATGCAGGTGAGGATGTCGAATAGAGTTCGTTCCGATTTTTTGGCGTAGCGGACACCGTTGGTGGCCAGCAGCGGCAGCCCATAGCGGCGGGCATACTCGATGCGGAATTGGTTGGCTTGCTCTTGTTCGCGCCGAAAGTGGCGCTGGATTTCGATGTAGAGATTCTTTGGTCCGAATATCGCTTGGAGGGGGCCGGCATGGTGCAGGTCGCCTGTTAGAGCAACGAGCCCCCCGGCATATTCTTCAAGGTCGTCCCACGCAGCGCGCCCTTCGCCCTTGGCGGATCGCAAGTGCATGCGGGTGAGCAGCCGGCAAAGGTTTTGGTAGCCGCGGCGGTTTTTGACCAGGACGGTGAGGCGATTTGTGCCGGAGTTCGGACCGGCAAGATTGCCGGTCGCTACTGGGTCCAGCGAAATTTCACACCCGACTAGCGGTTGCACCCCTGCCGCTAGAGCTGCTTTGTGAAACCGCGGCGCGCCATAGACTCCGTCACGATCACAAACCGCCAGTGCTGAATAACCGAGGCGGGACGCTTCAGTGACCAGGTCCTCGGGCAGTGAAGCTCCCTCGAGGAAGCTGAAGCCGGTAGCGGTGTGGAGTTCGATGTACATTGTTTCGTTGAGCGGTTGATCCGTGAACCTGTCCCCGCTGCTTCGTTGTTCTGTTGCTCTGCTATCGGGCTAATTTACGCTTTACGCTTAAACTGTATTTATGCACATCACCGTCGATCTGCCCGATCCTTTGTTTCGCCGGATGAAGGCCACCGCCGCTCTCCGTGGGAGCAGCATCAAAGATCTCATCACCACCGCCATTGAGTCCGAAATCTTGAAACGGCAGAGTGCGAACGACTATTCGGTTCAGCTTCCCCTGATCCATTCCAACCAACCCGGCACTCTCGACCCCAGCAATGCCGAAATCGAAGATCTGCTTACCTGACATCAACTCTAGTTTCCTGCTCGACCTGGCTAGCAACTCACAGCTCAACTGCTCAACGGCTAGTCATACACCCCCGTCACATACCAATTCCGCGAGGGCAGTTCGCAACAAATCCGGTACAAGCGGCCTTTGACTTCCACGTCCCACTCCTCGTACTGCCAGCCGCCGGGAGTCCACCATTCGCCGCAAACCTTCCAGGGACCAGCGCGCGTTCCCACCGGCCCATGGACTTCTTCGGCAGCGCCATGACCGGAACTAGCCGTGACATAAACCGGCAACGACCGGCTCAGAATCACTTCCGCTTGCGGCGGCGGACGGAAGCAGCGAAAGGCCGGCAAGCGGCGAAGGCCGGTAAGATCTCCTCTCGCGCGGACCCCTCCCGTGCGGCGGTTAGCTCCCCTGGAGTGAAACTGCTGCCCAGATGTATCCAATTTCAAACCGAAACTCAGAGCCCCGACCGTGAGGGAGGGGTCAGCCGCCCTGTTTGCGTATACTGGCGGCGTAGTTCCGTTTTTCGTTATCGAGCTGCCTGAAGCTGCCGCTGCATCCGCAAGAGCCGAGACGAGTCTCGGCTCGGCAAGCTGAGAGCTTGCGCCACGGATTTCGTGAACCGTGAATCGTGAGGTGTGAGTGAGTGCTTTACTGGCGTCTGATAACTTCTTCTCCGGCCCCAGCTTCCCCGGCGCAAAGCCCGCTACAGCCAACACCCCGGGACAATGGCTATCCATCACCACCGGAGCCCCGACGCGGTCTTTTCCAACCAGGTTGAACAGCCGGGCCAGCGTCACGGCCAGCTTTTCCGGCTTGGGTACGGCTGGCTCCAGCAAAGAAAACTGCGCCATTCGCCGCGGCGCCGGCTGTGCCGAGACCTTGACTCCTTCGATAGCTTCGCCGGGCGGATGAGCGGCTAAATCCAGTCGCAGCAGGGTCAACAAAACCCCTGCATCCGCCAGCGGAGAAGGCAAAGCAACCGCTCGTTCAAACCGGGAGCCGCCGGCCAGCTTCAGTGAAATCCGAATTTGCTCGGCAGCCAAGCCACGTCCTTGGAGCTTTGAACAGAGGTTATCCAGCAAGCCTGAAAGAAGAAAGGAAAGTGGTTCTAAATCAGCAATTTGCCATTCAAAATCCATGCTTTCCTCGAAGGCCGGCGCGGGCTCATACGGCCGCAGCACCGAATCTTCTTGCCCGCGAGCCAGCTTCGCCAGCCGGGCTCCCCGTGTGCCAAAGCGGGCAACAAGAGAGTCTTCCGGCAGCCGGGCCAACTCTCCCACGGTCTGGATCCCCCAGCGGCCCAGGGTCTCCTTTTCCTTGGAGTCGAGTGGCAGGCGATCGATCGCCAATGGATGCAAGAAACCCGCTTCTTGTCCCGGAAAAATGTGTGTCACGCCGGACCGGGTTTTCGCGGCGCACAGTGCCACGAAGCGGTTTTGAGAAACAGCCACGTTAGCGGGCAGGCCGAGCTTTTCAGCTTCGTGGGAAAAGCTCTCCGCCGAACCATGGGGGTCGGGCAGGCCGGCCAGTTCCACGACGATGACTCCCGGCGCGGTATCTTCCACCCGGGGAGAAATCGTCAGCGCTAGTTCGAGCAGTTCTTGCTGAGTCTGTTGTTCGGCTTCGGGGTTGCAGGCGAGGGCTTGCAGGGTCTGTTGAGCCGTTGAGCCGTTGAGCGGTTGAGCCGCTGATCGTTGCTCCGTTGCTGGACCGGCAGGATTGCCGGTCCCTACTGTGATCTCCGGCGGGGTCGTGGGACGCAGCCGATAAGGACGAATCCCTCTGCCTTTTCCATTGTCCAGTGACGACGACCTTTTCCGTTGTGAAGGCTGTTGCAAAGGCTTCGTCATTTGCGAAGCCGCGAACCGGGCTGTCGCTTCCGCCAGCGGCATGCCTTCTTTGACTCCGGCAGACCGCGCAGGTTGTGTCGCGGCGCGGACAAAACAGTTCGGCGCCGTGCCGGTATAAACCACTACGGGCGGAACACGCAGGTTTCGCTCATTCCGCAACAGCACCGCCGCGGGAAAGTCGGGGATATGGAGACAAGCGTAAAGCATTGAAAATCAGATCAGAGCCCCGAACGCAGAAACAGAGCCCGGAACGCCAGTGACGGGTCAATCCGCCAACCCCAACAAAGCTGTAGTCCTCGCAAATTCACCTGTGCGCCTTTCAAGCGTGTCCCCTCCTCCTCTGGTGAATAACTCGTGCTTGAGCCGAAATGCCATTCAGTAACAAGGAGACCCCGGCGGCTCCCGTCCAATGTGTTTTCTTGCGCGATAACTCCAGCACAAGAGCGGAAACGCTGGAAGCCAGATGCTGGGCAGTCAGCACTAGCAGGGCCGTTGAACTACCCCGGATCAGATGCAGCAGCCGCATCCAAGGCCGGTTCCGCCAAGCGCGGAGCCGCCGGCCAGAAAGCCCGCCCAGGTCAACAACCACGACACCGAATCCTCCAGCGGCGGCTACCAGATTTACGGCCCGCCAGGGTTGCTCGTGGACCGCGAGCCGTGAATCGTGAACTGTTCGGGTGAGCCGTTGAGCGGTTGAGCCGCTACTTCGTTGCTCGCGGTCTTTGTCTCTTATCCCTGGTTCCTGAGCCTTGTCTCTGATCCCTTGTCCCTGGCCGTCCCTGCTTTCCCCGCAGCGGACCCACAGCAACCGCTCCAGCACAATGCCGGCCTTCTCTCCCGAAGGAGGATCAAAGCAATCAGTCGCGTCGATATAAGCCGCCACTTCGCCGCGCATAGTCGATTCCGCCAGGATCGACAACACCAAACTGGTACAGCCTGAAGAGGCCGGACCGGCCAGTTCCGTAATCTGTCCGCGCGGGATTCCGCCGCCAAGTAAATCGTCCAGACCTGCAAAGCCAGTTCCCGCCGGAGGGCAGGGTTTCGGCGCCCCCGCGGACAAAGAAGAGCCGAAACCCTGTTGGCGGAGCAGGGTCTGGAGATCTTCGAGTTGAGGAGAGGCGGCCACGTTTTTTGTTCGCTTTTTGTTCGTCTATATATTGTGCCAGAATCAAGCCCCCAATGCAAATGCCGTTGAGCTGTTGATCCGTTGAGCCATGCACGGTTTTACGGTTCACGGCTCAGCAGCTCAACGGTTCAACGTCACCCAAGCCGTGCTAGCATGGAATTACCCTATTCCCGATAGACAAACTGGGGAATATGTTCGACAGTACAAAACGAAGCATCGCCAAGGCCGTCAGTTATCGATTTTTCGGGTCTCTGATAACAGCGGGAATCGCCTACTTCTTCAGCGGCAAATGGGAAATTGCCCTGGGGATCGGGTTGTTCGACGGCGTCGCGAAAATGGGCGCCTATTTTCTCCACGAGCGGGTCTGGGCCCACATCAAGTGGGGCTCGCCCAAGCGTCCCGACTACGAAATCTGAATCCCGCCAACGAGGGCCGGGCCGCGGTTTCGAACCTGAGAGCCCTTCACTCCTGCATCCTTAGCGCCGATAACACTATTGAGTGAACGTTTATTGAGGCGAGGCTGATTGAGTTGAGTGGAGGTTTGATATGCGGTCTATATCGACGGCTTACTCATTCCCGCGCAATGAGAGTGTTTTAAAGACCGAGGCGCGAACAGGCTCAAGACGCGAGGCGTCTGACAAAAGAAAAGCCAGGCACGGAAAACAGAATCAGCAACAGCAGGAACTCTTCGAAGGCTCTCTCGAAATCGACACCTTCGAGCACACCGAACCCGAATCGTGACCGTAAGGGAGTGGCCGCGATTCTTTCGTAAGGGAGTGCCCATGGGCCTCCGGCCCAATCGGAGCCGCGACCGTGAGGAAGCGGTTGTCTCTCCCGACTGATCCGCCTCTGTCGGCTTCCGGCCCACCCAGAAAGATGAAAACCCGTGGGTTTTCGACCGAGCGGCCCATGACCGTGCCCACTTCGCGGCCAGGCGGCTGTTGAGCAATGCCAGAGTCTGGGGCGCCGTCGTCGCTTGATTACACCAGGCGCGGGACTCATGCGAGTCGGGAAAGCCGAACGCATCGAGCATCGGATAGCGGTCGTTGCGCCGCACGAAGATAGCTGATCGGTTTGTTCTTCGTTCAGTTCCCAGCCACCGGCCGGTCCCGGCATTCCTGGCGGCAATGACGGGAAGACGCTCGATCCGCCCACGGCGAGATTCAACAAGCCGGCCACGGCCAGCGCTGAATCACGCACGGCCGCGGCTTCCATGCGTTGCGGGGGGAACTGCCACGGCAGCCGGTTGAACGCGTCCGTTTTCCTGGCCTCCTGACGAGAATCAGCCGCGGACCCCTCCCTTGCGGCCGGGGCTCTGAATCTTCGTCCTGCGTGGTTGCCGCTGGGGCCGGCCGTTCCGGTCACGCTATCCGTTGCGCTATATTTAGTGATTTGTCCATGGAGGTTTAGATGCTGCTCGTTCTCGTTTTGACCCTGGCCGTTGCCTTGCCGCCGCTCGTCCCGGGCGCTCATGCCGCGACCGACTGGTCGATGTTTCGGGGCCCCAATGCGTCAGGGATTTCAAATGAGACCAACCTGCCCGTCGAATTCGGACCCGGCAAGAACATGGTTTGGAAGACCGAACTGCCACCCGGGCATTCCTCGCCTGTTTTCGGCAAAGACAGCATCTTCCTCACCGGCTTCGAGGAGGGCAGCCTTTTCACGTTTGCGCTTGACCGCGAGAACGGCAAAATCCGCTGGCGGCGCGAAATCAAACAAACCCGTGCCGGGGAACTTCACGAATCCAACAGCCCCACTTCCCCCAGCCCGGTGACGGACGGTGAAAACGTCTATGTGATATTCCAAGACGCCGGCCTGTTCTCCTACGGCCCCGACGGCAATGAACGCTGGCGCATCCCGCTCGGTCCGTTCAACAACCCGATGGGCATGGGAACGTCGCCGATCATCGCCAACGGCATGATCATTCAGGTATGCGATTCCGAAACCGGCTCGTTCATGATCGCTGTCGACAAGGACACGGGAAAGATCGTCTGGCGGATCGAACGGCCTTTCGCGGCGCGGGGATTTTCCACTCCGCTGCTCTACGATCCCAAGGACGGCAGCGGCCTTCAAGTGCTGGTGGCGGGGTCGTTCCAACTGACCTCCTACTCTGTTGAGACGGGCGAAAAGATCTGGTGGGTCCGGGGGCTCACCTGGCAGATCAAGCCCACTCCCGTAATGGATGAGGACACGATCTACATCCAGAACTGGGCCGGCAACGCCGACCTCGGCAAGCAGGAAGATGTGGTTTCTCTCGAGGAAGCCCTCAAGACTCTCGACAAGAACGGTGACGGCGCGATTTCTCCCGAGGAGGCGCCTGATCCCAGGATGGCCAAGAGTTGGATCGACCATGACCTCGACCGCGACGGAGTCCTGCGCGAGCGCGAATGGGAGTTCTACCGGCGCAGGCGATCGGCTGTGAATGCCGTGCAGGCCATCCGGCTCGGCGGCAAAGGCGACATGACCGAAGGCGCATTCCGCTGGCGTCACTACAAGACGCTTCCCAACGTGCCGTCGCCGCTGCTCTACCAGAACGTTCTCTACATGATGAAAGAGGGCGGCATTCTCACGGCTTTCAATCCCAAGACCGGCGAGATACTCAAGCAGGGCCGCTTAAGAGACGCGCTCGGGCGCTATTTCTCGGCGCCGGTCGCCGCCGATAACAAGATCTTCGTGACAAGCGAAGAAGGCAAACTGACCGTCCTCAAACCAGGAGCCGACTGGGAAGTATTGCAGACCAACGACATGGGCGACCCCTGCTACGCCACCCCGGCGATCATCGACGGCAAGATCTACGTGCGCAGTACGGCGGCGCTATATTGCTTCGAGAAGGGGGACTAGTTGCCGATAAGGTGTGGAACGTATAGTCGAATCGTTGACGGCTAAGGTAGAAAATCTCAGACGGCCGGACAGAGGCGTGGACGGAAGTCCACGCTCGCGCGAGTTCCCGTCCATGCTCATCGGGTTCGCCTCAGGAGTCAGCAGCAGGAGTCACCAAGATGTTTCTGCCGCCAGACACCGATCCAATCGAAGACTAAACGACTACCGCCTGAAAGTCGGCGGGATCCTGTGCGGCTGAAAGTCGCCTGAGGCGTGGCTGAAACAGAGCCGCGCCCGCAAGGGTGCGGTCGAGCGTAGTCAGTGCGCCGGGACTGCCATCGGGATGTGGTCACTGCCAAACTGGACCGCACCCTTGCGGGCGCGGCTCTGTTCGAACCCTCGCTTGAAGCTGACCACTTGAAAGCGGGTTTCGACCTGGCGTTTGAAACTAACCAGCAGAGTGAGGTCGCGAGCGCGCCAGAGTAGCACCTGCTCCCCCGCTGATCGCCGCCACGAAATGAATTTCACTCGTTTCGTCGACCTCTTCCAGCAAGCCCATGGGGGTAACCACCCCGTCAATCGCTACCGAGACATTCGACTTGAGTTGATGGCCATCGAGCAGCCAGTCTTTGACGCCAGGATGGAGTTCGTCGAGGTTTTTGATCACCTGCCGTACCGAGGAACCTTCCACGACGACTTGCTGAGCGCCGCCAGTCAGCTTTTGCATCATCGATGGGATGAAAACGGTGGGCATTGGGATAGCCTTCCTACGCCCCGTCCGCGGCTCAAAGACTCTCAGCGAACAGTATGGGCGCTAGACCAACACTGACGCGGTCTTGCCGGGGAGCGTCAGGAGATCTGAATCACGCCACGCTCGCCGAGTCCTCTTACTGCCGCTCTTTGGCCCAGATCGCCTCCATCAAAGACGGCGGGTTCATGGGCAGCCTGGACATGCGTACGCCAACGGCGGCGTGAATCGCGTTGGCGATCGCCGCGGGGGGCGGAATGATGTTGGCCTCTCCGACGCCGCGCGCTCCGAAGGGGTGGCCGGGGTTGGGCACCTCGACGATCACGGTGTCGATCATTGGCAGATCAAGCGACGTCGGCATGCGATAGTCGAGCAGGCTGGAATTGACCATCGTGCCGTCCTGGCTCATGTAATACTCCTCGTTCAAAGCCCAACCGATGCCCTGGACACTGCCGCCCTGCATCTGCCCTTCGACGTAGCTGGGGTGAATGGCCTTTCCGGCGTCCTGGACGGCGGTGAATCGGAGGATCGTCACCTTGCCGGTTTCCGGGTCGACTTCGACGTCCACGATATTGCCGGAGAAAGAGCCGCCCACGGCCTTCGGCTGCACGGCGGCCCGCCCGACGATGGGCCCCCCGGTCTTGGCCAGCCTGCCGGCCAGCTCTTTGAAACTCATCTCGGAGGCGCCGTTGGAGGAGCCGCGGAAAGTGCCTTCGTCGAACTCGACGGTCTCCGTATCCACGTCCCAGATCTTGGCGGCACGCTCGACCATTTGGCGCTTGACGTCCTCGGCGGCTTCGATAGCGGCTATTCCCGTACAGAAAGTGACCCGGCTTCCACCGGTCACTGCCGTATAGCCCACTGAGTCCGTATCGACGACCGTTGGCTGGACGTCTTCCGCGCGAAGGCCCAAAACTTCCGCCGCCTGCATGGCAATCGACGTTCGAGTGCCGCCAATGTCGGTCGAGCCTTCGACCAGGGCGAGCGTTCCATCGGAGTTGACGTTGATAGCGCAACTCGACTGCAGACCGACGTTGAACCAAAATCCAATGGCCACTCCCCTGCCCCGGTTGGGACCCTCCAGCGGAGCGCTATAGTGCGGATGGTTCTTGATCGCTTCGAGCACGTCCACACAGCCAATGCTGCGGTATTTCGGACCATCGGCCCGGCGCGTGCCCTCTTTAGCGGCGTTGTTGAGACGGAATTCAACGGCGTCCACACCCAGTTTTTCCGTAATCTCATCGACCACCGTTTCGGTGGCAAATGCCGCGCTTGTCGCTCCCGGCGCCCGGTAGGCCGCCGTGCTCGGCTTGTTCACGACGACGTCATAGCCATCGACAACGACATTGGGAATGTCATAGGCAGCAAAAACGCACATCGCCCCGGGCACGACCATGGCTCCCGGATAAGCGCCGGCCTCATACGCGAGAGACGCTTGGGCCGCGACGATCTTGCCCTCTTTGGTGACACCCATCTTCACTTTGATGTGCGATCCGGGAGTGGGCCCGCTGCCTTCAAACACTTCTTGCCGGCTCATGACGATCTTGACCGGTTTCCCGGTCTTCTTCGACAGCAGCGCCGCCACCGGCTCGAGGTAAACGGGAATCTTGCCTCCAAAACCGCCGCCGATCTCCAGCGGCGTCACTCGGATCCGTGACTCCGGAATCCCGAGAATCGTCGCCGTCACGTCACGCACGACAAAGGAACCCTGCGTGCTGCACCATATGTGCAGGCGGCCGTCGTTGTTCCACAGCGCCGTAGCGGCGTGCGGCTCGATGTATCCCTGGTGAACGGTCGACGTATCGAATTCGCGCTCGACAATCGTGTCGGCTGCCGCGAAGCCCTCGCCGATGTCGCCCAGCTTGAACTGGAAGTGCTTGGCAACATTGCTGACCTTGTCTGTCTGCTCTCCAAGCTCATTCGTCTTCAGATCCTCATGGAGAATCGGAGCGTCATCGCTCATGGCGGCGGGAGCGGTAAGCACGGGAGGCAGCGGCTCGTATTCCACTTCGATCAGTCCCGCCGCCTCTTGCGCGACGTGAACATTGATCGCCGCGACGCCCGCCACGGCATGGCCCTTGTAGCAGACCTTGTCACTGGCGAGAATATTGTCCCGGACATATTTCAGCGGAGTGTCACCATCGCCTATATCAACGACCTGGCCACCCGGAGCAGGCAGGTCCGCCGAGACGACGACTGCCTTCACTCCCCGCAGAGCCTCGGCTTTGCTGGTGTCAATCGATTTGATGCGGGCGTGGGCGTGCGGGCTGCGCAGGATGGCGCCATGCAGTAAGCCGGTTAGTTGCAGGTCCGCCCCGTAAAGCGCGCGCCCGGTGACCTTGTCGGCGCCGTCGTGGCGGACGGGCCGCGTTCCCACAACCTTATACTGCTTGGTCGACAGGACCATGTTGGGTTCGTAGTTGTTCGTACTCATGCGTTCGTCTCCCGCATCGTAGCCGCCGCGTCCTGGACGGACCGAATGATCTTGTCGTAGCCCGTGCAGCGGCAAAGGTTGTTTGCCAGCCAAAGCCGGATTCGCTCTTCGCTGGGATTGGGCTCCTGGTCGAGAAGCGCCTTCGCCGCCACAATGAAGCCCGGGGTGCAAACACCGCATTGCAGCGCCGCGCCCTCCAGGAACGCTTTCTGAATCTCATGCAAAGCGCTGCCTTCGGCCACCCCTTCAATGGTCGTGATTTCGCTGCCATCCGCCTCGACGCCCAGCACCAGGCAGGAGGTGACAATGCGCCCGTCGAACATCACCGTGCAGGCGCCGCAATTGCCGTCGTTGCAGCCTTCCTTCGTGCCGGTGAGGCCGACAATGTCCCGCAAACATTCGAGCAGGCTCTGGCGCGGCTCGCAGAGAAATTCCACCCGCTCGCCATTGATCGTGGTTTCTACCCTCGTCTTGACTTGCATCTAAACCTGCTCTCCTCTGGCTCGCTTCACGGCGTCATTCAGCGCCCGGCGTGTCAACACTTCACAAAGATGCTTGCGGTATTCGACAGTGCCTCGCATGTCGGTGATCGGCTTGGCGGCTGCTTTGGCGAGAGCGGCCGCCTTGGCGATGCTCTCGTCGTTCACCGGCTGCCCCCGCAGGGCTTCACCTGCTTCCGTGACGAAAAGCGGAGTCGGCGCCACCGACGCCAGGGCGATACGCGCGGTTTTGAATGTGCCGTCTTCGATGACGACGTTCACGCCCGAGCCCGCAACCGCGATATCCATTTCGTTTCGGGGAATAAAACGAATGTAGCGCGCCCCGGAGTTAGCCTCGGGCAGCGGGAAGCGCATCGACACGAGCAGTTCCCCGGCTTGCAAAACGTTCTGCCCCGGGCCGGTGCAAAAATCCTCGGCGGCAACCTCACGCTCACCTTCCGGACCGGCGATCTTGCAAGTCACCCCGTAGGCGATGAGGATCGGAATGGAATCAGCGCTCGGCGTGCTGTTGCAAAGATTGCCGCCGATCGAGGCGCGGCCCTGAATCTGAATGCCGCCGATCAGCGAGGCGCAATCGATGAGTCCCGGATACGCTTTCCGTATCTCCGTGTCGCCATAGATCTTGTAGCAAGGCACTGCGGCTCCGAGCGTCAGCCCTTGCTCGGGATCGAGCGTCATCTCGTTCAGTTCGGGAATGTTTTTGACATCGACGATCAGATTCGCGTCCCCGTGGCCCGCCCTGAGCTGCACCAGCACGTCGGTGCCGCCGGCCAGCATCTTTGCTTTTCTGTCCCCGCCGAGCAGGCTGATTGCCTCTTTCACAGTGTTGGGACTCTCGTAGTCAACCCACCTCAATGATTTGCCTCCCTGTACTTTGGCGCTTCAGAGGGCCCTTCTGCCGCTTGACTTTCAGCGGCCTGGAGCAGCGGAGGTGCTGGCGGCACTTCCGCATCCTCGCAAAGAGCCATATTCCATATTACTCCGCCGGTGTCGCCAAAGTCTTTCTCAATGGTGAATTCCACGCGGCTCAAGCGTGGACTGCCGTCCACGCCTTCCATGAGGAGTCTCGTCATTGTCAAGTGGCGGAGCACCCGGACCGGCGGGAAGAAGCGCTTTCCTTTCGCGGGGACCCAGCGGGAGCCTTCCAAGGCGATGCCTCCGCCGGGGACGAGGCAGTGCAGGTGCGGGTGATGCTGGCGTGTCTCAGCCGGCGTTCCGGGTCGCCTCAGCGCCTCTCGGTCTCAAGTTGTTCCAGATACAGTTTTTCGTATCGCTCTACAGTCGAGAGGTACCCTTCCGGGTCGACAAACGCTTCTGGATCGTAGGCGTCGCCTGCCTTGTACTTGCGGTGCAGGTTGTACTGCGAGCCATGCGCCGCGACCCAGATGTCGCACGGCAGCTCTTTCTGCTTGCGGAACGTCGCGGCGAAGTCTTCGGCCACTCCCGGGTAGATGGGTCTGTCGACAAGTCTTCCGCCCGGGTTGATCGTCCCCATGTTGGCGATGACGACCTCGTAGCCGCGCCCGCCCTCGCGGACCTTCATCGTGTAGCTGACGCTGCCGATCGTGTGACCGGGGGTTGAAACGACCGTCAGGCGGGTCTCTCCCAGCTCGATCGTCTCGCCGTCTTGGATACGGCGATCGACCTCTACGGGCGGGAAGTTGACCTTGCCCCCGAAATGAGGGTCGCTCATACCGCCGTCCTCGAGAATCGGTGCGTCGCCGCCGGTAGCCCACATCTGGGCCCCGGTGATCTTCTTGATCTCGGCGAGAGCGGCGGTGTGGTCCCAATGCGCCTGCATGGTCAGCAAGATCTTGACGTCTTCCATGCGAAAGCCCAGCGATTCGATATTCTCGCGCAGCATCGGCGTCGAACTATCCATACCGGTATTGATCAGGATGTGCCCCTCCGCCGATGTGATCAGGAAGCACGCCAGGTCGTAGGTTCCTACGTGGTAGAGGTTGCCGATGACTCGGTGCCCTTCGAAGGGCCGCGTCCAGTTCTCTCGCTGGGCCGTGAGAAGAGGAACAATCGCAAGGGCGACGCAGAGAGCGGCAATTGGTTTGGGCATGGCACCTATTATGGCGGTCCTGTAACCCGCCCAGGGGAGTTCACAGACGCTGCTTGAAGGCCCTCCGAGAAATTCCGCGGATAGGAGGGCGTCGAGGGGACCCTCGTGTGAGCTGCAACGGCGGCAGGTTGCTAGCGGAAATGCGATTTCGCGATCAGCTATCTCCAGACGAGCGCTATGGAGTTCGTTTCGGGAGGCGTAGTCCTGCTCGCGGTCGCGGAACTCTTCGTCCTTGGATTCCCGCCCCACCGGACATGAAATCAAAAAACGGTTCCCGTCGGCGCTGACATGGAAGCAGGGGTTGGTTCGAGAGGTACGGCTGCCTGGTTCATAGGCGAAAAGTCGTTGTAGATGAAATATCAATCCTGGTTTACCGCCGTGCCATCAGAGAACGACTAAAGGCGAGCAGGGACGGGAAAACCCTCGGATCGGGGGACGATCGCCGGCGGGCCACTTTGAGAATGTCGCGCCAGTCGGTGCGCGTTGTCACCAGCACGGACATGCACGAGAGCCGAGACGCGGCATCGAGATCGGCCAGGGAGTCGCCCACGACGGCCGCCCGCTCAAAGTCCATCTCCGGAAACTCTTGCCGTGCTTTCACGAACAAGCCGATTCCGGGTTTGCGGCAGTCACATGACTGCTTTTCGTGCGGACAGTGGTAAATAGCGTCGATCCGGCCTCCCGCCTGCCCGATCTCCCTCAACATATTTTCATGAATGCCGGACAAATCGTGCTCACTCATCATCCCAAGAGCAATTCCGCGCTGGTTGCTGACGACGATCAAGCGTGGCACGATCCCGGCCAGTGTCCTGATCGCTTTGAGCGCGCCAGGCAAGAACCGGAACTCGCTCCAGGACTTGACGTAATCACCCTCCGGAACCTTCTCGTTGATCACTCCGTCGCGGTCGAGGAAGATCGTCGTCGGCAAAGATGGAGACATATGGGCAGCAAAGTGAGAGCGGTGACAGCTTAAGATTTAACGTGAAACTTCCCACGCTAAGTGTCTCAACTCAGGCGAGATGAGCTTTTCCCATGCCAGCCGAACCGCAGCCGGAGATCCTGGCGTTGAGATGATCACTTTTCCGTTGTGGACACCAGCCGTTGCTCGGGACATCATGGCTGCGGGACCGATCTCCTTGTAGCTCAACGCCCGGAAAATCTCGCCGAATCCGGGCAAGGTCTTTTCGAGATTCCGATCCAACGCGTCAAATGTCGTGTCCCGCCGGGAAATCCCCGTGCCGCCGTTGAACAGGACGACCTGCACGTCTTCGCCGGCCAGCTCTTTCAGCACGCTCTCTACAAGAACCGGCTCGTCTCGAATGATTCGCGATGAGTGGACGGTGTGTCCCTCGGCTTCGAGCTGTTCCCTCAAGTACTTGCCGTTGACATCGGTTTCAGGAGTCCTGGTATCGCTGACGGTCACGATCGCGGCGGTGACGGGACCCTTCTTCGTGGCCTTGTCCTTGTGTTCCCTGGCGCTTGCGGACGGCATCTTCCCCTGGCCGATTCCCATGGCCGAACGATCATTGTAGTGTATGAGCCGCAAACGATAGCCTGTAGCGCGCAGATCCGCTGCCTTAGGCTTCATCCGCGAGGCGTGGACGCGCGAAACGCCGCGCTGCGGGAGGGTGACAACGACTCGGTGTTGCGAACACCAGTTTGTGGACGGACCTGAGGTGACGAAGATAGCGACCCTCACAAGAGAGCTTTGCTAGCACCTGAATTATGCACAGATTCACTTTGCGAGTGTGGCTGCGTTCGTAGCGGGTTGGCGGTCGTCGTGAGGTGGTAGCTCGGCAACTGGTCTTTTGGCTTCTCCGTCCCCGGTTTCCCTTCCCGCCCAGATTCCGCGTCGTCAAAACCTCGCTCGGAAGTGACGTGTTTCCAGTGCGTTACGGCTAGTGCATAAAATTTTATGCATAGCGCATAGCCAGGCTCTCAGATCAGCGCCCTCCCGACCACCGGCAGAAAGCCGCCGTAGGGAGTCGGCTTCTTGCCGCGGAAGTGGTAAGGCGTCGAAGCCCCGATTTTATTGGGTCGCGAGGCCGTCACGGCTGGGCCTTGTTGGACGGGCCTTTGGGAGCTATGCTGTTTTCGTCTGGTAACCATGTGGGTGACCTCCTTGGGGTTGGCTGGCGAAGCTGGGATCTTTGCCAGCCTACCTTTTTACCCCATGTTTTCGGGGGTTCCCAATGGTCCCTTGCGGCTCAGCCCTCCTCAGGTCCACGCCGCAGTGCATAATTCAGGTAGCATGACTGTTATGCAGTTGATGCGCGCGCTTGCGGCGGGATGGTCTGAGATACACAAGTTTGGCCCCAAGCTGTGGCGGATGGCGCGTGAGCTTTTTCATGAGGTCATGGGCTTTATCTTCTTGTCGCTGACGTTGTTCTTTATCATCGGTCGCCAGGGACTGTACCGGACCTACCAAAACCTCGACAACGATCCGGATGCAATGGGACGTCTTGTCCTGGTTACGGCTTTCGTCCTCATGTTTGGCGGCTTCGGTATTTCATCGTTCCGGCGAGCCAAACGCCTGTCGCGTGGTAAATAGATCGCCGCGAGCGGATCAGCGCCGCGGCCCCGGCAAGCGTACTCGAACTGATCGCCACCCCACGATAGCGGTGCGAAGAGACACAGTTTCGTGAGCGACACGCCCCCTCTTCCTGAAAACTCCAACGAACCGGGCGAGTTCCCCTACACCCGCGGGCTCCATCCCGGCATGTATCGAGACCGCCTCTGGACCATGCGGCAGTACGCCGGGTTCGGTGACGCGGTCCAATCGAACCAGCGCTACCGTTACCTGATCTCACAAGGGACGAGCGGTCTTTCGGTCGCTTTCGATCTCCCCACGCAGATGGGCTACGACTCCGATCATCCCTTGTCGTCGGGGGAAGTCGGCAAAGCAGGCGTCGCCATCTGCTCGCTGGCGGACATGGAACAACTTTTTGACGGCATCCCGTTGAAAGACGTCTCCACCTCCATGACCATCAATTCGACGTCCATGACTCTGCTGGCGTTCTACGTGACCGTCGCACGCCGGCAGGGGGCCGATTGCGGGCGCCTTCGCGGGACGGTGCAAAACGACATCCTCAAGGAGTACATCGCTCGCGGCACCTACATCTATCCGCCGAAGGCTTCCATGCGAATCGTCACGGATATGATTGCCTGGGCGAGTCGCGAGGCCCCGAAGTGGAACGTGATTTCGATCAGCGGCTATCATATGCGCGAAGCCGGGGCGACGGCCGTGCAGGAAGTGGCCTTCACCCTGGCGAACACCGTCGCCTACGTTGAAGCCGCGCTCGGGGCGGGGCTCGAAATTGATGATTTTGCGCCGCGTCTTTCACTATTTTTCAGTGCCGACCGCAATTTCCTGGAGGAAATCGCCAAGTTTCGGGCTGCCCGGCGGCTCTACGCCCGTTTGATGAAGGATCGCTTCGGCGCGCGCGATGAGCGCTCGATGAAAATGCGCTTTCACGTGCAGACAGCGGGTTCGACGCTGACAGCCCAGCAACCGCAAGTGAACGTGGTTCGGACCGCTTACGAAGCGCTGGCGGCGGTGCTCGCTGGCGCCCAGTCGTTACACACGAATGCGCTGGATGAGGCCTTAGCGCTGCCCACGGAAGAAAGCGCCCGCCTGGCGCTGCGAACGCAGCAAGTGTTGGCTCACGAAACTGGCATCACGAATACCGCTGATCCGGTCGGCGGCGCTTATGAAATCGAACGAATGACGGACCAGATCGAGGACGAGGCCCGCAAATACCTTGACAGAATTGATTCGCTGGGCGGCATGGTCGCGGCAATCGAGCAAGGTTTCGTGCAGCGAGAGATCCAGCAATCGGCCTACGAACTGCAAAAGATGGTGGAGTCAGGCGAGCAGACGATTGTCGGAGTCAACCAGTTTCGGGTCGAGGACGAACCGCCGATCGCGATCCTTCGCGTGGATCCCGAACGGGAAAAGCAGCAGGTGGCAAAAGTCGCGTCGTTCAAGAACTCGCGCAATGGAGCAAAGGCGCGAGAGTCGTTACTGCGCTTGGAAGACACGGCGAACTCGCCGGAAAATTTAATGCCCGCCGTGCTCAACGCCGTGGAAAGCGAAGCGACGCTGGGGGAAATCGCCGACAGTTTGCGCCAGGTGTTCGGGGTCTACAATGAGCAGGTTGTTCTCTGAAGCCTTGGGGACGGGTTTTACCGCAACTCGTCCGCCGTAAAAGGCCAGGGTGTTATTTCATCGGGGAGTGTTTCCCCTGACCACGCGCCACAGGCGCGAGGCGGCACGGCGAAGCCGTGCGCCACGCCGGGGGGCTGCGGCTCACAGACCCTTGATATACGCGATGAGATCCGCCATCCCCTGAACGCTGATACTCTTCTCGAGATCCTCGGGCATCGGCGACAGGCTCAGCGAATACATACTCTCGACGTTTCGGCGCAGAACCGTGTCCTGCTCGGCTTTGGCCCGGCGGATCGTGATGCTGGTGGGCGTTTCCTCCGCGATGACGCCTGAGAGCGAGCGCCCGTCCGCGGTCTCAACCACATACTCTTCGTAGCCCGTTTCGACAGCTTGATTGGGGATAAGGATGTCAGCCAGAAGCTGTTCCTTGTAGCGCGTCGTCAGGCCGAGCAAGTCGGGTCCGACCTCGTCGCCGGCGTCACCGATCTTGTGGCATTCAGCACAAACCTCGCCAAAGATTGCCTCGCCCGAATCGCGGTCACCCTCCAAGCGCAAAGCCGGCAAATACTTTTCATAGACCGCTTGTCGATCCGAGCTTTGCGCCTTTTCGAGCAGCGCCAAGGCCCGCTGTTTAATCTCCGGCGCCGGGTAACGCTGCAACTGACGCGTTCGTGCGGCTCCCAGCGACCAGGCCTGGACCGCCTCGGCTTCCACGGCATCGAGCAGCTTGTGAAGCCGCGCCTCGTCCGAAAAGAACCAGTCGACAACGACCTGACGCGCTGCCGCTGTAAAGCCTCTCCAGCGCTCAATCAAAATCGGCGAAGCGTCGACCGCCCTCAGCCGCGTCAGCGCCCGTACGGCTTCCGTCTGGATCGCTTCCGGTTCTTGAGGAGCCAGCCGTTCGGTCAGCGCCCCAGCGGTAGAACCCGTTGGATCAAGCCCCAGTGTACCTACCGCGAAAACCCGCTCTTCGAGCTTGGCCGCGGGGTCGCGGGCAACCGCTAGCTGCCCTCGAATCAGTTCACGCAAGGAGGAAGACTCGGCGAGCCCGGACTGCGCGGCCAGCTCCAGCAAGACAGGACGCAAATCCGCGCCGCTGTTCGAAAGCAGCCTCACCAGGATCGGCTGACTCCCGTGCAGCCGGGTCATTGCCCCGCCTTGTTTCAAACCCTTCGCCAGGCCCTCGAAACCGGCCTGGCGCCACCACGTTCCCTCCGTTCCCGCATCGCGGCCCAGCAGCGTCAGCAAGCGCGCGACCTCATCGTCTCGCCGCCTCGCTCCCACAATGGAAGCCGCGCGCCGCACGAAGTCCTTCTTGCCCTCCGAAGCGTTGCCTTGATAGCCCGGCGTGTCGAGCATCGCCCGCAACCACTTGCCGGCGTTGTCCCGTGCTGAAGTCAGCACGGCGATACGGAACCAAGAATCTTCGATGTGCCCACGGGCAATCTGGTGAAGAGTCGTGAAAACGCGCTGCCGGGAAAGCGAGTCCTTCTTCAGTGAGAGCGTTAACGCCAACTGGAATTGAACATGAGTATCGGGGTCATCGACCAGTCGGAATAGGCGTTGCTCCAGCGCGTCATTGGGAAGTCCGCCTTCGGTGAGGGCAAGCCGCCTTCCAGCGAGGTGCAGCCGGCCCTCGGCCAGCCGAATCGCCTGCTTTCTCACCGCCGGGTGCGAGTCGCCGAGAGCTTCGATGATCGCGGCGTCGTCGAGCGCCCCCAGTCCGTCGAGAGTCCAAAGAGCGTGAACACGCGTCGCGGCCGAGGCGTGCTCTGCCGCCAGGCGAACCAACCCTTCCACCGCTGACGGGTCCCCACGGTCGACCAGCAAACGCTGCGCCTCCATCCGCCACCACTGGTTGGCGTGGCCCAACGTGTCCACTAATTCGCCGGTTTTCGCGTCGAGCAAGTTTGGTTTCGGCCAGAGCTTTGAAGATTCGTGAACCACGCGATAAATGCGTCCGAGTCGTTTGGGAGTGTCGAACTCAACTTCTTTGGCCAACTCCGGCGGCACAAACTCCGGGTGTTCGACGTTGGGCCTGTAGTAATCCACAACGTAGAGCGCGCCGTCCGGCCCCGTTGCTGTAAACACCGGACGAAACCAGCGGTCCGTCGAGGCTAAGAACTCGCGCCCATCATAGGCGGGCTCCGAGGCGAAGCTGGCGCCCCGCGGCTCAACGAGGCTGCGCCGCACCAGGTTGTGTACCGGTTCGCAGTTAAACGTATTGTTCTCGAACTCAGCGGGGTAAACACCACCCGTGTACGCCGAAAGCCCGCAGGCCGATGTGAAGTGACCGATTTGCGATTCGTGAATCGGCTGCGGATTGACAGTAATGGGATAGACCGTTGCCGAATGCCCCAAGCCCGAGGGCGACTCGTAGGCCTTCTCGACCGCCAAAAAGGGGTTCTGCTTCAGGTAACGGCTTTCGATGACCAAGTGCCGAATGTAGTCGTTGTTCCAAATCGAAAAGCGGTTGCCAAACGAGTCGAATGAGTTGGCGTACTGCGAACCGCCTCCTAGGGCCTCGAGGCGGCCATCGCCGGGATGAAAGCGCACATCCTCGCTGACGGTCTCGATAATGGGCCCGCCGGGCCGGTCGGGGAAACGAATCGTGGAGCCCGGATCGTCGAACTCCGCCACGAACTTCCTCGGCCGAATCACACGCGGGTAGGCGACGTAGATCCAATTGTCAGGCCCGTAGCGCGGGCCGTTGACGCGAAGCTGCGGATTCGTCGCCGCGAAACCGGTGAGGACAACCTGGCGAACATCGGCCCGGCCGTCTCCATCCGTGTCTTCGAAGTACAAGATGTCAGGCGCGGCCGTCACCAGAATCCCGTTGCGCCAGCGCATGACGCCGTTCGGGAAATTGAGCCCGTCCGCGAAGACAGTACTTGTTTCGTAGTAGCCGTCTCCGTCCCTGTCATCCAGCAGCTTGATCTGGCCGAGCGGCCGCATGTCGAGCGGGTAATCGCGCATCTCGACGACGTAGATGCGTGCCTGCTCGTCGAACGCGATGGCCACCGGATCGACGACTTCGGGTTCCGAGGCAACGAGTTCGACGCGGAACCCCTCGGGGAGTTGGAAGGTTTGCAATGCTTGTTCGGGCGGAAAGGGCGGGCCGTCGAACGCGCACCCCGAGAAAGCCAAAAGCGCAACGACACCGAAAGCGCGCCAGACTCCGAGGCTGGCCGCCGACGCTTTCCCGCTATCCGGCCGGCTATCCTCGGAACGGCGGACGACCGGCCGAATGGCGGAAGGATAAGTTCGCGTTTCCATCGCTGAGATTCACCGCTTGCGGATCATCTCCACCGTGAGGCGAGCTTGCTGGGCGACATTTTCCGGGAAGTTTTCCGTGGGCTGAAGAAACGGCCGAATGGATTCCACATCGTCGGGTTTTCCCACAAGGTAGAGCGCCCGAAGCGCCTCATAAACATGCGTCGCGTCGGGCCCCAACAGCATGACCGGATCCCCCACGCGTACTTCGGCGCCGTCCCGCAGTAGCCGCTTCTTGATGACGCCGGGCAGCAGCGATCGTACCTCCGCGGGCTCTTCTTGGCCTTTCACCTCGACGCGCGCAAGAAGAGTGCCGCTGTCGACCACGTCGTCCATTGCAAGGCGGTTCGTGAAAACACCGCTGTGGGGACTGCGGACTGTGAAATCTCCTAGCATCCCGAGCAGCTCTTGGTGGCCCGACTCGTCCTTAAAGCGAATCAGCGCTAGGGCCGCATTGCGGCGTACCGCCGGATCGGAGTCGGCCAGCATCTGTTTCAGCTTTTCGTGGAATTCGCCGGATTCGTTGTCTTGACCCATCAGCCAGGCGGCGTTCACTCGCAACTGCGCCAACCGATGGTCCGCAAGAGCCACGATTTGCGGGTACCACTTCTTGACCGACTCATCACCCTGACTGATGCGCTGGGAAATCTGGGCGATCACATGTTGAGCGTTGCGAGGCTTGTCTGCATCGGCCAGGTATTCGCTGATTTGCTCGTCGCTGAGTTCCAGTCCAAACCAAGTGCCCCGCCAGAATAGAAAAACCATCACTACGACCAGCACGGCCAGCAGCGAGACTATTAAGGTGGCTCGCCGTGACATGGGCTTTTCCGAAGAAGGAGGGGCGGGGGGCTGGCTCATGGATCTAGAACCCTAGTATAGAACTGGTTCAATCAGGAGCCTGCGTTCTCTCCGATACAACTTCAAATGCCTACAATGGAGTTCTGCCGAGGCTGAAACCGTTGGAGCGAATACTTCATGACGAAATCCCCGAGCTGTACCCGCAGTCGCCTTATTCTCCTAGTCATTTTGACTTTTCTTATAGGCCGCGCCGGTGCCGCGGATGATGGTAGCGGCGAGTTCTTGCGTCACCAAGACTTCCAGGGCAGACCCGCGCTGGTGCTTTCGAATGACGTCCTCGAAGTGACGGTGCTGCCTTTCGGTGGCGCGATTGCCAGCATTGTTCTCAAAGACGATCCTGAGAAAACGAATCCGATGTGGGACTCGATTCGCGCTGAACGAGAGGCCGGCCGGACACCACGCAAGGACCGAGCCGTGGGGCATTTCGTTTGCGTCGATGGTTTCGGGCCGGTTTCAGCCGACGAGCGGGAGGCCGGGCTGCCGGGGCATGGTGAGGCGCACACCCTGCCTTGGTCTCTGCGTTCGGCGAAAAAAGAAGGCGGGGTGACCCGGCTGGTGCAGGCCGTTCAGTTGCCGAGGGTTCATGAAGTCTACACCCGGACAATGGAAATTGCCGATGGAGAGAACGTTGTTCACGTTCACGGCACAATCGAAAACCTGCTGGGCTTCGACCGGCCCATTCGCTGGACGGAGCACGCCACCATCGGCTCACCCTTTCTCGAACGCGGAGTGACAGTGGTTGACATGTCCAGGAATCGGGCCATGACACGGCCCGATCGAGTCGGCCGCCCGGGCGTGATCCACCGGCTTTCGGCCGGCGAGGAATTCGAGTGGCCCATGGCGCCGTCGGCGGAGGGCGGGAAGATCGACCTGCGAGCGGCGCCCGTATCACCGAACTCCCTCGATCACACGGGCCATCGGATGGATCCGGATCAAAGACTTGCCTACGTGACGGCGCTGCATCCGAAAAAGCGGCTGCTGCTGGGTTACATCTTCAAGCAGGCCGAGAGCCCCTGGCTGCAGACCTGGGAATCCTATCCTTCGAAGGGAATGATGGCGCGAGGCCTGGAGTTCGGCACGCAAGCCTTTGACCAGCCCGCCCGCCAGGTCGTCACGCAAAACCGGCTATTCGGCACGTTGCTCTATCGCTGGCTTCCGGCCAGACGGAAGATCGAAACTACGTTTCTGATGTTCTGGACCCCGACACCGGAGGGATTTCTTGGTGTTGACGACATTCAGGTCGACTCCAAGCTGCTTAGAATTCGAGATGAGAGGTCCGGGAAGGTCATCACGCTCCCTACCTCGAAGAGCTTGTGATAGCCGTGCGGACAACTTGATACCCGGTCCTAACGCCCCGTCGCTCGATGTTCGGTCCTAGAGCCCTCTGGCTTTAAGTCATACGCTCGCAGCCGGTTGTTCCTCCGATTTCCCCCTGAGTGCTTTTGGTGCCGAGGCCACACCCAAAGGGTACAGTGTGGCAAAACAGACACAGCTTGCCATTGCTAGGCCCTTATTTATCAATGACTTGAACTTGGCCCTCGCCTTGCATTTAGTAGAGTCCTAGGGAAAAGGAGAGCTAAGCCTTTGCGTTTTGAGACAACGATTGTAAGGCCCGTCGAAGCCAGTGGGATTGGCCTGCACAGTGGTCTGGAGGCCTCGGTTCGTATCCTTCCCGCTGCCGCCTCCTCCGGCATCATTTTTGTGCGCAGCGATTTGGAGTCGTTCGAAATCCCGGCTCAGTGGAAACATGTCGCCCGAGTGAGCTACGCCACGAGTCTGATGCGGAAGGGTGTTCTGCTGTCGACAACCGAGCATCTGTTGAGCGCGCTTTACGGGATGGGAATCGACAACGCGCGAGTCGAGATCGACAATCTGGAGGTTCCAATCTTCGACGGCAGCGCTCTGCCTTTCGCAACCCTGCTGCGGCAAGCAGGTGTTCAGAGCCTGCGGCGCCGGCGCCGCTTTCTCAAGATTGTTCGACCCTTGGAAGTCCGTGATGGGCAAAAACTTGTTACGGTTTTGCCGTCCCACGAATTTCGTATCACTTGCCGCACGGACTACAACCATCCGCTGGCCGGCGCCCAACAGATCGAGATGGAAGTTCCCTCTTCCTACTCCCGTGAAATCGCTCCGGCCCGCACTTTCGGGTTTGAGGACGAACTCGGCCGCATGCGCGATATGGGACTCATTCGAGGGGCTTCCCTGGATAACGCCCTTTGCTTTACCAGCGATGGGGTCTTGAACCCGGGCGGGCTTCGATTTCCGGATGAATGTTGCCGCCACAAGGCGCTCGACCTGATCGGTGACTTGGCGTTGATCGGACGGCCGATGCTGGGACACGTCATCGCTGAACGCGCCGGACATGCCATGCACGCCGCCTTGGTCAACAAGATCATGCACGACCCCTCCTGCTACGAGCTTGTTGACTGGAAAGAAGCGGCCACCGAACCCGAGCCGGTTCTGGTTGCCTAATTTCTCCGCCCAGCACGCGATCGGCCACTCGCCGGGACGCTGCATGCTTTTCCCGCGTTAGGTGAACTTTTGATCAAATTCAGGCCAAACGAACCGGGACCGAGGTTCATCAACCACTCTAGAAAGCGCGCTTGCTATTACAATAGAAGAATCCTGATGGGAGGCGGTCGATTTCTCATGACGAAACTTTCGAAAGCTGTCCGAAGTATGGCTATCGTTGCTTCGGTACTCGCGTTGGCGACGGCTTGCTCTCAAGAGCAACCAGTTGAAGCGGCGGAATCATCGGGAACATCGAAGGTTGTGGCTAGATTCGATGGCGAGCCGATCACGGACGATGATCTCGATATCAGGGGTGAGCTGACACGGCTGGAACAGGAAGCCTACAAGGCGCGTCAGGAAGCGCTCGATGGGGTCATCACCGTGAAAGTTCTCGAGAAAGAGGCAAAGAAGAACGGTATCGACGTCGAGGAACTGCTCAAAGCGAACGTCGACAGCACCGTCGCAAAGCCGACGCCGGCCGAAGTCAGAGCGTTTTACGAGCAGCGCAAATCGCGTTTTCGTAAGCCTTTCGAAGAAGTCGAGGAGCAAGCGGCCGCCATTCTAGAGGCCCTCGACATTCGGGAAGCCCGGCTGAAGTATGCCGCCGGACTGCGAAAGGGCAGCAAGGTCGAGATTCTGATCTCCGCGCCACGGCTTCCCGTCAATCTGGAAAACGCCCACCACCGTGGTCCGGCCGATGCACCCGTGACACTGGTCGAGTTCTCTGATTTTCAATGTCCCTTCTGCAGGAGAGTGCAGCCGACACTGGAGAGCTTGTTCGACGAATACGAAGGCAAGATCAGTTGGGTGTAACCTGAATTATGCACTGCGGGGTGCACCGGAGGAGGGCTGAGCCGCCAGGGGCCATTTGGGGGACCCCCGAAAACATGGGGTAATAAGGTAGGCTGGCAAAGATTTCAGCTTCGCCAGTCAACCCCAAGGAGGTCACCCAAATGGTTACCAAGCGAAAACAGCATAGCTCCCGAAGGCCCGTCAAACAAGGCCGGGGCGCGAGGGCCCCGCGGCCCAATAAAATCGGGGCTGCCACGCCTTATCACTTCCGCGGCAAGAATCTGACTCCCTACGGCGGCTTGCTGCCCGTCGCCACCCTGCTCGAAAAACTCGGCTTCCAGGCGCTGCTGGAAGAAACCATCACGAACAAACGAATCACCCGTGTGATGAGCCTCTACCAGTTTGTGCTGGCCCTCGTGCTGGGCCTCTATGTCGGCTTTGCGCGGCTGAACCAACTCCGCTTCATCGCCCGCGACCCCATCTTGACCGGCATCTTGCAAGTGACGCGTCTGCCGCCGCAGTCCACGCTGTGGCGCTTTCTGGCCTCGCTGCACCTCAACGTGGCGAAGCAGATCCTTTCCATTCAGCGCCAGCTGCGGGAACGAGTCTGGGCCGCGGCCCAGGTGAAATTGGAGACGGTGACGCTGGACACCGACACCACCGTGCACACGCTCTACGGCCGCCAGATGGGCGGGCGCAAGAGTTACAACCCCAAGAACAAGGGCAAGCGCAGCTACCAGCCGATACTGACTTTCCTGGCCGAGACGCGCGAATACCTGATGGGCGGGTTGCGCAACGGCGACCGGCCCACGGGCCGGCAGATAGCCGCCCACCTCGAGAGCGCCTTTCGGGCTTTGCCGCACGGCGTGAAGAAAATCCTGGCGCGGGCCGATTCCGGGTTTTATTGCTGGGAGGCGGTGGAGGCCTATGAAAAGGCGGCTTGTCAGTTCGTCATCGTGGCGCGCAAGACCAGGCGGCTGGTCGAGCAGTTGCAGCAAGCGGCCTGGAAGCCCTCGCCCCACAGCGATGCGGATGCGGAATGCGAATTCCTCTACCAGCCGCAGGGCTGGGCGCGGGCCTGTCGTTTCCTGGCGCTGCGTTACGAAAACGAACCCGCGGCCGGCGCGGCCGAGCAATACCAGCTGTTTGCCACCAGCGCTTACACCTACCGCGTGTTTGTCACCAACCTGGCCGAACCGATCGCGGCGGTGGTGTGGTTTTACAATCAGCGCGCCGCAGCCGAGAACCTCATCAAGGAGGCCAACAACGACGCCGGGCTGGCGGCCCATCCCTCGCGCCGCTTTGACATGAACCGCAATCACTTTCAGCTGGCCATGCTGGCCTACAACCTCAACTGCTGGCTGCTGCTGTTCAACCGCGAAGCCCAAGCCAGCGTGGAGACACTGCGGCACACCACCCTGGCGACGGCGCGGCTGCGCTTTCTGTTCGTGGCGGCCAAGATCTGGCGGCACGCCGGCAGAACGGGTGTCAGCTACAGCGATCATTATGAGGAAAAGGGCCTGTTTGAACGGCTGATGCGGCGGCTGCGGGCGATGGGGCCACCGGGATCGAGCTTCGCGCCGGTGGTGGAGGGTGCGCTGAGTTGAGGGGCGCTCCATGCATAAAATTTCATGCACTCGCCGCAACGTACTGGGAACACGCCGCTTGCCCGCCCGCTTTTGCCCGCCGGGATTGGCAGGCGGCTCAAACAGGGAGGGAAACAGAGGAAAAGACGACTTGCTAAATCACTGAGTTGACACGACTGCCGCTACCGCCACAACTCCATCGGCGATGGCTACGCCGAATCGGTGCATAATTCAGGCTACATCATGGACACCCTGCGGGTGCAGTCGAAGGCCAAGGGCTACAAGTTGTTCCACTACTACCTGCAGCAAAGTCTGGCAGCCGACCGGCCCTATGACGACTTGGCGCGCAGCATCATCGCATCCTCGGGCAAGAGCAATATTATCGTCGCCGCCGTCAACCCGATTGTTCGCGAGCACGTGGAAGGGAAAGCCGGTCAGGTGGACCGCGGCGACGACTTGAGGAAGGTTCATCAGCTCGACACTCATGACGAGATCAGCATTCAATTCGGCAAGGTCTTCCTCGGCATCAATATGTCGTGCGTTTCGTGTCACGACGGTGCGGGGCACTTGGAGAAAGTAAACGCCTATCTGACGACCAAGACAAGGGAGGACTTCTTCCAGCAAGCGGCCTTCTTCGGGAACACGCGCTACATCCCCCACGTAGAGGGTACTCAATCCATCATGGGGCACTTCATCGTCGATGACTTGGCCGAGGGTTATGACACGGAAGGCGATACGATGCTGCGGGTTCCCAGGCTTGGCGGCCCCGACAGGCCCAAGTTCATGTTGACCGATGAG
Organism: Bryobacterales bacterium; assembly: GCA_965226185.1. Classification (GTDB taxonomy): domain Bacteria; phylum Acidobacteriota; class Terriglobia; order Bryobacterales; family UBA6623; genus CBDCYS01. Next base: position 473,784 of record CBDDCT010000002.1, read on the forward strand.
AGTCCCGCGCCGGGCACGCACGCTCGAACGGAACTAGCCCGGATGCTGACCTCCCACCCGCAGTTTTCGCGAGCGGCTGTCAACTTGTTCTGGTCGAAAATGATGGGGCTGGGCATCGTCGAGCCCGTCGACGAATTCGACCTTGCGCGGCTGGATCCGGACAATCTCCCCGAAGGTTGGGATGAAGCCCAGCCTTCGCATCCCGAGTTGCTCGAAGAGTTGGCGGCGTACTTCCGCGAAAATGACCACAGCCTGAAGAAGCTTTTTCAGTTGATTGCGAACTCAAGCGCCTATCAGCTTTCAGCACGATTTCCAGAGGGCGAGTGGAGCGACGCTTACACCAAGTACTACGCCCGGAAGTACGCGCGGATGCTCACGGCTGAAGAGTTACACGATGCAATCACGATAGCGACCGGAGTTCCCGGCGAAATTCCGGATGGCCGAGCCGGAAATGCGGTCCCCATGGCGATGCAGGCCAGCTTGGCGCGCCTCAAGGGCGATTTGAAGAGCTTCATGCAGGCCTTCGGGCATTCCAACCGGACGACAGTGGCCCGCCCGCCCATCGCCTCGCCGCTACAGCCAATCATGATGATGCAATCGCCAGTGGTGCAAGATCGCGTGCTGGCCGAGAATGGCAGCCGGGCACAGGAGCTTCTGATCAAGTACGCGGACGGCGACGTCGTCGAAGAGATGTTCGTTGCTACTCTCGGGCGGCAGCCGTCTCCTTCCGAAAAGGATGTCGCGCTCACAGCGATGGCGGAGAATCGAGTGCAAGGCGCCCAGAATCTTCAGTGGGCGTTGGTGAATATGTCGGAATTCCTCTACAACTTCTGAGTTGACGATCAAGCAGGGATTCCTGAGTTAGGGAGGTCGCCGTGGTTAGCAAAAAAGTTGGAGAATTGCTTCCGTCGCGCCGTGAACTCCTTCAATACGGAGGATACGGCCTGCTGAGCGCTTCCGCGGGCGCTTTGGCGCCGCTGAAGGTTCAAGCCGCCGCCGGCTCAAATGCGCGGCCGCGCGGCCAAGCGCGGAATGTCATCTTCGTTGAGATCTCGGGAGCGATCAGCCATATCGACTCCTTCGACTTCAAGGAGAACATTGCGACGCGGAAGGATTTCGACGTTCGCGAGACGTCGACCGGCATTTATCTGCCGCACGCTCTGTTCCCGCGGTTCGAGAAGGTGCTGGACCGTATCGCCATCGTGCGGACGTTCAAGAGCCATGAAAAAGTCCACTTGCGCGGTGAATACTATTTGCAGGCGGGCCGGCCCTTGAACGTGGCGTTCGCGCGAGAGATTCCGTCAGTCGGCACGGTGGTTGCCTCCGAGCTGGAGTCGCGCCGAAGCGAAGACGACACGTTTCCGACATACGTTTCGCTGAACCTCGAGACGAACCAGCTCGGCGCCATGTCCACCGGGTTCCTGCCTCCGCAGTATTCGGTGTTCGATATGAATCCGGAGATGGCCACGCAGGGTATGTCGCTCGATCAGAAAGCGGTCGAGCTGCTGGAACAGCGCTGGCGGCTGCTAACCCAGTTGCGCGACAGCCAGCGTGAGCGCATGAAGAGCTACGGCAAGAACGTCGGCGCCTTCGAGGACTTCAGCGAGACCGGCAAGAAACTGCTCACCGATTCGCGCTGGCCAGCCTCGTTCAAAGTTACGGACGAGGATCGCAAACGCTATGGCAACAGTGACTTCGGACTGTCCTGCGTCTTCAGCCGCAACCTGCTTCAGCAAGACGGCGGCACACGATACATTCACATCTGCCACTTCGGCTGGGATCACCACAAAAACATTTGGGACCACTCGGACAAAAACAACCACTACAAGCTGATTTCCGAGTTCGACCCCGCCGCCGCCAGTTTGATCGAGGACCTCGCCTCCACCCCGTCCAAGACCGACCCGAACAAGACACTGCTCGACGAGACCCTGGTCGTTCTGATGAGCGAGTTCGGACGGACCGTGGGCGCCCTGAATCACATGGGCGGGCGCGATCACCACAATCAAATTTTCCCCGCTCTGTTTGCTGGGGCGGGCGTGAAGGGCGGTCTTGTAATCGGCGAGAGCGACGCCAAAGGCGAGTTCTGCAAAGACCCAGGCTGGCGCTACAAAGATCAGCCGCAAATTGAGAATGTGGTGTCAACGATGTATTCGGCACTCGGCATCGACTGGACAAAGCGGCTCACGAACACGCCCTCGGGCCGCACCTACACCTATGTCGACGCGCTTGGCGCCAATGGTATCATTCCGACAAATGAGATCGCCGAGATTTACGGTTAGGCTCTTCCGTCCAGCACTTTTGCTTTTTTTCTGCGCGCCGGGCTTTTTGGCAGCCGAGCCGGAGACCGCCCAGCCGGAGCCGGGGATGATCTCTGTCCCGGGCGGCGACTATATTCGCGGCCGCAGCTACGATTGGCCCGATCAGCGTTTCAAGTGGTATCCGAACCCGGCGAAAGACGATACCCCGATCGGCCCCGTGGTCGTCGAGACTTTTTCCATTGACGAGGCCGAGGTCACCAACGAACAGTATGCGGCGTTCATCAAGGCCACTGGACATAGAGCCCCGTTCCACTGGATAGGCGCGAAACTTCCGGAGAGCGGAGAAAAGCAGCCGGTAGCGAATGTCAGTTGGGACGATGCCGTGAACTACTGCCGCTGGCAGGGCAAGCGCCTGCCAACCGAGGCTGAGTGGGAAAAGGCCTGCCGGGGCGGCGTCGAGCGAGAGATGTATCCTTGGGGCAGCGAGGAGCCGACCGAGGAGCTGGCGCATTTCGGATCCACGGAGGGTCCCGCTCCGGTTTGCGGCAAGAAGAAGAGCCCGGCCGGTCTTTGCGACATGTCAGGGAACGTTTGGGAATGGGTCCACGACTGGTACGACACCAACTACTACAGGGACAGAAGGGAGTTGCCGCCAACATCTGCTCCTACGTCGGGCAGACTCAGGTCTGGACCTATGTCAAGGGGCACGCCTTGGAGTCGGCAACCGACGCCGAGATCGAAGCCATGAAGCGAGAGGTCGACCGCGCCATGCGCGAGGGCGCCATGGGGCTTTCGACCTCTCTGCTGATGCCGCCGTCGAGTCTGGTCACCACGGCCCAGCTCGTCGATCTCGCCAAGGCCGCCGCCGTCCGCGGCGGAATCTATTCCACGCACATCCGCGATGAAGGCATGGGGGTGTTTCGCGCCATTGAAGAGGCCATCAATGTCGGCAAGGGGGCGCGCATTCGGGTTGACCTCATCCACCTCAAGATCGCGGATCAGAAGCTCTGGGGGCAGATGAAAGAGATTATCTCGATGGTCAACACTGCCCGCGGCGAGGGACACGACATCCGCGCCCACGTTTACCCCTACACGGCGGGCCAGAATAATCTCCGCTCGATCATTCCTCCCTGGGCCCATGACGGCGGCAACGAGGCGATGGTGGGCCGGTTGCGTGTTCCGGCCCAGCGCGAGCGCATGAAGAAAGACATTCTCAATGGTTTACCCGGATGGTACAACCACTATCTGGCGGTCGGCGGCGACTGGAGCCGCATGCTGCTGGTCGGGCTTTCGCAGGCCTCCAATACGCGCTTCGTCGGCAAGCGGATGAGCGAGCTGATCGCGGCTCGCGGCGGCGATCCGGTGGAGGTTCTCTTCGATGTTCTGCTGGAAGAAGGGGGCAGCGTGCGCACCGTGTTTTTCCATCATCAAGAAGAAGACATGCTGTTCGCATTGAAACAGCCCTACGTTTCGGTGGGCTCGGACGGGTCGGCCATCAGCAAGGACGGCGCATACTCGCGGATGCACCCGCATCCCCGCTGGTACGGCACTTTTCCGCGCGTGCTGGGGCGTTATGTGCGTGAGCAGGGGGCCCTGACCTTGCCCGCGGCCGTGCGGAAGATGACCTCGATGAACGCCGAGAAAATCAATATCCGCGATCGCGGTTTGATTCGTGAAGGTTTCTGGGCCGACCTGGCGGTCTTCGACCCCGAGAAGGTCATCGACCGGGCGAGCTTCGATAATCCTCATCAATACCCCGAAGGGATTCCCTACGTAATCGTCAACGGAGTTGTCGTGCTCGACGACGGCAAGCACACCGGAGCGCTGCCGGGCAGGGTGATTCGCGGCCCCGGCTACCAGCGCCCGGCCGGCCGCTAGATACGGATACAACGAAGACCGTGTCATGCGGTCAGTTGCCTTTGAAACTGCTAACTAAGGTCACTACGGCGGTGCAGGGGCGGGACGCGAGCGACGATTCAGCTTCGTGGATCGCAGTCGTCCCCGTCCGGACGGCAAGGGGTCGTACTAATATCCGAGGGTTCGCCAGAAGGACCGGCACTACGCCTGGACAAGTCCGACCTGGGTAGATCGCGATAGATCAAGTTTGGCGCAGCCAGGAGGGGTTGCGAGAATTGCTTGTTGCGGGCAAGATCGACTTCCACTTACACCCGTGCTCGGTGAGCCGCTGTAGATGCTGCACGGTTTTGAGCGTACCTTCCCGCGAGAACCCGCCCATTCTTTCTACATCCCGCGGACGTAAGGTCCGCCAACGCTATCGCGAAGTTCGTCACAACGAACGCGCAGGGCCGCGAGAGTCTTCGTGTGCATAGGGTCGTCCACGAGATTCATGACCTCGTTTGGATCCGTCTCTAGATCGAACAGTTGCTCGTACACAGGATTTCTTTCGAAATAACGAACGTACTTGTAGCGCTCCGTGCGCACTCCTTCACTCTTCGGAATGGTTTCCCGCTCGAAGAGGTGCTCGTAGAAAAAGTCCTTGCGCCAATCAGCCGCTTCGCCTCGAAGCAGCGGTACCAGGCTTCCGCCGCTCATTTCGTTCGGTACGTCGACTCCGGCGAGGTCGAGCATCGTCGCGGGGTAGTCTAAGCTGAGCGCCATTTCAGTGACTTCCGCGCCCTGACGGGCACGGTCGAGACGCGGATCGGCAATGATCAAAGGCTTGCGGATCGAACCTTCGTACATCAGCCAGATGCCGGTCAGTCCCTGCTCTCCGATCATGATGCCGTTGTCGGCGGTGAAGATCACCACGGTGTTGTCGGCGAACCCTCGCCGATCCAGCTCCGCGACGATGCGGCCGATTTGCACATCGACGCCGGTGATCAGCCGGTAGATTCCCTTGATCATGCGCTGATACTTTTCCGGAGTATCGTAGCGGCGAAACCAACGCTGCCGGCTCATCGAGACCTGGATGAAGCCGGGCAAGCGGTGGAAGTAGCTGTCGTCGGAAACCGGGGGCGGGGGAATGACCGCATTTTGGTAAAGGTCTTCGTATTTGGTGTCGTAGATGTATTGCTTGATGTTGTCGTCCTCGGGATGCGGTGCGCTGAAGCTGACCGAAAGGCAGAACGGCTGATCTTGCTGGCACGTCCGGATGAACTCGACCGCATCGTCACCGTTGATCGTTGTGATGTGCTTGACCGTTCCGTCGGCGGCTTTGCGGTAGTAGGGGCTGCTGGTGGAGCTGGCGGTACGGACGCGGTAGAAGTCGAACATGCGCTCCGGTGCTCGCGGGTCGACTTCCACTCCAAACTTACCGACGAAGCCGGTGCGATATCCCGCTTGCTTCAGAAGGGCGGGATAGCTACGGTTCGTGCGCTGCAGGCTCATGGGCGGCATGGTGAACGTGTAACCGTGTTCACGGCGGAATTCTCCGGTCAAGATGCTGGCACGGGTCGCGGCACAGATCGACGTGGTGCAGAACGTATTCGTGAATCGCACGCCGCGATCGGCAAGGAGGTCGATGTTGGGAGTCTGGATGATGTCGTTCCCCATGCAACGGAGCATGTCCCAGCGCTGATTGTCAGTCATGAGGAAGACAATGTTGGGCGGACGTGAGGTTAATTGGCTCGCCGCGGCTGGTGCCATGGCTAAGCCTCCTACTGAGGCCTTGAGAAAACGACGGCGGGTCGAGGTCGATGGCATCATGGTTGACCGGTGCCTGCGCGACCATAACGATAGCACTGATGAGGGGGCGATGTTGGCCTCAATAAGGTTCTGCCGGCGCATAGTACTCCCCGCCAAAGACCATGTCGGAGTAGTTGCCCGCGGGGATAGGGTCACCCGGAGACAAGCTGTATCGTTCGACCGCGGCGGTGTTCAGCTCAACGCCCAGGCCGGCAGCTTCAGGTAGCTTGATCTCGCCGTTTTCAATTTGCAGCGGATCCTGGAGCAGGTTCTCAATGAACGGATTGCCGGTTTGATCCATCTCGACGGTGATTGCGTGCGGCAAGGACGCTACGAGGTGCATGTTGGCGGTGAGCGCCACGGCGTCGCTCCAAGTGTGCGGCGCAACCCGCAGGCCACGCTTCTTGGCGACTTCGGCGATCTGCAGGGCCGCAGTCAGCCCGCCACAGCGGCAGCAATCGGGCTGAACGATCTGCACCACGTCTCCATCGATCAGTTCGCGAAATCCTTGCGGCCCAAACTCGTTCTCGCCGGCGGCTAGCGGGATACCGTCTAAGTCCGCTCGAAGCTCGACAAAATCGGCTGGATTTTCCGGCAAGAACGGTTCCTCCAACCAGAAGATGTCAGCGCGACGAAAGTCAGTGACGAGGCTGCGTGCTTGATCGAGCGAGTAACGCGCGTTGCCGTCGATCATCAAGCGGTTGTTAGGGCCGATGGTTCCGCGGACGGCCGCTAGGGCTGCGCGGTCGTAATCGCGGTTCCTGCCCAGGCGCATCTTCATAGCTCGAAACCCGTTTGCGAGATGCCGCTCGGCTTCGTCCTGAAGCTCCGCGACGTCATCCTTCCACAAAAGACCGCTGGCGTAAGCAGGTACGCGATCACGCTCGGCACCGAGGAGTTCGAATACGGGCTTGCCGGCGGCTTTGCCGCGGATGTCCCACAGCGCGATGTCGATGCCGCCCAACGCCGAGAGTGCCGCGCCCTTGCGCCCATACCAACGAGTGATGGCGCAGCTTCGATCCCAAAGCTGTTCGACCTCAAGGGGATCTTCGCCAAGGAGCAGCGGTCGCAATTGGCCCTCGATGATCGTTCGGACCAGTTCGGGGTGCGAATAGACCGAACCGAGTCCCACGATGTCGGCGTCGGTGTATACCTTCACCAGGCTCGTCAGCCGTCCGGTGCAAACGCCGCCAGCATAGGAGAACCGCTTGCCATCGGGATACTCGTAGTGGAGGTTGATGACTTCGATGTCACGGATTGTCACTGGTTATCGCTCCTTCCTCCGGGCCCGGGCTGCCCTACCTTGAGACAACAAATGATGGACCGCTGGGCCGGTTGTTACCAGAATACGACGAAGCATAACAGAATGCCTACCAACACAACAGCAAGCCCGAGCAATGCCGGCAGCGCCGGGCCGCGGGACTCCGCTATCTCTAGCCGACCCGTCTCAAACTGGCTGTCATGCAGCCAACCGGTCCGCTGCAATGGAAGAACATCGCCCGAGGGCTCGCGTCCGCGGAACGCCGTGACAGCCGCCATGGCGCCTGCGGTCAGCAACAGGCTGTCTTGGTTGCGCGGCTTCGGACGATTCCGTAGGCGATGATCGAGCCATTGACGGCCAGCACGATCGCCCAGTCGAGGCCAGTCATTGAACCTTTGCTGAACCCCCAAACTCATGTGATACACTCGAATTGCCGCTTAGATGCTGTGAGTACTCTGGTCACGGGAATTCGCTGGAAGGCGAGGGTCAGGGGGTTCTTCCTCGCTGTGGGAATTGTTGCCGCCGCGCCCTCCGTCCACGGACAAGAAGGCGACTCCTTTGAGAAGCAAGTCCGCCCGATTCTAGCGAACAACTGCTATTCCTGTCATGGCCCTCAAAGCGGCGAGGGGCAGGCCGGTCTACGGCTCGACTCGCTGGCGGGCATGCTGCGAGGCGGCCGTTCCGGGGCCGCGCTCGTCCCGGGTAAGCCGGATCGTAGCCTTTTGATCCACGCGGTGAACCACGACACGTTCGTGCAGATGCCGCCAAAGAAGAAGCTCCCCTTGGCCGAGATCCAGACGCTGACTCGCTGGGTCGAAGCTGGCGCGCCTTGGCCGAATTCTCCGCTTCCCGTGCAGCCGGAGCGGAAGCCTGAAGCCCCATCCGAACAGCCCCGCTTTAGCGAGGACCAAACGACCCACTGGGCTTTTCAGCCCGTACGCGAGCACCTCGTCCCGGCGGTGGCCGACTCAAAATGGCCTAGGTCGCCTATCGACCAGTTTCTGCTTGCAGCGCTCGAAGCCAAGGGCCTCACCCCGGCGGATCCGGCCGACAAGCGTACTGTGATCAGAAGAGCGACGATCGATCTTCACGGACTGCCACCCACACCGGCGGAGGTGGACGCGTTCCTGGCGGACGAGACCGCGGAAGCCTTCGCGAAAGTTGTCGACCGACTGCTGGCTTCGCCTCGTTACGGCGAACGCTGGGGCCGACACTGGCTCGACGTCGCTCGCTACGCCGACAGCAACGGCATGGACGACAACGTCGTCCATGGTGATGCCTGGCGCTACCGCGACTACGTCATTCAAGCCTTCAACGACGACAAGCCCTACGGCCAATTCGTGCGCGAGTAACTTGCCGGCGACCTGATGACCGACTGGGGCGACGACAACCGCGCGGAGGGACTGATCGCGACCGGGTTCTTGATGCTCGGCCCGAAGATGGTCGGCGAGGACGATCCCGTCAAGCAAAAACTCGACTTCGCGGACGAGCAGCTGGCGACCACAAGCCGCGCCTTCATGGCATTGACGGTCGACTGTGCTCGTTGCCACGACCACAAGTTCGATCCGATCCCGACCGAGGACTACTACTCCCTGTTGGGGATCTTTACAAGCACGAAAACCGTGCTCAGCTATCGGGTGACTGCCAAGCTCAACGCCACCGCGTTGTACAGCGAAAGCGACGAGCAGCGTCTCACCGAGATCGAAAACAAGTTTGACTTCCATGATGATTTTGTAACGAACTCCAACCAAGCGACCACGCCCAAGGAAGTGCTCGAGGAGCACAAGCGGGCGATCAAGCTCGCCAAGCAGCAGTACGAATCCATTCCCAAGGCGATGGCCGTTGGAGAGGGCGACATCGAAGACCTCCCGGTAATGATTCGGGGCAGCCACCTCACACCCGGGGCGCTAGCTCCCCGCGGCTTCCCACGCATCCTTGCGGGCCGGCGAAATCACTCGATCGGACGCCACCGCAGCGGCCGCCTCGAATTCGCCGAATGGCTGACGCAGCCGGATCACCCCTTGACCGCCCGTGTCATGGTCAACCGCATTTGGAAGGGACACTTCGGCGAAGGCATCGTTCGCTCGACCGACAACTTCGGGCTCTTGGGCGGCCGCCCCGACAACCTGCCGCTGCTCGACTGGCTGGCCAGGAAATTCATCGGAAGCGGCTGGTCCATCAAAGCCATGCACCGGCTGATTATGCTATCGAGCGCCTACCGGATGGGCAGCAACCCGAACCCGCGTTATGCGGAAGTCGATCCGGAGAACCGCTTACTCTGGCGGATGACCCGCCGCCGCATGGAGGCGGAGGTGATCCGCGATTCGCTGCTGGCGGTGTCAGGATACCTGGACAATCGCGTCGGGGGCAAGACCCTGCCTCACGCCAACTTCGTCAACCTGAACGGTGCGAAGTCGCGCGATCCCGCGCTGTACGCTTCGAACGGCCGCAGCGTCTATCTGCCCGTGCTCCGGAGTGCGCTTTACGAAGTGTTCGAGACGTTCGACTTCGCGAATCCATCGATGATCAACGGCAAACGATCGACCACGACGATTGCGCCGCAGGCGTTGTTCATGATGAACAGCGAGCTGGTCGATCGGGCCTCGTTGGCTGTCGCGGAGCGCGTTGTAGAGGAAAACTCGCACGACGCCGATCGCCTTCAGGCCGCCTACGGGCTGGTGCATTTGCGGCCACCTGACCGCGATGAATCGAAACGATCGATGGATTTTCTGAAACGCTACGAGCAGGCCATTGCGGCGACCGAGAGTGATTCGGTGAAACGGCGGACACTGGCGTGGCAGGCGCTGTGCAGGGTGCTGCTGTCGTCCAACGAATTTGTCTACGTGATGTAACCCCAGTGTCGTAGAATGAGGCTGAATCCAATGCCGCGACCTTCACGGAGAGAATTGTTGAGTCAGATGGGCGCGGGGTTCGGCACGCTGGCGCTTTCCGCGCTCCTGGCCGAGGAATCCTCGGCGGCAAAGACGGACCCTCTAGCCCGAATTTCTCATCGCCTGACGGTCGAAGCACGCGATAGGCCCGCCATTACTTCGTTGCGCTTGCTCGCCGTACTCAACGTACTGTCACGTACGCCTCCGTTCGTCAAGCGGCGAGCGCCTCGTACTGACGCGCCTCTCACGCACTTCGCCTCGCCACGCGGTGAGAAAAGCGGGCTAGCCGTCCGCCCGCCCCACTTTGCCCCGCGCGCCAAGCGGGTCATCATGCTGTTCATGTTCGGCGGCCCGTCGCATCTTGATACATTCGATCCTAAGCCGCGACTCATTCAAGATAGCGGCAAGCCGTTGCCGTTCGCCAAACCCCGCGTGGTTTCGTTTCCGCGACGTGGCGGCAATTTGATCGGTTCGCCGTTCGAGTTTAAACAACACGGTCAAAGCGGCGCCTGGGTCAGCGAGCTGTTCCCGAACGTTGCGCGCATGGTCGACGACCTCGCCGTTGTCCGCTCGATGCACTGTTCGAATCCGCGGCATGGCGGAGCGGTGCTCGAGTGGCACACGGGCAGCGACACGTTCATACGGCCTGCGATGGGTTCCTGGATAACGTACGGGCTAGGGTCGGAGAATCACGACCTGCCGGGCTACATCACGATGGGACAAGCTTTGGCGGAGGGCGGGGCCAACAACTACAGTTCCGCGTTTCTCGCGGCCGCTTACCAGGGAACACCACTTGGATATGGAAACACGAAGGCCAAGGACGCTAGGTTTCCCTTTATCGGTAACGGCGAGAATCGCGCGAAACTGCAGCGGCTCGAGCTGGACATGCTGAGTGATCTTTCGCAACTACATCTCGAGCAGGTGGGATACGAGAGCGAGCTCGAGAGCCGCATCGCCAGCTTTGAGCTGGCTTTCCGGATGCAGGCTGAGGCTCCGCGAGTGCAAGACATCAGCGGAGAGACCACCGCGACACGTCGCCTCTACGGCCTCGACGACCCCTCGACGGAAGACTTCGGCCTGCAATGCCTGATGGCACGCCGATTTTGTGAGCGAGGCGTGCGATTCGTACAATGCAATAGCAACGGCTGGGACCATCACAGCAAGCTCAAAGACAAGATGATCAAGCAATGTGGCGAAGTGGACAAACCCATTGCCGGTTTGCTCATCGATCTGAAGAGCCGCGGGCTGCTGGACGATACTCTCGTCATCTGGGGAGGCGAATTCGGCCGCACACCTACGGCGGAAAACGCCGACGGCCGCGATCACAATCCGCACGGATTCACGATGTGGCTGGCGGGTGGAGGAATCAAAGCCGGGCTGACCTACGGTCGGACGGATGATTACGGCTACTATTGCGTTGAAGACAAAGTGCATTTTCACGACCTGCATGCGACTATCTTGCATCTGCTGGGTCTCGATCACAAGAAGCTTACCTACCGTCGCGGCGGCCGAGACTTTCGGTTGACGGACGTCCACGGCGAGGTGGTTCATCGACTACTTGCATAGTCAGCGAGTCTTGCCAAGGGTCCAGGTTGCTTGGCGACGCCCTGGTTCGCGGATTTCCGACTTGCAAGGCCAGAGCATGGCCTTACCGGACATAGCGGGACAGTTGTGCATTGCAGAGCCTGCCACAATGGCACATAAGCTGCGCGCAAGATAGTATGTGAAGTGTATACTATTGATAAATATGAAGATAATATGGCGGTGAGGGTGGGATTCGAACCCACGGAGGCCGCAAGACCTCAGCGGTTTTCGAGACCGCCCGATTCAACCACTCTCGCACCTCACCTGATCCTCTTACTATATCGAATGCCCGGATCGCGGATCTTTCGTATCCCGACCTGTGTCTCGTCATTCGTCGAATCTGGCACGGCCCGAAAAACGTTGCCGGGGCCCTCCCACCGGGGCTCGTCGAGCTGCAACCGGCCACCGCCCCCACCAGCGCTGGCCCGAGTCAGCCGCTGAACGACAACTGCGCGGGAATCAAGAGCCCGAATCAGGCGCCCCGATCAAGGAAATGACAGAAGGGAACTGGCCGCGGATATGCCGCGCGCTCGATACGTCGGTGCTTCTCTGGCATCGCTGCCCAAGCGGCGGACCGCTGAAAGGAAGCTAGCCCCCCAGGGCGACCGTCCGATGGCCGTTCGAATAACCCGCCAGGACCGGCTGTTTTCTAGGGGCCGCAGTCAATATTTGAGATTCAAGACCAGCGTCGAAAAAGAACCGGTCTTCCCCGAATGCCGGTTCCAAGTCGTCGAACCAACTCGCCTCTGGATCGAACTTGGCAAAGAAAGGTCGGTTGGCCCACTCCGGATTCCGCGCCTGAAGCAACTCCAAGACGAACACCTTTTCGCCATGAATCTCCGCGATGCCGGCCACCCTTACCTTGCCCGGGAACGCTGACATCGATGGTCCCCGAGCGGTTCGGGCCAGCCCCGAGCAGCGCCGGACAGCGTCCTTGTAGATTTCATAGCTGCGCGCCAGGGGTACTTCGAAGTAATTCTTCGCGCCCGTGTCGCGTTCAATGAACATGTAGTAAGGGATCATCCCGAGCTTGACGCCCTCGCGCCACAGATCCGCCCAAAGCATCGGATCGTCGTTGACGTGCCTGATGAGAGGCGCCTGCATGCGGATCTCGGCGCCCGTCGCCCGAATCCTGCGCACAGCCTCTTTCGCCACTTCCGGGGCTAGTTCGGCCGGGTGACTGTAATGGCCCATGATCGCCAGATGGCGTCCGGCGGCGACGATCTCTTCGAACAACCGCAAGCAATCTTCAGCGTCGGGGTCGGTCACGAAACGCCGCGGCCAATAGGCCGGAGCCTTGGTCCCGATCCGAATGTTCTGGACGTGTGCCAGTTCAGGAGAAAGCAGAGGCTCCAGATACTTGCGCAACACCCCCGTCTTCATGATCATCGGGTCGCCACCCGTGATCAGCACATCGCTGACACCGGGATTGGCTTGAAGATACGCCACCAAGTCGCTGGTTTCGCGGGCTTGGAATTTGATGTCGGGCATGCCCACGAACTGCGCCCAGCGAAAACAGTACGTGCAATAGGCGTGACAAGTCTGCCCCTGCGCGGGAAAGAACAGGACCGTTTCCTTGTACTTATGCTGCACGCCGCTGAGGGGACGGCCGTTGAGAGACGGAACATTATGAGTCAGCTGGCCAGCGGGGTGGGGGTTGAGGTGGCCGCGAATTCTTTGGATGACTTCTTTGAGTTCAGCCTGTGAATTTCCGTTTCCAAGATGTGCCTGAACCGCACGATAATCATCAGGGTCCAGCATCCCCCTTTGGGGAAATACGAGTTGGAAGATGTGGTCGTTCGGCAGATTATTCCAGTCAATCAGCTCGCGCATCACGTACTGGTTCGTCCGGAACGGCAGCACTTTCGAGACCGTCTGAATGGCTTCCTGAAACTCCGGATCGATCCGTTCCCATTCAGACTGACGTTCGACATTATGCTCCGTTACGGCGTGGTAACGCGAGTCGCGCTGATTTGTCAAAAATTTCACCTCTCGTCAAATTTTGGGACAACTGCGAACGATACGTCCCTTCGTTCATCCTCTAATCGCCTAGCGTCAATTCGACTTGATTCCGGCCGCCGGAACCCAAACTTCCTCGCGCGTTTTCGGCAGAACGAACTGCATTTTCACCAAGCTCACGCCCGAGGAACAATGTCCCGGCAAAGGCGCAACGAACAGCAGCTCAACAGAGGCGCATTTAGTAAAACATACGGGCCATGGAATGTCAAGCTTTAGTCTTGTCTCATGCAAGATGAGCCTGAACGAGGAGTTTGTTTCTCACACAAGATGAGCCTAAAGGGTCGGGGAGTGGGCATGCTGGGGATTGACCGTCCACGTGCAAAACGCCAGCAAGTTGAACCTGCCACAGATCCAGCAGTTTCTCCACTCCAGCGAGGAGATTCGATTCAAAGGCAAAGGGCGGGCCGAGATCTACGCCTGGGTGGCGCACACGCTTGGCCAGCAAGGCTACAGCCGCCAGAACCGCGCCGCCAAAGGGCTGCTGCGGCAGTATCTGGTCAAGATGACCGGACTCAGCCGGGCGCAAATCACGCGGCTGATCCGGCACTACCGGCAGGGCGGAGAACTCCGACCCGCCCGCTACCGGCGGCATCGCTTTGCCCGCAAGTACACGCCCGCCGACGTCGAACTGCTGGCGGCGGTGGACGAGGCCCACGAAACCCTCAGCGGCCCGGCCACGCGCAAGATCCTCGAGCGGGAATACCAGCAGTACCAGCAGCGCGAATACGAGCGGCTGGCGGGGATCTCGGTGGCCCAGATCTATCGCCTGCGGCGGCGCGGCGCCTACCGCCAGCGGCGGCTGCATTTCACCAAGACCCGGCCCACGGCGGTGTCGAGCGGCGAGCGGCGCCGGCCCGACCCGCAAGGCCGGCCCGGCTTTCTGCGAGTGGATACGGTGCATCAAGGGGACCGCGATGGCGTCAAGGGCGTCTACCACATCAATGCCGTGGATGAAGTCACCCAGTGGCAAGTGGTCGGCGCCACGCCCGCGATCAGTGAAGCCTGGCTGGAGCCGTTGCTGAAAGCCATGATCGAGCAGTTTCCCTTTCGTGTCCGCGGCTTCCATTCCGACAACGGCAGCGAGTTCCTCAATCGCACGGTGGAGAAGTTATTGAACAAGCTGCTGATCGAACAGACCAAGTCGCGTCCGCGGCACTCCAATGACAACGGCTTGGTGGAATCGAAAAACGGCGCGGTGATCCGCAAACACATGGGATATACGCACATCGCGGCGCCACATGCCGGGCGCATCCAGCGCTTCTACCAACAACACTTCAATCCCTATTTGAACTTCCACCGGCCCTGCGGACAGCCCGAGATCAAGACCGACGCCAAAGGCAAGCAGAAGCGGGTGTATCGTCACTACCAGACGCCTTGGGAATCTTTCGAGAAGTTGTCCGAGGCCGCCAGCTATCTCAAGCCAGGGCACACGCTTGAGGCTCTGGGCCGCATTGCCCAGGCCGAAAGCGACACGGCGGCGGCCCGCCGGATGCAACAAGCCAAGCAGAAGCTGTTTGCCAGTTTCCGGTCCGCGAACACGCCGTGCTGAACAGCAGGAAGAGGACTGTGGAAATGCCGGGCGGCGGAAAACGAGGAAAACCAAAAACCAGGTTTCCCTTCGTTTCCCACCGCCCTTGGAAATCGCTCCGCGATTCCCACATTCCCACAACCCGGACGACGATTCTCCCCTTCCCAAATCAAAACCAAAAAACCAGAAAGGAGCCCCAGCTACGCAAAAAGCCCCAACCCCCGTCTTCAGGCTCATCCTTCGATGAGAAAATGCTGCTTTCACGCGGTGGATGTCACGCGGTGGAGCCGGAGACGCCGCCCTCTTCGCTCGGAATAGTTTAGGATAAAAACACCTTTTGATCTTTAAAGAAGAAACCCGGCAGGCCGCCGCCCAGGCTCCGGCCGCGGCGGGCTGAAGCTAAGCTCCGCCGATCCCGGCAAAGCCGCCGTCCCCCGCGAACCAGGAATTCGAACTCAGCGCCCCTCCAGCGTCTCGTAATCCGAAGGCCGGTCGATGTCCTTCAGCACTCCAGCGTCATCCACATCCACATAGAGCGTCCGATCCTGATGCCTTCGGACCACGCTCTTCGGCGACTCATCGGAAGGCAGCCGCAGCATGTCGTCCAGAATCGCGCGCGAGGCGATCACGGGATGCCCGCGGCGTTCTCCCAACCGCGGGATGACCAGCGGCGCCTCGGTCCGTTCCCGCTCTGAAATCAGCCGATCGAGCGTGGCGGCTTCGACAGCCGGATGATCCACGAGAGTAAACATCGCCGCCTCAATGCCGTCCGGCAAGGCCCGAATCCCCTCCTGCAGAGACGAAAGCATGCCCAGCTTGTATCGATCATTTACCGCGACGCGCAGCCGCGGCGACGGCTCGAGCGAGGCCCGAATTTGCTCGGCGTGATGGCCCAGCACAACGACAACCGGGTCCAGCCTCGAAACAAACTGGGAAAGGATGTGGTTCAGAAAAGTTGAACCCTGGTAGGAAAGCAGTGCCTTGTCGCGGCCCATGCGGCTCGATTCACCGGCCACTAAGATGATCCCCGCAAGCTTCACTGGGCGCGAGCCGGGGCTTCCAGTTCTTCCTTGAGCTGTTCCCCGCTCTCGCTGCGTTCTTGTTTGATCTTGACGGAGTCGGGAATGCCGTTTGCGAACAAAGATTTGGAAATCGGATTCCAGCCCGCCCCCGGACGCCGCCTCCAGTGAACCAGCTCCGCCACCACGGCAACCGCAATCTCTTCCGGCGTGACGGCCCCGATGTCAAGCCCCATCGGAGAGTGAACGCCTTGCAGCTTTTCGATCGGGACGCCCTCCTTCTGGAGCTGCTTGGCGACTTCGATCAGCTTTCGTTTGCTGCCGATCATGCCGACGTAGCGGGCCGGCGTCGCTATCGCCTGCCGCAGCACGCGCATGTCGTCCTTGTGGCCGCGCGTCACGATGATGAGATAACTCGACTCGTTGATGGGGAGTTTCGGGAAGACTTCCTCGTACTCCCCGGCATGAACCTCCGACGCTTCGGGGAAGCGCTCCTGGTTCGCGTAGGTGTCGCGATTGTCGACGATGATGGTTCGAAATCCCGCCAGCGTGGCGACTTGCGAAAGGCTTTTCGAGATGTGGCCAGCCCCGAAGATATAGGCCGTCGGAATAGGCATCACCGGTTCCACGTAGACGTCCAACTGCCCGCCGCAAATCAGGCCGCTGTCGTAGGCCGCGTCCTGGCTCAAGTTGAAGCTGAGCATGCGCGGTTTTTCCGTCTCGATAACTTCTCGCGCGGCGTTCCAGACTTCCGCTTCCGTACAGCCGCCGCCGATCGTGCCGACCATGGAGCCGTCTTCACGAACCAGCAGCTTGGAGCCGCGGAAGCTGGGGATCGAGCCTGCCGCCTCGACGATCGTCGCGAGAGCGGCCTTCTGCCCGCTACGGCGCAGATGCACCAACTCTTCGTAGACGTCCATCGGTCGGCCCATTTGCGCAGCTCCTGATCGCCACCATTATAATACGGGTTTCGTTCCGCCGGAGCCGCGACCGTCAGGGAGCGGTTACCCCGACCCGAGGTCTATTCCCCATGAAAGCCGTAAGAATCCGCCAACACGGCGGACCCGAAGTTCTCACCTACGAAGACGCTCCTGAACCGAAGATTCGGGCTGACGAGGTCCTCCTCAAGGCCTACCCCGACCCGAGGTCTATTCCCCATGAAAGCCGTAAGAATCCGCCAACACGGCGGACCCGAAGTTCTCACCTACGAAGACGCTCCTGAACCGAAGATTCGGGCTGACGAGGTCCTCCTCAAGGTCAAAGCCTGCGCCCTCAACCACCTCGACCTTCACGTCCGGGGAGGCCTTCCCGGCCTGACCCTCGACATGCCCCACATTCTGGGCAGCGACGCAGCCGGGGAGGTCGTCGAAGTGGGCGGGGTCTGCGGCGCGACCAAGCCCGGCGACCGCGTCTTGCTCGCCCCCGGCGTGAGCTGCCGCCGCTGCCAGGAGTGCGTCTCCGGCCGCGACAACTTTTGCCGCGCCTATCACCTGTTCGGTTATCTCCGTCCGGGCGTCAACGCCGAGTACATCGCGGTTCCCGAAGTCAACGCCATCCCCATACCCGGCAACCTCAGCTTCGAGGAAGCCGCCACCGTCCCCTTGGCCTTTCTCACTGCGTGGCACATGCTGGTCGGAGTAGCCAAGATCAAGATGGGAGAGGACGTACTGGTGATCGGCGCCTCCAGCGGCGTCGGCAGCGCGGCCGTGCAGATCGCCAAGCTGTACCGCTGCCGCGTCATCGCCACCGCGGGTGGAGAAGCCAAGCTGGAAAAAGCGCGTGAGTTGGGCGCCGACGAAGTGATTGACCACTACGATCAGGACGTCAGGAAGGAAGTCCGCCGCCTCACCGCAAAGCGAGGCGTCGACATCGCCTTCGAACACGTCGGATCAGCGACCTGGCCCCACTCGACCGCCTCGCTAGCCCACCACGGACGCGTAGTCACCTGCGGCGCGACGACCGGAGGCGAGGTCGGACTCAGCCTCCACCACCTTTTTTTCAAGCACCTCAGCTTGCTCGGGTCCTTCATGGGGACGCTCGGGGAACTCCATGAAGTCCTCAAGTTCATCGGCCGCGGCGAGCTGAAAGCGGTCATCGATACCGCCTTCCCGCTCTCGGAGCTGCGCGCCGCCCACGAGCACCTGGAACAGAAAGGCCAGTTCGGAAAGATTGTTGTCATCCCGTAGACCCCCCGAGTCGTGACCGCGACTTTGAAGTGGTCAGAGGAGATCGTCGGCACGCCCTTCGTGGAATATTCTAGCGTGGACTGCTGGCAAATGGGGCCGGCCCGCGCGTGAAGCATCCGCCTTGCAGGCGCCCCGGGCCAGTATTAACCATTTCTGCCCTTTCTTGCGGGAAGCGCTTTGTTGCGCCGTCATTTCCGCGAGCAAAATCCTCAGAATCCACGGGCCAGTATCCAGAGGAGACCTTTTTACTGGTCAGCCTCGTCGGGGACCTCGGGCCCCTTGACCGGCGCCGGCTGGGGATCAAGTGGTTTGAGGTCACGCCCCGCCAGGCCCGGGTGGCCGGGAGGGATCTTGGTGGCACGAAAAACCGCGTAGGTGTTTTCGCCCACTGGATGGGGTGTCGAGCCATCCGGGGTTTGGACATTGCCGGAAAAGAGTGTCCAGTATTCCCATACGATCTCCCCGCCGGGCGTGACTTCATAGGAAGCGCCTCTGAGCTCCCGAGCAGATCAGGGTGTTTCCATTGGCAAGTCGCTCAGCGCCGGAGATGAAGGCGCTGGAAAAGGAGACCTTGTCCGGGGCCGTATAGCTCCAGACTGGTTCGGACGGTCCGAACGCCCCGGATTCGGGAAGCTCGTAGCGTCCTTCCGAGGTCAAGGGCGTGGCGATTTCAAAAACCGCCGAGTACTTCCCCTCGGGACCTTCGAGCCCGTTGTTGAAAACGGTCAGGTGTCCCGCCCCCGGGAGTCCGCCGCGGACCCAGCGGACATCGTGCTGAGAGAAAAGTTTCTGGTCTGTCTCGGCACCCCGGCCATAGGTTCTCGGGTTGCCCCAGCGATAGAGCAGATCCCCTCCCCGGCCGCCTCGGCCACCGCTAGATCCCGCGGCTTGCTGAGTCGTTGTACTGTGGTCGATGATCCAGATTTCGTTGAAACGCGGGGTGCTGACCACGATCTGATCGAGTTCCGCGTTGTAGGCCACGGCGTTGGTATGCAGAAGGTCTGAGTTCAGATCCTCGGCATCGGCGTCGTCGGGCACGTAACCCAGGGCCTTGAGCCGCTCCAGTTCGGCGGGGTCGATTTCCTGGAGTTTCCCATCGCCGTTAATATTGATCCTCCAGGGCCGCGCGGCCGGGTCCCCGTGGTTCTCCGCCTCTGGATCATAGTCCTGTATCAGGTGGTCCCACATATGCCATTCCCAGATCACTCGCGCGCCCTTGGGCCGTGTTGGCTCGATTTCCAGAATCATGTCGGGCCAAATGCCTGCCTCCGGCAGCAATTCGGGCCGCCGTCCCGCTTGGCGGGCTTGCTCCACTGTCTTTTTCTCCCAGGATATGGCCAAAAAATTCCCATTCGGAAGCGGCTCGATATCGTGATGCAGAAGGTGATCCGCACTCGCGTGGACGAACTCCCACAGCAGTTCCCCATCCCAGGTGAATTCCTGGATACGCCCTCCCTGGCCTCCCCCCTTGAAGATTTCGACGACTGGTTCCCGGACGGTGCGAATCAGGTTTCCGTTTTCTCGGAAGTAAACGGATCCGGAGGGGGCGTAGTCACTTTCCCAGGAATGAACCACTTGTCCGTCCTCATCGATCACGTAGGTTGTGCCGGAGAGCAGCGGAGAGAAGAGAACGTATCCCGGCGTGGCGCCGGCATTTTTCACCCTGAGCCCTCTTGGAGCCTCCGCGGCCGCATCCGTCGCTTCGGAACCCGACTCCGTGGAGGTCGAACTCCCGCACCCAGGCAGCGTCATTAGGGCGCCCGCGATGGCTAGGCCGAATAAGGCTTTGAAACCTGTCATCTGCCTTCTGAGAGTCCTGGGTTTGTGATCTTCACGGTTACTCAACTTTTTCATTAGTTTCGATCCCTTCGCTGCAATTCAATCTGCCGGCAGAAAGTCCGCGGGAACCGGCATGATGTTCCATGTAAAACCTCTCAGCCCTTCCTCGTACTTCAGCAGGACCTGCTTCTTCCACCCGTTGCCGGACCAGTCGTAGCGCCGGACCTCGGACTGGCGATCGCTCGCCACATAGAGTTCGTCTCGCCCATCTCCGTCAAGATCCAGCAGAATCGAGGCGTGCTCGAACCCCGAAGAATCCTTGTCGATCAGAGACACGTCCCATTTCTCCGTATCCGGACGCAATAGCCACAGTCCGCTCCTGTTGGTAGCCGCCACGATTTCCCGATTTCCATCCCCGTCGACATCGCCGGCGGTCAGAAAACGGCAGAGCTTGTCATTGAGCCGGGCCACGACCGCGAGCGAGGACTCACCGTCTTCGTTCTCCCGGTAGCGCCGTATCTCAACCTGTCCGCCCGAAATGGCTTCCACGGAGATGTAGAGTTCGTCCCGGCCGTCGTTGTCGAGGTCATCCACCAGGATTTCTTTTGCATGGCGATCCCCGAGGTCGACGATTTCTTCGCGGGCTTTTCCCAGCGCTGGAACGTAGCGGACGACTTGGCCGCGTTGAGGCGTCCCGTCCATGAGGTTGGGGGCTGAAGGCGTGGCATAGATTTCGAGTACGCCGTCGCCATTCAGGTCTCCGATTTCGACTTCGTGGACAATCACTCCGGGCTGACGGTCGAGCTCCTCGATTTGCACTCCTCCGTCAGGCTTCTGCCTGAGGGTGGCTACAACCCCTTGGTCGTGCGTAACAACCACGATCGCCGGGCTTCCATCTCCATGGATGTCGCCCACTTCGGCATCCCGCATGCGGCTGAACTTGCCCCCAAAATCTGCTTCCCAGAGAGTTTCGGGGTCCTTTCCGGGCGTCCAGAACTTCACGACGGCGGCGGCCCCGCCTAGAGTCAGGACGCCGCCCGGGCCTTCGGCCGGCTGATAGGCCATGGCCTTGTGAAAGGCCGTGCTGGCGGGATCCTCGATGAACCGGGAGTTCCAGGCAGCTCCGTTTCTTTCCAGGATGACCATCCGGGCGGGCAGCGGTTTGGGTTTGCCGTCTGGGTCCTCGCCGAGTACCGCCAAGGCGAGAACCAGCGCCTGATCTCGGGAATTGGCGAGTTGAAGATCGCCGCTATTGCTGGAATTCTCTGCCGTTGAACAGCTCGAGGCGGCCAGCAATAGAACTGTCACTAGCCAGCGGCTAGGAAAGCGGTGCAGGTTCGGTCTGATGATGTGGATTAAAGAAGCGAGCACTCCGGTTCCCCCAGTTCCAGATGCTAGTGTAGCGCGTCAAGCAGATCGCGCCTCATCCAGAACTGCCCGAACCCGGCTGTTTCGCGCCCCTGGGAGGTTTGCTATTGCGGATGATGAGTTCCAGATCAGATAGCTCTTAGGATTTAGCGCCGATACGGTAGAGCTGGGAGTACGTTCTCAGAATCAAGCTCGAGTCGGCGATGGCGGGCGTTGCCATGCACATCTCGCCAAGGCTGTTCTTGCGCAGCACCTTGAATTCGGGACCTGCCTGGATGACGTAGGTGTCTCCGTTTTCGCTCAGGCAGAAGATGCGGCCGTTGTAGGCCCACGGCGAACTTGTAAAGCCGCCACTGCCCACTTCGATGCGCTGCTTGCCGTAGACTTCCGCTCCGGTTTTGGCGTCGTGGCAGGTGACGAAGCCGCGGTCGAGCAGCGTGTAGAAGGGCCCATCGTAGACGACCGGCGAGGGGTGGTAGGGCCCGCCTTGGGGCAGGCTCCAGGCCACGTGGCGATTGCTGCTCTTGCCGCTATCGAGCGAGATGTCTCCCGAGGCGCCGGGGCGAATGGCATAGACGGGACGCAGGTCGCTGCCGAGGTACCCCGACGCGACATAAAGCAGGCCGTTTTCGGAAAAAGGTGTCGGAATCGACAGCGGCGACATGCCTCTCAGTTCCCAAAGAGGCTGGCCGTCGAGGTCGTAGGAGCTGACCTTTTGCCGCCCGGCCGTGATGATTTCGGTGCGCTGCTCGTTGTGCCAGACGTAGGGTGTCGCCCAGGACGTCGTCTCCTCGCGGCTGGTTCTCCAGATTTCCTTGCCGCTTAGCTTATCGAGGGCAAGGATGTAGGACTCATCTTCGTTGTCGCTGACGATATAGAGCCGCCCCCCGTCCAGAGCCGGCGACGAGGCCGTGCCATAGCCATAACGGGTCTCGACCGGCGGCCACTGCTTGGTCCACAGCAGCTTGCCCGACATGTCCAGACAGTAGGTCGCCAGGTCGCCGAAATGGACATACAGCCGCTCGCCGTCGGTCACATTCGTTGCCGAGGCATAGGAATTCTTGCGGTGACGGGGAACCTTCGGGATACCTTTGTGGACCTGTTTCGTCCAGCGAGTTTCCCCGCTGTTGAGATCAATGGAATAGACGACCCAGCTTCGCTCGACCTGTTCAATCGGATTCACCACTCTGCCGTCGTAAAACCCAGCGGGCGGGATTTCTTCTCCGGACGTGCTGACGTTCGTATTGAGAAAAATCTTGTCGTCCCACACCACGGGCGACGACCAGCCTTTGCCGGGGATCCCGGTTTTCCACAGAATGTTCTCGCTGCTGCTCCAGGAATCGGGCAGACGAGGGTTGTCGGAGGCGATGCCTCTGGCCCCCTGTCCGCGAAATTGCGGCCATGATTCGCCCCACAGCGCCCCCGCGGGGACGACACCAAGCATTCCTTTGAGCCAATTTCGACGATGCAGCATGCGGTTTCCTCCACTGACGGATTTCGTTTTCCGCGGGAACATGAAAGGACTATCGTAGCGCGAAACAGTCACAACCTAACAGGGCAGCGGACGTGGCTGGACGTGGCGTGAGCGTCCACGCTTGCCGCAAACCGATTCGTCGGTCTGTTCGGCCCCTGGGTGTGGCATCCGGTCTCGGGAGAGGCAAGCGCAACGAAGTAATCGCTCGCCTATCGCGTGCTTCGGTCGTCAGGCAGTGAGAAATGCGGGCCAGCGAAATACAGCAGCTTAGCTCTGTGCTAACGATTGCGCGCGACAGCCGCTCAGACGATCTGCTGGATCACGCTGCCGTGAACCTGGGTCAGACGTTCTTTGCGGCCCAGGTGCAGATAGCTGAGCTTATCTTGGTCGAGGCCAAGCTGGTGCAGGATCGTGGTGTGAATGTCGCGGAAGTGATAGGGGTCTTTGACTGCCCGCAGCCCGATATCATCGGTAGCGCCGACGACTTGTCCGCCTTGGATGCCGCCGCCGGCCATCCACATGGTGAAGCCGAGGTTGTGGTGATCGCGGCCATTGCTTTTTTGCGCTTCGGGGGAGCGCCCGAATTCGCCGCCCCAGACGACCAGCGTCGAATCCAGCATGCCGCGGCGCTTGAGGTCAGCCAGCAAACCGGCGACCGGTTTGTCGGTTTCCGCGGCCATGCGCAGGTGGTTCTCTTCGATGTCGTCATGGGCGTCCCACTGCAGATTGCCGGGACCGCCGCCAGAGACTACGCAGACAAACCGCACCCCTTTTTGAACCAGCCGCCGCGCCAGCAAGCAGCGCCGCCCGTAATCATCCGGCTTGCCCTCGCCAATCCCGTAAAGGTCAAGAGTTTCCTGAGCCTCGTTTGAGATATCGAGGACTTCCGGCGCTTCGGCCTGCATCTTGAAAGCCAGGTCGTACGCTTTCACGCGCGCGTTCAGCTCATGGTCGCCGGGCTGGAGCGTCGCTTCGTTCAGCTCGCGAATCAAATCAACCGTCTTGCGGCGCCCGTCCGGAGAAACGCCTCGAGGCAAGTCGAGGTTCAAGACCGGCTTGTCGCCCGGCTTGAACATCGTCGGCTGGTACACGGCCGGCAAGAAGCCGTTCGTATACATCGGCTGACCGCCTTCGAGGGCGCCGTCGGGGTCCGGCATGACGACGTAGGCCGGCAGAGATTCGCTCTCGGTTCCCAGCCCGTATACGACCCACGAGCCCATGCTCGGGAAGCCGGGAACGATGCGTCCGCTAAAAAGCTGGTATTGGGCGGCGGAGTGCACCACCATGTCGCCATGGCAGGAGCGGATCATCGCCATCTCGTCGACCCATTTCGCCATGTTCGGAAACAGGTCGGAGACTTCGATCCCGCTTTGACCGTATTTTTTGAACGTGCGCTTCGTGCCGAGCAGCTTGGCGGACTTTTCAACGAACTGGTATTTCGCCTCGCCGAATTCCGCCGGGCGAGGCTGGCCGTCGAGTTTGTTGAGCAGCGGCTTGGGGTCGAACGTTTCGATGTGGCTCGGCCCGCCCGCCATGAACAGGAAAATGACCGACTTGGCTTTGGCGTCCAGATGAGGCGGCTTGGGAGCCAGCGGGTTGATGGAGTCGGCGCGAAGCTGCTCACGGGCCAGCATCGACGTCATCGCCAGCGAGCCGAATCCGCAGAATGCGTCCGAGATGAATTCGCGCCGGTTGCGTGTCCAGCGAATGTGTTCAGGCATATTGACTCCGAGCCGCGGCCGTTAGCCGCTACCGTGGAAGGGCTGTGAAAAATCGGGGACAGTCCACTTCGCGCCTCCCCATACCTTGGGAATCAGCTTTCTTTGTGACCGGCGCTTGGGACAGTCCCCATTTTCCACAGCCCTTCCACGGTAGCGGCTAACGGCCGCTGGCGACATAGCCCCGCTCAATTCACGTACAAAAACGCATTCAAGTTGAACATCGCCAGAGCGAACTCGCGGAGCGGTTGTTCCTCGAGAAACTCCACGCCAAGCTTCCGTTCCTGCCCGGTCGGGTCGCGGCCCGCGGCCAGCAGGTACGCCCGCTCGACTTGTTGTGTTTTGTTCGGCCCGACTTCGCTTTCCAGCCGCTCCGCGAAAGCAGCCGCAAGTTCATTCGACAGGTCTCCGTTGAGTAGTTCCAGAGCTTGTGGCGCGTGGGTGCTCGACTCCCGGCGGTAACAACTTGTCTGCAACGCTGGCTGATCGAACACCTCCATGAAAGGCACGTGCAGGTTGCGCTTGGCCATCAAATAGATCGAGCGGCGATAGTGTTCGCTGCGATCTTCCGCCACCTTCCACTGGCTCGGTTTGTAGAGCAGCTTGACCAAACCCTCCTCGACAGGAACGAGGATGCTTCTGCCGCCCCTCCGGGTATTGAGCTTGCCGGATGCCGACAGCATGGCGTCGCGAATCTCTTCGGCCTGTAGCCGCCGCCGGCTGAAGCGCCAGAGCAAGCGGTTCTCAGGATCTTTCTCGATTCCCAGCGCGTCGTTTCCCGAAGCTTGCCGGGTCAGGCGCGAAGACTGCCGGTAGCTCTGGCTCAGAACGATCAGGCGATGCATGTGCTTGACGCTCCAGCCGCTGTCCACGAACTCGTTGGCGAGAAAATCCAGCAGCTTGGGATGACTCGGACGGCCGCCGTTGAACCCGAAGTCGTTTGCGGTTCGCACGATTCCCTGGCCGAAGTGATACTGCCAAATACGGTTCACCATCACCCGCGCGGTGAGCGGATGATCCGGGTCGGCGATCCAGTCCGCCAGCTTGGTGCGGGGGTTCTTCGTATCCGGCGGCAGCTCGCCCGCGCCTTCCGGCAGCAGCACGCCAAGGGCGCGGATGTTGACCGCATCACCCTTGTTGTCCCAATTGCCGCGTTCCAGGACGTGGATCTTCGTCCTTTTCTCGTCCACGTTCTCGATGCTGCAAATCGTTGGAAGCGGCTCGGGTAGCGTGGCCTCCAGACGGGCTGCTTCGGTGTTAATTGGCTTTTGCTCTTCGGCTGGCAGCTTTTTGGCCTTGGCCTTCAGCTCTTTGACCTTCTTGTTGATCTCTTCGGTTTTTGTCTTCCAGGCGGCTTGCTTTTCTTCGCTGGCGAGAACGAGGTTGTGCTCCCGCGTTGCGGCCAGAAACCCTTGCAGGCGGTAGTAATCCTTTTGCCGAATCGGATCGAACATGTGATCGTGACAGCGCGCGCATCCGACCGTCAGCCCCAGGAATGCCGCTCCAACAATGTCGGTCCTCTCCGTAAGCACTTCGTTGCGGCTGCCGGCGACTTCTTGATTTCCGGCATTGCGCCGAACCGCCCCCCAGCGGTGGAAACCGGCCGCGATCTTGTATTCGTTCCGGCCGGGATCGATTTCGTCCCCGGCCAACTGTTCGCGAATGAACCGGTCGTAGGGCTTATCATTATTGAACGACTGAATCACGTAGTCGCGGAAACGCCAGGCGCCGGGCAGATGACGGTCATACTCGAATCCCTCTGACTCGGCGAAACGGACCACATCGAGCCAATGCTGCGCCCAGCGTTCGCCGTAGTGCGGACTTGTCAGCAGGCGCTCCACCAGCTTCGGGTAGGCGTCGGGGGATTTGTCTGTCAGGAAGTCGGCAACTTCAGCCGGGGATGGCGGCAAGCCGGTCAGATCAAAGTAGAGCCGCCGAATCAGCACCCGGCGGTCCGCCGGGGAGGCCGGCCGCAAACCTGCCTCGTTCAATCGTGAGAGGACGAAAGCGTCGATTGCTTCAACGGAATCACGCAACGGCTGGGGTGAGTCCGAACCACGGATCCACTCCGCGTCGGCTCGAGCGGAGAACGCGGGAACCTGCGGCTGCGTGCGTTCCAGCAGCGACCAGTGTTTACGCTCGGAGTCGCGGTATTCACTCCTAGGCGCGGCGGCCGCTGACAACAGCGCCGTGCCCAGCAATGCAGTGATCCCGAGCCGTAGAGTCACTCTGCTTCTAACCTTAGTAAAAACGAGGCCGAAAGAGCAATAGCCGTGGCCTCATGAACTGCCCCCTTCGGCCGTTGGGGCTCCTGGCGCGAAAACGAAGTTGAACCTAACCGCTGCGCGGTGGATCGAAGCTTCGCTTCGCGAGGCTGTCCGAAGTTCCTTTAGATAGACCCTGACATTGGCGGCGAGGACGGCTTGCTTGGCAGGCGAGGTGCGCCATCATTGGCGGCATCTTTTCTCTCCAAGGAGCATGCCATGACGCGATTAAGCTGGGGAAGCCTTGTTCCCAACATCCATCCCGGCGGCGGTACAATTTAGCCATCGATGATCGGCCAAACCATCTCGCACTATCGCATCACCGGGAAACTCTGTGAGGGCGGCATGGGCGTGGTCTACAAGGCCGAGGCTACGAAGCTCAAACGCCCGGTTGCCCTAAAGTTCCCGGCGGCTCACCTTCTCAAAGACGAGGAGGCCCGCAAGCATTTCTATCGTGAAGCTCAGGCCGCTGCCGCCTTACATCTGTCCCGTTTACGGAATCGGCGAGGAGGAAGACCAGACGTTTCCAGCGATGGCCTTCATTGAGGGCCAAAGCCTGGACAAACGCATACAACAAGGCCCGCTGAAGATTCCCGAAGCCCCCGACATCGCCCAACAAATCGCCAAGGGCCTGGAAGCCGCCCACGAGAAGGGCGTCGTACATCGCGACATCAAACCGCGCAACATTCTCGTCACACTGCTGATATTCACTTTCGTCAGAGGTGCCGCATCCATAAAGTTCGCAATCAACCTGGGAGGCCCGCAAGCAACCCGGCTGATAGAGTCATAAGGAACGATTCAAGCCCGCAATTTCGCTTGCAGGCGGGCGGATCGAGGAGCTTCGCGTGAATCTTTCCAAAGAGCCGGCCACGCTGACAAAAGAGGCGGCGGCGTGGGTGCTGGACGCTAGACAGCGAAGTGTCGACCTGCTCGCCGATCTGGATCACCAACAACTTATGGGGCCGCGCTTGGAGATTGTGAACCCTCTTCTTTGGGAGATCGGACATATCGCCTGGTTTCAAGAGAAGTGGGTTCTGTGCCATGCGTGCGAGCAAAAGCCCGTCCGAAACGACGCCGACGAGCTTTACGACTCAATCGAGATAGCGCACGACGTACGCTGGGATCTGCCGCTTCCGGGGATCGACGCCACGTTGTCCTACGTTGGGGAAGTTCGCGACCGCGTGCTTGAGGCCCTGGAGCGAGCCGCCCCGTCCCGAGAGCTAATTTATTTCACGATGTACTCGGTTTTTCACGAGGACATGCACACCGAGGCGTTTACCTACACAAGACAGACGCTGGGTTTTCCCGCGCCCCGGTTTTCTGATTTCCCGGAAGTGAACGAGGACGGCGCCCTCCCGGAGCCCTCTGCCGCCGGTGGCCCGCTCAACGGCGATTCGGAAATTCCAGGCGGACGGTTCCTGCTGGGGGCTCAGGCCGACGAGCCCTTTGTCTTCGACAATGAAAAATGGGCTCATCCGGTTCAGGTGAAACCCTTTGCCATTGCCAGGGGAGCTGTCACGCAATCCCAGTTTGCCACCTTTGTTGAGGACTCGGGCTACCTGCGGGAGGAGCTCTGGAGTGAGCAGGGCTGGCGGTGGAGACAAAGCGCTCGTGCGGAGCGGCCCGTTTACTGGAAGCGGGACGCAAACAGCGAGTGGCTCCGCCGGGATTTCGATCGCTGGGCGCCGCTCGAGCCCCATCGCCCGGTAATCCATGTTTGCTGGTACGAGGCTGAAGCCTACAGCAAATGGGCGGGACGCCGGCTCCCCACGGAGGCCGAGTGGGAAGCGGCCGCCGCCGCACAACTCCATCCTGGCCGGGGTCTGTCTGGGGAAAAGCGGCGCTTCCCCTGGGGTGAGGAACCTCCGGCGCCGGGCCGGGTGAATACGGATTGGCGTGCAGGGGGCTGCATCGATGTCGGGGCCCTGGGGGCCGGCGACACTCCCTCGGGTTGCCGCCAAATGATCGGCAACGTTTGGGAGTGGACCAGCAGCCCATTCTTGCCCTATCCCGGTTTCACGGCCGACCCCTACAAGGAATATTCAGAGCCATGGTTCAAGACACGCAAAGTCCTCCGGGGCGGCTGCTGGACGACGCGCGCCCGGATGATCCGCAACACCTGGCGGAACTTCTACACGCCGGACAGACGGGACGTGCTGGCCGGCTTCCGCACCTGCGCGCTGGAGAGCTAACGGCGAGAAGCGGCAAGGTCGCGGTACTGCGCACCGGAGATGAAGATCTGCCTAGTCACACCCGCTCCTCATGGTTCCCGCAAAGGGAACCGAGTGACGGCGCTGCGTTGGGCCAAAATCCTGAGAAGCTTGGGCCACCGGGTCGCCGTGGAACAGGAGTATCGCGGGCAGCGTTGCGATCTCGCGGTCGCGCTGCATGCGCGCCGCAGTTTCCCTTCGATCGAGCGTTTCAGTCATCAGCATCCGAACCTGCCCTTGATCTTGGCTCTCACCGGGACGGACCTTTACGGCGACATCCACGACGATCCAGAAGCGCGGAGGTCGCTGGAGATGGCAACGCGGCTGGTTGTGTTGCAACCGATGGGGGTCGGCGAACTGCCCGAGCATTTGCGCCACAAGGCGCGGGTAATTTTCCAATCGGCGGAAAAGCCGCCAGGCAAGTTCCCTCCCCGGAAGGACGTCTTCGAGGCCTGCGTGCTGGGACATCTGCGGCCGGTCAAAGACCCGCTTCGAGCCGCGAAGGCCGCCCGCCTGCTGCCACCCTCTTCCCGCCTGCTCGTGACGCATATTGGGCGTGCATTGAGCGACGAGGCAGAAGCGCAGGCGCGCGCCGAAGCGGCTTCCAACCCGCGCTATTGCTGGCTGGGGGAGTTGCCGCGATGGAAAGCGTTGCGCCTGCTGGCTCGCAGCCGCCTGCTTGTACTCACTTCTCATATGGAGGGCGGCGCGAATGTGCTCTCCGAAGCGATTGCGTCCGCGGCGCCGATCCTCTGCTCCAGGATTTCCAGTTCCATCGGCATCCTGGGTCCAAACTATGCAGGTTATTTTTCAGTGGGGGACACGAAGCGGCTCGCGGAACTTCTTCTTCGCGCGGAGACCGCGCAGGAATTCTACCGCGAGCTGCGGGATAGCTGCCGAGGGTTACAACCGCTGGTCGAACCCGCCCGGGAAACACGAAGCTGGCAAGAGCTGCTGGAGGAAGTCGAGCGAGCGGGTTAGGGCGGACCAGAGCAGGACTCCCCGAACACGCGCGTTGCCGCTGTACGGCCAGCTCTTCAAGGGGCCTGTTATATTCTTAGCGTGATTCCGGGACCCGTCCGCCGCCAATTCTCAGCTCTGCTTGTGCTGCCCATATTGTTGGCCGTCTCCGCCCTTGCCGCCGCCGAGACCACGTCATCGAAGCCTCCCAACATCGTCCTGTTCTACATCGACGACTTGGGCTGGATGGATCTTGGCGTCCAGGGAAGCACCTTTTACGAGACCCCGCAAACCGACAGGCTGGCAGCGGAGGGCATGCGCTTCACCAATGCCTACTCGGCTTGTCCGGTGTGCTCGCCGAGCCGGGCCAGTTTGATGAGTGGCAAATACCCGGCACGGGTCGGATTTACAGGCCACATAACCGCAATTTTTCGGCATCGCTATCCAGAGTACGGGCGCATCATCCCGCCCGACGATTACATGTATCTTTCCCACAATGAGGTCTCGCTTGCGCGCGCCATCAAGCCCGCCGGTTACGTCTCGGCGAGCATCGGCAAGTGGCATCTGGGGACCGAAGAGTACTGGCCTCGCGTGCACGGTTTCGACCTCAACATTGCCGGCCACACACATGGCAGCCCGTCTGGGTATTTCTATCCGTATCTCAATTTCAAGCAGCCTTGGAACCCCGATATTCCCACGCTCACAGGCGGCGAGGAGGGAGAATACCTGACCGACCGGCTGACCGATGAGTCAATTCGTTTCATACAGAGCAGCATCGAGAGCAACAAGGACCGCCCATTCTTCCTCTACTTGCCCCATTATGCGGTCCACACGCCGATCCAGGCTCAGAAGCCCGTGATCGAAAAGTACGAGGCAAAACTCAAGACCGACAGCTCGCAATTCAATGCCGTCTATGCAGCGATGATCGAGAGTGTCGACCGGAGCGTCGGCCGGATCATGGACACGCTCAAGCGCCACGGGCTCGACGAGAACACGGTCGTCATTTTTACCTCCGACAACGGGGGGCTTTCGCCGGTCACGCGCAACCGCCCTTTGCGGGAAGGGAAAGGTTATCTTTACGAGGGGGGAATCCGCGTGCCGCTGATTGTGCGCTGGCCGGGGAGGATCGAGGCGGGCGCGGTGAGCGACGTTCCGGTCATTGGCACGGACCTGTATCCCACGATCGTGGAAATGGCGGGAGAAAAAGCGCGTCCCGGGAAGGTGGTCGACGGGAAAAGCCTGATGCCGCTGCTCACCAGCGATGGCGAATGGGGCCGCGAAGACTTGTATTGGTACTACCCGCATTACAGCCCTCAGGCGAAGCAACCGGGAGCGGCCGTGCGTTCGGACGATTACAAGCTGATCGAGCACTACGATCCCCCCCGCGTGGAACTCTACAATTTGGCCGAGGACATTGGGGAGAAAGTCGACCTTGCCTCAAAGATGCCTGAGAAGGCGACCGAGCTACGGAAGAAGATTCAGGACTGGCTGCAGGCGTC
>CBDDCT010000003.1:0-677469 GCA_965226185.1 Bryobacterales bacterium
ACCAGCCCGCGGACCAGCCTGCGGACCAGCCACCTCGACATTCGGCGGGACTTGCGCTTCGAGCTTGCTTACCCATTTGGGTACGCGGATGCTGATCGTGCGGCGACTGCCGTCCGAAGCGGCGATCTTAAGGCGGATGGATCCGTCCTGTTCCAGTGAAGAACCAGCGACTACGCGAAGACCTTCAAGGCTGCCTTCGCCGTCCAATGGGAGTTCGTAGAATAGCTTCTCGCCGTCGGACCGGAAAACGGAATCGAAGACCGCCGGGAATGCCCGCAGCCCGTGCAGGGTGCAGCACCACCAAGCGCGGGCGGTTTCAGCGCCGACCCCTGTATCCCGCAAACGAATATGTCCGAAATCACCGCTAGCGAACTGGTTGAGGAAAAACTCGTTGAAGAGCGTACGCTCCGCCTGTTCGAGATACCGCGAGGCACCGGTCTCATGCCACAGCTCCAGGTTCAGCCTCAGCCAATCCGCCTGAGAACAGCCTTCATCCCGCTCGATGCTGGGAGCGAAAGCCTCTGGTATGGCGCCTTGGACCAGCAGGTTCTCCGAATCCACAATGCCTTTCCACTCTCGTTCGACCTGGTCAAGAAACCGCTGATCGCCTGTTGCGCGAGCTAGCTCCAAAATGCCGCGCAAAGTCGAAAGAAAACCGTGGCTGTGCTGGCTGGGATGGCGGGAAGTGCGGTTCGCCAACTGCCGGGCCAGCTCCAGGAATCGATCATCGGATGTCTGCCGGTACAGCTCGACCAGTCCTTCAACGTTCTGGGTCCAGCAGACATAGCCGGTCGCGAATCGCCCTTCAGTGAAGAAACGCCGCACGGAGCGCGTGTTGAACCTCGGCGCCACTGAGACGAGAAAGTCGCCGATGCGGCGCGCGGCCTCGAGGACTTCAGGACGCCGATCGGCACGGTAGTACTCCAGCAACCCGATCAGCATGCGCCCGTTGCCCCAAAGGCGCGCCATGTCGTCGTCCGCCACCTCCGTTAGCCCCATCGGATCGCCGAAGTGGCCGTCCGGCTTCTGGTGGCCGAGGATCTCGTTCACCAGCGTCCCGAGTCCGCCGTGCGCTTCGCCTTTGTGGAGAGAAGCCAGCGCCAGGGCCCCGACGTAGCGGCCCGAAAGATCGCCGCTGAAGTTCGTGAAGCGTCGAATGTCTTCAGGAATCACGTCCGCAAGCAGAAGCTCGCGGGTATAGGCGGGAGGGCCGCCCCGCAGCACTCGCTCGAGGGTGAGTTCGAATCGCTCGGTCAGATCGCCGGCCTGCAATTGCCCCAAGAGGCCGAAGAGCAACAGCGGACCCGCCGTGCCGATCTTCCCGTTGAATCGTGACATTGGAAAGGGCATTCAGCTCCGGTGATTCCAGCCCGACCGGGGGCGGTTCGAAAAGCAACCACTCTACCTAATGAGTGTCCCCAAAAAAAAGAAGGACCGGCAAGATTGCCGGTCCCTACTCGTTGTCAAATCGGTATTCCGAACTAGAAGTGCTCGCCGCCTGGCATTCCGGGAGGCGCCGCCGCCGTCTCTTCCGGAATCTCGTGGACCGTGGCTTCGGTGGTCAACATGAGCGCCGCAATCGACGCGGCGTTCTGCAGAGCCGTTCGGACCACCTTGACGGGATCGATCACGCCGTCCGCCACCAAATCGCCGTATTCATCCGACTGGGCGTTATAGCCATAGTTCGGGTCACTCTGTGCCCGTACCTTCTCGACCACGATGGCGCCTTCTTCGCCTGCGTTGGCGGCGATCCAGCGTAGCGGAGCCTCAAGAGCGCGGCGGAGGACGTTCCGGCCGCTCTTCTCATCGTCGTCGCTCGATTTCGCTTCTTCGAGAACACTCGCCGCGCGAAGAAGGGCTACGCCGCCTCCGGGCACGATGCCTTCCTCGACGGCTGCCCGGGTTGCGTGCATGGCATCCTCGACGCGCGCCTTCTTCTCTTTCATCTCGGTCTCGGTGGCGGCGCCAACTTTGATGACAGCCACCCCGCCAACCAGCTTCGCCAGACGTTCCTGCAGCTTCTCGCGGTCGTAGTCGGAGGTAGTCTCCTCAACCTGAGCCCGCAATTGTTTGACGCGGCCCTCGATTTCCTTTTTCGTCCCGGCGCCTTCGACGATTGTCGTGTTGTCTTTGTCGATGACAATTCGCTTCGCCGATCCCAGATCTTCCGGCTGCACTCCTTCGAGCTTGATGCCGGTTTCTTCCATGATGGCCTTGCCGCCAGTGAGGATAGCGATGTCTTCGAGCATGGCCTTGCGGCGATCGCCGAAGCCCGGCGCCTTGACCGCCGCCACGTTCAGAGTTCCGCGCAGTTTGTTGACAACCAAAGTCGCCAGTGCTTCACCTTCCACTTCCTCGCAGATGATGAGCAGAGGGCGGCCACCCCTTGCGACTTGCTCCAGCAACGGGAGCAGGTCTTTCATGCTGCTGATCTTCTTTTCATGAATGAGAATCGCGGCGTCCTCGAGCACGCACTCCATCGATTCGGGGTCAGTGACGAAATAGGGCGACAAGTAACCGCGGTCGAACTGCATTCCTTCGACTACGTCCAGCTCGGTCTCGAGAGTCTTGCCTTCCTCGACGGTGATCACGCCGTCTTTGCCGACCTTTTCCATTGCTTCGGCGATGATCTTGCCGATGGTCGGGTCGTTGTTCGCCGAAATGGAGGCGACCTGTGAGACCTCGTCACCTTCGACGGGTTTGGCCGAGCTGAGCAGGGCTTCAACAACAGCCGACGTCGCTTTCTCGATGCCGCGTTTGATGGCCATTGGATTGGCCCCGGCGGCGACGCTCTTCAAGCCGTCACGGTAAATCGACTGGGCGAGGATTGTTGCAGTTGTCGTCCCGTCGCCGGCTACGTCGCTTGTCTTGGAAGCGACTTCGCGAACCATCTGCGCGCCCATGTTCTCGAGTTTGTCTTCGAGCTCAATCTCTTTGGCGACTGTTACGCCGTCTTTCGTTATGGTCGGCCCGCCGAATTTTTTCTCGAGCACGACGTTGCGGCCCTTGGGGCCCAGCGTGACTCGAACGGTATCGGCCAGCTTGTTCACGCCGGCCAGAATTGCTTGCCGACAGTCTTCTCCAAATACGATCTGTTTACCTGCCATCTAGGTTCGTCCTCCCTTACGCTGCTGCGGATGAGTCGATCAACTCGGCCCTCGCTCAGGACCGTGAAGTCTTGAGGTTAAGAAGCTGAAAGCCGTTTTGCTGGTGCGGTATGACCATTCACTCCGTGCGTCGGCTGGGAAGTACGGCTCCAAGATCGAACGCAGGTGATGCTTGAAGTGAGGGTTAGCCCTGGCGAGCCGAAGGATCGACCAACCTTCAAGGTTAACGGCCATCACGCCAAGGTGTCAAGAAACGTGGCACGCTCCTGTCAAGCCCCAATAGAAATGTCCCCTTCGCTAGCCCAGTAGAAATGTCCCCTTGGTTTTGTTGTTTGTCACCTGAATTATGCACCGATTCGGCGTAGCCATCGCCGATGGAGTTGTGGCGGTAGCGGCAGTCGTGTCAACTCAGTGATTTAGCAAGTCGTCTTTTCCTCTGTTTCCCTCCCTGTTTGAGCCGCCTGCCAATCCCGGCGGGCAAAAGCGGGCGGGCAAGCGGCGTGTTCCCAGTACGTTGCGG
The DNA here is from genome assembly GCA_965226185.1 of Bryobacterales bacterium. Lineage (GTDB taxonomy): Bacteria > Acidobacteriota > Terriglobia > Bryobacterales > UBA6623 > CBDCYS01. The sequence continues at coordinate 3,628 of CBDDCT010000003.1, forward strand.
CGAGTGCATGAAATTTTATGCATGGAGCGCCCCTCAACTCAGCGCACCCTCCACCACCGGCGCGAAGCTCGATCCCGGTGGCCCCATCGCCCGCAGCCGCCGCATCAGCCGTTCAAACAGGCCCTTTTCCTCATAATGATCGCTGTAGCTGACACCCGTTCTGCCGGCGTGCCGCCAGATCTTGGCCGCCACGAACAGAAAGCGCAGCCGCGCCGTCGCCAGGGTGGTGTGCCGCAGTGTCTCCACGCTGGCTTGGGCTTCGCGGTTGAACAGCAGCAGCCAGCAGTTGAGGTTGTAGGCCAGCATGGCCAGCTGAAAGTGATTGCGGTTCATGTCAAAGCGGCGCGAGGGATGGGCCGCCAGCCCGGCGTCGTTGTTGGCCTCCTTGATGAGGTTCTCGGCTGCGGCGCGCTGATTGTAAAACCACACCACCGCCGCGATCGGTTCGGCCAGGTTGGTGACAAACACGCGGTAGGTGTAAGCGCTGGTGGCAAACAGCTGGTATTGCTCGGCCGCGCCGGCCGCGGGTTCGTTTTCGTAACGCAGCGCCAGGAAACGACAGGCCCGCGCCCAGCCCTGCGGCTGGTAGAGGAATTCGCATTCCGCATCCGCATCGCTGTGGGGCGAGGGCTTCCAGGCCGCTTGCTGCAACTGCTCGACCAGCCGCCTGGTCTTGCGCGCCACGATGACGAACTGACAAGCCGCCTTTTCATAGGCCTCCACCGCCTCCCAGCAATAAAACCCGGAATCGGCCCGCGCCAGGATTTTCTTCACGCCGTGCGGCAAAGCCCGAAAGGCGCTCTCGAGGTGGGCGGCGATCTGCCGGCCCGTGGGCCGGTCGCCGTTGCGCAACCCGCCCATCAGGTATTCGCGCGTCTCGGCCAGGAAAGTCAGTATCGGCTGGTAGCTGCGCTTGCCCTTGTTCTTGGGGTTGTAACTCTTGCGCCCGCCCATCTGGCGGCCGTAGAGCGTGTGCACGGTGGTGTCGGTGTCCAGCGTCACCGTCTCCAATTTCACCTGGGCCGCGGCCCAGACTCGTTCCCGCAGCTGGCGCTGAATGGAAAGGATCTGCTTCGCCACGTTGAGGTGCAGCGAGGCCAGAAAGCGCCACAGCGTGGACTGCGGCGGCAGACGCGTCACTTGCAAGATGCCGGTCAAGATGGGGTCGCGGGCGATGAAGCGGAGTTGGTTCAGCCGCGCAAAGCCGACATAGAGGCCCAGCACGAGGGCCAGCACAAACTGGTAGAGGCTCATCACACGGGTGATTCGTTTGTTCGTGATGGTTTCTTCCAGCAGCGCCTGGAAGCCGAGTTTTTCGAGCAGGGTGGCGACGGGCAGCAAGCCGCCGTAGGGAGTCAGATTCTTGCCGCGGAAGTGATAAGGCGTGGCAGCCCCGATTTTATTGGGCCGCGGGGCCCTCGCGCCCCGGCCTTGTTTGACGGGCCTTCGGGAGCTATGCTGTTTTCGCTTGGTAACCATTTGGGTGACCTCCTTGGGGTTGACTGGCGAAGCTGAAATCTTTGCCAGCCTACCTTATTACCCCATGTTTTCGGGGGTCCCCCAAATGGCCCCTGGCGGCTCAGCCCTCCTCCGGTGCACCCCGCAGTGCATAATTCAGGTGTAAGTTTGTAAGGGAGAATCGTCGTCGGGGCTGTGGGAATGTGGGAATCGCTTTAGCGATTTCCAAGGGACGGTGGGAAGGGTGGGAAACCTGTCGTTGCGATGCGAACCCTCTGCGCTGTTCGCCGAGGTTTTCCACGCTTTCCATCCGGCCCGTCATTTCCATAGCCCTGCCTTTTTTATGTCGCCGCCACGCGCTTTTTCGACTTCAGCGATTTACGCCAGGGGTGGTCCGCCGCCGGCTTGGGCCGCTTCCGAGCCGCTCGTTGTTCCGGCTCTGGACGCGGCTGCCGCTGCGGCCCGACGATCTCTTCAAACGCCACCGCGCGGCTCTCGCAGGCCACCTGCAACTCGCCCTCGCGCGCTTGCTGCACGGTGACTCTCCCACCCGCTCCCAAGCCCTGATTGCGCTTCGGTTTCAACTGCGAAAAACGGTTCTCGAAACGTACCACCAGGTCGTTGGATACCACCCGCTCGGCCTCCAAGCAAAACACCCACTTCAAGTCCAGACGCTTCGATAAGCGCCGATGAAAGTCCGCTCCCGCCGACGGCTCACAGCAGAACTTGGCGTTGTGCTCTGGCAGATACTGCTCGTCCAGATAGCGCTTCGCCGCCTCGTAATCGGCAATGCCTTGGAGCCGCATCTTCTTCACCAGGCGGTCTTGATGGGTGCCGTGATGGCGCTCCACTCGGCCCTTCGCTTGCGGTGACGAAGCGGCGATGATGCCAATGCCGAGCTTGGCGCACATGCGTCCGAACTGCGTCTCGGGCTCGCTGCCTTCCAGCGCTTCACGCCACGTTGGCTGGCGCTTGTAGACGTTCTTCCAGTCGCAATACAACGCCTTCGGAACGCCGTATTGACGCACCCAGGCCTGGAGTAAATCGGCCGCCGCCCAAGTCGTTTCCTCGCTCGAGAAGCGGCACAGCGCCAGACCGCTCGCATCGTCGACGAAGTTCATCAGGCAACCTTTCCGCCCGCGGGCTTCGAGCCACTCGTGGTGCGAACCGTCGAGCTGGATCAGCTCGCCCAAGTGCGCTTTACGCTGCCGCCGCGAGCGATGCGGCTGGCGCTTGCGGCGGCGGCTCCACAGGCCCGCGGCGAGCATCCAGAGCCGCAATGTCCGCACCGATACTTGCAGATCGTGGTCCTTTCGCAAATGCTCGGCCGCCAGAGTAGGCCCGCAGCGCTCGTGCGGTTCGCCGGAGTAGTGTTCGCGCACCAGTTGCAGCACTCGCTTGCGAACTTCCGCCGGCTTGGCGCGGTTCGATACCCGGCCCACGTTGGCGTGCTTCAATGCTTTTGTCCCTCCCGCGCTGTAGCGCCTCCAGATCCGCTTGCTCTGGCGATAACTGCAATCCAGCATCCGCGCCGCCTCGCTCAGCTTCAACTCGCCTCGCTTCACCCGGCCCAGCACCTCGCCTCGTCTCAATTCCTTGTCGTTCATCCATGTCCTCTCCAATCTAGGCTCCTCCTTCGGAGCCTTAGATTAGGGGACATTTCTACCTGAATTATGCACAGATTCACTTTGCGAGTGTGGCTGCGTTCGTAGCGGGTTGGCGGTCGTCGTGAGGTGGTAGCTCGGCAACTGGCCTTTTGACTTCTCCGTGTCCGGTTTCCCTTCCCGCCCAGAATCCGCGTCGTCAAAACCTCGCTCGGAAGTGACGTGTTTCCAGTGTGTTACGGCTAGTGCATAAAATTTTATGCATAGCGCATAGCCAGGCTCTCAGATCAGCGCCCTCCCGACCACCGGCAGCAAGCCGCCGTAGGGAGTCGGCTTCCTGCCGCGGAAGTGGTAAGGCGTCGAAGCCCCGATTTTATTGGGCCGCGAGGCCGTCACGGCTGGGCCTTGTTGGACGGGCCTTTGGGAGCTATGCTGTTTTCGTCTGGTAACCATGTGGGTGACCTCCTTGGGGTTGGCTGGCGAAGCTGGGATCTTTGCCAGCCTACCTTTTTACCCCATGTTTTCGGGGGTCCCCAATGGTCCCTTGCGGCTCAGCCCTCCTCAGGTCCACGCCGCAGTGCATAATTCAGGTTCTATCGCCCTCTCATGGGGACATTATCATCGCCCTTCAACAGGCAGAAGCCGCCGTGGTGTCGTAGCCCAATAGAAGTGTCCCCCAGCGCATCCAAAGCACCCATCGGCTCATAGGATTCAGTCCTCCAGCGAACATGCACATGTTACCAAGGACAAAACCACTGGCGCTTTTGGCGCTTTGGCGAGAAGCTGTCCCGAGTTCCCCCAGTTTTCCCCGGGTCGCAGGCAGCCTCCACCCCGCTGAGATAGGAAGTTGTCCCTAGTTATCCTAGTTTGCATTTGTTCTCGTGTATGCCACTCAATCACCGAATGCTAACCCCAGTGCTTGGCTGATTACCTCACGGCCTCGGTGCAAGACGGTCTGGCGCCAGGACTCGTCATCAGGAGAGAACTTCTCCTTCAGTTCCTCCTTCGCTGGATGATCGACCATCCCATCCCCATGGTGGTGCCAGCGGTTCTCGGCGCGGAGAGCGCTCACAACCCGTACAACGTGGTACGTGCCGAACTCCTGGCCGAGGAGATAGACTCTCTCATCAGACAAGACACGCCGATACATGCTGTCGTAGGCTCCTTTGATTCGGTAGCCCGGGCCGCGATCCGGATCCAGGGGTGCAACACGTTCCCCGAACGTTCTCTTCATCACTTGGTAGATCTCGGAACCTTCATCACGAGCGTCAACGAACAAAGTGTCGTAGGCGAATGGCCCTAACCCGGTATGCACGTCAACGACAACCACATGTTCGGCGGACGCCAGACGCTCGCGCACGAATTCTTGAACTTTCCGCGGTCCCTCTTCAAGCTTCGATCCGCCGAAGAAAAGACCCTTCGGGTATTCGTATTGCCCGCCCGCGATTACCTGCTTGAGGGTTGACATGCCGTGCCGGGCAATTAACCATCCCGCGCGAAGGTAGTACAGATCCCAACCAGGTGGGCTCGGAGGATTCAAGAAAGGATCCAGCAAGCCGTAACCCGTGGGGGTACCCTGGTACGTCTCGTCTGGTCCAAGAAAATTGCGATTCAAGTCAACACCGTTTTCGTTGAATCTTCGGAGCCAGGCCATCCCAAACGGATTTAGTCCCGGATTTCCACTTTAGTTTCGGCGCTGCTAACCATCGGGTGGTCTCCGACACCTTTATTTATGCGGGTTTGAACGCAATCAAGGCGCTGAGGAGACACATCCAGTGGGTGAAAAACGAGGCCAGCCGTTTCAGCTAACTTTCAGCGGATTATTGAAGGCCTCGTCGGACGGCAAAAACGGGTGAAATGATGCAGATGCATCACAACAATGAAGCAAATGAACCATTGTCAATCATCCAGAGCTGAGTTAGCCTTGGTAAGGGTGTACGCCTAGCGGCGCCAGGGCCAAAATGGAGATCCTGGCTAAAAGAAGTCGCTGCCGAGATGACCGTTAGAGGGAGTTTGTAAGAACGGGACCAACTCAAAGCCGCTGCCATCATCTTTCGGCTTAGTACGTGGACCAGCACGAGCGCCGAGTCCTCGGGCATAGAGGGAATGCCCTCATCTAGCCACTGCAACTGGATAGCAGAGCCGGCGAAAGCCTCCACCCCGTGCAGTCCGGACGAGTGCACGAGTGCCCGCTTGGGATTCTCAGCACCAAACCAGGCAATGTCGATTGTCAGGTCTCCCCCATTCGGGTCCTTGGCATCGAGCTGCAGCGCAGCCAGCCGCCCGCCCGCCTTCTCGACGGCGGTTCGGAATTGGGCCCGAGCCGTGGTGTAGTTGGGCGAGAAGTATTTGGTGCGCATGGTCTCCTGACCGTTTCCTTCTGTAATTCCGCACGAGGTTATTAAGCCCGCATTTCCAATTTGATTCAGACCTCTCGACCTTCCGGCGGCCTTGAGCGTCTTTATTCATAGGGGCTAGAGCCCGCTGAGGACGCCATGGAGGCCAACACCCAATGGGTGAAAAACAAACCAAGCCATTCCAGCTAAGTTTCAACGGCTCGTGGAAAGTCGATTTCCAGGGATCGCACGTCACTTCCGACGGTGGCCTGATTTTGGTTCGCGAACTGGACGAACGGCTCGGTCTCGGAGAACTGATTGACGAGCATCTCAGCGACTCCCGGCAAGGCACCAACAAGCAGTTCACGCTCGCTGATCTGTTGCGGCAGTCGATCTACAGCCGCTTGGCAGGCTACGAGGACGTCAACGACGCCGTCCGAGTGTCGGCTGACCCGACGTTTCGCTTGATCGGCTCGCAGAAGATCTGGGATCGCGGTGCGGCCTTAACCTCGACGCTGCACGGCTTCGAGACGGAGATGCTGGCGAGCGAAGAGAACCTGCTGGGGCTGATGGCGCTGAACCGAGAGCTGGTCGGGCAAGCGGAGGCGTTCGACGACTCCGAGCGGGTCGTTCTGGACATGGACTCCACCGAGAGTCCGGTCCATGGCCAACAGGAAGGCAGTGCCTACAACGGACACTTCGAGTCGGTCTGCTACCACCCGTTGCTTTTGTTCAACGGTCATGGTGATTGCCTCGCTGCCAAGCTGCGTCCCGGCAACGTGCACAGCGCCGAGGACTGGGATGAGCTATTGTTGCCGGAGATCGAGCGCCAACAGGCTGCGGGCAAGCAGGTCGCCTTCCGGGGCGATGCCGCCTTTGCCAAGCCGGAGATCTACGAGGCGCTGGAGGAGCGCGGCGCGGACTACGCGATCCGCATTCCGGCCAATAAGAACCTGGAGCTGGAGATCGAAGACATCCTGTTTCGTCCGCCGGGGAGGCCCGGCCGCAAGCCGCTAGTGCGCTACAAGAGCTTTCGCTATCAGGCGGAGAGCTGGAAGGGGCCGAGACGAGTTGTCGCCAAGGTCGAGCACCACCAGGGCGAGCTATTCGCGCGCGTCGGTTTTATCGTGACGAACATGAGCTTGCCAAGCCGGTCGGTGGTGCGTTTCTACAACAAGCGCGGCACGGCGGAGCAGTGGATCAAAGAAGGTAAGCAAGCGACGCACTGGACGCGGCTGTCGTGCCATCGCTTCCGGGCGAACGAGGTGCGCTTGCAGTTAAGCGTGCTGGCCTACAACCTGGGCAACCTGTGGCGGCGACTCGGGTTGCCGCACAGGATCAAGACGTGGTCACTGACGAGCTTGCAGCAGCGGTTGATGAAGACGGGCGGCAGATTGGTCAAGCACGCGCGGTACTACTGGTTGCTCTTGGCCGAGGGACATCTGAACCGGCGGCTGTTTGGCGACATGCTGCGGAGGATCTGGGCGCTGCCTGTGCCGGGTGGTTAGCACCGCACTTGGCGAATGCGAAATCTGTGTACTGAGGACGGAAGCTCGGAGGGGTGTCTGCGAAATTGACTTCGCAGCGGCGGATCAGCCCCCATGAGGGGCAAGAAGGGGGCTCGATCGGTCCCGCCTCAGCCGCCGCCTCTTTCGGGTGGAGAAATGGTTGCGCTTCGCCGGGTGAGGGTGTAGACTCGTGCCGTCAGAGGAGCCAAATCGGAAATCCTGGCTCAGACCAACCGTCCATCGCGGGCGGTTTTTGAGTACCTATGGTGGCCGCCAGGACAGCGGAGAATCCGCGATGCCAGGCAAGAAATGGACGCAGCCTGAAAGGGAATCTCTAATCCGTCAAGCCAAACAGGGCAAACGTTTGCCTCAGATTCGCATCCGAGCCAGATCCCAAGCAGCGGTCAACCAGCAACGACAGCGCCTGCGTGAGGCAGGGCTGCTCGGTCAGGACTCAAAGCGAAGCCTGCGGCTGTGGACAATCAGAGAGATCCGCACTCTGGGTGACTACACGAACGCCTATCGATTGGGCGCCACTGGCCTTCTACGGGCGGGACTGCTGACAGGCCGCAGCAAGGATTCCATCAGCCAGCAGATGAGGCGTCAGGGTCTGGGAGACCCCCGGCGTCGGGAAGCCTCCCGTGCAGCCCACCGGCTGGACGTTGAGGAAAAGGCAGCCCTTGCAGAGTTCCTTCGGACAGAGGGAAGCAAACTGGCAAGTGCGGAAGTAGCTGACAAGTTCAGGATTTCCCCCAAGACGGTGACCGCGTATCGCCGTCGTATGAAGCTGCAATTGTCATGGCAGGAGGCGAGAAACTCGGAGCGTTATCGGCAACTTGCCGAGGAACTCCGTCAGAAATTCATTCGCCGAACCCGTGCACGATGGAAGAAATGGCGAGTGGAACGAAGGAGGACACTCCAGAAGCTGCAGTGGCGAATGAAGCGACGAACAGCGAATGGCAAGATGCGTCGCTGCATCCGTTGCGGAGAGAGCTGGCTTGAACTCAAGGAGTTCTTTCCTGTCACGAAGCGGAGGCGGAGAGGAATTGTGACCTACACAATGTCTCGAAGCTGTCGAGCGTGCCGCGCGCAGCAGCAAAAACCTTGAAACGGTTCGGTCCGCCGCCCAAGAAACCCATCCGCGCGGAAACTTTCCCGGCAACACGGCAGGTTCGCGCCGGGTAACGGCATCAGCCGTCCTCCCGACGGCGGATCCCGTTTGTGGATATCCCCTCTTGACAGGCTCCCCCGGCTGCTACCCTAAAGGGTACATAACGTCCTTTATGTACCTTTAATTCAACTACTTACAACCGTCCGTAGGGGTGTTTTTTTCAATCTGCCGCCGGAAGCTTCCCGTCGGGGGAGGAGGAGAGACCAAGGTGCTGGATCGGGTTGTTGACCGAAACTTTGTGGTCTAAAACCCTTTCTGCCCGGCTTGGAGAGCGTCCTTGAAGATTCCGAAGTGAGCGAGATCATGATTAACGGCCCCGCTAATGTATGGGTCGAGCGGGCCGGGCGGCTGGCCGTACACGCCGCGCCGGACCTGGACGAAGCGGCGCTGTTACGGGCCGCTATCCATATAGCCCGTCCTTTGGGACTGGACCCGGCCAGCTCTCCCATTGTCGATGCCCGGCTCGATGACGGATCGCGGGTTGCTATCTGCGTTCCGCCCGCCAGTCCTCAAGTCGCTATCACCGTTCGGCGCTTTGGCAAGCGGGCGTTCTCGGCGGATGATCTCGTCAAGCAAGGCGCACTCCCCGAAAACGTGCGGGCCGAAGCCGAGCGGGTGTTGCGGTCCCGGCGCAACATCCTGGTTTCAGGCGGAACCGGATCGGGCAAGACCACGTTGCTCAATGCCCTCATCGAACTTCTCCCCGATGACGAGCGGATAGTTGCCATCGAGGACACCTTGGAGCTTCGCATCGAGCGGTCGAATTGCGTCCGCTTCGAGGCGCGCGGTTTGCAGGAAGGAGCGGTCACAATCCGCGATTTAGTCCGCCACGCGCTACGTCACCGCCCGGATCACATCGTCGTGGGCGAGGTTCGCGGCGGAGAGGCGGCGGACCTGCTGCAAGCCCTCAACACCGGCCACGGCGGATCGCTCACGACCGTACACGCCAACAACGCCGAGAGCGCCTTATCCCGGATCGCCAGTTGCGCCATGCAGGGCGGCGGTGAGCTTCCCTGGGAAGTCACCTGTAGAGGCGTAGTGGACGGAATCGCCATGGTGATTCACATGACGCGCCACGAAGGGCGGCGATTCGCCGAAGAAGCGGTTTTCGTCAAAGGCTACGAAGCGAGGAACAACCAATGGGACATTCAAAGAATCACGGTCGAAGGGGCTTGACCCTGCCCCTGCAACTCAGCGGGGATACGCGCGACCGCTACGGTTGCTGTTGTCCTACGTCTATGTCGGCGGCGAGAATTTCAACTCCCCGCTCATCCGCGAGGCCTATGTTCACGCTTAGCGCCGCTTTCCCTTCTCGAAACGGTAAGAGTTCATTGACCTTGAGGGACAGGCTCGGAAGCGAGGACTCGGCTTGTGGAACCGCCGCTAAAGAATCCGCGAGAAAGAACAGACTCGGGGGAGCTTCCTGCTGAACTTGCGCGTCAACAACGTTTACTTTTGCAAGGAGCCGTTTGCAGCCTTCGGGTTGCGATCCATTCACCGCCGCGGGCGCCTAGCTTCCAGCTGACCGTGGCGCGGGCGTTGCGCCAATCTGTGGCCTATCGCGTCCGACCGGAAGACGGGTAAGGGTTGCGCCATTGGGCGCTGGCCGCAGCCGGGCCCGGTTTGGCCCGACGCAAGACTCGCGCCAGAACGGTTCCCTCGCCTGCGGCGTCTGGCACTCTCTCTTGCCCTTGTCGGTCCCGCCCCGTCACCGGCTTCGGCGGTGCTGTTCCTCCTTCGTCAGGGTTTGGCCGTTTCCGCCTTGCTCGGGTGAGCGAAAACGCTCACAAACCCTTAACTTCACAGGAGGAAACACATTATGGCTAACCAAAAACCCGTCGCTGAAGTCCGCATCGGTCGCGTCAAGGCCACAATCTGGCCGAACGGAACCGAAGAGCAACCGCGGCACAACGTCACGTTCTCGCGTCTCTACAAAGACGACGCTGGTGAATGGAAGAGTACACAGAGCTTCGGGCGCAACGACCTGTTGGTGCTTGCCAAAGTGGCCGATCAGGCCCACACGCGCCTCTTCGAGCTTCCACGGGAAGAAGAGCAGCAGGCCGAGTCCTAGCTAGGGGACGCGGATTTAGAGAGCGGCGGGGCTGGTCCTCGCCGCGCTCCGAGTCTTCCCGATTCGCTCCTTATCTAACTTCACACTTTTGGTTCATTCAGCCTGGTTGGCCGCTGGCGGGGCCTCCAGAACCGCATGTACCTCCGTCTGAAGAGTAACCCGGCCAGGGTTAGAAAAATGGGAGAGAGACTCTGGCAAGCCAAATCTCGCCACCGCCAGCGTGGCTCGAAAACCGTCTTTTCCAGTTTCATGTTTTTCTCTTTTGTGTGTTTCCTGAATAACACATTGTCTCCCCGGAAGCTTTTCGCCCGCCGGGGAACCAGCGGTAGAGGGTGTCTTCGAGATGCCCAACTTTGGGATTGTGGGGTGCTGACTCCGGCCACCATTGTGCGGGGTGGAGATTTCGCCGGCCGGCGAGGCCCATGGCTCCCGCGCTCTCCGACCTGCGGTCAGTGCAACGTGTTGACCAGTGCTGCGTCGACGATTCTGCGATCCTGCGTCAACAGCGTCGCGCCGAATATTCGGGCGGTCGCCACGATGATTCGGTCTGCTGGATCGCGTTGAAAGGAGTCGGGCAACGTGGCCAGCTCCGCCGCAATGGCCGGGGAGATGCCGTGCCGCCGCACCAGAGGCGGAGCCACCGCCTTGTCCAGCCACACCCGAAGGGGAATTGTTAGCTGGATGCGACCCAGGCTGTGCAATGTCGCCACTTCCCAGAGCGAAATATCAGATACCAGCAGCGGTGACTCTGCACTGGCTGACGCGACAACCTCCTGCTGGGCCGGTGAGAGCCGATTGCTGTCGTTGAGCCACCAGATCAGGATATGCGTGTCGAGCAGCGCCGTCATGCCCCGAGGCTTTCCCAGTATTCTTCCGGAACCGCCGGCTCAACAATGTCGCCGGCCACAATGACGGTACCCTTGAGCTCCAACTGTGGATACTCGGCATGAGTTCGGCTTGCGGGCAGCAACTCCGCCACAGGCCGACCGCGCTTCAGGATGACCAGCCGCTCTCCTGTAGCCTGCACGCGATCGAGGATAGCCAAGCATCGGGCCTTGAAGTCGGATGCGTTGATGGTTTCCATACGACTAGTATTGGAGACCAGGCAGATCATGTCAAGCCAAATGAAGCCGCTGCCCTGTGGCGTAGCCTCTGAGCAATCCGGGAGCGTTGGTTCTCCTTTTGGGGTTTGTGTGTTGACACATTTACTAAAAGACGGTAATGTTGTTTTGTGGTTATCTCTTTTCTTAATCAGAAGGGTGGTGTCGGCAAAACCACGCTGGCAGTGAATGTCGCCGCTGGGTTGGCCCGCAACGGGCACAATGTCCTTTTGATCGACGCCGACAAGCAAGGGTCTGCCTCTGCTTGGGCAAGCTTGCGCGAGCATACCGATTTCAAGGTGATCTCACTCGCCCGTGAAAACATGGCGCGGGATGCGATGAAACTAGCAGCCGACCACACCTACACCGTGATTGATGGCCCGCCACATGTTGAATCCATTGCTCGCTCGTGCATCGTGGCGTCTGACCTTGTCCTCGTGCCAATCGAACCAAGCGGCCTGTCTACTTGGGCCAGCGATCTCACCGTCCATCAGGTTCAGGAAGCACAGGAACTCAAAAACATCAAATGTGCTTTTGTGGTTTCCCGCAAAATAGGTAATACGGTTATCGGTCGCGAGATCCGCTCGATGGCTGCCGCGATGGGCATTCCGATCCTGGCAAACGAAATCGCTCAGCGAGTCGCATATGCCGAGAGCCTGACGATGGGCAAGATGATTTTTGAATGGGCACCGGAAAGCCCGGCCGCGTGCGAGATTGAGAAGCTGACAAAGGAGATCCTAAGCTATGAGCAAGAAATCATTTCAGAGCGTTCCGAAACCTAAATTGCTTACCGATGACGCCCTGGAGTCCTTTGAAAAAGCGGGTCCCGGCCACGGCCCGGCCCTTGAAGAATCTCCACGTAAGAACGTCAAGCAGGAGAAAACCACTGAGCCGACAAAACGGCTCAGTGTAGATGTGCCGGTCTCCGTCCATCGGCGTTTCAAGACAGCGTGTAGCGCAACCAGCCGCCAGATGGTCGCTGAGTTACGACACTTGATTGAAGCCCGTATATTGGAGCTTGAAAGTGAGATCGGAAGCTACGGGCAGGATGACCTCCGCTGATGCACATGTTCCCTTTTGCCAATTGGTTTTGTCCACGAGGATATTGCTGGTTTTGGGCCGTCCGTGCGAGCGAAACGGTGTACTGTCATAAGGTCGCCTCGTCGTGTAGGCAGCGATAGATTGTTGCGACATGGACATTGAAGGGCCGGGCGACTTCGCTGATGGATTTCCCTTCTTCAATGAGATGGCGAGCGAGGGTGCGTTGATCCGGCCACAGTTTGGGTGGGTGCCCGAAGGGGACGCCGCGTGCCTGGGCTGCGCGCCGGCCTTCCTCGGTTCGGGTGGCGATCAGCGAGCGCTCGAACTCCGCGATGCCAGCAAAGACGGTGAACACCATGAGCCCGGCCGGCGTCGTCGTATCGTCCCAGGGCTCCGCAATGGACTGAAGTCCAGCGTATTTCTCCTCGATAGTTTCCGCGATGCACAGGAGCTCGGACGTGGAGCGCGTGAGGCGGTCAAGGCGAGTGACGACGACGTCATCGGCGCGCAGCTCGGCGAGCAGGCGCTCAAGGACGCGGTGGCGGAGCTGCAGGTAGCCGGCGGGTCCGGGGATGGATCAGCAGCCTTTTTATATGAATGATAATATCCTTTATCATGCATGATCAACCCCCTCTCCCGCCGCTCCCGGGCAGGCCATAATGCCGGATCGCTCCCTAACATGTAGTAGAGCAGGAGATCCCCCATGCCTGCCCAACCCGCCTGCTTTCATCGACTTGACGAAATCTGTCAAGGGCGGAGTAAAAGTAGACCGTCTCAGGGAAGAGGACAAGCAGTCAGTTGCAAGCTGCGTCGCTGACCGAAGTCGGCTTTGGTGGTCTAACAGCCAAGCCGGGGTGGGAGCCTCTTCCCGGTGCGCCGCCAGGAGGGAGGAATCACGACCGGAGTCGTCCTCCACAACCTGGAATCGAGTCCGGGCCTGCTGCGCTGCGACTTGATGCGGGAGGGCGTGCTGCTCGATCGTGAGTACTCCCAGAGGCTCCATCTCGCGCGCCTCTCCATGCCGCCTGTCAGCGATCGACGACGCGATACAGGTGGAAGGCACGGGCTGGCAACGCCTAAAATCGCATTGATCCACAGCCAGATGGCCCACAGATGGACGGAGTGCACCAGGATGATGTAGGCTGGTGCACAAGACGATGTCTGGTATGGGCCAAAGCAGGATCCAGCAAGCCAGTCCTGGTAGCGGGTACAGTCCGTGCTTCGGTCAGCTTTCAGCGCGAGATTCACGAAACGCTGGAGAAAATAGCTCGAGAAAAGAAGGTTTCGCTCGCCTGGGTTGTCCGCGAAGCGACTGAGAGGTACATCGCCGATCGCTGGCCCCTCCTGGTTGTTCCGAAGGGCGACTGAGCGGTGTGGATACACTCACGCGAGCGCAGCGGTCGGCCGTCATGTCTCGTGTGCGGTCGCAGAATTCGCGGCCTGAGATGTTTGTGCGCAGGCTCGTGTTCGCGCTTGGCTACCGTTATCGTCTGCATGTCGCCGGAATGCCTGGTCGGCCCGACCTCGTCTTCCGCAGCCGCCGGAAAGTTATTTTCGTTCATGGGTGTTTCTGGCACCGGCACGCCCGCTGTGCGCTTGCCCGCCTGCCAAAATCGCGGCTGGAATTCTGGCTTCCCAAACTTGACGCGAACAAACGCCGCGACCAAAAGAACATCCGCGCTCTCCGTCGCAAGGGATGGGCGGTGTTGACGATCTGGGAGTGTGGGCTCGGCAACCCCCGCTTGCCGAACACGATCGAAAGGTTCTTGGATGCGCAGCGTTGAGCTGTTCGCGGGCGCCGGCGGTCTAGCGATCGCGATGTCCAATGCCGGTTTCCGGCATGCGGCGGTGATCGAGCGAAATCACGACGCCTGTGAAACCTTTCGCGAGAACCAGCGTCTTGATCTTCACGCGGTGAACAAGTGGCTGCTGTACGAGGGTGATGTTCAGGATTTTGACTATCGAGGGTTGTCCGACATAGCGGTTGTTTCCGGGGGGCCGCCGTGCCAGCCGTTTTCGCTCGGTGGAAAACATTGCGGCCACTCGGATAAGCGAGACATGTTTCCGGAAGCGGTGCGCGCGGTCCACGAGCTGCGGCCGAAGGCGTTTCTCTTCGAAAACGTCAAGGGGTTGATGCGCGAGACCTTCGCGTCCTACTTCGAATACATCCTCCTGCGGTTTGCGCATCCGAGCGTGACTCGGCGGAAGTCTGAAAGCCCGCGCGACCACTGCGCACGACTCGAGCGGCATCACACCTCCCGAAGAACGCGCACTGAGTACAACGTTGTGTTCCGTCTGCTCAACGCGGCGGACTTCGGTGTCCCACAGCGGCGGGAACGAGTGTTTATCGTTGGATTCCGTTCCGATCTTGGCGTTCAATGGAGTTTTCCTGAAGGCGACCACTCGGAGGACGCCTTGCTCCATTCCAAATGGGTAACAGGTGAGTATTGGCGTCGTCACCGGCTGACGAAACGTCGCCGACCGGAGTTGCCGCCGCGGTTGATGGCTCGTGTTCAGCGGCTCAACATCGCTTCCATGCCCAATGGAAATCCGTGGCGGACAGTCCGGGACTCAATCAACGACCTACCCGAACCTCAGCAGCGAAGAAGCTCGGCGGTCGCCAACCACGTATTCAATCCCGGTGCGCGCTCTTATCCTGGCCACACCGGTAGCCCGATCGACGACCCGGCGAAGACACTCAAGGCGGGGGATCACGGTGTGCCCGGAGGCGAGAACATGCTGGCCCTTCCCAACGGATCGGTGCGGTACTTCACCGTGCGTGAGGCAGCTCGTCTACAAACGTTTCCAGACGACTATGTATTTTGCGGTTCCTGGACCGAATCGATGCGTCAGCTTGGAAACGCTGTTCCCGTGCAGTTAGCGGAGAGGGTGGCGAAGTCCGTATTCGATGCGCTACATCGTTCGCGCTCTGACGGGGTCTGACTGATGCCTCCATCACGCGCGAAACTGGAACTGCTGGCTGCGCAACTCAAGACGCTGTCTGAAACCATCGGCGGCGAGGCGACCGGCGGGCTGTCAGCACAGCGCGTGAATCGAGTACGGCACACGATCACCGAGGCGTACGAACGCCTCCGTCGAGTTACTGAACATCTCGACCCGATCAAGCAGCCCGACCTGGTGTTCGACCCCTCCAACCCGAACGTTGTCGGCCGGCTCATTGCCATCACTATGATCGCCCAGCCACGAACGGCACTGGGCCATGTCGAACGCTTCTACGGCTCCGGCGTTTACGCCCTATATTACAGCGGCGACTTTGAAAGGTATGCCGCGATATCCGGGAAGGAACACCCCATCTACGTCGGGAAGGCCGATCCCCGCGATCCGACTAGCCAGACGGCGATGGATCAGGGTGACCGTTTGTCCAGGCGTCTATCGGATCATCGAAAGAATATCGGCAAGGCGACAACCACGTTGCGGCTCGATGATTTCGACTGCCGCACGCTAGTTGTCCAGTCGGGATGGCAGACATCCACCGAGGACTATCTCATTCATCTGTTCAAGCCGATTTGGAACAATGAAATCGACATCTGCTACGGTTTCGGGAAGCACGGTGACGATCCGAAGACCCGTGCGAATCTGCGCTCGCCATGGGACACGCTGCATCCAGGTCGGGACTGGGCGCACCGCGATCCAAACATGCAAGATGCCCGCCCGCGCCAGCGCATCTTGAGTGATATCTCGAACCACTTCGCTGCGAATCCGATTTTCGAGACCACGGATATGATCTTGCGATGTTTCCTTGACGAAATGACCACGCTGTCCTGAATCGTACGAGCCACGTCCACTAGCAACGAAGTTTCTGTTGGCTGAGCACGACGGTAAAGTGAGAGACACGAAGAAGGCGCACCTCGACAGCTTTGTGGAGAAGTTCGAGGATCAGCCCAAGAACAAGGCGCCAGGGTTCGCGCCCGCTGCGACCACGACTGTTCATGTACATGATTGGTGACGTAACCGAGGCAACACGCCTCTCAGCAAAGGAACCGCTATTGTACGGGTTCAGGAGCGCCTGCTGCTCGGGAGCACGGTGTCGCGATCGCTGGCACGGGCGAACGGACCACTTCGTCGATGACCCGAAACCCCATGGCGGAGGGATCGGTTTGAGAGAGCAGGGTCACAGCATGTTAAGGTCGCGATTTCTTCGGAGGAAGTGTCGATGACACCAGGTGTGGCTGTCGGCTGGATCGTCGTATTTGGATTCGCGGCAACGTTGGTCCTCACATTGCTGGCTCTTATCAAAGTAGTCTCGATGGAGCCGAAGTACGTGAACCGACTGTTCGCTCTTCTTGTCGTGGAGTTGATCGGATCGGCATTCTATCTATTCGACCTAGAGTTTCGGTTGCCCAATCCGCAGTTTCAGCCGAACTTCGTCACGGCGGACGTCTACTTGTTTGACAACACAGGAAGACCCTTACCTAGAACGGACCTCATATTCGGCGACGATACGCTCCACACCTTCAACAGCGGGCCTATTGCATTTGACCTGGAGCGTGAATTCGAGATCAGCGACAACGCCCTGTTGATCAAGGGGCAGCCGGGCGACTATCAGCTCGGCACAATCGACATCCAGGATTTGTCTCGCGCCGAAGATAGCTTCATGTCTTTTCAAACGCATCTCAGTCTTGGGCTGCATTACGCCGAATGCTTAGACGGGACAGTGTGTCAACAACGTAGGGATGCCCGACAAGCCATTACGCATTTGTTTGCGGCCCTAGCAACCGAAAACGAAACCGACGTTCACGAGCGGGCCGTCTTACAGCTCTTTCACCTCAAGGAACGTCTACAGACGTGCTCGACCTTCGGCCAGCTGGCCGAGGAACTCGAACGGCACCGACCCGTTCCCTACAGATACTTGGAGCTTGGAGAAATATATTTTGCAATGGTCTTGTACTTGGATGAAATCGATCCTGAGGATCGCACCACAGCCCGATGGCTAGCGTTGAAGAATTTCCTGCGCTTCTTGAGCCTGCCGCAGGTCGACGTGGGAACCGACCTCTTCACCCGCGCCAACGATCAGGCCAATCAGGTAGCAACAACTCTCACCTTCGGTAGGGATCACCCTGTTTCAAGTGCGCTGCAATCGGTCGACAGGCAGCAGTTTGCTCTGGCGAGCGAGAGTATCGACGCGATGCCACTCGCGTGCGTCGCGTCGAGTTGAGAGAGCCAAATCCGGCCGCCGACGAACATCTGCATTGAAGTGTGATACGGTGCATGATACATTCATGGCATTAAGTTCGCGCACAAAACGCTACGGAGATTCCATGAACGAGATGACCCCAGCGGTCTGAACGCCGACCATGTGGAGCGCATCCGGCGTGTGCTGACCGCGCTGCAAGATGCACGTTCGCCACGGAACCTGGACCTGCCCGGCTGGCGGCTGCACCAGCTCAAAGGGGATCGTCGCGGACAATGGAGCGTGCGCGTCTCTGGGAATTGGAGAATCGTCTTTCGCTTCGCTGATGGCGAGGCGGTAGACGTGGACCTGATCGACTACCACTAAAGGAGGTCTGAAATGTCCATGCGCAACCCGTCGCACCCTGGAGAACTGATCCGCGAGAGCATCCAGGCGAAAAGCTGGACGGTGGCCCAGTGCGCCGAACGCCTTGGCGTGACCCGAAATACACTGTCGCGACTGCTAAACGGACACGCCGGAGTTTCGCCCACGATGGCGCTGGCGTTGGAACGTATCGGATGGAGTGACGCTGAACATTGGGTACGGATGCAAGGGAGCTTCGAACTAGCGCAAGCCCGGCTGAGAGAAACGGCGGCGTGAGTCTCACCCAGGTGGGGGGTCATGCCGGAGCCTTGGTTTTCATGATCGGCACCCTGGCCGGGATGGCTGGCGGTTTTCTCGCGCTGCTGGCGGTCCGGCTCGCTAGCGGCGCAGACTGACAGCCCGATAAGGTGGATTATCGTGCTGTAGATAAAAGCATCTGAGGGCTTCGGTTTTGTCGTCTTTCCAGAGAGCGCGTCAGCGCCACCTGTTGGTCTTGCTTAGGGGGCGTGAGAGAATGGGCAGAACGGATTGGGGGGAAGCATGAGCGGGGAAATGATTGCCATTGTGGCCGTGGGCGTCGCGCTCGCGGGGGTGATCTTTGCCTGGAAAACCTCCCAAAAGAACGGGGAATTGTCTGTAGAGATGGAGAAGCGAACCCGAGAGCATCGGGCATTCGCAAATCGTTTCAGTGTCATTACGGATGTGGAAGCGGAGGCACAGTCCGCACAAGAGAAATTGGCTACAGTGAAGGCGACGCACTCAGCCTTCGTGAATCAATGCCAGGAAGAGCGTACCGGGCTGGAGGAGCAATACCGAGCGGCGAGCCACATTTACGAAGAGTTAAAAAGTGAAACGGTCCAGCTGGAAGAGAACCTCGAAGATATCTCGTTCGGGCTTTATGAACCTCATTTTGAGTTCGACACTGCGGAAGACTACAAAGTTGAATTGAGGGCAACTCGGGATCGACAGCGCAAACTTGTACGCTCTGGTGGGGCCACTAATTCTCCTGGTACATGGACTATCAATGGTAGCCGCACGGAAGGCAAGAAGATGGAAAGGCAATATACCAAGGTTATGCTGCGCGCCTTCAATGGGGAGTGCGCTGCGGCGGTTTCAAAAGTTTCGTGGAACAATGCCAGCAAGATGGAGCAGCGCGTAGAGAAAGCATTTGCAGACATCAACAAGCTGGGTGCCGTTATGAACATGTCGATCAGCGCAGCATATCTTAAGGAAAATCTAAACGAGATCAGGCTGACACACGAACACCAGGAAAAAAAATACCGAGAACGCGAGGAGCAGCGCGAACTGCGGCAACAGATGAGGGAGCAAGAAAAAGCTGAGCTGGAACTGGAGAAGGCCAAAGAGGAAGCGGAGCGGGAAGAAGAGCGCAACCAGGAGGCGCTGGAAAAGGCGCGGGACGAGGCGGATAGGGCGACGGGCCAGCAACTCGAAAAACTAACCGAGCAAATCGCGGCCCTTGAGTGCAAAGTGAGCGAGGCGCACGACAGAAAAGAGAAGGCAGTAGCCCGTGCGCAGTTAACAAAGTCGGGCTTCGTCTACGTGCTTTCGAACGTGGGAACGTTCGGAGAAGGGATCGTGAAGATTGGCATGACTAGGCGAATGGAGCCTATGGATCGCGTGAAAGAACTCAGCGACGCCTCAGTTCCCTTCCAATTTGATACACACGTCATGATGTTTTCGAATAACGCTCCGGACTTGGAGCAGGCTCTTCATGCTCACTTCGAAGATCGACGAGTCAATTTAGTGAACCCCCGTAAGGAGTTCTATCGGGACGTGGGGTTGGACGAAGTTGAGGAATTTATTAGGGCTCGCGGTGTGACTGCGCAGTTTGTGAAGTTGGCAGAGGCTCGTGAATATCGCGAAACACAGGCAATCCTTATGGCAAAAGAAAATGTTTCTCATGGCGATGATAAGTTCCCGGAAAATCCCTTTTCAGTGGGCAACACCTAGCGTTGGGAGAACCGGCCAGCCTCCGGGTCCCCGGCTAGAGCGCTCCGGACGCGCATCCGACGCGGCCTCCTGAAGGTCGAGCAGATGCACGCGCTTGCGCGCGATCTGTTCTACGACACGCCGAACCTTTGCGCGCATGATCTCTGCTGCTTGGTGAAGCCATGACGGGTCCACGTCGAGATGTTAAATCGCCGGCCCACCACGTGGTGCTGGGACTTCGAGTGACGGGTGGGTTCCTGGCCGGCGCGGAGTTGGAGTTTGCTGACGGGCTGAACTGCCTGATCGGGGGCCGAGGCGCTGGGAAAACTACCGCCCTTGAGTTTCTTCGATTCGGTCTTGGCCTGATGCCTGATCCAAGAATCAATGCACGGCGACGCAAGGTCATTGACGCGTTGGTCAAAGCGAACCTCGGGTCCGGTCGACTCGCCATAGAGCTGCGAACAAAAACAAACCTGCGGTACACCACTGGCCGTGCAGCGAACGAGACCCTTCAGGTCTTGAACGAAGCGGGGACAGCAGTACCGGTCTCGCTGGATCGCGACCAGATCTTCAGCGCAGATGTCTTTAGTCAGAATGAGATCGAAGACATTGCGTCGAGTCCTGCAGCGCAGCTGGAATTGCTCGACCGTTTTCAGGAGCAGGAAGCCACCGCGGTTGCTCGTGAGCTGGAGCAGTTGCAGCGTGAGCTTGATCAATCAAGTGTTGATCTTCGCCGCATCGACCAAGAGGTGGACGACTTTCGGGGCAGGGCCTCCGAGCTGCCCGTGCTGCAGGAGAGACTCAAGGGCTTCGCCGAGGTCGAGGGACCAGATGCCGCAAGGATCAACGCCGCACATGCGGCTAGGAGCGGGCGCGCCAAAGAAGAAAAACTCCCGGATTTCTTAGTCACGGCTTTGAGGAAGGTCGCCCGTGACATCAGCTCGAGCCAAGTGGCCTTTCAATCTAGTGTTGAGGCCCAACTCGACAACGACGTACGGCAGGGACCTAATCGCGAAGTCTTCGAAGCCTTGGCCGCTGACTTTCAGACCTTCACTCAGCATCTAGCATCAGCGGTCGAATCGATCGTCGTGGAGGCGCGCACTGCTGAAGCACAGACCAGGGCGCACGCTGCCGCGCTTGCTGAACGGCATGCCGTTCAGGAGGCTGATTACCGTACGATCGTTGCTGCATCTGAGGAACAGGGGGGACGCGCCGCCGAACGCCTCGCATTGCAGACCTCGCTTGCTAACGCACAGACCGCAGCAAACGAGCAGCTGGCCAAAGAGAAGCAGAGACAAGGCTTAACGACGATTCGAAATGATCTACTGAAGCGGGTATCAGAACTGCGTGATCGACGGTTCGCTCTTAGAAAGCAAGTAGGGGAGCGCCTCTCAAGCCAATTCCCCAGCATCAGGGTGACGGTGGCTCAATCTGCTGAATTGCAGCAGTACCGAGATCTCCTTACGGAAGCCTTGAAGGGCGCGGGAGTCAAGCAAGCGGTCGTTGCCGACCGTCTGTCACAGGTGTTCTTACCTGGCGAGTTGGCTCGGCTGGTCGCCAACAACGACTACGCAGCATTTGTACAGCGGGTCAGCTTTGACGAGGACAGAGCACGAAAGGTCGTGGATGCGCTGAAAGCGAGTGGCACCCATTACACGATCGAAACGGTCGATCTTGACGATCGCCCCTGCATCGAGCTACTCGATGGTGAGACGTTCAAGGAGTCGACACAGCTATCGACAGGGCAGAGGTGCACGACCATTTTGCCCATCTTGTTGACTCAGAGCGAACGCCCCCTCTTGATCGATCAACCTGAAGACAATCTTGACAACGCCTTCGTGTACGACACGATCGTCAAGGCCCTCCGAACGGTAAGGGGCAGCCGTCAGGTGATCTTCGTCACGCACAATCCAAACATTCCGGTTCTTGGCGAGGCAGAGCGCGTGTTCGTGTTCTCGTCCGACGGTCGTCACGCCACCCTGAAACAAGTCGGCACTGTCGATGATTGCAAGGACCAAATCGTGAGGATTCTGGAAGGCGGGCGGGAGGCTTTCCTTCAGCGCAAGGCACGCTATGGCCACTGACGAAGCGGTGGCTCACCAGGAGCTGTTGACGGCCCTAGACGCGGATGACTGGTCTGTTGTCCTCCAGGCGGTGTCTGTCGCCGACAACTCCATTCGCGGAGCCATCGTGGGCGATCCGAGGGGCGACGAGATTGTGTCGAGGCTCGTTGGGCTTGCGAGTCACGCGAAATGGGAGGTTCGCCGCGAGGTCGCAAACGCGGCGGCGCACGTCCCTCACTCGGCCTTCGAGACAGTGTTGGCGAAGCTTGTCCTTGATCAGAACACCCGAGTCCGGCAGGCCGCCGAACACGCTGCCCTTCGACGACGTGATTCGCGGCACGCGAGCACGCTGGGGAAGCAACACGAAGACCGTATCAATTCGACGCTGGACGACATCGAGGCGCGTTTCGGCTCGAAGGGTCGAGATGCCGTGAAGCGTGCGGCGGAACAAATCGCGAATGCTTTCGCCCGAGAACTGTACCACGAGGTCATCAGGCTCTTGTCACCGCTCGCTGCGTCAGCGGAGCGTCTACGGGCGCACCTCTCGGCCGAAAACGTTTTACCTGAGGCTCTGGCCGAAGAGACCGACCGCATCGGCCGGCGTGTGGCACAACTTCGCGGGGTACTGGATGCCATGCGCGCGTATACCGCGCAGCCTGCTCTAACGTTTCAGAGCGAGGTTCTGCGGGAAGTTGTCCAGGAAGCAGCCAGCGTGGCGGTTGAGGGGAACACAGGCAAACGTCGACGGCCAGCCATTGAGATTAACGTGCCGCCGGGCGTGCTCGTTGATCTCGCACGCGTGCGTTTCGTTCAAGCTCTCACGAACGTCCTCGCCAATGCCGTGGAGTCGTGTCGTGAAGTGGAGGCGCCGAAGCCAATCGAAGTCATGGCCGATGTCCAGGAGGGACTAGTCACAATAACAGTCGAAGATTCAGGATGCGGCATGTCTGCGGAAAGCCAACGCGACGCGCTCACACTGTTTGCGACGAGCAAGCCGAACGGCACCGGGTTCGGTCTGCCGCTGGCAGCGAAGATCGTCGAGTCCGAACACGGAGGCCGACTGAACATAGACAGCCTAAAAGGCCGTGGGACGATCGTTCGCATCACGCTTCCCATTCACCACCAGGAGGACCGCGCTTGAAAGAGCGACACGTCGCGCTGATCGTCGAGGACGACAAGGAAACAGCGGAAGATCTTGTTGAAATCCTGCGTTCAGCCGAATGTGACAATGTCATCGTGGACAATCACGACGACGCACTATCGGCCCTTCAGCGCAGGTCCTTCTGTCTGATTCTTTTGGACTTACAGATAAAGAGCGCATCGGATTCGATCAAAGGCCACATCGAACATGGAAGGGCTCTTCTAAGGAAGATCCGTCAAGCGCACGGCGACCACAACGGAACCGCCTTCTGGTTGCCGGTGTTGATTGTTAGTGGCTTTGCGCGGGAGCGTGAGGAAGCCGTCGAGGTAATGAAGAACGGCGCCAACGATGTGATCCAGAAGCCGCTAGAAAATCAGCAAGTGTCCGACAGAATACGTCGTGCCCTCGAAGCCAGCGGCCGCACGAACCACGCGCTGTGTAGCGACAAGCCGGCGACACGGCGTCCAGATCTAAGCCAAGGGGTGTCGATCTCCGTCCCAGGTGACAGGATCAAGCGCCGAACCCGCGTGATGGTCGGTCCCACGCGCGTGGACCTCACCGATGCCTCGCTGAAGGTGCTCTTGCGCCTGATGGTCGGTCTTCGGAATGGTACGCAGGTCCACAAGATAGACTTCGGCTTCACCGCAGAACAGGGATTCAAGGGCGTTTCGAATTTGCGCAACGAGCTGAAGCCGGCCCTAGCTGGTGCCGACATCATCAAGAACGACTACCAGGGGAACTACAGCTTCACGGACCAGGTCACGATCGGCGAATGTGCCATCGACAATCTTCTCAGGATTGACGATGCCAAAATCTCGGATCTCGCCAAGCAGCTGGACACGCCTCTGAGCAAATCCCAATAGAGTCTGAAGGAAACTCTCAGAAGTTTCCGACACACCTCCGCCGTTGTTCACGGCTGCTGTAGCCATTAGAGTGGTTGTGCGGGCAGATCCCACGCGGCTAGTCCGCGGGGACGTCACGGAGAGTGGGCGACGAAATCACCAGTCCAACTGCGTCCGCCATCAAATGGGCACTGGCATGTTGTGGTGGATCTTGCAGTTCGCGGCGGACAGCTGCGTGCTGGAATCCGGGTTGTCGGAACCGCCGAGACACCTGCTGTTCTGCAGGCAGTATGAGAGATACCGACCAGCAAGTAAAGCGCGGCCCTCTCGTCGGAGGGGCGGATCGGTTCTCTGATTCTCGAAGCCATGAGTCGGCAGCGAGAACGGCGCGCAGTGTGCGCCAACACCTAGGCCCTGGAAGCGGCACGGCACCCGGTATCTTGGACAGCAGGATCCTGCCAGACAAGGAATTTGGGGCCCTCTGGGATTCACTCATCTTCGATGACGACTTGAAGGACCGCGTCCTCTCTCAGGCCGTTTTGAACTTTACGTTCCGCACCCGGGTTGATCGCGCCTATCTGCCCCTGCACGGCATCATCGTGCTCGTTGGCCCACCGGGTACAGGAAAGACGTCGCTGGCGCGCGGCCTCGCGACGGCAACTGCCGGAATCATCTCTGGACTTGGACAGTTCTTGTATCTAGAGGTCGATCCGCACTCGCTCGCGAGCGCGGCCCTTGGCAAGAGTCAAAAGGCGGTGACGGAACTACTGGGCTCCACGATAGCGGAGTGCGCCGCCACGCACCCGCTCATCGTGCTACTCGACGAAGTCGAAACGCTTGCCGTTGACCGATCACGCCTGAGCATGGATGCGAATCCGATCGACGTGCATCGAGCGACCGATGCAGTTCTCGCCCAGCTCGACCATTTGGCGGATCGTTGTCCGAACATACTGTTCGTCGCCACCAGTAACTTCCCGCAAGCCATTGACAGAGCGCTGCTGTCGCGGGCTGACGCCGTCGTCACCGTGCCGCTGCCTGGAGCCGCGGCTCGGCGACGAATCCTTGAAACGACACTCGCCGCTGTTGCCAGTGCTTTCCCAAAGGTCGGCGCTCTGCCCGGCAGCCGAGGCTTCGATCGGGTAGTTGACGCGTGTGACGACCTCGACGGTCGCGGAATTCGCAAGCTCATTGCCGCCGCGTGTGCCTTCGACAAGAACACAGCCGTAGACCCAAATCGGCTGTGTATCGATGACCTGCAGCGCGCGGCTGAACAAGCGCTAGCCGGCGCCCTGGTGACCAAGAGAGTGGCGAAATGACGGTCGTGGCCAGACGGATCGCGGCGACACCTGCGCGGTCAGCCTCCGAAGCGTGGCACGTCATCGTGAACCTAATCGCGCCATCCGAGGGTTCGGCTCGAAACGAGCTTCAGGCCATCGGAGGGATCGTGAGTTGCGTCATCGCTGAAGAAGCGATGACAGCTGATGCGTGCGTCGTCTACGGATCTGGACCGCGCCTTCGCGTGTACTGCTTTCACAACGAGGACGCCATTACAGGGGAGGACAGCGCCCGCACGTAGTAGAAGGCCCGCAGCGCCGGATCGAAATCAAGGACGAATCTTCTATGGCCCGCCAACATGTCGACCACCGCGAGATCGTTCGCTTCGCACAGGACCGCGTCAACCTGCCGCAGGACAAGGCGCAGACCTACCGGGCGCAAGCCCGCAGACTCCGCGAACGACTCGAGAGCTATCTCTCCGAGAACCCCGACTTCACGCTGCGCAAGATGCTGCTGTCGGGAAGCCTCGCCAAGGGGACGGCGCTCCGGTCGCTCAATGACATAGACGTCGCCTGCTACATCTCCGGCGCTGAGGCGCCTTCCGAGGTCGCGGAACTTATCGAATACCTCGCGGAGAGACTCCGAGCCGCATTCCCGAACTTCCAGCCGGACCAGGTACAACCGCAGACATACAGCGTGACGGTGTCGTTCCGCGGCACAGGGCTGGACGTGGATGTGGTTCCTATCCTGTACGACGACGATCCTGACTGGTACGGCAACTTGGTCAGCCAGGATGACGGTTCCTACCTCAAGACCAGCATCCCGCGCCACCTAGATTTCGCGAAGAAGCGCAAGCAAGCGCAGCCGCAGGACTTTGTGCAGGTCGTTCGGCTGATCAAGTTCTGGGTGGGGAACCTGAAGCGGGAAGACCCCGGCTTCCGCTTCAAGTCGTTCATGGTCGAGATGATCCTCTCGCGCCTGTGCGACGAAGGCCTGGACTTCTCCGACTACCCCGAGGCGCTGCAGCACTTCTTCACGTACGTCGCTCGAAGCGACCTGCGAGAGAAGGTCGTCTTCACGGACTACCACCCTGCGAGCAAGGTGGGGTCGTTCACCGAACCGGTGCAGATCATTGACCCGGTCAACGAAGAGAACAACGTCGCCCGGCTCTACAGCGACAGCCAAGCCGACGCTATTGTCGAGGCCGCGCTGGACGCGGGCGACGCTGTCGACGCTGCCTTGACGGCGCCGACGAAGCAGGAAACCCTTCACTACTGGCGCCGCGTGTTCGGCCCATCGTTTCACGTTTGAGAGACCAATATGAGTACCACCTACACCGATACCGGCACCCAGACCTTCTCGCGCGCGCACGCGAAGCGGATTTCGTACAGGGTCGCCACAGACCTCAAGCGGATGCAGAGGCTGTACGGAGACCCGACGGATGAGAAGATCGGGCAATACGATGTCGAACTCGTCGAACTGCTGACGGCGGGATTCCTGGAAAGAGTGACCTACGGATTCAGACGCGGCGATGCCTGGATCGAACCCACCCTCCGCTACACGGCCTTTGAACTCGCGGACCCGGGTTTCGGTGATGACCCCGGTAGAGTGCGCGCAAGAGCAAACATCAGCGCCGCGTCGTTCTACAGCTACCTGACCTACTCCAGCGCGTGGAACGCGCTTTCCGGCACCGAGCAAGACGCGTTCGAGGAGAGCCTCCCCTTTAAGCGGGGAGGCGCGCCAGAACCTGGCATTGACGGCTATCTGCAGCAGGACCTCGCCTATTCGGCCGGTGGGCGTGGCCTGCAGCGCGCCACGGTGAGGAGCTGGGGATGACGGAGACGTTGCAGACGGAGGACCTGTTCGATCCGGCGCGCATCTATCCCGACCCGGACGCAAAGGAACGCCTCGCGAGCCTCGTGCGACTCGCCGACCACAAGGACCGCCTGTTCAAGATCCTCACGCTATTGGTCGCGCCGAGGGCCCTGCGGGAGTGGTCCGACCGATTCCACGATGGCGCATCAAGGCTGCTCGACACGATCCTGGCGAGACCGCCGCTGATAATCCTTGAAGGGGATGTGGGGTGCGGCAAGTCGGCGCTGGCGGAGTCGATTGCGGATCCCGTCGCACGTGAACAGAACATCGACATCACCCTTTTCCCGATGAGCCTTTCAGCTAGGGGTCAAGGTCGCGTCGGCGAAATGACCCAGCTCCTGTCTGCGGCATTCGACCGCACCTACACCGAGGCCTCGAAGCTCGCGGGAGTCGGCGGCGAGCCGTCCCGCGGCGCCGTGATTCTCCTGATCGACGAAGCCGATGCGCTGGCGCAGTCGCGCGAGGCGGCGCAGATGCACCATGAGGATCGAGCCGGCGTTAATGCGCTCATCCGGGGTGTCGACCGCCTCGCCAACGCGAGGCTGCCGGTGGCCGTCATCATGTGTACGAACAGGCTCGACGCCCTCGACCCGGCCGTGCAGCGGCGCGCCGCGGACATCCTCAGTTTCCGTCGGCCGGACCGAGGACAACGCCGCGCGGTGCTGGGCGATCCCCTCGAGGAGCTCGGTCTGTGCAATGCGGAAATCGAGGTAATCGTCGACGCCACCGGTGCAGCGGATTGCGGCGATGGGGGCGACGGTGACGGGTTTACGTTTTCGGATCTAACGCAGCGTCTGCTGCCCGCGATCGTGCTGAACGCCTTCCCATCACGAGCGGTCGAGGCCGGCGCGGCGTTGGAGATCGCCCGAAGGATGCGCCCGACGCGGCCGTTCGGGGAAGCAAGGCGCGACGGATCGGCGCGACGGGAACAGCCGGATAGCGGGCTCGGCTGCCGGTGACGGCGTCGCGCGCAGAACGCATTTCGTGCAGGAACATATCAGCATGACAGACCCGACGGGGAGCGTGTTCATTTCGTACCGGCGATCCCCGGCGCGTGCCGCGGGGAACAGCGAGGCTGCCCGGGTGCGAGACGCCCTCCGGCACATCGGGCTACCCACGTGGAGGGACCTGGACGACCTGGAGTACGAACCGACAGAGGAGGCACTTGTTGCCGCGATCAACGATCCATTGCTTTCGGGCGCGATCCTGCTCATTTCCCCCGAGGTGGCGACGTCGGCGATCATTCGCCGGGTCGAAGCGCTCCGAATCTTCAGACGGCGCGCGGCACGAGACGGCTTCTGGATCGTCCCGGTGCTGATCGGGCTCGACTATGGTGAGGCCGATGCCGCACTGGACTCGCCCGCGGGTTTTCAGGACCTCGGGTACTGGAACATGCACAGGATCGAGGGTGAGACGATAGGGTCGGCGGACGCGGAGGCCATCGCGCGGCGCGCAGTCAAGGCCCGGCTCCGAGCGATTCGAGACATGCAAGCGGACGGCCCGTTGTCGATCGGCGTGTTCGCGCGTCGTCCCCCGGCGGCGCCTTGTAGCCTGACGCACGACTTCTCGGCTCAGTTCAACGGGCGCAAGGTTGTAGAAGGTGGGTACAGCGCCTTCGAGAAGGGCTTGGTCGACGGCGCGAGCAAGTTCCTTGCGACGTTTCCAAACCCTTGTCTGGTCGGCGAAGGGGTGGCCCCCCTCCCGTTGGGAGCCCTAGTGGGAGCTGTTTACTCGCCAAGAGCCGGGTTCAAGCTCGCCTGGTCCCAGTTCGTAGAGGGGCGGGATCCCCAACGCTGGTCCTTCGACTTGCCGGGTAGCGAGTTGCCGATGGACGCGCCCGTGACCACGGGTGACGCCTCGTCCGAGGATCTGTTGCTTGCCGTCGGGGTGTCGGCGAACGTCGAACATGCCGTTGCGGAATCGTTAGCCCATATGGGCGTTGCATGCCGTGCCTCTGTGCACTGTGCGCCAAAGTCCGGCTCATTCACGCCGGGACGCGTGCTTTCGCCTGAGCAGGGTGTCGGATTCGTGCTGTCGGCAATCCAGAGGGTCCGGCAGGTGCGGGAAGATCTGGGGATGAAGCGGGCGAACCTGCACCTGTTCCTGGCGTGCCCGCTGGCGATGGCAGTTCTTGTTGGACAGAAGCTGAATACCTTTTCGGCGTGTCACCTTTACGAACACGACCCCGGGGCAAGTCCGTCGTATACCAGGGTTCACACGTTCCACCCGTCCAGCATGGCTTACGACTAGCTGCTCTCCAGTGCCTGCCCACACCCTTCATCATCTCAATATGACGGAGACGACCTTAACTTCCTCAACCCCGTAAGCTGTCCAGACAACGGGGTCCACCTCAGGATACGATGAGGGGAATCGATTACATCTTAAGCTGTAAGATACTGCTATATAATGAGTTACATCGCCTCTATGGCAGACTGGGCGGCTGGACTCAAGTGACCAGGCTTCTCACAACCCCGGGAGGGTTCAGTAGAAGATGATGAGTGCCGTGAAGTATCAAGTTGCTCTGTCTTTTGCTGGGGACCAACGCTGCTATGTCGAGAACGTTGCCCAACACCTCGCCAGTCGTCGCATCGCAGTCTTCTACGACGGTTTTGAGACCGCTCCACTTTGGGGGCGAAACGGCGCCGAGGCCTTTCACGAAGCGTTCGCCGAGCAATCCGCCCATGTCGTGATGTTCGTGTCCAAATCGTACATCGAGAAGGCTTGGCCGCGTCACGAACGACGCTCAACACTGAGCCGCATGGTCAAGGAAGAGCGTGAATACGTCCTCCCCGTACGCTTCGACGATACACCGGTACCAGGGTTGCCCGACGACGTCATTTTCCTTCGTGCCGACGAGTACACCCCGGCAGAACTCTCGGCAACCATAGCAGAGAAGCTCGGAGTCAAACGATTTCACGGTAAGGCCTCCGATCTGCCTCCTCCGAGAATGACGTCCCCGATGGGCGAGGTGGTCTTTGATTACTCAGACTACAACGGTCGCTACATTATCGGCTCGCGACATCTCGAATTCGAAACCAAGTGGACCAAGGCGGGCAGGATGTCAATTCACGTCTACAACGATCCGCCCACCATCAACGGAGTCGCTCTTGTCAGTGGATTCACGTCGATCCCACAGGTGCTCAACGCCGTCGGTCTGGATTTCACGTCGCGCACCCGCACCCCGTCCCTCGGCCAGATCGTTGTCCTGCGCAACACGGAAGGCTTCTACGCTGCCCTCCAGGTGCTTGCAATCAAGGACGATAAGAGAGGCGACAGCCACGACGAACTTCGTTTTCGATACGCCATTCAGTCCGACGGTTCGGATAGCTTCGCGAACATCGGCCAGATGTGAGTACGGGCATGTGGCCACAAGACGATGAACACAACGTGCTCTTGATTGACCGTGCAGCCGCGGCGCACGTCCCTCAGGACTCGGACGTGCGGGAGTGGGCCCTGGACAAGCGGGTATTCATCTCGAGTGTGATGGCGGAACTTGGCGAGGAGCGGGCGGCCGCAGCCAATGGCGTTCGCTCGCTGGGTGCGAGGCCCGTAATGTTCGAGGAATTCGGCGGACGGGACGCGGATCCGTTGGACGCCTACCTGGGTGAGGTCGAGACCAGCCAGATCTACGTCGGCATTCTCGGCCAGAGCTACGGCAGGCCCCTACCTACTCGCTTCTCTGCAACGCACACGGAGTTCCGACACGCCGAGCAGCAGGGGCTGCGGATGGCGGTCTGGGCGCTCGCTACACAGCATCGTGAGGGGCCACAGCAGTCGTTCCTGGACGAGGTGCGTACGTTTCACGTGGCCCCTGCGTTCCGCTCTCCTGCGGATCTCGAGCGGCAGGTTGGCGAGCGGCTTCGCGGTATCGCGGCGGAAGATCTTGCCCCGTGGACCAAGCTGGGCTCCATTGTGTTCCGGGCCACCAAGGTCGTGCACGCCGGAAACGAGATTGCCGTTACGGCGCGTGTCCAAAGCGATGACGTAGCACACGCTTTGGAGACCGCCGCTCCGAACGACTTCGGTGCAGGAGAGGAACACCGCTTCACATGGGCCGGGCGCTGTCGCTGTGTTCGAGTGGCGAGCGTCGGGAGCACCACGACGACCGCGCGTTCCAAGTTGATGCAGCTGCAATTGGAGATTGTCGATGGGCACCAAGACCACATGCTTGAGTTCTCATTCGCTGACAAGACGCCAGACGACTTGACCGACGTGGCGCTTCGCACTGCCTTGTTCGGCGAACCGAACCCGTTGGCCAGACAGCACATGGACTTCATGGTCGAAATGCCGGACCCTCTTGAGCCTCTGCGCAATGCAGGCCCGCCGGACGAGATCGTGCGTTCTCTGGCCGAAGTGATGATCATTCACGTCATGCAGAACTTCCTAAGCTCTTGAAGATCAACAGATCCCTTCTTAACTAACACATTCTATTAACCATGACGCTTGACATATGCCGCCACTGGGCGACATAATAGGTCAGGTCCGACGCGTTTGTGTGGAGATACAGAGAGGACACACGAACGCCGGCTCAGGAGGACTTGCCCACCTTGAGGCTGACCGAGGCGAACATCAAGAAGCTCGAGCCGCCGGAGCGCGGTAACTGCATCACCTACGACGACGAAATCCCCGGCTTCGGGTTGCGCGTCACAGCCGCCAACGCTCGGGCGTTCGTGTTGGGCTATTCGATCAACGGCCGAAAACGCCGTATGTCCATCGGACGCTGGCCGGTCTGGACGGCGACGGCGGCGCGGGCCCGCGCCAAGGAGCTGCGCCGGATGATCGATCTGGGACAGGATCCGTTGGGCGAACGACAGGCGCGACGCGGCGAGCCAACCTTCGCGCAGATCGCTGCGGAGTACCTGAAGCGCCATGCAGCGCGCAAGAAGTCCGGATACCGAGATGAGGCTTGGCTGAGGAAGGACGTGCTGCCCGAGTGGGGCCCGCTCAAGGCGAGCGACCTCCGTCGCCGCGACGTGATTCGACTCATCGAGGAGAAAGCCGAGACGGCTCCGATCGCTGCCAACCGGCTGCTGGCGCTGATCCGCACGGTGTTCAACTTCGCCATCGACCGCGATCTGCTGGAGGCGAACCCGGCCGCGCGGGTCAAGCCGCCAGGCAAGGAGGTGAAGCGCGATCGAGTGCTCAACGCCGAGGAGATTCGCGCTTTCTGGCAGGGGTTGGAAGGGGCCAAGATGGGGCCGGAGATGCGTACCTTGCTGCGCATGATCCTGATCACGGCGCAGCGCCCCGGCGAGGTGACGATGGCCGGGTGGGAGGAGTTCGACTTGGAGTCGGACTGGTGGACGATCCCCAGCGAGCGGTCCAAGAACGGGCTGGCGCATCGCGTGCCGCTCTCGTCTTTGGCGCTGGAGCAGCTTGAGGTGCTGCAGCGTCGCGACCGCTGGGTCTTCGCTTCGCGCCGGGGGGGTCCGTTTTATCGGACCTCGCCGGCGAACGCGCTGATTGACAATCGCAACTGTTTTGCGATCGCACACTTCGCAGCCCACGACCTCAGAAGGACGGCGGCGAGTCACATGACAAGTGCGGGGGTTTCGCGACTGGTGGTCAGCAAGATCCTGAACCACGTCGAGCGGGGGGTGACGTCGACGTACGACCGGCACAGCTATGACCTTGAGAAACAGCACGCGATGAACACATGGGATCGCAAGCTGCGCGCGATCCTGAACAGCGAAGCAGGCAAAATCGTGGAGTTCCATCAATGAAATGAAAAAGGTGGGCGACCGCATCTACCCTCCTGAGAAGCAGCTTTGGCTTGGCCTCGATTCCAAGACCGTTTCTATCACTCCGAGTGTTCGCGACGCCGGGCGGTTCATTCTCCTCAATGCGCAGTGAAGCTGCGAAGTGCAGGCTCCTCGTGCTGTTCAAGCCACTTGGCAACTGAAGCCTTGCGGTACAGAACCGACTTCCCGACCTTTGTCCGCGGTGGTCCAATTCGCATTGTGTACCAGCGATCAAGCGTTCGTACTGATTTGCCAAGCTGACGGGCTAACTCGTCGCGCGAAATGTAGTCGTCAATCGGAGAACTAGTTCTCATGCCCACGCCTCCCTTTTCCGATCGGGTTGTTTTTCTTTGATGGCCCCCCGAAATGTGACTCCACAGGGCGGCGCGTGGGCGCGGGGTTTTGGTGATCCGTGGTTTCGCGAGACCTGACATGGGGATTCTAGGCAACGTGAGCGGCGTCTTCTTCTCGATACAAGCCTGCCTCCGGCGCTGTAACCTTAGAGTGCCATGGGGGGACTTGTTAAAAAAGGGCCTCAGGAGAGATGTGGAGGGTGGCCATGCCCCAAAAAAACAACGAAGATCCCAGCGAGCAGGCGCCGGCGATCGGGTTGTCAGCCGTGTCAGGTGAGCTGACCGAAGCCGAGATCGGCGGCTTCCTGAGCTTTCTTTTTCATCATGTAGCTTACCGTCCGGATGTTTTGCTGCTGCTCGAGACGGCCGCGGCCGTGCGCTTTCTTCAGACACTCGCCCGCAAGGGTGTGCCCGCGGAGTTGACCGGCCGCCAGAGGGGGAGAGCGGACGATACCCGGAGTGACGATTCCGAGGAGACTCTGGAGGGCAAGCGGCTGTTACCAGCGCCTGGCTCAAGTGATCTGGGGGGACTTGTTCCAGTATGGGGACTTCCGCGGCTGCGGCAAGCAGAAAGCGAAGGCATTCTTGCGGAGGCATTCGAAGACCTATCTCGTCTCCCTGGACGTCAAGCGGGCCTTGGAGGTAATCGAGGAGCTGGAGATTCCCGCCGATGCCGGACAACCTTTTCAGCCGCCCCACCTGACGTCGCTGACGATGAGCGCGCAGGGCCAGGGGAATCCTCGTCTCGGAGATGATGTTTCCGAGCGCATTTACGCCGCCCATCACGCTTTGAAACAGGCCAGGGTGAAGAAGATCCGGCCGCGCATCGCGGAAGCATTGAACCAAGCGGGGGTCTCGGGCGGGCGGCGCCGTTCAGAGCTGCCATGGGACTGGAGGGTGGTCCATGATCGGATCAAGCGGTACGAGCGGGGGATGAGGCAAAGATTCGAGAAGGAAGCTGGCACCAACAACGTTGCGGAGAGGGTGCGCGAGTGGCGGGAGCATCTGGTCTACCGCTGGGTCTCTCAGTTCCATCTGCGGCAACAGCTCTCGGGGGACCCCGCTGATGCCAAGAGAAGCGCTTCCGGAAAACCCCCGTCCTCGGGGATCTAGAGGGACCAGCGGTGAGCGCTATTTCATCGTGTCCGCAAAAACGTGTCCCCAAACGCCGCCTCCCCGAGCTGGGAGAAATGCGGAAGCCCCCTGTGACACTCCGCGTCGCCGCCTCTGAACGAGGTCCGAGACCCTGGCAGGATCCGTCTCGCCGTGCCCTCCAACACCCCACAAACCCAAAAACACTCGGCGCCCATCATTAAGAATACATATATATATATATAGGAGTTGGCCTCCATGACACTAAGGGGCACACTAAGGACCCTTTACAACCTCCACACGAGCAACAGCAGCAATCCAAGTGATCGAAACAAGGAGAAACCGATGGCGGAAGTCAAAATGAGAAGGTGATCAGGGTCCGGATACCGTGACCTGGAAGAAAATAGTGAAGAAAATGAAGATGTTGCCGCCACGGAGGACTCCCAGCAGCTTCTTCCCTCCCGAAATGGCTCTCCGCTCCCTCCCCCGCTGAATAAGCTGCAAGAGGAAGCTCCAGATGAGGATTCTGATCCTTTAGATCCTCTAGATTTCCATGACAAAGAAGACTTAGGACCGCCAGCCGGGAAAAAAGCGGGCCTCCTCGCCGCGGATGCCGGTGAACAGGACCGTACTTTCCTTCTACCTGTTCATCAGGGTCGTCCCCCACAACTTCGGCGCTGTAGCGCACCGGGAGCCCGAAGTCAGGATGGATCATGTGGCTGGATCCAGTAGATTCGAGGCTGGATCTGGGTAGGTAGCCATGTTTAGGCAAAGGATTGGATCCTCATGGGCGGCATAAGTGGGGAGGTCCTCCTCTCTCAGCTAGGAAAGGTGGACCCGCGCGTGAGCGTAGATCCTGGATCCAAGCAATGGAGTGGGCCTACCGCTCCCAAGAAGACTTTGCCGGAAGTAGGAGTTGGCGTCAAGCAGCCCCATAATGTATATGTTTAATATTTATAATGAATTGGGCCAAAATGACACTACAAGGGTACACTACAGTCCGTTTCACACCCAGCAGGCAACCGCAGCACCGTCTTGACGGAGAAAAAACAAGAAGAAACTGACGGCAGAAGTAAATTTTGAAGACAATCAGGTCCTGGATACGATGGACCAAGAGGCAGAAACTGAAGAAAATGGGGACGTTACCGCTTGAGAAGACTCCCAGCAGCCATTTCCACCCTCTAGCAACGGCGCTCCCTTGAAACCACCCCTAAGTGAGGGGAAACAGGCGGACGAGGAGGACCTGGAAGAGGATTTTGATACGGCCTCTCTTGTAGTGTCCAGGGAAGACCCAGTGCCGCCAGTCGGAGCACCTGGGAAAAGGAAAGGGCCTCCTCGCCCCGGCTCCGGTGAAGAGGACCGTACTGCCTCCTCCAGACGGATTCACACTGAGCAACAAGAAGTTCTTCGAGTACCGCACCCAGTTCAGCAGGCAGGTGGATTTGAACTGGTCGGGATCATTGTCGGTTACGACAACCACGCTCGGCCCCATGGCAGGGATGTCCGCCCACTGATAGCCGCCAGCAACGCTCGCGGTCAGCCTTTTCAGGGCTGGACTCGCCCATTCGTAACTCCTTGATTCCCCTAGCCTTAGCTACCCTCAACACCAGTATTTCCGCCCTATTATTGGAACAATAATGGAACAAACCTCAGTTACCCTCTTCGGGCTGAACTTCGGTACCTCTGGGATTTCCGGCTTCCTGGAGAACCTTATCGAGCGCCGAACGCAGGTCGACGCTGAGACTCAGCTCATGAAGACTTTGACGCTGAACTGGCACAAGAAGTTTGGAAGCAAAGGGGTGACCGCGAGTCAGCAGCGCGCACCCTCTCTGGGTTCCAATCGAGCACAGCGGCCTCGGCTCCGTTCACAAGGATTGAAACCGGGACGGTGCTGGGCTGTGCAAGGCCGAGGTTCCGACCGAAGATCCGGGCGAGGACGCCAGGCGCGAGCAGTTCCTCTCCCGAAGCTAAGTTGACCACTGATGAGACCTGGGGGGTCTGGGCTAGCGTGACGTGGAGGCTGACGGCGAGTGCGAGCAGCAGCCGTGAACCGGCGGGCGATGTCAACATAGAAGCCCAGTTTATCTCCAGAGTGGCAATGTCTTCAACGCCCTACACCGCTGCCCTACGCCGCGAGCAAGTAAACCGCCTTGAAACCCAGACTTGTCTGGCTACCCAATGCATCCGCCAGCGGCTTGACGCGGGGGCGGTCTTCGCTGGCGTAGCTGAGGAAGATGTCTGCCAAAGCGGTGATCCTTCGATGGACGGTTGCAGCCCTGTCGAATGGGATCTTACCAGGTCAGGTACGCCTTTTGACAGAAGGGGCCGATCTACGAACAGCTCAAAATCCGATTCACCCCAAACCCAAGCCAAGCCGTCCCCTTCCTCGTCCGATACCCTTCCGCGTTCAACCTCACAGCCAGCCGGTCGAACCCCAGACCCTCTTTTCTGAGCGCTCTCATGCGCTCTACGACGCTCTTCTCGCCGGGGTAGTGTCCATAGGGCTTGCGTCCCTCACAGCGGCCTGTACGGGCTTTTGTGCGCTGCCCAGCCCCTCTGAGCTTGATGACGATCATTGTCTTTTCATAATCCGCGATTGCACCGAAGATCTGACGCATGAGCTTCCGGGTGGGGTCATCTTGGCAGAGGTCAGGCTCGATTACCGAGACCAACTCAAACCCGTACTTCCTCAAGTCCCCGATGATCGTTCCCTGAATCATCAGGCCCCGAGCCAGACGCTAGTATGGTGAAACTTGATAGTTTTCCTCGTAGGTCAGAATGCAGTGCCGCTCGACAACCTGCTGTTGCATGGCCCCGAGGGCGGCCATCGCCATAGCGACCACCACGTCGATTTTGTGGCTGGCTTTTTCCTTCGCGATCTTCAAACCTCGCGAGCTTTCTTTCGCTACCGCCCGAGAAATAGCCATCTTAATCTCGTCACAACAGCAGCGGCGACCGGTCCGTCACTCGCCAAGGTCCCGTCGTAGATCTTCTCCAAGATGGCCTGGATCATCCGGCTCACCTCCCGGATCTGCGTCCGCGTCAGCATGGCTCCAGCTATTGTAGATTGCGGACACCTTCCGGGTGAGCAGCTCTACCAAGGAGTGTGAGTGAGGGAAGGGAGTCCCCAATGGAGTGTGAGTGGGGGAAGGGAGCGTCCAGTTGTGACTAGGCTCGCAGTTCTCACGCTAGTGTGTTCGAGCCGTCCAACTCCTGGAGCCGCGCGCGGCGCCTGGCTCACACTTCGACCCCGTAGGGAGGCGCCGGATCATAATCCATGCGGCGCTGGATCCGGCGGGCCGGGTCGACGCTGTGCAGTTGGCCCAGCCAGCCAGAGCGCCATGTCAATACCCGCTGCAGCTCCGGCGGCGGGCTGGGATTTTTTGATGATTCCGCAATAAACCGAACCACATAGCACCCGCAGGCACATAGATGTGGGAAAATCTTAGTGTCATATCGCAGGCAGTGCTGTGAGAGAGGAGGCCGCCCACACAGAGTGAGCGCTTGCGATATGACGATTTGAAGGAAGCCTCCGAGGTTTGGCAGGGCAATTGCTCTTAAGCGGGTTTTGTATGATTCGCTTTTCCTACGCCTCGAATTGAGGACCTAAACCTCGCCTCCAGGCCTAGTTCGACATCGATCGTCCCAACTGTCGACATTGCGATTGCCCTGCCAAATGCTAACACACGCGAAGCGTCTGCCGTCAGGCTTCGGTTAACCTACCGGAGTTTTAGTCTCATGTAGTCTCATTTGGTCTGGTTCCGTCTGCTCGATGTACCCTTATTGTTCCCCGCCGTGCTGGACGGGTGCGGGAACGGTACCGCGCTTCCTGCTCGCGAGTCCGAGGCGGCACGTGGAGCCCAGACGGAGAGTTCCTCAGTTCGAATTCCCCTGGCATTGATCCTAACTTCGGGCGAATGTTTAGCTCGCAAAACGAGGCACAGGAGATCCAGTTCGCCGTGAAGTTACTTTTTAGCGGTTGAGTGATAAGACAGCAGCCTGCTAAACTGATGTGATAGTCCTTCGAAGAAGCTCCGGCAACCGTCTGAAGACCATGGCCCTCTCAGGTTCTGCGCGACGCCGAGGGTTTTGGCTGACGGTGGCACTCAGTGCGGTGGGTTTGTGGCTGCCGGCCGGCGGCCAGTCGCCGAAACCTGCGGGCGCCACCTCCGATGGGACGGTTAGGGGCAAAACAGCCTCGCCAGTCCTCGATCGCAAGGTCGACTTCGCTGCAGAGATCTTTCCCCTGTTCCAGGACCGCTGCTTAGGCTGCCACGGGCCGGAGCAGCAGATGGGCGAATATCGCCTTGATGCGAAGTCCACTGCCTTGAGGGGCGGGGTCTCCGGACCGAACATCCTCCCGGGCCGGGGCGCGGAGAGTCCTCTTTACCAGCGCATTGCAGGGGTTGGAGACCGCAACCCGATGCCGATGGTGGGTGAGCGGTTGACGGCCGAGCGAGTGGCTCTGGTCGGAGCCTGGATTGACCAGGGAGCGGAATGGCCTGACGCCGTCGGGGTTCAGGCCGCCGGGGTCGCGAAGCACTGGGCCTACATCAAACCGGTACGCCCGACTGCGCCTGAAGTTCAAAAAGAGCGCTGGGTCCGCAACCCGATTGACAACTTCGTTCTCGCCCGTTTGGAGAAACAAGGGCTGGACCCGGCCCCCGAGGCTTCGAAAGAAACCTTGGCGCGACGATTGAGCCTCGATTTGCTCGGGCTGCCGCCGAGCATCGCGGAGTTGGACCGCTTCCTCGCCGACAACCGTCCGGAAGCCTACGAGGAATTCGTGGATGGGCTGCTTGCGTCTGCCAGGTTCGGGGAGCACTGGGCCAAGTCCTGGCTCGACCTGGCGCGGTACGCGGACACCAACGGCTATGAGAGCGACGAACCCCGCACGATGTGGGCCTACCGCGACTGGGTGATCGACGCCTTTAACCGCAATCTGCCTTTTGACCAGTTCACGATCGAGCAGTTGGCCGGTGATCTGCTTCCTGACCCGACAGAAAACCAATTCATTGCGACCGGCTTTCATCGCAACACCATGATCAACAACGAAGCCGGCTCCAAGGACGATGAGTTCTATGACGCCGCCGTCAAAGACCGCGTCGATACCACCGCGACGGTTTGGCTGGGCTCAACTTTTGGATGCGCTCAGTGCCACGATCACAAGTACGATCCGTTCAAGCAGAAGGAATACTATCAGCTCTACGCCATTTTCAATAACACCGCCGACAGCGGGATCGAGCTTTCCGAGGAGCTTCCGGTCTTTAAGGGAGACAAGCGGGAGCTTGAGCGGCGGGAGCGTGAAGTCGCACGCGTTAAGAAGGTTCTCGACACCCATACGCCCGAGCTCGCCGCGTCCCAAGAAAAGTGGGAACAGCGAATTCAACCGCGTCTTTCTGCTTTGGCAAACGCCTGGCGCCCGCTGGCGCCCACCAAGATCACATCGTCCGCCGGCGTCGAGTTCAGCAACCTAGCCGACGGATCAGTGCTGGTGAGCGGTGAAGTCCCCGACGGTGACACCTACGAGATCACTTTCCGGTCGGACCTTCGAAACATTTCAGCGCTGCGTGTCGAAGCGTTGCTGCACAAAAACCTGCCGGAAGGAGGACCGGGCCTTGGCGAGAAAGGCGCTATCTTCCTGACCGGCATCGAAGCCGAGGTCTGGACCGACGAACAGCTCGCGAGGCAGGCCAAGAATCCGCTGCGGTGGGGCAACTGGCACACGATTGGACCGTGGCGGGTGAAGAGCCGCGCCGACGCTTTCGCGACTTCCTTCCCGCCGGAGACAAACTACGACCTGCTCGCCGTCTATGACGACAGCGGCCTGGCGTGGGGCGAGCGCAAGGATTGGAAGGACGGCCGGGTTCACTACTTCAGAGGCGAGCATTGCGCCAGTTATGCCTATCGCACGGTCGAAGTGGAAGAGCAAACCACCATCCTTTTGTCTTTGGGAAGCCACAAAGGCATCGAGGTCTGGCTGAACGGCAAGAAAGTCTTGTCGAAGGACCCGACGCGACCCATCGCACCGGACCAGGAAATGCTGCGGTTGAAGCTGGAGCGCGGCAGCAACCAGATCTTGCTGAAAGTGACCAACGACACAGGTCCTTCCGGCTTTTACTTTCGACCTTATGTTGGCGTGGAAGAGGAGACGAGAATCCCGTTTGCCCGGGCCGAGGCTGATCATTTCGGCTGGCTGACCCGTGAGGTTCCCGGGTTGCTCGACGGAGACCCGAAGAGCGGCTGGGAATTCGATCCTGAGGGCGACTTGAGGGGGCAACCTCCCCAGGTAGTGCTTCTTGCACGCGAACCGTTCGGGTCCGCAGGCACAGTCATACTCACGCTGCGACTCCATCACGACTCCGGCGAGAAAAGGCGTCTGGTCGGCCGGTTTCGGATCTCCGCTACAACGATCGATCCCGACGACGCAGCCCTTCTTGTCGAAACGCCACGAAGGATTCAGGAGGTCTTGTCCGTTCCACCCTCGCACCGAGGCGAAGAGCAAACACGGCATATCGAGGCGCACTACCGGTCCATCGCTGTGGAGCTGGCGGAAACC
The DNA here is from genome assembly GCA_965226185.1 of Bryobacterales bacterium. Lineage (GTDB taxonomy): Bacteria > Acidobacteriota > Terriglobia > Bryobacterales > UBA6623 > CBDCYS01. The sequence continues at coordinate 44,323 of CBDDCT010000003.1, forward strand.
AGAGCGGCTTATCGACGACTCACAGCCGATCTTGAGGAGTTTCGGGCGAAGCACACGACGACGACACTCGTTATGCAGGAGCTACCCGAGGCTCGGGAGACGCACCGCCAAAATCGCGGCAACTTCCTCGATTTGGCCGAGAGCGTGTACCCGGGAATTCCGAGGATCTTGGGCTCCCTGGGGCCCGGTCAAGACTCCAACCGGCTTGATTTCGCCCGCTGGTTGGTGAGCGAGGACAATCCTCTCGCGGCGAGAGTGCGGGTGAACCAGATCGTGCAAAGTATTTTCGGGCGGGGCTTGGTGCCGACCCCTGAGGACTTCGGCACGCAAGGGGATCCGCCTTCCCATCCCGAGCTGCTCGACTGGCTGGCAACGGAGTACATGCGACTCGGCTGGAACACAAAACCTCTGATAAAGACGATCGCCATGTCGGCAACCTACCGCCAGTCGTCGGTGGCGAAGGCTGAGAAGCTCGACAAGGACCCGGACAACGTCCTTTTTTCACGGGGAGCGCGATACCGTGTTCCGGGCGAGGCCGTGCGCGACATCGCTCTCGCCGCGAGCGGTCTGTTGAGCGACAAGATCGGCGGACCCAGCGTCTATCCTCCGCAGCCGAAAGACATCCTTGCCGACCATTTCATCGAAGGGGGTTTCCGTCTGTGGCCGGAGAGCGAAGGAGAAGACCGGTACCGCCGTGGGCTGTACACGTTCTACAAGCGAACTTCGGTCTACCCGACCTTCATGACCTTCGACGCGCCGGATCGGACGGTTTGCGCCGTCCAGCGGTCGCGCTCGAATACGCCGCTCCAGGCTCTCAATACTTTGAATGACCCGGTATTCGTCGAGGCCGCCGCGGGGCTGGCGCAACGCATGATGAGAGAAGTGGATGGTGATCTGAGAGATCGGATCGAGCACGGCTTTCGCCTGGTGCTGGCGCGACGGCCCAGCGCGGAGGAGAGTCGCACCCTCGTCGACTTTCACGATCGACTCGCGTCAAAGTACAGGGATTCAGAAGACGCGGCGGGGAAGTTCGTGGCGAACGCGTTTCACAGACCCGCACCGGCCATCGAGCCGACCAGGCTGGCCCCCATGATCATGGTGGCGAACGTCTTGCTTAACCTTGACGAAGCGATCACGAGAGAATAGGAGACGCAGCAGAAACCGCTCAGTGATGCTCTGACAACGAGCCAGGAGACACGCAACTAAGCGGCCGGAGGGCAGTGAACATGAGTCCCGACAAAGAAGCATTTCTGCAAGTTACTCGCAGGCATTTCTTTTGGTCTGCCGGCGTGAGCGTCGGCTCCATCGCTCTGGGGTCACTGCTGAACAAAGACCTCAGGGCGGCTACCGCCAAGACCCGCACGGACCCGTTGGCACCCAGGCCCACTCATTACAAACCGCAGGCGAAGAGCGTCATTTTTCTGCTGATGGCCGGAGCCCCGTCGCAACTCGACCTTTTCGATTTTAAGCCTCAGCTGGCAAAGTTTCACGGGAAGAAGGTCCCGAAGGAGTTGGTCGAGGGAGAGCGATTTGCCTTCCTCACCGGCCAGCCGCAACTGCTGGGGCCGCAATTCAAATTCGACCGCTACGGTGAGACAGGCACCTATGTTTCCGAGCTGCTGCCACACACGAGCGGGATAGTGGACGAGACGGCTTTCATTTACTCGCTGACGACGGATCAGTTCAACCACGTCCCCGCACAGCTCAAGATGTTTACCGGGGCCCAACGAACGGGCCGGCCCTCCATGGGCGCCTGGCTGACGTACGGCCTCGGCAGCGAGAACGAAGACCTTCCCGGCTTCGTGGTCCTCTCGTCGGGTCGAGGTGCTCGTTGCGGAACTGCGTGCCTAGGAACAGCCTTCTTACCCACCGTCTATCAGGGAGTCCCGTTTCGACCGGGCGGCGATCCTGTGCTCTTCCTTTCGAATCCCGACGGCGTGAGCCCAGACATCCGGCGGGACTCGCTCGATACTCTGCAGAGGCTGAACTCTTACAAGCTGGCTCAGCAGGCCGACCCCGAGATCGAAACCCGCATCTCATCCTACGAGATGGCCTACCGGATGCAGACCAGTGTTCCCGAGCTCATGGACATCGCTCGAGAACCACGTTTCATTCACGAGATGTACGGCACCGAGCCTGGCAAGAAGTCGTTTGCTAACAATTGCCTGCTGGCACGGCGGCTCGTCGAGCGCGGGGTACGGTTCGTTCAACTGAGCCACGGCGAGTGGGACCACCACGGCGGCACGCGCGTCAACATTCCCAAACACCTCCCCGAAAAATGTCGGGAGGTCGATCGTGCCACGGCGGCTCTGATCACAGACCTCAAACAGCGCGGCCTCTTGGACGAAACTCTTGTCATCTGGGGTGGCGAGTTTGGACGCACGCCCATGCTGCAGGGAGAGCCGGACGACCCGCTTGTCGGCCGTGACCACCACCGTACGTTCACCATGTGGCTCGCCGGAGGAGGCATCAAGTCCGGCGCCCGGCTCGGCGCCACCGACGAGCTCGGCTACCGTGCCGTCGAACACCCATTGACTGTCCACGATCTGCAGGCCACGATACTCCACTTGATGGGAATGGACCACACGAAACTTACTTTCAAGTTCCAGGGGCGCGACTTTCGTTTGACGGATGTGCACGGCCACGTGATCGAAGAGATTCTGGCGTAGCTCGCCAGGACTCGGCTTAGCAGCCCGTGGTAGATGTAGCCGTTTTCAGGCGGTGCGAGCGGGACCGAAGACGCAGGATTGCGACTGGAGCCGGAATGGTGTGTTGGCCGGGTGCGGCCACAGCCGAAGCAGAAGCGTTCGGCCAGCCGAAAACGGCCGCCTGACGGTCTCCAAGAGCCAATCGAAGGCCTTTTTCGCTTCTGCCAGCCCGCGCGGCGTCCCCGCTCCCCGTTCCTTCCTCAGCACTAGCGACAAATTGAACGCGCCGCCGTGAATCAGCAGCCGTTTCAAGATATTTTCGTGGCCGCGCAGGTGCGTCCGCCGCATCCGGCCGGTCTCATATAAGTGAGCAAAACTGCGTTCCACCCGCTCGCCGCGTAACCGTGACAGCTGTTTGCCCCGCTTCCCGCGCATCCGTCGCCGGTTGCCATACACCGCTTGTTGCTGCCGAGGCTTGCCGCACCAGTTGCGCCGCCCGCGGTCCGGTTCATTGATGTAAGAACGCATCTCCAGCGCCGTCAGGTCCGTCAGCACGTCGTTGCTGTGATAGCCCTTGTCGGCCACCACTTCTTGCAGCCCTTGGGGAGACAGTTGCTCGTTCGCCTCCTGGTCTTGGGCGACCGCGGCGACTTGCTGCGCGGCCGCGCTAATCGTCTCGGACACGGTTGTCGTGTCGCCCAGATCGGCGCCTTGCAGCGTCAGCGCCAGCAGCGCGCCCGTCTCCAGGTCCACGGCGTGCTCGGCCTTGTGCGCCAAGTGCGTGCGCCCGTCTTTCATTTTTGCGATCTTGGCGTCGGGGTCATGCGGATTGGTCCAATCCTTGTTGGAGCCTTTGTTTTTGCGCTTTTTGTCCAGCTTGGCCAGCTGCTCGCGGCTCGGCGTCTCGATCCCCGACTCCGCCGCCAGTCCCCGCAGGAACTCTTCGTAGCTCTCGCCGCTGTCGCGCCGCACGATCGAGCGCAACGCCGCGCTGGCCTCGAGCGTGGTCGCATCGACCGCAATCGTGCCGCCTTTCAACAGACCCTGCTTGGCGAGCAATTGCAGCACCCAGGTGAACACTTCGCGGTGCGTTTCGACGTCGATCAGGCGGCGCGTGCGCGAGATCGTCGAGTGATCGGGCGTTGATTCGTCGAGCTCGATGGCGAGAAAGCGCCGCAACGAGATCGAATCGGCCAGGCGCCAAGCGATGCCGCGCTCGCTGTCGATGCCTTCGAGGTAGCCGATCAGCAGGCAGCGGAAGTAGCTGCCGGGCGTCAGCGAGGGACGGCCCATGTGCGCCGCGTAGAACTGCTCGCAGCGCTGTTCGGCGAAGTCGTCGAAGCCGTGCTCGTCGAGCAGCTCGTTGAGCCTGCGATAAAACGGGTGGGCCGCAGTCTGGGGCAGATCCGCGGCGGCGACCCACAGCCCTTTCTGCCGCTGCCGCTGGTTGCGTCGTCCCATTGCCATAAAACAATTATACACCTGAATTATGCACAGATTCACTTTGCGAGTGTGGCTGCGTTCGTAGCGGGTTGGCGGTCGTCGTGAGGTGGTAGTGGTAGCTCGGCAACTGGCCTTTTGGCTTCTCCGTGTCCGGTTTCCCTTCCCGCCCAGAATCCGCGTCGTCAAAACCTCGCTCGGAAGTGACGTGTTTCCAGTGCGTTACGGCTAGTGCATAAAATTTTATGCATAGCGCATAGCCAGGCTCTCAGATCAGCGCCCTCCCGACCACCGGCAGCAAGCCGCCGTAGGGAGTCGGCTTCCTGCCGCGGAAGTGGTAAGGCGTCGAAGCCCCGATTTTATTGGGCTGCGAGGCCGTCACGGCTGGGCCTTGTTGGACGGGCCTTTGGGAGCTATGCTGTTTTCGTCTGGTAACCATGTGGGTGACCTCCTTGGGGTTGGCTGGCGAAGCTGGTATCTTTGCCAGCCTACCTTTTTACCCCATGTTTTCGGGGGTTCCCAATGGTCCCTTGCGGCTCAGCCCTCCTCAGGTCCACGCCGCAGTGCATAATTCAGGATACACCAAGATGTTCTCTTTGCCAAGTACTTTGTGCATTGTTGTACTTTTACCACGGGCTGTTAGGCGCAGCAGAAAACTCCGCAGCCGCATCAGCTGTGATTGAGTTTGGGCTACTACCTGCTGAGGCGATGGGGACAGGAAGCTGTGAAAAAATGCTGGGGACAGGCTGCCGCGGCCCCAACAGTCGTGGCTGAGACTGGACTTACCCTGATTCTTTCACACCTTACCGTCTACTTTTCAGTGTCCTGAAGACCCGCGCCCTGTGGCTTCAAAAGCGCCGTTGCCGCAATCATACACCATGTGCCCGAGTCGATCCTGATGGTGCTCGACCTCCCGCGATATCTCTCCGCAAACGCGGGAAACGCTGCGTGGCCGCTGGGGAACAATAAGGGCACATCAAGCAGGCGAAACCATCCCAAATGAGACTACATGAGACTAAAACTCCGGCAGAGTAACTGTTTTCGCATCAGGCACTTGTGTTGAAAACACAAGACTTATGAGTGTCGACAAGCAGGCCTGAAAAGGCTGGCCACGAGCGTTGCGGGCGGCTATCAGTGGACGGACATCCCTGCCATGGGGCCGAGCGTGGTCATCGTAACCGACAATGATCCCGAGTTGCCCCGCCGCGAGGCCAAACGGCCGGTTAACATGCTGTGGGCTACCTGCGATCAGCTCGTCGCAGGCTTTACTGATTCAAACCTACTGGCCGCGAACCCAACCCTCACACCCACAACTGAGGTTCCGTTGGTGTCTGTGTGGTGTCTGTTTCCACCGCGCACCAGGAAGACTACGATGAACAGGCGAGACTCACGAGACAATCCGTAACCAACACAATCAACAAACTTTAGTTCAATTACCTTAGCTATCAACAACTTAGAGAAAACTAGCAAGATGATGTATTCGATCACCAACGAAGAGCCCGAGCCAATGACAGCGCTGCGGACGGGCGTGCCGATGGAGCTGGAACTTTTGGTGAACAAGTGTCTGGCCAAAGAAGCCGACAGGCGCTACCAAAGCACTGCCGACATGGTGGTTGATTTGGAAACGCTCAGCGAGAAGCTGAAGTCGGGCAAATCGACGATTGCGCAGTCGGCCGCCCGGAGTGTGATCGCACGGACGGCCCCCCCCAGCATCGATGCAAAGACGCAAGGTGCCGCGCCCGCTTCCCGCACGCGCGAGCGTATCGCCTGGGCTGCTGCAGCGTTAGCTTGCTTGGCACTCGCAGCTTTTTGGTTTTTTGGCACCGGGCGGGAACAACCCGCCACGCATTCCGGAATTGCCCCTCTCCGACTTCAGGTCGCTCTACCCGAGGGGATGTCCTATACATCCCGGTTCGCGATGTCTCCGAACGGCCGCTGGCTCGTAGCGCTCCAAGACGGGCGGAGGCTCGTCTTGCACGATTTTCTGGACAAATCCACGCGCGAGGTGGCTGACGCCGATCTGCATTGCTATCCGTTCTGGTCGCCCGATAGTCGCTTCATAGGGTTCGGAGCGGGCGGCGACTTGAGAAAATTCCACCTCAACCGGGGTATTGTACAGACGATCTGCCCGCTGCCGGGAAACCGTTTCCGCGGCGGCAGTTGGAACCAGGAAGGAACAATTGTTTTCGGCGTCGAAGATCCCGAGACAGCAGGCATCTACAAGGTTTCCGCCTCGGGGGGAGAGTCTGTCTTGTGGTCGAGGGCCGACGATTCCGATCCTCTCGGGCGCCACGAATACTGGCCCGACTTTCTGCCGGACGGCCGCCACTTCATCTTTTGGAAGCGAAGCGACCGGACCGCCCATCTCGCTTCGCTTGACTCGCGTGAGAGCACGCCTTTGTTTCAGGCAGAATCAGCCGTCAGATATCGACCCCCAGGCTACCTCATCTTTATGGATGAGACGGTACTAGAGACACGAACCTTCGACGCGACCGCTCTTCGCGTCACTGGCGAGCCGCTTGGAATCACTGACGAGATCGGAGTCGCCTCGGCTACTGGGCGCCCCAACTTCTCGGTGTCCACAAGCGGGTCTCTGGTTTTCATTACCAGGCGGACCTCGCGGCTTGTCTGGGTGGATCGGCAAGGCCGGGTCCATGAAATCGATGAGGCGGGCGGGCAGACCTTCGCCGCAATGGCCTACATCGACGGCGAAAGCCTCGAGAAGAAGATCGAGGCAGGACCGCTGGAGCTTGGGGAGGCCCTCGTGAGCGCGGCTCGATTCATACTCGGATGGGCTGATCTGATAAGGATATGTAGCCTGGGATTTTGCATCTATCTTCACTGAGTGACTTGCGGAAGCGCGAAGGCGACATAGGTGCCGCCGGAAGGATTGCCCCATTTGCCGCCGCCCGCGGCGATCACGACGAACTCTCGGCCGTTGACCTCGTACACAGCCGGAGTGGCATTCCCTGCTGCCGGCAGTGTAGTTTCCCACAAGAGCTTGCCGGTAGTTTTGTCAAAGGCACGGAACTTGCGGTCGTGATTGGTCGCGCCGATAAATAGAACACCGCCTGCAGTGACCACGGGGCCGCCATAGTTTTCACTGCCAGTGTTGTGCAGCCCCTGCTCGGCCAGTTTAGGAAACTCACCGAAGGGAATCTTCCAGACGATCTCCCCCTTGTTCAAATCGATCGCATTCAGCGTGCCCCACGGAGGCTCGACAGCGGGGTAGCCGTCGGGATCGAGGAACTTGTTGTACCCGTCGTGCTTGTACTTGAGGTCCATGGGCGAGGGAGCAGGAACCTCAACTTCTCTGTCTTCACCCGAGACGAGATAGGACACCAGCGCCTGAACTGCCCGACGCGGCAGGTTTGCAAACGCCGGCATGCGGCCAGCACCTTTACGAATGACCTGTGCGATTTCGCGCGGCTTAGACTTGTCCCCGATGGCAACGAGGGAGGGAAACTCCGGGGGGCTGCCGCCACGTTCTTTTCCATGACAACTGGCGCAGTAATCCAGGTACAAGTTCCGCGAGGTCGCGCCGGCTTCGAGCTGAGTACGCTCCACCAGTCTGAGGATCCAGGGCATTTCGTTAGCGTTTACATAGAGGAGGCCCGTGGCGGGGTCGAAAGCAGAGCCGCCCCATTCGCCACCGCCGTCATACCCAGGAAACAAGATTGTTCCCTGAAGACTTGGAGGCGTGAACTGCTCCCCGCCACGAACTTGCCGGAAGCGCTTGAGAACGGTCTTGTACGCCTCGGGAGTCCGCTTGGTGACCATGTCCTCGGTGAAGATTTGGCGGGCGAACGGCGGCGGTTTTTGCGGTAAAGGTTGTGTGGCCGCAAGCTTCTCGCCGTCGACGTCGGAAGCGGGAACCCTACGGTATTCAATCGGGAACAGCGGCTTGCCGGTTTCGCGCTCGAAGACGAATACATGACCGGACTTCGTGATCTGCGCCGCGGCGTCGATCAGATTCCCATCGCGCTTCACGGTTACGAGACGGGGCGGGACGGGAAGGTCGCGATCCCACACGTCATGCTTGACAGCTTGAAAATGCCAGACATGCTCGCCCGTCTCCGCCTTCAGCGCAATCAGAGAATTCGCGAACAGATTGTCTCCAAGGCGGTTAGCGCCGTAGAAATCGAAGGCTGCCGACCCGGTCGGAACAAACAGCAACCCACGCTCTTCATCCAAACTCATGCCGGCCCAATTGTTCGCGGCTCCACTATATTTCCAGGCGTCCTTCGGCCAGGTCTCGTACCCGAACTCGCCCGGATGGGGAATCGTGTGAAAGCTCCAGCGATGCTGTCCCGTACGGACGTCGTAGGCCCGGATGTCACCGGGAGGCGCGGGGAGCGCTTCACTGACGATACTGCCGAGGATGAGTAGGTCGTTGTAGATTACGCCGGGGCTGTTAGCAGAGATGGAGACCGTCTCGGGGTCGCGCCCGAGGCCCTCCCGGAGGTCAACACGACCCCTGTCGCCGAAATCGGAAATCGGCTTGCCGGTACGGGCATCGAGAGCGAAGAGAAAGTGACTGGAGACGAAGAACAGCCGCTGCTGCCGGCCATCGCTCCACCAAGTGACGCCGCGGTTACGACGCAGACGATCGGTCTTCGGTCCTTCATTAGGGTCGAAGCTCCAGTGGAGTTTCCCTGTGGCTGCATCGAGGGCGATGACCCTCAGCCGCGGTGTCGTAGCGAAGAGAACGCCATCGATGACGATCGGGTTACACTGCATCTCCGAGCCGGAGTACGCATCGCCGGTGTCGAAACTCCAGGCAACCTTCAGGCGGTGGACATTTTTGCGGTTGATTTGGTCGAGAGCGGAATACTGGATGTTCTCGGGACCGCCGCCGTAAGCTCTCCACTCGCGATAGGAGCGAACGGACTCCGAATCCAAGGCGGGCGCCCATAGCAGCAACAAAACGAGGGTTGGCATGATCGCGCAGATTCCAATAGTTCTCAGTATGTTGTTCATCGTCGTCCTCCGTTACCTTTCTGGTTCTCCAGCTACACGTACAACCGCGACGGGGCCTTCAGAGACCGAGTCTCCGGCCAGGGACCCTGTGTCAGAGTACTAGAAATTCTAGATCAAAAACCGTATTTGATCAACGTGGTCCTCCGTTGGATAAGCCCCTGCTATTTCAGATGTACCCGAGCGCAGGCGTTTTCCCCACAGGCGGGGAAAAAAGAGGAGACCGAAAAGGACAGGTATCTCGGAAGCTGGATCAGATCAACGGTCGACTCCACCGTTCCCGATGCTAGGCTAATAATGCGTACCGCGGCCCCGGAAGGTACGGGAGTCGGCTCGCCCGCTCGAAGGCCGGGGGCAAAAGCCGGATGATGGCGCACCACGCAAGGCCGTACGCGTAGGCCGTTCTTAGCACAATGAGACGTGCACAAGGGCAATCGCTTGGAGCCGGCGCGCGGTGTCTCGTCGCGGGAGTCGCCGCCGAGCCGGCTCGTGGTTCGCAGCTTGGAATTCTCACCGTGATCCGCGCTGTCATCGTGCTGGGGGTGCTCGCGGCCCATCTTTGGGCGCAAGCGCCCGCGCGGGACGCCTGGGCGCACCGAGAGCAAGGCAGGCGCCTATTGGCCTCCGGTGAATTCGACCAAGCCATCGCGGAGTTTCACGCGGCGTTAAGGCTGGATCCGCGATCGCACGAGATCCACAACTACCTGGGGGTGTGTTGGGTGGGAAAGGACGATCTAGACGCTGCGGTTAGGGAATTCAGGGATGCGTTGCGGCTGAATCCCGCTTACGTTGAAGCGCGATCGAACCTGGGAGCCGCCTTGCTGAGGACTGGGAACCTGCGCGCGGCGGAAGCCGAGTTGCGATTGGCCGCTGGCGAAGCACCCTCCTCTCCCGAGGTTCATTACCGTTTAGGTTTGGTGCTTTCCTCAGCCGGAAATCAACACGGCGCGCTGTCGGCTCTCCAGCGGGCGGTTGTTCTCAAGCCGGATTTCGGTCAGGCCCTGAACGACCTGGGCGTCGTGCTGGTGATGCTCGGCGAGTTGGATGGAGCCGAGGCGAGATTCCGGCAGGCCACCGACGCCGACCCCGGTTATGGAGAAGCGCGATACAACTTAGGCCGGGTACTGCTGCGGAAGGGCGAGTCTCGGTCGGCGATCGCCGAGTTCCGAGAAGCGATCCTCGCAGACCGAGGCCACGTTGGGGCGCGCGTCCAGCTAGGCAGCGCGCTGCTTGCCGAAGGCGACACGGCAAACGCTGTTCGAGAACTCCAAGAGGCGGTCCGATTGGATCCGAACGACGCGGACGCCCACTTTCAGCTCGGTTTGGCGCTCCGAGAAGGAGAGGATCGCAAGAACGCGATCACTGAGTTTCAGAAAGCTATTGCACTCAAGCCCGGTTCTGTTCAGGCTCGTAACGCTTTGGGGGCGGCGTGGGCCGAAATGGCAAAACTGGAGGAGGCGATTCGAGAGTTTCGGGCCGCGCTTCGTTTGGACCCAGCCGGTTTTGACGGGCGTTACAACCTCGGCTTGGCCTTGCTGATGTCTTCAGAGGTCGACCTAGCTCTGGTGGAGTTGCAAGCGGCCGCCGAAATTCGGCCCGAGGAGGCAAAGGTTCACTATCGGTTGGGTTCAGCGTTGACGAAGGCAGGCGACCTGGACCGTGCCATAGCAGAATACCGGACAACTCTTCAGCTCGACCCAAGCTACCCGGGGGTTCATTACAATCTCGGGCGCGTTTTCTACAGGAAGGGGGACCGAAAAAAGGCGGCGGAAGAGTTCAAGGTCGTAGCCAGTGTGCAAAAACAGCAAGCAGCTCGGAACGTAGCGGATATGCAGGTCCTGCTCTCTATCGGCCGGGGCCTCAAAGCCATGGCTGGGGGGGACTTGGAAAGTGCCGTGCGGGAATTCCGGTCGGCAGTCCGGTCTGGTCCGAACTCGGCCGAAGCTCGCAACCACCTCGGGGTAAGCCTAGCCCAAACGGGAGACATCGAAGGAGCCATCGCCGAATTTCAGAAGGCGATCGAATTGGAGCCGAAGCAATCCCTAGCCTACAACAACCTCGGCGGTCTTCTTGCGGCAACGTCGGACATGGAATCAGCAATCACTCAGTTTGAGGAAGCGGTGGCGCTCCAATCCGATTTCGCTGAAGCTCACTACAACCTGGGACTCATGCTTCTCCGCCAGGGTGAACGGGAGCGCAGCATGATCGAGTTCCAGAAAGCTCGTGAACTCAACCCGGAGTTGGAGCCACCAGAATATTAGAAGAGGATGTTACTGCCTTGAAGCCAGAGGTTGGACAGGTTAGAAAGTCCTTTTCTGTGTGAATTCGAGTTCCCGGGTCCTTAGCTCCTCCGATCTGGTCCGCGCCTCCCCCGCCTGCGCCTGGTTTCCCATTTTCGTATGGACTTGTGATAGCTCAGAGTAGAGCTGGGCGTCATCAGCGTGAGTTTGCACAGAGCGCTCCAACTCTGTCCGCCGGCGGGATGTGGCAGCTTGAGCTCGGCCCCGTTCACAAAAAATACGTCCATCCAGCCGTCACGGTTCGAAATCGAATATCGCCACACCGCCAGACATCGTCTCGGGAAGGTACTTCCGCTCGGTTTTCGAGGCGCGATGCTGGAAACGGAGACCAGAACTCTCGGTGGCATCCACGAAGAGCGAGGACGGCACGGACTCCGCCCTCAGAGCGAAACTCAGGGCGAGAACCAAACTGATGCTCCGGAGTAAGGCCAACCCCATACTCAGATTATCCGTGAATCTTCGGCGGCTCTGGCGGCAATCCGAGAAGTCCGGAGCAACCCGGAATCCCTGCCCCCGGGCCTCTACTTCGTGGGCGTGTTCCTCGAGACCGAGGGAGACACCAACCTCAATTGGATTTCTTGCAGAGCTACTTTGGACAGCATCTGGCCTGTCGAGTTGGGCACAGCGGCCCGGAAGGAGTTCCCGGAACCGAATGAATAATAGCCCTTTGCGCGGGCTTGCTGGCGCCAGTCGCAGCAGTCGATCGGCGCGTATGCATTTGGGACAGGATTCGCCTCCCGGGCGTCCCGCGGCGCGTTCCCGTCAAGTCGGAACCAGCACCGAGGAGATCCCTCTCCTCCTTGGCCGAGATCACCGCAGTCTTTCCCTTCCTTGGCCACGGATGGCTAGCACAGCAACCCACTACCCTCCCGAGAGTCCATCAGTTAGAATTTTTCCCTTCCCTGTAGGGAAAACTGCATCGTAATTGTATATGATATAATCATGTCCGTCGTCGCAACGGGTTCCTGGAGTAGGGTGGCGTGTTGTCGTTGATATCTATAAGGAGGATACACAATGATCAAAACTATGCGAGTAGCGGCAATCTGCTTGATGCTGCTGGGCTTGTTGCTGTTTCAAGCTCCGCGGGCGCTGCGCGGGCAAGCATCGTTTGGCAGCATTCTTGGCACCGTGAGTGACCAATCAGATGCGGCCGTTCCGGGTGCTGCTGTCACGGTGACCAACGAGAATACCGGTATCAGCCGTGCAGTGCGGACCGGCGCGGGCGGCAGTTACACGGTGCCGTCACTATTACCTGGCATCTATTCCGTGAAGGCAGAGCACGAAGGCTTCCAGGCCACTGAGGTCACCGGGGTCGAGTTGCAAATTAATCGGGCAGTGACTGTCAACGTGGCGCTGGAGGTAGGCGCGGTCACCGAGACGGTAGAGGTAGTCGCCACCGCCCCGCTGCTGGATACCGCGGATGCCACGGTCGGGACGGTTATTAATAATGAAAGCGTTGTCAGCTTGCCTCTGAACGGCAGAAGTTACACGGACTTGATTATGTTGATGCCCGGGTCTGTGCCCCAACCCATCACGATATTTGCCGTTGGGGGCGGGCATCAATACAGCGTGAACGGCAACAGTCGGACTGCGAACAACTTCACGCTGGACGGCATCGAAAACAACAACCTGTTCTTTGTGTCGTTTGGCGCGGAGCCCTCCATCGACGCCATCCAGGAATTCAGGGTGCAGACGAATATCACCTCAGCCGAGTTTGGCGGGGGTGCTGGCGCCAGTGTGGCCGTGGCCCTCAAGTCGGGAACCAACGAACTCCACGGGTCTGTTTTTGAATTCCTGCGCAACGACAAGCTCGACGCCAATGAGTTTTTCAGGAATAGAAGTGGCACTGGGAAGCCGGCGTTTCGGCAGAACCAGTGGGGGACGGTCATCGGCGGGCCGGTTCACATCCCGGGGGTCTACGACGGGCGGAACAAGATGTTCTGGTTGTTCAACTACGAGGGGTTCAAGATCCGCCGGGAATCGACGCTGTTTGCGACGGTCCCCACGAGGACGCAACTGTCGGGTGATCTCCGGGACCTGAATCCGATCTTCGACCCCTTTACCAGCCGGCTGGATCCAGTCACCGGCCAAGTCATCCGGGACCAGATCAGCTGCAACGGGGTGCCGAACGTCATTTGCCCCAGTCGAATCCATCCCGGCATGTCGGCCTGGGGAGACATTGTCTTTCCAGTGACGGACACCCCGGGAGGGAGCAATGTGGTGAACACGAACTCGCGTACGCTGGACAAGGATCAGCTGAACATGCGAGGTGATTATCAGGCGACAGATAACTTGAACATGTTCTTCCGTTACTCGCCCGCGGACGCGGCGGATAGCAGGCCCCAAGCGATTCCCGGCCTGTCGACGGACACGGTTCAAGACTATGCCAATGCGGTCATCAGTGGGACCTACGTGCCGACCCCGACCACGGTGATCGACGTCAAGGTCGGCTATAATCGTACCGGCATGTTCCAGACGTCTACCAATCCAGATCCTGGAGCTGACGCGTTCCTGAAACAGTTCCCGATCCAAGGCATCACCGCCGGCAGCTACCCGGATACCCCCTTGTTCCCGGCCTTGACCCTCGGAGACGGTTTCACCGGTGTGTTTTCGGCCGGGGTGGTGTCTCCGACCAGCATCATGCAGTATATCTTCAAGATCTCGAACGTTCGCGGAAAACACACCTTCAAGGCGGGCGTCACCATCGACCAGATCTGGGGCTTGCACGACAACATCAATGCGACCGGTTTCAGGTTCTCGCAACTAGCGACTGCGGATCCCCAGAATACTGCCGCCACGGGGTCCTCGCTAGCTTCTTTCTTGCTGGGGCTGCCGGACAACGGCGGGCGAAACGTGGGCAATACGGCCCTCGATCACAGCTGGGGCAGGTACCAATTCTACGTTCAAGACGACTTTAGGGTGATGCCGCGACTGATGCTCAATCTGGGGCTGCGGTATGAGTACAACCAATACCCCCGGGACAAATTTGACCGCTTGTCTGAGTTTGATATACATACCAGACAAATGATCTGGGCTGGAGACAACCCGGTCACGGGCGAGCCACCGAATACCCGGCCGGTGATGCGTGACCCTGATTTCAACAATTTCGCACCCCGCGTCGGCCTTGCTTTCACGCTCAATCCCAAGACCACCGTGCGGGCTGGGTACGGCGTCTTTTACGTTGCCAACTACATCTGGATGTCGAGCTCCCGGCGAGGCCAGTGGCCCTATGCCCTCCGCGATACTGTGAGTGCGCTCAATCGGGGTGAGACACTGACGCCGATCGATACGCTGTTTCCGCCAGGGCTCGAAATCACTTCCGACACTCCTCCGGGCGGAAGACATATGTATAACCGGAGAGACAAAACCGGGTACACTCAGCAGTGGAACCTGGGGGTGCAGCGCCAACTGGCCGGTGATCTCGTACTGGAAGGCAGTTACGTTGCAAGCAAAGGCACGAAGTTGCCGATCGCCTTCCACGCGAACCTTCCTCTTCCGGCGCCGGGTGTGGTGGGCTGTCCGCCGAGGCCTTGTGAGCCGGGACAGGAACATCCCAGACCTTATCCCGAAAACAACCAATTGATGATCATGAGGGAGAGTAAGGGGAGTTCCATTTATCACTCTTTACAAGTGAAACTCGAAAAGCGGTTTTCGAGCGGTCTGCAAGTCCTCGGATCATACGCTTGGGGCCATCACATTTCCGTTGGTGGAGCCGGAAACACCGACAACAATTTCCCGCAAAATGCGTTCGACCTCAAGGGAGACCGCGGAAATGGCTCTAACGATTTCCGCCACATCTTTACGGGCAGTTACCTGTATGAGCTACCGTTTGGCCGCGGCAAGCGTTTTCTGGCGGATGGGCCCGGTGTCGTCAACCACCTCCTGGGCGGTTGGGCGGTCAGCGGGATTACGCGCATAAACACCGGCGGCCCGGTAAATGTCAGGATTAGTTTTGATCGAGGGAACATCGGGTTGGGAGGTTTGCAGCGCCCGGACCGGGTCCTGGGGCAGCCTGCGAGGGCTCCGGTCCCGGGGGATAAGACCCTGGGCTGGCTGAACCGGGAAGCCTTTGCCGTGCCCGCGCAGTATACTTTTGGGAACCTGGGACGCAACACGGAAAGGGGTCCAGCGTTTGGGAACTGGGATGTCAGTCTTTTTAAGAACTTTCCTTTACACAAGGAAAGAGTCAAACTCCAGTTCCGCACGGATTTCTTTAATCTGTTCAACAATGTGAACTTGGCGAATCCGTTTTCCAACGCCTTTCCCCGGAATCCGAACTTCGGGAACATCCTTGGCACGCAAAACGCGGCCCGGCAGATCCAGTTCGCTCTCAAGTTACTGTTCTAACCTCGCAGCCTAAGATGTGAGCAATGTCATCTCAGCCTCCACCTGCGTGTATCGCGGTGGAGGCTGAACAACGAATCGGGACCGGACGAAAAAGGGTCAGGTGGTAGCGGCCTCGATAGTATTGGACCCGGGATTGAGTTCCTACACCTCTGAAGTCACGTGGTGCCGATTTCGACGTCAACGGAGAACGTCCTCATCTGGCCAAGAAAGCATCCGTACCCGCAAGAAGCCTAATACGCCCGCCGAGGAAGGAGTTCGTGCGCTCGGTGGGCGCGCACGCGGGCACATGCGTCGAGGTGGCTTCGCAGCGTGAGCCTACCGTCGGTTATCGTTGAGCGGCCCTCAGTGTAAAACGATGAAGCTAGCATCCAGGCGAAAGTTTCTGGGCGCTGTTAGGGTAGCGATACTGGGAGCGGCAGCCATAGCCAGTTGGTTTTCCTGCGGTTCCTCTGCGCCCGACGCCAAGCCTAACGTCATCCTGATCATGACCGACGATCAGGGCTACGGCGATATCGCCGCGCACGGCAACTCGGTCATCAAAACACCCAATCTCGACCATCTCGCGTCGGAGTCGGTTCGACTCACCGACTACCATGTGTCCCCGTATTGCATCCCCACTCGCGCTTCGCTCATGACCGGACGCTACGCCAACCGCACCGGCATCCGCAACGCGATCGAACCGCACTGGTTCCTTCGCGGGAACGAAGTGGTTTTGGGCAAAATGTTTCAAGATGCCGGGTATATGACAGGCATGTTTGGCAAATGGCACCTCGGCGACAATTTCCCATACGGGCCGGAACATCGCGGGTTCGTTGAGGTCCTGCGTCACTACGGGGGAGCGGTGGGCGTTCTGGCCGATTACTGGGACAACGCCTATTTCGACGACACCTACTTCCGCAACGGCGTGCCAACCAAGGTCAAGGGCTATTGCACCGATATCTTCTTTACCGCAGCCACACGGTTCATCGACCGTGCGGCCGAGCAAAACAAGCCCTTTTTTGTCTATCTGCCTACGAATGCGCCGCATGGTCCCTATCACGTCCCCGATAGGTTCTCAGCTCTGTATCGTGGTCGTGACCGGGAGACGGCAAACTTTTGGGGAATGATTTCGAACATTGATGAAAACATTGGAAAGCTCCGCAACCATCTCAAGGAGAAGGGACTGGAAAGCAATACGATCTTTATCTTCACGACGGATAACGGTACGGGTCCAAGGCCATTCTTCAATGCGGGGATGCGAGGGCACAAGGGGAGCGAGTACGACGGTGGGCACCGGGTTCCTTTCTTCATTCACTGGCCGGCCGGCAAGCTCACGGGCGGTCGAACAAGCGAGTCGCTGACGGCCCATATCGATGTCGCCCCCACACTGCTTGACCTGTGTGGAATCCGTCCGCCAGAGGGTGTGAAATTTGACGGAGTCTCTCTCCGTGCTCTGCTCCAGCGCGGGGATCATGATGCCTGGCCGGATCGCATTCTCATGACCGACCGCCAGACCGCTCCTACTCCCACGAAGTGGTTCAAAACGTCCGTGATGACGGAGCGTTGGCGTCTGGTCAACGGCAAAGAACTCTACGACATTGAGGCCGACCCGGGGCAGGAGCGGAACGTGTACGAGAGGCACCCCGAGGTGACCGCCCGGTTGACGGCTCATTACGATAAGCTCTGGGCGGAATTCGAGCCAATATTTGCCGAAATCAGCGAGATCCCCCTGGGACACCAGCGTGCGAATCCGACGGCACTGAACTACCACGACTGCATCGGCCGTCACGATGGCTGGTTTCAGGACTCAATTCGCCAGCTTCGGAATATGATCGACGCACCCGGGAAACGGCGCTCGCCGTTTTGGCCGGTGGAGGTCGTCACGGATGGGGAATACGCGATTGAACTCCGCCGCTGGCCCATGGAACTGGACGCACCGATTCGCGCGGACGTTCCACCGGGCAGCGATGTCCCCGGTCCGCTTGCCCACCGCACCGCGAAGGGCCAGGGGTTCCCGGCTGTCGAGGCTCGCCTTGCCATTGGCGACCTTCACCTTAAGCAGGACGTGGGCAGCGAGGCCACAGGGGTGGTTTTTCGAGCAACGCTGAAGAAAGGCAGTTACCGTCTTTCGGCAGCGTTTCTTGATTCTCGGCAGAATTCACTGGATGCATTCTACATCTACGTTACCAAGCTCGAGAAATAGGGCTACTGCCGAAGCGAACTTGGTGGTAGTAGGACGCAATAAAAAGGAGACAGCAATGAGCCCACGACCGATTCTCACTTCGTTGCTTCTGTTAATGTGCCTGTTCTCGTGCTCATTACCGCCGGCGCAGCAACCCGGGAATAAACCGAACTTCATCATCGTCTTCGCCGACGACCAGGGCTACGGCGACCTTGGCGTTTTTGGGGCGACCGACTTCAAGACTCCGCGGATCGATCAGATGGCTCGTGAGGGGATGCGGTTCACCGATTTCTACGGCCAACCGCTCTGTGGCGCATCCCGTACCGCTCTTCTGACCGGCAGCTATCCGATTCGAGTCGGCGAGTACAACAACGAAAAGGACAATTTCCCCTACGTTCATGAAAAGGAAATCCTGCTGCCCAAAGTCCTACAGCAGGCCGGTTATGCCACCGGGATGATGGGCAAACTCGACATAACTCAGCGCCAACTCCTTAAAGCAAAGCTGAACCCCGTGAGACGCGGGTTCGACTATTGGTTCGGCGTCGTGGGCGCCAACGACGACGGCGTGGTCCATTGGGTGCACCGCAACGAAGAGATGATCGAGGAGACGGCCGGGGTGGACGACGTGACGCGGCGTTACACCGACGAAGCGCTCGCCTTTATCCGGAAGAACAAGGATCGGCCTTTCTTTCTCTACATTGCTCACTCGATGCCTCACGTCGTACTGGGCGCTACCGAGCCGTTCCGCGGACGCTCGGAGCGGGGCCTTTACGGGGACGTGATCGAAGAGCTCGACGCCAGCACGGGCGAAATTGTCGATTTGCTCAAGGAACTCGACCTCGACCAAAACACGATCGTTGTTTACACCTCTGACAACGGGCCGTGGAGCAACCACTTTTCGCCGAAATACACGGCCAATATCGAGCAGCATGCAGGCTCGGCGGGACCTTTACGAGGCGCCAAAGGCACGACCTGGGAGGGCGGCATCCGGGTTCCGTGTGTGATGTGGGGGCCAGGGTACATCCCTGCTGGCGCGGTCACGAGTGAAATCGCAACGACGATGGATCTACTCCCTACCTTCATTGCAATGTCCGGCGCCGAATTGCCTTCCGACCGTACGCTGGACGGCCGCGACATTTCTTCGTTGATGCTGGGCGAACCCAATGCCAGGAGCCCGCACGAAGCGTTCTATTACTACCGGGAAACCCATCTCGACTCAGTCCGCAGCGGCCCATGGAAACTCGTTTTTCCGCGGCCGAGGAGCGGCGAGTCCGAGTGGTTGCTCTCTCGCGCGTGGGTGAAGGGTTTTTTGGGCGAGGCCCTCGAGCCCGTCACGGAACTCGAACTCTACAACCTAGAGTCGGATATCGGCGAGCGGAACAACGTCGCAGCGCAGTACCCGGATGTTGTGGACCGCCTCACCGCATTAGCGGATCAGGCCCGGGCAGAGCTCGGCGACTACGATCGGATCGGGAGCGGCGTGCGATTCTTCGAGGACGGACCAAGATGGCCGCGCCGACGCAAGTGGATCAGGCAATAGCCGCCACTTCCGAACGTATTCTTGGAAGGCCTGGGTCCGCGGTTTCCTGTCGCGGACGGTTCCACGAACTCGTCATGAGGGATGGTGCCCCGGTGGACCTTGGCCTTTCGTTTTCCGGGGCGCTGTGCTATTCTGCGTTCGCCTAACGAACGGAATCTGGACCAGTTCCGAGGAATCTGGCTCACACTTGCCTACCGCCAAGAGGCGGCTTAAACGCGTGCTGAGGCAGCCTTTGTCCTCCCCAAAGGGGTCGAATGTCACTGACTCGTCGACGTACGGTCATCCTCGAAAACAACCAGGTTCGCTTGACCCTGCACGAGCAACTGGGCTCTGGTGGCGCGCAAGGGAACCCTGCACGTACAGCGTGGCCCCCCCAGGCCCTTCGTGCGTCCTGCGGCAGCAAGCGCTCCAAGCCTGCGGCGCAGGACTCATCTGAGCCATTACTCGACAGTCACAACGTGGTCTGGAACACGCAGAGCAAGAACTCGTCGGAATCGATGCCGGTCGGTGGCGGCGACATTGACTGAACGTCTGGGTGGAGAACGGCGATGTGCTATGAAACGAACTCTTCTCGCGGTCTTCTACTTGCACGATGCTGACGCGAACCATGGCCCGGTACTCGGATGCGCAACAAGCAGTAACACCTCAACCCGGTGGATGGCTAAAGCCAGCCGCCACAAGAGATGAGGACAATCCCAGGCCCCGGAATCAAGTGCCGGCCTGACAGACAAGAATGGAAAGGAAGGATTATCTATGAAGCTGTCAGTAGCACTGCCTATTGTATCCCTATGTCTTGTTTCAGTCCTGTTTCGCCCCGCTGAATGCCTGGCCGCGAAACCGAATATCCTTCTCATCCTGGCCGACGATTTTGGATGGGGTGATGCCAGTTGCAACAATGCGGATGCGCAACTGAAGACTCCCGCCATTGACCGGCTCGCCGCCGAGGGCATTCGCTTCACAAATGCGCACACGCCATCCGCGGTCTGTTCACCGACTCGCTATGGATTGCTCACGGGGCGCTATCCGTGGCGGTCCTATCTCAAGCAGAGAGTTCTAAGCGGCTACTGTCCCGCGCTGATCACCAAAGACCGGACCACAATTGCTTCCTACCTCAAATCGCAGGGATACCGCACAGGCGGATTTGGGAAATGGCATCTTGGGTTGGACTGGACGCCGGTCGAGGGCGACCCCATGAACTGGCGGTCACATTGGAAAAGTCGAGATGGCGACACCATTACACGAGTCGGGAAGGGCATTGACCATACGAAGCCCTTTGATAACTCTCCCATCGACATCGGCTTCGATACCTATTTCGGAACACCGTCGAACTACGGCCGCCTGCTGTTTTTCATCGAGGACGACAGAGTGGCCGGCCAGCCCCGCCCGAACAAAGCGGGCCAGATGCAGGACCCTGCAGCCGACCGAGACAAGCTCGACGACATCTACGTCGGAAAGGCGATCTCCTTCATTGAGGATCACGAGAAGAATCACCGGGACAGCCCATTCTTCGTCTACCTTCCGCTCCAGGCGATTCACGGTGCGGCCGGCCTGCCGGCGAGGTTCGACGGAAAAAGCGAATTGTCGCGTCGCGAGGATAAGATTCTTTGGGCCAATGAAAGCGTTGACAAGATGCTCGCAACAATCGACCGGCTGGACCTGAAGGACGACACGCTGGTCATCTTCACGTCTGACAACGGGCCGATCAACGTCCCCGAAGCTCGAAAGAAGGGTCACCTGCCGGCAGGGCCGTACCGCGGCTTCAAGACGAATGTCTGGGACGGTGGAACCCGCGTGCCGTTCCTCGCTCGTTGGCCCGGCCATATTCAGGCGGGCGCGACAACCGACCACCTGATCGGCCTCACGGACGTGCTCGCCACCATCGCCGGATTGGTCGGCGCGCCGCTCCCCGAAGGCGCGGGCCCGGACAGCGTCAATCAATTGCCGGCGCTACTCCAGCAGAAAGATGAGCTCGTTGAACGCCTGGCTCTGGTGACCTGTTCGAACTGGGGGTTCTGCGCAATTCGCCAAGGCAAGTGGAAAGCGATTCTTGGAACGAAATGGTCCGGAGGTCTCCATGGCGTGGGCGGGAGGTACGGAGCCGACCCGCCCAAAGGAACGCCCACCGATGATCCCGCCACCGGCCAACTCTACGATCTCTCGTCGGAGCCCTTCGAGACGGAAGATCTCTGGGAGAGTCATCCGGAAATCGTTGAAGCGCTCCGTCGGGAACTGCAAAGAATCAAGCAACTAGACAAGGATGATGTCTTCCGCCCGTAGACCGAGAGCGCCTGAACCGCCAATGGACCTTCAAGTGTTTTCGTACGCCGGACCAAGGAGAAGGGAGGAGTAACGATGGAGAAACAAGCCGCCAAAACATATCTGAGGGGCCTCGCGGCAGTGGCCTTTGCCTTCGCGGCCCCGCTTGCCGCAGACGCGGCGGAAGTCAAGGACTTCTTCAACGGAAAGGATCTCACCGGCTGGGAAGCCACGGACATGAACTACTGGTCCGTCAGGGATGGCGCCATCGTCGGTACCGCGGGCGAGAAGCCGATTCAAGGTAATCAGTTCCTATGGCACAAGACCACCGTCAGGAACTTTCGCCTGTCGCTCATGGTGAGACAATCCCCACACGAGGCAAACGCGGGCATTCAATTCCGGTCGACCCCGATCAAGGAAGGCGCCCGCGGCTATCAGGCCGATGTCGGCGAGGGGTACTGGGGCGACTTGTATCACGAACATGGCCGCCGCATGCTCGCCCGCAGCCCCGATACCGGGGAAGAAAACATCAAACGCGAGGACTGGAATCATTACGAGATTCTCGCGGTGGGCCATCGCGTGTGGCTCGCCGTCAATGGCAGGGTCACGGTCGCCCTCCGCGACCCGTTTGGAGAGCTAGAGGGGCGCATCGCCGTGCAGATTCACGGGGGGGCGGCGCAAACCGTTGCGTACAAGGGGTTCAAGCTGATTCACGATCCCAAGGTCGAGTTGGCCGGCCTTGGTGAGAATGAACTAAACCGCCTTCTGGTCGATGCCCCGGAACAAGGCGCACGCCCCACTAAGAAAACAAACGAGAACGAGAAGAATCAGAAAGAAGCCGCCGGGCCGGCATCACCGCGGGGCGGCGATTCAAAATCGAGAAGCCCGCGGGCCGTCATCCCCTTTAAATTGTGTTTAACGCATCGGATCCCAGTCATCCATTTAAGGCTATAGATATTCGTTCCGCCAGATTAAGAGTTGGGCCATTCGATGAAACCAGGCCTGTAACCGAAACGATGTCATCCGTAGTCTTCAGATTGGATTTGGAAGCCGGTGAAACTGAAATCGAGCCCTGGTTTACCACTGTGGATGGAAAATCGCTTGGAGCGTACTATTTGGACGTTTAACGAATTAATTGAGGAGACCAGTAATGAAGAATACTAAATCCAAACACCTTACTCTAATGCGAAGTTCCATAACTCAAAAACTACTCCTTTCAGTAACCATGTTTTCCGCGATTACTACAATAGGGGTATCGACGGCGATATGCAGTTCACATGAGCAGCCGAACATCGTGCTGCTCATCTCCGACGATGACGACTACGAACACTTCGGGTTTATGGGCAGTAAGATCGCGCAGACACCCACGCTCGACAAACTGGTCGCCGCAGGAACCTTGTTCACAACGGCCCATTGTCCGGCGCCTCTGTGCCGTCCCTCACTGGCGAGTATGCTGTCCGGCCAATTGCCTAATCAGCATGGTATTTACGGCAACTACATTGACCGTACTGGAATCGGCAAGGACACAATCAAGCTTGCCCCGACTGGATCACTCCCAAACCGCCTCAAGCATGCCGGCTACGCGACATATGCGACGGGAAAGTACTGGGAAGGTGAGCCGCGAACAATGGGATTCACCCACGGTACCGTCGATGTGACGATCATGCCTTCCGACAATTCGTCCGGGAGGGACAGGAGGAACTGTTCCAGTTCATCGACAACCAGCACGATACCAAACCGATGTTCATCTGGTGGGCGCCGTTGCTTCCCCATGGGCCGCACAATCCGCCCCCAAAGTACTTTGATCGATTCGCCGATACGAAGATTCCCATTCCCGCATTCTACAAAGGTGACCAACAGAAATACGTTGACGAGATGCGGAAGTTCTACGCGATGGGAACCTGGTTCGATGATGGCGTGGCCCAACTGATTGAGAAGCTCAAGGCGGCCGGCGAATATGAGAACACGCTGTTCCTGTTCTACGTCGACAACGGGTTTTCGTATGGCATTCCGGCCAAGAATTCGCCCACCGAGAAGGGGCTGCGCACGCCGGTGTTTGCGACGTGGCCCGGTGGAGGCATCCCGGCGGGCAAGCGGATCGACACGCTGAATTACGCGCTCGATCTGCATGCCACCGCGCTTGACTATGCCGGCGTCAAGGTGCCTGTTGACATCGCAAGCAAATCGCTCCGGCCGCAGATCGAGGGCAAGACGAAGGAATCGCACGATGCGCTTTTCGGCGCCGTCTATCCTCACCATCCTCACGCTTACAACGGCGACCCCTCCATCGCACGCAGTGCCGAACGTGACGTGTACGCCCTCTATGCGCGCACTGATCGCTGGAAGTACGTGCTCTACACCCAGGTCCTCAATAAGGAGAACCAGCGCTACATCGCGATGGGGCTGAGCTTAACCGGCCCATTCATTCGGGATCAGGGCGAACAGGAATTGTTTGATCTCCACGCAGACCCGTATGAGCAGAATAATCTGGCAAGCGATGCTGACCACAAGGAACGTACCGCTGAGTTCCGCGGCAAGGTACTCGACTGGTGGAAACGTACGGGCGGCGGCCCGTTGAAAATAGAAAATTAAACTAAATTTGCACAACGCGACTAATAAAGGAAAACAGCAATGATCACACATAACGTAATACGTCTCCTTGTTTTATCTGTCCTGACAGCGCTAATTCAGGTGCCATCAGACGCGACGGCGGATCAGGCAGTTGACACGAAACCGCGTGTTGAAGACGGGTTCTTCAACGGGAAGGATCTCACCGGCTGGGAAATCAAAGACGACATGGGCTTGTGGTCCGTCAAAGAGGGCGCGGTCGTCGGCTCCGCCGGCGACGAGAACATTCCCAAATATCAGTTCCTGTGGCACAAGACCACCGTCAAGAACTTCCATCTGTCGCTGAAGGTGAAACAAACGCCTTACCAGGCGAACGGCGGCATTCAATTCCGATCAGCCCGGATCGAAAAAGGCGCCGCCCACGGCTATCAGGCTGATCTTGGCCAGAACTATTGGGGATCCCTGTTTCACGAGCATGGCCGTCGCATGCTGGCCCGTAATCCCGATACCGAGGAGAAAAACATCAACCGCGAGGACTGGAATCATTACGAGATTCTTGCGGTGGACCAGCGTGTGTGGCTGGCGGTCAACGGTAAGATCACGGTCGCCCTCCGCGACAGTTTCGGAGAATTGGAAGGACTCATCGCCCGATGGCTGTACCGGATCAAGTGGCCGGCCGCGTGGAGGTACGCACCCTCGCCATCGACATCTCCGGCTCGATGCGAAGTGGGCGCACGCTCTCGCCCCGAGCGAGGTCGGCGGCCAGCCACGCGGTAGATCTGCGAAGAGGTGTGGTGAGGCGACTATAGGAAGCGTGGGTTCAGAGATAGCTGGTAAGGACGGGCCCAACAAGGACACCACCGCACGCGTTTATTGTTTCCTTGTCGAATTGCTTTAGAATTCCCTGCAACTGTTCCATATCCGTTTGTTCGAAGGCATTTTCCAAGCTCCTTGTTTATTTTTTGACCTCGATTCAATCAATTCTTAAAGGGAAATTTCATTATCGCCTGCAAACGTCTGAACGGCATCCCTCATATGGGCGCACTCGAACCAGACTTTGCGGACAGGCCACGCCCGGTCGTAGCCGCACTCGGGGCAACGGAAACCGTCCGGCCAGCGCGTCTGAAAAAGGTAGTCTCGGCACCCCTTGTCGCTGGAGAATCGAGCCTTGAACTCGGTCAGATTCCGTTGGGTAGTTCTCCACTGCCGCCCATACTACATCTTGGGGTCACCTGAGTCAAATGGATACCCCATTCCGCGAATCTATGAAAGCTGGGCAGCAGCAAATACGAGCTGATCTTGGATACGAGAGTTCACCGCCACTGGAACGTCTGCTCGTCGATCAAGTCTGTCTATGCTGGCTCCGGTTGTCCTGTATGGAGCTTTATTACACTGAGGCCCTCAGAAACAACAAGCCGATCTACCAGTGTGATTTCTTGGAGCGGAAGCTGTCGGCTACCCAGCAGCGGTTCTTGAGAGCCTCTGCGGCACTGGCTCGAATTCGGAGGCTCCGGCTTCCTGCGATGCAAGTCAACATCAGCAACAAATAGGTTAACGTTGTGAGTGAGTGATCACTATACGAGAAAGCTGATGGCGATCGAGAACCTCAGGTTTCTTTGTCTTGGATCAACTTGAGCACTTCCTTGCCGCCCGAACCCGACACCAGCGGATTAGCCTTTGGCCTTCGGAGCGCAGCCGGTGGTTTGCTAGAGTAGCCACGGGCGGTTTTTTCCACTCAATTCGATTCCTCGATGGTTAAGACTTGGTTAGCCCTAATGTCTTCGATCCTCTGAACCTCGCCGCTCGGCCATTTGACCTCGACAAGTTTCACGCGATTCGCACGCCCCAGGCCGAAGTGGACGCGCTTGTCGCCCGCTGACAGATAGCTGCCTGCGGTCGAGACGATTGCGTACTGCTCCCTTCCGGAATCAAGGACCAGTCGAATCTGCGCGCCGATGCCGTCTCGATTGCTGCGCGTGCCCAACGTGCTAAGGATCAGCCAGTTGTTGCCGTTGCCCTTGTTGCGAAGCAGGACTGCCGGCTGATCGTTGCAGTTGACGGCGATGTCCAGGAAGCCGTCATTGTCCAGATCCCCAACCGCCGCCCCCCTTGCCGCATGACGCTCCCGGAACGGTGTTCCGCTCTTCTCGGACACATCCACGAAGCCTTCGCCTGTGTTCCTCATCAGGACGAGAGGCTCTTCGTAGCTGATGTCGGGCTGGGTGAGTTCGATGTTGTCTATCACGTGCCCCTGGGCGACAAAGATGTCTTTTCGTCCGTCGTTGTCATAGTCGAAGAATTTAGTTCCCCAGCCGGAATGCAAGGCGCTGATGCCGCTGACACCGCTTGGGCCGGAAACGTACTCAAACAGGTCCCCGAGGTTGCGAAACAACGCGTACTTTTGATGGGCGAGGGCATTGATGAATACGTCTGCGTGTCCATCGTCGTCGTAGTCGGCGAAGTCGACCCCCATGCCCCCAAACGTCTTTCCGTCTTCGTCGTAGGCCACGCCGGCCAACAGGCCTATCTCCTCGAATCCGCTCCCCTCTTTGTTCCGAAATAGCTGCTGGGGAAATGAATCGTTCGCGATCAGCACGTCCGTCCAACCGTCCCGATCGAAATCGTGAAACGCAATGCCGAGGCCTTTCCCAGGGGACGCGCGGAAACCGCTGGAATCGGTGACGTCTTCAAAAGAGCCGTCTCCTTTGTTGTGGTAGACAAGATGACTGATCGGGGCGAAATGCTTAGGATGGCAGTAGGAGCGAAAGCCGGGCTTGCGCTCTCCGCACCAGGGGTTGTCTTCAAAAGTCCAAGCGGCGTAACGGGAAACAATCAGGTCGAGGTGCCCGTCTCTGTCGTAGTCGATGAAACCAGCGCCTGCCGACCACCCTCCCCCGGCGACTCCAGCCGAGCGGGTAACATCCTCGAACGTTCCGTTTCCGCGGTTGCGGTAGAGAATGTTTCCTCCAAAATTAGCCAAGAAAAGATCCGGGAAGCCGTCGTTGTCGTAGTCAGCGGAGGCGACGCCCTGCCCGAAAAAATCTCCCTTTACACCCGCTTGTTCGGTTACATCAACAAAGGTCAGGTCCCCCTTGTTGCGATATAGGCGATTCCAATAGTGCGGATCGGATTTGTCGGGCAACTTGCCCTTGGGCATGGGATCCTCGATCGCCGCGCCGTTAACGAAATAAAGATCCAGATACCCATCCTGGTCGTAGTCAAACATCGCCACGCCGCCGACCATCGATTCCGGCAGGTATTTCTGCGAGGTGTGCGACGCGGCGTTCCGAAAGGTCACCTTCGAAGTGGAAGTGATATCCAAGAAAACCGGTAGCGCGGGAGCAGCTTGCTCTCCGAGCAAATAGGCCAGTACGAACAGGTGCAGTCCGAGCGGAACTACGTGGAGAACCCGGCGGCAAGGTTGAGTCACCCATTCACTCTAGCGCACGGCGCTCTCGGAGTTATTGGCAAATGTTGTGGACGGAGCAGGGCAGGCGGCGCGTTGTTCGATCAGTTCTCCATCCTTGAATTTCTTTCCTTCCAAAACGTGGACAATCAGCTCCGAGCCGTTGAGTCTGTGCCAGCGAGCCTGCGCCTGACGGGCCAACATGAACACCATCGTCAGCGAGGCTTGGCGGCTGCCGCAGCCCTTCGTTCGGCGTTGCCTCAGGCGCACCGTCGCAAACGTTGACTCGATCGGATTCGTCGTTCGCGGATGCGCCAGGAATTCTGGGGGCTGCTGCTGGCGCATTTCGCGATTCGCGATCTGATGCAGGAAGCCGCCGACAAAGGCCAGCAGGATCCGGACCAGCTTTCCTACGTGCACGCGGTGCGGCTGGTCCGCCGCAAACTGGCGATCGCGGTAGCTATTCCCCCTCGGGCTAGAAAAGCGTTCTACCAAGAAGTTCTCGACGAACTGCTGGAGGAGCAGGTGGTTTCCAGTCGCGGTCACGGGGCCGCCCGCGCGGAGTCAAGCGCAAGATGAGCAGCTATCCGCTGCGCCCGCGCGAGATATTGTCAAATGTTGTGGACGGGCTGAGGTCAGGCGGCGTTCTCTTGAACCATCAAACCATCCTTGAATTGCTTTCCATCTATTGAGTTCCGCATAATACCCCGTCAATCGAAACAAAGAGAAGACTGCTTCCAGAAGGCGACAATCAAGCGCGGTTTGCGGCGCATGCGGCGCAGTGCTTTGCGGGCACGCTCGCCAAGCTCCCAGTAGTCCTTCGGGCAGACATTGGGCAGTTCGTGCTGCTTCCAGTAAGCCCAGATGTATTCCACCGGGTTCAGCTCCGGGGCATAGGACGGCAAGTACTCGGTTGCGATGTGGCCCTCGGAGAGTTCGACGAACTCCCGCACCAGCCCGCTGCGGTGCGCCGCCAGCCGGTCCCAGACAATCAGCAGCGGGTGCTTGATGTGGCGCAACAAGGCCTTCAGGAAGTCGATCACCTCGAGCCCCTGCAGATTCATGGAGGCATACCGCAGACGGTAGCGTACAAGGAACTCAAACTGATTCATGATCCCAAGGTCCAATTGGCGGGTATGAATGAGGCTGCATTGAACAAGTTGCTGGTGGATGCTCCGGAAAAGGGAGAAGCGCCCAGCGGCGGAAGAAAGAAGGCGGACAACAAAAAACAAAAAAAAGCGAAGGCCCCACCGACTGCTGTCCCTGTCAAGAGAACGGCGACCCAAGACAAGCCAAACATTCTCATCATCCTGGCGGATGATTTCGGATGGGGTGACACCAGTTGCAACAATGCGGATACGCCGCTAAAAACGCCCGCCATTGACCGCATCGTGAATGAGGGCATTCGCTTCACCAATGCGCACACACCCTCAGCGGTCTGCACACCGACTCGTTATCACTGCTGTCCAAATTAGCTGGGCGGAGCAGAGACGGCTGCTGAAAACACGCGAGAAAGCCTCGCCAAAGGGCTGCTCTGGGGACCAGGTTGCCGCTTTGGACAAGATAGAAATCATGCTGCTGTCCCAATTAGGCCTCCATTCCCGTCAGTAATAATTGCCGCGGCGGCTCGGGTTCGCTGCCCGGCGGCGGGTGGAACGGTTCGTCCAGCCAGGCGAACAATTCGCGGTGCACAAACAACTGCTGCCGCAACAAAGCGACCAGATTGGACAAGCTCCAGCCCCAGCGCGCCCGCAGCTTGAGGTAACGCAGCAGCAAAATCGCGATCAGCGCCGTCCAGATCTGGATCTTCAGCGCGTTCGCCGAGGGGCCCACGAAGGTCTTCACTCGCAGGTTCTGCTTGAGGGCCTTGAAAAACAGCTCGATCTGCCAGCGGTCTTGATAAATGGCGGCGATCGTCGCAGCCGCCAGCTCCAGGTGATTGGTCAAAAACACCAGCGTACGCTGCTGCTCGGCGTCGTAATATTCGATGCGGCGGAACACCACCTCGGAGCCGCTGGCGGCCAGCGAGGGAAAGAAGATCACTTCGTCGCGGCGCACGCCTGCGGGGCGGCGCGGCAACGGGCGCTGTTCGAGAACCTCGTAGTCGGCCCCGCGCTTCAATCGCGTGACAAAGAAAACGCCCCGCTCGCTCAGCTCGGCGAACCAGTCGTAGTCGTTGTAACCGCGGTCGAAGACCACGATCGTGCCGGGGTCGAACAACATCTGGCGGGCCGGCGCCAGGTCGGGCGTCTTGCCGTCGGTGACGACGCAGAAGCTGGGCAAATAGCCGTCGTGGTCGAGCACCAGATGCAGCTTGACGGCGCCTTTGGTGCGCCGGAACTGGGCCCAATCGAACAGCGAGGCGCACAGGTCGATGACGCTGGCGTCCAGACTCAGCAGCTTGTTTTTGAAACGGAACTTGTGGCCCGGCGCCGCGCCGCGGCACTTCGCCAGCAGCTGCTGAAAGACGGTTTCGTAGATCTGCCAGGGGCGTTGCCGGTTGGCGTAGGCCAGCGTCGAGCGCGGCGGAGCGGCGGACAAGCCCAGATGCCGCAGCTTGCCTTGGCTGGCCGCCAGGCCGCCGCAGATCTCGCGCAGCGACTGGGCACGGCCGAGCTGGCAAAACAGCATGGCGACGAACTGTCCCCAGCAGGTGAAGCCGCGGGCGTGGCGCTCCCCGCGATGCTGGCGGACGGCCTGTTCAAACTCCGCGCGCGGGAACAGCTTTAACAGTTGAGAGA
The DNA here is from genome assembly GCA_965226185.1 of Bryobacterales bacterium. Taxonomy (GTDB): domain Bacteria; phylum Acidobacteriota; class Terriglobia; order Bryobacterales; family UBA6623; genus CBDCYS01. The sequence continues at coordinate 74,707 of CBDDCT010000003.1, forward strand.
AAATACTGCATACTTGACTCATGGCGGGACCTCCCAGGACGGATTGGTTCATGGGCCTGAACCCAATCCCAAACCTAACAAAGGTTCCGCCTCCCCGGCTTACACGCTCAAAAGGCTAATTTGGACAAGAGTGACTCGTTATGGTCTGCTCACGGGGCGCTATCCGTGGCGATCCTATCTAAAGAAGGAAGTGCTGCGATACTATGCTCCGGCGCTGATTACCAAAGGCCGGACCACGATACCTTCGTACCTGAAGTCACAGGGATACCGCACCGGCGGGTTTGGGAAGTGGCACCTCGGTTTGGACTGGACGCCCGTCGAAGGCGACCCAGTGAACTGGCGGGCAAATTGGAATGTTTACAACCCGGCTGATGCAGCGCGGCTTGCAAAAGATGCAGCGCGGCTTGCAAAAGGAATCGACCATACGAAGCCGTTTAAGAACTCTCCGATCGACATCGGCTTTGATACTTACTTTGGAACTCCGTCGAACTGTGGCCGCCTCCCGTTTTTCATACTAGACAATAAGGTCTTCGGCAATCCGGTCCTCAGTCCAGACGGCAAAATGCGTGATCCCGCGTGTGCGCGGGACAAAGTCGATGACCTCTACGTCGCCAGGGTGATTGGATTTATCGAGGATCACGAAAAGAACCATCCGGACAACCCGTTTTTCGTCTACCTGCCGCTCAATGCGATTCACGGCGCAGTGTCAGTGCCGGAGAGGTTCGCCGGTAAAAGTGACCTGGCGTATCGTGAAGACAAAATTCTCTGGGCCAACGAAAGTGTCGGGAAGATGCTCGCGGCGCTCGACCGGATGAAACTGACGGACGACACGTTGGTCATCTTCACCGCGGACAACGGCCCGCTCAATTCTCCGGACGCCAGGAGAAAAGGCCATCACGCAGCCGGTCCATATCGTGGCTTCAAGACCAATGTCTGGGACGGCGGTACACGCGTGCCATTCCTGGCTCGCTGGCCCAAGCAGATTCCAGCAGGGGTGACCACCGACCACCTGATTGGCCTGACTGATATGCTCGCCACGATCGCCGCGCTGTGTGACTCGCCGCTCCCTGACGGCGCCGGGCCGGACAGTGTCAATCAGTTACCGGCACTGCTCCAGAACAAAGATCACATCACTGAACGCCCGGCCTTGGTGACGGCCTCGTACCTCGGTTTCCTGACGATTCGCCAAGGCGAGTGGAAAGCCATTTCTGGAACAAAATGGTCTGGGGGTGTCAATAAACCCAATTACGGCCAGACGATTCCAGACGGGACGCCACCGGATGATCCGGCCATCGGCCAGCTTTACGATATCTCGGTCGATCCATTCGAGGAGGAAGACCTCTGGGAAAAGCGACCGGAAGTCGTGGAATCACTTCTACGTGAACTTGAAAGAGTCAAACAACTGGACAAGGCCGATGAAATCCGCTGGCAGCAGGGGCAAACGAAAAACAGATTGATTGAGCAATCCGAATGATTCAACTCCCTTTGAATGGCTTGCCTTGTGTGTCCTGAGTACGTTGAGCGCAGCGCCCTCAATCGCCCTGGTGGAGACAGTGAAACAGCCGAATATCGTGCTGCTCATCTCTGACGATGACGACTATGAACACTTCGGGTTCATGGGCAGCAAGATTGCGCAGACGCCGACGCTCGACAAGCTGACCGCCGCCGGAACCTTATTCACCACCACGTATTGTCCCGCTGCCGTGTGCCGTCCCTCGCTGGCGAGCATCCTCAGCGGTCGCATGCCGCATCAGCATGGCATCTATTCAAACCGCCTTGATAGCAAGGCGCGTGGTCGTGACAAAACCAGGCTTTCTCCGGAGGGGTCCTTGGCAAACCGGCTCAAGGACGCCGGCTATGCCACCTACGCGAATGGAAAGTATTGGGAGGGTGATCCGCGCGCGATGGGATTCACGCACGGTACAATCGATGCGACGCCCGGTACAGCCTGGAATTCGTCCGGAAGGGGCAGAAGGAACTGTTCCAGTTTATCGACGATCAGCACGAAACCAAACCGATGTTCATCTGGTGGGCGCCACAGCTGCCACACGGTCCGCACAATCCCCCTTCGAAGTATTTCGATCGGTTCGCCGACACGGAGATTCCCATTCCCTCGTTTTATAAGGGTGATCCAAAAGAATATGTAGATGAGATGCGGAAGTTCTACGCGATGGGGACATGGTTTGACGATGGCGTGGCGCAACTGATTAAAAAGCTCAAGGCTGCGGGCGAATACGAAAACACGCTGTTTTTGTTCTACGTCGACAACGGTTACACATATGGCATGCCGGGCAAGAGTTCGCCTACCGATAAAGGCCTTCGCACGCCGGTGTTTGCGACGTGGCCCGGTGGAGGCATCCCGGCGGGCAAGCGGATCGACACGCTGAATTACGCGCTCGATCTGCATGCCACTGCGCTCGACTATGCCGGCGCCACGGTGCCCACTGACATCGCAAGCCAATCGCTTCGCCCGCAGATTGAGGGCACGGCGAAGACGGCCCATGGCGTTCTTTACAGTGCGGTCTACGCTCGCCTGACATCGTTCTACACAGGCGACTCCTCCATCAAACGGAGCCCAGAGCGCGACTTGTTTGCACTTTGTGCGCGCACCGACCGATGGAAATACGTGCTATACACGCAAGACATCGACAAAAATAATGATCACTACATTGGGGTTGGCCATACGCTGTGTGACGACATCACCCGCCGCAAGGGTGAGCACTGATTTATTCGATCTCCACGCAGACCCGTATGAGCAGAATAATCTGGCAACTCAGGCTGATCAACAGGAGCGTGTCGCTGAGTTTCGCAGCAAGGTTCTCGACTGGTGGAAACAAACGGGCGGCGGCCCACTCAAAGTAACAGACGAAGAATAGAGAAAAAAATGGTTAAACGAACGTCAACCATTCTCACTTTTTGTATCCTGGCTGCGCTGAGCCTGATGTTGTCCAGCGCTCCGGCAGAAACAACAAAACAGCCGAACATCGTGCTGCTCATCTCCGACGATGACGACTACGAACACTTCGGGTTTATGGGCAGCAAGATCGCGCAGACGCCCACGCTCGACACGCTGGCCGCCGCCGGGACGGTATTCACCACGGCCCATTGTCCGGCTCCGCTGTGCCGTCCCTCGCTGGCCAGCATGCTGTCCGGCCGGATGCCGCATCAGCATGGCATCTATGGAAACTACCTGGATCAAAAAGGCATTGGCAACGATCGAACCAAGCTCGCTCCCGCCGGGTCGCTCGCAAACCAGCTGAAGGACGCGGGCTATGCCACCTATGCGACGGGCAAGTATTGGGAAGGTGATCCGCGAGAGATGGGGTTCACCCATGGCACGGCGGATGTGACGATTGCGGGATTCAGGCGATTCGTTCGCGAGGGACAGGAAGAGCTGTTCCAGTTCATCGACGAGCAGCATGAAACAAAACCCATGTTCATCTGGTGGGCTCCGCTGGTGCCACATACGCCGCACAACCCACCCCCGAAGTACTTTGATCGTTTCGCCGACGTCGAGATTCCCATTCCCTCGTTCTATAAGGGCGACCGAAAGAAATACGTTGAGGGGATGCGCAAGTACTACGCGATGGGTACGTGGTTCGACGATGGCGTGGCGCAACTGATCAAGAAGCTCAAGGCGGCAGGCGAATATGAAAAACACGCTGTTCCTGTTCTACGTTGATAACGGGTGGGCGTTTGGGATGCCCGCGAAGAACTCGCCATCGGAAAAGGGTCTCCGTACGCCGATGTTTGTGACCTGGCCGGGAAAGGTGCCGGCGGGCAAGCGGATCGACAGCCTGAACTACGCGCTCGACCTGCACGCGACCGCGCTCGACTACGCGGGACTTGAGGTTCCAGTCGACATCGTCAGCAAGTCGCTTCGATCACAGATTGACGGCGATACCAGCGATCCGCACGACGTCCTTTTTGGCGCGACCTATGCGCACGCGCCCCACGCGTGGCCGGGTGACCCGTCGGTCAAGCGCAGTGTGGAGCGTGACGTGTTGGCGCTTTATGCGCGGACGGATCAATGGAAATACGTGCTCCACACACAGGACATCAATAACGGGAATGCCAAGTATGTCTGGATGATAGCGCCCCTGTCCGAGCCGTATATCCGGCAAAAAGGTGATCAGGACCTGTTTAATCTCCATGCGGATCTCTACGAGCGAAACAACCTGGCCGCGCAGCCGGGCCAAGAGGAACGTGTCGCCGAACTTCGCCGACAACTGTTTGATTGGTGGGAACGCACGGGTGGTAAGCCCATTGCGGGAATCCAACCTTAAGGACAAAGCTGCTGGGATTCACTAGTAGACTAACGGAGTAACCTACAAAGGAACATAGTATTATGAAACGATCATCGACACTTCTTATTGTATGCGTGCTATCCGCATTGTTTCAACAGCCAGCGATCGCTCTGGCGGAGACAGCCAAGCAGCCCAATATCGTGTTGCTCATCTCCGATGATGACGACTACGAACACTTCGGGTTCATGGGCGACAAAATTGCGCAGACGCCCACGCTCGATAAGCTTGCTGCCGCTGGGACGTTGTTCACCACTGCGTATTGCCCCGCAGCCGTCTGCCGCCCATCATTGGCAGGCATCCTTTCGGGACGATTGCCTCATCAACATGGCATCTATTCCAATCGCCTTGACAGCTCAGCCATACTCGCCGACGCGACGAGGCTCGACCCGGCCGGCTCGCTACCTAACCGACTGAAGGATGCCGGCTATGCTACCTATGCCACGGGAAAGTATTGGGAAGGTGATCTGCGAGCGATGGGGTTCACCCATGGCACAGTGGAAGGGACGATTCAGGGATTCAGGCAATTCGTTCGGGAGGGACAGGAAGAGCTGTTCAAGTTCATCGACGATCAGCATGAATCAAACCCCCTGTTCATCTGGTGGGCACCGCTACTGCCGCATTCGCCGCACAATCCACCCCCGAAGTACTTTGATCGATTTGCCGACGCGGATATTCCTGTTCCCTCGTTCTACAAGGGCGATCGAACAAAATACCTGGCCGCGATGCGCAAGTTCTACGCGATGGGAACATGGTTCGATGACGGGGTCGCCCAACTGATCGATAAACTCAAGGCCGCCGGTGAATACGAAAACACGCTGTTCCTGTTCTACATCGACAACGGCTATACCTTTGGCTTGCCGGCCAAGAATTCGCCCACGGACAAGGGTCTTCGCACGCCGATGTTTGTGACCTGGCCCGGCCAGGTGCCGGCGGGTCAGCGGATCGACAGTCCGGCCTATGCGCTCGACCTGCATGCGACCGCTCTCAGTTACGCCGGGGTCGAAGTGCCGGCTGGTATCGCCAGCAAATCACTCCGCCCGCAAATTGAAGGAACGTTGAAAGGCGATCCTCATGAGGCCATTTATAGCGCGGTATTCGCTCGTCTGGCGTCTCATTTACAAGGGCGACCGGTCCATCAAGCGCAGTCCGCAACGCGACCTGTTCGCGCTCGTTGCTCGTTCGACGCGGTGGAAGTATATACTCTACACTCAGACGCTCAACAAGGCGAACGATCCCTACATAGGAGTGATTCACAATTTGGGTGATAACATCCGGCTCCGCGAAGGCGAGCAGCAGTTGTTCGATATGTACGCAGACCCGTACGAACAGAACAATCTCGCCGGGAAAGCTGCTCACAAGAAGCAGGTCCTGGAGTTTCGGGCCAAGGTGCTCGACTGGTGGAAAGAGACGGGCGGCGGTCCCTTGGAAGTTGCGGCTCATGACTCACATGCATTTTCGGTTCAGGCAACCGAGACCGAGCCTCGAATTGAAGAGGAGTTCTTTACCGGGAAGGACCTCCGTGGCTGGGATGCCGACGACATGGGATTCTGGTCGGTCAAGGATGGTGCCATTGTCGGAACCGCGGGTGATCAATCCAGTTTCGCTCTCGTCGGCTCGAGAAGGCTGGTCAAGGCTATCAGGCGGACGTGGGCGAGAGGTGGTGGGGAACATTGTATCTGAGCATGGCAGGCGCATTCTTGCTCTAAGTGCGGATGCCGAAGAAGAGAACATCAAGCGGGAAGACTGGAATAACTATGAAATTCTTGCCGTAGGCCATCGCATCTGGTTGGCGATCAACGGCAAAGTAACCGTGGCATTGCGCGACGAGTTTGGGGAATTGAGTGGCCAGATTGCCCTGCAGATTCATGGAGGCCCTGCTCAGACCGTGACCTATAAGGACCTCAAGCTGGTTCACAATCCAAAGGTGGAGATGGTCGCCCTGGGTGAGGACGCATTAAACCGTCCACTGGTCAATGCACCGGAGAACGGAGCAGCGCGCAGCACCAACAGTCGTAGAAAGCAGGCTTCCAACCCTAATCCATAATCGAGAAATACATCATGAAACTCTCTATCGGCTACGCTTTTATTTCCCTCCTTTTCGGTCTCTCCCTTTTACAAGGGGAGCAACCGAACGTCATACTCATTATGACCGATGATCAGGGCTATGGTGAACTCTCCAGTCACGGTCATCCCATTTTGAAGACTCCGAATCTTGATCGCCTGCGCGACGAAAGTATCCGGCTGACGGACTTCCATGTATCATCCAAATGTTCGCCCACCCGGGGAGCGTTAATGACGGGAAGGCATTGCAAGCACGTGGGGGTTCGCGAAGCGGACAACGGCCGCAATATCATCGGGAGCAAATTCCCCTTGTCCGCTGAGATCTTTTCCGCCAATTCGTACGCTACGGGAATCTTCGGTAAATGGCACCTCGGCGGCCATTACCCGTTCCGCCCACAGGATCGCGGCTTCCAGGAGACATTGGTCCACGGCAATGGCGCCCTTGGCACAACCGGCGACATCTGGGGCAATGACTATTTTGATGACACCTATTGGCGCAACGGGAAGAAGGAACAGTTCAAAGGCTATTGCACGGATGTCTGGTTCAAAGAATCGATGGCGTTCATGAAACGTGCACGGGACAACGGCAAGCCCTTTTTCTGTTACTTGCCGACGAACGCGCCGCACGGCCCCTTCATTGTGCCCGAAGAATATGCCGAGCCTTACAGAAAGGTGGCGGGCCGGAATGCCGATCGCCTCGGGATGATCAGCAACATCGATGAGAACGTGGGAAGGCTAATGGACTTCCTGAGAACCTCGGGCTTGGAAGAAAACACGATTTTGATTTTTCTCACCGACAATGGCGCTCCTGCGTTCGGTGACAATGGCGGGATGCGAGGCGGGAAAGGCAATGGTTATGACGGGGGACATCGCGTACCATTTCTGATTCGCTGGCCGCGAGGCGGGATCACCGGCGGCCGGGACAACGACACCCTGACCGCCCATATCGACGTTTTGCCAACCTTGGTTGACCTGTGCGGGCTTACGGTTGACGAGGGCACCGTTTTTGACGGAGTCAGCTTCAAGCCGCTCTTGACAGGAGGAGAGAAACCGGAATCGCTGGATCGGACCCTCATTGAGTCCTACTCAGGAGTGGTCATGACGGAACAATGGCGATTGGTGGTCGGCAAGGAGCTTTACGATATTCAAGAAGACCCGGCCCAAGAGAACGACGTCGCGAAAGATCATCCCGAGTTGGTCAAACAATTCCGCGAAGCGCTGGAGAAGAACAGGGAACATGATTACACGGTCATCCCACGAATCCAGATTGGCTCCGAGGAACAACCCGATCAGGAATTCACCATTTACCATTGGTACGACCGGCACGGATTCTTTAGTCAGAAAAAGATAACCGAGGGCGAACTCGTGAATGGAGTCATCCCGATCGAGGTCACGAAATCGGGCAGATTCGAATTCACCCTGCGCCGTTGGCCGCCGGAGCTAAATTTGCCGATCCGCTCCAAGCCAAGCAAACGGGTAGCGGGATATAAATTCTTTGGCGGGAACTGGGGTTCCCAATCCAAGGCGTTGGACATTCGATCCGCCCGGCTGAAGGTCGATCGGTTCGATCAGACAAAACCGGTCACGGACAAGATGGCGTCCGTCAGGTTTGCCGTCGACCTGAAAGCCGGTGAGACGGATATCGAAACGTGGTTCCACACGGGAGCGGGCGAAGCCCTGGGAGCGTACTACCTGGGCGTTCGCCGTCTTAAGTGAGGCCCAAGGCACCCAAGTGACGATGAAACCGAGGACACTCAATATCGCCCCGCGTTTCATAAGCGCGTGACGAAGGCGTTTCATCGGTTATTCAACGCTTGGACGCATCGACGATCGCCATGTCTCGAAAAGGGCGTTTAATTCGTTGACGATGTCCTCGTGCCTAGCGGCCACATCTTCTCGCTCTCCGATATTGTTCGCCAGATCATAGAGCTGCCAGGCGGGAGGACGATCATTCGAGCCGATCTTTTCCTTCAACCGTACGAGTTTCCAATTCCCTTTCCGTATGGCGCTGTTATGGACCCTCGGTGTGGGTTCGACAGGACCGTCGGCTCTCTTGGGAAGCCAACTGCGGTTCTGCCAGCAGTGCCACTCGTGCGGCGCGGATTCGTTCTCGCCTTGGATGAACGGAAGCAAGTCGACGCCGTCGGCATGCTGATCCTTCGGCATCTGTAGGCCAACCGCACTGACCAGTGTGGGGAAAATGTCCATGCTGGAGACCATCTTGCGATATACCTTTCCGGCCGGCGCCCGCCCCGGCCAGCGCATGATCATCGGCACGCGCACGCCCCCCTCGAAGACGTCGAACTTGTGGCCCCGAAGCGGCTTGTTGTTTGCAAAGTTCCTTGAATGGGCGGCGTATCGGGTTGTGCTTCCGCCGCCGCCATTGTCATTGAGAAAGATGACGATCGTGTTGTCAGCAATCTCGTGCTTGTCCAAGCGCTCGAGTACGCGCCCGATGCTTCGGTCCATCGCGAGCAGCATGCCGTCGTAGGTGCGACGATTCTCGTCCTCCACGCTCGCGAACTTGTCTCGATCGGCCTCGAGCGCGTGCATCGGCGCGTGAACCGCATTGAACGCAAGGTAGAGAAAGAACGGTCGGGAACGGTTGCGGTCGATGAACGCACACGCTTCGCTGCCCCAAAAGTCGGTCAGGTACTCAGGGGCCTCAAACTGCCTCTCCCCGCGAAACACTGGTGTGCCTTTCCAGAAACTCGAATCGCCACCACGAATGCCGACAAATTCATCAAAGCCACGATCGAGAGGCTCTGCCGTCTCATAGCGCAACTTCTTGTGACCGCTGAGATGCCATTTGCCGACCAGCGCTGTGCGATAACCGGCCCGCTGGAACAACGCCGGTAAAAGAGTCGTGCGAAGAAAGAGTCGGGTTTTTTCTTCGCCGTAGATGTTGTCGTAGATTCCAAACCGCTGTTGATATTGGCCCGTCATCAATCCCATCCGCGACGCCACGCAAATCGGAGCGGTCACATACGCATCAGTAAAGAGCGTGCCCTCTTGCGCAAGCCGGTCAATCGCGGGCGTCGGGATCTCCGATTTCCCAAACTTGGGCAGATCGGAATAGCCCATGTCGTCCGCCAGGATGAGGATGACGTTGGGCTTGGACTTGTTCGCAGACTCCCCGCTGCCAGGGGCCGTTGCGGCCAGTCCCGTCAGCGTCAGCGCTACCAGACAGGCCCAGCCGGTTGACGATGATGGTCGTTCACACATGATGATCTTTCCTCTCGTTAAGCTTGACTGTAGTTGTGATGGCTTGAGGATACAGCATGGCGCCCAGCGGGGAGCTCACGGAACTTGTGACAATCTATCGGTATGGGAATCCGAAAGACGGGCCTGGTTTGCGCGCTGCTGTGTTGCGCGGCGGGCGAGGCGAGTGATCTCGACTGGCCGGTGTATCTGGGCGGTAAGGACCGGTCTCATTATTCGACGCTGGACCAGATCAACCAGAGCAACGTCGGCCAACTCGAGGTGGCCTGGACGTTCGATACCGGGGACCGCGGGGAGTTTCAGGCGAATCCGCTGGTCGTCAGGGGCGTGCTCTATACCGTTTCGCCAAAGCGGAAGGTGATCGCGCTCGATGCGGCGACAGGCAAGGAGATCTGGCGCTGGGATCCGGCGAGCGTCTTCAACGGAAGGATCGCCGCACGGCAGCGGGGCGTCGTCTACTGGGAGGATGGCGAGGATCGGCGCATCTTCACGGGCGTGGGGACGTATTTGTATGCGCTTGACGCCGATACGGGCAAGCTGATCGAGAGCTTTGGCAAAGGCGGCTCGATTCACCTTGGCGAGGGCGTGGAGGTTCATGACCGGCCAGGGCCGCCGAGCGTGGTGATCAATACGCCGGGGGTGATCTACGAGAGCCTTTACATCGTCGGCGGTAATACCACCGGGCCGGGCACGATTCGGGCGTATGACGTGCGCAGCGGCGAGATGGAGTGGATCTTCTATACGATTCCGCGGCCGGGCGAGTACGGGTATCACTCTTGGGAGCCGGATTCGTACAAGACCGCCGGCGGGGCGTCGAATTGGTCGGGGCTGTCGCTCGACGAGGAGCGGGGCATCGTCTATGCGCCGACCGAGACCGCCTGGCCCGATTTTTGGGGAGGCGACCGCCACGGGGCGAATCTCTTTGCGAATTCGCTGATCGCATTGGACGCCAAAACCGGCAAGAGGATTTGGCATCAGCAGCTGGTTCACCACGATTTGCTCGACAAAGACCTGCCGACGCCGCCCGTGCTGCTGACCGTGACGCACCACGGGCTCAAGATCGACGCCTTGGCGCAAGGAACGAAGAACGGGTTGCTGTTCGTCTTCGACCGCGTGACGGGCGAGCCGCTGTGGCCGATCCATGAGAAGCCGGTGCCGCAGAGCAGCTTGCCGGGCGTGGAGACTTGGCCGACGCAGCCGTTTCCGACGAAGCCGCCGCCGTTGACGCGGCAGATCTATACGGCGGACGACGTTTCGAATGTCTCGCCCGAAGCGGCGGCCATGACCAAACTGCGTTACGAGCTGGTCGGTTCGTATGGGGCGTTCCCGGCGCCGAGCTTGAAGGAGACGATCATCTTTCCGGGTTTCGACGGAGGGATGGAATGGGGCGGCGGGGCGGCGGACCCGGACGGGATCTACTACGTCAACGTCAACGAAATGCCCTGGATCTACAAGTTGGTTCCGACGCGGGGCGAGGACGGAGAGCTGCTTTCGATGGGCGACCGCGGGTACCGCATTCACTGCTCGTATTGCCATGGGGTCGACCGTGCGGGTGACGTGGATGCGGGCTTTCCGTCGTTGCTCAAGATCGCCGAATCGCGAACGGCCGAGTATGTCGCCGGGGTGGTGAAAGACGGGGGCGGGGGAAGGATGCCGGGGTTCGGCTCGCTCGGGGCGGGCCAGCGGCAGGCGATCGTGGACTACTTGTTCGGTCGGGAAAAGCCTGAGTCGGAGTACGCCGACCGCGGGCGGAGAGAGCGCGGCGCCCGGTTGGAAGACCCGCCGTATTCATACGCGGGCTTTCGGCGCTGGCTGGATGAGGAAGGGTATCCGGCGATCAAGCCTCCTTGGGGCACGTTGAACGCGGTGGATTTGAACACGGGCGAGATCAAGTGGAAGGTCGTCCTCGGCGGGTATCCCGAGCTGACCGCGCGAGGAATTCCGCCGACGGGCACGGAGAACTATGGAGGGCCGGTCGTAACGGCGGGCGGTTTGATCTTCATCGGGGCCACGGCGGATGAGACGTTTCGGGCGTTTGACAAAGAAACGGGAGAGATTCTGTGGAAGGCGAAGTTGCCGTTCAGCGGGAACGCGACGCCGAGCACCTATATGGCGGACGGCAAGCAGTATGTGGTGATTTCGGCGGGCGGAGGCAAGTCGGGCCGACCGGCCGGCGGTAGTGTAGTCGCGTTTCGGTTACCTGATTGAAGGGCTGGATCGTAGGTTTCAAAATGAGCGTTCCAAGGGTCATGTAGGCAGCGATGGAGGCGCTATTGACGCAACGGCCCACCGTCTCTCGGTCGTTTGCGCTTCTTGCCGTAACGCCCCTCTTCTCAGACCCAAAACTGGTCCAACCCCATTCCAACTCACTAGCCTACGACATCTCGGCCGACGGACGCTTCGTCCCCCCGAAGACCTCATTGACGAATCGGCTCAGCAGCGCAAACCGGCTATCCGCATTACCGAAATTGGTACGAAGAGTTTCGCGACCAAGAATAGGCTGACGGTAAGAATACAAAACGCTTAGCTCCAGTTGTCCGGTTAAGTGTTGCAAAATCTCGTTCCTGCTCCGGATCCGCCACCTCTCCGTCTAACTAGTTACAGAAGAGGGGCTTAGCTGGAATCACTGCCCAACATGCCTTTCTGATCGGCAATCCCGGGCCAGTGAAACTCTCTTTCTCCAACGCGGCCTCGAAGACCACGAAGTTGCAGCTAGATCCTCCCTTGTCGGCAAGGGTTGATCCATACCCTGAATCTTCGTGAGAAGCCAGGCACGGCACACTGCGGGGCTGCCCCACAATGGTCTTATGCCGCCCAAGAAGGGGCCTCCTTCCATCTTTCAACTCAGAATCTCTCTCCTCGGAATCAAGCCGCCTGTCTGGCGGCAGATCCAGGTTCCGACCACAATCCTGCTCTGCTGCCTGCATGACGCCATTCAGGCTGTCATGGGTTGGACCGATAGCCACCTCCACGAGTTTGAGAAGGACGCAAAACATTGGGGCGTCCCCGAACTCTACGACGAGTTTGATGACATCGAAGTCCTAGACGAAAGCCGCGTTCCGGTCAGCAGGCTACTGAAGGCCGAGGGCGATTCTCTGCTCTACGTATACGACTTTGGGGACAACTGGCAGCATGAAGTCGTGCTCGAGAAGATTCTGCCTGCCACGGCCGCGCGCCCTCGTCCCACCTGTCTCGGCGGCTACCGACGCTGTCCGCCGGAGGACGTCGGAGGGACATCCGGCTATGAGAGTTTCCTCGAAGCGATCTTCGACCCTTCACACGAAGAGCACGAGAGTTACCTTATCTGGGCCGGTGGCTCATTCCAGGCGGAGGAGTTCGACCTGAAAGCGGTAAACGAAGTGCTGTCGCGAATGAGATGGCCCGCCCGACACAGGCGATAAACCCCAGCCTCGATGGGGCCAGAGCCACGGTCCGCCACAAGGACGGATAACGCCCTACCCGTAGAAGTGGCCACCCCGGCATCGTTTCCGTCCTGACGGAATTCCTCAGCTGGGACAAGATCCGGGCAATTTCCGCGATCATACGATCGCGGCCCCATTGAAGCGAGTTCCAGCAACCGGACGGATAGTTTCCTAGGGGTAGTTCCACAGCCGCAGATTCTCGATCATTCTCTGGCGCAGTTGGGCCATGAACGACCTCATTCAGTCGCTCATTGTTCCCAGTCGGGCACAGCCGGAGCACGAGGTAGGTTGTCCAGAAAACCGGCGTTTATTGGATGTATTTCCGGACAGGTTTGTTGAACTCATCGTGGGTTGAGGACGAAGGGTTTCCCCTCAACGGCGCTCGGGGGGATTTTCGGACAACGGTTTCAGTGGGTATCCAATAGACCGTGAGGTGCCGCACGCCGGAGATGGGTCGCAGCAAAGTCCTCGCCTGCCACTCGCTTCTTGACCTTGACGCGCTCACCCCGAGGCCGCGGATCGTATCCCAGGATGGGGAAGCCCCATGTCGCACTCCCGACGCCGCCTCTACCCCCTCCGGAGACGTCAGGCCCGGCAGGACCCGCCCTCGCCGGGCCCCTCCAACACCCCACAAATCCCAAGACACGCGGCGTCCCATCATTAAGAATTTATAATATATAAATGAACTTGGCCGAAATGACACTACGGCGGCACACTACGGGCGCTGTAAGTTGCTCATATTCCTAGATTTGTCCTTTACAGATCCTTTCGTGTTGGTCAGCAGGACTCCGCGGAGGAAAGCTTTCACTGTAAAGGACGAGCCTAACAGGAAAACTAGGCCTGGGAGCCCCGGCGGGATAGAAGAAGCCACTTCTGAGCCAGCGCATGGCGCCATTGTTCCACCTGGGCCTTGTTGGCAGTACCAGCGTGTGACTTCTTGAACCGCGATTCACACTGCTTCACCCTCTCGTAGACTTGGGCCGATTCCCACCTCCTGCTCACGCCTCTCCGAGCTTGGCTCCTCAACCCGTGGCGGTTTAATGCTTGCGCAATCTTCCCTCGCGCGTCGTACACCTCAGCCTGCCTCAAAGCGTAATAAGCCCCACAGATCCGTTCTGTCAGATCGTCCTGCCAGTGACCCTTAACAGGGCCCCAAACTGTAAGTCTGCGAGAACGGAGCCGATCAGCACGAAACAGCTCCTCGGGCCGGCGGGGGCTAGGGTTGTCCTCCACACTGGCGATGGCCCGCTCCACATCAAACCAGTTGAGATACATCAGAGAACAGAAAGTCGAGGAAGGCGTTGACTTCGTCCTTCCTCAGGGTCTGGCGTGGAATCCTTGGCAGTTCACTACTGTTGATCCAAGCTTCTTCGCTGGGTAGGGGCATCGGGACCTCCAACTATACTGTTGTAACTCCCTGGGGCCGGGCGGGGGCAAATGCATCAAGTTGGGCCTCCTTCCGGGGCTAGGACCGAGAAAAATAGGCAATACTGACCACATTCGCCATCGGTTTTGAGTTTCCCCTTCTTAACTTGACAGTACCGCCCCACGGCCCGAGCCCAGGTGGCACTGATCCGCGCTACAATCGAGCCGTCTGGACCGCGCAATCGGCGCACCCAGGTGTTGGAACCCCCATCGGGTATGAGCGACAAAACGGAAAGCCAGCCTCTGACCCTACAAGGTGCTGGACAAGATCGGTGATAGACGCATGGCCGTTGGTTTACAACCGCGAGGACTGGCCATCTGGCAGAACCTGTTTGGAGACACATAGGAGACAGAAAGCATTTCTAGTCCATATCTCTACTGAAATCAAGTAACTTAAGTCTTTTAAAAACGTGACCATCATCGACGAGCTGGTTGGCTCCGGCCGGGCGGACAGAGTGACGCAGTTCAAACTCGGAGCCTCCGTGGGAGGCCTGAGGAAGCTCGAACTAGAATGGGAACCGCGGCGCCGGTACGTTAACGAAAGGCGCGGGCGCAGACACTTGGTAGTGGGACGGGTTCGACTCTGAAATTCCGAAGTGGGCCGCCGCGAAACACAGTGTCGGCGGCAGCACTTGACCACCGGCAGGCCCTCGCGGACTTCGAACCAGTGCAGGGGGCGCCCTGAGCGGCGGGCCCGGCTAGCCGTCCGTCTCCTCGCCAGACGGTGTGACTCGCTTGAACGATCCCCTCGGCTGGTCGACCCTGTCGAAACGGAAGATATTCTTGTCGACTATGCGGCGCAGCGTAATATCGACGTAGGTCGTCTGATTCGGTGCCAGGATATTCTGCGCTTCAATGCCGTCCGAACGAAACTCGGCTGCAGCATAGTGAGAGAATCCGCGAGTCGGCCGGCCAACGATGCGCACTCCAAAAAGGCCGTCTCGGATGAGTTCCATTTTATTCGCGTTCAGGGGCGTTGGTGCATGAATCGGTGTAAGCGAGCACGCTAGCGGCGGGGGTGGGGTCCAGTCCATCATAGAGATCGGGGGGGTAACGTCGTGGTCGCAGCGAAGTCGAGCCGAGTCATATAGAACGATAAAGTATGTTATCGTTCCATGTCTCAGGATCACCCCGTTTCGTCTTCTTGAACCCCCTTTCCCTCGCCACGGATGATTGCAGATCGGTCCTCGCCGTCAAGGGTTCGCTGCGCCGCTTCGCGCCCTGGACGGCTGCGGGCCGATCCGGGAGACGTGGCTGTTTACGAGGGAAAGGGGATGTCCCGGCGTCCGCCGGCCCAGATCAGCGAGTGCGCACGTCTAATCCGCGCCTCGAGTTCGATTGCCGGCACGGGTTTGATGTCCGTGTCACCCCCCGCGACAACTAGGGTGTACTCCAGGGTAGCGCCCAGAATCGTGCGAATTTATACGCTAAGAGGTTTCGATCCACCTCGATTGGATCACAGAGTACTGGGACAGGATCGGACAGTTCTTCGCGGCGTTCGCGAGCGGCCAGACCACCGCGTCTGTCGCACTCAAGCGTCTGGTAGGCCATGGGCCGAAGAATCGCTTCTACCGAGCGACCCGCGAGCTCGGGCCGCGTCTTCAAGACCGAGTTCATCCTCGACTACCTGAGCCAGCCGGCGCTTCGCACGCGGATCCGACGCGGGCTCCTCAAGGGAGAACAGCTACACGCCCTCGCCCGGTGCGTCCACTACGGCCGACTGGGCCGACTGGATCAGCGCGACTTCGAACGCCAAACCGGCGCGGCGAGCTGCCTGCTTCTCATCCTCGCAGCTATCATCTATTGGCAGATTCGGGGAGATCGATCGTGTTTTGAGCGAGGCGGGCTCGGATGCGGACGATCTCAACTTCGAGTTACTGTCCCATATCAGCCCGATCGGGTGGGACAACGTCCTCCTCTACGGCGAGTACCAGCTCAACCGCAGTCTCGTGCGAAGCGAAAGGCTTAGCGTATAAATTCGCACGATTCTGGGCGCTACCCTCACCGTCTTCGAAGTTCGATCAGGGACCGTGACTGTTCGATACTGCACTCAGCCAATGCTATGCCGAGCGATGATCGCGACCCGAGCACATCGCGAAGGTGAGTGAGATCCGCCAGGTATTCGGAACGCTTTCTCGCTGTCGGCTCGAACACCAGATAGACGAGCCAACAACTCGACGCGTCCTTTACGTGGCATGCGGAGGCCGCTCGATGGACCATCTTGACCGGGCGAGGATCAACAGTTTTCGGCTCCAAAAGGTTTCGCAAGGAGCAGTGTCGGCCGGAGCGCCGTTCAGCCCGCTCAATCAACGTCTGTGAGCGGATGGACCAGCCCTGGCGCCTACCGGCGGAGGTCATGTGCAGGGTTCAGCGCGAAAAGACGTGGTATTCGGGGCAGCGCGGGTGTATACTTTCACCGTGCCAGGGCCAAAATGGAAATCCTGGTTAAGAACAGACCGAGTGTGTTGACAAACAGCGTCAAGACTGGTGTTGAATGAGACGATTTCTTGTTTCTGGTGGGCATCCTTTGCCTCCGCGTGCTGAAGCGTGTTGATCCTTGCGCCTTCCCTTCAATGGTACGTGAGGTTCGGATGTACGACCACAAAGACCGTGACAGTTTCCCCGTTGTCACAGCACCTTCCTGTTGGTAACAGAGGACGTGGTGGACATCGCACTGATCCCCAGCCGCCGCTGCACCAACTTTCCTTTGATGCGAGTCAGTGGCTTCCAGCCTCCGACAACTAACGAGCTCAATGTTAAGGGGAAGCGGGTGAGTGTCTCATGAACGTCATTGGTCACTAAGGCCGGAAGCCCAGTGGCCCGTGACTGCCTCGGAATCGCTCTGAGGGATCGGAGGTCGGATGAGATCATGCTAGACGAGGTCGAGCGTCGGGCTTTCAGGCCTGCCTACTGGAGGCCTAGGCTCTCCACGGTCGCGGCAACAGTCGCTTGAACAATTCGCGTCGCAAATCCGTGGTCTAAGTCCGAGACTTGGTCGATGAGGTCGTCTTTGCAGTGATAGTTCGGGTTGCGGAAGTTACCCGTGTCGCCCAGCATAACTGCAGGGTAGTTGTGTTCCCAAAAGCTCGCGTGGTCGGAGCGCCGCAGGTCACGGAGGTCGGGTACCTTCCTCAGCCCCTCCGTCAATTCAAGGAGCAGCGTCGGTAATCCGAACTTCTTGGCATAGCGGATGAATCGTTCAGTTGCGGACTTCGATCCGTCGTCCGCGATGAGGACGACGAAGTCCCCGCGTTTATCATTTTTTTCTACCCACGCCACTTGCTCAGGAAACACCACCTCGAACTTCGGGAGGGAAGTTTTGTGAGCCGGCCTTGTCGCTCTTGTAACCGAGCATCTCGAACACGTAAGCAGTGGCGATGACATCACCCCGCTCAATTTTCGCTCTTTTCGCGTAAGCGAGTGACCCGAGGCGCTTTCTTTCTTCTTCGTCCCAAAAGGCCACAACCAAAGTTCCTCGGAATCGCCCTTTGGCCGACGCCAACACTCGGGCCGCCTCCAGCGCTCCAGCCACCCCAGTGGCGTTGTCATCAGCGCCGGGGCAACCTTGGACATGATCGTAGTGGGCGGATATGATCACTTGTCCAGTGGTCGCGTCGGTTCCGGGAAGGACCCCAATGACGTTCGTACCGGTGCCGTAGTCCTGTCGCTCTACTTCGTAGCCAAGTTCTTGAAGGCGTTTGGCAGATAGGTCCTGCACCGCTTTCCAATGTGGGCTGTCGGGAAAGCGTTCGTTGGCAATGAACGTCAGGTCGGCGACATATCGATCCGTCTCCACCGACTTCGCCAGTTCCTCAGCGTCGAATACCTGAGCGGCAACTCTCTCTGACGCGAAGAGACAGACAACAACGAGTATTCCGAAGTTGAACGTTTTCATCATCTACCACCTCCAGCTAAGACGGTATCGGAATGTCGCACGCCGCCGACACCCGGCCAAAACGACGAACACCCAGGCAGGTCCTCCAAAATCCGCAAGAACCATGGCAACTGCACAAGCCAGAAGGGTCACGAGCGACGTAGAAACAGCCCATGATTTTGGGTGACGGATAATGCTTTTGGTCATGGCAGTCGCGTTGTCTAGGTCGATGTGCTGGTCACAGAGGACATGGTGGGCTTCGCACTCAACCCCAGACGCCACCGCACCAACCTCCCCATGATGCGAGTGAAAGGCTTCCAGCGACCGATAACCAATGAGCTTAGCGCTATGGGGGAGCGGGTGAGCGTCTCATGACCGTCCCTGGTCACCAAGACGGTATCGGAATGTCGCACGCCGCCGACACCAGGTAAGTAGATCCCCGGCTCGACGCTGATCACCATGTTTTCGGCCAAGCGGTCCTCATTGCCCTCGGCGATCCAAGGAGCTTCATGGTTGCCGAGCCCGATACCATGCCCGGTCCGGTGCAAGCGTCGGTCTTCGCCGCTGTACCCTTCCTTCCCGAGATAGTCGTTCACGGCCGCGTCTAGTTCGCTACACAGTACACCGGGCCGGATCATCCCAAACGCTATACGGCGAGCCTCGGTCATAGCTGCAAACGCTTCCCGAACCTCGTCTGACGGCGGTACGGTGAAATAGGTTCGCTCGCACTCCGCGGCGTAGCCGTTGACGCGGGTAAGCACCAGCGCCACGTGCGGCCCTTCGCGGAGGCGGTCGTTGAGGTCCGGAATGGAGTGCGGCATCGCGCTGCGGGGGGCCGCCCAGGTCGCCATCACCACTTTCGTTGTCACGGGATCCCAATCATCGACCTCGCGGATGATCCGTGACGTGACGAGGCGCGTTTCGGCAAAACCCTCGGCGACTGTAGCTCCAGAATATGAAGCTGCTAATAGCCTTTGAACTCCGAGATCAGCGTAGCGAGCCGCACGCCGGATCAGCGCTATCTCGGTGTCCGACTTAATCAGGCGCAACCGTTCAACCAGCGGCGCGACGCGGGTCGTGTATCCCTTCAGCTCTACTGCGATCTCTTGGGGGAGCGTGGGCTCCACTCCTATCTCTTTGTCATTTCCGATGAGCTGACGGATAGCGTCCGGCCACCCACGGCCAGGCGGCGCTGGATAATCCCAGTAGGTGCGAATGTCTTGGTCCGCGATATTGTGGGTTTTCCTCTTCATGTGCTCGTGTTCGAGCTTTGGCACTAGTGTAGTGTCCAACAAATAACTGGACAAGTCGCCTGGTTTATCGTATCCTGGGGTATGGCTTCCCTCTGCGAACTTTCGCCCTCCGAGCAGCAGCAGCTGCGGCAATGGATCGGCGCCCATGGCACCCCTCAGCAGGTGGCGCTACGCTGCCGAATCGTGCTGGCTTCGAGCCAGGGTCTCTCCGATGTCGCCATCGCCAAGCAGTTGTCTGTCAACCGCAAAACCGTCATTCTGTGGCGTCAGCGCTTTGACCAACAGCGACTCGACGGTCTGTGGGAGATTTCCCCCGGACGCGGGCGCAAGCCCACCTATGACATCGACAAGATCAGCGCCATTGTGGACGCCACCCTGCAAACCAAGCCCAAGGGAATGACGCATTGGAGTTGCCGCACGCTGGCCAAAAACCAGGGAGTCAGCAAGTCCACCATCCACAACATCTGGCGAGCCCACAACCTCAAGCCCCACCGTGTGAAGACCTTTAAGCTGTCGCGCGATCCGAAGTTCCTGGACAAATTGACCGACGTGGTCGGGCTGTACTTGAATCCGCCCCAACAGGCGGTCGTGTTGTGCGTGGACGAGAAGAGTCAGATTCAGGCTCTGGATCGGACGCAGCCGGGCTTGCCGCTCAAGAAGGGGCGCTGCGGGACCATGACCCATGACTACAAGCGCAACGGCACGACGACACTATTCGCCGCCCTGGAGACCTTGCAGGGCAAAGTGATTGGCCAATGCTTTCCGCGCCACCGGCATCAGGAGTTTCTGAAGTTCTTGCGCACGCTCGACAAGGAGTTCCCCGGCGACGTGCCGCTGCATTTAATCCTGGACAACTATGGGACGCATAAACACGAGAAGGTGCGGGGCTGGTTGCAGCGCCACCCGCGCTTTGAGACGCACTTTGTGCCGACCAGTTCCAGTTGGCTGAACCTGGTCGAGCGTTGGTTCGGCGAACTGACTCAGAAGGCGATCCGGCGCGGGGCATTCGGCAGCGTGGGGGAGCTCAAGGACTGCATTGAGGAATTCCTGAGGGTCTGGAACCAGGAGCCGAAACCCTTCGTTTGGACGGCGACGGTGGAGTCGATCACGGAGAAACTTTCGCGCTGCCGACGCACCTTGGAGCAGATTCAGCCCGGCTGCAGCAGCCCGCGGCCCAGAAAACGGAAGAAGAAATAACTGTCCATTTATTTCATGGACACTACACTAGTAGGATGGGGACCTGGCGGGGACGAATCAGGAGAAAGAACGGGCGCTCCAGCGGCTCGAACGCGGCGCCTGTCAGATAGTAGAGACTGTCGAAGGCCGAGACGATGAACAGGTCCAAGCCGGCCTCCACGACGCTGGCCTGAAGCGATTCCAGGCGCCTTCGATATTCTTCGGACGAGATTCTCAGCATCTGCCTATCCCTTACGGTCACTTTTGCCTCCGGCACTCACAACATAAGCGGCCAGGCAAAGAGCGGCGAAAACACTCAGAGCCGGGATCGGAAGCAAGTACTTGGCCGGTGCGTAGACGGCGGCGATCAGCAGAACCAGGGGCAGGAAGATATTGCCGAAGTTCATGGTTTGTGATGCTCGGCGCGCGACCCTGGACAAATTACCGGAGTCACGCAATGCCTGAACCAACAGGAGGTTCAATATGCCGATTCCGAAACAGGCGATGTGCCCTAGCCGCAGCAGCCGCCGCGGAGTGTCCGTGTAATCTCCGATGAAATTCGGCGGAGCGAGGGGGCCGTCAAAAGACCACATCCCCATGATGAGGCCGAGGGCCGCCCCGACCGCCATGCCCGTCCACGCGATGATGCGGTTGAGATCGCTAGCCGAGTAGCCCCTAGCCGTCGAATGGCTAGGAGCGTGGAACACCTCTTCAATTGTTGTCGGACGGCTAGACATGTTCGTATCTCCTGATAGACAGCGCAGTGTCACGCGACCGCGGCTACACGCCGCTGAGCAAAGCATTCTTTTCGAATCCCCTTTTCGCTTGGCGGACCGCTCCGGGAATACAGATCCCGCATCAGACCGCGAAAACCGTCCTCGATATCTAAGTGCTCATACGGACCGCGCGCGAGTCCCCGAAAAGTAGCCGTCCCGACGCTACCCGGGTGCGAGTCCCACATCGCACGGCAGAAGCCAGGAGGACCACACGTTGACCCGAATGACGTCCCCCTTCTGAAACTTCACTTCGTCGGTCCTGAACGCTGCACGAGCAAACAGCTCTCCCGTTAGATGTCCTAGTGCTCGCGTGAAAACGCCCATAGCAGCGACGGGGTTGGCAATCCCCCCGGAGAGTCCTTCATTCCCAGACACCCAAGACAAGGCCTCCCGAAGAGTTCGCCCCACGACGCGTATCGTTTGCAGAGGAACTCGCACACCCGCCCCCATCGGCACACCCTCGAACTGGATTTCAAGCCTTCCCGTCCCGTGAAGACCCCTTGCCCTCGTAGTCCAAGGACCGACCACGGCGTGAACGGTTGTGCCGCGCGGTATGCAGGTCGTACCGTTTGTCCGCACATCCTCTTCGACCTTGAAAACTACCGGACGCCCGGGCTTATGTCTTGAAGAAACTCTTCCGCCGGCAAGCCGCAGCAACACCTCTGCGTTCCGCTGGAGGAAGACCTGTTTCGGAGAAGTCGTAGCCGAGACCGTGGGTAGCGAGGCTCCGCTCTCGTCGGTATCTTTCGCGCTGATCGGACGTTTCAACCGTTTACCGAAAGGGATGGGGACGGGAACTATTGGGTCCTGATCTATCGCGGGCGGCTCGCGCATAAGATATGGAGGGCGATAGGGCTGGCGGCACTCGCGCTCAAGATCTATCCCACCAACCGCCGACGTTCCTTGGCTGTCCGCAGCTCCCGCCGAAGCAACCACCAGGGTGGAGAACGCAATCGCAAACCAAAAACTCGCCCTCGCCGCCATCTCTTTCGCTCGACGGACCGGAAGAGCAACTACCTTAGACATGTTCGTATCTCCTGATAGACAGCACAGTGTCACGCGACCGCGGCTACACGCCGCTGCGCGTAGCATTCTTTTCGGATTCCCTTTCTCTTGGCGGACTGCTCCGGGGAGTAGAGATCGCGCATCAGACCGCGAAAACCGTCTTCGAGCTCATCGGCGCTCATCCGCTTCGGGCGATATGTCACGTCGAAGAGCGTGCAGGAGTCCCAGAAGACCGGCTTCAGTAAGCGTCCCTCGGACCGCAGTCTGCTGTATAGCCCCGTGCCGGGGAACGGCGTCAGAATGGTGATTTGGACTTCCGACAGGCCGCTGGCCTGCACAAACTCCCTCGTTCTGTCAAACACCCCCGGATCGTCCTGGTCGAATCCAAGGATGAAACAGCCGTTGACGGTAATCCCATAGGACTGGATTTTGTGGATCTTGGCTGTGTAGCTCGCGAGCTGGCTCTGCTTCCATCGCCGGCTGTCGACCTGACCGAGGGCATCGGGGTTCACCGACTCGAGTCCGATCAGGACCTGCGCGCAACCGGAAAGGGCCAGCAACTCGAGAAGCTCATCATCGTCAGCAACCGAGAGGTCGGTTTCGGTAAACCAGCGGATTCGGTACTGGGCGAATAGGCGCGCCAACTCGCGAGCCCACTTTTTTGAGACGAAAGTATTGTCGTCCGCCAGTTCGATAAAGGGCTTGGGCCAGATGTCGAGAATCGCCTCCAGCTCACGCCGAACCTGGGCGAGGGGCTTGATCTTGTAAGGCGAAATGAGTCGCGATGCTCCACAGAACTCGCAGTCCAACGGGCAGCCCCGGCTTGTTTGCAGTGTGAGCCGGTTGTAGCGGCCGACGTCGAGCATGTCGTACCGGGGGACCTGAGCCTGCGCCAGGTCAAATCGCCGCGGGCTGTCCATTGACGAATAGCGGGGACGCAGAGCGCCGGTTTCGAAGTCGGCGAGTAACTCCGGCCAGAGCAGCTCCGCTTCGCCCGCGACGACGGCGTCCGCGTGGGTGAGGGCCTCCTCCGGAAGTGCGGTAACATGGAGGCCGCCCAGCACAACCGTAACACCGGCGTCTCGAAGCTGATCGGCGATTTCGTAGGCGTCGAGAATGCGCGCGGTGAAAGCCGAGATGGCGACGATGTCGTAGCCGGCGCTGGCAATCCGGGCGGCGGCGCCATCGGTGAGTTCGTCGATCTCCCGGTACTCCGCCTCCCAGTTCTCCGGCGTGTGAGCGGCCAGTGTCAGCAAAGAAAGACTCGGCAGTGACGCGATGACCTGCCCTCTATCGATAAAGCCAGGCAAGGTCATACCAAGCCGCCGCAGCTCGTCGCTTTTCACTCGGACACCGCTCATGGCTAGCAATAAGACTCGACGTGATTTCATCGGACCTTCCTCCGTGATTCTGAAAACGAGTTTACGCGTGGACACCGGGGGTGACAACCTATGTCGTGACAGTTTTCGAAGTGTCACAACTCGGACAGCTCCGGGCCCTGACTTGGGCGAGCGGCAGGCTGTCGTCTAGCAATAGGGGGTGGAGGAGATGGACATTCGCATCAGCAAAGAGAGCGAAGTCCCCATTCATGAACAAGTGGCGGCTCAGATTGTCGTACTGATTGGAACTGGCGAATGGAAGCCAGGCAGGGTCCTGCCGAGCGTCCGGGAACTGGCTCGCCGGCTAAAGATTCACCACAATACCGTCAGCCGGGCGTATCAAGACTTGGTGCTCCAGAAGCTGGTGGCCAGACGCCGCGGAATCCCGCTCGTCGTGAGCTCACCGGATCAGCCCGAGTGCTTGCCAGACGTCAAGGATCTCGACGATTTAATCAACGAGACCATTCAGGCCGCATCGAAGCATGGCTACACGCTCCAACAGCTTCGTCAGCGTGTTCGAGAGCGAATGCTGGTTCAACCTCCCGACCACATCTTGGTGCTTTCAGCCGATTCGGGGATGCGTGTGCTGCTCCAAATGGAGCTCAAAGAGACTCTCAATTACGCCGTGGAATCGTGCTCGCCGGACGAGCTCGCCGCAAACCCGGGCTTGGCGATCGGCTCCCTGGTCCTGAGCGCGCCGGGCCCCATGCGGGCTGTTGTTTCGGTGCTACCGAAGGATGGATCCGCGATTCCCATCATCTACTCCCCCGCTGATCAGCATGTCGAAATGGTCCGCGGCCTGCAACGACCCTCGATGATCGCGCTGGTCTCGATCAGTGAATACTTCCTGCAAACCGCCCGGGGTGTTCTAGCCCCGGTCGCCGGGCAACGCCATTCAATACGCGAGTATCTTCTAACCCGCGAGGATCATTCTGATGCTCTGGGCGCCGCCGACATCGTCATCTGTGATTCGGTTGCCTACCGGGTAGTGCGTTCTCAGGCGAAAAGGGGAAAAGTCGTTCCGTATCGGCTGATTGCACCGGAGTGCGTGGAGCACATTTCGTCAATAATGATCGATTCTGTGTCGGATGATGCAGCAGGCAACGACCATCAACGAGAGAAGGCTCAAGCGCGGAACCGCTGAAAGAGGAGTTCGGGGAGGAGTTCGGGCACGGAGCCCGAACTCCCCCGTTTCCGGATCAAAGGTGATCCCAAACCCCCGGCGCCTCGGCAAGACCTTGGAAATTGCCCTTTGGCTGCTGGCCGCCAATCAACGAAATCTCTCGAGACGGCTTTTCATACCCCTTGTGGCCAAAGGCCACGGCCAGTCACGGATTTTTAAGAAAAATATTCCCTGTGTTTTCAACACATCTTGCCCGCCCAGGTAAGAACTCCCACAACGGCTACGCTATCCTGATAGCGGGGAATCATCGAATGACATACAACCATGCGAAATCAAAGAAAAGGCGAACTGGGCTTTGCAAGACCCAAAATCCCAAAACCCTTACATTTTCTGTAGAAAACTGCAATTCGCACCCCCAGGCCACTGAAACAAAACTACTTACGCGCATACCGCAAATTCATGCCGCAGCGCCCAGAGTCGAGCTTTAACGTACATAGTGCTCGGAAAACCACGGCAACCCCCGCGAAAAGGCCACTTTGCCCCAACAAGCGGAAATCCGGCCCTCCGCCAACCATCCACCGGCTAGTCCGGACCCGCTGACCCGCGAATGCGTACGATGACGTCGTACATCAGCGGGAACCAAAACGCCCTGCCGTACAATGAAAACTGCCCCGCCGGAACCCTACCCGCCGGAATCCTAATGGACTCACCCGCAACTCGCCGACTCGTCCCATCCTCCGGATTGGAAGCCGTATCAGCCGCGCTCGGTGCGGTCGGCGATCTCACGCTACAAAAGGATGTCCAGCTTTGCCGCCACACTCGCTTCGGAATCGGCGGCCCGGCCGACCTGTTCGCCGAAACTTCAAGTCCCGCGGCATTCGCCCAGGCAACCGGCGTCTGCCGCCGGCACGCACTGCCGGTCTATGTTCTCGGGGACGGCAGCAACGTCATTGTTTCCGATGAGGGTTTCCGGGGACTGATCCTCCGCTTTGTGGCGAAGAGCTTGACTCGCGACCGAGACCGCATCGTGGCCGATTCCGGAGCGCCGCTCGAGTCATTAGTCGAATTTTCCATCGATGCCGGATTGCAAGGGCTGGAAACGCTTGTCAGAATTCCGGGCTCGGTTGGCGCGGCCGTTTTCGGCAACGCCGGAGCCTACGGACATTCGATCTCCGAGCGAGTCGAGGAGGTGGATTACTTCGACGGAGAGAACGTCCGAACCCTCGACAATGAGGGATGCCGCTTCGAATACCGGGGCAGTATCTTCAAGCGTCACGGACACTGGCTTATCTTCCGGACACGCTTCGCGCTGGAGCCGGCCGGCCGCGATACGCTTCGCGAGAAAGCGAACGAGATCACCACGATTCGCGATGAAAAGTTTCCTCCCACGATGCGCTGCGCGGGCAGCATCTTCAAAAATCTGCATGTCAAGGATCTTCCGCCTCGCGTGGCGGCGCGGCTGCCCAAGCGCGTGATTCGAGACGGGAAGGTAGCTTCAGCCTACTTCCTCGAGCAGGTTGGGGCCAAGGGGATGCGTAAAGGTGGGATTGAAATCGCCTCCTACCACGCCAACCTCATCTACAACACAGGCGCCGGCACGGCGGCTCAACTGCGGGAGATCATCGGCGAGCTCAAGAACCGGATCCGAGAGCGTTACGGCTTCGACGTAGAAGAGGAAGTGCAGTACGTGGGGGAGTTTTGATCCCTGGCAAGTTCTCTAGTCAGCGGCCTGCTCTGGCGAATCGATTGGCGGCTAGCCAGCCGGCGGAAGCTCACCGTTCTCGCGTACCCACGCCGCGTGCAACTGCTGCAGGCGCTTGGTTAGGTCCCCTCTCTTCCCTGCCCCAATGCGGCGGCCGTCGACTTCGAGAACCGGCGAAAGCTCACCCATCGTTCCGGTTGTGAACATCTCGCCGGCGGTGTAGACCTCGGCCAGCGAGATATTGCGTTCGACGAGCGGAATGCCTTCCGCACGAGCGATCTGGATCACGGCACCACGCGTGATTCCCGGAAGGCAACTGTCCGCGTGGGGCGTCAGCACCGCTCCCCGCTTGATGAGGAATACATTCGTCGCGTTGGTCTCTGATACAAACCCGTTCAGGTCGAGCATCAAGGCATCGTCCGCGCCTGCGTGATTGGCCTCAATCTTGGCAAGGATGTTGTTGATCAAATTGTTGTGGTGAATCTTTGAATCGATACATTGCGGGTTGTTGCGGCGAATGGAGGAGGTGATCAGCCGTATGCCGGACTGATCGTAGACCGGCGCCTTCCACTCAGCCAGCACAATCAGGCAGGGACCGTATTGGTTGAAGCGCGGGCTCATCCCGGAACTCGTTTTCATTCCGCGTGTAAGCGTCAGCCGGATATGCACGCCGTGCCGCATACCGTTGGCTTCGAGAGTCTCAAAGATGGCGCTCTTGACTTCTTCGCGCGACGGCACTTCAGTGAATGCCATCGCATGGGCGGAGTCGAACAGGCGGTCGAGATGGGCGTCGAGATCGGCGATTCGCCCGTCGTAGACCCGCAGGCCCTCCCAGACCGCGTCACCACCCTGGACTGAGCTGTCGAAGACGGATACTTTGGCGTCGGCGCGAGGCTTCAGTTCGCCGCCAACGTGGATCAGGATGTCGGCATTACGGGGATCGGGCAACTGGGGAGGCATCGGCGGGAGTCCCTTTTCTTTACGGCCGGTTTTTGGCCTTGATCGCATTCGCGTACAGGAAATCGTAATGAGGCCGGCACTGGTCCAGCAGCGGCTTCAACTTCTCGGGAAACGGCTCGGTCTTTTCTCGATATTTCATGAACGCGGTAGAACGGTGGGTATTGTGGTACCAGTCTTTGGCCCAAGAGCCGTCTTCAGGTTTCGGGCCCGCCGGCCAGCGCAGCATCGCTTCCTCAAACGGGAGCTGGATTCTCTGGCACAGCTCGCGCAGCACGCCCTCGGGATCGAGCAGCAACTCCTTGGCGTCCAGCACCGGCGGGTCCTGCCCCAGCGCGCGCAAATCGTTGAGAAGTTCACTCTGCATACTCAAGCCCGTGTCCCGCGGGATGGGTTTCTTGACTTGGTGAACCAGGGACGGCAGCATCTGCTCGGGATCCCGTATCAACAGCACGTTCACCGTCTCGGCGAGGAACTCGCGACCCATACCGAGCAGATGATGGGCCATTTGCTTCATGAACAGCACCGGCCGGCCGCAGGGCCCCAGGACCACATCACGCACAACCCGCTCGCCGTCAACGTCGAGGGTTTTCAGCAACTCGTCGCGGCCGGGCTGCTCGGCCCGCGACACCCGCAAGTAGTGCCCGTAGAGAGGCTCGTCGAGTACACGCGTGTCGCTCCGCTCCCGGAAAGAGTACATCAGGGCCGTGGAAATGTTGCGGGGGCCTGACCACAGGCAGAGTCTGGTCGTGGTGCTCATGCTTAAATAGCCTGCGTGTGTTCCGGCAGTCAGAATCTTTCAAAAAGCAAGAATTTCGGCTCACGCGGGACGCTTTTGATACCCCTGGTCTTGGTAATTCTTTCCGTTTCCTTCGTAGCCGTCCCTGATCGATGATTGGGCTCTATTCTATCCTGGATTAGATATGTCACACTATTGATGTTCGCGAAATACAGTGTAGGGGCGCAGCGTGCTGCGCCCGCTCCGGCAAGGCATTCGCTGTGTCGGAAAACAACACTATATTCTGCGGGTATCAATAAGTTGAAGATGCGAGGAGTATTCGTCGTGAGAATTGATCTAAAAGAATCAGCAACCGGCATTTCAGGCTTGTCGATCGTTGGAGCGGCGTTATTGCTAAACCTGCTGCTCACATCCATTGCCCTTGGTCACGAACCCAAGCCAGCCAAGAAGACAACAATTGTCGGGCACATCGTCGGAACCGCATGTTATATGGGCCACGAATCCAAGGGAGAGGACCATCTCACCTGCGCCACGGAATGCGCCAAGGCCGGGATCCCGCTGGCGATCTTGGAATCCGGCACCGGCAAACTCTACTTTCCTCTCGCCACCGATCATCACAGCAGTGCCAACAAACAACTCATGCCCTACATCGAGAAGGACATCCGCGTGAGTGGAACAGTGGTTGAAAAGGGCGGGTTGAAAAGGGCGGGTTGAAAGCGATCGTGATCGACAAGATCGAGGGCGCCGAACCACAATAATCCAGAGCTAGTATTATTTTTTCGCCCTGTTCGGAAGGCTGGTATTCGGTCAAACCAGAGGGGCTCCGACGGGTCAAACCGCCTGCGGTCGGTGACGCTCGCGGCATCAGCAGGGCCGGAACCATCGCGGGCAACTTCGTTGAGGGCAATCACGGTATACGCTGGGCGTTCGTGGTAGACGACATCAAGAAAAAGGAAAAGAAAGACAAGAAGCAGTAGTAGTCGTTGTCTAATCCTGCTGCCGGTCGCGGAACTCTTCATACCACTTCTCAACAAAGCGGATTGCGCGGTTTCCGTCGCCCTCCTCTTCGACAGGAGGCGCCGGCAGAGCGGTTACCAGTCCCGGGGAAACCGGGAGGGACGTTTCGCCCGCTGCAGCCCGATTTGGCATTGGAATTGCCAATTGATCGTCAACAACCGAGAGCGGGACGGCCAAAAGAACCGCGACGGAAGGCCTGGACAAGGCCAACATGAGGTCCAAGGGGTCGTGCTGGGGTATATGAGCCAGAAGTGAGGCAGCCAGCCCACCGCCGACGGCAGCTTGTGATCGTTAGCTCTCGATAGAAGGAGGCTGGCGATGACGTGCATTGGGATTGTTTCCTTAGTCGGCGCACTGGCGTTTTCGATTTCGCTGAACGGTCAACCAGTCATTGATAAAGGCGCGTTGAATGCCGCCAGCTACCTGGAGGCCGCGGCGCCGAACGGTGGAATTGCGCAAGGGGCGATGTTCGTCGTTTTCGGCGAGGGGATCGGCCCCGAGTAACTGGTACAAGCGCCTCCGCCGCCGCTGCCGGCCGAGCTGGCCGGTACTTCGATTCAGGTGACAGTGAACGGCATGACCGTGACACCGTTTCTGTTCTACACCTCGCGGTTCCAGCTCGCCGGCGTGCTGCCGTCGAATACGCCGATTGGCGAAGGTACGCTAACGGTCACTTTCAGCGGGGAGACCAGCGAACCGGCGCCGATCAAAGTGGTGAAGAATGCTTTCGGGATCTTCACGCGGAATCAGGCTGGCTTCGGCGCGGCTATCGCGCAAAACTTCGTCTCCCAGGCGGAGACTCCAGTGAACGCCTTTACGCAGGCCGCGGCGCCGGGTCAGGCGATGATCCTGTGGGGTACCGGACTCGGTCCCATCGAGGGGGACGACTCCGTGGTGGCGCCGGTTGGCGACCTGCCGGTGGAGGTAGGGGTGATAGTCGGGGGCCGCACGGCCCAGCACTTCTATGCTGGGCGTTCCCCGCAGTTTCCAGCTATCGACCAAATTAATTTCTTCGTCCCGGAAGGTATCGAGGGCTGTTACGTGCCCATTGCCGTCAAGGTCGATGATGTAGTGAGCAACTACGGCTCCATCGCCATTTCGTCGGAAGGCAAATACTGCGACGACGCCAACTTCTCCGCGGAAGCGCTTCAGGTCGCGGAGCACAACGGCGAGTTGCGAATGGGGCGCATCTTCCTTTCGCGTAATGAGTTTACGGGGCCTTCGCAACCAATGTCGGAAATAGATGAAAGCGCGGGGGGCGAGATTCTGGCGCTTAAGCCTAAGCGACCTACTCTCATCCTCGGGTCCGCAAGGTCTTCCGATCCCGCCTGCGGGCACGTGCACCGTCTTCGGCGAAGATGATCCTGACGATCCCATTCTGGAGACCCTTGGGACACCCTTGGACGCCGGCCCGGAGATCAACATCACGGGACCCACGGGAATGCTGCAGCTCCAGCGTTCCGCGGACAGCTACGACGGGGACTTGAATCAAGGTGACATCGTGCCAGGTGTGCATACCGCTGAAAACGGTGACGGCGGTCAAGACATCGGCTCGATTCGCACCCAGCTCACGGTTCCCAGCCGACTGACCATCACGAACAAGGACAGCTTGCAGACGATCCCAAGGACGTCCGACTTGACTGTCACCTGGAGCGGCGGTGATCCCAACAACGAGTTCGTGGGAATCTCAGGAATCTCGAGCAACGGAACCGACAGCTTCTTCTTGTGCGTCGAACGGGCTGCGGTGGGAACGTTCACGGTTCCGTCGACGGTGCTCTCCAGCCTTCCGGCGTTCGACCCCGAGGAAGGCGGAGGAGTGCTTTTTGTTGTAGGCGTTCCCAGTCGAGAGGCAAGCCAGTTCACAGCGCCCGGATTGGATCTAGGTCTCTTTGTTTATGAAGACGTGGTCGGGAGCGAGGTAGTCTTCGAGTAGATTCGGAGACAGGAAAGTCGGGCGGCGGAGGCGAGCCAATTGCGCCTGGGTCAAACGGATTGGATCTAGGTCTCTTTGTTTATGAAGACGTGGTCGGGAGCGTAGCCTTCGTGCAGATCGCTGGAGGCGGGTTCGCCGCCGCTCACGTCATCCTCAGCGGAAGCCGCCGCGGCGCGCGCCTTCTTGGCTTCCCTGGCCTCGGCGATGTCGATAGCACGAGTCTCGCGCCAGGTGTAGATGATGCGATGGATGACAGTGATGTTCGATAAGACGGCGATAATCCAAAGCACCGGAGCCATGCGGTTGAACAAGGCGCCGATGATGATCAAGACGATTCTTTCGGGCCGCTCGAGAAAACCGACTTTGCACGCCGGCATAACGTTCTCGGCGCGCGCCCTGCTGTAGCTGACAAGCACGGACCCTGTCATCACGACCGCTGTCAGCACGATATAGAAGAAACGATTGATGGAGGCGTAATAGACCAGCAACCCCATCAGCAAGATCAAGTCGGAATAACGGTCGAGAACGGAGTCCAGGAATCCCCCGAAACGTGTCACGCGGTTGCTGGTCCGGGCTACGGGCCCATCCACCAGGTCGAAGACGGCGCCGCACAGCACCACGATCCCAGCCGAAACGAATTCCCCCTTGGCAAAAAGCCAGGCCGCGATCCCATTAATACCCAACCCGATTGCCGTGAGCAGGTTGGGATGGATTCGCGCGCCGCTCAGCAGGCGAACGATCGCCGACAGGACGTAGCCGCAAGCGCTTCCGATAGCTCGACCGACGGTCATGGGTTTCGCCTCAGGTCTCAACTTGGTCGTGAATCGTTGCCATCTTGAGAATCTCGAACTCTTTCTCGCCCCTCGGGGTCCTGATTTCGGCAACGTCGCCGACTTTTTTCCCCATCAATCCGCGCCCAATCGGCGA
Organism: Bryobacterales bacterium; assembly: GCA_965226185.1. Taxonomy (GTDB): domain Bacteria; phylum Acidobacteriota; class Terriglobia; order Bryobacterales; family UBA6623; genus CBDCYS01. Next base: position 107,005 of record CBDDCT010000003.1, read on the forward strand.
GGTTGTCGAGATCTTGCCGTTGGGTACGTCGCTTTCTTCCGACGTGACCAGGCGGTACTTGATCTCGTCGCCGTTGTTAACGTCGTAGACCGTCACGGTCGAGCCCAGCCCAATCGCGTCGCGAGCGATTTTGGTGAAGTCGATCATACTGAGATCCGCCAGCCGCTTTTGCAGTTGTCCCAGCCGGGCGCGCACCAGGTCCTGGCGCTCCTTGGCGGCGGCATACTCGGCGTTTTCGCTCAGGTCACCCAACTCCCGGGCGGTCTGGATCTCTTTGGGAAGCTCGTTGTGAAGTTCGTACTCAAGAGTCTTGATCTCTTTTTCGAGCTTCTGTATGAATTCAACGGCCATCGATCTTTTCTTTATACAAAAATACCGGCCTCACTCGGGTGAGCCGGTTTCAAACAAAGCGCTTGTGAGCGCCGATGCATTAAGCCTATGACTGTGCCCAGCAGAACTCGCCGGTCCCCAGTATTATACAGCTCAACGGAGAGTTCCCGCTCCCATGTTGTACCCTTGAGCTGACCGGCCCGCCATGCGCAAGATACGCGGCACCGATATGGTTTGGTTGTTCTTCCTGGGCGCCTTGGCCGCCCTGGTCATGACCAAACCCGAGCACTCCGTCTACGAGTGGCTGATGTTGCTGGCTTTGGGGGCGCTCCAGATCGCCGAGGCTCATCTGGAATTGAGCTCGGATACGATCGGCTCGGCGCTGGTCATCGCGCTTAAGCTGGTGCTGTGTTACTGGCTGGTGGCGGAGACAGGCGGCATTGAGAGCAGCTATTACTTGATCTTTTGGCTGCCGATCGTTTCCGCGGCGTCCAATCTTGAGCTTGGCGGCACCCTGCTCAATACGCTGATCTCTTCGGCGCTTTATCTGTCCTTCCTGTTTTTCGTGGATTTCGAGACAAACTACATACCGCCGGAAGGGCAGCGTGAGTTGACCGTCCGGGTACTGTTTTTCTTCCTCAGCGCGATCCTGGTGAACCGCTTCGCCACCGAGAACCGCGCCAAGACCGAACATCTCGCCCAGGCAAATCGCGAATTACGGGAAGCTCAGGCGGAGGTCCAGCGCTCCGAGAGGCTGGCGGCGCTGGGACAGCTTTCGGCCGGGCTGGCGCACGAGATCAGGAACCCGCTCGGCGTGATATCCGCCTCGGCTGAGATTCTTGAAAAAAACGTAGCCAAGGAAAATGAAGTGGCTCGAGAGGTTTCCGGATTCATTCGCAGCGAAGTTCACCGCACGAATGAACTGGTCACGCGATTCTTGAACTTTACCCGCCCGTCTAGTTTGCAAAAGGAAACCGCCAGCTTGAATGACGTCGTCCGCGGCGCTGTCTCCCAGCTCATGGAGCAGGTCAAAAGCCGGACCGGCGACATCGAGATCAAACAGGACTTGCACGAGCTGCCGCGGTTCTCCTTTGACGCGACTCTGATCGAGAGCGCCGTGCTGAATCTGCTGCTCAACGGCTACGAAGCGATGTCTTCGGGAGGAACTCTGCTCGTTCGCACGCGCCGCGATGGTTCCATGGCGCGGATCGAAGTTGTTGATTCGGGTGTCGGAATCAAGCAAGATCAAATGGAGAACATCTTCAATCCATTCTTCACCACGAAACCCGACGGTGTTGGGCTGGGGCTGGCGATGGTATCAAAATTTGTCGACAGCCACGGCGGAAAGATCTCCGTGAGCAGCAAGGCCGGTCAAGGAGCGACTTTTCGGGTTTTGCTGCCGCTTCAAACATAACCATGCCGAAAAACATCCTGGTCGTTGAGGACGAGGCCAAAATGCTTCGCCTTCTGGAGTTGCAGCTCCAGGGGGCCGGCTACGCAGTGTCCATGGCGGATTCGGCCGAACGAGGCCTGGAGATCCTTGAGCGGAACTCCGATCACCCCGGCAAGTTTTCGCTCGTAATCACCGACTTGCGCCTCCCCGGCATGGACGGGCTGGAGTTTCTCAAGAAAGTCCAAAGTTCTTTCCCGTCGCTTCCCATCATTGTCATGACGGCGTTTGGAACTGTCGAAACGGCGGTGGAGGCCATGAAGGCAGGCGCCAGCGATTACGTCCTCAAGCCTTTCTCGCTCGAGGACATGATGATTACCATCGACAAGGTCCTGGAGCTGCATGCGCTGCGGGACGAAAACATCAAGCTGAAGACGGAGCTGGGACGGCGCTACGACTTCGGGCAGATTATCGGCCGCAGTCCCAGCATGCAAGAGGTTTTCGACGCAGCCAGCCGCGTGGCTTCGACCCGCGCGACCGTGCTGTTGGGAGGAGAGAGCGGCACTGGAAAGGGTCTTTTAGCCAGGGCGATTCATTTTCATTCGCCGAGAAAAGACGCTCCGTTTACGAAGATCAACTGTTCTTCTATTCCGGAAAACTTGATGGAGGCCGAGCTGTTCGGATACGAAAAAGGGGCTTTCACCGGAGCGACGCAGTCTCATCCCGGCAAGTTCGAGCAAGCCGACGGCGGGACCGTCTTTCTGGACGAAATCGGCGACGTGCCGGCCGCCGTGCAGGTAAAACTGTTGCGGGTGCTGCAGGAGCGCGAATTTGAACGCCTGGGCGGCACTAAGACGACTCAAGTGGACGTTCGTATCATCGCGGCGACCAACCAGGATTTGCGGGCGGCGCTCGAACAGGGGACATTCCGGGAAGACCTCTACTACCGGCTCAACGTGCTGCCGATCAACCTGCCGCCATTGCGGCAACGCAAAGAAGACATCCCCTACCTCATTGATCACTTTCTTGAAAAGTATTCCGCTGATACCGGTGGCCGCATCAAAGAAATTACACCCGCCGCCGTCGACAAGCTGACCGCCTATCATTGGCCGGGGAACGTCCGAGAGCTCGAGAACATTATCGAGCGCGCCATGGTGCTTGCGCGGTCCGACTCTATTGGAGTTGACGACGTGCACCTCGATCATGCCCGCGCCGGCACGCCTTCCGGAGACGCGGTTTTCCTGCCGGATGGCATGACACTCGAGCAGTATGAGCAGCAGTTGATCCGAGAGGCTTTACGGCGCACCGATGACAACAAGAGCCAAGCGGCAAGGCTATTGGGACTGACGCGCAACGCCTTGCGCTATCGGCTATCGCAAATGGGCGTGGAGGAATAGAGAGGCCTCTTCCCTGCCCCGCGTCCCGAGGGCCGGCGGATTCAACATGCAGAGCCAGCCAGCGCGGCCCAAGGTCAGCGTTCTTCTGCCGGTCTACAACGAAGAGCGCTTCCTCGAACAGGCCGCCGAATCGATTCTTCGGCAAACGGAGTCCAGCTTTGAACTGATCGTCGTCGATGACGGCTCGACGGATGGCAGCCGGGCTCTGATCGAGCGCTTAGCGGCCCGCGATCGGCGAATCAAGCTGCTCCATCAGCCACACAAAGGGATCGTGGCCGCGCTGAATCGTGGCATGCGCCAGGCGAGCGGACGCTATGTGGCCCGCATGGATGCGGACGACTTGGCGCATCCGGAACGTCTGCGCCTTCAAGCCGGCTATCTGGACCTGCACCCGGATATTGGGTTGGTCGGCAGCCGTGTTGAGTACCTGGGGGATGCCGCACGCAACCGCGGCCTCGCCGTATTTGTAGAGTGGAGTAACTCGCTCACCGAATCCAGAGACATTGAGCTGTACCGATTTGTCGAAACGCCTTTTGTCCACCCCAGCGTCATGTTTCGGCGGGAGCTGACCGGGCGATTGGGAACCTACCGGGACGGCCCGTTTCCGGAAGATTATGAGATGTGGCTGCGGTGGATCGAGGGCGGAGTCCGCATGGCCAAGCTCGAAGCAACGCTGCTGAGCTGGCGCGAGCGGCCCGATCGTCTTACGCGCACGGATTCAAGGTATTCGGTCGAGGCCTTCTATCGTACGAAAGCGCCCTATGTCTATCGCTGGCTGGAGAAGCACAACCCGCGCCATCCCGCGGTGATTGTGTGGGGATCGGGCCGGACATCCCGGCAGCGCCTCAGATTTCTCACCGATTTGGGCGTGCGGGTTGAGGCTTACATCGATATCGATCCGCGAAAGATCGGGTACACCATCGAGGGAGCGCGGGTCATGACTCCGGACGAGCTGCCCGCCGCGGGTGCGTGTTTCGTGCTGCAATGGGTGGCGAGCCGCGGCGCACGGACTGAAATCGAAGCCGAGTTGACAGACCGCGGGTTCCGCCTCGGGAGAGACTATCTGCCCTGTGCGTAAGTACCTACATCATGAGATTCGTGTCAAACGTGGCAGAAAATTCGGGAACCAAAATCAGAGCCGCGCGCGTAAGCAAGCGGTTAGCCGCTTCGACGCGCCTCATCCGCCAGCGGCCACGCTCCCCCTTTTGGTTGCGGCTCGTCCGCGTAAGGTGTTCAGCACGAGCCCGCTTTTCTCACCAGGTGGCGAGAAATGCGGGCTAGGCCTGTCCGCCACGTGGTTCTTGAATTCAGGCATCGACAGGCAACAAGGTGAAAGCTTTGCCATGGATGCCCCTTAATCGGACTTATCTAGCCGAGTTCTTCCGCGGTTTTGCGGAATGTCGTGCACCCACGACCTCTGTAACTAATCCTCTGTAACTAACAGGGGTATGATGACGGCATGGAATTCTCGCGCCGAAAACTGCTTCTCTCAACGATGGGCTTGGCTGCTGCACGGGCAACAGACGCAAATAGCCAGACGCGCCGGCCGAACATCTTGTTCGCGATCGCCGATGACTGGTCACACGGACACGCCGGGGCCTACGGCGCCACATGGCTCAAAACTCCCGCGTTTGACCGCGTAGCCCGCGAAGGCGTGCTGTTCAATAACTGCTTCACGTCGAACCCCAAATGCAGTCCTTGCCGCGCCAGCATCCTGACGGGACGCAATACTTGGCAATTGGAAGAAGCGGTCAGCCATTTCGGCGTTTTCCAGGCCAAGTTCGGCGTCTACCCGGATCTTCTGGAAGAGCACGGCTATCACGTCGGTTACACCGGTAAAGGATGGGGTCCCGGCGATTACGAAGCAGGTGGCTTCAAGCGCAACCCAGCGGGGCCGGAATACGCCAAAAATACGCTGAACCCTCCCTATCGAGGGATGTCGGCAAAAGACTACGCCACGAATTTCGACGACTTCTTGGATGACCGCGAGCCGGGTCAGCCGTTCTGTTTCTGGTTCGGGACCCACGAGCCGCATCGGGTCTACGAAGACGGCGCCGGCGAGCGCTCCGGAAAGAATCCAGCCGATGTCGAGCTGCCCGCCTACTACCCGGATTCAGAGGTGATTCGGCGGGACATGGTCGATTATGCCGTCGAGGTAGAGTGGTTTGACACCCACTTGGGGCGCATTCTTCGCAAACTCGACGAGGTCGGCGAACTGGACAATACTTTCGTGGTGGCCACCTCCGATCACGGCATGCCTTTCCCGCGCGTCAAGGGTCAGATTTACGAGCATGGATTCCATTTACCTCTTGCTATTCGTTGGGGCGGGATGGATGGCGGGCGGGTGATTGATGACTTCATCAACGTTCGCGACTTCGCCCCCACCTTTTTGGAGCTGGCCGGGCGCGAGCCCCACGCGAACATGACCGGCAAAAGCTTCCTCGATGTGCTGAAGTCGGGCAAGTCCGGCACGGTGGATGCCAGCCGCAACCGTATGCTCGTGGGCAAGGAACGCCACGACCTGGGCAGGCCGAACGACCAAGGCTACCCGGTGCGAGCTTTGCGGACACCCGAATACCTCTACATTCGCAATTACGAGCCTGATCGCTGGCCCGCGGGCAACCCCGAAACCGGCTACCGCAACTGCGACAACAGTCCAACGAAGTCGCAAGTCCTGCGGAGTTTCGACAAGCACTACCGCCTGTCGTTCGGGAAGCGTCCCGCCGAAGAGCTTTACAACATCACCGAGGATGCCGATTGCGTCCACAACCTGGCGTCGGACGCTGCGTTCGCGGAAGTCAAGTCAAAGCTAAGAGCGGAAATGGAGAAGCTGCTGCGCGAGGACGGCGACCCGCGCGCGCTGGGCAAAGCGGAAATCTTCGATACGTACAAGTACACCGGCCGCCGCGCGCACTCCTACGAGGCCTGGCTGAAGAATCAGAACCCCTGATTCCCGCACGGATCAAGCAAGCACCAGCTTTGCGGGACGGCCGGTGATCGCTGTTTCCGGCAAGATAGCGAGTGCGAGCTTGCGAGGATCGCCGAATCTTATCTTCTGAATGGGTATACGCTCATCGCCGTCTTGCCCAGGATCCATTCCTTGTCTTCGGCGCTAAAGAAGGGGATGAGGTCTTTCATGATCAGCAGCTCGTAAAAATTTGCGTAAATCATCCGTTTGGGGCCGAAGCTGTCGTAGACTCGCCGCAGGTAGGGCCACATGTCCCGGAAAGGGATTTGCTCTTTTGACGGGTTGTGCAGGGACGTGCGCATGTAGACGTTCGGATAGCGGGCCAGACCGATCAATGGGTCGATACCCTCGCTGTCAGGGCGAGCGATATCGATCATCGCGAAGTGATCGATGACGACTTTTACACCCGGGAATCGCTGAGCCATGCCGGCCACCTGTGAAATCTGATGCGGGGCCAGAAAGATATTGAAGACGGCGCCGAGCTCTTCCGCCTTTTTCCATAGGGGGTAGCTCACTGGATCATTCATCCAAACGACGTCTTTGTCGTAAATCGGGCTGAGACGCAGACCAGCCAGATGATCCTCCTTCACCAGCCGCTCCAGCCGGGAAGGATTTTCTTGATCGGCGGGCGGGTAGAGCCGGTAGCCAACCAGCAGACCGATACCCGCGAACTTATCGGGGTAGGTGCGAACGCAATAGCTCGTGTAGGAATTATTGCGGCCGTAATAGCAGACGTGGCTGATCACGACCTTGTCAATCTGGTAGGTCTGCATCTGGGATAGCAGGTGTTCTCTTGAGTATTCCCGGTTCGGGGCGGAATTCGGACAATTGGAAAGACTGGGATCAGGTGCGAATCGCGGGTCGTGAATGACCCAGGCATGCTCGGCGGCGTTGACGATGGGAGCTGAGCTGGATGCCGCCGCTGCCCGCGGCCGCAAGACGGTTCCGGTCAGCGTGCCGGCGGTAAGTGTGAGATAGTCGCGTCGTCTCATGAGTCTTCGGCGCCTGCTTTGGGACTCTCCGGGCCTATCCGTGCTTATCGCGCAACATTTGCGCGGCCAGACACATGGCCGACAGCTTCCGGTACGCTTCGTCAAAGTCCATGGGATTCTGGCTGCTGGGCGAGAATCCGCAGTCCGGGTTCAGTGTGATCCGATTGGAAGGAACGTACTCCAAAGCAGCTTCAGCTCGCTGAACAATCTTCTCGGGCGATTCAACCTCTGGATTGCAATTGTTAATTACACCCAGCCCTAGCGTCTTTCCTTTTGGAAAGCGAGCGAGCGAGCCGATAGCGTGCACCTGTGACGACGAGAATTCCAGAGCGAGGCGCCCAACATTGATCTCTCCGAGTGCGTCGATGATGGCAAGGTAATCGCTATTCGAATAAGATTGGCGACCAAAGTGACCATTGCACAAATGCAGCGATGTCGATAGGCCGTCAGCTCCCTCGAGTACCGCATTTGCCATGCGCACGCACATCTCCATCTCGTAGTCGATTTCCCTGATGCCAACGCGGGCGCGGTGGTCAGGGTCCAGCAGCATCAGAAGCCATGGCTCGTCAATCTGGACATGATCAACTCCCGCCTCGGCAAGTCGTCGCAATTCATCACGCAGAATTGGAACGCATGCCTCCATGAATTCCTGTCGACTCTGGTACGCTGCCTTGGAAGCCTCGGGGTGCCACATTCGCCATCCGAGAATGTAGGGAGACGGAATGGTGACTATCGTTCGCCGATCAGTATTTGAACGAAGAAAGCGGGCGGCATCGGTGGCGAGGTTGCCACGGGATTCGAGCTGGCTGACCACGGCCGGGTCGCTCAAAACATCCGGGTTTAATAAGTTCGGCATCAAGCTATTCTCGAAGCCGTCGACATGCTCCGACACCACCGAGATGTAGCTGTTTCGTCTCCACTCCCCATCAGAGATGTAGTCCAGGCCGGCTCGTTCTTGCATGCGGATCGCTGACAGGATCGCCGAATCTAATAGCTCATCTGCCGCGACTTCACTGATCCGGCCAGCCTTGCGATCCTCAATCACATCGCGGACCCACTGCGATCGTGGGAGGCTCCCTACGACATACGTCGCAAAGGGCAAGTCTTGCACGGATTGCGCTTCTGTCATCACAACTCCCGGTCTGACATTCAAATCCTCGTCAGTCCCACTTCACGGTCACGAAACTAAGTCCCCTAGCCGCCAGATTCCATATCCTTCCTGTGGGTACAAAGCTCCTGTGCTCAACGGACACGGATTGACCTTCCTCCCGTGATGCTGGCTCTGTCCCTCGAAAGCAAATGGTACGTCCTAATTAACTTAACCCGAGAGGGCATTGTCAAGTTAACAAGCGCGAAAGCAGTTTTGCCGCCGCTGCCTGCGTCGGCAAGCGGCGGCCAAGACTCGTGAAGCCATCTTCGAGCAAACCCGCCAGCCAGTCACGGATTTTTCTCTGTTGATTTTTCAGCACTTAACCCGAAAACCACCCCAAGAAACTTGACTCCGCCTGCTACACTGCAAATAGAAACCGGAAAGGACATAGATCACCGGATGAACCCAGCACAAAGCAGCCTCAGAGCCCCAGGTGGAAACCTGGGGTCAACTCACCCCAAGGGCCGAATCTTCGAAAAGCAGCATCAGAGCCCAAGGCGTCAGCCTGGGGCCAGCTCCTCCCAAACGCGACACTTTTCTCCAGTCCCAACCGCCCCCTGCCCAAGACACAAAATCCCACGCAAAACTGCCATTTTGTCACGCTATGGCCACGTTTCTGCCACTGATCCGCGTGTCACCCTCAGAAAAACCACTGAAAACAAAAGCACTAGCCGTTGACATCCAAGACAAGACGCCAAAACGCGTGATATCGCCGATATATCTGCCAAAATCTGCCATTCTCTGCCATTTCGTAAAGAAAATTTATACCCCAACCGCCAACCTCTTTAGTTTCAATCACATGAAAACGCCGTGACCGCATGCCCCTGACATACCCGTGGCATACAGCAGCTCCCCACTTTGTGGCAAGCTAGTGCCATGTCCGTTTCTCTCAATCGCCGCCAGTTTGCACGGACCCTTGCCGGATCGGCTTTGGGTCACGCCACTTTGCGAGCGCAGTCCAGCGCCAAGCCGAACGTTCTTTTCATCTTCAGTGATCAGCATCGGGCCTGCTCGATGCCGGGCGAAGAGTTCAACGACGCCGAGGCTCCGAACCTGGCGCGCCTTGCCTCGGAGGGGACCGTGTTTCGCAACTGCATTTCGAACTACCCGGTTTGCTCGCCCTATCGGGGCATCTTGCTGAGCGGGAGGTGGCCCTATCAGACCGGTGTGATCGACAATGCCTGGCCGCTCAAGGAAAGCGAAACGTCGCTCGGGGAGACCTTTCACCGGGCTGGCTACCGGACTGGATATGTCGGCAAGTGGCACTTGGACGCCCGTGGAGCCGGAGCGCCTGGACCCAAGCCCGAAGGGGAAGCCCGGCACGGATTCGATTCATGGCGGGCTTGGTACAACACGAACGCTCATTACGACAAGTCATTTACCTTCGATCCCATGTCGCGGCAGCGCGAGCAGCCCAAGGGTTACAACGCGACGCTGATGACCGACGATGCCATTCAGTTCATGAAGAGTCATGAAAGTGATCCTTGGTTGCTGGTCGTGTCTTGGAATCCCCCGCATCCGCCGTTTGACGATGCACCGCCGGAATTGATGAAGCGATACGAACCGGGGGGCCTGCAGCTTCGACCTAACTCGAAGGAAACTGTCGTCCGGGGAGGCGTTGGCAATCGCGTCGGCCGGACCCGGCCGATGCTTTCCGGATACAACGCGCACATCACGGCGATCGATTTCGAGATGGGCCGCATCATGCGGTATCTGGAAGAGTCCGGGCAAGCGGACAACACGATCGTTGTTTACACCTCCGATCACGGCGAGATGCTCGGAGCACAGGGCCGCACCGGGAAACGGCTGCCGCACGATGAGTCCTGCCGCGTGCCGTTTATCGTTCGCCATCCTGGCGCGGTGCCGGCCGGCAAGACCGTCGGCGCTCTGTTGGGGACGATTGATCTCTATCCAACGATGTGCGGGCTGGCGGGGCTGGATGCGCCGTCGCATTGCCAGGGTGCTGGCTTGGCCGCGGTTGCTCACGGACAGAGTGGTGATGGTCCCGAGCATCAATTCCTGATGCACATCGAGAAGTTCCACGCCGGCGGCGGACGCAACCACCCGGCGCCGATTTTCCGCGGCATCCGTACGAACCGGTATACCTACGCAGTCGGCGAGATTGGCCGCTGGTGTCTTTACGACAACCAGGAAGACCCCTACCAGTTGCGAAACCTCGCGGACGATTCCAGCCACGCGGGCCTCATGAGTGATTTGGATGGTGAGATCCTCGACTATCTCCGCAAGGCGGAGGATAAATACCCGCTACGGACACTGCGGGCAGAGCGATCGATCACGAGTGGCAAGCCAAGAGTGTAGGGTCGGCCGCTGCAACCACGCGACTGCCGTGAGTGCCGGTCAAACCGTGTAATTTGGAAAAGAGTCCGTCTAGGTCATTTGCTCTTCGAGCAGTATCCAGGCACGTTTGTGAGGTGGGGAATCCGGGAATAATTTGTGGCTGAACAGCAGAGTGCGGTAGGTCCCAATCTTGAGCCCGCCGATGCTTTCGGAGTAGTTGCGCAAACGTTGCTGGATCGTAATGTCAAGGATCGGTTTGTTTTCTTTGTCGAACAGCTTGCGCTTCGGAATGGAGCGGATCACCTTGGGCTTATCTTTTCTGATGTCGTCCAAGATGACATACAGCCGAAGGGGCGTCGCCACCAACCAAGTCTGTTGCGAGGCAGTTTGAAAAATCAGAAGCGAGGACACACGAGAAGGAGTTTCACTTTCGGGCTTGAAATGCTTCGAGTCCCGGATGCATTCGCTGACACTAGCATCGGAGCGAAAATCACGATAGCCCAACGCAAACTTTGAAAGACTCATGCCTCACTCTCTTCTTCCGATTCCTCGTAGGACTCTTCGGGTATCGGCCCTTCTCCCGCTTGGACTGGGCCGAACTCCCTCGACTGCAATATCTTAGGGAAAATAATCGTCCAACTGATCCCAATCGTGACGCACGATTGGATGGTGAGCTGCATCAGCCCCAACGCGACCGCCACGAATCCAATAGCCCCTGAGCCGAAGCCCCACAAAATCACCACCACCGGCCAACGCCCGTAGTGGAGCCCGAGCAATGACGGCTTGCCAGGACGGATCACCGTAAGAGCCCTGTCGCACGCCACGATTAGAATTCCCAGAATGGCCGAAGCCGCGGTGAACACGAAGCGGCCCGCTGGATGCGCCCCCAGGTCAACTCCGCGAGGATCGAACAGGAAATAGAAGAGAACCTGGAGTAGTTCAAGCACGCAAACTGGTCCTGATCGTGCTGCTTCCGCCCTCCACCCCTATCGTAGCCGAAACCACGCTGGCATCGGCGCGCTCGACGGCGCCGGCGGAACTGTTCGGTCACGGCGGCGCCGGCGGGGAACTTGCCCCTGTGAAGTTTCAGCGGAATGTGGAGTTTCAGCGTAATAATGTCTAGACTATTTGAAGGAACTTGTCTCACCGAAGACTTCTGGAGGGAAACATGGCCAACAACAGCGGAAAACTCACCCGGCGTGAGCTGGGCAGGAAAGCAACCATCGCGGGGGCGGCGATAGCGGCATCTTCGCTTCGTTCTGCTTCGGCAAGCGGAACTTTGCCGCGCCGCAAGCTGGGCAAGACGGGACTTGAGGTCAGCATCCTCGGACTCGGCTCGTCTCCCCTGGGGCAGCCTTTCGTCGACCAGGCAGGAGCGAATCTCATCATCGATGCGCTGCTTGACGAGGGCGTCAACTACATCGACACGGCGCCCATTTACGGGCTGGCGGAGATTCGTCTCGGCAAGTCCCTGAAAGGGCGGCGCGATAAGTTTGTGCTGGTATCGAAGGTCGAGGCGACCTCGAGCCAGGACGCGGCGTGGCAAGTCGGGGAGAGCCTGCGCAAGCTGCGGACGGATTATCTCGATTTGGTGCACATCCACAACGTAGGCCGCACGGACCGCTTCCCCGATCTTGACGTGCTGACCGGCGAGTTGGGGGCGTTGCAGGGCCTCCGTGATCTCAAGAAGGAAGGGAAGATTCGTCACATCGGGATGACCTGTCATCTCCGCCCCAGGCGGGCGCTGCCGATCATGGAAACCGGCGACATCGAAGCCGTGATGTGCGCCGCGAACTTCGTTGACCGCCATACCTACAACTTCGAGGGGACGGTCTTTGCCGAGGCAAAAAAGCGCGGCATGGGCATCGTCGCCATGAAGGTCTTGGGAGGGCGCGTTGAAGAAGACAAAGGCAAGCTGTCGGACCATTACGATGACGCGGTTCGCTACGCACTAGGGATTCCGGGGCTCTCGGTCGCCATCATGGGGATGAAGAATGCCGCCGAGGTTCGCCAGGCGGCGGCGGCCGTTCGCGCGTACAAGCCTTTCAGTGACCAAGAGATCAGTGAGCTGACTCGCAAAGGCAAGGAGATGGCCAAGGACTGGGGCGAGTTGCGCGGCCCAGTTGCCTGGGAAGCCTAACGACGCTTGGGAAGCCTAACAACAAAACCGGAACCGCGGGAATCCAACCCACGCCATTGAAAGTATTCACGCTCCAGCGGGTCCTGCCGGCGCTGCTGGTCATCTACTTGCTCTCGCTCGGCATCGGCGGGTTGCTCTTTGCCAGGACGATCTGGAAGAGCGTCACTGACTACCAAACCGCCTACCCGTTTCACGCTGACTTGCCGGGAGGCCGCCCCCTCACCGATCGTCTGGTTCTCGTGGTGCTCGACGGCATTCGCGTCGACGCCGTCGCGGAGATGGACTTCCTGAGCGCGCTGAGCCGCCGCGGTTCATCGGGCATTGTCCGAACCGGTCAGCCGTCGCTTTCCAACCCGTCGCGCGCGGTCATCGCCACGGGCGCCTGGGCTGAAGTCAACGGCGTGACGAATAATTCCGGGTATTCAGCTCCCGAAGCCGATTCGATCTTCTCGCTGGCCGAGCGCGCGGGCGTTCCGCAAGCCGCGGCCGGTTCCCGTTTCTGGTCACGGGCGTTCGGGGCTTACTTGGGTGATCACGTACTCGCTCATCAAAAGGGGACGAAGATCGGCGACGGACCTTCGAAACTGATCGAGTGGCAACAAGAGACATGCACGTCCGACATCGAATTCTTGGACAAACAGGGTCATGGACTCATCGTGCTGGGTCTCACGGCGGCCGACTCGGTGGGCCATGATTTCGGCGGGAAGTCACCAGAGTATCTGGAGACCGCGAAAGCCGTGGATGGTTGTCTGCGGCAAGCCGTCGGGGCCTTCGACGACGGACAAACGACATTCTTGATTACGTCCGATCATGGACACATTCACCGCCGGGGGGGAGGCGGCCACGGCGGCGGCGAGCAGGAAGTGCTGCAAGTTCCGCTGGTCCTTTTCGGGCGGGCTATTCGTGAAAACTCCGGATGGAAGGGAGACCAAGTCGATATCGCTCCGACGATCTGCGCCTTGCTGGGATTGCCGCTGCCGGCGACGAATCAAGGTGGAATCCTGTGGCATTCGCTCGATGCGTCCGGCGGCGATGAGGCGGAGCTGCGGCGGCGCGAACTTCAGCAGCGGGAGCTGGCCGTTGCCAAGCTTCCGAACCGCGAGCAGGGCCTCAAGGCGGAACGGCGGGAACGCATTCCGCCGGCGACGGGATTCTTCGCGTTGTTTTCGGTGATCCTGGTATGGACCGGAGTCCGCCGGCCTCGAAGCGCGGCCCGGCTGGCGGCCGCCGTGCTTGTCTACTACGGTTTCTATTACCTGCTCTTTTGGGGGGGCGGCCTGGGTTATTCGTTGAGTGCTGTCGGGCGGCACGAATATCTGCCGCGTTTTTTTGCACTCGATCTTGGCGCCGCTGTTATCGCCCTGGCTGGCGCGTCCTGGTTTTTGGCGTCAAGATTGACAACGTGGCGCGCTACGCTGCTGCTCGATCTGGCGGTTGTGGTCTCGGCGACGGTGGCGCTGCAGGTTGCGGCAATCTATTTTGGGCATGGGCTCGTCATGAATGGCTTCATGCCCGACTTGAATGCCGCGTTCAAAGCCTGCATCGATCTGCTGCAGCTTTTCGCGCTAGGGGTGGCCGGGCCGGTGATCTATTTGGTTGCCGCGTGGCGGGAGCGGCGAAGGGAGGCGAGCGCATGAATATCCCGTCACTGTGCCTCCCCGCGTTTCGGCAAAGACCTGGCGCCGGGGGGCTGGAATTCAAAGGCCGGACGCGTACTTTCGGCGAGATCGAATCCGAAGCGAACCACTTGGCCGGCCGTTTGCGAGCCGGCGGCCTCACGCCGGGAGACCGTGTCGCCGTCTACATGAAGAACAGCCCGGAGCTGATTACCGTCTATCTTGCTTCGGTTCGTTCGGGGTTCATCTTCACGCCGATCAACATTCTGTACCGGGAGGGCGAGATCGAACACATCCTGAGGGATGCCGAGCCCGCGGTTCTGTTCGCCGGCCGCGAGGCGGAGGCGGTCTTGGCGCCCGTGCTGCGGCGTGTCTCTTCGGTTCGGCTGCATTGGGCGGAGGATCTTGCGGAGCTTGCCGCCGGGCAGCTCCCGAATGATGCTCCAGGCGAGCTAGTTCAGAATGCGCTTACCGACGACAGCGTGGCCGCGCTGGTCTATACCTCCGGCACGACGGGCAAGCCGAAGGGAGCCATGCTGACGCACGGTAATTTCACGGCGAACGCGCTCAATCTGATCGACGCCTGGCGGATGACCGCCGAGGATCGCTTGTTGCTGAGCCTGCCCCTGTTTCACGTTCACGGGCTCGGTAACGGCTTGCATACTTGGCTGGCTTTGGGGTATCGCGTGCGGCTGCTGGAGCGATTTCTCAAGGAAACCATCGTGGACGAATTTCTTGACTTCCGCCCAACGGTTTTTTTCGGGGTTCCGACGATGTATGAGCGGCTGCTGGAGACTCCGCCCGGAGCCGCGCGGGAAATCGGCGAATTCATGCGGCTGTTTGTTTCCGGCTCGGCGCCCTTGCCGGCGGCGACGCTTGAGAAGTTCCGCGGCCTGTTTGGCCACACCATTCTCGAGCGCTATGGCATGAGCGAAACTCTGATGAATACGTCGAATCCCCGCGACGGCGAACGACGGCCGGGGTCGGTGGGGTTGGCTCTGACCAATGTGTCGATTCGGCTGTGTGATCCCGAGACCGGGGAGGAGGTTGCAGACGGAGAAATCGGCGAAGTGCGGATCCGAGGGTCAAACGTTTTTGCCGGCTACTGGCGGCAGCCCGAGGCTACAGCGGAAGCGTTCACCGGGGACGGGTTCTTCCGGTCGGGTGATCTCGGCGTGCGGTCCGCTGACGGGTATATCACGCTCCAAGGCCGCGCCAAGGAGTTGATCATCCGCGGAGGCTTTAATGTATACCCGCGCGAGGTGGAGGAGTTTCTGACAAAGCTGCCTGGAGTGAGCGAGGCGGCGGTGGTTGGGGCAGCCGATCAGCTCAAGGGTGAAGTTCCGGTGGCATTCATCGTGGCCGCGGAAGGAGAAGAGCCGGATTTCGATGCCCTGCGGCAGGCATGCCGCGATGGGTTAGCGTCGTTCAAAGTTCCGAAACGATTCGTTCTGAGGGAGGCCTTACCGCGCAACGCATTGGGCAAGATTCAAAAGCACTTCCTGAAAGACTCTTCAGAGCCCTGACCGCAAGGGAGGGGTCAGGGGCCTCCGGCTCAATCGGAGCCGCGACCGTGAGGAAGCGGTTGCCTCTACCGGCTGATCCGCCCCTGTCGGCTTCCGGCCCACCCAGAAAGATGAAAACCCGCGCGTTTTCGACCGAGGGGCTAGCCGCTTCGACGCGCCACATCCGGCACCGGCCACGCTCCCCGTTTAGAAATGCAGGGCTAGCCCGCCGCCTTGTCGTCTTGCGAGCCCGCACTTTGTGAAGGCCGCTCCTCCAGCCCCCGCACCAGCAGGGAACGCACCCGCTTGAACAGGGCCTGAAACATGGACGGCATCATATCGGTGTTGTCGGCGAGCAGGTCAAAGAAATCCTGGGCCTCGATCCGAAGCAGCCAACTATCCTCGCGGCCCGTGGCGGTCGAAACGCTGGGTTGCTGGTCAAAGAAGGCCCAGTTCCCGACCGTTTCGTCAGGGCCGACAGTGAACATCGGCTGCCCTCCGCGGCTCATTTCGATGCGGCCGGAGAGCACCACATACAAGGCGTTGGATGGGGTGTTCTCCTTGAACAGAACGTCACCCTGTTGACATTCAATCTGTGCCGCGATCGAGGCCACCAGAGCCAGCTCATCCGTCTCCAGCTCGCTGAACAGATCGACCTTCTGCAGCCGAATGGCTCGGTCGAGGGTAGTGAGCGTTTCCATGGCGGATTCTGTCAGTCCAATCGGTGGCGGTCAGCCTCAGCTCGATCCTTTGGCGGTTTGCAGACGAGCCGAAGCTGTCCGCGCGGTCTCGGCAAGCAGCGGATCGAGGTCGGCCGTTAGCCGCTCGATCCGAACGCGCAGCCCCCCCATGTTCGATTCGGCAGCCGCATAGCAGGCGCAAGCTTCGCATCCAGGGGTCGGCCGTCTGCAGCAATTGCCACAAGACGGTGTCCGCGCGGTCTCGGCAAGCAGCGGATCGAGGTCGGCCGTTAGCCGCTCGATCCGAACGCGCAGCCCCCCCATGTTCGATTCGGCAGCCGCATAGCAGGCGCAAGCTTGCATCCAGGGGTCGGCCGTCTCCAGCAATTGCCACAAGACGGTAGGGTACGTTACCGGGCGCAATTCAAACAAGGTGCGTCCGGTATCAATGAGGCGTTGGGTGCTCAGATCTTCGAGCAGCGGCAGGAACATCTGCCGGAAAGGGTTGGTCAATCGGCTATCCAAGAACTCCACGGCATTGGAACGTAACTCAGGCCGGCCGCTGGCGATCCAATAGCGAGCGTCCAAAATCTCTTTTTGGGGATAAATCAACCCCAGCAGGTGGAAGACCCAGTCCAAGCGATGATCGAGGCGCTCTTGCATGGCGCGCCGCAGGAAACCCACCCCGGGCTGGGCGCTGTCCGCCGGGACTGCTGCGAGCAGGGTCACTTCTTGATAGTAGTGCCGCAACTCTTCTCCCAGAA
This sequence comes from Bryobacterales bacterium, assembly GCA_965226185.1. GTDB lineage: Bacteria > Acidobacteriota > Terriglobia > Bryobacterales > UBA6623 > CBDCYS01. The sequence goes on from CBDDCT010000003.1 coordinate 124,235, forward strand.
TCGCCGACACCGTTTGGTGGCTGAAATGAAGCCGAGGCTCGGCCTTTCGGATCCGGCTCAGGGCGCGCACGACTTGAAACCCGATCACGCGGTCGAGCTTCGGGAGCTGACCGAGGAGCAGCTTCGCGGACCGGCGCCCTCCGATCGTAGAGACGATCCGCGGTATCCGCCGCCGCGCGGCAAAGTCAATGCCCGGATCCTCAATCGCGCGAATGAGGGTATCGAGGATGGACTCATCGAACGCAGCCAGCGCGGCGCGCGCTTCACGCCGGAAGCGGTGATCCGCCAGCATCCCCAGCAGCCGCGGCGTCTCGTCCCAGGGCTTCAGCACCGCGGCACTCTTCAAAGCCGCCCGCACGACCCCAACATTCGGATCGCCGAGGAAGCGGGCAAGATCCCTGGCCGAGCCATTCGAATCCGGAGCGAAGCTGAGCAACCGCGCCGCCGTCTCGCGTGTCCCAGGATCGATCTCCGCCGACTCCTGGATGTAGCCGGAGAACACCTCCTCGGCCGCTTTGCGTTCGGGACCCGAGTGCTGAAGCAGCCGGGCGGCAGCGGTCGCCGCCAGGCCGCGGTCTTCGCTGTCGAGCAAAGTGGTCAGCGCCTCTCGGCTCTTTGCCACCTGAATTATGCACAGATTCGGCGTAGCCATCGCCGATGGAGTTGTGGCGGTAGCGGCAGTCGTGTCAACTCAGTGATTTAGCAAGTCGTCTTTTCCTCTGTTTCCCTCCCTGTTTGAGCCGCCTGCCAATCCCGGCGGGCAAAAGCGGGCGGGCAAGCGGCGTGTTCCCAGTACGTTGCGGCGAGTGCATGAAATTTTATGCATGGAGCGCCCCTCAACTCAGCGCACCCTCCACCACCGGCGCGAAGCTCGATCCCGGTGGCCCCATCGCCCGCAGCCGCCGCATCAGCCGTTCAAACAGGCCCTTTTCCTCATAATGATCGCTGTAGCTGACACCCGTTCTGCCGGCGTGCCGCCAGATCTTGGCCGCCACGAACAGAAAGCGCAGCCGCGCCGTCGCCAGGGTGGTGTGCCGCAGTGTCTCCACGCTGGCTTGGGCTTCGCGGTTGAACAGCAGCAGCCAGCAGTTGAGATTGTAGGCCAGCATGGCCAGCTGAAAGTGATTGCGGTTCATGTCAAAGCGGCGCGAGGGATGGGCCGCCAGCCCGGCGTCGTTGTTGGCCTCCTTGATGAGGTTCTCGGCTGCGGCGCGCTGATTGTAAAACCACACCACCGCCGCGATCGGTTCGGCCAGGTTGGTGACAAACACGCGGTAGGTGTAAGCGCTGGTGGCAAACAGCTGGTATTGCTCGGCCGCGCCGGCCGCGGGTTCGTTTTCGTAACGCAGCGCCAGGAAACGACAGGCCCGCGCCCAGCCCTGCGGCTGGTAGAGGAATTCGCATTCCGCATCCGCATCGCTGTGGGGCGAGGGCTTCCAGGCCGCTTGCTGCAACTGCTCGACCAGCCGCCTGGTCTTGCGCGCCACGATGACGAACTGACAAGCCGCCTTTTCATAGGCCTCCACCGCCTCCCAGCAATAAAACCCGGAATCGGCCCGCGCCAGGATTTTCTTCACGCCGTGCGGCAAAGCCCGAAAGGCGCTCTCGAGGTGGGCGGCGATCTGCCGGCCCGTGGGCCGGTCGCCGTTGCGCAACCCGCCCATCAGGTATTCGCGCGTCTCGGCCAGGAAAGTCAGTATCGGCTGGTAGCTGCGCTTGCCCTTGTTCTTGGGGTTGTAACTCTTGCGCCCGCCCATCTGGCGGCCGTAGAGCGTGTGCACGGTGGTGTCGGTGTCCAGCGTCACCGTCTCCAATTTCACCTGGGCCGCGGCCCAGACTCGTTCCCGCAGCTGGCGCTGAATGGAAAGGATCTGCTTCGCCACGTTGAGGTGCAGCGAGGCCAGAAAGCGCCACAGCGTGGACTGCGGCGGCAGACGCGTCACTTGCAAGATGCCGGTCAAGATGGGGTCGCGGGCGATGAAGCGGAGTTGGTTCAGCCGCGCAAAGCCGACATAGAGGCCCAGCACGAGGGCCAGCACAAACTGGTAGAGGCTCATCACACGGGTGATTCGTTTGTTCGTGATGGTTTCTTCCAGCAGCGCCTGGAAGCCGAGTTTTTCGAGCAGGGTGGCGACGGGCAGCAAGCCGCCGTAGGGAGTCAGATTCTTGCCGCGGAAGTGATAAGGCGTGGCAGCCCCGATTTTATTGGGCCGCGGGGCCCTCGCGCCCCGGCCTTGTTTGACGGGCCTTCGGGAGCTATGCTGTTTTCGCTTGGTAACCATTTGGGTGACCTCCTTGGGGTTGACTGGCGAAGCTGAAATCTTTGCCAGCCTACCTTATTACCCCATGTTTTCGGGGGTCCCCCAAATGGCCCCTGGCGGCTCAGCCCTCCTCCGGTGCACCCCGCAGTGCATAATTCAGGTACAACCAAACAGAACAAGAGCATTGAAGCTCTTTTGCTAACGAATACGATCGATAGAGCGGCAAAGAGAGCAAATGTGAGTGAAGCATCCATTTATCGCTGGATGAAACAGGAAAGCTTCCAGACTGCCCTAAGAGCAGCCCGGCGGGACATTCTTGCCCACGCCACCACCCGCCTCCGGAAAGTCGGGAAAGTCGGGACAGGCGACGACTTTCCTGGACGGCGGTCATTCGAGGGTGTCGCTCTTTCAGGGCTCTTTTCTTGGAACGCTTCCATTTCCTAGGGCTGGCGCCCTAGGCTTATCTTCTTTCGCCGCCTCAGGCGGCTTTTTCCTGTCGTTCCCCGCACTGCTCCGCACCCTCACGAGCCGTCACTGTGGCGGCTTTTGATCTTTCGCCTCAGCTCTTCCAGGCGCTCGCCGATGCGCTTCTCGATGCCGCGATCGGTCGGGAAGTAATAACGCCGCCCGCGCAGGGCCTCCGGCAAGCACTCCATGCCGGTCACGGCGTCTTCGAACTGGTGGGCGTGCTGGTAGCCTTCGCCATACCCCAATTGTTTCATCAGGCTCGTCGGCGCGTTGCGAAGATGCAGCGGCACCGCATCGGCGATGGTCTGCTGAACGTCTTTCTTCACCTGTCCGAACGCCGCGTAGACCGAATCGGACTTCGGCGCCATCGCCAAGTAAACCGCGACTTGCGCCAGAACCAGGTCTCCTTCGGGTTCGCCGATCAGCCGAAACGCCTCCACCGCAGCGGTGGCTTGCTCCAGCGCCCGCGGGTCGGCCAGCCCGATATCTTCGAAGGCCATGCGCACCAATCGCCGCAGAACATAGAGCCTGTCTTCGCCGCCTTCCAGGATGCGCACGAGCCAGTAGAGCGCCGCGTCCGGATCGCTTGACCGCACCGACTTATGAAGCGCCGAGATCAGATTGAAATGCTCTTCGCCGCTCTTGTCGTAGCGCACGATCTTGCGCTGCAGCACGCTTTCGAGCAGCTCTTCGGTCACCGCTGATCCGTCTGCGGCGACAACGCTCGTCTCGAGCGTTTGCAGCGCCGCGCGCCCGTCGCCATTGGAGAACAGCGCCATGCGCATTAGCATGTCATCGCTGACATCCGCCGCCAGGCTCCCCAGTCCGCGTTCCTCGTCGGCCAGCGCCCTTTTGAGAATCCTGACGATTTCCTCGGCGGTCAGCGCCCGCAAGACGTGGACTTTGCAGCGTGAGAGCAGCGCTGAGATCACCTCGAAGGAGGGGTTCTCCGTCGTCGCCCCGATGAGAACGATGTCGCCCTGCTCGACATACGGCAAAAAGGCGTCCTGTTGGGCTTTGTTGAAGCGGTGGATTTCATCGACGAAAATAACGGTCCGGCGTCCCGACCGATGCATCCGTTGGGCATCGGCCATGACGGCTTTGACGTCCTTGATACTGCTCAACACGGCACTGAACGAGACAAACTGGCAGCGGGTGGCGTGAGCGATGATGCGGGCCAGAGTCGTTTTCCCGACCCCGGGCGGTCCCCACAAGATCATCGAACTCAATTGGTCGCGCTCGATCTGAGCGCGCAGAGGTTTGCCCGCGGCAAGAAGGTGCTCTTGGCCAACGAATTCGGCAAGGGATAAGGGCCGCAACCGATCGGCTAGCGGGCGTCCCCGGTCGCCGACGGACGGCGCTGGATCAGGCGCCTCGAACAGACTCATTTTGATCTCGCCGCCGGGCTTGGAGCGCTGGCGCGCTGCCGTGCCGCCTCATACAAAACGACGCCCGCGGCCACGGCGGCATTGAGCGACTCAACACCGCTGGTGGGAATTCGCACGCCCCGAGCTCGCCTCGCGAAAGTCGCGCAAACACCATGGGCTTCGGAACCGAACACGACAGCAGTGGGCTGGGTCAGATCACAGCGGTCCAGCCGCAGCCTCGCCCGGGGCGACGTCGACAGGACCTGAAGCTTGCGCTGCCTCGTCGCGGCCTGGGCCAGTTCCGGGTCAACGCCGAAAACGAAAGGGACACGAAACAACGAGCCGGCCGAGGCGCGCAGAGTCTTGGGATTGTAAGGGCTGACGCTGCCGCCAAGAAAAATCACCCCCGTCGCCCCGAAAGCCTCCGCCGAGCGAACGACAGCACCGGCGTTTCCCGGGTCCTGGAGCGCGTCCAGCACAACCGTCAAGGACCTGCCGCGAAACACGGCCTCGAGATTCCACACCGGCGGGCGAACCAGCGAAATGACTCCTTGGGTGGATTCGGTGCTGGAAATCTGCTGTATCAAGCGGTCGTCGACAACGGTAACGCGCACGTTCTCGAGACCTCGCACATGCTGTTCCACGGCATTTCGCACCGTAGCCGCCGCCAGAACGGTCCCGACTTCGAGGTCACTTCGCAGCGCCTCTTCCAGTAAATGGAAGGATTCCGCCACCATCCAGCCTTCGGAGGTGAGCCCGCCGCGAGAGACCGCGCGGCGGACATCCTTCAACAAAGGGTTGGCGGCGCTGCTAATAATCCGGCGGGTGAGAACAGCCACGGCGCCCTTCATCGTAATAGAATCACTTCATGGCCGCTAGTTCCAAACGAGCGGAGATTTTCCGTATCCACCCTGACCGGCCGTCGTGGCCCCTCATCCGGCGCGTGGCTCAGCTCATTCGAGATGGGGAAGTCGTGGCGGTCCCCACGGACACGGTCTATGGCTTGGCTGCCGACCCCTTTCGCAAAGGCGTGGCGGAGAGCATCTTCGAAATCAAGCAAAGGCCCGCGTCGAATCCCGTGCTGCTGCTGATCGATTCGCTGGAGCAATTGAGCGATGTCGCGCGCGACATTTCTCCAGCGTTCCGAAGAATCGCCGCCGCGTTCTGGCCCGGCCCGCTGACGATCGTGGCGCCGGCGTCCCCACGCGTCCCGGCCGCGATTACGGCAGGTACGGGAACGGTCGCGGTGCGGCTCCCGGCGGCGCCGCTGATCCGCCAGCTCATCCGCGCCAGCGGCTGCCCTCTGACCGGGACAAGCGCCAATCGGTCAGGGAGTCCCGCAGCCACCACGGCGGACCAAGTAAAGCGCCAGTTGTCTGGGCGCGTCTATCATATTGTGGATGGCGGGCGGTCGCGCCTGCCTCAGCCCTCCACGATCTTGGACCTCACGTCCGAGCCCCGAATCGTGAGGCAGGGAGCCGTGCGTTGGACGGAACTGGCGAAATATCTCGCATGAACGAACGCGCCGCGGCGCGGCTCTATCGAGTGGCCGGGATTCTCGTTGTCGCTGCCGCCTTCCTCTTTGGCGCATATTTCTCGGTAGTCTACTATCAGGTCAGGCGGCACGCCTACCTGGATGAAGCGCGCCCCGCGGACGCCATCGTTGTGCTGGGAGCCGCCCAGTATCGGGGACGCCCGTCTCCAGTGCTGCAGGCCCGGCTCGATCACGCTCTAGAACTCTACAAGCAGCAGTTGGCTCCGAGGATCATCACGACAGGCGGCCATGGAATCGGCGCGAGGTTCAGCGAAGGTGATGTGAGCCGGGAATATCTCTCCGAACGCGGGGTGCCCGCCGAATTCATTACCGCCGAGACGGAAGGTCAGTCGACGATGCAGAGCGCGGCCGCTGTCGCCGAGATCATGGACCGCATGCAGTTGCGGTCCTGCATCGTTGTCAGCGACGGATACCACATCCACCGCATCAAAAAAATACTCGAGGCTCGGGGGGTCACCGTCTACGGGTCGCCGCGTACGCCGGGCGGAGACAGCTCCTGGACCCGCGCCAAATACTACGCGCGCGAGGCGCTGGGTTACATTCTCTGGCGATTGGGGATTCGGGTTTAGGTTCCGCTGAGCTGTTGAGCCGAGTAGCGACATGCCTGGCTGGCGGGTTATGTTCTGGATGTTCTCGCGGTCAGGTCTAGCCGGAGTCTGGTTCATTCGGTTGAAATTCGAGCGTTCGTTCAAATCGAAGCAGTAGCATTCCCCGCCCGGCCTCTAGTATGCCTACGCGGAATTGACCAGAAAACCTTCCTTCCACCCATTCTATTAGGTTGAAGGGATACTGCCCAGTCGTTTCGTTGTAGCAGTAGGCACAACTCAGGTAATAGAACACACTTGCGTCTCGGACGGCTGCGGCAACAGTCCGCTCAAAATACTCCTCACGCCGTGGAGCGTCCCAATGGTGAGTCAAGAAGACGATATTCCATTCGGGCTTGCGGGTTCCGGGACTTCTTAGGGTGACAAGCGCCGCGTCGGGGACGCGCCCTTCCGTGACACTATCCTGCTCGATGTACCCCGAGCGGAAAAGCACCGGGGTATCGCGCGAACCTTCCAGCAGCCCGTCCAAGTGCGCGACCGCCTGCCGCCAGTCATCGCGGGTGGTTCGGCTGAACGTCCCCGAAAATTGATAGCGCCCGTAAAATAGCCATCCGTTTAGCAGAACACACCACAGCAGGCAAATTACCCCACCAATCCTGTATGCCCGCAAGCCCATGGCGGCCAAAACGACGGCGGGAATCAGAATCCCGATCGCGTACCGGGGGGAAAGAACGTTGGTTCCGGCTAAGGCAAGCACCATCATGACACCGAATTGGCCGATGATGGCTGCCCAAAGGGTGGCGGTGAGCGCTCCGATCACCCTCGGTTGGTCTCCCCGGAAAGCGCGCACCGATCCAATCACAATGGCGAATAAGAACGGAGCCAACAGCCGCATCGCAAAAGTGGAATTCACCTCGGTGATCCAGGCCAGACCGTCCCGGCGCCCCCATAGCGCCCATAGATGAGGAAGCCACGGTGTCACAGTGATGAACGCAACTCCCGCATCGAGCATGAACTGTGAGATCGGATATTTGACTCGAAGATCCCGGAACAAGAGATAAGCGCCGCCGACACCGGCGATCATCGGCGTCATCACGTAGCTGCCCGCGAAAATGCCGCTGCAGCCGGCAATAAACAAGACACGGCCCCACCGGCTTCCCGTCAGTACGGCCCGCGTGAAACCGAGCAGCATCAGCGCTACGAAGAACAGCACCAGAGCGTAGGGGCGCGCCGAGGCATCAGCTTCCACCGCAAAATAGGACACGCTCAACAATGAGGCGGCAAGCAGGCCAGCTTCCTTGCCCCAGCCGTCACGGCCGAGCAAGTAGACGATACTCAGCGTCCCGAACCCGAAAATCACCGAGGGCAGCCGCAGAGCGATTTCGGACTCCCCGAACAACTGCACGGCCAACCAAGGCAACAGATAGTAGAACGGGGTTTGAGCATGAAATTCGTACACCCGTTCAATGACGGTACCGAGACCCCCTTCTACGGCCCAAAGCGTGCCGAACTCATCCAGCCACAAGCTGTCGCCCAGGCCGTCCAGACGGAAGACAAGGCCTAGCAGCCCGCTAATCGCTGCAAAGCCGACGATCGCCCGAGCCGGGGACTTTGGCGGAGCCACGCCTTGCGCTGAAATTTTTTCGTCTGCCATGTGCGTGAAAATCAGCCGCGACTCAATTGAAGTTCAAGCCCTGAAGGTCATGGACGCGAAACCCACCGGCCGAGGATTCAAACAACACAGGCTAGCCGGTCAGAAGCTCCTCAATCTTGGCCCGTGTGCAAGTAAAGGGCCCCGTCGTTACAGGAGATAAATCTCGCCGCCCCCTCGGTATGGTCCCGTATCCACTCATTTCTTCGTAGCTGACCTCAATGCGCCACGCGCTCTGACTGACGATGTCGCTATTCAGTCGCCAATAACCCGTCGCGCCGCGAATACTGAAAGAGAATCACCAGCGCCACCCCGGCCGCCACAAGCCGGTCCAGTAGAGGCTTGGGCTGCCGCAAGGTCTGTACGATAACTCCAACAACGGACCGAGCCTCGGTCCACAGCCCGATAGCGAACAACGGCAACCGCGGAAGGCCGAACCGAAGCATGTATCCGCCGTGCGGCCAGACCAGCTGCAGGGTTCTGAGAGGAATCGAGGGCTTCGAGCAGGGAGGGGGCCATGGGGGTGGTGTACAAGGTTGAAGATGCGATCGCCGATTAGAACTGCCGGCAGGATTCGAAGTTCCGTCGCACCGACTATCCGCGCCGCACCTAACTAGTACTTAGTTGCAAAAGTGACATTCATTATTTTTCGCGTGTTTGAACCGCCTGTATATCAATAACTCGCGGCATGCGGGAACTTGTGGATACGAACACGTGCCTGCAAGGTCAATCAATATAACCCTTATCTTAGACAAATAAGTACAAGGAAGGACTAAAGCGGCCGAGGGTTTTCAGTTTAGCTTCTGCCAATAAACACCTGTCCAGTCAATTTGCTTCATCTCCTCAACGATCGCGTTCTCGGCCCGAAAATCTTCCACGGCCTTCTTGCAACCCGGGACCGCCCCGTAGTCGTCGACGATCAGATATCCGCCCGCGGAGAGCTTCGGGTAAAGGGCGCGAAGGACTTCCATAGTTGACCCGTACATGTCCCCGTCGATTCGGAGAACGGCGAGCTTTTCGATGGGGGCGGAGGGAAGGGTGTCCTTGAACCAACCCTTTAGAAAGCGCACACGGTCATCAAGGAGGCCGTAGCGAGCGAAGTTCTCTCTCACTTGGGAAACGGAAACGGCCAGGTGGGCGAACCTCCAGTGCTCGTCCCCAGCGTCGGCAGGATACGCCTCTTCGTTCGGCTTTGGCAAACCCTCAAACGAGTCCGCCACCCAGACGTTTCTCTCGGTATCACCGTAAGCCTCAAGGACGGCCCGCATAAATATCGTAGCCCCGCCCCTCCATGCACCAGCCTCGATCAGGTCGCCGGGGACATCCCGTTTTAGAACGTCAACAATGCAATTCTGAAGATTGTCGAGATGTTTTAGGCCAATCATTGTCTCTGCATCAGATGGACGCGCGACGCTGCCATCGATGCGGGCTGCCGAATCGGGCGGCTTGACCAGAGCAAATATGAGTCGGCGGGACGACAGAAAGTTGTCAAAGCCCGCTACTAACGGAATGTACTCGTATTCCCTGCTGAGGCCGTAACGCGTCAGACACCTCTTCATCAGGTTGAGGTACCTGTCCTCGAGGGTCTCATCGAACATCTCGTAGCGCTCGGTGCTTTCGACTGAGGCGGTCTCTTGCTTTGGGAAAAGCAACGCGACGATAGCCACCGCCAGTAAGCTGAGTGCTCCAACACCCGCGAGCAACATTACGCTCACCATGAACACGTGTTTCCCGATTTTCCTGACCATATTCTGCACACTCCCGGCCTAACCCGGACGGGCCGGAACTAAAGAGGATTCGTAAGTCCTATTTTTGAAAATGCGCTGTGACCGCTTGAAAACAAAGCACCTAGAGCGGAGCGGGGGAATTTTCTGCCAGTTACAGCAACAATTTCATTCCTAAGGTACTAGGCTCGTTCGGGGACTTCGCCCCGAACGAGTGGGCCCTCCTGGGCAGTTGAAAACAAGTGACTTGCACAACATCGACAATTTTTTGTCGATATGAAACACTAAGCGCCTAAGGTCACTTTATCACGCGCGTAAGTGGGAGTCCATCGGTGGTTAACCCTAAAAGGTTCGCAATCAACGACCAAGGGATCGTCAGAACATAACTGTAACAAGTTGGGTTGGGGGGGTTTTTATACTGCGTGTAACTGCGTGTGGTGGCCAAGGGCCTTGCTCCACTTCGCACGTCAATCCGTCGCCCATCCGGACCATCGTTACACTCGTACCGGTTTGGGGAGGTTTCGAGGCACAGCTCTCCTCAAGCTGCTCCCAGGCGTCGCGAATTCTTTGTGAGCCCGAGATTCGGACATCTTTGGCATCGGTGGCTGTAGTCACTTAGCAAATCTCCTCTAGTCAACCTCAGCCAACACATCGCGAGGATGTCCGATAGTTCGTGGAAAGTAGCGACTCTCCAGTCCGAGCCGTTAGGCTCGGAGTGATGTTTTTCATTTTCGAAAAAGGAGAGTCGCTATGAAGAAACGATACCAGATTGACCGCGAACAAGCCGTTCGCCAATTCCACAAGCAAGCCGAAGAATCCGGGCAGGAACTGCAACTGCACCTGCCGCTCAAAGAAGTCGCCGCCGCCCTGCAGCAAAGCGTCGGCGAGCTGATGCGTCAGGCAGGCCTGGAGCTGATGCAGCTCATCATGGACAACGAAGTGCGCCAGCTCGCTGGCGAGCACTACCAGCGGCGCCAAGCCGAGCAGCCCTACCGCTGGGGCCGCGAGCAAGGCTTCCTCGTCGTCGATGGACAGAAGGTCCCCATTCAGCGGCCGCGGCTGCGCAGCGACGACGGCCACGAACAATCCCTGGGCAGCTATGCGTTGTTCCGCCGCTCCGAGCCGCTCGACGACGCCGTTTGGGACAAGCTCATGCTCGGGCTCTCGACACGGAATTACTCGAAAGCCGTGCGGGAGTTTGCCGCCGCCTATGGCATCGAAAAGTCAGCGGTGAGTGAGCATTTCGTGCGCACCAGCCGAGAGAAACTGCGCGAACTTTTAGAGCGCCCTCTCGATAAACTCAAACTCTGCGTCATCTACATCGACGGCATTGAGTTCAAGGGCCAGCACCTGGTGGCGGCGCTGGGAGTGGCCAGGGACGGGTCGAAAACGGTTCTGGGGCTGCGGCAGGGAGCGAGCGAGAACACCACGGTGGCGGGCGAATTGCTGGAGGATTTGGCCGGGCGTGGCGTCGATTTCTCGGCGCCGATGCTGTATGTGCTCGACGGCGCGAAGGCGCTGACGAAGGCGGTCCGTAAGCACGCGGGCAAGACGGCGCCGATCCAGCGCTGTCAAATGCACAAGCGCCGCAACGTGACCGGCCATTTGCCGGAGCCATACCGCGAATCGGTGGACCGCAAGATGGCGAACGCTTATGCGATGTCAAGCTGCGCGGACGCCAAGGCGGCCTTGGAGAAGCTGCATCGCGAGTTGCTGGAGTTGAATCCGTCGGCGGCGCGTTCGCTCGAAGAGGGGAGAGAGGAAACGCTGACGGTGCACCGGCTCGGACTCGACGATCTGCTGCGTTGTACGCTGGCGACGACGAACCCGATCGAGTCGGCCTTCTCGGTGGTGGACCGCGTCTGCGGCCGGGTGAAGCGCTGGCGGGGAGGCGATCAGCGCGAGCGTTGGGTGGGCGCGGGTCTGTGGCTGGCCGAGAAAAGCTTCCGGCGGGTCAAAGGCTACCGGCACTTGCCGAAATTACTCGACCAGCTCGGCAGACTGTCGCCGCCGCCTCCGGCCCAGGCCCAAGCGGCGTAAACTACAAGTTCTGGAGAGCCGCGCGTTTCAACGGAATTCTGGACATCCTCAACATCGCAGTTCGCGGTAGGCATTCGGGAACCGCAAACCCAACAGAGTGGAAGTTCACATCAACTTAGCAATCAGTGGAACAAATCTCAAGGGAAGTTTTCTGCAAGGATTACACCTGAATTATGCACAGATTCACTTTGCGAGTGTGGCTGCGTTCGTAGCGGGTTGGCGGTCGTCGTGAGGTGGTAGTGGTAGCTCGGCAACTGGCCTTTTGGCTTCTCCGTGTCCGGTTTCCCTTCCCGCCCAGAATCCGCGTCGTCAAAACCTCGCTCGGAAGTGACGTGTTTCCAGTGCGTTACGGCTAGTGCATAAAATTTTATGCATAGCGCATAGCCAGGCTCTCAGATCAGCGCCCTCCCGACCACCGGCAGCAAGCCGCCGTAGGGAGTCGGCTTCCTGCCGCGGAAGTGGTAAGGCGTCGAAGCCCCGATTTTATTGGGCTGCGAGGCCGTCACGGCTGGGCCTTGTTGGACGGGCCTTTGGGAGCTATGCTGTTTTCGTCTGGTAACCATGTGGGTGACCTCCTTGGGGTTGGCTGGCGAAGCTGGTATCTTTGCCAGCCTACCTTTTTACCCCATGTTTTCGGGGGTTCCCAATGGTCCCTTGCGGCTCAGCCCTCCTCAGGTCCACGCCGCAGTGCATAATTCAGGTTACACAGCACTTTGTAACGGCATACCTCGACTACAGCCGAGCAGAGTTCAAGAAAACCGTCGCGTCCCAGCGCGCCGAGGCGAGGTCCGCTCCAGCGAGTGGTTTTAGGCACTCTTGTCCAAATTAGCTTTGTCGAAAGCTGACTTGAACAGCACACTGCGCCCGGTCCGGTGAGCAGAGCGGGCCGTCGCGCCACGGAAACCGCTCCAGACGGGCCTTTGGGCTGCCTTTGGCGGTTAGCAGGGGTCGGCTGAATCCGCCTCGACATTCTGGACAGCATCTGGGGCCACCGGGAACCTGGTTTTTGCCTCGACCCTCTCCGGCCAATAAAATCAACAACTTACGCGTCGAGAACAGGGCCTGTTCAAGCTAATTTGGACAGCAGTGGGTTTTAGGCGGGTCGCTCAACATCCTTCAGCAAGCTGCTGGCCACGATCACTACCCACAGATACCAGATCAAGAAGCCTACCCTTTGACCCAGGCCCAAGGGAACTCTCGGCCCTAGTCCAACACGTCCGATAACAATAAACATGAAGATGAAAAGCGCTCCAGTGGCGAGCGCGTAGCGCTGGAGCTTCCGCCCGACCTCGGCTGTCCTTGTCATCCAGTAGATGGCGAAAACGATCAGAATCGTGGACAGCACAGCGGCCATACCTGACACCATGAGAAGCAGGTTCGCCGACGGCCTTGGTGAGGCTGGGTTCCAGGCAAAGATGCCCTCGCCCATCCTACCGAGACCGTGCACTAGCACGAGACCCGGCGCAAACCAATGACGTAATCCGGATCCCGGAATCGCACAATGAAGGGCAAACGCAAACATGGCGAAACCAAGCAGAATAAAATTTGCGCGCTGAATCACGCTGTTGGGCGCACCTACCATGCCCAATGCACTGACCGCGTGATCGAGGTGGCTGTAGGTAGGCTCGATGAAGCCTAGGGTGAACGTGATCACCGACTTTGTGTGTAGAAGTTGGGGGCTATGCTGGGCGCAATGCACTCCACCAACGCCCGAACTGAGGATATCGCCGAGGTAGTGTCGGAAAAGTTTCCAGATCCCACTCTCCGGATGGGCCTAACTCCTTGTTTTTCGGCTTGTTTGCCAGGTTTCCGTTTCCCGGATAGTTTCGAATAGATTTCAGACCGGCCTGGGAACAGACGGAACGGGCCATCGCGTGCCGCTCTATCTCAGCAAGTTGTTTCAATTCCTTTTTCTACCGATTCAGATCCGCTATGAAATCGACTTTGCAGATGAAGTCGCGTTGAGAGAGCGGCTGGAGGGAATTCTCGACCGGATTCCCGACGACGTGCTGCCTCATCTGTATCAGTGGAAATGGTGGGTTTTCTACTACAACGACACGATCACGCTGAAGCTCGACGAGCTCTTCGACGTGCTCTCGGAGAGGCTGCAAGAGTTTCGCGACCACGCCCGCCGCGAGACATTTGTAATGAAAAACGAGCGCTCGGAGGTAGCGCCTTCCTCTCGTGTACGTCGCCGCAGATCCGAGACTGAAGAACGAGATGCGATCATCGTCAGCTACTTACGCCGACAGATGGAAGACCGCGCGGGGTTGTGCACGATCCTCGATCGAAACGGCATCCCGACGACACCCAAAATGCGAGCGCACGGGCTCGACACTTGGCGGGCAGCCTGGGAGGACCCCGAATTCAGAAATAACGTCCAGCAGGTTTTCTCCAAAGCCTTAAGAAAAGCCGAAGCTGTCAACTCCTGAGAGTTTCCATGAAGTTTCCAGCCTAGCCTTCGTTTGTCTGGTTACTGGAGAAGAGGCGAGCGCCGGTAAGAGTACTTCGAGCCAAGCGGAGTCAAGTTATCAAGAACTTCCACACCAGCCAACCGCCCCCCCCTACTAGACGCTCCCGCCTTGGGTGTCAGGGAATAGCGAACCCCGCACTTTCCGTTTAGTTTCCCTTTTCCGCTGAGACTGACGGTGCTCAAAATCAGCCTTATGGTAAGGGCGTGCGGGAGAACCGGCCAGCTCGAGCCAGAGACGTGACGCCAGCCTTTTCAGGGCTGCTTGCCGACACTCACAAGTCCTATTTTTTCAGTACAAGTTGCTGACGCCATAACAGTTGACCTAGCGGAGTTTTAGTCTCATGTAGTCTTATTTGGTCTGGTTCCGTCTGCTCGATGTACCCTTATTGGTCCCCGCCGTGTTGGACAAGTGCGGGAACGGTACCACGCTTCCCGCGTTTGCTCGGCTGAATCGCGGCGAAAAGGAAGGCCGGAATCGCCGTGCGGCCAAGTCCAACGGTCAAAGTAAAATTCGGGATAGGCACTGTCCGGGACTCGGGATTCTCGTCCAGAGTCAGTACTCCTGTTTCCTCGTCAAAGTTCAAGTTCAAAGCCCAGCCACCGTTGTCGTGGGTGATTACTATCCGTCCCAGCAAGTTGACTACGCGTATTTCTCTCGCAGCCGAGCCGCTGCCTCGACCTCGTTCTTCAGCTTGGAGTAGACCTCGTCGATTTCTACTACAGCGGCTGACCCGGGGGCGAAACCGCAGTCCGGATTCAGTGTGATCTGTTCCGGCGATAGGTATAGCAATGCGGACTCGACCCGTTCGATGATGGAATCGACCGAGTCCACAACTCCCGGCTGGCAACTCACGCAGCCAAGGCCTACATCGAGTCCGTCGGGAAGCTGTTTGAGGATCGCCATTTCACCGGCGCCTGGGGCGGTGAACTCCATCGTTACGTGGTCAACCTTGAGCTGGCTCAACTGTTTGAGAATGGGCTCATAGCCGCCACGATACAGGGCTTCGCCACGTGCCCGGGCTCCGGCCCTGCGGCACAGGTGGACGGCCCTGGTTACTCCTTCGATGCCCTCGAAGACTTGGTTGTCCATGTCGACGGCAAAGTCCGCCGCTCGATCCGGGTCGGCATACTGTCCCCGGACGTCCGGATCAACAAACAAGCAGAGATGAGGATCGTCGACCTGTACCACCGATACACCCTCATCTCGGAGTAACTCCACTTCCCGCCGCAGAATGGGCACGCAATCGCGAACGAAGGCCTCGCGAGTCGGGTAAACATGCGAAGACTTCTCCCGATCCCACATTCGCTCGCCAAGTAGTGCGGGAGCGGGCAGCGTGGCCTTGATAGCCCGGCTGGTGACCCGCTTAAGAAACCTCACTTCTTTCGCGATGAAACCGGGCTGGCGAGGTGACAGCTTGTCGACGACGATAGTCCAAGGCCGTCCGTCGGCTGGGTTCAGACTCAGTTCGAAGCCGTGGGCCAGCTCGGCGATTACGCCGATATACGACTTTCGCCGCCACTCTCCATCGGTCACGACGTCCAAGCCGGCAGCTTCCTGGAGCGCCACGACGTAGCGGATTGCCGACGCCATCAGGCGTTCGTACTCTTCAGAGGAGTGCCGTGTATCGTCTGAGACCAGCTCTTTGACAAGCGCCGGCCGAGGCATCGAGCCGATAACAGAAGTGGGAAACAGTGGTCGGGCCGGCATGGCTTAGCGGATGAGATCTTTCGAGGGCCAGTACATCCGAGCGTACTCGATGTCCTCTTGCGTATCGATTTCGATGTACCCTCCAGGCGTGTCGACATGGACCAGCTGCTCGCCGGCTTCGACCATGTCCTGAAACAAGTGGATCAGATAGGCCTTTTCGAACACTCTTGCTTCGCGAAAAGGGCCACCGGCGTGACGGCGACGGCAGTGGTGGTAGTGCCGTCGTAGCGTCGCGGCACCGGCGTCTGAGAATGCCGCAACACCAATGAACTCGCCGTGGGCGTCTGCTTCGTGGATTTCCCGATGGATCCTGGTGATGACGCCGTTGTTGGCGGCGACTTTTTCGGCGTCATCCGTGGGGTGTTGCGACCGGTGCCGGTAACGGCCGAGCCACTCCGTATCGACGACCAGCGACATGTGTTCATCGGAGTTCAGCAGCCGTTCGACGACCTGGGGTGTAAAGAGAATGTCCGAGTAGCAGCAGAGGAACGGCTCGTCCATCAGATCTTCAGCGTGGAACAGCGAAGCAAGAATATTGTTGCTCCGCCAACCCTTATTATGGCGAAACGTGAACTGCGGGTAGCTTTCGCGGACCTTGTCGATCTGGTATCCGCCGATGAAGCAAATATCGTCAATGCCGCTAAGGTGGAAAGCGTGAAGCGCCCAGTCGAGAATGCTTCGGCCGCCGACCTTGGCGAAACATTTGGGCGAGTCTGCCGTGGTCGGCATGAGCCGTTCCCCTCGACCGGCTCCGATAATGATGGCTCGCATTGTGTGTCTAGGCAGCCTGTTCGGGCTCAGCTGGGGCCACGTTCCAGAGCAACGCGCCAAACAATGCCGCGGCAAAGGCCCAGCCCGCCCAGATGTAGATGGCCACCTGCCACCCCCCGTGCTCGGGCATCTTGTAATGGCCAGTCACGACGTCACCGGCCGCGGCGCCCATGTAGCCCATGAAGTTAACGAAGCCGGCGGCCGCGGCCGACGTGCCACGCCGCGCCAAGTCAGCCGGAGCTGTTCCGACCAGCAACACTTGTGGGCCATAAATACAGAATCCAATGACGCCGAGCAACAGCACTGTCGCCCAAACGCTCGTTCGCGCGACCGACTCATAAGCAATCGTAAGGGCTCCCAGCAAAAGCAGCAAGAGGCAGATGACCGGAGCCCGGCGACTTCCGAAGAAGCGATCCGTCGCCCAACCGGCGAGATAGGAGCCGGCGATGGCGCCGATTGGCAAAACCACGTACTTGAGGCCGGCGGCCCCGACCCCAGATTCCTGCACTTCGGTCAGGTGGGTCAGTCCCCAATCCAGGAAACCGTAGCGGCAGGCATTCAAAAACCCCAGGGAGACGCCCAGCAACCAGAGAGCACGATTCGAAAGCGTGAGGACGATGTTTTCCCGGAATGATGTCGTGCGCCGCATCGGTCCCGAACGGGATGTAGCTGAAGGATGGTTGGCGCTATCGGTTCCTTCGCCGGCCCGGTAATCACTCGGCGACTCTCTTAAGCTCATGAGCATGAAGACGCCTGCTCCAGCCAAGAGCAGGCTAGGCACGTACAAAGCGCCACGCCAGCCCAGCAGGTCGGCCGCTTGCCCGGCAATGACATAGGTCAGGCCCAGCGTCAGCTGATACCCGGTTCCGATGAGTCCAATCGCCTTTCCCCGTCGGTTGGGGGGTATCCAGTTGCCAACGACACGAACACAAGGTGTCCAGCCGAGCGACTGGCAGTAGCCGTTCGTAGCCCATACGAATAGTAGAAAATAGAATCCGCTGCTGAGGCCAAATACGACATTCAGCGCCGCCGAGCCAAACATGCCAATAGCGAGCAGTAAGCGGGGGGAAATGCGCTCGGACAACTGGCCGTTCAGGAGTTGACCCAAACCGTAGGTGATCTTGAGCGAAGCTAGGATCAGACCCACTTGACCGCCGCTGAAACCCATACCACCCTCGCCGACGAGTGTTTGCAGCCCAGGTATGGCGGCTGAAATATTAGTGCGGCAAAAGTAGAATGTACCATAGGTCAGCCAGATAACCCAGATAAGCTGTTGCTCCCCGGGAAGGGGAGGGAACGAACGAAGTCCCAAGGCTCTGCTGCCGTTTACCACAGGAATCTCGCTGATCAGTCCTTTACAAACGGCTACGATCCTCTTCTGGCGGTTGGAATCGATTGCCGTGTGAGGCATTCTAGCAAGCCATCACTGAAAGCGTTGAAAGATGAGCGACGGTAGCATGCGCCCCTGGACGGCTCTCATCCTCGTAGGGTTGGCCGAACTGTTGGGGATGTCTCTGTGGTTTGCGGCCAGTGCCATCTCAACCGAGCTACAGACTTTCTGGGAACTGGATTCGACCCAGGGTGTTCTACTCACGACTTTCGTTCAAATTGGATTCGTTGCAGGGACGGCCTTTGCGGCAGTGCTAAATCTTGCCGATATACTGCCGGCCCGATGGTACTTCGCGGGCTCAGCCGCTCTAGGCGCGGCGGTGAATGCAGCGCTGCTGATGGCACCGGGCTTCAAGTCGGCACTGGCGCTTCGCTTCTCTACGGGTTTCCTGCTGGCTGGAGTTTATCCCCCCGCGATGAAGATGGTGGCGACGTGGTTCCGCAGTGGTCGGGGCTTGGCGATCGGAGTCGTCGTGGGCGCCTTGACGGTCGGCATGGCGGTACCGTTCCTGATCCGCTCGCTTGGCGGGGCGAGCTTCCAGGCGGTCATCCTGGTCTCGACGAGCTGTGCCTTGCTCGGCGCGGTGATCGTTGGCCTCGGGTATCGCGACGGACCAAATCGGTTCGAGCAACGCCGGTTTTCATGGTGGCTGTCGGGGCTTGTGTTCCGTCATACGGAAACACGGCTCGTGACGATCGGCTACCTAGGCCACAGTTGGGAGATCTACGCGATGTGGACCTGGATTCCGGCTTTCCTTGCAGCAAGCACCCGAGCCCACGGAGCCGAATTGCCCGATGTAATCCGGATCACTGACGTGCTCTCGTTCTGCTCCATCGCTGCCGGTGGCCTGGGCTGTGTATTGGGGGGCTGGGCCGCGGATCGAGTGGGTCGAGAACGCGTCGTCAGTTCGGCGATGGCTGCGAGCGGCCTCTGCTCGCTGATCGTTGGGTTCCTGTTTGGCTTTAACCCTTGGGTCGTTGGCGCGCTCACGTCGATCTGGGGTTTCTTTGTGGTTGCAGACTCGGCTCAATTCAGTGCGCTGGTTACGGAAGTGGCGCCGCCCCACGCTGTCGGTACCGCCCTGACCCTCCAGACTTCCCTGGGGTTCCTGCTGACCGTCGTTACGATCCAGCTCGTGCCGCTAATCCAGGCGACTACGGGATGGAGGTGGGCGTTTGCGTTTCTGGCCTTGGGGCCGGCGGTAGGGGTCGCAGCGATCCGGCGCCTGGCTTCAGGGCGTAGTGTTCGAAAACCGGATCACCCCGCTTGAACATGGCTTGTCCTAAACACGACCTTGTCGGGAACTGGAGTAGGCGGCTCGCCATCCCTACTCTTGGCTACTGATCTGAGAGAAGATCGTGAGCAGCGACTGTATTCCCGAGAGCACATACGCCCACTGAAACTCGAGCTGGGCCGGGCTACCAGGCGGCAAAGGGAAATCGCCGCCCGGGCAGCGCTAGGGGCCGGTCGACCGCGTCTAGTGCGTCAGCTACTCACCGAGAGCGTGCTGCTGGCCCTGCTGGGCGTGCTGCGTCAGCTAACCGGTCCGGCAAGAATATGGGCTAATCACCCCACCAGTACCAGCGTCGCGCATCTCGAAACCAGTTTTAAGCCACCCGTGACGGTATAAGGTTGGCGCTATTCGCTTGGCTGCCCTAAAGTTGAAAGGAGCGGGTGGGGATACGATGGCATACAGAATCTTCATGAGCTACAGCGGGGCTGACGGGCCGTTCGTTAACCCTCCTGGCTCCCCAGGGGACGAGCAGCGCCGGAGCAATCGGGCTGCCCGCTAGTGACCGCGATCGTCGGACGGAAACCCAGCGGTCGGCACGCTTCCGGCGGCGACGTTCCGTATCCTCTGCTCTGGGGAGCCCCGTCTGGGACGCCTTCACGCCGCACTACACCCCGACGCATGGCAGCTGGCTGAATCGACGTGAGTTCGAAGCGCAAGACCAGGAGAGGGTCGCCATCGTGAACGGGGCGCACCTCGAACCCACCGCGAATGAGCGCAGATGAATGGGAATACCAACAAAAAACACCACTCTTCCGCAGTCGCCGGCTGCCAACGGCTGCCATTTGGAACCTACTCCGCTGCTGACATAAAGGTGACACAGAAGAATTGGCACGACGGAGAATCTTCCATAAACTATTGATAATAAATGGTGGGCGGTCCGAGACTCGAACTCGGGACCTCCTGCTTGTAAGGAATCTGTGCTGAGTCTGATGCGTTGTGATGGGTGGTTACGGAGTGATCGTTTGGCGAGATATTGCAACGACTTAGCAAGAACAGGTCAAAACGAGTAGCAGCCTGTAGCAGGCGGTATCTACCCTTCAACTTTGCCCTTTTATGTGGACATCCGTGTGGACACATGACGTGGGCCCCTCACTGTACCGGTTGGTTTTCCTCCCCAGAATCCACCTCGGGATGGAACGAATCGATGGCTTTGACCGCGTCCCGCTTCGCCTGCATGCGCACGTGGCTATAGTGCTCCAGCATGCTGGGCGAGAGATGGCCTGCAATGGCCATGAGAGTCTGCTCGGGGACGCCTTTCTCCGCCAGGCGCGTGATGCAGTGATGACGAAGATCATGGAAACGTAGCCCTTGAGGTCGGCTTTGGCGATCAACTTGCGCCAGGCCGTCCGCCACGTCTTCTGGTGACGGGTCGGGTCGATATGGCCTCGCTCGCAAGCAGGGAACAAGTAGTGGTCTGGCTCCGTGCAGCCTAATAGCTCGGCCCGCTCCAGCAGCCTCGCTACCGCCCACTTCGCGTTGTCGTTCAACGGGATGATGCGGCAGCCAGCATCTGTCTTAGTAGTTGTCCGCCGTACCGACATCGTGCCATTCATTAAGTCCACGTCACCGAGTCGCAAGCCCTTCAACTCACAACCCCTCGCCGTCGTGTTCGAGGCCAGAAACGCAGCGTAGTACGCCGCCTGCCATCGAGGATTGCTGCGGGCAGTCGAGAACAACCGTTTCTCTTCCTCATCCGACAACGCTCTACCGGGCCCCTGGGTGTTCTCCGGCATCCGGGTGTAGTCGTCAGCAATCCGGGCCCACAGCTTGTGCCTTTTTAGAATCTGCCGTAGGACCTTGATCTCCAGGTTGACGGTGCGGTTGCTGACTTCCTCGGCTCGCTTGATCTGGTAGGCACGGATGTCGTCGCTAGTGATGTCACACAGACGCCTTTGTCCAAAGCTCCTCTCAAGTGGTTTCAATCTCTCCTTGTCGATCCGCCAGGTCTGATGCGCCACCAGCTTCTCTCGGTCGCCTAACCACTTCTTAGCGACCACTTCCAACTTTGCCCGAGCAGCGTCGGTCGGCAGACGACCCTCTTCTTGTGCCTGCAGGGCCTGTCGGCGAATCTTCTTCGCATCGCGGTAATTGGTGGTACCAGCGGAGCGCTCACGCCACCGCCCGTCGATCTTGAGCTTGTAGTGCCAGATGCCACGGGGCTTGTGCAGGCCGTCATTGTCTCGGAGCGGCTTAGACCGCGCTTGGGGTTTGATCAGAGTCATTTCGTAATGTTCCTTCATACTTATCCTCCTTTTTGTGGTTTGGTTTTCTTGGGCTTGCGCGGGCGGCCTTTAGGCCAGCCGCCCTTGCGAGCCCATTCCTGCAACTTCTGCTTGGGATACTTGGCGGCTCGGGCTTTTCCACCCAGGCTCGCCATCTCTTGCACTGTCATGGGGTTTTTCTTCTTTCCCATAGTCCTATTATACTTGCTAGCAAGTATTTATTCAAGCCTCAAAACGCGCTACGGCTCATCAGGGTTACGAAGCCCTGTTGGACAACGGTCCAGTTCCGACAAGGATCTCGGGAGACTCGCCGTCAATTCTGCCAATGGCACTCTTCGTTGCTCGGGTGGAATCAGCACAACAGGGACCGACCCGTAGCCGAGAGTCCGCAGTGCCTCACGGAGTTCGGGCGAGTCCTCCCCACGTGGGATAGCAACCACATGCGAGCCATCCTCAAGCCGTGGCCGTCGCACACCCGCGCGGGCGGGTTGTGCCAGTTCCTCTTCGATTCTTGTGGCAAGTTGTTCGATCACCTTCATGACCCTCCCAATGTGCGTAGCGGTGACAGAAATGACACGTATCCGCTTGATACCGCCTGGGTTAAATGTCACACGTGTCACAACCGCGCACATTTTCTGAATGTCTAACCCGGCATCAAGCAACGCGCTCCAAGATAGTCCGGTTTCGGCCGGCAGCCGTTGTCTTGCGGGAACTACTGATACTTCCGACCTCTTCTAGCGCCCTGGATGCCCTGGTCAACTCGGTCGCCGTGATACGGAGCTTTCGCATCACCTCGCGCGTACTCATCGGCCCGGCCGTAAACAATTGAAGGAGGCGTTGCTCCCATTTGCCCATTCGGCTCAGCCCGATCGTCCCGCTCACTGAACACACCGCCTCCAAGATGAAGGTGGCCAATAAGATGCCGCGTCCCATGTCTTCGCGCTCGATTCGCTTGTGATCTGCCAGAACGGCGTAGAGCAACCCAAACTTCATCGCGTGCAAGTCAATCCGCGCCGTTGCATCGGCGGCTAATCCCTCAAGTGGTCGAGCGCGGAACTCGGTATAGAACTCCACGTAAAGCTCTTTCGCCTCCTCAGAGGGGCTGTATTGCCCCTTGGCTTGACCGATAGTTTGGGCCGTCCGCTCAATCAGCGTAGCCCATGCGTCCCGGTCAACTGGCTCTGGGAACGGAATTAACTTGGTGCTTTCACCCGGAAAGATGCACCAGCGGTTCAAGAACCCTCCGCTCACGTCACTGGAGATGACCGACTCCGTGAACCAGGAGTCGGTACTAGACGCGATGACGCTGACGAACGGATTGAGAACGAGGATGCGATCGGTGCGCGTATTGACCTCGAAGCTTCCAGAGCAGTTGAAAAGCTCGGCCAACCGAGGGATGAGGTTGCCAACCGCCTTTTGTTGCGCCTTCGTCGCCAGCGACCTGAACTCATCCTCGATTGCCAAGATTCGGAAAGGCTTCTCTGAATCTCCGTCGCGCATAGCCGCCGCCAACCCCTCGACAGAAGCCAGGCCGTGCAAAGGCTTCAGCTTCAACTCAAGGCGTTCCGCAACCTCCTCCATGAGCCGGAGTGCCAAGCGATAACTGGTGGTCTTTCGGCCCTGGCCTGTTGGACCCAGGAGCAGTGTGTAGAAGTTTGGAAAGACTGGGAGTGGATTGCAAAACCATGCGTCCCGACCGATGAGGCACCCGATGGCTGTGATGAAGGAGCCGAGGTGAAAACTCTCTGGTGCCTCGGTTGCTGGAGCTACGAGTTCCAAATACTGCTGCGCCAAACCGTTCCAAAGCGAGGGAGGTGGAGTCAAGGAGAGATCGAGCTGGTTTTCCTCGGGTTCAGGTTCCTCCTCTTCAGGTTCCTCCTCCACACGGGCTGGGGGGAACCACCGTCGAGCAAGCTCATCGAGACCAGCCGGATCGAGTGCTTTGGTGTCTTTGACTATACGGATGAACTCATCCCGTGTATGCCCAGCCTCTTTCCAGTCGGTCACGTCTCCTTTCGGCGGAAGATCTGGAAGCTCTGTAATCGCCGGAGCGAAAATAGACCACATGGCGGCCGTTTGAGGCCGCCGGTGGCGGAGCAAAACTAGACCGCCTGAGTGTGTCCATAAAACATTTGTGAGGCGTTTTGTGGCACACAGGAAGGATGTATCAAGTGGAGCTGTATGCTCAGGTGCGACGCAGTGTTTTTGTCGAGGGGATTAGCGAGAGGGAGGCGTCCAGGCGGTTCGGGCTGGCACGGGAAACCGTGCGCAAGATGCTGCGCTACGCTGTGCCGCCCGGCTACCGGCGCCAGCAGCCGGTGAGGCGACCGAAACTCGATCGCTTTACAGGCATCATCGATCAGATTCTCGAAGCCGATCAGACCCAGCCGAAGAAGCAACGCCACACCGCCAAACGGATCTTCGAGCGCTTACGCGACGAGCACGACTTCTCGGGCGGTTACACGATCGTCAAGGATTACGTCCGCGAGAAGAAGCTCGGCCAACAGGAGATGTTCGTGCCACTGGAGCATGCGCCCGGCGACGCACAGGCCGACTTCGGTGAAGCCTGGGTGGAAATCGCCGGGGTGGAGTCGAAAGCGCACTACCTGGTGATCGACCTGCCCCAAAGCGACGATGCGTTCGTACAAGCATTCCCGGCAGAGACGAGCGAAGCGTTCTGCGAAGGTCACAACGAAGCGTTCCGTTACTTCGGCGGCGTACCGCGGCGCATCGTCTACGACAACACGAAGCTGGCGGTGGCGCGGATCCTGGGCGACGGACGGCGCCAGAGAACAAAAGTTTTCAGCGAGCTGCAGTCGCACTACTTGTTCGAGGATCGTTTCGGGCGACCGGGCAAAGGCAACGACAAGGGGAAGGTGGAGGGGCTGGTGGGTTATGCGCGGCGAAACTTCTTCGTGCCGATCCCGCGCTTTTCCAGTTGGGAAGCGTTGAACCACTGGTTGGAGAAGAAGTGCATCGAGCGCCGCGAGCGACGGTTGCGAGGACATTCCGAGACCATCGGCGAGCGTTTCGAACGGGACCGCTCAGCGTTGTTGCCACTGCCTCTTGCCCCCTACGAAGCTTGCGACAAACGCACGACGCGGGTCACGTCAGTGTCTCTGGTGCGCTACCGCTCGAACGACTACTCGGTGCCGGTGGCTTACGGTCATCGCGAAGTGCTGGTCAAGGGTTATGTCGGGGAAGAGCGTGATCAGTTGCGGCAGCGAGGAGATTGCTCGTCATCGCCGCAGCTACGAGCGGGAAGAGCTGATCTTCGATCCGTTGCACTACCTGGCGCTGCTGGAAAGAAAGACGAACGCACTGGATCAGGCAGCCCCACTGGCCGGCTGGGAGCTGCCTGCGGAGTTCGGGCGACTGCGGCGTTTGCTGGAGGCGCGTTTGGGCAAGCCGGGCAAACGCGAGTACGTGCAGGTGTTGCGTCTGCTCGAGGACTTCCGACTCGACGACGTCGCAGCCGCCGTACGGCAAGCCGGCGAGTTGGGGACGATCGGCTTCGACGCAGTCAAGCATCTGTTGCTGTGCCGCATCGAACAGCGGCCTCCACGACTGGATCTGACGAGCTATCCGCATCTGCCGGCAGCGGAAGTGACACAGACTTCGACGGCGGATTATCTGGCGTTGCTGGCGGTAGGAGCGCGATGATGGCAAAGCCACAGGTTCTGCTTCAAGAGCATCTCAAGGCGCTGCGTTTGCCGACTTTCCTGCGTGAGTACAGCAAGCTCGCCCGACAGTGCGCCAGCGAGGGAGTCGATTATCCGCGCTATCTGTTGCGACTCAGTGAGCTGGAACTGCTCGACCGCGAGAGCCGTGCCACCGAACGGAGGATCAAAGCGGCGAAGTTTCCGGTCACGAAGAGCCTGGACAGCTTCGATTTTCTGGCACTGCCGTCGTTGAACAAGAACTTGGTGGTGGAGCTGGCGCGTTGTGAGTACATCGACCGCCAAGAGAACGTGTTGGCGTTGGGTAACTCGGGTACGGGCAAGACGCACGTCGCGCTGGCGTTGGGATTGGCGGCTTGTCAGCGGGGCTATCGCGTACGCTTCACGACGGCCGCCGCCTTGGTGAATGAATTGCTGGAAGCTCGCGATGAGAAGCAGCTCTTGCGGTTCCAGAAGCTGTTGGCGAAGCAGGATCTGCTGATTGTCGATGAGTTGGGCTATGTGCCGCTGTCTAAGACCGGAGCGGAGCTGCTATTCGAAGTGTTCAGTCAACGCTACGAGCGTGGTTCGACGCTGCTGACCTCGAATCTGCCGTTCAACGAATGGACCGAGATCCTGGGTTCGGAACGCATGACGGGCGCCCTGCTAGACCGGCTGACCCATCACGTTCATATCCTAGAGATGAACGGGGACAGTTATCGCCTGAAGCAAAGCAAACGAGCCCGCGCCTGATCGATGGTCTAACCGCGCTCCGTTCCGACTGATTCGGCTTTGCTCTCTCCCCCCAGGCTGCTCGCCGTTTTCGCGAGACGCCTTCCACTACGCCTCGGGCCGCCCTCACGGGCGTCCCCAGGCTCCGTTCCAGCCGCCCCACGAAAACGCTGAAAGAAACTGCCCCTCAGCCCACGAACGGTCTAGTTTTGCTCCGCCCTTGACATCCAGGCGAACGATACGGACCGCTTTGAAACGATCGCGGGATACTTCACTTCCTTCGAGTTTGACAGTAGCATCCCCTCGGGGGCGGTGATTCATTCGGTGAAGATCTCGGTGGTTCACTACGAAGAGAACGGTTTCGAGGCGGGCAATCTCGAGTGGGCCGCCGGAGGGGACGATTTGACCAACCCGACGATCCCACTGGTGGGGATCCCGGCGATCCCACTGGTGAAGACCCCGGCGCTGCTCATCGACGAATCGGACGAGGGGCTTGAGGTCTTCGATGTCAGCAGCGACATCGATACTTCGGCGGAGGTGAATGATTTGAAATTCGTCGTCCGCAACAACGATCTCTCCAATGGCAAGAAAACATTCACGGACCATATTTTCGTAACCGTGCAATATTCGGAATAGTCGATGGTCAATAATCCACGTGTCACAAGACAGTAGGTTCTCTGATGAACAAGCCGATATCGCATCATGAGATGAGGGCATGAAAAACTTGACTATAAGGGCGGCCTCAAGTGCGCGAATGTTCAGCGCTGGAATCCTATGGCTGGCTGCTATTCTCTTGTTCCCGATTCAGTTGCCTGGGCACGCCGACATTCACGAACGGATCAAGGCTGTCAGCGAGCAGATCGAGAAGCAGCCGAACGACGCTGAGTTATACATCAAGCGCGGCGAACTGCACCGCATGCACCGTGATTGGAAGGCGGCCCTCGCTGACTATCAGCGTGCGGTCGAACGGGACCCCCATCTCAACCAGGTGAAGTTTGTCCGAGGCCGCATGCAGTTTGAGGCGGGCCGCTGGATAGCAGCGAAGACAGACCTGGACCGATTTTTGGCCCTCCAGCCGAATCATCGTGAGGGACTTCTGGTGCGCGCTCGGGTCCTGGCGGCCTTGGGCAAACGGATCGAGGCGGTCAAGGACTATACGCACGCCATTGCCATGCTGGCTCATCCCACTCCCGAATACTACCTGGAGAGGGCGAAGACGCTCGAAGCGGAGGGCGACGAGTACATTGAAAGGGCTCTTCGCGGGTTGGATCAAGGTATCGCGAAGTTGGGGCCTTTAGTCACGCTGCAGTTCTACGCGATTGAGCTGGAGTTGAAGCGGCGGCGGTACGACGAAGCGCTTACGCGGCTCGACCAAATCGCACGCTGGCTCTCGGCGGAGAGACGGCTGCAACGCCGGGGTGAAATCCTGGAGCTTGCGGGCCGTCGCCGGGAGGCTCGGAAAGCATATTCCGAGGCCCTCGATCACCTGGAGGCTCTGCCCGCTCCCCGCGGAACGAGCCAAGCTTCGCGCGAACTCGAAGAGCATCTGCGCGCATCTCTGAAACGGTTTCGCCCGGCGGAACCGCTTCAACGCGATGGAAGTCCATAGGCGCTGTTGCCTGACCCCTGCGCCGCGCGGCGCCCGTTTTTCTAAACATTCTCGCCTGCCCGGTCTGTCTTGAGGGTCCCTGGGAGTCTGTCTCACGGAACGAACGAGACGGCTTCTATTCGTACTTCACGAAGAACGGCGACGACCAGGCGATCTCGGGGTCGCCGTCGGGTTTGTCGGTGTCTCGCTGGAAGACTCGCACGTAGTAGTAGTGGTCGCCTTTCTCGGGATTGGCGTCGCGGTAGGTCAGTTTGGCCCAAACAGATTTTCGGCGGCCGGGCTTGAGACACGATGATGAACTTAATGTTCGGCGCAACTCCCTGAAATTGACCTTCTGAGAGCCTGTAGAAAGCCCCTTCGCGGTGCTCGATCATCTCCGGATGCTCTCCCGGATTCGATTTCTGATTTGGCCAGGTGATTGGGCTGCTTGGGAGACCTCATTTCCTCCTCGACGTGTCCCCTACTAAAAACAGGAGACTTACCCTCCCCAAACCCGTCGCTTTCGAGCTGTTTTGGACACCACTGACCTGAGGCAGTGAATACCGCAAGCAGGGCCACCGAACTCGTGATTCATAGACCCCACGATGCACCCTGTTGTTGCGGTCGTACGCTTCCGAACGTTGCCAACGCCTGTTTCCGGTTGCGCAGCTAAGCCCTTACCTGTTTTTGACCAAACCTATCGCGCACCCCTAGGAGTCTGTCCGAGTATCAGCTTGACATAGTTCAGGTGGGGCGGGAAATTCGGGTGGTGAGGTCAGCGAGGAGTTGGAGCGGGAGGCTCGAAGGTCGCTGGGCTGCAAAAGCGGGCTGCAGGGACCGCGAAGAGCTGTTTTGAGAACGCAAACTAGGCCGCGGGCACCCTTTTTCTGGTTGCTGTCCGTAACTATCCATAACAGAGGGTGTGCATCTTCAAAATATTGTGCGTCAGGCACACCAGGGCCCATTCACCCTGCACTTTCTTGAACCCGCGCAGGAGAAATTGGCGAATGCCGCGGGCCTGTTTCATCTGTCCGAATAGGGGCTCCACGATCCCTTTGCGCTGGGCGTAAATCTTCGCCCCGGCCTTGGTGCCTAGCTTGCGCTGCATCCGCTCGACTCGGGTCGCTGCTCGCGGTATCCGCCCGCGCGGCGGCGCTCCTGCCCGCCTTCCGCGCTTCTGTCTGTTGGTGGCAATGTAGGCGTCGATCTTTTGCTCGGGCTTCTCGGGCGCTTCCAAAGATTCCAGGTTCTTCTCCGAACAGTAGCCGCTGTCGGCCAGCACTTCCTCGGGTCGCTGTCCCGACTGCTGCTCGACCGCTTGCAGCAGCGGCGTCAGTGGCTCTTTATCGTTCGCCGCTTGCGTCACCGTCTGCCCGACAATCAGTTGACAGCTGCTCTCCACCGCCGCCTGTGCATTGTAGGCCTGCAGAAACCCGTCGCCGCCTTTCATGATGCGCGATTCCGGATCGCTGAAATTGTACTGATCCTTGTCGCGCGGCTGGGCCTTCTCGACTTGCTCGGCCGATTGGCCTTGGGCGGCCGCCTTGTCTCGCGCCCTTAGTTTGAGGGCTTTCTGGGCTTGCCGAATCTTTTCCAGCCGCGTCTGCCGGCGCTGCAGCTCCTCGGGCAGATCCTGGCCCGTCTTGTCGGCCCCATAGCAGGCGTCCTCGGCGGCATCGACCTCCACCGCCTCCGCCAGCATCCTCTTGACTTCCTCCCGAATCCGCTTCTCGGCTTGCTTCATCCGCCCCCAGCTCATGGCCTTGTGCTTGGAGGCGTTGGCTTTCATCTTCGTCCCGTCCAGCGCCACCCGCCCCAGCTTCAGCGCCCCTGCTTCCAAGGCCAGCCGCAACACCTGTTGGAAGAGTTGTTCCAGCGCTGGGAGGTGGATCTTGCGGAAATCCGAGAGGGTGCGGAAGTCGGGCTGGTTGCCAGCCGCCAACACTCGAAACGCCACGTCTTCGACCAGACGCTGGGCGATCTTGCGCGAGGAACGCACCCCCAGGCAGTAGCCATAGAGCAGCAGCTTCACCATCAGCCGCGGATGATAGGGCGGCTGACCGCGCCATTCTTTTTCATAGACGCTCTCGATGGCCGACAAATCCAGTTGATCGACCACGTCGCTGACGAAGTAGACGAGATGGCTTTCCGGCAGCCAATCCTGCAAACTGGGAGGCAGCAGCAGCTTCTGCTCGGGAAGGTAAGCCCGATAGGTTTTACCCATAAACCATTATCGCCCACTATTGGTTTTTCTCCAAGAAGAAAATGAATTCTCGGACGGACTCCTAGGGGATCGGAACGAAACGGTTGTCCGCATGTATCGCGGCTACCTCGTGCTCCACCAGGCCATGGACCAGAACCTCTTTGACCCGGAGGACCGAATGAAGCCAAAGTTTGCTTTCTCGCATCTCTGGACAGCGCTCGGCTACACCAGCGTGCAGAAGTTCCTCGGAGTGACGCAGACGCGACTCGCCAAACCGAACCCAGTCCCAAGGAAGAACCACCAGCATCTCGGAGTGGTCCTGAATTTCATCACCTGACGTTTGAAGAGGCGAGGGGAAAGGGTCTACTAACGGCTTACCAGGTTGTAATTGTTGGTGTGGACGATGCGATGTGCCGCCAGTACGCCGAAACTGGACGCCTTGTGACTTGGGAGGACGGGCCAGTCACCGATGCTCGAATTCTCGCAAGCCACATCGCGCTCGCCAAGACGATGAAGCGTTTCAAACTGCGGCGGGTGCTGAGTTTTCACGGGCGCGTCAAGCGAGCACGAGAATTCGCGAGAGAATTTCCCGCTGTAGTAAGGTGGGCGAAGATTCAGATTTCGGCAAAAGGAAAGCTATGGACCCAGTGCATTACTGGGGAGATGGATGCCGGGAAACGCGGTGTACATTTACAGCGCTTTCGAGAGCTGCAACCTGGAGAGCGGGGGCTGGTCACGAATGCTCGATGTTTGTCGGAAGGCATCGATGTACCGACACTAGACGGTGTAGTGTTCATTGACCCCAAATACTCCCAGATAGATATCGTGCAGGCGGTGGGCCGCGCGATTCGGAAGGCAAAGGACAAAACGGTCGGTACGGTTCTGATACCTGTATTCATCGGGTCGCTGGATGATCAGAAGGAAGTCCTAGAGGGCTCAGAATTCGGGCCCGTCTGGAAAGTCTTGAAAGCGCTGCGTTCTCATGACGAGCTGTTAGCGGCACAGCTGGACAGCATTCGCCAAGAGCTTGGAAGGAGGGGTAGATGCCGTCTACCCAAGAAGATCCTGATTGATCTCCCTGCTAAAGTCACGCCTAAGTTTTTTGAAGCGCTTGTGCCTCGTTTGGTTGAGGCAACAACTCCTTCGTGGAACTTCTTTTTCGGTTTGCTGGAGCGATTTGTGGATCGAACGGGTCACGCTGGAGTGCCCACTGGTCACCAGGAAAAAGGACACAAGCTTGCAGGGTGGATCAATAACCAACGGATGAGCTTCAAGAGCGGAAAACTCTCAAAGGAACGAATCTGCTGCCTCGAAGCCCTTCCTGGCTGGCTGTGGGATGCGAGGGAATATCGATGGGACGAAGGTCTGAAGAACCTGAAAACTTTTTCCCAACGAGAGGGCCACTGTCTCGTACCTGATAATCACCTGGAACGTGACTTCCCATTGGGGAGTTGGGTAAAACACCAGAGGGAGTTCTACAGAGCAAAGCCGCGGCGGTATCTCTCCGAAGATCGAATTAGGAGATTGTCACAGCTTGGTTTCGTCTGGGGTGCGAGAGACGAAAAATGGGAGGAAGGCTTTCGTCATCTAAGGGAATTTTGCGATCACAACGGGCATGCGCGAGTGAGAAAGGACTACGTTGCTGAAGATGGCGTCCGACTCGGAAGTTGGGTGCA
The DNA here is from genome assembly GCA_965226185.1 of Bryobacterales bacterium. GTDB lineage: Bacteria > Acidobacteriota > Terriglobia > Bryobacterales > UBA6623 > CBDCYS01. The sequence goes on from CBDDCT010000003.1 coordinate 155,562, forward strand.
TGTCCAGCGTCAGCGATACAAGAAAGGAGGACTCCAGAAGGACAGAGAAACCCGTTTGGAAAGGCTTCCCGGTTGGACTTGGGATACTCGGGAAGCGGGCTGGGAGGAGGGCTTTGAGGCTCTGAAGAGATTCACTGACAGAGAAGGACATGCGCTGGTTCCCGCCAAGCATGTGGAGAAAGACGGCGTCAAACTCGGGCAATGGGTAGGTATACAGCGGGGAAACTTGGAGGAGCTGACGCCCGACAGGATTGCCCGTTTGAATACCCTACCCGGATGGGTCTGGGATGGTCCACGCGAAGCTCAAAGGAAAGAGCGGTTCGAGCAAGGCTTGGAGTATTTCGTGGCATACAGAGACAGAGTAGGACATGCGCTGGTTCCAGCCAAGCATGTGGAGAAAGACGGCTTCCCTCTTGGAGCGTGGGTGGATCGTATCCGGCAGGATTGGAAGCGAGGCAAACTCTCGCCTGACAAGGTGCAGCGCTTGAAGGATGCTGGTTTTGTCTTTGACGCCCTGGAAGCCAGATGGAATCGTATGTACGAGCTTCTATGGGCATATGCAAGACGCAAAGGGCACGCCAGAGTGCGTAAGGGAGCTCTTGAAGAAGGCGAGGCTTTGGGAGACTGGGTTGATAGTCAGCGCCAGGTTCGCAAGAAGGGGAAACTCAGCGAGGAGCGAATCCGCAAGCTCGAACGGGTTCCGGGCTGGGTGTGGAAACCCCGGCAAAAATGAACGCCTTCGCCTGTTGATTCGCCGTGTGCGAAGCCACGGCACCTTCAGGACTCCACAAACCTGTCACATTTCCGTACACAGAACTACGCACGGATTTGTCTCCGAGGCGACCTGCCGCTCCGTCGGTGAGGGACTCCCCACAACTACGAGAAGAAAAGTCGGTGACAGGCAACGAGTTTCCAGGACGCTGGTAGGCCAGCCACGTTCACCTGGCTTGACTTCAAATAGGCCGGTCTTTTGAGGCCCGGCGTCCCCGCACCCCCAGAATCTGCTTCTGGCGAACGGCCGTTAGTAACGGCCGTTCGGGGGTTACGGTGGGCTCCAGGACCGGCCGCCTCTCGGCCGGTCCCTCACAAAACAACACCTCCCCAACCAAGTTCGGTGGGGCGCTCTGGTCCGTATCCAACAACGACTGGGAGTCCGTGACCGCCTGGCTAACGACTCGGGCCTTACCTGCGACGTGGTTCTTGCGCTGTCGGCTGCAACGCCTTGTCTGGCCGCGCGCCGGCCGGGGAAGACTCGTGAAGCTTTTCAACGACCCATTGCCGCAGTACGGTGCTCTCCTTGACGCCCTGAGACCGCGCGATTCTGCTGAGCTGCCGAGCTTCTCTAGGCTGCAGCTCGATGCTCAGCGGCGTGCCCCTTGCGCGTACAAAAACGGGTTCTCCAGTTTCTTCCAGATCCTCTTCAAAGTCTGTCAGATCGTGCGAGTCCCAGAACTTCGCCAACTCTTCAATGGAATCAGTGTTTGGCGGCTCCTGCCCTTCGGCGCCCTCTGCCAGCGCTTCGCCTTCCAAAACGATGCGGCCCTCGGCGACTCTCCTCTTTGCTATTGGCATGGCCTCATTGTACGTTGCACGGAACTTTCCGAAAACTGCCTGACCGTCCGCAGCGCGCCTTGTGGGAGGCCGCTGGTTGATCTTGCGCGGACGGTCCGGCCCAAGAGGACGAAAACCCGTTGGTTTTCGGCCGAACGGCCAAACTCTGACGTCTGCCGCACAACCTCCCAAGCCACGGAAAACGCCGCCGGAAATCCGGCGATCCGTGCTTACAAACCAGTCCGTCGCCAACAAAAACACGCCATTTCCAGAAACTCCCGCAACCGGTCACGCAAATCTAAGAAAAATATTCTCTGTAAAACCAACGCCTTGGCCCCCAAGGCCCCAAATCACCCCCCCACCGGCCTGCTAGCGTAAACGTGAGGCATCTCGCACAATGAAAAAATCATCCATCGAGGGCCTGAAGACCGTTGAGAAGAACCAATCGGGGGCGTCGAAGCAATGAAATACTGGTGCTACTACACGGACGTAGTCCGCTATCTGGAGCGGATCGAAGCGAGTCAATCCCAAAAGAAGGCCGAAGCCCCCGCCTATCTCATCTGGCAGGACGACGACGGCCCCTCCATGATCGCCGGACCCGGCATCGATTGGCACCGGGGAGACGGCCCGCCGCCCGACATCGACGCCATCAACCTGAGCGCCGGGCGTCCGCCCGTGACCCCCCGCCACACCCCACCCAACCGAAACACTCAAAACCCAGCCCGGCAACGCAACACCGCAAGGCCCCAATGCCGCCAGCGTGCTGATTCGGCGATGGCGCCCGACGTGGCGCACGGCTCCGCCGTGCCGCCTCGCGCCTGTGGCGCGTGGTCAGGGGAAAATCACTCGACCGTGCTGGAAGATTTACTCCTAGACGGGATGGCGCGCGTGTTAGCCCTCCGTTGGGCCACCACCCAGCCGCTGGCCCCCCATAACCCAGCTCCCACCAGCGCCCCAGCACCGCGCCCGCCAAAAAAGGCGAACAAAAGGAGTACGAATTTTCCGAAACCCGCTCAAACCTGCTCACCCCGCGGGAAGAAACAGCAGAGGCGTGGACGGAAGTCCACGCTCACCGCGCGCTCCAGCCGACGGTCAAGACCCCCAAGCTGGCCTCCCCTCCATCAAACAGCGCAAGCCGCGCCCTTTACCGAAGACTCACGGGACGCTAACCATGTCGGCAAGCACCCCGGAGGGCGACAACTCCTGGCCGTAAAGTTTCATCTCGTCAACAAGAAACTTCAAATAATAACTGTCCACCCAGGAGGCCCGTCCGATCACGGGCTGAATGACCGATTGCTGATCAAACGCGGGGAAAACGGCGCTCCGGTCCAGCAGGCCGTCGATGTAGATGCGGCCGCGCCGGTCACCGCCGTCGAACGTCACGGCAATGTGATGCCACTGCCCCGGCGTCAGACTGCTCGTCGAAAGCAGCCAGGGGTTCGAGGACGGCAGACCCGAGACCGAAAAGATCACCCGTCCATCGGTGTGGATGCCGGCGTACCAGCCTCGAAAGTCTCCGCCGTAGTTGGAATAGATCACTCCCCACTTTGAGGGCAGCGCGTCAATCTTCACCCAGCTCGTAAGGCTGAAATCGGTGGTGCTTAGCTCGGCATGGGGAGTCAAGTGAGCATAGTCGGGGAAGCCGGTAAAGTTGCGTCCGTTGCCCGCTACACCGCTCGCCGGGACAGTGCCGGTACCGGCGGTGACGGCGTTGTGTCCGTTGCCCGTGCCGTCGGCGAGCACGGTTCCTGGGCCGACACCCGATTCGCTAAACGCCCAGTGCGCGAGGGGCTCAGCAGCGGCTGGCTCCGGCGGCGCCGGGAAACTATTGAACAGGGCCAGCACCTCGTCGGAGGTAAGCTCACCCGGGTAAAGCCGGGCTTCATCCAGCGTGCAATTCAGATAGTAGCTATCGACCCACGAGGCGCGTCCAAACGTCGGCTGGGTGCTGGTTTGGGGCGTGAAGGCTGGATAAACCGCCGTTCGGTCCCGGACTCCGTCAATGTAGATGCGGCCGCGCCGGCTGGCTCCTTCCAAGGTCACCGTCACGTAGTGCCACTGGCCTGGCTCTAAGCTGCTCGCCGACAACAGCCAAGGATTGGACGACGGCAATCCCGACACGGAAAAAATCACCCTGCCGTCATTGAAAACCCCAACGTACCAGCCCTTGAAATCACCGCCGTAAGTCGATGCGATCACGCCCCAGTTGTCAGGATACGTATCCACTTTCACCCAGGTCCCAAAGCTGAAGCTGGCTGTCGAAAGGTCGGCATGGGTTGAAAGCCAGGCGTAGTCCGGCCGGCCCGCGAAACTCCGCGCCGGACCCACCACGCCACTGACGGATTCCGTGCCTAGGCCCTGGGTCGTCGCATCATGCCCGTTCCCTGAGCTATCGGCCAGGGTGGTTCCCGGGCCAGCTCCGGCATCGCCGAACTTCCAATTTGCAACTGGAGCAAGCGCCTGGTCAGGAGAAAAACTGTTGAAGTCGCTCTGCGTCTGGGACGGCGTCCAAACGTTTGGGTCGAGGCGCACTTCGTCCAAATCGGCGTGAAGGAAGTTGTTCGCCGTCCAAGACGCCTTACCTATCGCGAGCGTTCCGCCGGCCTGCGGCGTCAGTCCGCCAACGTAGGCGACTGTGTCTTGGGCTCCGTCGATGTAGAGGGTCACTCTGCGGGTTCGCCCGTTATAGGTAGCCGCAATGTGGTGCCAGCGGTTCAAGCTGACCGCGGACGCCGACACTGCCGTCGGCAGGCTCGAAGGCAAGCGCCCCGCGGCGAACAGCACCCGCCCATCCGAGTTCACGCCGAGATACCAGCCATCGAACGACCCGCCGTAATTGGCGACCACGGCGCCCCAGTCCGCCGGCGCCGGCAGCAGCCGCACCCAGGCCCGAACCGTAAAGCCGGAGGGCGTGAAGTCAACGCTCCCCGGAACTGTCGCCACATCGGAGACTCCGTCGAAGCGGCGTCCGTTACCCGAAACACCGGTGACCGTGGTGGTGCCGTTCAGCGTCCCGCCGTGACCATTGCCGGAAACGTCGGCGGCTCCGCTTTGAAAGTTCCACTCGGCAACGGTCGAGAGATTCGCCGGCGGGGATGGGGGACTGAAGAGCGCGTACCGCGAAGCGATTTCACTGGCGGTCCTCAATGCCGGAAAGATCTCGATTTCGTCGATGGCGGCGTTCAAGTAGTAGCCGTCGTACCAGGAAGCACGGCCGATCGTCACCGGCGCCGTGGTGTCGCCGGCGATTGCGGGGAAGCGGGCAGTCCTATCGCGCGCGCCGTCAATGTAGATCGCTACCTCTCCTGACAGCCGGTCTACCGTGACCGACACGGAATGCCATTGCTTCAGATTCAGCTTGGCCGAAGAGACCAGCCAGGGCGAGCTGTTGGGGGGAGAAGCGCCCATGAAGATCACTTCACCCGAGGACTTCACGGCCAGATACCAGCCGCGAGAGTTCCCGCCGCCGAACGCCGCCAGAATCATGCCAAACGAGCTGGGGTAGGAATGTAGTTTGACCCAGGCACGTGCCGTGAATGTAGATGGGGTCAAATTCGAAGAAGCGGGAATCTCGACGTAGTCGGTGGAGCCGTTGAAGACCCGAGCGAGGCCCAAAGCCCCCGGGCTGGGAACCGAGCCGAAGCCCTTCGTGGTCCCATGATGCCCGCCGAAACTGTCAGCCACAGCGACGCCCGGTCCGGAGGCGCTTTCCTCAAACGACCACGAGGCGGCCGACAAGGCGGGAGCGCTCAGTGTAAGGGTCACATTGACCGTTGCCGGGGAGTCAGCGGCGCCGGGCGCATTGATTCCAATGACGCCTAGGTGGGTCCCCGCCGACAGGCCGCTGGAGTCGACCGAAACCGAAACCGTCGAAGGCGCCACTCCCGCCGAGGAAGACAGCGTCAGCCAGGAGTTGCCCTGGGAAACGTCTGCGCTCCAGCCCAACGCTTCCGCCGAGCCACTGCTGATGTTGACCGCTTGAGGACCCGGTGAGAGGGCGCCGGCGGTACCGGAGAAGGTGAGCCCAAGCGGGGAGACCACGAGCTGTGAGGGCGTGGCTGAGAGCCGCGACACGCGTACGTTGTCAATGAACCAGCCTTCAAGACCATTGTTGACGGCATCGACAGTATCGATATCGAAGCGAATGCGCGCGCTTCCGCCGGAGAAGCGTGAGATGTTGACCTTGTGATGTTCGAAGCCGCCGCCGGAATTGTTGTGCGCGAGATGGCTGAGCGTGACCCAGGAGCCGCCGTCAACGCTGATCAGCAGCCGGCCGGCGTCAGCATTCAAATACGCGGCGGCGTTCCCGCTGCCTAAATTAATCGCCTGGCCGAACCCTTCGGTCCGCAAGACCTGATCCCATTCGACGACGGCATTGCTGACACCTGTCAAATCGATGGAGGGGGACGTCAGCGCGCCGAATGTGCGAGCGCCCGTTTCGTAGGTTCCCGTCGCTTCTTGGCCGAACCACCAGGAGAAAACGCCGGATGCCGCTCTCCGATTCGTGCGGTGCCACAGTCCGGTGGCGGTCCAGCCGTTGTCTCCGCCCTCCATGTCGTCGTCGAGCCGGGCGTCCACGGGAATCAGAGGAGTTCCACCGCAAGCCGGGGGCAGATCGAAGGCCTCGTAAACGCTGAGGGCGGTGTCATTCGACTGTTCGTTTTGCTTGGGGTTGAGCAGGGCGGACGCCCCGAAACCGCGCGCGGCGAACGGCGTCCACGCGCCGCATGCGTTGGAACCGCCGACACCCAGAGAAATCGCCGCTTGCAGAATGGCATCCCGCGCGTCGAGCATCGACGGCCTGTTGGGCGTGAGGGTGAGGCCGGTGGTCAGCACGTTTTCGAACGCGGCCTGGCCGAGAGCTTGGCGAAGCTGCCACAAGACGGTGGCCCAGATCTCGCCATCCCGGTGGACCTGGGGCAGGCTAAGAAGCAGCGAAGTGCCGGGAATCGCTTTCGAGAACAGAGTTCCGAATTGCCCGAATGTATAGGGGCTAGAGTTGTACGCGACAGTGCGTATACCCGTGGTAGGATTCCGCGTAATGTATTCCCCGATGACGGGGTCGTTTGTGAACGTGGCCGCGTAGGAGTCGCTCCAGCCTTCGGCCATGGCTCCGCTGTGCCAGCGATACAAACCGATCACGCTCAAGGGGCCGCCAATGAGACGATTTGTGAGTCCGTGCGCATACTCGTGAGTGATGACGTCCCCATCAAAAGCCGCGTCGCGCCGCAGGCTGCTAAACAGCCCTAGCTGCATGCGGGGGGCGATTCCGTCGGGGGGCGTGAGGAAGGTGGCGTTTTTCGATGTTCCCGCGTCTTGAACGTCCAGCTTCAGGGCGTCGGCCGCGGCTCCTCCCCGTCCGTAGTTGTCGTCTTGGAAGTTCCCCGCGGCTTCATCGAATCCCAGGCCATAGAGCCAGTCGTGCAGGGCATTCGTCCAATAGAAGGCGTTGGCCAGCGCCGCGGCGCGGTCGGTCACGGGATCGTTCGCTAAGTCGTAGCTATTAGTGAAGGTAGACAGGAAATGGGTGTTGGAGTCGGTGGCGCGCCCATCGCAAAGATTGTTCCCATTGAGGTCCAAACAGGCATCCACGTTGTTGCCTTTTGTTTCCGTGGCCTGCACCCAGCAGCGGTTGAGGAGCGGGCCGGCCCGAAATTGAGCAGGATAGATGCCGCTCGGACAAGCGCCATCAACCACCGGCCATCCTGTCAAAGGCTCGTCACTTTGTGCGCCCTCGCCGGGATGAGCAACGTCCGGCGCGCCAAAGACTCTACCTTGCGGACTGCTTCTCTGAGTCAGATTTCGACTGAAAAGAACCTCGCCCCGGTCAGCGCCAACAACAACCAGGTAGGCGCGGTCCCCACCCAGGTAGAGATACAACTGCCAGGCCAGAACAGCCCTCTGCCGCGAAGGGAACCACACCAGACTCGCCCGTATCGGCTCGGCCAGCGAGCCCTCCTGGAACACCACTTGCCGCGCGGGGCCGGTTTCGGGCGCGATCTCTTGCAGCACTGGCTCGGTCATGGGCTCGGTTTCAGTGGCTAGAGCAGCCAGGGCTGACCGAATCGCCGCCTCAGCGCTTGCCGGCGTTGTCAGCTCCAGCGGCCGTGTGGCGGAGTAGCTCTGATTGACTCGCCAGATGCGCCCCTCGCCATCGAGATGGACCTGAATTCCCGAATCAAAAAAGGGGACACCTTCGAACTCGGGCCGAAAAACCAGGTGTGTCAGGCCGGCCGCCCGGCTCTCGTAGTGCGAGACCAGCGGGAGCTCGATCGTACTAGCTTCCGATACGACGAACGAGCCGATTCGGCCGGCAAGGAAGGATCGAGCAACACTTTCCGGATCGCCGCCCTGCGCGCCTGTCAAAGGGCCATCAAGACTGTAGAGATTCGTACCGGTGGAAGGAGGCGGAATCGGGCCAAGCAAGGCTGCCGTGACTCCGGCAGGCCCCGCTGACGAAATTCGGCTGTCGTAGTCGTCATAGTCTTGTGAACGCGGACCTGGCTGTTGGGCGATGCTGGCGGTCCTGGCGGCGAGAAGGCAGCAGAGCAGGAGAACGAAACGGAAGGTAAAGCGCCACAGCATCTCTTGCTCTCTTCGGCCGCGTTCGGACGTGCTTTGCGAGAAAACGGCCTGCCTGAACGGAGGCCGTACAAGACCGTGGCGGGAAGCCCAAGGACCCTTCCTTTGGAGAGCGATGGCCTATGCTAGTCAGTAAGGTGAGTAAGCTAGCTCTATACAACGGAACCCCGGTCCGAAAAGACCCCTATCCTGGATGGCCCGTTTCGGGCTCGCGAGAGCAAGAACTGCTCTTGGAAGTACTAGCCTCAGGCAAGTGGGGCGGTTACCACGAGTTTGTCGGACGCTTTGAATTGTTGTTTGCCCAGATGCACGACTGCGCCCACGGCATTGCCGTAGCCAATGGAACCCTTGCTATCGAGCTGGCGCTCACCGCGGCGGGCATCCAGCCGGGCGACGAAGTCGTCGTCCCCGCGCACAGCTTCATCTCGACGGCCTCGGCGGTTTCGCGCGTCGGGGCGGTCCCTGTTTTCGTTGATATCGAGGAAGAGACATTCAACATCGATCCGGACAAGATCGGCGGCGCCGTATCGCCCAAGACAAGAGCAGCGATCGTCGTTCATTTCGCCGGACAGATGGCGGACGTGGACCGCATCGCCAAGGCCGCCGGCGAGCACGACTTGATCGTGATCGAAGACGCCGCCCACGCTCACGGAGCTGAGTGGAAAGGAAAACGAGCCGGCAGCTTCGGTCTCTGCGGGACCTTCAGCTTCCAGAACAGCAAAGTGATGACGGCGGGCGAGGGAGGCATCATCACCACGAACGACGATGAATTCGCCGCCCGCGCGCGCTCTCTGGCCGATAGCGGCCGGCGGCCTGAGCAGGGCTGGTTCCGCCACTTCGAGCTGGGCTCAAACTTTCGTCTCACGGGCCTTCAAGCGGCCATTTTGCTGGCTCAACTCGAGCGGCTCGTGGAGCAGGTCCAGCGGCGGCAAAAAAACTTTGCCGCGGTGGATAAAGCGCTTCAAAGCCCCGGAGTGCGTTTGCAGAAAGCGCCGGAGTCAGCCTCCCCCCACTCCCTCTACCTGCTACCCGGCCGCATTGACGAGGAGCTGTTCGGCGTGCACCGCGACGAGTTTGTGAGCGCGATGCGGGCCGAGGGCGTCCCCTGCGATCCCTTCTATCCTCATCCGCTCTACGAGAACCCGATGTATGTTGAAACGCTCGTCCATCGGGCCGAGCCATGTCCAGTTGCCGAGCAGGTATGCACGGATTCCTTCTGGTTTCCCCTGCGAACGCTGATGGGAAGCACCGAAGACGCGCTGGACATTGTCCGCGCCATCGACAAGGTTCATCAGGCCTACAAGCCGGCGACGCTGGGAGGCGAAGCAGCGGTCAACTAGACCTTGCTGCATGGATGGCCCGGCGGCATGGACCGACTAACGGCAGATGCTATCGGAAAGATCGAGCAGATCCATTCAAGATGGATCGAGTTCGAAATCGCCGGAGAGGATCACAGGTTGATCGAGCTATGTGCTAGCCTGCATTTCTCGCGGCGCAACTTTTCGGGCATTCTGGAGGCGATCCTGTTTCATCCAGCGATCAAGCGGAGTTTTTTCAATGTTCGCCCTTTGGTCTTTTTTGCTGTCATCGTGTTCGTATTCGCTAGCAAAAGAGTCTCAACGGACTTGAGTGGTTTGGGCGCAAGTTGTTCATTTATAAGCGGTTAATTTTTTCAATGAGAGGATTTGAGAGTATATGCGAGGGTTTCGGGGTTTTTGCCGGGCGAGGGGGCCTGGATCGCCTGCCGCTCACCTCCACATGGAAAATGATTCATCGCTGGGTTTCCCTTTTTTAGGATAGCAAGCCGGTCTCGGGCGGCCTGGCGCTTCCTGGAGAAAACTGTTGAAAACAAAGGGAATAACTTTATCAATAATCCGTGACCGAGTTTGTCAGCCCGGGTTTTCTCAGCGCCTGACGGGCGAGGCAGGCGAGAGGCCCGGCAGTCCTTGTTTGCACTTGCCGAGGGTTTTCGACCTACCGTCAAGTATGCGTCTTTGATGCAGCGGGGTTGGCGTCAAGCCGAACGCGCCTCGTACTGACGCGCCTCTCACGCAGCTCGTCACGCCACGTGGTGAGAAATGCAGGCTAGTGACATCGAGTTGCGGCCGCCCGACGCACCGCCTGTCCGCGGCCGCTCGGCGGTTGTGGAGTACATGGCCCACGGAACATCGAAAATCCAGCGGATTGAAATCGCTGAGCGTCGCATCCGCGGCTCAAAAGAAATCGCCTACCTAACCGCGAATTACCAGACGACGTTTTCGACGATGGATGACCCCAACCCGAGACGAATTCTCGGAAGCCATCTGTGGATACTGAGAAGGCAAGCCGATCCTTGGCTCGTTGTGCTCGTGAGCTGGTCGACGTGGGGCCATGCCGCAACTTCGTCGGTCGGTCAGTTGCCGCCAATCTCATTCGTGGGGCCATGTCGCGAAGCGAGGGGAAGTCTAACGCTATGTCGGTCTGTGAACTGGAGCCGCAGTCTGATGCGGTTTCCTGGGTTAGATGTGGATTCGGGTGTCCGGTGCGCCGTGCCGTCATGCAAGCGCATGATCGCCCTTCGAATTGGCGACATCAAAAGAAAAACCGCAACCAACTCGTCCGATCAACCACCTAGTAGTTGAAGGCGTTCTTTCAGGCCGGCAATAGGGTGCGGCGACAGAGAAAGAGCCAGAGTCTGGGTCCCCGAAGCTGTCGTCCGCCTTTTCCTCCTCGCAATTAGCGCCCTCCATTCGGTTCAGCACAAAGCTGGACAACAGACAAAGGAGAAACTCAAATGGAACAGCAAACAATGAACACGGAACTCGGGATACCCCTGGCGGCTCCCGAAACGCAATGGGGTGCTGGTGCGCCGAAAGGGGCGCGCGCGGTATTCTCCCGAATCATCAAGGAAGGCGCGAACGTCCCTCTCTTCCTAGGGCAGACGATGATCAACGCCCTGCGGGACCTCGGATACAATCACACAACTTCCGCGATCTGCGAGCATGTGGACAACTCATTTCAGTGGGGTGCCCAGGACGTGCGCCTTTACTTTCACGAGAAGGGGAAGAAGACATCGCGCAAGATCGACGTTCTGGTCATGGACAACGGGGTGGGAATGTCGCCGAATGTGCTCAGAGCCGTAACGGCCTTCGGCGGCTCGCTTTGTTACGACAACCGCCAAACCGTGGGCAGGTATGGGATGGGGATGAAGGCGGCGGCGCTCAGCATGGGGCCCACGCTGGAAATCTACTCGTGGCAGGAACGTGGAGCCATCTACCGCATGATCCTCGACACGGCGGACATTTCAAACAAGAATACCAACGTCGTGCAACTACCGGAACCGGTGCTCGTTGACACGCTTCCCCCGGAGCTGCGAGAGATTATGGTCCAGCCGATGGCCTTTCCGAAAAACGCCAGCGAACAGGAGATGCTTGCGGACAGCGACGAGGTTCTGATCGAGCGGCTGGGCACTTCGGGAACGATCATTTACATTCCAGATTGCGACCGGCTGACCTATCGGAAGGCCAAAACCCTGGTTGACCACGCGACCAAAGAGACGGCGCGTGTCTATCGGCGCTTCCTGAAGGACGGTCGGAATCTCTTCATCAACAATAGGCGCATCCGCCCCTTCGATCCGACGTACCGGATGGAAGAGGCGACGCACGCCAGCGTCGCGGAGGTTGAGGAGAAGCGGAGCCGATTGGTCCGGCAATGGACAATTGCAATTCCGGTGGGAGAAGACAGCCCCGTCACCAGCAACATCACCGTTAGCCTGTTCATCCTCCCGATCGAGACGTGGGACCAGTTGCCAAGGACGGTGCTCAAGAACGATTTGCACGTGTTCGAAAACACGGGAATCTCCTTCGTGCGCAACGGCCGGGAGGTCCATATGGGGGCTCTCGCGACGATCACCGGCAAAACGGCATCCAAAGACCCCTGGTGGCGCCTGGAAATCGACTTTCCTGCGGTTCTGGATGAAGCGATGGGCGTCGCTGTAAACAAGCAGGGAGTCCGCCTGAAGGCCTACGTCGCCGGCCTCATCAGGAAGGAGATTAAGGAGGAACTCAGCAACGTCAAGAGCAGAATTGAGCGGCACCGGTCGAGACGGGCGACAGAGACGGCGAAAGCGAAGGACCGCGAGGCGGAGCATCGGGCAAACGAGGCCGAGTCGTTCCAGGCCACTTTGCTCCCTGAGCCGGAGATGGATGAAGAGTACGACAAGGACCTCCGGGCAATGGCAAGCGGGCTGAAGCGCAATGATGAAACGGATGAAGAAGCCTATGAGCGCGTCAAGAAGTCCAGTTCCAAGTACATCATGGATTTCAAGCACGACGAAGACGCCCCGTTTTATCGGGTCGAGTACAAGCTGCGGAAGATCATCCTGCAGATCAACTCGGCGCACCCGTTCTTCGACGCTCTCTACAAACCGCTGGCGCAAATTGTCAAGTGCTCGGCCGATATGCGGGTTGCCGGCGACAACGATGAAGTCGCCCTCGACGCCGAGATCGTGAAAGCCTGCGCCGATGCGCTCGTGACTCTGGAGCTGATGCTGTTCTCGCTCGCGAGGACGCAGAGCGAAATGACGTGGAACGACCCGGAAGGCACCACCCAACGGATGCTGGATAGGCTCCGGCGGCAGTGGAGCCTCAATCTCATGAACCAACTGGGGACTCATTAGACTGGCCTGGGCGATGGCTTGCCGACCGGCCCGATCCCGGTCGGCCGGTAAGCCGACAACTGAAGAAGTGGCCCACAACCAAATCGGTTTTGAATCAGATAGAATGAATGAAGCAGATAGTGCCTGTAGTTCTCGCCTTTCTGGGCACAGCGTCCCAGGGGACGGGAAGGTCATTAACCGCTTGTAGTGACGCAGTTTCAACCGTAGTTCGCCACAGAGGCGAGCCACAGAGGAGTTGAAGAAATGAGTGATAGTAATTCCGCCTGGCAGCTTTTTGCCGCTTTACAAGCTAAAGCGGACCCCCAATCCATTGATCGATCATTGGCCCGTGACGAGGCACTCGACGCCGTCCTGGACGAAGTTCTAACCAACCCGGTGCCAGACAAGGACCTCGTTCGCAAGCGATTTCACAGCCTGTGCCGTAATCGGCTTTCGAAGTACAGCCACCGCCGCGCCCTCGACAGGCAGCGCGGTCGGGCCACCCACCCGCGTGGCGGAACCGAGTTCGGAAGTGTGCTGCTGACCGCGTCCGCGCCGAGCGTGTTCAACCAAATCGCATACGGCCAGATGACAGACCTGATCAGCAAGGTGCTGACGGAAGATGAGTTCAGATTGCTATTGGAAATTGCCGACGGTCACAGATGCGCCGACCTAGCCCGCGATAGCAACGTGACCGTCTCCAGTTTAAAATCGAAATTGTTCCGGATTCGGGAGAAAGTGCGGACGAGTCGGGTTTCAGCGATCCTGCGCTGCGGGCTACCTGCTGCTGGAAGGGAATAAGGGCAGGGTCGGCAAGTACCGTAGAGCGGGGCTCGGAGAGACCCGCTGTTTTTCACCACTCTCATCCGCGAGGCGTGGCGGGGCCGCTGTTTTTCACCACTCTCACCCGCGAGGCGTGGCGGGGCGACAGGCCGCGAGTCTCTCCGAGCCCCGCTCTACGGGAGATTCGAGTTGGTCTTGCAGACAACCCCGAACGCCTTACGGACGGATTACGGTCTAACCACGCAATGGGAGGATTACGATAAGGTGGTACTCAGGTTGAACCCACTGCTGTCCAAATTAGCTGAGCGGAGCGGGTTCGGCTGCTGAAAACACGCCAGAAAGCCCCGCCAGGAGGCCGATCTGGGAACCAGGTTGCCGGTTTGGACAAGATAGAAATCATGCTGCTGTCCCAATTAGGCCTCCATTCCCGCCAGTAATAATTGCTGTGGCGACTCGGGTTCGCTGCCCGGCGGCGGGTGAAACGGTTCGTCCAGCCAGGCGAACAATTCGCGGTGCACAAACAACTGCTGCCGCAACAAAGCGACCAGATTGGACAAGCTCCAGCCCCAACGCGCCCGCAGCTTTAAGTACCGCAGCAGCAAGATCGCGATCAGCGCCGTCCAGATCTGGATCTTCAGCGCGTTCGCCGAGGTGCCCACGAAGGTCTTCACCCGCAAGTTCTGCTTGAGAGCCTTGAAAAACAGCTCCACTTGCCAGCGGTCTTGATAAATGGCGGCAATCGTTGCGGCCGCCAACCCCAGGTGATTCGTCAAGAACACGAGCGTGCGCTGCTGCTTGGCGTCGAAGTATTCGATGCGGCGGAACACCACCTCGGAGCCGCTGGCGGCCAGCGAGGGAAAGAAGATCACTTCGTCGCGGCGCACGCCTCCGGGACGGCGCGGCAACGGGCGCTGTTCGAGAACCTCGTAGTTGGCCCCGCGTTTCAATCGTGTGACAAAGAAAACGCCCCGCTCGCTCAGCTCGGCGAACCAGTCGTAGTCGTTGTAACCGCGGTCGAAGACCACGATCGTGCCGCGGTCGAACGACATTTTGCGGGCCGGCGCCAGGTCGGGCGTCTTGGCGTCGGTGACCACGCAGAAGCTGGGCAGGTAGCCGTCGTGATCGAGTACCAGATGGAGCTTGACGGCGCCCTTGGTGCGCTGGAACTGGGCCCAATCAAACAGCGAGGCGCACAGATCGATGACGCTGGCGTCCAGACTCAGCAGCTTGTTTTTGAAACGGAACTTGTGGCCCGGCGCCGCGCCGCGGCACTTCGCCAGCAGTTGATGAAAGACCGTTTCGTAGATCTGCCAAGGGCGTTGCCGGTTGGCGTAGGCCAGCGTCGAGCGCGGCGGTGCGGCGGACAAGCCCAGGTGCCGCAGCTTGCCTTCGCTGGCCGCCAGACCGCCGCAAATCTCACGCAACGACTGGGCGCGGCCGAGCTGGCAGAACAGCATGGCGACGAACTGTCCCCAGCAAGTGAAGCCGCGGGCGTGGCGCTCCCCGCGATGCTGGCGGACGGCCTGTTCAAACTCCGAACGCGGGAACAGCTTTAACAATTGAGAGAAAATACTGCATGCTTGACTCATGGCGGGGCCTCCTCGGGCGGGTTGGTTCATAGGCCTGAACCCAATCCCAACCTAACAGAGGTTCCGCCTCCCCGGCTTACGAATTCAAAACGCTAATTTGGACAAGAGTGGCTTGAACCATGCCCCCATCTATTCTAACTCGCCGCCAGCTTCTGGCCTCTCTTTCCGCTCTTCCGGCTCTAGCCCAAACTCCCGGGCAGGCGCCGACGAAGACACCGAAGTTTTCCTCCTACCCTTTCAGCCTTGGGGTGTCTTCCGGAGAGCTGTCCCCGAACGGTTTCCTCCTGTGGACCCGCCTTGCACCGGACCCGCTGCACGAGGGCGGCATGCCTGGCGACGACGTGGCCGTCGAGTATCAGGTCGCCGAGGACGAGCGCATGAGCAAGGTCGTGGCTAGGGGCGAGACGGCCGCGAAACGAGAGCTGGCGCACTCGGTTCATGTGGAAATCGGCAGCCTCCGCCCGAATCGCTGGTATTACTATCAGTTCAAGTCCGGAAGCGAGGTCTCGCCCGTTGCCCGCGCCCGCACGGCCCCCGAGCCCGGCCGCATGCTCGACCAAATGCGCTTCGCCTTCGCCTCCTGCCAGCACTATGAGACGGGCTACTACACCGCTTTGGAGCACATGGCGAGGGAAGATCTCGACCTCATCGTCCACCTTGGCGACTACATCTACGAGGGGCCGGGACTGGACGATCGCATTCGCAAGCACGCGGGAAACGAGATTGTCAGCATCGCCGACTACCGCAACCGCCTGGCGCAGTACAAAACCGACAAGGACCTGCAGGCCGCGCATCACGCCTGTCCCTGGCTTGTGACCTGGGACGACCACGAAGTCGACAACAACTACGCGGACCGCTTCTCCGAGGAAGCTGACGTCAGCATCGACGAATTCCTCACCCGCCGCGCCCACGCCTACCAGGCCTACTACGAGCACATGCCGCTGAGGCTCTCAGCGAAGCCGGCCGGGCACGACATGCAGCTCTATCGCCGAGTGCCCTTCGGCCGTCTGCTCGACTTTCAAGTGCTGGACACGCGGCAGTACCGCACGGACCAGCCCTGCGGGGACAAGACCGGCCCCGAGTGCGACGCGGTGTTCGATCCGGCGGCCACGATTCTCGGCGACACGCAGGAGCGGTGGCTCTACGAGAAGCTCAAAAGCTCGCCCTCGAAATGGAATTGCATTGCCCAGCAGGTGATGGTCGCCCGAGTCGACCGCAACGCCGATCCGGACGCCGAAAGCTACTCGATGGACAAGTGGAGCGCCTACCGCCCGATGCTCGACCGCTTCCTGCGGTTCCTGGACGAAGAGAAGCCCTCAAACCCGGTTGTCATCACGGGCGACATCCATTCCAACTGGGTCTGCGACCTCGCGGCCGACTACTCGAAGCCCGATTCGAAGGTGGTGGGGACGGAGTTCATCGGCACCTCGATCAGCTCGAGCGGCGATGGCTCGCAGTCGCTGGAGTATGCCGAGGCGATGGAACGCGAGAACAGCAGCGTGAAGTTTCACAACCGAGAGCGGGGCTATGTCAGTTGCACGGTGACGCCCTCGCGCTGGCAGGCCGACTACCAAGTGGTCGAGTACGTCACCAGGCCCGGCGCCCCGCTCATCACCCGAGCTACGTTCGAAGTCGAAGACGGTAAGGCCGGTGCCGTGCGGCTTTGAGTTGTCCTGACGGCCCAGCCTCCTACACGTTCCCCTTCTTCATCTGCTCGGCTAGGTAATCGCTGGCACGCCAGGCGAGGGCCAAGATGGTGAGGGTGGGATTCTTCTCGGTTGCGGTAGGAAAGGCGCTGCCGTCAACCACGAGCATGTTCTTCACTTCGTGCATCTGACAAAAGCCGTTCAGCGCCGAGCGCTTGGGGTCGTCTCCCATGCGGCACGTCCCATGCTCGTGAATGGCGCTGCCGAACTGGTCGATTTCACCGCGCTTGTAGGGAAGCACTTCCGCCTTCATCTCGTGAAGGATCTCTTCCGCTGTGTCATACATCGCCTCGATCATCTTACGCTCGTTGTCGCCGATGTCGTACTCGATGCGGAAAAGGGGTACCCCGTAGCGGTCGCTGGGCGTTCCTTCGACACTGATGCGGTTCGTCGCCCGCGGCAGAACCTCGCCATAGGGGTGCAATTGGATGAGCGCCGGGTAGCGCTGTTTGACCGATTTCTTGAAGTCAAGGCCGAAGCCCGGCAGTTTCTTCGCGAAGCTCGCGTTGTTCTGGCAGCCGCCGCCCCAGAACTGCACGCCGTATCCGCGCAAGTAGTCTCTCTTGTCGCCGGGCTTGTCGAAGCGGGGAAGGTAGATGTGTCCGCCGCTGATGCCATCGTCGTTGGTCGTGGGCCGTCCCATCAATTGCGGAGCAAACGCCGGCAAATGAAAACGCACCTGGTCACACAGGTACTTCCCAATCACTCCGGAACCATTGCCGATTCCGTTGGGGTACTGACGCGATTTTGAGTTCAGCAAGATGCGCGTCGAGTCCACGCAAGACGCCGCCATGACGACCCGCTTCGCCGGAACGACGTGTTCCTTGCCGGTATAGCGGTCGAAATACTGGATACCATTCGCCAACCCTTCGTCATTGACGAACACGCGCCCGACGACCGCGTTTTCGACGATCTCCAGGTTGCCCGTTTCCATCGCAAAGGGCAGCAGATGATCCGCCGAATTGAAGAAACTCGCCGTGTCACAGCCCTTGCCGCAGGCGCCACAGTGGTGGCAGGCGGCGAATCCGCGATGGCCGCGAGTCATGACCGCACGGCGCCCGGTGACCACGGTCCGGCCTACGCGCGCCGCGGCCTTTTTCAGCAAGACTTCGCCGCAGCGGGGACCCGGCGGCGGCATGTGGTAGCGGCTGCCGGGCAGCCACGGCTCGTCATCGTCGCCCCCGTTGACGCCGATCAAGCGGTCGACGTTGTCGTAGTAGGGCGCGATGTCTTTGTACCGGAAAGGCCAAGCGACCTCCCAACCGTCGCGTTCCGGCTCGGTGAAGTTGAGGTCGGAATAGCGCAGGGAGACGCGTCCCCAGATGTTCGTCTTGCCGCCGATGCCCCAGACCCGCCAGAGGTCAAAATAGCGGTCATCCACCCATTCGTAGGGCTGCTCGTCCATGCCGAGCAGGAACTGGGGCGGGCGCTTGCCTTGCCGCCGCCACTCGCGCTCGGTCCAGGGGGAGAGGTGGGTCCAAAAGTCGCCGCGGTTGAACTTCGAGCCTGCGTCGAGGATCAGCACCTTGACGCCTTTGCGCGCGAGGTTCCAAGCGGCCATGCCGCCCGAAGCCCCGCTGCCGACAATGACAACGTCGTGGTCAGCGCCGCGGGTCACTAGAGATGCTCCTCATGCGTGCAGCCGGGAAACTCTTTAAGAAAAGTATTTCCCTTGTAGCCAAGTTCGCGAACCAAGCCGATCTCGGACGCATAGTAGCCGTCGACGGTCAGATCCTTCAAGAGCTGAAAGAATTCGCCCCGGACTCCCGTCGCCTCGCTGTGCTCGGTCAGTAGAGCGGCCCGCTTGTCCGCATCCAGGGACGAGAACCCCGCCTTTTCGATCACGGCAAGCCCCTCGCGAATCTTGCTTTTCAGTGTTTCATCCTTTGAAAGCTCCTCGTCAATGTAGCGGTCCGCTCCCGCGGCCGCCGCACCCGGTGTCTCGGACGCGGGAATGATCATGTCGACCAGGGCTGTCAAGAGGCGAAATTGGGATGGCGCGAGGTTGCTCGGCGCATAGGGAGCAGCAACTTGAACCAGCGGTGCGGCTCCTGCCTGGGCGCCGAGAGCAGCCGGCAAAGCAGCGGCGACGGCCGCGGTTTTCAACGCTTCGCGGCGAGTGGGTTGATCCGGCATACTTTCTATTCTAGGGTGATCCGCCGGTCAAGCAACACTCAGAGCCTGACCGTCAGCAAGCGGCCCGCCCGCCCATCCCCAAGAAATTCCCCCCCCCCGACGCCCACAACCCCCGCTGGTGCGGCAGCCGTCCGCGTCAAGTGATAAGAGGTACAGACTCCACGTCCCGTCCCAGCCACACAATCGTTCCCTTCACGATATTGAGAATGTTCTGCCCAGCCAGGGGGATCTGCGGTAGCGTCCAGCTCACCTCGCGCAAGTTGTCGACCGCAACGACGAGCACCTGTCCCACCCGGCGGCAACGCCCGATCCATCCCCGGCCGCGCCACGAAATCACATAGATTTGCTCAAACCGCGGCGCCCTTCGGCCGGCGGGAGCGCGGTCGATGAGAACAAGGTCGTTCGGCCACAGCGCCGGCCACATCGAACGTTCCGCTGAGTCAAGCACCGCCAGCACGGGACTTGTCGACTGCCGCACCGTCGCCGCTGGAAGCTGCCTCACCCGCGGCTTGGCGGTTAGGCGTGGAAACGGCTTTCCCCCTCCGAGCCGCCCGGCCAGTAAAGGTACGGGCAAGGACTCCGGCGGGGCCGTTGGGGCCAAACCCGAGAGTTCGTCCTGGGTAAACAGCGCCAGCAACGATAGTCCGAGACCTGCCATGAGCTGGTCGGCTAGCTCGGTATTCATGCCGCGAGCCCCTTTGAGGACGTTGTGGATGTGGGGTTGGGAATACCCCGTAAGGTGCGCCAGCCCGCGTTCGCTGACCTCTCCCCGGCGCACCAACTCGTTCAGGTAGCGGGTCAACCGCGACGTGAGATGCCGGAAGCCTAGACGGTCAGCCATATAGCTAACTGAAATAGGCTACTGTAATTTTTCAAGGCCGCCTTTATGAAGTCAAATAAAGAATATATAATCACTAAGTTGTTGATCTTGCTAGGTTATTGACTTGAAACGATTTTAATTTCGTTACTTTATTTTCTCGAAATAGAATTATTCACGAGGAACATTTCTTTAAGGAAATGGTTGACGTGGAGGCAGGACGCACTACAATTGCTACTTTTGCGTGGGAAACGAAAGGACAACGACAAATGAACTGGGATACCTTGGATCTGACTGAGCTTGGCCAAGCCTCCTGCGGCGCCTGCGGGGGGACTGGGGGACGGTTGACGAAAAGAGAGGAGGTCGGCCCCTGTGAGTGCAGCCTGCGGGGGGTTTTTCGAGCGTGTTACGATCGGTTTCGGCAATGCGTGAGACGAGAGCGGAGAATGAGCCAAGTATCGTATAAGGAGACTCCGATCGGAAGGAGCCACCGGGGTACTTGGTCGCGGAAGGAAGAGGAGTACATCGCGGACTTCGAGACTGTCTCCCGCCGTCATCTCGATGATTGGCACTACAAAGTCTTTCGCTATCACTTCGTGCTGGGAGCGGACTGGCGGCTTTGCAGCCGCAGGCTGGGCATCAGCCGGGGCTACTTCTTCCATGCTACTTATCGGATCGAACAGCGCCTTGGGAGAGTTTTCTACGAACTCGAGCCTTACGCCCTCTATCCGCCGCACGACTACTTCATCTTTAGGTTGCCAGGCCCCATCCAGCCCACCCGCGTGACGCCGGACCAAAGGCCGAAGCCGCCGGCGTTTCAAATTCGCAAGCCCGGGAGGCGTCCTAACCCCGCCGAAGAGCGTGTGCCGGCCTAGACCAGGCGCGGCCAGCAAGTGCCGGCTGACTCCGGTAAGAGTCCGGCGTGAAAAGATCCGCGTCTTCGTGGATTGCGGTCCATTCGGCATGGCTGTTACCCGCGCCGCGATCATGCGGGCCGAGCGATGTGGGATATGGGTACTGGCCCGCCAACTCGCGTGCTACTGTAGATACTCTTGTATCGGCGAGATCGTCCTCGATGATGATGGTCGGCGGAAACAGGCGTCACTCGGCCCAATAGCGTGTGTTTATGACCAAGGTCGCGATTCGTAACAGCTCGAAGCAGGTCGTTCTCGGCGATTCGATCACCGTAGCTGACACGGCCGCAACTCGCCGCACCGGCCTTCTCCGGCGCCAGGGTCTGGCCCCAGGAGAAGGTTTGTGGATCGTACCATGCGAGGCCGTCCACACGTTTCGGATGAACTTTCCGATAGACGTCATTTTCATTGACCGCGACAAGCGCGTGACGAAGATCGTTCCGAACATGAAGCGTTCCCGCATCGCGATGAGCTGGCGCGCTCGCGGCGTGATCGAGCTGCCGGCTGGTACGGCCGAAAAAACAGGCACCGAAGTCGGTGACAAGCTTGAGATTCAGAAACTGGACGGATAGCCTCCGCCCGTGAAATACACGCGGGATTCTTGCTGGCCGCGCCCGCGGGTGGTGAATCAACCCGCGCGGCCCATGCATTTTCACCCTGCGCCCAAGGGCCGTTCCCGGTGACGGCCCGGACCATCTTACTCAAAGCGGTCATCTTGCTTGTCTCCCTGCTGACGCTGCTGACGATCGCGGCGAGGATCATCGTTTGGGCCGGCCCGGTCGCGATGGTCGGCTGTACTTGTGATCACGAGCGGCCTGAGACTTTGGGCGCGCGCGTTTGCGGTCTTTGCGAAGCAGCCCAGGGGAAACAACGTTTCGTTTGCTTCCTGAAGGACAACATCCCCGGCAAACCGACCCGGCGCTCGGCGCTTCCAAAGACAGAAGAGACTTGAGCGAGGACGGCAAACCGTCTCCGAGCTGCCCTACGAACTCAGTCCACATCCTCGATTTCAAGCAGGATTGACCATGCAGCCAAGGACGCGCCATCGCCTGGAGAGCAAAGGGGGGCGGTACTAGCTCGGGGCACTGGCTTCGAGCGTCTTCCGCCAGCCACGGTAGGAGACTCTGGCGCGACCCAGCAGGGTCACGATCGAGCGCCAGTTTTGAGCGATCGCCCGCAACCGCTGGAGCCGGCCCACCTGCGGGAAGTAGATGCCCCGAAAGGCGATGCGCGCGAACAGGTGGGTAATCTGTTCACCGATGGGCTTGAAGGTGAGATAGTCGAGGGCTTCGCGGTTGCGCTGAGGGCTGTAGGACGATCGCCAAGCGTGATCGACTTCCTGGCGGGCTTCGCGGATGGTCATCTTGAGCGGCTTGTGGGCCATCACGAACGGGGCGAAATCCATCCAGTGCTTGGGCCGCTCCAGCCGCCCGCTCGAGAGCAAGCGATCGTAGAGCGGGGTGGAGGGGAACGGCGTCAGTTGGCCGAACACGGGCAGGCCGGGCGGCCAAGTGCTGATCTTGTCCAGAGTTTTCTGGGCCGCTCCAGTGGTGTCGTTGTCCATGCCGAAGATGAACGAAGTGATGGCGTAGATGTTGCGTTCGGCCAGGCTTTCGAGAACGCTCTTGTATTTCGAGGGATTGCTGAAACTCTTGTTGACGTCCTTCAAGTTCTGTTCATCGATCGACTCCATGCCGATGAAGATCCAGCGGCCGCCGGCTTCGGCGATGAGATCGACGAGCTCTTCGTCCTCGAGCAAATTGGCGCTGATTTGGGCCACCCAGGGAATCTGGGCGCCGGCGGCGATCATGTCGCGCAGCAGCGACTTGGTTCGTTTGCGATTGATGGCGAAATTATCGTCGACGAAGAAGACGGCGAATTGGCCGTGTTCTTGGCGGGCCCGCTGCTTGAGGCGCAGCAGCTCCCCGACGATGCTCTCATTCGAGCGAAACCGCAGCGAGTCCCCGAAGAAGCCGGTCACCGTGCAGAACTCGCAGCCGTAAGGACAGCCGCGGCCCGATTCGATGGGGACGACGTGGAACGATCCCCAGCCGCCGGCCACCTTGCTCAGCCGCGAACGCAAGACTTTCGGCACCATATTGAACTGGCTCAGGTCCAGGTCGCCCCAGCCGATTTCGGGGTAACCGTCCAGGCTTGGCTTACGCTCCTTGCCATCGGCGTCGACGGGCTCGTAGAGTTCTTTGAGGCGCCCGTGAGCTGCGTCTTCGACGACGATGGGCCAGGTCTCATCGGCCTCGCCGACGGCGACAGCGTCGGCGTGACGCGGCCCGCCGTCACGCCCGAGCGCCTCGTCGGGCAGTTCGGTCACGTGGGGTCCGCCCATCACAACCGGGGTTCCGGTTTCGCGAATGGCGTCGGCCATTCGGTAGGCGCGGGCGATCATGCGGGTCATGGCGCCGATGCCGACCAGGCCGATGTCGTTCTCGCGAACGAAGTCGGCCAACTGCGACTCGGTCATGGGTTTGGCGTTGCCGTCGATGAGGAAGACCTCGTGACCGGCAGGAGTGAGCTTCTGGAGCAGGAACATCCAGAGGTGGGGCATGGAGTTGCGGGTGACGCCGTTGTCCGGATTGTAAAGAAGGATTTTCATGGCTCGTTCGGTTCCTCAATCGTCGAGGCATTGGTCCGAACTACCCCCCCCTGCGAGGAAAATTCAAGATCAAGAGGCGTCTACTTACAACCTTACAACATTGACTTCGGATGCGAAACGACTTCGGAGGCGAAATATCGAGCGACCCTCCCTGGTAACTAAACATAACGTCTTAACTAATTGCGCATAGTCGGCGCAGCGTGTCATTCGGCTGGCCCCACGTGGCAAACTCGGCTTCCGCAGCTGCGATCACTTCCTCCAGGGTCGCAAAGTAGCGGTTGTGCAGGCAACGCCGCCGGGTCAGCTTCCAGACTCGCTCGATCGGATTCAACTCGGGACTGTAGGGCGGCAAGTAATCCAGCTCAAAGCCAGGTGCGTTTTCCTCGCGCCACGCTTTGTGCAGTCGGGCATGGTGGTACCTGGCGTTGTCAGCGATGACCGCCACGCGGCGCCCTCCAATGCGGCTCACCTGCTGGAGTTGCTTCATGAATTCCCAAAAGGTCCCGGCATTGAATTTCCCCGTCTCGCGACAAGACCAAAACCGACCATCGCGTAGTCGCACGGCACCAAAATATCCGACGCTTCGCCGGGTCGGATGATGCAGCAGGATGGGATCCTTCGTCTCCGGAGGCACCCACATCCGACAACGCGAGCCGTGCTGCTGAAAGTGCACTTCGTCGCTGGCCCAAAGGTCGACGGCCGGGTCGGCCATCAGCGCTTGGAGTTTTTTTTATGCGTCTTCTGCTGTTCCTCGTCGGCGCGAGCGATCTTGGGCCGCGGCTTGCGCAGCCGAAAGCCCAATTGCCGGAACAGACGCTGGCACTGACGCACGCCCACAGTGATGCCGTATTGTTGCTCGATCCAGACCGCCAACGTTTTGCCATCCCATAGATTTCCGCTCAGGCCTGCCTCCCGCGGCGTCTGACGAAGAGCAGCGTTGATCTCTTCGAGCTGCTGCTCATTCAACCGCGGGGGCCGCCCGGCCCGCTCTCCCTCGCGCAAGCCCGCCAAGCCTTTCTGCTCGAAACGACCCACCCAATATTCCACCGACCGTGGTGCGTCGCCCAGCAGCCTGGCCACCTGTGGGCAGGTCATTCCTTGGGCCACCAGCAGCACGCCGTGGAGGCGGTGGTCGTAGCGGGAATCCAGGGAGCGTCGGATCTCATCCTGCAATCCAAGAACGATGTTTTCAGCGTCAGCAATGCGAAGTGGTCTCATTTCCCCATGAGAGCACAGCCTGCATACTATGCGCAATAACTTATGACGTTATGTTTAGTTCGGTCTTGGTTGCTGACATGTGGATGTAACCTCCTGTTGAATTCTGTTCTCGGAAGACGGGTGATCGAATCTCCGGTCTTCCCATCCTCAGCTTGAACCAGCTAGTGTAGTGTCCAACAAATAACTGGACAAGTCGCCTGGTTTATCGCATCCTGGGGTATGGCTTCCCCCTGCGAACTTTCGCCCTCCGAGCAGCAGCAGCTGCGGCAATGGATCGGCGCCCATGGCACCCCTCAGCAGGTGGCGCTACGCTGCCGAATCGTGCTGGCTTCGAGCCAGGGTCTCTCCGATGTCGCCATCGCCAAGCAGTTGTCTGTCAACCGCAAAACCGTCATTCTGTGGCGTCAGCGCTTTGACCAACAGCGACTCGACGGTCTGTGGGAGATTTCCCCCGGACGCCGGCGCAAGCCCACCTATGACATCGACAAGATCAGCGCCATTGTGGACGCCACCCTGCAAACCAAGCCCAAGGGAATGACGCATTGGAGTTGCCGCACGCTGGCCAAAAACCAGGGAGTCAGCAAGTCCACCATCCACAACATCTGGCGAGCCCACAACCTCAAGCCCCACCGTGTGAAGACCTTTAAGCTGTCGCGCGATCCGAAGTTCCTGGACAAATTGACCGACGTGGTCGGGCTGTACTTGAATCCGCCCCAACAGGCGGTCGTGTTGTGCGTGGACGAGAAGAGTCAGATTCAGGCTCTGGATCGGACGCAGCCGGGCTTGCCGCTCAAGAAGGGGCGCTGCGGGACCATGACCCATGACTACAAGCGCAACGGCACGACGACACTATTCGCCGCCCTGGAGACCTTGCAGGGCAAAGTGATTGGCCAATGCTTTCCGCGCCACCGGCATCAGGAGTTTCTGAAGTTCTTGCGCACGCTCGACAAGGAGTTCCCCGGCGACGTGCCGCTGCATTTAATCCTGGACAACTATGGGACGCATAAACACGAGAAGGTGCGGGGCTGGTTGCAGCGCCACCCGCGCTTTGAGACGCACTTTGTGCCGACCAGTTCCAGTTGGCTGAACCTGGTCGAGCGTTGGTTCGGCGAACTGACTCAGAAGGCGATCCGGCGCGGGGCATTCGGCAGCGTGGGGGAGCTCAAGGACTGCATTGAGGAATTCCTGAGGGTCTGGAACCAGGAGCCGAAACCCTTCGTTTGGACGGCGACGGTGGAGTCGATCACGGAGAAACTTTCGCGCTGCCGACGCACCTTGGAGCAGATTCAGCCCGGCTGCAGCAGCCCGCGGCCCAGAAAACGGAAGAAGAAATAACTGTCCATTTATTTCATGGACACTACACTAGGCAGTGTCTGAGCGGGTATGAACCGGGGATGAGTCTTTCTCACGCCTACGCTTGCGCCGCTTGTTTCGTCGCCGTCTGCAATAGGCACTGACGGCTCGCCGGAGCTTGTCCCGGCGGCAGTACTGCTCCTCATAGAGAAGGTTCCAATAATCGGGAATGACCACCGGGAAGATCTTCGGCCATGGAGTACCCCGTTGACGCAGCTCCACTGCCTTGCGGACTTCAGGTGTTGGCGGCCTTCCCGGTGAACGCCTTGGTGTGATCCCAGACCGGAACAAGCGGGCGATGCGGTCCCCTGTGCGGCGGTCCTGAGGTCCGTGCTTCTTGCGGAAGTCAGAGGCAAGCTGGCCAATGTGCTGCCGGATCGGCTTCGCCAGGGGAACTCGGCTGCTGGACAGTTTCCGCCCGGAAACAGCAGCCTGCTCCCCGCCGAAGCCTGCCACCGGCTCACCCTGAACATCAGGAGCATCAGATTCGGAAACCTGGTTGCGGCTTTTGCTTTTCACCGGCATGACGTTGCGCTGTGAATCTGTTCCACAAGTTCAAACTGTAGGAGCAGCACAGAAACCGAGATTGCGAGTCCCGCAACTCCCCAGTATTCAGGTCTCCGCTTTCCGTTCGGATCGGCGCGGCGCGCGAGTGCGCCGTAAGTGAGCTTCGCCGCTGCAGGCAGCTTGGTGCTGGCGGCAATCCCCAAAGGGATGTAGATATTCCTGAAACGCTTGTAGGGGCTGAATCGTTCGCCCGGTTTCATGGCTGCCCCCCGGCACACCGGTTGACTGCTTTTTGACCGTGCTCGCAGCGCACAAACCGCCCGCGAGCCATCCGCGCAAGTTGTTGATTCCTAGAAGTGGAGCGCCGGAAGAGACGCTGTGGACAGGTGTTAAGGCGTTTCGTGTGCGCCCTTAGGGGACTGTGGGGTAGGCCTTGATTAGCTTGAGGTGCTAGTGAGAGCAATCTCTTGGGGGTTCGAGTCCCCCTCTCCGCACCAAATTATCTCGTTTAGAATCATTGAATTGCAGTCACCTTTTCCCGTGGGCGGGCTTGCCCCCAAAAGTGAGACAAATAGTTTGGACACAGTTGACCGTTCGCTGGTTTTTGCTGGCCAGCGGCGGCCCTTTGCTTCATAATGGCTCGCGGCTGGTGCAGCGGAGGCGGGCTCCGCGGGAGCGCAACCCGCCACCTCAAGACGACAGGCGCTGGAGCACCGAATATCCCATCATGACCGCCATGATCAGCGTGGAAACCCACAGCGCCAGCCGAATCCAGCCTTTCGGCAGGATCTGCTTCGGCATGTGATAGCGGCTCAGATATATCGCGCAGAAACCAATGATCGGAAGCATGACGGCTTGGGCGACGCCCCCGATCATGACCATCAGCACGGGCGACTCCAGCCACATGTAGTACAACGACGGGATGAAGAGCAGAATGACCACGAACAGCCGCGTGACCTTGAGCCGCATGGCGTAGTCTTTCTTGTCGTAAAGGCCCAACATCCCCACGAAATCGGCCCAAATGCGGCAGTGAGCAGCCGTGGAAGCGAATACGGTCGAGTAGAGGACCGCGAAGGCGCCGATCAGAAACGGAACCAGCGACCAGCTTCCCAGCGTTTCCGTATACATGTTCGAAAGCATTTGCACCATTTCCGTGCCTTGCGGAATAATGCCCATGCCGTGAAGCACGCCCGCTCCCAGCAGGTAGAAAGCCACCGTCGCGAAACTGTAAATCAGCATCGAGTTGATGACGTCGACCCCCATGACGCGTATCCAGCCGAAGGCTCTTTTCCGCCAGGCGGGCGAGTCGTCCCGCTGGCCCGTATAGCGCGCATAGCCCTTTTCAATGCACCAGTAGGGGTACATCACCAGTTCAGTGGCCCCCACGCCCGTGATGCCGAAGGTCGCCACCGCCGTGACGAATCCGCCCGCGGGGAGGTGGAAGGAAAGACCGTCCAGCAGTTGGGCGAATGAGAAGTACTCCGGCTTTTGGAAGAGCAGGAACGCGCAGCTCACGGTCAAGAATGTGAACGTCACTATCAGACCCATCGCCACCCTTTCGACGATCGAATAGCGCCCGGCGATTAGCAGCGCTACTGTCATGAAATTGATCACCCAGACCCAGGCCGTGATCGGCACGGCGGGGATCATGCGGTTGAGAATCTCCGAGATGCCGCCCAGCATGGCGCCCACTTGCATCAGCGTCATCAGCACCATCACGGCCCACAGCCAGATAACCCACGAGACGCCCAATCGGGGTCCTGGGATGCGGTTGAAAGCTTCGAGCGTCGTTTCGCCGGTTCCGATGGCGTAGCGCCCCAGTTCGTTCTGGGAGACGATCTTGATGATGCAGCTCAGGATGATCAGCCACAGCAGAGTGTAACCGTTTTCCGCTCCGAGAACCGTGGTGGCGATCAACTCGCCGGTGCCCACGATTGAACTGGCGAGGATCAATCCCGGCCCGATTCTGCGCAGAATCGCGGAGAACGCCGTGGGCGGGTTTTCAATCTCGCTGGGATCTAGCTGGTAAGGGTCTTTGACGATGCTTTCTGCCATAAACGAATCCGCATGCTACGCCAGGCTGTCGATGAAGCGCAAGAAGCCTTTCGCGTAACGGTCTAAATTCTCGATGCCGCCGCCGCCCAGCACTGGGGAGCAAATCTCGTAAGCCACGCTCCCTCGAAATCCGGAGTCGTGAAGAGCCGCCAAAAACGCCCCGAAGTCGATAAATCCTTCGTCAATGGGCACGGCCTGCGCGTAAGGAGTTTGCGGCGTGTAGTTGACGAGGTCGGGTTCGTAGCGAAAGCGCGGACGTTTTTGATAGTTCGCGATCGTGGTGTGAGCCGTCATCGGACCCATCACCCCGGCGGCCTCGACGATGTCGGTTCCTTGCAGCGCCGGGGCCCAGGCGTCGAACAGCGCCTTGCAGTTCGGCTCATCGACGGCGTTGATCAGGTCGCGCTGGCTGCGGTAGTCGACCGCGATGTCATGATGATTCTGCACTCCGAGCGTCACGCCAAATTCCGCTGCTCGCTGAGCGCATTCTTTCAGTGATTCGACGATCAGATTCCACTGTGGGAGATAACTTCCGGCGGGGTTCTCATATCCCGTGTAGATACGGACGAGGTCGCCCCCCAGGTCACGAGCCAGCCGGGCCAGCTCGGTCACGTAGTGGATCTGGATTTCGCGCGCCGGCACCTCGCTGTGCTCGAGGTCCGCGGTGAAGTTGTTGTATCCGGCCAGGCAGACTTTCGTGAGGCCCCGCTCTTCGATCTGGCGGCGCACGCGGCCGCGGGTGGCGTCGTCATAGTCCAGGAGCGACACATGCGGCCGCTTGGCCACCAGCATGACGCCGGAATAGCCGAGATCAGCGGCACGGTTGATGAAGTCCCCGGCACTGAGCTTCGCCTGGCCCCAAGAGCCGGAGTAGCTGACGGAATGAAGCAGCGTCGGGGGGGGCATAACAGCGGATGAGAGTGACAACGTCTAGCAGGGCGACAGCATTCTTTGGTGGTTCGTTCTTTAGTGGCTCGTTGCAAGACCCCTTGCGTGTGTCCACCTAGAGTAGCAGAACATAGCCGGCAATCGGACCCCGCCCCCCTCCGTTACATTGACAGGATTTGAAGTCGGAAAAGCCAGCGAAGAGAAGTTCGTCGTAATCGGTTACTGACTGACTGCCAACAGTGGCCCATTGCTTGACAGGCCCCCAGCAGTGACTTTCAGTGCATGGTGGCCGCCACTGCTGTCCAAATTAGCTGAGCGGAGCGGGTTCGGCTGCTGAAAACACGCCAGAAAGCCCCGCCAGGAGGCCGATCTGGGAACCAGGTTGCCGGTTTGGACAAGATAGAAATCATGCTGCTGTCCCAATTAGGCCTCCATTCCCGCCAGTAATAATTGCTGTGGCGACTCGGGTTCGCTGCCCGGCGGCGGGTGAAACGGTTCGTCCAGCCAGGCGAACAATTCGCGGTGCACAAACAACTGCTGCCGCAACAAAGCGACCAGATTGGACAAGCTCCAGCCCCAACGCGCCCGCAGCTTTAAGTACCGCAGCAGCAAGATCGCGATCAGCGCCGTCCAGATCTGGATCTTCAGCGCGTTCGCCGAGGTACCCACGAAGGTCTTCACCCGCAAGTTCTGCTTGAGAGCCTTGAAAAACAGCTCCACTTGCCAGCGGTCTTGATAAATGGCGGCAATCGTTGCGGCCGCCAACCCCAGGTGATTCGTCAAGAACACGAGCGTGCGCTGCTGCTTGGCGTCGAAGTATTCGATGCGGCGGAACACCACCTCGGAGCCGCTGGCGGCCAGCGAGGGAAAGAAGATCACTTCGTCGCGGCGCACGCCTCCGGGACGGCGCGGCAACGGGCGCTGTTCGAGAACCTCGTAGTTGGCCCCGCGTTTCAATCGTGTGACAAAGAAAACGCCCCGCTCGCTCAGCTCGGCGAACCAGTCGTAGTCGTTGTAACCGCGGTCGAAGACCACGATCGTGCCGCGGTCGAACGACATTTTGCGGGCCGGCGCCAGGTCGGGCGTCTTGGCGTCGGTGACCACGCAGAAGCTGGGCAGGTAGCCGTCGTGATCGAGTACCAGATGGAGCTTGACGGCGCCCTTGGTGCGCTGGAACTGGGCCCAATCAAACAGCGAGGCGCACAGATCGATGACGCTGGCGTCCAGACTCAGCAGCTTGTTTTTGAAACGGAACTTGTGGCCCGGCGCCGCGCCGCGGCACTTCGCCAGCAGTTGATGAAAGACCGTTTCGTAGATCTGCCAAGGGCGTTGCCGGTTGGCGTAGGCCAGCGTCGAGCGCGGCGGTGCGGCGGACAAGCCCAGGTGCCGCAGCTTGCCTTCGCTGGCCGCCAGACCGCCGCAAATCTCACGCAACGACTGGGCGCGGCCGAGCTGGCAGAACAGCATGGCGACGAACTGTCCCCAGCAAGTGAAGCCGCGGGCGTGGCGCTCCCCGCGATGCTGGCGGACGGCCTGTTCAAACTCCGAACGCGGGAACAGCTTTAACAATTGAGAGAAAATACTGCATGCTTGACTCATGGCGGGGCCTCCTCGGGCGGGTTGGTTCATAGGCCTGAACCCAATCCCAACCTAACAGAGGTTCCGCCTCCCCGGCTTACGAATTCAAAACGCTAATTTGGACAAGAGTGGGTGGCCGCTCGGAACGCGAGGGACTTCCATGTTAATTTGATACAAACCAACGAAACCAGGCGTAGAGCCGGCGTAAAAGAGCCGCGCCGAGGAGGCTGCAACTAAGACGCTGACCCTCGTATTAGCGTTTGCGGGTTCAGATACAAGCAAACCAGTTTCAGCAGGATGCGAGGTTGCCCCGAGACCCGTCAGAAAAGCCGTGACGACTTCCCCGACCCGCGCTTGATTTGAAGGACCGACCAGACTCCCGTCCTGATGGACCGCAACCGCGTGCTGAGCTCCTTCGATCGTCGTATAGCTGAAGATACCGGGGGCTGCTGCTGCCAATTGAACGAGAGTTGGCACTGAAGACACTCTGTTCGCGGTTACGACAACGTTGGCCGTTGAGCGGTCAGACAATTCGAATGGAACTTGGATATTGATCTGGCCGGCATCGACGAAAAACACTGGCGCAGGAATTCCATCAAAAGTGACGGTGACTCGCTCCACGCTCGAAGCCAATGTTCGGCGCTCGCCGATGAGGGCTCCAAGCGCACCATCCCACGGGCCGAAATGGAAACCAAAGACGGATGCGATTGAGCCCGGAGCGACCAGTTCAGGCGCAAAACTGGCGCCGTTGACAATTCCATTAGTGTGTATGGATGGTGTCAGGCGAACCGCCAGAACGAAGTCGAAAAGCCCAGGGGCCAATGGTGAAAGTGTGGTACCGACGAAATTACTAACCGAGTCGAAGACTGCTCCCGACAATCCCGGATTACCCTCGCTTGTTACTTGTAGATTTCCATTGTCGTCAACCGAATATCGCGACGTGGATTGAGTCGTAAAGATTACTCCGTCGAAGTTGACAATCTCTGTGGTGTCAAGTCCGCCTCGGCCATCTGCGTAGGTTATGCCGAGCCCGCTCAAGAACCTGTCACCCGGCAGCCGGTTAAACTCCAAGAAGCCGTAATGACCCATAATGTCACTTACCTCCACAGTTTCGGTCGGGCGCTTCACTGCGACCATGAACGTGTGGAGTTCAGGCAAGGACAAAACGTTTCCTAGAAGCGTGCTCCCATCAGATGAAACCGCACCGACCACCGAGAGACCTGGGATATTGGTGCTGGTTGTGACGGTTCCGTCGGGGTTAACCGCATAGATTCCACTCCACGAAGCGGTATCTATCTGACTCCCATCACTGAAGCGTTGCGTTGCGAAGTAGTTGCCCGAACCGTCGAAAATGATCGTTCCCAAACCCGTTTGGTACTGCGGTGGTGACGTTTCCAGCACTGTGAACTGGTAGAGCGAGTAGGTTCCAGTCAAGGATGCGTTCGATACAGGAGACGTTGGTCCTCGTATCGCCACGAAGAAATTGTGGAGGGCGGGCTGCTCGTCCAATATTGTTGAGGCGATCAGCGTGTGACCTCCTGCCGAGACTAGTCCTCGGATTGTGGGATCATCTGCAATCTGGACGTTAAATCCTCCCCCATCGATCGCCTGGTAGGTTCCTGCACCGACCTCGTCGCCGATCATGCCTCCAGCGTTCACGCGTTGTTGGAAGCTCATCTGATTCTTGGCACCGAAAGTTGCGGTACCGAAGGCACTACCAAACGTCGGCCTCGGTCCCCCTAGGAGTCTGTCCGAGAATTCATTTTCTTCTTGGAGAAAAACCAATAGTGGGCGATAATGGTTTATGGGTAAAACCTATCGGGCTTACCTTCCCGAGCAGAAGCTGCTGCTGCCTCCCAGTTTGCAGGATTGGCTGCCGGAAAGCCATCTCGTCTACTTCGTCAGCGACGTGGTCGATCAACTGGATTTGTCGGCCATCGAGAGCGTCTATGAAAAAGAATGGCGCGGTCAGCCGCCCTATCATCCGCGGCTGATGGTGAAGCTGCTGCTCTATGGCTACTGCCTGGGGGTGCGTTCCTCGCGCAAGATCGCCCAGCGTCTGGTCGAAGACGTGGCGTTTCGAGTGTTGGCGGCTGGCAACCAGCCCGACTTCCGCACCCTCTCGGATTTCCGCAAGATCCACCTCCCAGCGCTGGAACAACTCTTCCAACAGGTGTTGCGGCTGGCCTTGGAAGCAGGGGCGCTGAAGCTGGGGCGGGTGGCGCTGGACGGGACGAAGATGAAAGCCAACGCCTCCAAGCACAAGGCCATGAGCTGGGGGCGGATGAAGCAAGCCGAGAAGCGGATTCGGGAGGAAGTCAAGAGGATGCTGGCGGAGGCGGCGGAGGTCGATGCCGCCGAGGACGCCTGCTATGGGGCCGACAAGACGGGCCAGGATCTGCCCGAGGAGCTGCAGCGCCGGCAGACGCGGCTGGAAAAGATTCGGCAAGCCCAGAAAGCCCTCAAACTAAGGGCGCGAGACAAGGCGGCCGCCCAAGGCCAATCGGCCGAGCAAGTCGAGAAGGCCCAGCCGCGCGACAAGGATCAGTACAATTTCAGCGATCCGGAATCGCGCATCATGAAAGGCGGCGACGGGTTTCTGCAGGCCTACAATGCACAGGCGGCGGTGGAGAGCAGCTGTCAACTGATTGTCGGGCAGACGGTGACGCAAGCGGCGAACGATAAAGAGCAACTGACGCCGCTGCTGCAAGCGGTCGAGCAGCAGTCGGGACAGCGACCCGAGGAAGTGCTGGCCGACAGCGGCTACTGTTCGGAGAAGAACCTGGAATCTTTGGAAGCGCCCGAGAAGCCCGAGCAAAAGATCGACGCCTACATTGCCACCAACAGACAGAAGCGCGGAAGGCGGGCAGGAGCGCCGCCGCGCGGGCGGATACCGCGAGCAGCGACCCGAGTCGAGCGGATGCAGCGCAAGCTAGGCACCAAGGCCGGGGCGAAGATTTACGCCCAGCGCAAAGGGATCGTGGAGCCCCTATTCGGACAGATGAAACAGGCCCGCGGCATTCGCCAATTTCTCCTGCGCGGGTTCAAGAAAGTGCAGGGTGAATGGGCCCTGGTGTGCCTGACGCACAATATTTTGAAGATGCACACCCTCTGTTATGGATAGTTACGGACAGCAACCAGAAAAAGGGTGCCCGCGGCCTAGTTTGCGTTCTCAAAACAGCTCTTCGCGGTCCCTGCAGCCCGCTTTTGCAGCCCAGCGACCTTCGAGCCTCCCGCTCCAACTCCTCGCTGACCTCACCACCCGAATTTCCCGCCCCACCTGAACTATGTCAAGCTATGTCAAGCTGATACTCGGATAGACTCCTAGTGCGCCGAAGTTGGAGAAATAGTACTTCCCAGTCAGAACGGTTTTGGTTGCTTGACCGGGGTCTCCTCCCGTCGCTAGTCGAATCTGAATCACAATGTCGTTGTCATCGTCGTCAAAACCAAGGTTGGCGTAGTCTAGGTGCATCAGCCACGTGTTGGCTCCGGTTCGCTCGATGCTCCGACCGCCCATCCCGAGGCTGTTGTCCATGTCGGTGAAGGCCACCCTGGACCATTGGTCATTCCCGTTGGAGAAACCCCATGCTGTGTCGCCAAGGAACGTCGCACGCATCCCGAAATGGACGGTCTCCCCCGCCCCGAAGAAACCCAAGAAAACTTCTCCCTCCAGGCTCGTGTTTGGGGCTAAGTTGCGCAGGTAGGGGATGAAGTTGGTCGGTGCGGTACCCAGGCCGAAGTCGACCATTCCACGGCTGGCCGCTTCACCACCTCGTACTTCGAGGTACAGGTTTGCGCTGAACGGAACTACGAAGCTCTCTGCGTAGGATCTCGTGCTGCTGACGACGAACAGGACGAGGGCAACGCCGACAAGTCGGCTGACACTGCCCATGGTCGGTTGCTGTATTTCTATTTTCTACCGAAAGGGATACAGTTTGTCAACTAGACCAGCTTTCCCGCTGCTCGGCGCCTCGCGATCTTCAGATAGGAAACACTCGCCAACTATAATGAGGCTGAAGGGCTCGCTCTCCATGCCGGTGCTGATTCTTCACTATCACGAAATTTGGCTGAAGGGCTGCAATCGCAACTTTTTCATCCAGAAATTGAAGATCGCGGTCCGGCAAGCCCTCGAAGGCCTGGAGGCCGAGAAACCGGTCAATGAAGAGCACCGTATTCGCATTCGCGTGCCGTCGGATGACGCCGCCGCTGAAGCCATCGAGCGGCTAAAAAAGCTGCCGGGCATCGCCTACATGGCGCTGGCGACGGAAACCGAACCGCTTCTCGATGCCATTATAGAGACCGGTTCCAAGCTGATGGCCGACGCGGATTTCCGTACCTATCGCGTGCGAGCCCGGCGCTCGCAAAAGTCCATTCCTTTTCGCTCGATTGAAGTTGCGCGCCGGCTCGGCCTCCGTATCCGGCTCGACGCGGAGGCAGCCGGCCGCCAGGTCAAAGTGGATCTCGAAAACGCCGAGGCGACTTGCTACGTCGACGTGACCCCCTCGCGCGCTCTGCTCTACCGTGACAAGATTCGCGGGATCGGCGGACTGCCGACCGGCTCGGCCGGCAAGCTGGTGTGCTTGCTTTCGGGAGGCTTCGATTCGGCCGTCGCCGCCTACAAGATCATCAAACGCGGCGTGCGGCTGACGTTCGTGCACTTCCACGGCCCGCCCGCCCGCGCCGGCGAGGACAGCCCGCCCATCGCTCGCGAACTCGTAAAAGTTTTGACACCCTATCAGGGCCTCTCGCGTCTATACCTCGTGCCCTTTGGCGAAATCCAGCGGGAAGTCGTCGTTGCGGCGCCCGAGAGCTACCGCATTCTGCTCTACCGGCGGCTGATGCTGCGGATCGCCGAGCGGATCGCCCGCCGCGAAGACGCTCATGGGATAGTCACCGGCGACAGCATCTCGCAAGTAGCCTCGCAGACGCTCCAGAACATGGAAGCGGTCAGCTCGGTGGCGACGCTTCCGGTCTATCGTCCACTGGTTGGCGACGACAAGCAGGAGATCCTTGACCTGGCGCGGCGGATCGGAACATACGATATTTCCTGTGAGCCGTTTACCGACTGCTGTCCGATGTTCTTGCCCAAGAGTCCCAAGATTTTCTCGAAAGTGGCGGAGCTGGACGATGCCGAGAGCCGCCTCGATATCCGAAAACTGGTCGCTGACGGTGCGGCGGCGGCTGTCAAGGAAATGTATGAGTACCGCGGAGGTGAAGTGAGGCCGCGGCGTCCCAAACATGATTCAACTCCACGCGATGAAACTGTTCCAGAGCCAGCGAGCGCGACGGTGGCCGGCTAGTCTCGCCGTCCTGCTGATTTGCGCGGCGGCGGGGCATGCCGAGGACGAACCCGCCGAGGACAAAAACGAGAAGTCCTCCTTCTCGATCGTCAACGCTCACCTGCTCGATGGAGAAGACGGATATCCGGTTCCCGGGGACAGCATCTTCTTCACCGGCGAGACCGTTCATCTTTCGTTCAATATTGCCGGCTACACGGTTGGCGAAGAAGATTACCAGGTAAGGCTCAGCTATCGCCTCGATTTTGGTGGGCCGAGCGGGGTTCGGTTCGCTTTACCGCAAGGCGGAGAGATCATCGAGGAAGTCTTTCCGCAAGACGAAAAATGGCTGCCAATCGTGCGGGCCTCGCCGAGGTTGCCGCGTCACGCCGAATCTGGAACCTACAAGGTGACTCTCACCGTATTCGACCGTCTTGCCCAGGATCGCAAGATCGTGAAGGAAGTTCCTATATTTGTCAAAGGGGAGAACATCGAGGGCTCGAAGACGCTGGTGATCCGCAATCTTTCTTTTTCCCGCACGGAAGAGGGCGAGCCATTGCCGGAACCGGTTTACCGCCCTGGGGACAGGGTTTGGGCGCGCTTTTACATCACCGGATTTGAAGTCGGCGAGGACAACTCTTTTGCTGTCGAGTCTGCACTCGAGGTCCTTTCGGCCCAGGACGAAGTGATGTTTACGTTCGAGTCCGGCGGGGAAAAGGGCTCGCCGTTTTATCCCAGGCGCTGGCTGCCGGCGAAGTTCCGTTTGGACCTGGATCCGGACCTGCTGCCGGGAGAGTATGTCGTTCTGGTTTCCGTCCACGACAAGCTGGGCGAGAACACTTACCGACAGCGTCACCGTTTCCGGGTACGGTAGGACCGGTTAACCTCGCCACGCCGTTACAGAGCCCGGCACGCAAGTGACGCGTCAGCGGTTGTGTGCCGAGCCTGCTCGACCGCGAGAAGGTGAAAGTCCTTTACCCAAGGCTCCGGCGACGGCCGGCTAGTATCCAGCAGGCTGAGCGCCGTGTGGCGCAAGGCAAAAATGGGCGCGGGCGAAAATGGCGGACTGCCATCCGATGCGGCTGGGCGGGATGACGTGGCGTGAAGCTCCAGCTTTGCCGCGTGCCGATTCATCGGTACGTATCTTGGCTCGCCGCCTGGAGAAATTTTCGCGGCCCGGCAAGATGCGAACGGGCGAAGTTCCGTTTGGACTTGGATTCGGATCTGCTGCCGGGAGAGTATGCCAGTTCCTGAACTCCCCATCCCCGAACTCTCAATTCGATGGTCGTTGCATTGCAGCCACGGCCGACTAGAGCATTTTCGGGAATAATATAGATAACCCATGGGGGCTGCTCAGCATCGACGCTTTGGCTACGGCGAATGCATCTTCGGATACGGGCTATGTCATCATTGAAAATGCTCTAAGCTGTAGAAGCTGGGAGAATTCAATGGAAGTCGGATCACAACGCCGCCGAAGTTTCCTGCTGAGCAGCCTCGGCGTGTGCGGGACTCTCTCCTCGAGTCAGTTGTCGGCCCAGGCCGGCCCGAGATCTCCGGAACGGTATACGATCCAACTCGGCGACAAGGAGTGGGAGTACTACGAGTGGGCGTCTCGAGAGCCCGATTCGACGAAGACCTACTGGCCCATGGTCATGTTGACTGGAAGCAAGGGTTACCCGAATCCATTGGCGGGGCCTTTGCAGGCCAAAGCGGATGCGGCGGGCCTCGACGCGGTCGTGATAAGTTTTTCACTGCTGTCCCATGCGTCAGCCTTCTTCCACAGCGAAGATCAGATCTTGAAGAAGGCCGTCGAAGACGTGAGAAAGCGTTGGAGGCTCAGGAGTCGGATTCTGCTCTCGGGTTACTCTGCCGGCGCGCAATACGCCCATCGTTTTGCGTTTGCATACCCGCACCTCGTCAAGGCCTGTGCGGCCCATGCGCCAGGTACGTGGACTACACCCGACGGCAGGCTCCTTGTAGATGAGATTGGGGAGATCAAGAATCCGGTCGAGTACTTGTCTTCCATGGCCAACGCCAAGGGCGTCGAACGCCGCCGCTATTTGTTCGAGGAACCGGACCTTGCGGTCGCGTATAGCCGACGAGCTGCTCCAGAGGCCGTGAGAATCCCCTTCCTAGTGATGTGCGGCACTCTCGATCCGCGCTTCGAAATCACGCGGATCTTCAGGGACAGCTTGGTGGAGGCCGGTTTCGCCGTAGAGTCAGAGTGGCCGAAAACACCGCACAACCCCTTTAATGATCCGCGGTACGACAGCGAAGGCGAACGATACACGACGCGTACGGTGGAGTTCTTTAACAAGATCGCCTCACAGTCAGGCTGACGAGCCGTCAGAGCGCTGAGGGACCGTAGCGTAGCCACTTTCAGTGCTGGAAGGGCGCTAAGTCGGGCTAAGGCTCTGTCAAGAAATAAGTGAAACAAGTGGAGGCGGTTTTGTTTTATACTTGTGGTGGTGGTCAACCACGAAGACATCCAGCGTCGGTTCCGTTCTTTGTCACCCTTCCTCGACGAGCGGATGCGGCGTTTGGTGGCGGCGGCCGAGAGCGCGGCGATCGGGTACGGGGGAGTTTCAGCGGTGGCGCGTGCGACAGGCGTGTCCCGTCGAGCGATTAGCGAAGGCATCAAGGAACTGAGCCGGCAGAAAGCGCCGCGCCAGGCTCGATCCGCGGAGGTCCGAATTCGGCGCAAGGGTGGCGGACGAAAGAAGACCATCGACAAGGATCCAACGCTGTTGGAGGATCTAGACCGCTTGGTGGATCCGGCGACTCGGGGAGATCCTGAGTCCCCGCTGCGCTGGACGTGCAAGAGTGTGCGCAAGCTGGCAGAGCAACTGCGGCAGGAGGGCCACGCCGTCAGTTATCAGACCGTGGCCGAGCTGCTTCACGCCATGGACTACAGCTTGCAGGCCAACCAGAAGACGCTGGAGGGAAGCCGGCATGCGGATCGGGATCAGCAGTTTGAATATATCAACCGTAAGGCGCGGCGTTATCCGCGGCAGGGCGAGCCGGTGATTTCGGTGGATACCAAGAAAAAGGAGCTGGTGGGCGATTTCAAGAACGCGGAGCGCGAATGGCAGCCGAAAAGCCAGCCGCAACAAGTTCGGGTTCACGACTTCGCAATCGGTGAGGCGGGCAAGGGCAAGGTGGCTCCCTATGGGGTCTACGACTTGGGGCGTAACGAAGGGTGGGTCAGTGTGGGGGTGGATCACGACACGGCGGCCTTTGCGGTCGAGAGCATTCGCCGCTGGTGGCGCTGGATGGGACGCCCGAGCTATCCGCAAGCGCGACAGCTGCTGATCACCGCCGATTCCGGCGGCAGCAACGGCGCACGGGTGCGCTTATGGAAATGGGAACTGCAGCAGCTAGCCGACGAAACCGGGCTGACAATCTCGGTCGCTCACTTCCCGCCGGGCACCAGCAAGTGGAACAAGATCGAACACCGTCTCTTCTCTTTCATTAGCCAGAACTGGCGTGGCAAGCCGCTGACCAGTCACGAGATCATCATCAACCTCATCGCCGCCACAACCACCACCACAGGTCTGGCAGTGAAAAGCAAACTCGACTCCAACATCTATCCCGCGGGGGTCAAGGTCAGCGATCAGCAGATGGCCCAACTCAAACTCCGCAGAGACCGGTTTCATGGCGACTGGAATTATAAACTCCTGCCTGAAAGTTGATATGGTTATTTGCTGACATACCCTAAGACCGCCCTGTACCTCTCACATAGAGGGAAATCAAACTACCTGTCGTGATATCGCCATCCAACGAACGATCTCGCCGCTGATTCCGGCTGAGGTCGAGGTCCGTTCCAAGGGCCTTCTCCGATCTTGATTTACTAATTTACTACACGATAAAGTTTATCGGCTACCATTACTGCAGCTGAGCGTAGACGCGGAGTGTTTCGTGCGCGGCTTTGATCCAGTTGAACTCGGCGGCACGGGCCCGGCCCTGTCGTACGAGCCGCTCGCGGAGATCTTGGTTCACGATTACGTCTTCAATAGCGGCCGCGATCTCGTCCGTACTTTCAGGATCAACGAGCCGGGCCGCGCCGGCGGCAACCTCGGGCAGCGATGAGCGGTTGGAGGTCACGACAGGCAAACCGGCCGACATCGCCTCCACCACGGGGAATCCAAAACCTTCCTCAAGAGAAGGGAAGACCAGGGCGGTGGCCGTGCGGTAAAGTCTGGCCAGGAAACGATCATCGACATAACCGAGCATTCGGATGCGTTCACGCGCGCGGCTGGATTCGATGCGATCCATGATCTCTTCCGCGCCGTAACCCCCGGAGCCCGCCAATACGAGCCGAAACTGTGCATTGAGGCGCTCGAACGCCTCCACGATGCGCACAATATTCTTCCGCTTCTGTATCGCGCCAACATGCAGCAGAAAAGGAGCTTCCAGCCCCTGAAGGCGGCGGAACTCAGCGAGATCCTCATCCGAAAAGCGCGGCAGCGGGTTGATGCCGTGGTGTATCACGGTAATCTGCTCGCGAGGACAACGCATGTGCTTGACCACCTGGTCAGCCGTGTATTGAGAGACGGTGATGATCCGATCCGACCTCTGGGCGGCATCTTCAGCGAGCAGCGTGAATCGCCGCCGAAACTCAGCCGTCGAGTAATCCCCGTTGATCACGAACAGGTCGTGGAAAGTTGTCACTGTTCGCGCGAACCGGCACTTGGGCAGCCGCTGATTCAAGCCATGGAAGACGGAGACTCGACCGCTGAAAAGGAAGCAGAACGCTTCTTCCAGCAGTTTTCGCGAGCAGTTGCTTGCAGGCAGCGGCGTGCGGAGCGCTTCGAGGAAGCGTCTGGCGCGGTAACACAGCAGAAACTGCTTCTCAGGCGCGCTACCCGCGAGAGCGCTGATGAGATTCGAGCAGTAAACCGCGACTCCCGACGGTGAGCGGCCGAGACTGTAAGTCGCATCGAGCGCTACGGTCAAGGAATTCGCTCCCTGACCCGCTCGAGCACTTCGGCGGGCGTCGAGCCGCCGCGAACCGCAACCACGCGGGTGCGATTGCGGCCCCAGGGACTCCAGCGCTCCAACATTCGCTCAGTAGTCGCTCCGGCGAATACGGTGACGACGGGTCTTCCAAGAGCCGCCGCCACGTGACCGCCGGCCGAGTCGTAACCGACATAAAGGTCCGAGGCGCTGACGTACCCGGCAAAACCGCTCAAGCTGCCTTCCCAGACCATGACGCCGGCCGGCGGGCAGCCATCCAGCGGGTAATCCAGAACGCGGCCGACCGTTACGCCTTCCTCAACAAGACTATCCGTGAGCCGCTTGGAACGTCGCAGTTCTTCGTCCCCGGCTCCACGGTCGAGGACAACCCGGTAGCCCTTTTCGAGCAGTGAGAGCAACAGATCCTTTTCAAAAGGATCGCCAACTCGCTTCGCCGCCCGGTCACCTGCCCCAAGATTGACAGAGGCGAGAGGTTCTCGAATGCTTCGCCGCAGCGAAGCGCCCAGCAGTGTCTCGTGGCCGGCTAAGCGGACGAAGGGATAAGCAGGTTCGTCGCCGGGGCCGAATACCTCGTTCAGCCATTCGCCGGTCAGTTTCCCGAGCGGGTCCGGTCGCTCGGGCCGGTAGGAGCGGCTTTCAAAAAAGTGGTATCCCCGATCGTCTCTGGTCAGAGGCAGCAGACCCAGTTGTGTCAACCGGGAATCGGGATCGACGATCAGATACTGCTCTTCGGACAGACCCGAGAGCTGAGCTTCAACGACCTGAACCAGCGATGTCCAAGCGTTTAGCCGTTCGAGCAGCGTGCCGGAACGCTGGTAATCTGCATCGACCGCCTGAATGCGGCCGTCCGACGCGAAGAGAGCCGCTGTCTTGGGTCCCCCCAGCAGCACGATCTCGGCGTGCGTGGAAAGCCGCTTCATGCGATCGAGCACGACACTGGTAACGGCCACGTCAGCTCCGAGGGTGACCCGGGACAGGACCAGAATCTTCTTTA
The DNA here is from genome assembly GCA_965226185.1 of Bryobacterales bacterium. Lineage (GTDB taxonomy): Bacteria > Acidobacteriota > Terriglobia > Bryobacterales > UBA6623 > CBDCYS01. The sequence continues at coordinate 197,733 of CBDDCT010000003.1, forward strand.
GCCGTGTCTTCTTCATCTGCTCGCAGGCCGCTACGCGGCGAACCCTATTCGCTCGATCGAGTAATTCCTGCTCGCTCCGCAACCCGAATCCCCCGAGACAATCGTCGAGCGCTTGACCCTCTGGCAGCCGCCGGCAATAGTCCACGACACGGCTAAAGAACCGTACGTAGAGATCGCACAAGCTGGGCTCGAAGCGGTCGGCCAGGAATTCGGCCACGCCGCCGAAGATGGCTCCGGAAGCCGCCAGGGCAACAGACGCGTCCGGCGAAGTTGCCAGTTCGCAGAGCTGATCGATTTGGGTGGAGTCACTGCCGCCGTCGCGCCGAAACTGCTCCAAGTAGGCTGCCGCGAGTTCCTGGGGAGGTGTCATCGTCGTCACGCGAGTCACTTCTATCCAGCATGACGTATCGTTTACCGCCCTTCAACCGCCGGCTGCTAGGGCTGCGGGTTAAGCGACGATACTTACGGGCGGAGGAGGTTTTTCCGAATCCTTCCCGCGATACTGTTTCAGCTTTCGGTAGAGCGTGGTTCGGCCGATACCGAGCAGATTAGCCGCCGTTTGGAGGTCGCCACGAGTATGTTCAATCACCTGCAGAATGTGTTGCCGCTCGACTTCTTGTAGACAAGCAACGCTGCCATTGCGCGGTGGGCCGGTGTGCTGGTCCGGCGGCTTCAGATTCGAGGGCAGATCCTGCAGCTTCAGAACAGGGTCGGACTTCAGCACCACCATACGGCGAATCGCGTTCTCCAGCTCGCGAACGTTTCCCGGCCAAGAGTACTCCATGAACCGAATCATGACTTCTTCGGACAAAATAACGCCATGCACCGCGTGCGTTTCGACAAAATGCCTGGCGAGCAAGGGAATATCCGCAGGGTGCTCCCGCAGTGGCGGGATGTGAATTCCGATCACATTCAGCCGGTAGTAGAGATCCTTCCGAAAGCGGTTTTGCTCCACCTCTTCGAGCAGGTCGCGATTCGTGGCGGCCAGAATGCGGACATTGACCTTCTCAACGCGAGTGCCGCCGATCGGCCGGATCTCTTTCTCTTGAAGGAGCCGCAGCAGCTTCGCCTGGACGTCGATTGTCAGCTCGCCAATTTCGTCGAGGAAAAGGGTTCCTCCATCGGCCGCGCGAACCAGACCTGTCTTGCTGGCGATCGCCCCGGTGAAGGCGCCTCTCATGTGCCCGAACAGCTCGCTTTCCATCAGCGACCCGACGAGCGACGCCGAGTCGACGGCCAGAAACTTGTCTTCGGCTAGCGGCGAAACCTCGTGCAATGCCCGAGCGACGAGTTCTTTCCCGACGCCGCTCTCGCCGGTGATCAGCACCGTTGAAGTGTCACGACTCAGTTTTCGGATAGTTCGCAGGACGCTCTGGATTTGGCGCGAGCAGCCAAGAATCCCGTAGTCAGGGAGAGCGTCGTCGAACAGCAAACGCTGTTTCACGAGTAATCGGGGCAGGTACGTTCTCAAACATTATAGACAATCGGAAGGATTATCCAGAGTAAACGCCGTGACAAAACCATCGATGCCGTCTTGCCGCAGCCGGCGCTGCAAATCGCCCGCGTGTTTCCTTACCGTGAATCGCCCGGCGACTACGCGATAGAGCGTGCCCAGATCGCTCTGCCTCTCGTCGCCCTGTCTCTCGTCGCCCTGTCTCTCAACGACCCGCGCGGTTCCGTATTGCTGGGCGATCTTTCCTTGCATGCGTTCGGCGTTTTCGATGTCTTGGAATGACCCGACTTGAACACCATAAAACGAGCAAGGCTTCTCGGCGTTCCCACCGTGCGATTCTGTCGCTGTATCGGCGGTTTGCGGGTGTTGTGGAGCGGGCTCGGGGAAAGGCTCGAGCGGAGCGGGAGGTTCAGCAGGGGCAGGGGGCCTGGACTGAGCCGCGGCCGCCGCCGGTTTCCTCCCCTTGTAAGCCATCGATGGAGTTGCCACGACTCGCACCCGGACTCGGGCTGTCCCCGGGCCGATCATTCCGATTCGCTTGGCGCCTTCGCGCGAGAGATCGATGATGCGCCGCTTGACGAAAGGACCCCGGTCGTTGATTTTCACCTCGACACTGTTGTTATTGGCGAGATTAGTAACTCGAACCCAGGTGTCAAAGGGCAAGCTCAAATGGGCGGCCGTCAACTTGTCCATGTCATAGACTTCGCCGCTGCTTGTGCGGCGGCCATGATAGGGGTGGCCGTACCAACTGGCGATGCCCCGCTGGGTCCACCCCACGCGCGCCGGCGTGGGAGGCGGCAGTTTGACCCGCTTCTTTCCTCCGCAACCAATCAGCGCGGCGAAGCAGACGCAGGACAACAGAGGAAGCGTGAACGCGTGGAACCGTATCCGAAATCCTATCGGTTGTGCTACCATCCCGCCTTCGGACTCCGAGCCGTGGCCGTCGGGGGCTGTGAAAAAATGGGGACTGTCCCAAGCGCTGACCGAATAGGTTCCATTGAATCTCTAAACTTGGGTGGCGCGAAGTGGACTGTCCCCGATTTTTTCACAGCCCCTCAAGGCGCGGTCCAATCGCCGCTTACCGGTCTGTTGACCGTCACCCAGCGGCGCGGTCCGGCACTCTCGCCGGCCCGCCAGCCTCCAACCAGAAAAGGACCCAGCCAACCGTGCAACACAAATCGGTCTATCGCTATCTTCTCATTCTGAGCCTTGTTTCGGCGGCGGCCACTTTCCTGGCCTGGGGAACGGCAAACAGCGCTTTCGTGGGGCCAGCGGCGATTGCTGCTCTGGCGCTGCTGGCCATCTCTTGCCAAGGCTATCCCTCCCTCAAAGGATTCACCTTCACCTTCTGGGTGCTGACCGGTATGGTTGCGGCATTATTCTATCCGGCGGCTTTTCTCAGTTGGGGAGGATTCGAGCTTTCCCGTCTCAACGTCCCGCTGATCCAGCTCATCATGTTCGGCATGGGCGCGAGTCTTAGCTTCTCGGATTTCGCGCGCGCGCTCAGAATGCCCAAAGCCGTTCTGATCGGAATGTTTCTGCAGTTCACCATCATGCCGTTGGCTGGGTGGGGAGTGGCCACGGCGTTCGGATTTGATCCGGAGGTTGCCGCCGGGGTGATTTTGATCGGCTCATGCTCGGGAGGCGTGGCATCGAACGTCATGGCGTACCTTGCCCGCGGTAACGTCGCCCTGTCGGTGACCATGACGGCCTGTTCCACCTTGATGGCGCCCCTGATGACGCCGCTCGCGATGAAGATCTTGGCCGGCCGGCTTATCCCGATACCCTTTGTGGACATGATGATCTCGATTATCAATCTCGTGATCGTGCCCATCGGCGCGGGACTGATCGCCAACAAACTGCTTCGTGACCGGCGCCGCTGGCTTGATCGTTCGCTCCCCGTCGTGTCGATGGCGGCGATCTGCTTCATCATCGCGATCATTGCCGCCAACTCCCGCGACAAACTCCTCACTGTTGGATTTGCGCTGATCGGCGCCGCCATCATTCACAATACGATTGGATACGTGCTGGGCTATCTGGGAGCCCGGGCGGTCGGGCTGAGCGAGACCGACAGCCGTACGGTCGCTTTCGAGGTGGGCATGCAGAACGGCGGCATGGCCGTGGGACTGGCGACCAATGTTCTCAACAGCACCGACGCCGCCCTGGGCCCGGCCATTTTTGGGACCTGGATGAACATCTCCGGATCAACGCTGGCCTCGCGGTGGAGGGAGCGAACGCCGCCTGGTGAAGCGGGCCCGGCCGGCCCGCAACCGGCGGAAGCGGGCGTGCAGGTTTCCATTTGACTGTTTTTGCCCGCTGACCGGGCAGTTCCAGCCAGGCCCGCCGCATGGTGAACCTTCGCGCGCTGAAAGGGATCGAATGAGGACGTGCTCAGACGGATAAACTCTTGCGCACTTCGCCCTGCCCCCAACCTGATCGGATCGACAGACCCCCATGTCTTGAAAATCCCCGCCCGCGGGTCGGCATCGACACTAACGGAGAACGCTCGCTCTCCAATTCAGGCTGAATCCGGACAATCTACTACAATCGCCCTGGCGCCAATAAACAGCGGTCCCGCCGAAACCCAGACCATCGAAGTGCGAAGATCGAGTGAATGCCGTGGCAGCGCTGGTTCGCAAATCGGGAAAGCCGGCTGTTTTACTAGGATTCGCAACGTCTCGTGCTTGCGAGGTCTCGATCGCTTTGTTATAAAGAGATATCCCTCGAAGGCGCCGATCAAGACGCGCGGCGAGTTGGCGCCGCAACTTCGTCGAGCATCGTTCGAGGCGAAGTCATTCGGGTCCCAGCCGGGTCTTCGTTCTCCGCGCTTTTCCAATCAGATATGCAGGGTCGAGGCTCTCCGCCTGATGGATTCGCAACTTCCCCAGCCTGTATTTCTCACCAGGCGGCGAGGCGAAGTGGATGAGAGGCGCGTCAGTAGGAGGCATGCGCCGCTTGGCGCGCGGAGGCGTACTTGGACCGTACGGTGAGCACGGCCAGCAAGCGTAACGAAGTAATGGCGGGTCTCTCGTCCGCTTCGACCGTCACCTGGTGAGATATGCAGGCTAGCGCCAAACCGATGTTTGAACCACCGCGAGCGACACGAGACATTCTGCCCGATCAGGCGGCGGTGAGAAATCACGTCCGGGCCGCCTTTGTTCGGGCCGCGGAGTCCTACGGGTTCCAGGAAATCCAGACTCCCGCCTTTGAGCGGCTGGAGCTTTTCTCGGCCCGATCCGGCCCGGAAATCAAAAGCTCCATGCTGACGTTTCACTGCGATCACGAGGAGTTTGCCCTGCGTCCGGAGATCACGGCGCCCGTTTGCCGGCTGATGAGTTCCGGAGCATTTGACGGTATCGAGAAGCCGCACAAGCTTTACTACGTGGGCTCATGCTTCCGCTACTGCCGCCCCCAGCCAGGCCGCTATCGTGAGTTTACGCAAGCGGGCGTGGAATGCGTCGGCGCCAGTGGTCCCGCCGTTGACGCCGAGATCATTGCCCTGGCATGCCGCGTCCTCGGGACCATTGGAGTTCCTAAATTCTCTCTCAAGATCGGCAATATCGGGATCTTCCGCGACCTGTTGCCCGAGAACCTCAGCCCGGAGGACCGCAGCGTTGTCATCGGCCATCTCGATCGTCTGATGAGTATCGGCGAAAGAAGCCGCTTGCTCGCTTCCGGCACGGACGCTTCCGCGCTCGATGACCTGAAAATCGATCGCATGGAACTTGCCAAGCTGCAGGCCGAGACCGAATACGAAGGCCCCGAGGCCATCCACGAGCGGCCGCACCTTGACGCCGAAGAATACGCTGAGCGGCTGCCGAAAGAAGCCGAGGCAACGTTTCTCCATCTCTGGCGGGTGGAAGATCTGGTTCCGGCCGATACAGCGGAACTCCTTCTTCGCGCCTCGCGCCTGCGCGGCCCGTTGGAGCTCGTCCGCCAAGAAGCCCGGGATTTGCTAGCCGATACCGCGGCCATGCCCGCCTTGAATGAATTGCTGGACGTCTGCCGGCACGTGGATATGTACGGCGTGGACGAGTTTGAAGTGGTGCTGGGCATCGCGCGCGGATTCACGTTCTACACCAGCACTGTCTTCGAGATTTCGTCAGCTCCCGGTAACGGAAGCCTCAAGTACTGCGGAGGGGGACGCTACGACCGGCTTGTTGAACTGTTCGGAGGGCCTTCCATGCCCTCCACCGGATGCGCGTTCCGTTTCGACGCCCTGGTTGAATCGTTCCTAAGCGAAAACGACTGGAAAGCGCCCCTCCCTTACCAACTGTTCCTGCTGGGGGATTCAGAACAAACGCTGGCCGCCGCCGTGGGAATAGCCGAGAAGTTGAGGGCAAGCGGCGCGCGGGTCGGATTAGCCGCCGGAGCGCTCGATAAGGTTTCGAAGGCTGATCTCGAACAGCGCAAAACCGAGCGAATCGGGTTGCTCACCGCGGCCGGTCTCGAGCGAGGAATCGTCCAGATCAGTGACGGCACAAGAGTCGAAGAGCACTCACTGGACTCAGTTGACCTTGAGCCGCGCGCGTAAGCAAGCGGTTAGCCGGTGATTCGCGCCAGTTGGGGGGACGAGCGCCCAATCCCCCCCCGAACCCACAGTCCATCCCACTCAACGCGATAAAGTGAAACGAGGATTCGGCACTATGAGCCAGCTAAAATTCGCCATACCCAAGGGCAGCCTCGAAAAGAAGATGCTCGGCTTCTTTGAGAGGGCCGGGCTGACGGTGAAAGGCTACGCCGACGGCAGCCGCGGCTACCGCCCGGACCTCGGCATCCCGGGCATTTCGGCTAAAGTGCTGCGCCCCCAAGAGATCCCCTATATGCTTTCGGCGGGTTTCTACGACATGGGAATTTCGGGCCTCGACTGGTATCTGGAAAGCGAATCCGCCGCCAATGTCGCCGACCTGCTCGACCTGGGGGTGGGCCGGGTGGACATCGTTCTCGCCGTTCCGCAAGCTTGGGAAGACATCAACACCACTGCCGACCTGTTTCAGAAGTTCATCGACTCGACCTGCACTCACCCCTTGCGCCTTTGGACGGAGTATCTCAACCTGGCCGAAGGTTTGGTTCGAAAATACACGGACCTCGAGCCGTCGCTCTACACGCCCTATTCGCGGCTCCACGTGGAGCGCCGCAGCTCGTCACCCGTCGCCATCTTCCATTCGTTCGGCGCCACGGAATCCAAGCCTCCCGAGGACGGCGATGCCATCATTGACAACACCGAAACCGGCCGAACGCTCAGGGCCAACGGACTCAAGATCATCGACAAAATCATCCCCGACTCGACGGCGCGGCTGCTGGTCAACCGCAGGTCCCTGCGCAACCGCGACAAGCAGGCGATGATCCAACAGGTGCGCGACGCGCTGATGACGGCCGCCCCCCGGCGGCGCGAAGAGGAGCCGGTCTTCGGGCACATCTAGTACGCCAATGACGTATACTTAGAGTGTGGCGCGGCCGATCACGGTTGTTGAGGTCGAGCCTTTTTCAACCAAAGCCAGACAGGTTTGGGATGAGGAAGAAAAGCTTGAGTTCATTGGCTTCGTGGCTCACAATCCAGATGCAGGTGACGTCATGCCGGGGACAGGCGGAGTCCGCAAGATTCGCTGGGCTCGGCGTGGGGTTGGAAAGCGTGGCGGAGTTCGAGTCGTGTACTACTACCACAACGAATCGATGCCACTATTCTTGCTCAGTCTGTATTCCAAAAGTGAAAAGAGCGACTTGAGGCCGAAAGAAAAAAAGGCGATTCGCGGACTCCTAGAGGGGTTAAGAGAGGACTATGGCACGACCTAACGAGGAGACACATCGACGTTCGGCGGGCGAAGAGATTATTGAAGGTTTGACCAACGCCAGGCGGTATGCCCACGGTGACAGGCGAGACGCTGTGGTTCACACTGTGGAAGTCCCCGATCGGATCGACGTCAAAGGCATCCGCTCGAAACTGGGGATGTCGCAGGGAAGTTTCGCCGCCCAGTTTGGGATTAGCACCGCGACTCTGCGGAACTGGGAGCAGGGCCGGCGCAGCCCGGAAGGGCCGGCACGGGTGCTATTGACAATCATTGATCGCGAGCCGGAGGCTGTGCGGCGCGCGCTACGCGGCGAAGCGGTTACCTCTTAGTGGAAGGACTCGACATATACAATCTAATCAGAGGCAGGAGGAGTGTCACAGTGAGAACACAGGACACTAAAAGCCAGATACTTGAAGACGCGGGATACGCGTACAGCTTCCGCCGCTTGATCTACGTCAACCGAAACGCTAGGAAAGCCTTCAGCGTCGAGTTCATTGACGACAACAGAGAAGATGAGCTTCAAAAAATCATCGACGAAAAGACCGAGGGAGCAAAATAGCAGTTCTACTTCACTACCCCTCCGTCTGATGGGGTAAGGCGGGAACTCGAGAGTGTTCTCGGCTGATGGCTGAGCGAAGTGTCGAGGATCGGCTTCCTGAAGAGTACTTTGACTTGCTGCCCGACGTCCGCCAGGTAGCGGAACTCCTGGAAACGGGCACTGCTGAAACACCATAACCGGCAACCCGCCGCGGAATCTCCCCAGCCTCCTCAACCATCCGCCGCACCACATCCCCCCCCGGGGGCTCCACTCCACGGATCAACCCCGAACTCTTCCCGGCCGACCCAACCCGGGCGGAAGCCTGGGCTCTCGAGTTTGGCCTCTCTGACGTGTCGCGCGCCGCCCCGGCGGGCAGCGTCGGCCTCCGGGCCGGCGTTCCTTGCCGCGCCACACGCGACCTATACGGTTCCAGCTCGTCCGCGTTTGCGAACATCGTCCAAGGCCGTCCCGCTCCCCAAGCCCTCATTCAGCCAAATAACTGCACGTTGAACACTCGCGCCAAGATTAGAATGACGGTCAGTCCCGAGAACACCACGAGACTTCCCCAACTGAACCAAACCGCGAAACGCGAGGGATAGAACAAGGGGTCGTTTTTCGGAATCACGGTCAGGCAGTAGTAAAGATTCAAGAAATAGATCACCGGCGCGACGAAGAACGCCAGAGCCGAAGCAATCAGCACGAGGTAGACGGGTCTTGGCATGCCCGCGATGATCCCCACGGCCGCAACCAGCGAGAAAAGCATCGTCGCTCTGTAAATGTTGTACTCGGAATTCCATTTTGTTCGGTGATCGGGACCGAGATCTTCCTTCGCCGTGCCCTGCAAGGCTGCTGTTGGCCGGAACAGGTTGCGGCAGCAGGCGCCGACAATTCTCGGCCAGCCGTCAAAGTAATTGAAGGCCGTCGAGAAAGTGGCCGCGAACGCGCCGAGCAGGAAGACGATCATCATCCACGGTCCGACGCTCGCGGTGAAGATACCGGCTATCTGGCCCATCACCGCTCGGCCTTCCACCGGGCTCGGGTAGAGCCATACCGCCGCCAGCACGAGAAAAGCGCAGGCAAGGAAGAAGGAGACCACGTGGCCCATACGAAAATCCCAGAGCCCAATCCGGTACCACCTGGCGCAATATTCGCGAACGTGCGCCGGTAGCTCGGTTGTGCGAACCGTGAGGTCTTCCCTCTTTGGCTCGAAGGGATCAAACACGGCAGCGAACCGGGCCTGCTCGAGCCTTTCGCGGATCTTCCCCATTCCCACTTTTTTCGCCTTGCCCCACTCGGAAGCTTGCAGGGAGACGTCCACGCCGGTGGGCAACAGCCCCAGAAAGGCGGCGATGATCAACCACGAGCCTTCCGGGATCTCGACCAAGAAAAAATGTTCGAAGGAGGCCAGCGGCGCGGGCTTCACCAAGTAGACGGCAACCGTCGATACGAAAAGGACTCCCGCCAGCACCTTGGTCGCGGACTCGAACGCCCGGTAGCTGCCTTTCAAGATGACAGCCACGGCGACGATTCCCAGCACCAAGCCGTAAACGTAAAGCTCGATCTCCCATCCCATTGACGCCGAAAACAGGTAATAGAGCACCGCGGCCGCTGCGATGAGTCTTCCGGCCTGTCCAATGGCGCTTTGCAGCAGGGTCGTGATCAGGACATACCACAGCGGCCATTTCTTCCAGGCCGTGCCATACGCTTCGATCAGACTCTTCCCTGTAGCATTCGTGAACCGGAAGGCCATTTCAAAGCCGTAGTACTTGGAAATGTAGGCAACGGGAACACACCACAGCAGAGCAAAGCTGAAGCGGCCTCCGGCGGTAGGCGCGGTGACCAAGTGGCTGGTTCCGATGCCCGTCATCATCAGGATCATGCCCGGCCCGAATTGCCGCAGCAGGCTGACCGCGTCCATTTTCGGAAGCTGGAGGTCGCTCCACCGTGTGTCTCGGGCAGGTTGTTCCGGGCTCATGCGAAGGTTGCTCTTATCAAAGCAGTCTTGGCAGCCGCCGCCCTCCAATAAAAGGACGGCGAAAAACGAACAGACATGGTAGCATCGTTGGCGGCAGCTTCATTGCCGCTACGACTTGTTGTGCCCGGCAGTCGACAGCACGACGCTTTCAAGACTAGAGACCGCGACTGAACCCTCCATGCCCATCATCGATATCACCATTCTTGAAGGACGAACCCATGAACAGAAGTCCGCTCTGATCGCGGAGGTGACCGACGCGGCCGTTCGCACGCTCGGAGCGCCGCCGCAATCGGTGCGCGTGATCATTCGCGAGATCCAGCCGTCGCACTTCGCGGTGGCCGGAGTGCTCAAAGGCCCGCCAAAGCCAGACTCAGCAGAAGAAAACTGACCGGCCGGGTTGGGCCCGCCGCTGCTTCGGCTGAATTCGAGAGGAGACACGAAATGGAACGCCCCTTCAGATCAGATGGCTGCAGCGTGGTGCCGGACTATGACCAGCAAGAGTGTTGTGTTCGTCACGATTGGCTTTATTGGCAGGGCGGATCGTTTCGGGACCGGGCTCGGGCTGACCGCGAACTCTTCGAATGTATCAGGACGACGAAATCCGGGTGGCTGGCCCCATTTCGCTGGTTCGGAGTCCGCATCGGCGGGGTTGGCTTCTTGCCATTTCGGAAGTGGCGATGGGGATACGGCTGGGACTGGCCCCGAACAAGAGCTGCCGCCGATGACAAGTCACCCTATACTGTTGAGAATCAACAGCAAGCCTTCCATGAGGCCCTGGAGAAGGCCCAGGACAGAGATCGGCGCATGCGGGGAGTCCTTGCTAAGAAGGCCGGCGCCTGACCCGCCAGCGGTCTCCTGCTGAAGATGCCAAAAACCGATAATCATCAAAAGGGCGCTTGTGTTTGCGCGTTCTAGTCTAAATCTGGTTGAATGGGAGCGTTACCCGGTGTAGGGTTGCAAATGGCCCTAGCCCGCTTTTCTCACCACGTGGCGAGGCGAAGTGCGTGAGAGGCCGTCAGTACGAGGCGCGCGTCGCTTGACGAGCGGAGGCGTACTCGGACGGTACGTTGAGCACGGCGAGCAAGCGCAACGAAGTAATGGCGGGCCTATCGCGTGCTTCGGCCGTCAGGTGGTGAGAAATGCGGGCTAGCCCGCGATGCAACCCTGGCCGCGCGGTGAGCATCCAAAGAAGTAGAAAGGCAAAGCGCCCTCGTGGACGACCACCTAAAAGAATTGATGAAAGAGCTCGGCAATGCGATAAACGAATCGCTTTCCGAGTCCGAATCCATGGCTGAGGTGATTGCCGAGATCCGGCAATCGGGCTATGACGTGTACTTAGTGCTGGAAGCCACGATTGGGCTCAACAAGCGGAAGTCAGAGGGAACCGGCGCCGAACTCGGCAGCAGTACCCCGAGTGGCCCGCCCTCCGAGCTCAGCTTCACCGCGCAAGACGAAGCCTTCCTGCGCGCTCTGAAGATCACGGTCGAAGAGTAGGGCCGGTCTCGCCGGTGACACCCGCCCACTGTCCGTACCCTGGCCCTCCTGAATAACTCAACCTTCCTGAATAGGGAAGACCGCGGGCTCCAGATCGGAATCAACTCCTTCCCGGCCACGCCTGCCTGCTGTCCAAGTGGAGCAAGGAACGTCTTCTCGGCAGGCAGTCGCGCGCGCTAGCCCGGATTTCTCATCGCGGGGTTGGCGGAAGGCCGCCTTTTGTGGCACAAACATAATGATTACAATATGTTTCAGCCAGCAAGAAAGCGACCCCTGCCATGACAGAGTGTACCCAAACCAGCTTCACCTTCGCCGACCATGGCCGCCGCCAGGTGGTAGCCCGTTTCGACGGCGGCATGATCACCTCCGACGGCGGCGCCATGCTGTTGCGCCAGACCGAACAGCGCAGCGGCATCGTGCGGCAGTTCGCCGCCTGCTTCCGTGATCACCGCCAGCCCGCGCAAGTCGAACACAGCGTGCGCGAGCTGGTCTCGCAGCGCGTCTACGGGCTGGCGCTGGGTTATGAGGACCTCAACGATCACGATCAGCTGCGCTCCGACCCGCTGCTGGCCCTGCTGAGCGGCAAACAAGACCTCGAAGGCAAGCAGCGCCGCCGAGCCCAAGACCGCGGCAAGGCGGGCGCCGGCAAGAGCACTCTCAACCGCCTGGAGTTGACCCCGGCCAAGGCCGGCGCGCAAAGCCGTTACAAGAAGATCGTTCTCGACACGGGCGCGGCCGACCGTCTGCTGACCTCGCTCTACATTCAATCGCAGCCGTGCCAGCCCGAGCGCATCGTGCTCGATCTCGACGCCACCGACGACGCGCTGCACGGCCGCCAAGAGGGGCGCTTTTTTCACGGCTACTACGGACACTATTGCTACCTGCCGCTCTACATTTTCGCCGGGGACCAGTTGCTGTGCGCGCGCCTGCGGCCGTCCAACATCGACGCCTCGGCGGGGTCGCTCGAAGAGGTCCGGCGCATCGTCGAACAACTGCGGCGGGTGTGGCCCGAGGTCGAGATCCTGCTGCGGGCCGACAGCGGTTTTTGCCGCGACGAGATCATGAGCTGGTGCGAGAACCAGGGCGTGGATTACGTGTTCGGACTGGCGAAAAACGAGCGTTTAGAGCGCCTGATCAAGAGACGGATGAAGCTGGCGCGGCGGCGTTTCGCCAAGAGGGGCAAGGCGGCCCGGGCGTTCGGGGATTTCCGCTACCGCACGCGAACCAGCTGGGCGCGGGGGCGCAGGGTGGTGGCCAAGGCGGAGTATCTGGCGAAGGGCGAAAACCCGCGTTTCGTGGTGACGTCGCTGACGCCCAAGCAAGCGGCGGCGCAACACTTATACGAGACGATCTACTGCGCCCGCGGAGAGATGGAGAACCGCATCAAGGAGCAGCAGCTGGGGCTGTTCGCCGACCGCACCTCGACCGCGCTATTGCGGTCGAATCAGATCCGCTTATATTTTTCATCGATCGGGTACTGTTTGCTGGAGACGCTGCGGCGGCTGGGGTTGGCGGGGACGAAGATGGCGCGGGCGCAATGCACGACGATCCGGCTGCGGTTGTTGAAGATCGGAGCGCGCATCCGGATCACGGCGCGCAAAGTGTGGATTTCGCTGGCGACGGGATACGCCTGGGCGGGGGTGTTCGCCCAAGCGTATGAGAATCTCGAACGGGGGAGCCGCGGCGCTGCTGAAAACGGCAAGGCGAGTTCAAGTAATACTTGAAGCACACAGGGCTCGACAGGGGCGGCAATCGAGGTTTGCCCAAAAACAGACGAAAAACGCCTCGGCCAGGGTCGCGGACAGCATGCCGGGCCGTTTCTGCCCCACGGCGGCCCCGCCGAGAGGCGATGCCGCCTCAAGACCATGAAATCCCATCCCGCGCGCCCCGCCAACCCCGTTTTCGGGAATCGATGAGAAATGCGGGCTAGTTCTTCTTGGGGCGGCGGCGCGAAAAGGGGCTTCGACCCGTTTGATTGAAACTCCGCGTCCCGTTTGGGGGGGCTAGATGTCCTCGTAGTTCATCGAAACGAACTTGAGCTCGAAAGCCCGGTCCATCAGCTCTTGCGACAATTCAAACGGCAAACCTTCGAACCTGATCAGGTCGATTGCGATTCGGACAACATCCCGCGGGTGGCAACGGCGGAATTTACGCCCGTTCTTCTTGTAGTGGTCATTGATCACTTCCGTAAGTAGCCCCATCGGACATTCGATCTTCATCTGCCGGCAGAAGTCGTAGAAGATCGCGGCAAACTCCTCTTCGGAAGGATTCTGCATGAACATCTTGTACTCGAGGCGCCGCAAAAACGCTTCGTCGCCGAGGTCGTTCGGGTTGAGGTTCGAGGAGAAAATCAGGAAGCACTCGAAGGGGACCTCGATCTTGGTCCCTGTCTGGAAGGTGAGATAGTCAACGCTGCGGTCCAGGGGATAAATCCAGCGGTTGAGCAGAGCCGCGGGACTGACTTGCTGGCGGCCGAAGTCATCTACCAGATAGATACCGTTATTGGCTTTTAATTGATAAGGCGCATCGTAGATTTTGGCCGATTCGATGTACATCAAATCGAGCATGTCGATCGTCAGCTCGCCGCCGGTTGTGAGGAACGGGCGTTTGCACTGAGCCCAGCGCTGGTCATACTTCGGCTCGCTCTCGAGCAGAACGCTTTCGTCTGAGTCACCGACTTTCTTGTGATACAGGGAGTCGAAGACCTTGATGATATTTCCATCCGCCTCGACGGCATAGGGAATATAGATAGGTTCGCTGTCCATCCGCGCCAACTGCTCGGAAAGGTAGCTTTTCCCGTTCCCGGGCCGGCCGTAAATCAAGAGCGACTTGAAAGAGTTGACCGCCGGACCGAGCTTGGAATAGAACTCGTCAGTAACAATCGCCCCGGTGAATGCACGCTCGAGGACCTCCTTCGTCATCCAGCCGGCCTCGACGGTCTGCTGGCGAACGGCGTCCCAGTAGATGCTCAGCGGAACCGGCGCGGGTCCCAGGAACTGATTGTTTTCCAAATACTCTTTCGCGCGGCCGCGGCCGGCATCCGAAACCGCGAACACAGAGGAAATGTTTCCGAAGCCGGTAGACCGTTTCACCTCAACCAGCCGCGCCCGCTTCAGAAAATCGAGGATAGGCTCGATAACGCTGAAGCTAAAACCCAACTGCCGCGCCAGGTCACGGCCCGAGATCTCACCCCGGAAGTAGAGGTTCTTTAAAATGAGTTGCTCGGCCAGTGTGTCCGATACGCCGGCTTCGGCCAAAGACGCGGGAGGCTTCGGGGAATACCGTGCCGCTTTCGACTCGGCAGGATCCGTACTGACATAGGCCGTCTGGCTCATAGCTCTGCGTAGTACTCCTCAGTCTCTTATCGCCCTTTATTATTGCTGAACGAGCCAATGAACAAAAGCAGGTGAACTTCCGGGTTTTGAGCGCATCGGTCCTTAGTCCCCTCCCCATACGCCTGAGTGTTGTCTATAACGAAAGTAGTATGTCCGGAAGGGGACAGTGATACGCGGGCCCGCGAGGAATCGAAGGTGAGCGGGAACGCCCAATCCGGCTAGGAGTCTGTCCGAGTATCAGCTTGACACCTGAATTATGCACAGATTCACTTTGCGAGTGTGGCTGCGTTCGTAGCGGGTTGGCGGTCGTCGTGAGGTGGTAGCTCGGCAACTGGTCTTTTGGCTTCTCCGTCCCCGGTTTCCCTTCCCGCCCAGATTCCGCGTCGTCAAAACCTCGCTCGGAAGTGACGTGTTTCCAGTGCGTTACGGCTAGTGCATAAAATTTTATGCATAGCGCATAGCCAGGCTCTCAGATCAGCGCCCTCCCGACCACCGGCAGAAAGCCGCCGTAGGGAGTCGGCTTCTTGCCGCGGAAGTGGTAAGGCGTCGAAGCCCCGATTTTATTGGGTCGCGAGGCCGTCACGGCTGGGCCTTGTTGGACGGGCCTTTGGGAGCTATGCTGTTTTCGTCTGGTAACCATGTGGGTGACCTCCTTGGGGTTGGCTGGCGAAGCTGGGATCTTTGCCAGCCTACCTTTTTACCCCATGTTTTCGGGGGTTCCCAATGGTCCCTTGCGGCTCAGCCCTCCTCAGGTCCACGCCGCAGTGCATAATTCAGGTGACATAGCTTGACATAGTTCAGGTGGGGCGGGAAATTCGGGTGGTGAGGTCAGCGAGGAGTTGGAGCGGGAGGCTCGAAGGTCACTGGGCTGCAAAAGCAGGCTGCAGGGACCGCGAAGAGCTGTCAGTAGTGCAACAAGGTTTCTGTAAATTTGTTTGTTCCCACGTTGTCTCTCTATTTCAGGTTTGCGCTGAGTCGGGCCGCAGGGAGCCCGTAGGGCGACCGCAGGTCCCGACTCAGCGGCGGCGCTCTCAGGCTGCTTGCCGGTCCGCCGGACCCAGCTCCTCCAGATCGGCGTTCTCCATGCTGAAGTAGGGCCGCGACTCCAGTTGCCACTGCTCGTGCCGCTCCAGCAAAATCGCCCCGATCAGCCGCTCGCACGAGCCCGGTTGGGAAACACTCCCACCACTCGCGTGCGCTGCTTCAGCGTCTTCATCAGCCGCTCCAGCATGTTCGTCGATCCCAGACGGCGGCGATGGCCCTCGGGAAAATCCAGCACCGTCAGGCAATCCTCGAGTCCGTGCCGCAACATCGCCGCCACTTTCGGCCGCCGGGTCTCCCAGTTTTGGGCCATCTCCTCGCCGCGCCGCAAGCACTCGTCCTTTTCTCGGGCGGCGAACACAGCGGCCAGCTCACTCAGCACCTCGCGGTACTCCCGGTGGGCCACCTTGCGTGCCAGCTCCCGTTTGAAATGCACCCGGCAACGCTGCCAGCGCACCCCTTGAAAGTGCCTCCCCAGCGCTGCCACGATGCCGCCATGGGCGTCGCTGACGATCAGCCGCAGCCCACTCAACCCGCGCTCGTTGAGCTGCCGAAACAGCTCTTCCCAAGTGGCTTCCGACTCGCTGTCACCGTTGCGCCAGTCTAAAATCTCACGCTGCCCTTGCCCGTTGAACCCCGTGACCACCAGCACGGCCTCGCTGAGGATGCCCCCTTGCCGGCGTACTTTTTCATAACGCGCGTCAATCATCAGATAGGGGTATTCGTGCTGATCCAGACGCCGCCCGCGGAACTCCGCCAGCTTCTCATCCAGCTCGCCGGCCAGCCGCGAAACCGTCATCGCCGAGACATCGCAGCCGCACATTTCATCCAGCACCTGCTGCACCCGCCGGGTCGAAACGCCCTGGAAATACATCTCGGCACAGGCCACCAGCAGAGCCCGCTCGCTGCGCTGCCAGCGTGCAAACATCGACGGATGGCAGGGCTCGCTATTGCGCAGCTGAGGCACTCGCAGCTCTAGTTCTCCCACACGAGTCTTCAGCTTGCGGGGCTTGGCGCCATTGCGCCAGCCTTGCCGCCGTGGGTTGCGCTCGTGCCGCTCCGCACCCAGTTGTTCGGTCATCTCCGCTCTCATCGCCGCGTTCAGCAGCTCTTCGAGCAAGCGCTTGACGCCGTCTCTTTGCTGAAACAGCTCTTTGGTATGCACCCCTAGGCTGAGACAGCGACAAAGTGAGACAGTAACCGTTCGCTGAAAGATTGTAGACTTTCGAGCGACACTATTGCAAAACTCTGCAACAGCCGGGAAAGCGGAGGCGGGCGCTGCTGGAGAGCAACCCGCCAAGGAATACCCGGCCGACAACTCATCGAGACGATGAGCCTCGGGGCGGGACATGTGTCCCGCTCCGGGTGCAAGCGATGTCTCGATAGATTGTCTCATGCCTCGGAAAACTCAAAGCTCGGATTTCTGAGCTGTTCGTATGCCGGCAACGATGCTTCGAACGCCGCCCGCTGAATTCTGTCCCACTTTATCGTGTCTCACTTCTGGGGCTCACTCCACTTGCACCAGCTCCGCAATCGTGTCACTGTGATCAGGGGTCATCGTTTCGTCTCCTTTGTTGATGGTTTGTCTTGAATCAATCCATCGTGGAAACAAACGATGACCCCAGTCAATCAGGCCAGAACATTCTACAGAAAAATTGTTACACACCCGAGCTGTTTTGAGAACGCAAACTAGGCCGCAGGCACCCTTTTTCTGGTTGCTGTCCGTAACTATCCATAACAGAGGGTGTGCATCTTCAAAATATTGTGCGTCAGGCACACCAGGACCCATTCACCCTGCACTTTCTTGAACCCGCGCAGGAGAAATTGGCGAATGCCGCAGGCCTGTTTCATCTGTCCGAATAGGGGCTCCACGATCCCTTTGCGCGGGGCGTAAATCTTCGCCCCGGCCTTGGTGCCTAGTGTAGTGTCCAACAAATAACTGGACAAGTCGCCTGGTTTATCGCATCCTGGGGTATGGCTTCCCCCTGCGAACTTTCGCCCTCCGAGCAGCAGCAGCTGCGGCAATGGATCGGCGCCCATGGCACCCCTCAGCAGGTGGCGCTACGCTGCCGAATCGTGCTGGCTTCGAGCCAGGGTCTCTCCGATGTCGCCATCGCCAAGCAGTTGTCTGTCAACCGCAAAACCGTCATTCTGTGGCGTCAGCGCTTTGACCAACAGCGACTCGACGGTCTGTGGGAGATTTCCCCCGGACGCCGGCGCAAGCCCACCTATGACATCGACAAGATCAGCGCCATTGTGGACGCCACCCTGCAAACCAAGCCCAAGGGAATGACGCATTGGAGTTGCCGCACGCTGGCCAAAAACCAGGGAGTCAGCAAGTCCACCATCCACAACATCTGGCGAGCCCACAACCTCAAGCCCCACCGTGTGAAGACCTTTAAGCTGTCGCGCGATCCGAAGTTCCTGGACAAATTGACCGACGTGGTCGGGCTGTACTTGAATCCGCCCCAACAGGCGGTCGTGTTGTGCGTGGACGAGAAGAGTCAGATTCAGGCTCTGGATCGGACGCAGCCGGGCTTGCCGCTCAAGAAGGGGCGCTGCGGGACCATGACCCATGACTACAAGCGCAACGGCACGACGACACTATTCGCCGCCCTGGAGACCTTGCAGGGCAAAGTGATTGGCCAATGCTTTCCGCGCCACCGGCATCAGGAGTTTCTGAAGTTCTTGCGCACGCTCGACAAGGAGTTCCCCGGCGACGTGCCGCTGCATTTAATCCTGGACAACTATGGGACGCATAAACACGAGAAGGTGCGGGGCTGGTTGCAGCGCCACCCGCGCTTTGAGACGCACTTTGTGCCGACCAGTTCCAGTTGGCTGAACCTGGTCGAGCGTTGGTTCGGCGAACTGACTCAGAAGGCGATCCGGCGCGGGGCATTCGGCAGCGTGGGGGAGCTCAAGGACTGCATTGAGGAATTCCTGAGGGTCTGGAACCAGGAGCCGAAACCCTTCGTTTGGACGGCGACGGTGGAGTCGATCACGGAGAAACTTTCGCGCTGCCGACGCACCTTGGAGCAGATTCAGCCCGGCTGCAGCAGCCCGCGGCCCAGAAAACGGAAGAAGAAATAACTGTCCATTTATTTCATGGACACTACACTAGCTTGCGCTGCATCCGCTCGACTCGGGTCGCTGCTCGCGGTATCCGCCCGCGCGGCGCCGCTCCTGCCCGCCTTCCGCGCTTCTGTCTGTTGGTGGCAATGTAGGCGTCGATCTTTTGCTCGGGCTTCTCGGGCGCTTCCAAAGATTCCAGGTTCTTCTCCGAACAGTAGCCGCTGTCGGCCAGCACTTCCTCGGGTCGCTGTCCCGACTGCTGCTCGACCGCTTGCAGCAGCGGCGTCAGTTGCTCTTTATCGTTCGCCGCTTGCGTCACCGTCTGCCCGACAATCAGTTGACAGCTGCTCTCCACCGCCGCCTGTGCATTGTAGGCCTGCAGAAACCCGTCGCCGCCTTTCATGATGCGCGATTCCGGATCGCTGAAATTGTACTGATCCTTGTCGCGCGGCTGGGCCTTCTCGACTTGCTCGGCCGATTGGCCTTGGGCGGCCGCCTTGTCTCGCGCCCTTAGTTTGAGGGCTTTCTGGGCTTGCCGAATCTTTTCCAGCCGCGTCTGCCGGCGCTGCAGCTCCTCGGGCAGATCCTGGCCCGTCTTGTCGGCCCCATAGCAGGCGTCCTCGGCGGCATCGACCTCCGCCGCCTCCGCCAGCATCCTCTTGACTTCCTCCCGAATCCGCTTCTCGGCTTGCTTCATCCGCCCCCAGCTCATGGCCTTGTGCTTGGAGGCGTTGGCTTTCATCTTCGTCCCGTCCAGCGCCACCCGCCCCAGCTTCAGCGCCCCTGCTTCCAAGGCCAGCCGCAACACCTGTTGGAAGAGTTGTTCCAGCGCTGGGAGGTGGATCTTGCGGAAATCCGAGAGGGTGCGGAAGTCGGGCTGGTTGCCAGCCGCCAACACTCGAAACGCCACGTCTTCGACCAGACGCTGGGCGATCTTGCGCGAGGAACGCACCCCCAGGCAGTAGCCATAGAGCAGCAGCTTCACCATCAGCCGCGGATGATAGGGCGGCTGACCGCGCCATTCTTTTTCATAGACGCTCTCGATGGCCGACAAATCCAGTTGATCGACCACGTCGCTGACGAAGTAGACGAGATGGCTTTCCGGCAGCCAATCCTGCAAACTGGGAGGCAGCAGCAGCTTCTGCTCGGGAAGGTAAGCCCGATAGGTTTTACCCATAAACCATTATCGCCCACTATTGGTTTTTCTCCAAGAAGAAAATGAATTCTCGGACGGACTCCTAGGCTAGCCGGCTGATCCATCTCGATTTTTCCTGTTCGGCGGCCGGCCATAGGGCACGGTCCCATCATGCTGGGTGCTGGAAACGAGGCAATGGCGGTACAATCGCTTGCGTGGCAGTCGGTGAGCCGAAACGATTGGCGGAGGGGGCGCTTTATGAGTATGCCGTGCGGGCGCTGGCGCGGCGGTCGCTGACCCTCAGCGAGTTGCGGTCGCGGCTGGCGCGGCGGGCGGCTCGGGAATCTTCGGTCGACGAGGTCATCGAGCGGGTGCGTTCGGCCGGGTACATCGACGACGCCCGTCTGGCGGAATCTTATGCATTCTTCCGGCGCGAGTACGAGGGCTTTGGGCGGCAGCGGGTCTTGCGGGAGTTGCGCAAGCGCGGCGTTGACTCGGAGCTGGCGGAGCAGACGGTCTCCAGCAGCTACGCGGATGCCGATGAGGCCTCGCTGATTCGGCGGCAGCTCCAGCGGAAACTCGGGCAGGGCTACCGGGAACATCCGATCGAGGACCCCAAGAAGGTCCTTTCGCTTTACCGCGCGCTGGTCCGGGCTGGTTTTTCCTCTGATAAAATTGTGGAAGCACTGCAACAAATCTCCCCGGACAGCGACTGGCTGGAAGCCGTCGCCCAGCACCAGGACGATTCAGAGCAAGAGGTTTTCGATTGACGGGCCACGAAATCAGGGACCAGTTTCTTCGCTACTTTGAGTCCCGCGGCCACCGGATCGTGGGGAGTTCTTCGCTGGTTCCGGCCAACGACCCGACCTTGCTGTTCACCAACGCCGGCATGAACCAGTTCAAGGAGACGTTCCTGGGGCTGGAGAAACGGGATTACAAGCGCGCGGTTTCTCCTCAGAAATGCGTGCGGGCCGGGGGCAAGCACAACGATCTGGAAAATGTCGGCCGGACGCGCCGCCACCACACGTTCTTCGAGATGCTGGGGAACTTTTCGTTTGGCGACTACTTCAAGAAGGAGGCGATCGAGTTTGCCTGGGAGCTGGTGACCCAAGTTTACGGGCTTCCGAAAGACCGCCTCTACGCCACGGTTTACGACGACGATGACGAGGCCGAGGAGCTATGGAATAAAGTCACCGACATCGGGGCGGACCGTATTTTCCGTTGCGGGGCCAAGGATAATTTTTGGCAAATGGGGGACACCGGTCCCTGCGGGCCGTGCTCGGAGATTTTTTACGATTATGGCCCCGAGGGCTTGGAGCCCGGCGAGCCCGACGAGGCTTTCCCGAGCGAAGTCAGCCGTTACGTCGAAATATGGAACCTGGTTTTCATGCAGTATGACCGGGATGCCGCGGGCAATCTGACGCCGCTGCCGAAGCCCTCGATCGACACGGGGATGGGGCTGGAGCGCGTGGCGGCCGTGCTCCAAGGCAAGCTCAGCAACTTTGACACCGATCTGATCCGGCCGATCATCGAGCGGGCGGCCCAGAGCCTGGGCAAGGGCGTCGCCTATGGCGCGGATCCGAAGATCGACACGACGCTTCGGATCATCGCCGACCATAGCCGGGCGGCGACGTTTCTGGTTCACGACGGTGTTGTGCCGGCGAATGAAGGACGCGGCTACGTGCTGCGGAAGATCATTCGTCGGGCCTTGCGGCATGCCAGGCTGGCCGGGCGCGAGCGACCGTTCCTTTACGAGATGACCGGGTTTGTGGCCGAGCTGATGAAGCCGGGATACCCGGAGGTGCTGGATTCAGTTCAGCGAATCGCCCGCGTCATCAAAGAGGAAGAGTCACGCTATCAAAGCAACTTCGCGCTGGCCGAGAGAATGTTCGAGTCTTCGGTGGAGAAGCTCGACGGGAGCGTGATCCCCGGCGAAGTCTCCTTCAAGCTTTACGATACATTCGGCCTCTCAACAGACGAACAGGAAGAACTGGCAGGCGAACGCGGTCTAACAATTGACACCGAGGGCTTCTCCGCCGAGATGGAAAAGCAGCGGGCTCGGGCCCGGGCGAGCTGGAAGGGTGGAGACGCGGCGGCCGTGGCTCCCATCTACCACAGGCTGCTTGAGCAGGGCCGCACCGAGTTCGAGGGTTATACCGCTCTCGAGTTGGAAGGATGCAAGATTGTTGCGCTGATCGTCGATGATCAGCCAGTGGATGAGATCGCCGAGGGGACTCACGCCGCTGTCGTTCTCGACCGCACGCCGTTCTACGCCGAGGCCGGCGGACAGGTCGGCGACCGGGGCGTGATGCTTCGAGGGGCCGATACCGCGGCTCGGGTCGAGGACGTGTATGCTCCCGTGAAGGGGCTTTCCGTGCACAAGGTCATTGCTTCGGCGGCGTTGAAGACCGGAGACGAGCTGACCTGCCGCGTGGACGCCTCGCTGCGCCACTCGACGGTTCGGAACCACACGGCGACGCATTTGCTGCACGCCGCTTTGCGCCAGACGCTGGGTACGCACGTCAAGCAGGCCGGCAGCGTGGTGGATCCCGGCAGGCTGCGGTTCGATGTAACCCACTACGCAACGATCGATGCGGCGGAACTCGAAGAAGTCGAAAGAATCGTCAACGAGCATATCCTGCTCAACACCGCCGTTACGACCGACGTGATGGGAATCGATGAAGCCTTGAAAACCGGGGCCATGGCGTTGTTCGGTGAAAAGTACGGTGAGCACGTGCGGGTTGTCAAGGTGCCGGGTTTCAGCACGGAGCTTTGCGGCGGCACGCATGTCAGCCGCACCGGCGACATCGGAGTTTTCAAGATCACCTCGGAAAGCAGTATCTCGGCGGGCGTGCGGCGGCTGGAAGCGATCACTGGCTTGGGGGCGTACGAACAATACAAAGCGGCGGTGGAGCAGATTCATCGCATCGCGGCGGTGGTTCGCGTTTCGGAGCCGGACTTGCTGGAAGGCGTTGAACGGCTGGCCGCCGAGCGGCGGGAACTCGAGCGGCAGGTCGAGCAGCTCAAGGCCAAGCTGGCGCAAAGCAATGTCGGCTCGCTGGTGGAACACGCGCGCGTAGTAAAAGGCGTCAAAGTGATCGCGGCCAAGATCGACGGCCTCGACCGCAAGCAGATGCGGTCGCTGGCGGATTCGCTTCGCAATAAGATTCAGTCGGGAGTGGTCGTGCTGGGCACGGCCGAAGACGGCCATGTCGCTTTGATTTCGGCGGTGACGAAAGACCTGGCCGGGAAGCGGGTCCATGCCGGCAAGCTGGTGGGCGCGGTCGCCCAGACGGTTGGCGGGAGAGGCGGCGGGCGTCCTGACATGGCGGAGGCGGGCGGCAGTGATGCGGCGGCGCTGTCGGCGGCTCTGGATCGGGTTTACGAACTGGTTGACGAGATGGCATAAGCCGCGAATCAGAGCCCAGAACGCAAGTGACGGGCCTGCCGCTCCGGCGCGCCTCATCCGCGTTAGGCATCCCTAAGAAACAAACCCGTCCCACATCGGTGTCCTTCAAACGTGCCTCAAATCGAACCATACGACGAAACCGGCAACCGCGAGCGGGTCGCCAAACTCCGCGACGCCGGCGTGGACGTGTGGGGTCCTGAGCGCGTCTACGTCTCCGCCGATGTGAAGCTCGAAAACATCGAGGCCGGCGCGGCGATTCATCACGCGACTCTTGCCGGCGGCGAGTTGCGTATCGGGCGCGGGACGCGCATCGGCGCTTCCGGACACGCGCTCGTATCGGATTGCCAAATCGGCCGCGGCGCCGAACTGGGTGCGGGGTCTTACGAGGGAGCGACGATTCTCGACGGCGCGCGAGTGCGCGGGTACGCGGAGCTGCGGCCGGGAACGTTGCTGGAAGAGCAGGCCGATGCCGCTCATAACGCCGCCTTCAAAAACACGGTCCTGACCGCGAATGTGATCACGGGATCGCTCATCAACTACTGCGATGTTTTCATGAGCGGCGGCACGTCGCGGACAAACCACAGCGAGGTTGGCTCCGGTGTTGTCCACTTCAACTTCGATCCGAGAGGTGACAAGTGGTCGAGCTTGATCGGCGACGTGCGGGGTGTCTTGCTGCGATCAGCCCCGGTTTTCGTGGGCGGGCAGTGCGGGCTGGTGGCGCCCGTACAGGTTGAGTTTGGCGCGGTGCTGGCGGCGGGATCGGTGATTCGCGGCGACGTCGGGCCGGAGAGAGTTCACTTCGAAGCGGCCGAAAATGGAGTCATCGAAGATTTCGATGCCGAGATCTACACGGGTTTGAAACGGAAGTTCCTGACGACGGCGAAGGTCATTGGGAACCTGTGGGCGCTGGATTGCTGGTATGAGCAGGTTCGCCTGGCATTCGCCGGCGGCTATCAGAAGCCACTGTATCAAGCGGCCCGCGGACAATTGACGGCACACGTCTCCGAGCGGGTGCGGCGTCTGATGAAGATCATCGACAAGCTCCCACGATCGATCGAAAAGTCATCACGAACAGACGACGGCCGCCTGAAGGCCCTCCACGGCCAGCACCAAATGCTCATCGATCAGCGGCGGCGGATCGAGAACCTTTTGATAACGAGGCCGGTGACTCCCGAGTCGCCGAAAACATTCCTCAACGCTTACCAGGCAGGACGCGCGGACGGCAACCATTTGCAAGCGGTGCAAAAGGTGGACGACGCTGCCGCATCGGCGGCGGAGAGTTGGTTGCTGTCCGTTGCAGCGGGTCCCTGCGCCGAGATGAAAAAACTGTTCGATTCCGCCAGCCTGAAATAGCTTTCTCCCAGCGCGGCGATCGGGTCGGGTGCCGGGGATTGCGCCCCGGCACCCTCCCACACCACCGGACGTACGGTTTTCCGTATCCGGCGGTTGGACCGGCGGCAAGTCTCGCCGCAAGGCAGGCAGGCCGCCGGAAACCGACTGCCTCCCGCACCTTGTGCATCGCGTTCTGTCGGGAGTTTCGCGGCTCGCGCTCTGGTTTCCACCGGCGTCGGCTCGCCACGGCTCCACCGCTTCTGCCTCCGCCTGCTCCCCATCTCGTTCCCCCAGCGGGGAAGGACCTTGCGGCCCGGGACTCCGGGAAAACCTCTTTCACGCTGTGCCAGATCCTCCTCTAGCTTTGCTCCTTGGCCCTTCAGCCCTTCGCTCCAGCGGCGTTACCCGCCTTCCTCGCTACTATGGCTTCTGCTGACTTCTCCCCCGCTCTCACGAGGGAGCTCTCCCCAGGTAAGACGCTGATTCTGTCCCTTCGTGCCGTCCGGCTCTACCTCGCACGTCTCGTATGGATTTCGGGCTTCGCGGTGGCCAGCACGCTTACCGCCCGTACGCGGCCTCTCTGCCGGTTCGTGTTCCTACGGTCAAAGGTTTGTTTCCCGCTTCCTTCGGCTTGGCCGCGCGGCTTGCGCCCCGCGACTTCCGCTCTGCGGTTCCCTACGGTTACCTCCATCGGTCCCGGCAGGCTCGTTTCATCCTGCTAGAATCAGCCCATGCTGGGCACACTGGCGCGCGCCTCCCGGCGGGCCGCCCCGGTCTCCGGGACGGCGTCTGGAGTTCCTGCATTTTCAGGGGCTCGCCCCTCACCGCCTAAGCCCAATACCGTTCACTTAGGGGCCTTCAAGCTTCGAGCCCAGAGCCGATGAGCCGCGAAGCGGCGTAGGATCGTAGCCTAGGGTGGAGCGAAGCGGAACCCTGGGTGCGAAAACCATCCAGGGTAAGCCCTGAAAGGGCGGAGGAGCAAACCGGCCCGTAACGTCGCTGCGGGGAGCGATGTGCGCCGGGCGTTCAACGACGCCCAAGACAAGAACACACGTGCTGCAACAAAAACCGCCCGCGAAACTACTAAGTGACGAGCATTGCGGCTAAGCCACGTTCACGTAGCTTCCAGCGCGGTCGAGTCCCCCAAATCCTCAAAGCCCCGTCCGCCGGTCACGGATAATCAAAAAACCGTACGGCCCTATATTTTCAAACACTTACACCCGGTCCCCGCGGTCAAACGAGCCGAAAACCAGGCCTCCATTTGCTAAGCTGAGCGTGAATCACCGGTAAGGAATAGATCACCGGACCAACACGACCGTTTCCAGGCCTGGACAGTTTCGAGTTGCTCTTCGCATTGTGATCATCCCCCGCGGATAGCTTCGCCCAGTAGGGACCAGCTTCAGCCGGTCCTCACTAATCAGCAACGGGAAGAAGACCGTCCGCCGGCAGCCGCTGTGTGCGCTCCCATGGGGGCGGCTGTCGAGGTAACACCAACTGGAGCGGAGGGGCCCCTCGAACAAAAATGAAACAAGCAACCAAAGACGTGATGCAAACTCTCAGCTTGCCATGCCGGCGCCTAGAGTTGGCCGTTCTGACGCGGAGTGGTTCGGCCCGTCTGACGTGGCGGGCCGCGTCGGCCTCCGGGCCGACGTCAGCGCGGACGAAGAGTCCGCGGCTGCCGGCAGTCAAACGCCCGAGCAGCACCACTCAGCAAACAGCCATCAAGAGCCCCAAAATCTGCCCCGGCCCGTCTGGACCGGCGGCAACAAAGCAACGAAACCTGCCATAAAAACAACGAAACCGGCCATAAAACCACCTTTTCTGACGCGCTTCTGCCAGCCGTCGGGCCGTCCCCATCAAAAAAGTCGTTGAAAAGAAAGACACTATACGCTGACTCCGATCACCAGCCCCCCGAAATCGCCCAAATCGCCGACATATCCGCCAAAATCTGCCATTCTCTGCCATCTTGTAACGAAACTTTATACCCCGATCAAGCAACCGCTGTTATTTCAACTGTTTAGCGTGGCCGGGGTCGAGCCCAATGGACGCCCGAATGGCATACGGCGCCCCGCCAAGTTTTTGCCCAGGCACTGTTCCACGACTGTCAGGCGGAACCGCAAGCGTGCCGTCTGTTAACTACCGAAATGCTACACTCAATGCGCAAAAAGGAGAAAACCATGATTCAGGCGCTGCTTCGCCAAAATGACGGACTAGCTCGCGGCCGGATTTGGCTCGGCAGTGTTGTGAAGAACGTTCAGCTTGGCTTGGTCCAGGCAGGCCATCCGATGACGGCTGACGGAAAATTCGGGCCCGGTACCGCCAATGCGGTCAAGGCGTTTCAACGGAATCACGGTGTGGCCGAGACCGCTATGGTCGACCGTTCCACCTGGTCGGCGCTCGAAGATGATCTTGAAGCCGCCACCGGCGCCGAGGCGGCACGAGTGGCGCAAATTCTCGACCGGTTCAAGGGAGAACTGGACTGGGTCCACGAGAAGGAAGGGCATCGCGGAAAGCCCTATTGGCCTGGAGGAGAATCCGGGGTCACGCTCGATCCGGGCGTCGACTTGGGCCATGCCTCGCCCGGCTTAATCGAACAACTCTATGCGTCCATTGTGGACACCTCGCGGATGGAGGCCCTGCGAGGGGTCTTCGGCATTCAGGGCGAAAGCGCGAGAGCCGCACTCAACGCCTCGCCGGTCATTCAAGGGATTCGCATCAGCCCGGATCAGGCGCTCGAGGTGATGCCACACGCGGCGAAAACCTACTGGGACCGCATTCGGCGCCGATTCGATTCGCTGGTTCGTGAAGACACGCCTCCCTCCGTTCAGACCGTACTGTTGTCGCTGGCTTATAATCGCGGCGCGGGCAACTCCGCGCTGGACGTACTCAGGCAGCCGCTGGAGACGAAGCAATGGAGCGAGGCCGCCCGCGCGATCGGGGCGATGCAGCAAGACCACGATCTCGAAGGAATACGGACCCGCCGGCAACAGGAGGGCTTGCTAGTCGAAGCCGAGCTCGAATTCCTGGCATCGTGACTCCCTTCCCGTTGGGTTGGAATTAGGATCGCTGAGAGGCCGCCGGAACTTCGTTGCCCCGGATTGCGGGAAAATTCGGCTTGAAGCGTTAATCGATCTACAGCGTTCGGCCTATTTTCAAGCAGAAACGCGGGCTAAGGGTAGGCTAAATGGTCTTCAACAAGGAACGCACATAGTCTTTCACCCTGACCTCCTCACGCGTTCGCGAAGCTTGTATACAACCAGTACTTAATCTACAACTCACTCTAATCAAATAGCTTACGAGACATTCCGAAAGCAAGCCGGAACTGCCTCGCTGCAGCGTATTACGCCGGGTGGCCTAAGCCACCAGTACCAAAACATGGACTTGGGTAGTACATCAATAACCTTATCGAAATCCGTACGAAGGGACCATATGAAAATGTACCTTCCGATCTATTGGGTATTTGCCGTTTTCGAGTTAATCTGTACTAGAACTAAGCACTGAGCCAGATTAGGACGAACACCTGCTGTGCTCTTAGGTGCCAGGCAACCAGCGAACTAGCTGGCGGTCTTGCGAAGTTGACGCAGAGGAGCTTGGATCAATGGAAATGAAAATGAAATCCACGTTTTACCGGCGCTTCGCAACTTTGCGTCGCGACCAAGCTGGAACCCTCCTTATCATCACGGCACTGCTCTTCCCGGTACTTCTTGCCTTCATGGGCCTCTCGCTCGACGTCGGCTTGATCTACGACTGGAAGCGCCGCGAACAAAGAGCCGCGGATGCCGCGGCCATAGGCGCGGTGACCGAGATCTGGCGGGGCGGCGACACCGACGCAGCCAAGCTGGCCGGCAAAAACGACTCGGCCCTGAATCACTTCGACGAGGACAGCACAAAACGTGACATCACTGTCGACATTAACATCCCGTACAACGGCAGCAACATCATGGTCGAAGCGGTGATCACCGAGAGAAAGGTGCCCACCTATTTCATGCGGGTCATTGGCTGGGAAGACGTCACCGTGCAGTCCCGCGCGGTGGCGGGCCTGGTGAAATATGCCACTGGTTGCCTGCACGCGCTGAACCCCGACGAGCGGGCATCGCTGGTGGTCCAGGGGACGGCAGTTCTCGACTCCGGCTGCGAGATCATGGTCAATTCGAACCACACTTCAGCGATCACGGTGAACGGCGGCGGCTGCTTGCTGGGGTCTTACATTGGAACCTCCGGCGACTATGCCATGAACGGCAGCGCCAATTGCATCGACCCGCCGCCGGCCACCGTCGTTGCTACAGCGTATGACTCGATGTCCTATCTGCAAGTCATGGAGCCCAGCGTTCCCGAAGCCGGCGCAACCGAGGAGAACACGAATGTCAAGATAACCAACGGAGAAGTGACCCTAACCCCCGGTTACTATTACGGGTCCGGAGGTGGGGCCGCCATTAGTATCAGCGGCGGCATTGTGCACTTCCAAGAGGGCCTTTACATCCTCGACAGCGGGTTGAGCATCACTTCCAGTGCTGTCGTCGACGTCGTCGATAGCGATGGCAACGTGGCGCTGGGTCCGGGGGGGGCCGGGGTGACCTTCTACAGCACCAACAGCGACGGCGGCAACTGGGGCACGTTTTTTGTTGCCGGATCGGCCACGGTGACTTTCTATGCGCCGAGTTCGGGCGACGACTATGAGGGCATTCTTTTTTGGGAAGATGACGCCGCCCCGGGCAACCCGCCGGGCCATGTGTTCGCCGGCAGCGCCGATTCGGTGTTTAACGGCGCCATCTACACGCCCAGCAGTGCTCTGGCCTGGCGCGGCACCAATGACACCGTGGATTGGACCATAATCGTTGCCGACACCGTCGAGGTTTCAGGCGGCGCGGTGCTTCCGGGCGCCAATCTCAATAACAGTCCGATCGCTCCGCCTGTCTTCGCGCCGACGCTTCTCGAGTGAAGATCGTCTATGTTCTCTATTCCCAAGCTTTGGAGGAAACGATGAAACCACGAACCAGCCGCCGAAACAGCAAACGGCATGCCGGAGTCTTGACCGTCGAACTAGCGATTATCACACCGCTGCTCATGCTGATGATGGCTGGCGCGGCGGATTTCGCGCGCGCTTTTTACAACGCGGTCGAGGTAGCGAACGCTTCCAGCACCGGTGCTCTTTTTGGTTCCGGGAGCACTCTCAAGGCCGCCACGTATGGCGTCATCACGGCCATCGCCGAGGATGACGCCGCCGACTTGCAAGGGGTCACGGTGACCCCCGACGTTTTCTGCGATTGTCCCGGCAATACGCTGGGACTCGCCGGCGCTGTCAGTTGCGTGGACGACACCTGCGACGGGTATGGCTTGCCCCGAGTCTACTCCAGGGTGACGGTGCGGCAAACTTTTGAGCCCTACATTAAGTGGCCCGGCATTCCCAGCCCTGTTCCCGTGGCACGCGAATCCTACGTCCGCGTGCAATAGGTGCGAATTGACGGCCGGTGTGTGCAATCAACATAACAACGACAGAGAGACGAGGCATCCATGATCCGCAAACTAAGCTCAAACCACCTGTTTTCGGCAGTGCGGCGGCAGGCGAACAAACACCATGCGCGCCGGGGGGCCACGATCGTGGAATTTGCCCTCACCTTCCTGCTGTTTCTTCTCGTTGTTTTGACTTTGCTGGAGATCGGCCGCGGCATGTGGACTTACACCACACTCGCCCAGGCCACCCGGCAGGCGGGCCGTTATTGCATCATTCGCGGCAGTGAAAACCCTACCACGACTGCCAATATCGAAACCGTAGTGAAAAGGCATTGCAGGGGCCTGAACTTGCCGGATGTTAGCGTCAGCTGTGTCTGGAACCCAAATGACGCCACACCGAGGTTGGATCCAGCGCAGGTTAGGCGCGGTGACATCGTCCAGATCAAGGTGAACTATCCGTTCCGCCTGGTTAGTTCTCCACTGATACTTGCCCAAAGCACGCTCATGATGAGCAGCACCACACGCATGGTGGTGGCGAACTGAGCAGCGTGGGAAAGACGTGCTGTTCGGAGCGGCGCGGGTGTATAACTGTGGCCATGCCAGGGCCACAATGGAAATCCTGGCTTAGATGCGCGCAGTTCCAGGTCATGTGGTTACGGCAAGCACGGAGGTAGAGGTGGTAGAACTAAACCCCGGGCTTGGTTCACAAGCAGCGGCGAAGACTTACCGAGTCCCCATTGTCGCCCTAATTGGGTTCCTGCTGTTCACGCCGGCGATCCTAGGACAGAACAAGGACTACAAAATTGACGCCGAATTGATGAGCACCCTTTCCGACTCGGCCGATGCCCGAGCGCCCTTTTTCGTTCTCTTTCAAGAGACGGCAAACACCAAGGCGGCGCGAGGCATCGCGAATCGGCTGGCACGCGCTCGGTTTGTTGTGGGCGCTTTGAGCGAGGTGGCCGAGAGAAGCCAGCGCCAGGTTCGGGATTATCTCACGGCGCAGGCAGTGGATTTCACTCCCTTTTGGGTGCGCAATTCGATTTATGTGCGCGACGGGACGCTAGGGCTGGCGAGGGCCTTGGCTCAGCGGCCCGAAGTGGCGGCCCTAGTCCTTGAGGAAATCTTTCAGCTTCCGGAGCCGCAACCGAGCGGTGATGGAGGGACCGAAGCCATTGCTTGGGGCCTGTCGAAGATCCGGGCCGAGCAGGTGTGGGCCACGACGAGGGGCGCGGGCATCATCGTTGCCAACATCGACACGGGCGCGCAGTTCGATCACCCGGCTCTAGTCAATCAGTATTTGGGCAATCTCGGCGGAGGAAGTTTCGACCACACGAACACTTGGTCAGATCCTGCCAACGTTTGTCCGGTGGCGGGAGAACCTTGCGACAACCACAACCATGGGACGCACACCATGGGCACGATGGTGGGCGACGACGGAGCAACGAATCAGATCGGCGTGGCGCCCGAGGCCCGCTGGATCGCCTGTAAGGGCTGTGAAAGCGGCTTCTGCAGCGGCTTCGCTCTTTCCTCGTGCGCGCAATGGGTGTTGAGCCAAGTGCCCCACGTTGTGAATAATTCCTGGGGTGGTGGAGGGGGTAATTCCTGGTATCAATCCTGGGTGCGGCAGTGGGTCAATGCCGGCATTTTCCCCGCCTTTTCCATTGGCAATAGCGGATCGAACTGCAACACGGCGGGCTCTCCAGGAGACTATCCGGAATCGTTCGGCAGCGGAGCGACAGACGGCAGCGACAACGTCGCCAGCTTTTCCTCGCGGGGACCTTCGGCCTTTGGCGGAATCATCAAGCCGAACGTCAGCGCGCCGGGCGTAAGCGTCCGCTCCAGCATCACCGGCAGCAGTTACGCCAACTTCAGTGGGACGTCGATGGCCAGCCCGCACACTGCTGGCGCCGTGGCCTTGTTCTGGGCGGCCCGGCCGGAGTTTCAAGGCGACGTCAGCCAGACCGCTCAGATCCTCGAAGAGACGGCCGTTCCTTTGACCAGCTCCCAGAGCTGCGGCGGAGTTTCGGGTGCCGCAGTCCCTAATAACACCTACGGTTGGGGGCGTCTTGACGCCCTGGCGGCCGTCAACTGGGACGGCGTGCCGAATACCCCTCCCACGGTCATCATCGAGGTGCCCTCCGAGCAGGACAGCAAGGATTTCCCCTGCGGCCAGCCGGTAAATTTTCAAGCCGCGGCGGAGGATGTCGAAGACGGCCCGCTGACCCATCTGATCCAGTGGTTCGACGACGGTGTGGGCTTTGGAGAGCAAGCAGGCAGCGTTTTCCGCACGTTCAGTTGCGGGGATCTCGGACTCCACACCATCACGGCCCGGGTCGAGGACAGCCGATACGCCAGCGACACCGACACGGTGGATGTGACGATCTTCGACCCCTACGCCATCGCGGCGCCAGGAAATTTGCAGGCCTCGGTGAATGGCACTGAGGTCGCCGCCACCTGGACCAGCAATTCCGACAACGAGACGGGGTTCCAGCCGCAGTACAAGAAAGTCGTCAAGGGCCGCGGCAATAAAAATGCGAGCTGGCAGGACGTGACCCCAGCAGCGGCCGAAAACGCCACGGGGCAGACCTTCCCGTTGCCCGAGGGTAAGTACGATCTGCGGGTGTTCGCCTTTAACAGCGCCACCGGGCGGCAGTCGGATCCCTCGAACGTCGTGCGCGTGACCACCACGGGAGGAGGCGGAGATCCGCCGCCTCCGAGCGGCCCGCCTGCGGCGCCGAGCTCGCTGACGGCCAAGGCCCGCGGGAAAGCCATCCAGCTCGCCTGGAGCGACAACGCGAACAACGAGACGAACTTCGAAATCGAACGCTGCACCGGTTCCGGCTGCAGTGGCTTCACGCTGCTTCAGACGGTTGGAGCCAACGCGACCAGCTACAAGGATTCGAGCGTGACTAGCAAGACGACCTACCGCCACCGCGTCAGCGCAATCAACGGCGACGGAGCCTCGGGGTATTCCAACGAAGCCGAAGAGACCGCGCGCTGATTGCTGCCGCTTTCGGCTGGGGTTGGCGGCGCCGCTCGGAAAACAGCCGCCCTCTTGTAACGAACCAGCGGCTTGCGGGCAAGCGGCACGCGCTTCGTACTGACGGGCCTCTCACGCACTTCGCCTCGCCACGTGGTGAGAAAAGCGGGTTAACGGGGCGGCCGGCCAGCCACTTTATTACGCCTCAGGCGCAAGCTGATCAGGAGACTTCGTCCGGGTACTCTAGCCGAACTTTGCGCAGCTCCTCCACCGGGATTGTCCCAAAGACATCCACCAGGCTGGGGTCAAACTGGCTGCCGCTCATCTTCTCGATTTCCTCTCGAGCTTTCGAGAGGGGCTGTGCCGGCCGGTAAGGGCGGTCGGAAGTGATGGCGTCCAGCATGTCCACGATGCTGAAGATGCGTGCCCCGGCCGGGATTTCTTTCCCGCGCTTGCCTCGCGGATAGCCCTTGCCATCGAAGCGCTCGTGATGGGACAGGACAATACGCGCCTCTTCAACGAATGCCGGAAATTCCGAGAGCAATCCGTATCCGATCTGAGGATGAGTCTTCATCACGCGCCATTCTTCCTCGGTCAGGGACTCAGGCTTCAGCAGCACGTTGCGCGGGATGCCGATCTTGCCGATATCGTGCAGCAGCGCACCCAGCTCGAGGTGCTTCAGTTCCGGCTCTGTCAGGCCGCAGTGTTCACCGAATAGCCGGGAATACGCCGCGACGCGCTTCGAATGCTGGAACGTTTCGTAACGCCGGAAACCCAGCATGCGAAAGACTTCGGCGAGAGGTTCTGTAGCCTCTCCATTCGCTGCTCGCGCATCAAGAAACTGACGAAGAGCTTCTCGAAATTCTTGCTCGTGGCGGCGTGCGTCTTTTTGCAGGAATTTGCCGACAAGTGTCACAACGTCGCTTGGCTTAACGGGCTTTTTGAGATAGTCGTCCGCGCCGGCTTCGAGCGCGTCGAGCGCCAGAGCGAGTTCGTAGAGCCCCGAGATGAGGATGACGGGCAGTTCGGGTTGGCGCGATTTCACCGCGCGAAGCAGGTCAATTCCCTTCATGCCAGGCATGCGAATGTCAGCCAGCACGAGATCGGCTGGCCGATTCCGTCCAGCCAGATAGGCAAGCGCGGAGAGGCTTTCGCTGAAGCACTGGCACTCGTAGCCTTCCAAGCGCAGGACCTCGGCAAGGTAGTCGCGGACGCCCTCTTCGTCGTCGACGACCAGAATCGTGCTGCGTGATTGGGCAACCATCGAGGCGTGCGATAACCGCGATGGAATGATCGGTGCTTCTTGCGCAATTGATTAGCCGCGGGGTTGATATCACCACCTTGCCGGGCCGTCCACGCCGTCCACGGCCGCGGACCAGCACGACCGTTTCCAGGCCTGGTACAGTTTCGAGTTGCTCTCCAAATTGTGGTTATCCCCCGCGGATGGCTTCGCCTAGTAGCGGCCGGCACTCACCCGGGCGGCTCGTCACGCCCGACCTGTTTCAGGCGCAATTCCGCCACGCCGACCGTGGCAGGAAGGGGCGCGCGGATGGTATTGCGTTCGGGTGACGCAGGCGAACGGGCATCAGGCTTGGTCAAGCCCGGTTTGGGTGGAGGGGTAGAGAAACGCGGGGCCTGCTTCATCGATACGATCGGCCCGGTCAAAAATCTACCAGTACGACCCGATCCAGCTCGCCCCATGCGGCTGATCGACGGGCGGGCGTCTTAGGATTGCTTCCTCGTTGATGTCCGAGCCCAAGCCGGGACCGGTTGGAATCCTCAAGTAGCCGCCTTCGTAGACGATGGGATCGGTGAGGATTTCGTTGTAGTGCTCGAGGTAGGGGTAGAAGAACTCCTGAATGATGAAGTTGGGAATCGAGGCATCCAAGTGGAGACTCGCGAGCGTCGCGATGGGGCCGTTGGAGTTGTGGGGCTGGACGGAAATGTAGTAGGTCTCCGCCATCGCCGCGATTTTCTTCAGCTCCAGAATACCGCCGGCGTGGCAGACGTCGGGCTGAATAATTCGGGCTGCGTGCTTCTCAAAAAGAGCGCGGAAATCCCAGCGCGTATAGAGGCGCTCGCCGGTTGCAATGGGCAAGTTGATGGAGCGCTGAACTTCCGCCATGGCGTCGATATTGTCGGGCGGTATCGGCTCCTCGTAGAAGAATGGGTCGAAGGGCTCGAGCTTTTGAGCCATGCGGATCGCGCTCCACATGTTGAAGCGCCCGTGGCATTCGATCATCAGGTCGATATCGGGCCCGACCGCTTCGCGGACCGTCTTGACGCACTCGATGGCGTACTTTTCCTCCTCTTTGGGGATCACTTGACCGCCAAAACGGAAGGGGTCCCATTTCATCGCTGTGAAACCTTTGGCCACCATTTCTTCTGCGTTGCGGGCGACCATCTCCGGGGTGTCTTCCGGCCGATGATCGATGACTGATTTCGAAAATGCCCAGGCGTTGGCGTAGGCACGGACCTTGTTGCGCAGCTTACCGCCCAGAAATTCATAGACAGGAACCCCGAGTTCTTTGCCCTTGATATCCCACAGGGCTTGTTCCACGCCGCTCAGGGCGCAGAGCGTGATGAGCTGGCCGAACCAGAAGGTCTGCTTGTAAAGCGAGTTCCAGATGTGCTCGATTTGGAATGGGTCCTTGCCGACCAGGAAGTCCTTCATCGACTTGAGAGCCTGAACCGTCTCCAGGCGATGCCGCTCCATGCTGCACTCGCCCACACCGGTCAAACCGGTGTTGGTGTAGAGCTTGACGAAGACCCAGTTGGCGTGGCCTCCTTGGGTCTGCAGAACTTTGAGGTCAGTGATTTTCAAGGCGGTTTCCCCGGTTTCCGAAACGATGTCTGATTTGAAGGCGGACTACGATTATCGACCGCGGGGAGTTGGTTTTCAACTAGAGGTGAGCGCGACTGCCAAAGACGCCAACAGAGCCGCA
Source organism: Bryobacterales bacterium (assembly GCA_965226185.1). Taxonomy (GTDB): domain Bacteria; phylum Acidobacteriota; class Terriglobia; order Bryobacterales; family UBA6623; genus CBDCYS01. Next base: position 233,682 of record CBDDCT010000003.1, read on the forward strand.
CCCGCAAGGGTGCGGTCGAGATCCGCGGCACCCGCGGCAACGTCGTAGGTGCCCGGTCATTTGGGAGCTTGACCGCGGGCTTGCGCCCGCGGCTCTGTTGTCGGGAGCACCACAAAACTGGAAACGCCTGCCAGCAGATATAATTCAAGTATGCGGGCGTTTCGGGTATTGCTTCTGCTTTGCGCCGCGGGAATGGCTTTCGGCCAGTTGCGGGAGCGGGCGAGATCGGGGACAGCTCCCGAACCTCGGCGTTAGGCCCCAGCGGACCGCAGGCTGATGGGCTGATGGGGACAGTCGCCGGGTTTTATTATCAACTTTTGCGGAATCGCCCGCAGCAGCCGCGAGCCGCGAACTCCCCACCCAACGGCCGAACCGGCTACCCACACGCCACTTTGGCCCCAAAAGACCGCCCCCCCCCAGAACCGCAAATCATCCCAACTCAGTCACGGATAAATTGTAAATATAGTCCCTTTGTTCTCAACAGGCTTGCCCACCGCCCGCAAGGAATCCCCAGATCGACTTGTTATCCTAAAAGCGACAAAACCAACAATGACTCAGTTGCAACTTAAAGGAGAGAACAACCATTCCACCTGAATTATGCACTGCGGGGTGCACCGGAGGAGGGCTGAGCCGCCAGGGGCCATTTGGGGGACCCCCGAAAACATGGGGTAATAAGGTAGGCTGGCAAAGATTTCAGCTTCGCCAGTCAACCCCAAGGAGGTCACCCAAATGGTTACCAAGCGAAAACAGCATAGCTCCCGAAGGCCCGTCAAACAAGGCCGGGGCGCGAGGGCCCCGCGGCCCAATAAAATCGGGGCTGCCACGCCTTATCACTTCCGCGGCAAGAATCTGACTCCCTACGGCGGCTTGCTGCCCGTCGCCACCCTGCTCGAAAAACTCGGCTTCCAGGCGCTGCTGGAAGAAACCATCACGAACAAACGAATCACCCGTGTGATGAGCCTCTACCAGTTTGTGCTGGCCCTCGTGCTGGGCCTCTATGTCGGCTTTGCGCGGCTGAACCAACTCCGCTTCATCGCCCGCGACCCCATCTTGACCGGCATCTTGCAAGTGACGCGTCTGCCGCCGCAGTCCACGCTGTGGCGCTTTCTGGCCTCGCTGCACCTCAACGTGGCGAAGCAGATCCTTTCCATTCAGCGCCAGCTGCGGGAACGAGTCTGGGCCGCGGCCCAGGTGAAATTGGAGACGGTGACGCTGGACACCGACACCACCGTGCACACGCTCTACGGCCGCCAGATGGGCGGGCGCAAGAGTTACAACCCCAAGAACAAGGGCAAGCGCAGCTACCAGCCGATACTGACTTTCCTGGCCGAGACGCGCGAATACCTGATGGGCGGGTTGCGCAACGGCGACCGGCCCACGGGCCGGCAGATCGCCGCCCACCTCGAGAGCGCCTTTCGGGCTTTGCCGCACGGCGTGAAGAAAATCCTGGCGCGGGCCGATTCCGGGTTTTATTGCTGGGAGGCGGTGGAGGCCTATGAAAAGGCGGCTTGTCAGTTCGTCATCGTGGCGCGCAAGACCAGGCGGCTGGTCGAGCAGTTGCAGCAAGCGGCCTGGAAGCCCTCGCCCCACAGCGATGCGGATGCGGAATGCGAATTCCTCTACCAGCCGCAGGGCTGGGCGCGGGCCTGTCGTTTCCTGGCGCTGCGTTACGAAAACGAACCCGCGGCCGGCGCGGCCGAGCAATACCAGCTGTTTGCCACCAGCGCTTACACCTACCGCGTGTTTGTCACCAACCTGGCCGAACCGATCGCGGCGGTGGTGTGGTTTTACAATCAGCGCGCCGCAGCCGAGAACCTCATCAAGGAGGCCAACAACGACGCCGGGCTGGCGGCCCATCCCTCGCGCCGCTTTGACATGAACCGCAATCACTTTCAGCTGGCCATGCTGGCCTACAACCTCAACTGCTGGCTGCTGCTGTTCAACCGCGAAGCCCAAGCCAGCGTGGAGACACTGCGGCACACCACCCTGGCGACGGCGCGGCTGCGCTTTCTGTTCGTGGCGGCCAAGATCTGGCGGCACGCCGGCAGAACGGGTGTCAGCTACAGCGATCATTATGAGGAAAAGGGCCTGTTTGAACGGCTGATGCGGCGGCTGCGGGCGATGGGGCCACCGGGATCGAGCTTCGCGCCGGTGGTGGAGGGTGCGCTGAGTTGAGGGGCGCTCCATGCATAAAATTTCATGCACTCGCCGCAACGTACTGGGAACACGCCGCTTGCCCGCCCGCTTTTGCCCGCCGGGATTGGCAGGCGGCTCAAACAGGGAGGGAAACAGAGGAAAAGACGACTTGCTAAATCACTGAGTTGACACGACTGCCGCTACCGCCACAACTCCATCGGCGATGGCTACGCCGAATCTGTGCATAATTCAGGTTCCACGGCCTCGCCGGGACCCAAAAGCCAGAAAGCCTCTCACAGACTCTCAAATACTCTCATTGAAAAAAGCCAGCCCTCATAAATGAACAACTTACAACAAAACAGAAAAAGATCATTGAGCTCTTTTGCTAACGAATACGATCGTTTGAGCGGCAAAGAGAGCAAATGTGCGGGGAAAGTCGGGGGGAAAGTCGGGGGAAAGTCGGGGAAAGTCGGGGACGGGAAGGTGTGAAGAAATTGGCTGGGTGAGCTGGCGGCAACGTTTTCTGACAGATTGAGACAGATCCGATGGGTTGGGTGCGATTGAAACGGACCCGATAGGCTGGGTCCGGCTGGTCCGCCGGGCTTGGGTCTCGTCGAGAGAACCCTGGGAGCGGCTGCTCTCGGGTTCCCCTTACCCAGCCGGGATTAACTCCGGCGCCAGGCGGAACATCCTCTGCAAGTTGAATGTCAGCGCCGCCCACAACGCTTCACATTTCACTTTCACCAGACCTCGTGTTGCAAAGCGCCTGAGTTTCAACTTCTGTTTGATCCAAGCGTTGGGAAATTCCACCAGCGGCGCGCGCTGTTTGTAGATCGCCTGCGCTTTCTCGCTCTGCATTTTTTCGTCAAACGCTTCCACCGACGGATGATTTTGTGAAACCGCTATGCTGCGCCCGTGCCGCCTCAAGTCAATGCCCGGACAACACAACGACTGAGCTTCACAACCGCGGCAGTCCTGCCCCGACGCCACCCACACCCGCTGCTCACGCCCGCCACTCCAGCGCCGAGTCTGCTTGTGCCGCAGCCGCTTGCCTTGCGGACAGATATACTCGTTGGCGGGCTCGTCGTAGTCAAAGCGCTCGTGACGATAGTCGGGGTGGCGTTGCACCGCCCGTCCGCTGGGCTGCTCGCTGCGGCCCGTGATCGTGCCGTAGAAGTCCACGCCGCGCTGGGCCATCTCCAGCACCGATTCGTGATTGGTATAGCTGCCGTCGGCTAGCAGTTGCCCCGGATACGATCCGAACGTTTCCTGTAAACGGTCCACAGCCGGCGCCAGTTGCTGCGCGTCTTGCGGATCTTGGACCACCTCGATGTCGGCGATCAGACCGTTCTCCGCATCCGCCGACACCTGTACGTTATAGGCCGGCGCTAGACCGGCATCCGAAGTCAACATGAAGCGCGCCGTGGGATCGCTCGTCGAGGCTTGCGGTTCTTTCTTTTTGTCGTGTTTCTTCTCGGCCTGTAAACGTTGAATTTCCGAGAGCGCCTCTTCCAGTCTTTGTTCTTCGTCGCGTGCCGCGCGGCGGCGGGCGGCTTGTTGTCGCTTGGTCGTCTGTTGCTCGGCTTCCTGCCGTTCGAGTGCGGTGATGTGTTGGCGCGCGAGTTTCAGATGCCGGCGGATCTTTTCCGCTCTCGAGAAGCTTTTCTTGCTGACGTCGGCTCGGATCTTGGTGCCGTCGGTCGCCACGCGCTCGAGCGTGATGAGTTTTTTCATGGTGAGCATGGCGAGCACTTGCGTGAACAGCTCGCGGAGTGCTTCGCCGTGCGCTACGCGGAAGTCCGACAAAGTGTGATGGTTGACGCTGCGCAACCCGGAGAGCCACTGCAGCCCGGGCTCGTAGGCCATCTGGCGTTCGATCTCGCGGGCCGAATGGAGGCCCTTCGTGTAGACATGGATCCAGATCGAAATCAGCAACTGCGGCGAGAACGTGTTGCGGCCGGCACGGCCTTCGACGGACTGGATCTCTTGCTCGAACCCGCTCAGATCGAGCCCTGCGACCACGGCCCAGATCTTGCGGGCCGGGTGGTCCCCAGTGATCAGATTTTCAATATCGAGCGGTTGCAGGATCTTCTGGTTGCGGTTGATCGGGATGTAGCGAGGGACCAATGTTTCGTTCATGTCCTAGTCTAAATCGACTACAACAGATCTCAACCAAAATGTTTCAATTTATTCACAGCTTCCAGGCAACGACTTTCCAGGACGCTGGTCGGCCAGCCACGTCCACGTGGTTTGATTTCACATAGGCCGGGCCTCAGAGACCCGGCGTCCCCGCACCCCCAGAAATCTGCTCCTGGGGAACGGCCGTTAGCGGCGGTCGTTCGGGGGTTGGAGTGGGCCCCAAGACCGGCCGCCTTGCGCGCGGACCGGGCGCCTCATTTTTGGCGCAAGGCCGGCACTCCGGCCTTGCGGGGCTTGGAGTGAGCAACAAAACCAGCCGTTGCCAACGGCTGGTCCCTCCCATCTGTCAAATCCGCGGCAGTCTGTCGATTCCAATACACCCTCCACGCAGTCCTTCGCTCAATCCGTCACAAAACCACGCAATTTACAAAACCAGCGCCAGCGGTCACGTAAAAACGAAAAAAACTTACGCTGCATCGTTTCAAACACTTACAGCAACCTGCACCTCCGAATTAGGCCAACTGCGGGCACGGCGCTTGCTAAGCTAAGGGTGGAAAAACCGGTAAGGAACAGATCACCGGACCAACACGACCGTTTCCAGGCCTGGACAGTTTCGAGTTGCTCTCCGCATTTGTGGTCATCCCCCCGGGTGGCTCTTCTCAAGGGTCGGCGACGGCCCAGTAGCGGCCGGCTCTCAGCCGGTCCAATCAAGGGCGCACCACCTGACGATCGGGTCGGGTGACGGGGATTGCGCCCCGGCACCCTCCCACACCACCGGACATACGGGTTAGCCGTATCCGGCGGTTGGACCCGGCGGCGCTCATGGTGCCGCGAGATCCGATGGCATCACGAACCCGTAACGCCGCAAGGTCGCGTTCGGCAAGGCCGTGTGCATCATCCGCCGCGCCGCGACATACCACTCGCCGCGCCGCGTCGGCACATAGCGCAGCATCTGCTCGGGAACGCCCAAGCGCCGCAAAGCGCGGCATCGACCCCGCACACTGTGCCAGCGCAGCCAGAAGCACTGCCGGATATGGCGCCGAATCCAGCCCTCCAGCCGAAAGATCGCGCGCCGGTCCTCGGCCAGCCGGTAATAGCCCCACCAGCCGATGACCCACCGCCGCCACTCGTCTCGCAGCTCTACGCTGCTCACGCCGCGGCAGCTGCGCCAGATCTCCCGTACCTTCGTCTTGAATCGCTCCACGCTTTCCGGCGCGGCTTCGATCTGCTGCTTGCGGTTGATACGAAACCCCAGAAACTTGCGCTCCCAGGGACGCCCCGTCCCGCTCTTCGCCGCGTTCACCTGCAGTCGCGGATGTTGCTCCACCCAGCACCGGATCGACTCCAGCACCCGCTTCGCCGCCGCCTCGCTGCTCACATAAATGTTGCAGTCGTCGGCGTAGCGGCAAAAGCGCTGCCCGCGCCTCTCCAGTTCCCGGTCGAGCGCGTCGAGGTAGATGTTCGCCAGCAGCGGCGACAAAGGTCCGCCTTGCGGCGTGCCCTGCTCGCTCACTACCCGCTTTCCCTCCACCAGCACGCCGGCCCGCAAATACCGGCCAATCAATCTTAACCCGGATTTCTCATCGCGGGGTTGGCGGAAGGCCGCCTTTTGTGGCACAAACATAATGATTACAATATGTTTCAGCCAGCAAGAAAGCGACCCCTGCCATGACAGAGTGTACCCAAACCAGCTTCACCTTCGCCGACCATGGCCGCCGCCAGGTGGTAGCCCGTTTCGACGGCGGCATGATCACCTCCGACGGCGGCGCCATGCTGTTGCGCCAGACCGAACAGCGCAGCGGCATCGTGCGGCAGTTCGCCGCCTGCTTCCGTGATCACCGCCAGCCCGCGCAAGTCGAACACAGCGTGCGCGAGCTGGTCTCGCAGCGCGTCTACGGGCTGGCGCTGGGTTATGAGGACCTCAACGATCACGATCAGCTGCGCTCCGACCCGCTGCTGGCCCTGCTGAGCGGCAAACAAGACCTCGAAGGCAAGCAGCGCCGCCGAGCCCAAGACCGCGGCAAGGCGGGCGCCGGCAAGAGCACTCTCAACCGCCTGGAGTTGACCCCGGCCAAGGCCGGCGCGCAAAGCCGTTACAAGAAGATCGTTCTCGACACGGGCGCGGCCGACCGTCTGCTGACCTCGCTCTACATTCAATCGCAGCCGTGCCAGCCCGAGCGCATCGTGCTCGATCTCGACGCCACCGACGACGCGCTGCACGGCCGCCAAGAGGGGCGCTTTTTTCACGGCTACTACGGACACTATTGCTACCTGCCGCTCTACATTTTCGCCGGGGACCAGTTGCTGTGCGCGCGCCTGCGGCCGTCCAACATCGACGCCTCGGCGGGGTCGCTCGAAGAGGTCCGGCGCATCGTCGAACAACTGCGGCGGGTGTGGCCCGAGGTCGAGATCCTGCTGCGGGCCGACAGCGGTTTTTGCCGCGACGAGATCATGAGCTGGTGCGAGAACCAGGGCGTGGATTACGTGTTCGGACTGGCGAAAAACGAGCGTTTAGAGCGCCTGATCAAGAGACGGATGAAGCTGGCGCGGCGGCGTTTCGCCAAGAGGGGCAAGGCGGCCCGGGCGTTCGGGGATTTCCGCTACCGCACGCGAACCAGCTGGGCGCGGGGGCGCAGGGTGGTGGCCAAGGCGGAGTATCTGGCGAAGGGCGAAAACCCGCGTTTCGTGGTGACGTCGCTGACGCCCAAGCAAGCGGCGGCGCAACACTTATACGAGACGATCTACTGCGCCCGCGGAGAGATGGAGAACCGCATCAAGGAGCAGCAGCTGGGGCTGTTCGCCGACCGCACCTCGACCGCGCTATTGCGGTCGAATCAGATCCGCTTATATTTTTCATCGATCGGGTACTGTTTGCTGGAGACGCTGCGGCGGCTGGGGTTGGCGGGGACGAAGATGGCGCGGGCGCAATGCACGACGATCCGGCTGCGGTTGTTGAAGATCGGAGCGCGCATCCGGATCACGGCGCGCAAAGTGTGGATTTCGCTGGCGACGGGATACGCCTGGGCGGGGGTGTTCGCCCAAGCGTATGAGAATCTCGAACGGGGGGAGCCGCGGCGCTGCTGAAAACGGCAAGGCGAGTTCAAGTAATACTTGAAGCACACAGGGCTCGACAGGGGCGGCAATCGAGGTTTGCCCAAAAACAGACGAAAAACGCCTCGGCCAGGGTCGCGGACAGCATGCCGGGCCGTTTCTGCCCCACGGCGGCCCCGCCGAGAGGCGATGCCGCCTCAAGACCATGAAATCCCATCCCGCGCGCCCCGCCAACCCCGTTTTCGGGAATCGATGAGAAATGCGGGCTAGTTCACCGAATGTCCACTCGCGGCCGCCATACTCGAGAGCGGTTTCGCCGCTACAGCCCTTCAGCGTTAGGTCAAACAGATCCGTGAGATTCATGCGTCAACTGCCCTAACGCGGACGAGCCGCAGCCAAAAGGGGGAGCGTGGCCGCTGTCGGATGAGGCGCGGCAACCCCTCCCTCAAGGTCGGGGCTCGCCCGCTCCCGCGGGGGGCCTCAGAGTTGCGGGACGACCGTCGCCATGATCGACAGCGGAACCATGAGATTTCGTTCGTCCTCGGACCGCGAATACAGCACGCACAGCCCATCCCGTGCGTCCTGATTCACGTTCGGGTACCAGTTGCCGGTCGTGTTCGGCTCGCTCACGAGCAGAGGCTTGCCTGTCCACTGCTGGCCGTCGAAGCTTCTCACGTACAGCTCTCCTGTGTGTACCCGCGCATCCTCGCCCGCGTACTTCTCAAGCCCGTAAGTCACGACCAGCCCGTACGGCGTGCGGGAGCTGTCGACGCTGAGCGCTGAGGTGAAGACTCCAGAGCCAAGCTCCAGCCCGGGCGACGACAGGGGCGGATGCCAGCCCTTGGAACCGTATGGCGGGTCCAGCGAGCGGTACCGCAGGGTGCTCGTCCCGTCAATGTAGAGCAAATGAAGCCGCTTCCGCGTGGGATCGAACTCAAGCGACAAACGGCGGTCGTCGCCAGCGACGGTTGTCATGTTGTCAGCGATCAAGACGGGCTTGTCACCCCAATGTTCTCCGTCGTAGAGATTGCCGTAAAGCTTGCCGCCGGTTGTCAGAACGGAAGCGGCATAGAGCTGTCCAGCGTCGAGCGCGGCAGCGTCCATCGCGTGCCGCCCCTCGATGGGAATACAGACCCCGGCCGGCGCCCATTCCCCGATATCTTCCGGACGAAGGCCGCGGTAGGCAATGCCGACCTGGTTCTGGCGCGTGAAGATCCAGAAGTGGCCTTCCGAATCCCGGACCAGATTGCAATAGTCCGGCGTGAAGCCGGGATCCTGGTTTTCAACCCACTCGATCTGCCTGCCGCGAATCAGCCCTTTCTTGACCCTGCCTTGCGACGTGTACTCACCCCTGCGAGCAGGATCGCGGGCGTAGGCGGCGCTGGGGTCGTATCGCCCCAGTGGATAGTGCACGTGCACGGCATAAACCGTGTCGCCGGCCTGAGCCACATCAAAGCTGGTGGAGCCGTTCGGGCCGACGTCGATCGGCCGGTCTGCGCGCCGCCAGGTCTGGCCTGAGTCCGCGGAGGTCTGATACCGGTAGTCTTTCCCATCGCTGTAGAAGACAAACCACACTCCTTGATGCCAAAACGACATGTGCTGGAACTGTCGTGTGGTGCAGTGATTGTGATCGACCCCAGACTCAATCCGCCGGGTGACCGCCTGCGCGAGGGGCAGCTTCGGCGAACATCCCACAAGCGCCGCCGCTTGAAACAAAAACACTCTTCGGTTCCACATCAGCGTCGCCAGAGTTTAACACGAACATGTTCGGCAAAGGGGGCAGGCAACTCGGTTCTGTCGAGCGGGATTGGTGACGTCCGGCGCACCTCGGGCAGGGCCGGAAGCCGCGGGGCAAGCCGTCAGGTCTTCAGCCAAGAACTCCAGGGAACCACACTCGCGCGCTTGGCCCACTCATCGTAGAGGGCCGCGAGTTGGGCCACTTTATCCGGGTTCGCCTCCGCGAGGTTGTTCATCTCGGTGCGGTCCGCTTCGAGGTCGTAGAGTTCCCACTCGCCGTCCCGCCTTTTTTCCCTGATGTAGCGGGCGACGATCTTCCAGTTGCCTTGCCTCACAGCCCGGTTGCCTTCGTGCTCCCAAAAGATAGCGTCATGGCCTGGGCGCTGTTTGCCTTCAAAGATCGGTGTCAAAGGCTTGCCCTCGAGTGGCGTAATGTCGTGGCCTTTGTCGGTGGCGGGGTATGCGGCTCCGGCGACATCCGCGCAGGTGGCCAGGATGTCGATCAGGTGGCCGGGCTGGTGGGTGAGCGTATTGGTTTGTTTGATCTTGGCGGGCCAATGGGCGATCAAAGGACTCGCGATGCCCCCTTCGTGAACCCAGTGCTTGTAGAGGCGAAAAGGGGTATTGCTGGCGTTGGCCCAGGGGATGCCGTAGCTTTGATAGGTCGTCTCGGGACCGGGCATCACCGAGGGGTCGTTCCCGCGCTGTACGGGACGCCCATCGAAGGTTTTCTCGGGAAAGTGCAGACCGGACGAGCGTGACCGCAGCACCTCGGCGCAGCCCCCGTTGTCGGCGATGAAGATGATGAGCGTATTGTCCCCGATCCCAAGCTCTTCCACTTTTCCCACGACGCGCCCGATCGCTTGATCCATCAGGTCGACTTGCGCGGCGTAGACCTCCATGCGGCGCGCTTCCCACTCCTTGTTCTCGGCCTCTTCCCAGGCGGGCCGCCGCTCGTCGCGGGCGGTCAAGGGCCAGCTTTCCTTCACCAGTCCCATCTCGATCATGCGCTTGTGACGCCGGGCGCGCAGCTCGTCCCAGCCCATGTCATAACGCCCCTTGTACTTTGCGATGGCCTCGTCGGGAGCGTGCAGCGGCCAGTGCGGAGCCGTGAAAGGCAGGTAGAGGAAAAACGGCGCGTTTTGCCGCCCGTACTCGTCGATGAACTTCGCCCCGTTTTCGCCAATGGCGGTTGTGTAATAGAAGTCGTCGCCTTCGGGCTCGATCGGCTCATTCTCGCGAGTGAGCGTGACCGGATCGTAAAAGCTTCCCGCCCCGTGGATGGTGCCGAAAAAGCGGTCGAAACCGCGTTGGCGGGGCCAGTTGTGCTTGGAGTCCAACTGCGCCGGCGTGACGTGCCACTTGCCGGACATCAAGGTCGTATAACCGGCGGTCTGGAGAACCTCCGCGATCGTCACGCACTGCTGATTGAGATCACCGCGATAGGCAGGCAGACCGTAGTCGTTCATCATGTGGCCGACGCCCGCCTGATGAGCGTAGACGCCGGTGAGGAGCGAGGCGCGCGTGGGGCAGCAGCGGGCTCCGTTGTAAAACTGCGTGAAGCGGATGCCGTTTGCCGCGAGTCGGTCGAGGTTGGACGTCTCGATTTCTCCGCCGTAGCAGCCGATGTCGGAGAACCCCAGATCGTCGCCCATGATCAAGATGATGTTGGGCCGGGTTGGCGGGCGCGTGGATGATGCGGGGCCGCCGCTGCCTCCGCAACCCATGGGCAGAGCGGCGGCGGCGCTTCCTAGCCCGCGAAGAAAGCTTCTTCGGTTGATGGCGGGCATTGCTGATTCCTTTGCGGCGTTAGCCATGAGTGATTCTTCCGCGCGAGGCGGGCCGGCCCCGAGAAATGCAGGTCAGCCGATCTCCAGGATCTCTGCTTCCTTTGCCTTGCCGGCTTCATCGATCTGGGCAACCATCCCGTCAGTTAGCTTTTGAACGCCGTCATGCGCGCGATGGTGATCATCTTCCGAGATCTTTTTGTCTTTTTCGAGGTGCTTGAGGTGCTCGTTGGCATCACGCCGAACATTGCGGACGGCCACGCGGTGCTGCTCGACCATGTGGTGGAGATGCTTGACAAGCTCTCGGCGGCGCTCCTCGTTAAGGGCCGGGATGCTGAGCCGAATCAGCTTTCCATCATTCGCTGGATTCAGCCCCAGGTCCGAGGTAAGGATCGCCTTTTCGATCGCGCCGATCTGCGAAATATCCCAGGGCTGAATCACGATCAGCGAAGGTTCGGGCACGGACAAGTTGGCGAGCTGGTTCAGAGGAGTCGGCGTACCGTAGTAACTGACGCGAATGCCGTCAAGAATGGTCGGGGAAGCCCTCCCGGTGCGGATCGTGGCCATCTCGCGGCGCAGATCCTCGAGCGCCTTGTTCATCCGAGCTTTGGTTTCGACCTCGACTTCCTTGACAGTCTCGCCGTGGATCGTGGACATGGTCTGTTTTGCCTCTTTTCTTGTCAGTGCCCTCTTTTCCTGATCAGTGCATGAGAGTGCCGATTTCTTCGCCTGACACCATACGCCGGATATTGCCGCGTACGTTCAGGTCGAAGACAACGACGGGCAGGTTGTTCTCTCTGCACAAGGATACCGCCGTTGCATCCATCACGGCTAACTCTTGGGCGAGCACCTCCTGGTAGGAGATCTCGCGATAGCGTTGGGCGTCCGGAAACCGAACCGGGTCTTTGTCGTAGACGCCGTCTACTTTGGTTGCCTTGGCGAGGACCTCGGCCTCAATCTCGACAGCTCTCAGCGCGGCGGCCGTGTCGGTCGAAAAATACGGGCTTCCCGTGCCCGCCGAGAAAATGACGACGGCGCCTTGGCCGAGTTGCTCCATGGCGTGTTGGGGTGAAAACGACTCGGCAATAGGCGCCATGTCGATGGCGCTCATCACGTGTGCTTCGACTTTCCGGGCGGCAATGAAGTCTCGCAGGGCGAGGGCGTTTATGCCCGTTGCCAGCATACCCATGTAGTCGACCGAGATACGGCGCAGATCCGTGCCGGAAGCCTGGACACCCCGAAAGAAGTTTCCTCCTCCGACAACCACGCCGACTTGCACGCCGAGCCGGGCAACCTCCGCGACTTCGCCGGCGATCTCGGCAACGCGAGTACTGTCGATCCCAAATCCGGCGTCGCCGGCGAGAGCCTCACCGCTCAGTTTTAGCAGGATCCGCTTATACTTCATGTTCGGCAGCTAGAGGTCCGCGGCGAAGGATGACGCCGGCAAGGACTGGATAGGGGAGCGGGGAAAGACACTCCGTCTATTCTACGACGCAACCGCTTGCTAAATACAGGGCGGGCAGGGAATTCCAGCTTCGACACGCCGGCACACAGGTGGTCCGGGCAGAACCGGCAGCCTTTTTCCGCGAGAGCAATGGACTGGCAGCCGGGCACGGCTGCCGGCGCCTGCAATTGTCAAATTGCGGTTCAGGAGAGGGTTAACCCGCCGAGCCCGCTTCCCCAACCTTGAATCGCGCCATGCGGCTGAGTGTGATATTCTCGCCGAGCTGGGCGATCTTAGAGGTAATCAATTCACCGATCGTCATCGCGCTGTCCTTGACGAAAGGCTGCTCCAGCAGGCAAATTTCTTCGTAGAACTTATCCATCCGGCCCTCGATAATCTTTTCGATCACGTGTTCCGGCTTGCCCTCCTCGAGAGCGCGGGCGCGCTGAACTTGCTTTTCGTTCTCCAGCGCTTCTTTGGTGATGTCCTCTTTGCGAATGAATTGCGGATCGGTCGCCGCGACATGCATTGCCACATCGTGGACCAACTGCTGGAATTCATCGGTTCGCGCCACAAAATCCGTCTCGCAGTTCACCTCCACCAGCACGCCGAGTTTACTGCCGGGGTGAATATAGGCGCCGATCATTCCTTCATTCGCCGCCCGGGACGATTTTTTCTGTGCGATCGCAATGCCCCGCTTGCGCAAGATGAGCTCAGCCTGAGCGAGATCGCCCTCGGCTTCTTCGAGGGCCGTCTTGCAATCCATGATGCCCGCCCCGCTGCGCTCGCGAAGCTCTTTGACCATTTGCGCGGTAATTTCCGCCATAGTTGTTTCCTGCGATTCGCTTGAAAAATGAAAGTCGAAAAACGGCGCCGGCCGTGTGCCTTGCCCGGCCCCATCCACTGTCAAGAAAGGCTTGGCTGTCAAGCAGGTTTACTGTGGGTTAGTAAGAGGGCTCGCCGTCGCCGCCCTATGGTTTCAGCGGCTCCAAACCCGTGGAACCGGTCTGGACCGTGACCCTGCCTGAGGCCGGAACCGCTGTTTCCACCACTGTTTCCACCACCGCCGCCTCCACGGTGTCAGCCGCAAAATCTTCGACGGGGGCGGTTTCGCCACTGGCCAGCTGCTCGTCAAAGTCCTGCTCGGTTGCCAGAGAACGGCCATCGATGACCGCGTCAGCCATCTTTTCAGCGAATAAGCGAATGGCCCGCAGGGCGTCATCGTTTCCAGGAATCACGTGGTCAACGTGCGTCGGGTCACTGTTCGTGTCCACTACGGCTACCACTGGAATGTTGAGTATCCCAGCCTCTTTGACGGCGATCTCCTCGCGGTAGGAATCGATCACGAACAAGACGTCCGGAGGACCCGGCATGTCCTTGATGCCCCGCAAGTTTTGGTGCAGGTGTTTTCGTTCTCTCTCGAGGCGAGACACCTCTTTCTTGGAGCGGCCCTCGTAACTCTCTTCGTCGGCCAGCACATCCAGCTCTTTCAGGCGCTTGATGGAGTTTTGCACGGTTGCCCAGTTCGTGAGCAGCCCTCCCAGCCAGCGGCTGTTGATGAAATACATCTCGCAGCGCTCGGCTTCGGACGCAATCGCTTCCTGGGCCTGGCGCTTGGTGCCGACAAACAGCACTGTTTTGCCTTCCGAGGCTGCCTCGGTAACAAAGCGGGCGGCATCCTTGAACATCTTCAGAGTTTTCTGAAGGTCAATGATGTGGATGCCGTTGCGTTCGCCGAAGATGTACTCTCGCATCTTCGGATTCCAGCGCCTGGTCTGGTGCCCGAAATGAACGCCTGATTCGAGCAATTCCTTCATTGTGACTTGCAAAAAGTAACCTCCTGTGAGAGCGGAACCATCCAAGCGGGATTAGGCTCCACTCGAAAACCCAGTGGCAACGGCTGAAACCTGCATGCTCAGGTCATTCATGCCGCTTCCGATCCAATTAGCGCTTCGAGTACTGGAAGCGTTTGCGCGCCCCTGGGCGGCCGTATTTCTTCCGTTCATGCTTGCGGGGATCGCGAGTGAGGAATCCCTGCTTTTTCATGACCTGACGAAGTTCCATGTTGAATTTCTGCAGCGCGCGCGCAACTCCCAGGCGAATCGCCTCTGCCTGTCCGGTCAGTCCGCCGCCATGCGCCAAGATCAGCAGATCGAATTTCCCAGCCGTCTCGGTGGCGAGCAGCGGCTGCTGAATTTTTTGGCGCTGGCTCGGGATGGGGAAGTAATTCTCGGCCGACCGCCCGTTGATTTGGATCTTCCCGTCTCCGGGCCTCAAGAATACTCGTGCGACGGCGGTCTTTCTCCGCCCCGTTCCCAGGTATTGAACTGTTCCTGTCGCTAATGCTTGGTCGCTCATAAACGTCTTCGTTTCACCAATCCAACTCTAGCCGGCTCAACTGGGCCGATATTCCAAGTGGTGTTCTATCGACGAACTGCCTCACAGTGACATCGGCCGCGGCTGCTGAGCCGCATGAGGGTGGTCGGGTCCTTTGTAAACCTTGAGACGGGTCGTCAACTGATTGCCCACCTTATTCTTGGGCAGCATGCCGGCTACGGCCTTTTCGACCATACGCTCTGGAAACTTCTTGCGCAGGTGCCGAGCGCTGATTGCCTTGATGCCTCCCGGATAACCGGAATGGCTATAGTACATCTTCTGATCTTCCTTCCTGCCCGTCAACCGCACTTTTTCGGCGTTCACCACAACCACGTGATCGCCGGTTTTCAAGAAGGGAGTGTAGTCGGGCTTGTGTTTACCCATCAGCAGCACGGCCACGCGGGTTGCCAGTCTGCCCAGCACCTGGTCTTCGGCATCAATGATGTACCAGCTACTCTTTACGTCGGATGCCTTTGGGACATACGTCTTCATCTTGAGACAAGCTCCTATCCACTAGACCCAAAAATAAACGGGAATCAATCTGGGCAAGGGAACCTGCCAAACCCCCGGGGCCGACAGGCGCGGCTTTCCGCAAAGCGGCGCCTATTAGGTGTTAGTCTATCCTAGATCCTAGGCCTGTGTCTATTTGAGTTGTCCAATGCAAGATGAGCCTGAAGGGGAGGAGTGTTTCCAACACAAGATGAGCCTGAAGATGAACAAGCCGGGTCAGGGCACAATGCGGGTGAATGCAAGTCACCATGCAGCATGCCGAACGTCTCACCCTGGCCGAGATGCGGGAGTTTCTCGACGCCAGCAGCAATCTCAGCTTCGCCGGCGCCGGCCGCAAGCAGATTTATGGCCTTCTCGAGGGCGCCTTGCGCGCCCAAAAGTACCTGGAGCTGTCGAAAAAGGACAAAGGAATCGTGCGCCGCTATCTCGTCAAGATCAGCGGACTCCGCAAAGCGCAAATCACCCGTTTGATCGCCCGCTGGCGCGAGCGCGGCGTCATCGAGCCGCGAGCCTCGCGGCGCCACCGCTTCCCACACCGTTATACGCCCGCCGATATCCAGCTGCTGGCCGAGACCGATGCCGCTCACGAAGGCCTCTCGGCTCCGGCCGTGCGCCGCATCCTGCAGCGCGAATTCAAGGTCCATCGCCAGGCCGAATACGAACGACTGGCCTCGATCTCGGCCTCTCATATCTACAACTTGCGGCGCACCCGGGCCTATCGCGAACACCATGTCCATCACACCAAGACGCGCGCCTCGGCGGTGAGCATCGGCGAGCGCCGCAAGCCCCAGCCGCGCGGCCAGCCCGGCCACTTGCGGGTCGACACGGTGCACCAGGGCGACACCGGCTCCCGCAAGGGGATCTACCACATCAACGCCGTCGACACGGTCACGCAATGGCAGGTGGTGGGCTGCTGCGAAACCATCTCCGAGGCTCATTTATTGCCAGTTTTAGAGGCGATACTGCATCAATTCCCCTTCCGTATCCGGGGCTTTCATTCCGACAACGGCTCGGAGTTTCTCAACTACAAGGTGCAGCAACTGTTGAACAAATTACTGGTCCCGGAGTTCACCAAGTCGCGGGCCAATCGCACCACCGACAACGCTTTGGTGGAAGGTAAAAACGGCGCGGTGGTACGCAAGCACATCGGACACGAACCGATCGCTGCCCGTCATGCCGGCCAGGTGCAGCGCTTTTACACGGCCGATTTCAACCCCTATTTGAACTATCACCGTCCCTGCGGATTCGCCACCATCGAGCTGAGCGACAACGGCAAGCGCCGCCGCCGTTACCGGCTCAACGACTATCGCACGCCGTACGAAAAACTGCTCTCGCTCAACGATTGGGAGAGCTGCCTGAAGGAAGGCGTCAGCGCGGCCAGACTCGAGCAACAGGCGCTGCGGATGAGCGACACCGAGTGCGCGCTACGGATGCAGCAACGCAAAAGAAAACTGCTGGACGCCTGCCGCGTGCGGCGCTAGAGCTGCCGCGCTGCTGGCAACAGCACTGCCCTCAGCGGGGCCTGACGGCCCCGGACTCGACGTTGAGGGGAGGGGAAAGGGGAAGCTCCAAGAAATCTTCGTGGTCGCGGCAAGAGTGTGCACAGCTTCCCCCTCCCCCTTGCCCCCCTCCCCTCTCGAAGCCCTCGATCCTCTCAGAAAGGAGATCCTCACCCTGCAGCCTGCCCTTTTCCGCCCGGACCGATTTCAGGCTCATCCTTGGATTGGAAAATGCTCCAGAACTCGTCGTAGGTGTCGTGATCCATGAGTTCCCGCCAGAACAGGATCTCATTCTTGAAGTGTTTTTCGTTGATGTTGTAGAGCGGACCGATGTTCAAGAAGAACTCATAGCCGTTGGGAGTTTCGTAGTCAAACGCCTCGGGAGACTGCCGCGTGGGCTTCTCGAGCTGCTGCCCGAAGCGCTGGAAAAAGCGAAAGGCGTGGGCCAGGTAGAACGCTCCATTGTGGTGGAAATCGTCGCCGATGAACCAGTCGGTGACCGGCGCCTGGGGTGACACGCATTTCAGCGCCGGATGAGCGTCGATCATTCCAGCCGCGCTATAAAAGCCGGGGTAGGAGATTCCCATCAAACCAACACTGCCATTGTGGTTGGGAACATTCTTGAGCAGCCAGTCAATGCTGTCGTATGTGTCGCTGCTTTCGTCGATGTCAGCCGACGCGCTCTTTACGGGCAGATGCGGCCGGACGTGCACGAATTCACCCTCGGAGCCGTTGCGGCCCCGGACGTCCTGATAAACGAAGATAAACCGCTCTTCGGCGTAATATTTCAATACTCCTCGCGGCTCGGCGGGATAGTTGTCGGGGCCATAGGGCCGGATGCCGTAGGGAGTGCGGTGAATCAAGATCGGATAGCTGGACGACTGATCTTTCGGGGCGTAGACGGCCGTGAAAAGTTTCACGCCGTCGCGCATGGGGATCTCGTATTCGTATTTGGTGTAGTGCTCTTTGAGGTAGGCCTGATCCGCCTCGAAGGGCTCGGCGGGGTCTTTGTCTTCGGCGCGAGGGTCTTCGGCGTAAAGCCCGCCGAAAAGCGTCAAAATTCCGATGATGAGGCCGAGACCGGTGAGGTGGAAAGATTTCATGACGCGGGAGAGGATCTAGCCTGGATTTCTCATCATCTGACGGGCCAAGCAGGCGGTAAGCCCGCCATTACATTCGTCACGCTGGCTCGGCGTGCTCAAAGCCTCGCCGTGCTCAAGGCACTGTGTCGAGGCGATGTCGCCAGAAATGACGACACGGCACGTACGAATGCGTGCGCCACATCGGGGCGGCGCGCACACTCCATAATGACGGCCTTCTCGTGCACTTCGCCCGTCACTCGATGAGAAATGCGGGCTAATAGATCAGCCGAAAACTGCCGTCCTTCAAGGTCACTGCCGCTGCAAAGCTCCACTTCGGCAGCTCGGGCCCGGCTCCCGGTTCGCCGACTGGCTTTTTGTTTTCGTCAAAAACCTGCCAAGCAAGCGTGCCGGCCTTGCCCCAACTGGCGCCTTCGTTCCAAGCCAGCAGCGTGTAGCCCTTCGGACTGACCGCCAGCGAAGGATATTTGCGGCGGTTAGCCGGTCCGGCGGGCGCGAGCGGGTGCGGCGCCGACAAATCCGGGTCTACCGCGGCCCAATAAACCTGCCCTTCGGTTTCCCAAGCGGCCAGAACCCGGCCTGAGGTTTCCGCGAAACTCATGCTGCTCATCGGACAGGCCTGAATCTCCCAGGAATGAATTTTCTGCGAGCGGAATATCTTGCCGTGGTCGCTTGATGCTAGCAAGTAGATATCGCGATGAACCTCGGCCGTGGCCGAGCGGTAGAGCCCGTAGAAGATCCCCCGGGTGTCGGCGAACGTCCGCAGCCCGCAGCAGCCGCACGAACCGGTTCCCTTCGACGACGCCGGACGCTCTTCGGAGAATGTCTCGCCGTTGTTGTCCGAGCGCGCGACCCATACCCGCCTGTCGGCCTCTTTCCCGGCCCGGTCCAGCCCGTGCCAGGTGACGTAAACATGGCCCGAGCGATCGACGGCCACCGACCCGCCTCCGTCCAGGGCGAAAGTCTTCTTCATGAGGTTGCGCTGAGGCTCAAAAGCGGTCCCCTCTTTATTGGACCGGGCATAGAGCATCGGCGTGCCGTTATGCGGGCTGTCGCTGGGCTGCGCTGGATTGAGCAGTCCTTTGGGCTTCGCGACCCCGGACCCATTCCAGGCAACGTGGACTCGCCCATCCACTCCGACCGCGATCTGGGCGCCTCGAATCGCGCCGGCCGCCACGGCGGAGCCGCTCTGAGTGTTGACCGCGACGGGGGCCGAGAAGCTGGCTCCCTGGTCGCTGGATTTCACGTACGAAAGATCGCCGGCGGCGGCCTCGCCCTTGTAGTAGACCAAGTGAATCGTTCCCTCGGGGTCGACCACGGCTTGAGGCCCGATGCCGTCGTCGGGCACGGGAATTCTCGTGATTGCCGGAGCGCCGTGGCTCGAGGCTGGCGAACCAGCGGTGGCCAGCATCACGCCGAGCGCGACGGTAAGAGCCAGGAGCCAGATGGAGCGCCGGGGCGAGAATTTTGAGATCCATGCAGGATAGCTCATCGGGTTCATCCCTCCGTGGTCTAGACTAACAGCTCCGCTGACCTGGTTGCCGGTCCGAAATCCGTCCGTAAGGGTTTGTCGTCGTCCAAGAATGTGTTTTGAAACGCGCCCGGGAGGCGGCCTGGACGAGATGTTTGTCGTGCCAATGCAGAGAATCAACAGAATCAAGTAGCCTCTAGCAGAGGCGCCATGTTACGCTGGTATTCCTAGACCGTGGACGTCCTTAGTCTTTAGGGCCGCCTGGCAACGCGGTCTTTTTGATATATCGCGATCCCATTCGCTAGGTCCGTTTCCCGGAAATTTCACCTTTCTCCTCCCGACAAAAATGAATAACTTGCTTTCGCTTACTCCACTAGTCGGCCTGTTCGGCCTGATCTGCGCGCTGACGATTTTCCTTCTCAATGACCGCCGTTCGCCCGGCAGCGCCAAGATGCGAGAGGTATCGCAGCTGATCCACGACGGAGCCATGGCGTTCCTCAGGCGCGAGTACACGATCTTGATCGCGTTCGTGATCGTAGTGGCCGTTCTGATCGGCTGGCAGCTCAACCGCGAGACGGCAATCTGTTTCGTGACGGGCGCCGCCTGCTCGATTCTCGCCGGTTTCATTGGCATGAAATCGGCCACCCGCGCCAATACCCGCACGTGCGAAGCCGCTCGCGGCGAGGGAGTGGGCGCTGCTTTGATGGTTGCCTTTCGGGGAGGAGCCGTGATGGGCTTGGCCCTGGCCGGGCTGGGGTTGCTCGGCGTGGGTATTTTCGCCCAAGTGTTCGCCGGGATCGAGCAAGCTGTTTATATCAATGGATTTGCGATGGGGGCCAGCTCGATCGCGCTGTTTGCGCGGGTTGGCGGCGGAATCTACACCAAAGCGGCTGACGTCGGCGCCGACTTGGTCGGAAAACTCGAGGCCGGTATCCCCGAAGACGACCCGCGAAATCCGGGCGTCATCGCGGACAACGTGGGTGACAACGTCGGTGATGTTGCTGGAATGGGGGCGGACATCTTTGAATCCTACGTCGGCTCGATGATTGCCACGATAGCGATCGCCGCTACGCTGGGACCGGCAATGCTGGAGCAGCTCGGAGGAGGCGACATCCGGGCAAGCCTGATGGCTTTACCGCTGGTTCTCTCGGCGGTTGGCTTGCTGTGCTCGGTCATCGGCATCATCTCCATCAAAGGGCTCGAAAGCATGGGACCCGCGGCGGCGCTGCGCTACTCGGCGTGGCTTGCCGCGGCATTGTTCGTTGCCGCGAGTTACTTTGTGCTGGGACAGATGGGAATCAGCTCAGCCGTCTTTTGGGCGATCGTGGCGGGCACGGTCGGCGGCGTGGCGATTGGGTTTATCACCGAATACTACACATCCATGAAGCCTATGATCGGTATTGCCGAAGCTTCCCGTACGGGAGCGGCGACGAACATGATCCAGGGGCTTGCGGTTGGCTTTCAGAGCTGCGCGCTGCCGGTGTTGATGATCTGCCTGGCGATCTACATTTCCCACGCCGTGGCGGGGCTTTATGGCATAGGTCTGGCGGCGGTGAGCATGCTGGCCACGGTCGGAATCACAATGAGCGTGGACGCGTATGGCCCGATCGCCGACAACGCCGGCGGAATTTCGGAGATGTGCGGACTGGGCCCGGAAGTCCGCGCCATAACGGACACGCTGGATTCGCTGGGAAACACGACCGCGGCGATGGGCAAAGGTTTCGCGATCGGTTCGGCCGCATTGGCAGCGCTGGCGTTGTTTGCGGCCTATACGCAGGCTGTCGATGCCATACGCCTGGCCGCCAATCTTTCCCCGGTGAATATCCAGCTCAACGACGCTAGGGTCGTCATCGGTTTGCTCGTCGGCGGCATTCTGCCGTTCTTCATCGCGGCCCAGACAATGACCGCGGTGGGACGCGCCGCCGGAAAGATGGTGGATGAGATTCGCCGTCAATTCCGCGAGATCAAGGGACTTCTTGCCGGCGAGGAAGGCGTGAAACCGGATACGGCCCGTTGTGTCGACATTGCCACGACGGCGGCGCTGCGCGAGATGGTTGCTCCAGGATTGGTCGCGGTGTGCGCCCCGGTTGTCATGGGCTACCTATTGGGCCCGGAAGCGCTGGGAGGCATGCTGGCGGGCGCCACCGTCACGGGAGTTCTGCTGGCCCTGTTCATGGCCAATGCCGGCGGAGCCTGGGACAACGCCAAGAAACTCATTGAAAAAGGCGAGCTGCCGGGCGAAGAAAAAGGATCGGACGCCCATATGGCCGCTGTCGTTGGAGACACCGTCGGCGATCCGTTTAAGGATACCTCGGGTCCCTCAATGAATATCCTCATCAAACTGATGTCCATTGTGGCGCTGGTCATCGCGCCACTGATTGCGCTGTAGCCGGAGCGTCGGGCTGTCCCCGCTTTCTCGCCGCTCACCCGGTTCCGCGCGGGCCATTCAGCCTGCTTTGTATTTTCGATTCCAGCCGCGGTTCGCCAAGGCGCTCGCCGTAGGCATGACTTGCCGTTGGCGCATTTTCAGAGTTCGCCGTCCTTCCCCCGATTGGCGGATTCAGGAGTTCTATTGGCTATATCTTCTACAGCTCCCGACTGGTAAAATGTTGGGGACAATGGATTAACTCGGCGTCCCAAAGAGGATTTGTGCAGCCGTCCGGCGATGCTTTGGCGGAAGTTCCGAGCCGGGTCATCGTCGTTAAGTCAAAACCGTTTAACTACTTAGGTGAATGCCCGATTTCCCCCATGCAGCTCAAAGTAGCACTATGATCGTTGGAAGCTGATATGATCGGCCCACATTCCCCCTGCGTCCGCCTGTCCTTGGTGTCTCTCCTCGTCCTTTCCCTGCTTGTCGTTGCGGCCCCTCTGGGAGCCTCAACGATGCTGACGAACGGGCATCCCATATTCGTTAACATTCCCGCGGTTGAGGATCAGCTAACCCTCATCGCTGGTGTGGACGGGTTCAATATCATGGTTCCCCCGGGGGCCTCTAGTCTTGTCGTCGAATTCGTGACTTCGTCGACGGAAGACTTCGAGTTGGCGGTCGAATTTGGCCAAGATGTGGGAACCGAAGACATAGGGAACAACTTGGCGGATTTCAGGACACGGACCAATCCGCGGGGCGTGGCCCAGATTCAAATTGACGCACTCACCCATCCGCGACTCCGATCTGGAACCTACTTCATCGGGTTCTTTTTCTCCATACCATCCGGCAGTCCGGTCCAGGGACTTCTGACAGCGACGATCGACGGCCGCGACATTGACCCCGTTCGGACCCTGAGCGAATCCACCTTCGACGCCGGCCTGGATGGCTGGACCCGAAACGACGTCGCCAGCTCCCTGCCGGGAACCAGCGTCGGTGACCGCAACTCGAGCATCCAGTGGGCCGGCACGGGTGGAAACCCCGATGGGTACGCCAGAATCCGGGATACGAGCGGCCCCGGACAAGAGTGGTTCGTCGCACCCCCTGAGTTTCTCGTTGATTATCTGGCGTTGACGGACCCGCGGCTTTGTTTTTGATATCGTCCGCATCACCGGACAGTCCGCCGTCGACTTCCTGGTCGAGCTGCGTGTTTTTGGCGATGAAGGCGCTTGGCGCTGGATCGGTACCGCTCCTCCTCAAGTAAATGCGGGGTGGGAGACTTTCTCGGCAACGATACGGGAAGCCGATTGGATACCGTTTGAAGGAACACTCGACCAGTTCAAGGGAGTGTTTTCCAACCCGAAACGGCTGGAAGTCAGGGCGACCTACCCCAGATCAGGCGGAACAGTCGGGCTGGACAACTTCAAGCTTCTGGCGCGGGGCGATCTGCCGATACCCATGGTGCTGCCGTCAATCAGCTCGTTTTCCGCGGGCATGGACGGCTGGGCGCGCAATTACCCGGCTGACGAGAAGATCGATGCCGCGACGGTTGGCGACAAAGACTCTCAATTGATTTGGAACGAGGTCGAAGGGAACCCGGAGGGCTTCGTTCGAATCGTCGAAAGCGGCGGCGGCGCCCCCGATGCGTTCGTTGTGCCAAGCGTCTACTTGGGAGACTGGCGGCAGCTTGACACGCCCCGCATCGAATTTGATTACCGTCACCGATCGATGTCGGGTGCGATTCGGCCTGTCGAGATTGCGATCATCGGTCCCAGCGGGGTGTTTCGCTGGACCGGCGTGCTGCCCGGCGATCTGTGGAGCCATCAGACGGCCAACGTCATCGCCAGCGAGTGGAGTCGTCAGACAGCCAACCTCATCGCCAGCGAGTGGAGGCAGGTCTCCGGCGATGCAAGTTTCGATGAAACACTGTCCAACGTTCTCCGGGTCGAGATCAGCGCGGACCAGGCCCAAGGGGCGGAGCTGAACTCGATTGACAATTTTTCGCTGCTGACCGCCGACACTCCCCCGGTCGTTCAGTCCCTGACCGTGTCGCCCTCCAGTATCAGCTTCTCGGGCGTCGCCACTGCCGCGAATCCCGAGCCCATAACCCTGAATGTCACGGCCGCCAATGGCGAATTGTACTGGGAGGCGAGCGTTGACGGTCCCCTGGCGGACCGTGTTTCACTTTCTGATGCGGCGGGGGACACCCCGTCCGCAGTGACCGTTTCGTTTGACACGCAGGGGGCTGAGGCAGGCATTCGCGAAGCAGCGCGGATCACGTTTACGGCGGTCGGCGCAACGGTGGCTCAGGTTGTCGTCCCCGTGACGCTGATCCTGAGCGAACAGCCGAATCCTACGCCGGTGATCTCCCGGGGCGGCGTGGTGAACTCCGCGACATACCAGGCGCGGTTGGCCCCCGGAACCCTCGCCACCATTTTTGGAACGTCATTGGGAGGCACAAGCAGGGGTATCCTCGCCTCGTTTATCGGACGGACCCAGGACTCGCTTCCCACCCAGATCAACGGCGTTCGGGTGCTGATCTTCAATTCGGACGGACTGCTCATCGGCGAGGCCCCCATCATCTACTTGGGTGATTCGCAGATCAATTTCCAAATGCTGTTCGAAGTCGCGGGGCTGGCCGTTGTCGACGTCGTCGTGGATAACGCGGGCGCCATCAGCGCTTCCCAAAGGGTTCAGATCACGGGCTCGGCTCCGGGAATCTTTACCTTCGGCCAAGACCGAGCCGTGGCGACGAACGGTGACGGAACCCTCAATTCGACGGACAACCCCGTCCTCCGGCGGCAGGTTCTTACTGTTTACATGACGGGCCAGGGACCGCTTGCGCCGGCCCTCGCCTCGGGCAAAGCGGCTACCACGAACCCTCTCGTCCTGGCTCCCCTCAAGGCCGTGGCGTTTGTCGCGGGGCACGAAGCGGTGATCGACTTTCTCGGCATGGCGCCTGGCTTGGTCGGCGTGCTGCAGCTCAACATGCGGCCGAGCCACTTTACCCCCTCCGGCGACCAGCTCTTGATTGTAAATATCGGAGGCCACGACTCCAACGTGGCGACGATTTCAGTTCAATAGATCCGGCCTCGTCTGAGCCGCGCGCGTAAGCAAGCGGTCTGCACCTGAGCGCACTCGATCGAAAAACGCTACCGAACCCGAGTAACCGCACCGCCTTTCCAGATCAGCCAGATACTGATCGCTGCCAGCAGGGCGTACAGCCCAGCCTCGCTCAGCTCGCCCAGCAGCAACTTTCCCAGCCCGAGCAGCGCCCCATAAATCAGCCCGCAGCCGGCAACCCAACTGAGCAGGTCGCGGCGGGCGCTTGCCGGTGGAGTGACATCGCCCGCCACTCGGGCGACCGGTCCCCAAAACGCGGCGTAGGGACGCACGCGCCGGTAGAACGCCACGAGCTTTTCCTCGGGTTCGGGTCGAGTCAAGAAAGTGACCGCAATCCATATCACTGTCGTCAAACCCACGGTGATGAGCATGACCACCGCAAAGTCATGCGGGTCGTCGGTGTCGTATCCGGCCGCCAACTGCAGGCTGAGCGATACCACGAACGCAGCGACCATCGAGGACACCTCGCTCCAAGCGTTGATGCGCCACCAAAACCAGCGCAAGATCAGGACCGTGCCGGTGCCCGCACCGGTGGCAAGCAGCAGCTTCCAGGCCCCGGCGATGCTGTCCATGTAGAAGGTGATGGCGGCCGAGGCGAGCGCCAGCAGAACAGTCGCGAGGCGGGAGGCGGAAATCAGACGTTGTTCGGAGGCGCCGGGGTTGACGAATCTTCGGTAGAAGTCGTTGATAAGGTAGCTCGCTCCCCAGTTGAGTTCCGTGCTGATGGTCGACATGAAGGCGGCCGCGAAGCCCGCAATCATCAGTCCGCGAAGATAGGGCGGCAGATACTCGATCATCACCAAGACATAGCCCGTTTCTGGGTCTTCGAGATTCGGGAAAGCGACGAGCGAAACCAGGCCGGCGAAGATCCAGGGCCAAGGCCGCAGTGCATAGTGAGCCACGTTGAACCAAAGCGTTGCCAGCAGGGCGTGCCGCTCGTCACGCGCGGCGAACATGCGTTGCGCAATGAATCCGCCTCCGCCCGGCTCAGCCCCGGGGTACCACGTGGCCCACCAGCTAACGGCAATGTAGACAAAGAACGTCAGCATTGGCATCCACGCCGAATCCTGTGCGGGAAAGAAGCTGAGCGCCCCTCCATCGCCGCCCGCCGCGGCAAGCTGACTCTTCAGTTCGGAAATACCTCCAACGCCTTGGACCGCAAACACTCCCAGCGCGATGGCCAGGCTCATCATCAAGACAAACTGCAGCAGATCCGCCACCAGCACGCCACGCAGCCCCGCCAGCGCCGACACGGCACAGGTGAGCGCGGTCAGCCCCAGCACCACGAAAATTGCTTCCACCTTCTCGATGCCCACAACCAGCATCAAGACTTTCACCATGGCCAGGTTGACCCACCCCATGATGATGCAGTTGATCGGTATCGCCAGGTAGAGCGCCCGAAAACCCCGCAAGAAGGCAGCCGGCTTGCCACTGTAGCGGATCTCCGCGAATTCAACGTCCGTCAGCACTCCGGCTCGGCGCCACAGCCGCGCATACAGGAAGACGGTCAGCATCCCGCTGAAGGCGAAGTTCCACCACAACCAGTTGCCGGCAATGCCGCCCGTCGCGACCATGCCGGTAACGGCAAGCGGCGTGTCGGCGGCGAACGTCGTTGCGACCATGGAAGTGCCCGCCAGCCACCAGGGAGCCGAGCGGCCCGAGACGAAAAACTCGTCTATATTCTTCCCGGCGCGCGACCGGTAGTAAAACCCAATCGCAATGTTGAGGAGGAAGTAGGCGGCAATGACAACGAAGTCGATCAGGGTCAGTTTCATCGCGAGCAGCCATTATAGACCGGTCACGAGCGACAGATCCCGAGTCACAGGCAGCCTCATCCGACCCACCGCACGATCCTCTATCTCCCGATTTCGGGGGAACCGATTTCACCATCAGCGAGCGCTCACGCCGGGGCTGTCGAGATGTCCGATGTGTGTGCTAACGTCACAAGCAGCCATGACCACTCCAAAGCTCGAATCATCCGATTCACCCGGCATGGATTCATCCAGTAAATGTGAAGCCGATCTCCGACATCGCTCACGGCGGCAGCGCATCACGAACCTCCCGGAACCCGCGCGGACGCCGCTGTTCCCGCTGCTCGTGATTTCGCTGGCTCTCCCTGCGCTAATTCCTGAGCGGCTGGCCGCGCAGCCTCTGCCCGGCACGGAGCCCTTGACGGTCGACGGCGACCTCGCTGCCCAAATGGTGGAAGGCATCGACCGCTTTCTGACAAAGCAAACCAGCGCCGCCGTGGCTCGCCGAGAAGCACACTGGAAGCGCGATTTCTCGTCTCGCGAGGCCTACGAAAATTCCTTGGCCCCGAATCGCCGCCGTTTACGCAGTCTTATTGGGGTCATGGATTCAAAGCGGCTAGTGGATGGTTTCGTTCTCGATGCCACGACGGAACGCCCTTCGCTGGTGGCATCAACCGAGACCTATGAGATTCACGCTGTTCGCTGGCCCGTACTGCCCGGAGTGAACGGCGAAGGGTTGCTCTTCGAGCCGAAAACAGAACCGAAGGCTAACGTGATTGCGCTGCCTGATGCCGACTGGTCACCCGAGATGCTTGCCGGTCTCGCGCCTGGGGTGCCTGAGCCTTCTCAATTCGCCCGCCGGCTGGCGGAAAACGGCTGCCGTGTTCTGGTTCCGGTTTTGATCGACCGCAAGGATACCTGGTCGGGCCACCCTGGCATCCGTTACACCAATCAGCCACATCGCGAGTTCATCTATCGCATGGCCTACGAGCTGGGCCGCCACATCATTGGCTACGAAGTGCAAAAGGTGCTGGCGGCAGTCGATTGGTTCGACCGCGAGAGGCCCCGCAAGCCACTCGGAGTCATCGGCTACGGCGAGGGTGGCCTTCTGGCGTTCTTCAGCGCCGCTATCGACACAAGAATCGATGCCACCGTTGTGAGCGGCTACTTTGGTTCCGCCGGGGAGACTTGGCGGCAACCGATCTACCGCAACGTCTGGGGCCATCTCAGCGAGTTTGGAGATGAGGGTCTGGCAAGCCTGGTCGCGCCGCGAACTCTGGTCGTTGAAGCTTCCGGTGCCCCGAAAGTTAGCGGACCACCCGCCGAATCCTCCGAGCGCAAGGGCGCCGCGCCGGGCGTGATTGAAACGCCCGCCGCGGTAAGCGTCTTGAGGACGGAAAGCCGCGTCCGCCCGTTCTTCACCCGGCTGGGCGCCAGTGACCGTTTCTCTGTTTTAGTGAGCGCCGGGATGAGTTTCCCTCCTGGAGGAGAAGAAGCCCTGAGCCTCTTCCTTCAAGGCCTGGGAGTCGAATCGATTCTCCAGCCAGCCGCAAGCCCGCCCGAAGATCAGCGATCGGGCTTCGAACCCGGCCCGCGTCTGAAACGCCAGTTCGACGAACTAGTCGGTCACACGCAACAAGTGCTTCGTCAAGCGGAGTTCAACAGGCGGGACTTTTGGAACAAGGCCGACACTTCATCGCCGGGGAACTGGGAGAGGAGCACCGAGTGGTACAAGACCTACTTCTGGGAGGAGGTCATCGGACGATTTCCCGATCCGGCTGAACCTCTTCGGCCTCGCAGCCGGCTGACTTACGAGACTCCTAAATGGAAAGGTTACGAGGTAGTTCTGCCGGTGTGGCCGGATGTGTTCGCTTATGGAATCTTGCTAGTGCCGAAAGATCTCCAGCCAGGTGAACGCCGTCCCGTGGTTGTCTGCCAGCACGGGCTCGAAGGCCGTCCCCAAGAAGTTGTCGACCCCGCTAGCGATTCGCGTCACTATCACCGCTATGGGGCGCGCCTGGCCGACTGCGGTTTCGTTGTTTTCGCGCCGCAAAATCCCTACATCGGACGTGACAAGTTCCGGGTACTCCAGCGAAAGGCGAATCCGATCAAGAAATCTCTTTTCTCGGTGATCATCGGACAGCATCAGAGGATTCTCGAGTGGCTCAAGACCCTCCCCTACGTGGATAGCGGCCGCATAGGTTTTTACGGACTTTCTTATGGCGGTAAGACCGCAATGCGCGTTCCGTCCGTGCTCGACGACTACGCCCTCTCGATTTGCTCAGCGGATTTCAACGAGTGGATTTGGAAGAACGCCAGCTCCATACATAGCCACAGTTATGTCTATACCGGAGAGTACGAGATGTTCGAGTTCAATCTCGGCAATACGTTCAATTATGCGGAGATGGCGAACCTGATCGCGCCGCGCCCTTTCATGGTGGAGCGCGGACACCATGACGGTGTCGCCCCTGACGAATGGGTGGCCTACGAGTTCGCCAAGGTTCGACGGCAATATACGGCCTTGTCGATCGCGGACCGCGCCGAAATCGAGTTTTTTGACGGACCCCACACGATTCACGGCGTGGGGACTTTCGAATTCTTGCATCGTCATTTAGACTGGCCAGAGCCTGACAACTAGCGAGGATGCCGTTCACTTATTGATGTTCGCGAAATACAGTGTAGGGGCGCAGCGTGCTGCGCCCGCTCCAGCAAGGCATTCGCTGTGTCCGAAAACAACACTATATTCTGCGGGTATCAATAGGGCCTTTTGAGCCGCGAAGGGCGCGGGGTCGAACTATTGAGCCGCGAAGCGGCGCAGGATTGTAGCCCAGGGTGAAGCGAAGCGGAACCCTGGGTGCGAACCTCGAGCCGGGAGCCCTGGAGGCGCGCAGGAAAGCAACAGCATAATGCTGACGACGGATACAGAGGCAGGCGCAAACTGAAGGCGCCCGAAGCGAGGACAGATCCATGATTTACTCCCGATCGGTTGAATACGGGCTGCGAGCCTTGACGCATCTGGCGGCGTTACCGAGGGGCGCCCGGAAAATGGCTCGCGAAATCGCAGCTGAAGAAAACACTCCGTTGTTCTACTTGGCCAAGACTTTGCAGCAGTTGGCCCGGAGGGAAATCTTGCATTCTGTAAAAGGGCCCAGTGGCGGGTTCTCGCTGAACCGGCCCCCTCGTAAGATCAGTCTCATGGATGTCGTCGATGCGCTCGATGGCAGTGATGCCTTCGAACGATGTGCCGTGGGTCTGCCGGAATGCGATGACGAGACACCGTGCCCGCTCCATGATACCTACAAACCTGTCCGCCAAACGGTCATTCGTTACCTGACTCGCACCACGCTGGCCGACCTCGCCGGCGAGCTGGAGCATAAGCAGAAGGCCGCAGCCCGCCGAAAAGCCCGCAAGAAGTCGTCACGCAAGGCCGGACGCTGACACTACTGTGCAAAACTAAGAGGCGCCGGTGGCGTACCTCTCGCGGGAGTTTCCCATGAAAGCCTTTCTGGCCTCTCTTTTCTTTCCTGTCCTATTGACGGCGCAAGGCCAGGTTCCGTTTTATCGCGTCGCCCGCACGCTTGATACTGTCCGGGTCGATGGCCGGCTGTCCGAGTTTACCTGGGCCGCGCTGCCCCGTGTCGGGCGATTCACCAACATCCGTCGGCCTGACGACAAGGCGCCGGCGGCGACCGAGGCAGCGATGGCCTGGGACGACCAGAACCTTTACGTCGCGTTCGCCTGCCACGACGCCGAGCCTTGGGGAACGATGTTCGAGCGGGACAGCCGGCTTTGGGAACAGGAGGTCGTCGAAGTCTTCCTCGATCCCGACGGCGATGGAAAGAACTATCCCGAACTGGAGGTCACGCCGCACAACGTAGTGGTCGACTTGCTGATCCCCGCGCCCCGCAGCGGGGCCGATACAGCCGTGCAGTGGAACATTAAGGGATTGCGGACCGCTGTCGGCAAGCATGCCGGGGGCTGGACTGTCGAGATGGCCATACCTTGGAGTTCACTCGGACAAGGCGGGATAACGCGCGCACCCAAAAGCGGCGACCGCTGGCGGGTCGGGTTGTATCGAATCGAGCGCCCAGGCGGCCCGGAAGTCGCCGGAAAAATTGTCCAACTGCAGAAGCGTCTCGAGGCCGCCAACGAAGCGGAAAAGAAGACCATTGAATCTGAGATCGAAGCCTTGACCGCCGGACGGCAGTTTCTCGCCTGGTCACCGACCCGCGTTGAGCGAGGTTTCCATGACCCCGAGCGGTTCGGGATTGTCGAGTTTGTGCTGAAGCCCTAGAGCAGACCAGGGCATTGCTCGAGGCCGCGGATGCGGGTCTGTCGTGGTCAAGTCCCGAGCAGGGGGCCTCCACTAGAAAAAATGACTTGGATCAGTGCGGCCACGGGAACCCTGCCGCGTTCGGAACCGGCAAATCGAGATCTTGCACGGCGGCGTACTAGAAGATCGGTACGCACCAACCCTATCTTTTGAGATCTAGACCCAGATACATATCCTATCTTATTGATAATGAAACATTTTATCAAATATAATCGAAACCGTATATAATAAGGTATTCTTATGTTATTACAGCAATACTTCCCCTTGCTATAATACTCCTGCGAGTGTTATCCTGTCGCTAATCTAGCGGCGCTTCTCGTCCGCATCAAGAAGCGTTCGGACAAATCTCTCGACACGGGCTTACTGACCGGGCTGCTTCCGGCCGGGTAGTGGCTGGGCTGTGCCTCACAAGCTAAGGTCGTATGTTGAACTACGGGCTGCCACCGAAACAGGGTCTCTACGACCCGCAACACGAGCATGACGCTTGTGGCATCGGCTTCGTTGTCAATATCAAGGGCCACAAAACTCACGACATTGTTGAGAAGGGCTTGGAGGTTCTCGTTAACCTCACCCATCGCGGGGCTTGTGGCTGTGATCCCGAGACAGGTGACGGGGCCGGGCTGCTGCTCCAGATACCACATGAGTTTTTCGCTCGCGAGTGCCGAACATTGGACATCGAGCTTCCCGGCGAGGGTGACTATGGTGTCGGGATGCTCTTCTTCTCGAAGAAACCCGAGGAGCAGGCTGGAGTCCGGGCGATGGTTCAGAGAGTGGCCGAGGAGGAGGGCCAGCGAATTCTCGGGTGGCGCTCCGTACCGGTCGACAGCAATGCAATCGGCTGGCTGGCCCGCGAGTCGGAACCGGTCATCGAGCAGGTTTTCATTGGGCGCGGAAAAGGCTCCGGGCAACTGAGCGGCGACGCTTGGGAGCGCAAGCTCTACATCATTTCGAAACGCACCGAAGCGGAAGCCCGGAACCTCAAGATTTCCCGCTACTACCCGTGTACCATGTCCGGCCGGACGATCTGCTACAAGGGTTTGCTGATCGCGCCGCAGATTCCAAACTACTTCCCGGATCTGAGCGACCCGCAATTCAAGTCAGCGATTGCGCTGGTTCACCAGAGGTTTTCCACCAATACTTTCCCAACATGGGAGCGGGCGCAGCCGTTCCGTTACCTGGCGCATAACGGCGAAATCAATACTTTGCGCGGCAACATCAATTGGATGCGGTCGCGCGAGGCGACGTTCTCGAGCCCGCTCTTCGGCGGCGACATCAAAAAGATTCTCCCCATCATCGACGAAACAGGCAGCGACTCGGCCATGATCGACAACGCTCTGGAGGTGCTGATCAAAGGCGGCCGCGAGACGCCGCATTCGATGATGATGCTCATCCCGGAAGCCTGGAGCTCACACGAGCACATGGAGGACTACAAGAAGGCCTTCTACGAGTACCACGCCACGATGATGGAACCCTGGGACGGCCCGGCCTCCATTGTTTTCTGCGACGGGCGTTATGTCGGTGGTGTGCTGGACCGCAACGGTCTGCGGCCCTCGCGCTACTATGTCACCCACGATGACATCGTTGTCATGGGGTCGGAGGCGGGTGTCCTCACCTTCGCGCCCGAGAACATCCGTTATAAGGGCCGCCTGCAACCGGGGCGCATGTTCTTGGTAGACACGAAAGAGGGACGCATCGTCGAGGACGAAGAAATCAAGAAAACCTGCTCCACGAGGAAACCCTATCGCCAGTGGCTTGACGAGCAGTTGATCCACGCCAAAGACTTGCCGCGGCCGGAGCGGGTTCATGAAACCGGCTTTGACACGCTGCTCGAGCGGCAGCGCATCTTCGGCTACACGATGGAAGACCAGCGAATCTTGCTGGGTCCGATGGCGGCGGTGGGCCAGGAGCCGATCGGTTCGATGGGGGTCGATATTCCCCTGGCGTGTTTGTCGGACCGTCCGCAGCTCTTGTTCAATTACTTCAAGCAGCTCTTCGCGCAGGTCACCAATCCGGCGATCGACCCGATCCGCGAACAGTTGGTGATGTCGACGATCACTTACGTTGGCCCTCAAGGGAACTTGCTGGACGAAACCCCCGAACACGCTCATGTCTTGCGGGTCGAGTTGCCATTGCTGACTAACCAGGAACTCGAGAGGCTTCGCGGGGTGGGTGAACCGGGTTCGGTGGAATACGGCAATGGGAACGCGTCGCCGGGGCGCATCCGATTTGGAGCGAAAACGCTGCCGGCGTTGTTCAAGCCCGACGATGGCGGGGCGGGGCTTGAGAGAGAGCTCGACGAACTCTGCCAACAGGCCGAGCGGGCGGCCAACAGCGGCTACAGCGTTCTGATCCTCTCCGATCGTGGTGCGGGCAAAGAGCTGGCTCCGATCCCGAGCCTGCTGGCACTGGGGGCGGTGCATCATCACCTGATTCGCACGGCTACCCGCGGCAAGGTGGGGCTGCTTGTCGAATCGGGCGAACCGCGCGAGGTGATGCACTTCTGCTTGCTGATCGGCTATGGCGCGAACGCCATCAACCCCTACATGGCGTTCGAAACCCTGGAGGACATGCATCAGCGGGGCACCCTGGCCGCGGGCCTCGATCTGGACAAGGCAACGAGCAATTACATCTTTGCGATCAAGAAGGGCATTCTCAAAGTGATGTCGAAGATGGGCATCTCCACGGTACAGAGCTACCACGGGGCGCAAATCTTCGAAGCGGTGGGGCTGAATCATTCCATCGTCGACCGCTATTTCGCGGGCACGACCTCGCAGATCGAAGGCGTCGGACTCGACGTGCTGGCCCAAGAGGCCAAACGGCGTCACGACTACGCCTGCCAGGACATCAGCGAGGCCGTCACCGAGCTGGATGTCGGCGGCGAGTATCAGTTCCGCATGCGGGGTGAGCAGCACATCCTCAATCCCGACACGGTTTCGAAGCTGCAGCAGGCGGTTTGGCAAAAGAGTTACAAGTCGTTCAAGGAATTCACCGACACCATCGATGACATGAACAAGAGCCTCTGCACGTTGCGGGGCTTGTTCGAGTTCAGCGAAGACAATGACACCGTGCCGCTCGAGGAAGTCGAGCCGGTGAGCGAAATCGTCAAGCGGTTCTGCACCGGGGCGATGTCGTTCGGTTCCATCAGCAAGGAAGCCCACGAGACGCTGGCGATCGCGATGAATAGTATCGGCGGCCGCAGCAATACCGGGGAAGGCGGGGAAGACCCGCGGCGCTTCGAGCGCGATCCCAACGGGGACTGGCGGCGCAGCGCGATCAAGCAAGTGGCGTCGGGACGCTTCGGCGTGACCTCACACTATCTTGTCAACGCCGACGAGTTGCAGATCAAAATCGCCCAGGGCGCCAAGCCCGGCGAGGGCGGCCAGTTGCCTGGGCACAAGATCGATGAGTTCATCGCCAAAATACGCCACTCGACCCCGGGAGTGGGGCTGATTTCGCCGCCGCCGCACCATGACATTTACTCGATCGAAGATTTGGCCCAGTTGATCTTCGACTTGAAAAACGGCAACCCGCAGGCGGCTGTTTCGGTCAAGCTGGTTTCCGAGGTTGGTGTGGGAACGGTAGCGGCCGGCGTCTCGAAAGGCCATGCCGACCTGGTCCTGATCAGCGGACACGACGGCGGAACCGGGGCGTCGCCGATCAGCTCGATTCGTCACGCCGGCACGCCCTGGGAGCTGGGCCTTTCCGAGACGCAGCAGGTGCTCGTGATGAACGATCTGCGCAGCCGCATTCGCGTGCAGGTCGACGGCAAGCTGGCGTCCGGCCGTGACGTCGCGATCGCCGCGTTGCTGGGTGCGGAGGAGTTCGGTTTCGCCACCATGCCGCTGGTGACGCTGGGCTGCATCATGATGCGCAAGTGCCACCTGAACACTTGCCCCGTCGGCATCGCCACGCAAGACCCTGAACTGCGCAAGAAGTTCAATGGCAAACCGGAGAACGTCGTCAACTTCTTCTTCTTTATTGCCGAGCAGTTGCGGGAGATCATGGCGGAGCTGGGCTTCCGCAAGTTCAACGACATGGTCGGCCGCGTCGACAAACTGAATGTGAAGAAGGCGGTCGATCACTGGAAAGCAAAAGGGCTGGACTTCAGCAAAGTCTTCTTCGACCCGCCGGTGGACAAGAGCGTCGGCCGTTACTGCAATCGTTCACAAGATCACGGGCTCGAGCAGCAGCTAGACAACGAGTTGATCCCGGGCGCGCGCACGGCCCTCGAACAACAGAAAAAGGTCGACATGCACATGCCGATCCGGAACATCAACCGGACGGCTGGGGGCATGCTCAGCAGTGAGATTGCGAGGCGGTACGGGGCCGAAGGTCTGCCGGAGGATACCATCAACGTCAGCTTCAAAGGATCGGCCGGCCAAAGTTTCGGTTGCTGGGGATCCTGCGGACTGACGATGACGCTCGAGGGAGATGCGAACGACTACTTTGCGAAAGGGCTGTCCGGTGCGCGGCTGATTGTGTATCCCCCCAAGGGCTCGAACTTCGTTTTCGAAGAGAACATCATCATCGGTAACGTGTCGTTCTACGGGGCGACCTCGGGTGAAGCTTTTGTCAACGGCATGGCTGGTGAGCGCTTCTGTATCCGCAACAGCGGCGCGCATGTCGTCGTCGAGGGCGTAGGCGACCACGGCTGCGAATACATGACCAACGGCCGCGCGGTCATCCTCGGCGGCGCCGGCAGAAACTTCGGCGCGGGCATGAGCGGGGGCTTCGCCTTCCTGCTCGACGAAACCGGCGACTTCGCTGAGAAGTCCTGCAATCACTCGATGGTCGATTGCGACCCGTTCGACGACCCCGAGGACATGGACTACGTCAAGACGATGATTCGGCGGCACGTCGGCTACACCAACAGTCCCAAAGGTCAGTGGGTGCTCGATCATTGGGACGACATGCTGCCGAAGTTCATCAAGGTCTTCCCGAAGGAGCTGAAAAAGGCGCTCAGCGACCGCGTGGCCTCGGAGAAGGCCCTCGTCTCGGCATAGGCCGGAGAACGCCGCGAAGCAGCGTAGGATGGTAGCCCAGCCGCGAAGCGGCAAGGGAGCATAGTCTAGTTGCCAAGCAGCACTGGAGGGCAGTCCAGCCGCGAAGCAGCATGCGACCGTAGCCCAGCCGCGAAGCAGCACGGGAGGGCAGTCGAGCCGCGAAGCGGCGCAGGATCGTAGCCCAGGGTGGAGCGAAGCGCAACCCTGGGAACGAACACCCCACGAGGGAAGCCCTGAAGGGGCGAAGGAAAAATGGCGCAGACGTTCTCGCGACTACTAGTCCACGTCGTGTTTTCGACCAAAGACCGCACTGCCTCGCTGAAGGCTGACATTCGAACCGACCTGTTCGCGTACATGGGAGGAATCATCCGTAGCTTCGGAGGAAATCCGGTAATCATCAATGGCGTCGCCGATCATGTTCACCTCCTGTTTTCAATCCCCGCAACGATTGCCGTGGCGGAGGCAATGAGAATCATCAAGGCAAAATCTTCGCGATGGATGCGCGGGAGAGATCGGTCGTTCGCCTGGCAACCCGGCTACGCGGGCTTCAGTGTGAGTCAGTCCAGCGTAGGCCAAGTGACGAAATACATTGCAAGCCAAGAGGAGCACCATAAGAACGTTCAATTTGAAGATGAGTTCCTCTCTCTCCTGAAGAAGCACGAGATGGAGTACGACGAGAGGTATGTTTGGGCGTAAGATTCCTGCGCCCCGCTGGGGCTCATTCTTCGGTGGGGGCGTTTCCCAGGGTTCCGCTTCGCTCCACCCTGGGCTACCATCCTGCGCCGCTTCGCGGCTACAGGCTCGCGTTGGGAACAAAGTTAATCGACAAAACGAAAACTAACTGCTGAAACATGGGCAAAGTAACCGGATTCATGGAATACGAACGTCAGACCCTACAGGGGCGCGACGTTCTCGTCCGCATCAAGGACTTCAACGAAGTCTACGTGCCGATGGCCGAGCCCGATCTGAAGATCCAGGGCGCGCGTTGCATGGATTGCGGTATCCCGTTCTGCCACACCGGATGCCCGCTCAACAACATCATTCCGGACTTCAACGACCTCGTCTATCGCGGGCGCTGGAAGGACGCGCTTCGCGAACTGCACTCGACCAACAACTTCCCCGAGTTCACCGGCCGCATTTGCCCCGCTCCCTGTGAGGCGGCCTGCGTTCTCGGCATCAACGAAGACCCGGTCTCGATCAAGGCGATCGAAAAATCAATCGTAGACCGCGGCTGGGAGGAAGGCTGGATCGTCCCCGAGCCGCCGACGACTCGCACCGGGAAGAAGGTCGCGGTGGTCGGCGCGGGCCCGGCGGGTATGGCGGCCTCGCAACAGCTCAATCGCGCCGGACATGCCGTCACGCTGTTTGAGAAAAACGAAGTCCCCGGCGGGCTGCTGGCGCTCGGCATTCCCGATTTCAAAATGGAGAAGCATCACATCGAACGG
The DNA here is from genome assembly GCA_965226185.1 of Bryobacterales bacterium. Classification (GTDB taxonomy): domain Bacteria; phylum Acidobacteriota; class Terriglobia; order Bryobacterales; family UBA6623; genus CBDCYS01. The sequence continues at coordinate 270,952 of CBDDCT010000003.1, forward strand.
CGAGTGCGGCAGATGGAAGCCGAAGGCGTGGAGTTTCGCTGCGGCGTCCACGTCGGCGTTGACATCAAGGGCGAAGAACTGTTGCGTGACTTCGACGCCATCGTGATTTCGACTGGAGCCGAAAACCCGCGCGACTTGAAGATTCCGGGGCGCGAACTCAACGGCGTCTACTACGCCATGGATTTCCTGCCGCAGCAGAACCGGCGGCTCGGTGGCCGCCCGGTGCAGCCCGAGTTAGACATTACGGCCAAAGACAAGCACGTCATCATCATCGGCGGCGGCGACACCGGCGCGGACTGCCTGGGCACCAGCCGCCGGCAAGGGGCGAAGTCGATCCGGCAGTTCGAGCTGCTGCCGAAACCGCCGATGACGCGCGACGAGCCGGGCGCCTTCCCCTGGCCCATGTGGCCCTTCACTTTCAAGGCGGAAAGCTCTCACCAAGAGGGCGACGTGCGCGAATGGGCCGTCAACACCAAGGAGTTTGTGGGCAACGGCGACGGCAACGTGAAGGCGCTGCACGGCGTACAGCTCGAGTGGCCCGGCGTCGACCCCGCAACGAACCGCCGTCCCTTCCAATTCACGGACAAGCCTGGCTCGGAATTTGAAGTCCCCGCCGACCTGGTGCTGCTCGCCATGGGCTTCCTCGGTCCCGTCCACGGCGGCCTGGTCGACGAACTCGAACTCGAGAAAGACCCCCGCGGCAACATCAAGGCGACGTTCTCGGAATTCCAAACCTCGAACGAAAAAGTCTTCGCCGCCGGCGATGCCCGCCGCGGCCAGTCGCTGGTTGTCTGGGCCATCACAGAAGGCCGCAAGGCCGCTAGGGCGGTAGACGAGTTTTTGATGGGCTCGAGCACATTGCCGGCCTGCTGAAAAGAGCGTCCAGCCCCGCTAGGGACACATCTCAACGAACTACTCTCCGCGGCGCTGGGAAACAGCGTTGAGAAACAACGAAGCGGCTTGGATGCAACTTGTCCATCCCGCGTATGCTAACTTGACATCACGTGGCCAGCCCAACGATTACCGATCTGCTTCAACTGAGCCTTGAAGAGCGTATTCAGCTCGTCGAAGATTTGTGGGACAGCATCGCCGCCGCCCCCGAAGCCGTTTCTCTGACCGAAGCACAAAAGCAAGAACTGGACCGCCGCCTAGAAGACTACCACCGCGATCCCGATGCGGGTTCTCCCTGGTCCGTCGTGCGGGAACGGATGACTCAGACTGTAGAAACTTGAGGTGACCCTTCGGCCACTGGCCGAGTGCGATTTGGCCCTCCGGTGCGCGGGTATGACAGCAGACTTCCCTTTCGTTAGCTCCGCGGCAGGATCAGCCCTCCCAGCTTTTCTTCCGCCGTCGGCTCCGGGCGAAACTGGGTACCCCAATTATCCAAATACTTCAGGCCCGTGCCGGTGTTGTAAATGACGATTTCCTCATCTTTTTTCAGGAAGCCGTTTTCTAGAAGCTGCTGCAATGCGGCAAAGCAGGCGGCGCCCTCCGGCGCCACGAAAAGACCTTCGCTCTCGGCAAGCAGCCGTCCCGCCGCCAGAAGATCCTGATCGCTGACCCCAAGACAGGTCCCGTTACTTTCTCGCACCGCCTTGAGCACAAGAAAATCGCCGATCGCCTTGGGCACCCGCAATCCCGCCGCCAAGGTGCTGGCGCCCTCCCAGAACTCAGAAGATTCCGCGCCCTCGTCAAACGCTTTCACAATCGGAGCACACCCGGCCGCCTGGACCGCGATCATCTTGGGACGCTTCGACCCGATCCAGCCGATCCGCTCCAGCTCATCGAAGGCCTTCCACATGCCGATCATGCCAACGCCGCCGCCCGTCGGATAGAAGATCGCGTCGGGCAGCCGCCAGCCCAACTGCTCGGCCAGCTCCAGCCCCATCGTCTTCTTGCCTTCGATGCGGTAGGGTTCCTTCAGGGTGGATACGTCGAACCAGCCTTCCGCGTCCTTGCGCTCGGCCACGATGCGCCCGCAGTCGCTGATCAGCCCGTCCACCAGCGTTGTGTGAGCGCCAAACATCCTGCACTCGATGTAGTTGGCTTGCGGGACATCCCGCGGCATGAAAATGTGCGCTTCCATCCCGGCGGCGGCTGCGTAGGCCGCCAGCGCGCTGCCCGCATTGCCCGCCGAGGGCGTCGCCAGTTTCTTCGCACCCAGCTCTTTCGCCATCGAAACCGCGCAGGCCATTCCGCGGGCCTTGAACGTTCCGGTTGGATTGGCGCTTTCGTCCTTGACGAGCAGGTTCGCGGCGCCAAGCTTTTCACCCAGTCTGCCGGTTCGAATCAGAGGCGTGTTCCCTTCCCCCAGCGAGACGATGTGGGCGGGATCGGCAACCGGAAGCAGAGGCCCGTAACGCCACATCGAGCTGGGACCGGCGGCGACTTGCTCCTTCGTCCACTCGGCCCGGGCCCGCTCCAGATCGTATTGAGCCAGCAGCGGCGCGCCGGCCGGCGAAAGGTTATGAAGCTGCCCGGCTGGAAATTCCTGGCCGGTTTTACTGCACACTAGAGAAGTTAGGAACGTCATAATATTGAGGGATTGGTGTAGCCGGCCCCGTTAACCGGTCACAAGTCAGGCAGTATGCTACAGTCGCGGTCCATTCGTCTAGTCATGGTTCGTCTAGTCATGATAGCTTTCGCCACCTCGGCAATCCTCTCCGCCGGCGAGTACGCCGTGCTGACCACGGGCTTTCGGCTGCGCGCGGAGCGGCACGAAACAGCGGGTGACCGCGTACGTTTGATCGCCAAGGACGGCGGCGTGATCGAGCTGCCGGCGTCGTCGGTCGTTCGCTTCGAGGAAGAAGACTTCGTGCCGCTGGCCGCCGAAGAACCCGCGCCTGAAAAAGCGCCCGACTACTCGCGTGAAGGACTCGACAACCTGGTCACCCAATTGGGCCGGCAGCTCCAACTGCACCCGGCCCTCGTCCACAGCGTGATTGAAGCGGAATCCAACTACGACCCCGATGCGGTTTCCTCCAAGGGCGCGGTCGGGCTAATGCAGCTCATGCCGGAGACCGCCCGCGAGCTCGCTGTCGAGGACCGCCGCGACCCCCGCCAAAACGTTCGCGGAGGAACAGCTTACCTCAAGCAGTTGCTTGACCGCTACGCCGGCTCCAGCGACCAACTGCTCAAAGCGCTGGCGGCCTACAACGCCGGTCCCGGCAAGGTGGACTACTACAACGGCATGCCGCCTTATGATGAAACCCGCGCGTTTGTCGGCCGCGTCATTCGGCGGTTCTTGCAGTTGACCGAGCCGCAAGCAGCTCAGTGAACTCCATCGCCCGCGCGACTCTTCACGAGGCCACGGCTTCGAGCAACTCTCAGCCCTAGCGACTTAACCAGGTGTTTCGATTTGGTTTGTTCTTCGCCGCTTCGCGGCGATGGACCGGCAGGATTGCCGGTCGCTACGGCGGTACCCCGATAGGTCGCTTGAAGCGTGCCGTGTTGGGCTTCCAGGCTTCTTCGTTGATGCGGCAAGTTTGCTGGTCGCATACTGGTGGTGACTTCCAGCCCAGCCAGCACCTCGAGCTGTTCGCGGCCCTGCTGGAAGGAGGTTTCGCTGCCCGCCAGCGCCATCATGCGGTGCACCCCGGGCGAGTACTGCGTCGCTTCGATATCGAATTCGGTGTCGAGTGGAAACTGTCCCTGAGGGCAGCTCTGGCACGGATAATAGGCCCGCTGGAGTTCGACCTCGCCCACGACGGCGATCATCTTGTTCGGGCGCATCTCACGGTAACGGGCCAGCTGAGCGCGGCGGCGGGGGCGCTCTGCTTCTGCGGGCGGTTGGCTAGCGAGTAACTGCTCCAGCAGCGCCGCACCCGCTTGGTGTAGAGCGGCTCGGGTGGCCATCTCCAGGGCTTCCAAATCCCAGCCTCTCTGCTTGCGCCGGGCGGCGAAGAGCACCCCCCACAGCTTGTCTGCCTCCTGGCGGACTTGTTGCCGGATGGCCGCGGCCGTTTTTTTTCCTGCTGTGCTGGAGAGCAATCTTGTTCCTCGACGGGCCGCCGCCGGCAGATCTTTTCGTTGCTGGCAAGCAGTGCTCCACAGAGCTGCTGGAAGCGGTGAAACTGGCCGACTTCTCTTGGGGCCTTGCGCCGAGCAGCCGGGCTGGAAAAGGTTTCCGAGACGGTTTTGCCGCGGACTTTGCGGGTCAAGCGGAAGTGCGGACCTGGGGGTGGCTGGCCCGGTTGATGACAACGACAGGCAGGTTCGCCACAGCGGCCTTGGATGGTGCTGATCGAATCGGGCCGAAAGTCGCCGAGTTGCCTAACCTCGCCGAGCAGTTCGCGGCGTTCGTCCTCCAGAGCGGTTATCGAAGCAGACATGAGAACCTGCCGTCCTGATCCTAACGTATCTGTACGTTAGGAACCACTCTTGTCCAAATTAGCTTTGTCGAAAGCTGACTTGAACAGCACACTGCGCCCGGTCCGGTGAGCAGAGCGGGCCGTCGCGCCACGGAAACCGCTCCAGACGGGCCTTTGGGCTGCCTTTGGCGGTTAGCAGGGGTCGGCTGAATCCGCCTCGACATTCTGGACAGCATCTGGGGCCACCGGGAACCTGGTTTTTGCCTCGACCCTCTCCGGCCAATAAAATCAACAACTTACGCGTCGAGAACAGGGCCTGTTCAAGCTAATTTGGACAGCAGTGGTTAGGAACACGGCGCCAAAAAAGGAAACCCGCCAAATCCTCACATCCATGTCGCGCACCCGCTACACTTTCAGCTCTCGACAAGTTATCAGAACACATGCTAGCATCGCTGGATTAGGCCCGTAGCTCAGTTTTGGTTAGAGCGCTACCTTGACACGGTAGAGGTCAGCGGTTCGAGTCCGCTCGGGCCTACCAGTTAACTCCCTCTCCTGCTTGAACTTAGGACTCGTCAGGGAATAACATTTCCAGCCTCAAGGCTTCTCGGAAGGATGCTGTAGTTCCAGTCTCCATGAAATTCCTCTCGTCGCAGTTGCACCTCAGCCATCTGTTTGTCAGAAATCTTGATTCCTTTGGGATACAGATTCGTGTCCAGTTGGCTCTCCACTCGCAGGCCGTTCTTGGTCGTCGTGGCGGAGATCAGGTTGATGATGACCTCGTGATTCACCAGCGGCTTGCAGCGCCAGTTCTGAGTGATCGCCGAGAAGAAGCGCTGTTCAATCTTGTTCCACTTGCTGCTGCCCGGCGGAAAGTGGCAGACGTGGCGTCGATATCGAGAATGATCTGCTCGGGCGCTTCGCCGTGGGACGAAGTCCCCGACACTCCCAGAACCCCGCATGCCCGCCTCTCCCGCTGCTTCATCCTGATGAGGGGTGATGAGAATGGCTTGATGGTTTCTAATCACATGGCCTTACTACGCGCAATCCGCGGAAGTGCCTCTAGCGTGGTTCCAGCCGCAGCGTGTGAGCCGTGTTCGCTTCGACCGCTTCTCGCGTGAACACCAGCGGCGCGTACTCGTGGTTAGCCCACAGCGGCAGCAGATCGTCATAGTGCGGACTGCCGGGCTGTCCCGACTGGCCCGGCGTGCTCGTGAACACCGAGCGGTCCCAATCAGCGAAGTCCAAGATGTGGCGGTAGGACGCGCCGCTCGACTGGGTATAGCCCGGGCCGCGAGTGGCGTTCGGCGTGTTCCCGTCGCCGCCCCGTTCAACCGGCCCCAGATTGAACAAGGCTTTTCTCGCAGCGCTGTTCGCCAGCGGATGCTGGAAGGTAATCGTGTGCGGCGTACCCCACCTCCACGACGACATATCGCCTCCCAATAAGCGCCCCGCTTCGGCGACAGCCGCATCGAACGACTGCTCCAAAATGGTATTTCTCTCACCCTCGGGAAGCTCTTTCAACAGACGGATCAAAGTCGGCAATTGCAGGTTCCGCTCGACGAGCCGGCGCTGTGGCTCGGGTACCTGGGAGGCGATGAATCGCGGCGTCAGCTCTTTAAACCACACCTCGAACAGCGCCGCCGCCCCGGAGTCCTTGCTCAGCACCGCATCCCATGCCTCGAGCAGCATGCGCGCCTGTTGAACGCGCACCGAGCCGCCTCGGGGCGTCTGTTTCAACAAGTCCAGCAGTTGGCGGGCCGGAATCGACGTCTCGTCGTGCTGCAGGCGCTGGAAGTCCTCCACGGTAAATTTCTTCCCCTCGCCCAACACTTTTTCGAGACGCTGGAAACGATAAGGAGCCGCCCAGTCGAAGCCCAAGTCATGCGGATAATTTTCGGGACGAATGTTGTGATTTGCCGTCGCGACGTAATGCTGGCTGGGGTTTTGGATGCGCGGCAGCTCGTCGATTGTGCGAAATCCCTCCCATTCGTATTTGCCCGTGTGTCCTGGAACCGGCAGCAAACCGGACCAGTTGTTCCGTATCGGCATCAGCCCGGCGGGAATCCAGCCAATATTGCCGTCCACGTCGGCATAGACGATGTTCTCCGAAGGGAGCTTCCAGCGAGCCATCGCTTTCACGAAGTCGTCCCAGTTCTGAACCCGGCCGATCGACAGACTTCCCAGATAGCCGGCCGTGCCGGGCTCGGCCCCGCTCCAGCGCAGAGCCACGGCCCGCTGAGACGCCTTGTCTTCCCAGATGACCGGTCCGTGGCGCGTGAACTTGAGTTCCACCTCCACCGGCTCGGCCTGGCCTTTGACTTTGATTTCCTCGCGCTCAATCTTCATGTCGAGCCACTCGCCGCGGTAGAGGTAGCGGTTAGGATTCTCGGGGCCGGTCTTTTCGATGTAGAGGTCCACTTGGTCGTACTGTACGATGGTGAACCCCCACCCGGCCCGCTCGTTGTGACCAATGGCGACGCCCGGGAGCGCCGGCTCTCCGGAGCCGATCACATTCCAGCCGGGACCGACCAAGTGCACCATGTAACGAAGAGAAGGCAGGATGACGGGACGATGAGGATCGCTTGCCAGCAGGGGTTTGCCGGTGCTGCTCAGCGTGCCGTCCACGACCCAGTTGTTGCTGCCGTCTTCGCCGTAGAGGGTCGGGATCGAGACGGCATTGCGGTAACCTTCCAGCACACTCTGGTCAATCCCGGAGAGATCGGCCTCGGGGTCGGGTTTCAGCTCGCGATGGGGGTCCGTCGGCATGTATTTCATCGCGGAGTCGAGGCCCAGCTTGTGAACCATCTCGGCGCGCGCCACTTCCTGACGGGCATTGCGGGTCATCAGCAGTCCGGCAATGCGCAGCAGGCAATCCTCGGCTTCCCACTCACCCGGCCTAAAGTCGAGAAGTTCGAACTCGATGGGCAGGCGATCGGCGGCGTGCCGCACGAAGGCGTTGATTCCGCTCGTGAACGACTCGGCAATCGCGCGCGTATCGGGCGAGTAGCTCTCCCACTCCTCTTGCATGTCACCCCGGTAGCGAACCAGCCGGGCAATGCGGTCGCGCTCGACATAGGAGGGACCGAAAACTTCCGCCAGCTCGCCGCTGCCGGTGCGCCGCCAGATCTCGATTTGATACAGGCGGTCTTGCGCCGCCACGAACCCTTGCGTGAAGAACAGGTCGGCAACCGTGCTGGCGTAGATGTGCGCGACTCCCCATTTGTCTCGCAGCACTTCCACCGGCTGATCGAGTCCGTCGAGGACGATGGATCCTTCGATTTGGGCCAAGCGTGCTTGGGACTGCTCGGCTAGTGCGGCCTGATCCTCGCCCGATGGCGGTGGCGAGCATCCTGGGAGTGTGAGCAGGACAGCTAAGAAAGGGAGCAGAATTCGATGGTGACGCATGGCACACCTATCTTACGGCAATTGCCCTATGACAACGCCTTCGCCGAGAGTTTCATTTAAACGATCGAGGGGCGCAGGCCGGCAGCGGACATTTTCTGACGTTCATTTATAATGGCAAGCGGCTGCAGTCGGCGCTGGGTTGTCGCGCCCCGGAGGAGTTTGAGGCGGCCTTCGCGGTCGAGCGATCAACCGGCCGTTTCTCCGCAACTCATTCTCCACAATCCCAATGAGAGGACGCACCGCCACATGGATGTCTTAACCGCAACCGCCTACGTCGCGATCGTTGTCCTGGTGGTTCTCAACGCCTGGATTGTTCGGCGCATGAAGATCACCGTCCGCGAAGAAGACGAGGACGGATAGCGTGGGCGTTCTCCCCGAGCACTGGCCGATTGCGCTGACCATCGTTGTCTACCTGGCGGGTTGCCTGGCGATCGGCTGGCATTTTCAGCGGCGCGCTTCGCGGGGCGTTTCCGAGTATTACGTTGCGAAACGCCAGATTCCCGGTTGGGTAATTTCACTGGCGTTCTTCTCGACATTCGCCAGCACGAATACCTACATCGGTCAAGCGGGGCAGGCCTTTGCGGCGGGGCTGAGCTGGGCTTGGGTCGGCGTCTTCTGGACGGTGTTCTGCATGATTTCGTGGCTGTTGCTGGGGCCGCGTTTGCGCGATCAGACGGCCGGACTGAAGTCGGTCACCATTCCCGACTATTTTGACTTTCGCTACAAGAGTCCGCTGTCTAAAGCGACGCGGATTCTCTCGGCGTTCACGATCCTGTTCGCGACCATCTGGTACATGGCGGGCATCGCCAAAGGTTGCGCCCACCTGCTGGAGTCGGTTTTGGGAATGCCTTACATGTGGGGTGCGCTGGCGATCATCGCCTTTACCTGTGCCTACACGGTGATGGGCGGCATGTACAGCGTGCTGTGGACGGACGCGTTGCAGGGCATGATGATGCTCGGCGTGGCACTGGTCATGCTGGCGATTCCGTTCGTCCATGCGGGCGGGGTCAGCGAGTTGATGACGCGCATCTCCGACGTTTCTCACGTCACGGCGGAAGGGGTGCCGATGGGCGACGGGCTGGTGACCTTCTGTTCGCTGGTGTCGTTTACCTACATTTTGGGAATTGGCTTGTCGGTGGGCATGAAACAGATCGCCGAGCCGCGCTGCCTGATACGCTTCTACTCGGTCGACAATGCCGCTGGCATGCGCTTCGCCATGATCTGGACGCCGATCTTTCTGGGAGTTTCACTGCTTTGCGTGATGGGGCTTGGCTCGCTGGTCCACGGGATGGCGACGGAGCAAGAGGCGGCCTACCTGATTCAGCACACCGACGAGGTAGTCGGTTTCATGCTGGCGAAGTTTGACAATACGGCGGTAAGCGCGATATGCGTCACGGGGTTGTTCGCGGCAGGCATGTCGTCGCTGGCCTCGGTCATGCTGATCGTGGGGACGGCCGCGGTGGGCGACATTTGGAATGTCTGGAAGCCGATGGCGGCTGGAAAGATTGTGATCCGGACAAAGGCGGCGATTGTCGTCTACTCGGGGATCGTTTTTCTTGCGACCATATTTCCGCCAGCCGGGATTGTGGAGTTAACCAGCTTTTCAGGCGCCGTATTTGCCGCGGGTTTCTTCCCGGCGGTTTTTGGCGGGCTGTATTTGCGCTGGGGCACGGGTCACGGAGCCTTTTATTCGATGCTGATCGGCATGGCGGTGACTATCGCATGGCGCTTTGCCGTGCGCTTCCGGGTGCCGGGCATGCGGGACGTGCATGAGATTATCCCAGCATTTTGCCTGTCGCTCGTGGCATATCTCGTGATCAGCAAGCTCACGGCCCGGCATCGTCCGCCGGAAGAGCATCTTGAGGGGATCTTCTGATCGACGATGTGGACCACGAGGTTTTGCTAACACAGCCCGCCGCTTCAATGAAATGGCTACGCTGTTGAGAAGCCACCAGAAAATGACAGTCGAAGGAGAGAAGCCATGACCAAACTACTGCGTATCCTGCTGGGGGTGATTCTGGCCTGTCCGGTCCTTTTCTCGGGAGTGGTCGGTTTCGACGTTCAGGAGCGATCGAAGGTATTGGACGGTGAGGCGTTCGGCAAGACCGGCGGCTACGAACGGATCGTGGGCAGGGTCTCTTTCGCGGTAGACCCCAAAACGCCCGCGAACGGCATCATCCACGACCTCGAGTTCGCTCCCCGCAACCAGGAGGGACTGGTCGAGTTCTCGGCCGACTTCTTTCTGCTCAAGCCCATCGATCTGACGAAGGGCAACGGAACGGTACTGCTTGAAGTCCCCAACCGCGGAGGAAAAGGGCTAATGCGGTTCAACTATGGAACCCGCTCACTGGATCCGCGAACGAGGGAGGAATTTGGCGACGGCTTCCTGTTGAAGCAGGGCTACACGCTGGCCTGGGTGGGCTGGCAATTCGACCTGCGGGAACGGAAAGACGTGCTGCGGCTTTCCGCGCCGGTGGCGGAGGGCGTCACCGGTCTGGTGCGATCCGAGTTTAGCCCGGCGAAAATCGAAAAGAGCTTTTCGGTTGCCGGACGAGGTCACGTCCCTTATCCCGCGCTCGATCCGGCGGACGCAAGCTACCGGCTGATCGTTCGTGAGTACGCTGACGGCGAAGGTGTCGATATTCCTAGGGATCATTGGCGCTTCTCCGATCGAACAACCGTGACAATGCAGAAGGGCTTCTTTCCCGGCAAGCACTACGAGGTCGTTTACAAATCCAAAGACCCGGCAGTGGCGGGCCTCGGAGCCGCCGCGATTCGAGATTTGGTCTCGTATCTCAAGTTCGGGGCCGGTGGAAACGCAGCGGTCTTGAGCGACGCGCATCGCCATATTCAGCACGCCATCGGCTACGGGTCGTCGCAGTGTGGCCGCTTCCTGCGAACTTTCGTCTACGACGGCTTCAACGCGGATGAAAAGGGTCGAAAGGTTTTCGACGGTGTCTCAGCCCATATTGCCGGCGCGGCGCTGGGGAGTTTTACTCATCGATTTGCGCAGCCGACCCGAACGAACCCTTTCTACACGACCGACGTTTTCCCGTTTCGCGATCTCACGGATCACGACCCGCTGACCGGGGCGAAGGACGGCATCCTGCGGCGGGCCGAGAAAGCGGGTGTCGTCCCGAAGATTTTCTACACCAATACTTCGAGCGAATACTGGAGCCGTTCCACCTCGATGATGCACACAACGATCGACGGCAAGGACGACGCACCGCTCGCCCCCGAGACGCGGCTTTACCACTTCACGGGAACGCAGCACGGGCCGGGCGCCGTCCCTCCGCGTGAATCGGATGTGCACTCCTACCCGCTCAACGGCAATGACTACCGGCCCCTGCAGCGCGCTCTGCTGATAGCTTTGCAGCGCTGGGTCAGCGAGGGCGTCGAGCCCCCGGCCTCGCGCTACTCCTCGGTGGAGCAGCTCGTGCCGCTCGGGAAGCTGAAGTTCCCGACGATTCCGGGATTTCGAACACCCGGCCGCGTGCGGACCGCCATGCGGCTCGACTACGGACCGGACTTCCACGGCACCGGCATCATCTCCTTCGAGCCGCCGAAGATGACCGGGGCCCGCTATCCGGTCAAGCTGCCGCAAATCGACTCGGACGGCAACGAGATCGGGGGCATCCGGCTTCCATCGATAGAGGCGCCTCTGGCGGCGTATACGGGATGGAATCTTCTCAAGCCAAAGGTCATGGATTCGGATGAGGTCGCTGGGTTGGCGGGTTCCACCATATTCTTCGCCAGAACCAAGGCGGAGCGCTTGAAACGAAAAGACTCCAGACCATCCATTGAAGAACGCTACCAGAGCCGCGATGACTACAAACGGCAGGTCCGGGCAGCCGGGCACAAGCTGGTCGAAAGCAGATATTTGCTAGAAGACGACCTGGAACGCGTGGTTGAGAGCTGTCTGGCACTTTGGGATCACCTAAGCGTTCAGTGAGGGATCTAGCCCCGTCATTGGGCAAAAAGCCCTTGCATCAAAAGTCTTTCGACTCCCTCATTCAATCAGCCCGGGAGGAGGGCGGCCTCGATTCCGCTGTTCGCCAGAAGCTGGCCGAGGTGTTCGTCGACGTGCAGGCTTTGCAACTCAATTGCGAGCGTTTCGGTGAGCAACTCTACGGTTTCCATAGCTCCATGATCAAGGTTGCCTGGGCTGAAGCGAATCAGCAGCTCCAAGAGCTTGGGCTGGACAGGCTCGGAGCAAAGGCCGCGCTGATGCCGGAGCAGGAAGGGAGTTGGCAATTCGGCTACCTGCGCTCGCGCGGCAACTCCATCGAGGGCGGGACGGCGGAGATTCTGCGCGGCGTCATCGCCGAGCGCGTTCTTGGATTGCCAAGGAAGTGAATAGATGAACTTTTCGCTCACCGAGGACCAGGAGCTGCTGCGCCGTTCCGCCCGTGAGCTGCTGTCAGCCGAATGGCCCGGTCCCGCCATGCGGCGGATGCTCGAAGATTCCGCCTCCGCGTCGCAAGGCTTTTGGGAGAAGATTACCCAAGCCGGCTGGCCCGCTTTGATGATTCCCGAAAACTACGGCGGGCTCGCGTCGGACACGTTCGATCTGGCCCTGCTGATGGAGGAGATGGGGCGCAGGCTGGCGCCGGGCGCCTTCTTTTCGACGGCCTTGCTTGCCGCCGGCGCCTTGGAGCGATTGGGAACGGAGGAGGCTCGCCGCAAGTACTTGCCAGGTATCGCCGAAGGCCGGCTCAAGGCGACACTGGCGGTCTGGGAGCCTAACTCATCCTGGGATCTGGACAAGCTGCAAACCTCCCGCGGCAGCGGGGAAACCATCACAAAGAGCTTGGTCTCCGAAGCAGCGGAATCCGATCTCATCCTTTGCGCTTTGAGAGACGGAGACGGCGTTCGGCTCGTTTTGCCCCGCGGCCCGCCAGTCACCTCGCTCAAGACGCTGGACCCAACGCGAGCGCTCGCCGATGTGACTTTCGACCCGGCCCGGGCGGAGACAATTGGAGAGGGCACGCTCGATGCACTCCAGCAAACCCTCGACATCGCCGCGGTTGCACTCGCGGCTGAGATGGTGGGTGGCGCGGCGGAATTACTCGAAGTCACGGTGGCCTATGTGAAGGCGCGACGGCAATTTGGCCGGCCGGTCGGGAGCTTCCAGGCAGTCCAGCATCGGGCGGCCGACATGCTCATCAGCCTCGAAAAAGCGCGTTCGACAGCTTACTACGCAGCCATCGTCGCCGATGAGCAACCCGAACGATTGGCGCTTGCCTCCTCGATGGCGAAAGTGGCGGCCAACAAAGCGTACCGCTTTGCCAGCCAGCAAGCGATTCAGCTTCACGGCGGAATTGGGTTCACCTGGGAGCAAGACTTGCATTTCTATCTGAAACGGGCCAAGGCAAGCGAATTTACCCTCGGAAGCACCGCCTGGCACGCCGAACGCATCGCAAAGGAACTGGGATTCTAGGCTGCGTTTCTTACCGGGTGGCGAGGTGGATGAGAGGCGTCGCTGATTATTCTGAGGCGTCGAAACCGAGCCCGGCGCGAGCTGTCGCCTTCCGCCTAAAAATTGCGACACCCTGATGTGGTCAGTCAAGCACCGCTTCCTTGATCTCAGATGCCATTGCCCTGTTATTCTCGATCGCGAAAAACACCCACATCTAGCGATTCCATTGACAAACGCTTTTCCACGAGACCCCTGTAGGATCGTTTCGCCCTCTCGAGATACTTTTGGGCATCCCCTTGATTGCCCTCCGAGGCTGACACTTTAGCTAGGTTGAACAAAACTATCGCGCGCGATTGCTCAGCTATTATCGCGTAATTCAAGAGTCCTTCGAGTACGTTTTTAACCTTTCCCTTTACAGTCTGGTCATGCGCCTCTGTTGCGAGCAGACCGAGCCTATCGGCCTCAAACCAATACTCAACGTCGCTGACTTGGTTCGCATATTGTTGGTATTCCTCAGCTAAACCGTTCACTCGACAAAGATACGCAAGCATCAGACGTCGTTGATCTCCGGTGTGAACCCCCGCCTCCGCTTCTGCCGCCCCGAACAATTTCTTCCCCTTCCTCATTCCTAGCAGTGATGCGAATGCAGCAAAGAGTCCAGCAAAGGACATCAATAGCGGCGTGATGAACCGCTCACGCTCCGAGTCCCCCTCGCCACCAAGCGCCTTCTCAACTCCACTGATCCCCTTTGCCCTCAGGGAGACTTCAGGCCGCCTAGGAAGCCCCCCTCGGCCAGTTGCGAGCACAAGGACTTGCACCCTCTCGGAGGGATTTAACGGTAGTTCGAGGGCAAAGTCCAACGCCCCGCCCACAACCTCACTCTTGTAACGCATCGAAGCTGCAGCCAGCACGCGCGACTCCGTAATCTTTCCGAGAGGGATCTGAATACTGCAGATGACGTTCTCAACCTCTCGGTTTCCCTCGTTTGAAATGGAGACCTGATATATTGCGGTAACCTCCTTCTCCCCACTGAAAGGAATCGTCTCAGCAACAGAATAGACGAGCTTGGGTTCCGGCCCCTGAAGCCCTGACAGAATAAGGCCTGTACCGACTGTCACAATTCCGGTAATGATCGCGGTTATGATTATCTGTGCCCAATTTAGCTTGCCCAAAGTCCTAACCTCCGAGTGGGCGCTGATTACCCTCATACACTACAGCACTGGGCATGCCCTGAACAACAATGGTGTCGCAATCACCCACTAAGTTGCGACAGCCCAGCACCTCATCTTTCCGTGCCCCGTTGATTCTTGATCCTGTTGACGAGAAGGATTCCGACATTTTGTCGCAAACCTCTATAGATGGCGACAGACTTTTTACGTCTCCGGAACAGGCGGCATCTCCGTTCGCGCGCGCCGAATTCGTTCGTCAGTACGAGGCACGCACGACTTAGCCCGCTTATCTGCTTTGAAAATCCCCATGTGTCGCCATGAATTGCGTGCGCCACGCAGGCACATTGCAGATCGGGCGGCATTTCCCCGGTTGCGTTACGCTGCGCGGCCGCGGTCGCTGACCACGATACCAAACTCGATGCCCTCGATCCGCTGCAAGGTCTCGATCATCCCAAAGAGATTTCGGGCCTGAGGATTACCGGCCGGACCGAGCATTTGCATGAGAGATTGCGGCGTGGCCCTGACGTGGCGTGAGCGTCCACGCTTGCCGCGAACCGATTCATCGGTCCGTAACCCCGAATCCCCAAGAAATCCCCAGCCCGCAACCGAAAACACGTACCAATGAATCGGCACGCGGCAAAGCTGGAGCTTCACGCCACGGCTCAACGGCAAATTCTTAGTTGCAGGCCACGGCCAAGCGCGGCAAATCCTTAGCTTCAGACCACGTTGGGGCGGCTGGATGCGCTGGACCATGGGTAGTCCTCAGCTCGGGCCGCCAACCCCGCCTTCACCGGATTGTTCTCGATGTATGCGGCGATCCGCGCTTGTTCCGGCTCATCTCGAACCCAGTGATCGTAGCTTTCACGCTGCCAGAACGGCTGCCCGGTTCGGCCCAGCACCTTGTTGGCCTCCCGAGACGTGAATCCCTTGAGAGATTGCAGCAGTCTGCTCGGCTCCACTCGCGGAACAGCCAGCAAGTGAACATGGTTCGCCATCACCACGTAGGCACAAAGTTCGTAGTGGCCCAAACTTTCCGCCGAATAGTGAATCGCACCCACCACCAAACGAGCGATCTTTTCGTTCTTCAGATGCAGCGGACCTTCTCGGATGTTGTCGAGGTAGCGGTCAATCCAGACGAACGACTCCCCTGATGAAAGCCTCCCAGGAGGCGGGAACCGGGACGCTGGCAGGCTCCCGTGTAAGTGCCAGGTAAGGAATAGCGCCTTGCCCGCGGGGTATTCGTGCGGCAATCGCCGCCGATGGCGGGACATGGTTTTTGATCCAGTTCAAGCATAGCATCGGTGCGGTGTTGATGGAGGGGCAAATCACACCGCGCACGAGCGGCGTGGCCTTGACGTGGCCCTGACGTGGCGTGAGCGTCCACGCTTGCCGCGAACCGATTCATCGGTTCGTAACCCCGAATCCCCGAAGAATCGCTAGCCCGCAAGCGAAAACACGTACCGATGAATCGGCACGCGGCAAAGCTGGAGCTTCACGCCACGTCACTGAACGTCAGCCTTCGAGTCATTAGGAGGCTTAGCCTGCATTTCTCACCACGTGGCGTGACGAGCTGCCTGAGAGGCGCGTCAGTACCAGGCGCGTTCGGCTTGACGCCAACCCCGCTGAATCAAGGACGCATACTTGACGGTAGGTCGAAAACGGCCGGCAAGCGCAATGAAGGACTGCCGAGCCTCTCGCCTGCCTCGCCCGTCAGGCGCTGAGAAACCCGGGCTGACAAACTCAGTCACGGATTTTTGATAAAATTATTCCCTTTGTTTTCAACAGTTTTCTCCAGGAAGCACCAGGCCGCCCGAGGCCGGCTTGCTATCCTAAAAAAGGGAAACCCAGCGATGAATCATTTTCCATGGGGAGGTGGCCGGCAGGCGATCCAGGCCCCCCCCGCCCGGCAAAAACCCCGATATCCTCTCATACACTCTCAAATCCTCTCATTGAAAAAATTAACCGCTTATAAATGAACAACTTGCGCCAAAACCACTCAAGTCCGTTGAGGCTCTTTTGCTAGCGAATACGAGGACGATGACAGCAAAAAAGACCAAAGGGCGAACATTGAAAGAAATCCGCTTGATCGCTGGATGAAACAGGATCGCCTCCAGAATGCCCGAAAAGTTGCGCCGTGAGAAATGCAGGCTAAGCGCCTTGAGAACCGCGCCCCGCGCTTGTGGGCGGATTGCGGGGCGGCGCCAAAGGACCCTGCATCGGTGTCACGGAGACACGCCTCTAATTAGCGACCTGAATCGAACGCCGGTAGAGGAGTTTCACGTTTCGATCCGACTCGATTTCGACCTGCAGGCGGCGGTCTGAGTCCTTGGGGGAATCGAGGGTCAATACATAGGTGTTCGCCGCGCGGCCGGCGAGGCGCTCGACAAGCTGCGGGATCTCGGCAAGGCCGCGGGCGAACAAGGCCTCTCCTTTTGTGATCTCCGCCAGACGAATGATTCCGTTTTGGTAGGTCTGGTTGAGCTGGTCGTCCTGATAGTTGAGATGCAGGAAGAACAGCGGCGCGACGGATGACTCCAGCGTTTTCGCGATGGCCTCAATCTTTTCGTCGACAAGCTGATCGCGGAAGCGGCGGCTCAGGTCCCTGCGGTCGCTGGGGTTGATGACCTGGCTGGTGTAGTCTTCGCGATAGTCTTGAATGGATCCGTCGGTGACGAATAGAACGGCGACGCGAACGCCGGACTCGCGCAGAATTTGGTCCGCGATGGCGGAACAGCGAGGGACGGCGGTCAGCAGATCGGCGAAGCCCGACACGGGCGACCCCGCGAGCTTTTCGCGCAGTTGGCCGCGGTCCGGCGTGGGGTCTTGGATCACTCGCAGCCCGTCCTGCGCATGCAGCAGGGAGACATAGTGCTTCTCGTCCCAAGAGAGGAAGACCTTCATCAGCGCTTCCCGGGCGGCATTGACGCGCTGCAGGTCGTTGACAACGTCGAGGACCACCATGAAAACAAGATTATCCCCGGGTCCTTTGAGGCCGCGAATGCCTACTTCGGATCCATCTACCGAAACCACGAGTTGCCCGGCTGAATGGCCCTCGACGTAATTGTCATCCTCATCAAGAATCCACAGAGGCAGGCCGAATTGTTCCGCCGCCGAGGGAACAATGGCCAACAGGAGCAGGGACAGGCAGGCGAACAACCGCATGCGCACGGCTAGAAGTTGTACCTCAAACCGAGCTGCACGACTCGGCCGCCCCAGGAACCGATGATCTTGCCGGCGTTCTGGTTGCGAGCGTTAACGGGCCCGATTGTGGCATCGGGGTTGTTCCAGTTGGCGTGGTTAAGGAAATTGAAAGCCTGGAGCTGCAATTCGACGCTACGCTCGGCGCCCATACCCAGGCGTTTCGTGACGGCGATGTCGTGGTTGTTGTAGCCGGGATTCCGCAGACTGGAACTGGTACGGGGGACGTTGCCGAGCGTAAAGTCGTCCGGGTCGACGAACGCGGCGGGGTTGAACCACATCTCGGGGCTGGGTTTCGCGACATGCGGATCGACACCCGGAACAGAGTTGACGCGGAGATAGGGCACGATACCGCCCGTGTTGTTGAACTCGGGCTGGAAAACGACCGGGTGTCCGCTCGCCCAATTGGTGAATCCGCTGATCGACCAGTTTCCAAGAACGGCCGAAGCCAGCCCGCCTCCATCGAAAAGCGCCTTTCCGTCACCGAACGGCACGTCGTATTGATAATTCATGGACAGCCGGTGCGGGCGAAGCCATTGCGACCGCGCCCAAGCAAACTCGCGGTTTTGGGGATCCTGGATGCCGGGACCGGAGTAGTCATCCCAGCGGTTGCGCAGCGAGTACCCGAAGTCGAAGCTCAAGCCGTCCGAAATTCGTTTTCTGATGCTCAAGTCTCCCAGACTGTAAAGGTACCGGCCGGCCGGGAGCTGGTAGTTGCCGCGTATACGCTGGTATTGGGGAAAGGGACGAAGCGCCCCCCGGAACTCCTCATTGTTGAGCTGGTCGCGATAGGCCAACGCGGAGACGGGAACTCGGTTCAAACCGACCGACGAGCCGCTGACCAGCAGATCCCGGCCTCGGTATTGGCGTCCGATGAATTCGACGCTCAGCCCCCAGAACAGCTTCTGTTCGAACTCGAGACTGAAGAAGCGGTACTGTGCCTGCAAACTCGTCTGGGGAATGAAGTCGACGTCCGAATTGTTCGCCGCGTCGCCTTCGAGGTTGGGAAGCTCGTGAGCAAGTGCGGGAAACCCGTCCGCCAGAACGACTGCCGGGGTGAGCTGCTGATTGGGCGAAACCGGGAAACGCCGGGCGCTGAAACCCTGCGTCGCGAACGCCCCGGGCCGCAGCCCGGCGGTCCCGTACATGTGCCGGAACGAGCCGCGAAGCACGGTGTTCCGCGAGGCCGTGGGGCTCCATGCGAGACCGATGAGGGGCTCGAACCTCACGCGCAAGGGCTGAAACGCCCGTCCATAGCCGTCGCGCGCCGCGAAGACCAGCGCGCCCGGGCGCCCGTTGGCGGGATTGACCGTATCCGGGTCAAGCGTCGATTGGCGGTCGTACTTTTCGACGCGCGGCGTAGTGGTGTCAATATTGACGCTCAGTGTTGCCGTCAAATTGCCGCTGATCTCGATCTCATCCGAAATGGTGTTCTGCCACGACTTGCGCCGCAAATAGGAGGGCTGCAGTTGGTCTGTTGCCTCCGCTTGGTAGGCTTGACCCACCAGAAAACTCGCGAACGAACTGCCCGTGTCGGTGACGCCCGGCAGACCCGTCAGCTCGTCGTTAAACCGGAATTCTCCGGAAGGGGCGTCCAGTTCCAAAGTGTTCAGTTGATAGAAACGCGTCGAGGAAACAACGCTCCAAGACTGCCGCCCCCGCCGCAGGCTCAACGAGTGGGTGGTCCGATAAGTGTTCCAGGCATTGCGGGAGTAAGAACCTGCCGACGCGCCCAGCCCGAAGAACGTGCGGAACCGAATCGCGGGAAAAACGGAACCGCCCACGCCTTCCAAGCCCAGTTCCGCTGGGATGTCGCCCTCACCTCGCAGACCCGCTGTTTCCGTGGCTTGGGAAGAGGCCGAGAAGGAAGCTTCGTAGATCGAATTCGGCGAGATGGTGAACGTTTCGGTGATCCCGGCGCGGCGGTCGCAGAAATCGCGGTCCGGAAGGCCCGGGTTCCCGATGGTGTCAAACAGCCGCGGGTTGCCTCGGAAGCTGCCGGAATAAGCCAGGTCCGCGGTGAGTTTATGGCGCGACAAGAAGCTGTGGTCGAGGCGCGACAGAAATCCGTCGGGCGTGTTGCGCTCGGAAGGATTCGTCCAATAGTTGTTTCTTAGAAAAGGACCGACATCGGTATTCGGTTGGGGGTAGTGCGGCAAAATCGCGCGCGCGACCGGATCGATGCGGGAGAGCGGAACCTGGTTGTTGGGAAAAGGAACCCGGTCATACTCCAGATTGTCGCGAGAAACATTTCGGGCAGGATCGTAAACCGGATTTCGGCGCGTCCCGGCAGGGTCGTACACTCCAACCGGATTACCGGCTTTGTTGACTAAATCCGAGAAGTCGCCGAGCCTTTGTTGCGAGGTCGGAAGCGTGTACAGATATGACCGTCCGACGCGTTCCCTCGTAGGAAAAAGTGAAAAACGTCGAGCGGCGCCCGTCGTAGAGCTTCGGGAGGACAACCGGACCGCTGACGCTGAAGCCGAATTGGTTCCGTCTGAGGATGTTGCGGTTTCCGCCCCGCTGGACAACCTCGTGGGGGACGGCGTCCAGCACATCGTTGCGAAAGTATTCGAAAACCCGTCCATGCAGTGAACTGAACGGAGACTTCGGCGACGGTCCGCTCCCGTCGCCCCTCAATCCTTCGCGGGCTGTTTCCCGGCGAAAGACCTGGATCGCGTCGCGCATCTCGTCCGCCGAAGCATCGCTTGATTCATTGGGGACTTCATCGGCGGCTTCCGCCGAAGAGGTCGCCTCGCCGGCTCTGTCATCTTGCCGCCGGGAAGCGGTTGCATTCTCGCCGGGCTCGGCCACATCCGCGGCGCGGCGAGCCTGGCTCTCACGACCCGGCGCGGGGTCGGCCGCGGATGAAGAACTAGCGATGGCTGGAGCGCAGAACCAGAGGAGGCTGATCAGGGAGTAACCGGCAACGGACAGGCACAGGCGCTTCACTATTATCATTCTAGCCAAAAGTCTTCCCCGCTCCACTCTTGTCCGAATTAGATTCTCGCTGCGGCAATTTGGACAGCATGCAGGCCGAGTCGCCGTGGAGCGTGCCCTAGTGTCGAGCGCCAAAAGCCCCTTAAACAGGCGTTCTGGGGCAGCCAGAAACTCACCGAACAGGGCCTGCGGAGAGCTGCTTAATTTGGACAGCATGAGCTAGCCGGGAGAGCCTGCTTTTCGGTGAGCACACTTTTGGTGAGCACAGCCTGACACTGAAAAATAAGGACTTAACCCTTTCAAGAGAGTATTACCCAAGAAAATTTGGACACCGGTGTTCCCGCTCACACCGTGCGAGGCTGACCCACAATCACAGCGTTAGAGTGTGAGTCGGCAGGTACGGCGAAGGTTTATTCAATCTCTATATAGCAATTGCCTTGCCAAACCGGGAGGGCGGCTTACTACAACAACCCGCATCAGCAATGCGACGGCTCAGAACTGTCTTGGGCCCTCTCCCCACGCTTTGTGCCGCCGCACTGCTGATCCTGAAGATCGCCGAAGCCCTCGCTATAGCCCAACAAATCGCCAAGGGCCTCGAAGCTGCCCACGAGAAGAAAATCGTTCATCGCGACATTAAGCCTGGGAATGTCATCGTCGACGAGAAGGGCCATGTCACGGTAATGGACTTCGGCTTGGCTCTACTGACGGAAGGGTCGAAGCTAACGCAGCTCGACACCACCGTCGGAACGGGGCCGCCTACAGGTCGCCCGAACAAATCCAGGGCATGGAGGTGGACCACCGCACCCAGTTACCCGACCAAGCCGCTCGTCGGCTACCATATCTAGGTACAACTACATGGGTGGGTCTTCCCCCGCTGGTGATCCGCGCCGTTGGGGAGTAGACGGGAATCTTGGTTTGGATTCGCTGGTGTCGACCATCCATGGATGCTTGAACGCAAGGAGACTCACCCCCACGGGAGGGAGCCATGTCGTCTACCCGACGCGATTTCTTGGCGGCCGCCGCGGCCGCTGGCTTTGCCGGCGCGGCTCGAGCCCAACACGAGCCGGTGGCGTTCGCCCTGATCGGTGATCGCTACCACAACAGCGACCATTACCGCACTGCCTTCGGCAAGACCTTCGTCCGTGACATGGGCCTTGCCATGGACTTAAGCGACGACGTCAAGCTGTTGAACCCGGACCATCTCTCGCGCTATAGGGTCCTGATCATCCTGCGCGACGGCATGATCTGGCCCGACGGCCATGGTAACCCGCGGAGCAATGCCGGGTGGTGGGCGCAAGGGCAGCCGGAGATCGTCAGTGACCCGCCCTTGCCCAAGATGGAGCCGCGGCGGGAGGGGTTCATCACTCCTGAGATGGGTCGCGCCGTGAAGGAGTTTGTCGAGAACGGCGGCGGAGCGCTGCTCTACCACAACGTTACGTATATCGCGCCCTACAACGACGACTTCCGCGATGTGCTCGGCGCCGTCACGCGCGGGCACCCGCCAACGCGGCCCTTCAAGGTCAAGATCATCAACCGTAACCATCCGATCACGCGCGGTGTGAATGACTTTGTCGTGACCGACGAGCAGCACTATATGGAATATCAGAAAGACCCCAAGTATCTGCTCATGGAATCGGTCAACGAGGATCGCCTGGAATACAAGGAGTTTGGGACGACCTCGGCCGCGGGCTGGGCCTACGACTACGGCAAGGGGCGCGTCGTCTACCTCGCGCCGGGTCACCTCATTTCAGCGATGTGGAATCCCGAGTACGAAAAGTTGCAGCGCAACGCCATGCGATGGCTGCTGCGCGAGATCTGATTCGCGGGGACGAAGGTCGGCGGACCCAACAGATTGGGGCCCAGGCCGGTTTTCACCCACTCCTGCCGTATACCGAGGGTCTACGAGAGGCGATTGCTAGTGGTGGTCGATATACAAACAGTTATCGAAATACGACGGCCATGCAGTGTTCCAGAGGGCTCGGTTCTGCTCGCGGTCGCGGAACTCTTTGAACCGCTTCTCAATCGCGCGAATTAGGCGCCGCGGGGTGTCGCTTACAGCCAGAGCCCCAATGCTCCGCAAAACCTTTCCTGACTGGGTTCATGTGCATGAAATCCTCGGGTCGCCGGGCGTCAATCCTCGCAATCCTCGAGGCCGAACAGGTCACCCGGCGCGAGCCGGTTAGCTCGCAACCTCCGCCCGCCGGGGCCAGACCGGAAGCCTCGAAGCAGCCGGCCCGGTCGTGCACCCGTGTCTTCGCCGTCATGAGCGACTTCGGTTCCGTGTACGAAGGTGTGACGGTAGCCTTTCGAGCGCTGCACGATGCGCTTGCCACCGGCCGGGAGATCGTGCACGACGATGGGTCGCTCTAGGTGCAGTTCGGCGAAATCGATGACGTTGAGGTCCGCGCGGTAGCCTGGGGCGATGACGCCGCGGTCGTGGAGTCCGTAGGTTCGGGCTGTAGCCGCCGTCTGCTTGTGGACCAGGAATTCAAGCGGCAGCCGCGGGCCGCGCGTCCGATCGCGGGCCCAATGAGTGAGCAGGCTGGTCGGCGAGCCGGAGTCGCAGATCAGCCCTACATGGGCGCCGCCATCGGCGATCCCGCAAACCGTATTCCGGTTTACCAGCATCTGGTAGACGACGTTGAGGTCGCCGTCGCAGTAGTTCTCAAAAGTGTGCAGAAGCAGGGTCCGGCCGCCCTCTTGGAGGAGCAGTTCGAGAGCTAGATCGAAGGGGTCGCGGTTGGCTGCCCGAGCCCGGTTTGCGATGCTGGCCCCGAACTCGGGCTCATAGTTCAAAGGGTCGCCGAGTTCGAAGGTCCGCTCCAGGATCGCCTTCATTTGGCGCGTGTGGTCGTCATCGGGGCGCTCCTCGACTAGGCGGCCGCGCAGCTCGCGGCCGTTGGTCAGGCGGGCGATCCGTGTTTCGTGATCGAGCGCCTGGAGCTCTTGCCACAGCGGGTGGGTCAGGAAGGGATGCTGCGAGGCCTCGAGCCCCAAAAGGATGCCGATCGGGCGCGAGCCAACCTGCGCGGTGACTTCGAGTCCGTCGGCGCAAGCTTGGTCCACCGACGCCAGCGTCTCGGCCCAGCGGGCGGGAGCGATGGCCATTTGAACCAGCAGCACAGACAAAGGCCGCTCGGCGAGTTCAGCAACAGCCCGAAGCAATTGAAACTCTCCCGCGCCAAAGTCGGAGTTCACTTGGATCACGCCCGCCCCGGCCCGCTTCATGGCGAGCGCGAGACCGGCCAGTTCGGCGTGCTCGGCAGTCAGGCTCGGCGTTGGCCGGCCATCGGCGGCGCGATGCTTGGGCGTACGCGAGGTCGAAAAGCCGAACGCACCGGTCGCGAGGCCTTCCTCGAGCAGTTGCCCCATGCGTGCGATCTCATCTTCGGTCGGACGCGCGCTGTGATCCGTACCCCGATCGCCCATTACGTAAAACCGCAGCGCCGCGTGGGGGACCTGAGTCCCGACATCCATCACGCGAGGCGTTTCTTCCAGGACATCAAGGTACTCGTTAAACGATTCCCAACGGAAGTCGACGCCCTCGGCAAGGACAATCTCGGGAATGTCCTCGACCCCTTCCATCAAGTTGATAAGAAAGCTCTCCTTGCCGGGGCGAACCGGCGCGAAGCCGACGCCGCAATTGCCGAAGATCGTCGTTGTCACGCCGTGCCACGACGAAGGGGTCATGGCCGGGTCCCAGGTCGCCTGGCCGTCGTAGTGCGTGTGGATGTCCACCCATCCGGGCAAGACCAGCAGGCCCTCGGCGTCTATGTCACGCAGGGCGGCGCCGGCCTTGGGTTCCAGCGCGGTAATCAACCCCCCGGTGATCGCGACATCTGCTTGGCGGGACGGCGCCCCGGTACCATCAATCACGGTCCCGTTGCGGATGACCAAGTCATGCATCGGCGTTTCCTTTGCCGCTCTCGGAACTATTGGTTTGGCCGCTCATCTGGCTTCAATCATACGCCTGCAGGGCCGTCGATTCCACGACAGTGGCAGGGGCGCTAGCTGGAGCTGACCCGGTAGGGCGGTGGAAGTGAGGCGCCGTGACTAGCTAGGAGGGCTCCTCACTGATCGGCCGGGATTCAGGAGCGTGCTGGATGGTTCTCAGCACCTCTTTGCCTGGCTTGAAGAAAGCAACCTTCTTCGGGCCGACGACAACTTGCGCTTCAGAAGCGGAGCAAGCCCCGGCTCTACCTTGTTGGCCACACGACACCTTGGTCTTCTTTCGTGACCGGTCGCAGGCCTTTGTAGACGAACTTCTGCAAGCGCCTGCCTTCGTAGGTCTCGGTGGTGTAGAGGTTGCCTTTCGAATCGGTGGCAACGTTATGTACCCCGTAGAATTGACCAGGCTGACGTCCACCACCGCCGAAGCTCGTCAAGACTTCGAGCGTATCGCGCAACAGGATGTACACCTTCGAGTTCTGTCCATCCGCTAGATATATGTACCTCTGCTGTGGATCCTTCGAGAAGGCGATGTCCCACACCGACCCGGCGCCGAGGGTGGCTTTCGCGATGAACCCTTCCTTCACAAAGGTGCCGTCCCTGTTGAACACCTGGATCCGGTCGTTCGTGCGGTCGCAAGTATATAGCAGCCCGTCACTAGAGATTTCCGCACAGTGCACCGGAGTCCGAAATTGTTTGGCTGGCGCTGCGTTCGGGTCGTAGGGGCCGAGGTCGGTATCGTCGGGCTTATTACCGTAGGCCCCCCAATGCCGCTTGTACTCGCCGGTGTCCGCGTCGTAGACAATCACGCGTCTGTTGCCGTAGCCGTCGGCGATGTAAACCTCGTTGGCCGTCGGATCCACCGAGACTTCTGTCGGCTTGCCAAGGTTCTCAAGGTTGTTGCTGCCCCCGGTGTTGCCGTAATGACCGATTTGCAGCAGGAACTTGCCGCTCTGGGTAAACTTCAGAACTTGGGAATCCTGCTGGCCGTTGCCGCCGAGCCAGACGTTCCCCTTGTAATCGATCGTGAGCCCGTGGTTCGACTGCGGCCAGTCATAGCCTTGGCCAGGACCACCCCAGTGTCCGATAAGGTTACCTGCCTGGTCGAACTCCAGAACCGGCGGCGCCGGAACGCAGCACGAGCTGATAGGGGGAGTCAGCGATGCACCCCTTTCGTTGTTGGCGAGCGATTGCGGCCGGTGGAGAATCCAGACGTGGTCCTGAGCATCCACCGACACGCCTATAGTCATGCCAATGAGCCAATGGTTCGGCAAAGGCTTCGGCCACAGTGGGTCCACTTCAAACATGGGAGCCTGGACGGCGGCGGCCTCCACCGCGGACCTCCTCTCCAGCAAGGTGGACCCGACTCCCAGCAAGAGGAGGACACCGAGAAACCCCGCACCCACATAGCTACTGCGTTTCATACGTCTCACCCTCCCGCTCTAAGTTACGAACGATTATACACGATACGCGATTCGGGTTTCCAACCGATTGTTTCTATTTCCGCTTGCAGCTCGCCGGGCCTGAGCCATTACTCTTCAGGCATGCGGCGTAGAACTGCCACCCTTCGCGCCAGTACGGCGTTGCTGGCCGCGCTCCTGCTGGGACTACCGTCCGGCGCGAGGGCTCGCGACATACCGAACGCCGCAACGGTTCAGGTGTTTCTCAAGCCGGCCTGCGAGCGGGAGTCATGGCGCGCGGTAAGTGGATACACGAATCGGAAATTCAGACTAAGCTCGCCGAGTTTGTCGGGGCAAGCAGCACGGCTGACTAACCGCTGTCGTGCCAGGCTCCTCACGTTGAACTGATAGCTGTATAGGAACAAGTGGTCTCAGGCTGCTCTTCACACCAGCTATCCGACTCAAGGCCATGGCAACTCAATAGACGAGGGGTTTTCAGCTCTTCCGACGACGCGGAGGAGGGCATCTGACGGCGGATACTGGAAACGGGCTGTTTCTTTGTAACCCGCCGCTACTCCTGGACCGGCAGTTCCGTCAGCGACTCGTAATCGGTGACAACGAGATTGTCGGCTCGCTGGCCGCCGATTTGGTCCGGGTTGTCTTCGGCTCCGAAGGCAATACCGGCGGCGCCTTCGTTGACTCCGACCGCCGGCAGCCTGTCCCAAACCGCCGGGATCGGGACGCTGATGAGCCGCGTGTCGTCCTGGTCGAAGACCTGCAAGACACCGTCCAGCGCTACCCACAAGCGGTCGCGGCGCAGGGAGACTTCCAGCCTGTGCATCACGGTGTTGTCGAAAGCGGCGGGTGTGCGGGTGGCGGCCACGGTGGCTTCCGGGTTCAGCAGCTTGAGCTTGATCTGACCCGTGCTGTGCAGTTGCACCCAATAGCCCGCCGACATCCCGCCCAGGATCGATGAGCCGGGCGTCGCCGACCTGGTGCGGAAATAGGGCCCCGCCTGGGTGATATTTCCGGCGTTGTCGCCGGGCACGAGCAGGTCCACGCGAATGTTGGCGTCCTGTCCGATGTTTTCTCCCTCGCCGCCGAAGCAGGGCTGTTCATCGCCGCTAAACTGCACCCCGGCGTAGTTCATCCCAGGGTTCTCTAAAGCGCCTGACACTAGGCGGGCTCCGGCCGGCCGGCCGCGCAAGATAAAAAGCGGCAGGTAGCCGTGACGGCCACCCCCGCCGAAGGCGTTGTCGGCCGGGGCCGGGCTGCAATTGGCGTCGGGGCGATCAAAACTATCGGAGAACTGAATATGTGCGCCCGCGACGCCGTTACCGCTGAGGGCGACCTCGACGGCCGGTTGCGCGGGATCGTTGCTGGCAAATGTCAGAGTGCCGGAATGGCTGCCCAAAGAAGATGGGGTGAAGTGAATTTTGACGTTCTGTTTCCCGCCCACCGGAACAATAAACGGCGCCTCGGGAGCCGCCGCGCGGAACTGCGGGTCGGAGCTGGTGATGGATTCGACCGTCAGCGGGCCGCCGCCGCCATTCGTGACGACCAGTGTCAACTCGTTCGTCCGGCCCACGCTGACACCGCCGTAGCTGACGGCGTTCGAATTCAGGGTGATGCTGGGAGCGCCTCCGCCGGCGCCTTCTCCGGTCAGCGAAATGTTCACCGTGGGCGACGCCGTATCGCTGCTGCTCACGCTCAGCGTGGCGTTGTGCATGCCGGCCGAGCCGGGCTGAAAACGCACGGCGACGGTCAGATCCGCGCCCGCCCCCAGCGTAAAGGGGGTCCCAGCATTTTCAGTTGAAGGATGATTCTAAAAGGGGCTGGTCGGCGAGAGTATGTCGCTCGTGACGGAAACGGGTTCAGTTGGCCGTCGTGTAGGCTCTCGGGCCGTCGTGATTCGATGCTAACTAAAGGTCCGCCGGCAGCAATCGAAAAGGTCCGCCTTTTGGCCGGAAGTCGAACGACGCTCCGGGCTCGATCTCGTGCTCGGCGCCTTCGGACTCGCAGGGAGCTTCCAGCGGGGTACGGTTTGAAGTCGATGCGCCCGAGAACAGTTGTAACCGAAAGCGAACCTTCTGCTTCCCCTTCGACCTGCTCGTATAGGTTCCCGTAAACTCTGCCCGCAGCCGTGCGGGATTCTCAAGCTGGACAAACGACCCATTGCGCGTCGCTTTGGATACGCTCCGCGGAACCCGAATCAATACGGTCCCGCTGAACGTGTAGCTGAACTCGTTCACCTGTGCCGGAATCACGGCCTCGCCGGTATTGATTGGGCTCGGCAAGGCGCTCGAATTAATGCCCGACAAAGAGCCCGGCCCAAGCTCTTCTCCGTCAGCCCGCGAGACCCCGCGAGCCCGCTCAGCATTCCAATTGACAGAGCGAGGCGAGCCGCCAGCCGCGGCCACTTTGACTCCTGCATGCCCCGGTTATCGGCATTTTAGCTCGAAGCTGTACCAAAGAGCGGGCATCACCCGCCCTCCGCGCGAGGGCGAATCGGAAGACATGGCTCCACTTGCCGCCGAGCACGGACTCGGGCAGGCCAGCCGCGACTTATTCAACACCAACGAGTTTGTGTTCTTGCGTTGACAGCCCGTGTCAAATGCCTTGGCGGAGGCGCTCCGGTTTTGATGTCATCTGTAGATCTGTTTCGATGCCTCACCAGTGACGGACCAGTTCTGGACGAATGGTCGCCCACTCGGAATCTATCGTCCGCGCCCACTCAGGGATGGATAGATCCGCCCTTTGTCGTCTAGCGTAGAGCCAAACGCCACCAGAAGGACGTATAACGCCCCAAAGGGAAGCTATCACGCCGAGGGCAGGCGCCTGCCGATCGCTTCTGGGCGGTCGATCGACCAGAAACCGCGGGCGGCGGGGCGCGCCGTGACATACCCCGCGAAGACCGCGTTGCGGAACTGCCACGCCAGGTCTTCGTTGCCAACGCTGCCAGGATTCCTACGGCCGCGGAACCCGCACGTCGAAACCCTTCAATTGTTCAATCACGTAGGCATGCGCCTCAGCCATCGTCTTGAAGGGGCTATCGGAATGCCTCTCGATATCAAAGCTCATGTCTCCCGGTCCCCACGAGATCCAATCCACGCCCGGCTTGACGATATTCCGGACGTTGAGCGCCCCGCGCAGGGTCTCGATCTGGAAACCCAGCATCCCCGTGGCGTTCCACCACGGGGCGTATTCCAGACGGTCCGTGGGCGGCTTTTCTGCAAATCGAAATTGCCCGCCCCAGCTGCGGTTGCCCAGAGGAGGGTAATAGAAGTTGTTGATGGCCTCGTCCGCCGTCTCGACCTCCTCGACGATCGGAACGAGGATCGCAAGCACGCCAAGGTCCAAGAACCTGCCCGCCATGTAGGCCCAGCGGGTATGGGGGATACGGAGTTGCACGCCGGCTCCGAGTTCCTCCGCCAGCTTGCAGAACTTGACCAGGTCCCTTTCGTCCGGCAGGGGCCTGTGCTGGCCATCCAAGCTGAACAGGTCGACCTTGCCGTTATTCTTGATGATCTGCTCGAGCTGGCCGCGGGTGGACTCCACAGGCGCGGCAACCGTTCGGATCGCTTCGCCCTTATGCATTTTCTCTTTCAGCGATCCGGGCCGCTGTTTGAATTGACTCCAGCTTGGGGCTTGACTGAAGGCGGACCGGGCCGCCACGCCGATTCCCAACGCCGCCATGCTAAAAACTCGACGATTCATGGTTTTTCACCTCCGGTACGTCCGTCACACCCTACCACAGCCGGGCAGCTTGTGAAGGTTGGGTAGCCTCTCAGTTTGACGATAGTGCGATGGTCGAGAATGGTGGCGTGGGCCTCCGGGGCGCGGGGCCGCCGAAATTGCCCGGACGGCTGCTTTGCACACAATGGGCGTTGATGCCTTTACAATGGTGCTGAGATCGATTTCGGAGCCAACATGATTCCGCGTCTGCTGGTCTTACTGCTAGTGTCAGCCTTCCTCTGCGCCGCCCAATCCGAGCTGGCGGAGCTGAGTTACAAAGTCGACGCCGAGTGGCCCCTGTTCCCCGCGGGTATGAACTTCGGCCCGGCCGCCTCCGTCGACACCGACCGGAACGGAAACACTTACGTTTTCCGCCGCGTCGAGCCGCCGGTTCTGGTCTTTGACAAGAACGGCGACTTCTCGCGGGCCTTTGGCGCCGATCTGTTCACCAACCCTCACGGCATCCGCATCGACCCTGACGGTAACGTGTGGGGCGTCGACGACGGCTCGCATGTCGCGATCAAAATGACCCCCGCGGGCCGCGTGCTGATGGTCCTCGGCCGGCAGGGTTTCGCCGCCAAGGCCCCCGACCGCTTCGACGGACCCACCGATATCGGCTTCGGGCCCGGCGGGGAGCTCTATGTTGCGGATGGCAACAACGCACGCGTCGTGAAGTTTTCCAAACAGGGGCGCTTCGCGAAGGCCTGGGGCCGGCCCGGTTCCGGCGAAGGCGAGTTCAACCTGCCCCATGGGATCGCCGTGGACAAACAGGGCCTCGTCTACGTTTGCGACCGCGAGAACCTTCGCGTCCAGATCTTCGACGCGAACGGCAACTTCCTGCGCCAATGGAAGGACCTCGGGACGCCCTTTGGCATCGACATCGCCGAGGATCAATCGGTCTATGTCGGCGACGCCCGGGGACACCGATTCCTGAAGCTCAACTCAGACGGAACCATTCTTGGCTCCCATGGGCAGGAAGGCGAGATGCCGGGCCAGTTGGGTTTGGGCCCCCACCATCTGGCGGTCACCCTCGACGGGACCGTTTATACAACCGAAATTCCAAACTTGCGGGTCCAGAAGTTTGTGTTCCAGGGCTCCTCTCCGAAATGAGTATCCCGATCCGAGGCCGGTCAGCAGCAATGTCGTTCGCGGCGCCCGGGTCGTCGCATTCACCATCTTGCCGGCGCTGATCACGGCTCATGCTTTTGGACTCGAAAAACCCTGAGACAGGGCATGCGCGCCCTCGACCGGGGACGAATACACGAGGTCCGTCTGGCGGATTATTCGCGCCACTCCGCAACTGCTTCCCGGTCGAGCCGACCCCGTCGTCTCCGCTGGCCGATGGAATGAAGATTTCCAATATCCTTGGCTAGCAATTATGTTCCTGTTGACATAAGTGTATACAAATTGTATATATAAACTAAGGCGAACTACGATGACTCAATGAACGGATGCCAATGCAGTTTGAATGGGACGAGGAGAAGGACCGGGCTAACCGGACGAAGCACGGCATCAGTTTTGAGGAAGCTAAGATCATCTTCGAAGACCCCGTGCTTACCGCCCGGGATGACCGCGAGGACTACGGCGAGGAGCGTTTTGTCAGCTATGGGCAGCTCGGCGCCTTGGTCATCGTCGCCGTGGTTCACACCAGCCGCGGCGGGCGAATCCGGCTGATTTCAGCCCGCAAGGCCAACCGCAAAGAAAGGCAGGCGTACTATGAGCATCTCGAAGAAACGGTTGAAGGAAATTGAGGCGATCAAGGACAAAGACATTGACTATTCGGGCATCCCGGAAGCCGGTGAGGACTTCTGGCGGCGCGCCGAGCTTCAGATGCCACAGCCCAAGAAAGGCGTTTACGTCCGTTTGGACGCTGACGTTCTCGAGTGGCTGAAGTCGAAGGGCAAGGGTTACCAGACCCGCATGAATGCCATGCTACGGACGCTGATGGAGAGCGACCAGCACCCATACTAAACCGACTCTACCCATGCAACCAGGCCAGGTCTTCATCCCGCGCGAGGTTTTCGGCGTGCCCTTGCGGCCCCCGACGAAGCCCCTCCTCCGGGAGAAGGAGGCGCCAGCCGGCTATCTCGACGCAGCGCCTGCGCAGTGGCTGCCACTCCGAAACTACTCCCCCGTCGAGCCGAAACCTCCGTCTCCGCGCTCCGACTCGCCCAACTTCTCGGCCACTTCCCAGTCCACGGCGGCATAGTTGCCCACGATCAGCTGCGCGATGCGGTCTCCCGGCCAGATCGTGTATCCCTGATCGCCGTGGTTGATCATCAGGACCCGAATCTCCCCTCGATAGCCCGGATCGATCGTCCCCGGCGCGTTCAGCAGCGTGACGCCGTATTTGCGGGCCAATCCGCTGCGCGGCCGAACCTGCCCGTCGTATCCGGGCGGCAACTCGATGCTGAGGCCCGTGCCCACGCTGGCCCATCTGCCGGGGGGCAGAATGACCTCTTCGGCGGAGAACAGGTCCATTCCGGCGTCTTCGTTGGGCCCATGAGCAAACTCGGGAAGCCGGGCGTCGGGATGGTTTTTCTGAATGCGGATGGTGAGCCGGTCCATATCTCGTAGGTCGCGCGCCAGCCAGCGATCATACCAGAGTCTCGCATTAGCGGAATTCACGGTGACCGGGCAGTTTGCCGATCAAACGGTCGGACACCAGGAAACCAGAGGAATGATTTCGATCCAGAAGCACATGCAAGATCAAATGAGCGCGGCCACCACCCGCAAGGCTTACCAAAAGCTTCTCGACGGGATACTCAAAACGACGGCCGAGCATATGACTTCGGCGGACGACGACTCCCATGACAGCTTCTCCAACGATCTAGCGCAACTCGTGCATCGGCTGAAGGGACAAGAAAACGCCCAAGACATCGAGGCTTCTTCCGAGGCGATCGTTGCGCGGCTGACTTCGCAATGGCGCCACGTTGAAAGTCACATCGCCCGGCGGCAACGAGAACTAACCGGCATCATCTCTCTGCTCGCCGAGACCGCCAGCCGCTTGGATCATTCGAACAAGAATTTTTATGCGAACATCGGCCAAGCTGTCCAAACACTGGAGGACATCGGCAAGATTGACGACATTTCAGTTTTGCGCAGGGCCCTTTCCGATCATGTCAGCAGACTCAAGAACACCGTGACGAGCCAAGAGGCTTTCGCTAGCGACGCTTTGGCGGGCATGCAAGACACCCTGGAAACGGCCAAGACCAGCATCAAGGCAATGAGCCGCCTGGTAAGCTCGGATGCGCTCGAGAGCCTGCCGGGCCGCCGCCACGCGGAGCAGTTTATCGCTGAGCTGACCGGCAAGGCATGTCCTTTTTCTCTTGGGGTGGTGCGGCTGGACGGTCTTGAACGAGTTGCCCGGCGATACGGCGATGCAGCGGCACAACGAGTGCTTCAGCAGTTCAGTGCAAAACTCGGTGATCAGGTCTCGTCACAGGTTTATCCGTATCGATGGACCACAAACGCCTTCGTGGTCGTTAGTGACCACCTGCCCGAATCGGCGCTGAGAGGCGAGCTGGCGGAGTTCCTGAGGCAGTCCGGAGCCGGACCGTTCGAAGTGGACGAGAAATCCGGCCGCACGGCTTCACTCGACGCGCACTCGGTCGTTCGCGGAATTAAGGCGGGGCTCCCCGCCGGCAAAGTCGGTGAATTGATCGAAGGATTTTGCCAATCCGCGCGCGACCCCAAGTCGAACTCCTAGCAGGGTCCTAGCAGGGAAAGCGCCCTGTAGCGAGCTTGTTCCCCAAAGCTCCTCCCCTCGCCGCCGGAAAGCATCGCGGACCGGCGTGATAAGATCGGGGAGTTTTCCACCCCCATGGAACACCCTGCTCTGGCTCCTGAAGTATTGGCCGCGGAAGAAGCCGTGGCCCTCATCCAGGACGGCCAATCCGTCGCCATCGGAGGTTCGGGGTCGGGCCACGCCATCCCGGATAAGCTCCTCGAAGCCCTGGGCCGGCGCTTTCGTGAAACCCGTCACCCGCGTCAATTGACGCTCATCCACGCCTTTGGCGTTGGCAACCAGAAGGATCGTGGTTTGCAACACGTGGCCTGCCCCGGGATGTACAAGCGAGTCGTCGGCGGCCATTGGTCCATGGCCCCGGCGATGGCAAAACTGGTGGGGGAGAATCACTTTGAGGCGTATAACGTTCCGGCCGGTGTCGTCGTCCAGCTCTTCCACACGGCAGCCGCGGGCAGCCCCGGCTGGATGACGCACGTGGGCCTGCATACGTTCATGGACCCCCGCCTCCAGGGCGGCAAGCTCAATGACAAAGCAACCGAGGACATCGTTGAGTTAATGGTGCGCGACGGCCAGGAGTACTTGTTCTACCCAACCATCCCGATCGACGTGGCATTGATTCATGCCTGGGAAGCGGACCCGGCCGGGAATCTCGGAATGAACGACGAAGCCGGAATCTGGCACAATTGCGCCATGGCGCAAGCCGCCAAGGCCAACGAGGGAATCACGATCGCCGTGGTCCGGCGGCTGGTGGATAAAGGCGCGATCCACCCTCGCGACGTCCGCGTGCCCGGGTGTTTCGTGGACTACGTCGTCCTCGACCCCGAGCAAGGCCAAACCTACCAAACCGAATACGAACCGGCTTTCACCGGGGATGCCCGCAAGCCCGATCATGAGTTTGGCGACTTCCCGCTGAGCATACGGAAAGTGATCGCCCGCCGCGCGGCGCTGGAGCTAGCGCCCGGCGCGATTCTCAACGTTGGTTTCGGCATACCCGACGGCGTCGTCAAAGTGGCCCGCGAGCAGGGACTCGCCGATACCGTCGTCACCACCATCGAGCACGGCCAGTTCGGGGGCGTCCCGGCCGGGGGACTCGACTTCGGAGCGGTCTACAATCCCGACGCCATTGTCGACACCGGACACATGTTTGACTTCTACCAAGGCCGGGGGGTCGACCAAGCCTATTTGGGATTCCTGCAAATCGACCGCGAAGGCAACGTCAACGTGAGCCGGCTAGCCGATTCGGTGATTGGCACCGGAGGGTTCATCGACATCTCGCAGCGCGCGCGAAAGGTTGTCTTTTTGGGGACGCTGGCCGTTCGCGCCAAGGCCGAGCTTGCCGCCGGGACGGTTCGCTTCCAGCAGCACGGGAAACCGAAATTTGTCGAAAAGGTTGCGCAAATCACCTTCAGTGGAAAGTACGCGCGGCAAACCGGCCAAGAAGTGCTTTACGTCACCGAAGCCGCCGTTTTTCGCCTGACCGGAGACGGTGTCCGATTGGAAGAGCTTGCCCCGGGGATCGATTTTGCCCGCGACGTCCTGCCGCAACTAGGCTTCCGGCCCCTCATGGCCGACCCGATTCAGACCATGCCCGGCGAGCTGTTCGATGACCCCCTTCTGCCGAACAGTCTTTTTCGGCACTACGCCCGAAACGGCTAGCCCCGACTTTTCCCAGGTCAGCCTAATCAAGAGTTGGACGGCAACATGCAGGCGATGCCTGAGCTCAGCCGCTTTCTCGGAATCGTGATCTACCTGTACTACCGCGAGCACGCGCCGCCCCACTTTCATGCGGAGTACGGCGAGTTCGAAATCAGCGTGGACGTCCAGATTAGCGCATCAGGAGCACCATAGGGCGCGCCCTCAGCCGTTCATAGGGCTACTGCCCCGATGGCGTAGCAGGCATTCAGGATCGCGACCATTTCTTCCCTCTGTGTAGGGCTCGATTACCGCGAAGTGTAGCACGGTGATCACATTGTGCTCACATCAGTATTTCCTGCATCCGGTTAATCATTGAAACTTGTTGAAAACTGTGGCGCGCTCGGAGAGATTCGAACTCCCGACCTTCTGGTCCGTAGCCAGACGCTCTATCCAGCTGAGCTACGAGCGCGTTGGAGTGAAAGATGACTGCTTGAGGCCTGATTTTCAATGCTACCGCGCGTGGGGTTGACTGTCAAACCGTGAGCTTCAGTAACTGGAAAGGGCAAGATGACAGGAGGATGTCCGATAGTTCGTAGAAAGTAGCGACTCTCCGATCCGAGCCGTTAGAGATCGTCAGGAAATAACATTTCCATTTGAAATGTCTTCTTGTATTGTGGGGGATGGCAGACCTCGCAGCAATTAGGTCGAGGTTCACAGCTGTTGCGAAGGTGCTCGACGAACGATCGCGGCGCCTGCTCGTAGCGGCGGAGAGTGCGGGCATTGGGCGGGGCGGGATTGCGGCGGTTTCCCGAGCGAGCGGGGTGCCGCGGCAGGTGATCCGCACAGGGATGGCGGAATTGAAACAGGCGGCCTCGTTGCTGGCCTCGACGCGGATCCGTCGTCCCGCGGGGGGCCGCCAGAAGGCGATCGAACTCGATCCGCGATGGCAGCAGGATCTGCAGAGATTGGTCGAACCGCTGACCCGAGGAGACCCGCCATCGCCGTTGCGCTGGAGCTGCAAGAGCGTCCGCAAGTTGGCCGCGCAGTTGAATCGCGCGGGGCAAACGGAGTGGCCTCAATGACGGCTGCCTTAGAGCCGCCCCTAACACCGGATTAGCTCGCTTGAAATGTGGGATCGATCCGTCGACCGCGTCATTTCAGCGCCGTTGCGGGCCGGTTACGTCCCACCATTTGCCGCCATTGACCGTCTTGAGGACGCCGCCTTCGCCTCCGTAATAGAGAGTCGCAGGGCTGCTGCGCGCGTCGAACACTAAGGTCCAAGTCCGATTGGACCAGCGCAAACCGGCTGTCTCGAAGCTGCGCGCACTGTCGATGCTGCGAAAAACCCCTGCCCTTGTACCGAAATAGACGCGGGTGGGATTGTGCGGGTCGACCGCCACGGTCAAGATTTCCTCCGGCAGGAATTGCTCGCTGGCCGTCCAGGTCACGCCGCCGTCGGAGCTGCGGAAAACACCTCGCGGGTGGGTGCCCACATAGAGGATTCGCGGGTTCGACGGATCGATTGCCAGCGCGCGAACGTCAACATCATAGAGCCCGTCCGGATTCGCTTCCCACGATTCGGCTGCGTCGGCCGACTTGTAAACGCCGTGCCAGGTGCCGGCGTAGAGAACTTGGGGATTCCGGGGATCGATGGCCAGTACCCGCACGGTCTTGTCGATCAGGCCGCGGTTCATCTCGCGCCAGGTGCGCGCCCCGTCGGTCGTTTTGAACACGCCGCCGCCGTCGGTCGCGGCATAGAGGGTGCTGCTGTCGCTCGGATCGATCACCAGCCCCCGGATGCGAAGGTCCGCCAACCCGTCGTTTGCGGCCTGCCAGGACCCGGCGGCATTGCTGCTTTTGTAAATTCCCGACCGGAACGTCCCGGCGTAAACGACATCGGGGTCCGAAGGATCAACCACGACCTGCCGCGGCGACAAGTTCGCGAGTCCGGTCGAAGGCCAGTTATCTTTACCGGCTTGCGTGGTCTTGCAAAGCCCCTTGGCCGCGCCCGCGTAGATGATGCTGGGATCGCTCGGGTGAAAAGCGATCGCCTGAGTTTCTCCGCCGCCAGGCGAGCCCATTTGAGCCCATCCGGCGATTGAGAAAACAATGCTGACCTTGAGCACGCGCCAAGTCATACAGTCTCCAGTATCCTACTCAATCTCCAGACCTAGCTCAACCCAGAGGCGGGAATCCAAGACCTTGGAGAAGAAATCTCCGTGTATCGATGGCCGGGGCTATAATCACTCGCAGGAGTTCATCCGATGGACACTCTGACCCCCGCCGAGCGAAGCGAGCGGATGAGCCGGGTTCGGTCGAAGGACACGAAGCCGGAAATGCTGGTACGTAGCCTGATTCATAAGATGGGCTACCGCTACAGGCTTCATGCACGAGACCTGCCAGGCAAACCCGACATAGTCCTTCCGAGCAGGGGTAAAATCATTTTTGTTCACGGATGTTTTTGGCACAGACACGGAACGTGCAAGAATACAAGGTGGCCTAAGTCGAAACTGGATTTTTGGAAGCCCAAATTGGAGGCGAACCACAGACGTGACAAGGCCGTCCGGCGGTCACTTCGTGGAATGGGCTGGAAGCTAATGGTCGTCTGGGAGTGTCAACTCGCGAACGCGGCGAAGCTGGCGGTTCGGCTGCGGAAGTTTCTGGAAGACGAAGGATGAGATCGGTCGAACTTTTTACCGGCGCTGGCGGCCTCGCTCTCGGCATGGAAGCGGCCGGCTTTCGGCACGATGTCGTTATCGAGCGCAACAAATATTGCTGTGATACGATTCGGGAAAATCAAGCTCGGGGGTTTGCGCCGTTGCGGGGCTGGCGTTTGTACGCGGGCGATGTGCGCCGGTTCGACTTCCGGTCAATCGAAGGTGAAATAGACCTGCTGGCTGGAGGACCGCCGTGCCAGCCGTTCTCCATCGGCGGTAAACATCAGGGCCCACTCGACAAGCGCGATATGTTTCCGGAGGTTGTCCGCGCGGTGCGCGAGTTGCGCCCAAGGGTCGTCCTGGTTGAAAACGTGAAGGGGTTGTTGCGGGAAGCCTTCGCCAAATATTTCGAGTACATTATCCTCCAACTAAGCCACCCCGAGGTCCGGCCAAAGGTGGACGACGACTGGACGGAACATCTCGGCCGGCTAGAAAGACATCACACAAAGGGCAATGACAAAGGCCTTCACTATAAGATTCTGTTCCAGGTGATGAATGCCGCCGACTACGGAGTTCCGCAAAAACGGCAGCGTGTCATTATCGTCGGCTTCCGCGCGGATTTGCAGGCAGAGTGGGCTTTTCCGCGGCCAACACACACACTCGACGCTCTTCTTCGCGATCAGTGGGTCAGTGGAGCGTACTGGGATCGCCACGAAGTACCTAAGAAGGATCGACCCGAGATTCCAAAGCGGCTCCGTTCGAGGGTTGAAAAACTAAGATCCGAACAAACACTTTTCGAGCCAGAAGAGAAACCCTGGCAAACCGTTCGTGACGCCCTGCGCGGCCTTCCCGATCCGCAAACGCAGGGCCGTCCGATGTTCCACAACCACCAGCACAATGCGGGCGCACGCAGCTATGTTGGTCACACGGGAAGCCTGTTTGACGAACCCGCGAAGACTCTCAAGGCTGGCGACCATGGAGTGCCCGGCGGAGAAAATACTCTTCTCAAGCCCGATGGCAGTCTCCGCTACTTCACGGTCCGGGAAGCCGCGCGGCTGCAAACCTTCGATGACGACTACGTCTTCCACGGCGCCTGGACCGAGACGATGCGTCAACTGGGTAACGCCGTCCCTGTTGTTCTGAGCCGAACCGTGGCGGAAGGCATTCGGGATAACGTGCCGCCGAGATAGACGGTGGCCGGTACTCTGTGGTAGCTTGTCGTGTTTGAGTAAACGAGATAAATCGTCCTCCTATTTTGATCATTTTGAGATCGACTTGGTCTCGGCGCTCTCACGTCAGTTGGTCAGGGCTTTTGACGATCTTGACGCAGCTCCACTGACCGACGAGAAACTTGCTGCCCTTTCGTCGGGGCAGGGTGTGTACCAGCTCTATCACAAAGGTTCGCTGGTCTACGTCGGCAAGTCCAATAGCCTGCGCGGGCGCCTTTCCCAGCACTTCAACAAGATAATGGGCGCCGTAACATCGCCGTGACCGACGTGACATTCAAATGCCTATTCGTTCATCGGAACTGGACTGCATTGGCGCCGGAGCAATCGCTGATTCGTTACTACAAGAGTGCCGGCGCCGGGGAGTGCCCTTGGAATGGCAACTCATTCGGGCCGCACGACCCGGGCCGGAACCGTGAAACTACGAATAAGCTCCCGCGGGGTTTCGACAAGTCGTACCCGATTAGAGACGATTGGCCCTGCAAATGGATCAAGGCTGGTCCACACCCTGGAAGAGACCTCCTGCCGTCGTTAAAGGACGGTCTTCCGTACCTACTTCGCTATCAAACGGCAACCCGTTCGCTCAAACGCGGACACACCGACTACAACAACATCTCGGTCAACGTCCCTCAGACCGGAATGCCAGCCCGCGATCTGCTCCGGACGATCGCTCAACACCTGCCTGGCTGGCAGGCGACAGTTTTTCCCAGCCACATGATTCTCTACAAGGAAGACAGGTCCTACACCCATGGAGAGGTAATCTGGCCCTATTCGGAGTAGCTTACTGGATCGGCGCCTCGCCGCCGCGCCACGGGAAGGCGTAGGTGGGCTGATTTGTGTAGAGGGCCATGTCGATCTGGAGAGTCGTTCCCCCGCCCGGAACTAGATCAACCCGCACGTAGGGGCCCCCGACCGTCACGGTTCTTTGCTCACCTTCCAGCGCATTGGCCGGACGCGCATCGACCGGTTGTGCTTCCTTGACCGCCTGGAACGCTACTTCCCTGAAACGGTGCTCGGCGTAGGCCCCGGCCTGCACGATCAGCGAGCGCCGCTCGAAGACGTTCGTATTCACAAGGTGGACCTCCAGACGGTTCCCGTCCATTCGCGAAACCAAGGCCGCGACACCCTGGGGAAGCCCCGGTTGGCGCGTTTCGGCGTCGAAGTAGCGCAGCCGCGAATGCAGCATCTCGCCGCGCTTTTGAACCGGCAGGCCGCCGATAGTCAAGCGCACCAGGTTGTCGGTGGGCATCGGTTCGAGCGCCAGCCACTGCGCGTCGTACCAGGTTTCGGGATCGCCCCGTTCGTTCATGATGCGCTTCATTTTTTGGGCGATGAACTTCAGGTCGGCCCGGAAGGCTTGCAACGGGAAATCCGGGTTTTTGCCTTTCACAAAATAGGCCCAGCCCAGGTCGGGATCGGCGAGTTTCCGCCCAGTGTTCTTCCCGGCCAAATTCATCGCCTCTTCGGCGAGACGCTCGACGTGTTTCCAGTCCCGCTCCTGCTGGGACGCCGCCCAAAGATTGACCGCTGCGTAGGGCTGTTCCCTGACGAAGTGATGCCAGCCATTGCGGCCGTCGTACCGAATCGGAATCAGCGTCACGCCGTTTTCCACCTTGGCGTGCCCGCGCATCACATCGAGCTGGCCGCGGGGCAGGTCGAACCAATGGTCCCCGCCGCTCAGCAGCCGCGCTACCTTTGCAGCGGTTAGACCGGCCAGGACGATGTCCGTTCCGCCGCGAGGCCACTTCCAGCCGTAGTATCCGCCCCACCAGTGGCCTCCGTTGTGCTCGCCGACTTTGCCGCCGAGGCCGACGTTGTCGGGCGTGACGCCGTTGTTCTGCTTGGTGCGCTCGATCCAGCCGCCCACGTAGTCCTCGACCCACTGAACGTATTTCTTCTCGCCGGTATAGAGATAAGCGTTGGCGATCAGCGGCGCCGCGGTCATGTTGATCGGCACGTCGCCTTTGGCCATGCGGTCGCTCATGACCTGAACGATCCTCCCGAACTGGTCGTCATCGGGATGGTCGTTGATCCAGCCCGTGGGTGATGCCACGCCGGGAATGTCGTCAAAGGGCAGCGGATAGTAAACCAAATTGGCATTGGTCGGGATCCAGTCGCGCTTTGTCCATTCAAGCTTGGGACCGCGGCTGCCGTTCATCACGGCGCGCATGATCTTTCGCTCGGGGTCGTAATTGGCAGCTTCGGGGTCCTCGCCGATGTACATCGCCGCAAAGCGAATCGAGCGCTCGCGAAACTTCCGGTCGGTCGGGTCGGCCAGCCCGAAGGGGTAGAACGAAACATAGCCCTCGCCGTGGTGCATCCAGTCCCAGTTACCGTCGAACTCGCGATAGATCTGCCCATAGCGCGTGAACTGCCGGGTGATTCCTTCCCAGACGTGCCGGTGCAGTTCGTCGAGCTTTTTCGAGCCGCCCAAGATGTGGTGCAGAGAAAAACCGCGAAAGCCCTCGTAGGCGTCATCGGAGGAGTTCATGCCCCCTTCGTAGCGCTCCTTCCAGATGAGGGTCCCGTCCGGGCGAGTGTAGGTTTTGACAAACTCGGCGCCGGCGGGGTCCATGGTTTCGATCAAGTGACGCTCGAGCAAAGCCCAGGCGGGCGCGGGACGGGGCAAGCCGGCCTCGATGACCACCAGGCCGGGAATGCCGGCCGGAGCGTTGTCCTGCGCGGGGAGAAAGCAAGGAGCCGTGAACAGGATCGCAAGGATCGAAAATGTCGTGACGCGCACCGGCATGTGGTTGAAGTTATTCACAAAAAGACACGCAGGATGCTGCCCCTTCATTATGTCTACCGAATGCCTATCGAAACCAATCCCGTGACTGCTTCGGAATGCCCCGGAACCACAGCAGAGCCAGGGGCACTCCGCAATTCGGAAGACGCTCGATGAACGCGAAGATATCGGTCGCACCCGAGACCGGACGTGACAACGCCGTCAAGAAACCCCAGATCGCGGCATAAAGCAATACGATCCGCATCGGCCTGATCAGAGCTAGAGCCGCAATCCCAAAATCGGTGACTCCGATAATCGGGAGCAGCGTTGCGGCCGACTCGGCTGACAGTCCGGTGGATCCCACCAGCAGCGCCTGAAAACTAGGGGCTGCTTGAAAGGCGTACCAGCCATGGCCCAGAAACTCGCCGCACAGCGCAATCCGGAGCGTCCACTCCAATTTCTTGGATTGTTGGATTTGCTCAAGCTGCAACATCAATAAAACTCCACGAAGACGGCTCGGTCGTACTGATCGTGCCAACCGTTACCGTGCGTTTGACGGAAGCTGCACGAACTCCGCTAATAGTCCGTCTGGATCGACCGCGCATACCACTGCGGGAGCATCCGGCGCCCTCACGGGTTCAGACAAAAACCGCACGCCTTTCGCGGAGAGTTCCCGATAAGTCTTGTGCGCATCGTCG
The DNA here is from genome assembly GCA_965226185.1 of Bryobacterales bacterium. GTDB lineage: Bacteria > Acidobacteriota > Terriglobia > Bryobacterales > UBA6623 > CBDCYS01. Next base: position 313,165 of record CBDDCT010000003.1, read on the forward strand.
ACGAAAAAAGTCAGCCAGCGCACTCCCGCGGCGAATTCGGGCTTCTTTCGCGCCGGCGGACTTTCGATCTCCATCAGCTTGATCAAAGTCTCGCCCGCCTTCAGACGCACCTGCCGAAAACCTCGAGGCGCAAGACCCGCGCTGACAGCGGTGTCCTCGGGAATCTCGAAGTCGAGCACGACGTGGAATCCTAGCAGATCACGGTAGAAATGCAAGGACTCGTCAAAATTACTACAGACGATTCCAACATCGACAATCGGTCGCTTCTGAGTGCCTAGCATATCGTTTCACTCCTTCAACGACCTGTCTTAGGCCGGCCCGTCAAATCGGAGGGTACCCAGCATAACACGACGGGAGCGGCCCCACGCCAGTCCCAGATCCGTCCGTAACCTGGTATTCGCAACTCCGAACCCCGCGCTAGGGGACATTCCAAAAGGTTTCGCGGACTGCGCCGAAAATCTTACAGACGGCCTTTGGCCAGCCCTCTTAGCCGGTAAGCTGAATAGCAGACCGGCAAACTATTCCGATGAAATCCGAGCTTCGAATCGCCAATGGACAAGGCTTCTGGGGCGACTGGCTGGAAGCTCCCGTGCGCCAAGTCGAGCAAGGACCCATCGATTATCTCGTGCTCGACTACCTGGCCGAGGTCACGATGTCCATTTTGCAAAAGCAGAAGGACCGCGATCCCGGCCTCGGCTACGCCCGCGATTTTGTTCCCCTGACAGCGCGGATTTTTCCGCGATTGCTGGAGCGAAACATCAAGGTCGTCTCGAATGCCGGCGGCGTGAACCCAACAGCGTGCGCCCGGGCCGTCGTCGAGGCAGCGCGTGAAAAAGGAATCCGCGGCGCGAAGGTCGCCGTCGTTGCCGGCGATGACATCTTCGGCCGGCTCGACGAGATGATCGCTCGAGGCATCGCCTTCGATGACTTGGAGAGTGGAAAAGCCATTGGGAAGATCCGGTCCCAAGTCTTGAGCGCCAATGTCTACTTGGGAGCCTTCCCGCTGGTCGAAGCGCTGCAAACAGGCGCCCGGATCATCATCGCGGGACGTTCGACCGATACGGCTCTGACTCTCGCTCCCATGGTGCATGAATTCGGCTGGAGTCCGGAAGACTCCAACCGGCTTGCCGCGGGAACGATCGCCGGCCACATCATTGAATGCGGCGCGCAAACCACCGGGGGTAATTGCCAGCTCGATTGGCAGTCGATCCCCGACTTCGCCAACATCGGTTTTCCTATTATCGAGGCTCGCCCGGACGGAAGCTTTCATGTCACCAAGCACCAAAACACCGGCGGACGCATCAACGCCGCCGTGGTCACCGAGCAACTGCTCTACGAGCTGGGAGATCCCCGCAGTTACATCACCCCGGACTGCGTGGCCGATTTCACAACCATTCAGTTGACCGACGACGGCCCGGACCGCGTGCTTGTCAGCGGAATCCGGGGCGGCCCGCGTCCCCCGACGCTCAAGACCTCGATCACCTACGCCGCCGGATGGAAAGCGATCGGGACTCTTGTCTATAGTTGGCCGGACGCACTCGAAAAAGCACAAGCAGCCAACCGAATTGTGCGGCAACGGCTAAGCGAATTGGGCCTCCAGTTTGACGAAATCCACACCGAGTATCTGGGCGTCAGCGCGTGTCATGGCGAGCAGGCGGCCCCCAATGAAGATCCGCCGGAAGTGCAGATTCGGATTGGTGTCCGGGGGCAAGAGAGAAAGGCCGTCGACCGTTTTACCCGCGAGTTGATCCCGCTGGTACTGACCGGTCCGCCGACGGGCACTGGATTCGGAGAAGGCCGGCCGCCAGTTCGGGAGGTCGTGGCCTATTGGTCCTCACTGCTCCCGCGGGAAGAGATTCACACGTCGGTCGAGGTGTTCGAGACATGACGGCACGCCGGAGAGCATTCGGTTGGGACCGGCCTAATTTGATTCGATTGCGGGTGGTGGCTGCTGGGGACGGCGACGTCTTGGACTTGATGGATGGGAGGTGATTTGGGGTGTTGAGCGTGGACTTCCGTCCACGCCTCTGCTGTTTCTTGGAGAGATGTGAGCAGGTTTGAGCGGGTTTTGGAAAATTCGTACTCCTTTTGTTCGCCTTTTTGGACGGGCGGGAGCTTGGTGCGACGGGGGGGCGGGGTTATGGCGGGCCAGAGGTCGGCTGGCGGTCCAACGGAAGGCTAACACGCTGGCAATCCGGTCTAGAGGTAAGTCCTCCAGCACGGTCGAGTGATTTTCCCCTGACCACGCGCCACAGGCGCGAGGCGGCACGGCGGAGCCGTGCGCCACGTCCGGCGCCGTCGCTGAACCAGCACGCTGGCGGCACTGGGGCTTTGTCGTGTTGCGTTGCCGGGCACGGTTTTGCGTCTTTCGGTTGAGCGGGGTGCGGCGGGGGGGCACGGGCGGACGCCCGGCGCGCAGGGTGATGGCGTCGATGTCGGGCGGCGGGCCGTCTCCTCGGTGCCAATCGATGCCGGGTCCGGCGATCATCGACGGGCCATCGTCGTCTTGCCAGATGAGATAGGCGGGGCCTTCGGCCTTCTTTTGGGAGTAAAGCGCTTCGAGCCGCTCCAGATAGCGGACGACGTCGGTGTAGTAGCACCAGTATTTCATTGCTTCAACCCCGCGGCTTGTTTCTCTTCGAGGGTTTTCATGCGCTCAATGACGTCGTTGTAGACGCTGGAGCGGAAGCCGTAATCGAGGGCGGTACGGATGAGTGAAGCGCGTCCGGGCTCGACGCGTTTTTCGCGGTCGATGAGGTCGTAGAGGATTCCGACGGCCTTGCTGACGCCTTCCTGGAGTTGCAGGGCGGCGTGCGAGAGGGATTGCTCGCGGAGGCGGCGAAGCTTGTCTTGGAAAATGTCGTCCTCGCGGAGCCAGCGGCGGAGGCTGCTTTCGCCGACATCGGCTTGGCGGGCGGCAGCGGCGATGGAGCGCGACGCGAGCATGGCTTGGATGGCGCGTTCTTGCGATGGCGTTAGGCCGTCGTTTCTGTCGTTGGACTGATTGAGAACGGTTGAGCCGTTGAGCCGCTGAGCCGTTGAGCCGCCGTTTCTGTCGTTCGACGAATTGATGGCCGTTACGTTGTTGCTGGATGATTTTTTCATAGTGTAAGCCCTCCCACGCTTACGCTAGCAAACGCCTGGAGGGTGACTTGGAGGCCCCGGGGCCAAAGTGACTGATTTTATTGAGAATATATTTCTAGAATTTCCGTGACTGGTTGCGGTAGTTTTTGGAAATGGGGTGTTTTTGTGAGGGAACGACTGCTTCGCGCACAAGGATCGCGGGGTTTCGGATGGAGGCACGGCGGCCAGTTTCGGTTGGCCGTGCCGGGGTGGGGCGCAGGGACGGCCCGGGCATTGCTGGAGACGGCCCGGCGCAGCCACCTAACTTGGTTGGGGAGGTGTTGTTTTGTGAGAAGCCGGCCTAGAGGCGGCCGGTCCTGGAGTCCACCGCAACTCCCGAACGGCCGTCGGCGACGGTCGTTCGCCAGAAGCGGATTGGTGGGGGTGAGGGTCGCCGGTCCTCAAAGGACCCCCCTATTTGAAATCAAGCCAGGTGAACGTGGCCGGCCGACCAGCGCCCTGGAAAGTCGTCGCCTGACCCGACTCTATCGCGAATGCAGAATGGGCCGACGAAGGCGGGACACCTTTGCTCAGAATGGCAGTTTGGTAGGACACCCGCAACGGACCAGACAGCCGCAGGTCTCTTCGAGCCCTGCTCTACGCGCTTCCCGTCCCCGACTTCCCCCCGACTTCCCGACTTCCCGACTTCCCCGCGCCCACCCGACTTTCTAACGGGAGATTCCCGGAAGGCTATCACCTTCAAGGACCATCCCAATATAATGAACCCATGAAACGATCACGCCGCTTGACGGCCATTATCGAGCGCGAGGACGACGGCTTTGTCGCCCTGTGTCCCGAGATGGACGTCGCCAGTCAAGGCAACTCGATCGAGGAGGCCCGCGCTAATCTGACCGAGGCCCTGACTCTGTTCTTTGAAACCGCCGACTCCAGCGAAATCGAACGGCGTTTCCACCCGGAGGTGTTCGTCACCCACGTCGAGGTCCCGGTTGGGTAAACTCCGGGTTCTTTCCGGTGATGAGGTCTGCCGGATTTTGGAATCCGAGGGATTCAAGTCTGTTCGCCAAAGCGGCAGCCACCGGATCATGCAGAAGCGAACTGAAGACACGACCGTTACCGTGCCGGTTCCGATGCATTCCTTTGTTCGGCGCGGCACGCTGAAGAGCATCATCCGCCAAGCCGACTTGCCCCGGGCACTCTTCGAGAGCGATTAGATCCGGGCTCGGGAAACTCAGAGATAATCTGGCGCATGGCCTGACGAGCACCGATGGCACGAACTTGCTGCTCTAAAAAAGCGACATCCAATACATCTCTGAACAGCCACAAACTCGCGAAAAAGCAACTGGGGTTTCGAGGCGCTACGGGTTTGGCGAACGCCGGCCAAGCGTCGAGATGAGTCTCGACGCGGCAAGCTAAGAGCTTGCGCCACGAAGCATGTGGCTGCGGATCCGCGAGTGGAAACTGGAGGCCTCCAGCATGCCTACCGTGCGTGGTTGGGGAGTGTTGTTTTGTGAGGGACCGGCCGCGAGGCGGCCCGTCCTGGAGCCCACCCCAACCCCCGAACGACCGTTGCTAACGGCCGTTCGCCAGAAGCAGATTTCTGGGGGTGCGCGGGCGCCGATCCTCAAAGGACCGGCCTATTTGGAATCAAGCCACGTGAACGTGGCCGGGCCGCCCAGCGCCCTGGAAAGTCGTTGCCTGTCCGAAAGCGCCGGGATAAACCGGCGGGGAGTAGGGGATGAAAGAGCCCCACAGTGAAGGAGTAGCGAACCACGCTGACCTCGAGTCATGCGCCGGCGATGGCGACATCGCGGGTGAAGCGTTGACAGAGGCACTGGCGGGCCGCCTATCGAGCCGCGAAATACCTAGATTCAGGTGCCGACCTTGTGGACAGAAGGGGAAGGCCATATCAATCGTCGCGCTATCGCAAGCGGCGTGCGAACCCGGCGCGGTCGGAGACCCCGTGCACGTCAGGAAACTCCCTGCGCGAGAACCGGGAGACCTCGGAGGCGCCTGCCGCGAAGTGGCAGGCCGGTGGGGGAAGGCGACAGCCGCAGGCCCCACGCGTACGCCGCCGAGGAGTCGGACCGGGCCGTAGTATCCGCGAAGGGTCCGAACAAGGGCGGGCAACCGTCGGCGGAGGATCTGGAGGGAAGGGCCGGGACCGAGGAGAACGTCGTCGGGTGCGCCACGGACCGCACACAGAGGCGGACAGGCCGTGCCCCAAGCGCTGGACGGCGTGCGGAGCGGAAGCTGTTGTCGGGCTTGCGCTGACGCCATTATCCGAGGTAAGAGCCGTATGAGTCAACGCTCACGTACGGATCTGTGCGGGGGGTGCCGGGCGACCGGCATCCCTACCGCGACTCATCAGCCCATCAGCCCCATCAGCCCGGTGACTGTCCCCATCAGCCCCCATCAGCCCAACATTCTGCACCTGATATGATTTATATGTCACAATGGCAAGGTCTACGTCTGCCATGTTGCTCCCCCAGCTACTGGACACGCTTGGCTACCAAGACAACCCTAACTTTCTCACAGGAAATAAGTTAACTCTCGATTTCGACCACGCCCACCTCTATCGTCGGGCGCAGGTGGAGGTGGCGGGCGGGGGATGCTCACTCCAAGGAGTCTACGCACTTCGGGCGGAGATATTTGACCAATCGGCCCAGTCTGTCCCGGTCGTTTACGTTTGTGAGGCCAAAACCGAGGACGAGGCGAACTGTATCCACAATCGCGTCTGGAACCAGAGCATCGTCCCGTTCCTGATTGTCTGTGGTCCCAGATTCGTTCGGCTCTACTCTGGATTCAAATACACCAAAAGCCATACCGATAATGGTCTGCTAAAGCCGCTGTCAGGGCTCAACGAAGCTGCTTCGGCTCTCAAAGCGTTTAGCGCCCAATCGATCGACCACGGTCTTCTGTGGTCGGACTGGGGCCAGGCGGTGACACCGGAAACCCGGGTGGACTGGAAGCTCCTAGAAAGCCTCCAGGATCTCGACCAAGAGCTTCAAAAAGCCGGAGTCGGTGACCGCGACGTCTCCCACTCTTTGATAGGAACGTTCGTCTACCTCAGATACCTGAAGGACCGAGACATCCTCTCCAGTTGGAAGCTGGAGACTTGGGGCATCGAACTCGAATCTGTCTTCAGTCGAAAGGCGTCTCTGAAGGCATTTTACACCCTCCTTGACCACCTGCGGAAATGGCTGAACGGCGAGGTCTTCCCTCTGCCTGAGGGATCTCGAAAGACGATCCGCAAGGGCCACATTCAACTGCTAGCCGGCACGTTCTACGGAGACCGGCCGGCGAGCGGCCAACTGTCTCTGTTTGATGCATACGACTTCTCTTTCATTCCCATCGAAACTCTCTCTGTCATTTACGAGCAATTCCTCCACGCGAAACCAGGCACGACCGGTCGTGAGCAAGGCGCTTACTACACTCCTATGCCTATCGTGAGTTACATGGTGGAGAAACTCGAGGAGCGAAAGCCGCTGCGACGGGGCGTTCGGGTTCTTGACCCATCTTGCGGCTCCGGGGCATTCCTGGTCTACGCCTACAGAAAACTTATTGAAAAGCTCCGTGCCAAAAACGGGGGAGTTCGTCCCAAGCTGACCGAGCTTCGCGAACTCCTAACAGAGCACATTTTCGGAGCCGACATTGACCCGGAAGCCTGCTGCGTTGCTGAGCTGAGCCTGATCCTGACCCTCCTCGACTACGCCAACCCCCCGGACCTGTCGGCGACCTCATTCAAGCTCCCGGCACTGCGCGGACGGAACATCTTCCGAGGAGACTTCTTTGACGAGTCGTCGCCATGGTTTGGTGGTCAGAAATACGACTGGGTCATTGGCAACCCTCCGTGGACCACGATTCGCTCGACCGATGCCAGCACGCAAAACACCGTGGCTTACAGATGGATAGTCGAACACAAGCTAGACCGTCCAACAGGCGGCAATCAATTGGCCGAGGCATTCGCCTGGCGGGTTACGGACGTCGCCAAGCAAGACGGAGTCGTAGGCCTGCTGATGCCGGCGATGACCCTTTTCAAGGACGAATCGCGTGCTTTTCGCCGCGCCTTCTTCCAAGAAAACCAGCTCTGGTCGGTAACCAACTTCTCGAACTTAGCGGAAGTGCTCTTCGGCCGCCGGTCTCGGGTCCCGGCGGCAGCGTTGCTCTACTCCCCCGGCCGGGAGCCCGCGAACGGCGACAGTGAACCGCACCGAGTCGAGGTTTATTCGCCTCTCGTAGCCAACAGGCTGTCCCACTTGACTGGCAAAAAGAAACGTCGCACACAAACCTGGAACTTGGTTGTTGACGCCTCCGAAATCCGTGACGTTCCTTACCGCCGCATATCAGAAGGCGACGGTCTTTCATGGAAACTGGCTGCCTGGGGTTCCGAGGCCGACCGAAAGTTGTTGTCTTCTCTTCAACAGAGAGGATTCCAGAAGCTTCGTGATCTTGAAAACAATGGTCGATTGTTTATTTCCAAGGGATTGGAACTGAGGACGAAGAATGCTGAAAAAGCCCTTGAGCACCATCCCAAGTTGGCCGGGACGCCGATGCTTGACATGGAGAAGCTCCGCGGATGTCGCCGTGTCTTCGTATTCCCCGAGGAAGCAATTGTTACGCTTCCTGAAACTCGAGCGTACTGTAGGAAAGGGCGTTACAGGACTCCAATGAGGGTTTGCCAGCCGCCACACATCATCGTAAGCAAAGCCCGTACTTTCGCCGTGTTTACCGACAGGCCCCTTATTGTTCCGCCTGGCCAAGTCGGAATATTGGGTGACACCTGAATTATGCACAGATTCACTTTGCGAGTGTGGCTGCGTTCGTAGCGGGTTGGCGGTCGTCGTGAGGTGGTAGCTCGGCAACTGGTCTTTTGGCTTCTCCGTCCCCGGTTTCCCTTCCCGCCCAGATTCCGCGTCGTCAAAACCTCGCTCGGAAGTGACGTGTTTCCAGTGCGTTACGGCTAGTGCATAAAATTTTATGCATAGCGCATAGCCAGGCTCTCAGATCAGCGCCCTCCCGACCACCGGCAGAAAGCCGCCGTAGGGAGTCGGCTTCTTGCCGCGGAAGTGGTAAGGCGTCGAAGCCCCGATTTTATTGGGTCGCGAGGCCGTCACGGCTGGGCCTTGTTGGACGGGCCTTTGGGAGCTATGCTGTTTTCGTCTGGTAACCATGTGGGTGACCTCCTTGGGGTTGGCTGGCGAAGCTGGGATCTTTGCCAGCCTACCTTTTTACCCCATGTTTTCGGGGGTTCCCAATGGTCCCTTGCGGCTCAGCCCTCCTCAGGTCCACGCCGCAGTGCATAATTCAGGTGACAGCAACGATGAAACTTTCCTTCGGGCGTTGTCGCTCTTCCTAAGCTCTAGCTTCGCGAAATACCATCAGTTCTTTCTAAGCCCCGAATTCGGCGTCAAGAGAGAGATTGCCACCTTGTCCGCGCTGCGCGAGCTGCCGATACCGTTGGCAAGAACGCCAAGAAGCAAACTCCAAGAATGGGCTGACCTGCACCGGGAGCTGGTGGCTGCTTCTAGCCAAGCTGCCACTAACGGCGGCAAGCAGTCTCAGTTTGACTCCCTGCTTCACCAGTTGGACGAGATGGCAAACGATGCTCTACGACTGAGCAAGGCGCAGCGTGCTCGTGTCCATGATCTGGTCCACGTCAAACTGGGTCTGAGCGACGGGAAAACCGAAGAATTCGCCGTCAGGAGTCCATCGACGGATGAACTCTCGGATTACGTTCACACATTGTGCTCCCAGCTAGACGCTTTTTTAGGTGAATCTTCGTCGATGTGGCACAGCCTCACGGTTGTTCCAGGAGAGTCTACTGGTGTGGTGGAGATCGACCTTCGGGAGGAACCAAGAACAGCCCAGCCCGTACGAGTCCTCAATGGCTCTTCGTCAGGCGCCTCAGACCTGTTGTCTCTGCCCAAACAACTCCTGGAGCAACGTTCCCAGTGGCTGTACTTCCAGCGAAACTTGCGTGTCTATCAAGGGACGAAAACCTACCTTTTCAAACCCATGCAGCGATTTCACTGGACCCGCAGCCAGGCCTATCAAGACGCCAATGAAATCATAGCCGAAACTCTCGCCTCCGGATCCGAGTAACCTTCGCAATGCCATCTGCCGGATATAGCGACAACAAGCCTCACTACTGGCAAGCATTCCGGCAAAACTGCCACGAACTGCTCGCGATGGGTTATGAGCGTCTTGACCCTCCGTCGTTCTGTGATACCGAGGAGCCGGCAATCACGGGCGAACTCGTCCGGTCGATGAAGGAGGTACAGGAACTCGAAGATGTGCCCGACTGGGTCATTCCGCTTGCCGTCGCCGATGACCCACCCCAAAACGTCGAAGGGCGACTGGGTAAGAAGCGCCGCCGGATCGACATCGAATTTGAGCGCGGCCAGCGTGGTCCGCGACCACGTTTTCGTTTCGAGGCAAAGAGACTGCACGATTCGCCGTCTCTTCGTGCATATCTAGGCCGAGACGGCCTTCAGCTTTTTGTCCAAGGTGTCTATGCGCCTGACGACCACGAAGCCGGCATGCTCGGCTATGTCCAAACCGAAACGCCTACCTCGTGGTCCCGGAAACTGGGACAAAGGCTCTCGTCAAACTCCGGTGCATACCGGATTCCACACGACGGCCACCTGCAGCGAGTACAATTGACCGACCGGATAATGAATAGCCACCGATCCAAGCACAACCGTCCGAGTCCGAACGGCCCGATCACTATCTTCCACACATTTCTACTTTTCTGTTAAGTCTCTGCTCCCCAAGGGCACCTTGCTCATGAGGAAGGGAGCGGTTCTGCGACAGGCGGTTCCTATCTCGCCGCAGACTGTCCGTCGGCCATCACAAGTGAGCGCCGGTGACACTCGTGCCGAAGGCGAAAGGGACAGTCACCTTAACTCATTTTCGCGCTGTGGGCGAGGGGTTTTGGCGGCTCTGGCCCTGGTTTTTGCCGCGTCAGCGTTCTCTGCAGACGCGCTTCCAGCTCCGAGATGAACTCTGGACTGCCCAGCGGCCGGCCGGTCCGGGTTGCCTGACGCAGCCGCGCGGCGTGTTGCTCCTCCGGCGTCGCCGCCGCCAAAACCTCGCCCCAGTCGTTGAGAGGACACAACTCACTCCAAGCCTCCCGATCGAGCAGGTTCGTCGGGTCCTTTCCGGTCACATGGGCGTCCGCACTCGACCATTCGTAGCTCACCGCCTCAACGACAAGGCTCTGGGCCTCTGGCCTCTCTCACCGAGGACGCCCATCCCATTCACCTGCACCTCGTGATGTTTCGGGTGCTTGACCGCGTTCCCTTCGATGCAGAGGCGTTCGCGACGGCACAGGAAGCGTTCATCGCTGGTGGAAAGGCCGGTCCTCCTCCTACAGCCACCGATTTTGCGACAGACAAAGCTATTCCGCCGCACGCCTGGGAGAAAGGGCTGAAAGATACGGTGATTGCCAACCCCGGTGAGATCACTCGCTTTATGGCGACGTTCGATCTGCCTGGATTGTATGTGTGGCATTGCCACATTCTCGAGCATGAGGACAACGAGATGATGCGGCCGTACTATGTGGGCTAAATCGCCCGCCTGGCCACATTGGCCCAAGCTGCTTCGCCCCTGTGGCCGGGACCGGGACGCGGCAGCACCTTTTCTGTGGTCGCGGTAGGGATGCCGGTCGCCCGTCACCATCAATATTGGGACCGTTGGTCTCAATCCCAAGTGATTGAGCACGAGTCAGAAGCGCGGACTATCCCGCTTGGCCGCAAGATGAATTTGTGTTGCATGCTACGATATCTCGAAGTTCGTATCATAAGGGAACAGCCAAAGGAGTGAGACTATGCTCGAAGTTCTGCCTGAAGTCGAGACCGAAGTACAGGAATTTCTGTCATCGCAGCCCGTGAAGATGTTCGTCGGGGGTGAATGGACGGATTCCCAGAGTGGAAAGACCTTTGCCACCAGTGACCCCGGCGAAGGTAAAGAGCTGGCCCAGGTGGCCGAGGGTGATGCCGCCGATATCGACCGCGCCGTCGACGCAGCCTGGCAGGCCTTTCATACAAGCGGGTGGGCCACCATGCCCGCGAACGATCGGGCGGTGATTCTGCACCGGTTAGCCGACCTGATCGACAAGCACCACAAACCGCTGTCACAGCTGGAGTCGCTCGACGTCGGCAAGCCGTACCGCCAGGCCGCTGACTTCGACATCCCACATACGGCGAACACGTTTCGCTACTACGCGGATCTGATGGTTCACACCCGCCGCACGGAGCCGATTGCGCTTGCCGGCTTTGATGCCCGCACGGTGCGGGCCCCCTATGGCGTTTGTGCTTTCGTCCTTCCTTGGAACTTTCCTTTCCTGCTGATGGGTTGGGGATTTGCGCCGGCTCTTGCCGCGGGGAACACTGTCGTTCTGAAACCGGCTGAGGACACCCCACTCTCGTCGCTGTATTTCTGCAAATTGGCGGAAGAAGCCGGTGTGCCGAAAGGTGTCATCAACGTGGTTCCTGGTTATGGGGAAACCGCTGGTGCGGCCCTGGCGGGCAACCCGCGCATCAAGAGGATGTCGTTTACAGGTTCGCCGGAGGTGGGCCGCCTGGTTGGCGAGGCCTGTGGCCGCAACCTGGTGCCGGTCAAGCTCGAACTCGGCGGCAAAGGGGCGGCGGTGCTCTTTGATGACATTGACATCGACAGCACCGCCCAGGCGCTAGCTGAAGCTCTCACGCTCAACACTGGACAGGTTTGCTGCACCGCGACCCGGTGGCTCGTCGATGAGAAGATCTGCGAGTCCCTCGTCGGCAAGGCCTCTTCCATTCTGAGCAACATGCCGATCGGTCATGGCTCTGATCCGAAGACCCAAATGGGGCCGCTGGTGAGCGAGACGCAGCGGACCCGGGTCCTGGACTACGTGGAGAGAGGGGAGAAAGAAGGCGCCAAGGCTCTGCTTGAGGGCGGCACAGCAACCGTTGCCGGCCACGAAGGTGGCTACTACGTGAAACCCGCGCTGCTGACCGGCTCGCCGGATAACGCCTGCTTCCGGGAGGAGATTTTCGGGCCGGTGGCTTACGTGATGCCTTTCAAAACGGAGGAGGAAGCCCTCGAACTGGTGAACCGCTCCCAGTATGGGCTGGCCAACAGCGTTTGGAGTGCCGACCTCGACCGGGCCAACCGCGTAGCCGAGCAGATGGTTGCCGGCAATAGCTGGATCAACGCTCACAATCTTTTTGCGCACGGACTGCCCTATGCGGGGGTCAACCTGAGCGGCCTCGGCGGTGGCGTGCTGTCGCCCGAGACGCAGTTCGATTACCTGCGTCCGCAGTCGATCGCTCGCGTGCTGGGCTGAGGCAACTAGTGTAGGTTGGAGAGGACCCCGCTGGGATTGGGAATCCTGTCTGTGCGGGCCCGCCCGGGCGATCAACTTTTCAGCGAGCGTGGGTGGCGAGCTTGTGCTTGTCAGGCCCATCGCAGCAGGGTTTTTCTCCAACTTTGACGTCCACCAGCAGCAAAGGCGCCCGTCGAAACTGGCCAGGAAGGCGCACAGTTTTCGCCTGACGGGGGGAAGTCGGGGACAGTTCGGGGAGGGAGCCCGAACTCCTGAGATCAACGGGTACGAGGCGATACGCTGGTGAAGGATGGGGCCTTGCGCAGGGGCCGGGGGAGTTTCCCAATGCGGGCTGGGGCCCCGCAGGGGTCCACGGTTTTCTGGGCGTTGAGCCAGAATTCCGGGGTTGTTCGGAAGGCGGCGGCGAGTTTGAGCGCCATCTCCGCGGTCACGGAGGTGGCCGTTCACGATTCGATTGATCACCTTGACGTCGCAGCCGACGTGACCGGCAATCTGCTTCCGCGTCATTCCAAGCGGCAGCCGGAACTCCTCCCGCAGGATCTCGCCCGGCCGCGCGGGTGGTCTTCGCCGTCTCATCATGCCCATCCCATTATGGCTGTTCAGTGGCAACCGCGGATGCCCGCATCGGCGGGACCGGACTCGGTCCAGCGAAAGATGATCCGCCATGGGCCGTTGATGCGCATGCCGTGAAAATCCGCGAAGTCTCCCTTCAACTTGTGATGACGCCGGGAAAATGGCCCGTGAGCAAGAAGGCGGGGAGGCTTTTATCTCAGATGGATGGCGTCGAACCGCTCTGGCGGAAAGGGATGGAGCCCCCTGAGGCCGGCCGGGACGTTTTCGTGCGGGGTAGAATAGGGCCATGCGAATCAGGACCGGGGAAGCCGCGGGAAGCCGCATCATTCTAAACGGGCCAGCACTGGAAGGGCCGGAGAGCGCGGGGGCCGGCGAGGTTGCGGTGCCTTGCGCGGACCGGGCGGGGGAAGCGACCGGCGACGGCGTTCATTTTTGGGCGATGGGCGAGGCGGGCCGCTGCGAAACGCTGGATGCGGCCGGCGTGCTGTCCCGATTTCGGCGCTCATGAGGGTTCGCACTCAGATGTCCGCGCTGATTCTGGTCGATCTGCAAAACGACTTCATGCCAGGGGGCGCTCTCGCGGTTCCCGATGGAGACGCGGTTATCCCGGTTGCCAACCGGCTTGCGCAGTCCTTCGACCTGGTTGTGGCGACGCAGGACTGGCACCCGCCGGGCCACGGTAGTTTCGCGTCCCAGCACCCGGGCAAGAATCCGGGGGATACGGTCGAGCTGGATGGACTTCGTCAGGAGCTGTGGCCCGACCATTGCGTCCAAGGCACGAGTGGCGCCGAGCTGCATGACGGCCTCGATGTCAGGCGGATCACGCGGATTTTTCAGAAGGGAACGGACCCGCGTATCGACAGCTATAGCACGTTCTTCGACAATGCACACCTCAAGTCCACGGGTCTTGGCGATTACCTCAAGGAAAAGGAAGTCAGCGAGGTTTACCTGATGGGGCTGGCGACCGATTACTGCGTGAAGTTTAGCGTCCTCGACGCCGTGGAGCTGGGGTTTAAGGCCAACGTGATTCAGGACGGCTGCCGCGGAATCGATCTGCAAGCAGGAGATGTGAGCAAAGCGATCGATGAAATGAAAACTGCCGGCGTCGTGATCGTTTCCAGCGCGGCTCGCCCATAGGACAGCAACTCATGGGAACGCTGATGGCGGAAATACCAGACGGCTGGCTAAAGCGCGGAAGAGCAATCTGAGAATGACCGACGAAAAAGAAGACACTGTTCTGGGGGCAGGCAAGTTTCTCCGCTTGCGGCGCCGTAACCGCTGGGAATTCGTGGAGCGCGCGGGCGTCACGGAAGTAGCGGTCATCGTGGCGGTAACTTCCAACGAGGAGGCAGTGTTCGTTGAGCAGTACCGCGAGCCTGTCGCCGCGAGCATGATCGAGTGGGCCGCAGGTCTGGTGGGTGATGAAGAGGGGGACGACGGCGAAGCGCTGCTCGACGCGGCGAATCGCGAGCTGGAAGAGGAAACCGGGTTCCGCGCGAATCAACTATACGTGCTGGGCCAGGGGCCGTCGTCGGGGGGGCTGACCTCGGAAATCGTCACTTTTATTCGGGCCGAGGGGCTTGAGCGCGTGGGCGAAGGCGGTGGCGTGGGCCATGAGGAAATCAAAGTCCACCTTGTGCCGCTCTCCGACGCCGGCGGCTGGCTGAAGGGGAGATCCAGCGAGGGTTTTTTGATCGATCCCAAAGTCTACGCTGGGCTGTATTTCCTGTCGCATCCGGATAGCGTTGGCCGTGTCTGAGATGGAACCGCGAGGCTCTATTCCGCTGACGGATCGGACTGATGAATGCCGAATAGGTTGCCCTCGGTGTCCTGGCAATAGGCTTGGTAGCCGATGCCGGGGATGGGGAACTTCGGCATCACGATCTTGCCGCCATTGGCCGCGATTTTCCCCGAGGCTTCGTCGACGGACGGCACTCCGATGGTGTTGAAGGTCGGTGGCATATCGTCGCGGCGCCGCATGAGACCGCCGTTGATGCCGGGCTGATCGTCGGGGCCAGTGGTGACCAGCCAATAGGCTTGGGGGCCGTTCGATTTGTTCGTCTTCCAACCGAAGACGGTTTCATAGAAAGCGACGGCACGTTCTGGGTCATCGACTCCCATTTCGAAATGGACCACTCTGCTCATATCGATCTCCTTTCTTGCCATGTCTGCTGATCCGGCAGAGAAATCGTTCGTGCGAACCGGCCCTGGGCGCATAGCGTTTGGCGAGCTGCACGTCGATGGGGGCCGGCGGAAAGCGCATTACACCCGTGTCAAGAAAATGGGCAGCCCTTGTTTATTGGAGTAGTTCGGGCGGTAACGGTCGGCGTTATACATTGTTTCCAGGTCCACGGTGCGAGCCCCCAGGCCCGGGTCGGGGATGGGGGTGTCGGTGTAGCAGCCGTTTTGAATCGCCATCATGCGGCCGGCGCCGCCCGAATCGATGCACTCGAAGGCCATTGTGGCGAAAGTGGTAGCGATCATCTTGTCAAGAAAGTCCGGGTCGCCGCTGCGGAGTTGGTAGGTCAGGTCGTAGACGACCGTCTCATGCTTGGTTTTGTCCTTGATCTGATCGCTGAATGCTTCGGCGACATTCACTTTTTTCCGGTGTCCGTAGGCGTCCGGCGGACCATACTCTTCCACCTTGCGACCTTCCCAGGTTGCCCCTTCCGAGAGAATCACAAGGGAGTAGTTGCTGGGGTTGTCCTCCTTGTCCTTGACGAGGAGCTTGATGAGGTTATCGAGATCGAAGGGAGTCTCGGGAATACAGCATCGAACCGAAGTGACATAGGCGGTATAGAGAGCGGTAAATCCGGCGTCACGGCCGAAGATGCGGAAGACGCCGATGCGCTCATGCGAGCCGACGGTTGTTCGAATCCGGTTCACGGCGTCCACGGCTCGCGTGAGCGCCGTCGAAAAGCCGATGCAGTATTCGGTATCGCGAACGTCGTTGTCCATTGTTTTGGGAACCGCGACCACGGGGAAGCCGTGCTCCGATGACAGCACCGAAGAATAACTCAGGGTGTCGTCGCCTCCGATTGTCAAGAGGTGGCCGACTCCAAGCCTTTGCAGATTCTCGATCACCACCGGCGCCACGTCAAAGACGCCCGGTTCGACTTCTTTGCAGGCGCCCAACTTCTTTTGCACGTGCTCGGGCAACCGGTCCGCTGTCATGCGCGATGGCTTGGTGCGGGAGGTGTGCAGGAATGTTCCGCCGCTGCGGTCGATTGTGCGGGTGTTGTCGCGGTCGAGGCGGATGAAATAGTCGTCGTCGAAGCCGCTTTCGAGGTTAGGGTAGACCAGGCCGGCCCAGCCTCTGCGAATTCCGATCACATCGTAGCCATGTTTTGCCAGGGCGCCGTAGACAACGGATTTGACGACGGCGTTCAGACCGGGTACATCGCCTCCTCCGGTAAGGATTCCTATCGTTTTGTTCGCCATTGAAAAGCCTCTGACGGTTCAGCCTTCAGCCCGGTTCAATCTTCAACCACGGTTTAACCGTCATCCGAGGAACAGCTCGAGGAGCTGTCCATTTCCCAGGAGAGATGGTTCGTATAGAGCAAGATGAGCGATTCCGGATACTTGCCGCTAAATTCTTTAAAGACACGTGCTTGCCAATCGCCGCTGAGGTGATCGCGAAGAGAGTCTTGCTTCTGGAAAAAGCCGCTTCCGTCGTGCGGAACCTCGAGAAAATCAAGCACTTCAATCACAAAAGGGAGATTTGACACCAGCACACCCTGCGCCAATTCGCTCGCCAGCTCCTTGTCGCCTTCTCCCAAGCGAGACCAGAACCGGGGCACGGCTTTTCGCAACCGTTCGCGGTTGACTTTGTTCAGCCGCGTTCGAACCTTGAAGGAATCGTATACCGAGTAGGTTCGGAGCTTGCCGATCGATATGCCGCGGACCAGCTCCTCGAAGTGCTGCTCTCCCAGGCCCTGAAATACTTCCGGCAGCTCCATGATGTCGAGAATAGCACACAGCCTTGGGAGTTTTCGGTGGACCGCCGGCTCACGCCCGGGGGAGCCGAGGGTCGGCGGGAAGTTCGAGGACTGGGTACGGCGGCTCATCGCTTTGGCGCGGTTTCCGCGCACTGCCTGCTAGGCCCGCCAGCTGGGTTAGACCCTAGTTATCGAAACATTTATACTTGTGACTGTTCTCGTCCAATTGTCTCCCGGAACCCCGATCTTCAGGATCGATTTGGGTTGCCGGGCGACCGAACACTAGCCACGTGTTTGGCGGGGCGATAGCGCGTATTCTATTCACACGGTTGAGTTCTTGCGAGTTGCAATCGACGCTACTCCGCTGACGGCGCCCACGGGCGGCATACGGCGCTATGTCGTTGAGTTGACGAAAGCCCTGGCGCTGCAGTTTCCCGAGGACGATTACTTACTGCTGTCCGACCAAGCTGGCTGGCGATTGCCGGATGAGGTAGCGCGGCTTCCGAACGTCTCATCGCCGCTTCCTCCCGCCACGGGATGGCGGCGAAAGTGGTGGAGTTTGGGGCTTCCTTGGGCCTTGATTCGGGAGCGCGTTGACGTCTTTCATGGCTCGGACTTTTCGATTCCTTACGTGCCGCTGCGGCCATCGGTTCTGATGATCCACGATTTGTCTCCATGGAAGCCGGGAGTTTTGGCTCCGGGCGGGTCGGAACGCATAAGATCGCGGACTCGCCGCCTGGCGCATCTCGCGACGATGATCGTTACCCCGAGTGAGGCGATCCGGCGGGAAGCGAGCGCCTACTTTGGCCTGCCTCCCTCGGTCATCGCCGTGACGCCTCTAGCTGCTTGTGACGGGATGACACCGGTTTCGGAGTCCATCGTGGCTCGGCAGCTCGAAAAATTGGACATCCACGGCCCTTATCTCTTGTATTTGGGCTCACTGATGAAAAGGAAGAACATTCCCCGGCTGATCGAAGCCTGGCGGCGGGCAAGAATTCGGCTCCCCCGCCTTTCGCTAGTCATTGTTGGAGCAGCGGGCGATCTCGATATGAGCTCGATGGCGGAGCCCGGATTGCATATTCTAGGTCCTTTATCCGACAAAGACGCGGCTGGGCTATTGTCGGGAGCGGCCACCTTCGTTTATCCTAGCCTTTACGAAGGGTTCGGACTGCCGGTCTTGGAAGCGATGCAGGCCGGGACCCCGGTGATCACGTCGAAAGATCCTGCTGTCATGGAGGTAGCTGGGGGAGCTGCCATTCATGTGGACGTAACGTCCGCCCCCGAGCTCAGCGCCGCGATCGTTGCGATCGAGGATCGCCCTGGGCTGCGGGAACGGCTGGAAGAAAAGGGAAGGCAAAGAGCGTCCCGCTATAGCTGGCAATCCACGGCGGTGACGACTCACGCAGCGTATGCGGAAGCAATCCGCCGTTTCTAATCGAGCGGTATTCTTGTCCCCGGAGCCGCCTTACCCATTGGCGGGCGGCGGGCCTGCCCGGTCGAGCAGCCTGCTGCATTGGCTCGCCCGCCACTGCCGCGTTCACTTGATCACCTTCGCGGATGAGCAAGCGCCGAATCCCGAGTCTTACCTGCCCAAAGGTTTGGTGGACCGCGTGAGCTGTATCTATCTTCCTCACCATGACAAACGGCCCGCCTCGCGGCTTTACCGGAATACGGGCCGGCTCATTCGAGGAGAGTTACCCCTGACGGACAGGTTCGGACAGGCACGAAGTCTCCAGCGGGTTGCGCTGGCCACGCGGGACGAGCGTTTTGATCTTGCCGTCATCGAACACTTTTGGTGCGCCCGGTACCTCAGCGTGCTGCGGCCGAGAGCGAAGAGTGTGGTGCTGGACCTGCACAACATCGAGTCCGTTTTGCACGATGGCTGCGCCCGAACCGAGCCCTGGCCGAGCAGCTTGGGGCATCGGCTCTTTCGGCGGACGGCCGAGCGCATGGAAAAAGACCTCCTTGGCGAGTTTGACCTCGTGCTTGTCGCTTCAGAGGCGGATCGGGAGAGGGTCATGCGTATCGCCCCCCAAGCGCAAGTGGGCGTCTACCCCAATTCCATCTCCCTGGTTCCCAGCCCTCGGGTGAAGGAGGAGGATGTTGTTGCATTTTCAGGCAACCTCGAGTACCCCCCCAACGTCACCGCTGTACATTACTTCAAAAAATATGTATGGGCCGGGCTGCGGGATTTGGTTCCGGAACTCCGCTGGCGGATCATCGGAAAGAATGATTTCGCGATCAGGAATTTGATCAAGGATGATCCCCGGATTGAGTCCACCGGCAGTGTCGGCGACGCGGTTCAGGAATTGGCGCGGGCGAAGGTTGTCGTGGTTCCCATCCTGGCCGGGAGCGGGACCCGCGTCAAGATCCTGGAAGCCTGGGCGGCGGAACGGCCGGTCGTTTCCACATCGATCGGAGCTGACGGATTGCCGGTCCGCGACGGTGAGAATATACGGATCGCCGATGACCCCGAGCGGATGAAAACGGCGGTCCTGGAATTGCTAGAGAACAAAGAATTACGGATGAAGCTAGGCAAGAGGGGCCGAAAGACTTATGCTGAGAATTACAGTTGGCCCGCCGCTTGGGACACACTGGAGCCGCTCGCGCAGCGGTTTTGGGCGCCCAAAAACATCCCGGCTCTATCCCTTGGATGATTGACTAGTTATGCAAATTGCCGTTGACGCTCACGCGATCGGTCAAAGATTAACGGGAAACGAAGTCTACGTCCGTAGCTTGCTCGAGGAGTACGCGCGCCTCGATCGGGACATCGAGTTCATTACTTATATTTCGGTTCCGGCGGCGGAAGAGCAGATCCCGAGAGGTTTTCGCCGGCGCTATGTCTCCCGCAATCCGTTTGTCCGGCTCGGAGCCCAGTTGCGAACGAAGCTGCTGGAGGATCAGCCGGATCTGGTTCATGTGCAATACACGGCGCCTTTGTCGTGCCCGGTGCCTATTGTTGCGACCGTCCATGACGTAAGCTACATCGATCACCCGGAGTATTTCCCCGCTCTTCGGGCGGCTCAGTTGCGGCTCTCCATCCGGCATACGCTGAAGCGCGCGGCGAAAGTCATTACGATCAGCGAGTTTTCCCGGCGCTGCATCTCGACAGCTTTCGATCTGGACCTGGATGACATCGCCGTCACACCGCTGGCGGCTCAGGACTGTTTTCAGCCGATGAACCGGGCGCACGCGATTCGGAAAGTGTCTGAGCGGATGGGAATTCGCCAGCCATTCTTGTTGAACGTAGGGGATTTGCACCCGCGCAAGAACCAGATCGGGCTGATTCGGGCTTTCAAAGAACTGGTGACCACCTATCCGCAGTTGCCGCATGTTCTGGTGCTGGCCGGCAAACGAGCCTGGTTCGCGCCGCGGGTGATCGAGGAGGCGAAACGCTCCGGACTCACCGAACGAATCATCATGACCGGGTTCGTGAACGACGAGTTACTGCCGGCCCTTTACAACGCGGCCGATCTGTTTGTATTCCCTTCCTACTACGAGGGTTTTGGACTGCCCGCGATCGAGGCGATGGCCTGTGGCCGCCCCGTCGCTTGCTCGAACGCAACCGCGTTGCCGGAAGTGGTGGACGGCGCGGCGGTTCTGTTTGATCCAGCGTCGGTTGGGGACCAGATGAGGGCAATTCGAGATATCTTGCTGGATCCGGAGTTTTCACGCCGGCAGGGAAAAAAGAGTCTGCAGCGAGCCGCATGCTTCGGCTGGGACGAAACCGCGCGCAAAACGCTCGATGTCTACTATTCGGTTGCCGATCAGCATCCCAGCTTCGCAAGAAGGAAGGAGCTTGTCGCTCCGTGACGTCATGGCCGGCTAACGCGAACCCCGCTTCTCATCGACTTTTCCAGGTGGTCCGCCCCATGTTCGCCTTTTACCCGCTGCTTTTGGCGGCGTGTCTTTTTGTCACACCGGTGTTTCCGCAGGCCGCTACGTTCGCCGACGGCGAGCGCCTGACGTATGACGTCACTTGGCCGAGCGGTCTGAGCCTGGGCGAGACTGAGTTTTGGGCCAGGGCGACTACAGCGGGCTGGGCGTTCGAGGCCACGATCACGGCGACGCTGCCCATCCTGGAGATCCGCGACGAGTACCACTCGGAAGCCGATGCCTCGCTTTGTTCCAGCAAGTTCGAGAAGAACGCCAAGCATGGTGACACAGAGATTCGCGAGGGAGTCGAGTTCGATCAATCCAGCCACCGGGCGACCCGAAAAAGCCTCGGCGGGCGAGGTGAGAGCGAGTTTGATATTCCCCCGTGCGCCCGCGACGGCCTTACTTTTCTCTACTTCCTGCGCCAACAGCTCGCGGCCGGCCGAATCCCCCCTCCCGACGACATCAACTTTGGTGCACAATATCAAATCAGCGTCACCTATCTCGAGTCGGTGGACATTGAGGTCGCGGGTGAACGGCGTCCGGCTGACCGAATTCTCGTCGATTTGACGGGACAGAAATCCCAGCATGGATTTGAGATCTTGTTTGGACAAGATTCCGCGAGGACTCCGCTGCTGATGCATATCCCATTCGAGATGGGGACCTTTTCGCTGCGGCTTTCCCAATGAAGCTTGCCGTTTTCACGCCGCTCAACCCGGCGCGCTGCGGGATCTCGGATTACTGCGAAGCACTGCTGCCTCACCTGGCGGAACACCTTGAGGTCTGGGCCTTCGTCGGGGACTATCCGGCGACTGGTTTTCCGGGTGACGCGAAGGTCCGCATCCAGCCGGCCAGCGAGTACAATGCGGGTGAGTTTGACGCCACGCTCTACCACATCGGCAACAACCCTTACCATCTGCACGCCTTTGACGCCGCTCTAAAGCACCCCGGCATTGTCGTCCTCCACGAGTTCAACCTGCATCACCTTGTGGCCGCGGCCACGATCACCCGGGACGACTGGCCGGGCTACTTACGAGAGGCGGAGTACAACGGCGGCGCCGAGGCTCTCTCCTACGCGAAGCGCGTGCAAGTTCTCGAAGTCGGACCCGATTACGAGGGTCTTGCCATGAACAAACGGCTGCTGGAGCGGGCTCGGGCCGTCATTGTCCACAGCGGATTCTTGGGGCGGCAAGTACGCGACGCAGGGTTTGCGCTTCCCGTTGTGAAGATCCCTCACGGGGCCTGGATTCCGGAATCCGACCGCAATCGCCACCGCCAACGGCTCGGAGTCGACGAGACGTCCCCGCTGATCGGGATCTTCGGATTTCTCAAACCCTACAAACGGATTGCCGAGTGCCTGCGCGCGATGCAGAGGCTGGTCCGGCTCAATCCGCGCGTCAAGATGATTCTCGTGGGAGAGGAGCACCGGGACTTTCCGGTCCGCCGCCTGATCTCGCGGTTGGACCTCGGTAAGTATGTGCGAGTGATGGGGCATGTGCCGATCGAAGAGTTCGAACAGTTGATCGGCGCCGTCGATATTTGTCTGAACTTGCGTTATCCGACGGCGGGCGAAACTTCGGGAACGCTGTTGCGCGCGCTCGGCCTGGGGCGGGCTGTTGTCGTGTCCGATGTGGGCGCTTTTTCGGATTTACCCGACGAGATTTGCATGAAGGTGCCGGTCGGCCCAGGCGAAACGGACCTCATTTTCCAGTATCTCGACTTGCTGGTCGCGCGCCCGGAGGTTGCCCGGTCGATGGGACGACGGGCACGAGACTATGTGGCACATAAATGCAGTTGGCCCAAAGTCGCGGAACTCTATGCTCGATCGGTCGAGGCCGTCGCGAAAGGGACGTTCGACACAAACTGGGGGCTGCCTCACGGAGAATCCGCTAATGGCCGAGCCGCTACTCCCGAAAGCTTGACGGACTCCCCGGGCTCGGGCGCCGGCACTAGCGCTTCAGTAGAGGCGGCGGGATGGGGCTCGGGTCCTGAAGCAAAACCCGCTCCCGATCAACCGCAAGAGAAACCGCGGTCACCCGAGCAAGCGTGGCGCTCCGAGCTGGCCGCCTACCTCACGGGGTTGCAGGGCGAGCCATCCGCCCAGTCGTACCTCGAAATGCACCTCACTCGGCTGGTGCATACGCTCGAGATCACACCGCGCGGTTCGCCGGGCGACTCGGTGCTGGAGATGGGAGCCTACATGCAGATCACCCCCGCTTTGAAGCACAAGCTCGGCTATGGCAGCGTCCGCGGATGCTACCTGGGCGAGCCGGGCAAGATCGAGTACCACAGCGTCACAAGTGCGGACGGCGAGGTCTTCGAGTGCGACGTGGATCTGTTCAATGCAGAGAAAGACGCCTACCCTTACCCGGACGAGTCGTTTGCCACGGTGCTCTGCTGTGAACTGATCGAGCACCTCTACGATGACCCCATGCACATGATGGCGGAGGTCAACCGTATCCTCCGGCCCGGCGGGCGTCTCGTGCTTTCCACTCCCAATATTTGCAGCCTGCGCGCCGTGGGAGCGATTTTGCTGGGCTATCATCCGGGGCTATTCCATCAGTACATCCGGCCGAACGAGAAGGGGGAGCGCGCCCCTCGTCATAGCCGCGAATACGCGCCCCGGGACATCCAGACACTGTTCGAGGCCGCCGGTTTTGAAGTAGTGAACCTGCACACCGATGCCTACAAGGACGACGGCACATCCGAACACGATTGGACGAAGCACCTGCTCAGCCGCTATCAGTTGCCGGACCACCTGCGCGGGGAGGCGATCTACGCTGTCGGCAAAAAGGTCGGCCCCGTGGCCGATCGCTATCCAGCGGGGCTTTATAGCGGGGGAGAAGCGTGAAGTGCCGAGCCAAAGAATGAAGTGCGGCGTCGAGGAGCCGCGCGTGACCGTGTCCCCATCGCCCGGGTGGCTCGATGTGGAGCTTCGTTTCCGAAACGACGGTCCGCGGGCGTGGTCGTCCAGCGATGGCTATTCGGCGGGCTACCAGATCTTCGATGCCGAAACCGGAGTTTTGATTCTGGACGGCGAGAGGACGGTTTTCAGCGATCTGGTTTCTCCAGGAGAGTCGACGGCTGTCAAGGCCCGGATTGAGCTGGGCGAACCCCCCGGGCGCTTTCTAGTCTTCGTCTCACCGCTGGTTGAGGGCGATGCCTGGTTTTTCGACCGCGGATCTCCATTTTTACTGATCGAAGCCGAAGTAACCAAATCGGGCACGATCGTCCACCGCTCGGAAGTGACATCGATGCGCGCGGTTCGGTTGCGGCTGGCTATTCGCTCGGCGGGGAGGGCGTTCACCTATCCATTCGCGACTCTTCTCCGGCATGGCCCGCTGATTCGTTCCTTGGTTCGGCGAGACATCGCCGGGCGCTACCGCGGTTCCTACGGCGGCATGTTCTGGACGCTGTTCCACCCCTTACTGATGATGCTGACGTATTACTTCGTCTTCGGGCTCGTGCTGCAGACTCGTTTCGGATCGGACGACCGTCCCAGCAACTTCGTGATGTATTTTCTGGCCGGGATGCTGCCCTGGCTGGCGCTTAGTGAAGCGGTCGGCCGAGCCCCGGCGACGGTGATCGAGCATGGCAATTTCGTCAAGAAGCTGCTGTTTCCCGTCGAGGTTTTACCCGTAACGCTGGTTTTGGCCGGCTTGGTGAGCGAAGCGTTCGGAACCGCAATCTTCCTCGCGGGCATGTTTTTCTTCGGCTATACGCCGACGGCCGCTGTCTTCTACTTGCCGCTGCTGCTCATCCCGCAGTTTCTCCTCACCCTGGGGCTGAGCTGGCTGCTGGCCGCGCTGGGAGTCTTCTTCCGCGACTTGGGGCAACTCATCGGATTCTTATTGACAGTGTGGTTTTTCACGACGCCGATCTGCTATCCGGAGGCCTCTCTTCCGCAAAGCTATCTGTGGCTTTTTGAATTGAATCCGCTCTACGTGCTGGTGAAATCCTATCGCGCCATCTTTCTCGAGGCTTCGGCCCCGCCTTGGATCCCGCTTGGCTACCTGACCGCTGCCGCCGCCTTCCTGTTTATTGCCGGACACGCCTGGTTCTATAAACTGAAGAAGTCTTTCGCGGATGTGGTGTAACCGTTGAGCCGTTGAGCTGTTGAGCCGTTAATTTCGGCGGCGGCCTCAACGGCCTTAACGGATCAACCGCTCAACGGCTCAGCCGCCTAGCGACACAGTCGGCGTTCACCGCAGCCGCTAGCTTAGCGGCTCAACAGCTCAACGGCTCAACGGATCAACGGTCGTGCTTTTCGCCCAAAACATCTCCAAGCTCTACGAGATCTACAACCGTCCCATTGACCGCTTCAAGGAAGCGCTGTCGTTCGGCCGCCGGTCTCTTCATCAGGATTTCTGGGCGTTGCGGGACGTCAGTTTTTCGGTCGGCAAGGGCGAGACCTTTGGCATTGTCGGCCCCAACGGTTCCGGAAAGAGCACCCTGCTGCAGATTCTGTGCGGGATCTTGCAGCCCACCACGGGGCGCGTTGTCAGGCAGGGAAGAGTGGCGGCTCTGCTGGAGCTGGGAGCCGGCTTCAATCCCGAGTTCAACGGACGCGAGAACGTTTTCATCAACGCCGAACTGATGGGATTGTCGCGCGCGGAAGTCCAGGCGGCGATGCCCGCGATCGAGCGCTTTGCCGGCATCGGCGAATTCATCGGCCGCCCGGTGAAGACCTATTCCAGCGGCATGTACGTGCGGCTGGCTTTTTCGACGGCCATTCACGTTGAGCCCGATATCCTTGTTGTCGACGAAGCCCTCGCCGTGGGAGACGCGGCTTTTTCCAGCCGCTGCGTCCGCAAGTTCGAAGAGCTGCAAGACCGCGGCGTCACGATCGTTTTCGTTTCCCACGACCTCGGCCTGGTCAAGCAGATTTGCAACCGCGCGATTTTCTTGCTCGATGGACGCATCCGGGAGGAGGGTGACCCCTCGGACGTGATCAACCGCTACATCGGCATGGTCCTCGAACGCCAGAAGGCCCTCGTGGAGTCGGAAGCGAACGGCGCCTCTGCCGGCGGCACGCCGAAAAAACTCACATTCAGTCATCGTCACGGCGACCGCTTCGCGGAGATAGCGGGCGTCGAGATCCGCGACTCCAAAAACGATCCCAGCCGAACATTCACGACGGGCGAGCCGATGAGGGTCCGCGTCACCTGCCAGTTTCACGAACCACAATCGGACCCAATGGTCGGCATTCTGATTCGCACCCGCACCGGCATGGACGTTTTCGGAACCAACACCACGCTCGAAGATCAGCGGCCCGGTCCCTGCCGGGCGGGAGACGTCTTGGAAGTGGATTTCGCGTTCGACTGCTGGCTGGCCCCGCAAGAATACACCGTGACGCTTGCCATCCAGCATCCCGACGGACACAGTCACGACTGGCTGGACGACGTCCTCACGTTCCGCGTCCTGGACCATCGCCGCCTCGCCGGCGTAGCGAACCTGCACCCGAAGGTCGCGTGCAAAGTGCGCCAAAGCGGGGTGTCCCAGTAGGGACCGGCAGAGTGCCGGTCCCGGCACAACCCGCCGGGCGGCCATGGAAGTAAAAGCGGCCTGTCGCTGTTTTCTTACACCACGTTTTGTTGCACAACTACGGTATCGCCGGCAGTGACCCGGCGATGGCGCTTTCCTCGGCCGCATTCGCGGGAAGAGAGTGCGGATGGCCAAATCCGCCCGCCGACTCGGGATTCCCCCCGGCGTCGTCAGCGAGGTCGAAGATGATGTTGTCGGGCCTCGCCGCGTCACCGCTTACCCCCGCGGGAACGTGATCCAGGCCCAGATGATGGCGTGCCCGCCAGGCGATGTTGTGGTCGGCGCATGAGCTGTCTCCGCTGACGCCGATGGCTCCCGCGAGTTTGCCTTCGCTGTCATAGAGCGCCAGTCCGCCGCCGAAGACATTCACCCCGCCGATTTTCTTCCCGCTCATTGGGTCGTTGTCCTGTCCATTGTGTTCGGAGTTGCCCCCGTAGGCAACTTCGGTGTCAACCGGGTTGCTGTGTTGCAGGCCGAAAAGACTTCCTCCTGGTTGCACCGCGGCCCACAGATTGGCGGTGGAGAGAGCCAAGCCAGGCAAGCTGAAGGCGTTGGCCGTATTGGCCTTTTGCGCCGAAATAACGCGGCTTCCTGGCCACTGGTCGCCCCGATCATTCCCGCTGAAGGCAACCGCGCAGACGATCCCGTCCCGGTCAACGATTGTGGCCCACATGTGCAGATTGAAGCCCCCGTTCCCGCTTGGCGGACTGCCGACAGCGGCAGCGAGAGCGGCTTTCAGTTCGGAATGGCTGGGTAATCCTTTGCAGTTCATCGTTCCTCCCGTATTGTGTGAAGTGACTAAAGTGACGTTTCCTCGCCATTGTCTCAAAGGGAGTTCCGCGAGCGCTACCGTACGTCGAGAAGCTTCGCGAACCTTCGATCACCTCACCCAACAGGTGAGCGATCAAAGACGAATGCCAGTGGGCCGCAAGGTGGAGCTTCCAGACGCTCTCGGGTTCCGAGGGCTCGAATGTCCTGATAGTCAGCATGGCGGCCCCTTGCTCGGCATACCGAGGAATGCGACAGTCGGATCATTCTCACCAACTTCCGCGATTTCCCATTTTCCGAAGCGAGACCAACCTCAAAAAACGTACTTCCCCTGGTCGGTCGTTTAACCAGCTAAGGTAAATTGTCTCCGAGTGGGCGACAACCCGGGAGTTGGGGATCTTCAGCCAACCTGTGCCGTCAGGGCGGATTTATATGGCATAATGCACGTGTCCCTGTCGGAATTGCCTGGGATCTTGGCTGAGAGCGTCAAGAACAACATGGTCTACATCCACGTGCTGAACCGCGGTGGTCGAGGGGTCCGCAGCCCGCTTGACAGTGTGCGCAAAGCCGTCTCCAGCGAGAGCGGTGGGATTATCCGGTCCGGCCAGTCGGCACAAAAGTGGGAGGGAAGTTTCGTTACAAACAAAGTGGTTGTCGCCCGAGTTTGGGTCGGCGACTTTCGTCTAAGGCCGACCAGGACCCGGTTTTATCCAGGTCAGCCTAAACAAGAGTTAGGCGGAGATTGTTTGCAGACCGTGCGCGATGCTATCGTCCGTGAGGTTTTGGGCGTACGAGGGAAACGTGGCTGATTTTCTCTCCGACGAGGAGGTTCACGCGCTGCTCGCGGAGGAGAAGCGCCTGCCGGCGGATTATAGCCGTCGATTCGTGCTGAAGCCGAAGCGTGGCCATGGTGAATTCGAGCTGGATCTCGACGGCGCAGACGGTTCGGCGTTCCGGGTCGTGGCGCGCCGTTCCAGCTTCAATCCTCTCGATTTCTCCGTGATCCTCGTGTATTGCGCGCCCGGTTCGAACCAGGTGCTTCGTCTGAAGCGGTACAACGGGAAGAGTCACGAGCACACGAACCCGATCGAGCAGCAGACGTTCTACGATTTTCACATCCACACGGCCACAGAGCGATATCAGCGCACCGGGAATCGTGAAGACACCTTCGCGGAGGTGACCGACCGGTATGCCAACGTGGATCAAGCGGTCGAGTGTCTCTTCGAGGACTGCGGATTCATTGTGCCAGATGAGCCGCAGCCCTCACTGTTCCCCCCGCGAGGTGGCGGATGAGCGTCGAGTCCATCCAGAGAGAATTCCAGGACAAGGTCTCGAAGAAGGTCCGGCTCGAGCCCGAGGGCGCGGACCGTTATCGAGTTCTCACACCGTTCCAGTTCGATGATCGGGACCATCTCGCCATCGTTCTCAAACGTACGAATGGCACGTGGGTCCTCTCGGACGAGGGACATACCTACATGCATCTCACGTACGACATCAACGAGAAAGACTTGCAAAAGGGTACTCGGGCCAAGGTCATCTCGAACGCGCTCGACTCCTTCGCCGTTGAAGACCGCGAAGGCGAACTTCTCCTTCGGGTGTCCGAGGAGCGATATGGTGATGCCCTTTACGACTTTGTCCAAGCTCTTCTAAAGATCACCGATGTCTCGTATCTCTCGCGGGAGAGAGTGCGCTCAACTTTTCTTGAGGACTTTCGTTCGTTCATGTCCGAACGAGTACCAGAGAACAGACGAACGTTTGACTGGAGCGACCCTTCCCACGATCCAGCGGGGAACTACGTTGTGGATTGCCGTGTCAATGGGATGCCGCGTCCTCTGTTTGTGTTCGCTCTCCCTGGTGACGACCGTGTCCAGACCGCCACGATCACCCTGCTACGGTTCGAGGGGCGGCTGTTGCAGTTCAGGTCGCTGGGCATCTTCGAGGACCAGGAACAGGTGAATCGAAAAGTACTAGCGCGGTTCAGCGATATCTGCGAAAAGCAGTACTCCAGCCTCTCTGCGAATCATGACCGAATCGCTCGCTATCTCAAAGAGGCTATCGAATAGATCGCCTAACCAGCTGTTAGGCAGACCGGACCCCGCGGATAGACAGAGTCCAGCCTGCTTCAGACCACTCTTGTCCAAATTAGCGTTTTGAATTCGTAAGCCGGGGAGGCGGAACCTCTGTTAGGTTGGGATTGGGTTCAGGCCTATGAACCAACCCGCCCGAGGAGGCCCCGCCATGAGTCAAGTATGCAGTATTTTCTCTCAATTGTTAAAGCTGTTCCCGCGTTCGGAGTTTGAACAGGCCGTCCGCCAGCATCGCGGGGAGCGCCACGCCCGCGGCTTCACTTGCTGGGGACAGTTCGTCGCCATGCTGTTCTGCCAGCTCGGCCGCGCCCAGTCGTTGCGTGAGATTTGCGGCGGTCTGGCGGCCAGCGAAGGCAAGCTGCGGCACCTGGGCTTGTCCGCCGCACCGCCGCGCTCGACGCTGGCCTACGCCAACCGGCAACGCCCTTGGCAGATCTACGAAACGGTCTTTCATCAACTGCTGGCGAAGTGCCGCGGCGCGGCGCCGGGCCACAAGTTCCGTTTCAAAAACAAGCTGCTGAGTCTGGACGCCAGCGTCATCGATCTGTGCGCCTCGCTGTTTGATTGGGCCCAGTTCCAGCGCACCAAGGGCGCCGTCAAGCTCCATCTGGTACTCGATCACGACGGCTACCTGCCCAGCTTCTGCGTGGTCACCGACGCCAAGACGCCCGACCTGGCGCCGGCCCGCAAAATGTCGTTCGACCGCGGCACGATCGTGGTCTTCGACCGCGGTTACAACGACTACGACTGGTTCGCCGAGCTGAGCGAGCGGGGCGTTTTCTTTGTCACACGATTGAAACGCGGGGCCAACTACGAGGTTCTCGAACAGCGCCCGTTGCCGCGCCGTCCCGGAGGCGTGCGCCGCGACGAAGTGATCTTCTTTCCCTCGCTGGCCGCCAGCGGCTCCGAGGTGGTGTTCCGCCGCATCGAATACTTCGACGCCAAGCAGCAGCGCACGCTCGTGTTCTTGACGAATCACCTGGGGTTGGCGGCCGCAACGATTGCCGCCATTTATCAAGACCGCTGGCAAGTGGAGCTGTTTTTCAAGGCTCTCAAGCAGAACTTGCGGGTGAAGACCTTCGTGGGCACCTCGGCGAACGCGCTGAAGATCCAGATCTGGACGGCGCTGATCGCGATCTTGCTGCTGCGGTACTTAAAGCTGCGGGCGCGTTGGGGCTGGAGCTTGTCCAATCTGGTCGCTTTGTTGCGGCAGCAGTTGTTTGTGCACCGCGAATTGTTCGCCTGGCTGGACGAACCGTTTCATCCGCCGCCGGGCAGCGAACCCGAGTCGCCACAGCAATTATTACTGGCGGGAATGGAGGCCTAATTGGGACAGCAGCATGATTTCTATCTTGTCCAAACCGGCAACCTGGTTCCCAGATCGGCCTCCTGGCGGGGCTTTCTGGCGTGTTTTCAGCAGCCGAACCCGCTCCGCTCAGCTAATTTGGACAGCAGTGGCTTCAGACGTGTCCCGGTTCGCGGACGGCAGATTTGCTGTTTGGCCCGAATACATCGTGTGCGGAGATTGGTACCCATGGTGACTGAACGCAACAAGCATGATAACGGGCTCACAACTGGTGCTGGACGAAACGGTTTTGGCCGGATTGCCGACGAGAACCGAACGACTCAGCCGTACCGAACGGTCAAGCTCCGTTGCTATCCTAACGAATGAGATGCTCGGCATTCGCCCACCCGTTATACACAAGCCGATCCCGTGCGGCTTGGCTTTTCTCCTCCTCCCGCTAACCGCCGCCCTCCCCGCCGAAACCATTCGCTTCAACCGCGATATCCGCCCGATCCTGTCGGAAAACTGTTTTCAATGCCACGGACCGGACAGCAACGCCAGGCAGGCCAATCTGCGGCTGGACCGGCGAGAAGTGGCGCTGGAGCGGGGCGCGATCAAACCGGGAGATGCGGACGCCAGCAAGCTGGCGCAACGCGTCCACGCCAGCGATCAAGTCCGCCTGATGCCGCCGCTATTCACGGGCAAAAAGCTCAGCGAGGAGCAGAAAGATCTTCTCACCCAGTGGATCGAGCAAGGCGCCGTGTACGAGCCTCACTGGGCCTACATCCAGCCCGAGCGGCCGCAAGCACCCGACGGCTCGGCCGCGATCGATCACCTCATCAACCGCAAGCTTGAAGAAAAGGGGCTTCAGCCCGCCAGCGAAGCGGACCGGCGAACGCTCACCCGCCGCCTGAGCTTCGATCTCACCGGGCTCCCCCCGTCGCCGAACGTGGTCACTGCTTTCGCCCAGGACAACTCACCCGAGGCCTACGAAAAGCTGCTGGACCAGCTTCTCGGGTCGCCTCACTACGGCGAGCGAATGGCGGTCCATTGGCTCGACCTGGTGCGCTATGCCGATACCGTGGGCTACCACGGTGACCCGCCGATGAACGTTTACCCGTTTCGAGACTGGGTCATTCGTTCGTTCAACGAAAACAAGCCGTTCGATGTATTCACGCGAGAGCAACTGGCCGGCGACCTGCTGCCCGACCCCGCGCCATGGCAACTCGTGGCCAGCGGCTACAACCGCCTGAGCCGCATGACGAATGAGGGCGGCGCGCAGGCGAAGGAGTACCTGGCGAAATACGCCGCCGACCGAGTGCGCAATATCTCGACTGTGTGGCTCAGCTCAACGATGGGCTGCTCGGAGTGTCACGACCACAAGTTCGACCCCTTCTGGGCCAAGGACTTCTATTCCATGGCGGCCTTCTTCGCCGACATCGAGGAAAAAGGCGTCGCCGGCGGCAATGCCGATTGGGGCTCGCATATCCGTGTCCTATCCGAGAGAGCGGAAGCGGAGATGGCCGGCATTGAGCGAGACCTGGCCGAGCTGCACCAAAGCGGAGAAGGCAAGCTCGGCGCAACGCCGAAGCAGCTCGACCGCTTCGCGAAGTATCTAAAGGACGATCTGCTTCAGTGGCGTTTGCCCGGCCCCGAGCGGGTTTGGGAAGACTGCGAGCACCCCGACTTCGACGCCTGTGACCGATACGATCTGCGCCAGGAAGAAGACGGCATCGTGCGGGTTGTTGTCACAGGTGAGAAGAAGCCCCGCAAGTCGGTCCATCAGATCGAAGTAACGCTCGGCGAGCAAACCGTCACTGCCCTTGCGCTTGAAATATTCCCTACCGCTGACTTCGAGCGGTTTGAGCTGAGCGAGTTTCAGGTTCGCCTGCTGGGCCGGGAAGACTGGCCCTTGCCGGTCTCGCTCGAAGCGCTGCTGGCTGACCGCGAGGGGCCGAAGTCGATGCTGCGCGATACGCTCGACGAGAACTTCCACACCGGATGGGGGGGCAGTTGGGTGGAAGAGCCGCTGGTGGGAGGGGTTCTTAATGAAACCGCGCGCCGGGCCGTGTTCGTTTTCGAGCAAGCCCTCAAACCAAAGCGCGGCGAAAAGCTTCGCGTCACTTTGATTTTCTACGGCAGGCGCGGAAACAACATCGGCGGCCGCGTGCGGTTGCTGGCGACAGACGCCGAGTTTCCAGAGATACCCGCCGCGGGTGAGCTTCGGGAAGCCGTGCTGGCCAAGGGCCGCCGCAGTGATCCCCAGCAAACCGCGCTAAAAGAGGCCTTTCAAGAATTCACGGGAAACAACTCCAACTGGGCCGAGATTCGCCAACTGGAACGCCGCAAGAAAGTCCTGCTCGATCACGCCGGTGAATCCCTGATCGCCAAGTCGGTCGAGCCGCGCGAAGTGCGCGTTTTGCCGCGCGGCAATTGGATGGATGATTCCGGAGAAATCGTCGAGCCACAGGCGCCGCATTTTCTCAATCCGCCGGAGACGAACGGCAAGCGGCTGACGCGGCTCGATCTCGCGAATTGGGTGACCGGTCGCAACAATCCGCTGACGGCGCGTGTATTCGTGAACCGCTTGTGGAAGATGTTTTTTGGAACCGGGATTTCGAAAATCCTCGACGACATCGGCTCGCAAGGCGAGCCGCCCGTGAATCAGGA
This sequence comes from Bryobacterales bacterium, assembly GCA_965226185.1. Classification (GTDB taxonomy): domain Bacteria; phylum Acidobacteriota; class Terriglobia; order Bryobacterales; family UBA6623; genus CBDCYS01. The sequence goes on from CBDDCT010000003.1 coordinate 346,318, forward strand.
GCTGCTCGACTGGCTGGCGGTCGAGTTCATGGAAAGCGGCTGGGACGTCAAGCACATCGTCAAAACGATGCTGCTCTCGGACACCTATCGCCGCTCGAGCGAGCCGCCGGAAGAGTTGCTTGCCGCCGACCCCTACAACCGCCTGCACGGGCGTCAGACGATGGCGCGTCTCGATGCCGAGTTCGTGCGCGACAACTTGCTGGCCGTCAGCGGCCTGCTCAACCGCGCGATCGGAGGGCCGAGCGTCAAGCCCTACCAGCCGGCGGGCTATTACAAGGAGTTGAATTTTCCCAAGCGGATTTATGAAGCGGACATGAACGCCAATCAGTTCCGCAGGGGTGTTTATACGCACTGGCAAAGGCAGTACGTTCATCCCTCGTTGATGGCATTCGACGCGCCTTCGCGCGAGGAGTGCGCCGCCGAGCGGGCTGTTTCGAATACGCCCCTGCAGTCGCTGGTCTTGCTCAACGACCCGAGCTATGTCGAGGCCGCCCGCGCTTTCGCCGTTCGCATATTGCGTGCGGGCGAAAAGGACGCAGCCGCGAGAGTAGACTTTGCTTTCCGGCAGGCGTTTTCGCGCAAGGCTGATTCGGCGGAGCGGGATGTGCTCTTGGGCTTGCTCGACAGCCACGGCAAGCATTTTTCGGAAGACCCGGCGCGGGCCGATAAGCTGCTGAAGACCGGCATCTCGCCCGTTCCCTCGGGCTTGAAAAAAACCGTACTGGCCGCCTGGACCAGCGTCGCCAGAGCCTTGTTCAACAAACACGAATTTGTAATGCGCTATTGAGCACCCACATCATGAAATTCGTGCCCAACGCCGCGGAACATTCGGAAACCAGATTCGGAGCCGCGACCGTGAGGGAGCGGTTAGTCGCTTCAGCGCTCCTCATCCAACAGCGGGGCCGCTCTCCTTATTGGTTGCAACTCGTCCGCGACAGGAAAGGTTGGGAAAGGGAAACCATCCGTGCCTGTGCCGTCGGCCGTCCCGCGGCTCAAAGGTGAACCTTCCATGACCAACGACCACCAACTCCGCCTGCAAACCCGCCGCGCCTTTCTTGGCCGCGCTTCAATGGGTCTGGGGTCCGCCGCTTTAGCCTCCTTGATGGCGCCGGAGCTGTTCGCCGCAAAAAAGGGCATCGCGGGATTTCCGAATCATCAGCCCAAAATCAAGCGAGTTATCTTCCTTTGCATGGCGGGGGGGCCCGCTCACCTCGAGTTGTTCGACCACAAGCCGGAACTCGAGAAGCGTGACGGTGAGCCGATGCCCGAGTCATTCACGAAGGGCCAGCAGATCGCGCAGCTCCAGGGCAAGGAGTTGAAAGTCCTGGCGCCGCAGCACCCCTTCAACCGCTACGGCGACAGCGGACAGCACATGACGTCGCTGCTGCCTCGCATCGGTTCGATTGCTGACGACATTTGTATTGTCCGTTCGATGCAGACCGAGCAAATCAACCACGACACGGCTCACACATTCATGAACACCGGCTTCCGGATAGCCGGCCGGCCGAGCATGGGATCGTGGATTCTATATGGGCTAGGAAGCGAAGCCGAAGATTTGCCCGGCTTCGTCGTGCTGACGTCCGAAGGCGGAGCGCAGAGCCAGCCGATCGCCGCGCGCCAGTGGCATTCAGGGTTTCTGCCCAGCATCTATCAAGGCGTCAAGTTCAACTCCGCCGGTGACCCGGTCAACTACGTGCGCAATCCCGCCGGCGTCAGCCGCGAAATGCAGGGAGAGCTGATCGACGCGGTCGGCGAGCTGAACCGGCTGCAAGGGAAAAGGATCAACGATCCGGAGATCCCCACTCGAATCTCGCAATACGAGCTGGCGTTTCGGATGCAGATGAGCGTCCCCGAGCTGGTCGATTTTTCGAACGAGCCGAAGCACGTCCTTGAAAGCTACGGCACCGAGGGCGGTGACGGCACGTTCGCGTCCAATTGTCTGCTGGCTCGGCGGCTGGCCGAGAAGGGCGTGCGCTTCATCCACCTCTACCATCGCGGCTGGGATCATCACAACGAAATCAGAACGGGTATCGTCGAGAGTTGCGGCTATGTCGATCAAGCTTCGGCGGCGCTGGTGAAAGACCTCAAGGAACGCGGCATGTTTGAGGACACGCTGATCATCTGGGGCGGTGAGTTCGGACGCACTCCTATGTCACAAGGCGCCGAGCGTGCCCTGCTAGGACGTGATCACCACATCAAGGGCTTTTCCATGTGGCTGGCGGGCGGAGGCATCCAAGGCGGGACGAGCTACGGCGCCACGGATGAGCTGGGCTACAACGCGGTCGATAACGTCGTTCCCGTTCACGACCTCCACGCCACCATGCTGCATCTGCTGGGGATCGATCACACGAAGCTCACGTATCGTTCCCAGGGGCGCGATTTCCGGCTGACCGACGTTCACGGCAATGTGGTGAAAGACATCCTGACCTAACAGAGCCGTGAATGTAAGTGAGCGGCCCAATCAGAGCCCCGAACGCAAGTGAGGGGTCCGGCAGGCGATGAAGAGAGTAAAACCAAAGCCCCCGGCATCACTTGAATCCAAAGCCCGAATTTCCCTCCGAGTCCAGCCAAAGGCTTCCAAAGACCGCATCGTCGGCAAGACTGAAAACGGCTGGAAGATTGCCCTGACCGCGCCGCCCGTTGATGGCAAAGCAAACCAGGCGTGCCTTGTGTTCCTCTCAAAATTACTTCATGTCCCTCGCACGTCGATCCACATCGTTCGTGGCGAGACGAGCCGCCAAAAGCTGGTCGAAGTGAATGGGCTCTCGCTATCCGAGGTCGAAGAACGATTCAGAGCCTGGAACGCAAGTGACAGGTCCGCCACGAATCCACGCCCAACCTGACCGGGTTCGCCGCGCTTTCGTTCGTCACCCATCGCGCACCCCAACGAAACAAGGCGGAAGCATCTGCTTTGAGTCAAGTTCGCAGCGTGTGAACGGCGGGCCCCGCACTTGCGTTTGGGGCTCTGAATCTCATCGCGCGCACAGGGTGCCTTACCCTGCTACTTTGGATAGTTAGCCTCGCTTGGAAGATGCCCGCTTCAATGAACCTAACCGAGATCCAAGAACAACTCCGCCGCGAGCAGCTCGACGGCTGGCTCTTTTTCGACCACCATCATCGCGACCCGATCGCTTACCGCGTCCTTGGACTGGAGGCGCCGCGGCACGTCTCGAGGCGCTGGTATTACTGGATTCCCGCGCGGGGTGATCCCGTCAAGCTTGTCAACCGGATTGAAGATTGGATGCTCGACCCGCTGCCGGGGGAACGGCGGCGCTACTCCGCCTGGCAAGAGCAACAGCAACAGTTGAAAGACATTCTGAGCGCCGCGTCCACGGTCGCCATGCAGTACTCTCCCAACTGCATGATTCCCTACGTTTCGCTGGTCGATGGCGGCACCGTCGATTTGATTCGTTCGCTGGGCAAACAGGTCATGAGCTCCGCCTCTCTGGTGCAGTATTTCGAAGCGCGCTGGTCGGCCGAACAGCTCGAATCACATTACGAAGCCGGCCGCCGGGTGGACGAGATTTTGGCTCAAGCATTCGCCGAGATCGGCCGCCTGGTTAGGGCCGGGGGATCCGTCCAAGAAGTGACCATCGCGGACTTCATTCGCCGGGGCTTCGCCGATCGAGGGCTCATTGCCGAAGACGGCCCGATTGTAGGCGTCAACGCCAACAGCGGCAACCCGCACTACGCTCCGACAGAAGAGCAAAGCGAGGCCATTCAAGCGGGCGATTTCGTGTTGATCGATCTGTGGGCGAAACTGGATCAGCCACGCTCGGTCTATTACGACATCACCTGGACCGGCTTCGTCGGCGAGCAAGTTCCCAGCGACATCCAAAACGTTTTCGAGGTTGTTCGGGGCGCAAGGGACCGGGCGGTGGAGGCGGCGCGCTCCGCCATCCGTTCCGGCGAGCCCTTCCCGGCTTTCCAGCTCGACGACGTGACGCGGGGCTTTATCTCGGCCAAAGGTTTCGGCGGCGAGTTCGTCCACCGCACCGGTCATTCCATCGGCGAGGAGGTGCACGGCAACGGCGCGAACATCGATAATCTCGAAACACGGGACGAGCGTCCGATCATCCCGAGAACCTGCTTTTCGATCGAGCCGGGCGTCTACCTGCCTCAGTTCGGTGTCCGCACCGAAATCGACTGCTACGTTTCCGAACACGATGCCGGGCCGACCGGCAAGGTGCAAACCGAAATCGTGAGGATCCCCAGCTAGACCGAGCCGCCGCTTTGACTCCCGATTCAACTGTGCCTGATCATCCGCCGCGGAGAGAGACGCGTCACCTCGGGAAGATCCTCGTCATCGCCGTCCTCATTCTCGGGGTTCTGGCGGTCTGGGCGTTCTGGCTGGAGCCAAGCAGTCTGGAGCTGCGCGAATACCGGCTGGAAATCCCGAATTGGCCTCGGAGTCTGGCGGGCCTGCGAATCGCGGCGTTGGCTGACATCCATGCCGGCTCACCGTTCAGCGGGCTTGACAAGCTGGAGCGAATCGTCGCGCTCACGAATCAATCGAACCCCGATCTCATCGTGCTGCTGGGCGACTACGTCATTCATGGCGTCATCGGAGGGGAGTTCGTGCCTCCAAATGAGCTGGCGCCTGTTCTCGCCAAAATGCAGGCCCCGCTAGGCGTGTGGGCGGTACTCGGCAACCATGACTGGTGGCTCGACGCCGAGTGGGTGCAAAGTACTCTCGAGCATCATGGAATCCGGGTCTTGGAGGACAGCTCGGTGCCTATCCATCGTGGCTCCGAGGAATTTTGGCTGACCGGAATCGCCGATTTCTGGGAAGGCCGCCCCGACATCCCGCGCGCGTTTAAGGATGTGCCCGAGGATTCTCCCAGCATTGCGATCACGCACAATCCCGACGTTTTCCCTCGTGTTCCGCCTCGAGTGAATCTCGTGATCGCGGGACACACGCATGGCGGTCAAGTTAGCATTCCGTTCTTCGGGCCGCTGATCGTGCCTTCGTCATACTGGCGGCGCTACGCGGCAGGCCACATTATCGAAGATGGCCGTCACCTGTTCGTCAGCACCGGCCTGGGAACCAGCATTTTGCCGGTACGATTCTTGGTTCCCCCAGAGATCAGTCTCCTCGTGCTCGAGCCCGACCCGAACAGAGCCCAGAGCACAAGCGACGGGTCCCGGGTCAGCTCCCCGCTCCGCTAGCCCGGGAATCTCAAAGCCCTGCGCCACGTGGCGCCGCGCTGTTTGGTGAGCAGTACGGGCTAGCCCGCGGTGGCCATCTCGCAGCCTTCACGCTCCGCCAGCCAACTCGAGCCCATCTGGCTCTTGGTGTCACGATACCCAGTTTCAATCAGGGACTCCCAGCGCTTCCGGTCCCATTCAAAACATTGCCGCGTGGTGCCCAGTGGCTGCGCGTGGCCGACTCGGAGCAGGCGCACTCCTGAAAGCTCTTCGTCGCTGGGTTCGGGCCGCTCACGCCGCAAAAAATTACGGGTGCAAGCCGCCCCGCGAACAAGGCGCCGAACCACCATGCTGGAAGCAACGGCAAGCACATCGACCGCTACGATCTCGGTGACTTCCCGAAGAAGCGCCTGGCGGAGGGGCAAGCGGCAGAACGTCCCGCCGTCCATGTAGTAGCCGCCATTCACGAATGGGGGCGGCAAGACCCCGAAAAGCGAACAGGAAGCCTGCAGGTGCTTTTCCGTGATCTCGCTCCCGCGAGCTACACGGATGGCGCAAGAGGGCAAGTGAGTCAGGGTGATTCGCAAGTCTTTCACGATGGCCCGCGAGCCGTAGTTTCGCGCCACCGCGGAAACCCAATTTCGAAACAGATTCGCCTCACCCCAAATCGGCAGCGTTCGTCCCCTTGCTTGCCTAGAGATGACCGCGGGAAGATCGAGCCATATTTCTCGCAGGTCCGAAAGACTGGCGTTGCGGCTGATCAGGTAGGCGTTGACGGCTCCGACCGAAGCACCCACGACGATGTCGGGTTCCCAGTCTGCTTCCTGAAGAGCCTGCCAGGCGCCCACCTGATAGGCGCAGAAGCCCGCTCCCCCCGATAGCACGAGCGCTTTCATGGTGTGATCATTCGGACCGCGATGCATTCCGGGGCGGGCTTCCGAGCGCACCCGAGCGTGGACTGCCGTCCACGCCTCTGTCCGGTCGTCTGAAACTTTCTGGCATAATTGGCAATGATTTGACTATACCGGCCCTATTGTAAGCCGGGCAAGAAATGCTCGCGCGCCACGGTTTGATAAATTGGAGAAGAGGAGACAAGCAGGACACAATACCCATGAGCAGCCAGCCAACGAGCACCCAACCAGCAGCTAAACCAACTCACCCGCACGGCCGCCCCTCGGCCCAGCCAAGCGCTCCCCCGGCCGTCCCGCTGACGATGGACGGATCGAGCCTGCTGCATCAGATGTTCCGTGTCCGCTGGCAGCAATGGAAGGCGCTGGGCGAAGGGGAGCAGCAAGGCATCGTTGAGGAAGCCACGGCTGTGTTCGCGGAGATGGAAAACCACGAGGAAGGGGGCAGCGCGCTGTTCTCGCAGCTTGGACACAAGGGCGACCTCATCCTCGTTCATTTTCGGCGCTCGTTCGAGGCGCTCAATGAAGCCGAACTGAAGCTGTCGCAACTGAGGCTATCCGACTATCTCGAGCAGACCACCTCTTACGTCTCGGTCGTGGAGTTGGGACTTTACGAATCGTCCGTGCAGCTTTATGAATCGCTCGTTGAGCAAGGTGTTGAGCCGGCCAGCCCCGAGTGGCTTGCCGCCGAGGAGGCCAAGCTCGAGGAGCAGCGCCAGGCGATGGCGCCGCGCCTGTGGCCCAGGGTGCCGCCGCATCGCTACTTGTGCTTCTATCCCATGGACAAGAAGCGCGGCGAGAAAAACAATTGGTATGACGTTCCGATCGCCGACCGCCGCCGCATGATGCGTGACCACGGCATGATCGGTCGGCGCTATGCCGGAAAAGTGAAGCAGATCATTTCGGGCTCGATCGGGTTCGACGATTGGGAGTGGGGGGTTGACTTGTTTGCCGAAGATCCTCTCGTGTTCAAGAAGCTGATCTACGAGATGCGGTTTGATGAGGCAAGCGCTTTGTACGCTCTGTTCGGGAAGTTTTACATCAGCCTGCGGTTCCGGGCTTCCGAACTGGGGACTTTTCTCCAGGGCAGCCGGCCCTCCTATACGCCCCCAGCGGAGTCTTGATACCGGTGTGCCTGCAGCCCACCTGATTCAACCTAAACCCACCTACAATTCCTCCATGGAGAACCTCTCATGAAGCCTTTCGTCACCCTGCTGCTCGCCCTAACCACCCTCACCGTCGGCCTGGCCGCCGATGCCGCCGAACCGGCGCCAACCTTCGCCAATCTTTCCTACGGGCCTCACGCCATGAACGTGCTGGACTTCTGGAAAGCCGAAGGAGACGGGCCGCGCCCTTTGCTTGTCTACATTCACGGCGGTGGCTGGATCGGGGGCGACAAGAAGCAGCCCGCGGAAAGATTCCGCCCCTATTTGGAAAAAGGTGTTTCCTATGTGGCGATCAACTATCGCTTAACAGGCGAAGTTCCGCTGCCTGCGCCCGTCCACGATGCGGCGCGGGCCATTCAATTCATCCGGTCGAAAGCCGCCGAATGGAACATCGACAAAACAAGAATCGTTCTCACCGGCGGCAGTGCCGGAGCTTGCACGTCGATGTGGATTTTGCTGCACGACGACCTGGCCGACCCCAGCTCGGAAGACCCCGTGCTCCGAGAATCGACGCGAGTTACCGCCGCGGCCGTCAACGCTGGCCAAACGTCCATCGATCCGAAAGTCATCGAACCCTGGTTGGGGCCCAACGTGCTCACGCACCGCATGATCAACATGGCCGTCGGCGAGAAGACGATCGAAGGAGCGCTAAAGAACTACGAGAAGTACCGCGGCCTCTATGTGGAGTTTTCCCCCTACAACCATCTGACAGCGGACGACCCGCCGCTGTTCATGACCTACGGAAACAATATGAAGCTCCCGTCCGAAAACGCCGGTCACGGAATTCACCACCCCGTCTATGGCGTGAAGATGAAGGAGAAAGCCGATCGCGTCGGACACGAAACCCACCTTCTGATCGAGGGCGTTTCCAAGTCCGGCAAGTTTGCAAGCGCGCAAGACTTCGTGCTTGCGAAACTCTTGGCTCCGTAGCCGTGCGCCTGGGCGCGGTCGCGTTTTCCTGATAGATGGAACGCCAGCGTGAATCGGATCACACCCGCGACAGGGGGCCGCTATAATTAGGCTTGCGCCGGTTGGCGGGTCCGGGCCGTGCTCTTTGACGCTGGCATTCTTGAACGCCGAACAATTTCGTTCGACGAAACCTTGCGGACGGGGGCGATCGATTTCTCCGGCAGTGATTGGAAGCAGCCAGGGGATTTGAACGCCGCCGGCACTGCGGAGCTGCTGGATCCAAGCGGCTCGCGCACGATCCGCGTGCAAGGGCGGGTTCATGGCCCCGTGGAGGGAACATGCGGTCGCTGTCTTGAAGCGGTTTCGACCCAGCTCGACGGGAATTTCGACCTTTTCTATTACCCGATGAGCATGATCGCCAAGAAGGAAGACATTTCGATCCAGAGCGCCGACACAGAGATCGGATTTTATGAAGACCCGGGAATAGAGCTGACCGACGTACTGAGAGAACAGATCTTGCTGTGGTTGCCGATGACCGGCCTGTGTGGAGAAGAATGCAAGGGCATTTGCTCCCAATGCGGCAAGAATCTCAACCTGGGAAGCTGCTCTTGCGAGCCAGAGAGCGGTGACACGCGCTGGGACGAGCTCCGAAATTTACAATTGAAGAATTAGAGTACCGTTATGCCGAATCCAAAACGCAGACACTCCAAAACGCGCACAAGCAAGCGGCGGGCGAACGATCACTTGAAAATCAAACCGTTGTCCCTTTGCCCCAACTGCGGAGCCCAGAAAGCGCCGCATCGCGTTTGTCCCGAATGCGGCCAGTACCGCGGACGCGAGGTTATCGAAGTCGACACCGACTAACCGATCGGCCCTAAGCGGAATATCGAAGCGGGCCGCCTTGCCCTTTCCTTCCGACTTTCACTAGCATTACCATTTCGGGCTCGCTCCGGGTACAATCGAGAGCCAGATGACCACGATTAGCATCGATGCCATGGGTGGGGACTCGGCGCCAGGCGTCGAGGTCGAGGGGGCTGTTCTCGCCGCGCGCGAATACGAACTAGGGGTCATCCTTGCAGGCAACGAGGACGTGGTGCGCTCCGAGCTGGCGAAGCATGACACGTCCGGGCTGGCGATTGAAGTTGTTCACGCCAGCGAAGTCATCACCATGGAAGACAGCGCCACCAAGGCGCTGCGGCACAAACGGGACAGCTCGATTCGGGTGGCCGCCCGCCTGGTACGCGACGGCCGCGCCCAAGGGCTGATTTCAGCCGGCAACACCGGCGCCGCGATGGTGACGAGCAAGGTCGTGATGGGCGTTCTTCCGGGCGTTTATCGGCCGGCGCTGGCGCAGGTATTTCCGACGCTGGAGAGAACCTGGGCCGTCCTGATCGACGTCGGAGCCAACGTCGATTGCAGCCCCGAGATGCTGGCGCAGTTCGCCACCATGGGAGAGGTTTACTCGCGAGTCCTGTGTCATCGAGAAGAGCCCCGCGTGGGGCTGCTCTCCATCGGCGAAGAAGAGCAAAAGGGCAATGAGCTAACCCGCCAGGCGACTCCGCTGCTCAAGCGGCTCCCGCTGAATTTCATCGGCAATGTCGAGGGACGCGATCTTTACAGCGGCATCGCCGACGTCGTCGTCTGCGACGGATTTATCGGCAACGTGGCTCTCAAGGTCAGCGAAGGCCTGGTGCAGACGATCAAATCGATGCTGCACGAATCGCTGGAAGCCACTCTGACCCGCAAAATGGGCTACATGCTGGCGAGGAGCGCGTTTGAAGACTTCCGCAAAAGAGTCGACTATTCCGAGTACGGAGGCGCGCCGCTACTGGGTGTAAAAGGCGTCTGCATCATTTGTCACGGCAGTTCGAACCCCAATGCCATCAAGAACGCCATCCGTGTCGCGAAAGAACAATACGAAGGGGGCGTCAACCAGAAAATCGAGGCCGCATTCCTGGCGAGCATCAACGGGGAAGAAGAAGCCGAGGCGGTGGGATAGGCCGCCGTGGCGAATAACCCCTGCTACCGATCGAACACAGGCTGCACCCAGGCATGCTGCCCGTTCGACGAACTCACCTTGGCGCGGACGTATTTATCACCCGCCCGCAGGGTGTACTCCGCCGGGTTGTCAAATGACTTCTTGAGGAGTTTTCCGTCCTGACCAATGAATTCGATCGTGAACTTCTCATCGCCGCTGTCGCTGATATGAATTCGCAGCCCCTTGGGTAAGCGGGTTACTTCGTCCAACACCACGCCCGTCGAGGAGTAGAACTCGCCCTCGTTGAGCGCTTCCAGTATGGCTTGCGTGGAAAGCTCCCGCGCTTTCACGCTCACCCAGCCCCGCCCTGGATTCGACTCCCCTGGCGCGATCACCTTGAACGTGTGCGCGTCGTCCACCGCAATACCGTAGATCTCCCGGCCCGCCGTCAGAACCGAGTCCCACATTTCTTCCAGATCCGGGAAGCCTCCGCCCCCCGCCTCGTTTGTCCGCGGATGGCCATTGTAGACCTCGAAGAGTTTCAAGTTGGTGACTTGCCGCAGCTCGCCCGGAGTCACCGCCCAGCGGAAGTTCGGGTGATTGAGCGACGGCATCCCTCCGGCCCTGCGAATAGCGCCGACGTTTTTTTGGATCGTATCGACGACACTGCCGCCGACAAGGGGCTCGACCGTGCGCGGCAGGTTGAATCCGTTGACGTGAATCGGCTTGCTTTCGAACCCGCTGGTGACTTCCTCCCCGGAGATCAGCAAGAAACGATCCTTCGCGGCGAAAATCGAGTTCAGCCCCTCGGGCTGAGTCAGAAAATTGTGGTCCGTCAAGACCAGAAAGTTGTAGCGGTGCTCCTTGTACCAGCGTGTAACCGCATCCGGAGCGCTATCGCCGTCGCTGTTGATGGTGTGCGTGTGCAGGTTGCCCTTGTACCACTTGAACCCGGGTGATGGCGGCGTTTGCGCGGCGGGCAGCAGCACCCAGGCGAAGGTGACAGCGAGCACAAAGCAGATTCGGAGGAGTGCGGTCTTTCTTGGTCGAAACATGGTTGATCGAAACATGCTCCCTAAGCTATCACAGTGGTCCAAATGGCGTCGGAAAACCTCACATGGCCGGACAGAGGCGTGGACGGCAGTCCACGCTTGGCAGGCAGGGATGCCTGCCCCACAGTGGGTGTGCCGATGGATATCCCGCGGCTGCCTCCGGCTCGGTGCCTGGACAGCCCGGCGCGGGCTTGCAAATCGAGCGGCTGAGCGCCATACTTTTGCATCGGTCGCATTCTATTCCGGAGATATGTGATGCTGCTTCTTGGAAGGCGGCGATTTCCCGCCAGCCTCATCTTTCTGGTTCTCATCGCCCTGCCGGGCTGCGGGCCAGGCGGCCCCGCGCCGCCCACCGCGATTCGGCTTGTCGACCTTTTCCAAAGCGAAATGGTTGCGGGCTCGCCCCAGCAGCGGGCGGAAGAGCCGGCGGCGCTATGGGATTTTTCGTCTCCGGCGGAAAATTCTGAAGGGGAGGCAGCCGCCACGCTGGGCTGGCATGTCGGCCAAGGCGTCTCGGGTCTCAAGGTCGTTGATGGCCGTCTCACGGGACGCTCCACATCGGACGTTCCGATCCTTTATGCCCGGCTGCCGGAAGGCGCTGACCGAAGCGACGCCTTGCATGCCATCGAGGTTCGAACGCGAATCAGTGTTGACGCCAATTTCAGCGCCGCGGGCCAAGCCTCCGGTGACGTGAATATCGCACAAGTCGTCGACATGGGGCGCACTTTTACGTGGCCGCTATCTACTGAAGTTGCTGCCAGTGAGGACTTTCAAACCTTTACCGTGCAGTCCACGCAATCGCTGCCTTTGCACGGGATGGAAACCGTATTCGTCCGCCCTGTCGATCTTGCCGGCGCTCGCTTTGAAATCGAGTCCATACGGCTGGTCTCGCAGGGGGAACACCGCGCGTCGATCCCATCCGGCGTCAGTTGGAGCGGCTTGTCGGAAATCTACCGCGAAACCATCGTGACGAGGGCGCCTGAGACGTTCAGCATGGACGTTGATATCCCGGCGAACGCCTGGCTTGATGTCAATGTCGGCACGGTCGAAAACAGCCCGGTCGGATTCAAGATTAGTGCATCGGGAAGCGGCGGCGAAAACGTCTTGCTGTCGCGGACCGTGACGACGCCCCATCGCTGGGAAGCCGTAGCGGTTGATCTTGCAAGCCACCGCGGCACGGCGAAGCTGACATTCTCGCTGGATGTCGAGAGGGAACGCATGGTGGGGTATTGGGGCAGTCCCGCGATTCGCGTCCGGGAACAAAAACCTCGATCACCCGAAACGGCGGCGGCTGTCTTGGGCGGGGTTGACCCGCCACGCGGCGTGATCTTGATCATGTGCGACACGCTGCGCGCGGATCGCCTCAATATGTACGGTCATGAGCGCAAAACGGCGCCCTTTTTGGCGAAAATGGCCTCCAACGGCGCATTGTTCTTGGACAACGTTTCGCAAGCGACGTGGACGAAGGTTTCGGTGCCCGCGATCATGACCTCGCTCTACCCGAGTTCCCATGGCGTCAAAGGTTTCTCCGACCAGCTCCCCGTCACGGCGACGACGCTGGCCGAAGTCTACCGCGAGGCGGGATACGCGACCGTGGCATACTCCTCCGTCGTTTTCACTGGCAAGTTCACGAATCTGCATCAAGGATTCGAAGAGCTTCATGAGTCAACTTCGGTGGACGACCCGAACTACACGGCGAAAACCGCGCGCGAATACGTTGATCGCGCCGTTGCCTGGATCGAACGACATCCTGACACGCCCTTCTTCATGTTTCTGCACGTTTTCGATCCGCATGACCCCTTTGAGCCGCGGGCGCCCTATGACACTCTTTGGGCCGACGCGACGAAGAAAGAAGAGCACGAGAAGCAGCTCGAGAGCGTGCGCAAGGTGATTGACGATCCGGTGATGAAGCGCTTCGGTATGCCGACCCGCGAGGAGATGGAAAAGGCCGGCGTCGACCCGGCTGAGTACGTGGCCTACGATCAAGATTGGTACGACGGCTCAATCCGTGGCATGGACGCCGAGATCGGGCGGCTGATCGAACGGCTCGGAACCATGGGCATCGAGGAACAGACGCAAATCGCCTTCATCTCCGATCACGGCGAAGAGTTCATTGAGCATGGCCGCATGTTCCATGGCCAGACCGTTTATGGAGAGCTGGCCCACGTGCCGTTGTTGCTCTACCGTCCTGGAACGGTGCCGGCCGGTTTGGAAATTGCTGAAACCGTGCGTAGCATCGACCTGATGCCGACCCTGCTGGATTTGAGCGGTCTCCCGATACCCGAAGGCATTCAAGGACAGAGCCTGGTTCCTCTTTTGGCTGCCGCTCGTGACGCGGATTCTGGGGGTTCGCCCGGCGAAGCGGCGGAGGCGCTGGGCTGGGAGTCCCGGGCTGCCGTCACCGAAAAGGCGAAAACCGAACAAGGCAGCGTGCCGCCATATGAGACCGAGTCCTATGGCATTGTGGCGGGTGGCTGGAAGCTTATCCACAACGTCATCCGTACTGGCGATGGTCCCGAGTTCGAGCTGTACAACCACACGAACGACCCGCTCGATGGCACCGATGTCGCGGATCAGCATCCCGAGATCGTCGAGCGCCTCCAGGGCGAGCTGGCGAGCTGGCACGAGATGGTCGCGGCCGGCAAGCTCCCCGACGCCGGACAGGCCGGTGATCTGTCACCGAAAGAACTGGAGAGATTGCGAAGCCTCGGCTACATCAAGTAAGAATCGATCGCCGCGAGAATCTAGCCCGGCGATTCTGAGGATTCTGTTCGCGGAAACGTTCGCATGACAAAGCGCCGCCACTCAGCAAGGAAAGGACAAGGGAAGGTTTATTTAATGCTAGCGCGGGGCGTGAGCCCCGCGGCCCAAGGTCAGCTCCCGGGGCTGGTGCCCCTGGGCCAGTATTAACAAGTCACAAGGAATTTCGAATCTCTTCGGCTAAAATTAGGCGAAGCACGAAAGAAGCATCCATCGGGATATCGTTATGAACCTTTCTTTGATAGTCGTGGCGCTACTGCTTTTCGCCAACCATGGCAGCGCGCAAACCCTTGTCGGGGGCCGTCCTTCGGTTGTACTGGAGGGCGAGGCGGCGCAAGTCGTGATCGACCTGCTCGGCGGCTCGATCGTCGGCTTCCAGTTTCAAGACCAGGGCCTCAACCCGCTGGTTTGGAATAACGAAGGCGATCCCAGCGAGGCGCGGTCGATGAGCCACTTTGTCTGTCTCGACCGTTGGGGACGCCCCTCCGACGCCGAGCTGCGCAACGGCATGCCGTTCCACGGCGAAGCGACGAAAGTTCCGTGGAAGACGCTGAGTGGCCCCGAGAGGAAGAATGGCCAAGTTCAAGCCGAAATGGAAGTCACGCTGCCGATGGCCGGCCTTCATCTCAAACGCGAAATCTCGCTAGCCGCCAACAACGGCCTGTTCACCGTGACCGAAGTGGTGACGAACCGGAACAAACTGGGACGCGTCTACAACATCGTCCAGCACCCCACCGTCGGCCCGCCTTTCTTGGATGAAACGACGCTGGTCGACTCGAACGCCCGCAAGGGGTTCATGCAATCGAGTCCGCCGCCTAATCCGGAGGAGCCCGCCGTGGTGTGGCCGCAATCGCTCAAGGACGGACAGCCGGTGAACATGCGGCGCCTCAGCGACGACCCCGACCCCAACGTTGTCTCCTACACCATCGATCAGGAGTACGGCTGGGCCACCGCGGCGACACCAGCGAAGGGTCTGCTGCTCGGCTACATCTGGAAGACCGAACAATACCCCTGGCTCAACATGTGGCGTCACGTTGATGAGGGGAAGCCGCTGGCTCGCGGTCTCGAGTTCGGCACAACCGGGCTGCACCAGCCTTTCCCCGTTCTGATCGAAAAGGCGCGAATCTTCGGACGTCCGATTCTGGCTCACCTCGATGCGGGTGAAAGCGTGGCCAAGTCCTACGCAGCGTTCTTGTTCAGGATTCCTGGTGATTACCGCGGCGTGGCAAGCGTCAGCTACGCCGCCGGCCGCCTCACTTTGCACGAGCGCGGCGCCGGGCCGGAACGGGATCTTGCGATGGCGGCCGGAGAGCTGTTTCCCGAGTAGACAGGGAGGGTCAGTCCACAATCTTGCTGCTCGGCGACAATTTGTGTTGTATCGTTGTTGTCAAACACCCGTAGCGCAGGGCTCGTCAGAGACCTGCGGCCTTTCGTTCCGCCGCAACTGCGGGCGAACGGACTTCAAGAACGCAGGTCTCTGACGAGCCCTGCGCTACGGGTGTTTCAAAACAAGCTTGCGGGCAATCAGAATTCCGGCGGACGGATTTTGGTCAGTCAATGGAAAGGCAGACGCCGGTGGATCGATCCCGTTATACTACGGCCCAGGAGATTCTCATGATGACCCGAAGAACCTTGATGGGCACTACCCTTGCGGGCTGCGCGGGGTTGATGTCGTGTTCCCAATCCGAGCAGCCGAGTGAAAATATGCCAGCCGAAACCGCGGCCGCAGCGCCTCCTCCGGCAGAGCCGGCTCGCTATGATCCCGAGGATCTCAAGAAGCGCCTCGACGCCGGCGAGGACGTCTTTTTGCTCGACGTTAGGCGTCCTGAAGAGCTTGAGGAACTCGGAACCATCGAAGGCTACCACCACATCCCGATGGATCAGCTCGAAGCGCGCATGTCGGAGATCCCCAAAGACCGTCCCCTTGTCGTGTATTGAAACAGCGGCGGACGGGCCTCCCGTGTGGCGGCCTTACTTGGAGAAAACGGATACACCGATATCCAGTTCGGCGGAGTTAACGAGTGGAAAGAAAAAGGCTACGACCTGATTCATCCGCAAGCATCGGAGCTGACCGCGGGCGGCGGTGAAGCGAAATAGCGCCAAGTCGAAACTCCGCGAGAAGGGCTTTCTGCTCGGGCCATTCGTGGAAGTGGGCGCACCCGAGCTGGTGGAAATCCTCGGCTTGGCTGGTTTCGACTTCGCCGTTATCGACTGCGAACACGCCGCATTCTCGGGCGAAACAGTCGGCAACATGATTCGGGCGAGTGCGACATCGGATATCGCTCCCATCGTGCGGGTTCGCGAGAACGCAGCAGGGCCGATTCTCGAAGCGCTTGATCTGGGTGCGGTTGGGCTGCACATCCCCCAAATAGCGACTCGCGATGACGCGCAACGAGCCGTGCGGGCGGCCAAGTTTCCGCCCGGCGGCGAGCGCGGGTTCAACCCCTTCGTGCGCGCAGCCGCCTACGGCAGCGATCCGCCGGCTGAATTCAGGCGCCAAGCAAACGACGATACACTGCTGGTGCTGCACATCGAAGCCCAGGAATCTCTCGATCAATTGGACGAGATTGTTGCAGTTCCCGGAATCGACGTGGCGTTCTTGGGGCCCTATGACATGTCACAGACTCTCGGCGTTCCGGGGCAGGTCACTCACCCGCTTGTTCAGGAAACAATGCAGGCGATCGTCAAGGCCGCCCAGCCTCGCGGCGTCGCGGTAGGGTGCTTTGCCAACACGCTGGAACAGGCGGAACTTTGGCTGCGCGCCGGCGTGAGCTATCTGGCCTACTCCGTTGACTCGCTGATGTTCCGGGAGGCATGCTCGGGGATTCGAGCAGAGATCGGCGCCCTGCGGCAGAGGTTGGGTTGAAGAGTTTGCTCCACGTTATGCGCGCCCGCCCTTCGCATGATCAAGGAGCAGTCCGGCCAAGTTGTGGAAAGTGTTGAAAGCCACGCAGGGCGGAAGTGAATCGTCCGCTCTGCGCTTTTTGTCGTACTCGCAGGCAACGACAGCGCCAACGGGCGGAATTTCGGGAGACAGGGCCGGGCTCAGCGTACTCACGCGAACAAAAGCCGGCCTTTCGGTTCGGGAATCGGGCGGCCCAACTCCCTGGCCGTTTCGATCCACTCGCGGATAACAGTTTCCGCGCTGGCAAGAGCCTCTTGGTAGGTCTGACCGTCAGCGGCGCACCCGGGTAGCTCAGGGACTTCCGCGATAAACGCCTGGTCTTCATCGCTCCAGTAGATAATGACCTCGTAGCGGATCATTGGGCCGGATCTCCTAGCGTAGTGCGCCAATAGTACCACAACGTATAGATTTCGATTGGGGAAGAGGGAAGCCCGTTGAAACGGGCTCACGAACCCTGAGCGGCAGGGGTTACCAGCCGTAAAACGACTGGCCTGGAAACACCAAGCCGCGTGAACGCGGCTCCAGACGGCTCATAGCGAGAAGCCTTGCACGGAGATATCAATTCTAAAGGTGTGCCGAGTGAATACCACGCGACTCTCCGCTTAGGCGGATCATTGGCTGCTTCGCCAACGACCAACCAACGAGCGCCTATAATGATAGGGCTTCCGGCTCGGCTGTTCGCCGTGTCCGGTCATTGATTGCCATTCATGGCAGCTCCTCGGAATCGTCCCGCTCCGCGCCAGCGGATCCTTGACTACCTCAACATTCATCCGTCCGAACTCAGGCCCGCGCTGGGATTGAGTCTTTATCTGCTATTGGGAATTGCCTCGGTAATCTGCCTGAAGACCGCCGCGGATTCGCTTTTCCTGAGTCAATTCGACGCCAAGCGGCTTCCCTATGTGGATCTTGCGATCACGGCTCTTGTGGGGCTTGTGGTCGGCCTTTATCTGCGGTTGTCGAACCGCGTTTCTCAGGGCCGGCTGATTCTGTGGACCCAAGTGTTCCTTATCCTGAACCTGCTGACTTTGTGGTATCTGCTGGGTCAAGGGGTTTTCGGCATCCCGGCGCTGCTCTACGTCTGGGTGGGGATCTTTACGGTGCTGATCCCCAGCCAAGTTTGGTCTCTTGCCGGGACAATTTTTGACACACGTCAGGCGAAACGTCTGTTCTCCCTCGTCGGTGCGGGGGGCATCCTGGGAGCGGCTCTTGGGGGGCAATTCGCAAGCCGTGTCGGTCCGCGCATCGGGACGGAAAACCTCCTGCTGGCGACTTTGGGGTTTGTTGCCGCGTCGAGTTTGATAGTTTTCGCCCTGATCGGCGAGTCCCGGAAGCCGCTGGTTCGGGCGTCCGGCGGCAGCAGCGGAAACGCTTCATTCGCTGAAAGCTTCCGGCTGATTCGGAGTACTCGTTACTTGTCGCTGGTCGCGGCGGGACTGTTTTTCTCCACTGTGGTCGGCACGCTTGTGAAGTACCAATTCAAGGCCGTGGTGCAGGTACACTTTGCGGATGCTCCGCAGCAGATGACTGGCTTCTTCGGGGACTTTTATGGCTACATCGCCGTCTTCTCTTTCCTGTTTCATATGCTGTTCACGGGACGGCTGTTGCGCTGGGCCGGCCTGGGTCTGAGTCTTTTCATCTTGCCGGTATCGCTGCTAGGGGGTGCGGCGGCGTTGGTCCTCTCTTCGTCGCTGGGAGCGGCCGTGTTCGCGCGCGGTTGCGATCAGAGCTTTCGGCATTCAGTCGACCGTTCTTCGATCGAGTTGCTCTACGTGCCGCTCGCCGCCAATGTTCGCGCGCAGGTCAAGAGCTTTCTCGACATGATCGTCAGCCGCTCGGCCGACGGACTGGCGAGCGTGATCCTGGTGCTGCTGCTGAGCGTGCTGCAGTTGGAGCTTCAACAGGTTGGATTGGTGAGCGTCCTGTTCACCCTTCCTTGGCTGCTTCTGGTGTGGCAATTGCGCGGGGAGTACAGGGCTAATCTGCGGCACAGCATTGGACGCAAGGACATCAACGCGGAGGCGCTGCTCAACCGCATGGCTGAGTCGGCCCAGCCGGGGCGGCTCGAGGAGACGTTGCGCGGGTCGGATCCGCGAGCGATCGAGACGGCCGTTGATTGGATGCAGTTCAGCGGCGTCACGGCGGGGCAGGCGCAATTGGCTTCACTGCTCACGCATGAGTTGAGTGCAATTCGGCGCAAGGCCATGGCCGCGGTGCTGGCAAACGAAATGCCTGGTTGCGAAAACGAGGTGCTGCGTTTTTTGGAGCTAGAGCGCGACGTGGATAGCCGCTGGCAGGCGCTTGACTACCTGGAAAGACAGGATATGGCACCTGAATTATGCACTGCGGGGTGCACCGGAGGAGGGCTGAGCCGCCAGGGGCCATTTGGGGGACCCCCGAAAACATGGGGTAATAAGGTAGGCTGGCAAAGATTTCAGCTTCGCCAGTCAACCCCAAGGAGGTCACCCAAATGGTTACCAAGCGAAAACAGCATAGCTCCCGAAGGCCCGTCAAACAAGGCCGGGGCGCGAGGGCCCCGCGGCCCAATAAAATCGGGGCTGCCACGCCTTATCACTTCCGCGGCAAGAATCTGACTCCCTACGGCGGCTTGCTGCCCGTCGCCACCCTGCTCGAAAAACTCGGCTTCCAGGCGCTGCTGGAAGAAACCATCACGAACAAACGAATCACCCGTGTGATGAGCCTCTACCAGTTTGTGCTGGCCCTCGTGCTGGGCCTCTATGTCGGCTTTGCGCGGCTGAACCAACTCCGCTTCATCGCCCGCGACCCCATCTTGACCGGCATCTTGCAAGTGACGCGTCTGCCGCCGCAGTCCACGCTGTGGCGCTTTCTGGCCTCGCTGCACCTCAACGTGGCGAAGCAGATCCTTTCCATTCAGCGCCAGCTGCGGGAACGAGTCTGGGCCGCGGCCCAGGTGAAATTGGAGACGGTGACGCTGGACACCGACACCACCGTGCACACGCTCTACGGCCGCCAGATGGGCGGGCGCAAGAGTTACAACCCCAAGAACAAGGGCAAGCGCAGCTACCAGCCGATACTGACTTTCCTGGCCGAGACGCGCGAATACCTGATGGGCGGGTTGCGCAACGGCGACCGGCCCACGGGCCGGCAGATCGCCGCCCACCTCGAGAGCGCCTTTCGGGCTTTGCCGCACGGCGTGAAGAAAATCCTGGCGCGGGCCGATTCCGGGTTTTATTGCTGGGAGGCGGTGGAGGCCTATGAAAAGGCGGCTTGTCAGTTCGTCATCGTGGCGCGCAAGACCAGGCGGCTGGTCGAGCAGTTGCAGCAAGCGGCCTGGAAGCCCTCGCCCCACAGCGATGCGGATGCGGAATGCGAATTCCTCTACCAGCCGCAGGGCTGGGCGCGGGCCTGTCGTTTCCTGGCGCTGCGTTACGAAAACGAACCCGCGGCCGGCGCGGCCGAGCAATACCAGCTGTTTGCCACCAGCGCTTACACCTACCGCGTGTTTGTCACCAACCTGGCCGAACCGATCGCGGCGGTGGTGTGGTTTTACAATCAGCGCGCCGCAGCCGAGAACCTCATCAAGGAGGCCAACAACGACGCCGGGCTGGCGGCCCATCCCTCGCGCCGCTTTGACATGAACCGCAATCACTTTCAGCTGGCCATGCTGGCCTACAATCTCAACTGCTGGCTGCTGCTGTTCAACCGCGAAGCCCAAGCCAGCGTGGAGACACTGCGGCACACCACCCTGGCGACGGCGCGGCTGCGCTTTCTGTTCGTGGCGGCCAAGATCTGGCGGCACGCCGGCAGAACGGGTGTCAGCTACAGCGATCATTATGAGGAAAAGGGCCTGTTTGAACGGCTGATGCGGCGGCTGCGGGCGATGGGGCCACCGGGATCGAGCTTCGCGCCGGTGGTGGAGGGTGCGCTGAGTTGGGTAGTGGGGTCTTAGCGTGGTCATGGGCTATTTCAGCCCGACGATCGTTGTCATTGCACGTCTTCCAGCGGGAAGCCAACACCTTGAGGCTTTCGACCTTCCTTTCTGGCTTGCTCGTACTCCGCCGGATTGCAGGCCACCACCACTGTCTCGCGTTCCTCGATTGTCAATACCGTAGCGGTGATTTTCCCGGACTAAATTTGGAGATGCCTTATGGTATCAGTAAAATTGGGTTATGAACACTGGTGATGTCGTGAAAATCCGGCTCCACGGCGGCGACGTGGTGCGGCGGGTTGTGAATCTCAGCCCGTTCTGGTATCCTGATATCATCAGCGACGAAAATACCGCAACGGAGGAAAGTGATGGCAGAAGAATCCGCAAAGCTGGCCGCTCCATACGTTCCGTTCAGCACGTTCCAGACAGCGCTTAACTTCCTGAGGTCGCACGGCGTGCCAACTATAGTTGACCGCTCGGCACTTCCTGAACTTTCGGGCGTTGCCCAAGGCCAGGTGCTAAGAGCTTTCCAGTTTCTCAGCTTGATCGATGCAAACGGCAAGCCCGAAGACCTAGCCAGTCTCGCCGTCGATGAGGACAAACGCAAGCCTGTATTGGCTGAGGTGTTGAAGCGTTCGTATGCAGAAGTGTTCGCAACAGTTTTAGACAACGCATCGCCATCCGAATTCGACGCGGCCATGCAGAAGTACAAAGTAAGCGGCGACACGCTCAGGAGGGCGAAGAGTTTCTTCCTCAAGTCCGCACATTTCGCTGAACTGCCGCTGTCGAAGCATCTGACACGCAAGACGCGCAGCTCTACTGGCCGACGCGGCAATAGTACAGCCAGAGGACGAAAGGTCAGCGCAAAAAAGAAGGAGATCGGATCGGAGAAACCCGCCGATCAATCACAACAGGGGGAGGCAATGAAAGAAATCTCGTTGCCGGTCGTTGGCGGAAATCTCACGCTGACGGGCACGTTCAATGCTCTCCACCTTGAGAGCGAGGAACGGGGGTTGATCTACAAGATCGTTGATCTGATGACCGCTTACGAGCGGAAAACGGAAAAGGCCAGCGAATGAACGTTGGCCTCAGTTTGCGGCGGGCGACTCCTCGCTGGTACGAGGACAGGATTTATAATCCCAGTGTTGCTCAATAGGCAATGGGTTCGATTCCCTCGCCCGCCGCCATGTTTAACCGTCCCTACGGCTAGCGCAAACTACCCGCAGGGCACATCCTTGGGCCAGGGCCAAAGGACAGGGTTGATACCCACTGTCATTTTAGCCCAATCGGCCTGGAAAGGCAAGGGGAAAAATGACGTGTCACTCGTGTTCTGTGGATTGTGTGAAAGCCGGAAGGTACGGTCGAAAGCGCGTTCAGCGCTACCTCTGTAAGCAGTGCGGCAAGCGCTACAGCGAGCCGCAGGACAAGCCCCTAGGCGACGTCCGCCTACCCGATGAGAAGGTCCTACTGATTCTCCACTGCCTTGTGGAAGGCAACTCTGTGCGTGGCACGGCTCGCCTGTGCGACGTGGAGAAGCGAACCGTGCTGAACCTTCTGAAAGCAGCCGGAGAGAACTGTGAGCGGATGCTAGAGCAGCGCATCCGCAACGTCCCTTGCGATGACGTTCAGCTTGACGAGATCTGGACTTATGTCAAGAAGAAAGAGCACCGCAAAACAGCCGAGGACAAGGGCCGGGATGACATCGGCGATCAGTTCGTTTTCATCGCCATCGAGCGAAATACCAAGCTCGTCATTACTTGGCACCTTGGACGGCGGAACGGTGTGAATACTCAGGATTTCATCACAAAGCTGCGATGCGCCACGGCGGCCCAGCGCTTCCAACTCAGCTCGGATGCGTTTCAGGCATACCGCACAGCGATCGAATGGGGCCTTCACGACCGAGCCGACTACGCGCAAATAATCAAACTGTACGGCAAGTTACCGACTGGCCGGGAGTCCTACCGTCCGCCCAAGATAAAGGGCACGATCAAGGCCGACATACTGGGCCATCCGAACCCGAAGCTGGTATGTACATCACACGTTGAGCGCAAGAACGGCTCGTTCCGGCAGTGGTGCAAGCGGTTCACGCGGTTAACCTACAGCTTCAGCAAGAAGCGGGAAAACCTACGCGCGGCATGCGCGTTGCATTTTGCCTATTATAATTTCTGTAGAGTCCATGGCAGTCTTCGGGTTACGCCCGCGATGGAAGCCGAAATCACAGACCACGTGTGGACGCTGGGGGAGCTGATTGCGGCATGACCACGCTAAGACCCCACTACCCTGAGTTGAGGGGCGCTCCATGCATAAAATTTCATGCACTCGCCGCAACGTACTGGGAACACGCCGCTTGCCCGCCCGCTTTTGCCCGCCGGGATTGGCAGGCGGCTCAAACAGGGAGGGAAACAGAGGAAAAGACGACTTGCTAAATCACTGAGTTGACACGACTGCCGCTACCGCCACAACTCCATCGGCGATGGCTACGCCGAATCTGTGCATAATTCAGGTGACAGAGTGTACCCAAACCAGCTTCACCTTCGCCGACCATGGCCGCCGCCAGGTGGTAGCCCGTTTCGACGGCGGCATGATCACCTCCGACGGCGGCGCCATGCTGTTGCGCCAGACCGAACAGCGCAGCGGCATCGTGCGGCAGTTCGCCGCCTGCTTCCGTGATCACCGCCAGCCCGCGCAAGTCGAACACAGCGTGCGCGAGCTGGTCTCGCAGCGCGTCTACGGGCTGGCGCTGGGTTATGAGGACCTCAACGATCACGATCAGCTGCGCTCCGACCCGCTGCTGGCTCTGCTGAGCGGCAAACAAGACCTCGAAGGCAAGCAGCGCCGCCGAGCCCAAGACCGCGGCAAGGCGGGCGCCGGCAAGAGCACTCTCAACCGCCTGGAGTTGACCCCGGCCAAGGCCGGCGCGCAAAGCCGTTACAAGAAGATCGTTCTCGACACGGGCGCGGCGGACCGTCTGCTGACCTCGCTCTACATTCAATCGCAGCCGTGCCAGCCCGAGCGCATCGTGCTCGATCTCGACGCCACCGACGACGCGCTGCACGGCCGCCAAGAGGGGCGCTTTTTTCACGGCTACTACGGACACTATTGCTACCTGCCGCTCTACATTTTCGCCGGGGACCAGTTGCTGTGCGCGCGCCTGCGGCCGTCCAACATCGACGCCTCGGCGGGGTCGCTCGAAGAGGTCCGGCGCATCGTCGAACAACTGCGGCGGGTGTGGCCCGAGGTCGAGATCCTGCTGCGGGCCGACAGCGGTTTTTGCCGCGACGAGATCATGAGCTGGTGCGAGAACCAGGGCGTGGATTACGTGTTCGGACTGGCGAAAAACGAGCGTTTAGAGCGCCTGATCAAGAGACGGATGAAGCTGGCGCGGCGGCGTTTCGCCAAGAGGGGCAAGGCGGCCCGGGCGTTCGGGGATTTCCGCTACCGCACGCGAACCAGCTGGGCGCGGGGGCGCAGGGTGGTGGCCAAGGCGGAGTATCTGGCGAAGGGCGAAAACCCGCGTTTCGTGGTGACGTCGCTGACGCCCAAGCAAGCGGCGGCGCAACACTTATACGAGACGATCTACTGCGCCCGCGGAGAGATGGAGAACCGCATCAAGGAGCAGCAGCTGGGGCTGTTCGCCGACCGCACCTCGACCGCGCTATTGCGGTCGAATCAGATCCGCTTATATTTTTCATCGATCGGGTACTGTTTGCTGGAGACGCTGCGGCGGCTGGGGTTGGCGGGGACGAAGATGGCGCGGGCGCAATGCACGACGATCCGGCTGCGGTTGTTGAAGATCGGAGCGCGCATCCGGATCACGGCGCGCAAAGTGTGGATTTCGCTGGCGACGGGATACGCCTGGGCGGGGGTGTTCGCCCAAGCGTATGAGAATCTCGAACGGGGGAGCCGCGGCGCTGCTGAAAACGGCAAGGCGAGTTCAAGTAATACTTGAAGCACACAGGGCTCGACAGGGGCGGCAATCGAGGTTTGCCCAAAAACAGACGAAAAACGCCTCGGCCAGGGTCGCGGACAGCATGCCGGGCCGTTTCTGCCCCACGGCGGCCCCGCCGAGAGGCGATGCCGCCTCAAGACCATGAAATCCCATCCCGCGCGCCCCGCCAACCCCGTTTTCGGGAATCGATGAGAAATGCGGGCTAGCGCCAGCGCCGACGGAAAGACCTTCAGGTAGTCCTTGCCCTCGTCTCGCAGGCACTTGAGGAACGCTTTTCCGGTTGACGTCGGATCTAGGTCGAGTCTCGCGGCTTCGGCTCCTCCCCCCTGCGCTCCCGCGGGTTCCGCCTTGGAAAGATAAGTGATAGGGGCGCGGAGCTGGCTCAACTGGCCATGAAAGCGGGTTTCCGTCGGCGCCTTCAACGAGAAGATCTCGACGTCGAAACCCTGGCGCTCCAACTCGAGAATCTCGTTGAGGATGAAGGTCTCCGAAAGTCTCGGGAATACCTTCAGTACGTAACCGACCTTAGGATTCGGAACAAGCGGTCTCATCGGGCCGTCTCCATCGCCAACTGTTGCCCGGTGTTGTCGTTCATGAGAAGCTGCATTTCATGCCCGAGCCGGTCCATTCCTCCAAAGTCCAGCGCCGGAATCGCGGCGGGTTCGGTGGAATCCAGCATGGCGAGAATTTGTTCCGCCAGCCGTTCTGGCGTGAGATTCGACGGGTGAATCATGCGGAGCAAGCCCAGCTCGTGGAGCCTTCGAGACCTAATCAACTGCTCCTGCCGGGGACGCGTTCTGGGAATCACAATGGCCCGCTTCCCCAGCGACAAGATCTCGCTGACCGTGTTGTATCCGGCCATCGAAACGACCAAGTCGGCGGCGTCCAGGTAGACAAGCGGGTCGTCGCAAAAGCCCACCACCTGAACCTCGGGCCCACCGGCCCTGGTTTTGAAACGCTTGGCATCTTGTGAACTGATTTCAGAGCCCAGCAACACCACGCTCGCAAGCGACATCTTCTTCATCACAAGCGGCAGTGCTTTCAGGTAGGCATCGATGACCGGAGCCCCGTCTGACCCTCCGCCTATCGTCAGGACGATGAACTTGCCATCTTGTACCTGGAGCCGCTGGAGTAATCGTTTCGACGCCTGCTTGTCCACTGCTCGGGGGAGGTATCCGCAAAAGCGGGATTTATCCCGCACGGGATCGGAAAAATCGTACTCCGTCAGTGGGTCAAATATCGAGGGCTGGCCATAGATGAAGATAACGACGCCAATGAAGTCACAAAGACACTACGAATGTTGAACGATCAGGGGCGTTCGAGGGACGGCTTGTCGGTTCTCAGAAGTCGCAACGCCGCGATACAAATCAGGATGGAAATAGTAGAAGGTGACTCGCGGCTATCGCGGGAGCAAAAGGCGCTTGTCCTCGCGGCCCTCAGGCAAGAGGTGACTGGAATCAAGCTTGGTATAGACTTAATTGAAGGCAAATAGGCCCAACCGGAATTTTAGATTTCAACATTCGGCTAGCGCAGGGGCCGCTCCTTGATCCACCGGATCGGTCCCCGCTAGTCGTCGTCTGGCCCCGAGGTACTGAAACTAGCGAGCAGCGGGAGGTGATCCGAAACGGAGTTCCTGAACTCTGCGAGGCTCTTCCCCATCTGCGTGTGTAGCTCAACCCGCTTGAAGCTGCCGTCAACGTACTCATTCACTGGCTTTGAGATCCCGTATCCGTCCAGCATATTGCCGAGACTGTTTCCTGAAATGTGCGTACCGTCACAGTTCAGCCCTTGAGCGTTACAAAGCTCCTCGTTCGAGAGAAACCTCAGGAATCCGGTGGGTGAGAGCGCCGCGAACGCGTCTGGATCTCTCTTGGGGAACATGTTGTAGTCCCCCACCAAAAGCACATCTCGCTCCCCCCGAACATCGTTGCTCCCCGAACATCGTTGCTCCCCGAACATCGTTGCTCCCCGAACATCGTTGCTCCCCGAACATCGTTGCTCCCCGAACATCGTTGCTCCCCGAACATCGTTGCTCCCCGAACATCGTTGCTCCCCGAACATCGTTGCTCCCCGAACATCGTTGCGCCTCGAAAGAATGCCGCTGTTGAGTTCGCCTGCTGGACGCGAACCTTCTTTCCACCGCTCCCAGACTTGAAGTGCACCGTGCCTAAGACGAAATCGAATTCACCTATGGACGCTGTAACGGCGCACACCTGGCGATGCCGAGTATTGTTGAGGTCGGTTCCGACGACATCGACCGAATTGCCCACGTTCAACCCAGACCGGACAAGCATCCCAATGTGCAGCTTCTGACTGCGCTCACAGAATCGCGTGTCGTAGTTCAGGCTGTGTGTCGTTTGCAGCCGTTGGGCGATTCTGTTGAGGGAGTCTTCGTCCTTGACTTCGGTTAGCCCAACAAGATCTGAATCGAGCATAGCGATGCCGTCTGCAATGTTGTCCTCGATTTGGGGCGTGATTGAGTGCGCGTTGGCGGCGATGTTCCACGCGCTGATGGTGATCTCCTGGGCCGAGACCGACCCTGTGACGAGAAGAAGGGCAAGGGTTGCCCATCGAAAGAGACTTTGCGGAGCGGTCTTCTGCGGGTAATCATCGGTCATCGTGTTCATCCTCCCTTAAGCTAGAATCCTCAATTTGTGACTCCGACTAGAACCTCCTGCGTGAGTTTGTCCACCTGAAAACGCAGCTTGCCATTTCATGCCACGTGGCACAGTTTATATAGCACACATTCTTGGCTGGCGTGAAGGAGCAGAGCAGGTGTTCTGGAATCAGAACGCCCGACGGGCGGGGCCTCCGACTGCTCTACGACGCTCTTCTCGCCTGGGTAGTGTCCATAGGGCGAACGCGTCTGGATCTCTCTTGGCATGTGGTGCAGCGGGGAGCTGCGCCTCGCAAACGCATACTTCTGGCCGGAGGGAACATCACCCGCAAGGGTGTCGTACGCCATCACAGTCCGGTACGGTAGCGCGGTGCTCGCTCCGCTGGCTAGCTGTGGGAAATACGTTGCCATGTTGATCTGTACGTAATGCCATTCTTCCGATGGACCATCCTCTAAAATAGGAAATACGGCTCCGTATCGTACAATTCCACAAACCAAGGGCCGAACGTCTCGGGCCAACGGAACCTCAGGTTGCGAACGCGGATTGAGGGGAGAAAGAATCGGTGCCAGAGCAACATTCTGCAAGCGGCGACTTGCCCGAGTTACAGAGACTCGAACTTCAAAAGCATGAACTGGAGTGTGAGAAACTCCGCCTTGAGATCGAACGAATGGACTTCGCTTGGTGGAAGCGACCGGGCTACATCGGAAGTCTCGTGCCCATCGTGATCGCTCTTGCTGGGCTAATCTCCGCGTGGGCTACTGGTTATTTTAATACCGAGCGAGAGATTCTAAATAACGAGATAAAAACCCTCACGCTGACCAGGGACGACCTCGAAGAAGCAAAGGATGAAATTCAGCAACACATCGACAATGTCTATGTCCAACTGAAGTTCATCAGCTTTGAGGCCAGCTACGCAATTGGACACCTTCGATTCTACCTGGACGACGAATCGCTGTCTGGCATTGAAGCTGCACTGGAAGGTATGCCCGTCGATGCGGCCCGTGCTGTTAGGACGGTGCTCGAACGGCAGAACTTGACCAAGGAAATCGTACAGAGTACCGAAAGCGATCTTGCCGATTTGCGCTCAAGTGTCGAAACAATCCGTGCATCCGACTGGGTCCATAAACTGTCACCGAATCCAAAGGGTATTGATGGATCCAATAGACGCCTAATGTCTGCTCCCGACGGACGGTATTACGATATTGATGAGAAACGCTTCGATGAGCGTAACGAATTCTCTGAAGAACCAGGATCTGGCCGGTAGTGGGACTTCCTGCCAAAACCGCCTCTCGTAGCGTGCATCAATATTCGAGTGGTCTAGGAGTGGCAGTGTATCCGCAAGCGTCTAATAATATTGTACTTATGGAAACAATGGGTCCTTTGGGGAGAATAATTTGCCGTCGGGTGGCGCTGGTTGCGGACAGAATCCTATTTTTGTGTGTAAATGCACTTAACCATCAAGCATCTGCTACAATCACGGAATGCGAAGGGTCGCCTCCATCACCAAAGCCGCTTTTGCCCGTGAACTGGAAATCTCCAAAGCGCGGGTCTCGCAATTACTCCAGATGGGTTTGCCTGTGCTCCCCAATGGGCGTTTGGACAGAGGGGCGGCACTCCAGTGGTACCGCGACAATATCATTCCGCCGATGCTCAAGAACGGTGAGCCGAACCCGACCCTGGACGTAGTGTTCGAGCTGTGACCCGCCGCGTGCCGAATCCCGACTACACGGCCTTCCCCAGCTTGATTGACCCGCACTAGTTGTCGGAGGCCCCGCCGGCCCTTGTCTGAGGCCCACCCAGCCCACCCTTTAGGTCTGTATCCTTCCCTGAGCCGTCTGGTCAAACACATACAATTGAGAGAGGCCGCCTAGCCTAGGCCGGGCGAACAGCGAGTTTCCCTGACCCGTTTGGCGGCCAATTCCCACATCAGGGATCGCAGCAGGGAGCGAGCGTGGCGGTTAGAAAGGCTAAGCAACGGCGGAACCAGCCGACAAAGGTCAGGTGTCCGCTTTGTTTCCGAGACTCAAAAGTCTCATGCAAAACCCTCGATAGCGGTAACCTAGATGTCACTTGCCCAGAGCGGTGCGGGGCGTTCGAGATCGAGGATTCCGTCGTCAGAAAGTTCGCGAATCTCTCCGCTTTCGATCGCGGGCTCCTACCGTACCTGCGTTGCCACGTCCGCCAGAGCCATGAGCGTAAAGAGAAGGCGAGAATCACCGAAGACAACTGGAAAACGCTAGCCGAGAAACGTCGAAGCACGCCGGTTAAATACAAGTGGAAATGTTTGCTCGATTTGCTGGCGCGTCGCGCGGAAAGAAGCCTCACTGGAATTAAAAAGTTCGACTCTAGGATTGATGGGCTGCTGGTAGACGCGCCATTCCGGGGTGATTTCGAGGTGCTCGTCTCGTACCTTGTGGAGCAGGGTTATATATATCGGAACCATGAGGACTCCGAAGGTGAGTGGGCACCCGACTGGTACAACTTGACTGTCGAGGGCTTGTCCAAATACGAGGATTTGACCCAGCCCGGTCCGGCAGCCGACAAGGTGTCGAAATCAGGCGCCGAAGGTATCCGTGAACCCCAAGGTTGGCGCAATAAGACTGTGCTTACGCCAGCGGAAGCTGCTTCAATCCTCAGGGTCGAACTCAGGACCATCTACAACTACCTGAACGCTGGAGAACTCGTCGAAACGGAAATGACGGGTAAGAAGAGCGCCCCTCGCCGTATTCTCCGGGAATCGGTCGAAAAAATGCTCAAGCCAAAGTATAAAGTTTGAAACTGCATGAAACAGTATGAAATGAGTGTCAGATTCAACACCCCCCATCATGCGACTATCGTTGCATGAACTCGTTACTAGCTAAGAATCAACGGAAAGAATTGAGTCTCTCGCAGGTGCGGCTCGCGAATCTCGCAGGCGTTTCCCGGTATCGATATGTCCTGTGAGAATTGGGCGACGGCCCACTCACGGCAGACGAGCTGCAACAGATCGGTGATGCTCTGCGACGACGAGCCGAAGAGCAGATCCGCCAACTTGCTGCGCTATCTCTGCACAGCACTTAAATGAACCGCTAGGCCCGGTGGCTGAGATTGGAGATTCTCGGGGGAGAATCTCAAACCATAAAGGCAAAGAGCAACTGTCGAATCTATCAGTGCCCCGGGCCCAGGGAGCTATCAATGTCGAATCTATCAAACCATAAAGGCAAAGAGCAAGTTAACTCCGACTACGTCCTCCAAGATCTGTCGAGGAGGTCCCAAGAAGACCCAGAGGCAACTCTCCGGCGAGCACTTGAAGCCGATGTCCTGAATGTTCTCGCAGTGGCTGCAGCTAAAGAGCCTGGGCGCTACCAGCAGTTCCTTTTGAACCTCAGAGAGGCCGGGCTGAAGGTCAAGGACATCGAAGCCCTGAAGCGTGCTGTGAAGGATCAGCGTCGGCTCCGTGTCGTTGGCCCCGACGAGCGCCCTGAACTGACCAAAGCGGGGGACGTGATTGACGATGCCCCGATGCCCGAGCAGATCATACCTGAGCCCTATTTCATCAACCCGGGGGCCACGGGTTATCGCAAAACCGCAAACGGCGGAACCGTGGCGGTACGGATCGCTCACGCACCCATACTGATCACGCGGACGTTCCGCAATGTTGTAGAACGGACCGTTTCCTTGGAGTTGGCTTGGCGAGCCAACAGCAGATGGAATAGCAGGGCGGTTGACCGAGGCGTCGCGCTTAACGCGCGCAAGCTGGTGGAATTAGCGTCCCACGGCTTCCCGGTATCGAGTGGAACTGCGGGCGAACTGGTTGACTATCTCCACGATCTGGA
The DNA here is from genome assembly GCA_965226185.1 of Bryobacterales bacterium. GTDB lineage: Bacteria > Acidobacteriota > Terriglobia > Bryobacterales > UBA6623 > CBDCYS01. The sequence continues at coordinate 377,433 of CBDDCT010000003.1, forward strand.
AGCTGCGAACCGCCGACAGCTACCTTGCGTCCGTGTTTCCTCTCGACTTGGTTGGCAGGGCAAGAACGGCGAAGAAGGTTTTCTATGGGGGTTTGCCTTGATACCGCCCGATGGGGGTGAACCCATTGTTACGGATCTTGATGAGGACTCAGAAATATGAACTCGAAAAGCCCGATCTCATTCAAGCCAGTGGCTGGCGGCGACGAACAGATCGCACGCGCTTTCCACTCACAAGGCACCATCGAAAAGTGGGAGCGCGCGATTCGGCGTCTGAAGAATTACCCGCGTGTTTTGATCCTGCTGTACGCCTCATTTGTACCACCGCTGTTGATGATCCTTCGCGCCCCGAACTTCATCGTGGACATTTGTGGCCGCACCACGACGGGCAAAACCATCGCCCTGCGTATCGCTGGAAGCGTCTGGGGTTGTCCCGATGAGATGGCCCATGAATCCACAATCCACTCCTGGGACTCGACCCCGGTATGGCTTGAGCGCACCGCATCCTTGCATTCGGGTATCCCTATCATCCTGGACGACACAAAGCGAGCAAGGAAACCGGCAGTTGTGGCCGACATGCTGTACCTGTTCGCAAACGGAAGGGGCCGGGGTCGCGGCAATCTGCAGAGTTTGGAGCTTGGAGGATCTTGGCGGACGGTCTTGATTTCAAGCGGAGAGGCTCCCGCTACTTCTTTTACGCAGGATGGTGGCACACGGACTCGCGTGCTTGAAGTCCGGGGCCTGCCGTTCAAGGGCCAGGGTGAACGGAAAGCGAAGCTTGTTGCTCGGCTGGATCGTGAGGTAAGGGCGAACTTTGGACACGCGGGCCCTCTGTTTGTGCGGCACCTTCTGCGGAACCGGGATTCGTGGGACGACTTCAATGAACTCTACCAGAAAGCTATTGCCACATACGCTGATGCCGCATCGACTCCAGAAGGCGGGCGGCTGGCACGTTACATGGGCGCAATCGACGTGGCGGCTTTCCTTGTCCACGACATCTTCGAGTTTCCATGGGATGCCTCAGAAGCGCTCGAATCGGTGTGGAAGGATATTGCCGCCGAAGCAGAAGACGCCCCCGGTTTCCAAAGGGCTCTGCACGACCTCGTTAGTTGGTCGCAAGCGAACGCTTTCACTTTCCACGGTCGTGAGGTGAAGGGCTCAGGTGGCCATGTGAGAGTGCCGCCCCGTGGATGGTCCGGGCGTTGGGATGCCAAAGCCGACTGGGAATCCATCGATTTATTTCCTCACGTGGCGAAGCGCACACTCCGAGAACTGGGCTACCAGCCTGAGGAAATTCTCGCTGGCTGGCGGGAGGAGGGCTGGCTCAAGGTGACGCGCGATGGGAAGAGCCGCTACGAACGCCAGCGCCGAGTCGAACGCCGTAAAACGTGGGTGATTTCGATCCGACGCGAAGCGATCGACGCGCTGGGCTCTTAGTGGTGACAGTGGTGACGCTGTGGTGACGGCAGGTGGTGACAGTTAAGCCAAATAGAATCAATTACTTATCAATATGTTTTACCTCTGTCACCACTGTCACCACTGGGGATGGCTTATGGAAAGGAAAAAAGCCTTGGGTATACAGCGTAAAGAGATCTCCAAAAGGCGTTAGACCGGTGGTGACAGTGGTGACAGGCCTACGAAATCGACCTAACATACTTTATGTTCAACAAGTTAGGTGTCACCACCTTTGTCACCACTCTTGCACCTGTGCTGGAGGGATGGACTTGACAAGGCGGTTTCGGGACTGTAATCGAACGGAAGGAGCGAGTTATGCGTGAACCCCTCGAAAGACTCAATTTATTGCCGCTTTTCTCGCCGCAGGAGAAAGCCGCCTGTGAAACAGGGCTTCGGCGCGGCTATGGAACGAACCGAGGACCTGATGAATAAAAGCGTAAGTGACTGGGAGACTCTTATTGATAATTTCTTCAACACCTCTGAGAAGGATGCTTTGACCGACGCGACCAAGAATGGATATCTAGCCCGGATTTCTCATCGCGGGGTTGGCGGAAGGCCGCCTTTTGTGGCACAAACATAATGATTACAATATGTTTCAGCCAGCAAGAAAGCGACCCCTGCCATGACAGAGTGTACCCAAACCAGCTTCACCTTCGCCGACCATGGCCGCCGCCAGGTGGTAGCCCGTTTCGACGGCGGCATGATCACCTCCGACGGCGGCGCCATGCTGTTGCGCCAGACCGAACAGCGCAGCGGCATCGTGCGGCAGTTCGCCGCCTGCTTCCGTGATCACCGCCAGCCCGCGCAAGTCGAACACAGCGTGCGCGAGCTGGTCTCGCAGCGCGTCTACGGGCTGGCGCTGGGTTATGAGGACCTCAACGATCACGATCAGCTGCGCTCCGACCCGCTGCTGGCCCTGCTGAGCGGCAAACAAGACCTCGAAGGCAAGCAGCGCCGCCGAGCCCAAGACCGCGGCAAGGCGGGCGCCGGCAAGAGCACTCTCAACCGCCTGGAGTTGACCCCGGCCAAGGCCGGCGCGCAAAGCCGTTACAAGAAGATCGTTCTCGACACGGGCGCGGCCGACCGTCTGCTGACCTCGCTCTACATTCAATCGCAGCCGTGCCAGCCCGAGCGCATCGTGCTCGATCTCGACGCCACCGACGACGCGCTGCACGGCCGCCAAGAGGGGCGCTTTTTTCACGGCTACTACGGACACTATTGCTACCTGCCGCTCTACATTTTCGCCGGGGACCAGTTGCTGTGCGCGCGCCTGCGGCCGTCCAACATCGACGCCTCGGCGGGGTCGCTCGAAGAGGTCCGGCGCATCGTCGAACAACTGCGGCGGGTGTGGCCCGAGGTCGAGATCCTGCTGCGGGCCGACAGCGGTTTTTGCCGCGACGAGATCATGAGCTGGTGCGAGAACCAGGGCGTGGATTACGTGTTCGGACTGGCGAAAAACGAGCGTTTAGAGCGCCTGATCAAGAGACGGATGAAGCTGGCGCGGCGGCGTTTCGCCAAGAGGGGCAAGGCGGCCCGGGCGTTCGGGGATTTCCGCTACCGCACGCGAACCAGCTGGGCGCGGGGGCGCAGGGTGGTGGCCAAGGCGGAGTATCTGGCGAAGGGCGAAAACCCGCGTTTCGTGGTGACGTCGCTGACGCCCAAGCAAGCGGCGGCGCAACACTTATACGAGACGATCTACTGCGCCCGCGGAGAGATGGAGAACCGCATCAAGGAGCAGCAGCTGGGGCTGTTCGCCGACCGCACCTCGACCGCGCTATTGCGGTCGAATCAGATCCGCTTATATTTTTCATCGATCGGGTACTGTTTGCTGGAGACGCTGCGGCGGCTGGGGTTGGCGGGGACGAAGATGGCGCGGGCGCAATGCACGACGATCCGGCTGCGGTTGTTGAAGATCGGAGCGCGCATCCGGATCACGGCGCGCAAAGTGTGGATTTCGCTGGCGACGGGATACGCCTGGGCGGGGGTGTTCGCCCAAGCGTATGAGAATCTCGAACGGGGGGAGCCGCGGCGCTGCTGAAAACGGCAAGGCGAGTTCAAGTAATACTTGAAGCACACAGGGCTCGACAGGGGCGGCAATCGAGGTTTGCCCAAAAACAGACGAAAAACGCCTCGGCCAGGGTCGCGGACAGCATGCCGGGCCGTTTCTGCCCCACGGCGGCCCCGCCGAGAGGCGATGCCGCCTCAAGACCATGAAATCCCATCCCGCGCGCCCCGCCAACCCCGTTTTCGGGAATCGATGAGAAATGCGGGCTAGTATTGCCAACCCTGAACCCATTTTTGATCTCTGTGTACTTCGACATGCGGCAGGCTCAGGGATTACCTGTCGTGTGTTTTGGGTCCGGGGATCGGACCGGGCCATGGATCGTGGTCGCGAGTTCCGACCCTTACTGGCTACGGGAGGCGTACGAAGCGGTTCTTGCGGTGGGAAGCGACGTGGATACGAGTACGCTCCACCGTGGTTCCTTCAGTGCGTCGATGGAGCATTGCCCCGTCAGTCTTGAAGAATTCGCCAAGGAATTGATCGGCGTACCGGAACAACGCGCATCGGCTGTTCCAGCGGAATCGTCCGCAAGACATGCGACGCGAGAGTGTATTCATCGGCCTAGAAATATTTCCAACTCGTAGTCGAGGGAAGGCAACAAGCGGCATAGACAATGCGAACCGGATTCGACATCGACGGCTTGCTAGACTCCCTCGCGGAAAAGGTCGTTGTCAGGCTACGAGCCGAGATGGAGAGGACGGAAACTACGACAACGGTTCGCCCAAGACTGCTGACCGTGGATCAAGCAGCCACCTACTTGGGCCGCTCGAAAGTAAGCGTCCAACACCTCATCTCTGACCAGGCAATCCCCGTTGTGCGTCATGACCGCCGCGTCTTTTTGGATGTCCGAGACCTCGACAACTGGATTGACGCCGCCAAGGTGTAGTAGAGTTTTCGTCATGCCACGCAAACCACGATTTGGAAGGATCTACCACCCCAAGAAGAAACGACCCAATGGCAGCAGAACGGAAATCCGCACTTGGTGGGTTGCCTACTACGTCAACGGCTCTCAGACGCGCGAATCGAGCAAGAGCCAAAAATACAAGGATGCTGAGAATCTGTTGCGGCGGCGGATAGCCGAACTTGAAACGGGCGTTTATGCGGGACCCGCAGCGGAGCGCGTCAAGGTTTCCGAACTGTTTGACGAACTGATAGAAGATTTCGAGAACAATGACAAATCCGTCACATGGGTACGGTACGTTGTTGGGCACCTACGACCGTTCTTCGGCCACATGCGGGCGGCAAGGGTACAGACCAAGCACCTGAAAGGCTACGTCAAGAAGCGACGAGCTGAAGGTATCAGCAACAGCACCATCAACCGTGAATTGGCTCGGTTGAAGCGGGCTTTCAATCTGGCGCGAGAATCCACGCCACCCAAGGTAAAGCAGGTGCCGATTTTCCCTAGGTTGGAGGAAGCTCCGCCGCGCAAGGGGTTTTTTGAACACGATGGATTTGTCGTGTTGCGATTAGAGCTGCCTGAGCATTTGCGTCCCGTGATCACGTTCGCTTACTCCACGAGTTGCCGCAAAGGTGAAATCCTGCTTCTTCGATGGGACCAAGTAGACCTAGTGGCTCGCGTTGTTCGGCTGGAGCCTGGGGAAACCAAGAACGACGAGCCGCGCACGATCCCGTTGGCGGGTGAACTCTACGAAATGCTTGTCCTTCAGAAACAGATCCGCGACCAGAAGTGGCCGGACTGCCCATGGGTGTTTTTCCGGTACGGGAAACGGATCAAGGATTTTCGCGGAGCCTGGGAGGAAGCCAGCAAGCGGGCCGGGCTGTGGAACGATGAAACCGATAAGCCCAAGCATATCTTTCACGACCTGCGCCGCACAGGGGCAAGGAACCTGGTACGGGCAGGAGTGCCCGAGCGGGTGGTGATGGCAATTGGCGGATGGAAGACACGATCCGTTTTCGATCGGTACAATATTGTTAATGAGCGCGACCTACATGAGGCGGCGGCGAAGCTGGAGCAGCATCTCGCCGAACTTGAAAAGGCACGCGAGGGGGCAACTTCGGGGCAACTTTCCGATTCGGGCGAAGCCAGTGCCCGTAAGTTGTTGAATTAAAAGATGCGGAGGTGGCGGAACTGGCAGACGCGCTAGCTTGAGGTGCTAGTGAGAGCAATCTCTTGGGGGTTCGAGTCCCCCTCTCCGCACCATTGATACAAAAGGGTTTACCGTCAGTTAGACACATGGCTAGTTGACCCTCCCTTGCGTTTTTGACTGCGTTTTTGACTGTTTATCCTGTTCGGCTTCTGCCGCGAGTTCCTCGTGATAGAGTTCAAGTTTCGCTGCGGCTTCATGCAGGTCGCGAGTGCTGACGATGTTGTAGCGGTCGAAAACCGAGCGGGTCTTCCAACCCCCGATTCGCATAACGACCACTTCCGGCACGCCGGCACGCACTAGATTCCGGGCACCGGTCCTGCGCAGGTCATGAAAAAGGCGCGTCGGTCGTCCCCGGTCTTTGTTCCAGAGTCCCGCTCGTTTGCAGGCTTCATCCCATGCACCCCTGAAATCCTTGATTGGGTTGCGACCGTCCCTGGTGAATACCCACCTGCAATCGGGATACATCGCTTCACGCTTTTCGTGGAGCATCTTGATCATCTCGTAGAGCTCACCGAAGAGCGGTAGAATGCGCGGCTCCGCGTTCTTCGTGTCGTCGGAGTGGAGGCGCACTTCCTTGGCCGCGAGGTCAACTTGAGGCCACTCGATTCGCAACGTCTCACCTTTTCGGCAGCCCGTGTTGTAGCCGAAGGTGATCACCGGCCTCAGCGGCTCCGGCAATTCCGAACGTTGCACGACGAACTCCTCGTACTCGAAGAACCCCTTGCGTGGGGGGGGGCCGGCAAGATTGGAATCCTCGGAACGCGGACGACTAGTGTAGTGTCCATGAAATAAATGGACAGTTATTTCTTCTTCCGTTTTCTGGGCCGCGGGCTGCTGCAGCCGGGCTGAATCTGCTCCAAGGTGCGTCGGCAGCGCGAAAGTTTCTCCGTGATCGACTCCACCGTCGCCGTCCAAACGAAGGGTTTCGGCTCCTGGTTCCAGACCCTCAGGAATTCCTCAATGCAGTCCTTGAGCTCCCCCACGCTGCCGAATGCCCCGCGCCGGATCGCCTTCTGAGTCAGTTCGCCGAACCAACGCTCGACCAGGTTCAGCCAACTGGAACTGGTCGGCACAAAGTGCGTCTCAAAGCGCGGGTGGCGCTGCAACCAGCCCCGCACCTTCTCGTGTTTATGCGTCCCATAGTTGTCCAGGATTAAATGCAGCGGCACGTCGCCGGGGAACTCCTTGTCGAGCGTGCGCAAGAACTTCAGAAACTCCTGATGCCGGTGGCGCGGAAAGCATTGGCCAATCACTTTGCCCTGCAAGGTCTCCAGGGCGGCGAATAGTGTCGTCGTGCCGTTGCGCTTGTAGTCATGGGTCATGGTCCCGCAGCGCCCCTTCTTGAGCGGCAAGCCCGGCTGCGTCCGATCCAGAGCCTGAATCTGACTCTTCTCGTCCACGCACAACACGACCGCCTGTTGGGGCGGATTCAAGTACAGCCCGACCACGTCGGTCAATTTGTCCAGGAACTTCGGATCGCGCGACAGCTTAAAGGTCTTCACACGGTGGGGCTTGAGGTTGTGGGCTCGCCAGATGTTGTGGATGGTGGACTTGCTGACTCCCTGGTTTTTGGCCAGCGTGCGGCAACTCCAATGCGTCATTCCCTTGGGCTTGGTTTGCAGGGTGGCGTCCACAATGGCGCTGATCTTGTCGATGTCATAGGTGGGCTTGCGCCGGCGTCCGGGGGAAATCTCCCACAGACCGTCGAGTCGCTGTTGGTCAAAGCGCTGACGCCACAGAATGACGGTTTTGCGGTTGACAGACAACTGCTTGGCGATGGCGACATCGGAGAGACCCTGGCTCGAAGCCAGCACGATTCGGCAGCGTAGCGCCACCTGCTGAGGGGTGCCATGGGCGCCGATCCATTGCCGCAGCTGCTGCTGCTCGGAGGGCGAAAGTTCGCAGGGGGAAGCCATACCCCAGGATGCGATAAACCAGGCGACTTGTCCAGTTATTTGTTGGACACTACACTAGCGGCGGCATCTGCTCGGTGCCTAGAGTGAATGCGCGACGTAGGATTGTGAACTCCCTGTTTATCGTGCTGTCCTTGACTCTTTGGCGTCGCCGGTGGCGCTTGTAGGCTTCGATTTTGGCGCTAGTCAGCGCCGCCGCGCGTGTGCTGCCAAAAAAAGGATCGAGGTGACACGTAACAACGATGCGACCCCAATCCAGTGACTTTGGTTTGTTTTCCTTGAAGTGCTCTAGGAGCAGGTCGAGCAGTCGCTTGATGCGCACCGTCCGCGCGTCTACACCTCCATAGGTCGCGCCATCTATTTCCGCTATCCGGCGTCGTAACAAAGACTCCGCAACCGCATAATCGGTGCTGTGCGAAGGCTCCGACGCCGGTTTACCGTCAACTCGGTACTCGATGGTCCACCGCGGGCTTTTGACGACCTTGCCGGTTCGCTTGTCCTTGCGTGACCGCTGGAAGATTCTCCCGAGACTAGGTTTTTTCGGCATGGGGCTTATTCTTTATTATTTTCGATCCATGCGTCAAGGTCACGGACGTCAAACATTGGGCGGCTGTCCCCACGCACTGACGCTACAGCGCCTTTAGCTACCAATCCGTCGAGACCGCGAACGGACCGGCCGAGATACTCCGCGGCCTCCTGGCGGGTGAATAGCCGTTTGAGTCTTTGGCGGGCGCCGCCCATACGCTCAGCGAGCTTGTCCGCAAGAACGTCAAGCGGGATTTCAATTTTGATGGTTACGCCCTCCCGCGTCTCGATCATCACGTGCTCCTCGGTCGGCGTGGTCATTACTTCAGTCCCAAACTCCCGGCTCTCTGCTGCCCGGCGGGGTCTTGCGAGCCTTGAAAAATCCGTACCCGGCACACCCGGCACACTCACCATGATCGTGCGGCTCCAACCTCCGGCTCGTCAGCCTCCTCCGGATCTCCACCACCAAAGAAGTAAATCGACGCGCGGCGCCTGAAAAGTCGGAAAAGTCGGGGACAGGCTACGACTTTCCAGGACACCGTCGGCCAGCCACGTTCACATAGCTTGACCGCATAGGCCGGTCCTTGAGGTCCGGCGTCCCCTCACCCCCAGCAATCCGCTTCTGGCGAACGGCCGTCGCCGACGGTCGTTCGGGGGTTGGGGTGGGCCGCAAGACCGGCCGCCTCGCGGCCGTCCCCTCACAAATGGGTAAACTGGGACGGCCTCAATTCGCTGACCGAAACCTGCAAGGCCGTACTTCACGATACACTGAAGCTACGCCTGCCGCGCTCATGATATAGCTGAGGGTCCGAGCCGATACGCTAGCGCTGAAAACTGGGTTCTGGCCTGGGATGCCCAGTAAATCGAGGCTGTCCCGGCGTACCTCGGTTTACCCGAGACTCCTTAGCTGGCGTGACTCAGCCCTGACGAGGCAGTGCGGGAGGGGAAACACCATGTCAAAGATAGATCAACTTACTGATGCTCGCGAAATATGGTGTAGGGGCGCAGCGTGCTGCGCCCGCTCCGGCAAGGCATTCGCTGTGTCCGAAAACAACACTATATTTTGCGAGTATCAATAAGGCGGAAATCGAGAAACTCCCCACTCAGGAGTTCGGCGAGCTTTACCGGTGGCTGTCAACAAAGGATTGGGAGCGATGGGACAACGAGATCGAAGCCGACTCTCAGGCCGGAAGGCTCGATTTCTTGGTGCGCGAGGCGCGCGAACAGAAGGCCAAGGGGACTCTTAAGGACCTGTGAATGCATCGCACAACCGCCCGTTTCTGGAACTGCCTTTTGCGCGGTTGTCCTGGGGGCTGATCAGCCCGCGGAGTCGCCGGCCACGTCCAGCCCGCAGACTCTCGCGGCCAGACCGAGTTGGCGGTCGTGAGTAACGAAGGTCAGCTCTTGGTCGTTGTGTTCGATCCAGAGCTGGGCGGTGGCCAGGTGGATGGCATCAAGCGTACCAAGAGGAGCAGGGTATGGGCCGGCGGCGCGTTTGAGGACCAGCGAGCGAAGCGGGATTGTTTCGTAAAAACGGCTGGAAGTCGTCAGAAGTGCAATTTTCTCCACCAACTCGGATACCGAAAGCACTTGCATCACGCGCAACCGCTCGAGCGATCGCAGCGCTTCGACCTGCATCAGTTCGCTGGTCACGATCGAGTTCCATCTGGACCAGTTCTCGATTTCGCCCGGCTGCCGCAGAAGCCTGCGCAGCACAACGGAGCTATCCACGTACGCGGTCACAGCGGCCATTTGTCAAGGTATTCTTTCTTCGTTTCGCGCGACGCCTCTTCCAAGTCCGCCGGCTTAAGTGTCTTCGGCCTCGTCGCTCGCTCGAACAGCGCGTCAAGTTCTTGGAGAGAGCCAGTCGCCGGTTTGCTCCCTAGCCGATTGCCCCCGGCTCGATACGGCGTCAGCCGCGCGATCGGTGTCTCGCGGTCCTTAATGACGATTTCCTGACCCTGGCGAACAGACCGCAGATAGGCGCTGAGCCGGCTTTTGAACTCCGCGATTTTGACCTCGGTCTTCATATGGCTCATTATGACTAGATATAGTCAAGTCGGCAAGTCTCATCAAACTTATCTCGGGAAGTCGGGAAAGTCGGGACGGGCGATGACTTTCCTGGACGGCGGTCATTCGAGAGTTGGGTTGGGCTCTCACCCGATTCAGCCTTGAATGCCCTGGATGCCCAACGCTCGTACGCCAAGCGGCGGCGAGCCGTTGAGCCGAGAACTCCTCACCCAAGCGCCGAACCGCCTACCGGCGAGCCCCTTTGGCCCCAAAACACCGCTCCCCCCCCAGAACCGCAAATCACCCCAACTCAGTCACGGATAAATCATTAATATAGTCCCTCTGTTTTCAACAGAATTACCCGCCGCCCGCAAGGAATCCCAAGATCGGCTTGTTATCCTAAAAGCGGCAGAACCAACAATGACTCAGTTGCAACTTAGAGGAGAGGACAACCATTCCACGGCCCCGGCGGGACCCAAAAGCCAGAAAACCTCTCACAGACTCTCAAATACTCTCATTGAAAAAAGTCAACCCTTATGAATGAACAACTTACAACCTGAATTATGCACAGATTCGGCGTAGCCATCGCCGATGGAGTTGTGGCGGTAGCGGCAGTCGTGTCAACTCAGTGATTTAGCAAGTCGTCTTTTCCTCTGTTTCCCTCCCTGTTTGAGCCGCCTGCCAATCCCGGCGGGCAAAAGCGGGCGGGCAAGCGGCGTGTTCCCAGTACGTTGCGGCGAGTGCATGAAATTTTATGCATGGAGCGCCCCTCAACTCAGCGCACCCTCCACCACCGGCGCGAAGCTCGATCCCGGTGGCCCCATCGCCCGCAGCCGCCGCATCAGCCGTTCAAACAGGCCCTTTTCCTCATAATGATCGCTGTAGCTGACACCCGTTCTGCCGGCGTGCCGCCAGATCTTGGCCGCCACGAACAGAAAGCGCAGCCGCGCCGTCGCCAGGGTGGTGTGCCGCAGTGTCTCCACGCTGGCTTGGGCTTCGCGGTTGAACAGCAGCAGCCAGCAGTTGAGATTGTAGGCCAGCATGGCCAGCTGAAAGTGATTGCGGTTCATGTCAAAGCGGCGCGAGGGATGGGCCGCCAGCCCGGCGTCGTTGTTGGCCTCCTTGATGAGGTTCTCGGCTGCGGCGCGCTGATTGTAAAACCACACCACCGCCGCGATCGGTTCGGCCAGGTTGGTGACAAACACGCGGTAGGTGTAAGCGCTGGTGGCAAACAGCTGGTATTGCTCGGCCGCGCCGGCCGCGGGTTCGTTTTCGTAACGCAGCGCCAGGAAACGACAGGCCCGCGCCCAGCCCTGCGGCTGGTAGAGGAATTCGCATTCCGCATCCGCATCGCTGTGGGGCGAGGGCTTCCAGGCCGCTTGCTGCAACTGCTCGACCAGCCGCCTGGTCTTGCGCGCCACGATGACGAACTGACAAGCCGCCTTTTCATAGGCCTCCACCGCCTCCCAGCAATAAAACCCGGAATCGGCCCGCGCCAGGATTTTCTTCACGCCGTGCGGCAAAGCCCGAAAGGCGCTCTCGAGGTGGGCGGCGATCTGCCGGCCCGTGGGCCGGTCGCCGTTGCGCAACCCGCCCATCAGGTATTCGCGCGTCTCGGCCAGGAAAGTCAGTATCGGCTGGTAGCTGCGCTTGCCCTTGTTCTTGGGGTTGTAACTCTTGCGCCCGCCCATCTGGCGGCCGTAGAGCGTGTGCACGGTGGTGTCGGTGTCCAGCGTCACCGTCTCCAATTTCACCTGGGCCGCGGCCCAGACTCGTTCCCGCAGCTGGCGCTGAATGGAAAGGATCTGCTTCGCCACGTTGAGGTGCAGCGAGGCCAGAAAGCGCCACAGCGTGGACTGCGGCGGCAGACGCGTCACTTGCAAGATGCCGGTCAAGATGGGGTCGCGGGCGATGAAGCGGAGTTGGTTCAGCCGCGCAAAGCCGACATAGAGGCCCAGCACGAGGGCCAGCACAAACTGGTAGAGGCTCATCACACGGGTGATTCGTTTGTTCGTGATGGTTTCTTCCAGCAGCGCCTGGAAGCCGAGTTTTTCGAGCAGGGTGGCGACGGGCAGCAAGCCGCCGTAGGGAGTCAGATTCTTGCCGCGGAAGTGATAAGGCGTGGCAGCCCCGATTTTATTGGGCCGCGGGGCCCTCGCGCCCCGGCCTTGTTTGACGGGCCTTCGGGAGCTATGCTGTTTTCGCTTGGTAACCATTTGGGTGACCTCCTTGGGGTTGACTGGCGAAGCTGAAATCTTTGCCAGCCTACCTTATTACCCCATGTTTTCGGGGGTCCCCCAAATGGCCCCTGGCGGCTCAGCCCTCCTCCGGTGCACCCCGCAGTGCATAATTCAGGTGGTATGCACCCCTAGGCTGAGACAGCAACAAAGTGAGACAGTAACCGTTCGCTGAAAGATTGTAGACTTTCGAGCGACACTATTGCAAACTCTGAAACAGCCGGGAAAGCGGAGGCAGGCGCTGCTGGAGAGCAACCCGCCAAGGAATACCCGGCCGACAACTCATCGAGACGATGAGCCTCGGGGCGGGACATGTGTCCCGCTCCGGGTGCAAGCGATGTCTCGATAGATTGTCTCATGCCTCGGAAAACTCAAAGCTCGGATTTCTGAGCTGTTCGTATGCCGGCAACGATGCTTCGAACGCCGCCCGCTGAATTCTGTCCCACTTTATCGTGTCTCACTTCTGGGGCTCACTCCACTAAGTCCCCTGAAACGAACTAGATAGCGCCTGGAGGCCGATAACTGTTGATTAATCCCGTTACCACCAGGAATCAAAGCTCGTTGGCTCTTAACTCTTTGCAGGGAAGGAACTTAGTCTGATTTCACTGGGAAAACGAAGATCATCCGAAGACTTGTCACCCTAGCCTTCGCGCGCGGTGCATAAGAAGCGACATACTGTTGGTAGACAAATGACTAAGGCCGACCTAGTCGAAGAAGTGTCGCGAGTCCGGCACAGCAGCCCGAACGGCCGCGATAAACGATGGTCGCCGGTCTCCCGCCGACTAGCACTTGGACATCGACTCCCGAGAGGTCACCCGGCAGGGGGGCCCCTGCTTCGTCACCGCTCACCGCACCCAAGCCGGTGCCCCAGACGTCTATAAGCGCACCCGGCGCTGCTGAGTTCAGGACGGAATACGTGCCGCGCCAGTCCGAGGGACTTAAGCAGCGGTTTCCCAAGCTGGCCGAGGGCGATTTCAACTTGGGCATGCGGCTGGTCAACCCCGACGGTTCAATCGACGTGGGTGCTGACGCGGTGTACCAGATCGCGCGCCGCCTGAGCGGTTGGAAACTCGTGGCTTGGCTGTATCGTGTCCCGGTCCTGACATGGATCTCTCGCTCCGGCTATGGCTGGGTCGCGAGGCATCGCTACAAGCTTGCTAAGAGGTGTGAAAGCGGTGTGTGCGAAGCCCATCAATCCGTCTCCTGAGGCCATCAGATGGCGTTCAAACGAGTCGGTAGCCGGGTTGAATCAATGGGCCGTCGGTGGTACGATCGGATAGCTCAACGGATCGGTTGTTGCCGCCACTTAAGTTTTCAGGGCGGTGGCACTTGGAGCGCCGCTGGTGCGCACCGTTGCATTGAGGTGGTAGCGCCTCATTGATCCGGCGGGTAGCAAAATAAACGATATGAACGGGGAGCCCCGCCGTTGAAAACTCTCACATTTACCTTCACCTGTTTACTCACCATAACCATCATCTGCCTATTCGGTAATGAGGCCATGGCCGCCGGCAAGACCTGCCGGGATGAATCCTGCTTTGCCGGCCAGGTCGCTGATTGCAATGCAGGTTCGAGCTACACTTCGCCGGTAATCGTCGAGGCCCAGGTTCGCTATTCCATCCTCGGGCCTCATGATCGAGGATGTGAAGTTGACATGGTCTATACGCGGCACCCCAACCCGGAGTGGGTCCACAAGCCATTGCTGTTCACCATCGATCCGGACGGCGACATCGACGCCCAGATCAAATCGGCGGTAGCCGGGTGTCTCGCAGGTAAAGACGCGCAATGGCTTTGTGACGGCCCCCTGCACGACATGACCGGTGGTGTTGAAAAAACTATGGAGACGGTCGCGGCGGCAACCTCGCCCTGCGGCGTGGACATTTCCGACGGCGGGCCACCCTTGTACCCGATGCCTCGAAACGGCCAGTGGGGCTACGTCACGCGCGACGGCGAGTGGGCGATCGAACCGCGCTGGGCGTATGCGGAGCCGTTCAGCGAAGGGCGTGCCATAGTCGATGACGGCGGCATGTGGGGAGTGATCAACCGGGAGGGCAATTATGTGCTTGAGCCGGTGGTTCGCTCCAGCAGCTGCGAAACCTCGGTCGGAAACCGAAGTGTGTGTCAGTCTCCACTCCAGCCGTTCTCGCAAGGCTGTTCGACGGCCGATACTCAAAAGGACGGCAGCCCACATCCATTCTTCGTCGACCGTGACGGCCGGTTCTGGCTCGACGACCAGCTACCAAAAGATCTCAGTGGGTTGGACATTTGGGAATTCGGCCGTTTTTCCGGTGGGCGGGCATGGTTCCTGGCCATGGGCGAAGGGCTCAAGAAATCTTATGGCTGGATTGACAGTGAGGGAAAAGTAATTCTGAACAACGAATTCTCCGGTGCGGGCGAATTTGTTAGTGGACGGGCACCGGCAGCCAGCGGCGGCAAATACTCCTGGGCCTACATCGACACGGACGGCAACCCCGTGCTGCCGAGCAAGTGGAAATTTAATGGTGCGCGGCCGTTTTCAGAGGGTCTCGCAGCCGCGGAGGTCAAAGCTTACCGGTGGATGTATTTCAAGAAAGAAGGCACAATCGCCATCGACCACGTGAGCCTGCGCGGCCCGCGCGAGGTGATCGGCGAAATGCTGAGCGAAGCAGACATCCAGGCGGCGGGCGATTTCCACGACGGTCTTGCGCCAATCCTCCCGGCGAATATGTTCGATGCCCAGGAGTTGATCTACATCCACCCTGATGGCACTGAGGCCTTTGCGCCCGGTAGCGACCAGGGGCTAGAAGTCTGCAGCGCCTCGCGCATGCCAGAATTTCGCAATGGGCTGGTGCAATTGCTGGTTGCCGATGAGGGCGCAGAATGCACGGGTGCCAGCGCGGGACGGGCGCTTCTCGAAGGGGCCAACGCGCACTACGTCTACCTAGATACCTCCGGGAATATTGTGTTGCAGGAGACCGCAAGTTCTACGATCCCTCGCCAATGAGCTGAAGAGGGTGTTGTCGGTTGTCGGCGCCCCGGTCATTACTGTGTGTGAAACACGCTCGAATACGGCTCCTGACGGCTAGCTGATGGTCGCTTCATTCCATCTTGACCACTACTATCGGGCCGCCGATTCGCTCCGAGTACACGAGCGGACCCGACATGTCGAGGGGCTACGTTTCGGGGGGCATTGATACCACTAGCTAACGACCGTACGTGACGAGACAGTCCTATCCGACTCCACCGGCCCGTCACTGCTTCACCAGTTCCACGCGCCGATTTTTGGCTTGACCTTCCGGCGCGTCATTTGAAGCCACAGGAGAGAGAGGCCCCACGCCAGCCGCCCTCAGTCGGCCGCTATCGATTCCGTAGCGGCTTACCAGAGACGTCGCGACGGCCTCCGCCCGGCGTCTCGAAAGGTCCATGTTATGTTCGTAGCCGCCTTGGCTGTCGGTGTGTCCGACCACCTGCAGTTTTAGCGACGGCCGACCCTGGAGGAGCTTGGAAATTTCCTCTAAGGTGGAGGAGGATTCCGGCTTGATCTCGGCACTATTGGTGTCGAAATAGACACCGTAGATCGCAATGTGGCCAGTGGCGTCGATGCCCTTCGCCATGGCGCCGGCTTTCACAGTGACCATTCCGGTGTCCATGGCCTTGGGCTCGATGACTTCCAGGAGCGTCACCGGACGCTTGCTCAGCTTGCTGAACCCGGCATCGAAGGCGACGAGCACGGAAACGTGGACCGTCACCCCACCAACCAGCCCCTTCGCGGCCAAGTAACGAAGGTCCTGCGGTATGTCAAAAGCTGACCCACTCGTTTTTGTGTTGAGGAGTAGCTGTTCTCTCTCGTGGTAGAAGATCCAATGAAACAGGAAGCCACACTCCTTGTCGGCGCAGGTGAACAAGGTCTCAAAACCGGCCGATTCCAGCGCCGCCTGGTAGTTGCGGAGAATTTCTAGAGTGGATCGCCCCTCCGGCCCGCGGTAGAGGATTCGCGTGATCTTGCCCTCCAGGGTTTCTTTCTTCGAGGGAACTCGCCGGCCTGCTGCTTTAACCGCGGCTCCCAATGGCAGTGTGTACTCGTCAAAGTCTTTGACCTCGTAGCCATCGATGAATGAACCGGCGTAGCGTGTCACCAGTGGGTGGTCCGCACTGCCGGGAGAATCCTGACCTTGCGCCCGGCCATCTACCGCGCCGGCGAGCTGGGAGATCAAGATACTGAGAACAAGGGATTTTGCGTACTTCAGTTTTGCAGTCATGATGCTGTCATCCTAGGATAGCCTATCCGTATGCTGATGCTAGGATCGATCCATTGCTTGAACAACCGACATTGTGATATCGGCCGCCGTCCGAAAACCGCTGCCGGTCAGTACTTCACGCAGGGATACCCGAAGGCTCCGGTATCGATCCCCTTCGCGCGTTCGCGATCGACCGGAAACGCCCCAACGGCGAGCACAACCGAGCCTAGCCGCCGTGCCTGCTCGGCGGCGGTCTTACCAAGTGAATTCAGTGGCCGCATATCGGTGAGGTATTGCTCTTCATGATTAACGACAAATGCTGTCCCGAGAGTCACCCTGCCTATCGCCTCGCCGCCTTTAGCTGTCACAAAACCGCCTGTTCCGCAGGAGCCGGGAAGTCGCAATTGGTCCCCTGTATTGATCGAGCTTTCCCTCGACAAGCACTCGCTCACGCGCCGGCCATCTGGCCCGACGACGACGCTGCCGACCACAAATTTTAGTGCTTGCTTGGTGTCGTCGGAATAGGTCACTACGAGGCTCTTAGCCAAGTATTGATTCAGTTCGCCGAGCGAAGCGATCTTCACCGACGTTTTGGCCGCCGAGCTTGTTACGGAAAGCCTTCCTCGACGCTCCGGATTCGCAACCGCGAACTCCGGCGCTACGTGAACGATCAGCAGTGCGAACAGGCATCCCCCGATAGCCCAGCGAACATTTCTATTACCCATGATGTCTCCTCTTTCCCGCTTTCGGCTTCTCTGCCACAAGCGGGTTCCCCAGTGTTCCGGGGACCGTTGTCTCGGTTTGAGCGTTCAGCCAGGATTTCCGTTTTGGCCATCCCGCCACGGACAGAATAGCCGAGCCACGGCTGCGGTGCAACACTCCTCGCACTGCTTTCAGGTTCGATCCTCCTTTTTTCGCCGACCGGGGGCCTCGAATCGGGTCCGGTCAAGGCGATCCGGCAATCCCAGCGGCTCCCTTTGCAGACACCACTCCGACCCTGCCTCTCGGCAACTCCCCGCTCCGGCTGCTTCGCGCTCGCCGCGCTACCCTCCCGGCTACGAAGAGTTCCGCGACCCCGAGCACGACTATGTGGTATGCACCCCTAGGCTGAGACAGCGACAAAGTGAGACAGTAACCGTTCGCTGAAAGATTGTAGACTTTCGAGCGACACTATTGCAAAACTCTGCAACAGCCGGGAAAGCGGAGGCGGGCGCTGCTGGAGAGCAACCCGCCAAGGAATACCCGGCCGACAACTCATCGAGACGATGAGCCTCGGGGCGGGACATGTGTCCCGCTCCGGGTGCAAGCGATGTCTCGATAGATTGTCTCATGCCTCGGAAAACTCAAAGCTCGGATTTCTGAGCTGTTCGTATGCCGGCAACGATGCTTCGAACGCCGCCCGCTGAATTCTGTCCCACTTTATCTTGTCTCACTTCTGGGGTTCACTCCACTTTTTTCATTGCACTCCCACAACCCACAGGCGTACACTGTCTGCACCACACCGCATCCGCGAAGGAGGCCAGCATGCACAATCGTATCTCGGATATACTCACACGCTACGAACGAGGTGAGATCCGTCGTCGTGACTTGATTTCCGGGCTCGCCGCCCTAACCGTTGTCTCGCGGGGCGCCGCGGCTCCTGCTTCCTCGACCTTCCAGGGAGTTGAAGTGAACCACGTGGCACTCAACGTGACTGACGTTAGACGCTCTCGGGACTTCTATCAGAAGCATCTCGGTCTGCCCGTGGTCAGACAGAGCGACACGAACTGCTTCCTTGGGCTTAGGAAGAACTTTCTGGCGCTCTTTCAGGACGCGAATCCGGGCATGAATCACTACTGCATGGCAATTGAAGACTACGAAGTCGGCAGAGTGACGGCGGAGCTGGAGCGCCAGGGCTTGAACCCGGCTCGGCGCAGCAACCGAGTCTACTTTAAAGACCCCGACGGGATCGAAGTGCAGTTGTCGAGCACAAATCACCAGCCATAGAAGGCGTACACTCGGGGCGGACTAAAGCCCAAATCCCAGATCCCGGATGGGAGGTTTCAAGCGATGACTCCGAAAAGGATACGCAACCACAAGCGGGATCATTTTTTTGCTGGTTGCCCTGGCCCATCTTCTGCGCGTGATTGTCCCGTGGGAGTTCCGCGTCGGTGGATGGGATGTCCCGTCATGGGTGAGCCTGATCGCCGTAGCGCTGGCAGGCTACTTGAGCTACACAGGATTCCGAATCGCCTCCCGCTCTACATAACCGCGCTGGCGGGCCGGAGCAGGCTCCCCGAAAGCGTGAAACTAGACCGGCGGAACCCAAAAATCGAAACTGACACCGGTCGGTCAAAAAACTCGGACGGCCTAAAGAAACGCGCAGCAGTTCAGGGCACTCCAAGCGATCACAGACCGGTCGCGCAATAATGACTTCATCGTGACACCGAAGGGGGCCGTGGCCTTTGTAAGGACGAACGGACTGGTCCTCGAATCAGCACGGGGGCCTGTCCCAAATCTAGCCCAGTTCATCGCTGGCGAGCGCATCCGCGGAAGCTGGTGGGCACACCCCAAGGCCAATGAAATCTTCATCCTGTCTAGGTACCTCCGTAGTTGTGAGGAGATCCTCGTTTGCCGCCTTATCAATGGAAAGGTGACCTACGTTCACCGCAGGCTTTGGCCAGCGATTGTGCATCTGGCCGACAAGCTCGGCCCAGAGCGTGTAGCGGCGATCCGTGAAGTTCACACTCCGGGGAAACACAGAGCAGAGATGAGACTGTTTCCCGATTGGGTGCCGGAGGATGTGAAAAGAGCGAGCCGACAGCTTACAGAAGAGGAGGCGATCTCCCAGTTGCCGGCGATCGAGACTGTGCTGAGTGCGAAGAGGAACTGATTGGACTGGGCAAGGAGGGAAAAGCTCTTTGCGCGACCTTCTTGTCGAAGCCGTTGCGTCACGGAGAGGAAAGGGTATACGATCACGGTTTCGGAAGGGCTAAATCGGTAATTCCGGCCTAGGCCGGGCCTAGGCCCCTGGGTTTGGCATGCGTATCTTGGAAGTCCTTCTAGCAGGTTTCGGTGCTATTGCTGCCGGATGGGCTTCGGTGCTTGGGGCCTGGAGCATCGGCCCGTCAGTAGTGCCCGCGCTGCTGGCGCTAGTCGCGGCCGCGATACTGGCCGGCGTTCGTCGGAGACAAAAGGTGGCGAAGCAGATTGGCTGGTTCGCTGGCGGCGTGATGGGGCAAGCTGTGATCATGCTGTTGGCGATTTTCTTGCTCAAAAGGGTCCACTAGAAACTTTCGGGTTCGGGCCGCTCGACTCGCTAGTTTTATCTGGCGGAAACGGGCACAGCCCAGGGCGCTCGCTCGCCTGCAAGATTCCCCCTCACCTTACCGGTCAGAATGCCCCCGCAGGCAGGCGGGCCTCCCTCTTGCGGAACGAGCCGGTCGCGGTAGACTGCGCGTGTATGTGCGGACGATTTGGATTTAGCGATGTTGAGAAGATGCCTGAGCGTTTCAGTGCCGCCCGGCCGCTTTTGATTGGGCCACGGTATAACGCAGCGCCCGGTCAGGATCTGCCGGTAGTGTTGAGAGAGGAGGGTGAAAATGCCTTGGCGCTCATGCGCTGGGGGCTTGTGCCGTCGTGGGCCCACGACGAGAAGATCGGCTACAAGATGATAAACGCTCGCGTGGAGACGGTAGGGGAGAGACCTTCGTATCGCGAGCCGCTTCAGAGTCGGCGGTGTCTGGTTCCTGCCAATTGGTTTTTCGAGTGGAAGCCGGAGCGGGTAGGCCCAAAGACCCCGTATGTGATCCGCCGGGAGGACGGGGCGCTTTTTGCGATGGCCGGGCTCTATGACATGTGGGAGCGGGCGGGAGAGGAAGTGCTGCGGTCGTTTACGATCATCACTCGCTCGCCGAATGCGGTCGCAGGAGTCATTCACGATCGGATGCCGTTGATACTCCAGCAGGATGAAGAGGAGGTGTGGTTATCAGCCGACACGAAACCGCTCGCGTTTCTGAAGCAGGTCGAGCCGTACCCTGACTCGGAGATGGAGGTCTATCCCGTCTCGCGGCTGGTAAATTCCGCGGCGAATGATTCGCCGGAGCTGATACGGCGTGCTCAACCACCGCCGCTTTTTGGTTGAACGGACAAGTTTGCGGATTCGTTTGCCCTTGGGCAATGAAGCGCTGGTACAGGGAGGCGAGCCTGGGCATCAAGCACATAAGCGCGGTCACGTTTGCGGTTCGGGATATGGAGAGGGCTATCGAGTTCTACGAAAAGCTGGGCTTCTCACGCTTCTACGGTGGGAAGGGTTCTGGTTTTAGCAGTCTCCGTGCTGGGGACGCCATTGTGAACCTTGCGGCAACCCACGGGCATCAGGGTGCGTGGTGGGGGCGCGTCATCTTCCGGGTTAGCGATGTCGATGCCCACTACCAGGCGCTCGTTGCGTCAGGACTGAGTCCTGAAGAGCCACGCGACGCTTCGTGGGGTGAGCGGTTTTTCCACATCAGAGACCCAGACGGGCATGAGCTGAGTTTTGCGGAGTTGTTGCAGGGCTAGGGGACACTGGGCGGTCCAAAGACAACGCACTGTCGCTGGTATGCGGGTGCCTGGTAACAGCGGGAAGGCTACCGCATGGCTGGTCCTGGAGTATATCCGAACCTTCACCCGGCGCTTATCCACGGAAGAACTCCTTCGGTTGCCACATCGTCCCTCGGTAGCTGTCTGGGAAATAACTTTCGCACCATCTACAGCCGTCAGAGGCCATTCTCCGCGTCGTCGGAAGAGCTGAAATCCCCTCGTCTATTGAGCTATCATGGCCTTGAACCCGTTGCCGGCAGGGTCTGGGGTTGCCAACACTGTGACTGTGTAGCGGAAATCGCCTGGGTTATTCCGCGATGCCGCCCTCGGTCATCTTGCGCGGGTCCAGGAGACGGTCGAGTTCTTCGGCGCCGAGGTCGGTCATCTCGGCAGCGACTTCTTTCAGCTTCCGTCGTTCGGCGTAGGACTTCTTGGCAACCGCCGCTCCTTTCTCGTAGCCGATGACGGAGTTGAGCGCGGTCACGAGGATCGGGTTTTTCTCCGCCAGATCCGCGATTCGCTCCTCGTTGGCCTGGAAACCGTCGATGGCTTTGTTCGCGAGCACCCGTGCTGCATTGCCGAGCAGGCGGGCACTCTCGAGAATGTTGTGGACGATAACCGGCAGCATGACGTTGAGCTGGAAGTTCCCGGATTGTCCCGCCACGGTAATTGTCATGTCGTTGCCGATAACCTGCGCACAGACCATCGCTGACGCCTCGGGAATTACCGGGTTCACCTTGCCCGGCATGATGCTGCTTCCAGGTTGCAGCGCGGGCAGCGCAATATCCGCGAGGCCCGCCTGGGGGCCGCTGTTCATCCAGCGCAAGTCGTTGGAGATTTTCATCACCGCCACGGCCGCCACCTTGAGCTGCCCGCTTAGCTCGACGATGGCGTCTTGGGTAGCGAGGCTGACGAAGTAGTTGCGGCTGCTGATAAAGGGCAATCCCGTCAAGTGGGACAGTCGCTTGGCGACGCGCGGGCCGAATTCGGGGTGGGCGTTGACGCCGGTGCCGATCGCCGTGCCTCCCAGTGCGAGCGCGGAAATGCGGGGCAGCGAGGCGCGGATGCGCGCGATGGATTGCTCCACCTGGCCGCTCCAGCCGCTCATTTCCTGGCTTAGGCGAATGGGCAGGGCGTCCATCAGGTGAGTGCGGCCCGTCTTGACGACGTGGTCGACCGTTTCGGCTTTGCGATCGATCGTATCCCGCAAGTGTTCGAGGCCCGGGATAAGCGTTTCGGCGACTTCAAGATACGCGCTGACGTGGATGGCCGTCGGGATCACGTCGTTGCTGCTTTGCCCCATGTTGACGTGATCGTTCGGGTGCACCTTCCGCCCGAGCTTCCGGGTCGCCAGCGTGGCGATCACCTCGTTGGTGTTCATGTTGGTGCTGGTCCCCGATCCGGTTTGGAAAATGTCGAGCGGAAAGTGAGCGTCGTGGTCACCACGCTCGACTTCCTTGGCCGCTTCCTGGATGGCCGCGGCCATGCCGGCTTCCATCAGACCCAAATCTTGGTTGACGGCGGCAGCAGCTCCTTTGATCAAGCCAAGGGCTTTTACGAACGTCCGTGGGAAACGCAGGCCGCTAATCGGAAAGTTCTCCACGGCTCGCTGCGTCTGCGCACCGTAGAGTGCATCGGCGGGGACACGAACTTCGCCCATGCTGTCTTTTTCAATGCGATAATCTTGCTCTGCCATAGAGCGTTATTATCCCAGAGAGGCTGGAGATTTACGAACGAGGCCGACTTCAGCGGCGATGGAAAACCGGATGTCTCCGGCGTCGGAGGACGGGAGGCGCTGATTGCGAAGTGGAGCGCCGACGGGGAGTGGCTATGCGCGCGTAGGGCGTCGCCGCCTGATTTCGGGGGCGTGCGTGTGAGGTCAAGCGCGCCGGGGTGGGACACAGCCACCGAAGGCGAGGTTGATCGAAATGGAGACGTCTCGTGGCGAGCTCTGCCCTGGGTACGGCGAGGAACTCAGACTTCGACATGTTCCTGGCCGCCTATGGGCCAGAGGGAAACCTCCAGTGGGTGCGAACGCTTTCGGAGTATCCCTATTCGCTAAAGGAGCTGTCACAGCCGCACGTCGACCGCACGTTCGGATTATCGCCCTCCCTGCTGGAGCAGGTGCTTGAGATGACTAATACGGAAGCAAAGGGCTTGAGTGCGCAAGCCCGTAAGGAGCTAAAGGAGATCTTCCGGACCCCCACCCGGTACGAGTGGATGTTCTGGACTTAACGGTGACCGAAGGGTCATACTTAGTAGGTTCTTGTGATGGCGGCGGGTTCGACGCTGTTTTAGCCCGAGCGCCCGAGAGAGTGCAGAAACCAAAATGGAGGGAGTTTCGTATGCAGCCTTTGTATGATCCGGAAGCAGTGCGGCCGATGTGGGAGGAGCTGGCGCAATGTGGCGTCACACCGCTCAAGACCGCTGCAGATGTTGATGAGGCTCTTGGCAAGCCTGGAACCACGCTTATTGTCGTAAACTCCGTCTGCGGCTGTGCGGCCGGAGGCGCCCGACCCGGGGTCACCCAGGCGCTGCAGGCCGCTGTCATCCCGGATCACTTGAACACGGTTTTTGCGGGGGTCGATATGGAGGCGACCCAACGCGCGCGAGAGCGCATGCCGGAGGTTGCGCCATCGTCGCCGTCCGTCGCCCTGTTCAAGGACGGCGCGCTTGTCTACGCGCTGGAGCGTCGGCACATCGAGCGCATGACGCCTGATGAGATCGCCGGAGAGCTTGAGAAGGCTTACCGTCAGCATTGCACCCGCAAGGGGCCGTCCGTACCCGCCGATGTGTACGGGCAGGTAGTGCACGCGCGGCAGTGTGGATCACAGATCCCGAGCTTTAGAGGCTGATACGGGACCGTCGGAAAAGAAAAAAGACGCAGGGCCCACGCAGGCCCGTACACTATTCGTAAGTCATGGATTCTGTGTCCCTCAGCTCAGGTGGATGCATCGACAGCCTCGTTCATTTGCAGGGGCCTAAGCCCGCACCACCTCCGCCTGTTCCGGGTCCCCCTCTACCCGATCGTCGTCCGTCCCCTCCCCCCGAGCGCCCTACACTTCGGGCCGCTGCCTAACCTTGACTCTTCACAGAGTTCCGTGCCCCGAGCAGGACTATGGTATGCACCCCTAGGCTGAGACAGCGACAAAGTGAGACAGTAACCGTTCGCTGAAAGATTGTAGACTTTCGAGCGACACTATTGCAAAACTCTGCAACAGCCGGAAAAGCGGAGGCGGGCGCTGCTGGAGAGCAACCCGCCAAGGAATACCCGGCCGACAACTCATCGAGACGATGAGCCTCGGGGCGGGACATGTGTCCCGCTCCGGGTGCAAGCGATGTCTCGATAGATTGTCTCATGCCTCGGAAAACTCAAAGCTCGGATTTCTGAGCTGTTCGTATGCCGGCAACGATGCTTCGAACGCCGCCCGCTGAATTCTGTCCCACTTTATCTTGTCTCACTTCTGGGGTTCACTCCACTAAGTCTCCCGAAACGAACTACATAGCGCTCGTTTGCGGATTACTGTTGATTAATCCCGTTACCACCAGGAATCAGCGTTCACTAGCCCATAACACATTCCAACCTGAATTATGCACAGATTCGGCGTAGCCATCGCCGATGGAGAGTTGTCCAATGCAAGATGAGCCTGAAGGGGAGGATGGAGTTGTGGCGGTAGCGGCAGTCGTGTCAACTCAGTGATTTAGCAAGTCGTCTTTTCCTCTGTTTCCCTCCCTGTTTGAGCCGCCTGCCAATCCCGGCGGGCAAAAGCGGGCGGGCAAGCGGCGTGTTCCCAGTACGTTGCGGCGAGTGCATGAAATTTTATGCATGGAGCGCCCCTCAACTCAGCGCACCCTCCACCACCGGCGCGAAGCTCGATCCCGGTGGCCCCATCGCCCGCAGCCGCCGCATCAGCCGTTCAAACAGGCCCTTTTCCTCATAATGATCGCTGTAGCTGACACCCGTTCTGCCGGCGTGCCGCCAGATCTTGGCCGCCACGAACAGAAAGCGCAGCCGCGCCGTCGCCAGGGTGGTGTGCCGCAGTGTCTCCACGCTGGCTTGGGCTTCGCGGTTGAACAGCAGCAGCCAGCAGTTGAGGTTGTAGGCCAGCATGGCCAGCTGAAAGTGATTGCGGTTCATGTCAAAGCGGCGCGAGGGATGGGCCGCCAGCCCGGCGTCGTTGTTGGCCTCCTTGATGAGGTTCTCGGCTGCGGCGCGCTGATTGTAAAACCACACCACCGCCGCGATCGGTTCGGCCAGGTTGGTGACAAACACGCGGTAGGTGTAAGCGCTGGTGGCAAACAGCTGGTATTGCTCGGCCGCGCCGGCCGCGGGTTCGTTTTCGTAACGCAGCGCCAGGAAACGACAGGCCCGCGCCCAGCCCTGCGGCTGGTAGAGGAATTCGCATTCCGCATCCGCATCGCTGTGGGGCGAGGGCTTCCAGGCCGCTTGCTGCAACTGCTCGACCAGCCGCCTGGTCTTGCGCGCCACGATGACGAACTGACAAGCCGCCTTTTCATAGGCCTCCACCGCCTCCCAGCAATAAAACCCGGAATCGGCCCGCGCCAGGATTTTCTTCACGCCGTGCGGCAAAGCCCGAAAGGCGCTCTCGAGGTGGGCGGCGATCTGCCGGCCCGTGGGCCGGTCGCCGTTGCGCAACCCGCCCATCAGGTATTCGCGCGTCTCGGCCAGGAAAGTCAGTATCGGCTGGTAGCTGCGCTTGCCCTTGTTCTTGGGGTTGTAACTCTTGCGCCCGCCCATCTGGCGGCCGTAGAGCGTGTGCACGGTGGTGTCGGTGTCCAGCGTCACCGTCTCCAATTTCACCTGGGCCGCGGCCCAGACTCGTTCCCGCAGCTGGCGCTGAATGGAAAGGATCTGCTTCGCCACGTTGAGGTGCAGCGAGGCCAGAAAGCGCCACAGCGTGGACTGCGGCGGCAGACGCGTCACTTGCAAGATGCCGGTCAAGATGGGGTCGCGGGCGATGAAGCGGAGTTGGTTCAGCCGCGCAAAGCCGACATAGAGGCCCAGCACGAGGGCCAGCACAAACTGGTAGAGGCTCATCACACGGGTGATTCGTTTGTTCGTGATGGTTTCTTCCAGCAGCGCCTGGAAGCCGAGTTTTTCGAGCAGGGTGGCGACGGGCAGCAAGCCGCCGTAGGGAGTCAGATTCTTGCCGCGGAAGTGATAAGGCGTGGCAGCCCCGATTTTATTGGGCCGCGGGGCCCTCGCGCCCCGGCCTTGTTTGACGGGCCTTCGGGAGCTATGCTGTTTTCGCTTGGTAACCATTTGGGTGACCTCCTTGGGGTTGACTGGCGAAGCTGAAATCTTTGCCAGCCTACCTTATTACCCCATGTTTTCGGGGGTCCCCCAAATGGCCCCTGGCGGCTCAGCCCTCCTCCGGTGCACCCCGCAGTGCATAATTCAGGTCCAACAAAAGCAGTTAATCTGATTTTCAGAGCCTATGGAATAAAAGGTCTGCTCCCAGATCTCTGCCAACACCGGCCTTGCAGTTCCACCGACGGGAACCCGTTTTTAGCACCCTGCCCGAATCCGCCCACCCTCAACTTTTTGCTCAGATTCAGGCCCAAACTGTAGCAATTCACCGGCCGCAATGTGTTGATAGGTCTTAGATTTCTCATGGCGAGGTGAGTTGAAAACTATTCTGTAGGCCACACCAAAGCCTTGGTCACGGGCGCGGGAACTGTCAACAGACCGACAAAAACTCAACTCATCAGCTTCAGCGTCTCACGTTGGAATATCGAGTCTTCGATTCGTAGTCGGCGAAATAGCGTCGCGCCTCTGACATTACCTTCGGCGCGAGGAGCAGGGAGGACGTCATCGTGGGAATGGCCATGAGGGCGAACATCCCGTCGATCACACTGATGACCGCCTCCAGGGAGGCCGTGGCACCGAGCAGGATCGTTCCGACGTAGAAGTAGTTGTAGAGGTGTTGGTGTTCGGCGCCGATCAAGAACCCCAAGCATTTCGTCCCGTAATACGAAAAGCTGAACATCGTGCTGACGCTGAAGAAGAAGACGCATAGGACGAGAAGATAAGCGCCGATTCCCGGAAGGTTCTTCTCGAAAGCCTGCGCGGTTAATGTAACACCGTTCGCCTCCGATCCCTGCCACTCGCCCGAGCTGATGATGATGAGGGCTGTTGCGCTGCAGACGATGAGCGTGTCTATAGCCGGGCCGAGCATGGCGACGAGGCCTTCTCGAATCGGCTCGTTGGTTTTCGCGGCTCCGTGAGCCAGCGCTTCCGTGCCGATACCTGCCTCATTCGAGAAGGCGGCTCGGCGGATTCCCGTGATGATCACGCTTCCAGCCGCACCGCCCGCGACGGCATCACCCGTGAACGCGTCGTGGAGGATGAGAGTGAAGTATTCAGGAATTTCCGCAGCATTGGACAGGAGGATCCAAACGGCAGCCGCCACGTACAGCAAAACCATAGCCGGTACGACCCGGGAAGTTACGCGGCCGATTCTCTTGATTCCTCCGATCACGACCAGGGTGACGAGCGCCGAGATCACGACGCCACAGGAGAAGTTGAAAATCCACAGGCTGCCCCCGCGTGTAACCCAGCCGCTCGGGACTACCACGATGTCTCGCAAGATCTGAACGAGCTGGTTGACCTGAAACAGCGGTGCAGCGCCGACCAAGCAACAAACCGAGAAAAAGGCTGCGAGAGGTCGCCATTTCTGTCCCAGGCCGTTGACGATGGTATACATTGGGCCGCCCTGAGGTTGGCCCCGGCTGTCCAGGCCGCGATACATGATGGCGAGCGAGCACGTGAAGAACTTGGTGGCGATGCCGACGAAAGCACTCACCCACATCCAAAAGATGGCGCCTGGACCACCTACGTAGATGGCGATCGCAACTCCCCCGATGTTGCCCATGCCAATGGTGCCCCCGAGGGCACTCGATAAAGCTTGAAAGTGCGAGACGTCGCCGGGATCACGCGGGTCGTCGTATTTCCCACAAATAATGTCAAGGGCATGCCGCAGGTAACGGAAGGGGAGAAAGCGGGAGTAGATCAGGAAAAAGATTCCGCCACCGAGCAGCAAGACCAGCAGCCACGGCCCCCAGGCAAAATCAGCGAAGGCGATAACAAGAGTCTCGATATCACGCATCAGGGCGAGTAACTAGAGCGTAGCGTCTCCTGGTTCCAGCGCCCGAACGGTGCTACGATTGGACAACAAGACGGAAGAGTTGCTACCAGTAATCCTATCGTGAAACTTTCTCCGCGCCACCGCAGACCTTGTAACGAGGTGGCCAGCCCTTAAAGACAACTACATGGTAAAGCACGACATCGTAAACGAAGTGGTCAATCGAACAGGTCTGAGCAAGACGAGAGCCGAGATAGCCGTGGAGGCAGTTTTCGAGACGATGAAGCGCTCGATGGAGCGAGGCCAGCGAATCGAATTGCGTGGGTTCGGTGTCTTCAACATTCGCCCGCGCAAGACCGGTATCGGTCGCAATCCGAGAACCGGCGAAGAAGTGATCATTTCCCCCGCCAAAGCGGTCCGGTTCAAGCCGGGCAAGGATTTGAAGTTGATCTAAATCCGCTCCGAATGAATCCTTGGCATCGAGAATGATTCGGACAGAAGGCCGAAGAGAGGGAAATCCGCCTCAAGTTCACGATCAACATCGGCGACAGGGGCAACGATGAAACGACGAAACAAAGACCTTGAAGGCGACGATCCGGGACACCGCGCGGGGGCTGGAGGCGGTGTTACGCCTCGACCGTTCCGGAAAAGCTGCTGGCGGGAGATGAATGAGGCGATGCCCCGCGTGCGGTCCGCTCCAAGGCCCTGCTCGGCTATCCCACGCGAGCGAATACTTGAAACAAACGAGGACATTCTCGCATCCGATTGCAGTAGGTAATCCAGCTCAGAACAGACTTGGAACTGCCGAGGGCCATGAAGACGTCGAAGGTCAACCGAAAATCAAATGGCGGCCGCCCGAGCCGCCGAACATTTCTTGGCGTCTGCGCCGGTTTGACGCCGCTCGCCGCCTGCCGCATCGAAGGCTATGTAAGCGACACTTGGCGCGAGCGATGGGCACTTCTAGACGCTGATTCCCGCGACGGCCCTATTTCGTTGGCGGAGTTTGACGATACCGGCACGAGCGCCGGCCTCGTTGAGAAGCGTGTCATCCAGCGGAGCCCTACTGAGTGGAAAGAACTGCTAACAGGCCGTCAATACCAAATCGTGCGTGACAAAGGAACCGAGTTTGCTTTCAGTGGAGACTACAACAAGCTCTACGACCCCGGCGTCTACCGCTGTATCGCTTGCGGGACGGCCCTGTTCAGCTCCGAAAACAAGTTTGATTCCGGTACCGGCTGGCCCAGTTTCTGGACGCCGATCGCTCGGGAGAACATCAAAACAGAGGAGGATCGCAGCCTTGGCCTGCCCCGAACCGAAGTCCTGTGCGCCCGCTGCGGCGGCCACCTCGGCCATGTGTTCATGGACGGCCCTGCGCCCACGAACCGTCGCTACTGTCTCAACTCAGCAGCCTTAGCGTTCATACCGCGGCTGTTCGGGGGCGACGATTGAGTGTCGCCGCCGGATAGCTGTTGATAAATAATTTCTCATTGAGCTATCAGCCGTCAGAGCCTCCGCAACCAGCCGCTGAACGGGCCGATATCGAATCCAATCAAAGGTCTAACCGTGCTAGGATCGGGTAGCTGGTGGGAAGGCTTGTAATCAACAGGTATCTGGTAGCGCTACAATTTGACTGTCATGGTCGGCTCCACCATCAGCCACTACAAGGTCCTCTCCGAAGTCGGCCGGGGCGGCATGGGGATTGTCTACAAGGCCGAAGACACGTCGCTGGATCGCCCCGTTGCCCTCAAGTTCCTCGCCGCGCATCTGGTCGAGGACACCGAGATCCGCAAGCGGTTCGAGCGGGAAGCCAAAGCAGCCGCAGCCCTGAACCACCCGAACGTCTGCACCGTGTATGAGATCGCCGAAGCCAACGGCCGCACCTTCATCTCCATGGCTTTCCTGGAAGGCGAGCCGCTGGAGAAGAAGATCGAGGCTGCGCCGCTCAAGTTGAAGGATGCGCTCGATTTCGCGATCCAGACGGCCAAGGGCCTGCAAGCCGCTCATGGCAAGAAGATCGTGCATCGGGATATCAAGCCTGCGAATCTGATGATCGGCGAGGACGGTCACGTCACCATCATGGACTTCGGGCTGGCCCTGCTGGCCGACCGCTCGAAGCTCACCCGTTTGGACGAGACGATGGGTACGGTGACCTACATGTCCCCCGAGCAGACCTACGGGATGGAGCTGGACCACCGTACGGATGTCTGGTCACTGGGTGTTGTCATTTACGAGATGGTCACGGGCCAGCGGCCGTTCAAAAAGGCATCTCCCTGCCGGCACTACAGCGCCTGCTTGGCCATGACACGCTCTTGACGACCGAAATCTACCTCAACCTCTCGCCCGAACACGTTGTCGAAGAGTTTCAACAGAAGTGGTGACCTCTGGCTCTTAGAGTAAATCCACACCACCAGTTGCTGCTGGCGGGCCAAATTGAGGGCCCGGAGTGTCGTTGCAGAACCGGAACTAGGGTACCAGGCAGATTCGTGTAATTTTATACGCTAAGCTACCAGTAGCGATCGGCAAGTGCTTTAAATAGAAGAACTTGTGAAGTGCCTGCGCCAAGAGCCCCCAAGCCATTTGGCTGTCATGGTTTTCTCCTTTGTTGTAGAGATGAGCTGGGCACCTGGTTCTCCTGTAAACGACTCAATCCATTGGACTTTTTGAATGGCTTCTGACCACGACTTCTTTCAGACACCCCCCTTGACGTCCCTTAGCGTATATTTTTGCAGCAATCTGCCTGGTACCCAATCTAGCGACAGGAATGCTCCCAGCCACAGCAAAGAAGATAGAATTACTTTGCAGTGATCATCCGAACGGCACTTAGGCTTTGGACTATTTGGTTGGTTTCCCTTAGCTGCTTGCCAGCGCAGCCGATCGAGGACATTCTCCGCCACATCGAAGAGCTTAAGGCGGGGTCTGACAATCATCCGTACGGCCAGTTACGCTAAGGTCAACGGATGTCGGGTGCCAAAGTCTGCAGGTGAATGGAATCAGCGACTTGGCCTAAATCAGTGCCGGGCCTAGGAATGGGAATGCGTGGCATTGTCCCGAATTCGAGTTGAAATCTGTGCTTTTAAAATCAACACCTTAGCTCGTTATCGTAACTGGCCGTACGGATGATTGTCAGACCCCGGTTAATAACAGCGCTCCACGAGGCCCCCAATCCTTATCACTGTTTTCTGTTCCATTGCTACCGCAACCCCGTCTAGAGCCCGCGGAAGAAGTTGTCCCAAAAATCCAGCTGTTTGCGCGCCAAACCGCGCCGCACGCCAATGTCATTCCCGAACTCGATCAACTCGTCCTGTTCCGGGTCATAGCGGGGCCAATTGGGTAGTCCATCGCCATTCGGATCTCCGGTTCTTGCGAAGTTCACCCAATACGCCGACATCGCATCGGAGAGCTGGCGGTCGATGGCGTCGTAAGGATGGATGCCGATCAGGGGTTCGCTCGGCGGCGCCACCCACGGACGCAAGTTGCTAAACACGTAGGAAATCTCTGCAGCGTGATAAGCGCCGTAGCGCTCGCTCGAAGGCCCGGGAGGCACACGACTGAAGTAATACAGATACACCGCCGTCCCCGCTGCGGCCGCGGCTCGCGCCCAGGTACGCATCTGCCATGTAAAGGTCCGGTGCGAAGTGCTCGCGTAGTGCGACTTGATCGCTTGCTTGTCATCTTCCGCCGGGTAAACAGCCAGAAAGTCATCAGCCGCTTTCCCGTACTCGGAACGCGTCGCTTCGCGAAATGCCGCGGCGCTCTTGGGCGCGCGGATGTGGAAGAGAGCTGTGCCTTCGTCCGCGTTCGAGCCGATGAGCACGGGCACTTGATTGTAGCGTCCAGCGGAGAAGAGCCTGCGAACTTCCTCGGGAAAAACCCAGCCTTCCACGGATGGGCGGCTGCGGAATCGAGCCGGACTGATGGCCGCCAGCAAATCGGCGGCCGACTTCTTGCGCATTGCCGAAAGACTGTCGCCTCCAGCAACCTCAAAAAAGCGGCGGCCGACGGCTTCCGCCGATTCGGTGTTGCCGTTCGGCTTCGACAGCAACGGCATCGGATCGAACACGCCGCCGCTCTCCCCGATCGCACCGTGAAACAGGTTTCTTGCGAGAGGCGTCGCCATCAAATAGCAAACACTCCACGAGCCGGCCGACTCGCCGAAGATCGTGACCCGATTGGGATCGCCTCCGAAAGCCGCGATGTTTCGCTGAACCCACTCGAGCGCCGCAATCTGGTCGAGGATGCCGTAGGCGCCTGACGAGCCGTGCTCGGATTCGCGGCTCAGCTCCGAGTGCGCCAAAAAACCAAACACGTTCAAGCGATAGTTAACCGTCACGACGACCACTCCCTTGCGCGCCAATGCCGCGCCGTCGTAGGTCGGAATTGCGGTGCTCCCGTTATTGAGGCCTCCGCCGTGGATCCATACCATCACCGGTCGGCGCTCGTCGGCTGTTCGTGCAGCGGTCCAGACGTTGAGGTACAGGCAGTCCTCGCTCCTCTTGCTGTCATCGTTCGCGTAAAAGCGATAGGGTGGCGGGTAGCCCCGCTGTTCGCAAGCGAGCGGTGGTTCATTCGCCTTCCGTAATCCTTGCCACTTCGCCGGTCTCTGGGGCGGCTTCCATCGAAGATCGTTGACGGGCGGAGCGGCATACGGGATGCCCTGATAGGCTCGGACATCATGCGCCACGCCGATCACCTCTCCCTGAAGCAAGCCCGTATCGATGCTAAGGGGATCGTTCCAGTCCGCAAAACACGCGATGGGGAGCAAAGCGAGAATTGGGAGGGCGAGCGAGCGTGACATGGCACCCCGCATTGTAGCCCTTTCACTCTGCTAGGCCGGAAGCTGAGCAGCCTCGGCTTCTAATCCCAGAGCGCGGAGCTTGCAAGGAGCTGAGGCTGTCCCGCTCTTCCAAGACCCGATGCAACTGGTAGCATGACGCGTTGGCAGAGCCTCTCCGAAACCAATCGATCAGGTATGGCTGGCCGGTCTCCTGTGGTATTCATTCCTGGACGGATCCCCATGAGGACATGATTGGAAGACACGCTCGATGCCTGCGCATCTCATACTGACTCTGCAAATGCTGGCAATCCAATGCTATCGCGCGCTCAGTGAGGAGATGTCCGCTCAGAGCCGGCGCAAGACAGGCTGCGATATCCGAGAGAGTGCGAGTCTACCGGAACAGAAGGAGGACACCATGGGCCGCAAGAGACTCATAGCATGCAGGTTGAGCCCCTTTTTTCGTCCGATAGTGCGGTTCGGAGCGATTTCAGCGCGCAAGCTTCTACGCCAAATAAAGTTGACGGTGTTGCGCCACTTAATTCTGAACGTTGAACAGCCTTCTTGACACCTCCGCTCATTGGTATAACATAAAGGACGTTATGTTACGCCAATTCAATCACTTACATAGCTAATCCCCTGACCAAGTGCCCTCACACCAACCGCTCTACGGGGCGGTTTTTTGATTGCCTTTTGCCAGGGAGCTGGAGCGCGGTCCCTGGACTCCTTTACTATCGGAACCCCGATCTCTCTCGTTATTCGGCCCGTACCCCAACTCGTCGATCCGTTTGAGCAGCTCCTGAGAGAGAGATTTTTCAATAAAGCCGGGACTGGTGCAAACAGACACAAGCTCCGGCATCGGCCACTTGGAGTTGAGGCTCGATCCAAAACGGAATCGATCGCCAACCGAAGCCCAGGCGTCTTCCGAGAGCCACATGCTTGGGTCGTCGATGGGATTTTCGGTTAACCAGTGAACCCGGCAATCGGGCCATTTACGCATGGCGAAGTAGAGAAAGTTTCCGAATAGCACCGGCGGCTGTTCGCTGAGCATGTCGTGGTGTTCGTCGACGTGAAGGATAAAGGTGGGAGCCTCGATCACACCTTTCTCAATCGCCCGGTCCCAGTATTTCAGGACCTTGTGATGCTCGTCGACAATGAGGTCAACGGGCCGACCGGCCCACCCGAGGACTTCATCGAGGCGTCTGATGGGGTCGTTGAACAACCGGAAATAGTCCAGGTCGATGTCCAAGATGCAAGACATGCAATCTCTCCTAGGCTGGATCAGTTTGGATCGCTGTCCAGGCCGAGGCGACGCGCCAGTTGATTGAGAGCAGCGGCCTCATCGCCGTTTGGATCCTGCGCTGTGAAGGTCTCGCTGCCAGGGTTGGTAGCGGTGACGATGACGGGACCACGGGAATCGTCGATTGTGTGGTGATAGCCACGAACGTGGTAGCCGGCGGCTTCGAGTCGGCGGAGGAGTGCTTCGGCTTTGGTGAACACTCTAGAGTTATAACGTTTTCGGCATCAGCAAGCTGTTGGAAGTGGAGGCTTGCGAAACCGAACCGGCGTTTTTGGTCTGTGGATATCTCTCCTTGTGTCACTTTCAGAATTATCTGGCGCAGAACCGTCAACTTTATTTGGCGTACCCTTGAGGCATGGATGAGCACGTGTGTGCAGGGTCCATCCTGACAAGGCCTTGCGGCTATCGACGAGAGATCGCCGAGCGATATCGACGACGGTGATCGCGACAGATAGCGTGCAAAGATCTACGCCAAATAATTTGCAAAGTCACAGGAGTTCATGCCCGTAGATTGGCATTGGCGCAAGGCGCGAAAGCGGATCAGCCCGACAGATAGAGTTTCGTTGAAGCTGAGTGACCGGGAACGCGCCTTGATCATCGAGAAGACCTTTGCGCCGCGTCACCTGACAGACCGTGTTCGTCCGGGGCCGCTAATGGTCGGCGAGAAGCCATCCGCTGTGGCGTTTACACTCGATGACTGGGAAGAGCTTCACGGCTACGTGGCCGCCGAGGCAAACCACTGTCGTGAAAAGAAGCTGGAAAGACAGCTGTATCGCATCTGCGACCGCATTCAAGAGATCCTCGACACGCACACAGATCAGGATTGAAGCAGACGCCGACGCTGAGCCGCCCAGCCGACAATGGTCTGATGCCGCGCAAGAAGGAATCGCCTTCCGTCTACCAGCTAAAGGTTACTCTCCTCGGCATCCAACCGCCCATTTGGCGCCGGATTCAGGTTCCGAATACTCTTCTGCTGTGCTGCCTGCATGATGCGCTGCAGGCCGTTCTAGGCTGGACCGACAGCCACCTGCAGCAGTTTGTCAAGGACGGAAAGTACTGGGGCGATCCCGAATTCTACGAAGATTTTGACGACATCGAAATCACCGACGAAAGCCGCGTTCGGGTCGGTCGGGTGCTGAAGGCTGAGGGCGACGCTCTGTGCTACGAGTACGACTTCGGGGATAACTGGCAACATGAAGTGCTACTGGAAAAAATACTGCCCTCTCCGGCCGTCCGCCCTCGTCCCACCTGCCTTGGCGGTGAGCGTCACTGTCCGCCCGAGGACGTGGGAGGGGTCAGCGGCTACGAGGAGTTCCTCGAGGCGATCTTAGACCCGACGCACGAAGAGAGTTCGAGAGCTACCTGGCCTGGGTCGGCGGCTCGTTCCAGCCCGAGGAGTTCGACGTAGAAGCTGTCGACGAAGTGCTGTCCCGGATGAGATGGCCCGCCCGACACCGGTGATAACCAAACCGGCTCGTTCGCGAGTCCTCACAACTGAACCAAGGCAGTTGTCGACGCTGCACGGGAGACCCTTGTCATCGAGCAGTCCTGAGAAGGGTTGGAGAAACATCAGGCCAACTCGGGGCCAAGGAAGTCCCGGCGCGCCAAATAATGTTGACGCCTGCGCCAGATAATTCTGAAAGTGACACCTCCTTGACAGCCTCTCTCGGCCTGCTACGCTAAAGGGTACATAACGTCCTTTATGTACCCTTTAGCCACTTCTCCTCCATGAGCGTCCAACTCGCGAAAATCCCACATCGCAAAATGACCAGGACCGGGCGGCCCGCCGTGCCGGCCTTGATCGGAGCCGCCGGCGAAAAAGCCTCCCGGCGGTTTTTGGAATTTTTCACGGCCGAGATTCGGAATCGGAACACGCGCCAGGCCTATGTTCGAGCGGTCGTGCCGTTTCTCGATTGGTGCGAAGCCCGCGGTCTGCCGCTCGAGCGGATTGAACCGGTGATGGTAGCCGCCTACATCGAGCAGCTCGCCGCCACCCCTTCCCGCAATCCACGCGTGAAGAGCAGCGAATTTCTGAGCAAGCCGACCGTCAAGCAGAATCTGGCGGCGATCCGGGGACTGTTCGACTACTTGGTCACCGGCGGCATCCTTCCCTTCAACCCCGCCTCTTCGGTGCGCGGGCCGAAGTACACGATCAAGCACGGCAAGACGCCGGTGCTCAACGTCGAGGAGATCCGCTTGCTGTTTGCCGCGATCGACACGACGAAGCTCGTCGGTCTTCGCGACCGGGCGCTGATCGCCGTCATGTTCTACACCTTCGCCCGCGTCGGTGCGGTGGTTGCGATGCGGGTCGACGACTACTACCAACAGGGCAAGCGCTGGTTCGTGCGGCTGCACGAGAAAGGCGGCAAGCACCACACGCTGATGGCGCACCACAAGCTTGAGGAGTACCTCGACGCCTACATCCAGGCCGCCGGGCTGGGGCAGAGGAAGAAGTCTCCCCTGTTCCCGGCGCTCTCTCTTCGGAAAGCGCTCAGCGATGAGCCGCTCCCCCGCCACAAGGCTTGGCAGATGGTCAAGCGGCGCTCGAAAGCCGCGGGCCTTTCGACGACCACCAGCCCGCACAGCTGGCGCGGCAGCGGCATTACCGAATACCTGCGCAACGGCGGGAGTATCGAGACCGCGCAGGAAATCGCCGCTCACGAGTCCAGCCGCACGACGAAGCTCTACGACCGCAGCCAGGGGGAAATCACGCTGGATGAGATTGAGCGGATCCCTGCGGTTTGAGGAGCTGTCTCCCCTGCTCTCCTAATCACTTGATTCGGGAAAACGCTCCGCCCTAGTTTCCCGACGGGACGGCAGACCGGTTTGGCCGCCTGATCGCCAAAGAAAAGCTCAACGCGATCAAAGCCGGTCGCTAGAGGTGTCACTTTCAGAATTAAGTGGCGCGGAATCGTCAACATTATTTGGCGCGCTTCGGCTTCCTCGCCACCGAGTTGGCCTGACGCGCGAGCAGTCTCGAAACCGTGGCGGGATGAATCTTGAACAATCGCGCAGCATCGGCGGCCGTCCTGCCGCCTTCGTGGAGCACCTTTTCGCGGAAGGAAGCGAACATGCACGCGCGGACAGTCTAAAGCTTAAATAAACCCTTGCCGACAAGGCAGGATCTAGCCGCCATCGCACGCTGTCCTCAAAGCCGCTGGTGGACCGAGCCACAGAACTACCCCAAGAAACCAAATGTCGGTGCGCCGATCCGTTGTTGCGCGCCGCGACTTGGCGATCGTCGATCATCAAGCCCGAGACCCGAAGAGTGAACTGAGCATCGGCTAGGTGAGCGCCAAGCAGACCGATTAGGACCGCGCCAACAATCCTTAGATCTCGATACGGAGATGGAGTACTTTCGGTGCGCACTTTTTCCGATTGTCACACAGTTCCGACCTTACGCCGGTGAATTCATCGCCACAGGTATCGTCGCAAGGTGAAAACTCGCACTAGCGCGACAGAATCCGATTCACCCCAAACCCATGCCAAGCCGTCCCCTTCCTCGTTCGATACCCTTCCTCGTTCAACGTCACAGCCAGCCGGTCGAACCCTCAGGCACTTAACGTCACCTGCCTTCGCTGGGTCGCTGGTTGTCGCCCTTTGCCGGTCAGGATCTTGTTCACGGTCAGTCCCCACCACTGCTTCCCTCGGCGGGGTTTGACGCCCTGCTCGTTGAGTTTCTGGGCGATGCGGTCAAAGCCCATTCCTTGCACTCTCAGAGCCTCCATGTGCTCGATGTTGGCCTTCTCGCCCGAATAGTAGCCGTACGGCTTTGCGCCTTCACAGTGGCCTGTACGCGCCTTTTTGCGAAGTCGGGCGGCACGCAACTTGACCACGATCATCGATTTGTCATATTGCGCCACCGCCCCCATCATCTGCCGCAGCAGCACACGAGTCGGGTCATCGGCCATCAGGTCGGGTTCCGCGACCGAGATGAGATTGAACCCGTGCTTGGCAAGGTCAGCCAAGATGGTCTCCTGAATCATGAGATCGCGAGCCAGCCTATCCAGCCGCTCGACGATGATGGTCCTTACTCCGTTACCGTGAAGGGCTTCCAGCATTGCCGTGAATGCGGGTCGGCTGGTTGATTCCGTCGCACCGCTGACGCCCTCTTCGCGGAAGATCTTCACGACTCGGATGTTGTGAGCCTTGGTGTAGTGCCGAATGGCTGTTAACTGGCGGGGGAAGCCGTCACCCTTAACTTGCCCCTTGCTGCTGACCCTGGCGTATCCGAAGGCTTTGAGCATGCCTGAAGGATATCCCGAATTGAGGGAATTGTCAATAACTAATCTGTAGATAAATTATGTCAACTGAAAACAAAGGGCTTACGTCTTTTCAAAGATCACCTTCATTTACGGGGTTGGGTTGTGGTGCTTGACAGAATGCCACGAACCCCTTGCCGAGGGACGTAAGGCGGTCACCGAGCAAATGCAGGCCTTGCGCCGAGGTCATGGTGGAGAAGATGTCTGGGCTGGTGTTGATAAATCCCAACGTGTAAAGGTCGTCAGTTCGGAGTGCGTTTGCATTCACCATTGCTGGTCGTTCGTGTTTAGGGACACTACGACGTCTACTTACCGGCCAGTCGCAAAGTGTGACCAGTATCTTCAATTTCGTAGAGCTGTGCTCGCTCCTTACCGCGCTGGTTTGGTTGGTGGAAGACGAGCATCAAGCTGTTCTCAAACGTCTTGAAGATCATTCCGTGTCCACCGTCGGCACGAAAGAGCGGTTCTTCGTCTTGTTTCCACGGGCCCAGAATTTCTCCTGACTCGGAGCGGGCGAGGCCGATGGCGTAACGTTCTTGGCCAAAGCTCGACCAGATCATAAGTAGCTCGCCCGACTTGCTTCTATACAAGAAGGGCCCGTCTGTGATGTAGCCGTGGTAGCGGCCGCCCGCGTCCTTCAAACTTCGCACCCAACTTGCGGCGGTCGCCCGGAACAGCGTCTTGGGCTTTCCGACAACATCGGATAGATCGGACTTCAACCGGACCAATTCCATCGTGCCGTCTTCGATCTGAATCCATTCGTGACAGAAGATCATCCATGGAATTCCCTGCTCCACCCAAAGCGTCCCGTCCAACGCCATCCAGTCGGCGGGAGTATGGGGTCGGTTTTGAAACGGACGAAAGGGTCCATGTGGCGAGTCCGAAAGCAGGATTTGCGTCCCACGGGGCTGCATCGGTGGACGCCCGTCGGCCTGCCCCCACACGTCCGCTCCGGTGAACGTAACGAACAGATAGTACTTGCCTGCATACTCGTGAACTTCGGGCGCCCAGACGCGTTGGCGAGCCCAGAAATTCTTGGGAACCTCGAATACCGGCTCGGGGCCGGACCATGTCTTGAGATCTTTACTTGTGTAAGCCTCAACACCTTGAGTTGGAGAATCTTCCGGAAGGCGGTTCGCTATTTGGGCGTAGAGGAAGTAGGTTTGGGTGTCAGAATCCGCCAGAATAAACGGGTCTCTAACGCGAATTTCATTCAGCGTCTGTTCGGCATCGGCCAGTAGCGCAAACTGGGCGGCGAGCGCTGCACATAAGAGCCAATGGATCATGCTGATCATCTAATACACTCGGATTCTATCCATTCTTGACCCTGGTCCTCATGTGCCGGTTCAGCCAGAACGGGAGAGCGGACGCTCCGCGTTAGTGTAGATGCCGCCCTGCGGGCGGGGATTTTCAAGGCATCGGGGTCTATCGATCCGATGAGGTTTGGGAACGAGCGCGAAAGGTGGCTTGCGCGCCCGTGATCATCGTCTCGATGAGCCCGCCGGACTATCCCTCGGCAGGGTTGCTTCCCAGCAGAGCCCGCTTCCGTTTCACCCGGCAAGGCCATTGTAACTCCAAAAGTCAAACCGCCTGCCGACGGCGCAGCTGACGCTGCTGCCGCGCCTGCTCCAGCTTGCGGTCGCGGGCGGCGTGAATCTCGTTTTGGCGGCCCGCCAGCATGTCGGCCGGCGTCACGAACCCGATCGCGCTGTGCAAGCGCACCGTGTTGTAGTGCTCGACGTAGCGCTCGATCAGCCGCCGCGCATCCTCGGGCGTCAGCGGCACGCCCGGCCGAATGCATTCGGCCTTCAACGATTTGTGCCAGCGTTCCAACTTGCCGTTCGACTGCGGATAGTAGGGCGACGTTCTCACGTGTGTCATCCCCGAAATGCGGATGAATTCCTTGAAGTCCTTGGCGATGAACTGTGGCCCGTTGTCGGAGATGATGCGTGGTTTGGCACGCGGATATTTCTCCTTGGCGGCTTCGAGAATGATCTCGACATCGGCTTCCCTCATCGCTTCGCGCAAGTCCCACTGCACGATCGCACGGCTGTAACCGTCGAGCACGCTGCACAAGTAATAAAACGTGCCCGAGACGTTGATGTAAGAAACGTCGATATGCCAATGCTGATGTGGCTCTTCGGTGAGATTCATACTACGTATTCTGTCACGGCAGGATATCTAGGGACCACAGCACTTGGCAACGCTTGACACCCAGCCAGCACGGAAGCACAGCCGCCCGTGACGCACGCGATATATTGCGCGGTGAAACATTCGGCCCGGAGAAATTGGCGGGGGAAAAGTTGCCCCCCTAGGACGCGATTGGGAGTGACGCGCGGCAACCACTAACCTAATGGAATCAATAATTTGCGTTGTGAGGCAACACCAGGCAACCCGATTTATAAGTACCTCAAGCTAGCGCGTCTGCCAGTTCCGCCACCTCCGCACTGGCTGGTTCGGCTTCGGCTGCGGTCGGCCAAGCCTCAGATCCTTTTCGATTCCGCGGGTCCTAGCTTGATGTGAGGTCTAGGCTTCTGCGTGCCGGGTGTTCCCGATGGACCAGCGTACTAAAGCTATTCTAGCGTCCAGACGGGATTGCTGTCTTGCCGGCCGTTGCCAACGGTCGAAAGACGGCTTTGCGAATCGGGAGGCGTGGATCCGCTTTGGCCGGTGATGGGTCGCATGTTCACGGCACGCGGGTCCCCCGAAGTTCCAGCCCCATTGGCTCTTGACGACTAAACCGAGGACCACGGCGCGCCTGGACCGCCGCGTTCCCGCCCATGATGCCGGCACGGGCAGAGGTTGGTCCGTCTTCCAACAGTGGCGTCCGTCCGTAAGGCGACGCAAATGTTCCCTTGCGGGCTCATCATGGCCAAAGTTGACAGACGCCGCCCCCTCGGGTATTCTTACGAGTGCGTCGTCGCGGTTTTTGTCGGCGGCGCAATCCCTGCTTTGGGTGCCCGGTTGGGCATAACAGGGAAGTCCGGTGAAAGACCGGCGCGGTCCCGCCACTGTGAGTGGTGAGCCGCTTTCCAACGAGAGTCACTCAACCACGGAGTTGGGGAAGGCTGGAAGCGGCGTTGGCAGTCAGACGGCTGCCTGAAATCACAAGCCAGGAGACCTACCCAAAGCTCGGTGATAGGCGCGTCTTCCGCGGGAAAACGGATGAGCTCCAGCAGCCGGTTTCGTATGGCTGCCCGGCCCTTGTTCCTGTGGGAGCGAGGGCTTTATTTTTGACTCGGCCGGCGTTCAGGCGCTGGCCGGGCGCCTTCCGCTCCCCAACAATCTAAGCCGGTCATAGGCTTTCATCCCCTCGAACCCGCGACAGATGGCTGGGTAGTTTTCGGAAGTAGCGGCCGCGGCAGATGAGAAAGCGGCACGCGTAAGCCGCAACCACCGTGCCGCGCCGCCAATCGCGTGTCCGCTTGCGGTCCAGACCTTGCCATTGTCGAAGATATCCCTGTCAGTTCAGCACTTGTCGATCCGCGAGGAAACGGAATTCAAGGGGAAACGATGAATAAACTGACCGAGAAATGTGTCGTACTGAAAAAACGAACTCTAGTTCTGATTACGCTGGCTGTTTTGGGGTTGCTGCCCACGCTGGTTTCAGGACAGGGAGGGGCCACGCTTTCCGGCCGGATCACCGGTCCCAACGGCGATAGCGTTCCCTCTGTCGCCGTGCGGCTTTACGGCCGCAACAGCAATGCGGCTTTCACTGCCGAGAGCGGCGCCGACGGCCGATACCGATTCTCGGGCATTCCAGCCGGGGAGTATTTGCTCGAAGGGGAAGATCCGTCGTCGAACCTGGGCTTTATCGAGACTCTGGTCGTTGGCGCGGGCGAGCGGCTCAGCTATGACGTCCAGCTCCGAATTCGCGGCGTTCGCACCGAGGTTCAGGTCATTGCCTCGAGCACCCCATTGTCACTGCAAGAAGTCGCCAAAGCGAGCGATATCGTCGATGGTGATCAGATCAGCCGGCGGGCGGAGTATTCGATCGCCGAAGCGCTCCGCACCGTGCCCGGCGTGCGCGTCCGGCAGCTCCGCGGCCCGGGCAGCCAGATCACGATACAGGTCCGCGGGATGCGCAGCTACGACACGGCTCTTCTGATCGACGGCTTGCGGTTCCGTGATGCCGCCGGGACCCAGGGCGCCGCCTCGCCCTTCCTCCAAGACATGCTGGTCGTCGACAGCGACCGCATCGAGATCTTGCGAGGCTCGGGCTCGTCTCTGTACGGGTCGCACGCCATGGGCGGCGTGATCAACATCGTTAGCAGCCAAGGCGGCGGCCGCACGCACGGCGAGATTTCGGCCGAAGGAGGAGGGCTGGGATTCACTCGCGGGGTGGCCCGTGTTGGAGGAGGTCTCGGCGGCGCCGGCCAGTTTGTCTATAGCGGCGGGATTACGCATCTCAATGTCACCGAAGGCATCGACGGCTTTGATCCTTACCGCAATACAAGCGGACAAGGATACTCCCGCTACCAGTTCACGCCATCGATATCACTCAGTGGCCGCGTCTATGGAGGCGACTCATTCGGGGCGCTGAACGAGAGTCCGACCTTTGACGATGCGGTGATCGCGAATCACCCGCTCAGCGGCCCTGTTCGCGCAATCGGGCTTCCGGAAAGCGAGCTGCGGCGGTTTGAGAACGAGCAACCCTTCAACCCTGGCCAAGCGACGTTCATACAGGGTTTCAATGATCCGGATAATCACCGTGCTGGGTCTTTCTTCGCCGGAGCATTGGTATTCCAGCACGAGTTGAGCCCCACAAGTTCCTACCGAGTCAGCTACCACGGAGTCGACACAAACCGTTCTTTCCGCGACGGGCCCGCGGGGCGCAGCTTCTTCGACCCCGAGTTTAGCAACGACGGCCGATTCGACGGACGCACGGACACGCTGCAAGCGCGCACCGATCACCGTCTGGGAGAAAACCATCTCGTCACGCTCGGCTACGAGTACGAGCGCGAAGAGTACCTCAACGTCAATACCGACGAAAACCCCGACGTGGCCTTGCGCGACAACAGCAGCGTGCGAATCAAGCAAAACAGTCATTCCGCGTTCGCGCAGGACCAGCTTCGCTTCCTCGACGGCCGCCTGCATATCGGTCTGTCGGGGCGGGTGCAGACGTTCCAGCTCGATGAGCCAAGGTTTAGCGGGGATTCCAACCCTTATCGCGACTCGCAACTCAGCTCTCCCAAAACCGCTCTGACCGGCGACGGGGCGATCGCATATTTCTTCCGCTCCAGCGGCACGAAAGTGCGCGCGCATGTCGGCAACGCCTATCGCGCGCCGTCTTCGTTCGAGCGGCTCGGAGCTTCTTTCTTCGCCGGTTTCGGTAGTTTCTGGGGCGACCCGCGGCTGAGGCCGGAGCGCTCGATTGCTCTCGACGGGGGAATTGACCAGTGGCTTTGGGGATCGCGGCTGCGGCTCAGTGGTTCCTATTTCTACACGGCGCTGCAGGAGATCATTCTTTTCGACTTTGGAATTATCGACCCGGCGACCGATCCCTTCGGACGGTTTGGCGGGTATCGCAATACGGGCGGCGGACTCACTCGCGGCGGCGAATTCAGCGCCTCGCTCGCCCCGACCGCGGGGTTGAACATCGTGGCCTCCTACACCTACACCAACTCCGCATCGCGGCGGCCCACAATTTCTAGCGAGCCATTCTTCAAGACACTGGGAGTCTCCGGCCACATGTTCAGCATGACCGCGACCCAGCGCATCGGGCGCCGGTTCGATGTGACCTTCGACTTGTTTGCCGCCAGTGACTACCCG
This sequence comes from Bryobacterales bacterium, assembly GCA_965226185.1. GTDB lineage: Bacteria > Acidobacteriota > Terriglobia > Bryobacterales > UBA6623 > CBDCYS01. The sequence goes on from CBDDCT010000003.1 coordinate 421,725, forward strand.
CTGCAACTATTCGGCGCGGACCGCCGCCTGGCCTTTGACGGGCCCGTCAAGGCAGACGTTGTGACGAGTTATTCCATCCCGGTGGGCGAGGGGCGGGAGCTGCGGCTCTACGGCAAGGTCGAGAATGTCTTCGACCGAAAGTACTTCGAAAACGGCTTCGCCACACCGGGCATCTGGGGAATCGGCGGCCTGAAGTTTCGGTTTTGAAGGTTCTGGGTGGGGAACTCGATGACCGGCGCATGAAGTCAGACGATCCGCCTCGGCCAACGGGCAACTGTCAACTGATTGTCGGACTTTGATTTGCTAGTTGGACCTCCACCCAGTCTTGAAGTCGAGTTCACGGACGAATCGAAAAGTGTCACCGCACGGTATCCCGAGATCGCCGCAGACGTCCGGTATGTGACGGTTCGCCCGTTGTCTTCCAGGTTTGGACCTTTCCGTCGTTACGACACACCGATCTCCGAGCCGTGAAAGGGCGTAAGCGATGAGAAAAGGGTCGCGGCCAAGCTTTTCAACCTCGTCGTCGGTCAGGTCAGCCGCGTATCCTTCGTCAATTACACGCGAGACCAACGAGGCGTCTGCCTCTTCATTCAGGAGAATCGCCGCCTTAACTTTCTGCTCCCTCGCCCACTCGCCGAGGTCGCCCGTTGCGTCCTTAACCTCTTCGTACACCTCGAGTGGGATTCCGACATTGCCTTCCGCGCCGTGGTGCGCAAGCCATTCCCAGAATTCCGGGATCCGCGCGATCGGGTAGTAGTCACGGTTCGCGTCGATCAGGACATTGGCGTCGAGCAGGTACAGCATGGAACTCGCTATGCCAGCCGCCGAGTCCGTTTGTCCAAACCAGCGCCTAGCAGTGCCTGCACTTGGGTTGCTTTGACGCCAAGGACTTTGCCCGCTTTCGATGTTGTCAGGGCGCCGCCAACCACCATGCGCCCAACTAGATCGAGCAATGCCTTCCCAACACGGTGCCCCCGCACTACATAGAAGTTTGGGCCGCCCTCCTGATCGCGAGCCTGTTCGCGCTGTTTTCGTTGTTCTTGAAACCACTTCCCGCGAAAGAAGCTTCTAAGCTGCCGCCACGTTTCCTGGTCAATCGCTCCCACCCGATAGAGTCCGTACGCGACCATCGTGCCGCTCAAGTTCCGTTCTCGGGCGAATTCGCGGATCTGTGTTTGGAGTGCTTCAGCACCACGTGCCCGCCCGATCGAGATTCGTTTGAGTTCTTCCCGGGGCAGCAGAAACTCCCCAGCGACCTGGTTGCAGAACTGCTCAATTGCAAGTTCGCCAAACTCGCCGCTCACTCCCGTTTCGCCCAGCCAAATGTGAGCTAGTTCATGCAGCAGTGTGAAGGACCAGGCAGCTTTAGAGTCCTGATCGTTGATAACAGTAAAAGGCGCAATCTCATCCGCCAGCGCGAAACCTCGGAACGTCTCGGGATCAATGGCCGAGTGGTAACTCCCAAGGTCGCCTTTTAGCAAGACGAAAACCCCCACTTTTTCAGCGCCGGTTCGGAGCAACTCGAATGCATCCTGTGGGGATGATCGTTTATGGAACTCAAGGAAGCCGATGTTAATCGTGTTCCGAATCGATAAGACAACGGCCGGCGTCCCGTGGGACATCTTCACCGAACCCACGAAGGGGAGACGAACAGCTTCTTCCTCATCCTCCAGCGCCTCTCGGATCAAGCTCTGCCGCGCCCGGACATCCCGGATCAAAGCTTCCAAGAGTGCGTCGTCAGTTGAGGAGTGCCCTTCAGGAAGCGTGCGAAAATCTTGTCCGCGGTCGCCACGTCGCGGCGGCGCTGACATGTAAAACGTAAGGAGTGGCCGGCGATACTGCTTGGCCATCTTGAGAAGCATCGGGCGTGTCGGCGCTTCTGGGCCCGATTCAAGTGCGTTAAGGCGTTCAACGGCTGAAAGACCCCGCGCTGGCCGGAGTCGAAGCTTCTGGATAGACTCCTCAACCGTGAATCCTGCTGTCTCGCGAGCCCAGCGAAGTATTTTCGGGTTGACCTTCGGCATCTCTTTGTACTATCGCAGGATGATGACTGGCGGTAAAGGAGCGGATTCGATTTCTCCTTCGACCGCTACTCGCCCGCTCGCGACCTCAATCCGCCACGGGCCGTCGCCGCGCCCGAATGCTCCCGACCATCTTCTCCACCGCATTCGACACTTCGCGGGGCTGACGGATCTTATACTCGGTCCCTTTCAGCGTTTTGACCGCGTTGCCAAGCATTCCGCGCCAGGGGTGCCGGGTCGAATTTAGATAGAATACCGGCGCTCCCGGACTCGTCAGAGGCGCCAGGGTCTCTTTCGGAATTTTCTTGCCGAGGCGAATGTCCGACCCGACGAAAACGTAGGCATCCGCGTTTTTGTCATCCCCCACTTCCTCGGCTAGCAGATTGGCAAGGAACTCCTGTTCCTTCGTCTTGCCGAGCTGATCGAAGGTGACCGTCGCCGGCGTTAAGTCCCCTAATCCCCTGCCCAAGGCCGGAAAGTCGATCGAGTCGGAATAGTCCTGCTGATAGAGAATCTGCTGGTCTTCCAAGCTGAACGCCACAAGCGAAAACTCGACCAGCGAAGGACTCCGCGAAAGGCTTCGCAAAATGGCGACAAGACGCGAGTACTGCCACAGCCGAATCACCACTTGCCGGCGCCGCCGGACGTCCATGCTCACCAGCAACTTGACGCGTAACTTCTTGTCCGCGGGCCCGCCGCGAACGGATACTTCGTCGCGAAAAAGGAAGACAACTGACGGGGCCACCTCTCCCGGTCCGAGGATGAGCGGGACGCCGCGGTTTTTTTTGGAAAGCTTGGCCTCGACCGTCCAGCTTTCGCTGCAAAAGCGCCCGAAGCGGTCGCGTAGCTGCCACTGAATGTCGTACTTGCCTTCTCCCAGCGCCAAGGAACCGCTCAGCTCCACCGTGCCTCGCCGAGCCGGGAGCGCCCGCGTCTGAAATTCCCGGTCGAACGAAACCGGCTCGCGGCCCTCTACCGAAATGGGACGAGCGGTCACGGAAATCACCAGTTCATTCGGAGGGCCGGCCAGGTCGCGAATCGGGACCTCTATGAAGTATCCCGAGAGAAACCTGAATTCGAACCCCAAGAAAGGCTTGAAGGCCCGCGCTTTGCAGCGAATCTCCCCGGGCGTGGGCAGGTCACCTGGAAACGGCCCGGCAAGAAATGGCGGAATGGCGTCCGCCGAAGACTTCGCGGGCGAGTCCGTTTGGGCCCCGGCTGACGGCCGCGGCAGCAGAATCGTCAGCGTAATCGCAACGGAGACCCGCCTGAAAAACCCCATTTTCCTTAGAACGTTCATTCGACGATTCGACGTCCCCTAACTGCGAATTACTCCTTCGCACCCGGCCGCGCAACTGGCTCGACTCGGCCGCAACCCCGATCGCGGGGAACAGCACTGGCCGCAATGTCCCTTTGATATTGCCATACGGCACACCCCGAGTGGCGTTAGCAGCCACACTGGCCGAGCCGGGCGCCGCGCCGAACCACAAGACGTCGCGCTTTTGGCGGATTCATAAAACGCAGTCGCGGCGGCCTGACGAAGGGTATTTGCTACGATCAAACTTCACCCAGACTCCACGGAAATGGACAAGGCGATCGGGATCAACAACGTGAAAGCGATCCACCCCAACGATTCGAAAACCCCTCTCGGCTCGCGGCTGGACCGCCACGAGCACATCGGCTGCGGAGGCATCGGACGGGAAGGGTTTCGGCGCATGCTGCACCATCCGAGATTGCGGGGAATACCGTTCATTCTCGAGACGCCGAACGATGAGCGCGGCGGCTATGAGATGGACGTGGCCGAGTTAAAGACACTGTTGAGGCGCCGGCCACGGAGCCAAAACGGTAAGTAGAGAGAAAAGAAAAGTAAGGTGAATTCGCGTCACAATCGCAGGCAAGAGAGTGACCTCCTCTTGCCATTCGAGCAACAGGTATTGTCCAGTCCTTACAGGGAGTACCTATGCACAAAACGCAACAATTACTTCGCGTCCATCCAGAAATTTCCTGCGGTATGGCGATGTTTCCAGCTATTAGACAAGATCTGGATGCGGGGCCTCAGCAATCTAGAGCATCCGGGCGATATGCACCGGGTATTGCCATTGATGCTGTTCCAACATGCTCACGCGCAATTCCGTATAGCATTCGAGTTAGGATTTTCGGGTTGCACAGTAGAAGCTGCGAACATACTTCGCACCGGTATAGAGTTAGTCGCCCATGCTCGGAAGATCCACAGTCAACCGCAACTCGCTGCGGTGTGGCTGAGCAAGAACGAGGGACATGAAGGTTCAAATGCATTTAGACAGGGCTTCGAGGACAACAAGCGGGACTCCGTATTTCCTCAGGAGCTGGGTCTGAGGCCTCTCTATGACTATTGGTCGCGGTTCTCTGAATGGGGCGCTCACAGCAACGTTACTTCACTCGGAAGCAGAACGGCAGTCGAAGAAACGGAGGAAGGAGGTCAGACGTTCTGGCTAAACTATCTTGAAATTGATCCTCACAAACTTACCCAGTTCCTGTCCATCATTCTTGACGCGGCCCACGCAATGGAAACGGTCTTCTTCCGGTTATTCTCGGACCGGCTGCAGTTAGATTCGGATCTAGTAGCCATGCGAAAGTCATTCGATGCTGATAAACAGGAACTAATCCTGAGACTGTCGGCCGCTGAGTCGAAAGGACCAGCCAAAGAAAGAAACCCAATACACATGCCAGAGAAGCGATACAACCCGAAAGAGCTGGAGACGAAGTGGGAGAAGGTTTGGGCCGAATCCGGCATCTATCAGGCGGACCAAGACCTCTCCAAGCCCAAATACTACGTGCTGGAGATGTTGCCCTATCCCAGCGGCACGCTCCACATCGGCCACATCCGCAACTACTCGATCGGTGATGCGCTGGCGCGCTACAAACGGATGCGGGGGTTTCGAGTACTCCACCCGATGGGTTGGGACTCTTTTGGCCTGCCGGCGGAAAACGCGGCGATCAAGAACAAGCGAGATCCCGGCGAGTGGACAAAATTCAACATCGAGGAAATGAAGCGCCAGCATCGCCGCTTCGGGTTCAGCTACGACTGGTCAACCGAGATTTCAAGCTGCGACCCCGAGTACTACCGCTGGAACCAGTGGTTCTTCCTCAAGATGCACGAGCGAGGCCTCGCCTACCGCAAAAAGGCCCTGCTGAACTGGTGCAACGAATGCCAGACGGTGCTCGCCAACGAACAAGTGGTCGATGGTTGTTGCTGGCGACATGAGGAAACCCCAGTCGAGCAGCGGGCGCTGGATCAATGGTTCCTGAAAACCACCGCATTCGCCGGCGAGTTGCTCGAAGATCTGGAGGAACTCGAGGGAGGCTGGCCAGACCGCGTTCTGACGATGCAGCGCAACTGGATCGGCCGCTCCGAGGGAACGCAGATTGATTTTCGGCTGGAAGAGACCGGCGAGAAGATTCGTGTCTTCACAACCCGCGTCGACACGATCTTCGGCGCGACCTGCGCGATTCTGGCTCCCGAGCATCCCCTGGTGGAGCGCTTTGGAGTTGGCGAACAAGCGACCGAGATGATCCGGTCGCGTGCGGCACAAGACCCGGCCGATCTCGAGAAAGAGGGCTTCTTTTCCGGGCACTACGCCATCAATCCATATAACGAAGAACGCGTGCCGCTGTGGATCGCCAACTTCGTCCTCATGGAGTATGGCGCCGGGGCCATCATGGCGGTGCCGGCCCACGACCAGCGCGATTTCGAGTTTTGCAAGAAATACGGCATTGCGATCGAGCCGGTGATTCGTCCCCTTGACGGTGAACTGGCGGTCACGGCGTCCATGCAAGAGGCATTCGAGGAGTACGGAGTCGTCGAAAACTCCGGCCCTTTTAACGGTCTGGCGACCGAAGAGGCCAAGCAGAAAATGACGGCCTGGGGCGCTGAGCGCGGATTCGCCGAGGGGGCGATTACCTATCGCCTGAAAGATTGGGGCATCTCCCGCCAGCGCTACTGGGGCACGCCGATTCCGATGATTCACTGCGGGGAGTGCGGGATCGTGCCGGTTCCTGAAGACCAACTGCCTGTCGTGCTTCCATCGAATATCGAGTTTACCGGCAGCGGCCAGTCTCCGCTTTGCGGCGTCGATGAGTTCGTCAACGTCGGCTGCCCGCGCTGCGGCGGCAAGGCCCGGCGGGAGTGCGACACGATGGACACGTTTGTCGACTCCTCCTGGTATTTCTATCGCTATTGCGATCCGAAGAACGACAAAGCGCCCTTCGACCCGGAGAAGGTCGCCGCCTGGTTTCCGATCGATCAGTACATCGGAGGCGTCGAGCACGCCGTGCTGCATCTGATCTACGCCCGATTCTTCACCAAAGTCATGCGTGATTTGGGCTTGATCACTTGGAACGAGCCGGCCAAACGCTTGTTTACGCAGGGTATGGTCATTCGTGACGGCGTGAAGATGTCGAAGAGCAAGGGCAACGTCATCGGAGCTGACGTGGCTGTCGAACAATACGGCGCTGACACTGCTCGCATCTTCTGCCTGTTTGCCGCTCCTCCGGAAAAGGACGTCGACTGGCGCGAGGCCGGCGTCGACGGCATGTACCGCTTCCTTGGCCGCGTTTATCGCTTTGTCACGCGGCACCCCGGTGCGGGCGAGAACAGCGCTTCGGGCGAAAACAGTTCTCCGGATGAAAGCAGCGCGCCGGCGAATGACGCGGATCGCGCGATCCTGAGAAAGCTTCATCAGACGATTCAGAAAGTGACCAGCGATTTTGAAACACGCTGGCACTTCAACACCTCCTTGGCCGCCATCATGGAGCTGACGAATGACCTGTACGCCCGCGAGGCGGAGCTGTCGCCCGGCTTGTTGCAAGATGTTCTGCCGAAGCTAGTCTTGCTGCTGGGGCCGTTTGCGCCCTACCTGGCCGAGGATCTGTGGGAAGAGCTGGGCCGCAAAGGGCCGGTCTTGCACGTCCGGTGGCCGGAGTTCGATCCCGAGCTGGCGAAGGACGATGAAGTTGCCGTGATCGTCCAGGTGAACGGAAAATTGCGTTCGCGGCTGGAAGTGGCTCGGGGCACGGAGAGGTCCGAACTCGAACGCCTCGCAAGAGAAGACCCCAAGATTGTCCCCTATCTCGACGGCAAGACAATTCGCAAGGTGATCGTCGTGCCGGATAAACTGGTCAACTTCGCCGTGGGTTAAGATTGACGAATCCTGGCGAATTAAGGCGGAAACTTCGAAAAGCAGCATCAGAGCCCCAGGCGGCAGCCTGGGGTCAAATCGCCAAACCCAACACCCCATCAGAGATCTGCGTAAATAGAATCTGCGTAAATCCGTGTCATCCCTGGACCCAAACCCGAAAGCCGCCGTCATCCTCAACCCGCGAGCCGCCGGCGGCCGTGCGGCGAAACTCTGGCCGAAAATCTCACAGGCCCTCGATCAGCGCCTGGGGACAGTCGAACCCCTCTTCACCGAACGCCCCGATCACGCCACGGAGTTGACTCGCCAGGCCCTGGCACGGGGCTGCGACCTTATCATCGCCGTCGGCGGGGACGGCACGGCGAACGAAGTCGTTAACGGTTTCCTCAACGATGACGAACCCATCAACCCAAACGCTAAGTTGGGTTTCATCCCGGTCGGCACCGGCGGCGACTTGCAGCGAACTCTCGGAATCTCCTCGGACGTCAACGAAGCGGCCGAGGCCATTGCCACCGGCGTCCCCTGGCCGATCGACCTTGGCAAGGCGACCCTCCTCAGCCACGAGGGCAAGCCGCTGAGCCGTTACTTCATCAATCTGCTGAGCTTCGGCATGGGCGGCGATGTCTCGATCCGCGCCAAGAAGAACGTCTTCAGCGGACTGAGCGGCAAGCTCGCCTTTCTTTACGCCACGGTCGCCGTTTTCCTGACCTACCGAGGGAAAAAAGTCCGGGTCGTTTTAGACGGAAGCCCGCTGCCCGATGAACTCCTGATCGCCAACATAGCCATCGGCAACGGACGCTACCACGGCGGGGGAATGCAGCCCTGCCCGCGCGCCGTGATGGACGACGGGCTGCTGGAGGTGACCACCATCCGGCAGCTCGGCATGTTCGAGTTCATCCGCGACCTGCCGGTGCTCTACTCAGACGACATATACCAGCACCCCAAAGTCGATCATTTTCGCGCGACCCGTATCCGCGCCGAATCCGATGAAATCACCCGCATCGAAGTCGATGGCGAGGGGCTAGGACGGCTGCCGCTGGAGATCACAGTTCTCCCGCGCATTTTGCCCGTTCTGGTTCCCCACCGCCGCTGATAAACACCGTAGGGACCGGCAATCCTGCCGGTCCATCGCCGCGAAGCGGCGACGACAAGCTCAGCGACGACAAGCTGCTTCTCATCCGCCACCCCGCCGACAAGACCCCGCCCGCCACGACAGCCCTCCCGCTGACAGGTTGCATGTACCCGATCGCCCGCGACGCGCATCCAAGGAAATAGACAAAGGGAATAGGCAAGCAACCCTCTCGAAGGAGACGAGTCATGAAACGCGCAAGTTGGGCACTACTGTTCGCGCTGGCGTTGATCACGCCGGCGGATAGTTTCCCCAAGACGGACAAACCCAAGAAAGCCAAGGAAGACGTCGAGCAGATCGGCGAACGCGATGTTGGCAAGGGGATTAACTTCTACTCGATCGAGAAGGAGATTGCCCTCGGCAAACAACTGGCCCAGCAGATCGAGAGCACGGCCAAGATCGTCGACGATCCGGTGATCGCCGAGTACGTCAACCGTGTGGGACAAAACCTTGTCCGCAACTCCGACGCCAAGGTCCCGTTCACGATCAAAGTGATCGACAACGAAGAGGTCAATGCCTTTGCCCTCCCAGGCGGGTTCTTCTTCGTCAACACAGGACTGATCAAACTGGCCCAAGGCGAAGCCGAGCTTGCCGGCGTGATGGCGCACGAGATTGCACATGTGGCCGCCCGGCACGGCACCAAGCAAGCCAGCCGCGGACAACTGGCTCGATTCGCGACCATCCCCTTGATTTTCCTGGGAGGCGGCTGGGCGGCTTACGGGGCCCAGCAGGCGGCGTCGCTCGCCATCCCCCTGACGTTCTTGAAGTTCTCGCGGGGCTTTGAGAAGGAAGCCGACCTGCTCGGCGTGCAGTATCTTTACAAAACTGGATACGACCCGACCGCCATGGTGACCTTCTTCGAGCGTCTGCAGGCCAAGGAAAAGAAAAAGCCGGGGACGTTGACGAAACTCTTCCGTTCTCATCCTCCGACCGAAAGCCGCATCAAGAACATCCAGCGGGCAATCGACGAGTTGCTGCCGGACCAGCCGCAATACGCAATCTCGACCAGCGAGTTCATGGAAGTCAGGACAAGGTTGATTGGCCTGGCAGCTCGTTCCCGGCCGCAATCTCGTGACCCCAATCGGCCGACGCTAAAGCGCAACCCCTCGGCCCGCACCATTCCGGGCGAAGACGATCCAGAGGCGGACGACGACGAACGGCCGACGCTCAAGCGCCGAATCAGCGACTGAGCCACGTGGTTCTAATCGGAGAAATTCTGTCGTCGTCCGGTGCCTGGAGTTCTGCATTTCAGGGGTTCGCCCCTCACCAGGTAAGCCCCAATACAGTTCACTGAGGGTCTTCAAGCTTCGAACCCAGAGCCGTTGAGCCGCGAAGCGGCGCAGGATTGTAGCCTAGGGTGGAGCGAAGCGGAACCCTGGGTGCGAAAACCATCCAGGGTAAGCCCTGAAAGGGCGGAGGAGCAAACCGGCCCGTAACGTCTCCGCGGAGAGCGATGTGCGCCGGGCGTTCAACGACGCCCAAGACAAGAACACACGCGCTGCAACAGAAACCGCCCGCGGAACTACTAAGCGACGAGCATTGAGGTAAGCCCGGTTCAACGGGCTTTCGTCCCAGCGCGCTCGAATCCCCAAGAATCCGTCCGCCGGTCACGGATCATCAAGAAAACTTACAGCCCTATGTCTTCATACACTTACACCCGGTCCCCACGGCTGAACAAGCCGAAAACGCGAACTCCATTTGCTAAGCTACAAGTGAAAGACCGGTAAGGAACAGATCACCGGACCAACACGGCCGTTTCCAGGCCTGGACAGTTTCGAGTTGCTCTCCGCATTGTGGTCATCCCCCGCGGATGGCTTCGCCCAGTAGGGGCCGGCTTCAGCCGGTCCTCACTAATCAGCAACGGGAAGAAGACCGTCCGCTAGCAGCCGCGCTTGAGCTGCCCATGGGTCCGGCTGTCGAGGCAAAACCAAGGGAGCCGAGGGGGCCCCTCAAAAATGAAACCAGCGGCCAAACAAGTGGAGCAATCTCTCAGCTTGCCGTGCCAGCACCTAGAATGCGGCCTGTCTGTCGAGTTGCGCCTGTCGGACAAGTTGGGCCGCTCTGAGGTGGCGCGCGCCTCCCGGCGGGCCGCGTCGGCCTCCGGGCCGACGTTAGCGCGGACGCAGAGTCCGCGCTCGCCGTTGCTCAACCCCACCTGCAAGCAGCCATCAAATCTCTCCCAGTCCGTCTGGGCCGGCACTGCCAGCGTCTGCCAAAAAACCGACAATTCTGGCGCCTTTCTGCCAACCCCCAACCCGCCCGCCGCCAAAAAAGTCTTTGAAAACAAAGACACGATAGGTTGACGCCGCTCACCAGCCCCCCGAAACCACCCAAATCACCGATATATCTGCCAAAACCTGCCATTCTCTGCCATATTGTAAAGAAAATTTATACCCTCATTGCGTAACCGATTTGATTTCAACGGCTTAGAAAGGGCATGATCGGACCCCTGGATGCCCAAATGGCATACAGCACTGCCATCGGCTTGCCGTTCAAGATGCCCCGAGTCGCACCGCAAGGTTGGTGAATTCTCGGGGGTCCCCGGCGTGAATCGTAGAGCTCCTCGCCGCCCTCTTCGCATGACCAGATACGCCGTCGTAACGCCTGGTGATATTCTAACTAGAGTGACCCAATAGGGCACTCCCGTCGGTCCGCCGAGTGTCCTAGCTGCACTCAATTAGGAGAAGAGAACTTCATGTCGAAAACGACGCGCAGGCAATTCGGAAGACTCGCCGCGGGCTCGGCGGGCGTTTTCATCGGCACGCCGCTCACCGCCGCCCCCAAGATCAATTCCGTCGTGGGAGGCGTTACGATCGGCGCTCAAAGCTATAGCTTCCGGGACCGCCCGCTTGATGCGGCGATTCAAGGGTTCAAGGACACGGGCCTGGGCCTGTGCGAGCTGTGGCAAGGTCACATGGAACGCGGTCACGGCAATCGCACGGACGGCCGTGAAGAGCTGAGGAAGTGGAGGCTCTCCGTCTCGCTCGATGAGTTCGAGGCGGCCGGCAAGAAATTTCGCGAGGCTGGAATCGATCTTTACGCCTATAACTACAGCTTCCGGGACGATTTCACGGACGCCGAGATTGAGCGCGGTTTCGAAATGGCGAAAGCGCTCGGAGCGAAGGTCATGACGGCTTCCTCGAACGTGAGCATGTCGGCTCGCCTAGCCCCCTTCGCCAAGAAACACAAGATGCGGGTCGGCATGCACAACCACTCCCGCATTCACGAAAACGAGTTCGCCACTCCCGAAGACTTTGAGCGCGCCCGCAAGGGAAAATCCGGCTACATTGCAATCAATCTGGACATCGGGCACTTCACGGCGGCCAACTTTGACGCAGTGGATTACATCCGAAAACATCACGACGACATCGTCACGCTCCACATTAAGGACCGTAAGAGGAATCAAGGCGACAACTTACCCTTCGGACAGGGCGACACCCCGATTAAAGAAGTCCTCGCGCTGCTGAAGGAAAGAAAATCCGCGCTCCCGGCAAACATCGAGTACGAGTACAAGGGCGCGGATGCGGTCGAGGAAGTTCGCAAATGCTTTCAATACTGCAAGCGCGCGCTGGAGTCCTAGCCCGCTTTCCGCTCACCGCGGACCCGTTTCGGGCGACGGCAGAAGTTGCTGTTGTTGCGAACCCCATTCGCCGGACCGTTCGGCCCAATTGACGCCTTTCACGGTGATCTCGTAGCGGGCATTGTCGCCGCGGACGACCAGCCCGTTCTCACCTAAATACCAGAAGCAAAATTCGAGGTGCTCCTTGGGGATACCGAGCAGATCCTCCAGTTCGCGCAGCGACAATCCTGCCTTGCGGGGCTCGCGCATCTTCTTCGTGTAGAGAAGCGAGATAACGCCCTGTCGCTTGCGGCGCTCGGCATCGACGCCTTTCGCCGCTCCCGGCTGATCGAAAACCTTCCAGCGCCGCCGCTGCTGGGACCGGTAGCCCGCATCGTAGGACGCTCTTTCCGCTGGATCGCCCAGCACGCGGTAGGCTTGCAAAACACGCTTGAAGGTTTCTTCGTTGCCGGTTTCACTGTTATCCGGATGGTATCGCTGGGCCAGCAGCCGATATACCCTTTGGATCATTTCGAAATCAGCATTCGGGCTGATTTGAAGCGCCTCGTACAGATCGATCCCCAGATCTCGCTTTTTCGTCTCGCGTTCCCCTGTCCAAGCCTCTTCCCCCGAAAATTCCTGGAATACCAGTCCAAGACGGAAACTGTTTCCACTATTGCTTCCACAGTGGACGACATGGGCGGAGCGTTTCTTGCCCCCTAAAACCTTCTGATGGGACTCAGCGCCGCGGATCGAGACCAAGCTGCCGATGCGAAGGGGTTCGCCGGTGGTGACACGCAGACCCCAGTCGCTGCAGTCGACGAGTTGCGCGCCGATCTCACTTTGCCGCACGCCGTCTTCATAAACCCCGATCGTGAGCCGGGACGCATCAGTAATCTGGTGGCGGCTGGATCTCCTGCGCTCTCGTAACGCACTCATGGTCGCCTTCCTTATCGGCCGCAAGAACAACTTATCGAACGACACGGAGCAGCCTGCGGAGTTCGCACGGTGCGGACGCAAAAGTCGGAGACTTCCGCAAAGGACAGAGCGGAGAAACTCGATTGATTGGCGCGAGTGACGCCGCCCGCCCATTATCGGAAGCGGCGGGGGAAGCCGCGGGCCAGCCGTGTCTCAACTCGCCTGCCGCTTAAGACACCGCCTGCGCGCTTTTGGCTTCAGGCGCCGCGAAACGGTAACCTACGCCGGCCTCGGTGAGCAGGTACCGAGGTTCGGCCGGTTCGGGCTCGATCTTCTTTCGGATATGTCCCACGTGAACCCGAATCGTTTGAACATAGTCGCCCTGGTGCGTCCCCCAGACCTTCTCCATGATCGCTCTCGGCGTGACAACCATGTTACGTTTCTGAACCAGGAAGGCAAGAATGTCAAATTCCGTTTTTGTCAAGCGGATCTCACGACCTTCCCGCGCAACGCGCTGCCACACAAAGTCAATTTGCAGCTCCCCGAACTGCAACACCGCCCTAGACGGGGATGGCTGTGCGCTGCGGCGCTCCAGAGCTCGAACCCTGGCTTTTAGCTCATTGGGGCGAAACGGCTTCGTGAGATAATCGTCAGCTCCTAAGTCAAGGGCCTCGACGACAACGTCTTCCTCGTCGTGTGCGGAGAGGATGAGAATCGGGCCTTCGAACCAGGTTCTCAGACGCCGGCATACTTCCAGCCCTGAAAGGGCCGGAAGCGAAAGATCCAGCACAACGACGTCCGGGACTCGCTCAGCCGCGGCTGCTAGAGCCTGTTCGCCGTCTCGAGCGAGCACAACGGCATATTGGTCGCTCTCGAACACTGCCCGAACGAGGCGAAGCACCGCCTCATCGTCGTCTACGACCAGAACCCTCATGGACTTCACTCGCTCAGACATTGCAGTTGCCGGGAAAGCAGGGCCAATACTACTGATTCAACATAATCCGAGATGTTATAAGGCGTGTCATCAGTGAGAAGGTTACGGTTTAACCTAGTAAAATTACTAGGTGACGGAATCCTCGTCATGCTCACGACGCCCGCCTCCTTGCGGTCATGCCTGTCACCCGCTCGGGCGACCGACCCTTCCGGACCTGCGCTGCCTGCCAAGCGCCTAGAATGCTTATGAGCTGGTGCGAAAACAACGGCGTGGATTACGTATTCGGGCTGCCGAAAAACAAGCGTTTGCTGAGAAAAATCAAGCGTGCGATGTTGTATGCCGGCCGTAACTCCGAAACACTACTTTTTTCTCGAGAATTCCGAGATGCCAAGCCTTGGGCCGCGCTTGATAGGTTGTAATCCGCCCGACGCACTACACTAGCCTGTAGGAGGTGAAGGAAGGTCCATGGAGCATTCGCAAAGATTTCTCGATCTAGTGAACGACGCAAAATCAAGGATTCGTGAGTCCACGGTAGACGACGTCAAACAGGACAACGACTCGGACGAAGAGTTCGTTTTGGTCGATACCCGGGAAGAGTCGGAGTGGGCGTCAGGGCACGCCGCTGGAGCGATCCATCTCGGAAAAGGGATCATCGAGCGAGACATCGAAAGCGCGGTCCCTGATACGGCGAAAAAAATCGTACTGTATTGTGGAGGCGGATACCGCTCGGCATTGGCCGCCGATGCGCTTCAGAAGATGGGCTACTTCAATGTCTACTCGCTCGCTGGAGGGTGGAGGGCCTGGAAGGGGGCCAAGATGCCCGTGGAGCGCTAGGCGAGCCGTGTCAGGACGAGGGTTACGAGCGCGTAGGCCAGCTCCAGGACGAGCAGAACCCCTCCCACTCGCCGCTCCTCGTGGTGCATGAACCAGAGGTAGATCCCGCTGGCGCCAAGCAGAAGAAGCCCGGCGGATGCCAGCAGAGAAAGCGCCGCCCAGGCATTCGCCGGAGCGAATTCGTGCCAGAACCCGTGATTGACATGAAGCTGCACGAGCGTTTCGAGCAACCCCCAGCGCCGCAGTTCGATCCTGGCCTCGCTCGTCGAACGCCTATACTCGATCCGGAATTCGGTCCCGGGCCGGGAAATGCGAACGCGTATCGCCTCGGGGTCTTCCTCGATCTGGCTCACAGTGCCCCGCAGCCCCTCGCTCCGCATTAGCGCCCGTGCCAGCGCTCTGGGCGTTGACGCCGCTTGAGCCGGAACTTGGACGGTCCGCTCGCTCTGCTCGATCGATTGGGGAAGCCACGGACGATAGATAAACACCAGCGAACTCAGCGCGAAAATCAGGGCCATCACCACGGAGACGAGCCCGAGCGCAAGGTGGACGTTCCTCATGAAATGGAACATAGGCTCACCGATTCAGAATCCAAAGGACAATGGAAAGACCCACAGCCGCCGCCGCGGACGCCTGCGCCCAGCGTAATCCCGGGCGAGTGACGAGCCACATGTAGATGCCGGAAACAGTCATGAACAAGAAGGCCCAAGTCGAAAATTCGTTATAGAGACCCCACAAGCGGGACGCCAGCGCCGGCGGTCCGCGGCGGGAGTGGCTTGTGTGCATGGACGACAAGAACCCCGCCAAGCCACGTCGACGGTGCGCGATGCGGACGATACCCTGTTCCTCCAGGTAAGTAACGTCGCGGCGGCCGTTGACCGTGAAGACGAAAAACACAAGATTCAGGTCATCGTCGCGGTGGATGTTGTAGTGCCCGCCGGCAAGCGGAAAGTCCGCTGTTTCGTAGATGCGCTTGGCGAGCTGTTTGTCATCGAGGTTGGCGGGAGACCGGAAGGGCATCTCACGCTCGGAGGAGATCTCCGGCGGAGTATAGCCGCCCGGCGGCGGCGGCAAGACAGCGTGAATGCCGGTCACGCCCCACACGACAAACGCCGTGAAGGTCAGAAGGCCTGCATACATGTGAATTTTGTTAACCCATTTGTACATGGTCTTTGCTGAGCCTGGCAGCGAGGGCAAAGAACAGAGTAGAAGATTCACGGCGCTCGACACAAGGCAGGCGCGGCAGCCCGTCTGCTGACGCGCGCACCATGTTGGAAGGCCCGAGGGCCCTCTCCTGCCCGATGGACACGACTGGTACCCAGCTACCGTTCAGCCGGGGCG
The DNA here is from genome assembly GCA_965226185.1 of Bryobacterales bacterium. GTDB lineage: Bacteria > Acidobacteriota > Terriglobia > Bryobacterales > UBA6623 > CBDCYS01. The sequence continues at coordinate 437,635 of CBDDCT010000003.1, forward strand.
ACCTTTACCTCCACCAGCATCCCGGGCAAGAACTCCTCCTCCAGCTCGTCGAGGTCGCGTTCGTCGCCGATCACCTCGGTCGTCATGTTCATTTCCCGGGCCATTCGCATCAAGGTTCGGATGCCGTCGACGCTGCCATAGGCCAGCAGAACCCTGCCTCCCGGATTCAAGTGCTGGCGAAGACCCTCCAGCAAGGTTCGCATCAGTTGAAAGTTCTCGTCATAAAGAGCGAACTCCTCGATTCTCGAAGGCCGGCGGTTTACCCAAGGAGGATTCGAGAGGATCACGTCAAACGTTTCCTCGTCCGCAATGACCGAGAAGGCGGCAGGATCATCGAGCGAGACCAGGCGAGCCTGAAACCTGTCCTCGAAGTTCAGCAATCGCGCGTTGTAGCGGGCATTGGTCACGGCGGCGGGATTGACGTCGCTGGCAACCACTTTCGCCGCGCCGAATTCCAAAGCGTAAAGCGACAGCAAGCCCGTGCCCGTGCCGATTTCTAGCACGGTCTTGTCTTTGACCAGCGGCGTTTGGCTGATGAGCTTCCGCAAGCTGACCGTGTCCCGCGGATCCCAGAAAACTGTTTCCAGCAAGGCGATCTCTCCCGGCAAGTCGTCGACTTGATGCCAGGCGAGCACTTCCCAAACCGAGTCCCCGCCGGCGGCCGGCTGCGTCCGGTCTTCTAAACGTGTCGGGACCGTCGAACAAGACACCCCCGCGCACCCGAGCGCAACGACGAGCCAAAGCCAGCCAAGCGAGGGTGTCAAAATCACATGCATTTGGCCGGCTTTACTCCATGCGGTGACTTGGCATTTCGCGCGCCAGGTGCATGAGCGGTGAGACGTGGCAAACCAGAGGCGAGGACGAAATAGCGTGGTCGGACGAAGATCTAGCGAGACTCTTTTTTGCCCCGCTTGTCATACGGGGCGCCGGTGCCGGACGAGCCCAAGAAGAACTTGCGTCCGTCCTCGAACGTCACGTCTCGCCCGTTGGCCCGATTTGAGCGGTCTTTGGCCTGATAACCGTCGACGATGATGATCTGACCGGGCTTGATCGAATCCCTTTTGAGCCCGCGCCGCAGCAAGCTGTTCGGAGTCCCGCCCTCGATCATCCACACTTCCTTTTTGCCCTCTTTGTCGGTGACCTCCATGTGGATCCAGGTATGCGGATTCACCCACTCCACTCGGACCACGGGTCCCTTGAGCAGCAGTGGCCGGTTTGGGTCGAATTCAGCGCCGAAGGCATGGTGGGCTTCCACCGGCACGGCGACCGAGATGAGAAGCACGCTAAGGGAGAAAACGATGGCGAAGGCGGTGAACGTCGTCAGCCGAGGATCTGATTTTCTGCTCATGGGATACACCTCGTGAATTCGTTGCCGGCAGTTACGAATGCTGCTGTCATTTGTCTTCAGCCTCACCGCGCGCCTCGGCTTCGAGAAACCGCGCGCCGCGCAGAATCCCCCCGAAGGAGTAGTTCGCCTCATGGCAGGCGTATTCGTAGATGCGATTGCTGGTCGCCGGCCAAGTGTACTCGCCACTCCACGGCTCGGTCCAGACGGTTGGGTCGTCCACGGTGAACTGATAGAGCAGCGTGCCGGTGCCGCTGCGCCTGAAGCGCTCGACGACGTGCAGGTTTCTGGAAGCCTGAGAGAGCCCGGGTTTGTCAGTGAAGTTCGTCGTGTCCACCACCAGCGTATCGCCCTCCCAATGACCCACCGAGTCTCCCAGCCAGCCGCGGATTTCTGGCGGGGCGTGCTCGGCGTTCATGCGAACGATGCGGGCGTCATGCACCATTTCGACCAGGATCATGACGTGGTCTTTGGTCTGCACGATCTTCTTCAGGTTGTTGTACAAGACCGGGAGCATCGGGGGGCCGCCGGTCGAGCCGAACCCCAAAAGGCAGCGCTCGCCCAAAGGGCGCATCTCCGGATCGTCGTAGGGACCCGTCTCGACTCCCTCCTTGATCCACCAGGCCTCGCCGGTGTTCGGGCGAAACAGCTTGGCGCGCGCGGCTGCCCGCTTCTTGGCCCGCGCGGTCAGCGGCGGCCGCTGTCCGTTCTTCGGATCGGTGATGATCGACGTGCGCCATTTGCCGGCGATCTTGAACGCCCGCGTGCCCCGGCCGTACCAGAACGAGTTGTAACCGCCAACGTTTCCCTTCCCTCCCGTGGTTCCGTCACCGCCTTCCGGCGGTGCTGCCCGATTGGGATCCGACGCCGCGTTCGTCTTCGCCATGAACTCAACCTCTTCCTTGGCGATGGCCTCGGCTTCTTCGTCGGTCAGGGTCAGCTTGTCGCCGAACTTCTCCGGCCGCTGCAAGGGCGTCAGGGTAGCAGTATCGTAGGTGCCTGACAGATCCGGGCGGCCGCCGGCGGTAGGCGGGATGTCCGCGCCTCCCAGCGTCGTGACGGCGATCGTGACAGCGCCAAGAATGGTAAACAATCGAATGCTCATGGCAACCTCCCCCGGTTATCTCTCAACCGCATCGTGGCTATATTTGGCGCAAATGCCGCGGACTGTTCATTCGCCATTGCTTTTGCCGAGCGTCTCGGCCTCGAGAACCCGGGCGCCGCGGAGAATGCCGCCGAAAGAATAGTTCGCCTCGTGGCAGGCGTACTCGTAGACGCGATTCTTGGTCGCCGGCCAGGTGTACTCGCCGCTCCACGGCTCGGTCCAGACGGCCGGGTCGTCCACGGTGAACTGGTAGAGCAGCGTGTCCGCGTCGATGCGCCTGAAGCGCTCAACGACGTGCAGGTTCCTGGAAGCCTGAGAGAGCCCGGGTTTGTCGGTGAAGTTCGTAGTGTCCACCACAAGTGTATCGCCCTCCCAGTGACCCACCGAGTCTCCCAGCCACTTACGGACGTCCGGCGGGGCGTGCCCGGTGTTCATGCGAACGATGCGGGCGTCATGCACCATTTCGACCAGGATCATGACGTGGTCTTTGGTCTGGACGATCTTCTTCAGGTTGTTGTAGAGCACCGGCAGCATCGGCGGGCCGCCGGTCGAGCCGAAACCCAGCAGGCAGCGCTCGGCCAGCGGGCGAAGCTCGGGATCGTCGTAGGGTCCCGGATCGAGGCCCTCCTTGATCCACCAGGCCTCGCCGGTGTTTGGGCGGCGCAGCTTGGCGCGCGCGGCTGCCCGCTTCTTGGCCCGCGGGGTCAGCGGGGGACGGCGGCCGTTCTTCGGGTCGGTGATGATCGAGGTGCGCCATTTTCCGTCAATCTTGAACGCCCCAGTTCCCCGGTCAACCCAGAACCAGTTGTAACCGCCGACCTTGCCGGCCGCACCGTCGAGCTCCGGAACCTCGATCTCACCTGCAAACCCCGCCCCCCCGATCCCCGGCGCATCCCGGTTGGGATCCGAGGCTGCATCCGCTTTCGCGACCAGTTGAGCCTCTTTCTTCGCGACGGCCACGGCTTCTTCGTCGGTCAGGGTCAGTTTGTCGCCAAACTTCGCCGGCCGCTGCAAGGGCGTCAGGCTGGCGGTATCGTAGGTGCCCGAAAGATCCGGGCGGCCGTCCGCGGTGCGCGGGATGTCCGCGCCTCCCAAGATCGCAAGGGCGATCGTGAGAGCGACAAGGATGGTCAAGAATCGATTGCGCATCACACCCTCCTTCGATTATCTCTCCAACGGGTGGCGGCGATACTCGCCGTAGATGAGTTCTTCTACGAACTCGACACATTTGAAGTCCATCAATCGCGCGTCCTTTTCGATCCGGCGGTACAGCGGCATGCTGATCTTCCAAGGCCGGGTAAAGACCTCGGGATCTTCGATCCTGGCTTCGTATTGGATGTGGTTGGGACTGATCAGCGTGTACCGCTCCACCACATGCAACTGGTTGCTGTGGTGCGTTCCGGAGCGGTCGAACCAGGTTTGGTCACTTTGCCCAGCGACGTCGACGACCAGCGTGTCGCCCTCCCAGTGTCCGACCGACTGCCCCATCCAAGAATCGGTCTCGGCCGGCCCGACGTCCTCGAGATAGATATCGCGGAACGCGCCAGCGAACTCGTAGGCAATAAAGATCGACTTCTCGTTGTGAAAAATCTGGAACGGAAAGGGCATGTAGGTGGCGCGCGGCACGCCCGGCAGATAGCATTTGATCTCGGGATCACGGTCGATCCAGTGCTGCTGGTTCTCCTTTCTCTTCGCCCGCGCCTCGGGCGTATACGGGATCTTGCCGCCCTCGACCACGCCCATGCCGCCGGGCACGGAGCCGACAGCGCCGAGACGCAGGAGAGCCACGGCCGGCAGCGGCCCATGCGGCCCTTCGCGCAGTTGCATGGCGGGCCGGGCCATGTGCCGCTCGATGTCGTAGTTGGCGGAGTTATGAGCCTGCCAAATGCCGTTCAGATCCGGGTGTCCGTCCGGCAGCCGGGACGGCTCGTAGTCCGGGGATTGCCCCTGCGCCGGAACAGTGACCAGAACAAGGACGAGAATAAGGACTGCCGCGCCCGAGGATGACTTCATCAAAACTCCGTTGAACCCCCGCCCTGCCTTCGCGCGGCCGGAGGTTCGAAGCGCCGAAAGACTTCGCGCACTAAGATACCACGTTGTAACATCGGATCGTCCGTCGTTGCAGTGCCAGGCCAGCGAGGATGCTGCCAACTTGTCCGGCCAGCGACGAAAAACTGGCTGGCGGCGAAAGGACGACCTCCGTTCTCAGCGGCTTCGATATAATCTTCACACTATGAAACGCTTCGCCATTTTCGCTCTGCTGGTTTGCTCACTGCCCCTGCTCGCGGCCGATCCGCGGGGGCCCGCGGGAAATTTCTCGGCCGTCGATCCCGAGGATCTCGGCCTTTCGTCCGAGCGGCTCGCGCGGGCGACCCGAGCGATGGAAGAAGATGTCGCGGCCGGGCGCATTGCCGGCGCGATCGGCTTGGTGGCCCGCCGCGGCAAGATCGCCTACTTCGAAGTCCGCGGCAACGCGGATCGTGAGCGACACAGGCCCATGGCGAAAGACACGATCTTTCGCATCTACTCGATGTCGAAGCCCATCACCTCCGCAGCGCTAATGATGCTGCACGAAGAAGGCAAATTCATGCTGACGGATCCGGTTTCGCGCTACCTCCCCGAGTTCAAGGGTATGGAAGTGGCCGAGGATAGCTCGCGGTCCCCGGGTGACCCGGATCGCGCGCGGCGGGTCGAGGCGAAGCGAGAGATCACCGTGCAGGATTTGATGCGCCACACGGCCGGGCTGACATACGGCTTCTTCGGCGGAACCTCCGTCGACAAGATGTACCAGGACGTGACGGTGCTCGACAACAAGGGCACGCTGGCCGATATGACCCGCAAGCTGGGCGAACTGCCGCTCCTGTTCCACCCAGGGGAGAAGTGGCACTATAGCGTCGCGGTCGACGTCCAGGGCCGCCTCATTGAGGTGCTTTCCGGGAAGCGTTTCGACCGCTTCCTTGAAGAGCGCATCTTCCAGCCGCTGGGCATGGCCGACACCGGATTTCACGTCCCGAAAGAGGAGCACCATCGCTTCGCGCAGCTCTATGCCCCAATGGAGGAGTCGAAAGAGAAGCTCCAAGTGGCCAAAACCCGTGTCTCCGAGCGATATATGGGGCCGGGTACGTTCTTCTCGGGCGGCGGCGGTCTCGTGTCCACCACCAGCGACTACCTGCGATTCGCGCGGATGATGCTCAACGGCGGGGAACTGGACGGCGTCCGTTTGTTGGGCCGCAAGACGGTCGAGTTGATGACGGCCGACCACACCGAGGGGATTGACATGTCGTGGACTCTGCGCCGAGGTTGGGGGTTCGGCCTCGGCGTCGCGGTCCATACGGATCCGGGGACGAGCGGTGACGCAGTTTCCGCCGGCGCCTACGGATGGGGCGGGGCGGCCGGGACGCGCGTTGTGATGGACCCCAAGGAAGATCTCATCGTGATCTATATGGTCCAAATTCTGCCGCACACGCGCCTGCGCTACGGAAATATGTTCGCCCAGTACGCGTATCAAGCGATCGCCGACTGACAAAAAGGAGAAGCTGGAGCCACGGGTCGGATTCGAACCGACGACCTGCGGTTTACGAAAGCTAATCTGGCCATCACTGCCAATCCCGGCGCATTCCGTAAGTTTTTATTTTGTAACCATTTATAGTTTGCCTCATCCCTTCCGGCCCCGGTCAAAACCGCCCTGTTTTGATGCGTTGATTGGCAAAATATTAGCAAGTTGCACGGTGCAACCTTTGCCGATGCGTACGGGCGGCTGTGCTTTCGTAGTGGGTGGGTGTCAAGCGTCGCCGAGGTGTTGCCCCGTTCCCTACTTCTTCTTCTGCGGCTTTCCACTCGCTAGCTGAGCGAGCCTGTCGGCGTACGCCTTGGTATCCTCACTGCTCACGGTGAGTTGGTTGAACAGATATTCGAAAACCAATTGCACACTGTCGAACGTGGCAAGGCATTCCTCGTCCGATTTGGCATGAAGTCCCCCGCTAGCAAATCCATGTAGAACATCGAACGGATTGTGACCGCCGGGTTTCAGATGTGCCGGAAGAATCTTGGCTGCGAACGCAACCTTCTTGTCAAACGCCCGGCTTTCTTTCGCTTCGGCAAGCCCAGCAGACCACTCTTGTTCATCCGCTTCGGCTGCCTTCGCAGCATCCGCAACCAGGTCGAGAAGGCGGTTCATCTGGTTTTCAACCACGCGCCGAAGGTAAGCCAGAGCGCCGATTCCGAAGGAGAAGTTCCGGCTTGTCAGAGCCTTCTTGTAGAGTGCGTGGTCATCAGCTTCGAGTTTAAGTTTAGCCGGGGGATCGGATTCTAACGGCGGATGCTGGCCCACCTTGAAAAATGAACCAGCGTCCTCTGCTTCGTTCCAGAAGACAAAATACGTCATTCCTGACTTTTCGCAGTTCTTGCAGACGTATGAGGTTCGCTGAAAACCTCCATTTCCGAACACCGTTCGGTCCCCGCACTTCCACCTCTGTTCGTTCTTGCAGTCCGTGCACGGAAGGCTGATTTCTGACGGAAGTCGAAACACCGGGGCATACCCTGGATTGGCGATCAACAGACTGCCTTCGTCATATCGATAGTTCCGATACAAGGGCCACGATTGCAGGACTCCGGCTATCTGCTTTAGCAGCCTTGCCCTGGTTACACCGTCCGCATCAGTCATACTCCCCTGACTTATGGCATCGCTGCCACCGTCCGCGCTTCCGTGGCCTGCCCCTGCGCTTGCCACGGGCTACGCGACCCGGCCACACACCCGTTTGTCACCTGAATTATGCACAGATTCACTTTGCGAGTGTGGCTGCGTTCGTAGCGGGTTGGCGGTCGTCGTGAGGTGGTAGCTCGGCAACTGGTCTTTTGGCTTCTCCGTCCCCGGTTTCCCTTCCCGCCCAGATTCCGCGTCGTCAAAACCTCGCTCGGAAGTGACGTGTTTCCAGTGCGTTACGGCTAGTGCATAAAATTTTATGCATAGCGCATAGCCAGGCTCTCAGATCAGCGCCCTCCCGACCACCGGCAGAAAGCCGCCGTAGGGAGTCGGCTTCTTGCCGCGGAAGTGGTAAGGCGTCGAAGCCCCGATTTTATTGGGTCGCGAGGCCGTCACGGCTGGGCCTTGTTGGACGGGCCTTTGGGAGCTATGCTGTTTTCGTCTGGTAACCATGTGGGTGACCTCCTTGGGGTTGGCTGGCGAAGCTGGGATCTTTGCCAGCCTACCTTTTTACCCCATGTTTTCGGGGGTTCCCAATGGTCCCTTGCGGCTCAGCCCTCCTCAGGTCCACGCCGCAGTGCATAATTCAGGTGTCATGGGCTGTCGGCCCCTGTCGCGCGTTCTCGGGTCCTAGGTGGGCCAAGGTAGCTCGGATCGGGTTGCGGCTTGCAACGGGGACCTGTTATCCACCTAGTAGAAGATTCGTCACGAGAGGGGTGAAGGTCTCAACGATCCGCGCGAGAAAGGCTTGAACTGCAGCAGGATCAATTTTGCCCAGGTAACAGGTGAGCACAGCACCAAGTGCCATTTGCATCCAGCTTCTTCGGCCCTGACTTTTGGATTGCTCTTTCAGGAAATCGATTTGTTCTGTTAGAAGCTTGACCTGTGCACCCTGGAGCGGATGCCCTGCGGTGATCTCCTCTTTGATTTCGTCCAACCTTGCAGAAATCAAGAGTTGTTCTTCTTCGGTGAAGGGTGTGTTCGGAGAACCGGCTGCTGTTGCGGATTCGACTCGCTTGCGCTGTTCGCCAGAAATGGCCCAAAGATCGGGCTCACCTAGTTCACGCTTTAGATATGTGGCCCACTCACGAGCATGGTCTATCAGGCTTTCCCAGTCGAACCCAGCGTGCTCCTCTTGCGTCATTTTGTCATCACCGGTGGGTGCGCGACATAAATATGGGAGATCAGGCGGCGGTTGATCGGGCCTCCCAGTAGTCCTCGAACTTTCCGCTCATCCGGCAGCAGCGCAGAGCGATGATCGCGTTGGCGCCGCGCACGGTCCAAAACATACCGGAACGCTTGAGGCGTGAGCCGATCACGGTCTTGCAGCCGGCCTCGACCACCCCCGAGCCGACAAACAGACCTTGCTCGCGGAACCAGGGGTAGCGCATTCGTTCGGCGTTGCGTTCAAAGTAGTCTGCTTGGTTGGAGAGCAGGTGAGCCCGTTCTTCGCTCGTTGTGTGAAACTGGCGCAGGGTTTTCGCCAGGGCTTCGACCTTGCCCCGATCGAGCTTGTCCAACAGCCGCGCTGTCCAGCGTTTGCGGCCTCGCTCATCGTTGCCGAACAACTTCGCGGAAAGCTCCCAGAGGTGCTGCCGCGCATGGTAGAGATCGACGATCTGAACCGCGCCGGGGAAGTGCTGGTGGGCCAGGTTCCAGATCCAGAGGGCACCATCGCCAAGGATGACCTTCTTCTTCGCTCGGCTCCAGCCGCGGCGCCAGGCCTCGGTGTAGAGGCGCAGACCAAACTCCTCGGCCCCTTCGATGGCGGCGGTGTAGGTGGTGGAATCCTCGTCGCGGAGCGGCCGGCCTTGGTCGTCGGTCGCGGTTTGCGTAAAGAAGCAGCCTAGCTTGACCTCGCGGGTGCGCGGCGGCCGGCCTGGGGTTTTGCCGACGCGGCCCGCGGTCTCGGCCGCCACAACCGGCACGCCGGTGCCATCCATCTCGATGTAGAGCAGCGGCACGGCGGGGGTGCAAACTTCGGGCAGTTCCAGTTGCTTGGCCCGCTGGATTTCGGTTTGCTCGCGGCTGGCGATGTCGGCGCCCAGGGCTTCGGCTTGCCGTTCCACGGCCTTGGCAGTGACCTCCAGGCCGGCCAGCACCTCGAGTTGTTCGCGGCCCTGCTCGAAGGAGGTTTCGCTGCCTATCAGCGCCATCATGCGGCGCACCCCGGGCGAGCAGGCGGTGCGCACCACATCGAGTTCGGCGTCGCGCGGGCATTGTCCCCGCCGGCACTGCGGGCAGACGTAGTAGGCTCGCTCGAAGCAGACCTCTCCCACCACGGTGGTGAGTTGTTTGGGGCGCGTGTCGTGATAGGGGGCTTGAGCTCCGCAACCGCAGGGGACTTTGCGCGGCGCCGCCTCCGAGGACGACAGCAACTCGCTCAACAGCGCTGCTCCGGCGCGATGCATTGTCATCCGGGTGGCAGTCTCGACGGCCTCCAGATCCAGTTTGCCGCTCTTGCGCCAGCCGGTGAAGATCACCTCGAGCAGATGATTCACTTCTTGGGCGAGTTCGTGTTGGATCGTTCGCGCCGTTTTTTTTCCTGTGCTGTCAGCGTCTCGGCGAGCGGCCGCAACTGGCAGATTTTCTCATTGACGGCCAGCAGTTCTCGGCCCAGTTGTTGGCAGCGATGAAACTCGGCTACTTCCCGTTGTGCCTTCCGCAGCGCCTCCTCATTGGCAAAGCTCTCGGTGACCGTCTTCCCGTTCACATTGCGAGTGAGACGGTACTGGGGACCGTGACCGGGGTCATCGGGCTGGGCACAGTGACAGTTCGGTTTGCCGCAGCGACGAGTGAACGCCGAAACAGAGCCGCGGCGCATGTCCCCCAAGGTGGTGAACTGCTGGAGCAGATGGCTGCGGTCCGCTTCCAGCTCTGACAGAGAAGTCGACATGGTGAGCACCTCCTTATCTGAGCATAGTATAACGCTCAGACAAGGTGCTCAAAAAAGGGAATCTCCCCAACCCTCCACATTCATGTCGCGCACCCATCACCGGGTGAGAACTTGACTTCTTCAGGATAATCGTCTACCGTTGCCTCGAAGTAGAAACCAGACGGAATGTGTTTGATTACGAAACGGTCATCGAGTTCTTTCCACTGGACCTGGGTAGTGTCCGGGATCTCTGCCCGAATGGCATCTAGAATCCGATTTCTTTGCGTTCTGAGGACCAATCCCATGATGCAATCTTACCAGCAAAGGATGTGCTTCATGTCAGCGCCTCACGCGGCCCGCCAAATGGTTCTACGCTACAGCGGCTTAATCGGGCGTGTCAACTAGAGGTACGGGTTAGCAGGGGTTAGCAATCGATCAGCAAAAGGGGTATGGGATTGACAGTGAGCAGCGCTAAGTCATTGAGAATGTGGAGCCACGGGTCGGAGTCGAACCGACGACCTGCGGTTTACGAAACCGCTGCTCTACCAACTGAGCTACCGTGGCGAAACAGGTTGGATTTCTTGATTTTAGCACACGATTTTTCGACCTCCCTTTGGCCGGTTTGCGGGACTTCGCCAGTCGGGAGGCATTGCCAGCAGGGACTGAACAGGGCCCCTCGATTCATGTTGGAGCGTCGCTTTCCAGGTCCGGGGCGCGGCACGAGACGTTCCCGGTGCGCCCGCTGCGACGCTACCGGCGATCGGCTCGGGACCAGCCGCTCGAGTTCCGGACTCCGCTGGCGCTTTTCGCGATTCCGCCGTCGATGAAGTCACCTCGCGCGCGGCTATTCGCGTCGTCACCCATCACAGCGCCTCGCCCGCGGGCTAGCCCGCTTTTCTCACCGCGTGGCGAGGCGAAGTGCGTGAGAGGCGCGTCAGTACGAGGCGCTCGCCGCTTGACGAACGGAGGCGTACGTGACAGTACGTTGAGTACGGCGAGCAAGCGCAACGAAGTAATGGCGGGCCTATCGCGTGCTTCGACCGTCAGGCGATGAGAAATTCGGGCTATCGCCCCCATGACTTCTCTCGTGCCGCTAGAAACTCATCGCCGGGATTCCAGGTGGGCAACTCGGGCTGATTAGCCACCTCCAGACCAAGCTCGAAACCAAAGCGGGCGATCTGTTCCAGTCCGGAGAAATCCCACGCTGGGTCAAATTCGTCCGACGGCTGATGATAGTCGTTGGCGACGTACTTCTCCCGTGCCCGAACGCCCCACTCCTCGGGGCGGCCTTCATACCGCGTACCGGGCTTGATGGAGAACGCCGGTACCCCGGCTTTGGCCAGACTGAAGTGATCGGAGCGATAGTAGTATCCCTGCTCGGGATGCGCCTCGGGGCGGATCTCAAGCTGGAGTTTCCGGGCCATCCGCTCAACCGTCTCGCGCAGGCTAGTGCGTTCGTAGCCGGGGAGCGAGATGTCGCTGCTGAGCCCAAGGGGCATGAGCCCGTCATAGTTGAGATTGAGCGCCGTCTTGCCGGCTGGAATAAGCGGATGTTCGGCGTAATATTGCGACCCGCGGAGACCACCCTCTTCCGCTCCGACGGCGGCGAACACGATCGAGCGGGCCGGGGCCTGTTCCAATTCCGCAAACGCCCGAGCCAGTTCGAGAAGAATGCCGCAGCCCGTGGCGTTATCGATGGCGCCGTTGTAAATACTGTCTCCTTCTACCTCGATTCCTTCGCCGAGGTGATCCCAGTGCGCGGAGTAAAGAACCGCCTCGTCCTTCTTTTGCGGATCACTTCCTTCCACAATGCCAACGACATTGCGCGTGTCCAACGGCGTGACCCGGCTTGTGATGCGCCCGCGCAGGCTCAGCTTAAGGGGGATCGGGTGAAAGTCTCGTGAGTCGGCTTCGGTGAGAAGTTCATCGAGCGATTGACCGGTTTCGGCCAGTATCCGCTCGCCCGTCCGTGAAGTGACCCAGCCCGCGACGCCGAGGGCGGGCTCGCCATCCCCAAGTTTGACGTGGGGGTTCCTGCCGCCCCAGGAGTTGCGAACGACCGTCCAGGGATAGCCGGCCGTCGGCGCCGTGTGGACAATGATGGCGCCGGCAGCGCCCTGGCGCAGCGCCTCTTCGTATTTGAAAATCCAGCGGCCGTAATAGGTCAGGGCCTTGCCCCCGAAGAAGGCCTGGTCTTCCGATCGCGGCTCGTTGGTGAACAAAACCACGATCATCCCTTTCACGTCAACTCCTTTGTAGTCGTCCCAATCAAACTCCGGGGCGACGATGCCATGACCAACGTAGATCGCTTCGGCGTCGATCGGCTGATCAGCTTGCTGCCGGTGGTTGACCCCAACGTAGTCATCGAGCCACTCCATCCGGAGTTTTTCGCCCTCGCCCTCCCAAAAAAGAACCGTTTCGGGCAACGATCGGATCCCAACCAAGGGGACCTTCTGGAAGTAGGCGCCGTCATCACCGCCGGGTTTCAAGCCCGCCAGTGCAAACTGAGTGGCGATGTATTCGGTCGTGAGGGTTTCGCCTGGGGTGGCCGGCCCCCTGCCGCCAAGGGCGTCGCTTGCCAGGAACTTGACGTGCGCGGAAATACGGTTGCCGCTGAGGGAACCCTCGCTGGGTGAGGGCGCTGGGTCCCCCTGACAGGAGAGTGCGCAAACCGCCAGGGCGATGGCTGGGGCATGGAATCTGCGTTTCATGGGATGGAATTTGATGCTATCACTGACGACTGCCGCCTAGCCTCGCCTAGCCTGCATTTCTCACCGCGTGGCGTGACGAGCTGCGTGAGAGGCGCGTCAGTACGAGGCGCGTTCGGCTTGACGCCAACCCCGCTGAATCAAAGACGCATACTTAACGGTAGGCCGAAAACGGCCGGCAAGCGCAATGAAGGCTGCCGGGCCTCTCGCCTGCCTCGCCCGTCAGGCGCTGAGAAACGCGGGTTGACAAACTCGGTCACGGATTTTTGATAAAATTACTCCCTTTGTTTTCAACAGTTTTCTCCAGGAAGCCCCAGGCCGCCCGAGATCGGCTTGCTATCCTAAAATAAAGGGGAACCCAGCGATGAATCATTTTCCATGTGGAGGTGAGCGGCGGGCGATCCAAGCCCCCCGCCAGGCAAAAAACCCAAAACTCTCTCATATACTCTCAAATCCTCTCATTGAAAAAATGAACCGCTTATAAATGAACAACTTGCGCCCAAACCGCTCCAGTCCGTTGAGGCTCTTTTGCTAGCGAATACGAGGACGATTACAGCAAAAAAGACCAAAGGGCGAACATTGAAAAAAATCCGTTTGATCGCTGCATGAAACAGGATCGCCTCCAGAATGCCCGAAAAGTTGCGCCGTGAGAAATGCAGGCTAGAAGGGGTAAAAGTGCGGAAGGCCAATCTGGGCGGCGCGGACCAGCTTTCGGAGAATCGGGCACGAGCAACACCTTAGACAGAGTGGGAACGACGGAGCTCGGCGACCCTGCCGTCACGGGCAGGGCTCTGAATTCCGATTCGAAATGTTCCATCCAATGAAAACGATCTCACTTCTTCGCGCCCAACAGCTCCGTCAGTTTGTCGTCTTGGGGGTAGGGGTGGCCGAGATGCTGCCGAAAGCCTTCCGCGAACCCCACGCCGGCTTGCTTGCCTTGCTCGGCGTTCCAGCGGCGCATTTCCTCGAGATATTCGTCCATGCCGTGCTGGGCTTGCAGCCACTCGCGCTGGCTGCGGTGGCAGGTCAGCATATCGACCTTGAGTCCGATGACTTCTGATATGTCGATGTAGACCGAAGACAGAACCGCCTGCCCGAAAATGTTCGTGCCCGCGGCGGGGCTCGCATAGTAAAGATGAGGAATCGAAGAGGTCGCCGCGTGGGCCGGCCTCCTGCCCGTGTCGAAGTTGGGGGCTGACGCTGCAAAGCAGGCATTCCGCACGACCAGGCTGGTCATCTCATGGTCAAGATGATAGTCCTGAGGCGCGTGCGTGATGACGATATCCGGCGCGACTTGCCGCACCATCTCGACCGCGGCCTGAATATGTTCGGGGTCATACCGCACCAGAAGGTCTCGGCCGCCGAGGCAGTGATAGTGCCCGCGGATTTTCGCCGCGGCCGCGGCCGCTTCCCGGCGGCGCATGCCGGCAATTTCGGAGGCGCCGTGCTCCATGCTGCCGCAGTCGCCCGGAGTCATCGTTGCGATGTGGGTTTCGAATCCATGCTCTTGGAGCCGAATCAACGTCCCGGCGCAGAAGAACTCGGCATCGTCAGGATGCGCCAGGATCGACAAAACACAAGGCTTTTTTTTCAAATTTCCTTCTGTCATAGGTAATCAAGCAGAGTGCTCAGCTATCGGCGCTGTTCGGGTTCTGCTAATTCCTCCTCCAGAAAGCGATTCGGACTCAAGAAAAACGAAATGGCGAGCGCTCCGTCGGGCGAGTGCGCCGAGTGGCGGCTGCCCGCGGGACGCCAAACGTAATTGCCCGCCGTCACCTCTCCCTCATTATCGGCGAGACTGCCTTCGAGAACATAGGTTTGCTCGATGCCGGTGTGTTCATGCAACGGCAGCCGCGCTCCAGCTTCGCAGCGAAACAGAGCGGTGATCAGTCCGGCGTCCTCGTCCTTCATCAGGACCTTCATCTCGATGCCGGGATACTTCGTTGCCTGCCAGGGCAATTCGGCGACATCGACGTAGCGCGAAGCCAGTGGACCCAGCTTGTCGTGTCCGCTAGCGCCAGGTGTAATGGCGGCCATGTATTTTCCCCAGTGTTCGCACCAACGTTCGCGCCAACAACAACAGCAAACGGGAGGTCCTCTGCCGCGCCGTATCGCCCTACAGCACCGGCTTGTAGCGATCCATCAGCGCCTCGATTTCTTTTCTTTCGTCGGGGCGCACATTCGGCAGAGGCGGGCGTACCGGGCCGGCCGGCTTGCCCAGGATCTCCATCGCGGCCTTCATCACCGAAACTTCGTACCCCTTGCGCCGCGAACGCAGCCCGTAGAGCGGCAGCACGTAATTCGTCATCAGCCGCTTCAAGCTCGACATGTCCAGCATCGAGGCGCGCTCGTGCAGTTGCAGCGACAACCGCGGTGCGATGGCCGCGATGCTCGACGTGTAGGTGCGGATACCGAGGGCGTAATAGCCGGGAACCATGTCGTCGCCCGCCCCCCCAATCCAATGCAGGCGATCGCCGACACGCTCCATGATCATCTGATAGCGCCGAATGTCGGCCTGCCCTTCCTTCCAAGCGATGAGTTGCGGAATCGCTTCCGCCAGGCGATGGACTTCGGTCGGGCTGAACGCCGCCCAGTCCCGGCTGTAGACCAGCAAGCCCAGCTTGGTGCTCTCGCCCACCGCCCGGTAGTAGTGCGACAGGCCCTCAAAATGCGCGTTGGGGTAGTAGGGAGGGAAGCAAAGGATGCCGTCCGCGCCCGCCGCCTCGGACTGCTTCGCCAGCTCGACCGCAAGCTGATGCCCGAAACCGGTTCCGGCGATCACCGGCATCTTTCCGTTGACTTCCTGGACCGTCGCCTCCACGACTTGGCGGTGTTCCTCCGGTGTCAGTGAGTACATCTCGCCCGTGCCGCCGGCGGCCACGATCGCGCACAGCGGGAACTTCGCCATCTCGGCGACGTTCGTTCGCAAACCGTCGATGTCGAGCGAGAGATCCGATTTGAACGGAGTGACCGGGAAGGCGATCACGCCGGAGAGTTTGCCGCGAAGTTCGCTGGGTTCCATAATTTTGGTCAGAGCCCCGAACGCGAGTGAGGGGTCAAACGCGAGTGAGGGGTCAAGCGCGAGTGAGGGGGCCTACGCAAGTGAGGGGTCAAAATCGAGTTTTCAGCCGAAGTTATTCAGTCTATCGAAACGGCGGTCTGCCGGGCTCCTCCGAACCGCAGTTCTGGCAGAATCGCCAATCGAGTCCGGCTGCTTCCTGCACTGCCCGCTCAACGGCTGGCGCGCCTTGGTGACTGCGCAGGCGAACCAAATAGCGAACCACCAGGGCCGCCTCATGCTGGTCCTCAGTTGATCTGTTAATGCACGTCATAAATCACTCCTCCGCGACGGAAGCAGCCCTTCTGGCACGCCGTCCGATGCAGCCTGCTCGGACTCACTGGTACCTTCTGGGTTGAGAAACGGTCTCATGCTGATGACGTAGTGACGCAAGTGACATAAGGATCCGGTTAACGCTCTTAACGCGCGTATATAGGGGATTAAGGTCTTGTTGCGTCACTTGCGTCACCTCCTCTCAAACTCGAATAGATTTACGTACCGGGCGATGCCTTTCCAATAGCGGGTTCCTCCCGTCCCACGGAAAGTCTCGAAGCCCTTGGCACGGAGTTTTCCGCCAAAGGACCTCTTGCTAATCGGCTTTTCGTCGCTCTTGTCGCACCACGCGAGGAAGTACTTATGGAGGCCATCTTTGGTTACTTGGGACCGCGGACCTTGCACGCAGCAAGACAGGAACTGCGCGACAGGATCCATCTTCAGCCGGTATGCAGCCACGGCAGATCGGATCTCTTCGGGAGGTGCCAAACCTTCGGTCTGCCATGCCAAACAGCCCTCCACAAGCCAGCGCAGAATACCTGAAGCCTCAACCTTAAGACGATCCAGGAGTTGCCCATCCTGCTCGCCTTTGGGGATTTTGACCTCGAACGGCAGCAATAGTATTCGGTTCCAGATAGCATCATCCGTACCCCGGATGACGGGCTTGTGATTGGCATCGATCAGCAGCTTGTGAGTGGGGTCGAACTCAAAGTGGTCCTTGCGCATGCGTTTCGCCTTGATTCTTCCCATGCCCGTCAGATACTTCAGCTGCGCCTCCGCCAACTCTTGACCAGCTTCGGCTTCGCTGGAGGTCACGAATCGCTTTCCCCTCAAGTCAGCAAGGTCGGAACGTGCCGCGGCACTCACCTCGCCCCTGTTTGCCATCAGCGTGTTTATCAGGATCTGGCCAGCGTAGTCGCCAAGGACGTAGCGGACGATCTCCAAAAAAGTCGTCTTGCCGTTGTCGCCGGAGCCGTAAAGAATGAGCACGATTTTCTCGAAGACTGCACCGGTGACCGCATAGCCCAGGACTCTTTGCAGAAACTTCCTAGTACTGTTTTGGGGGTGGATTCTCTTGAGGAATTTCTGAAATCTTGGGGCCTTGGCGTCGGCCCGATACTCCACTGGCGCCAGCTTTGTAGTCAGGTCCTCGCGCCGGTGCGGTCGAAGCTCGCCCGTCTTCAGATTCAAACTTCCATTCACAACGGTCAGCAACATCGGATCTGAGTCAAGCTGATCAAGCCTGACCGAGACCTCCTGTTGGTGCTGAGCTACCCAGATGGCATTGACAATCCCTTTGCGCGACAGGCTGTATCGTACGTGTTGCAGGAAGCGCTGCCGAGCGGAGTCCTCGGTGATTTTTGCAGCTTCCGGGTAGAGTGAGCGCGCTGTCTCGATTGCTCGGCGCTCAACACCTCCGATCGACTTTTGCCAGCATCCGCCAGTCCACTCGTACCAGGTGGCCGTCTCGGGACAGTAGCGGAAATCCTGGCCATGATGCTGAATAAGGCGTCGTGCATTGTCGTAATCCGTCTCGGTCCTATTGCCGCCTGGATCTGTTGCATCACCCCCAGGTGTAATCGCCGGAGCGAAAATAGACCACATGGCGGCCGTTTGAGGCCGCCGGTGGCGGAGCAAAACTAGACCGCCTGAGTGTGTCCATAAAACATTTGTGAGGCGTTTTGTGGCACACAGGAAGGATGTATCAAGTGGAGCTGTATGCTCAGGTGCGACGCAGTGTTTTTGTCGAGGGGATTAGCGAGAGGGAGGCGTCCAGGCGGTTCGGGCTGGCACGGGAAACCGTGCGCAAGATGCTGCGCTACGCTGTGCCGCCCGGCTACCGGCGCCAGCAGCCGGTGAGGCGACCGAAACTCGATCGCTTTACAGGCATCATCGATCAGATTCTCGAAGCCGATCAGACCCAGCCGAAGAAGCAACGCCACACCGCCAAACGGATCTTCGAGCGCTTACGCGACGAGCACGACTTCTCGGGCGGTTACACCTGAATTATGCACAGATTCGGCGTAGCCATCGCCGATGGAGTTGTGGCGGTAGCGGCAGTCGTGTCAACTCAGTGATTTAGCAAGTCGTCTTTTCCTCTGTTTCCCTCCCTGTTTGAGCCGCCTGCCAATCCCGGCGGGCAAAAGCGGGCGGGCAAGCGGCGTGTTCCCAGTACGTTGCGGCGAGTGCATGAAATTTTATGCATGGAGCGCCCCTCAACTCAGCGCACCCTCCACCACCGGCGCGAAGCTCGATCCCGGTGGCCCCATCGCCCGCAGCCGCCGCATCAGCCGTTCAAACAGGCCCTTTTCCTCATAATGATCGCTGTAGCTGACACCCGTTCTGCCGGCGTGCCGCCAGATCTTGGCCGCCACGAACAGAAAGCGCAGCCGCGCCGTCGCCAGGGTGGTGTGCCGCAGTGTCTCCACGCTGGCTTGGGCTTCGCGGTTGAACAGCAGCAGCCAGCAGTTGAGGTTGTAGGCCAGCATGGCCAGCTGAAAGTGATTGCGGTTCATGTCAAAGCGGCGCGAGGGATGGGCCGCCAGCCCGGCGTCGTTGTTGGCCTCCTTGATGAGGTTCTCGGCTGCGGCGCGCTGATTGTAAAACCACACCACCGCCGCGATCGGTTCGGCCAGGTTGGTGACAAACACGCGGTAGGTGTAAGCGCTGGTGGCAAACAGCTGGTATTGCTCGGCCGCGCCGGCCGCGGGTTCGTTTTCGTAACGCAGCGCCAGGAAACGACAGGCCCGCGCCCAGCCCTGCGGCTGGTAGAGGAATTCGCATTCCGCATCCGCATCGCTGTGGGGCGAGGGCTTCCAGGCCGCTTGCTGCAACTGCTCGACCAGCCGCCTGGTCTTGCGCGCCACGATGACGAACTGACAAGCCGCCTTTTCATAGGCCTCCACCGCCTCCCAGCAATAAAACCCGGAATCGGCCCGCGCCAGGATTTTCTTCACGCCGTGCGGCAAAGCCCGAAAGGCGCTCTCGAGGTGGGCGGCGATCTGCCGGCCCGTGGGCCGGTCGCCGTTGCGCAACCCGCCCATCAGGTATTCGCGCGTCTCGGCCAGGAAAGTCAGTATCGGCTGGTAGCTGCGCTTGCCCTTGTTCTTGGGGTTGTAACTCTTGCGCCCGCCCATCTGGCGGCCGTAGAGCGTGTGCACGGTGGTGTCGGTGTCCAGCGTCACCGTCTCCAATTTCACCTGGGCCGCGGCCCAGACTCGTTCCCGCAGCTGGCGCTGAATGGAAAGGATCTGCTTCGCCACGTTGAGGTGCAGCGAGGCCAGAAAGCGCCACAGCGTGGACTGCGGCGGCAGACGCGTCACTTGCAAGATGCCGGTCAAGATGGGGTCGCGGGCGATGAAGCGGAGTTGGTTCAGCCGCGCAAAGCCGACATAGAGGCCCAGCACGAGGGCCAGCACAAACTGGTAGAGGCTCATCACACGGGTGATTCGTTTGTTCGTGATGGTTTCTTCCAGCAGCGCCTGGAAGCCGAGTTTTTCGAGCAGGGTGGCGACGGGCAGCAAGCCGCCGTAGGGAGTCAGATTCTTGCCGCGGAAGTGATAAGGCGTGGCAGCCCCGATTTTATTGGGCCGCGGGGCCCTCGCGCCCCGGCCTTGTTTGACAGGCCTTCGGAAGCTATGCTGTTTTCGCTTGGTAACCATTTGGGTGACCTCCTTGGGGTTGACTGGCGAAGCTGAAATCTTTGCCAGCCTACCTTATTACCCCATGTTTTCGGGGGTCCCCCAAATGGCCCCTGGCGGCTCAGCCCTCCTCCGGTGCACCCCGCAGTGCATAATTCAGGTGACACGATCGTCAAGGATTACGTCCGCGAGAAGAAGCTCGGCCAACAGGAGATGTTCGTGCCACTGGAGCATGCGCCCGGCGACGCACAGGCCGACTTCGGTGAAGCCTGGGTGGAAATCGCCGGGGTGGAGTCGAAAGCGCACTACCTGGTGATCGACCTGCCCCAAAGCGACGATGCGTTCGTACAAGCATTCCCGGCAGAGACGAGCGAAGCGTTCTGCGAAGGTCACAACGAAGCGTTCCGTTACTTCGGCGGCGTACCGCGGCGCATCGTCTACGACAACACGAAGCTGGCGGTGGCGCGGATCCTGGGCGACGGACGGCGCCAGAGAACAAAAGTTTTCAGCGAGCTGCAGTCGCACTACTTGTTCGAGGATCGTTTCGGGCGACCGGGCAAAGGCAACGACAAGGGGAAGGTGGAGGGGCTGGTGGGTTATGCGCGGCGAAACTTCTTCGTGCCGATCCCGCGCTTTTCCAGTTGGGAAGCGTTGAACCACTGGTTGGAGAAGAAGTGCATCGAGCGCCGCGAGCGACGGTTGCGAGGACATTCCGAGACCATCGGCGAGCGTTTCGAACGGGACCGCTCAGCGTTGTTGCCACTGCCTCTTGCCCCCTACGAAGCTTGCGACAAACGCACGACGCGGGTCACGTCAGTGTCTCTGGTGCGCTACCGCTCGAACGACTACTCGGTGCCGGTGGCTTACGGTCATCGCGAAGTGCTGGTCAAGGGTTATGTCGGGGAAGTCGTGATCAGTTGCGGCAGCGAGGAGATTGCTCGTCATCGCCGCAGCTACGAGCGGGAAGAGCTGATCTTCGATCCGTTGCACTACCTGGCGCTGCTGGAAAGAAAGACGAACGCACTGGATCAGGCAGCCCCACTGGCCGGCTGGGAGCTGCCTGCGGAGTTCGGGCGACTGCGGCGTTTGCTGGAGGCGCGTTTGGGCAAGCCGGGCAAACGCGAGTACGTGCAGGTGTTGCGTCTGCTCGAGGACTTCCGACTCGACGACGTCGCAGCCGCCGTACGGCAAGCCGGCGAGTTGGGGACGATCGGCTTCGACGCAGTCAAGCATCTGTTGCTGTGCCGCATCGAACAGCGGCCTCCACGACTGGATCTGACGAGCTATCCGCATCTGCCGGCAGCGGAAGTGACACAGACTTCGACGGCGGATTATCTGGCGTTGCTGGCGGTAGGAGCGCGATGATGGCAAAGCCACAGGTTCTGCTTCAAGAGCATCTCAAGGCGCTGCGTTTGCCGACTTTCCTGCGTGAGTACAGCAAGCTCGCCCGACAGTGCGCCAGCGAGGGAGTCGATTATCCGCGCTATCTGTTGCGACTCAGTGAGCTGGAACTGCTCGACCGCGAGAGCCGTGCCACCGAACGGAGGATCAAAGCGGCGAAGTTTCCGGTCACGAAGAGCCTGGACAGCTTCGATTTTCTGGCACTGCCGTCGTTGAACAAGAACTTGGTGGTGGAGCTGGCGCGTTGTGAGTACATCGACCGCCAAGAGAACGTGTTGGCGTTGGGTAACTCGGGTACGGGCAAGACGCACGTCGCGCTGGCGTTGGGATTGGCGGCTTGTCAGCGGGGCTATCGCGTACGCTTCACGACGGCCGCCGCCTTGGTGAATGAATTGCTGGAAGCTCGCGATGAGAAGCAGCTCTTGCGGTTCCAGAAGCTGTTGGCGAAGCAGGATCTGCTGATTGTCGATGAGTTGGGCTATGTGCCGCTGTCTAAGACCGGAGCGGAGCTGCTATTCGAAGTGTTCAGTCAACGCTACGAGCGTGGTTCGACGCTGCTGACCTCGAATCTGCCGTTCAACGAATGGACCGAGATCCTGGGTTCGGAACGCATGACGGGCGCCCTGCTAGACCGGCTGACCCATCACGTTCATATCCTAGAGATGAACGGGGACAGTTATCGCCTGAAGCAAAGCAAACGAGCCCGCGCCTGATCGATGGTCTAACCGCGCTCCGTTCCGACTGATTCGGCTTTGCTCTCTCCCCCCAGGCTGCTCGCCGTTTTCGCGAGACGCCTTCCACTACGCCTCGGGCCGCCCTCACGGGCGTCCCCAGGCTCCGTTCCAGCCGCCCCACGAAAACGCTGAAAGAAACTGCCCCTCAGCCCACGAACGGTCTAGTTTTGCTCCGCCCCAGCGGTCTAATTTTCCACCGCCCTTGACACAACACGGCGTTGACAGCCGGCGAACGCTCCTACGGGTGCTGCAGCCCAGTCCGGGTAGACCCTGCCGAGGCTGTGTTCAGCCGTGCCCGTGCTCAGGATCTCCCATTTGCGATTGCAACTGCTCCCGCGCATGCCCCTACGTCCCAGCCGAACTCTCGAGTGACCCGACCCGGCACCCGATCGAGTCCAAGATTGTCTCGCTCGTTTACGAGCTGAATACGTTCAATGGTATTGAACCCTGTTGGTCGTGCGAAGGGCACGTCGGCCCTGCTGGAACCATGTCGCGGATACCACAAGTTTGGTTCTACGTGAGCGATCGTCTCATCCCCCATGTCATGGAGAGTTTCATACACGACGTTTGCTTCCGCGAGCGACTCAACGTTCGGTGGATCGTCACTATCTGCAACTTTGGGACGTCGACGATGGCGTATGCGTGTCGACCAGATCCATGGGACGTATCGAAGGCGCCTAGCCTCGAAAGAATGCAGCAGGATGCCTCCGTTCTGGCTTGCCGATTCAAGGACGCCTTCCACAAGCACGTTGGTGCAAACCTTGGTTCTTGAAAGCCCCCGTAAGGGCTGACGACCAGATACTGCTGGGAGTCTAGGCGTGGAATGTCAACACGTATGTGTGCACACGTGAGTCGCATCCAGGATTGGCCTTCCAAACTGACCCACTACCTGAAAAACGGCTTTGGCCCAAACGGCAAGGGACTGCCCGCTTCGCGGCTGGTCTTGGCCGCACGCCTCCGCCGAAGGCCCGTTTGCATACGGTCCTTCAGCAACTCTTGTTGAGATACGCCACCCTCGGTTCCGCCTGACGGCTTCACCGTGGGCTACTATTAAGCTGAACAGGGGTTGTTGCGATTCAGGCAATGGCGGATATCCTCCTTACCCACGCGAACCACTTGTGTTCCGACCGCAAGCAAGTGCGCAAGATGCAGCCCTATCCTCCGCTGCAAACACTGATCGCCGCCGCATGCCTTCGCCGTCACGGCTACGAAGTCGCGCTGTTTGACGCCACGCTGAACTCCCCGATAGAAGGCTTCCAGGCAGCCCTCGAACAGCATCACCCGCGCTTGGTTGCCGTCTGTGAAGACAATTTCAATTTCTTGACCAAGATGTGTTTGACCGAAAACCGCGAGCTGACTTTCTCGATGTTCCGCGCGGCAACGGATTTGGGCACACCGGCGGTCGTCAACAGTTCCGACGCTAGCGACAATGTCGCTGCTTACCTTGAAGCCGGGGCGAGATTCGTGCTGATAGGGGAGCTGGAAAGGACCCTCCTCGAAGTGGCCGACTTGATCCTGCGCCCCAACGGAGGGGTCTCGGAGCAAATCCACGGCCTGGCGCTCCACCATCAAGGAAACGGGCAGACAAACGGGCAGGGAAACGGGCTGGAAAGCCGGAAAGTGATCTACACCCCTCAGCGCCGGCTGATGGATGATCCGGACTGGCTGCCGGAACCGGCTTGGGACTTGGTCGATGTGAAGCAGTATCGCGATGCCTGGAAAACCAAGCAGCGCCGTTTTTCACTCAACATGGTTTCGAGCCGCGGCTGTCCGTATCGACGCAATTGGTGCGCCAAGCCGATTTACGGGGATTCCTACCACTTCCGCTCGGCGGCGGCCGTTGCCTCGGAAATGGCTCGCCTCAAGTTTGAATTGGGCGCCGAGCACTGCTGGTTTGCCGACGACATCTTTGCGCTCTCGGGAAAGTGGACCCGGGCCTTTGCCGCCGAGGTGGAACGGCGCGGCGCCAAGCTTCCCTTCAAGATGCAATCCCGCTGCGACCTGATGACCGGAGACACCGTTGCCGCGCTGCGAAAAGCAGGCTGCGAAGAAGTGTGGATGGGCGTGGAATCGGGTTCGCAAAAGATCCTCGACGCCATGGATAAGGATGTCGCTCTCGGACAAGTTCGCGAGGCGCGGGATCATTTGCGCTAGCACGGCATTCGCGCCTGCTACTTTCTGCAATTCGGCTATCCCGGGGAAGAGTGGGAAGACATCGAACAGACGATCCGGCTGGTCCGCGAGACCAAGCCCGATGATATCGGCGTTTCGGTATCTTACCCGCTGCCGGGCACCGGGTTTTACGACAGCGTGGCCGCGCAATTGGGCCCCAAGAAAAACTGGAGCGACAGCGACGACCTGGCGATGATGTTCCAGGGCGCCTATACGAGCGAGTTCTACAAGGCGCTTCGCGACGCGCTTCACTTGGAGGTTGACTTGTTCAACGGCAGGGCCGACAGCGGGCGGACAGGTTTGGCTGATGCCTGGCGCGAAGTCGAGCGGCTCGAGGCAAAGTGCTCCAACCCGAATCCAACCGTGCTGAGGAAGCAGAGCCACGAACCAACAGAGGCGACATTTGTTTCGTCCAACCCATAGAGGGGTGCTCCCGGCTGTTCGTCCGGTAAGATGGAACTCCTGCTGACCCACGGCTATTTCCTCGACGAGGATCCCAAGGAGCTTCAAATCATGAAGCCCTACGCGCCGCTGGGTATCCTCTATCTGTCTTCTCATCTGCGTGCCAAAGGCTTCGACGTCGAAGTCTACGACAGTACGTTCGGCTCACGCCGGGAGTTGCTCGGAATCCTCGATAACGAAACGCCTTCAACGATCGGGATCTATGGCACATTGATGACCCGGCGAAGCGTGCTGGATATCAGCGAGGCCGCCAAGATGCGCGGATGGAAAGTCGTCTTGGGAGGACCTGAGCCCGCCAGCTACGCTCGAGAGTATCTTGATGCCTCGGCGGACATTGTCGTGGAAGGTGAAGGCGAGCTGACGCTCGAAGAGTTGCTTGCCGCCTATCGCCGCAGCCGGGATGCCGACTTGAGCACAATCGACGGCATCTACTTTCAAAACCGGGACGGCTCCATCACCCGCACCGGATCGCGTGCGCTGATCTCCGGCCTGGACTCCCAGCCGCTGCCGGACCGCGAGCGCATCGACATTGACAAATACGTTGATGTCTGGCGCAAACACCACGGCAAGGGCTCGGTGTCGATCATCACGGCCCGCGGCTGCCCCTATGATTGCCGCTGGTGCAGCCACTCCACTTATGGAAAAACGCATCGGCGGCGCTCAGCCGCGAATGTCGCGGACGAAGTTGAATGGGTGCTCGATCGCTACCACCCGGACATGCTTTGGATGGCGGATGACGTCTTCACGATCCATCACGGCTGGATTCTTCGATATGAGCAGGAGATGAAAGCGCGCGGGCTTCGCATCCCGTTCGAATGCATCACGCGGGCGGACCGGCTGAATGCCAAAGTCGCCGATTCGCTCGCCGAGCTGGACTGCTTCCGTGTATGGATCGGTTCCGAGAGCGGGTCCCAGCGCATCCTGGATGCCATGGAGCGCGGCGTTACTGTTGAGCAAGTAAGACAAGCAGTCGAGTTGTGCCGGCAACGCGGCATCGAAACCGGTATGTTTCTGATGTGGGGTTACGAAGGGGAGCAACTCGCCGACATGGAAGAGACCATCGAGCATGTGAAAGCCTGCCTGCCCGACGTATTCTTGACGACCGTCTCCTATCCGATCAAAGGCACGCCTTACTTTGACGAGGTTTCGGACCGCCTCGTCAGCCAGAATCCGTGGACAAAAAGCACGGACCGCGAATTCAAGATTCGAGGACGGCATTCGCGCGGCTACTACAGCTTTGCTGATCAGTTGCTGAAAAGCGAAGTCGCGCTCGAGCGATTGCGGAAGAGCGGCAACGGCCCGGCAAGCGCAACGGACGCAGCGGAACTCGAAAGCAGCATCTTATCCGCGCGCCAGGGGCTGGAAAGAGCAGCCTGCGAGGTGGAAGCGTGAGTGCAGGGAAAGCGATCGCGCCGCTCGATGGGGCGGGAGCAGCATTTGACGAAATCGCCGAAAGATACGACAGGGACTGGACCGCGACGCAAGTCGGTGTGTTGCAGCGAGCGGCGGTTTGGCGAAGTCTGGACCGCTTGTTCGGACCGGGTGATCGAGTTTTGGATCTCGGTTGCGGGACAGGAGCCGACGCGGCGCACCTGGCTAAAAGGGGAGTCCAAGTGCTTGCGACGGACATTTCGCCGCGAATGGTTCAAGCAACGCGCGGCCGCGCGGAGGAGCAGGGGTTGTCCGCGCGGACCGTGGGGATGAAAGGGCTCATGCAGCTCAATGCGGAATCCTTCGATGGGGCGCTCTCCAACTTTGGAGCGCTCAACTGCCTGAGCTTGGCTGAGATATCGTCGGTGGCTCGAGCGTTGGCGCGGTCCGTGCGGCCTGGAGGACGATTGGCGCTTTGCGTGATGGGGCGGTTCTGCCTCTGGGAAACGCTGGCCTGCCTGTTGCGGCTGCAGCCGAGAAACGCCTTTCGACGGTTATCCGGCCGCGCGGAAACCTCACTCGGCACCGGCCATGACTTTGCGGTCTATTACCCAGCGACCGCTGAGCTGCGGCACGCCTTTGCACCGGAATTTCGGTTCGAGGAAGTTCGCGGCGCGGGAATCTTCGTGCCGCCGTCCAGCCTCGAGGGGTTTGCAAAACGGTTTCCGCGTCTGCTGCGATTCTTCGCCCTGGCGGATCGTGCCTTGGAGAGCTGGCCCGTGTTTCGAGCGATCGGGGATCACCGTTTGTTCATACTCAGCCGGCGGTAGCCCGCGGTGACGTGGCGCCAATCCTGGCGACATCCCTACCCTCTGTAGTTGGCATACTGGGTACTGCAACAACCTGAATTATGCACTGCGGCGTGGACCTGAGGAGGGCTGAGCCGCAAGGGACCATTGGGAACCCCCGAAAACATGGGGTAAAAAGGTAGGCTGGCAAAGATACCAGCTTCGCCAGCCAACCCCAAGGAGGTCACCCACATGGTTACCAGACGAAAACAGCATAGCTCCCAAAGGCCCGTCCAACAAGGCCCAGCCGTGACGGCCTCGCAGCCCAATAAAATCGGGGCTTCGACGCCTTACCACTTCCGCGGCAGGAAGCCGACTCCCTACGGCGGCTTGCTGCCGGTGGTCGGGAGGGCGCTGATCTGAGAGCCTGGCTATGCGCTATGCATAAAATTTTATGCACTAGCCGTAACGCACTGGAAACACGTCACTTCCGAGCGAGGTTTTGACGACGCGGATTCTGGGCGGGAAGGGAAACCGGACACGGAGAAGCCAAAAGGCCAGTTGCCGAGCTACCACTACCACCTCACGACGACCGCCAACCCGCTACGAACGCAGCCACACTCGCAAAGTGAATCTGTGCATAATTCAGGTGCAATGCAGGTGGTGATACCCAGGACCGTTGGTTCGTCCGTTGACCGGCTGAGCCGTTACGCATTCGTCTTCGCCTTCTTGGCCTCGCTGACGGGACTCGTTTCGATCGCCGCATCGCACGTCTGCCTGGGTATGGCGCTGGCGCTTCTGCTGGCTTCGAAGACTCCGCTACGAATGCCGCCGGCCGCGCTTCCGCTGGCCGGATTCATGGGCCTCACCATCGTATCGATGCTGGCCTCGGACGATCCGTTGGCCGGCTGGCCGCAGTTGAAGAAGTTTTACGTGTTTGCCTTCCTTGTGGTCCTCTATTCCCTTTTCCGCGGCGTCGACCAAGCTCAGCGCCTGTACCAGGCATGGTTTGTCGCGGCCCTGGTCGCCGCCGGACTGAGCGTGGCGCAGTTTGTTTATAAGTGGACTCAGATTCAAGCCAGGGGCGGGGACTTCGACGTCGAATACATGGCTGACCGCATCACGGGATTCTTCGGCCATTGGATGACGTTCAGCGAGGTGAGCTTGCTGGTGTTTGTCGTGCTGCTGAGCTATCTGATGTTTTCCGAGAGCGCCCGCTCGAGAACGCGAGTCATATGGATCGGTGTTTCCATCGTCCTGGCAGTTTCGTTGCTGCTGACATTCACCAGAAGTGTCTGGCTGGCTCTGGTGGTCTCGGCGGGGTACTTGATTTGGCACTGGAACAAGAAACTTCTGCTGGCCGCTCCCGCTCTGCTGGCCCTACTTGTCTTCATCGCACCTGGAGCGGCACAGCGCCGCATCCAGTCCATCGCCAACCCGGGCGCGAATTCCGCTCGGATCATCATGTGGAATACCGGCGGGCAAATGGTTCAGGCCCATCCTTGGCTGGGAGTCGGACCCATGCGCGTGGGAGCACGCTTCGGCGAGTTCGTGCCCGAGGGAACCGGCGAGCTGCCAGACGCCTACTACGAACACCTGCACAATGTCTTCATCCACTATGCGGCCGAACGGGGAATTGCGGCGGCGCTGATGATCTTGTGGCTGCTCGCAAAGGTCATCTGGGACCACGGAAAAGCCTTGACCCAACTGCCCCCCGGCCGCGGTGGCCGGCGCTTCATCTTGCAGGCGACGATCGCGGCGACCATCGCCGTGCTTATCATGAGCTGTTTTGACCTGACGCTCGGAGACAGCGAGATTTTGGCGGTTTATCTCGCGATCGTGGCGCTCGGCTATAGAGCCGTTCAGAGCGGAAACAAAATCCTCGTGGGTTGAGGCTGACCTGTGCCGGTCAGCGGGACGCCGCGGGAAACGCTAGATAAACTTCCAACGCCTACCCTGCGGCTTCGTGGCCTGAATTCCCATGATATGGCAGGCGAAGTCGGACAATTCTTTCCCCAAAGTCGAGTTTTGCGGGACCAACCCGCCCTTTAAATAGGCCTCGCTGACGACAGCGTAGTCGTTGCAGAGGGTCCATTCAACCGGCACTCCCACCACCTTGCTTATGTCGGACGTGTCCAGACCGCGCTTGCTGCCCACGCGGTTGACCACTAGCTTGATCTGCTCGCGGGGAATGTTGAGCTGCACCAGCTGATTGATCCTGCGCCTGGCTAGATGAAGCGACATGACTTCGGCGGTTGAGACCAGATAGACCGCATCGGCGAGCTGCAGGACCTCTTGACAGGAGGTCAACAGTGCGTTGGGCAGATCGATCACAACGCAGGGATACATGTGAGAGGCCGACTCAAACACATCACCGAGCTTATTCAGGCGATCCGCCGGCACTTCGTTGCTTGAAGAGGGCGGGGCCAGCACGTCCAAACCGTTCCAACTGCAAACGATACTCGGCCAAAGTTCATCAATGATCTCGGTCCGGGCGACGGCATCGGCAAAGGTGAAGTCCGGTTTCAAACGCAGCCGGAAGGCTACCGTGCCGGAGTGAAAGTCAAAGTCGATGAGCAGAACCTTCTTGTTGATTTCACGCGACACGGCATCCGCCACGTGCAGAGCCACCGTGGAAGCTCCATTGCCCCCCTGGGCGGGCATGAAGCACAGCACACGCCCCTTCGGCTTTTTCGCGCTTTCCCTTTTGGCGCGCTCGCGAAAGATCTCGCGCAGTTGATTGGGATCGAATGGGGGACTCAGATACTCGGCTGCCCCGGCTCGCATGGCGCCCAGGATCGAGTCGGCGCGGGAAGTGATATCGATGGCAATGGGGACCGCCATGGGAAAAGATTCGCGAACCTCCTGGATCAGCTCAAGCGACCGGCCGGGATCACCTACATCGACGATAACGGCCGCTATGGAACCTTCCCTGGTCAAGATGAGATTTCGGAGCTCTCCCCTGCTGGGGTACTTGGAAAGGATCGTCGGGGCAGACTCCACCTGCGCTGTGCTAAGCGCTTCCAGCAACTCTCGGCTCAGTCTTTCGTCAGGGGAGACGATGATGACTTTATTCGCCATATATACGATCTAAGCCGCGGACCGTCACCGCCGCGCACACGTAGGCACGGGCGGCACGGCGCCTTCACTCATCCATCGGCACAAGCCGGTCTGGACCTCACGGCGCGTCCAGGTGCACTCCCCCCCTCTTACTGTCAATCTTACTCCGCAATGACTACGGCTGTCGACCGGAGCAATTGGCACAAAAGTGAATCGGGTCTTCAGCTTAGAAACACCCCAGAAGCTCCTGAAGGACCACCCGCCCTAGCCCGCCGGCTGACCGGGTCCGATATTGCTGAGCCGCTTTGTCCCGACGCCTAGAACTCGTTGCCGCTATAGAGGTCTCCAACGAATTCCTCATAGCCGTTATAGAGAAGCGTCGGGCGCCGCTCCATGGTCGGAATGACCTTCTCGCTGGCCTGTGACCAGCGATTGTGCGGCCTTTTCGGATTCACATTGGAATACCAGCCGTACTCCAAGCCCCCTACCTTGTTCCATAGCGTCGGCGGCCGCTTCTTGGTGAACTCGATCTTGACGATCGACTTGATACTCTTGAGCCCGTATTTCCAGGGCACGATCAAACGGAAAGGCGCCCCGTTCTGTTTCGGCAGGGGCTTGCCGTAGATGCCCGTGACAAACATGGCCAACTCGTTCATCGCCTCATCCATCCTGAGCGCTTCAAAATAAGGCCACGGGTAGTGCGGTTGCGAGCCGATTCCCGGCATCTCACTAGGCCGATGCGCCGTAACCATCGCCATGTACTTGGCCTCCGGCTTGGGGTCGACCTCCTTGATAAATGCCGCGATCGGAAAACCTGTCCACGGGACGGCCATCGACCAAGCCTCGACGCACCGCATCCGGTACAAGCGCTCCTCCAGCGGGAACTTTCGCAGCAGGTCATCGAGGTCATACTTGCCTGGCTTGTTCACAAGCCCTTTCACTTCGACCTGCCAAGGGTCTATGGTGAACTCTCCGACCAGGTCCTTGACCCTCTCTTTGTCCGTTGTGAACTCGTAAAAATTATTGAAGCCGGTGGCGGCATACTCGGGTGTAATCGCACGATCGAGTGTATATTTGGGATTTCGTTTCGCGGGGTAGAGATCATCAGTAGCCGCACCGCGCAAACCGCCCGCCAGCAGCGACTCAAGACCCACAAAGCCCATTGCTTTCAGCAAGGCGCGCCGGTTCTGGTAGAAGGATTCCGGCGTCGCTTCGCGTTCAGGTATTTCCCAACCCCGGGGAATTTTGACTAGCACAGGTGACCTCCAGACGGCTCGGCCTCACGCAAAAAATCAAACTGTCGAGAGCGCATGCAAACCAGACAGCGCTTCCTTTGCTGTCATAACTGACAGAATATCACAGGCCTGCCAATCTTCCTGTTATCCGAAGCGTCCCAGCCCGGACTGTTGTCTCTCGCCGTGATTCATCTGCTTCAGTGGTATCCCCGGCAGGAGTTGAGTGTCGATCACAAGAAAGCAGATCCCGTGCCCAAGCTGGTCCGCTGGACGCGTGACGGGCCGGATCGGCTTCGCTAGACTGACAACGTGCCGGCCATGACCGTTCGAGCGCTCGACACCGGCGACATTCCGCGTGTCCTCGGGATCCAAGCAGTCTGCCCGCAAGCCGCCTCGTGGAGCGAAGCCGACTACCGCCGGCTGGAAGGCTGGGAGTGTTCATCGTGGCGAACCATCGTGGCTGTCAAAGATGAACAGATCGCCGGCTTCCTGACGTATACCGAGACGGGCGACCTTGAGATTCTGAATCTAGCGGTCGATCCTGATCACCGCCGCCAGGGTGTGGCCGGGATCCTTGTTCGAAAACTGTTGCAGCAGATTGACGGCCCGCTATTCCTGGAAGTCCGGGCAGGAAACAGGCCTGCTCTCAGCCTTTACAAGAAGCTTGGCTTTGCGCACGCGGGACGTCGCCGGTCCTACTATCGCAATCCCGTCGAGGATGCCGTCATCATGGTCTTTAGCCGATAAGCTTCATGGATCATCCTGTAACCAGAGGCGTCCATTTGGTGGCGGATTTGAAATCTTTCGGTGACTTTGCTAAGGTTGGATTGCCGGGTGCCCGGCACAGTTGTGGATGTTACAATCTCCGCGAAAACGGCAAGGTCGCCACGCCCCGCCGTCATCCCTCAAGGCGTCTCCCCGACGATCGCATTTCCAGCAGCAGGAGGAGAAGAATGAATAGCAGTGTTCAAAACGATCCCGCTCAACATCTGATGGAAACCAATGACGAATACCGCGAATTAGCGCAACAACATTCAGACCATAGCCGCAGGCTGGACGAGCTGGGCGCCCGGCGATTTCCGACCCCGGAAGAGCAACTCGAGGAAATGCAACTGAAAAAAAAGAAACTGCACCTGAAAGACCGCATGCATGGCTTGATACGCGAATACGAAAAGCAGGCCAGCTAAAGCTAGGGCCGCGGTGAGTTCCGCGAAACAGAGCCCCGAGCGCAAGCGAGGGGTCAGCAAGCACGCTGCGGTCCCTAACGGGGCCTAAACTCGACCCTTCACTGCCGTTCGGAGCTCTGTCCCGTTCCGGTAGTGAATACATCGTGGCGATTAGCGAGAAGCTATAATGAGCCCTCGGCGAATAGGCCGGAAACGGCCCGATCGCCAGCGGTTTTAGCAAGCGAATCCGCCGCGCCAACCCCGCCCCGCCTTTTCATGGTCCGAGACGGCATCTACTACGGAACCGGTTTCACAATAGCCGGAGTCCTTCTGTGGTTCATATTCACTCCTTACTGGGGGCTCCCCTGTTTTCTTCTCGCGGCCTTCTGTCTGTACTTTTTTCGGGACCCCGAACGTCAAATTCCCGAGGGTCCCGTGGCCGTTTCCGCTGCTGATGGAAAGGTCGTCCAGATTCACCCGCTGGACGACGGAGGGCATCGGGTCAGCGTGTTTCTCAACATTTTCGATGTGCATGTCAACCGCATTCCCGTTGGTGGAGTCGTTACTGGAAGCGAGCACCGGCAGGGCAAATTCAAAATGGCGTATCTCGAAGACGCTTCGGCGGCAAACGAGCAGAACAGGCTCACGATCGACTCCGAAGGTTCACAAGTGACCGTCACGCAAATCGCGGGCCTGATCGCCCGGCGCATCGTCTGTGATAAGAAAATAGGAGACAATGTGGAAAAGGGGCAGCGATACGGCCTCATCAAATTCGGCTCTCGTACGGATGTTTTTCTCGGCCCGGAATGGCAACTGACCGTGCAACTCGGCGACAGAGTAAAAGGAGGAAGCTCCATTCTGGCTCGCCGCGCTGAATGAGTCTTACATGAGCGAGTCCAAGTCACGAAAGAATCGCAACCGGGCCTATGCGTTGCCCACGTTGTTTACCGCGGGAACCTTGTTTTGCGGTTATTACTGCTTGATGAAGACCGTCCAGGCGATCTCGCTGCCGGCGGGCATGGAAGAGGAAGCCGCTCGCCTCTACGACCACGCCGCCCTGGCAATTGGGTTAGCCGTCTTCACCGACGGCATGGACGGCAAAATCGCGCGCATGACGAACGCCGTCAGCGAGTTCGGCCGCGAAATCGATTCACTGGCTGATGTGATCACCTTCGGAGTCGCGCCGGCCACTCTTGCCTTTGCCTGGGGTATTCGCGCCCCGGAGCTGGCGTCGGACCTTTGGTTTGGCACCTGGCTGCCGGCCGTCGGCTACCTGATGACCTTCCTTTATCTGACCTGCGGCGCCGCACGGCTCGCGCGCTTCAACGTTCAGACTAATCCCCGGCCCAAAAATCCCGGGCGGCCGGATCGCAGGTACTTTGTGGGGCTGCCGATTCCCCCAGCCGCCGGGATGCTGGCCGCTATCGTGCATTTTTGCGGCGGCTATCCGATTCAGCACTGGTGGCCCTGGGGAGTGCTGTGGCTATCGCTGATCGCCCTGCTCGCGGCGCTGATGGTTTCGGGCTGGCGCTACGCCAGCTTCAAGGACTTGGGTTTTCGCGTGCCTGGCCTGCTGCTAGTCGTCGTGCTGGCGGCAATGATATTCTTGATCTGGAATTTTTCCCAGCCTGTGTTGCTGGCCATGGCCTCGGGATTTGTGCTGAGCGGCATTCTCACGAGGATCGGCGGCGCCTTGCGGCGAACCAAGCGGACCCCGGCCAATCCAGCCATCCATGAATCCCCGGCGGACAGCCACTGAGCGGGTGATGCCTGCGGACCGCGCCACTCCCCAACCGAACACGCGGCAGTCGCACGCTTGTCAAGCAGTACCGGCCCCTGACTTGGCGCGGGCGCCCAGGCCGGCCGCCTCGAGACTCATTTCGGCACTCGTCTTCCTTCTGGCCGCCCTTCCGCCAAGCAGCCTGCTGCTTAGCTCCTGCGGCTATCGAGTCGTTGGAACAGCCGACACGATCCCGGACACCGTCAAAACCATCGCCATAACGACCTTTCAGAACGCTACGACCGAATACAAGATCGAGCAGCATCTGACGGCGTCGGTCGTGCGCGAATTCATCGCCCGAACGCGCTATCAGGTCGTCAGCGATCAAGAGAGTGCGGACGCGATCCTGTCCGGGACAGTGCTCAATTTCCTGTTGTTTCCGACTATCTTCGATCCACGATCCGGGCGCGCGACAAGCATCGCGATGCTCACCCAAGTCCACGTCACGCTCCGTGACCGCAAAAATGGAACGGTCATCTATGAGAACCCTCTGATGGAATTCCGGGAGAGATACGAGGTCAGCACCGTGCCCGAAGCATATTTCGAGGAAAGAGAAGCCGCGCTGGTCCGCACCAGCCAGACCATGGCTCGCAGCCTGGTCTCGGCCGTCCTGAGCGGCTTTTGAACCGCGGCAACAGAGCCCCAGGCGCAAGCCTGGGGGCAAGGCCGCCAAACGCACCACAGTTTCAAGAGGACGCCATCGTTCTAGACAAGCGGTCTAATCGACAAGCTTCACAACGACCATCTCTTCAACCACGCTGCCCCGCCCTTCAGCGCGAATGATGATGTGTTCTTCGGCGCCCACTGGCAGATCATCGGAGCGTCCGAAAGGCGTGAACCGGCAGCTAAAAGATTCCAGATTCGTCTCTTCCACTAATCTCCGCTCCTGGAGGCCTTGAAACACCGTGATCTTGCTGGCGTTTGAGACTTCACAATTGATCGCTACTGACTGCCCTTTTCTCGCCTCGATACGCCGAGGCCGAACCGTAATTTGAGGCATCCACCCGTATACTAACGGGTTGGCCGCCGCGGAGCGGGCAATGGCGGCATCGGTAGGCAGGAGAGGTTGACGCCAGATGGTTGCCAACGTGCCTTCTATTGTCGTTGCCCGTAGCAAGCTCCGCGAGAACCCAGTCAGAATCAGAGAAGCGGAGGTGTCATGCTCAATCTCTTCCATCGAGATCTCTTGCGATATACAATTTTTGGACTGGTGGCTGCTTGCTTCCAAGATCGATTGGGCTTGGAATGCAGGCAAGACAGCACTGTGGTAGAAATATTCCGGGCTAGCAACGAATCGCACAGCGTCTCGCGCGGATTCTGGTATGCCTGACCGTCCCGCAGCAAACCGAAAGCTCGATGAAGCGGAGTTCTTCTTCGCGCTGATGGGGAAGCATTTTGACCGTCATGAGTTCGTTTACTTTCTGAGCGCCTTCCTGTCGGCACTGTTCAGCTGCACCGAGCACAATCGGCTGTTCTCAAAGAACTCACAGTTCAGGGTCTGGTTCGAGGAAGTCAAACGGAAATACCTTCAAAGCCCTGACTTGTTGACACTGCGCAAACTCCGAGTAAAGGAGGTCCACTTCGCTGGGACTGAGATGCACCAGAACGCTGGAATGAGCTTTCCTGATGGCATCGAGACTACGTCCCTGGTCCTAGAAATGGACTTCCGCGCTGGAAAGCCCCGGGGGAGATACAAGAGCGCGGAGATGGAGGGGTTCCAGGAGCACCCGGTAGAGCAAAGATGGGTGTGGGATACAGAGAGCCAGCCAGACGTAATTGAAACCTGCAAGAAGGGTCTCGATATTGTGCGCGAAATCATCAAGAGCAGGGATGCCGAGGGCTTCCCCGATTGATTAGTGTCGGTGGCCAGCGATGATGTGTTTTTAGATGCCCACTGGCGGATCATCGGAGCGTCTGATAGGCAGAGCCGGCAGCTAGAAAATTTCAGATTTGTCTCCTCCGCTAGTCTCTGCCCCTGGAAGCCTTGAAACACCCTGTAACCGGCCCGGTACGGAGATCGCCTTCTATCTTCTGTCAGCCCGGTTGAGCGAGGCTCTGGGCAAGGATGGACCCGGCGAAGGCGCTACTTAATCACAACTCTGGTTTCAAAGGACTTGCGAGCGGCAAGAACCGGGACAGCATCTTAGCTTTTCTCCGTCGCGGCCCTAGCCACGAAGGTGTTTTCCGCCATCATGAAATGTGCGATCCTGAGAGTCCGAATCGGGCGTTGCTGGGTCTGACACGGACGATCGGAGAGCGGACCCGGGGGCCGGACTGGAATTAGGCCGACGCTCGTGATGACCCCGAAGGGGAGTTTCCTCTCCTCCGGCCGCGGCTATCCGACTTCAAATTGATATCCAATGTTTGTGACTAAAACGTTCATGGCTAAAACTGAAATACTTCGACAGTTCGCTTTCCGGTACTGGTTGCTCTTTCTCCTGGCGGCCCTCGCCGCGGTTTCCCCGGCCCAAGGGCAATTTTTGGTCCTGGCTCAAGATGAGGACACGGTGGAGGAGCTTCGGAACGGAAGCACGCTCACTTTCGCTTCCGAAGGCGTCGGCGACTCCGTCACCATACGGGTTTCTGTTGCCTACCAGGGGCCGGACCGCTCGACCGCGACCATAGGAGTGCCAGACTTAGCCGGGTCGCGCACCTTCGCTCTGAGCGGAGGGCCCCAGCTCCCCGGCACCCTGGCCCCAGGCCGGACGATTGACTTCGACGTCACTTTCACCCCCACCGGAGTCGGACCCTTTAGCAGCCGTCTGACACTGAATCTCACCCAGAACGAGTTGGGCAAGCAACCGGTGCCCATGAACGTCGTGCTCAACCTGTCAGGCGTCGTGGCGGATTACACGGTCAGCTTCCAGTTGCTGGGAGAGGGTAACGAAACACTCGTTGGGGACGGCGGAGTATTCGAGTTCCCAGAGACGGAGCTGGACCAAACTTCCACGGCGACAGTCATCCTCACGAACCGCGGGAGCGGGCCCGGAACCGTCCGGGACATCGTGTTCACCGGGGAGGACGTCTTTGTCGTGTCAGGCATCCCATTGCTTCCGGCCGAGATCTTGGCCGGCCGCGATCTGCGCTTTAGGCTGGAATTCACTCCGCTCGAGCGCCGGCGGTCGTCCGCGTCAATGAACGTAACGTTTGGCCTGGGTTCGCAAGCTATCGCGATCGAGGGTCCCGGTGTCGGCGCCACCTTCGCTCACGAATCAATCATTGATGGCGTCGTGACAGCAATCCCACCGGGTGGCAGGATCACATTTCCTCAAACCGGGCTGGATGAAGAAACGTTGATTATTATACGAGTCCGAAATACGGGAAACTTCGAAGGCGATGTCAGCACAATCACCGTCACCGGTGATGCCTACAGTTTGACTGATACGCCGATCCTCCCGGCTACCCTCGCCATTGGTGACGAGACTGCCTTTACCATCACTTTTGCCGCGGCCGAACCCGGCCTGAACGTCGGACAGCTTCGAGTCAACGACATTACCTTCGACCTGGTGGGAGAGGCGCTGGGCTCGCGGATCATCTATACAACAATCTCCGGCTCGGCCACGACGACGGTGGAACCTTCCGGGACGCTGGTCTTCCCTCAGACACACATCGGCCGAGTGAGCCCCATCATCTTTGAAGTCACCAACAGCGGCAACGTTGCCAAGACGATTACCGGCATCGGCGTCAGTGGCGGCTCGTTTTCACTGCAGGGGTTGCCTCCCTTGCCAGCCTCTCTTGGGCCCGATCAGAAACTGGCTTTTACAATCAGCTTTGAGCCAATGAATATTGGTCCCTTGACTGGGAGCATCACGGTCGACGCGGCCAGTTTCAGTCTTTCCGGCGTCGGCGATGAACTGGAAGATCTTAAGGCCGTCATTATTGGCGGATCAGGCGGGGCGGCCGGACCCGCCCAGCAAATCGCCACGAGCTTGACCCTGGCCGAACCGTTTCCGGTGGACCTCAAGGGAACGTTGAGCCTGAGCTTCACTTCCGAAGTCTTTAGCAATGACCCGGCGGTTCAATTCTCGACGGGAGGACGCACCGTCAGCTTCAAGATTCCCGCGAATCAAGTTGCCGCGGAGTTTGCCACGGGAACACAGGAAGTGCTGTTCCAGACCGGTACCGTTGCCGGCACGATCACCTTGAGTCCGTCGTTTCAGTCCGTGATTGGGGGCTTTGATGTAACACCAGATCCGGTGCCTGAACTGGCCTTCACCGTCGCCCGCAACGCTCCCGAATTGAGCAGCCTGCAAATCACGAATATCAACGACGCAGGGTTTGCGATCCAGGTAACCGGTTTCGCGACCTCTCGTACCGTGAATGAATTGAGCTTTCAGTTCGCCGGGGCCCAGGGATCGGATCTCACAACGTCTTCCATCAGTGCGAACGTCGAGACGCCTTTCCGGTCTTGGTACCAAGGGTCACAGTCCAGCGGTTTTGGAAGCCAGTTTACGGCCACGGTCAACTTCAACGTCGACGGTGACATCTCGTCGATCGACTCAGTCTCGGTAACCGCGACGAACGAGGTAGGTGTTTCCAGCCCTGTCTCCATTAACCTGGAGTAGCCTTTTGAGCCGGCTTGCCAACGTGTCAGGAGGCAGACTCAGAGCCCCGACCGTGAGGGAGGGGTTAGCCGCTTCGACCACCTCATCCCACAACGACCGAGAGGCACTTTCTTGAAGAACTCGATAATTCGGTTGCCGATACTGTTCGCCGTATTGTTTCTTGCGCACCTGGGCTCCCTCAGCGCTCAATTCATCATCGTCACCCAAGACGAAGACACCATTAGCGAACTGCGCCCCGGCAGCACGATGACTTTCAGTTCAGGGGCCATCGGCGAACCCGTCTCGATGCGGATCACGGTCACTTTCGATGGGCCTGAAACCTCCTCCGCATTGATCGCCACTCCCCGTCTGGCTGGATCGAAAGGATCTCGAACGTTCAAGTTTGTCACCCACGCGGAACTCCCTGTGCGGATCAAGAAAGGGGAGAGTGTTGACTTCACCATCACGTTCACTCCCAGCGGCCTGGGACCCTTCTCCAACGTCTTCACGCTCAACCTCAACCAGACCGACACCATCATTGTTCAGAGGGGACCCGTCACGAGCGAAATTAAGCGCACACGGGCAATCGATGTTCCCATCAACCTCTCCGGGCTTGTGGCAAATTATCAGGTGACCTTTCAAGCCGACGGGGAAGGCAACGAAGTGCTCGTCGAGGACGGCAGCACCGTTCGTTTCCCCGACACTGAGCTGGAGCGAACATCGACAGCGACCGTCGTCATCCAGAACAACGGCAGCGGCCTGGGATCGCTGGAAGAAGTCACCCTCTCGGGCGGCGGCGAGTTTAAAATCGCGGGCCTGCGGCTGGTGCCCAGCGTTATCGCGGCCGGAGGTCAAGTGAGTTTTACACTCAGTTTCAGCCCCTTGGAGCTGAGGACGTCAGCCGCCTCGGTTCACTTCGCGTTCGGACTTGGAACACTCGACCTGACGCTCACGGGAGAGGGAGTCACGGCCGACCTCATCCACGAAACCATCATCGAATCGACGATAAGCGTGGTCATGGAGGGCGAGACAATCAGCTTCCCGCCAGCCATGCTCGGCGAAGAAACGTCAATTGCCATGCGGGTTACGAATGGAGGGAATATCGACGGTTCCCTCAGCAGTGTGTCGGTAACGGGGGGAGATTTTAGGGTTGCGGATCTGCCTATTCTTCCCGCTACGCTCGAACCCGGTCAGTCCGCCATTTTCACCTTGACCTTTACACCCGCCGAACCCGCGGTCTCGCTGGGGCAACTGCGAGTGAACAACACAACGTTCCTGCTCGAAGGCGAGGGCCTGGGGTCGGTGATTCTCTACTCGCTGATATCGGACGGCGTCAGCTCCGAGGTCGTCGCGCGAGACACACTGATCTTCCCCAGAACGCGGATTGGAGAATCAAATTCCCTGGTTTTGGAGATCAGTAACAGCGGCAACGCCGCCGAAACGATTGCCGGAATCGGAGCCAGCGGAAGCGCATATTCCGTCTCCGCACTTCCATCACTGCCAGCCCAGCTCGACCCCGATCAGCGCCTGTCGTTCTCGATCGACTTCGAACCCGACAACTTCGGAACTTTGGCTGGAAACCTCACGGTTGCGGGCGACACGTTCATGCTGTCCGGTGTGGGTGAGGAGCTGGCTCCCTTGCCCAAGGTCACCATCGGCGGAACCGGCGGGATCGTCCCCGCTGTCCAGCAAGTGGCGACAGCCGTGTCTCTCGAAGAAGCTTTCCCCGTGGGTCTGAGGGGAACTTTGACCCTCTCGTTCACCTCGGACGTTTTTAGCGACGACCCGGCGGTGCAGTTTGCAACCGGTGGCCGCTCCGTTGCCTTCAGAATCAAGGCGGGCGAAACGTCCGCGCAATTCCAAGGAGGCGCGCGAGAAGTGCCTTTTCAGACCGGCACGGTGGCCGGCCTCATCAAGCTAACTCCTTCGTTCCAGTCGGAAATAGGCGGATTCGATGTGACGCCCGACCCAGCCCCCGAGCTGAGGTTTTCGGTTTCGCGGTCGGCGCCGGAGTTGCTCGACCTCCAAATCACGAACGTGAATGACAATGGCTTCGCGTTGCGGATTACCGGACTGTCCACGGCCCGCACCGTCGACCAGCTCGAATTTCAATTCGCCCCGGTCCCAGGATCCGACCTTCAGACCACCCGCGTGACTGCCGACGTTTCCAGCCCGTTTTCCTCCTGGTATTCCAGCGGCCAGTCCAACAACTTCGGCAGCCAATTCACGGCCACCGTCAGCTTCAATGTGGACGGCGATGTCGCCGCAATCGCGGAAGTCGCCGCAACCGCCACGAATAGTCTTGGAACGTCCCCACCTGTCACTATCATCGTCCAGCAGTAGACGTTGACAACAACCCTACGGCGCCTTACTCCTTGGTAATCGTCTCATCGAGGTTCAGAATGAGGCTCGCCAGGGCCGCGTAGGCAGCCAGATCGGCCGGCTCAAGAGTCTCGTCGCGCGGGTGCTCGCCCGTGCTCAAATACTCGGCCGCGTCGCCGGGGTTGGTCTGGTACCGGTCCGAGTAGCGGTGGAAACTCTTCAAAAGGATTTCGCGCTCGTCCGCTGCCGGCTCACGCGCCGTCGCCAACCGGAACCCGTAGGACAAACGCTCGCCTGGCGTTGCCCCGCCTTCTTTCATCATCCGCTCGGCGAACAGGCGGGAAGCTTCCACATAGGTGACGTCGTTCATCAAGTTGAGCGCCTGCAACGGAGTATTCGTGCGCGTTTCCCGCACGACACAGGTCTCGCGGTCGGATGAGTCGAACGTCATCATGGCGGGCGGTGCAATCGTTCGCTTCCAGAAGGTGTAGAGGCTGCGGCGGTAGAGACCCTCGCCGTCGTCGTGCTTGTATGCGCCCCAATTCGAAAGCTCCTTCCACAGCCCCGCCGGCTGATAGGGCCGGACCGACGGGCCGCCCTGCTTTTCGGCCAGCAATCCTGAAATAGCCAAAGCCTGGTCCCGCACGCTTTCCGCCGCCAGCCGAATCCTCGGGCCGCGGGCCAGAAGCTGATTCTCGGAGTCCCTTTCGATAAGCTCCGGCGTCACTTTGGACGACTGGCGGTAAGTAGCGCTCATAAGAATCGTCTTCAAAATGCCCTTCACGTCCCAGCCGCTTTCCATGAATTCAACGGCGAGCCAGTCGAGCAGCTCCGCATGAGCCGGCCAGTCACCTTGGGAGCCAAGGTTCTCGACGCTCTTCACCAGGCCGCTTCCGAAAAGCATCTGCCAAAAGCGGTTGACGATGACGCGCGCGGTCAGCGGATTAGAGCGATCGACCATCCATCGCGCCAGCCCCAGGCGATTGTTCGGCTGATCCTCGGGCAGCGGCGGCAGCATGGCGGGCAAACCCGGATCAACCCGTTCGCGCGGGGCGTCAAAAGCGCCCCGGTCGAGCACGTGCGTCGGCCGGACGTCCGGTCGCTCATCCATCACCATCACCGTGGGCAGCGAGTCGAAGAGCTGCTCGCGTTCGAGGTCGAGGTTGCGCTTGTTTGCCCAAAGGGCGGCGATTTCTTTCGGTGCGAATTGAGAGAGGTAAGCCCAGCGGAGCTTCAGGCTTTGGCCGGGCGATCTCGCCGCGGCCGCCAAACGAGCAATCTCGCTTACCGTCTCCGCGGTGGCGACGACAGAAATCTCAGCTGCGCTGAGCGCACGGTCGTAGAGCCGCGCCTCGTCAATCAACCCCTGGAAGCCACTATCCTCGTCCGGACCAAAGCCAACGCGCAAAGGAGCTTTGACGTTCGTCGAGTTGAGAGACTCGTCAATCAGAATCGTCACCAGCTGCTCTTCGCCGTTGACGTAGATTTTCATGCCCGCGGCCAAACGCGAACCGTCGTAGGTGGCGGCAACG
The DNA here is from genome assembly GCA_965226185.1 of Bryobacterales bacterium. Taxonomy (GTDB): domain Bacteria; phylum Acidobacteriota; class Terriglobia; order Bryobacterales; family UBA6623; genus CBDCYS01. Next base: position 479,909 of record CBDDCT010000003.1, read on the forward strand.
TGCGTCCACTCGTTGAGGGGGATAGACGATTTCGTCTCGACGCGCGTACGGTCGGAAATACTGGTGCTGTCGACGCGGAGCTGCAGCTTGCCGTCGATCAGGAACAGTCCATAACCCTTCGGGGACGGCAGGTAGCGAGAAATGATCCCGCCCGTGGCCTTCGCCGGTTTGATTCGAGCAGCCAGGCTGAACTTGTCATAAAAGTCGTAGTCGCCTTGGTCTCCGAGATTGACCGAACCGTTTCCATCGAAGGATGCCGGGCTGCCGGCCTCTCCGGCCAATCGTTCATCAAAGGACCAATCGAAGGCCCCAGCGGCCGCCGGCTCCGCCCAAGAGCGAATTCCCTCGCCGATCGCTCCTTCAAGGGACTCCAGCTCCCGCGCGGTTGCCGCGATCTTGGCGTCGAGATCAGCCAGCTCAGCCTCCTGTTCGCGGGTCGGCGCCCGCACAATCGGCGGCGTGTTGCCGTACTTGAAATAGCGGCCCCGGTCCGAGACGTTATTGAAATACGCAAAGAAGCGGTAGAACTCCTTCTGCGTAATCGGTTCGTACTTGTGGTCGTGGCAGCGGGCGCAACCCATCGTCAATCCCAGCCATACCGTCGCTGTCGTGTCGACGCGGTCGACCGCATATTCAACCTGGTATTCATCCGGGTCCGTGCCGTTCTCGGCGTTGCCCCGGTGATTGCGATTGAAACCGGTGGCGATCTTTTGATCGAGAGTCGCGTTGGGCAGCAGGTCCCCCGCCAACTGCTCGATCGTGAACTGATCGAAAGGCATATTGCTGTTGAAGGCATCGATGACCCAGTCGCGCCAGCGCCACATGTACCGCTCTTGGTCGTTTTGATACCCGTTTGTGTCGGCGTAGCGGGCCGCGTCGAGCCAGCGGTAGGCCATGCGCTCGCCATAGCGGGGTGATTGGAGCAGACGGCCGGCCACTCGCTCGTAGGCCTCGGGCGAGGTGTCGTTCAGAAACGCGTCCACCTCGGCGGGCGTTGGAGGCAGCCCGGTCAAATCGAGCGTAGCGCGCCGGATCAGAGTGGTTCGGTCCGCTTCCGGCGACGGCCGCAGCCCTTCGCGTTCGAGCCGCCGCAGGACGAAGTAGTCCATCTCGCTGCTGGGCCAATCCGTCATTTCGACGCGCGGGCGCTCGGGTCGCCGTGGTGCAATGAACGACCAATGTTTCTGCCATTTCGCCCCCTGATCGATCCAGCGGGTGATGAGTCCGATCTGGCGGCTGCTCAGCTTGTCGTGTCCAAGGTATCCGGGCGGCATGCGCAGCACGGCGTCATCGCTCGTGATCCTTTGCACCATCCTGCTTTTGGCCGAATCGCCACGAACGATCGCAAATCCGCCGCTGGCCAGCCCGGCAAAGGCCCCGGCTTCATTGTCAAACCGCAACTCGGTCTTGCGATTCGCTTTATCCGGACCATGACAAGCAAAACACCGGTCAGAGAGAATCGGCCGAACGTCCCGGTTGAACTCGACTACGCCGGGAAGAAGGTCTTGCGTTGCGCCCGCCGCAACCCCGCTGAGCGAGGCGAACAGCAAAACCGAAATGAACAGCCAAGCTAGATGGTATCGAGAGTTTTCAGACACACAACTCCCCTTCGCCCCAATTGTAGCGCGTTGAAGAGGCACCATTACAGCACGGTAGGGATAAGCACTCTTGCTTGTCCTAGCCGCCGAAGGCGGCTCGTTAGAGTGCGTTCTCTAGTACGTCGCCGCTGCCCGGCGAAGGACCGGCAAGAGTGCCGCTCCCTACGGAGATCGACCCGTGACCGTTATATCCGCGCGGAGCTTGCCCTACAATGGGAACGTCGGCTACGGCCTCTCAAAAAAGGGACCCGGTGAACTCAGGACGGCCGGCAAGGAGCCAACGATAGCTTTCTCGCTCCATATCGAAGCATTCGCAAACGGACAAACTATCCCGGTCCGCTACACCTGCGACGGAACAAACCGTTCTCCGGCACTGTCATGGGACGGGGAGCCGGAAGCGGCCGAAAGCTTCGTTCTTATCGTGGACGACCCCGATGCCCCGGTGGGAACATGGAATCACTGGCTGCTCTACGACATCCCGGCGCCGGCGCATGGCCTGGATGAGGCTTTCGACCCAGGCCAGCTCGGCCTGAGCGGCACGAACGACTTTGGGCAGCCTGGCTACGGAGGCCCCTGTCCGCCGCCCGGAAACGGGCCGCACCGCTATTTTTTCAAGCTGTTCGCTTTGAACGTAGCAACGCTCGGTTTGCCCCAGGGCGTCCGGCGCCACGTTCTAGACACTGCCCTGCGAGGCCATGTCATAGCTGAGGCCGCCCACATCGGAATTTATGAAAGGAAACGTTGAGGTGGCGAAGCTAGCCCGCGCCTTCAAACCGACAACCATGCCTTTTCGATCAGCGATCTTCCGTTCCCTGTATCACTGCATCGAGCCCCGGCCGGTCTCCGCCCTGGCTTGTCTGCTGCTGCTCTGGGGCTTGATGAGCCTCCCGATTGGGGCACAGGGCCCGCTGCCGACCCCGCTCACGGGCGCGGCCGAACTGGCGCAAACGCTCGACCAGCTCAACACGCTGGGGAGCCTGCTCATGCTGGGGGCCCATCCCGACGACGAAGACACCGCCGTGATTGCCTACTTCGCGCGTGGCCGCCACATGCGCACGGCCTATCTTTCCGCCACGCGCGGAGAAGGCGGGCAAAACCTAATTGGCGCCGAGCAGGCCGAATTGATGGGTTTGATTCGCACCCAGGAATTGCTGGCCGCCCGCCGTATTGATGGAGGCGAGCAATTCTTTACGCGAGCGATCGATTTCGGCTTTTCGAAGAATCCCGAAGAAGCACTCCAGAAATGGGGGCGCGAGCAAGTGCTCAGCGACATGGTCCGTGTCATCCGGCGCTTCCAGCCCGACGTCATCGTCTCGCGGTTCTCACCGCTGCTCAGCAGTGGTCATGGACACCACGCCGCGGTCGGCAAGCTTTCTTCCGTCGCCTTTGAAGCAGCCGGAGATCCCAGCCGGTTCTCCGATCAAATCCAGCAGGGACTAAAACCCTGGAAAGCAAAGCGTCTCTACTGGAGTACTTTCACGTTCACCCGGCGTATGATCGAAGCCGAAGCAGCCCGCAAAGACCGGCTCCGAATCAACGCGGGCCAATACGATCCCGTGCTGGGCAAATCCTACGCGGAGATAGCGGGCGAGAGCCGCAGCCTGCACCGCAGTCAGGGCATGGGCGCCTCGCAGCGCAAAGGGAGCGCTCCGGCGTTCTTTGCGCACATCGCCGGAGAAGCCGCCGGGAAGGATCTTTTCGACGGCATCGACACGTCCTGGGGACGCGTACCCGGAGCGGCGGCCGTGAGCCGGCTTCTCGTGAAAGCCCGCGACACCTACCGGCCCGACCGTCCCGAAGTGATCCTGCCCCTGCTGATCGATGCCTATTCCGCGCTGGAGGGATTGAGCGGCTACTGGCCGGAAGTCAAGCGCCCCCAGTTGTTGAGGGCAATCGAGCTGGCCTCCGGACTGTGGATCGATGCAAGCGCCGAGCGCTGGGACGCCACCCCCGGCGGCGATGCCGATCTTTCTCTGTCTGTATTGAATCGCTCGTCACAACCTTTCACCTGGGCGCGAACCGAAGTCGCCGGGGTCGCGAAAGGAATTGATCCGGAGCCGGTCGAGCTGGCCTACAACGAAACCGCCGAGAAGAAGATGAGTGTCCGCATCCCGGATTTCGCCCTGTATTCCCAGCCGGAGTGGTTGCAGCGCCCTTCCAACGGCGCGCTCTACAACATTCATGACCCGCGCCTGATTGGGATGCCGGAAGCTCCTCCGGTTCTTGAAGCCACGTTTTACCTGCGAACCAGCAAAGGCGTCGAGTTGCCCTTCCGCCGTCCGGTCGTCTATCGCTGGGTCGACCGCGCGCGTGGTGAGCGATCACGCAGCTTACAAATCGTACCCGGCGTCGCCGTGAGCTTCGCGCAACCAACTATGATCTTTCCGAACCGCGCCGCGCGTGCGGTCACCGTGCATCTGCAAAGCAACGTTCCGAAAGCTGAAGGAACCGCCTCGCTGGAAGTCCCCAAAGGTTGGAGCGTCAGCCCCGCTTCGGCGCCTTTTGCCATCGGCCGCTCGGGTCAACAGTTAACTTTGCGGTTCGAGGTGACACCTCCCGAAAACCCATCGGGCGGAGAGGTCGTCGCCAAGGTCGATCTCGGCGGCAAAACTATCTCGCACGGCATGCAAGAAATCTTGTATCCGCATATACCCATTCAGATGTCCTATCCAAAAGCTCGGATGAGGGTGGAACGTGCCGACGTCCAGTTGTTGTCGAAGAAGATTGGTTACATCATGGGAGCCGGCGACAAGGCGCCCGAGGCTCTGGAGCAACTGGGAGCCACGGTCAGCTTGCTCTCGGAGGGCGACCTGGTTGCGGCGGACCTGTCGCAATTCGACGCCGTCGTCACGGGAGTCCGCGCCGTCAACACAAGGCTGGACCTGGGCGCGGCTCGGGACCGGCTGCTCGAATACGTCGAGCAGGGCGGCACGCTGGTCGTCCAGTACAACACGCTTTCCCGCCGCTCCCGGACTCAAGCCGTGCTGGGGCCTTACCCCCTGACCCTTTCCCGTGACCGGGTCAGTGTCGAGGAAGCGCCGGTCACATTTCCGTCGCCGGACCACCCATTACTGCAAGCGCCCAACCGCATCACCGAACATGATTTTGAAGGCTGGGTGCAGGAGCGCGGGCTTTACTTCATGGGCGAGTGGGACGAGCGCTACGAGCCGGTTCTTCAATGCAACGATCCCGGCGAGCCCCCGCGGCTGGGGGGGATGCTCTACGCCCGCCATGGCAAGGGCGTCTACATCTTCACCGGCTACTCCTGGTTTCGCCAGTTACCGGCCGGAGTGCCCGGCGCCTACCGCATTTTCGCCAACCTGGTCAGCGCCGGAAAGGTAAAGTAGCGTCCGCACTCAGCAGTTACCAAGACCGTAGTGACCGGCACTCCTGCCCCTCCTTCGCCGCGAAGCGGCGAGCGGAGCGCCGAGAGAAGCAAAGCGGCGACCCAGAGCATGGCGGCGACGCAACCGCACGCGGTCTGCTAAGATTCGACCCAATGAGAATCACAACCCTCCGCGCAACGCTTTCAACCCTTCTGCTAACCGCGTGCGGCGACTCCCTGCCGACCGACAACTCACCGCCGCCCATCACAATCCTCGGAGCCATGCTGATCGACGGTTCTGGTGGCCAGCCCATCGACGACTCGGTCATTGTCATTCGAGGGACCAGAATTCAGGCAGCCGGAGCGCGCTCGAACACCCCTGTTCCTAAAGGCGGAGAGATCATCGACGGCGCCGGAAAGGTCATCATCCCGGGACTGATCGATCTGCATTGCCACTACTTCGGCGGCCGGGCTCAGGTCGAACGCGCCTTCCGAACGCAGCTCTACTTCGGCGTCACGACCGCTCGCAGCATCGGCGTTGATCCGGCCGAGACGCTGGCGGTATTCGCGGACGCCCGGGCCGGCAAGATCCCCGCTCCGCGGTTATATACGGCGGGTCTGGGATTCACCCATCCGGAGGGCCACCCGGTAGCAGAGCCGCTCGTCAACCGGCCCGCGACCGAAGAAGAAGCGCGCCAGATGGTTCGCGAGCTGGCGGCGCAAAAGGTCGACTTCGTCAAGATGTGGGTCGACTCGAAGAACGAGACGGTTCCAAAAATCACGCCGGAGATACGAACGGCGGTCGTTCAAGAGGCCGCCAAGCACGACATTCCGTCTGTAGCGCACATTTCCGACGAAGAGGACGTTCACCAGCTCGCGGCCCTGGGCGTGACCGACTTCCTGCATACTGTCCGCGACCGCGAGTCGGTGGACGACTCGTTTATCCAGATGTGCAAGACCAAAGGACTCTCTTTCATCCCGACACTCAGCATCGCGCGGAGCGTCTGGTATCTAGCTGAAAGTCCCGAGGCACTCGATGACCAAGAACTCCGCCAGGCGTTTTCGCCGGAAGTGCTGCAGGGTTTGACGCAGGCGGAAACTCGCGCGGAGATGCTCGCCAACCCGCAACTCGCCCAACTCAAGAAGGAGTACGAAATCGCCGAGCGCTTCGTCAAACAGATGCAGCAAGCGGGCGTGAAAATCGCGGCAGGCTCCGACAGCGGCGCCGGCAACGTGGCTACCGGTTGGGGCACGCATCACGAGATGGAATTACTGGTGGCCGCCGGGCTTTCTCCGATGGAAGCTCTCGTCGCCGCGACAAGCACCGCGGCCCGCATCGCCGAGCGCGGAGAAAGCGGCTTCGGCCAGCTTGCCGCCGGCAAAATCGCCGACCTGCTGCTGCTCGACGCCGACCCCCTGGCGGACATCAAGAACACCCGCAAGATCGACCGGATCATGCAGCGAGGTGAGTGGGTGGAGCGGGAGGGGCTGCTCCGTTGACGGCCGGCGTGGCGCACGGCTCCGCCGTGCCGCCTCGCGCCTCTGGCGCGTGGTCTGGGGAATTGCCTTGTTTGCCGAATCAGCTGTCTCTGGTGCGAATGCCGCACTCGCTTGCGTTACGGCGGGCCGCAGGCCCGACGCGGCACGGCAGAGCCTCGCGCCACGTTGACACTCCGAGTGCAGCTTTTCATCGATACTTTTCGATCAAGTGCTGACGATAGTCCTCTCGGTCTCCGTTACGGAGAATACCCCTGATCTCCCGCAAGACTGGCGGATCTTCGACAGGTTTCAGCGGTCTCGACACTGCGTCGAGGTAACGCTCCACCAGCGCGGAAACCGAGGTGCCGCGTTCTTTGGCGTACTGCTTCGCGCGCTGAACAACCTGATTATCAATGTTCAAAGTCAGCCTAGACATGATCGTACTCCAACATTATGATCCATCCGTATAGAGACGGCCTCAAGGTTGCAGCCATCCATTTAGATGATCGAACGTCAGAGCTGTGTACAGAAGAACACGAGAAGGGCCCCGCGAACCAGCAAGGGACAGACTGAGCGGTCTCGGCGCCGGAGTCGGCCGCTTACACCGCGAACCCGTGCTGCTTGCGGTGGTGCGGGCCGTCGAACTGCTGACTGGACTTGAACAGCTCATGCTGCCCGCCCGAGCCCTCGTCGGCCGACATCGACAGCAGGCGGGTCTTGTCCGAGTCCGATAGCGGTTTGAAGCTGCGGGCAATCCTGACACTCTGCATGAGGTCTTTCATCGACTCGAGGCCGACAACGAGCGTGGAAACCGGCAGGCTGAGAGAGAAACGGATACACTCCTCCGCTGTAATGTCGGTTTGGGATGGGATGCGGCCCGGTGAGCCGCCGGCCAAACTCTTCATGCCGATCACGCCGACGTTCTTCTCGAGGCACACCGGCACCACTTCCTTCTGGAAGCTGCGGTAGTGCGCGTCCATGATATTGATCGGCATCTGAGCCGTGGCCCAGTCGTAGGGCTTGCCGAGCATCTTCAGATGGATGCGGGGATCCTTGTGACCGGTGAAGCCGATGTAGCGAACTTTTCCGGCTTTCTGTGCTTCGAGGGCGAACTTCAGGCCACCTTTGTCGAAGACCCAGTCAGGGGCGTTGTCGTAGACCATCTCGTGGAATTGCCACAGATCGAGGCGGTCGGTCCGCAAGCGGCGCAGGCTTTCTTCCAGGTTGCGCTTGCTGCCTTCGTAATCGCGCTCGCAATTCTTCGTCATCAGGAAGACTTTGTCGCGGCGGCCGCCGGAAGCCAGCGCCTCTCCCATGACGTCTTCTGATCCGCCGTCGTGGTAGTCCCAGGCGTTGTCGAAGAAGGTCATGCCTTCATCGATGGCGGCGTGCATGATGCGGATGGCTTCTTTGCGGTCTTTGTTGGCTGCCGCGCCAATGTGCCAGCCACCGAGGCACACGATCGAAACCTGCTCGTTCGTGCGGCCCAGCTTGCGAGTAGGGATGCCGTTCGCGCTGTCTTGTTGAGCGATCGCTTGCCGTGCCAGCGCGGCGGTCATCGCGCCGCCGAAACTCGCTCGGAAGAAGTCTCGCCGGGAATTGTCTTGTGCCATGGGGCCTCCTGTTTAAGTTTCCTCCATTCTACACCGAGCAACAGGGGCTTCGCTCAAGAGCCGGGCTTGTGGCCCGCGCTACGGGTGCCTCTTTGGATGTGGACCGGCATTCGTGCGAACCATGTAGCACTTTCCACCAGGTGGGAAAAATTACAAACTCGCACATAGGATGTGCTGTCACGGACGAAGAGAAATTGAGGCGGTGAAATTTAATGATTGGTTCGTAAGTCTAACAATTAGGACGAGTTTTGCAATGTTGACGCAGCGTGCCTGAAGGTGAATTGTATTCTGGCCCTCGGTTTGCACCCTAAGGCAGTGAAGGATGCTCAAGGGGGTGAAAAGATGTGGCTTCGACAGCTTCGACAGCTTCGATGGCGCAAATGGGGAATCAAACTTTGCTTGGCGGGACTCGCGGTCTTACCGCTCAGCGCGGTCCAGCCGGGCAACCGACCGGATCTGCCGGCCGTGGCTCTCGCAACCGAACCTGTCTCTGAAGATCCTGAACAACTCGAGTGCAGCTTCAACGACCAGCAGATCGAGCTGCTGGAAAAGCTCAACCGCTCGGACCGCAAAAACCTCATTCGACTCAAGAGAATTGTAGTGCCCCAGCGCTGGGATCTCGACGAACTAGCCTACAGCCCGCTTCCCATCACCTATAAGCAGGCTCAAAGATTCCCGAAAGCCATGGTGGTCTACAAACCCGGGCAGGTTTTCGGAGCCTATCAGCGCGGCAAGCTCGTCCGTTGGGGACCCGTCAGCACAGGCGCTAAAGCCAGCCGAACGCCTGGAGGGCTGTTTCACCTCAACTGGAAAACAACGCTGAAGCGCAGCACCCTCAACCGCAATTGGCTCCTCCCGTGGTACTTCAACTTCCAAAACATGCGCGGACACTCGTTTCATCAGTACGAGCTGCCGGGCCGCCCGGTCAGCCACGGCTGCATTCGGCTGCTGCAGCGAGACGCTACATGGATCTATGACTGGGGCGAGCAGTGGGAGCTGGGGCCGAAAGGCTGGGAGATTCGCAAACAAGGGACGCCGGTATTGATCGCCGGTGAGTACGATCACGACAGTCCCGCCCTGTGGCGGACGGCAAGCTATCTTGAAACCGGCGGACAGATCCCGATGGTTGAGCAGGAGATCTCCCTAACCTTCGCCGAATTCCTCCCAGACGAGAAGAACGCGGAAGAGGAAGCACCCGCGTTAGCGGATGACTGAGTCGCATTTTTCACTACCTGACGGCTGCGGCAGGTGAATCAGGCTTGCGCGGCCGGTGTCGCGAGCCTCATGATCTTCAACGACAGCAGCAATCCCGCAAGTGGCAGCAAAGCCAGGACCCAAAACACCGGCTCCAAGCCGACTCGGTCGCCAGTCCAGCCAATCAAGGGGACGAAGGAACTCGCTGCCGTTGTCGGAATGGAAGCCGCGGACACGAAAGGGAAACTGCTCGATCATGGCTTTCAGCAACGGCTCCAGCCAGGCTTCAGATCGCGGGCGTGGCGCCGACCACTTGCCACGACTTCATCCACGGCATTGATGTGGTAGACGCCCTTGAATCGCGGTCCCCTTGATGCACCGTATCCACTCCATCATCAGTCCGCTGACGGTTGCCGCCTGAGAGGGGATCAACTCCTGTGCCATGACAACGACCACGGGGATCGTTAAGAGCAAAAACGTTCCCCCAATGAACAGGCTGAGCAGCGAGATCCATCAACGACCACGGGGATCGTTAAGAGCAAAAACGTTCCCCCAATGAACAGGCTGAGCAGCGAGATCCATCCTGTCGTCGCGACGAACAGGGCCAAAAAGGGAGTCGCGCCGGCCATCGAAACGACCATGACTTTGGGTCCGCCGATGCGCTCGGCCAGACCGCCTCCGAGAAAGGATCCCGCCGCCGCGCTGAACAGGCATACGGTCAGCGCCAAACTGGTTTCGCGAAAAGTGAAGCCGCGTTCGTTATACAGGTAAACCGCCAGGAACTGAACCATGCCGACCTGCACGATCGATCGCAGCACGACCAGTGCATAGTGCAGCGCCAGGGGTTTCCAGTGGGCCTTGAGCAACCCATAGTCCACACCGCTCCGTCTACCGTTCGCGGCAGTGCCGGGCGCGGGCAGTTTCCACAACAGTATCGCCGAGACGGCCAGCCCTGGAATGGCCGCCCAACTCAGTGATTCGGCGCCGGCCCATTCGATCACCGTCGAGAAGTAGGCCGGCCCCATGGACAACCCGAACGTTCCGCAGCTAATGAAAACAGCCACGGCCAGCCCGCGCCGCTGTCCTCCCGCGGCCGAAGCCTCTTTGGTGCTGAAAGGATGAAAAGCCGCCACGGCCAGCCCGCCAAGAAACGTCAGCAGCAGCAGCATCGGGAAGCCGCTTGCGTGCAGCAGGCTCGAAAGAAAAACCGCCGCGATCGCCGGGCTCAGGACAGCATACAGGCGCGTGTGAAAGCGGTCCGAAGCCACCCCGAAAAACAGTTGCATCACGGAGGAGGAAAACATGAAAACTCCGCCAATGACGCCCACTTGGGTGAGAGAGAGGGTATAGCGTTCGACGAACAGCGGCTGCAGCGTGGCGATGATGCTCGAATAGAGGTCGACCGTGCCGTGCGCCAGAGAAAGCAGGACGAGCGGCATCACCGCCACGGAAGCTCTCAGTCCGGCGCCAGGGACGACCTGAGGTGTCGCTGCCGGCGGCGGGGCCGCCGTTTCTGGTACAAGAGCGCTGCTCACGACTGAAGTGCCTCCGCTCCGCGAGTCAGCGGAGTTTGTGGTGGACAGATTTCGCGGATTTACTTAAAAAGAGACTCGGGACGTACGAATCGTTCTCCCTGCCGCATCCGTGCCCTGCCTCATCCATGCCCTGCCTGGTCCATGAATGAGCAGGCCCCGGGCCGGCGCCTTGGGCACGGACTGTGAGAGAAAGAAGAGCTGACAATGAAGGAGTGGCCAGACGGGCACTCCTGATCCCCGAGCAAAACTCATGATAGTGCAAAATACCGGCGGCGGGGGGGGGCGACAGTTTGTTGAGGACATCGGCTTTCGCCGCGGTGCAGGTGAGACACTTGACCCGCTTTTCTCACCACCTGACGTTCGAAGCACGCGACAGGCCCGACTCTGATAAGCAAAAACCGCCGGCATATTAGGGGATAAAGCACGATGACAGGGGCGGTCATGCCTGCGTAACCTGGAAAAGGCGCGAGGAGCGCCCGTAGACATAAGTGTGTCGTAGTCCTGACGGAACAAGCACGAGTGAAGGGCAAGTTGAGTTTTGAAGCCCTGGCAAAAGTGACGCCGGCCGTCTCAAGCCGGTCAACCATCGATCGAGATTGGTCAATCAGAAGCCAAATCGCCATCGAAGTGCAAGGGTTGTTTGACCCGTCGAAGGTGAACCAGAGAACGAACGCCTCATGTCCTGGCAATTCGAGTTGATCGACGGCCCTTACGGAGGCGTGACCGAGGGCCCCGCCTGGGATGGCATGGGACTGCTGTTCACCCACATCCCAGCCAGCCGCATCATGAGGTGGGATCCCGCGGCGAAATCTTCCAGCGTCTATCGAGAAGCAACTAACTGCGCTAACGGCCTGATGTTTGATAAACAGGGCATTCTCTATGCCTGCGAAGGAGATGCCCGTCGTGTCGTGCGCTACGACTCCGCCGAAGAAGTCACCATTCTCGCCGACGGATTCCAAGGCCAGCGCCTCAATATTCCAAACGACCTGGCAGTCGACACCCAGGGGCGCGTCTGGTTTACCGACCCCTTCTATGAAGGGGCCGCGGGACCCTGGAGCAAAGACCGCGGAAACAAGGAACTGGACCACGACTCGGTATACCGTCTCGACCCCGCCGGCGATGGCGGTTGGAAAATCGACCGGGTCACCTTTGACACGACGCGCCCGAACGGGTTGCTGTTTTCACTCGATCACAAGACTCTCTACGTCGCCCAGAGTGGCAGAAGGTCTGGCGAGGACCGCCAGCTCAGGGCCTACCCGGTGATCGAGGACGGCTCGCTGGGAGTATTTGCCGTTCTTCACGACTTCGGTGAAAACCGCGGCATCGACGGAATGTGTCTCGACATGGAAGGAAATATCATCGCCACCGCGGGCTGGGAGCTGGGCGGGCCCGGACCGATGATTTACGTATTCGCGCCGGACGGCCGCGTTCTTGAAACTCATCCGGTGATCGCCAAGCGCCCGACTAACTGCTCGTTTGGCGACGACGATCTCAAGACCCTCTATGTAACCAGCACCGAGGGGCACGTTTTCCGGACTCGAACCGAACGCCAAGGCCGCCTATGGTACCCGCCGCCGAAACTGTAGCCTGGCACAGACGGCCAGCCGCCCTCCGCCGCCGCGGGGGCCTAAGCGAGTAGAGATATGGATGCAATAGCAGTCACGGACCAGACCCGGATGTTCCTCATCCCGCTGATCTTCCTGGTGATCTTGACGATTCTCGTTGTGGCCGGCAGGACCCGAAACCAGGCGGGCTCCTCGCCGGGCGCCCGGATCTTTGAGATCGTGCTGGTCACGATCACTTGCCTGGCGCTGGGCGCGTTTGTCACGCAGTCCCTCCAAACCGATGAGGTGATCATCAACGAATTTCACCGCTTGTACCACGACAAAGGGTTTGATCAAACCTGAATTATGCACTGCGGGGTGCACCGGAGGAGGGCTGAGCCGCCAGGGGCCATTTGGGGGACCCCCGAAAACATGGGGTAATAAGGTAGGCTGGCAAAGATTTCAGCTTCGCCAGTCAACCCCAAGGAGGTCACCCAAATGGTTACCAAGCGAAAACAGCATAGCTCCCGAAGGCCCGTCAAACAAGGCCGGGGCGCGAGGGCCCCGCGGCCCAATAAAATCGGGGCTGCCACGCCTTATCACTTCCGCGGCAAGAATCTGACTCCCTACGGCGGCTTGCTGCCCGTCGCCACCCTGCTCGAAAAACTCGGCTTCCAGGCGCTGCTGGAAGAAACCATCACGAACAAACGAATCACCCGTGTGATGAGCCTCTACCAGTTTGTGCTGGCCCTCGTGCTGGGCCTCTATGTCGGCTTTGCGCGGCTGAACCAACTCCGCTTCATCGCCCGCGACCCCATCTTGACCGGCATCTTGCAAGTGACGCGTCTGCCGCCGCAGTCCACGCTGTGGCGCTTTCTGGCCTCGCTGCACCTCAACGTGGCGAAGCAGATCCTTTCCATTCAGCGCCAGCTGCGGGAACGAGTCTGGGCCGCGGCCCAGGTGAAATTGGAGACGGTGACGCTGGACACCGACACCACCGTGCACACGCTCTACGGCCGCCAGATGGGCGGGCGCAAGAGTTACAACCCCAAGAACAAGGGCAAGCGCAGCTACCAGCCGATACTGACTTTCCTGGCCGAGACGCGCGAATACCTGATGGGCGGGTTGCGCAACGGCGACCGGCCCACGGGCCGGCAGATCGCCGCCCACCTCGAGAGCGCCTTTCGGGCTTTGCCGCACGGCGTGAAGAAAATCCTGGCGCGGGCCGATTCCGGGTTTTATTGCTGGGAGGCGGTGGAGGCCTATGAAAAGGCGGCTTGTCAGTTCGTCATCGTGGCGCGCAAGACCAGGCGGCTGGTCGAGCAGTTGCAGCAAGCGGCCTGGAAGCCCTCGCCCCACAGCGATGCGGATGCGGAATGCGAATTCCTCTACCAGCCGCAGGGCTGGGCGCGGGCCTGTCGTTTCCTGGCGCTGCGTTACGAAAACGAATCCGCGGCCGGCGCGGCCGAGCAATACCAGCTGTTTGCCACCAGCGCTTACACCTACCGCGTGTTTGTCACCAACCTGGCCGAACCGATCGCGGCGGTGGTGTGGTTTTACAATCAGCGCGCCGCAGCCGAGAACCTCATCAAGGAGGCCAACAACGACGCCGGGCTGGCGGCCCATCCCTCGCGCCGCTTTGACATGAACCGCAATCACTTTCAGCTGGCCATGCTGGCCTACAACCTCAACTGCTGGCTGCTGCTGTTCAACCGCGAAGCCCAAGCCAGCGTGGAGACACTGCGGCACACCACCCTGGCGACGGCGCGGCTGCGCTTTCTGTTCGTGGCGGCCAAGATCTGGCGGCACGCCGGCAGAACGGGTGTCAGCTACAGCGATCATTATGAGGAAAAGGGCCTGTTTGAACGGCTGATGCGGCGGCTGCGGGCGATGGGGCCACCGGGATCGAGCTTCGCGCCGGTGGTGGAGGGTGCGCTGAGTTGAGGGGCGCTCCATGCATAAAATTTCATGCACTCGCCGCAACGTACTGGGAACACGCCGCTTGCCCGCCCGCTTTTGCCCGCCGGGATTGGCAGGCGGCTCAAACAGGGAGGGAAACAGAGGAAAAGACGACTTGCTAAATCACTGAGTTGACACGACTGCCGCTACCGCCACAACTCCATCGGCGATGGCTACGCCGAATCGGTGCATAATTCAGGTCAAACGGTCTTGAACACCCGCTGGCATGGCGTCGAGCTAAAGAAATGCCCGCTCGATCTCTGGATCTATCAGGAAATCATCCAAGAAACCAAGCCCGACGTCCTCATCGAAACAGGAACATGGCGCGGCGGCAGCGCCTACTACTTTGCCTCGGTCTTCGATCTGTTCGGCAAAGGGAGGGTGCTGACCGTCGACATCGAGAAGTTCCCGGTACCAGAACATGATCGAATCACCTATCTGATTGGGTCGTCCACCGCGCCTGAAATTGTCGAGCAATTCAGGAACTCAATTCAGGAAGGCGAGACCGTCATGGTTACCCTCGATTCAAACCACGAAAAAGAGCACGTGCTCAACGAATTGCGGATTTATAGCGAACTGGTCAGCGTTGGAAGCTACCTCGTGGTGGAAGATACGCACCTCAACGGAAACCCGGTTCGCATCATCGGCGACGGAGACCCCAAGGCCGCCGTCGAAGAGTTCCTGAAGGAAAGAGACGATTTCGTCGCTGACAAGAGCCGCGAAAAGTTCCTCTTGACTTGGAACCGGGGAGGCTGGCTAAAGCGTGTTAGATAAGCAAGCGGCAGCGGTGTTTTCAGGGCGAGTGCATACAGGCGGGGGATCGGCATGGGATCTCTAGAGATTACACTCGAGCAGCGGCTATTGCTGTTGCCGCTGATCTTTTTCACCGCGTTTGCGATTCTCGTTCTCGTTCATCGGCGCCGTCATCAAGCAGGCTGGGTTTTGAAGGAGCGGCTTGCCGAGTTCTTCCTGGTCGGCGCGGCTATGTTCTTGTTCGGCGCTTTCCTCACGACCTTGTTCGAAACGGAAGAGCGGATCGCTCGCGAGTTCCATCGCCTGTATCACGACAAATGGTACGAGACCACGATACTTCAAACACGCTGGAAGGGGGTTCAGCTCCTCAAATGCCCGCTCGATCTGTGGGTCGTTCAAGAGATTATTCACGAAACAAAACCCGACGTGATTATTGAGACGGGTACTTGGCGCGGCGGCAGCGCCTACTATTTCGCGTCCATGTTCGATTTGTTTGGCAAAGGGAGAGTGCTGACCGTTGATATCGAGAAATACGATGTGCCCCGGCACGACAGAATTACCTACTACATTGGTTCCTCGACGGATCCCGAAATCATCGAACAATTCAAGAACTCCATCAGCGACGACGAGAATGTGATGGTCGTGCTTGATTCGAATCACGAAACCGGCCACGTATTGAACGAGTTAAGACTCTACAGTGATATGGTCAGTGTCGGCAGTTACATGATCGTGGAAGACATGCACCTCGCCGGTCATCCCGTTCGCATCGGGGACGGGGACCCGGCCGCGGCCGTCGAACAGTTCTTGCGAGAGCGCGACGACTTCGTCCCCGACAGAAGCCGCGAAAAGTTTGTCCTGACGTGGAACGGCGGAGGCTGGCTAAAACGGGTCCGATAAAGACACGAAGGAATGCGGGAAAGAGTACTCCAGAAACACCTCTCTGATGGAGCGCCCTTCCGATGCATCGCAGGGGACGGGCCGCGGCAGCCGCCCGGTCGCGACAACGTGTTTTCGGCGGTCATTTCTTGAAACTCACAGTGTGCCATTCACGGTGAGTTCAATGCGGCTCTTGATGACAGTGTCTCCCTTCATACTGTGATTCCTGTCTCGCTTCCCGGCCGACTGCCATCTTGTTGAGAAGCGTCTGGCGGCGCAAAGCCGGTCCTAATGAGGAATCACCAAAAGGTGGCGACCATGCTGGCGGCCGCGTTTGATTTAGCGGTCGTGGGGATTGGCGCCTTTGGCATCAGCATTGGCGCGCCTCCCGCGGCCGCGGTCCGCGCGGGCTTCCTTGACGGCCCTTGATTGCGTACGGAATGATGATGCTTCGTGCCGAGCCTAGCCCGCTTTTCTCACCCCGTGGCGAGGCGAAGTGCGTGAGAGGCACGTCAGTACGAGGCGCGCGCCGCTTGACGAACGGAGGCGTACGTGTCAGTACGTTGAGTACGGCGAGCAAGCGCAACGAAGTAATGGCGGGCCTCTCGCGTGCTTCGACCGTCAGGCGGTGAGAAATGCGGGCTAGTCCATCCCCGCGTGAACGATCAGTCCGAGAAACTTCGCCGGACTTTCCAGGGAAACAAACCGTTCCGGCACATCGTCATTGACAGCTTTCTCGCCTCCGGGTTCCTGGAGCAACTGACCGCCGAATTCCCCCCGTTTGATCCAAAGCAAGCGCTCAATGAATTCGGAGAAGTGGGCCGTAAAGCCGTTGTGCAAAACCTGCGCCGATTGGGCCGGTCCTACCAGGAGTTCGACCGGCTCGTTCGCTCCGGCGAATTCTTATCTTTGGTGGAGAAGATCACCGATATCCCAAAGCTGCTTTACGATCCGGATTACGCGGGCGGCGGCTGCCATGAGAACCTGGACGGGCAAGAGCTGGACCCTCACGTTGACTTCAACTACCATCCGCGCGGGAATCTTCACCGCCGCCTCAACCTGATTCTGTTTCTCAACCCCGAGTGGGACCCTGCCTGGGGTGGAGCTTTAGAACTTCACGAAGACCCCTGGCTGGCCGCCGGGCGGAACCGCATCACAACCATCCAGCCGGCCGCAAACCGCTGTGTCATCTTCGAAACTTCCGAACACTCCTGGCATGGATTCCCAAAGATAGACCTTCCCGCGGACAAAAAGCACCTTTCACGGCGGTCAATCGCTGTTTACTTCTACACCAAGCAGCGCCCCCCCCCAGGAAATCGCGCCGCCACACGCCACCGTCTATGTTCAGCGGCAATTGCCCGATCATATTCGTGCGGGCCACGAGTTGGAGGAAGAAGACGTCGCCAGGCTTCACGCTCTCCTGGGGCGCGGGGACAAGCAGATCCAGTTCCTTTACGAACGAGAACTCAAGTTCTCATCAATGATCGAACGGATCGTCAACTCGCCCTCTCATCGCGTCGGACGGTTTCTCACCTGGCCCCTGCGCAAGATAGCGGCGTTAGCCAAGTTGCGCCGCGGCCAATGACGGATTCTCCTGCGTGGCGTTCGCATTCATGCGTGGCGTGCCGCCATTCGTGGCGACATAGTAGGGGCCGGCTTCAGCCGGCCCCAGCGCGGACAGAAGTCCGCGCTGGATGTTGAGGTTGAGCCCAACTGTCGAGAACAGTATCCGTCACCGAGACAAGCAGCCCGGCGAACCAGCCAAGCTCAGTAGGGAGGTCCGAGTCTGACAAACTCGAAGTTCAAGGGGTCGAGGTCTCGGCGGCGCAATATCGCGACGCAATCTTGGATCGTGTCTCCGAGCGCCTCAATGCGCTGAAGAGGCAGAGTCTCGGGCGTGTAGACCTCGCGGGCGACAAACTTCCCAATAAGCGCTTCACGCTCGCTGAGAGTCAATCGATCGACGGATCGGCCAATGAATTTTTCCAGGTCGGACTTTGATGCCACGGGCATATCAACATTGGATCAAAACCGGCGCTCCTCAGGCAACTGTGGGGTGATGCGCAAAGCCAAAAGCTGGCGCGGGGGCGGGGGACTGACCGGCTCCCGCGACTTCGATCGGCCAAAGTAAAGCGTGCTGGGGCTAGTCCCCTCCTGCGCCAGGGATAGGTGATTTCCCTCTCATATCGAACAATCTGGTGCGGGGTAAGATGGGGTATGTCCAGGCCCGTTGTTCGGAGAAAACGCGTCTCGTCCCCTTGCCTGCTCCTCGCTCTGGCGCTCTGTGTCAGTTCGCTGGCAAGCGGCCAAAACCTCAGAGTTAATCCCGGCAATCTGGTTTTCGAGGTTCAGCAGGGCGGTTCGCCGTCGCCGGCGCAACTGCTACAGGTCACTTCCAGCCCCTCCGGACAAAGTTTTTCCGCCCAGGTCCGAGTGACCATTGTCGGCAACAACTGGCTAAAGCTCGACCCAACGAACGGAATCACCCCCTCCACAATCGCAGTCACCGTGGATCCAGCCTTGCTCGGCATCGGGCAACGAAGCGCCAGCATCATCGTCAGTCTGAACGGTACGGACGAGACCGCCATTATCAGCGTGACGGCACTTGTTTCGAGCGATGGCGGCGGGGGTGGAGGCGCTGACTCGCCCTCGATCGGCGTCGAGCCCGCGGCTCTGAGTTTCGGCGCCTCGGTGCAAGGCGTGAATCCCGCCCCGCGGGCGCTGGCCATTCGCAACACCGGGACGGGAACTCTTGGCTACGCTTTGGAAGTTGTCTACCCCGGACAGGGCCCCACCGGATGGATACAGTTGTCGGCCGCTTTTGGAACTTCGACGGGCTCCCCCTCGACCCATCAAGTTTCCGCGGACATCGCCGGGCTTCCCGCTGGACAGTTTCTCGCCACAATTCGGATCACGGGAAATGCAGCGAACAGCCCGCGCAACGTACTCGTGAGCCTCACCATCGGCTCGGCGCCAGCGATTCTGCTGGAGCCGGGCAGCCTCGAGTTTTCCGGCTTCGAGAGAGGAACGAGTTCAGCGACCCAGACGCTGCGCATTTCTAGCGCCGAAACTCCGGGCCTTTCCTACCAAGTCACGACGAACCAGCCCTGGCTCACCGTTTTCCCCGCCAGCGGCAATACAGATTCCGGTCCCCGTTTGCACAATGTCGGCGTGGATTTGGCCGCTCTCTCCCCCGGTACCTTTCTTGGGCTTGTCAGCGTTGAGAGCGCCGCGGCAGCCAACTCGCCGCAAACCGCGCTGGTGACCTTGACGGTTCATCCGGCGGGTTTACTCTCTGCCTCCCCGGCCAGTTTCAGCTTCTTCGGACCGGCGGGCTCGCCTGTCAGGGAAAAGAAGCTCCTGAACTTGTTCAGCACCGCGCTCGAGGGTTTTTCATGGATCGCGGCAGTCAGCCCGCCCCAAGCCACTTGGCTGCGGCTCTCCCCCGCCGAAGGTGGAGTGCCCGGAAACCTTTTTGTCGAGGTCGACAACGCCGGACTCGCTGCCGGAGAAAAAACAGCGGAAATACACATCACTCCCGTGTCGGCCGAGGCTTCGCCGCTCGGCACTCCTCCACTGCCCGTCAGCCAATCAACGCCCGCTGTCGTCATCCCGGTTATCTTGACGCTTCAAAACCAGGACCCTGTACTCGGCGCCGCGCCCGCTGTCATGAGCTTCTCCGCTTCGGAAATAAACCCGCGAGTTCTCGACCAGAACCTGCTCGTGAAGAACAACGGCGGCCCCGAGCTTGGCTGGACCGCGGTTTCCGAAACGGAGAACGGCCTCGATTGGCTCAGTATCTTGCCCGCCGCCGGAACTGCCCCTACCCTGGCCCGTGTCTCGGTCAACACGGCCGCCTTGTCGGCCGGCGTATATCAGGGAAAAATAGCTATCGAGGCCGGACCGCAAAAGCTTTCCGTGCCGGTGAGTCTGCTCGTGTCTCCGCAAGGCGGAGTCTTAACAACGGATCAATCAGGAGTTCTTTTCGACACCGTGGAAGGCGGCGGCGCGCTGGGAGCTCAGCAGGTCCGTGTACTGAATACCGGAACGGATCCGCTGTTGTGGAACGCCAGCATAAGTGAACAAGCAGGCAACACCGTGTGGCTGTCGGTTTCGCCCGACACCGGGCCCGCTTTACCCCTCGCGCTGGGGGAGGATCCAGCCCGAATAACACTCTCGGCAAACCCGAACGGGCTTCCCGCCGGAACCTATACGGCGCTGGCCGAGATCCGCTCCGAGCCCCAGGGCTCGCGCCGCTTTGTAACGGTAGTGCTCAACGTACGCGCCGCCACCGCAACACCGGCTTTGAGCCTGAGTCCCGGAGGGCTGTTCTTTGTCAGCGCCAATAGTTCCGGTGCGCGGGCTCAAGCGTTTCGGGTCTCCCGAAACCGCGGCGGGGAGATTGGATTCCAGGCCGCCTCTTCTACCTTTGACGGCGAACCCTGGCTCAGAGTGACACCCGCTTCGGGCGCCACGTCGTTATCGGGGAATGCGTCTCTAACTGTCGAGGTGAACCCGGAAGGCCTTCCGGGTGGCGTCTATCAAGGTCTCGTGAGCGTCACTCTTGGCAACGGAATCGTGCAATCAGTCCCAGTTGCACTCCTGGTTTCTCCCGATTCCGCTTGTATCTCTTCCGGAGCCCAGCTTGCTTCCGTCTCTCCGTTTCAAAACTACATGGTCTTCGCCGGACGCCCGGCAAGAATCGAGGTTTTGCTCACGGACGCTGTCTGTGGCAGGATCGTCACCGATGGATCCGTGCTCGCCGAATTCAGCAATGGCGACGCCGCAATGCACCTCACGCACGTCACCAACGGACGTTACACAGCCACGTGGGTTCCTCGAAGCGCCTCTCCTCGAGTAAATCTGCACCTCACGGCGCGGGCCGGCCCGTGGGTGGCCAAGACAACGCTTGTCGGCAATGTCAGCAGCACCAGCGCGCCAATTCTTTCTCGGAATGGAACCGTCAACGGAGCCAGCTTCGCGCCTGGAGAGCCGCTGGCCCCGGGCGGCATCATCAGCAGTTTCGGATTCAATCTGGCCCCGGGCAATTTCGCGGCCACGTCGATACCGCTTCCCAGCTCGCTCGGCGGCCTGACACTTCTTGCCGGCGGACGTCCGGCGCCTCTCTACTTCGCCGGGGCCGGTCAGCTCAACGCGCAACTGCCCTTCGAAGCCGTGCCAGGAGCGGCGACCCAGTTGATCGCCCGCGTCAATGGCCGTCACTCCGTGCCCCAAGAGGTCGTTGTGGCCGCGGCCCGGCCCGGAGTGTTTCTGATGATTTCCTCCAGCAGCCCGGCTCGCGCGATCACGCAGAATCAGGACCTGAGCTTGAACACGCCGGATAACCCTGCTGTCCGCGGCCAGGCTCTGATTCTGTATTTGACCGGCCTGGGGGCGGTATCTCCGCCGGTTTTGACCGGCGCGGCGGCGCCCGCGGCGGAACCGCTGGCCCGTGCCGAGCTGGAAGCCACCGCAATGATAGGCGATGAACAAGCCGAAGTCCTCTTCCTCGGTCTGACCCCGAATTTCGTTGGTTTGGGGCAGGCCAACATTCTGATTCCCGCGAACGCGCCGATCGGCCCCGATGTTCCCATCGTTGTTACCATAAACGGTCAGCCCAGCAATCCCGCCGCCATCGCAATCACGGATCAGCCCTAATCCCAAACAGCAGCCGCTCATGAACCCTCATCTCGCGCGTATTCGGCTGTATCCGGTCAAGTCACTCGACCCATTGGAGGTCGACGAGGTGGTTGTGTTGCGGGACGCCGGCTTGGCCCACGACCGGGAATTCTGCTTGCTCGACGAAAACGGCGACGTCGTCAACGGGAAGCGATTCGGAGAGCAGCTCATCTCCATCCGATCGGAAGTCGACCTCGGCTTGGGTGAGGTAACCCTGCATGCAAATGGAACCAGTCAGGTCTTCCGTTTTGGCAACGACAGCAGCGAGATTGAGAGTTGGTTTTCGAGCCGGCTGGACCGGCCTGTTACGCTAGCCCGCAACTCCCAAGGCGGCTTCCCGGACGACTCAGATGCCCCCGGTCCAACGCTCGTTAGCACCGCAACCCTTCGCGAAGTCGCGTCCTGGTTCCCGGGATTGTCGGCCGGCGAAATGCGCCGCCGTTTCCGCGCCAACCTGGAGATCGACGGTGTTACCGCGTTCTGGGAAGATCAGCTCTACGGGCCTGACGGGGAGACGATATCCTTCCGCATCGGTGACGTAACGATGGAAGGCGTGAATCCTTGCGCCCGTTGCACGGTCCCGGCGCGAAATCCGGAAACGGGCCAGATCGAAGAATCCGCTTTCGCCAAGATTTTTGCCGAGCGAAGGCGAGATACGCTGCCCTCATGGGCCGACAAAAGCCGCTTTGATCACTACTACCGCTTATCCATCAACACTCGGATCCCTGGATCCGAGGCGGGCAAGGTGCTGCATCGGTCCGACGAAGTACTTGTTTGACAAGAGCCTCGTCAACCACCCGTAACCTCGTCAATCACCCGTAGCGCAGGGCTCGTAAGAGACCTGCGGCTTTTCGCTAAAGGCCGCAGGTCTCTTACGAGCCCTGCGCTACGGGTTTTCAAACGCTACGGATGTTTGAAACGCCACGGATGATTCAAAATCCTTCCGCGGACAACCAAAAGAACCCTGTCGGATTACGGCCGCTCCCTACTTCCCCTCCACTGAAAATGCCAGCATCACGTTGCCCGGCATTCCACCCCACTGCCCGTAACCGGAGTTGACGAAGAGCATGCCACCCGCAATGACCGGACCCGCGGTGTCGAGCGACCCTCCTTGCCCTTTCACGCCATTGACCGTCTCGAATTCCCGGGCCGTGTCGAAATCCCACAGCACCTTGCCGTCCGTCGTCGAGTAGGCCCGAATGTGCCCGTCCATCGACCCAGAAAAAACCACTCCAGGGATCACACTTACAGCGGCTGATTGCGCCGGGCTGCAATTCGGACGATCGCCGCAAGGCACCGGCAGCACATGCCAAATCTCCTCTCCCGTCGCGATCTGATAAGCAAAAAGCCCGCCGCCAACCTCGGAGTCCAGCGAAAATGTCCGGACATCCGTGGCATCCTCCGTACTTCGCCGGCCAACGTCCGACAATGCCACATAGACATTCTGTCCATCCGCGGCGGGTCCCCACTGGATGCCTCCCAGGTAACCTCCCGTGCCGACCCGGACCTGCCACAACACCTTGCCGCCGTCATCCGGGTCCATCGCATGAAGCATGCCGGACTTCTGGCCCGCCAGCAACACCCGGCGGCCGCCCGTTAGCACGGCCAAGATCGGCGAGGCGCCGAAATCAAGGTCGGGGCCCTTTGCTTCCGGACAGTTGATCCGGGTGCCCGATGTCCCCAAGCAGGACATGTTGTACGCGTCGTTTTCGGTGAACTGCCGTGACCAATGGATCTTCCCCGTCTCGAGGTCCAGCGCCAAAACGGCGTCGCTCGTTTTCGTCGCGGGATCGGAGTAGTTATTTCCGGTGGCGATATAAATTCGCTTCAGCTTCTCGTCGAGGGTCGGAGAAGACCAAACGCCCGCTCCGGAAGGACCCCATAACTGCGTGCCCCGCGCATTCTTTCGGGTGCGCCGGGCCGGTTCGGTAACGGTTTCGGATTTCCAGATCCGCTTGCCGTCGCTCATATCGATCGCCACCACGGCCCCGCGAGACTTGCAGCATTCGTATGTGGGAAACGCTCCCAGGTAGTCTTCGGACGCGGTCAGCGGGACGTACATCCTGCCCTCATGGAGCAGAGGACTACCGCTCGCGCGAGCAACTGGGTTGTCATCCGCTTTGGTTTTCCACAGCAGCCGGCCCGTTTCGGCATCGACGGAGTAGGCGTTCGCGCGAACATCCACGAAAAACGCCGCGTAACGTGGAGGGCCTGAGCCGGGCTGCCGGCCCACGGAAACGGCGCCCCGGACGTCCGCGCTTGGTTCGAACGCCCAATAGGCGCAGCCGCTTTCCGCGTCCAAGGCGTAGACTTTGCGGGCCGTACCTCCGATGAAAACCCGTCCGCCGGCGATCGCTGGCTGAGAGTACATGCGGGAGACAAGCGGCAAGGCGAATGCCCATTTGAGCTTCAACTTGGGGACATCCGCGGCCGCCAGCCCAGCGGCTTCCAGGGATTGAAACCTTCGATTCTCCGCGCCCGCCCCCCAGCCATTCCAATTCCCGTTGGAAGAATCCACTTTGGAAAAAGGCTCGTGAAACTCCCCTGGCGCATCAGAACAAAGTCGAATCGGCTGCTCCTCGGCCCCGAAGTCCTTGCCCGCCACGAACCGGGCAACAGCGCGCCGCTGCGCCCGGCGCAAGAACGTCCCCTGCGGACGCATCGAACCATAGAGCAGCGACTCGACGACCTTTTCGGGAGACATCCCCCGCAACACCTCAAGACGTGGCGCTTGCGCAACGGAGGTATCGTGGCACGAAGCGCATGCCTTTTCGTACAAGGCGGCTCCTGCTGATTCCTGGGCGGAGCAAACAGCCGCTGCCATCCCCGAGAGAATCACAATCCGCGGAACGCGCCGATTGAACAGATTTTTCATGATCAGAACCTGGGCCTAGCCTGCATTTCTCACGGCGCAACTTTTCGGGCATTCTGGAGGCGATCCTGTTTCATCCAGCGATCAAGCGGATTTTTTTTCAATGTTCGCCCTTTGGTCTTTTTTTTTGTCATCGTCCTTGTATTCGCTAGCAAAAGAGTCTCAACGGACTTGAGCGGTTTGGGCGCAAGTTGTTGATTTATAAGCGGGTCATTTTTTCAATGAGAGGATTTGCGAGTGTATGAGAGGATATCGGGGTTTTTGCCGGGCGGGGGGGCCTGGATCGCCTGCCGCTCACCTCCACATGGAATATGATTCATCGCTGGGTTTCCCTTTTTTTAGGATAGCAAGCCGGTCTCGGGCGGCCTGGCGCTTCCCGGATAAAGCTGTTGAAAACAAGGGGAATAATTTTATCAAGAATCCGTGACCGAGTTTGTCAGCGCGGGTTTCTCAGCGCCTGACGGGCGAGGCAGGCGCTGAGGCCCGGCAGTCCTTCCTTGCACTTGCCGACCGTTTTCAACCTACTGTCAAGCATGCGTCTTTGATTCAGCGGGGTTGGCGTCAAGCCGAACGCGCCTCGTACTGACGCGCCTCTCACGCACTTCGCCTCGCCACGCGGTGAGAAAAGCGGGCTAGATAGCAAACAAACTTGGAGTCTCGTCAACAAGAACGTCTACCAGACTACTACACGGCCCCCTGCATCAAAATTTTCGTCGCAGGGACCGGCAATCTTGCCGGTCCATCGTAGCGAAGCGGCGGCGAGTTTCACGGCGCCGCGCCCCAGTCCGCTAGCTTGCGGCGGACCACCTCGGCACGGGGGTCCTCAATCTCCTCGTAGATCTCGAGAGCCGCCTTGCCGCCGCTGATAGCTTCCTGGCGGCGGCCCAGCTCGTCGAACGCCAAGGCACGGTTCCAGAGCGCATTCCCCTCGCTGCGCCGGTCCCCGGATTCCCGCGCGATCGTCAACACCTGCTCGTAATACTCGATCGCTCGCTTCGGCTCCCCTAAAGCTGCATACGTAATCCCCAGGTTCCCCAGCACATTCCCCTCGCCGCGCCGGTCCCCCGTCTCCCGCGCGATCGCCAAGTGCTGCTCGAAATACTCGATCGCTCGCTTCGGCTCCCCTAACCCGCATTTCTCATCGATTCCCGAAAACGGGGTTGGCGGGGCGCGCGGGATGGGATTTCATGGTCTTGAGGCGGCATCGCCTCTCGGCGGGGCCGCCGTGGGGCAGAAACGGCCCGGCATGCTGTCCGCGACCCTGGCCGAGGCGTTTTTCGTCTGTTTTTGGGCAAACCTCGATTGCCGCCCCTGTCGAGCCCTGTGTGCTTCAAGTATTACTTGAACTCGCCTTGCCGTTTTCAGCAGCGCCGCGGCTCCCCCCGTTCGAGATTCTCATACGCTTGGGCGAACACCCCCGCCCAGGCGTATCCCGTCGCCAGCGAAATCCACACTTTGCGCGCCGTGATCCGGATGCGCGCTCCGATCTTCAACAACCGCAGCCGGATCGTCGTGCATTGCGCCCGCGCCATCTTCGTCCCCGCCAACCCCAGCCGCCGCAGCGTCTCCAGCAAACAGTACCCGATCGATGAAAAATATAAGCGGATCTGATTCGACCGCAATAGCGCGGTCGAGGTGCGGTCGGCGAACAGCCCCAGCTGCTGCTCCTTGATGCGGTTCTCCATCTCTCCGCGGGCGCAGTAGATCGTCTCGTATAAGTGTTGCGCCGCCGCTTGCTTGGGCGTCAGCGACGTCACCACGAAACGCGGGTTTTCGCCCTTCGCCAGATACTCCGCCTTGGCCACCACCCTGCGCCCCCGCGCCCAGCTGGTTCGCGTGCGGTAGCGGAAATCCCCGAACGCCCGGGCCGCCTTGCCCCTCTTGGCGAAACGCCGCCGCGCCAGCTTCATCCGTCTCTTGATCAGGCGCTCTAAACGCTCGTTTTTCGCCAGTCCGAACACGTAATCCACGCCCTGGTTCTCGCACCAGCTCATGATCTCGTCGCGGCAAAAACCGCTGTCGGCCCGCAGCAGGATCTCGACCTCGGGCCACACCCGCCGCAGTTGTTCGACGATGCGCCGGACCTCTTCGAGCGACCCCGCCGAGGCGTCGATGTTGGACGGCCGCAGGCGCGCGCACAGCAACTGGTCCCCGGCGAAAATGTAGAGCGGCAGGTAGCAATAGTGTCCGTAGTAGCCGTGAAAAAAGCGCCCCTCTTGGCGGCCGTGCAGCGCGTCGTCGGTGGCGTCGAGATCGAGCACGATGCGCTCGGGCTGGCACGGCTGCGATTGAATGTAGAGCGAGGTCAGCAGACGGTCGGCCGCGCCCGTGTCGAGAACGATCTTCTTGTAACGGCTTTGCGCGCCGGCCTTGGCCGGGGTCAACTCCAGGCGGTTGAGAGTGCTCTTGCCGGCGCCCGCCTTGCCGCGGTCTTGGGCTCGGCGGCGCTGCTTGCCTTCGAGGTCTTGTTTGCCGCTCAGCAGGGCCAGCAGCGGGTCGGAGCGCAGCTGATCGTGATCGTTGAGGTCCTCATAACCCAGCGCCAGCCCGTAGACGCGCTGCGAGACCAGCTCGCGCACGCTGTGTTCGACTTGCGCGGGCTGGCGGTGATCACGGAAGCAGGCGGCGAACTGCCGCACGATGCCGCTGCGCTGTTCGGTCTGGCGCAACAGCATGGCGCCGCCGTCGGAGGTGATCATGCCGCCGTCGAAACGGGCTACCACCTGGCGGCGGCCATGGTCGGCGAAGGTGAAGCTGGTTTGGGTACACTCTGTCATGGCAGGGGTCGCTTTCTTGCTGGCTGAAACATATTGTAATCATTATGTTTGTGCCACAAAAGGCGGCCTTCCGCCAACCCCGCGATGAGAAATCCGGGCTAAAGCCGCATACGCAATCCCCAGGTTCCCCAGCGCCTGCCCCTCGCTGCGCCGGTCCCCCGTCTCCCACGCGATCGCCAATCGCTGCTCGTAATACTCGATCGCCCGCTTCGGCTCCCCTAGTTGCCGATACGCATTCCCTAGGTTGCCCAGCGTTTTCCCCTCGCCGCGCCGGTCCCCCGTCTCCCGCGCGATCGCCAAATCCTGCTCGTAATACTCGATCGCCCGCTTCGGCTTCCCTAGTTGCTTATACACAATCCCCAGGTTCCCCAGCGCCATCCCCTCGCCGCGCTGGTCGCCCGTCTCCCGCGCGATCGTCAACTGCTGTTCGCAATACTCAATCGTCCGCTTCGGCTCCCCTAGTTGCCGATACGCGACCCCCAGGTTCCCCAGAGCCATCCCCTCATCTTCGCGGTTGCCCAGCCGGCGGGCGGCTTGGGCCGAGGCTTGCAGCCAGCCGATCCGGTCCCGAGGATGCTGTCGCAGATCGAGAACATCGGCTGCTCGCAAAGGATAGTCCTGCGCTAAAACAGTGGCATCGTCGTCCGAGTCCGCGTGCTCAGCCGCCCAGGACTGGCCCGCTTCGATCTGAACGTGCTCGCGGTCGAACAGCCGCAGGCCCTCCAGAACCCCTTGCCCACCACGCAAGTAAGTGGCACCGGCCCGCCCCATGACCTCCAGATAGTGCCTGGAATGACGTGCGCCCGGCTGAAAGCGCTCCGCCTCGCGCAAGCCCTCCCGCGCCAGCTCGCGCATCAGGTCGTGCAGACGAAAGCGGTCTTCCTTGGCATCGTAAAGCACCAGGCTGCGTGCGAGCAGCCGGTCCAGCCCGTCGTCTTCAAACTCCCCGACGGCCACGGCCGCTGGGCGTCCAAACGGCGCGGGAAAGACCGCCAGCGAGCGCCATTTTCCCGCCAGCGCTTTGTCGTCACGCTTGAGAGCGTCGACACTTTCGGCCAGCACCGCCATGACGTCCTGCCCCCCGAAGCGCAGATCGCTGCTCCCCTTCGTCAACTGATCTAGATAGCTCGCCGTCGAAAGAGCAGGGGAGCCGGCCAAGCGATTGCCGGCCACGCGCAGCGCCAGCGGCAGAAATGCGCACATCTCCGCCAGACGCCCGATCTCGTCATTGGTGGCCGCTTTGCCGTCCAGGATGCCCCGCAGCAGATGGCGGGCGTCGGGCGGATCGAGCTGCTCCAGATCGACCCGCTCAACCCCGGCCACCTGAATGGTTTGCCGCGAGGTCACCAGTAGCGCCGAGGGCGGTTTGGGCGCCAGCGGACGCACCTGCTCGCTGTCGCTGGCGTTGTCGGCCAGGATGAGGACTTTTCGCTCCGACAGCAATCCGTGGTAGAGCCCGGCGATTTGCGAGGGCTCCTCAGGCGGCTTCAGCCCCGGCTCGAGAGCGAGGATGACGCGCGTCATGGCCTGCTCGGGGGTCATTGGCTTTGCATCGAGGCCGCGCAGGTCGAGCTGAACCTGCCCTCCGGGGTAGACGTCCCGCACTTCCCTGGCCACGTAGTAGGCCATCTCGGTCTTGCCCGCACCGCCTTGTCCACCGATGGCCGTTATGGCAGCGCCCTGGCGGGTTCTCAGGCGATCGACAAGCTGCCGAACCTTCTCCTCATGCCCCGTAAAGTCAGGAACCGGGTCGGGCAGTTGGGGAGCGAGAGGTTTTGCAGGCCCCGCAGGCTCGCGTTCAACAACAACCTTCACAGTTTGGGAGACGGTCGGGGGGGCGGCGTCAGTCAGCTGCTTCTCTTCCTTGGTGACGCTGACGGGCCCGAACACCCGTTCCCAAAAACGAAGGCCCCTTAGTTTGAGATATTCAGCCGCACCAAAATACAGGGCAATCAAAACTAGAACGGCAATTCCGGCTGGAACTCCCACTACATAGAACCAGATGCTCGACACATCCATCATCCGCCGCCATTTTAAACGAATTACCGACTCGAACATAGCCCCGCAACCGAAAAATCGGTCGCGGACTTCCGCCCGTGCTCTGGAGTTCCTGCATTTCAGGGGCTCGCCGGTCACGGATAATCAAAAAAACGTACGGACCCATGTCTTCATACACTTACACCCGGTCCCCGCGGCCGGACGAGCCGAAAACCCAAACTCCATTTGCTAAGCTGAAATTGAAAGACCGGCAAGGAACAGCGCTTGTGCTCCCCATGGCGACGGCTGTCGAGGTTCGATCAGCGGGAGCAGAGGGGGTGGCCCTCAAAAATGAAACCAGCAACCAAAGACGTGGCGCGCGCATTCCTGCGTGCCGTGTCGCCATTCGTGGCGACATGTCCCGCCATCGAGCCCCGAGTCACCTTCACCGGCAAGCAGCGGTCAAGAGCCCCAAACCTCCCCCAGCCCGTCCTACTCAGCGGCAGCAACACCGCCAAACTCTGCCGGAAAACCCGCGAGTTTGACGCGTTTCTGCCAACCGCCCACCCGTCTGCCTCAAGAAAAGTCAATGAAAACAAAGACACTATACGTTGACACCGGTCACCAGCCCCCCGAAACCACCCAAATCACCCATATATCCGCCAAAACCTGCCATTCTCTGACATTTAGTAAAGAAACTTTATACCCTAATCGCACAACCACTTTGATTTCAACGACTTCGCAAGACCATGATCGACCCTCCGGACACCCGAATGGCATACAGCACTGCCAACGGCAAAGCCGCGGGACTCGACATTGAGGGGAGCGGCAGGGGGAAGCTCCAGGACGCCGTCGAAGTAGCCGCTCGGCCCCTTTACCTGACGTAGTCCCCGGACAAGGATTTGTTCGCGGGATGGGCCGCTAGCTGACTAGTTCTTTCACTTTGTTCACGATGTGACGGGCCGAGATTCCGAAGCGGTCCAGCAGCTCCGCTGAGGGTCCGCTGCGGGCGATGCCTCTGACCGCTAGCTTGTGAACGGAGGCTCTCTCGGTTGCCAGGGCGGAAAGCACTGCGTCGCCGATTCCGCCGTGAGCGTAGTGGTCTTCAACTGTCACGACCAAGCCATTGGTGGCGCGTGCGGCATCGCTCAGCGTCTCTTTGTCGATCGGCTGCACGCTGAACAGGTCGATGACACGAATCGCGATTCCTTCGGCGGCAAGCTGCTCGTGAGCCGAGAGTGCCTCGAATAGCGTGACGCCGGCCGCAACGACGCTCACTTGGTCGTGGTCGCTCTGTCGCACCACTTTGGATTTCCCAACGGCGAACTCCTCACCGGCTTCGTAGATCACCGGCGTGGCGGGCCGGCTGGTTCGCACATAGGCTGGCCCTGCTGTCGCCGCCGCCAGCTCGATCGCCCTCCAGGCACTCGTTCCGTCGCTGGGATAGAGCACCGTGTAG
Organism: Bryobacterales bacterium; assembly: GCA_965226185.1. Classification (GTDB taxonomy): domain Bacteria; phylum Acidobacteriota; class Terriglobia; order Bryobacterales; family UBA6623; genus CBDCYS01. Next base: position 510,549 of record CBDDCT010000003.1, read on the forward strand.
TTGGGCTCGGCGCAGGTCATCGCCAGGTCTTCGAGCCCCATCTGCGAGGGTCCGTCTTCTCCGATCGAGATGCCCGCGTGGGTCCCAACCAGCTTGAGGTTGGTCCCGCTAATCGCCGCCAATCGCATGAAGTCATAAGCGCGGCTGAGGAAACAGGCAAAGCTGGCCGCGAAGGCGATCTTCCCGCGCGCGGCGAAGCCCATCGCGACTCCAACCATGTTTTGCTCCGCGATGAAGCCCTGGAAAAAACGGCCGGGGCACTCTTTCTCGATGTCTTGCGTGAAAGTCGAGTTCTTGACATCGCCATCAACGGCCACGATCCGGGGATTCACCATGGCGAGCGCCGCCAGCGCTTTCCCGAATGCCTGCCGCGTTGCTACCTTGTCTCCCAACGAATAGGGCGGCGCGGGAAGCGGCGACGCCGACACGGGCGCCGGGCCGTTCGAAGACGGCAGCTTCGGCGTCCAGCGGTAGCTGGAATTGCTCAGTTGCGCTTCCAGCGCCGCAATGGCGCCGTCGGCCTGCTCTCCCTTGGCCAGAGGCTTGCCGTGCCAGCCATCCTTGTCTTCGGCGAACGCGATGCCGTTGCCTTTGAAAGTCCGCGCCAAAACAACGCTGGGACGTCCGCTCGTGGAGGCCGCCTTTTCGTACGCCCCCACCAGCTCTTCGACGTCATGACCGTCGACGACCAGCGCTTGCCAGCCGAACGACTCCCAGCGATTGCGATAGGTATCCATGTCATGTTGCAGCATGGTCGGCTCGCTCTGTCCCAGGCGGTTCACGTCGATCGTGGCGCAGAGGTTGTTGACGCTCAGATGCGAGGCCATGGCCGCCGCTTCCCAGACCGACCCTTCCGCTGATTCGCCGTCGCCGAGCAGCACATAGATTCTCTGGTCGCGCCCGTCGACGCGGGCGTTGAGAGCCATGCCGAGTCCGGCCGAAAGGCCTTGCCCCAGCGACCCTGTCGCCAAATCCACGAAAGGCAGCGTCGTGGGGGGGTGCCCTTCGAGGTCAGAGTCGATCTTGCGCAGGTTCAGCAGCTCGGCTTCGGGAATGTAGCCGGCTTCGGCCCAAGCGGCATAGAGGACAGGGGCGGCATGTCCCTTGGAAAGGATGAAGACATCGTTGGCGGGATTCGCGGGATCCTTGGGGTCATACCGCATGACGAAAAAAAACAGGGCTGAAAGGATTTCGGCTGCCGAGGCGCAACTCGTCGGATGGCCGCTGCCCGCCTCCGTCGTGGCGCGAATCGAGTGAATCCGCAAGCGGGTGGCCTTATCGCGCAACCAAGATAGAAGTTCGCTCTGAGCTTCAACGGACATAGTGATTACCTCTTCGGCTGGGGCGGCCAACCGGGGTCTAGGCTCTCAAAAGTGATTTTACGCGAGGAGCAGTGTGACGGAAGGAATGCCTCGACGGGCTCAGGTTCGTCAAACGCGTAATTCTTTATCTTACCAATGGAGGGGGCTTTCACGGCCAGCGGCCGGCGGCGCATGCCGGAGATGTGGCCGAGGCGCGATAGGCCCGCTGCTGCTCCTTCCTGCTTGTCCACTTGTCATCGCCGCGCGGTCGAATACGCCACCACACGCCAAACCGTGCCCGCCACGTATTCGCGGCCCTCTCACGTATTCCGTCTCACAACATGATGGGCAATCGAAGTTAGACAGACGCTAGTCCGTCGATTCAGCACTTCGGTCAGGTTCAGCTTCAAGCCTGATCCAGCGGGCGAATGCTGCCAGTGTGAGTCGCCAGCAGGTTGCTGGCGGAATGATAGACTTGACCGTACGCTCGGTTCGAGAGTGGGGTAACGTTAGACACCACATCACGAGAAAAACGTACCCTGGGGACAACGACTACATGGCGGCCGGAAAGAGTTATTGCATTGTCCTCGCGACCGGAAGCGTGCTTTTGCTTCTGCCTTTTTTCGTGATTCAGATACTTCCCTTTCAGGATTATCCGAACCACCTTGCCCGAATGTATGTCCTCGGTCACATCGCGGATTCCGCCACGTTGCAGGAGTACTATCAGGTCTGGTGGAAACCAATACCTAACCTGGCAATGGATCTAATCGTCCCGCGGATGACGTTACTATTTTCTGTTGAAACAGCGGGCAAGGTTTTCTGCGCCTTTATCCTGCTCTCGACAGCCCCAGCCGTGACGCTCCTGCACTACGCGCTGCATAAGAAACTATCTTTGTGGCCGCTGCTGAGCATGTTGTTCGTACCTGAATTATGCACAGATTCACTTTGCGAGTGTGGCTGCGTTCGTAGCGGGTTGGCGGTCGTCGTGAGGTGGTAGCTCGGCAACTGGTCTTTTGGCTTCTCCGTCCCCGGTTTCCCTTCCCGCCCAGATTCCGCGTCGTCAAAACCTCGCTCGGAAGTGACGTGTTTCCAGTGCGTTACGGCTAGTGCATAAAATTTTATGCATAGCGCATAGCCAGGCTCTCAGATCAGCGCCCTCCCGACCACCGGCAGAAAGCCGCCGTAGGGAGTCGGCTTCTTGCCGCGGAAGTGGTAAGGCGTCGAAGCCCCGATTTTATTGGGTCGCGAGGCCGTCACGGCTGGGCCTTGTTGGACGGGCCTTTGGGAGCTATGCTGTTTTCGTCTGGTAACCATGTGGGTGACCTCCTTGGGGTTGGCTGGCGAAGCTGGGATCTTTGCCAGCCTACCTTTTTACCCCATGTTTTCGGGGGTTCCCAATGGTCCCTTGCGGCTCAGCCCTCCTCAGGTCCACGCCGCAGTGCATAATTCAGGTCGTATACAACTCGATCCTTGTGTTGGGGTTTCTGAACTACTTGCTTGGGCTGAATCTGGCGCTGGCTGCAGCGGCTCTATGGATCGTGTCGCGTGATAGGCGGGCGGTATATTCCATACCTGTATTCTCAGCAGTGGCGATGGTTCTGTATTTTGTTCATCTAGCCGCGCTAGGGGTTTATGCTCTGATCGTTTTCGGCCATGAGATTTCCGTGTATCTCGAGTCGAGACGGCGGCACGCCGGCATGCATAAGATCCCGTGGCCAGCCGCACTACTCCAGTTTGCGCCCCCGCTCGCATTGTTCATTTCATCGAGTCCGACCTTCCATATCAATTTGGGTTCGGCGGGCCTCCTATCCGTATGGTTCAAGATCCAGGGCATCTACAGTATTTTTGACAGCGGAAACCGGCCGATAGACGTTCCGTACTTTCTATTGGAGGATGTCCAGAATTCCGTTGAAACGCGCGGCTCTCCAGAACTTGTAGTTTACGCCGCTTGGGCCTGGGCCGGAGGCGGCGGCGACAGTCTGCCGAGCTGGTCGAGTAATTTCGGCAAGTGCCGGTAGCCTTTGACCCGCCGGAAGCTTTTCTCGGCCAGCCACAGACCCGCGCCCACCCAACGCTCGCGCTGATCGCCTCCCCGCCAGCGCTTCACCCGGCCGCAGACGCGGTCCACCACCGAGAAGGCCGACTCGATCGGGTTCGTCGTCGCCAGCGTACAACGCAGCAGATCGTCGAGTCCGAGCCGGTGCACCGTCAGCGTTTCCTCTCTCCCCTCTTCGAGCGAACGCGCCGCCGACGGATTCAACTCCAGCAACTCGCGATGCAGCTTCTCCAAGGCCGCCTTGGCGTCCGCGCAGCTTGACATCGCATAAGCGTTCGCCATCTTGCGGTCCACCGATTCGCGGTATGGCTCCGGCAAATGGCCGGTCACGTTGCGGCGCTTGTGCATTTGACAGCGCTGGATCGGCGCCGTCTTGCCCGCGTGCTTACGGACCGCCTTCGTCAGCGCCTTCGCGCCGTCGAGCACATACAGCATCGGCGCCGAGAAATCGACGCCACGCCCGGCCAAATCCTCCAGCAATTCGCCCGCCACCGTGGTGTTCTCGCTCGCTCCCTGCCGCAGCCCCAGAACCGTTTTCGACCCGTCCATGGCCACTCCCAGCGCCGCCACCAGGTGCTGGCCCTTGAACTCAATGCCGTCGATGTAGATGACGCAGAGTTTGAGTTTATCGAGAGGGCGCTCTAAAAGTTCGCGCAGTTTCTCTCGGCTGGTGCGCACGAAATGCTCACTCACCGCTGACTTTTCGATGCCATAGGCGGCGGCAAACTCCCGCACGGCTTTCGAGTAATTCCGTGTCGAGAGCCCGAGCATGAGCTTGTCCCAAACGGCGTCGTCGAGCGGCTCGGAGCGGCGGAACAACGCATAGCTGCCCAGGGATTGTTCGTGGCCGTCGTCGCTGCGCAGCCGCGGCCGCTGAATGGGGACCTTCTGTCCATCGACGACGAGGAAGCCTTGCTCGCGGCCCCAGCGGTAGGGCTGCTCGGCTTGGCGCCGCTGGTAGTGCTCGCCAGCGAGCTGGCGCACTTCGTTGTCCATGATGAGCTGCATCAGCTCCAGGCCTGCTTGGCGCATCAGCTCGCCGACGCTTTGCTGCAGGGCGGCGGCGACTTCTTTGAGCGGCAGGTGCAGTTGCAGTTCCTGCCCGGATTCTTCGGCTTGCTTGTGGAATTGGCGAACGGCTTGTTCGCGGTCAATCTGGTATCGTTTCTTCATAGCGACTCTCCTTTTTCGAAAATGAAAAACATCACTCCGAGCCTAACGGCTCGGACTGGAGAGTCGCTACTTTCCACGAACTATCGGACATCCTCTTCTATTGTTCGCAACCATGGCAGTTGCAGCGGTTTCACTGAGAGCAATTTCGTTCCATGCCAGAGCCGGCGTGGCATTCTGGATGCTGACCGGCGCCTTCTTGGCTATGCCCGAAGTGCTCTTTGGATCGGCTTATGCGAGTTACCGCCTTGCTATAGCCGTCGTCCTGTTCGCCATGGCGGCCTCGGACCTCCGACCCGCCAACAGGTGGCTGATCGGATCCGCGGGTGCGATTGTATCCGTGCTGTTCCTGCTGCGTACGGCTGTGATTGTCGAAGAATGGCGCGGCTTCAACGAGGAACACCATCAGGTCCTTGACGCGGCACGGATGATTCAGGAGGGAAGCAGAGTTTTGCCCTACGTGGTCCAAGAAGACTCGTATGACTTCATCATGAAGCCCCCGATTCTCCACCTGGCGACGCTGGCTGTTGTTTATCGGCGCGCGTTTGTCCCGACGTTGTTCACCGATCCTGCAATGCGGCCGCTGAGAATGCGTGACAATTACCAAAGGCTTATATGGAAGTGGCCGCGTCACGATCTGCCCGCTAACCTCTTCTCCAAATCACTTGATGATCCGGAGAACCCCTTGAACGAAAGCGTTGTGGGGGAATTTGACTACGTCTGGCTGTTCTCGCTGCCCCCCCAGCGTTTCACGGAGCCAGCTTCGTTCCAAAAAGTGGCGGCCGGCGAGAAATTCACGCTCTACCGCGTGAAGTGAAGCACGGGGACGGTGATTCTGTCTAACCGCGGGGGCGCCTATGAAACGGCTTCGCCGGTCTGTATTTGCACGTGGATCGGCTGCGGAAAAGATCTATCTTCGTTCGCTGGCATGCGAACCGAGACCAGCCGCGACACGCCTGGCTGCTGCATCGTGACACCGTAAAGGGTCTGGGCGATTTCCATCGTGGTCTTGCTGTGGGTGATGAGGATGAACTGGGTGGTCTCGCTCATCTGACGTATCAAACGGCTGAATCGCACGAGATTCGGTTCATCCAGCGGGGCATCGACTTCGTCCAGCACGCAGAAGGGGCTCGGGCGGTAACGGAACGTCGCCATCAGCAGAGCGATCGCCGTCAGAGACTTCTCGCCTCCTGAGAGAAGCGCAATGTTTTGGAGTCGCTTACCGGGAGGCGACGCGATGATATCGACGCCCGATTCAGCCGCGTCTTCATCGTCGATCAGCCGCATTTCAGCAACACCACCCCCGAACAGGGTTTGAAAGACGCCGCGAAAATGCTTGTTGATCGCATCAAATGCTTCTTGAAACTTGCGCCGGGATACCGAGTCGATTTCAGCGATCACTTTTTGCGTGTCTGAAATCGAACTGAGCAGGTCGTCCTGCTGCGTTTCGAGGAAATCGAGCCGCTGCTTGGCTTCCTTGTACTCCTCCAGGGCCAGGACGTTGACGGGCCCCAGATTGTCGAGCTTCTCTTTCAGCGCCTTATAGTTGGTCTCCGCTTCTTCTAGTTGCTCGGCGGTGACCTCGCCGGGTTGCCCCTCGAGAATGAGCTGGATCGGGCGCTGGAGTTCGCGCAGGCAAGTTTCCTCCAGATGTTTGACGTCGGAGCGCAGCTCGACCAGCTTGAGCTCGATAGCGGACTTTCGCTGCCGTGCCTCTTCAAGGGACAAGCGCCCGGACTGGATTTCCTTTTCGAGTGTTTCGATGCGGGTGCGAACTTGTTCGAGGGATTGGGCAATCTCTTCAGCTTCCCGCTGGGCTTGCTCACGGCGGCCCTCATGTTGCTCGACTTCCTTTTGAAGCTCGACGTTGTTGGCGAGCAGTTGTTCGCGCTCCGTTTCCCAGCGTCCCGCTTGAGCCGCAATCTGGTTTCGGCGTTCTTGTTGCTCGCCGATACGCTGCCGAATGCGCTCGAGCGAATGCTCGGCGGACTTTTGCCGTTCTTCCAAAGTCGCAAGCTCGGTTCGAAGCTCAACCTGTTCTTCGCCGAGCCTCGCCAGTTCATTTTGGCCTTGCTGGATCTGTTCACCCAACGCAGCCATGGCGCTCTCGGCGTCAACGCGGCGTGACTCCTGTTCGCCGATCTTGCTTTGGTGCTCCGCTCCTTGAGCTGAAGCCTTCGCGTTGTCTTTTTGAACGCGCTCCAACTCACCCTGAGCCACTGACAGCCTGCGTTCAGTTCGCTGTGTCTGCTCCTGGATCTGGCGGAGATCGTGATCGGAAGCCAGAGCGGCCTTTTCCGCTTCTTGAAACTCGGCGGTGATCAACTCCAGCTCCGCCGTCATACGGGCGACTTCGGCATCGGCGGCGGCGGCGGCGGCGGCGGCCCCCGCAAGCGCCTGCTCGGAATCCGCGACTCGGGGCCTCAACTCGCGCAACTCTCGTTTCAATGCCAGCGGTCCCGCCATGCTCTTCTTGCCGCCGCTGAGCGTATAGCCTCGGTAACAACGCCCGTCCGGCATGAGGAAATGCAGGTCGGGATACTGAATCGCAAGCCGGCGCGCCGCCGAGTCCTCACGGACGAGGTAGCAACCGCGCAAGCGTGGCAGCAGAGTCGAAGCTGAGCCGGAGAGTCCGTTTGTGAGGCGAATAGAGTCGGCGAGGCGGCCGGTGACGCCGGTTTCCGGGCCTAGGGCCGGGATCTCCGCCAGCACCGGAGATTCCGGATGAACCAGGAAAGTAGCGTGGCCCTGCACATCCCGCCGCAGCAGTTCCACTCCCTCCTGAGCCTCCTGCCAGGTCTTGACGACGACGTACTCGAGTTCCTCGCGGAGAAAGTCCTCCGTGGCCTTTTCGTGTTCTTTATCGGCTTCGACATAGTCGGCGAGGATACCGATGGGCTGGAAACCGTCTTGAGGCTGCCTCGCTACCGCTCCAAAAATATTTTTTACGGTCTCGGTGGTGTAGGCGTGGTGAGAGAGTATCTCGTCGAGCGAGTCGCGGCGGGCTCTGAGCCTTGACAGCTCTTCCTGTAACTTCTCGGTTTCGGCGCGGCGGGCCTGGGACTCTTGCTTCTTCGCCGTGATCTCACGCTCGGTTTGGCTCTTGCGCTCAGCCAAGCGGTCTAACTGTTCCTGCCGGTTTTCGAGATCCCGTTCCAAACCAGCTTTGCGGCCGAGCAGTTCTCCCAGCTCCTGCCGGGCCGCTGTTTCTTCCTCGCGAAGACGCGCGGCCTGCCTTTCGTTTCCGGCGAGAAATTCCTCGATCTTAGCGAGTTGATTGCGCAGCCCCGAGATCTCATCCAGCAGCCGCAGCACCTCGGCCCGCTGGCGTTCCCGGACCTGTTCGTTCTCTCGGACAAACGTTTGAGCTCTCTCCACCTCGGCCGTCTTGGTCCGCAAGGAGTCACGTACTTGCCCGGTCTTGCCGTTGGCCTCTTCAGCAGTGGCTTTGGCCGCCAGCAGTTCCTCGTTAAGTTGCTTCAGGCGCTCGTCGAGGTGGGCGATCTCGGCTTCCGCTTGTTGCTTTCTTGTTTGATTGTCTTCCGCTATCCGCGCCTGCTGGTCGATGCGAGAACGCAGCCGCTCCGACTGCAGCGCTATCTCGGAAAGCTCGTCACGCCGCTCCTGCAGCGTCCGCCCGCTTTGCTGTTCCCGCTGGCGCAGCGAAGTCAGCTCGGACTCGCACTCTTGAAGCCGCGTTAGGCGCTCCTCGCAGACGCCGTCCGCCGAGCTCATCTCCTGTTCGGAGGCCTTGAGACGCTGGTCCATGTCGCGGTAACGGCTCGCCACCAGCAGCGACAGTTTTTCGTCCAACTCTCCTTTCAGCTCTTCATAGCGCCGAGCCTTCGAGGCTTGGCGCTTGAGTGAATTGACCTGGCGCGTTACCTCCTGAAGAATGTCGTTTACGCGATTAAGGTTCTCTCGGGCACTCAGGAGTTTGAGTTCCGCCAGCCGCTTACGCGACTTGAACATCGTGACGCCGGCGGCTTCTTCAATGAAGGCGCGCCGGTCCAGGGGACGAGAGCGCAAGATCTGGTCAATGCGCCCTTGCTCGATGATGGCGTAATGCTCGGGCCCCAAGCCCGTGCCGCGGAACAGGTCTTGGATGTCGCGCAGACGGCAGATCTTGCCATTGAGCAGGTACTGACTTTCCCCGGAACGGTAGAGCTTGCGCGAGACGACGATTTCGGTCGGACCGCTCACCGCTCCGTTGCTCGAACCGTTCGAGGCCGAAGATCCCTTGACACCGGCGCCATTCACGCTAGAACCGTTTACGCCGTTGCCGGTGTGCGCCGATACCGCTGTCTCTCCAGGGTCTACCATGGTGATGGTGACCTGTGCCAGACCGGACGGCTTGCGGTCCCGAGAGCCGTTGAAGATGAAGTCCTGCATGCGCGCGCCGCGCAGAGTCTTTGCGGACTGCTCGCCCAGCACCCAACTGATCGCGTCGCTGACGTTGGATTTGCCGCAACCGTTGGGGCCGACAATCGCGGCGATCCCATCACCGTTGAACCGCAGTTCTTGACGATCGGAGAAAGACTTATAACCGAACAGCTCGAGTTTCTTTAGATGGAGCAAGAGGATCTACCTTATACAATCGTCATACGTTCGTCTAGCCTGACCAGGAAAAAGCCCTCCTAGGACCAGTGTACCCGAGCCCGGACGTAGTTGAGAGCATAAAGCTCCTGTCTGCTATCCTATCGTTGTTAGGATTGTTTGTAAAGCAGAATCTACTATATATAGGCCCTCCTGAGAGTCCACAGTACACTATATAGTACTGTACATGTAGAGAAAGCCTCTGTTTTCAATGCGATATAATCGGAACCTTATGAAATTCCTCACTTTTATGAGCGCCGGTTTGCTGCTGGTTTTGGGGCTGCCGGCGGGTGCACAAACGCCAAAGTTCCTCACGAACATCCGTCAATTGACGTTCGGCGGGCTCAACGCCGAGGCTTACTGGGCTCCGGATGGGGAAAGACTGATCTTTCAGGCCACCCGAGACGGAGGCCAGTGCGACCAAATCTACGTGATGAATGCGGACGGCTCGGGAGTGAAAATGGTCTCGACCGGGAAGGGCGTGACCACGTGCGGTTACTTTTTGCCCGACGGCAAGCATATCGTCTACGCGTCGACACACGAGAAAGGGTCTGAGTGCCCGGCGCGGCCCGATCGCAGCAAGGGTTACGTCTGGCCGGTTCACGCCAGCTACGAGATTTATGTGGCCAAAGACGACGGTTCCAACCCGCGGAAACTAACAGCACAAGATGGCTACGACGCCGAAGCCACCGTCAACTGGCGGCAGAGGAAGATCGTCTACACATCAAAAACTTCCGGCGATCTGGACCTGTGGTCGATGGATATCGACGGTTCCAACAAATCGAGATTGACAAAAAGCATAGGCTACGACGGCGGCGCCTTCTTTTCCCCAGACGGCGAGAGGTTGGTGTGGCGGGCGCATCATCCGAACCAGGGCGAGCAGATGGACCGCTATCAAGATCTGCTTTCGCAAAACCTCACGGCACCCATGAAAATGGAGTTGTTCGTCGCCGATGCGGACGGTTCGGGGGCCCAGCGGATTACGAACTTTGGTTGCGCCAGCTTTGCCCCGCAGTTCACGCCCGACAGCAAGAGAATCATCTTCTCCTCGAACAAGAACAACTGCGACAGCCGCGAGTTCGAGCTTTTTGTGGTTGACGTTGACGGCTCGAATCTTGAACAAATCACGGACTTCGGCGGCTTCACTTCGTTTGCTGAATTCTCGCCTGACGGCAGGAGCTTGGTCTTCACCTCCAGTCACAACGCCAAAAGCCGCTACGAGTTCAATATCTTCGTGGCGCACTGGAAGTAGCAGGGCCCGGCAATCATGCCGGTCCTTCGCCGCGCGGCGGCGACGCCCCGCGGCCCGTACGCCGGCGCCGCGCTACAAATTCGCCCCTGGGCGCTCGACGGTACGTTGAGTACGGCGAGCAGGAGCAACGTAGTAATGGCGGTCTTGTCCCGCGTTTCGGCCGGCCGGCTGGTGAGTTAACCCAAACCAGCGTTTCTCATCGTACGGGTTGCAGGCACTTGCGCCCGCCCGCCCCGATATGCTCCCATTAGAAATGGCTGCTCGCAAGGATCGCCAGGTCGTCCTGCATCCGCTTTTAATAGCGGCTTACCCGGTTTTTTTTCTTTACCACGCGAACAGCGAAGTTTTTGATTTCTCGGTTGTCGTCACCCCGCTCGCCACGAGTCTGGTGTTGACGCTCCTTCTGTGGTGGGGGATAAGCCACCTGACCCGCGACAAGAAACGGTCGGGAATCTACACGTCGGTTCTAGTCCTCGGTACGTACTCGTTCGGTCCCTTGCACGAGTTTATCGGCAACTTTTCTTTCGCCCAAGGTCTTGAATCCGTGGCCCTGGGGACCAGGCTCGTCATTTCGGGTTTTGCGGTCGTAGTGGCGTCCGCGGTGCTTTGTTTCAAGCTCAACAAGCATGTCGGCGGCGCGACCTACGCGGTAAATATCGTGGCAGCCGTTCTTGTCTGCGTGCCGCTCGGTGAAACCGCGGTGCTGACGGTTCAAAGACTACAGTTGCGGCAGTTCGTTCCTGATCGATCCGCCTTTGAGGCAATTCCGCCCGCCATTGCGGAAACCGAAAATCCGCCGGACATTTACTTCATCGTGCTTGACGGTTACGGCCAGAGCGAATTCCTGGCGGACGAGTACGACTTCGACAACTCCCGGTTCCTGAATTTCCTGGCGGATCAGGGCTTTCGTGTTACCCCGAAGAGCTGGGCGAATTATCCGTGGACGATGGTTTCTCTCACATCGACTCTGAATTTCGCATATCTCCACGAACCGTTGGGATGGGAGCTCAAACCGTTCACCGATCGTCGTTTGATGAGATCGCTGCTGCAAGAGAATCGGACAGTGCGAAACCTTCGAGCGGCTGGGTATACGATCGTGGCGTTCGATGGGGAATACTACGAGGCCGACCTGCGTCATGTCGACAGAACCATTGGGGAATGGTGGTTTCCCAATTCCTTTCAAATTGGTTATCTGCAGATGACGCCCCTGCCAGCCCTTTTCCGTCAGCTTCGCTGGCCCTTGCTCTACAGCCTGCATCGAGAACGTATCCTCTACACTGTCGAGCATCTTCCTGATGTGGCGGCCATGCCCTCTCCCAAATTCGTGTTCGCCCACATCTATTTCGGCCATCCACCTTTCGTCTTCGGCCGCAAGGGCGAACCGGTAGATCGCGCCTGGACCTACAGTTGGGAACATGCGCCCGGCATCGGCGAAGAGGAGTATATCCAGGGCTATCGCGATCAAGTGCACTATCTCAACGGCAAGATGGAGGCTGCCATAACTCGTATCCTGGCTGAATCGGAACGGCCGCCCATTATCATTCTTCAAGGCGACCATGGACCCGGGCTACACACGAGCACTGTCTTGGCGGACATGGACGTGCGGGAGCGGTACAGCATTTTCAACGCGTACCTGTTGCCTGACGGCGGCGACGAAAATCTCTACGATTCCATTAGTCCAGTCAATACATTCCGCGTTCTGTTCAACCACTATTTTGGGACCGATTATCCTCTTCTTGAAGACAAGGCCTTTTACGTGCCTTTCCAAGAGATCTATAACTTCACGCTTGTTAGTCGTCCCTGAAAAAGTCGGTACAGGGCGCACGAGGGGGGTTAGGGCACAGCTGAGAGGGCAGCTATTTTAGACAATGTGGACAAGCACCTGGGTACCGCACAGATGGCCGAAGACCCAGCAGGCAGGCCGCAAGCGCAATCCGCAACAGAGGGGTCCGCTAGCTAAGCTAGCGGCTGCCGCCCGCCGGGCTGCCACCCTTTAACTGCTCGATCTGGCCTTCGGCGGCTGGGGCGATACTGCTATTCGGGAACTTTTCGACGACGCTCTCGAATTCCTTGATCGCTTCGGCGGTCTTGGCGAGCTTGAGCAGAGCCATGCCCTTCTTGAACTGAGCATCGGCCGAAATCAGTCCAACAGAGTACCGCTCCAGCACGCGGTCAAAGTGGCTGACAGAGTCCTCGAACTTCTCCTGTTGGTACGCGATGGCACCGAGATAGTACTGCGCTTCGGCCGCGCGAACCGTACTGGCATACAACGTCAAATAGTCCTGGAACTGTGGTTCCGCGCTCTCGTACGTCCCGCGGTGATAGTCGGTCAACGCACTGTTGAAGAGAGTTTCGGCGGACGTCCCGCCCATGCCTTCGCCCTCCAAGCCTCCCATCGAAAGGGGAGGGAGAGTGGACACCTGATTCTTGATGTCCTCCACTTGTTGCTGGACTTTGCCCATGCGCGAGTTCATTTCTTCGATAGCATCGCGCAAGGCTCCGAACTGGCTGCTGAGGGAATTCACCTGCGTGCTAATCGATGTGATCGGACCCACGACCGCATCGGCTTGTTTCGAGATGCTTCTCTCGATGACTGCCACCGCCTGGTGCAGTTTGTTCGACGTGTCAAGATTCTGCTTGAGAAGGGTCTCGAAAACCGCCATGCGCTCGCCCAACTGCGCCACCTGACGGTCGGTCTGGCGCACCTGCTCCTGCAAGATCGCCATATCCCGCTGCAGCTGAATGATCTCTTTCTTTTGTGCGAAAGACGTGACTGTTGAGACCGCCAGAAGCAGAGCCAGCGGCACAAAACAACGCTTGATAAGTGGTGGGATGCTCAATGCGGACCTCCTTCGTCCGTTGAGGAATACTTTACGCTACACAAGTTATACGTGGCCCGCGCGCCGGCCGTTGCGGGATCAGCTTAGCGCACTTTCGTCTACCTTAACAAAAAACGCACAACGGGGCGTGCCGGGCATTCAGAGAATACCCAACCACACCCCGCGGTGTGAAAGTAGCGCTAGCCGCCTCTAGCGAACGGAAAAATGCGCCCGCCGGTTTCGCTGCCAGCAGTTTTCGTCCGACGACGTACACTGTGGCCGCTCTTCGCCGTAGCTGATCGTTGTCAGGCGGTTCGCGGGAACTCCTAGATTCACGAGGAAGTCCTTTGAGGCGGTTGCCCGGCGATCACCAAGAGCGAGATTGTATTCGTTCGTCCCCCGCTCGTCGCAATGGCCCTCGACCACAACAGTCCCTTGCGCAAACGTGCCAAAGATGTCTTTCAGCCCGCTCGCGTTCGATCGCAGGACGGACTCCGCTTCCGACCGCAGATCGCTCTTGTCATAGTCGAAGAGGGCGTCCCGGATATTACTTTTTGTGAACAGACCGTCAAATGTCGGCCTTGGCGGCTCCGGAGGCGGAGGCGGAGGCACTCGCACCGTCACGCGCGCGCTGGCACTGGCTTCGCCGCCCGCACCCTTGGCCGTGATCTGGTAAGTCGTCGACTGTGTTGGAAACACCTCTCGCGATCCGCTGGTGGGAACCGCGCCGATGCCCTGGTTGAGCGAAGCGCTCGTCGAGTTCTGCGATGACCACTTTAGCGTGGCTGACTTGCCCCGCTCGATGGAACTCGGTTCGGCCGAAAGCGACACACTGGGCCTTGGCGGCGGCGGTGGTGGTGGCGGTTCTTCCTTGGGTGGCGGTGGCGGAGGCGGCGGCGGGGGCTTCTTACAGCCGGCCGCCAGCATGAGCTGCAGACAAAAGATCCCCGTCAAGACCAAAGCGATCCTGCGCTTGTTCAGCATTTGCTTCTCCCCGTATGTTTTCGGCGCGCTAGCGCACCGAGAAATGCGCCCGCCGGTTTTTCTGCCAGCAGTTTTCATCTTCCGTCGTACACTGCGGCCGCTCCTCGCCGTAGCTGATCGTCGTCAACTTGCCGGCCGGCACGCCCAGGTTGACTAAGAAGTCCCGGGCCGTTGTCGCCCGGCGGTCACCCAGCGCCAGGTTGTACTCATTGGTGCCCCGTTCGTCACAATGGCCTTCGACGACCACGCGAACGCTCGAGAAATCAGCGAAGAATTCCTTGAGCGCATCGGCGTTCGAGCGCAAGGCCGACTCTCCGTCTGACCGAATATCGCTCTTGTCGTAATCGAATAATACATCACGCACGGCCCCCGACAGTACCTCACCTGCTGTTGGTGACGGCGGCGGCGGCGGCGGCGGCGGCGGCGGCACGCGAACGGTCACGCGCGCCGTGGCCTGCGCTTCCCCTCCAGCACCCCTGGCGGTAAGCTCATACGTCGTTGATTGCGTCGGGAACACTTCGCGTGAACCACTCGTCGGGACGGTCCCGATCCCTTGATTCAGCGAAGCGCTGGTGGTGTTTTGCGAAGACCATTTCAGCGTCGCCGACTTTCCTCGTTCGATGGAACTCGGCTCCGCCGAAAGTGAAACACTCGGCCGCGGAGGCGGCGGTGGCGGTGGCTCTTCCTTTGGCGGTGGCGGTGGCGGCGGTGGCGGCGGTTTCTTGCAGCCGACAGCCAGCATGAGTTGAAGGCAAAAAATGCCTGTCAGGACTATCGCGATGTTTCGCTTGCTTAACATGGAACTTCCAAGCCTCCTCGAATCTCTACAGTTTGAATGCACTAGTATAGGCTCTTTTGCCCGCTGCGTGGGCGAAAAAAATTCGCCGAACCATCTTTTATTGATCGACCTTAGCGCTCGGCCCACACGGGCTGCATGTTCCTCTTTCTTGTCGTCAGCTTCCGCAGGTGCGTCCCGTCCGCGCGCATCGTCCAAATCTGCGTTCCGCCCGAGCGGTTGGACGCGAAAGCGATGTGAGTGCCACTGGGGGAGAAATACGGATGTTCATTCCTCCCCACGCCGTAAGTCAACTGCACCAGCTTCCCCGTAGCCACATTGATAATAAAGATGTTGTAGTTGCCGGGTTCAAACCCCCGAGTCCAAGCAAAAGCGACATTCTCGCCCTGCGGATCCCAGGCCGGCTGGACTGCATCTCCTCCACCCAGCGACAATCTCCGGACGTTCGCCCCGTCGATATCCATGATGTATACCTGTGGGACACCGGACCTGCCGGATACAAATGCAATCTGCGCCCCGGTTTTCGGGTTCACGACCGGATGCACATCGATTGATCGTGAATACGATATCCTGCGGAGATTCCTGCCGTCAAGGTCCGCCCCATAGATCTGTGAGAGCCCCGTGGCCGATGAAGCGTAAACAATCTGCTTTCCATCGGGCGTGAAGGACGGCGTGGCGTTCATCGACGCCTCTTGGTTGTAGAAGGTGAGACGCCGATTCGTTTCCAGCGAATGAATGAAAATCCCCGGGTTGCCCAGGAAGTAACTTGTGAAGGCGATCTTGGTTCCATCCGGAGAGACAGCCGGCGTCATGGTGAGGTTATTGTACTTGGTGATTGGCTGTTGATTCCTTCCGTCATAGTCCATCGCCCACAGGTCCTGGAAGCCCGTGCGGTCCGAAACGAAATAGATTCGCGACCCGGCCAGGCCCTTGCCAAGGCCCAGGTTGAGCAGGATGTCGCGCGAGAATTCGTGAGCGAGTTGGCGGGCGCCGTTGCTGCTTTTCGCGGCAAAATAACGTTTACCGAAGATGTGGGCGCCGGCACGGTCCTCGACCACGACATCGTAAAGGTAGCCCGAGAGAATGAGCCGGTCGCCGCTTGCTTCGACCGATCCGAACGTTACGTAGCGCGTGGTGACCGGCGGTTCGGCCCATCCCTCCAGCCACAAACCTCGTGCTCCGGGGTCGTCGGGAAGTTCTTTCTCGCTGTTTTCCAGGTCTTCGGGGCGCCGCGGAGTGGTCCGCGGATAAAAGCTCTTGGAGACCATTTCAAAGCGAGCCGACGCTTCGAGGTCGTTCCACAGCGTGGTATTGAAGACGTCGACATCGTCGGCGATCTCTACCCCGCCGCCGAGATCCGGGACCGCAATCCGCGGATCTTGGGCGCCTGACTCTACGTCGAGCCTGATATCGCTCCGCTGAGCGCTCGCCCCGGCGGCGGACGAGAGAAGAACGAGTAAGGATAGAACGGCTTGATAGTGTTTCATCATTTCAGTCGGAACCATATTTCAACGGTGATCGAGCTTCTGCCAAGCGCCGGCGGCAACGGCCGCACGGGATTGGAGTTCAGTACCGCCCGAAACGAAGAATAATCCATCGAGCGGTTGGCGCTTGTCTGGGCAATGCGAACATTGTCAATGCGGCCGTTGCGGGAGATTCGAAACGAAACCACCGCCGGCCGAGCCGAGCGTCCGCTCACCTGCCCCAATGTTCTCCGCCATTCCTCGGCGATGCGCCGCTGAAGCGCGTCCGCGTACCACCCGAAACGCGAGCCAAAAGGACTGCCTCTCCCGAAACCAACCCCGCTGCCCGAGTTCTTCTGGCCGCTAAAGATCGGCGAGTTGGCTCGCGCCCCCGTGGAAGAGGGAACCTGATTCGGCGCGGCCTCTTTCTTCCTCGTCGAAAACCTTTGCGCGTACACTCTCTTGCGCTGCTTCTCGATCTCGACCGCGTCTTCCGGGGGCGGCTCCGGCGGCGGAGGCTTCTCTACGATGGCCGCCGGCACATCGTGCTGGACAGGATTCGCGACCGGATTCTCCACGCTCGATGTGCTCCCGGTTAGAGGAACTCCCTGCACCGGCGTAACAGCGACCGCCCCGCCGATTAAGCCGTCCGGATTCCCCAGCGAAATCGGCATGTGATACGCCGCCCACAAGATGCTGCCCGAGAACAACACGGCGTGACACGCGACCGATACCACGACGGCGCGGCCGACGCGTTCGCCTTGCTCCAATGGGTCGGCGGCTTCTCGCATTACCGCCTTCGCCGCGGCATTCTTTCCAGAGGCTTCGTAATCATATTGACCTTGACCCCGCCCGCGCCGCATTCGGCTACCACCTGCGCGATCACTTCCCAGGGCGTCGTGCGGTGAGCCCTCACGTAGACAGCCGCGTCTTCGCCCTTCTTTTCCTTGATGCGGGGAACGATGTCATAGATGCTAATCGGGTCCGTGCCGAGATACACCTCGCCGGTCCCGGTGATGTTGACAAAATTCAAATCCTTGCTGCTGGTGGCGACCTCGCGGGTGCGCGGGACGTCGATGTCCAGGCCAAACTCCACCACGCCCGCCGTGATCATGAAGATGATCAGCAGTACCAGCACCACATCGACAAACGGCGTAACGTTGATGTCGCTGATTGCGCCGTTATCCCTGTTCCGTGTCGAGAACGCCATCTTGCTCTCCGTAGTTACGCTCCGCGAGACCGAAAAACTCGATATTGAAATTGTCGAGACGAGCGCCGGTCTCTCGAATGCGGTTTGAAAAGTAGTTATAGAAAATCAGCGCGGGGATCGCCGCGAACAGACCAAAAGCGGTGGCGATCAGGGCTTCGGCAATGCCGGGCGCCACCGCCCGCAGCGTCGCCCCGCCGGCCTCGCCGAGGCCGCGAAATGCGTTAAGAATCCCCCACACGGTTCCGAGCAGACCGATGAAGGGTGCGGCCGAAGCCGTGGTGGCAAGCCAGCCTAACTGGCTTTCCATGCGAGCCATTTCTTCACCCGTCGCCAATTGCAGGCTGCGCTCCAGCGCCGCTCCGTTGTGCAGCTTGCCATACTTGTTTACCTGCCTTGCGACTTCTTTATATCCCAACTCAAAAACATTCACCACCGAGGATGGGCGGTAGTTCTCGCCCGCCGCGCTCAGCTCGACGAGCTGACCGGCTCGCCGGAAGACTCGCAGAAACCGAAGGTTGTTGCGCCCCGACTGGCTGAGCAAGCGGTACTTGGAGAACGCGATCGCCCAGGACATCACCGATAAAACCAGCAACACCACGAACACGGCGTGAGCGACGGGTCCGGCGTTGATCACCATTTGCAGGATGCCGGATTGTTCGAATACGTCGGGGATGACCTCCTCGGCCGTTTCCACCGCGTCCGCGGCCTCTTCCCCGCCCGCGGCCTGTAGCAAAAGTGCAAAAAGAATATTTGAGGTCAAGAGATCTCCCTAAGAGGTCCTCGCCAGGCCAGCATCGCTCCACCAGGGCCGTACCAAGCAGCGGGTTCTGGACGCGGCGTGGTGCACGGCAATCCGCATGAATGTTTAATCCCGCGTTGTGAGTTCCAAAGACCATCACTAGGGCCTCGGAAGCCTTCGGTAGGACCGAAAGTGCGCCGCCGGCCCGCTCGCGGACCGCTGTCGCCGAGTCCAAGGACCAGCGTTATTTCCCGCCGCCGGCTTGGGATCAACCGACGCACAACCGGGAAACGCCTGCCTTGTCGGGAAGACCCGGCAACCTAAGAAGAATCTAACACATATAATGTGATAGTTGGAAACTTAGACGTGTTTCCCTCTCCGCGGGTTCCGCCGTGGAAGCTCCTCGGGTTGTCATCCCCGTATCCTGTGTCACCTCCTTCCCGATGCTGCTTGAACTCGACATAGAGAACTATGCCGTCGTCGACAAGTTGCGCGTGCGCTTCGACCGCGGACTCAATCTGCTGACCGGAGAAACCGGCAGCGGCAAGTCCATCGTCGTCGATGCACTCTCGCTGCTGCTTGGGGCGCGCGCCACGGCGGATGTGATCCGTCCCGGCCACAAGCAGGCCAGAGTTTCAGGTGTCTTCGAAGCCGCTGACTCGGCGGAGTTGCAAGAATTGCTGGCATCAACCGCGCTGGAACTCGATGAAGGCGAACTCATCGTCGATCGCGAAGTGCTCGACAGCGGCAAGTCGCGGGCTTATGTGAACGGGCGTGTCGTGACGCTGGCGGTGTTGAGGGAGCTGGCCCCGCTGCTGGGAGACATTCACGGCCAGCACGAACAGCAGAACCTTTTTTCCGCGCGGGCGCAGCTCCATATGCTCGACTCGTTCGCCAAAACTTCTGAACTTGCCGGACAGGTTGGGGCCCACCACGCGAGCTGGCGCAAACTCGGCAAGCGCCTCGAAGAACTTCGAGGCAACGAACAGGAAAAACTTCGCCTGCTGGACCTTTACAGCTTCCAGCATCGCGAGATCCAAGACGCGAAACTCGTCCCGGACGAGGAAGCCAAGCTGGAGCAAGAGAGGTTGCTGCTGGGCAATCTCGAGCAGGTGCAGCAAGCGGCCGCGTCCGCCTACGACCGTATCTATGATTCCTCGGTTTCCGCCGCGGCTCAGCTCAAGGCGGCGCGCCGCGCCATCGAGGACTTGGCGCGGTTTGAATCGTCTTTCCAAACGATCGCGGAAACGCTGGATTCCTCCCAGGCGAGTATCGAGGACGCCGCCTTCGAGTTGCGGGGTTTCCTGGACCGCCTCGAGCCGAACCCGGGCCGATTGAATGAAATTGAAGACCGCCTCGATTTGATCCATCGCCTCAAGAGAAAGTACGGCGGGACGATCGAAGAAGTCCTTCGCTACGGCGAAGACGCGGGAAGACGGCTCGACGAGTTGCGCTCCAGCGACGCCGCCATCGCGCAAGTGGAAGAGGAACAACAACAAGCGGCCGAAGACTACCAGAAGCATTCCGGGACGCTCTCCAAACGCCGCCGCGACGCGGCCCATGACCTGGAGCCGAGGGTCGAGCAAGAGCTTGCCGAATTGGCCATGGAGCGATCCCGGTTTCAAGTCGCCTTCGAGCCCGTCAAAGCCGGGACGGCCGGCTGGAGCGCCCAGGGAATCGACCGCATTCGATTCCTCGTCTCAGCCAATCCCGGACAGCCGCCACTCCCTCTGGCGCGGGTCGCCTCCGGCGGAGAGTTGTCGCGCATCACCCTGGCGCTGAAAACCTGCCTCGCCCCTGCCGCCGGTTGCGAAGATCAAACACCGCGAACTCTTGTTTTCGATGAAATCGACAGCGGGGTCGGTGGACGAGTCGCCGAAGCATTGGGCCGCCGGCTGGAAGCTCTCGCCGCGTCGAACCAGGTCTTGTGCGTGACGCACTTGCCGCAGATCGCCGGTTTCGCAAAGGCGCATTTCTTCGTGGATAAGCGCGAACAGGAGGGCCAAACCGTCGCCACCGTGGCGCGCCTGTCGGAAAAGCAGCGTATCGCGGAGTTGGCGCGCATGCTCTCGGGCGAAATCATCACCACCGCCGCGCTGCGCCACGCCAAACAACTCCTCAAGTCCAGCCTCGCCCGCGCCGGGTAATATGAGACTGGATGCATCCCTACGTTCTCTACAACGATCAGATCGTCCGCGCGGCGGAACCGCTTCTGCGTCCTGGCCAGCTTGGACTGCTCTCCGGTTGGGGCGTCTTCACTACGCTTCGGATCTACGACGGCGTTCCCTTTGCCTTCGAACGCCACTGGCAACGATTGTCTCGCGACGCCGAGTTGCTGCATGTTCCGCTTGGGCGGAAACCGGGGCAAGTTCACGCCAGCCTCCTTCGCCTGATCGAGGCCAACGGCGCCAAGGAGGCGACATTGCGTCTGTGCGTGGTGCGCAGCGAAGGCGGGTTCTGGGCGGGACCTGGATCCGGCAACCCCTCCGACGTCGTTGCTCTGACAAACAGCCTGCAACAGTGGAAGGATTCCGTCAGCCTGTCGGCCGCCGCGAATGCCCGCCACGCTGCTTCCCCGTTCGCCGGGACGAAGAGCTTATCCTGGGCTCATAATCTCACCCTGGTGGAAACCGCGAAGGATGAAGGATTCGACGAGGTCATCCTTCTGAACGAGCGCGGCGAGGCGACGGAGTGCACCTCGGCTAATCTCTTCGCCGTGAAAGACGGCATTACGTGCACGCCTCCGCTTTCCTCCGGAGCGTTGCCGGGCGTCACCCGCGCCGTCATGCTCGAAGAACTGGATCTTAGGGATAGGCCGGTCATCGAGAAGGTTCTGCGCCTCGAAGATCTCTACGAAGCGGACGAAGTGTTCATTACTTCGACAACGCGCGAACTGCTCCCCGCGGACCGCATCCGCGATCGCGAGTTGGCGGGAGGCGCGGCCCACTGGCCGGTGATGGAAAAGCTGCGGCAGGCCCTGCGGGCCTACATTCAGCGCTACATCGAGGAACAAAAGCGCGCGGCCCCGGCCCGCGACTAACCCGCTTTTCTCACCACGTGGCGAGGCGAAGTGCGTGAGGACATCGCCCGCTACCAGGTGGGCAGCGGCAGACGCGTGTCCTGTCGTCCGCCAGCGAGAACCCGATTGCGATCTGGATCGTGACTGCTCTTGCAGAATTAGCGGAAATTAGCGGATTTACCTCACGCGCGCGTTCCTTGTTATGCAAACCTCGAATTTGGCGCCAAACCGCTTGTTTGTACGAACGCCTGGGTTCGGGGGGATTTTCGGCGTGACCTGCTTTTTGGGAATCCAGGGGCACATGGGGTTGTTTGAGGGTTTGCTCTGGCGCAGGCCAGAGGCCCAGCGCGGCATGGCTGGAGCCGTGCGCCACCGCTGGGTAAGCTGCCTGGATGGTGTTCAAGTAGTATTCTCCTTTGGCAAACCAGTCCGCGCACGTTCGCGGTCTGGAGCCGATGCGTCGAGCGCGCTAGTCACCTCAGACTCGCGGCCGGCGACGCGTGGATTTGTTTCAAGTCTGAAGCCGGGTCTCTCGGCTGCTGCTCTCTACCCCCACAATATCACTTTGGGGAAGGGTCATTTTCGGGAGTGCAGCGTTAAGTTGTTGATATTGCGGGCATTATTTTTTTAAAAAATCCGTTACCGAAACGGCGGGTTTTGGGGATTCGCGGTTTTTCCGGCGGCGTCTCCGTCCGCGTTAGAGGCTCGCCGGGGGGCGGCCCGCCGTGGCCCTATGTCCTGATGATCCGTGAGCTACCAGATCATTTTCGGCGGATCGGATTCGTCTCCGCTTTGGCCCTGGGGCGACACCCCGTAGTATAGTCCTGACACGCTCTGACCAGCATTCCATGGACCGGGAGGGCGGAGAAGTACAACGGGCGTTCCGTACATCCCGTTCGCGCTAGCTATCGTTCGTCAGAGGCCCTCCTCCGCATCGTAGGAAGAGCTGAAAACCCCTCGTCTATTTAGTTATCATGGCCCTGAGCCGGATTGCTGGCGGGAAGGCTTGTAATCACCAGGTATCTTAGGCACGGTAGACTCCGGTTGCTTTTCCGGGCCTGCCTGTCTTAGCGAGTTATCTCTAGCGGGAGTACGTTGGAACGGGACTCCTCTCCAGAACCCAGATCCGTGATGAGTATGCCGATGAAGTAATCACCGTCCGGCACGTTCTGCGGGACGATCGCCACGTCTTGGACCCCCAATCCTGATTGGCCTTGCCGGGTCTCTCTGTTTTCGCTCAGGAGCACCACATCCGCCCCGCCGATTTGCTCATCGACCGAGAGCACAACATCGATCCGAAGAGATCGAGCACGGGTATCGGAGAAGGCGGCGGACCAACTGTAGCTCAACAGGCCAGCCTCGGGAATCGTCAATTCAGCCTTGAGGAGCTGTATCTCGATAGGGCCGCTTCCCGGCTCGCCGGCGGATCCGATCACGTTCAACCTCACGCCGGGCTGCGTTTGTTGCGAGCCTGCTTCGATGACGATTTCGTGATTTCCAGATTGCAGACCATCAGGAACAACTACATTGAACTGGTTCAATCCTGCTCCACTCAGGCCGGCGAACTCCACAACCGCCTCGCGGCCGCCAATCAGGACACGAACCGGGTTCGTCAAGCGAGCTGCGCCCTGGAAAAGACGTCCCGCCGGTACGATCGGATTTGTGGGTCCGAACCCGGTGCCGAACACCAAGATGCGATCTCCCCCCTGCGCGGGCCGGGTCGGCACGACTCCTCCAAAAAGACCCTCCGGACCGACGAAGACTCCGTCCAAGTGGACCGCCGCCGCGTGACGCGTTTGCCCCGGCCCGAAAGTGAACAGCGCGGGCGCTGAGGCCCGCACTTCGGCGATCCTCGGCGGGCTGGCGACCCCGTTTAGGATCACGCGCACCTCAACTTGTCCGTCCACTCCGTCGGGTGCTTGCACATTGATCTGTGTTGGCGATACAAAAGACACCGCTCCTGGCTCGCCATCGAAAAGAACTTGCACCCCGGCTACTACCGTGGGCAGGTCGGTGCCCCGAAATGCGCCGTCCCAGGTGGCCGTGGTTGCTGCTAGGTTTTGGCCGAAGATCGTCACCCAGGAGCCGGGTGAAATGACTGCGACGAATGAAGCCGCATTGACGACGCCACCCGACGAAACGCTCGGCGCGGGTCCGCCGGGCGAAGTGCCTCCCGTGGTTGCGCCGAAATCCCCCGCACTGTAGGCCCGGGTGCTTCCCACAAGAACGAAGGAGGCCGTCCCGGCTTCGCCAATGATCGAAAAATTGCGCACATGAAACGGTCCATCCACGCCATTCTCGGCGATTCGCTTTCCGTCGAACGAAAGAGCCGCCGAAGCCGGCCCCGCACTCAGGAAGCCAGAGCCCGATGCGAAATCAATCTGCCGGCCCTGAGAATCATACAGGCCCGCGTCCCATCCAAATTCGCCGGCAACCAGCAGACTCAGATCGGTCTGAAAGTCGAGCCGATCCAGCGTACCGTCGCCATTAAGATCCACTCCCGAATCGCGGTGGGGGCCCGCCAGAATGATCGGCGCACGCTCGGCCGTCGAAGGATCGAACGCTTCGGTTTCCCCGACCTCGATTTGCGTGTCGCAGATCTCAAGGCCCTGATCTCCCAGGTAGGCCAGCTTTAAATCGGTCACCTGGCACGGTCCCTCGACACCGAGGTCTCGCAGGCGGTCCGCCTCGAAACCAACCCGGACCGTTTGCGGCCCCAGCTCGAGATCGGTGAACGCGTTCGCAAAATCACTCTCGCCGTTCGACGCTAGGATGTGAGCCTGCAATTGAAAGCGGCCCGCCCGCAGCACTTCAACGTTTGTCTCGAGGTCCAAGCGCTCGGGGAGTCCATTCCCGTCTTCATCGACACTGAAAGAGCGGAAGCCCGCCAAGAACCGGCCGCAAGGCTCTGCCACCCGCAGCAGGCCGCCAACCGACCGCGCAAATGGGTGCCCGTTCCGATGCCCCTCAATAGTCACAAAGATGCGATGCTCGCCGGGCTCGCCAGGACTAAGGTTCGCCGTGAAGACACCGTCGTCTGCCTCAGCATCGTGGCCGAGTCCGTCGTCGAGAAACACGGCATCGACGGGCGCGGCGCCGTTTCGAGAGAGAGAGCCCTGGATGCTCGTAATCGCCGATGAAGGCAGCCCGCCATCTTCGTCAAAAATCACCAAACCCAGTTGAATGTCGTGGTTCGCAGGAAACTGCGATTGCAGGCCGAGCAACCCCGCGGCCAGGGTGCTCGACGTATTCATGGTCAGAATGATCGCGGCCGCCTCAGGGGGCGAGGCGGTGGCTCGCGCCCGATATTTCCAACGCCCCGGCATTGGGTTCGTGAGCTGGAACGCGTAGAGCGTGGCGTCGTCGCTGGGACAGAGTTGTCCAATGCAAGATGAGCCTGAAGGGGAGGACTCAGGATGACGCTCGATACGCCGCCGAGATCCTCGCCGCCGGCCCGGTAAACGGTGCCCACGGGATCTACCAGCGACAGTTCGAGATCCGCCGAACTGGAAGAAAACCACACGTCGGCCGTTTCGGCCGGATCGATCGGCAGGTTCTCTTCCACTGAGGGTTCCTCGGCGGAGAGTAGTATCAGCTTCGTGTAGGTTGGAAGAAACCCAACGTCCGTCGTGGTCTCGCGCTGTTGGGCGAAAGCCGAGACGACAGTCCCCAGGCAGAGAAAAGCCAGAGTCGCGCGGATTCTCATCGAGATCCGGCGCCTCCGAAGTCCGTCAAGGGAAACAGGGCACGGATCTTCTGGTGGATGACGTCGATGATTCTGGCGCGCTTCAGGGAGGAATGATTCTCTTCATAGATTCCTTGCGGGCACGCCGGACAGATGTTCGACCCCAACGAAACGAAGTCACAGCTCGTGCAGTGAACACTGTCGGTGGTCGATACGAGATCATTCAGCCTCGGTGTTTGGACTCGCTCCACCTTGACGATCGTCCACGAATTAAGCACTATCTGTGGAAACAAGCCTTGTACTACTTCTCGACGACTCATGGGTTTCAGCGTGACACCCCGGATTCGGCTGAGCATCCGGTGGACTCGGTTGGCCGCGGCCACATTCAGAAAATTATCCACAAATTCAGGTAATAGGGGGATGCATTCCGACAAGAAGGCCTCCAGTTCGGCGAGTTCGATCATATCATCGCTAATGACATCTGCATTCCCAGCTATTGAAAAGTACTGCACCGATTTTGGTTTAGTGTGGGTGCGATTGAATTCCGCCATGCGGGCGATCGTTTGCAGACCCCTAGCCGGTTCTTCTGGAATACATCCAAACACCCAAGTGGCGTTCGCCGCCTTGGCGCTGCGGACCAGGTCGGCAATTTCAGGGTCATCCGATCCATCGCCCTTTAATGCCCTGCTGACATCCACAGAGTCTGCTGCCACGGCCAGATCTGAAACTATTGTTCCCTTGGACGGCGTGCCTAGCGAGAACAATGTGAGGATCGCGAACTCGTCGGGAAAGAACTCCTTAAACTGCGAAAACATCTCACGGGCATCAGTGGCTCCCTTGCTATGCGTGATAAGGTGGAAGCGCTTTGTGCCAAACCGCTGCACCCGCGATTGCATCTCACCGAACAGAGCGCGCGCGTTCCCCTCGGCGGAGCCGTTAGGCAGCAAGTTGATTTGATGGTCGAACGGGATCCCCAAGCTCTCCAGATGTTGCGGGACCGTGCGACCCTGAACCGGAATCTCCCAGCTACCAGCTCGGGCGTTCGTGCCGTGAACGAGAATCCACGGAGCCATCGCCGAAATCTCGAGCGACACCCACCCGACGGCGACACACCACCCAATGGGCCCGCTTGGATCGGCGGTATCGATCTCGATTTCAATACGGTTCGTAGCCAAGAGCAGGCTGCTACCGGAATCAGGCGGGAGTGAGGGGAAACGCAATTCTTCGATGGGAACTCGGAAATCACTGAAACTCCAGTTGTTGTCACTACCTTTGAGAAACGAGCCGCTACCCAAGTCGCGGCCGTTGACGCGAACGCGGTCCGCTTCCGGCAGAAAACCGCTGGCGCCGCCGGAATCCACGTCCCATGCCGCTACCCGCAGCCGGGCGAAGCTCGATATCACACCGTTACGCACCAGTAAATCCGGGTCCGTGAGTCTGCCCTGTTCATCGACTGCACCAAAGTAGCGGTCCACGAAAACATCGATGGTGATCGTACCGTCTTTGCGAAAATCGCAGCGCGCGTCCGTGGGGCGACGCCAGTGTAATCTGGTGAAGATCTCTTTTGTTGTCGTTGGCCGAGGGAAGTCCGGCACCTTAAAACCCGGCGGCAACACGGAACTGTCGTTTGGAACCGCCGGGGCCGGGGTAACCGTAAGCGTCACCGGGTTCGAAAGGCCTTGCGCCGGGTCGGGTTGATTGGTGTTGTTGACACGAATCGGGACTTGCCGATTGCCAAGGTGCTCACTCGCGAGAGTTGGAAGCTTTCCGGCGACGGCCGCCACGACCGACGGATCAATAAACTCCCGGGGCACAAAAGCGGTGACTTGCTCGGAGTTGATGAATTCGGTACCGAGGGGCTGGTCGTCCCACAGAACTACAGCTTCGGACGAGAAGCCGCTGCCATCCACTGTCAGTATGAATGACGGGCTCCCGGCCGTAACCGTGTCAGGACTGATGCTTGAGATCACTGGGGGCGGCGTTGCCGATCCGCCGCCGAAGCGGAAGGCATTGAGGGCGACGTTCGATCCGGCGGGGCTGGCTGCAATGATGTCGAAGGTTTGTCCGTCGTAGCGGGCCGCATCGTTCGGCAGGAGAAAGGTATCTATGGTGAATTCGAAGGTAGTGGCGCTGATGATTTCCGGAGCGCAGGAGACCACCTGCCGGAGCGGTTGCATATCACCGCACACTGGCCGCCGGTTGCTCGAGGCGGACCAGTTAATCGTCTGGATGGGATCACTGCCGCGCGCGTCGCGAGTGTCCCGAAAAAAGACCGTGGCTCCGCCTTCGGTGAAATTCGCGTTTTCCATGGTGACTCGAACCCGCTGGCGGTTCTGAAGCGGCTGGTTGGTCGGGGCGATCGTGACATTTCCCGTCTTTGAAACTGGAATCCGCGTGGCCTCTCCGGTGACGAGGGTTTCCCCTTGGGCGTTCAGGATCACAGGAATCAGGTCGATGCGATCGGGCACGTCCACCAAGGAGTCCGCAACGGTTTGTATGTCGGGGTCGTTGCAGACGGGAAAACAGGTTCTCGGCAGTATCCGGATCTCGACACCCCGCAGAGTGCCTGGGCCGCTACCCACGGACACCGTGTCAGCAATGTTGGCGCCGATATAACGGGCGACGAAGCCAATGCTCGAGCCCGCCGGACGGTCGGTTACCGTTAGCCGCGCTATGATCCGATATACCTCCCCTTGAAAGGCGGTTTCCGGAGGCGGAATCGTGAAGCGCTCAACCGCGATGGATTGGGCGGTGGCGGTGCTGGAGGCGAGCGTCAGAAGGAGTACTGTCCATCGGAGCCCCGGAGACGTGATCCATGCAGTTTTCCACATCTTGATCCATCCTAATTGGCGACAACCCAACAACCACAGGAGAGAACTCGCAACTACAGACACCGAGAGCTGCTAACCGGATGTCACTTCACCCTTTGCCTACCTAGCAGTCTTTTTTGCAGAAGACATTACCGGCATGGCAATCAAAGAACTCTTGGCCACCAAATGGCGCTTTGTCAAACTCCTCGACACCTGCCTAATAACCTAACATACGCACATTACTCATCATTCCTGAAGCCGTTATCGGCGGCATCCACAGCGGAAGACGGGTTGCAAGGCGATGGAAAAGGCTGCGGCTGGGTCCCGCGAACCCACCGGCGCGGACCCGCCGTTAGAAGCGAACAGGTCGCGACGAGCTTTTCGGCGGGTTCCGCGACCGCGAACAGGACTAAGCCCAGCGAAACTAGTTACATAGCGCCTGTGGATCGATAACTGTTGATTTAATCCCCTAACCGCTAGGAATCAGCGGTCGTTGATTCTTAACGTAGTCCAACAAAGCCACCTAGGAGTCTGTCCCACCTGAATTATGCACTGCGGCGTGGACCTGAGGAGGGCTGAGCCGCAAGGGACCATTGGGGACCCCCGAAAACATGGGGTAAAAAGGTAGGCTGGCAAAGATACCAGCTTCGCCAGCCAACCCCAAGGAGGTCACCCACATGGTTACCAGACGAAAACAGCATAGCTCCCAAAGGCCCGTCCAACAAGGCCCAGCCGTGACGGCCTCGCAGCCCAATAAAATCGGGGCTTCGACGCCTTACCACTTCCGCGGCAGGAAGCCGACTCCCTACGGCGGCTTGCTGCCGGTGGTCGGGAGGGCGCTGATCTGAGAGCCTGGCTATGCGCTATGCATAAAATTTTATGCACTAGCCGTAACGCACTGGAAACACGTCACTTCCGAGCGAGGTTTTGACGACGCGGATTCTGGGCGGGAAGGGAAACCGGACACGGAGAAGCCAAAAGGCCAGTTGCCGAGCTACCACTACCACCTCACGACGACCGCCAACCCGCTACGAACGCAGCCACACTCGCAAAGTGAATCTGTGCATAATTCAGGTCCCACAGAACGAAAAATGGCCTTTTGGACTACAACAATAACATCTAGTGTAAGGAAAACTCGGTTTGTCAATATGTGGTACCTGAATTATGCACAGATTCGGCGTAGCCATCGCCGATGGAGTTGTGGCGGTAGCGGCAGTCGTGTCAACTCAGTGATTTAGCAAGTCGTCTTTTCCTCTGTTTCCCTCCCTGTTTGAGCCGCCTGCCAATCCCGGCGGGCAAAAGCGGGCGGGCAAGCGGCGTGTTCCCAGTACGTTGCGGCGAGTGCATGAAATTTTATGCATGGAGCGCCCCTCAACTCAGCGCACCCTCCACCACCGGCGCGAAGCTCGATCCCGGTGGCCCCATCGCCCGCAGCCGCCGCATCAGCCGTTCAAACAGGCCCTTTTCCTCATAATGATCACTGTAGCTGACACCCGTTCTGCCGGCGTGCCGCCAGATCTTGGCCGCCACGAACAGAAAGCGCAGCCGCGCCGTCGCCAGGGTGGTGTGCCGCAGTGTCTCCACGCTGGCTTGGGCTTCGCGGTTGAACAGCAGCAGCCAGCAGTTGAGGTTGTAGGCCAGCATGGCCAGCTGAAAGTGATTGCGGTTCATGTCAAAGCGGCGCGAGGGATGGGCCGCCAGCCCGGCGTCGTTGTTGGCCTCCTTGATGAGGTTCTCGGCTGCGGCGCGCTGATTGTAAAACCACACCACCGCCGCGATCGGTTCGGCCAGGTTGGTGACAAACACGCGGTAGGTGTAAGCGCTGGTGGCAAACAGCTGGTATTGCTCGGCCGCGCCGGCCGCGGGTTCGTTTTCGTAACGCAGCGCCAGGAAACGACAGGCCCGCGCCCAGCCCTGCGGCTGGTAGAGGAATTCGCATTCCGCATCCGCATCGCTGTGGGGCGAGGGCTTCCAGGCCGCTTGCTGCAACTGCTCGACCAGCCGCCTGGTCTTGCGCGCCACGATGACGAACTGACAAGCCGCCTTTTCATAGGCCTCCACCGCCTCCCAGCAATAAAACCCGGAATCGGCCCGCGCCAGGATTTTCTTCACGCCGTGCGGCAAAGCCCGAAAGGCGCTCTCGAGGTGGGCGGCGATCTGCCGGCCCGTGGGCCGGTCGCCGTTGCGCAACCCGCCCATCAGGTATTCGCGCGTCTCGGCCAGGAAAGTCAGTATCGGCTGGTAGCTGCGCTTGCCCTTGTTCTTGGGGTTGTAACTCTTGCGCCCGCCCATCTGGCGGCCGTAGAGCGTGTGCACGGTGGTGTCGGTGTCCAGCGTCACCGTCTCCAATTTCACCTGGGCCGCGGCCCAGACTCGTTCCCGCAGCTGGCGCTGAATGGAAAGGATCTGCTTCGCCACGTTGAGGTGCAGCGAGGCCAGAAAGCGCCACAGCGTGGACTGCGGCGGCAGACGCGTCACTTGCAAGATGCCGGTCAAGATGGGGTCGCGGGCGATGAAGCGGAGTTGGTTCAGCCGCGCAAAGCCGACATAGAGGCCCAGCACGAGGGCCAGCACAAACTGGTAGAGGCTCATCACACGGGTGATTCGTTTGTTCGTGATGGTTTCTTCCAGCAGCGCCTGGAAGCCGAGTTTTTCGAGCAGGGTGGCGACGGGCAGCAAGCCGCCGTAGGGAGTCAGATTCTTGCCGCGGAAGTGATAAGGCGTGGCAGCCCCGATTTTATTGGGCCGCGGGGCCCTCGCGCCCCGGCCTTGTTTGACGGGCCTTCGGGAGCTATGCTGTTTTCGCTTGGTAACCATTTGGGTGACCTCCTTGGGGTTGACTGGCGAAGCTGAAATCTTTGCCAGCCTACCTTATTACCCCATGTTTTCGGGGGTCCCCCAAATGGCCCCTGGCGGCTCAGCCCTCCTCCGGTGCACCCCGCAGTGCATAATTCAGGTGGTACCGAAAATTTTCTGTGGGACAGACTCCTAGGTCAGATTTTGAGGGGTCGGGCATGAAAACCTATTGGCTCGGCCGTGGAGCGCCGATCTGGAGAGATCCTCCGTGTCGGCGCGGGGTTGACTGAAGATCCAGAACTCCCGGATCGTCGTCCATTCCTAAGCTATCCAGGATTGGCCTTCCAAACTGACCCACTACCGACTTCCGAGCCGCGATTGTTCTCCCGCTGCCGCACCGCTTCAAAAAGAACGATTCCCGCGGCGACGGAAACATTCAGCGAAGCAATGCGGCCGGCGACCGGAATCCTGACTAGTGCGTCGCAGCGCTCGGCGGTCAGCCGATGCAACCCTTTCCCTTCGCCGCCCAGGACCAGGGCGGAATGCCGCGTGTAGTCGCCCCGGCCATAAAGCTGCTTGGCCCTCTCGTCGAGGCCATAGACCCAGAAACCGGCGTCTTTCAGTTGTTTCAAGGCACGGTTTAAGTTCTTGACGCGGCAAACGGGCAAGTATTCGATGGCGCCGGCCGAGGCTTTGGCAACCGCTTCACTCAGCGGAGCGGACCGCCGTTCGGGAACGACTACCGCGTCGTCTCCGGCGGCATGGGCGGAGCGAACTTGCCAACTCCCATCGTGCAGGTTATGTGCCCGAGGATTGCGGACTCAATGATTGTACGGCCCGCTCGGCACACCCCGATTCTACCGCCCCGGAGATTGCTGGCGGTAACAGCCTCTTGAACCTAAACCGCTACGAGGTGGATCGAAGCTGCAACAACACCCCCCTTACCCCGCGGGAACCTTCCACGGAGAGGTGAACATGCGTTGTAGACTAATATCGGAACGAAAAGCTTGCCGCCGGCCATCCTAAACGAATGGGGCGGATCATCTCAGGAAGGAGCCATGAAAAGCTTCAGCCCGCAACTCACGAGGCGTCAAAACATCCGCTCGCTGGCGGGCGGCGGCCTGCTGCTGCCGGGACTCCTCTCCGAAATGATGCAAGGCGCCACGGCCGGGTCCGACCCGGTCAACCCGCTGGCGCCCAAGCAGCCGCACTACGCGCCGAAGGCGAAACGGGTCATCTTCTTGTTCATGACGGGCGCCGTTTCCCACGTGGATTCGTTCGACCCCAAGCCGTTCCTCACCAAAAACCACGGCCAGCCCCACGACGAAAAGCGGGTCTACAAGGGATCCGATTGGGAGTTCAAACGTTACGGCCAGAGCGGCATTCCTGTCAGTGATCTTTTTCCCCACATCGGCGGCGTGATCGACGACATATGCGTCATCAAGTCGATGAAGAACATCAACGGAGATCACTTTGGCGCAACGATCGGCATCCACACCGGATCGGCGACCTTCAACCGGCCGAGCATCGGCTCCTGGGTGAGCTACGGCCTGGGAACCGAGAATCAGAACTTGCCCTCGTTCATGGTGATCGCCCCGGAAATGCCTTACGCCGGAGCCCAGTCTTGGGGTTCGGATTTCCTTCCCGTACTGCACCAGGGCACCCGCATCGTCCCCGGACCCGAGCCGATCGCCAACATGCACCGCCGCGTCGCGACGCGCGAGATGCAGGTCACCGAGCTCGACATGCTGGAGTACTTCAACCGCCAGCATCTCAAGGGACGCGAAAGCGACACCAACCTCAGCGCTCGCATCAAGTCGTTCGAGACGGCTTTCGGCATGCAGGCACAGGCGCCCGAGGCGTTTGATTTGTCACGGGAATCCGACGCGACCCTTAAGCTTTACGGGCTCGATCGCGGCACGACGACCGGTTTCGGATGGCAGTGCCTCGCCGCCCGGCGCCTCGCCGAGCGCGGAGTGCGTTTTGTTGAGGTAATCGATGGCGGCACGCGAATCGATTACAACTGGGACGCCCACGCCAAGATGGCCAACTACAACCGCCTCGCGAAAAACGTCGACTGGCCGATCGCTGGTTTGATCAAAGACCTCAAGTCGCGCGGCATGTTCGACGACACGCTGGTCGTCTGGACGACCGAGTTTGGGCGCTCGCCGCTGGTGCCCGATCCCACCGCCGAAGGCCGCGGTCACCACGCCAAGACCTACTGCTCTTGGCTAGCGGGAGCGGGCATCAGAGGCGGCATGACTTTTGGAGAAAGCGACGAGATGGGCTGGGAGGTCGCCGAAGATGTCATGGGAGTTCATGATTTCCAGGCAACGATTCTGCACCTGCTCGGCCTCGACCACACGAAGCTGACCTACCGCCACGCTGGCCGCGATTATCGTCTGACCGATGTCCACGGACGTGTCGTCCACGAGATCCTGAGCTGACGCGGACCACTGCCAAGGAAGGCGGAGCCTGCACTCACGAAAGCTTGTTGGGATTGGCGGACTTGACCGCGGACTTCCGCCCGCGGCTCTGTTGTTGCTTTCCGAGTGCAGTCTCACGCTGCCGCTGCTACTGCTTGGCGAAACAATACAAGTGCTCCATGGTCCGCAAGAAAATCTGGTTTCCGACCGCTACGGGACTGGCCAGCGTGTACTCGTTGAGCTTGTTGACAGCCAGGATCTCAAACTCCCCGCCCGCCTTGAGCACCGTTGTCGCGCCGTCTTCACTGGTCGCGTAGATCTTGCCGTCCGCCAGCAAGGGCGAGGAGCTGTAGGTTCCCGGCTCGATGCGCTGGCGCTCCCAAACCGTCTCTCCGGACTTGGGGTCGAGGGAAACGACGATGCCCCGGTCGTTAACGACATAGAGGACTTTTCCATCCGTCGTGGGCGTGGGGACGTCCGCTCCGAGGTTGTTCGTCCACACCTCGTTTTTGCCCGTGATGTCGCCGTTCCCGCCGGCGCGGAAGCCGATGAAGGGCCGTCCGGAGCGGCTGCTGGTAAACACCAGACCGCCGACCGCTACGGACGAGGAAATCGTACGATTCGCCCGATTCTGGTTGGGGTTGAACCCGCCCAGCCGCCACAGTTCCTTGCCGGAATCCAGGTCGTGACCCGTAACGTAGTCACCGCCAGAGACCACGAGCTGAAGTTTGTCATCCACCGGCACGAGGATCGGCGTGGCGTAATTGTCCGGCGACTCGTGAGGAGCATCCGTCGGCCGGTCCACCTTCCACAAAGTCTTGCCCGTGGCCGCGTCGATGGCGAGAACATAGGAAGGATCATCGGTTGTCATTCCGTGCAAGACCTGAACATACAAGCGGCCCTCGTGCAGCCTGGGCGATGACGCATAACCCCAGTTCAAGCCGAACTCCCCGTAGTCCTTCTGCATGTCGCGGCGCCACTGCTGGTTCCCCTCGAAGTCGAAACTCGTGAGCGTGCCGACCCCGGTCATCACCCAGACGTTCTTGCCGTCGGTAACGGGAGACGGCGACGCCATGTTCTGCTTGCGGTAGATGCGATTCTTGTCGCCGGTTTCCTTTCTCCACAAAACCGAGCCGTCCTTGCGGTTCAAAGCCAGAAGGAACAGTTTGGTTCGCTCGTTGCTTTCGGGCCGGGCATTCTGACGGCCTCCGCCGCCCCCGGGTCCGCCGCGCTTTCCTCGCGGCCCCGCCGGCCGGCCACGGGGTTCAAACTTCAATGCTTCGTTAAATCCTTCCTCGGCTGAAGTGATGAAGACGTAGTCACCCCAAATGATGGGCGTCGCGGCGCTCCAACTCGGCAGCTTGACTCGCCAAACGACATTGTCCGTAGCGCTCCAACTGACCGGGAGATCCTTCGCCGTGGAACTGCTCCCGACGTGGTTAGGTCCCCTCCACTGCGGCCAATAATCCGCCGGGCCTTCGGCGATCAGAGGGAAGGCCAATGCGGCGGCTACGGCGAAGGTGAGACAGATAGTATGGTTGGGCTTGAATGTTTTGGAGGCCGGCATAACGTTACCTGAGGACAAGACCGCTTTCCGGGGTATCATATCAACTTCGGCGTCGGGGAAATTCAAAGAGTTACACGTCACACCGAAGTTGCAAGTCACACAGACAGGTTCCGCCGTGACTCCCGATCCAATCCACCCGGCCGCATACAAGAACCATTCTCATGAAGATAGTCGAAGTACACGCCACGCCGCTTGCGATTCCGCTCAGTGACCCGCGGATCCCATGGATCTGGGGAGCTTTCAGTCAAGTCTTCGTCGAGGTAAAGACCGATGATGGTTTGACCGGATACGGCGAGGCGTTCGGCTACGGGGCGCCTCAAGCCGTGGCGGCCGCGGTCAACCACACGCTTCGTCCGCTACTGATCGGGCAGGACGCCACCGACATTTCCGGTATCGCCGATTCGCTGTTTCGCAAGACCCATCTTTTTGGCCGCTATGGCGTCACGACGTTCGCAATCAGCGGAGTTGACATTGCTTTGTGGGATCTGGCGGGCAAGCGAGCCGGCCTGCCTCTCTATGCTCTGCTTGGTGGCGCTGCTAACCGAGAGGTCAAGGCCTACGCCAGTCTCGTTCGCTATTCCGACACGGATCAGATGGCCGCTGACGCCGAGAAGGCGGCGAGCGAAGGCTATGAAATGGTCAAACTGCACCAGACCGATGTCGAGAGTGTTCGGAAAGGCAGGGAGGCCATCGGCAGCGAGTTGCTGATGACTGTCGATGTCAACTGTGAATGGACGCCGCAACATGCGGCCGAGATGGCGCTGGCCATGGATGAGTACGATCTGCATTGGCTGGAGGAGCCTGTTTGGCCGCCGGAGGACTATCCCGGTTTGGCGCAAGTCATGGATGAATCCGGTGTCGCGCTGGCGGCGGGTGAGAATGCCTGCACTGTCCACCAGTTCCAACTGCTGATGAGCGAAGGCGCGGTGCGTTACGCTCAGCCCAGCGTCATCAAGGCCGGCGGAGTCAGCGAGTTCATGAAAATCGCAACGCTGGCCGAGACCTACAACCTATCGCTGGCGCCGCACTCGCCCTACTTCGGCCCGGGATTCTTGGCGACGCTGCATTTGATCGCGCACGCGCGCCGGGCTGATTGGATCGAGAGGATCTACTGCGAATTGGAAGCTTCGGTCTTCACCCAGCCACTGGAATTCCGCGGCGGGCAATACACCATTCCCGAGGGCCCGGGATTGGGGCTGGACGTGGATCCGCATGTTTTGAAGGAGTACGCATTGAAGGATTACGCGTTGTAAGGAGTATGCGGTGTAGTCCAGCGCCAGCCCGCCCGAGGCATCTGCTCAGTCGCTTTGCTCGGGTTGGCGCACCTTCGCTCGAACTTTCCGGATCGCCGAGTAGACCCCGAACGCGACCATCCCGGCGGCGAAGATGTACACCCACGCCGGGATGTTTTTGCCGACGATCGCCAGGTAAAGGTAGGCGGAAACGAAAAAAAACGAAGCACTGAGCGCGGGGGCGGCGACGGACTTTCCCGCCCGCTGGTTACGCACGAGCCAAGCCACGGACGCAGTGAAGAAGGGAATAGCCCCCACGTAAATGAGGCCAAAGACGAGGGGGTTGACTCCGTACTGGGCGCCCAAGCCGAGAAACCACTCTTTGAAGGATTCGAACATGGCGAGCACGCGCTGCTTATGTCCTGCATACCCCGGCCGGATGGCCCGCGGCCGCGCCGTCTAGCCGCCGATCCCGAGCAGTTCAACGTGGAATATCAGATCCGCATTGGGCGGAATGGATGACCCCGCGCCACGTGAACCATAACCGAGGTCGGGCGGAATATAGAATTTGTATTTCGCGCCAACGCGCATCAACTGCAGGCCTTCCGTCCAGCCGGGAATCACCCGGTTGAGGGGGAAGGTCGCGGGTTGGCCGCGGTCGTAGGAGGAGTCGAAAACCGTGCCGTCGGTGAGCTCTCCTTTGTAGTGGACGGTGACCTGATCGCGCGCGGTCGGCTTCGCGCCATCGCCCTCCTCGACCACCTCGTATTGCAAACCTGACTCAGTCGTTATCACGTTTCCCCTCTGTCCGTCCTCGCTCGAAAGCCCCTCGCCCGGCTGGTCCTGCCCACATGAGGCGAGCAACAAGACAGCAAGAAGCGCGGTTCGTTTGTATGAGATCACAAGACTTCTATCGTAACAGCCGCCGTGAACCCCGGGTCCGGGCTGCCAGTGTTTAGCTCCGACAGCTCTCGCTCGATTCGTTCGATTCTGTCGATTCGTTCGATTCTGTCAATCAGAAATGACACGAATATCAGTGTACGGACACAAGACAGATCAGGATTTCGCGCTTGCGCCGCCGAATCGTGCTACCTTATTTGCAGCGGCACGACGAGCGATTCCCTTGAACGAACAAAACTTCTACTCAGAATCGAAAACCACAAAACCGGCCCGGTTGAACTGCCCCTATTGCCGCGAGGTTCACGACTATCCGCTGCGCTGGGTGGTCAGGAAAAAAAAAGAGCGGCTGCCAGGCGGCGCGGACGAAAGAGACCGCGCGAAATTTCAAAAGGCCCAGTCCTACATGGTCCTTCTGGACGACCGCGCCAACTGTAAGAATCAGCGCTGCCGCCGGAACTTCGAGATCTCAGGCATCAAGACGATGACGTTCCTGTGAGCCCATCTCCCCGGCCCAACGAAGAAAGCGGACGAGCGGCCCGCGCTGACGCCAGGTGAAGCTCAGGAAGCCGCGGGCGTCTATCTCGTGCGCGGGGCAGCCCCAGTAGGTTTCGATACGCCAGCGCAGATAAGGGCTTTGCCAGGGACGGAGCCGGTAGCCGCGAGTGCTTGCCCACAGGAAGCGAATAACGGCTAGGAGTTGTGAAAGCAAATCAGCTTTGGCCGCGGATCATCAGCGGTCTAGTATAGTGCGCCAATCAGAACGTAACTTACGGTAGTCACTTCCTTGCCAGACAGCGGAGTGAGAGACACCGTACGGTCCGATGCGTACCCTGATGCGAGCGAATTGAGCCGCGTTCACGCGGCTTGGTGTTCCTTAGGCCAGCCGTTTACGGCTGGTGGACGCCGCCGCTCAGGGACTTTCAGCCCGTTTCAACGGGCTTCCCTCTCTCAAGGGGAAATCTTATGGTGCTCGATTACTGGCGCGGTACATTAGTAGTAATATCCAGGCCGGTGGCGAACCTGCAGCTTTTTCGCGGACTTGCCCGACAGAACCACCTTGACCCGCCGGAAAGTTGAACTGGGAGCCGAGGCAGCCGGTGTATAGGCCAGGATGTATTGGCTGCGGATGTCTTCGGCCACTTGCTGCGCGATGTCGTGGACTTCGTTAACGCTCTTCGGAAAGTAAGCAGCCCCACCGGTGGCCCGCACGATGTTCCTTACGGCCCGGGTGGCTCTCCTGGCCGAGCGCCGGTCTTCTTCACTCAACAAGCCGATAGCATAAATGACCGTTTCACCTTCTTGAAGGCGCCGCACCAGCCTTTCCAAATCGAGCATGCTGGCGTTATCTTCACCGTCGGTTACGATCAGCAGAACCTGCTTGTCCCATTTGGCTTTCTCTTTGAGGTAGTCGAGCGACATGCCGACGGCGTCGTAAAGCGCGGTGCCGCCTCGGGCGTCAATCCGTTGCAGCGCGTCTTGCAGCCGTAGCACGTCACTGGTGAAGGGGCTGTCGAGAAAGCCCTCGTCATTGAAATTAACGATGAAAACTTCGTCTTTCGGATTCGATGCCTTGACGAAATCCACGGCCGCCGTATTCACTTGGCGGCGCTTGTCCCGCATGCTTCCGCTGTTGTCGACCAGGATGCCGAGCGAGACCGGCACGTCTTCTCGCCGGAAGTATTTGAGCTGCTGCAAAACGTCCTCTTCATAGACCTTGAAGGCGCTTTGCTGCAAGTCCGTGACGAAATGGTCGCTGCGGTCCAGAACCGCCGTATGCAGCACCACTTCCTTCGTGCCCGCCCGGAAAGTCAACCCAGGGTCGTCGTCATTGGCGTGCTTGGCGGCCGGTTGTGCCGCGGCCGTCAGCGCGGCCAAGCACAAGGCAGCGCCAGCCCTCGCGATCCTTCGTGATGTCATTGACAACTGGGTCATTGCAGACCGCCTGCTTCTTTTCCTTCCGCTCGCAACGCGATGGATCTTAGCGGGCAATTCCCCACCCATCGCGATCGATTGAGCAAGGTCACCGAGTCGGGGCGTAGTAGCCGAGACGGAAGTGGGCACGCAACGGCGGCATGCCGCGGATCTTTTTCAGCTTGACTTTGACTCGCCTCCACTTCCCATCCTTGTTCAGATTCGTAGGGACGTAGCCCAGAACATACTGGTTGCGAAGCTCGATCCCGATTCGCGCCGCGACGTCGGGCAATTCGTTGAGGTTTTCGACAGGAAACTGACGGCCGCCGGTCTGCTCGGCGATCTCGGTCAGCAGACTGGGCCCCGATAACTCTTCGGGAGTTCGTCCGCGCGAGGAGACCGGCTCGAAAATACCAATGGCATATATTTGAACATCGGCTTCCTTCACCAATCGCTTGATCTCGCGCCCGGTATAGCGGCTGCTGTTGTCGCCGCCATCCGAGATGACCAGCAGAGCTTTCTTCGTGTTGGAAGCCTCTTTCATTCGGTTGATCGCGAGGTAGATGGCGTCCAGCAGTGCGGTACGGCCTTTTGACTGCGTGAATGTGAGGCGGTTCTGGATCTCTTCCAATCTTTGGGTGAATCCCGACATCATCTCGGGCCGGTCATTAAATTGCACCAAGAAAAACTCGTCGTCGGGATTGGCCGTCTTGAAAAACTGGGCGACTGCTTCCCGAGCCTTGCTCATCTTGTGTCCCATGCTGCCACTGGCATCGAAGACGATCCCGAGTGAGATGGGGGCGTCCTCGGCGCCGAACTGCGTGATCTCCTGATCGGTCTTATCCTCCGTTATGCTGAAATGATCCTTTTCCAGCCCCGTTACCAGCCGCGCCATGGGGTCGGTCACCGTCACATTGATCAGCACCAGAGGAACGTCGACCTTAATTGTTTCGACCCGTTCCCCTGGACCCGAAAGCTCGAGCGGATCGGCCGGGCGGGACTTTAAACCCACTTTGGCTTCGGCGCCGAACGCTGCCATGGCGCAGGCCAGCCAGCAGCCAACCGTGAACCCAATTCTTATCGATTGTGAGGACGGGAGACCGGTCGCTTCTTGATGCCAAACACAACGTAAGCGGTCGGCCATAATGAAGTCTGTTGCGGTCAATGCGGCAACGCCGCTTTGATTTTATCACACGGTTTGGGACTGTGCTACACTTGACCTTGCTTCCCCGCCCGAGTTACCGGGACTCGGTCGATGGTTGCAAAAGGGTCCGGCCCGTGCATCTCAAGAAAGTGTTTTGGGACGCGGGATGCCGGCCTGATACCGGAAACAAGAATGCCATCGTGGAGGCTCGCAAGTTCTCCGATCGTGAGACGGGGCCTTCTTCTCCCAATTTTTGCTCTCGCCGGGCTGCCGTCCGGCACTACTAAGTTACCATCTTTTCTTATATTTGAAGCCTGTCATTGGCCTGCAAGCCGGTGCGCGGGCAGCGTAACAAGCCCATCATGAAGAAATACGTGTTCGTCACTGGCGGCGTCGTTTCCTCCCTTGGTAAGGGCATTGCGGCGGCCTCGATCGGCTGCTTGCTGGAAAGCCGCGGTTTGCGCGTCACCTTGCAGAAATGCGACCCGTATCTCAACGTGGATCCGGGTACGATGAGTCCGTTCCAGCACGGAGAAGTGTTCGTGACCGACGATGGCGCCGAGACCGATTTGGACCTGGGGCATTACGAGCGATTTACGCACGCGCCACTGACGCAAGCCAACAATATTACCAGCGGCCGAATTTACGAAAGGATACTGGCGAAAGAGCGGCGCGGAGACTATCTCGGCAAGACGGTTCAGGTCATCCCGCATGTGACGAACGAGATCAAAGCGGCTATCAACAAGATCTCGACTGACGATGTGGACATCGTGATTATAGAAATCGGAGGGACCGTCGGTGACATTGAGTCCCTGCCGTTTCTAGAGGCAATTCGTCAAATGCGGCACGAGCTGGGCCGCGAGAATTCCGCCTTCGTTCACGTGACGCTGGTGCCTTGGATCGCGGCCGCCGGTGAACTCAAGACCAAACCCACGCAGCACAGCGTGAAGGAGTTGCGGGCCATCGGAATCCAGCCCGACATTCTTCTCTGCCGCACGGAAACGGAGCTCTCCGACGAGCTGAGAGACAAGATTTCCCTGTTTTGCGACGTGGACCGCAAGGCGGTGATTGCGGCCCGCGATGTCAGTTCCGTTTATCAGGTCCCGGTGAGCTTCGCGCGCGAGGGCGTGGACGAGATTCTGCTGGATCACTTTCGGATTGACGCGAATCCGCGCGACATGGCCGCCTGGGAGGACATGCTGCAACGCATGCGCCATCCGCGCGGCGAGGTGACGATCGGAATTGTCGGCAAGTACGTAGGCTACGAAGATTCCTACAAGAGCCTCAAGGAGGCTCTATTGCATGGCGGACTCGCTCACGGTGTCCGCGTCGATGTCCGCTGGATCGAGGCCGAGAACATTACCCGATCGGCGGCGCACCAAGAGCTTCGCGAAGTCGACGGCATTCTGGTTCCGGGAGGATTCGGAAATCGCGGCATTGAGGGCATGATCGAGGCCATTCGCTACGCCCGCGAGCAAAAGATCCCTTACTTCGGAATCTGTCTGGGGATGCAGGCGATGGTGGTCGAGTTCGTGCGCAACGTTTGCGGGCTGGCGAAAGCTCACTCGACTGAATTCGATCCGGCGACCCCGCACCGCCTCTTTTTCAAGCTGCGAGAACTGCGAGGAGTGGAAGATCTCGGCGGCACGATGCGGCTCGGGGCATGGCCCTGTCATTTGACCCCGGGGAGTCTCGCTCACGACGCCTACCGAGACGGCAAGATCAGCGAGCGGCATCGTCACCGCTACGAATTCAATCTAGAGTACGCCGAGACCGTCCAGAGCCAGGGAATGAGGATCTCGGGAAAGACCCCGGATGGCACGTATGTCGAGATCTGCGAATTGGAGGGCCACCCCTGGTTTTTGGGATGTCAATTCCATCCCGAGTTCAAGTCCCGGCCTTTGGAACCGCATCCGTTATTCCGTGACTTTGTCGGTGCGAGTTTCAAGAACCACGGCAAACGCGTGGTCAAAGAGCAAAAGGCGGAGGAAGAGCAGTTCCTGCGCGTGCGCTTAGGGTAGTCTCCTCTTCTTAACCTAAGTCTCCTCTTCTTAACCTAAGTCTCCTCTTCTTAACCTAAGTCTCCTCTTCTTAACCTAAGTCTCCTCTTCCATGCTGTGAGCGTTTGCAGGGTCAGCCCCCATTTCTCATCGGGGGGCGAGGAAAAGTGCATGAGAGGCCCGTCAGTAAGGGGCGCGCGCCACTCTGAGGTGGCGCGCGCCTCCTGGCGGGCAGCGTCGGCCTCCGGGCCGACGTCGCCTCGACATCCTACGGTCAGCACGGCGGGCAAGCACAACGAAAGGTATGGCCGGCCTCTCGCGTGCTTCGGTCGTCAGGTGGTAAGAAATGAAGGTTGGCAACCCCAAAATCACCCAACCTCTTAATTAGTCACGGATTTTAAAATAAAATATCTCCCTTGTTTTCAACAAATTACCGCATCTCCCGGGGTTTCGACTCTGTCCGCTTTGCTATGCTGAGACCGGTGAATCAAACGGATAACACGAAAGAAATAGAAGGCGCGCTGGGTCCGGGTGGCCTCAAAAAAGGCCAAAACCCTGCAATTTTCTGCAGAA
The DNA here is from genome assembly GCA_965226185.1 of Bryobacterales bacterium. Classification (GTDB taxonomy): domain Bacteria; phylum Acidobacteriota; class Terriglobia; order Bryobacterales; family UBA6623; genus CBDCYS01. The sequence continues at coordinate 552,998 of CBDDCT010000003.1, forward strand.
TACTGTAATCATCAAATGCAACCTGCTGAAAACAAACAACTTCAAGTCACGGCAGGAAACGCCGGATTACAGTCAAAGAACCTCACTTTAACGTGTAAAGTAACCCGCAAAGCAACGAAAGCACCCACGTTCGCGACACTTTCCGCAACATTCGGAACCGGGGGGCGCGGCAGGCGCCGCGTTCGTCTAGTAATCAGTCCAGCCCTCGTCACCCATGAACAGAGCCCCAGGCGGCGGCTATTTCCGTGTCCCTTGCTCGATCGATCACTTCCCGGCCGACGGCCGGAGAAATGGCGCCGGGATGGCTTCGCCCCACACGCAGACGGTGATGACTGACGATGATGAGTTCCTCGGCTGTTTGGGCGTCCGCCGGAAAACTTGCCGGGCCGACGCTGACTTTGATGTCGGCGCCTTCGTCGTCACACACTCGAGTGAGTTTGGACTTGAGCTCGGCTTTCAGCCGGGCGGCAAGGGCTGACAAGTCTCCGGGCTTGATCCCGCCGGCCACGGCTAGGAATTGATCATCGCCCAAGCGTCCCAGGTAGTCGAACTTTCTCAGGGTGGCGCGCGCCGTACGGGAGCAGGTTTCGAGGAGCTGATTGCCGGTCTCCACACCGAAGCGGGCGTTGATTTGCCGGAAATCGTTGATGTCGACGTAGATCACCGAGCTGTTTCGGCCTTCATCTCGGGCCAGATCAACCTCTGTGCGAAGATGTTTTAGTGTTTCGCCAGCGCTGGGCAAACCGGTCAAGCGGTCTCGGGGGGCGGGTTGGCTCCTTTCGAACAAAAAGGCTTGCCGCAGAACGCCGCCTAGGTTGCGCGTCAGGTTTTCGGTCAGATCGGCATGGTCATTCGAGTAGGCTCCGGCTGTTTTGGAGTAAAGGTGAAAGTGCCGGCGACTCGGCCGTGTTCCCAGAGCGGGATCACGAGAACCGCTTTGAGCCCGATCAGCCAGGCCATCAGGCCTAGCTCGGAATGCTCTCCGACCGGATTACCATTGAGAAGAGCTTGGCCGTGTGCGGCGACCCAACCGCTGGGGCTGTTGTCGATGGGAAGGCGCAGGTTGCGCGGCAAGTCAGCCTTTCTTCCCGTGCAGTAGACGGGTGTCAGGGTGTTGTTTCGCACCATCAGAACGGCGCACTCATCGAACGGAACCTTGTTGGCGAGCGGCGCGAACAGGAACTCCAGAAGCTCTTGCGGGGAGAGGCTCCGGCTCAACGTCGAGAGAAGCCGATACCAGCCGGAGAACTCGCGAGAGCCTGTCTGCCGTCTGGCAACTTCCCGGGTCTGCTTGAGGCTTTCGATCCGTTCCTCGGGCGTGAGGGAAGTCTGGGTGGCATCCACCAAGCGCGGGCTTTGCATAGAGAATCTGCCTGCCGAGGATTTCCGGCTTGCCTGAGGGTCCTGCTGAATCTGCTTTTCCAGATCAGGCAGGAGTTCGATCAGGGTGTCCGTCACTTCTGGATCAAAAGCTTTGCCCCGCCGGGCCTGGATCTGCTTGATCGCCTGCTCAACCGATAGCGCGGGGCGGTAGGAGCGGTCCGAAGTCAGCGCGTCGAAAGTGTCGACGACCGAGAGAATCCGCGCCGTGAGCGGAATCTGTTCGCCCTTGAGCTTGCGCGGGTAGCCGGTGCCATCCCAGTTTTCGTGATGGCAGAGCACGAGCTCGGCGACCGGAAGGGGAAAGTTGACCGCTGACAGGATTTCAGCTCCAATCTGAACATGGCTCGCCACGCGGCTGAACTCGAGCGGTGACAACCGGCCCGGTTTCGTCAAGACATTTTCCGGAACCGCGATCTTGCCGATGTCGTGAAGAAGGGCTCCGAACTCGAGAGTCCGTATCTCTCGCTCTGTACAGTTGAGCGCCTTGGCAATCTCGGTGCAGTACCGCTGGACACGCTTCAAGTGACCGCTGCTGACACTGTCTTTCGCGCCCGCCGCCAAAGCCAAGGCCTCAACGGCCCGCGGAAAGATCGCATCGGTTTCCGCCCTTTTCCCGAGATCCTCATACAAAGGTCCCCAAAAGCGCTCACAGGCGCCGTAGGCCAATGCCAGCAGCGGCACGGCCGCCCATAACCACGTGTCTTTGGAAGGGTCGAAGATGGAGGGGTCGAACAGCAAAGCCAGACAAACCGAAGCGGGGGCGAATAGCAGCGCCATCGCGCCACTTGCGCGAACTTGCGATAGCCACATCCGCTTTCGGTATTTCCGCCGCGCCGCCGCGGTTTCGGTGAGTCCGGCGGCGAACAGGTAGGCCACGCAAGCGACAGACAGCGAAAGCCAAGGTGAGCGCAACGTAGTGTCGGCAATGCCATAAGCAATTAGCGCAACAGCGGCGCTCACCGCCGCGGACAGGACCCTCCAGAGATAGTCCATCACTCCCGATGGGCCCTTGTTTTCGAGATGAAATCGAAGAACTCCCGTAAGAGCGGTCGCCGGGATCGCGAGCGGCGGCGGCAGGGCTATCACTGTTCCCGCAAAGACGGCGTTAGACGTCGCCAGGCTCCCGCGCAATCCCTTGATCCGCAGACGGGCGCCAATGAATGCGAGGGCGCCGACGAAAAGGATAAGCGGACCGAGCTGCTCGGCCCGCTCCAGCCCTCCATAATTCTCCACGAGATATAACCAAAAGTTGTGGATGAGGGGCTGAGGGAAGGCGGCGTATCCTGACGATTGAGGAATCAATTCAATCGTTTCCTGGAAAGGAACAAGGAGGATACGCCATGAGTCAGTGTGAAGCTGCTGAGAGCAGCAGTCAAGTCAAGCCCCAAGTCATGGATGGAAAGCAACACTCGCCCTTGGATGAACTGCTGCGCCAAGGAGCGCGCCAGATGCTCGTCAAGGCCGTGGAAGCCGAAGTAGCCGCCTACATCGAAGCGCATCAGCACGAAGTCGGCCAGGACGGCCGGCGGCTGGTGGTGCGCAACGGTCACGCCCGCCAGCGCACCATTGTCAGCGGCGCGGGTCAGCTGAAGATCCAGGCGCCGCGGGTCGACGATCGCCGAGTCGATGAGCAGGGCCGGCGCTTTCGTTTCACATCCGAGATTCTGCCGCCCTACCTGCGGCGCACGAAAAGCGTCGAAGAACTGATCCCGTGGCTGTACCTGAAAGGAATCTCGACGGGCGATTTCAGCGAGGCGCTGGAGGCCTTGCTGGGACCCGACGCTCCAGGCCTGTCGGCGGCGACGGTGGTGCGTCTCAAAGACGTCTGGCGCCGCGAGTACGAGGCTTGGTCGAAGCGCGACCTCAGCGGCCAGCGTTTTGTTTACATTTGGGCCGACGGCATCTATTCGAACGTCCGTCTGGACGATGAACGGCAGTGTTTGCTGGTGGTGATGGGAGCGCTCGAAGACGGCCGCAAGCAGCTGCTGGCGGTGCACGACGGCTTTCGCGAAAGCGAGCTGTCGTGGCGGGAGCTGCTCGAGGACTTGAAACGGCAGGGGCTCGAGCTGGAGCCGAAGTTGGCGGTAGGCGACGGCGCGCTGGGCTTCTGGGCGGCCTTGCGCAAGGTCTATCCGGCAACCCGGGAGCAGCGTTGCTGGCTCCACAAGACGGCCAACGTGCTCAACAAGCTGCCGCGGAGCATGCAGGGCAAAGCCAAGCAGGCGCTGCGCGACATCTATTTGGCGGAGAGCCGCCAGGCGGCGGAGAAAGCCCTGGACCGTTTCAAAAACTTATATGAGAAGAAGTTTCCTAAAGCGGTCGAGTGTCTGGAGAAAGACCGCAAGGCGCTGCTGGCTTTCTACGACTTTCCGGCCGAGCACTGGGGGCACTTGCGGACGACGAATCCGATCGAATCCACCTTTGCGACGGTCCGATTGCGGCAGCGACGAACGAAGGGTTGCGGCAGCCGGGAAGCTTCGTTGACGATGGTCTTCATGCTGGCCCGCCAGGCCGAACGCCACTGGCGGCGCCTGAACGGGTCAGAAGTGATCGTTCATGTCTTAGATGGAAAGGAATTCAAGGATGGATTGATGGTTCAGGAGAACGCCGCCTGACCTCGGCCCATCCACAACATTTGACAATATCTCATTCTCCACGAGGAAAAACAGGGACCCGCAGAATATCAGGATATAGCTGCGATACCTGAACAGGGGGGACGACATTCAACATTAACTCGGCGCCCGCTCCGGCCAACCACTCACTTCGCGGTCTTGCCGCCGAGGATTATCCGATGACGGACAACAACCGCACTACGAGAAATTTCGGGACCGCGCCACTTTGATGCACCATGTACCCTGAATTATGCACAGATTCACTTTGCGAGTGTGGCTGCGTTCGTAGCGGGTTGGCGGTCGTCGTGAGGTGGTAGCTCGGCAACTGGCCTTTTGACTTCTCCGTGTCCGGTTTCCCTTCCCGCCCAGAATCCGCGTCGTCAAAACCTCGCTCGGAAGTGACGTGTTTCCAGTGTGTTACGGCTAGTGCATAAAATTTTATGCATAGCGCATAGCCAGGCTCTCAGATCAGCGCCCTCCCGACCACCGGCAGCAAGCCGCCGTAGGGAAACAGCCCCATAGGGCCGCGAAGGCCCGTCAAACAAGGCCGGGGCGCGAGGGCCCCGCGGCCCAATAAAATCGGGGCTGCCACGCCTTATCACTTCCGCGGCAAGAATCTGACTCCCTACGGCGGCTTGCTGCCCGTCGCCACCCTGCTCGAAAAACTCGGCTTCCAGGCGCTGCTGGAAGAAACCATCACGAACAAACGAATCACCCGTGTGATGAGCCTCTACCAGTTTGTGCTGGCCCTCGTGCTGGGCCTCTATGTCGGCTTTGCGCGGCTGAACCAACTCCGCTTCATCGCCCGCGACCCCATCTTGACCGGCATCTTGCAAGTGACGCGTCTGCCGCCGCAGTCCACGCTGTGGCGCTTTCTGGCCTCGCTGCACCTCAACGTGGCGAAGCAGATCCTTTCCATTCAGCGCCAGCTGCGGGAACGAGTCTGGGCCGCGGCCCAGGTGAAATTGGAGACGGTGACGCTGGACACCGACACCACCGTGCACACGCTCTACGGCCGCCAGATGGGCGGGCGCAAGAGTTACAACCCCAAGAACAAGGGCAAGCGCAGCTACCAGCCGATACTGACTTTCCTGGCCGAGACGCGCGAATACCTGATGGGCGGGTTGCGCAACGGCGACCGGCCCACGGGCCGGCAGATCGCCGCCCACCTCGAGAGCGCCTTTCGGGCTTTGCCGCACGGCGTGAAGAAAATCCTGGCGCGGGCCGATTCCGGGTTTTATTGCTGGGAGGCGGTGGAGGCCTATGAAAAGGCGGCTTGTCAGTTCGTCATCGTGGCGCGCAAGACCAGGCGGCTGGTCGAGCAGTTGCAGCAAGCGGCCTGGAAGCCCTCGCCCCACAGCGATGCGGATGCGGAATGCGAATTCCTCTACCAGCCGCAGGGCTGGGCGCGGGCCTGTCGTTTCCTGGCGCTGCGTTACGAAAACGAACCCGCGGCCGGCGCGGCCGAGCAATACCAGCTGTTTGCCACCAGCGCTTACACCTACCGCGTGTTTGTCACCAACCTGGCCGAACCGATCGCGGCGGTGGTGTGGTTTTACAATCAGCGCGCCGCAGCCGAGAACCTCATCAAGGAGGCCAACAACGACGCCGGGCTGGCGGCCCATCCCTCGCGCCGCTTTGACATGAACCGCAATCACTTTCAGCTGGCCATGCTGGCCTACAACCTCAACTGCTGGCTGCTGCTGTTCAACCGCGAAGCCCAAGCCAGCGTGGAGACACTGCGGCACACCACCCTGGCGACGGCGCGGCTGCGCTTTCTGTTCGTGGCGGCCAAGATCTGGCGGCACGCCGGCAGAACGGGTGTCAGCTACAGCGATCATTATGAGGAAAAGGGCCTGTTTGAACGGCTGATGCGGCGGCTGCGGGCGATGGGGCCACCGGGATCGAGCTTCGCGCCGGTGGTGGAGGGTGCGCTGAGTTGAGGGGCGCTCCATGCATAAAATTTCATGCACTCGCCGCAACGTACTGGGAACACGCCGCTTGCCCGCCCGCTTTTGCCCGCCGGGATTGGCAGGCGGCTCAAACAGGGAGGGAAACAGAGGAAAAGACGACTTGCTAAATCACTGAGTTGACACGACTGCCGCTACCGCCACAACTCCATCGGCGATGGCTACGCCGAATCTGTGCATAATTCAGGTGTTAGCATGTTTCTTGGCCCCTGGCCGAGGGCGGGCCTGACGAGGATTGCCATGAAAGTCAAACTGGAATACGACAAGACCGGAGCGGAGATTGAGCTGCCGGATCACCTGCGGACAACGGTTCTCGAATCTCGTTTTGCCCGGGAACTGGCCGATCCTAATGCTGCCCTCGCCGAAGCGATCAAACAGCCGATCGGCTGCGCTTCGCTCGAGGAGTTGGCGCGCGGCAAACAGTCAGCGGCCATCTCGGTTTGCGATATCACGCGCCCGGCTCCCAACAAGCTTGTGCTGCCGCACGTAACGGCAGCCCTCGAGCGCGCGGGCATTCAGCCTGAGAACATCCGCATTCTCATCGCCACGGGGCTTCATCGCGAAGCCACACCCGCTGAACTGGAAGAAATTCTCGGACAGGAGATCCTTTCACGCTACTGGGTCGACTCTCACCGCGCCCGCAACCTGGAAGAGCACGCGGACCTCGGAGTCACCAGCGGCGGCACACACGCTTACGTCGACCGCCGTTTCGTTGAAACCGGCCTGCACATTACTCTCGGCTTTGTCGAGCCACACTTGATGGCCGGCTTCTCAGGCGGACGGAAGCTCATATCGATCGGGCTGGCCGGCGAGACAACGATCAAGCGGCTTCACAGCCCTGTGTTCATGCGCGATCCAAAAGCTGTCGAAGGGTCCTTCCCTGACAACCCGCTGCATCGAGAGCTGCTGGAAATCGCATCGAAGGCGCGGCACGACTTCATGATCGACGTGGCGCTGACCCGCAGCAGGGGCATCGCCGCCGTTTTTGCGGGTGATCCCGCCGAGGCCCACAACGCGGGTGTGGAGTTCGTACGAGAATCCACTCTTGCTGGAGTCGAGCAGCCCGCCGACGCCGTCATTACGACCTCGGGCGGATACCCGCTCGACCTGACCTTTTATCAGGCAGTGAAAGGAGTTACAGCCGCCTCGCACGTTGTAAAGCAAGGAGGGCCGATACTCCTGATCGCGGCCTGCCGCGAAGGTCTCGGCAGTCCCGAGTTCAGTGAGATGGTGCGGCGGTCGCTGCCCTGGGATGTCCTGCTGGACGAGCTGGCGACTGCTCCGGTCGAGGTCGACCAGTGGCAGTCGGAGAAGCTGGCAATGGTTGCGCGCAAGTCGAATCTCTCATTCTGCTTGCCGGGAGTCGCGCGGGACGATTGGAAACACCTGTGGGGCCCGGTATTCGAGACGCCCCAACAAGCCGTGGACGACCTTGTTTCTAAACTGCCGTCAGACGCGTCCCTCGTCGTCATTCCCGAAGGGCCCTACGTCTTTTCCCAACTCGATCAGGCGCCCGTGCCGGTTGGGTAATGGGACCCGGTTTCAGGAATTGAAAGCACACCGACCGCGTAAGGCCGGATCTCGGGTGAGCGGGGCGCGATCGCTGGAAAGCAGCAGCTTCCTACTTGATGAAGTTGATGACCTTGTCGCCGTCTTTCTTTTTCCCGCGGTGGGCTCGATGGCAGGACCTGCAAGTTACCCCCAAAGTTTTCACAGCGGCCTGGGCACCCGCCCAATCCGCGCTCGCGGCCTTAGAGGCAACATCGGACGCCGCCGCGCTAGCCTCTGTCGACCAGTCGGCGGCGTCGGTGATACTATCCGCCGCCCAAAGTTTTTGCATGGTTTCGAAATGAGTGGCCACTGCCTTAGCGCTCTTCGCCGCCCCGGCCCCGTCCTGTGCCTTGACCTGCCTCTTGAGCGCCTTGACGCCGCGCCCCGCCTTCTTCATGTGGGGCTGGAAATCAGCCAGTTCCACCGCCCAGCTCAGTCCAAACATCAGAATCATACCGGCAAGAACGGCGTAGATACGTCGCATGGATCAGGTTTCTCCTTCTCGTGTTGGGGGCTGTTGCTGGTGAGTTCTCTCGATCCTACCCGCTTAGAAAGCGGCGCGTCAAATGCGGCGGGCCGCTCTCGATTCAACATGGCGGAGCTAATCCAGTCCGAACTCGCTCGCCGGCTTCGCGTCGCCTGCCCAACAGCCGAACTCGGTCGTCGTCTTTTGCAACAACCTGGGCTACGGTGATGTTGAACCGGTTGGCTCGAAGCTTCATCGCACGGCGTCGCTCTTGTGGGGGCTCGGGGCGGGTGAGCAGGTTTCGGGAAATTCCTTCTTATTTTGTTCTCCTGGTTTGTTGGTCGCCGCGGGGGCGGTGATTCGGAAAACGGGCACGTGGCACGTTTGCGGTCTGTCTTTGCTTGTTGTGAGGCCGCTAAATCGTCACACGTCGTGGTTAGAAGCGCCCCTTGCTCCGCTGGGTAGCCGCAGCGTTCTGCTCCAACGGGAGCCAAATTAGCAGAGCGCTGGAACGGGCGATCCGGTTCCCTTAACAAATGGCGCGGCGAACCCGTCCGCGGGTATGACTTGTATGGAGCCCCGCGCAGTGCAACTCGAAACTGCCTTGGCCAGGAAACGACCGTGTTTCCGGTGGGCTTCTCACGCACTTCGCCTCGCCGCGTGGTGAGAAAAGCGGGTGAAGTGTTGGAAAACACGGAGCTGCGCGATGGGAGAGTCGATTGGGGTCGTTTTTTCATTCTGGCGGTGGGAGACGCCTTCCCGTAAATATGGGAGAATGAGTGCAGGTGAAGACGACCATTGAAATCCCGGACGCGTTGTTCCGCCGCGCGAAGTCGGCGGCGGCCGAGCGGGGCATTCCCCTGCGGGCATTGGTATCGGAGGCGCTGGCTGACAAGCTGCACGCTCGCGGCGGCAAAGACAAACCGTGGATGAAGACGTTCGGCAAGTTGCGGAGCCTCCGCAAGGAGACGGCCAGGATCAATCGGATCATCGAAGAAGAGTTCGGCCGGATTGAGCCCGAGGACTGGAAGTGATTCTGGACACGAACGGGCTGTCGGCGGTTGCGGACGGCGACTTGACGGTGGAACCGATCCTTCGCGAAACAACCGAGATTGCCGTGCCGGTAATTGTGCTGGGCGAATTCAGATACGGCATCCGGCAGTCGCGCGGTCGAGCGCGGTATGAACGATGGCTGGCGGAATCGATTCCGAGCTATCGAGTGCTAAGGGTGGATGAGGAGACGGCCGAGCGATACGCGGAAATTCGTGACGAGCTCAAGCACAGGGGGCGGCCGATTCCGGCGAATGACCTCTGGATCGCGGCGCTGACCCGGCAGCACGCACTACCGCTTCTGAGCCGCGACCAGCACTTTGACTCCGTTCCGGGGTTGAAGCGCATCGGTTGGTAGACCACCACCTGTCATGGTCGATCCCCTATCACGGCCCACCCTTTCACAATCTGATCGTGGAAGAGTGGGCGGCGATACGTCCCCTTGAAGCTGAAAATCGGGCTGAGTGGCTTGGTTGGAGTATGCTAGGAACCAACAACCGCTGCTTGCTGGTGGTAAGCCAATTTTCCCGACAGGAATCCGCGCACAACCGCTATACGGTTCGTTTCGGGGGACTTAGTGGAGTGAACCCCAGAAGTGAGACAAGATAAAGTGGGACAGAATTCAGCGGGCGGCGTTCGAAGCATCGTTGCCGGCATACGAACAGCTCAGAAATCCGAGCTTTGAGTTTTCCGAGGCATGAGACAATCTATCGAGACATCGCTTGCACCCGGAGCGGGACACATGTCCCGCCCCGAGGCTCATCGTCTCGATGAGTTGTCGGCCGGGTATTCCTTGGCGGGTTGCTCTCCAGCAGCGCCCGCCTCCGCTTTCCCGGCTGTTGCAGAGTTTTGCAATAGTGTCGCTCGAAAGTCTACAATCTTTCAGCGAACGGTTACTGTCTCACTTTGTCGCTGTCTCAGCCTAGGGGTGCATACCATAGTCCTGCTCGCGGTCGTGAAACTCTTAGTACCAATTCTGAACGACAAGGATGGCGGGCGGCTCGGCGCCCTCCACGCCGTCAACGACCACAAAAGCGGGGTTGCTACGGTTGGGTAGACGAAATATAATATGTGCGCGCAAAGGAGGTGTCCATGTCTGTAAAAGTTACTGAGCGCGGGCCCAAAAGGCGGGAGTTTATGTCTTCCGCTCTGGCATTGTCCGGGATGACGGCCGCTGCGAGTTTCGCAGGGCCATCCGAGGCGCGGGGCGCGGTTTCTCACCAGCCGCTCGACCCCGTCAACCCAGACATTCTTTTCGGGACCACCAGCTCCCTCTGGCGCGGGCACCACGACATCGTGTGGGGGGTCAAAAGAATCGCCGCCATGGGACTGCAGGGCATCGAGCCCTACGCGAACACCATTGCGAAGTATCGGAAGAATCCGATGGAGCTCAAGAAGATTTTCGATGATGCGGGCATCACATTCATCGACGCGTCCAATGGCGAGAGAGGCCAGTCGACAAATTTCATCGATCCTGACCAGATCCCCAAAACCATCGCCGACCATGTGGCCTACGCCCGTGATTTGCTCCAGCCGATGGGCTGCGGCCATTGGAAAGTCAATATGGGCCGGCGTCCGCCGGGCGGTCCGAGCGACGATCACCTCAAGAGACTCGCCGACACCCTCAACGAGATCGGCCGGCAAACGATTGCCATGGGAATCAGACTGGCGCCGCATCCTCATATCTGGGGACCCATGGAACGGGAAGAAGAGATTCGCCGGGTCATGGATCTCACCGATCCCCAATATGTCTGGATGACGGCCGACACCGGACATATAGTCTTGGGCGGCGCGGATGCGGCGCAAATCATCAGTGATTATTTCCCGCGCATCGCCGAAGTGCATCTCAAGGACACATACGCCAAATATCGCGGCAACACCTCCACGCCAACGCGGGAGGAACACGCCGTGGCGAGCGTCTATCACAATCTGGGCGGTGGCGGCGTCGACTTTCCGGCCGTCTTCAAGGTGCTGCGTGACCGGCACTTCAAGGGCTGGGCGATTTTAGACATGAACCCCCCAAGGAAGGGCGACGACGGCCTCGACGCCATCGGCGGAAACATGGAACTCGCCGTCGATGATTATATTGCGCACAACATCAACTATCTGCGCGTCGTTCTGGGTGTGAGGCTGCCGCCGCACGACTGATATAGGTTCCTTCTCCCCCCGACCTGTGCAAGACCAAAATCCATGCCCAGATTATTGGTGCGAACGCGATTTACCATTAGTTAGCTATCCCGCCGACAAGCACTATGGTGTTCGTTTTCGGGGGACTTAGTCCTGCTCGCGGTCGCGAAACTCTTCGTATCAGTCTTGCACGATGCGGATTGGCCGGCGTAGCTTCCTGTGCTTCCGCCGATTGAGTCCAAGTTACCTACAGGGGGGATGATCGAGGGCACACACTGTGCGGCGCCTTCATGTTTAGCCTCGAAGACCCTCCCACGGCAAGAACCTGGATGTCCTGATAGGATGGAGCCGCGTGCAGTGGACCTCCGGCCTCGTAGGTTCTGCTTGACACCTTAGTGAACTTCACCGGCAGTGAACACACAAAACGCTAAAGTACCAGCGGCGAGGAGGCTTCTAGCGCGAAGGCACATAAACATCCGTTTTCGGGTATCCCGCTACCCAAGCATACCAACGGCACTGGACACTATTGACCCAGGTGAGCTCCTGGCCTTTGAGCGGACCATCGACGGCGCGACCCGCCAGTGTCCAGCGGCTCTCGGTTTCTTTATCTTTAAAAGGCGCGGTTTCGGGCGAACCCGGATCGGCATAAAAAGTAAGCCGGCGGTCACCGAGCTTGCTGTAAAACGCAACGGCGCTCTGGGTTGGCTGATACCAAAAGACGGCCAACTCCTGCCCGCCGACCGAGTGGACGAAGCAGGCGCGCTCGGCTGCTTCGTCGAGCGGGAAGGCTTTCGTCTCGCCATTCACTTCAACACCCATAATGGGTGTGAGCGGTCTCAGACGCGGATCAACTTTGCCCATGGTCTTTTGCGCTTCGGGGCTCATCTCAGAAGGAATGGGAGTTGCGGGATATTTCTTCCCGTCAAAAAGATCATAGGCGGTCGATTCGGGATGCAGCATCAGCCAGTGGCCCCAGGTGGTGAGCATGCTGGGAATCCGTTCAAGCTGTCTTCCCTTTTGGGGTCCCTTCAGTGCTCGGCCGCTCAGCGCTGACCAGAGAGTGCCATCCTGGCTTTTTACGATCATCACACCCCGCTCCCAGCCGTAGAACTCATAGCCGTAATCTTTCTTGAATGCGCTAACGTATCCACCATCCGGGTCATAAAAAAAGAGGCCGTAGGTGTCGTTGATCACCCGCGTGGCAGAAAGGAAAAACCGAATCGGAATGGCGCCTCCGTTGTGCTTGCTACGAATCCAAGCGACCGCGCGATCGTCCAGCTTGACGAAGCCTTTGCGATTTTGCGTAGAGGCATACGAGCAGGCAGGCTCTGTCAACGGGTGGAATGCTCCGGTCTTGGGTAGCAGGCTCAGATCTGCATCGCCGGAAGCCCGGAAAAAACACAGCGCAAGCGCGATTAAAGCAAACGATCCAATTGCCGTTTTTTTCATGGAACCGCCCCCCTCTCGAATAGCTGTCAACCGGAATCAGCTACCGCCCGCAGAGCGGGCGGTTTGATGAAGGCCCCTCCAAAGGGGCCTACACTGTGTGAAGGAGCCTAAAGGCCCCGCAGCGGTAGTTGCTCCTGCCGCTTCTCTTCGACCTCCAGCGCCGGACTGTACGCTCGCACTGTTTGCTCATCCAGCCCCACCGTGCTCACACCTGAATTATGCACAGATTCGGCGTAGCCATCGCCGATGGAGTTGTGGCGGTAGCGGCAGTCGTGTCAACTCAGTGATTTAGCAAGTCGTCTTTTCCTCTGTTTCCCTCCCTGTTTGAGCCGCCTGCCAATCCCGGCGGGCAAAAGCGGGCGGGCAAGCGGCGTGTTCCCAGTACGTTGCGGCGAGTGCATGAAATTTTATGCATGGAGCGCCCCTCAACTCAGCGCACCCTCCACCACCGGCGCGAAGCTCGATCCCGGTGGCCCCATCGCCCGCAGCCGCCGCATCAGCCGTTCAAACAGGCCCTTTTCCTCATAATGATCGCTGTAGCTGACACCCGTTCTGCCGGCGTGCCGCCAGATCTTGGCCGCCACGAACAGAAAGCGCAGCCGCGCCGTCGCCAGGGTGGTGTGCCGCAGTGTCTCCACGCTGGCTTGGGCTTCGCGGTTGAACAGCAGCAGCCAGCAGTTGAGGTTGTAGGCCAGCATGGCCAGCTGAAAGTGATTGCGGTTCATGTCAAAGCGGCGCGAGGGATGGGCCGCCAGCCCGGCGTCGTTGTTGGCCTCCTTGATGAGGTTCTCGGCTGCGGCGCGCTGATTGTAAAACCACACCACCGCCGCGATCGGTTCGGCCAGGTTGGTGACAAACACGCGGTAGGTGTAAGCGCTGGTGGCAAACAGCTGGTATTGCTCGGCCGCGCCGGCCGCGGGTTCGTTTTCGTAACGCAGCGCCAGGAAACGACAGGCCCGCGCCCAGCCCTGCGGCTGGTAGAGGAATTCGCATTCCGCATCCGCATCGCTGTGGGGCGAGGGCTTCCAGGCCGCTTGCTGCAACTGCTCGACCAGCCGCCTGGTCTTGCGCGCCACGATGACGAACTGACAAGCCGCCTTTTCATAGGCCTCCACCGCCTCCCAGCAATAAAACCCGGAATCGGCCCGCGCCAGGATTTTCTTCACGCCGTGCGGCAAAGCCCGAAAGGCGCTCTCGAGGTGGGCGGCGATCTGCCGGCCCGTGGGCCGGTCGCCGTTGCGCAACCCGCCCATCAGGTATTCGCGCGTCTCGGCCAGGAAAGTCAGTATCGGCTGGTAGCTGCGCTTGCCCTTGTTCTTGGGGTTGTAACTCTTGCGCCCGCCCATCTGGCGGCCGTAGAGCGTGTGCACGGTGGTGTCGGTGTCCAGCGTCACCGTCTCCAATTTCACCTGGGCCGCGGCCCAGACTCGTTCCCGCAGCTGGCGCTGAATGGAAAGGATCTGCTTCGCCACGTTGAGGTGCAGCGAGGCCAGAAAGCGCCACAGCGTGGACTGCGGCGGCAGACGCGTCACTTGCAAGATGCCGGTCAAGATGGGGTCGCGGGCGATGAAGCGGAGTTGGTTCAGCCGCGCAAAGCCGACATAGAGGCCCAGCACGAGGGCCAGCACAAACTGGTAGAGGCTCATCACACGGGTGATTCGTTTGTTCGTGATGGTTTCTTCCAGCAGCGCCTGGAAGCCGAGTTTTTCGAGCAGGGTGGCGACGGGCAGCAAGCCGCCGTAGGGAGTCAGATTCTTGCCGCGGAAGTGATAAGGCGTGGCAGCCCCGATTTTATTGGGCCGCGGGGCCCTCGCGCCCCGGCCTTGTTTGACGGGCCTTCGGGAGCTATGCTGTTTTCGCTTGGTAACCATTTGGGTGACCTCCTTGGGGTTGACTGGCGAAGCTGAAATCTTTGCCAGCCTACCTTATTACCCCATGTTTTCGGGGGTCCCCCAAATGGCCCCTGGCGGCTCAGCCCTCCTCCGGTGCACCCCGCAGTGCATAATTCAGGTCACACAGTATCCCCGCGCCAAAAGTGAAGCCTTGGAAAGGAGACCATGCTTACCCCGCACGCCGTGACGGCAGAGCCTTCGCGAGTCTCACCGCCGTAGGCGGTGGTTTACCTGTTGAATTAGTTTAATTGGGGTATGCACTTCACTCCCGGCTACCCCATATCTTGTGGTTGGCTGATCCGCCGACCGCGCACGTGTTGGACCATCTCTGAATAGGTGGTGGGGCCAACGGCCGCGGCTTGTTGCACAAGCCGGTAGAAGAGCTTTCCGCGGTGACGAGAGCGTCGCCGATTGAAGCGAAACGTGTACTCATCCAGGTAATAGTCCAGGTGTTCACGGCTTACCGCGCCTTGGTGCGTGCCCATCAACCAGCGCTTCAACAGCGCAGCCACGCGGTGAACCCGAGGCAACAGCTCCGAGGCTGATTGGCTCGAAGTGGCCACAAAGTCGTACTCGTGCCGATAGCCAAGCGCCTCCAGGCCGACGTAACCTTCCCAGCCGTCAGTGTGGATGGTGCTGTCGGGTTCGACAGCCTCTTGGATGAAGCCGTGCAGCTGTTGCTTGGAAGCTCGACGGATGCGCTTCATGCGGATTCTTCCTATCCCTGCACCGTCTTCCTCGGCGGCGATGGCGACCAGTGCCTTTTTCAGCGCTGCCGTCCGCGCAGTCCCTCTTCTTCGCCCCCAACATAGGTCTCGTCGACCTCTACGCGGCCGCTGAGCCTTTCGCGGCCAGGCCGCACCATCGCGCGCCGCAGCTTGTGCAGCAGCGCCCAGGCGGTGCGGTAGCTTCCCAGACCCAAAATGCTTTGCAGTCCCAGGGCACTCTTCCCGGTTTTCTGGCTCGTCACCCACCACATCGCCCGATACCAGGTGCGCAGCGGCAGACGTGTGTCCTGGAAAATCGTGCCCGCCGTCACCGAAGCTTGATAATCGCATTGGTCCACAGCGCAGCAGGCCCCGCCGACTGGATCGAGATCGCTGCCCTCCACAGCGGGGACACGTAAAACCCCGCGGCCAGCGCAGTTGCATCAGATACTCGCGATACGCCTGCTCAGTGGCAAAACGCCCCTCAAACTCCTCCAGCGTACGCGGGTAGTCTTCCATGAGCCCGCATACTATATGTTGGGGCTTCGGGAGTCAAGTGCATACCCCCTTATTTGATATTCGTCCTCGCGGCAGGCTAGAATGCTAGACTCTGTGTGTAATCGCCGGAGCGAAAATAGACCACATGGCGGCCGTTTGAGGCCGCCGGTGGCGGAGCAAAACTAGACCGCCTGAGTGTGTCCATAAAACATTTGTGAGGCGTTTTGTGGCACACAGGAAGGATGTATCAAGTGGAGCTGTATGCTCAGGTGCGACGCAGTGTTTTTGTCGAGGGGATTAGCGAGAGGGAGGCGTCCAGGCGGTTCGGGCTGGCACGGGAAACCGTGCGCAAGATGCTGCGCTACGCTGTGCCGCCCGGCTACCGGCGCCAGCAGCCGGTGAGGCGACCGAAACTCGATCGCTTTACAGGCATCATCGATCAGATTCTCGAAGCCGATCAGACCCAGCCGAAGAAGCAACGCCACACCGCCAAACGGATCTTCGAGCGCTTACGCGACGAGCACGACTTCTCGGGCGGTTACACGATCGTCAAGGATTACGTCCGCGAGAAGAAGCTCGGCCAACAGGAGATGTTCGTGCCACTGGAGCATGCGCCCGGCGACGCACAGGCCGACTTCGGTGAAGCCTGGGTGGAAATCGCCGGGGTGGAGTCGAAAGCGCACTACCTGGTGATCGACCTGCCCCAAAGCGACGATGCGTTCGTACAAGCATTCCCGGCAGAGACGAGCGAAGCGTTCTGCGAAGGTCACAACGAAGCGTTCCGTTACTTCGGCGGCGTACCGCGGCGCATCGTCTACGACAACACGAAGCTGGCGGTGGCGCGGATCCTGGGCGACGGACGGCGCCAGAGAACAAAAGTTTTCAGCGAGCTGCAGTCGCACTACTTGTTCGAGGATCGTTTCGGGCGACCGGGCAAAGGCAACGACAAGGGGAAGGTGGAGGGGCTGGTGGGTTATGCGCGGCGAAACTTCTTCGTGCCGATCCCGCGCTTTTCCAGTTGGGAAGCGTTGAACCACTGGTTGGAGAAGAAGTGCATCGAGCGCCGCGAGCGACGGTTGCGAGGACATTCCGAGACCATCGGCGAGCGTTTCGAACGGGACCGCTCAGCGTTGTTGCCACTGCCTCTTGCCCCCTACGAAGCTTGCGACAAACGCACGACGCGGGTCACGTCAGTGTCTCTGGTGCGCTACCGCTCGAACGACTACTCGGTGCCGGTGGCTTACGGTCATCGCGAAGTGCTGGTCAAGGGTTATGTCGGGGAAGTCGTGATCAGTTGCGGCAGCGAGGAGATTGCTCGTCATCGCCGCAGCTACGAGCGGGAAGAGCTGATCTTCGATCCGTTGCACTACCTGGCGCTGCTGGAAAGAAAGACGAACGCACTGGATCAGGCAGCCCCACTGGCCGGCTGGGAGCTGCCTGCGGAGTTCGGGCGACTGCGGCGTTTGCTGGAGGCGCGTTTGGGCAAGCCGGGCAAACGCGAGTACGTGCAGGTGTTGCGTCTGCTCGAGGACTTCCGACTCGACGACGTCGCAGCCGCCGTACGGCAAGCCGGCGAGTTGGGGACGATCGGCTTCGACGCAGTCAAGCATCTGTTGCTGTGCCGCATCGAACAGCGGCCTCCACGACTGGATCTGACGAGCTATCCGCATCTGCCGGCAGCGGAAGTGACACAGACTTCGACGGCGGATTATCTGGCGTTGCTGGCGGTAGGAGCGCGATGATGGCAAAGCCACAGGTTCTGCTTCAAGAGCATCTCAAGGCGCTGCGTTTGCCGACTTTCCTGCGTGAGTACAGCAAGCTCGCCCGACAGTGCGCCAGCGAGGGAGTCGATTATCCGCGCTATCTGTTGCGACTCAGTGAGCTGGAACTGCTCGACCGCGAGAGCCGTGCCACCGAACGGAGGATCAAAGCGGCGAAGTTTCCGGTCACGAAGAGCCTGGACAGCTTCGATTTTCTGGCACTGCCGTCGTTGAACAAGAACTTGGTGGTGGAGCTGGCGCGTTGTGAGTACATCGACCGCCAAGAGAACGTGTTGGCGTTGGGTAACTCGGGTACGGGCAAGACGCACGTCGCGCTGGCGTTGGGATTGGCGGCTTGTCAGCGGGGCTATCGCGTACGCTTCACGACGGCCGCCGCCTTGGTGAATGAATTGCTGGAAGCTCGCGATGAGAAGCAGCTCTTGCGGTTCCAGAAGCTGTTGGCGAAGCAGGATCTGCTGATTGTCGATGAGTTGGGCTATGTGCCGCTGTCTAAGACCGGAGCGGAGCTGCTATTCGAAGTGTTCAGTCAACGCTACGAGCGTGGTTCGACGC
Organism: Bryobacterales bacterium; assembly: GCA_965226185.1. Classification (GTDB taxonomy): domain Bacteria; phylum Acidobacteriota; class Terriglobia; order Bryobacterales; family UBA6623; genus CBDCYS01. The sequence continues at coordinate 571,036 of CBDDCT010000003.1, forward strand.
TGCTGACCTCGAATCTGCCGTTCAACGAATGGACCGAGATCCTGGGTTCGGAACGCATGACGGGCGCCCTGCTAGACCGGCTGACCCATCACGTTCATATCCTAGAGATGAACGGGGACAGTTATCGCCTGAAGCAAAGCAAACGAGCCCGCGCCTGATCGATGGTCTAACCGCGCTCCGTTCCGACTGATTCGGCTTTGCTCTCTCCCCCCAGGCTGCTCGCCGTTTTCGCGAGACGCCTTCCACTACGCCTCGGGCCGCCCTCACGGGCGTCCCCAGGCTCCGTTCCAGCCGCCCCACGAAAACGCTGAAAGAAACTGCCCCTCAGCCCACGAACGGTCTAGTTTTGCTCCGCCCCAGCGGTCTAATTTTCCACCGCCCTTGACATCTGTGCGGATTCTGGAGTTTATCTAAATGACCCAAGGTGAAAAACGAATCTATCTTGAGCGGCCCAACAAGGCGGAACACATTAACGAAATCCCGCCTCAAAAGGAGGACATGGACCGAAGCTACTCGACTCTCCTTTCTCATGTTTTCACGCTGCAAAACGTGGTGTACCGCCAGCGCGCCACTGACCCAGACTCCGCCAATTCGCTCCCGTCACGTACCGAGATCGCTCGAGCATTCTACGAGGACAAATTCGTAACGGTTGGTCTGCGACGCGGCAGGGGCGGCGTTGTGAAGGTACCCCAATCCGAGTTTATCGACTCAGTGCCTTTGTCGCCTTGCCCGAAAGGCGAAAACCAGCTTTTTTATCTCCTCGGCCCGGTGGGCTGCGGCAAAACCACATATGTTAACTACTTGTTGACTAGACATTCTGACCACTGGCTCCGATCGCAGGGGATATGGTTCCTGAAGGTAGATATGTTCGTCGCCGGGAAAACGTCGCTCATCACTTATACTCAGATGCTAGACAAGCTTATACAGAAACTTCGCGCCATCGTCACCGATCCACACGACCCACTCGAGCTGTCGGCGAACATCAGCCCGTATCTGGAGATCGTTAACCAAGAAGCCCTTCTAAAAGAAGAAGTGAAGGAAGAGGCGCTGGCAACATTCGTAAAACGATATCGATTGGACACGGGCCGGCAGCTGTTCCTTATCCTCGACAATCTAGACTATTTCTACCACTACCATGATATGGAGTCATTCACGCCGGACGGAATGAGCTCCTACGAGGAAGCTGTACGAACGGTGACGAACTTAGTTTCGTCCTTCGTATACGATGCGGGACCCCTCGGCTCCATGGGTGCTAACGTTCTGTTCGTTCTCCGAAACGAGAGTCATGCAGTATTGCAGGTAGCGAAGGAGCTTCTGCCGGATCCTTCTGTCCGCATTGACTTCAGGACATTTGAGGTTGAAATGCCACGGTGGGAAGAAGTTCTGAAGGCAAGAGGCAATCTGCTGCTTTGGGCGATCAGTCAAGTAAAAAAGAAAGGTCTGCGCAATTCGTTGGCCGAGAGGGCTAAACCTTTAGTGGAGGATATACTTCAAATTGGAAAGAAATCCAGCAAATTCCTTGAACACCTGAAGCACCTGAATATTTATGGCCTGCGAGATTTAATGGAGTTTTTTCAGAATTATAGCTGGCTTGAAGGTCGAGCCTTAAGAAACGGCGGCCCTGATGACGGGCTTAGCCGGCTCGTTGAACACCATCCAGTCGGCCTGATAGCGTACATGCTTCATCGAAAGCTGTTGTATAGCCAGCATAACAGTCCTTTCCCCAACATCTATCTGGTCAATAACAAGGCGCCATTTATCGAACGGGATGCCGTCCCTCACTCATACTGGCTTAAGAGTTTGATCCTCCGCTATATTTGCGCTCAGGCCAAGGAAGCCACGGATCCGGAGCAGATAATCAGAACGTTTCATCAAGACGGCGATGGATATTCTCGGAAATTGATTCAGGCGTGCCTCGGGAGTATGTGTATCGCCAGTGCATCGGGGCTGATTAAGCTGCATCGGGTCCCAGTAAGGGACAAACGGCTTTTGACGATATCCAATGTCACCGTCTCTGAGAGAGGACGCTACTGCATGGATGAGATCTTTGACAAGTTTGTGTACTTGCAATTGATCGTCGACGACTATATGCTGCCTGTTCCCAGAGTCGTTGGGAAAGATCTCGTACTCGGCGGCCGGGCGAGCGACTATGCGTACTTGGTTGCGCCCAAGGCAGACTACACGCACAAGGGCCGCGAAATGATTCGAACCAAGGCCCGGAAGGTAAGGCTGTTCTTGGTGGTGCTGGATGAGGCCTGGAAGTGCGAGCGTGAAATCTGGCCGGGCGTGATGAGCCGCCTAAAGGATGCTGGAGTCGGGCTGCCGAATCCCAAGTCGATGCTGGAGGACGTCGATGAAGAGTTTGGGAGGATCGCCCACGTTTTCCCCGGCACTATTGCTGTTGAGGCGGTCCGGCACTACTCCGAGTCACGGCGGGAAGAAATAAGACAGGCTCTTATAGAGGGCTACTTAGAGGGTACTAGTGGGATTTCTGAAGATAAGTCGGCGGCCCAGATTGTGTAGCCTCGCGCGGGGATGTATCTCGATCGCCCTCTGTGCGGCCATAGCAGCTGAAGCAGGCCCCGCGCTTTGCTCGGAAGTCGGGCAAGTGGGCCTTCTGGATCTCGGCTGGGTTGCAGAAGCGGGTGAGTCCGAGGTCTTGCTGTGGCTTCCTGCTGCCTCGGAGGAGTCCACGAGGTGGAGGCTCTATGCGTCGGGAAATAGCGCCACAGTAGCAGATGGAGCGCTGGGAGCAGAACCGCAGCTGAAGAGAGTACGTGTTAAAGGTGGTGGCAGTTCTTTGTCACGCATTGCCTTGGTGTTGCTGGACGACGAAGGTGTCGTTATGCAGGTCAAGGCAGAGTCGCGCTCTCCGCCAGCGGCAGTGACCGGCGCATGGGCAAGCCTGGCGATTTCACTCGTAATTGCTCTGGCCGGCGCGGTTCTTGCTCTGCTTGGCTACCTGGCGAGGGTGGTGATTGACGAGCGACGTATCGTGGCCCGGCAAAGGGAGGAGTCCCGAAGGAGTCTACAGGCGCTGGTTGGGCTCGTGGAGTCACTCATTTCAGATGGAGTACGACCACTGCCTCTCCCCGGCATGCTCGATAAGGAACTCGCCCCGACGTGGGCGGGTCTCGCGGATCAGCCGCAGTTGGTTAGAGCCTTTGGCCAGATGTGGCGGCTTACGAAGAAGTGGGACGCGCTCGGAGGTAATCGTGCAGGGTATTTGAGCAAACTATCTGAAATAAGGGCCGCTTGCAGGCCAACCCAGGGAGGTCCGGGAGATCCATGATAGGAAAGGATGGTCGCTGGGAGCGCGCAGCCGAGCGGATGAAATGAGCCGACCGGAGCAGGCTATAGAGGCCGCCGGGCGGGCCTCAGGCCGCGGGTGCGCCGTAATACTCGACACCACGACCTAGCGCATAAGTTAGCAGTTTCTCGGTACCCACATCACCCAACGGGGCAAGAATCGCCAGGATGTCTTGTTGGCAGACGAAGACCGGCGATTCTATTTGGAAGCTCTTCGCGAAGACAGCCGGCGCTATGGCCCGCGCATTCTCGGCTGCTGTCTGATGAGGAATCACGTCCACCTGGTGGCCGTGCCCGAACAGGAAAACACGCTGGCACGAGCGATGCGGGGTCTCGTAAATTGTCAATTCGCTCGATGGGCGTCGCGCGGTGAATGGAAACTCGAAGAACCGGCTGGACTCCTGGATGACGAAGCACTGCGTAAAGGAACGACCGCTTCCGCTCAACCGGGTCTGTTGCCACCGCGAACTGATCGCTGAGCCGGATTCAGTCGGGCCGACACAAATCCTTTCAGACTCTCAGCGGAGGCGTGTCGTTCCGCCTCTTCGGGATCTGCAAGGAATCTTCAGGCCGCTCCCAGGCCCATAGGAAAACAGACAGCGCACCGAAAGCAGGATCACCAGAACGAGGCAATACCCACGAGAGGATGAGCGTTCCCACAGCCCCAGCCCCCAGGCAAACCGAAAACCACCGAACGACGGCACGACTGCCTGCCCGACGAAGGCGACTCGGGCCGGCAACCGAGGAATCAGCCAGCACCATGATTTCATGCTAGTCGAAATGGGTAGTTGGGCGAACCCCGCTTTTGGCGTGGACTACGGAGACGAGGCGTGCTCTGGAGCCGACGAGGTCTGTGACGGGCGATTGATTATACTGGCAACGCCGCCGCCGCTCGATTCGGGCGGGGGCGCAAAGGAGCTTATCCCATGAAGCCTCTCAATCGGCGGCAATTTGTCTTGGGGAGCAGCGCGGCGGCTACCGCGTCGCAGGCCTCCTCGCAGACGCGGCGGCGCTATCGCAACATCCTATTGCTGATCGCCGATGATCATAGTCCGATTGCGGGTTGTTACGGCACTCCCGCTATCCGTACGCCCAACATGGACCGCCTGGCCGAGACCGGGACGCGGTTCTCGAACGCGATTTGTACGACGCCGTCTTGCAGCGCCAGCCGCTCGGTCGTCCTGACGGGCATGCACAATCATCACAACGGCCAGTTCGGGCACGCCCACCTGCCGGCGAACTTTCACACGCATCCGGGCTTGCAATCGATCCCCCGGCTGCTCAAGCGGCACGGGTTCGCTACCGGGGTAGTGGGCAAGCTGCACGTGAATCCGCCCGAAGTCTACCCCTGGGATTTCGAGGTTTCCCAGCGGGACAACATGGGCTCGCGCGATGTCTGGGGACTGGCGCAATCGGCGCGCAGCTTCTTTTCGGCTTACAAAGATCAGCCGTTCTATCTTCATGTGGGCTTCACGGATCCGCATCGCAGCAGCGGCGCGGGGTTGTTCGCCAATCATCGCGAGTACCCGCATGTCGAGAAACACAAATACTCGCCCGATGATGCGGTCGTCCCTGATTTTCTGCCCGACACGCCGGAAGTCCGCACGGAGCTGGCGGAATACTACGAATCGATTGACCGTCTCGACCAGGGAGTCGGGTTTGTGCTTGACGCTCTCGAAGAGTCAGGACGAGCGGATGACACGCTGGTCATCTATATGAGCGACCACGGCATGCCGTTCCCGGGAGCGAAGGGGTCGCCCTACGATTCAGGGCTTCGCGTGCCGCTCATTATTCGAACGCCCGATCAATCGAGGCGCGGAGTCGTCAATCAGGCGCACGTGAACTGGACCGACATCCTGCCGACCGTCGCTGACTGGGCAGGGGCCGATTTGCCGGACTACCCGGTTGACGGCAGGTCGTTGTTGCCGGCGCTCGAGCAGGAACGGCCGCAAGGCTGGGATTCGGCGTTCTTCTCACACACCAATCACGAGATCGTGAATCATTTTCCGTTCCGCGGGGTGAGGACGAGCCAGTACAAGTACACCAAGGTGCTTTTCCCTGAACTGACGATGCCGCTGCCCAGCGATCTGTGGAACTCGCCGACCTGGCAAGGAACGCGCTGGCGGAAGCTGGCGAAGATGGGAAAGCGCTCGACGGAGGCTGTCCTGCATCACTCAGAGGAAGAGCTTTACGACATTGAACGCGATCCGGCCGAGAGCAAGAACTTGGCCGACTCGGCCTCGCACACGGGCGTTCTTGCTGAGTTGCGGAAAAAAGTGGAGGGCTTTCGGCGGGATACGAAAGATCCTTGGCTGGGATACTTCGAGCGGATTCACAAAGCGCCCGGCGCGCCCGCGGGTAGTGGGGGCTCGTCGGCGTGAGGTGTCCGATTTGTGAGTGGTGTGCGCGAAGAAGGGGCCCGGACGGACGAGGTTGCTTCGTTTAGCGCGGCTGAGGGTTCTCCGCGGGGCTGCGAAGAAAGTCGCTTTAGGGCCGCTCCCTGACGCGGACGAGCCAAAACCAAAAAGGGGAGCGTGGCCGCTGGCGGTTGAGGCACGCCGAAGCGGCTAACCCCTCCCTGACGGTCGGGGCTCAGGCTGGCGCCGTTGGCTAGCGGCCTTTACGGTGTTGACCATCAACATGGCGATCGTCAGGGGGCCGACTCCGCCGGGTACGGGTGTGTAGGCGCCAGCGGCCTCAACGACGTCGGCCGGGTGAACGTCGCCTACCAGAACGGAACCTTTCTCGCGGAACCTTTCGAGCTTCTTCGGCGCTCGGGCCAGGATACGTTCGGCCTCGGCGGCGTCTGTTAGACGGTTGGTGCCTACGTCCAGGACGGTTGCCCCGGGTTTGATGAAGTCGCGAGTAACCATGGCCGGTCTGCCGATGGCGGCGATGAGGATGTCCGCCTCCCTTGCAACGGCCGGCAGGTCCGCGGTTCTGGAGTGGCAGATGGTGACCGTGGCGTGCTCGTGGAGAAGCAACAGGGCAACCGGCTTGCCGACGATATTGCTGCGGCCGATCACGACGGCGCGTCGGCCGGAGATCGGAATGCCGCTGCGTTTGAGGATTTCGATCAGTCCGGTGGGGGTGCAGGGAACCAATCCCGGCTGTTGAGTGACCAGCGCTCCAACATTGAGCGGATGGAAGCCGTCGACGTCCTTCTCAGGGGAAACCGCCAGCAACACCTTGCCACTGTCGACCTGTGGGGGGAGGGGTAACTGTACGAGAATACCGTCGATGTCGTCGCGCGAATTGAGGCTATGAACCAGGGTGAGAAGTTCGCTGGTCGTCGTCTCCCGCGGAGGCGTGATCGTTTCGCTGTAGATACCCACCTGGTCGCAGGCTTTGATCTTGTTGCGAACGTAGATTTTCGAGGCCGGGTTGTCTCCAACCAGCACAGCCGCCAGGCCGGGACGCGCGCCCCTTGCGGTGAGTTCGGTGACTTGTTCTTTCAGCTCCGCAAGGATCTGGTCGCGAATTTGGTTTCCACTGAGAACACGCGCGGACAAGGGACCTTCCTCCTTCGGACCGGTAAAAGAACCCGAATCATAGCATGTGAGTTCATTCGGCTCTGACCACAATCCGTCCGTAAGGCGGCCTTTGCGTTGTGTCGTTGTCGTCCAACTCCCGTAGAGCGGGGCTCGTAAGAGACGTGCGGCCTTTCTCCCGGAGCGCTCTCAAAGGCAACAAGAATCCATACGGACGGATTGTGGTCTGAATTTGAGCGTTCGTCTGGTCGAATACTATGAGAGTGAGCCCCATGGACGACAAGGAAAAGAAATCCCGCTCGCAGCCGAGCCTCAAACAGATCTGGCCGGACGTCTGGGCGCTGCTCAAGCCGCGGCGGCGAATGCTGGCTGTGGGCCTGGTCCTGATCGCAATCAACCGCGCGGCCGGCTTGGTTCTTCCCGCCTCGACGAAATACCTTGTGGACGACATCATCGGGGCCGAGCGCTTTGACCTGCTGGGAATGCTTGTCCTGGCGGTCTTGGCCGCCACTGGCATTCAGGGCGTCACCGACTATGGGCTAACTCATCTGCTGTCGAAATCCGCCCAACGCCTCATTGCCGAGCTGCGCCGAAAAGTTCAACGTCACGTCGGGCGGCTGCCGGTCAGCTACTACGATTCCAACAAGACCGGAGCTTTGATTTCGCGCATCATGAGCGACGTCGAAGGCGTGCGGAACCTGGTGGGGACCGGGCTGGTGCAAGTCATCGGCGGAATACTCAGCGCCGTGGTGGCGCTCGTCGTTCTGCTGACCATCAGCGCGACGCTGACGGGAGCGGCTCTGGCCATGGTGTTGGTGTTCGTCGTGGTGCTGCATCGCGCCTTCACGACGCTGCGGCCGATTTTTCGCGAGCGCGGGAAGATCCGGGCGGAGGTGACAGGCAGGCTGTCGGAGTCGCTGGCCGGTGTACGCGTCATCAAGGGCTACCACGCCGAGGAGCGCGAAGCGGGTGTCTTCTCCCAGGGCGTCCAGCGCCTGCTGGATAACGTTTTGAAGACGCTGACCGGGACCGCGCTGCTGAGTTTGTCCGCCACGATGCTGCTCGGCCTCGTCGGCGGCGTTGTCATGTATATGGGCACGAATCAGATTGCCGCCGGCGTCATGACAGTCGGCGACCTGCTGATGTTCACCGCCTTCATCGCCTTCTTGGTGGGCCCCATTTTCCAGATGGTGAACATCGGCACGCAGGTAACCGAGGCGCTGGCGGGACTGGAGCGAACCCGTGAATTACTCAGTGAGCGTTCCGAAGACGACGACCCGCGGCGTCAAGCCGCACTCGGACCGATTCGCGGAGAGATTCGTTTTGAGAACGTCAGTTTTGCCTACGAGACGGGCAAGACGGTTCTAGAAGACATTTCTTTCGGCGTCGAGCCAGGAACCGTCACGGCGCTGGTTGGACCGTCGGGGTCCGGCAAATCGACGATCATTGGCTTGATCGCGGCCTTTCACTCACCCGAGCTGGGGAAGGTTCTGGTGGACGGAGTCGATCTGTCCACGGTCCGTTTGGCCGACTACCGCACCCAGCTCGGCGTTGTGTTGCAGGAGAGCTTCCTGTTTGACGGGTCCATTGATGAGAACGTGGGGTTTGGGCGCCCCGACGCTTCGAAGGACGAGATCGTCGCTGCCTGCCGCATCGCCCGCGTCGACGAATTCGCGGAGCGTTTCGAAGAGAAGTACGATACGATTGTCGGCGAGCGCGGAGTCAAGCTTTCGGGCGGTCAGCGCCAGCGCGTGTCGATCGCGCGCGCGATCCTGGCCAATCCGCGGATTTTGATTCTCGACGAAGCCACTTCGAGTCTCGATTCCGAGTCGGAACAGATGATACAGCACGGGCTGGCCTATCTCATGAAAGGCCGCACGACGTTTGTCATTGCTCATCGCCTGTCGACCATTCGGCGCGCGGATCAGATCCTGGTGGTCGAAGACGGACGCATCGCCGAACGCGGCACGCACGAAAGTCTCTACGAAGCCGGCGGACGCTACTACGATCTCTACACGAAACAGCACGGCCTCGAATCGAACCTATTCCTGGCGCCGGGCGAAGGGGACTCGATTCCAGATGCGGAAAGCGCCCGGCAGGAACGTGACGACACGATTCGAGAAGCGTTGCGGATGTTGCGGCAGTGAGGTCTCGAAGCATTTTGAGCTGCGCACCGCGGCTGCAGATAGCTGCTCGAACGCCGATTACACCGACGTAGTACGATCGTAGTTGGTATCCTCTGTGTACCTTGGCACAGCTCGGGAGATCACGAAAAGTTTGACAGGAAAACTCAAAACAGGACTGGAGATTCCCGCCAAGACGTTAGCGGCCACGCCAGCCGGCCCAGTCGTTCTGAAATCGGGTGACGAACTAGGGATCTCGCTGCCAAACGAAGATAACACACCGGACGGTCTTCGCCTGCTCATGGAGGCGAACGCCAAGTTGCGGATTTCGTCATGGCCCGAGCCGTTCAACCGTACGACTCACCGCCTGCACGTTGGTGATGCTCGGGACCTCGCGTGGATTCCGGACTCGTCAGTTCATCTGGTCGTGACGTCACCGCCGTATTGGACGCTCAAGGATTACGCCCCGGACCGCAACGGGCAACTCGGGGACTTGGAGGATTACGAGCAGTTTCTAGACCAGCTTGACAGGGTCTGGGCTGAGTGCGAAAGGGTTCTTGTCGGCGGCGGTCGGGTCTGTTGCGTGGTGGGTGACGTATGCGTTTCCAGGAAGCGAGGAGGGCGCCACTACGTTGTGCCGTTGCACGCGGACATTCAAGTGCGCGCCCGGAAGAGCGGCCTCGATTGCTTGACCCCAATTATCTGGCATAAGATCGCCAACGGGGCTACCGAAGTTCAGGGGAATGGCAGCGGCTTCTACGGCAAGCCCTACCAGCCCGGGGCAATTATAAAAAATGACGTCGAGTACATACTGTCCCTGCGGAAGGGTGGAGAATACAGATCCGTATCTATGATCCAAAAGGCGCTCTCGATGCTCACGCGCGAGGAAATGCAGTCCTGGCAGCGTTCCATTTGGACGGATGTGCGAGGCGCTTCAACTCGGGACGGCCATCCCGCACCGTATCCGTCGGAGTTGGCCGAGCGCCTCATCCGTATGTTCTCTTTTGCCGGGGACACAGTGCTAGACCCTTTCTCCGGTACAGGTTCCACCACTTTGGCTGCTATCATGTCCGGCAGGCATTCGATCGCCAACGAGATTGAGCCCGCTTATATGGACATTGCCCGGAAGCGTGTTCATCACGCCACCCGCCAAAAGCGGATGATCGGGCCGGAAGCAGCCGAGGTAACTGTTGATTGACACCAGCCTCTTCTACCCTTAATTACCGGCTCCTATCCGAAATTAGAGGGCTATTTCAGCGAAAAGTCTATCGTCACCGCAATTCGACGCAGGGCGACTTCATAGCGATTCACCTTTACGAGGATCTTCTGACGGTTGGCAGATCCGCAAAGTACATGCGGGCTGTGGCTGAACGCCGAGACCGCGTACTAAACACCCAAAATAGAAGGCGCGGTATCAAAGCTCGCCGAGGAGACGGCACTTTCGGCGAGATTGTGCCAGGGGAAGCGCCGACGTTTGACGCCGGATACGACGTAGGCCGCGGGACTATCGCAACCGTTGAAATTGGTATTGAAGTCAAGATCCTTTTCAAGGCGATGATCAAGCAGATTGACCGCGTGATTAACGATCTTCGCAATCAGTCGATGGAGTTCAAGAGAGGCTCGGGCTATCCGATTACGGTAGGAATAGTCGGCATCAATCAAGCTGAGTCATGCGTCGGCTACGAAGGCGAGCGACAGTATCCAACGACCGGGCGTGCTGGTTTCCAGCATCCGTTTCAAGAGGCAAACGAGGCCCAACGGCGACTTGAATTAGAAGCCAAACCTCATTTCGACGAGTTCTTGTTCGTCCCCTTCAAGGCCACGAATGTATCCCCCTTCTCGTTCGAATGGGTGGACTTGAAAAGCCTGCGGCTTGACTACGGAGCCATCCTCGCTAGAGTCAGCAGTGAGTATGAGAGACGATTCTAAGCGCCCGGCAGGAACGTGACGACACGATTCGAGAAGCGTTGCGGATGTTGCGGCAGTAAGGTCTCGAAGCAGTTTGAGCTGCGCACCGCGGCTGCAGATAGCTGCTCGGACGCCGATTACACCGACGTAGTACGATCGTAGTTTGTGTTCTCCGTGTACCTTGGCACAGCTCGGGAGATCACGAAAAGTTTGACTGGAAAACTCAAAACAGGACTGGAGATTCCTGCCAAGACATTAGCGGCCACGCCAGCCGGCAAAACCTTGGCTCCGGCTGCCCAGGGAACAACTCTAACAGCGATTGGCGATTTGACTGGCGCTTTGCGACGGGAATGCGTCAATCATGCCCGATAGATCCTGTCTAGCGGCAAAGGGGCTGGCAGCGCCTTGTGAGGCAGCGGTCCTTCAAGCGGGGATCACGCCCTCCGCTCTCAATTGAGTCGCCACATCGTCGAGGGTCCTTGAAAACCGCTCGAACATCTCGTCGATTTGCTCCCCGGTGATGATGAGGGGTGGAGCAAAGCTCTGGCGTTCGACGAACCCGCGGGGGATCAACCCGTGCTTGCGTCCGCATTCGCGCATCACGGGACGGATCCTCTTGCGGCCCTGTTCATCGAAGGGCAGATTACCAGGTTTGCCGGCGACCAGCTCGACCGTGCCCGCAAGCCCCATGCCATGGGCTTCTCCCACCAGCGGATGGGCGGTCAGGGCGTGAAGCCGCTCCAAGAACCGGGGAGAGACCGAGCGCACGTGACCCAAAATGTCGCGTTCTTCTATTAGCTCGATGTTTCGCAACGCCACCGCTGAAGTCGTCGGGTGGCCGGCTGTCGTAAAAGCCTGCGCAAACATGCCGACCTTGCCGCTTTGTTGCGCCATGGCCGCGAAGATCTCGTCGCTGACCAGCACGGCGGCAATCGGGAGGTAAGCAGAGCAGAGTCCCTTGGCGACGGACATCAGATCGGCCCTGAGACCGAGAGTCTCGGCAGCGAACATGAAGCCGGTGCGTCCGAAACCGGAAATGACCTCGTCCACCACGAAGAGCACGTCGTATTTCCGCAGCATGGTTTGCAAGCGCTCGAAATAACCCTTCGGCGAGAACTGAAATCCGGCGGCGCTGGCCAATGGGTCGACCACCATGGCGGCAATCGTTTCCGGTCCTTCTTTTTGGATTAGGTCCTCGACCTGCTGCACCAATCGTGCCGCGTAAGCTTCCTCGTCTTCCCCAGGTTTCATGTCGCGAAAGATGTGGGGTCCGTCGACCTTGAGAAAGCGGTCCAGCGGCACGTCGAACCCGGTCTGCATGGTTGGCACGCCGGTCAAACTGGAGGTCGCGACGGTCCCGCCGTGATAGCTGCCCTTGCGCGAGATGATCTTTTTCTTTTCGGGCCGTCCCAGGGCGTTGTTGTAGTACCAGATCAACTTGATGATGGTGTCATTGGCTTCCGAACCGGAATTGACCAGGAAAACCTTGGTGAGCTGCTCGGGCGTAATCTCGACCAGTTTCTTCGAGAGGGCGGTCGCGGGGGGCGTCGTGGTAGCCAGCAGGTTGTGGTAGGTGGGCAGGCGGCGCATCTGCGCGTAGGCCGCCTCGGCTAGCTCGGGTTCGTTGAAGCCCAGCGCGGTGCAATACATCCCGGCGGTGCAGTCGAGATAGCGGTTTCCGCGATCGTCTGTGACGTAGATGCCGTCTCCCTCGGTGATCACCATCAGCTCGTCTTCGTTGGGATGAGCGAGGTCAGTGAATCCGTGGATCTGGTTGGAAATGTCGCTGGAGGCTAGGGAATGACTGGGGTTGTCGGTCATGTTTCGAATCGTAAACTCGGTAGGTGGGCCTGCGAGAGCCGCAGCCGGTATGTTGCGCCCGCTTGAACCCCAGACCTACGTCTGGGGTTCTGAGTTGCTTGGGCGGGATCTTTCTTGACGCTCGGTACGTATTGTACTCTGCAGCTAGTCGTTCGATTCCGTCGGCTCGGGAACGGGCGTTTGGTCCGGCGTCCTAGAGAAGATCACCGCCAGGTCATCGGCGTAGACTTGCTCCCAATTGGGGAGGTAGCCCAGAACCGACACAACCGGCGTGTCCTTGTTCAAAAGGCAATACTCAACGTCGTACTTTTCGAGCAACGTTTTGGGGTCTTCGAGCACGCGGTGGAAAGCAATGTACTCATTCAATACGCCGGTGTAGTCAAAAATGTCCGTGCGACCATCGATGAAGGTCTTGTACTCCGGGGCCTGCCAGATCAGATAACCGCCCCACGTGTACTCATTCAAGACACGGCCCTGGATCCCTTGTTCCCTCATGAAGGAAACGGCTGCTACTGGATTCCGGGCTTCGATCTGCCGCCGCAGGTCATCGTTGCTTGGAAATCGCACGAAACAGACAGCCAGAGCAACGACAATTGCCGCGGCGTTGACGAGAGGCTTGTCGGTCTTCATTTCGTAGGAATCCCAATCATCTTTCACTAGCCGGCAGAGCAGCGGAGCCGCCAAGATCCCGAACACAAACAGCATACGCATATGTTGTAGCGCGAGGAATGAGCCAATCCCCAGCAGCATCACTTCATCGAGATAAAGGTCGGCCTTGCGAAACAACACGAGTGCCGCCATGAATGCCAAAACGACGAACAGCCCGATGCCTCGCGGGTCGGCGAAATCCGGGGCCGCCACTCGTAGATGAAGTTGAGGTTGTCCGATTGCGAGAACATCAGATCCAGCGGATAGGTCACCAGATCGATTCCGACAGGGTTGATGAACAGAGCCACGAACGACGCTCCCACAACCAGCGGCAGCAACAGCCGAGGGCTTTCGGGCCAGCGCTTCGACAGCAGCAATCCCCAGCGAAACTCGAGCCGCGAAATCACGGCGTACCCGATCAGCAACGCCATTCCCAAAAAGAACGACCCGTGGCAATTGACCCAAAGGGCGAAAACAATCGGCAGTCCCCACAACCAGCGGCGGTCTCGCGTCTTCCCCAGGTGTAGCAATAACAATTCCAGGGCGAGAAAGAGGTGTCCCAGCATCAGCGGACGAATCGAAAGCGTGATCGTGGCGAAAAACCACGCCGCCAATCCCCCCAGCAGAGCTGTCTTGGCGTTGCCGGAAGAGGCCGCGCAGTGAATGTAAATCACAAGCACCAAACAGGACCCCAGCAGAATCAGCCAAAAGAACAAACCTTGCAGCCCAGCCGCGCGATAAGCCGCGTACATGGTGAGATCGGCGAGCCAGGGGTGAGGCAGCCAATCATGGTTGTCCGTCGTGTAGGAAAACTCGTCGGTGGTGGGGAGAGCCCCGGTTTCCCAGATTTGCTCGCCGACTTTGAGATGCCACCAGGTGTCGGGATCGTTGAATCGGCCGTTTGCCGTCCAGTTGAGAAGGAAGATCAGCCCGACAGCCAGCAACACGGGAAACGAAAAGGCGTAGCGAAGGAATGACGGCCTGATATCCGCGGCCACGGCCTCAGCGTCGGCATCCGGGATCGGACCACCCCGACCTTCGGTAGGCGGTTTCGCGTCGTTCATTGATCTGGGTCGACCGTGTTGGTACTAGCCCTAATTTAACGTAGTGAGAAGTGCAAAGTGGAAGACGCTGCCTCGGGACGTTCATCAGCACGGAGCAGATTCCGTCACACTAACTCAACCCAATCCCCGCTGTCACTCGCTACCGCTATCACGCTGCGGTCCAGGGTGGCAAGGACCCCATCCCGAGCCACAGCCAAAGCCACCAGGTAGGCGTCGGTGAACTGGCGGTGTCCGACGAGCGGACGCTTGTTCGAGATCGCCTTGGTCAACGGAAGATCATCGGGCCAAAACGCATGCTCCGGCATCGCGGTGATTCGCGCAAGCAATCCGAGTGCGGCCATCGGGGAAACGGCTTGCGGAGAAAATGATGGGTTGCTCGAGATCCGCACGAAACCGAGCTGCGTCAGCGGACAAGTTCGGAACCCGGTTGTCTTCTTTCTTCCGAACCACTGAAGAGCCTGATTGTGATGCACATGGGAAGGCCAAGCTAGAGCCAGTAAAACATTTATATCAAGCAAATAAGGCCTCAAAGCTCGTCCTCGACCTGAAAGGTATGCTCCAGCGTGATCGGCTCGGCGTCGCTCGGCACGACGAACGATGGAAACATTTTCTCCGCATCGATTTCCACGGGAGGATTCAGGCCCTGCCGAACGAGGTGCGCCAGAGCTTCTCCGAGAGGCAACCTTTTGGAAAAGGCGACAGACCGGGCCGCCTCGTAGACATCGTCAGGGAGATTAACAGTTGTTCGCATCATGATGATTATAGCATCATGATGCATTTAATGTGGATGTCAGCCACGTTGGAAGCCGCGTAAAACTCGGGGTCCGTGACGCCAACACAGCCGCGCCCGAGACCGAAAATGTGCGGTCAAGTCGGACACTGTTCTTAACAGTGCCTCGATTAGAATTTCGCCACAGCCGCCTGAAACACCTGCTCCAGGAACAAATCAACTTATCGGCCTTGGACGGAGGCGCCGCGCTAGGGGGCCAGCACTTGAAGCCGTACTTGCGAAGGAGCTTGGGCCGAGCGGTAGACGCGCTGGGTGGCTTTCTGGAAGTCCTCAGGCTCGGCGTTGTAGATGTCGACGAACTTCTGCGGGTTTCTGTCCACCAGCGGGAACCAGGAGCTTTGGACGTGCACCATGATGCGGTGTCCGCGGCGGAAGGTGTGGTAGGCGTCGGGCATGACGTACTCGACCAGCACCCGCTTGCCGGGCTCGAACGGTTCGGGCTTTTCGAAGCTGTTGCGGAATTTGCCCCGCATAGCCTCGCCGCGAACGAGCTGCTGATAGCCGCCCATGTGTAACCCGGCCGGGTTAGGCTCCGGGTCGGGGAAATCACCGTGGTAGACGTCGATCAGCTTGACGACCCAATCGGAGTCGGTCCCCGTGGTCGAAACGTGCAGGCTCGGCGTGATGGGCCCGGCGATGGTAATGTCCTGCTCCAGCGGGTCGGTGAGGTAAACCAGCACGTCGGTGCGGGAAGAAGCAAACCGCTGGTCGTCCAGCATGTGTTCACGGGTCATGCCGGCGGCGATATTCGGGATGAAAGGCACCGGTTTCGCGGGGTCGCTGATGTATTCGTCAAAAGCGGCGGCCCCCGCCTCGCTGGGAGCGTCGAAGCTCAAACGGCCGTTGGGGTGGAAGTAGAGGGTCTTTTCGCTGACGTTGCCGGGTGGCCAGGAATCATAGCGGCGCCACTGATTCGTGCCGGTCTCGAAAACGTAGGCATCGGGCAGCTTGGGATCGTCGGCCCCTTTGAGAAAATGCTTCAAAAACGGCAGCTCAATGCTGTCGCGGTAGAATCGCCCGGTCTTCTGGTGGAAAGGGACATTGCCGAGCTGCTCGGCGTCACCGCGGTGCCAGTCGCCGTGCGCCCACGGCCCCATCACCAGCGTGTTGTAGGCGCCCGGTGAGTTTTTCTCGGTGTATTCGTAGACCGTGAGGGGGCCATAGAGGTCCTCGGCATCGAACCATCCACCAACCGTCATGACGGCGGGTTTGATGTCTTTCAGGTGCGGCAGGATGTTGCGGCCGCTCGGAGTTGAAGCTCGCGCCGTTTGCGGAGGCGGTGGTTCGCGGTTTACGGCTCCAGGGAGTCTTCACCCGTTTCAGCCGGGGATCGGTCCGATATAGCCTCTGTTATCATGGCGGCAAATCCATCTTTCGGAGGTGATGCGTTGGTGCGATTCGCGATACCCACCCTGCTATCGGCCTTTTTTCTGCCGTTACTTCTTCATGCGGCTGACGCGGCTGACAACTGGCCGCAGTGGCGTGGCCCTCACTTGAACGGAACAAGCGAGAAGGCGGCGGGTTTGGCTGTCCGCTGGGATGAATCCCGCAACGTGGCTTGGCGCACGGAATTGCCTAGCTGGAGCGCCGCTAGCCCGGTCGTGTGGGAAGACACGATCTTCGTCACTTCAGCGGAAGAAGGCTTCACCAATCCCAAGGGCAGGGGTTTCCTCGGAGCCGCGCTCAATCGCATCGCATCCGCGTTCAACTTTGACGACGATCTTCTTCTCGTAGCGCTCGACCGCAAAGACGGCTCGATCCGCTGGCAGCGGGTGATCGGCGAGGGTAATAAGATTGTCTTCAAGCAAAATATGGCTTCTCCTTCGCCGGTGACCGACGGCCGGCATGTGTGGATTATGACCGGTGTCGGCGCCCTGACGTGCTTCGATTTCAGCGGGAAACAGATCTGGCGGCGGAATCTGCAGCAGGACTATGGAGAGTTCGGGTTGTACTGGGGCTACGCCTCTTCGCCGCTACTGCACGAGGGGAAGCTCTATATTCAAGTGCTGCACGGCATGAACACCGATGAGCCTTCCTACGTTCTTGCCGCCGAGGGTTCGACGGGCAAAACGCTGTGGAAGGTCGAGCGGCCGACCGACGCGCACCGAGAGTCTCCTGACGCCTACTCTACCCCGATGCTGTCGGACGTTGACGGAAACCCGCAACTCATCATCACGGGTGGAGACTATTTGACCGGCCATGACCTGGCGACCGGGAAGGAGCTTTGGAGGGGCGGGGGGCTGAACCCGAGCCGCTCGGGGGGCAACCGCACGATCGCCTCGGCGCTGGTTGTGGGAGACATCATCTTCGCGCCGAGCCGGCGCAAGCCCTTCATCGCTTTTCGGGCGGGCGGCCAGGGCGACGTGACTCGTTCGCACCGGCTCTGGTCGACCGACTACGGACCCGACGTACCTACCCCCACGACCGACGGCGAAAGGCTCTACATTGTCGATGACAGGGGGATCGCTTTGTGTCTGCGGGTGAAAGACGGAGAAACGGTCTGGGACCGCAGCCGCCTCGAACCGGGTACCTACAGCGCTTCGCCGGTCCTGGCCGACGGCAAGATCTACGCCACGAACGAGGACGGGACCACGACGGTGTTCCGAGCTGGAGACCAGTTCGAGATTCTCGGGGTGAACAAGTTGAATAGTTACACGCTTGCCTCTCCGGCGGTTTCGGGAAATCAAATCTTCCTTCGCACCGAAGAGCACTTGTATTGCATTGTGGAGAAAGGCGGGCAGGCGGACTGAGAGGAGTCCGGGGCAATTGATCTTCCTTTCCCATGCATCCGCGGATGGCGCCTTGGCCGAAGCGCTGGCGAGGCACATCGAAGAGTGCGGAACAGGCATCACGACATTTTGCGCCTCACGTGCTGGGGACATACCAGCTGACGCGGAGTGGTTGCCCTCGGTTCAGAAAGCACTTCTGGATGCGGACGCCTATGTCATTTTGCTGACTGTCAATAGTGTCCTCCGACCGTGGGTCAATTTCGAAACCGGAGCCGCTTGGTTCAGCGGCAAGAAGTACATATTGGTCAAAGCCGGCGGCTTAACGCGAGCAGAGATACCGCTTCCCCTGTCGGCGAAGCAGGTGTACGCTTTGGAAGTTGTGGATGACGCTAGAGCCGTATTTCGTGACCTTGGCCTAGAATCGAGGACCATCAACGAACTGGTTGTAGAGGTTGTTTCCTTGTTGCGGCAGATGCAACTTGCTGGTGAAGGAGAGCCCTCTTGGGAAGGGCTAGAGTTCCAAGGAACATTCTACGCGTGGGCGGGTCCGCTGCTGAATCTTGAAGACAGGAAGGACGTTGATTATTCGCCGGAGCTTCTGGAACAGCTAAAGCTACGCGGGCTAAGAGTCTCGCTAGGCAATCCAGAGTCGCTGTCGGACCACTTCGGGAAAGGGCGCTGCCAAGTGTTCGCGACCGACAAGAAGACTTGGCGAAGACCGGTCGTTCACGGTAGGCAACTGTTGTTGGTCAGACGTCTGGAGGATGTGAAACAATAGGCGATTCCTTCGATACGAGGCGACGTCGTATCGTAGGACTCACAGAGGCCTGTGGCCTTCCGGTGTGCTTCTGTGTCCATCCCTATTGGTGCTGTTTGCCGGACGTCTGCCACGCGAAGCAAGTTAGGAGAACGATCACATGAAGATCAAAGCCGCGCTCGCCCGCGAAGTCGGCAAGCTCACCATCGAAGAAGTCGAACTCGACGCTCCCAAAGATACCGAAGTTCTTGTGCGTCTGCACGCGGCGGGAGTTTGTCACTCCGACTTGCACACCTACCGGGGAGAGCTGCGCGCCACGCCTCCGCTGGTTCTCGGTCATGAAGGCGCGGGCGTGGTCGAGGCCGTCGGCAGCCGTGTCACGCGCGTCAAGCCGGGCGACCGTATCCTCGTGAATTGGCTTCCGGCCTGCGAGTCGTGTTCGCGATGCCTGAGCGGACGTCACAATCTGTGCGAGCGGCTGGCCTCGACGACCTTTAAGGCCGTGCTTCTCGACGGCACCACCCGGCTTAAGACTCTCGACGGCATTCCGCTCAAGCACCTGCTCAGTGCCGCCACCATGGCGGAATACTGCGTGATCGATGAGGCGAGCGCTGTTCCGTTTCCCGAAGATGTTCCTTTCGAGATTGCCGCTGTGATTGGCTGTGCCGTGGCGACCGGCGTCGGAGCGGTGATCAACACCGCTCACGCGAAAGCGGGCCTGCCTGCGGCAGTGATTGGCTGTGGCGGCATTGGCTTAAGTGCCATACAGGGTTGCAAGCTGGCCGGTTGCAACCCCATCATCGCCGTCGATGTAATGGACTCTAAGCTCGACTTCGCCCGCCGCCTGGGCGCTACCCACACGGTGAACTCCACCGAAACCGACGCTGTTAAGGCCCTGCGTGAATTAACCGGCGGGGGTCCCGAGTACGTTTTTGACAGCGTCGGAGCAGCCGCCACGATCGGACAGGCGCTCATGGCCGCCCGGCCTGGCGGTACGGCCACGATCATTGGACTGCATTCGGCCAAGACCGACGTGCCGATTTCGGCTGGGACCCTTGTGCTGCAGAATAAACGGCTGCTCGGCTCCTTCGTCGGCTCGATTCGCCCTCGCGTTGATCTTCCGATGCTGGTGGAACTGTATCGGTCGGGGAAGCTTCAGTTGGACGATCTGATCACCAAGCGTTATCCCCTCGAGGAGCTGCCGCGGGCTTTCGATGACATGGAGTCCGGGAAGGTAGCGCGGGGAGTGCTGACCTTTCATGGCAGTTGAACGGCGGCGCCAGTAGGGACCGGCACTCCTGCCGGTCCATCGCCGCGAAGCGGCGACGCCTGCCTTCGCGCGGCGAACCTGCGATCGGCGATTTCGTTTGCGCTTGGCGCTCCAGCGGCGAGGCTAAGCAGGTTTGTTGTCCGTCGCGGCTTTCAGGCTGCGGCGCGGCGAAGGACCGGCAGGAGTGCCGGTCGCTACGGGATAGTGAAACATAGACTCGCGGGTTACAATATGTTGTAGATTCCATCTACAGGTCGACACACATGAATCGTTTACTTCTCTGTCCAGCCGTTGCGCTGAGTTTGTTGTCGTGTGCTGCGTTCGCCGCGCCGCCGCCCAAGGCTGATTCCGTTCAAGTCGACTTCCAGCGTCAAGTGCGGCCGATCCTCTCCGACAATTGCTTCCAATGTCATGGGCCGGACAAGGCCACCCGCATGGTGGATCTGCGTCTCGACACGCTCGAGGGCGCCTTCTCGAAGCGCGACAACGGCACGACGATCGTTCCCGGCGATCCCGAGGCCAGCTTGGTCTATCAGCGCATCACCCACGAGAACGAGGTTTTGCGGATGCCCCCCATCCATTCCAAGAAGGAATTGAGCGGGGAGCAGATCGGCGTTTTGCGGCGCTGGATTGAGGAAGGCGCGTCGTGGGACCAGCACTGGTCCTTCGCGCCGCTCGAACGACCGCAGCCTCCCCAGGCCGGCAAGGCCGACTGGGTGCGCAACCCGCTGGACCGCTTCATCCTCGCCCGGCTGGAGCAAGAGGGTTTGGCGCCCGCTCCGGAAGCCGACAAGCGCACTCTGGCCCGCCGGGCGGCGCTGGACTTGACGGGGCTGCCGCCCGACCCCGGTGTCCTCGAGAGCTTTCTGAGCGATACGTCGGAGAACGCCTATGAAAAGTTAGTCGATAAATTGCTCGAATCCAAGCACTGGGGCGAGCACCGGGGCCGTTACTGGCTTGACGCCGCGCGGTACGGGGACACCCACGGCATCCACATCGACAACTACCGCGAAATGTGGGCCTACCGGGACTGGGTGATTCAGGCCTTCAACGACAACAAGCCTTTCGACGAGTTTGCGGTCGAACAGATCGCCGGCGACCTGCTGCCCAATCCGACTCTCGATCAGCTCGTGGCCACCGGCTTCCAGCGATGCAACATGACGACGAATGAAGGGGGCGTGATCCCCGAGGAGTACGCGGTTATCTACGCGAAAGACCGCGCCGACACCATCGGGACGGTGTTCCTCGGGTTGACGGTTGGGTGTGCCACCTGCCACGACCACAAGTTCGACCCCATCGCGCAGCGAGACTTCTACTCGCTGACGGCTTTCTTCCGAAACACCACGCAGTTTGTGATGGACGGCAATGTGTCGGATCCGCCGCCCGTGCTTGTCGTACCGCTGGAGGACGACCGGGAGGAGTGGAACAAGCTGCGCGCGGAGGCAGCGGAGACCGACCGGGCGTTGGAGCGCCTGGTGTCGTCGGTTGAAGCCGTTGAATCGGTTGACGCAGTTGCCGACGAGTTCACGGCGTGGCTCGAAAGCGGGGATTATCGTTCGATCAAGGCGCCGCTCGAAGAATCAGCCCAACTGATGACGCTATCGCTCGACGGCAAGCCCGGGGTCGAGCTCAAGGGGCGCCGCCAGGCCGTCAAGCTGCACAAGGGCGCCGCCCGCGGAAAGGGCCCGGACAAGGATATCCCGGCGCTGTTGTTTGGAGAAGAGTCGTGGGCCGAGCTGCCCTCTCTGGAACTTGACAGCGATACTCCGTTCTCCATCGCTCTGTGGATTTTTCACCCCGACGACGAGGGAAGCTTTATCGTCGCGGGCCAGACCGATCCCGACGACCATTCCCGGGGCTGGGCGTTTGAAATCAGCGCAAGGCAGCTCAGTTTTAGGATGACCGGCGACAAGCGGGCAGGCGACGAGGGCGCTTCCGACGATCGTGCTTCCAAAGTCACGATCGTTCCCAACAACTTGAGGCGCTTGCCCGCCGGGGAATGGACTCACATCACGGTCACCCACGACGGCTCCGCGGAGTGGGCCGGCCTGCGCTTCTACATGAACGGGGAAATCATACCGGTGCAGGGCAGTGAGTATTTCACGAAGGTGGAGGGAAGCATCCGCGTCGACCGTCCTCTTCTTCTCGCCAAAGGCGTCAATAAGGGCAGGGGGGGGCGTGGCGAGATTAGGACTCGTTACTTGAGCGGAGGCGGAATAGCGGACGCGCGGATTTTCAATCGCCCGATTTCGGTGCAGGAGGCGAAGGTGGTCTCGCAGTGGTCTGTTTTGAAGCGGGCGAGTAAAAAACGGCCCGAAAAGCTCGCCAGCGAAGAGCGCGGCGCCTTGCGCCTCTACTATCTCGTCCGGGAGCACGAGGAATACCGCGGCCTCATGGCCCGCAAAACCGAAATCGAGTTGGGCTGGCGAGAGCTCCGCCGCCGCGGCGGAGTCACGCACGTGATGCGGGAGATCCCGGACAACGACCCCGAGGCGCACATCCTGGACCGCGGAATGTACGACCAGCGCCAGGAGCTGGTGAAGGCCAGCACCCCGCCCGCCTTGCACCCCATGGACGCTTCGCTCCCTCGCAACCGGCTGGGTCTGGCCAAGTGGATCGTCGACGACGCCAACCCCCTTACCGCGCGCGTGATCGTCAACCGCTACTGGCAGCAAGTTTTCGGAACCGGACTCGTCAGCACCAGCGACGATTTCGGCTCCCAGGGTGAACCTCCCTCCCATCCCGAGCTGCTGGATTGGCTTGCGGTGGGGTTCCGCGAGTCGGGCTGGGATGTCAAGGATTTCTTCCGTATGCTGCTGACCTCCGCGGCTTACCGCCAGTCGGCGGAGACCACGGAGGCCAAAACCGAAAAGGATCTGGAAAACCGGCTGCTGTCCCGCGGGCCCCGTTTCCGGATGGCCGGAGAGATGGTGCGCGACTACGCCCTGGCCGCCAGCGGCCTGCTGGTGCGCAAGATCGGCGGCCCGAGCGTGAAGCCTTATCAACCCGAGGGTGTTTGGGCAAGCGTGGCGATGCCCTCCAGCAACACCCGGCGCTATCAGCAAGACAGTGGTGACAAACTCTACCGCCGCAGTATGTATACGTTCTGGAAGCGGGCCGCGCCGCCGGCTTCCATGAGCATCTTCAACGCGCCCACGCGCGAGCACTCGACCGTCCGCCGCGAGCGAACGAACACGCCGCTGCAGGCGCTGGTGACCATGAACGATACGCAGTTCGTCGAGGCCTCGCGCTACCTGGCGCAAAGGGCGATGCGCGAAGCCGGGGACGACTTCGACCGGCGGCTTGATTACATGACCGCGCGATTGCTGGCACGCGATTTTGGAGAAAGGGAACGCGCCGTCGCCAGGCGCGCCTATGACGGTTTCGCTAGCTACTACAGCGAGCACGGCAAAGATGCGAAGAAGCTGCTTTCCACCGGCGAATCAGCGCCCGATGAGGCCTTGCCGGCGGCCGAGTCAGCGGCATTGACCATGCTGGCGAATCAGATGATGAATTTGGACGAGGTTCTGAATAAGTAGCAATAAGTAGAATAAGTGGGGACAGAGCCGCGAGCGGAAGCCCGCGGTCAAGCGCCCGGCGGATCCCAGCTTTCCAGGGGAGGGCCAAAATGCATCCATCCAAACAAGCAATCCTTACCGAAACCAGACGGCAGTTTTTTGCCCGCGGAGCACAGGGCATCGGCGGCATAGCGCTGGCGAACCTTCTCGCGGACAGCGGCTTCGGCGGTCCCAAGGGCAGCGGCGAGTCTATCGGTGGCCTGCCGGGCCTGCCGCATTTCGCGCCCAAGGCGAAGCGCTGCATCTACCTCCACATGATGGGCGCGCCGCCGCAGATGGACTTGCTCGACTACAAGCCCAAGATGCGGGACTGGTATGACAAGGACCTGCCGGAGTCCATCCGCCAGGGCCAGCGGCTGACGACGATGACCTCGGGACAGGCGCGGTTCCCGATCGCTCCTTCGGTCTTCCAGTTCAACCAGCACGGCCAAAACGGCGCCTGGATATCGGAACTGTTGCCTCATACGGCCAGCATGGTCGACGACTTGGCCATCATCCGGTCGATGAACACCGACGCCATCAATCATGAACCCGCGATCACGTTTATCCAGACGGGCCGGCAGGTCGCCGGGCGGCCATGTATCGGCTCTTGGCTGGCTTACGGGCTAGGCAGCATGAATGAAGACCTTCCGACGTTCGTCGTGATGAATGCGGAGAAGAGCCACCCCAAATCGGGGCAGCAAGCGATCTCAGCCAAGCTTTGGAGTTCGGGATTTCTCTCGGCCAAATACGCCGGCGTCGGGTTGCGCGGCGGGGACGAGCCGGTGCTCTACGTCAAGAATCCCGAGGGCGTCTCAGCGAGCGTACGCAGGAAAATGCTCGACGGGTTGAGCGAGCTCAACCAGATCCAGCATGAAAAGATCGGAGACCCGGAAACGCTGGCCCGTATCGAGCAGTATGAGATGGCGTTCCGTATGCAGTCGTCGGTGCCCGAGATGGGCGACCTCTCGAGCGAGCCGGAAAGCACGTTCAAGCGCTGGGGCGAGGAAGCGAAAGAGCCCGGCAAATTCCAGAACGCCGCTCTGATGGCGCGCCGCCTTGTTGAACGCGGCGTGCGCTTCGTGCAGATCTACCACCGCGGCTGGGACGTCCACTCCTTTGCGCCCGAAGTATTGCCGGCGCAAGCCAAAGACGTCGACCGCGCCGCCTGGGCGTTAATTCAAGACCTCAAGGAACGCGGCCTGTTTGACGAGACGCTCGTTATATGGGGCGGGGAATTCGGCCGCACGATCTACTCCCAGGGCAAGCTCACCCCGACCGACTACGGCCGCGACCATCACCCGCGCTGCTACAGCCTATGGATGGCCGGCGGCGGTATCAAGGGAGGCGTCGTGCACGGCGAAACCGACGATTTCTCCTACAACATCGTCAAGGATCCGGTGCATATCCGCGACTACCAGGCAACGCTCCTGCGGCTGTTCGGGATCGACCACGAACGCTTCACCTACAAGCACCAAGGGCTGGACGCCAAACTCACCGGGGTGGAGCCCGCGAAAGTGGTCAAAGAAGTCCTGGCGTAGCGAACTCGGTCTTGGTGACCGCCGTTGAGGTCATCGCGGGGACCCGCGACGTGGCACCCGCATTGTTGCGGGCTTCACCGCCGTGGCGACATTTTCCCGCCAGGCACATTGAGTGATCGCTGGGCGGCGGACACCTGGCATCAAGGCCCGTCTTTCAGCACCTGGACCACGCCGGTGTGACCCTTATCCGTCGCAAAGTGGAGGGCGGTTTCGCCATCGACGTCCTGAATCGAGGGGTCCGCGCCGTGGCTGAGCAGAGCCCGGACGACCGCGGAGTGCCCCTCGGCCGCGGCGAACATGAGTGCCGTCCAGCCTTCCCCTTTGTCGGTTGCGTCCACGTCGGCCCCTTGGCCGAGAAGCAACTGAACTGTCTTCGTGTTCGGGCCGCTGGCCGCATAGAGCAGAGCCGTGCGGCCGGCGTTATCGCGATCGTCCACGCGTGCGCCGCGGCCGAGCAGTAATTTGGCAACGCCCGCGGAATCGTTGAACGCCGCCAGCATGAGCGCTGTCCGATTTTCTTCATCGGCCGCGTTCACGTCGGCCCCTTGGTCGAGCGCCTTACGCGCTTCCTCGATCCGACCCTCGAACGCTGCATCGCGGAGGCTCTGATCCGCCGTGCCGCGACGAGCGGGCGGCAACGGCCTTGCTTCGGAAACCCCGCTCCCGCTCTGGTCGCAACCGATTGCGAGTAACAGCGCGAGTGCCGGAAGCAATATCCGCACCGTCTTTGTCTTGTCCAGCCCCTTCGCCAATCCTTGGTGCATCATGCTCCTCTCGCCTCGCGTCACGACCCTCAGTAAGACCGCGGCAGTTCCAGTACGTGCTCCGCGATGTAAGCCAGAATCAAGTTTGCAGGCACCGGCGCGGTTTGGTACAGGCGCGTCTCGCGAAACTTGCGTTCGATGTCGTAGTCGGCGGCAAAGCCGAAACCGCCATGGGTATCCATGGCAACGTTGGCCGCTTCCCAGGAAGCATCCGCGGCCAGCAGCTTGGCCATGTTCGCCTCCGGGCCGCAAGACTCGCCCCGGTCGTACAACCGCGCCGCTTCGAAACGCATCAGGTCGGCGGCTTCAACGCGGGTATGTGCTCTCGCGATAGGGAACTGCACGCCTTGGTTCTTCCCGATGGGGCGGTCAAAAACCACGCGCTCGTTGGCATAGCGGCAGGCCCGGCCGACAAACCAGCGGCCGTCGCCGATGCATTCGGCCGCGATCAGTATCCGCTCGGCATTCCAGCCGTCCAGGATACACCGAAAACCGTTGCCCTCTTCCCCAACCAGGTTTTCCGCCGGTACTTCGAGATCGTCCAAGAAAAGCTCGGTGGTGTGGTGGTTGATCATCATGCGCAGGGGACGCACTGTCAGCCCGTGTCCCACTGCCTCCCGAAGGTCCACCAGAAAGACGGACAGCCCCTCGGTTCGCTTGGCGGCCTGCTCAGCAGGCGTCGTCCGTGCCAGGAGCAGCATCAGGTCGGAATGCTCCACCCGCGAGATGAAAACCTTTTGCCCGTTGACGACGTACTTGTCCCCGCGGCGAACCGCCATGGTCTTGAGCTGTGTCGTATCGGAACCGCTGGCCGGCTCGGTGACGCCAAAAGCCTGCAGCCTTAGCTCGCCCCTCGCCAGAGCGGGCAAATACTTCTGCTTCTGCTGTTGGGATCCGTGCCGAACCAGCGTGCCCATGATATACATCTGCGCGTGGCACGCCGCTGAGTTGCCGCCCGAGCGGTTGATCTGCTCGAGAATCAGACTCGCCTCCAGCAGCGAAAGCCCGCCGCCGCCGTATTCCTCGGGAATCAGCGCCGCCAACCAGCCGCCCTCGGTCAGGGCTTTGACGAACGCCTCCGGATAGCCGTCACTGGCGTCCAACTCACGCCAGTATTCACCAGGGAAATCGCCGCAGACCTCGGCCACGGCTTGGCGAATCTGCTCTTGCTCAGGGGTCAGTGTAAAGGGCATGAGCCATGAATTTCAGGAAACCGAGGGCGCGAAGGCCGGCCGCGGGGCTCGGCAGCGCCGGCGGCAATATACCAGAGTAGCGGAAGCCCGACGTTAGGAGCGTCTCAAGAGGTTGGCGTCTCCTCTGAGCTGATTTCGACTATCGCCCGGACCGAAAGTAGATACAATAGTGGGTCCGCGGGTAACCGTGAAGGCCGACGGTCGCCTTAGCATTAGTGGGTCATCGCACCCCCGAAAGGCCAATAATGTACGCAAGAAGCACTCGTCGAGGTAAGACCCTTCCGCCGGTTGGCATTGTTTTGGCCATGCTGGCTGTCGGCGCGGGATCCGCCTATTCACAAGTCCAAGTTGCTCTGTCGCCAGGAAAGAGAGCCGTGCTGAGCCCGTTTTCCGCCGCCGAGCAGTCGGCATCGTCTCCCGACGGAGTGATTCACGGACCCGTCTTGGGCTACTTTTTTGACCCCTCAAGGGGCTCGCTCCATCCGATCCGCGGGATTCCGGGCTCTTCTTATGTCGCCGGCCCGATGTCGCTAGGGTTTTCAGCAAAGGTCGCCGCCGTCTCGCCGCTGCACAACTACGTGCTCGCGGTGGACAATGTATCGGGCGAAGTGAAAGTGCTGGATGTGACGCTCGTTCCTCCCGCCGCGATTCCGATTCCCGGGGCTGGCTGGGCCGACCGAATTGTCTTAAGCCCGCGAGGGGACTCCGCCGCCCTCTACGACCGGGGGCGCCGGACCATTCAGTTCGTTAGCGGCTTGCCCGCGAATCCTTCGGTCGAAGGATCGGTTGATCTGTCATCCCTTGATGGTGTAATCACGGCTTTGGCGATCAGCGATGACGGGGAGGTTAGTTTGGTCGCAACGTCGGGCCGGAACAGCGGATCCGTCTATGTGCTAGAAACCGGACAAGACCCGCGGCCGATCGTTTCGGTGGGCCGAGTATTAGCGTTGGCCTTCGTGGAGCGTTCCCACGATGCCGTGATTGCCGACTACGACAAGAACGAAGTTCTTCTCGTCCAGCAGGTCGACGGAAGCGCTCAGCCTGTTCCGCTGGCTTCGGGAAATGACGGGATCGTCCATCCGAACGCGATCATTGCCACGGCTGACGGGCGGCGGGCGCTTGTTGCGAGCAGCGACTCCCGCCGCGTGGCGTTTGTGCCGCTGAGCGGTGGCCCAACCGAATTCGTTTCCTGCGGGTGCGAGCCGACTACGCTGGCGCGGCTCAACGGCAACTCGATGTTTCAACTTACTACCGCATCCGGGCAGCCCCTGTTTGTGCTCGATGCGAGCCGGTCCGAAGCCAGAATCCTCTTTGTACCCCCCAATCAACCCGCCGAGCCTTCGAGAAGCCCCGCGCCCAGGCGCGCACCGGGAGCGACCCGAACGGCCAGGTAAATCGAAGCGGCGGGGGGTCCTTCGTTACCGCGCCCTCTTATTTGACGCGGGGCCTGTTGCACTTTGCCTGCTTCACGACGCAAAGGGCAGCCCCGCCGAACAGACTAGCCTAGCGGCTCACGGGTTGGTGGCGTCCCAGCCAAAGTTCCGCCAGGTTAGCCCAAGTGCCGTCGCTTTTCTGCTGTACGAATGTCAACGACTCAACCCGCACTGCCGGCGGCGGCCCGTTCTGAGTCCATCGGGCCCGCACCGATGCCAGGCACGCGGATACGTTCTCGGGCGGGATTTCTTGGGCCACTGTGACGTGTGGCGCATATTCGAAGTTTTCAACCGATTCGAACGGACCGGTGTTCAGGATGTCGTGGAGCGTTCGCAGCTCCACCAGCCCGCCTGTGACGGTCACTTTGATGACGCCGGTACCCTCGAACAGGTCTACCTCCCCCAGTTGGGCTTCGAATGCCTCAAATCGGCCGACGATGTCACGGCATTGCTCGATGGCTTGAACCTTGTCGACGTACAGAGGCCGGGGAGGAAGAATCGTGATGTGAGCTTGATGCGGGCAGCCAGGGGTGACTTCCTGGCGCAAATGGTTAATGAATGCGGCAACTGGATCCGTGACATAAGTCACCACCGCGTAGGAATTGATCAAGTCCATTCAACAGACTCCTGAGTTCGCAATAACCACCGGGACCGCGCTGCCGCCCGGTAAGGTCGCCTACCTTTAAGATGCACGCAAGCGCCTGGCGGTTCAACATGAACATGAAAACTCGTAATGAAAAGTGTCGTTTTCTCAGAGGAAAACCTTGGCTCGCGATGAGGTGAGCGATAACTTTGGGCCGACGCCGCTTCCCGAAGAACACCCATCGCAGAGCGGACACACCGGCAAACCGATTTCCTTGGCGCTTGACGATGAAGGTCTCCGCGGCTTGGCCGGTCACGTGGCTTGGGGCCGGCCGGCCTCTTCGGGCGCGTCGCTTCTCGAAGCCGCGTCAGCACGGGATTCAGGATGCGTTTCGGCGGAGCGCCACTTTGCTTGGTCGAATCCCCAAAAGTTGCAGATCAACACTTCCCGTGATTCAGTCTCAATGGCATCGCCCACGCCCAGCTTGCGAATTCCACGCCGATCGGCTTCTTCACCTTGGAGCCGTTCCCATACGTCGTAGGGGCTTTCGGCTTCCAACCCGCCCTGGTCCTCGTAATGACGAGGCTGAAGCAGAGCACCCTTGGGCTTGGGTGGACTCTCTCTTCGTGAAGTGATGTGAGAGTCCTTCAGGTAGAAGATCCGGTAGCGCGCCATGGCTGGTCTATATCATCTTACAAATGTCTCGCCCGGGGGGTGGAACAGGATCGGGCACAAGCGCTACGCGTCATCCGTCTGATCCGCGACATCCAGCGCGATCCCTTTTACGGCGTTGGCAAGGCGGAGCCGTTGAAGCGTGAGCTCAGCGGTTGTGGGTCAAGGCGCATCCATCGGGAACATAGCGGGAACATAGATTGATCTGCCATGTTCAGCACGAAAAAATCCGAATCCTTGCCTGCTGCTATCACTACTGACCGGCGTTTCTCACCCACTGACGGGCGAAGCACGCGACAAGCCCGGACTCGGCGTTCCCGGCCATCGAGGCCCAGCGCCGCAAATTTTGCCCCGCAACCACTACTTTGTGGTTGACAGTTGGTTTTGGGTTTCGATAGTATGATGAGAAGTCAGCGTCTGTCTGCTGCTGTCCTATTTCCGGCTCCTTCACAGTCGAGTTGGCTTGACAGCCAGCTTAGGGTAGAATGAAAGTTCGTTGTGGCCTAAGCTGACCGTAGCGGATGTCGCTTGGTAACGAGGTCGAAAGGGTCTCAGGAGCGAGTAGGAAGCTCTGGCTGTTGCGTCGTCGAGAAGACTCACGCCGGTGGGTCCTGTTAAGGCGGCGCAGGTTCATATAATCAAAGAATGTGAGGCGGTGCGTCCGTGCTTACCGTCCTGCCGGGTCTGCGCGGCGGGGCCGGTATGGCGAAGGGCGTTGAGTGTCTTTTATTGGGTGATTGAGTGCCGACGTTTAACCAATTAGTACGCAAGGGCCGCAAGCGGCCAAAATTCGGAACCGCCAGTCCGGCGCTGCAGGCATGTCCGCAAAGGCGCGGCGTGTGTACGAGGGTGTATACGGTCACGCCCAAGAAGCCGAATTCGGCTCTCCGCAAGGTGGCGCGCGTGCGGCTGACGAACGGAATTGAGGTAACTACCTATATTCCCGGCGTAGGTCACAATCTGCAGGAGCACTCGATTGTGCTCATCCGCGGCGGCCGCGTGAAGGACTTGCCCGGAGTGCGCTACCACGTCATCCGGGGCACGCTGGACGCAGCGGGCGTCAATGACCGCCGGCAGAGCCGCAGCAAGTATGGAGCGAAGCGTCCGAAGCAGTAGCAGGCGGAAGGGATCACAGAGGATAGAGCATGCCGCGAAGAAGAGAGGTTGAGCATCGGAAGCCGCCGCCGGATGCCGTCTACAATTCCACGCTGGTGTCGAAGTTCATCAACTGTTTAATGAAAGACGGCAAGAAGTCGGTTTCCGAGCGCATCTTCTACAACAGCATGGAGAAGGTTCGCGAGCGGTCGAAGGATGACCCGCTGACGCTGTTCAAAAAGGCGGTTGAGAATTGCAAGCCGGTTGTCGAAGTAAAATCACGGCGGGTGGGCGGCGCCAACTATCAGGTGCCCATCGAGGTGGCTACGAATCGCCGCGTCAGCCTGGCCATTCGGTGGCTCATCAATTACGCGACCGCGCGCTCGGAAAAGAGCATGGCCGAGAAACTTTGCGCTGAGATTCTCGAGGCGTCGGCGAGCCGCGGCGCGGCAATCAAGAAACGCGAGGACGTTCATCGCATGGCGGAAGCCAACAAGGCTTTTGCTCACTATCGCTGGTAAGGGAGAGTTCACACGCAAGAGCAGCGCCGGTCTGTTCAGATTTTGGCAAGGGAAGCGAAGTTATGTCGGTCAACGTGCCACTTAAAAGGTTCCGCAACATCGGTATTGCAGCGCATATCGATGCCGGCAAAACCACTACGAC
Organism: Bryobacterales bacterium; assembly: GCA_965226185.1. Classification (GTDB taxonomy): domain Bacteria; phylum Acidobacteriota; class Terriglobia; order Bryobacterales; family UBA6623; genus CBDCYS01. Next base: position 602,447 of record CBDDCT010000003.1, read on the forward strand.
CGAACGCATCCTCTACTACACCGGGCGGCTGCATCGCATGGGCGAAGTGCACGACGGCACCGCGACCATGGACTACATGGAGCAGGAGCAAGAGCGCGGCATCACGATTACCTCCGCCGCCACGACTTGCTTTTGGCGCGAGCACCAGATCAACATTATCGACACTCCCGGGCACGTCGACTTCACGGCCGAAGTCGAGCGCAGCCTGCGGGTCCTCGACGGAGCGATAGCCCTTTTTGACGCTGTTGCGGGTGTTCAGCCGCAGTCGGAAACGGTTTGGCGTCAGGCTGACAAATATAACGTTCCCCGCGTTTGCTTCATTAACAAGATGGACCGGGTCGGCGCTGACTTCGACTACGCGGTCCAAACCATCGTCGATCGGCTGAAGGCCAATCCCGTTCCCATTCAGATCCCCATCGGCAGTGAAGCTTCCCTGCGGGGCGTCGTCGACCTGATTGAGATGAAGGCCATCTTGTGGAACGACGAGACGCTGGGCGCCAAGTACGAGATTGGCGAGATTCCGGATGAGCTGAAGGAAATCGCGGCCGAACGCCGGGCGAAGCTGATCGAGAAGGTCTCCGAGCAAGACGACGTGCTGTTTGAGAAATTCGTCGAGGGCGAGACGATCACCGAGGATGATCTTCGGGCCGGGGTGCGCCGCGCGACCATCAGCTTGAAGATAACGCCGGTGCTGTGCGGTTCGGCCTTCAAGTACAAAGGAGTGCAGCGGCTTCTGGACGCCGTTGTCGACTTTCTCCCCTCTCCCCTTGATGTTCCCCCCGTACTGGGTACGGACCTTTCCGGTCAAGAAGAGATTTACCGCCAATCGGACGACCAAGAGCCTTTCTCGGCGCTGGTCTTCAAGATCATGACCGACCCCTACGTCGGGCAGTTGGCGTTCTTGAGGGTGTATTCGGGGATGGTGAAAGCTGGCGGCAGCGTGTTTAACGTGGCCAAGAACCGCAGCGAGCGCATTGGGCGTCTGCTGCGGATGCACGCCGACAAGCGGGAAGACGTGGAAGTGGCGCGCGCGGGCGAGATCCTGGCGGCCGTGGGACTCAAGACGGTTCAGACCGGGGACACGGTTTGCGACGCCGGGGCGCCTGTCGTGCTGGAGCGAATCGATTTTCCGACGCCGGTGATCTCGCTAGCGATTGAGCCCCGCACGAAGGCGGATCAGCAGAAGATCGGCATGGCTCTAGGAAAGCTGGCGCACGAGGATCCGACTTTTCGGGTGACCACCGACGCCGATACCGGCCAGACGATTCTTTCCGGAATGGGCGAGCTGCATTTGGAGATCCTGGTCGATCGCCTGCTGCGGGAGTTCGCGGTCGAAGCGAATGTGGGCAAGCCGCAGGTCGCCTATCGCGAGACGATTCGCAAAGAGTCGAGCGGCGAAGGACGGTTCGTGCGGCAGAGCGGAGGACGGGGTCAGTACGGGCATTGCAAGATTAAGATCGAGCCCTTGCCGGGCGGCGAGTTCGAATTCGAGAACGCGATTGTCGGCGGCGCGGTTCCTCGTGAGTATATTTCCTCCGTGGGGCAGGGGATTCGGGAAGCTCTCGAGGGTGGTTTTCTGGCCGGATATGAGATGGTCGGCATCAAGGCGACGCTCTACCACGGCAGTTTTCACGAAGTAGACAGCTCCGAGATGGCGTTCAAGATTGCCGGGTCGATGGCGTTTAAGGACGCCGTGAAGCGGGCTGGCCCCGTTTTGCTCGAGCCCGTGATGGCGGTTGAAGTGGTGGTTGCCGAAGAGTACATGGGCGACGTGATGGCCGACATCAATAGCCGGCGGGGAAAGGTCGAGGGGATGGAGTTGCATGGAGGGTCGCAGATCATCAAGGCTCTGGTTCCCCTGGCGGAAATGTTCGGCTATGCCACCGACCTGCGCTCTCGAACGCAGGGCCGCGGCACCCATAGCATGCATTTGAAGGGATATGAAGCGGCGCCGGCCCAGGTCGCGGAAGAGATCATTGGGCGGGTGAGAGGAGTTTTCCACTAGTTGTGACGCGCAGCCGGCGGCTGGATACCGGGTTTGGTATTCCGACGGTGGCTTCGACCTGTTAGGAGAGGCGACAAGCGATGGCGAAGGAGAAATTTGATCGCAGCATGCCGCATGTGAACGTGGGGACAATCGGCCATATTGACCATGGCAAGACGACCCTGACGGCGGCCATCACGAAAGTTTTGCAGAAATACGATTCCAGCGTGGCGTTCCGCTCGTTCGATTCGATCGACAACGCGCCGGAAGAGAAAGCCCGCGGCATCACGATCGCCGTGTCGCACGTCGAGTACCGGACGTCGAACCGCCACTACGCGCACGTGGATTGTCCCGGCCACGCCGACTACATCAAGAACATGATCACCGGCGCGGCGCAGATGGACGGGGCCATTCTGGTCGTCGCCGCCACCGACGGTCCGATGCCGCAGACCCGCGAGCACATTCTGCTGGCGCGGCAGGTGGGCGTGCCCTACGTCGTGGTGTTTCTCAACAAGTGCGACGCGGTGGATGATCCCGAGCTGCTGGAGCTGGTGGAGATGGAAGTGCGCGAGCTGCTGTCGAGCTACGACTTTCCGGGCGATGACATTCCGGTCGTGCTGGGCTCGGCGCTGAAGGCGCTCGACGGCGACGAGGAGGCCGAGAAAGACATCGAAAAGCTGATGCAGGCGGTGGATGAATACATTCCAACGCCGAAGCGCGAGAAGGACAAGCCGTTCTTGATGCCGATCGAGGACATTTTCTCGATTTCAGGGCGCGGCACGGTGGTGACGGGGCGAATCGAGCGCGGCATCGTCAAGGTCGGCGAGGAGATGGAGATCGTCGGATTCCGCGAGACGCAGAAGAAAGTGATCACGGGCGTGGAGATGTTCAAGAAGCTGCTGGACCAGGGCGAGGCGGGCGACAACGTGGGGCTGCTGGTGCGGGGCCTGGAGAAGGACGAAGTGGAGCGCGGGCAGGTGGTGGCGAAGCCCAAGTCGATCATGCCGCACACCAAATTCAAGGGCGAAGTGTACGTGCTGAAGAAGGACGAGGGCGGACGGCACACGCCGTTCTTCAACGGCTACCGTCCGCAGTTTTATTTCCGCACGACGGACGTGACCGGGGTGGCGCAACTGCCGGAAGGGACCGAGATGGTGATGCCGGGCGACAACGTCGCCATGAGCGTGGAGCTGATCTCCCCGGTGGCGATGGAGAAGGGGCTGCGCTTCGCCATCCGCGAAGGCAGCCGCACCATCGGCGCCGGCACGGTCGCGGAGATTATCGAGTAAGCTTATGCCGAAGGAAAGAATCAGGATTCGGCTCAAAGCCTACGACCATCGGGTGCTCGATCAGTCGACGAGTGAGATCGTTGAAACGGCCAAGCGGACGGGCGCGCAGGTGGCGGGGCCGATCCCGCTGCCCACGGTCAAGAACAAGTACACCGTACTGCGCTCGCCGCACGCCGACAAGCGCTCGCGGGAGCAGTTTGAGATGCGCACTCACAAGCGGCTGCTCGATATATTGGAGCCGACCCAGGATACGGTCGACGCGCTGATGCGTTTGGATCTTCCGGCGGGCGTGGACGTCGAAATCAAGGCATTTGGGAGTTGATGCTCCCAGCGGACTAGCAATTAGGTCAGACGAGGTAAGCAGAGCAAACTGATGGCGCCGGGAATCCTAGGAAAAAAGATTGGGATGACGCAGATCTTCAACGCTGCCGGGCGAGTCGTGCCCGTGACGGCGCTCAGGGTCGGTCCTTGTGTGGTTGTCCAGTGCAAAACCGCTGCTCGGGATGGCTATGATGCCGTGCAGTTGGGGTATGTCGAGTTCGTCAAGCCCAAACATGTTAAGCGTCCCATGGACGGGCACTTCAAGAAGGCGGGAGTCGAGCCGGCGCGTTTTCTGCGCGAGTTTCGCCTCAGCGGCGCCGAGGAGGCGGAATTCAAGCCTGGTGACCGGGTTCTGGCCGAGGAGTTCCAGGTTTCCGAGAAGATTGATGTGATTGCCAACTCCAAAGGGCGCGGTTTTCAAGGCAATATCAAGCGGCACGGGCAGCACATCGGTCCCGTAACGCATGGCTCGATGTCGAAACGGGCTCCGGGTTCGATTGGCCAAAGCGCCAGTCCCTCGCGGGTGTTCAAAGGAGTCAAGCTGCCGGGGCAGATGGGCAACAAGCGCGTCACGGCCCGAAATCTGGAAATTGTGGAAGTGAATCCCGACAACAACACGATCTTGGTGCGGGGCGCGGTTCCGGGCCCCAAAGGCGCCTATGTGGTTGTGCGAAGGACGTGGAAATAGGGCCATGCCAAAGGTAGATGTAGTTGACCTCGAGAACAACGTCGTCGGCTCGCTGGAGCTGGCGGACGAGGTGTTTGGCGTGGAAGTGAATGAAGGGCTGATCTATCAAGCCGTTCACCACTACCGGGCCGGCCGGCGCGCGGGGACTCACAATACCAAGGGGCGCGGCGAAATTCGCGGAGGCGGCCGCAAGCCCTGGAGGCAGAAGGGTACTGGCCGGGCGAGGGTCGGTTCCATCCGCTCGCCGCTGTGGCGCGGCGGCGGCACGGTTCATGGGCCCCGGCCTCGGGACTACAGCTATCACTTGCCGCGGAAGATGGTGCTGGGAGCTTTGCGATCGGCATTGTCGGCGCGGCTGGCCGACGGCGCGGTAAAGGTTGTCAAGGACTTCGAGCTGGCGAGTTCGAAAACGAAAGAGTTTTCCCAGGTATTAGGCCGGCTGGAGGCCGAGGAGACGGTCCTGTTGCTGGATGACGCGGACAACGAGAATCTGAGATTGTCGAGCCGGAATATCCCGGGTGTCACTTTGATGGCGGGCCGCGATGTCCATCCTTATCATTTGCTGAGGCATAAGTCGGTCATCGTTTCCGAGTCCGCGGCAGTGAAGTGCTGCGAGGTGCTGCGATGACTCCCTACGAAGTGATTCGAGGACCTCTGATTACCGAGAAGGCCGAAGAGATTCGCGCTCTGGAGCTGACGATGTGTTTTCGGGTTCACCCGAAAGCCACCAAGACCGACATCAAGAACGCGGTTCACAAGATATTCAAGGTCAACGTTGCTGAAGTTCGCACGGCCAACTATGCCGGCAAGATGCGGCGGCGCGGCCGCTATTTCGGCTATCGTCCGAGCTGGAAAAAAGCGTACGTGAAGCTGAAAGAGGGCGAAAAGATGGTCGAATACGCCCAGCTATAGGTTTCAGAAAGTTTTAGAAGGCGATCTTACTAATATGCCGATCAAAACGTACCGGCCCACGACCCCGACCAGGCGCTTCCAGACAACGGTTTCGCGCGAGGAGATCACGCGGGACCAGCCGGAAAAAGCACTTGTCAAGGGCAAGACGCGGTCGGGCGGCCGCAACAGCAAAGGCCGGATCTGCATTCGGTTTCGGGGCGGCGGACACAAGCAGCGCTACCGGGTCGTCGATTTCAAGCGCGACAAGGGCGGCATTCCGGCGGTCGTGGCCGAGATCGACTACGATCCGAACCGCTCGGCGAATTTGGCGCTTTTAAACTACGCGGATGGCGAAAAGCGCTACATTTTGCAGCCGACCGGCTTGAAGGTCGGCATGAAGGTGATGTCGGGACCGGAGGCGGACATTCTTGTCGGCAATTCTCTGCCTCTTCGGAATATCCCGCCGGGAACGATTGTCCACAACGTCGAGCTGCGGCCGGGCAAGGGCGGCCAGATGGGGCGCGCGGCGGGCTCGGAGGTTCGGCTGGTTTCAAAAGAGGCCGGGTATGCGCTGCTGAAGCTTCCCTCCGGCGAGATCCGGCGGGTTCTGATCGATTGCTCGGCGACGATCGGGCAAGTCGGTAACGTGGATCACGGGAACATCTCTTCGGGTAAGGCCGGGCGCTCGCGCTGGCTGGGGCGGCGTCCTCACAATCGCGGCGTGACGATGAATCCGGTCGATCACCCTCACGGGGGCGGAGAAGGGAAAACCTCGGGAGGGCGGCATCCGGTGACCCCCTGGGGCGTGCCGACCCGCGGATATAAGACCAGGAAGAATCCACGAACGGACAAGTATATTGTGAGCCGCCGGGGCAGTAAGAAGTAGCTGGAAGAGGCAGGGTTTATCCATGGGCCGTTCGATAAAAAAGGGACCATTCTACGACGAGCATCTGGCGAAGAAGGTAGCTGCTCATGATGCCCGGAAAGAAAAGAAGGTCATCAAAACGTGGTCGCGGCGTTCGACGATCCTTCCCGAATGGGTCGGCCACACGATCGCGGTACACAACGGGCGCAAGTTTATTCCCGTGTTCCTGACCGAAAACATGGTGGGACACAAGCTGGGAGAGTTCGCGCCGACCAGAACTTATCGCGGGCATGCCGGCCGCGGAGCTAAGTCGGCGAGGGCATAGAAGGGAAAGAGCGGCCAGGGAAGGGAACTGGTCTGGCAAGAGACAGAGTCAGGCGATGCAGGCAACGGCAAAACTAAAATACGTTCGGACCTCTCCCCAGAAGGCCCGTTTGGTCGTCGATCTGATTCGGGGCCACAGCGCCTCCGACGCTCTGACGATTTTACGGGAAACGAACAAGCGCGTCGCCCCGCAGTTGGAGAAGCTGCTGCGCTCGGCGATTGCGAATGCCGAGAATACCGGCGGAGTGGACGTGGACGAACTCGTGGTTTCCGAGGCTTACGTGAACGAAGGGCCGCGGCTCTACCGCATGCGGCCGGCGCCGATGGGACGGGGGCACCGCTACCGGCACCCTTTGGCCCACATCGTCGTGACCGTCTCCGATCAGCGGAGCGAAATCGGGCAAGAGAGCGTATAGGCGGCTTCATGGGACAGAAAGTACACCCCTACGGATTTCGGCTGGGCTACACGAAGCCTTGGCGTTCGCGCTGGTTCGCGAAACAAGGCTATGCCACGTTGCTTCACGAGGATCTCAAACTCAAGGACGACCTTCGGCGCCGGCTCAAGGCCGCCGGTATCAGCTCGATCGAGATTGATCGCCCCGGTAATCGCCTGCGTATTACGATTCGAACGGCACGCCCCGGCATCATTATCGGCCGGCGCGGCTCCGAGATCGAGAAGCTCAAGCAAGAGCTGCAGGACAGCACCAAGCGCGAAATCTACATCGACATTCAGGAAGTGCACCGGCCCGAGCTCGACGCTCAGCTTGTCTCCGAGTCGGTTGCGTTGCAGATCGTCAAGCGTGTCGCCTTCCGCCGCGCCATGCGGAAAGCGGTTGATTCGGCTCTTCGATTCGGCTGCAAGGGAATCAAGGTTTGGGTGGCGGGCCGGCTCAACGGCAAGGAGATTGCCCGCAGTGAATGGTATCTGCAGGGACGTCTGCCGTTGCAGACCCTGCGCGCTGACATCGACTACGGCTTTTCGGAGGCATTCACGACCTATGGAGTGATTGGCGTGAAGTGCTGGATTTATAAGGGCGATATTTTGGACCGCAAGGGTTTGTCGCGCGCGCCGGGTGAGATCGAGGAGCTGGAGCCGGCGCGGCGGCGTGAAGCTCGCAGCGCGGCCGAAAGGGAACGCGAGCGCATCCGGACCGCCCGCGCGGTTGACCGTAGCCGCCAGCCAGCAGCGCCTGGCAAAGGGGCTGCTCCCGCGCCGCCGCCGGCTCCCGCTGCCGAAGGCGCCGCTCCGGTCCAGCCTCCGTTGGTAGGCGGCGCCGTCCAGTCCGCGGAGCAGCCCTCGGAGGCGGCCAAGGAAGCGCCGAAAGACACGGAAGATCAAGCGGCGAAGCCCGAGAGCGCGGAGTAACACTTTTCAGTTGGCGGATAGAGAATTGAAACGCAGGACTCACCAGCGAGGAACTGAACCATGTTGATGCCCAAGAAGGTGAAGTTCCGCAAGCAGCAGCGCGGCAAGCGCCGCGGAAAGGCTTGGCGGGGCTCGGCTTTGTCGTTTGGCGACTACGGGCTCAAGGCGATGGGGACGGGCTGGGTCACCGACCGCCAGATCGAGGCCGCCCGCGTGGCCATGAATCGTCACATCAAGCGGGGCGGCAAGTTGTGGATCCGAATATTCCCTGACAAGTCGATCACCAAGAAACCGCCGGAGACGCGCATGGGGAAGGGCAAAGGCGCGCCCGAGCAGTGGGTAGCTGTCGTCAAGCCCGGCCGCATGATGTTTGAAATGGAAGGTGTTCCCGAGGCCATGGCGCAACGGGCGATGCATCTGGCGGCCCAGAAGTTGAGCATTCCAGCCCGCTTCGTAAGCCGCCATTCCGGGGGGCTGATATGAAGGCCGGGGAGATACGCGACCTTGGCGCCGACGAGCTGGCGGCCAAGCAGCAAGAGGCGAAGGAGCAAGTGTTTCGTCTTCGTTTCCAGATCAAGATGGGTCAGTTCGACAGTGTCAAGAAGTACCGCTCGGCCAAGAAGGATTTGGCCCGCATGCTGACGGTGGAACGAGAGCGCGCGGTGGCGCCGAGTGAAGGGGCAGGGCAAGAATAGAGGGGATATGGCAGTGTCTGAGCAGCTTGTGACGCGCGGGAATCAAAAGGTGGGCCTGGTGGTGTCCGCGAAGATGGCGAAGACGATCGTGGTCGAGGTGAAGCGCAGGGTGGCTCATCCGCTTTACCGGCGAGTCGTTACTCGCAAGAATAAGTTCTACGCCCACGATGAGAAGGAGTTGGCTCAGGTGGGGGACCGCGTTTCGATCGTGGAATGCCGTCCCATCAGCAAGCTGAAGCGATGGCGGCTGACCGAGGTGATTTGGAAACCGCAGCGCGCCGACGCCCCGGAAGCCACCCCGGCCGAACCCGCGAGTGGGAAAGGAAGCGCTGGCTCATGATTGGTTCGCGCACACGGCTTGAGGTCGCCGATAATTCCGGCGCGCGGCGCTTGCGCTGTATTCTTCCGCGAGGCGGTGATGTGGGCTCCAAGGCCGGCTTGGGCGACGTCGTGATGGCGTCGGTGCAGGAGGCGACCCCCGACTCGAACGTCAAAAAGGGACAGGTCGTTCGTGCCGTGATTGTGAGGACGCGCAAGGAGACGCGGCGGCGCGATGGCACCTACATCCGCTTCGACACGAACGCGGCGGTTTTGGTCACCGATCTGGGAGAGCCCGTCGGCACGCGCGTGTTCGGCCCCGTGGCCCGCGAGCTGCGTGACAAGAGATTCATGAAGATCGTCTCGCTGGCGCCGGAAGTTCTCTAGCGGCTGAGTGAGCGAGGAAGCGAAGTTCTGAGCTGAAATGTTGAAGACGGCCATACGCAAGGACGACACCGTCGAGGTGATCGCCGGGCGGGATAAGGGCAAGCAAGGGCGCGTGCTGGAGGTCGACCGCCAGCGCGGCCGGCTGCTGGTCGAGCACGTCATGATGGTGAAAAAGCACGTGCGGCCTAATCCCCAGCGCCAAATTAAAGGTGGCATCGCCGAGAGCGAGGCCTCGATAGCCATCTCCAATGTCTTGCTGGTCTGCTCCAGTTGTGGAGCGGTTCGGACGGGCACGTACGTCGAGGACGACGGAAGGCGAACCAGGGTTTGCGGAAAGTGCGGCAACCCGATCGAAAAGAAATAACTAGACAAGAAGCCGGCGAACTTGTGATTCAGCAAGCCGGCGGGTCGGAGATGAGCCGGGGATGCAAGAACCGGTCAAGTGAAAAATGACACTGCGGTTGAAAGAGAAATATCGAGACAAAGTGAGGCCGGCCCTTCAAAAGGAGTTCAGCTACTCGAGCCCGATGGCGATTCCCAAGATCGCCATGATCAAGATCAATATCGGAATGGGCGAAGCGATACAGAACTCCCGGCTGCTGGACGGGGCCGTGAAAGAACTGGCCCAGATTAGCGGGCAGAAGCCGGTGATTACCAAGGCCAAGAAGTCGATCGCCGCCTTCAAGCTGCGTGAAGGGGTGGCCATCGGAGTGACGGTGACATTGCGCGGCGACCGCATGTATGAGTTTCTCGACCGTCTGATCAGCATTGCCCTGCCTCGCGTGCGGGACTTTCGCGGCATCCCGGCGAAGTCTTTCGACGGCCGCGGCAACTATACGCTGGGGCTGCGCGAGCACCTGGTGTTTCCGGAACTCGAATACTCGAAGGTGGACAAGGTCAAGGGAATGAACGTGACCCTGGTCACGACCGCAAGAGCGGATCAGGAGGGGCTGTCGCTGCTGCGCTTGATGGGGATGCCGTTCCGCGCTTCTTAGGGCGGGCCGGAGAATTCGCGGAGAGCTCTGCTGGAAGCAAGGTTTGTGAGATATGGCGAGAATTGCAAAGATTGTCAGGGAGCTGAAGAAGCCCAAATTCAAGGTTCGGCTTCGTAACCGCTGTCAGCGATGCGGGCGCCCGCGCGGCTATATCAGGAAGTTCAAGCTTTGCCGGATCTGTTTTCGTGACCTGGCTTTGCTCGGTGAGTTGCCCGGAGTCATCAAGAGCAGTTGGTAGATCAGCTCCGTCACAAAGGAAGTCATAGAATGCTAACTGATCCGATTGCCGATATGCTGACCCGCATCCGCAACGCTCTGGGCGCCAGGCATAACAAGGTAGAGATCCCCGCTTCCAAGGTCAAGATCGAAATTGCGCGCATCCTGAAGCAAGAAGGCTACATTGCCAACTACCGAGTCGCCGAGGACGACTACAAGAAGACGATCAAGATCTACCTGCGGTACACTCCCGACCACTCGCCGATCGCGAGCCGCATCGAGAGGGTCTCGAAGTCCGGACGACGGGTTTACACAAGTTCAAAGAAAATCCCCAGAGTGATCGGTGGAATGGGTATCAATATCCTGACGACCTCCAAGGGAGTGATGACCGGTAAACAGGCTCGCCGGGCGGGAGTCGGCGGCGAGATTATCTGTAACGTCGAGTAGGCGCCTATGTCGAGAGTTGGAAGCAAGCCGATACCGCTGCCCGCCGGGGCCAAGGTCACGATCAAGGACCGTGAACTAGAGGTTCAAGGGCCGAAGGGTGTGTTGATCTGCCCGATTCCGCCGGGAATCGAGTTCAAGCTGGAAGACGCCACGCTGACCGCCAGCCGCGACCGTGATCAACACGCTGCCTTTCACGGCCTGGCGCGGAGCTTGGCGAGTAACGCCGTCGCTGGAGTGACCGGCGGGTTCACGAAAAAGTTGGAAATCGTCGGGATCGGTTATCGAGCTCAAGTGGCGGGCCGAGTCGTGGTCTTCTTGCTGGGTTACTCGCATCCGATCGAGCTGCTGATGCCGGAAGGAATTGAGATCGAGGTTGGAAAAGCGGTCAGTAATACGACCCTCATCACGGTCTCGGGAATCGACAAGCAGGTGGTCGGCCAGACGGCCGCCAAGATTCGGGCGCTGCGGCCCCCGGACCCTTACAAGAACAAGGGAATACGCTACGCGGGCGAAATCCTGCGCAAGAAGGAAGGCAAGACCGGAGCTGCCGCCTAGCCTGCTGAGAGCAGGGCGGCCCGGAGCGGTCATAAGTTGCAGTAAACGACTTGGGGTAAACGGATGTATAGTCCTCCATCGAGACGAGAGCGGCGGCTGAGAATTCACCGCCGAATTCGCAAGAGGTTAGCAGGTTCGGCGGAGACGCCGCGGCTAGCCGTGTACCGTTCGCTGAAGCATGTCTATGCGCAGTTGATCGATGATTCGGCGGGAAGGACGATCGCGTCGGCGAGCACGCTGGACAAGGACTCCGGCGTCAAATCCGGCGGCAATATCGCCGCCGCCGAGGATGTCGGCAGTAGGATCGCCGAGCGCGCCGCGAAAGCGGGCGTCAAGAGCGTGGTCTTCGACCGTGGCGGACATCTCTACCACGGACGGGTCAAAGCGCTGGCGGAGTCGGCGCGCAAGGGCGGTCTGGAGTTTTAGCGGCCTCTACGAAGCGAAAGCGAGTCCATGAGCGAAACGGAAAAAGTGAATCTGGCGGAATTGAACCTGAAAGACCAGGTTGTCAACATCAACCGCGTTACCAAGGTGGTCAAAGGGGGCAAGAATCTGAGCTTCACGGCCCTGGTGGTCGTCGGCGACCCGGCGAAGCATGTTGTCGGCTACGCCAAAGGCAAAGCCAAGGAAGTGCCCTCGGCGATCCGCAAGGCAATCGAGAAAGCGAAGAAGAATCTGGTCAGGGTGAATGTCCTCGGCCACACGATTCCCCACGAAGTGCTCGGCATTTTCGGTGCCGGCCGCGTGCTGCTCAAGCCAGCCCGCGCCGGTAAGGGCACGATCGCCGGCGGCGCCGTGCGAGCGGTTGTCGAAGCCGCCGGCATCCAAAACGTTCTGACGAAGTCGATCGGTTCGAAGAATCCGCACAACGTGATCAGGGCGACCTTCGAAGCGTTGGGACAGCTTCGCGAGAAGAGCGAGGTTGCCGCCATGCGCGGGATCGACCCACAGGATATGTAGAAGGAAAAACGATGGCGGGCACAATCAAGATACGATTAGTCAAAAGCGCAATCGGCTCTCCAAAGAAGCTGAAAAAGGTCGTGAAGGGGCTGGCTTTGCGCCGCATCAATCAGACCGTGGAGCGGCCCGACGATGAAGCCACCCGCGGCATGGTGCGCAAGATTCCCCACCTGGTGGAAGTAACAAAATGAACTTGAGCGAATTGCATCCTCCGAAGGGACAGAACCATCGCCGCAAGCGAGTCGGGCGGGGTTTCGGCTCCGGGCTCGGGAAGACGTCCGGCCGCGGCGAGAATGGCCAAAAGTCGCGCAGCGGCTACTCCCGCAAGCGCGGATTCGAGGGCGGTCAGATGCCCCTCGTCAGGCGTGTCCCGAAACGCGGTTTCCACAACATATTCCGGAAAGAATTCGCCATCGTCAACGTGGGACAGCTCGCCAAGCTTGAAGGTGACGCCTTCGACGCCGCCGCTCTGCGGCAAAAAGGGCTGCTCAAGAAGCTGGGCGAGGGTCTCAAGGTTCTCGGCGACGGGGAGCTTGCCCGGGCGATCACGGTGACGGCGCACCGTTTTTCGAAATCCGCGCGGGAGAAGATTGAAGCCGCCGGCGGCAAGGTGGAGTTGGCCGGTTCATGAAGCTCGTCGATACTATTATCAACGTCTTTCGGATCCCGGATCTGCGCCGGCGCGTGCTTTTCACGCTGGCGATGCTGGCGGTCTACCGCATCGGCGGCCATATTCCCACTCCGGGCATCAATACCGAAGAGTTGCAGCGGCAGTTCGAGCAGGCCGCGGGCACGGCTCTGGGTTTCATGGATTTGTTTTCCGGCGGCCAGCTGAGCCAGATGACGATTTTCGCGCTGGGCATCATGCCCTATATCACGGCGTCGATCATCTTGCAGTTGCTGACGATCGTGATCCCTACGCTCGAAAAGCTTCAAAAAGAGGGCGAGCTGGGGCGGCGCAAGATCACGCAGTGGACGCGTTATCTGACGATCGGGCTCAGCATTATCCAGGGCTCGGGCATCTCCTTCATGCTGCAGCGCGGCGGCCTGGGCGAGGCTGGTATCGGCTTTGTCTTCATGACGGTGCTGACGCTGACAACGGGCACGGCTTTTATTATGTGGCTCGGCGAGCAGATCAGCGACCGCGGCATCGGCAACGGCATGTCGCTGATCATCTTTGCCGGCATTGTGGTCGGCCTGCCAAGCGCCGTAAGGAACCTCTACGAGAACGTGTTCGTGACACGCCAGTGGAATATGGCGCAACTGGTTATGATTCTGGGCATGATGGTTCTCGTTGTCGCGTTTATCGTGATGGTCGAGCGCGCCGAGCGCCGTATCCCGGTGCAGTATGCGCGGCGCGTTGTGGGACGCCGCATGATGGGCGGGCAGTCGACGCATCTGCCTTTGAAGGTGAACTCGGGCGGCGTGATCCCGGTGATCTTTGCGTCGTCGATGCTGGCCTTTCCCCAGACTCTGGCGCTGGTGTTTCAGGACAGTCCTTATCTAACAAATCTGCTGGCGACGGTTTCCTATGGCGAGCCGTTGTATGAGTTGCTCTACGTCGGGTTGATTGTCTTCTTCTGTTTCTTTTATGTGTCCATCATTTTTAATCCGACTGAGGTCGCCGACAACATGAGGAAGTACGGCGGTTTCGTGCCCGGAATCCGCTCGGGTAAGCCGACCGCCGAGCATATCAATCAGATTCTGACCAAGATCACCATGGTGGGCGGTCTGTACCTGGCTTTGATTTCCGTGATTCCGGATTTGATGATCGCCGGCGCCAGGGTGCACCATCTGCCATTGATCGGGAACTGGGCGGACACGGTGGTTCCTCGCTGGATTCTCGAGGGGCTGAACGTTAACTTTTACTTCGGCGGAACGTCACTGCTGATCGTTGTCGGCGTCGCCATGGACACGGTAAACCAGATCGAAGCGCAGTTGATTATGCGGCACTATGAAGGCTTTACTCCGCGGGCCGGAAGAATTCGCGGGAGGCGGTCGTTCGCCTAGCCGGGCCGCCAGGCGGGAAGCAGCTTGGATCCGAGATGCGCAGTATGAGCCCGGCGGACGCAGACGGAATTGGAGCCGTTATTCTGTTCGGCCCGCCTGGAGCGGGCAAGGGTACACAGGCGAAGAAAATTGCCGGACGATACGGGATTCCGCAGATCTCCACGGGCGACATGATTCGCGAGGAGATCCAGCGCGGGTCCGAGTTAGGTCAAAAGGCGCAGGAGGAGATAGCGGCGGGCCGTCTTGTCGAGGACGAAATGGTGAATGGCCTTGCGGACACCCGGCTTCGGAAAGCGGATTGCCGCCACGGTTTCTTGTTGGATGGTTATCCCAGGACCGCGACACAGGCGGCGAAGATCGAATGTTTGATGGAATTGCTTGGTCATCGGCCGACGGTGATCGAAATCAAGATTGGTTATAATGAACTTATTCAGCGAATCACCGGCCGGCGACTCTGCCCGAAGTGTGGGGCTATCTACAACATCCACTCGCATCCGCCTAAGATTACCGACGTCTGTGATGTCTGTCAGGCGCGGCTGGTAGTGCGCACGGACGATCGTGAAGAAGTCATCGGCCAGCGTTTGCTGGCGTATGAGCGTCAGACTTTGCCGGTCTTTGAGGTGTTTCGGGATAGGGGCGAGAGGATTCATTGGATCGACGGTACCCTGACCCAGGATAAGATTTCAGAGCGGATTTTTGAACTTTTGAAACGCGGATGATCATCCGAAAGAGCCCGTCCGAATTGCAGAAGATGCGCGCCGCCGGCCAACTGGTGCGCGAGACTCTGAACGAGTTGTCGGCAATGGTCAAACCAGGCGTGACGACATTGGATCTTGAGGTTGTCGCCGAGAAACGAGTGAAGCAGGCTGGCGCGCGCGCGGCGTTCAAGGGATATTACGTCCAGGCGGCCGGCCGGCGTTTCCCGACGGTTCTGTGTACTTCGATCAACGAGGAAGTGGTCCACGGAGTGCCTTCGGTTAAGCGCGTGTTGAAGGATGGCGACATCCTGAAGATCGACATGGGAGTGCAACTGGACGGTTATTACGGCGACTCGGCGACAACGGTGCCGGTAGGCAAGATTTCGCCCGAGACCCAGCGCCTGCTTGAAGTGACCCAAAAGTCGCTGGAGCTGGCGATCGAACAGATGGTAGCCGGACGCCGCCTGTTCGATGTTTGTGGGACGGTTGAGAACTACGTGGAAGGGAACGGCTTCTCGATCGTCCGGGAATTCGTGGGTCACGGCATCGGCGCCAAGCTGCACGAATCGCCGAATGTTCCCAACTTCATTGACCGCAGGCTCAGTAACCCCAGGCTTCGTCCGGGAATGGTGCTGGCGATTGAGCCGATGGTTGCGGCCGGCGCGCCCGACACGCGTGTTTTGGGTGACCGCTGGACGGCGGTGACGACCGATGGTTCCAACGCGGCGCACTATGAACACTGCGTCGCCGTCACCGACAACGGACCTTGGGTGCTGACCGCCTGAGTTTGAAGGAAGAACCTTGCGGCAAGAGAAGGAAGATGACGAGGCAGCCGCGGCAGCGACCGTCACTGCCTGTTTGCCAAATGAACTGTTTCGGCTGCGGCTGGAGAATCAATCCAGCGTGGTGGCCCATGTTTCGGGGCGCCGCGGCAATGATTTCTTGCGGCTGTTGCCTGGTGACAAGGTTCGCGTGGAATTGTCGCGCTTCGATGCGGGCAGAGGGCGGATTACACAACGGTACTGAGCATGAAAGTAAGAGCTTCCGTTAAGAGACTATGTCTGAAGTGCAAGGTGGTCCGCCGCAAGGGTGTGGTGCGGGTCATCTGTGAGAACCCGAAGCACAAGCAGAGGCAGGGCTGATGGCGTACACACTACACCCGCGACTCGTTTGGAGGATGAGCCATGGCGCGCATTGAAGGAGTTGACTTGCCGAATCATAAGCGGGCCGAGATCGCGCTGACCTACGTCTACGGCATCGGCCGAACGCGGGCGAAGTCGCTTCTTTACCGCGCTGGAATCGATTTTGGCAAGAAGATGGGTGATCTCAACGACGATGAGATTACGAGCTTGAGGAAAATCTTGGAGGCCGAAGGACAGGTGGAAGGCGATCTCCGCAAGGAGATTGCCCTCAACATCCGCCGTCTCATGGAAATCGGTTGCTACCGCGGTCTGCGTCACCGGCGCGGGCTGCCGGTTCGTGGTCAGCGGACCCATACCAATGCACGGACCCGCAAAGGGCCGCGCCGCGGCGCGATTGCCAACAAGCGCAAGCTGGCGAAAAAGTAATTCGGATTCTGTTTGTTGAGGAACGATGGCAAAGACAAAAGGAAAGAGCGGCAAGAAGAAATTCAAGAGTCGTGTGAGGAAGTCGATCTCCGTGGGCGTCGTTCACGTCAAGGCGACCTTCAACAACACGATTGTAACGATTAGTGACTTGGACGGGAAAGTAATTTCCTGGTCGAGCGCGGGTTCGCTGGGTTTTCGCGGTTCGCAAAAGGGCACTCCCTTCGCGGCCCAACAAGCCTGCTTGACGGCCGCGAATGCCGCCAAGGACCACGGTCTGCGGTCGGTGACGGTTCGAGTGAAAGGCCCTGGCGGAGGGCGTGAATCGGCGATTCGTGCCTTGGCCACGGCGGGTATCTCCGTCAAATCCATTCGAGACGTGACCCCGATACCGCATAACGGCTGCCGGCCGCCCAAGAAACGGCGCGTATGATCCCGACTGATGGAAGACCGGCGGAGAGATTGGCTATGAAATTGGTTGACAGAGAAGAAAATGGCAAGATATAGATCCGCGGTGTGCCGGTTATGCCGGCGAGAAGGAATGAAGCTCTTTCTGAAGGGCGAACGATGTTACGGGACGAGTTGCGCCATCGAGAAACGCAACTACTTTCCCGGTCAGCACGGTAAGACGGCTCGCCCGAGAAGGATGCTTGGTTACGGCCTGCAACTTCGGGAGAAGCAGAAGGTGCGCCGCATCTACGGCGTTCTTGAACGCCAGTTCCGCAATTATTACAAGAAAGCCGCCAAGATGAAGGGCGTTGTCGGTGAAAACCTGCTTTCGTTGCTGGAGCGCCGCCTGGATAACGTCGTGTTCCGTATCGGCTTCGGGACAAGCCGCGCCCAGGCGAGGCAGGTGGTTTCGCACGGCCATGTGGAAGTGAACGGCCGCAAGGTCAACATACCCTCCTACTTGGTGAAGCCTGATGACGTCGTCGCGATTCGCGAAAGTCACCGCAAACACGCGGGTCTGGCCGCCACTCTCGAGAGCACGGCCCATATGCTGGCTCCCGGCTGGCTGGAAGTCGACCGGGAGAACATGAGCGCCAAGATCACCGGCCAGCCTCGCCGGGATGAGCTGGTGCAGATCCCGATCAATGAGCAGTTGATCGTCGAGCTTTACTCCAGATAGTCCATAGAGCATTTCGCACGGGCCGACGCCTCAGCGCCCGGAACTGAATGAAGGTGGAGAACAGATCGTAATGTGGAAAGGATTTCAGAAACCGAAGCGTCTCGTGACCGAGGGTGACATCCTGACGCAGGTTCACGGTACGTTCAGCGCTCAGCCCTTTGAACGCGGGTTTGGATCGACAATCGGAAATTCCCTCCGGCGGGCATTGTTGAGCTCGATTGAAGGCGCCGCTGTCACCGCCGTCAAAATCGAGGGAATCTCGCACGAGTTCAGCCCGATCCCGGGTGTGGTCGAAGACGCCACCGATATTATCCTCAACCTGAAACAAATCCCTTTGAAGCTGCACGGGGAAGGATCGAGGACGATACGGCTGCGGGCGACCGAGGCCGGTGAGATTCGTAGCGGGCAGATGGAAGTTGATTCCGACGTGGAAATCCTCGACCCCGAGGTCTACATTGCCACGGTGAGTCAGGGGGGCATCCTCGACATCGAGATGCGCGTCAAGCGGGGGCGCGGCTACGTCAGCGCGGAAAAGAATTTCGAGGATGATCTTGCGCTTGGCTATATTCCGATTGATTCGGTGCACTCACCGGTGCGAAAGGTAAACTACGTCGTCGAGGCGGCCCGCCTGGGTCAGATGACCGATTACGACAAGCTCACCGTTGAAGTCTGGACGAACGGAGCCGTTTCACCGCAAGATGCGGTCGGCCTCGCCGCCAAGCTGATCAAAGATCACATGACGATCTTTATCAACTTCGAAGAAGAAGCGCCCGTGGAAGAAGTGCCCGCCGACGCCGACGCCGAACTATACAACGAGCATTTGAACCGCTCGGTTGAGGAACTCGAACTCAGCGTCCGTTCTTACAATTGCCTGAAAAACGCCAACATCCAAACGATCGGCGACCTGGTTGTGAGAACCGAAGCCGACATGCTCAAAACCAAGAACTTCGGCCGCAAGTCACTCAACGAGATCAAAGAGATCCTTGGCACAATGGGCTTGGCGCTGGGCATGCGGTTTGACGAGCATGGCCGCCTGGTAGCTCCCGCCGATAGCGAACCGAAAGACGAAGACGACTTAGAGGTGTAGCGGTTACATGAGGCATAGGAAAGGCGGATTCAAGCTCCAGCGGAACCCTTCGGCGCGCCGCGCCCTGTTGCGCGGTTTGACGACCAACGTGATTCTGCGGGACCGCGTGGTGACCACGGTCACCAAGGCGAAGGCCGTGAAGCCGGTCGTCGAAAAGATGATCACTCTGGCCAAGCGTGATACGCTCCATACCCGCCGGCAGGCGGCAGCGTTTCTCAATACTCCGGGAGCGGTAAAGAAGTTGTTTGACACCCTCGGGCCGCGTTTTGCGCAGCGAAACGGCGGTTATACGAGGGTTGTGCGTCTGGGGCCCCGCAAAGGTGACGGCGCCGAGCTGGCCTTGATTGAACTGCTCGGTTCCGAGCTGAAGAAGCGCACTGAAGAGCGCCGCAAGCGGCGCGAGGACCGCATGAAACAGCAGCAGGAAGCCGAGGCCGCCGAAACCGCAGAAGAAGAATCACCCGAAAAATAGCCAGGCTGATTTCGCGACTCTTGCCGCATGGATCCGCGCCGGCGCAGTTGGCTGCTCGCCCGTGCGCGAGCGACTGACCTTCCTTTGAACGCCCCTGACGGCGGTTCGTTCACTCCCTGCTTTGGTTGTTCGTTCAGGGCTGTGGCTTGGGCTTGCCCGCGAGTTACAAGGCCTCGACGCGTTCTCGACTAAAATGGTGATAATGGGGTCCAGTTCCGTCTGCCTTCGATTATTCGGCACTGCCTTGACGTCCGCGTTACTGCTCCTCTGCGGCTGCCAGAGGCCGGATCCGGCCATTGCGGCCGAGGTCAACGGCTACAAGATCACCTTCGCCGAGCTGGAGCGCTACCTGCGGACTCAAGTGCCGGATGTCACGGATCCGGCCTCTGAAGACCAGGCCCAGATGTTGCGGCTCACGGTGTTGCGGGAGCTGATCGACCGCCATGTGATCCTCCAGCGGGCCGAGAAGCTCGGACTCATGGCTGTTGACTCCGAGGTTCAGGCAAGGCTGGATGGACAACGGGCGCCATTCAATGACCCCGACGATTTCGAAAAGCAGCTTGCAGAGCGAGGGCTCACATTGGCGGAGTACCAGGCCGAGCTGCGCCGCACGATCACCATCGATAAGCTCTTTAACAAAGAAATCACATCGAAAATGTCCGTATCCCAAGGTGAGATCCGCAAGTATTATGACGAGAACAAACCCAGCTTCCACCTGCCGGAACAGCAGATTCATTTAGCGCAGATCCTGGTCACGGCCACGCCGGAAGTCCCGGTACCCAACTACAAAAATGATGACGCAAGGGATGAAGAGACGGCCCAAGCAAAGATCGAAATGCTGCGGCGGCGTCTTGAGAACGGCGAAGCGTTCGATATCGTTGCCGGCAACTACTCCGAAGACCCCGTTTCAACAGGCAATGGTGGAGACTTGGGGTTCATTCCCCAGTCGGCTCTGGAGAAGACCGAGATCGCTTTGCGGCGCGTCGTGGCCTCGTTGTCGCCCGGGGAAGTCTCGCCGATTATCCGCTCCGGCAGGGAGTTTCGCATCATCAAGCTGATTTCACGAGAACCCGCCGGGCAGCGCGAATTCTCCGATCCGCGCGTGCAGCAAAGTATCCGGGAGACCCTGTTGAACCGCAAGGATCAACTCCTGCGGACTGCTTATATGGAATCTGTCCGCAACGAAGCCGACATCGCGAATTATCTCGCCAGAAGAGTGGTCGAGAGTTTTGGAGTCTCCCACTAGACGCAACACCGCCGGCTCGGTGACCGCATGTGCTCCGGCGCGGTAAGGCCCCATGTTGGGAGGTCTTTTAACGCCAAGGTGGTTGCGGTTTCGCAAGAATCTTGGCGGTTTCCTCCACCCGGGTGAGCAGCTCTTCGCGGTGGCCTGGTTCGGCGAAGACCAGTGACGAGTTTCGGTAGTAGGCGGCCTCCTTTTCCCAGCGCAGGCGTACCGCTTCGCGGTCGGCCTCGATGTGGACCGGCTTGCCTTCTTTAAGAAAGTAGACCGGATTCGCATGGGCCCAGATGTCGGGCTCGCTTTCTTGACTTTCTGCTTGGGCGCGAGCGGCGATCCAGGAACTTTTCTTTAGAGTAAAGTCGAACCGGAGCGAGAGTTCCCTCTGCCCGCCGCCCCCGGAGCGGGCCGCGACGACCCTGCCGTTGACGATAATCTCGAGTTTCCGAATCGGCCGATGGAAGACCGCTGTTGCAACTCCCCGAATGGCTTTTCCGGCGCCTTGCCACGACACCACTTCGCCGGACGACTTTTCGCCGGCGCTGAACTCGAGCAAAGGACCGTTCGACACGACAGCCGCGCCTCGCCGGATTCCTTCGGCCCAGGCGTCATAGGCGGAATCGCCCGCTTCCGCTTTGACCAGCGCCCGCTCGGGTCCCAGCAAGGGTATCGCGCGCGGGTAGGGATCGAGCCGCGGCAGGTTGGCCGGGAAGTCGCTGCCGGCGTTGCCGACGACCCGGAATCCGGCGTTGAGCAGCTCGTACCAGGGCTGGGTGTGGAGCTGGCCGAACTGGAACAACTCCACGAAATCAATCGTATTGCGCGCCAGGTCCATGATCAGGGTTGAGTTGGGCTGACTGCCGTAGAAGTGCGCGAATCCGACTACGCCACCGAGCTTGCGGCCCCGTTCAAACAGAAGCGCTGGAAACGGGTAGGCTTCAGGTGAGTTTGCGTAGGTGCTGCCGATGCTGAGAGGCCGCACCATCTTGTCAGGACCGAGGAAAATCGTGTGCCCGTAGAAGCGGCTGCGCGACTCGTGTCCGGAGCGAATGGCGAAGCCGGGCAGCCGGGCTTCTCCTTGGCGTCCGAAGGCGTACTGCAAAGCAGCATGCTGCTGGCGCTGCAGCTCCAGGAAGTTGCCGACGGCGAGGTCTTCGGCTTCGAGCCACTTCAAGAAGATCGCGTCGTCTTGCTTGGCTCGCATCAGGTGGATGTGGTCGTCGGCGGCGAGCCAGTTCTGCTGGCGGCCGGGCGCGATCGGCTCGACCTTGAGAACGATCCGGCGCCGCTCTTCCGCGCCGAGAGAAAACTCAGCGACGGCCGGCTTGAAGAAAGTCCCGTGGTAGGCCTCGATGCGGTAGTCGCCGGAGGCCGGAAGATCGAACGTGGCGGCGCCTTCGAGCAGGATGAAATGCGACGTGTCCCGGGCGGTGATTTCAAGTGTTTTGGGGTCAGGTGTATTGGACCAAAGGCGTTCGCGGTAGAAAAGGTCCGCGCGCAACGGCAGAAAGGCGTCCACCGGGCTGAGGCGAAACGGGCGGTCTCCCTTGAACAGATAGACGCGGGCGGGAATCGTCTCGCCGGTGTCAGCGCGCTGGACGACCACTTCGAGCCGGGCGGCGTAATCAGGCCGCAGCGACTCCCGCACTTGAGCGGCGGCCAAGGCCAGCAAGAAGCCCGCGAGAAGCAAGACTCGGACCGATTGCTCGCGCTTCGATTTAGGTTTCATGGTGATCTCCGTTGGTTGATTCTAGCACTTGGGGCTGGAGCCTCCTTGTTGCTGAACCAGCAGGATACCGGCCTCGATTGAATGGCGCTCAGGGATTGCCGCTTGGGTGTTGAGATATAGTTTCTTTGCAACAATTGCAGGAAATTGCGAAAAATTCATGCTGGGGAGATTTTGGACGTTGTTTTCGAGGGTTGTAGGGGGATCTGGAGGCGGGATAAGGAGCAAGACGTGGCTCGACCGTGCCGCGTTGGGGCCCCGCTGCAACGTTGCGTCGACGTGAGTGCCGGCGCGGCGAGCTGAGAACTTGTGCCACCAAGGCTCTACTATACAGGCGCGCATAATTAAGGAGACATAAGAGGGACGAACGTGGCATACTTCTCTTAGGAGGTGTGGCCATGCGTCCGCGATTGCTGCGATTACACCCGAGCCGCTATAAGCGCTTGCTGCGCCTCGGCAAAGAAGCCGAACGAGACGGGGCCTACCGTGTGGCGAAACGCCTGCAGGCGGTGGTGCTGAACTCCGAAGGCCGCACCAGCGGCGAGTTGGCCGGGATTCTCAAAGCGCCCCGCTCGAAAGTGTCCGAGTGGTTGGCGCGCTATGAAGCGCACGGCATCGAAGGTTTGCTGGAAGGCTACCGCTCAGGAAGGCCGCCACGGTTGACTGCGGCTCAACGGCAGCAGCTCGGGGACATTCTCGATAGTGGTCCCGTGGCCTACGGCTTGGACAGCGGCCTTTGGACCTCGCCCATGATTGCCTGGGTGATCGAGGAGGAATTCGGCGTGCGCTATCACCCGGGCCACGTGCGAAAACTGCTGCACGGGCTGGGCTTCTCGGTGCAGCGGCCGCGCCGCGTGCTGGCCCGCGCCGACGCCGACCAGCAGGACCGCTGGCATCGCCGCACCTATCCCAACCTTAAAAAAAAGCCCGCCGGAAAAACTGGGCGCTGATCTTCACCGACGAAGCCAGCTTCCGCCAGGACTCGACTTTGCATGCCACTTGGAGCCGCGTCGGCCGGCCGCCGGAAATCCCCGTCACGGGACAGCGCAAAAGCGTCAAGATCCTGGGCGCCATCGAACTGTGGCGCGCGCGCTTCCACTACCGCCGGGACACGGCCTTCAACGCCGGGACTTACTTGGCATTCCTGAAACAGTTAGCGCGGCGCTATCGCCGCCAGGGGGCGATGCTGATCCAGGACAACGCTTCCTACCACAAGGATGCCGAGGTCTGGGCCTGGTTCCGGTCCAACCGTCACTGGCTGGAAGTTCACCAGCTGCCGCCGTACTCGCCGGAGTTGAATCCCACCGAGCGGCTCTGGCAGCACACGCGCCGCACGGGAACTCACAATCGCTACTTTGCGGGCGAAGCCGAACTGCTGGCCACGCTGACAAGAGTCTTCGGCGAGATGCAGTCTCACCCTGTCGTCATTCGCTCCTACCGGAGGCCTTTTTGTTGACTCTTTATGTCTCTTTATTTATGCGCACCTGCATATCTCGTGAATGACGCCTCGTGAGCAGGTTTGAGCGGGTTTCGCAAAATTCACCGTTTTTTTGGGGATTTCGGGCGTGTGGGGCCGGTCGTTTGCCGGGCCGCAATGCGGGTTTGCCTTTCTGTCCCGCTATTTTCTCTCCCCTGTATTTATAGCGCTTCTGCTTTCTGCCTCTTCTATCCGCCGCTTCTATTTTTGAGAGGCGCCTCTTGCTCCCGGTCGATCGAACCTCAACAACCACCCTCGAGAAACCGACGACCTTATGCTCGTGGAGAATTTTCGCTAGATTTGGAGATGACTCGATGATCGGCCAGACCATCTCGCACTACCGCATCGTATGCTTTAGTTGGTACAGCCAGGCCCGGCCCCATCGCTTCCACCCGAAGCCCCGGCGCTGACGGGATCTGCCCAGATGGCGCCGGATCTTTTTTTCCACCCAGTTTCGGATGTACGAGAAACACCAACTCGAATGTCGGCGCGCACGCTGAGCCGCGGGCCGGAGCCCCACACCAGCATTCTCGACCATCGCACTATCGTCAAACTGAGAGGCTACCAACAACGGGCTGGCCGGCCGTGGTAGTGTAGAACGGTCGTCCCGGAGGTGAAGGACCATGAACCGTCGAGTTTTCAGCATGGCGACGCTGGGTATCGGAGCGGCGGCCCAGTCCGCCTTCAGTCAAGCCGCAAGCTGGAGTCAATTCAAACCGCAGCCCGGATCGCTGAAAGAGAAAATGCATAAGGGCGAACCGATCCGAACAGCGTCGGCGCCCGTTGACTCCGACCCCAGCCAGCTCGAAGCGATTATCAAGGAAAGGGGCAAGGTAGATCTCTTCAGCGTGGATGGCCAGCACAGGCCCTTGCCGGACGAAAGGGACCTGGTCAAGTTCTGCAAGCGTGCGGAGGAACTCGGAGCCGGCGTGCAACTCCGCATCCCCCATCCCCGATGGGCCTACATGACGGGCAGGTTCTTGGACCTTGGTGTCCTTGCGATCCTCGTTCCGATTGTCGAGGAGGTCGAAACGGCGGACGAGGCCCTCAACAACTTCTATTACCCTCCTCTAGGCAACCGGAGCTGGGGTGGATTGGAATGGCTCGTCGACCGCTGGAAAGTTGGATTTGGAGAAAAGCCACCTACAGATCGCCTTGAATACGCCCGCTGGTGGAACGGCAACGGGATGCTGGGTTTCCAGATCGAGACCCTTCGCGCAGCACTGAATGTCCGAAATATCGTCAAACCGGGTGTGGATTTTATCTCGTGGGGACCGGGGGATATGAGTTTTGATATGGAGAGGCATTCCGACAGTCCGTTCAAGACGTTAGGTGAGGTTCACGGATACGTGATTGAACAACTGAAGGGTTTTGACGTGCGTGTTCCCCGGTTGCGGCGGTAGGAATACTTGCGGTCGGCAGCTAGGGAGCCTAGCTCCCTGGACAATATTCAATTTCCCGCACCTGCTGACCCATCGACGTGCCCACTCAACCGCTGTGGCGTCCGCTCCGGAGGGTCCTGTCCCCAATACGACGCCTCGGCTAACGGCCAGAGGATCATTTTAGGCGAACTGCTGGGAGACACCCCCGAGCCGCCGGTGCACGTGGCCGAGAACTGGCACGAAGAGTTCAGCTACCGCGAACAGGACTTAAGTCTCGCGGAACGTATGACATCGAGACGATCCGCGGATAGCTGTTGATATATCGCGATCACGCTAGTAACCTTGCGCCGGAGGGCTGTTGTTAGGCCGTTACGGTTCAACCCCGTGCCAAAATCGAGTTCAATTCCGTGCTAAGCTGGCTTACCATGAATCCCACCCGACGCAGACTTTTCTTAACCTCGATACTCGGAGGACTTCTCCTGGAGGGAGTGCGGCCGCTGGCCGCACAGCAGGGCTCGGATGAAGCCTACGTTCCCAAACAAAGCGACCGGCCGGAAGCGATTGAAGGCGACGAGGCCGGCTTCACGCCTATCTTTAACGGCAAAACGCTCGACGGTTGGGAGGGCGACCCCACCTATTGGCGCGTCGAGAACGGCTCACTCGTCGGCGAGATCACTCCGGAGACCGTCGTTCGGAGCAACACCTTCATCATCTGGCGGGGCGGCAGGCCACGGGATTTCGAGCTCAAGCTCGACTATCGCATCACGCCGGAAGGCAACAGCGGCATCAACTACCGCAGCGCCGTCATCCCCGATCCGGTGACGCCGGAGAACCAGTTCGCCATGCGCGGCTATCAGTGCGACCTCGACGGGAAGAAGCGGTATTCCGGCAACAGCTATGAGGAGAAGGGGCGCCGATTCATGGCGCTGCGCGGGCAGGTGTCGCACGTCGTCGGAGGCCGGCCGCCCATCCTGCTCTCTCGTTTCGGCGACCCGAATGAGCTAGCCACCCACGTGAGCGACGATTGGAACGCGGTTCACCTGATTGTTCGAGGCAACACGCTGACTCACACCATCAACGGGCGACTGATGAGCGTCGTGATCGATGACGACGCCCCGAACCGCCCGGTCGACGGGCTGATCGGCGTACAGGTGCACGTTGGCCCGCCCATGAAGGTCGAGTACCGCAATATCCGGCTGAAGAACTGGTAGTCGGATCGCCGCGGTTGGAGCCGGTGCGGTTGAATGGGTCCGGACCATTACGCGGTGCGCTACACTGACAGCCGGAGGCTAGGGGTACTACGATGTCACGAAAGAAAGCATCTGATTTTCATCCGCGGGTTTTGAAGCTTTTTGATCAGTATGTTCACGGGGGGATCAGCCGCCGGGAGTTTCTCGATCAGGCCGCGCCTTTCGCCGCGGGGGGAACAACGGCCGCGGCAATCTTCGCGAACTTGAGCCCGAACTATGCCTGGGCCCAGCAGGTTCCCGAAGGCGATAGCAGAATTCAAACCAGCCGTGTTGAGTATGAGTCGCCGAAAGGCCATGGCTCGATCAAGGCCTTGTTCGTGCGTCCGGCGGGCGCTTCGGGCAAGTTGCCCGGGGTCGTGGTGATCCATGAGAACAGGGGGCTCAACCCCTACATCGAAGACGTGGCTCGGCGCGTGGGCGCTGCTGGATTCCTGGCGCTGGCGCCGGACGGGCTGACGCCGGCGGGCGGCTATCCGGGAAACGACGACGACGGGAGGCGGATGCAGCGCGAGCTCGACGGCGGGAAACTGCTGGAAGACTTCGTGGCCGCCGCGGGCCACCTGCAATCACACAGCGATTGCACGGGCAAGGTGGGTTGTGTCGGGTTCTGTTACGGCGGCGGGGTCTCGAACGCTCTGGCGGTGCGTGTGCCGGAGCTGGCGGCGGCGGTTCCGTTCTATGGCAGACAGGCCGCGGCGGCCGATGTCCCCAAGATTAACGCCCCGCTGTTGCTGCACTATGCCGGCCTGGACCAGCGGATCAACGCGGGCTGGCCGGACTACGAGGCGGCGCTCAAGGCGCACGGGAAGCGCTATACCGCGCACACTTACGAGGATACGAACCACGGTTTTCACAACGATACGACTCCGCGCTATGACGAGGCGGCGGCCAAGCTGGCTTGGGGGCGAACGCTGGAGTTTTTTGGGGAGCATTTGCTGTAGGGTTGGTCAGAGCCCAGAGCGCCAGCGACGGGTCAGCGAACGAACAGGGATTTACTCGGTGATGCCCGGGCCCGTCGGTGTTTGTTGGTTGAGGCGGTGGTTGCCTGCTTGGGCCCCTTGATCGTTTGTTGGCCCGTCGCTTGCGCTCTGGGCTCTGATTATTTCGTTGCTTGGATTGTCTTTACGACGTCTAGATAGAGGTTGTTCACTCGCTGGACGGTAAAGCCGGCTCTTTCGACGTTCTCAACCGTGGGACGGTTCACTTCCGGGCCGGTCAGGCGGGTGATCGGCGTCATCAGGTTCAGGACCAGGCTGAAGGGAAACCAGCGGCTGCCGGTGTGCTCGAACATGCGCAGGCACCCTCCGGGCTTGAGGACACGGCGTAACTGTTCCAGGCCATGTACGGGGTTCGGGACGGAGCAGAACGTGCAGACGGTGAAAACCTGATCGAAGCTGTCGCCGGGGAAGCTGAGGTCGTGGACGTCCATCTCTTCGAGGCCGATCGTGCCGTTGTATTGCTTGGCTCGGGGAGCGGCCTTCCGCAGCATCTCGGGGCTGATGTCGATGGCTACGACGTCTTGGTTGGGCGGGAAGAATTGAAAGTCGAGGCCGGTTCCAGCCGCGAGGAACAGGATCTTGCCATGCATGGGCGCGAAGAAGGTCCTTTTGTAGTCCGCCCAGCGGATTTCGGGGCCGCGGGCGAACAGATCGTATTTCGCGGCGGCGCCGTCCCATTTGTCACGGGTTGCGAGATCCAACGTTCACCTCCCCTCGCAAGATTGCGTTTGCCGCATAGGTGAGCGCAAGTACGGCGATTCCCCAAGCGGCTCCCCACTGGATGGCCTCGCGGATGGGCAGTGGCGCCATCGCGGCGAGCATGGCGACGGCCATCCCGGAGAGCATTCCGGTCAGCATCATAGGGATCATGATTTCGAAGGCTCCGAAGTAAATGCTGAAGACAATTGACGCGGGAAAGGCCAGGAGCATGCCCAACAGCATTCCCACGAGCATGGCCAGCAGCGGGTTCCAGTTTTCATTGACGAGGGCGGCACAGGCAAGGGCGGTGAGTGTGCCCAGCGAAGCGTTTGCGCACAGGTCGCCGAGCAGGAAGCGGAGCCGGGTTTCCACGGGTTTTCATGGTAGCGAAGTTGTCCTTTCCGGAGCAGGAGGGCTGGGGAGATGGGGTGAGTAGCATGGGGTAATTGGCAAGCGGCAAGGGACAGGGGACAAGAGGCGCCCGCATGCGCGAGAATCTAAGGAACGATTATGTCCAACAATAGCGAAGTCGAGTCCGAACTCAAACGTTTCATGAACGGGCTGGTGCGCCGCAACCCCGGCCAGCCGGAGTTTCACCAAGCTGTGCGCGAAGTGGCGGAGACCATCTTGCCCTTCACCTTTGAAAATCCGATCTACCGCAAGGAGCAAATCCTGGAGCGGCTTACCGAACCGGACCGCATTATCACCTTTCGCGTCACCTGGAAGGACGATCAGCGCAACGTGCGCGTCAATCGGGGATTTCGGGTGCAGTTCAACAATGCCATCGGCCCTTACAAAGGCGGGCTGCGGTTTCATCCCTCCGTGACCGTCAGCGTGATGAAGTTTCTCGGGTTTGAACAGACTCTTAAGAACAGTCTGACGACGCTGCCCATGGGGGGCGCGAAGGGCGGCGCCAATTTCAATCCCAAAGGGAAATCCGATGACGAGGTAATGCGCTTTTGCCAATCGTTCATGGCGGAGTTGTGGAAGTATATCGGGGAAGACCGCGACATCCCGGCGGGTGACATCGGCGTCGGCGGCCGCGAGATCGGTTATTTGTTCGGGCAATATAAGCGCCTGAGCAATGAGGTGACGGGGGCAATCACGGGCAAGGGGGCCACTTTCGGCGGCAGCTTGATTAGAACGGAGGCTACCGGCTACGGCGCGGTCTATTTTCTTCGGGAGATGCTGCGAACCCGCGGCGACAGTATCAAAGGCAAGGTCTGCCTCGTATCCGGCTCGGGCAATGTGGCCCAGTTTGCGGTCGAGAAGATTTTGCAGCTCGGCGGCAAGGTGGTCACGCTTTCCGATTCCTCGGGTTTCATCCATGATCCCGACGGCATCGACGAGGAGAAGCTGGACTACGTGATCGATCTCAAGACGGTCAAGCGCGGCCGCATCTCCGAGTATGCCGAAAAGTTCGGCTGCGAATATCACGCCGGGAAGAGGCCTTGGGGCATCAAAGCGGATATCGCGATGCCCTGTGCGACGCAGAACGAGATCAGCCGGGAGGCTGCCGCCGAGCTCGCGAACAACGGCGTGCTTGCGGTTGTCGAAGGGGCCAATATGCCGACGGCCCCAGCCGGCGTGGAGGTTCTTCAAAAGGCGAATGTGCTTTTCGCGCCCGGCAAGGCAGCCAACGCCGGCGGTGTTGCTGTCTCGGGATTTGAGCGCACGCAAAACGCGCAGTACTTGACCTGGACCCGCGCGGAGGTGGAACGAAAACTGCAAGAAGTGATGAAGCGTATCCACTCGACTTGCGTGCGGCATGGCCGCGAGGGCGAAAATATCAACTACGTCAAAGGCGCCAATATCGGCGGTTTCATCAAGGTCGCCGATGCAATGATTGCGCTCGGTGTTGTCTAGCAGCCGTGGCGGAAGTGGCCGTTTTCAGGCGGCGCACGCGGAACGGAAAATGCGGATTTGCGGGTCAACTCGGAATGGCCCTCGGGCCAGGCGCGTCCAAAGCCGAAGCAAGAGCGATCAAGCGCCTGAAAAGGGCCGCCCGGTAGCCTCCCAGAGCGAATCGAAGGCCTTTTTCGCCGCTGCCAGCTCGCGCGGCGTGCCGGCTCCGAGCTTCTTGCTCAGCACGAGCGACAAGTTGAACGCGCCGGCGTGAAGGCTAGTCGAGGTCGATGTCCCGAAGTCCGGGCTTCTGGGGGCCTTCGGTGCGCGTTTTTTTGAGCAGCCCCTCGAATTGATTATCCAAGGTCTGGCCGTGTCGGCGCTCTAGGTCCACTTGCTCGCGGAAACGCTGATCGCGCGTGCCTTGCTTGGCCTTGAGGCGCTTCACGGCTTCCTGTAAATCTTCGGGGACGGACTCGGGCTTCGGCGCTTGATGAGTCAGGATCGTCTGCGTGGCGGCGTCCACTTCAAGGACGGCTCCGCAACAGGGGCACGTCAGGTTGTAGAGGTCCTGACCCATTTCTTCATCCTATCGCACTGCTGTGACTGCGATCGGTAGTGAGAGGATGGGTCCTGTTGTGTCGCCGCTGCGCGGCAAAGGAGCGGCAGGATTGACGGCCCCTGCTGGCTGCTCTTAGGGCAGTTGCTTGCGAGGCTTGGCCTCGAAGAGCATGTGCCGTCCCGCCTTCTTATTTCCGGGGGCGTGTTCAAGAAAAAGTGCGCGGTAGCTGGCGGTGATGTAATCATCCGGCCTAAAACCTAGCTGGGCGGCCGTCGAATCGATCCACCCAGGCTCTCCTTCGAGTTCCAAGTAGTTTCCGATCGGGGTTTCGTCGAGCAAGATCTTGCCTTTAGCGCCCGACTGCTCGAATTGAGTTCGGTACTTTTCGTAGCGCCAGGCGACAC
Source organism: Bryobacterales bacterium (assembly GCA_965226185.1). Taxonomy (GTDB): domain Bacteria; phylum Acidobacteriota; class Terriglobia; order Bryobacterales; family UBA6623; genus CBDCYS01. The sequence continues at coordinate 633,292 of CBDDCT010000003.1, forward strand.
GGTAGTCCAGAGCGTTCAAGATACGGATCATTGAAGTCGTGTCCGTCGTTTCGATCTCGAATTCCTCGCGCACTTTATGGAGAGACGGCCCTCGCATCGGCCGCTTCACAGTGAGCAGGCAGCGCTTGCCGGCTGAGCGAACACGCAACAGGCAGCCCGCCCGCAGGAGAGATTCGTCGGGGCGATCAAAGACCAGATTGTGCTCCAGGTGGCGGCGGCCGGCTACTCGCCATCCGAAACGGCGGAGGAGGCGTCGCATCGTCTCCACCTTAACAACGGGAATCTTGATTTCCGTTTCCGTCATTTAGCGGGTCGGGCGGGCAACCCGTAACGGCCTGCCAATGCGGATCAATGCAAAGGGCCGGGGGTCAGCTCCGGCGATCGACGACCCAGTCGGAAACCGAGTAGAGTGCGCGCTTGTAAGGCGACTCATCGAAGCGGGTCAACTGCTCGGTGGCTCGCTCGGTGTATTCGATGGCGCGGCTCCTCACGGTTTCAATTCCGTCGTACCTGTCGACGAGCGAGCGGATTTCCGCGAACGGCACGGAGTCGTAGTTGCCGTCGTTGAGGACGGTTTCGACCAGGCATTTCTCTTCAGGGGTACAGCGCTGCAGCGCAAGTATGAGCGGTAATGTTACCTTCCCCTCACGGAGGTCGTTGCCGACGGGCTTGCCGAGCGTTGCTTCGTCAGCGGTGAAGTCCAATATGTCGTCGATTAACTGGAAGGCCGTGCCGAGGTTCCAGCCGTAGTCGGCGAGCCGCTGTTCTACATCTGACTCGACGCCGGCGAGTACGGCTCCCAAGCGGGCGCAAACGCAAAACAGGCAAGCGGTTTTGCGATTGACCAAATCCAGATGCTGTTCGGGTGTGACGTCGATGCGGCCCGCCTGCTCCATCTGCATCAGCTCGCCTTCGACCATCATCTGGGTGAGCTCGATCAGCGAGTCGAGCACATAGAAATTTCGCTCCCGCAGCGCCAGATTGAAGGCCTGCATGTAGAGCCAGTCGCCGGCAAGGACGCTGGTTTGGTTTCCCCAACGCTGGTTGGTCGAGGGCCTGCCGCGGCGAACCTCGGCGCCATCAATGATGTCGTCGTGGACAAGCGTCGCTGTGTGAATCACTTCCACCACCGCCCCCATGCGGATGGCTGATTCACCGCGATAGCCGCAGAGACCGCTCGAGAGCAGCAGCAGAGCAGGGCGCAGGCGCTTGCCCCCGCTTAGCTGCAGGTGCTGGCTGATGGCCGTAACTGCCTCGACCGAGCAGACGGTGTCAACGCCGATTGCCTTTTCGACACGTTCGAGGTCGGCGGCAATCAGTGCAATGACCTCGTGGCGCGACATCGCCTGGGCCTTGATCGGCTGGGCCTTGATTGTTGGCATGGTGCGGGGATCGGAGAGTCCCATTATACTTCCATAGCGGAAACAGGCAAATCGAAAAGCCGGCGGAAGTTTGCCGTCGTCGCCATGGCCACTTCTTCATCGTCCCGTCCGCGCACCGCGGCGAGCTGACGCGCGGTCTCGGCGACGTAGCAAGGCTCGTTGCGCCGTATTTTACGATAGGGCGCGGGCGTTAGGTAGGGTGCATCCGTTTCAACCAGCAAGCACTCCAGCGGAAGACGCGCGGCTGTTCGCCTCAACTCATCCGAACGCTTGAAGGTCAGCATCCCCCCGAAGGAGATCATGAATCCACTGTCGATGGAACGTTTAGCATGCTCGCAGTCACCCGAGAAACAATGCATGACACCGCCAAGACCGCTCGGACGCCAGTGCTCTTCCAATAGATCGAGGGTTTCCGGCCAGGCATCGCGCGTGTGGATGACGATCGGCTTGCGCGCCTGCCGGGCCACTTCCATCTGCCTGACAAAAACGTCGCGCTGTATTTCCCGCGGCGAATTGTCGTAGTAAAAGTCGAGGCCGATTTCCCCGACGGCGAGAACTTTCTCGTGCGAGCAAAGCGCGGCCAGGCGGTCGAAAGTCCCGGCATCCGCCTTATGGGCGTCGTGGGGATGCACGCCGACCGTTGCGAAAACGTTGCTAAGCTGGTCGGCCAATCGGATCGCGGGTTCGAGGTCGGGGGGGCCCTCGCCCGTCCCGATCGTGAGGATCAAGCCGACGCCCGCCGCCTTGGCACGTTCGAGAACTTGCGGGCGATCATCGTCAAATGCCGCGTCATCGAGGTGGCAGTGAGAGTCGACGATCACCTCAAAGAGGCTCCAGCGGGCACGTCCTCGTGAAACCCCGCGAGGACGGGCTTGCCGCCGTCCGCGCTGGCGGCGACGATCATTCCATTCGATTCAACGCCGCGCATTTTGCGGGGCTTGAGATTCGCGACGATCACGACCTTGCGGCCGATCAGCGACTCGGGTTCGTAGGCCTCCGCGATGCCGGCCACGATGGAGCGTGGTTCAGGCTCGCCAATGTCCACCATCAGGTGCAGCAGGCGGTCCGTCTTGGGAACTCTTTCGGCGGATTTGACTTCTCCGACCCGCATCTCGACTTTCATGAAGTCTTCGAAATTGATTTTCGGTTCTTGCGGCGGTTCGGCGGCGGCGGATTCAGTGGCCGCATCTTTCGAACTCGCGCTCGCCGAGGCTTCGTCCGGGGCGGCGGTCTCCACTGCCGGCTCGGGTATCTGTTTACCCATGATTTCAGCTTGTTCTTGCAATGTTTCCTTCTCCAGTTCTTTCATTTTTTCAACTGTTTCTTCGACGCCCAGCCTGGGAAAGACCGCCGTCGCTTCACCGACTTTAGTACCTTCCCGCAGTTGACCCCAACGGACGCCGGATAGATGAACCTCGCCGAGCGGAGTCGTCTGAGAAAGCTGCTTCCAGATCGTGGCCGTGGCCTTGGGCATCACCGGGTGGAGCAGCACGCAGGCAATCCGCACCACCTCGGCGGAGTTGTACAACGTCTCGCGCAGCGCTGTTTGAGAATCCTCGTCGCTGTTCTTGGCCAGCACCCAGGGCTTGCGCTCGACAATGTACTTATCCACCGTGCCGAGCATGGCCCAGATCGCCTCTAGTCCGCGAGAGAACTCAAAGTTCTCGAAAAACTCAGTGGTCTGGGCGATCGTGCTACGGGCCGTTGCCGCGATTTCGCCGCCATTGCCAGGGGAAGCCGGCAGCTCTCCATCGAAATAGCGGTGTATCATCGCGAGGGTGCGGCTCACCAGGTTGCCGAGCCCATTGGCCAAGTCGGAGTTGTAGCGCTCCACCAGGGCGTCGTAGCTAAAGTTGCCGTCCTTCCCAAAAACGATTTCACGGAGCAGGTAATAGCGCAGCGACTCAATCCCCATGACCTGGTCGATCGGGGACGCCCGGACGATGTTCCCCCGTGACTTGCTCATCTTGTGCTCCTGGAAGATGAGCCAGCCATGAGCGAAGACTTGTTTCGGAAGAGGGAGTTCGGCCGCCATCAGAAACGCCGGCCAGTAGACGGCGTGGAAGCGCAGAATCTCTTTCCCGACTAAGTGCAAATCGGCGGGCCAAAGCCGCTTGGGGTCGACCTTCTCCCGCTGCTCCTCGCCGTAGCCGAGGACGGTCATGTAGTTGGTCAGCGCGTCGAACCAGACGTAGAAGACATGTCCTTCGTCTCCAGGCAGCGGGATACCCCACTTCAGGTTCGAGCGGCTGATCGACAGATCCTTCAAGCCGCCGCGTACGAACGAGAGGACCTCGTTGCGGCGCGATTCGGGACGGATGAATTCAGGATGCTCCTCGTAGAACTTCAGCAGCTTGTCCTGATATTCGGAAAGCTTGAAGAAGTAGTTTTCTTCCGTTACCGTCTCGGTTTGGCGGCCGCAGTCGGGGCAGGGCGATCCCGGCTCGGCATCGTTGACGTAGAGCTCGCAATTCGGGCAGTATTGGCCGCTGTAGCTGCCTTTGTAGATCGCGCCTTTCTCTTGGCACAAAGAGAACAGCCATCGGACAGCTCGGGCATGGCGCGGCTCGGTGGTTCGAACGAAATCGTCGTAGTCGATGCCGAGTTCGTCCCACTGCCGCCGGAATGCAGCCGCCACGCGATCGGCGTAATGCCGCGGTTCCCAGCCGGCGTTTCGCCCGGCGGCCTCGACTTTTTGCCCGTGTTCATCGGTGCCGGTCACGAGGTGGACGTCGTCTCCCATCATGCGCCGGAAGCGTTTCACCGTGTCGGCCACGAGGGTGGTGTAGGCATGGCCGATGTGAGGTGTCGCGTTGACGTAGTAGATCGGAGTCGTGAGATAGTACTTCATGTTTTCTGTTGAAGTGATCGACAGGCAGTTGATTGCATACTGCTTAGCTTGTCTCACTCTCGCCCATGCGCAGATACTCAAAGTTTGCCTGCTGAATCACGTCCTTGAGGGGCACGCCTTCCTCGATAGCGATTTTGCGGCAGTCGTCATATTCGGGAGTGAAATTACGCACCGAGCCATTCTCTGATGCGACTTTCACCCGGACGTCGCCGAACTTCGTTGTGACCTGCCGCCAGGTGCGTTCCAGCACTCGCCGCTGCGCGGCATACATGCGAGTTCCCAAAGTCGTTGTCTCGGCGAAGAGCAGCGCGCCCAGTTTCTCGCGGTCTTCGGGTTTGGCCAGCACCGAAATCATGAATCCGGGACGATCCTTTTTCATATAGACCGGCGCCAATGTCACATCGAGGGCGCCGGCTTCCAACAGACGCTCACGGACATAGCCCGCAATCTGCGGATTCATGTCGTCAATGTTCGCTTCGATGACGAAAACTTCGGTCGTCTCCGTCGCCTGGCTTTGCTCGCCGACGACAACGCGCAAGAGGTTCGCTCTGCCGCTGAAGTCTCGATCCCCCGCCCCGTAGCCGATCGCCGAGGATCGCATGGCCGGCATGGCGCCGAACTCCGAGGCGAGGGTTGCGACAATCGCCGCGCCGGTCGGGGTCGTCAGCTCAACCGCGGGGCCGTCGGAATAGGTTGGTATCCCCTTGACTAGGGCAGCCGTCGCCGGCGCGGGGACCGGCATGATTCCATGGGCGGCCTTGACCGTGCCGCTGCCCAGATTCAGCGGCGAGCAGTAGATCTTTTCGACGCCGAGCAACTGGAACCCGATGCAGGCGCCGACAATGTCCGTGATCGAATCGAGCGCTCCGACCTCGTGGAATTGAACCTTCTCGACGGGAACCTGATGAATGGCGGCTTCGACTTCTCCGAGCCGGCGGAAGATCCCGACGCTGCGTTCTTTTACTTCCTCATCGAGTGCGCTGGCACGAATAATCTCCTCGATGCGGCTGAGCGATCGGTGAGGATGATCATGGGCGACATCGACGGTCAGGTTGGTTCCGCCAATGCCGGCGCGGAGGCACTTTTCGAACTTCAGCTCGATGCCGTCGAGTCTCAGCTTAGCGATTCCCGAGCGCAACTCCGCCTGGCCGGCGCCCGCATCGGCCAAAGCGCCCAGCAGCATGTCTCCGCTAATGCCGGAGAAGCAGTCCAGGTAGCAGATCTTCATTGCGGCCCGCGAGGCTGGATCCCGCTTCCGATCGGCAAATGCACAGCCATCACGCGGCTTTCGCGGCGCAGCGGGCTGCATGAACGGATGAGGCCGGCAAGAAACAATATTTCGCCGGAATGCGGGAGAAAACCAGCCTTTTCATCGTATCAGACGAGAGGATGCGGACCTTCCTATTTTTCACCCCCTATAAGCGCGAGGGTGCGGTCAAGCCGTTTCGCTGACGCCGCGGCGACGGTTCGCCCGCCAGTCTTTCAGTCATGGGCGGACAACAGTCATGGGCGGATTGCAAACCGGCGCCCCATTCGCTAGATTATCGGCTGTCCCTATCAAAAAGGAGTCCATCATGAAACGAAGACAATTTCTCGCGAAGACAGCCCTGGCCTCGGCCGCCGCGCCGCTGAGCGCCGCTCCCATGCTGCAAGCTCCCGCTCCAATGGGCGATAAGCCCGCCATCAAGATCACCGACATCAAAACTTTCCTAGTCTGGAACGGCGGCCGCAACTGGGTCTACGTCAAGGTGGAAACCGACCAGGGTATTTCCGGCATTGGCGAAGCCTACTCGGTCGGCCCGGACGAGGCCACGGTCAAGGTCATCGAGGACTATAAACTCTGGCTGGTCGGGCAGGACCCCCGCAACATTCAATACCTGTGGGACTTGATGTATAACACCACGCGTTTTCCCGGAGGCTCGGTCACCAGCGCGGCCATCAGCGGCATTGAACACGCCTTGTGGGACATCGCTGGCAAAGCGGCCGGCCTGCCGGTATGGGCGCTGCTCGGAGGCCGCGTTCGGAACAAAATCCGCACCTACCAGAGCATCGGCGGCTCCACGGCAGAGGAGGCGGCTGAGAACGCCCTCCGGCTCATCGATAAGTACGGTTACACCGCCGTCAAGATGTCGCCGCACAATCGGGGCGACAACGCCATGCCGTATAACCAAGTGACCCGGATCGCCGGTCAGCGAGTCCGGGCGGTTCGCGAGGCGGTTGGGCCGGACGTCGACATTGGAGTGGATATCCACGCCCGCTATTTCGAGGTGCAGCGCGCGGTTCGCGTCGCCAAAGAGATCGAACCGTACTACCCGTTTTGGCTCGAAGAACCAATTCGCCCGGAAAATTTCGACGCCATGAAAAAGCTGGCCGACCACGTGAATATTCCCCTGGCCAGCGGTGAATGCAACTATACAAAGTACGAGTTTCGCGATCTCATCAACATTCAGGCCTTGGACATCATCCAGCCCGACATTTGCGTTTGCGGCGGAATCATGGAAATGAAGAAGATCGCCGCCATGGCCGAGGCGCAGTACATGGTCGTCGCGCCCCACAATCCCATGAGTCCCCTCGCGGCCGCGGTGAACGTACACTTCGCGGCCTCGACGCCGAACTTCCTCATCCTCGAATACCGCGCGCCGGACGCCGGGGCTTACCGGGACGTCCTCAAAGAGCCTCTGATGGTGAAGGACGGCTATCTGGAAATTCCCAACAAGCCGGGCTGGGGCGTCGAACTCAACGAAGAAGCCTTTCCGAGCATGCCGCCAAGGCCCTGGAAGAGGGGTACGGGCTATCGGGCTGATGGCTCGGTGGCGTTTATTTAGTCAGGAGGCCTCAAATACATCTTGGAGCGCAATTCTGACGCCGGGAAGGATGCGAGGCGCCTCCAAAACTCCATCGAGCGCGACTGTCTTCGCCATCCCTGACGAATCCCGCAGCAAGGCTTTCTTCTCGCGAGGGTAAATCACCCACACAGTGTCGGTGCCGTTGTCGAGATATTGCTGTGTCTTCCGGCTGAGGTCGTCGGGTGACTGAGAAGGCGACCGGACCTCCACTGCCAAATCGGGCGCGCCACGGATAAAGCCCCGAGAGGTAACGGGCAGCGGAAACCTCTCTTTGCGAACGAAAGAAACGTCCGGACAACGAACAATATCGGGTCCTCCCGCAGAACGAACCCGGTGTCGGAAGAGTACAGCCGTCCGAGCCGGCGCTTTTTCACTTCCGCGTACAACAACCCCACGATATCTGCTTCGATTCGCCCATGTTCTTCGCCGTCCAGCGGCATCATGATGAGTTCCCCGTCGTCTAGCTCGTACTGAAAGCTATCGTCGGGAAATACCGCGAGCTCCGCAGCGGTCGTCAGAGACCGAACATCGGTCTGCGTTCCCATGTCTCGATCGTAACCGGGTTGATGCGGATCTGCAATCAGCTAGGCAGGTTCGGAAACCGTCGCCGAGGGGCATCGGACACCGGCGCCACGTTATCGAGTAAATGTTCGCCGATCCGGCTGATGATATAATTGCTGTTCTCCTACGATTCCGCTTTGCAGAACTCGCTCTCGGTCGTTATTCCCTCCTACAACGAGGAAAAGCGCCTCCCGGCCACGCTGGAGCGCGTCGCGGGTTATCTGCAACGCCGGCCCGGCCGGAAATCGGAAATTCTGGTTGTCAACGACGGATCTTCGGACCGGACGGCGGACATCTCACGCGAGATGGCGGGCAAAATTCAGTCCGGCGCCGTGTCGATGCGTGTTCTGGACAATCCGGGGAACCGAGGCAAAGGGTACAGCGTGCGTTATGGCGCCGCCGAGTCGCGCTATGACTGGGTCTTGTTCACCGACGCCGACCTTTCGGCTCCCATCGAGGAATGCGACAAATTGCTGGCGGCGGTCATCGACGGCTCCCACGAGATTGCGATTGGCTCGCGCGCTCTGGACCGGTCTCTGATCGGGGTCCATCAGCCCTTGTTTCGGGAGATGATGGGACGATTTTTCAATCTGGTTGTTCGGGTGGCCACGGGGCTGCCTTTCGCGGACACGCAGTGCGGCTTCAAACTTTTTTCGGCTCGCGCGGCTCATGACATTTTTCCCAAGCAGCAGTTGGAACGCTTCGGTTTCGACGTCGAGATTCTCTACCTCGCCCGCAAGTATGGATTCAAGGTCGCCGAGGTGCCGGTTCGATGGAATGATGTCGAAGGCACCAAGGTCGCCGCGTTCTCGGGGGCGGATGCCTTCCTTGATATTCTGCGAGTCCGGAGGAATGACTGGCTGGGGAGGTATGAGTAGCCGTTGAGCCGTTGAGCCGACAACCATACCCGTCAACGGTTAGGTTTCCGACACGCTGACATCAGGCTGGTCGAACCTTGCGATTCACGGCCAACAGTTTGAGGCTCAGTGGATCAACTGCTCAACTGCTCAACGTCCATGCTACGCGCGTTTCTGCTGGTCTACCCGTTTCTGGTTGTCTACGTGACAATGGGCACGCTTTTCTTCGTGCCGCTCACGTGGCTGATTCGTGACATTCGCCCGATCTATTGGGTGGCACGTACGGGCGTTCGCATTGCCTTCCTTCTCTCGGGTGTTCGTGTCAATCTCGTACACTTGGAATACGCTTTTCAGCACCCCCAGTCGGTGTTTCTGAGCAACCACGTCAGCAACATCGAGCCCGCCGCGTTGTTCATGGTGCTGCCGCGCATTACGGTCGTGCTCAAAAAGGAACTTGGCGGAATCCCCTTGCTCGGCTACGTCATGAAACTTGGCGGATTCATCTATGTCGACCGAATGAATCGTGAGTCGCGCGGCCGGGCGCTCGAAGCCTCGGTCGACGCTCTCAAGAAGGGGATCTCTCTGATGATCTTCCCGGAAGGCACGCGCAGCCTTGACGGCCGCCTGCTGCCTTTTCGTCCGGGACCCTTCACCATCGCGATCGAGGCGCAAGCGCCGCTTGTGCCCGTCACCGTTCATGGAACGCGGGAGCTGATGCCGAAAGGGCAGCCCTACATGAAGCCGGGCAAGGCTTCGCTCGTTTTCCACGCGCCGATAGCAACGAAAGGCATGACGATTCAGGACCGTGCGGCGCTCATGCAGCAGGCGCGAGACGTGATGGAGAAGCATTTGGGGAAAACCGCGTAGCGGTCAGTAAAGTAAAGCCGCCTGCCGCACCGAACTACGCGGTGCGGAAACACAACCAAGCATTGGTTCGGCCGCGAGAGTCGTACACTGGGATCAGTCCGCAAAACGGAGATTCACCGTGGTGAGACAAATTCGACGTCGAGACTTTCTGGCCGCCGCCGCCGGCACGGCGAGCTTCGCTGCTTGTGGCGGTGAGACCCCAGAGACCAGCCAAATTGTTGCCGAGGAGCCTGCTCGAGAAGCGGTCATCGATTTCCACCAGCACACGAACTACAGCGACAGAACCGATGAGGCCCTGGTCGCCCACCAGCGAAAGATGGGCGTGGCTCAAACCGTTCTGCTGCCGGCCGGGTCGAGATACGGGCTTGCCGCCGACGCCTTTGGGAACGACTCCGCGGTCGCCCTCGCGCAGCGCTACCCCGATGAGTATTTCTACTTTGCCAACGAACTTCCCGACGTTCCCGAAACACGGCCGGTGCTCGAGAAGTATCTCAAGATGGGCGCAAAAGGGATCGGCGAGCAGAAATTCCCAGTCGACTGCGACTCCAAAGCGATGCAACTCGTGTTTTCGATTGCGCGGGAGTTCGATGTGCCGGTGCTGATGCACTTCCAACACGAAACCTACAACATGGGCATCGAGCGCCTCCACAAAATGCTTGAAAAGTTTCCGGCCGTGACCTTCATCGGTCACGCCCAAACCTGGTGGGGCAACATCGACAAGAATCACGATCAAACGGTGATGTATCCAAAGACGCCGGTGACGCCCGGGGGCATCAGCGACCGGCTGCTGTCTGATTACGAAAACATGTATGGAGACCTCTCGGCGGGTTCGGGCCGTAATTCGATGGAGCGCGATGAAGACCACGCCCGCGGCTTTCTCGACCGCCACCAAGACAAGCTGCTGTGGGCGAGCGATTGCAGCGACACGTTCGGCGCCGGGCCCGATTGTATCGGCTTCAACAGTATGGGGACGGTCCGGCGGCTGGCCCCGAACGAGACCGCCGCGCGCAAGATTCTCCATGAAAACGCCGCCCGCCTGCTGAAACTGGGGTGAGGGCCGCTACTTTGGCACGATCGTGCAACGCCGCGGCGCCCGCCAAGTACCCGGAAGCCCCCGAACAATAAAGCTAAGCGGAGATGCCAAGCAACTTCAGAGAGTCGCGGTAAATGATGCCGTCAATCACTGCTTGTGGAATCTCGGGCAAGCCGCTTTCCGCGAACTGATTGACTTTGTTCAGCCCCTCTATCGTCTCCCTCGGCGTCGTGATCGGCCAGTCGCTTCCGAACAGGATCTTGTGTGTTTGGCCCCAGTTGAGCGCGAACAGCAGGGCCTGGTAAAAGAACCACGGCCGGTAAAAGTTGCCGGACAGCTCCATGTAAACGTTAGGGTGTTTGCGGGCCATCACGATGCACTCTTTCTGCCAAGGATGCCCCAAGTGGGCCATGATGATTTTCAACTCGGGGAAAGCGTAAGCGACATCGTCGAACAGCCGGGGATCCGCCCACTTAAGAGGGATGTTCGGGGCTTGCGCGGTCGCTGTGTGGAAGATCAATGGAATCTTCCACTCCTGGGCTTGTTCGTAGATCCGCAGCGCCCGGGGATCCATGGGGTGAAAACTCTGGTAGATCGGACTGAGCTTGAAACCCTTCATCCCCAGCACCTCGACCGCCCTTTTGAACTCGTCGAGAGCGTCCGCGAACAGTGGATTCACCGAGCCGAACGGAATCAGTTTTTGCGGCCAGCGTTTGACAAGCTCGGCGATGCGGTCGTTGCCTTTCTTGCCAACGTCATCTTGCGCCACATGGAGCAAGCACGCTTTGTGAACGGATTCCAGGTCATATTGGAACTGCACCCAGCCCGCATTCATCTGGTATGTCGCGTCAGGCCGGCTGTTGTTGAGCTGAGGAGAGAACTTCGCATCCGCGGGTTTCTCGTCCTGGAAAAAGTCGTGCACATGCAAATCGATGATGTTTTTCGTTGCCGGGGGCGCGACCGGCGGGATGGGGCGAAGATCTCGGCCCTGACCGAAAACCTTTGGAATGGCGGCACTGGCGCCGGCGCCAGTCAGAGCCATTGAAGCATTCTTGAGAAAGTGTCGGCGTTTCATGAGGTCTCCTTTTCGGAATTGCGAAACCTGGTCGGGGACTTGCTCAAAAGCCGAAACGTTCCGGGTTGCGTCCGATGAGAATAGCGGCGAAGATTTTCGGGACGTACTCTCGCGTTTCGGTGGGCAAGGCCCGTGTACGGTACAGATACCAGAAGTTGCGTTGCTTGATCGGGTCTTCCACTCTGCGAACCGCTCGTCTGACTTTGCCGGGCCCGACATTATACGCTGCCAGCGCCAGCATCACTGAGCTGCCCGCTCCGAAGTCCAGTATCAGCTTGCGAATGTAGAGGCTGGCGGCCCGCGTGGATTTCTCCATGTCATAGCGGTCATCCACGTCCTCGCTGACCTGAAGGCCGTACTGCCGGGCGGTTGCCGGGCGGAACTGCCATGGGCCGGCGGCCCCCTGGCTGCTTCGGCTCCCAGCCAGAAAGGCGCTTTCGACCATCGCGATGTAGGCTAGATCCGAGGGCAGCTTGGCCTCCTCGAAGATGCGCTGTATCAACTGCAAGTCGGCTTGGGATTCACCCATGACTCGCTCCACATGCGCTCTGTCGCGAGTTTGAAACTGCTCAATGAAATGACTCACCCGCTCGACAAATTCAGGCGGCACGCTGTAGGACTCCGCGCCGAAGCGCCTCAGCACTGTTCGCACCTCACGCTGCACCAAGAGCTGTTCCTCGCCAAGGATCCCCCAACGAAACAGCAAACTGCTCTGAAGAGCCTGTGCTTGCCGCTGGTAGTCGTCCAGCAGCCGCATCAATTCGTCCACTTCGCTGTCGTCGAAGCCGTCGCCGACCAGGCTCATTTCGATCTGTTCGATCCTGCGGTCAAGATCCGTCTTGTTCTCTCGAACGTCCTGTACCTTCCAATAGCCCAAACCCGCGACAGCCAGCAGGCCCAGCATCAGAGTGCTGCTAATCAGCCGCCACCTGCGGTCCGAACGGCTTTTCGACAGACCGAGCATGGCGCGCATGATGGTCTGCGTCTGGTCGAAGCTGCCGCTCCGGCGGGCCTCGCGGGCACGGCGCACGGCGTCGGAAAGCAGCTTCTCGTCTTCGGTGGTGATGGAAGGGGCGGTCTCCACCCGAGATTGGGGTGCTATCTCCTGTTCGCGGCTCGCCTCGACGGGAGTAAGAACCATCGTTTCATCCATGGATGACCGCGGCCGTTTGTCCGGCTCGAAGGCAAACTCGGGACCGCCGGTCCCGAAACGAATGCAGGACCCGGCTTCGAGTGGCGCCCGGTCCACGCGGCTGCCGTTGACGTAAGTTCCGTTCGTACTATTGAGATCGTAGATCCAGTAGCTGCCGTGTTCCCAACTGATCTCGCTATGGCGCGAGGAGGTTGTGGAAGTCTCGATAACGAAGTCGTTTTCCGGATCGCGGCCAACGCGCGTCACCGTGCCGCGCAAGCGATACCGCGCGGGCCCGCCCAGGCCCTCTACCCGAACTAGCCAAGCATGCTCGCTGGCGGGACCGTTCTCGACCGGCTCAGGCATAAGGTTGGCCTTCCCCCCCCGCGGGGCTTGGCAACGTGTTCAGTGTGAAAGAGTCAGGAGACTAACAGGCATTATAGGCAGTTTGGCAAACGCCGTCATCGGATGCGGTCGGAATCGGCTGCTCTCTTGCTCTGGCTGCTTTTCGTTCGAGCCAGCTTCTACAACGGGCTGCTAGTCTAGGGGAGCGGGCGTCTTACGATTCGTTCCCAGCAAGGTTTCCCATTTGAAACACCCTCTAACAGCGATCGGGTTGAGTTGGGCGCTAGCCGTAAGCCCCGGCTGGACTTCCCCGCAAGAGGCGGCAAACGAAGGCCCCACCTTTACCGTGGACGTCAGTCTGGTTCATGTGCTGGCGACGGTCAAGGGTCCCAACGGAGCGCCGATCGGCGACCTCGAGCGCCAGGAATTCACGGTCCTCGATGGCGGCGAAGAGAGGGAAATCGTCGTTTTCGAGCGTCACACCAACCGCCCGCTTTCGGTTGCGATGATGCTCGATACGAGTTTGAGCACGGGCAAGGAGATTCAGTTCGAGAAGGAGTCCGCCAAGCGTTTCGCGGCAAACCTGCTCGACAGTGACCGCTTCGGCAAAGACCGCCTGAGTGTCTTTCATTTCTCCGTTTTCGTTGAGCTGGCGACCGAGTTCACCAAGAAGCGGAAACCGATCCGGCGGGCGCTGGACTCCATTCGCCCCGACAGCGGCACTTCGATGTATGACGCGATCTCGCTGGCCGCGGGACAACTCGATGGCCGCCCAGGCCGGCGAGTGATGGTGATTATCACTGACGGCGGCGACACCAGCAGCCGTACCACTTTTCACAAAGCGCTTGAGGAGGCGCAGCGGATCGACGCTGTCATCTACGGCGTGATCGTCATGCCGATCAAGGCCGACGCAGGCCGAAACGTTGGGGGAGAGAACGCGCTGAAAACACTGGCCGCGAACACCGGCGGGGCGACCTACGTTCAGTTTGGAGACGTGGACTTGAATCAGGCCTTCGACGAAATTCTGCGCAACCTGCGAACGCAATACCTGATCGGGTATTATCCACCCGAGCACACCAGCGTTACGGAGCGCTTTCGGCCGGTCGAGATCAAGGTCAGCCGGCCCGCAGCAACGGTACTGGCGCGCAATGGGTACTTCGTGCCCGACAGAGTCTTACGGCGCAATGCCAAAGAGCGTATTAACATTCGCGGTCGGCCGTCCCCGCCCAAACCGGCTCCGAAGATCAAGTCGAGAACAGGGACGAAAAAAAAGGGAGATCAACCTTGAAACCGAAAGGCCCCCAAAGGAAACACAGCAAGCGGAAGGGCAGGCCGGCCCGGCGGCTTGGCGGCGGCCCGGCGAAAGGCGGCGCGAAGCGAGATCCCAGCCGTACGTTCAAGGAAGCCGCCTATCTCAAGCGTCTGGCGGACCGCAAGACCGTAATCGAGGTGCGTACGAAGGGAGACGAAGAATTCACGGGTTGGGTGGCCTACTACGACAGCAAGTTCATTCGCCTGACGCGCAGCGATGGCCCCAACTTGCTGCTGTACAAAAGCGACATCAAGTACTTCTCCGAGCAGCCGCAAACTCGCGAAAAGGCGACTGGGGTTTCCTCCGGGCAAAGCGGCTCGAAGCCAAGCTAATTCCACCTTCCATCCGCGCCGGACGAGCCGGAACCGAGAGGCGTTTGCGGGCTGGGTTTCCGTGATCCGACTGGTGCTCGAGGGCCTGTCGCTGGAGCAGGCATCGGCTGCCACTTACCGGTTGAGAAGCAGAAACGGAAGTGCTTGAAACAAAGCCGGTTACGTGACTGGACATAAATCTTATATAAAAACTGTCGCGAAATGTCACATCATGTCAGAGTATCGGTGAATTTGGGGTGTCTCGCCTTGAGGGTAATGTCTAAAGGCATTGTTTCCAGCAACTTGTGATTTGAGGCGATGGCACCCTGTGGCAAAAACATGCTGTCAGCGTGCCGTTTCCGTACAGATTCGTTGGCATTGCTGCCACCGCCGATGGCGTCAAGAGTGCCTGTCGCTGCCAATGTGTCGCTGCCAATGCGGGGCTGCGTAGGAGCGGGCCGCTACTGGGCAGCGACGCGAAACTGTCCTTGCCACGAAACGGTTTTGCCGGTCGGCGGACTCGTGTTCCTAGCGCGGACCGGCCGCAACGAAAAAGGGCTTCCGTGGCCTCGCATACTTTCTACCACTCAGGAGCTCCAGCCGCCTCTCTCCGGATTTCTCCTTTACACACTTTCTGCCGCACTACCAGATTGCCCGGCCGGGATTAGGGCCCGCGAGAAGTCCGTCCCGCCGCGCACCAGGGTGCGGGACGTGGGCGGCGACGAGGCGGGCGTGCGGGTGTTTGTGGTGGACAGCGAGCAGCGGAGGGAGTACGAACAGGCGCAGCGGGAAAAGGCCATGGAGGCGCTGCGCGAGGAGCTGGAAGAGCTGCAGCAGCGGGTGGTGGCGGGCCAGCTCAAGGCACCGCGGAAGGTGGGCGCGGCGGCGGCGCGCATTCTCGAGCGGCGCCGCCGCTGGCGCTATTTTGGATGGGAGTACAAGGCCGGCCAGTTTCGCTAATACGAGCATCCGGGGCACTTCGAGCGTGAGAAGGAGCTGGAGGGGAAGTATCTGATCCAGACCGAGCAGCCGGAGCTGGGTCCGGTCGAGGCGGTTGAGCGCTACCAGGACTTGATGGAAGTCGAGCAGGCTTCCCGCGACCTCAAGGACGTGATCGAGATGCGGCCGATCTATCATCACACGAAACGGCGAGTGGAGGCGCACATCTTCGTGGCGGCGTTGGCGCCGCTGCTGCAAC
This sequence comes from Bryobacterales bacterium, assembly GCA_965226185.1. Taxonomy (GTDB): domain Bacteria; phylum Acidobacteriota; class Terriglobia; order Bryobacterales; family UBA6623; genus CBDCYS01. The sequence goes on from CBDDCT010000003.1 coordinate 649,062, forward strand.
ACGCCATCGGCAGGAAGCTCCAGCAGGCGGGGCTGGATCTGTCGGCCGAGGAGGCGCTGGGAGCGCTGGCGACGGTGCAGCTGCTGGACCTGGAATTGCCGCAAGGAGAAAGCAAACGGCTGGTGACGCGGGGCAGCCGGCGAGCGCTCTATGAGTATGCGGTGCTGCTGAGTTCGCTGGACGAGGGGGTGGCGACGATCGCGCAGCAGTATCGTGACCGGGCGGACGCGGAGAACAACTTTGACGAATTGAAGAACCAGTGGAGCTGGCCGGGATTTACGACCCAGGACCTGCTGCGTTGTCAGGTGCTGGCGCGCATCGCGGCGCTGGTGGACAACTGGTGGACGCTGTTTACGCGCCTGCCGATCCCCGCCAAGCACGGCGAGGTGATCACGACGCGGCTCTTGTTGTTGCACGGCCTTGCCCGGCGGACGCGCCACGGCCACCCAACGGCCGTGACGATCACCAGCTTGCACGAGCGGGCGCGGCTGATGAAGGCAGCTTTGCAGCGGGCCAGCGCCTTTCTGCAATGGCTGCAAGCAACCGCGGAGCAGTTGACCCGCGCCCAACGCTGGCGACTGATTCCAAGCTGGATTTTTCGCCAATTCCTCCGCGGAAGAGTCCTCGGAACGACCTCCTATGTCACCGATGCCCTCTAGCAACTGCCGTTTTTAGGTTAAATGGCCCGTCGACAGTACTTGACTTCTGTTCCTGACCAACGGACCGATATGTGGTCCGCCGATCAGTGGAGGGCCCTGCATCAGCTGATTGTCCCGCAGCGCTTCTTCCTCCTTCCGGCGATGGAGAACCTCGGCGGTGGTGCGCGGAGGCCCGCTCGATAGTTTAACCAGGAGGCCCTTGACAAGCTGGAGCGGCATCCAACACCTCTTTCACCAGTTCAACCTAGCGGAGCGCGATCAGCTCCGAGTTAAACTGCCGAACGAGCTTCTCGGCGCCCCGTCGGCCGCGTTCTCACCAAAGCTCCGGGTCACGGCAGAATCGGGTCATCGCTTCCACAAGAACACTATGGTTGCGGGTCTCGCGATTATTACAGTAGTCTCCGATGTTCGATGCGTTCAAAGCGAGAGGATCGCGGTAGTCCTCTCTACGATCCGCACTTTGACCTCTTTGACCTACACTATGGCTCAGACTGATCGGACTGTGCCGCTTTCCTCTGTTCCTTCCAAACCCGATACAGCCTCCTTACTTTCCCTCTAAACGCACGCACCAAGAGACGCCAATGTACATCTTCTACAAGAAAGTCGACAGATTTCCACTCGTCTTTCCTCCTCACAAGCTCTTGTTCCAGTCTATAGCACCTGAATTATGCACTGCGGGGTGCACCGGAGGAGGGCTGAGCCGCCAGGGGCCATTTGGGGGACCCCCGAAAACATGGGGTAATAAGGTAGGCTGGCAAAGATTTCAGCTTCGCCAGTCAACCCCAAGGAGGTCACCCAAATGGTTACCAAGCGAAAACAGCATAGCTCCCGAAGGCCCGTCAAACAAGGCCGGGGCGCGAGGGCCCCGCGGCCCAATAAAATCGGGGCTGCCACGCCTTATCACTTCCGCGGCAAGAATCTGACTCCCTACGGCGGCTTGCTGCCCGTCGCCACCCTGCTCGAAAAACTCGGCTTCCAGGCGCTGCTGGAAGAAACCATCACGAACAAACGAATCACCCGTGTGATGAGCCTCTACCAGTTTGTGCTGGCCCTCGTGCTGGGCCTCTATGTCGGCTTTGCGCGGCTGAACCAACTCCGCTTCATCGCCCGCGACCCCATCTTGACCGGCATCTTGCAAGTGACGCGTCTGCCGCCGCAGTCCACGCTGTGGCGCTTTCTGGCCTCGCTGCACCTCAACGTGGCGAAGCAGATCCTTTCCATTCAGCGCCAGCTGCGGGAACGAGTCTGGGCCGCGGCCCAGGTGAAATTGGAGACGGTGACGCTGGACACCGACACCACCGTGCACACGCTCTACGGCCGCCAGATGGGCGGGCGCAAGAGTTACAACCCCAAGAACAAGGGCAAGCGCAGCTACCAGCCGATACTGACTTTCCTGGCCGAGACGCGCGAATACCTGATGGGCGGGTTGCGCAACGGCGACCGGCCCACGGGCCGGCAGATCGCCGCCCACCTCGAGAGCGCCTTTCGGGCTTTGCCGCACGGCGTGAAGAAAATCCTGGCGCGGGCCGATTCCGGGTTTTATTGCTGGGAGGCGGTGGAGGCCTATGAAAAGGCGGCTTGTCAGTTCGTCATCGTGGCGCGCAAGACCAGGCGGCTGGTCGAGCAGTTGCAGCAAGCGGCCTGGAAGCCCTCGCCCCACAGCGATGCGGATGCGGAATGCGAATTCCTCTACCAGCCGCAGGGCTGGGCGCGGGCCTGTCGTTTCCTGGCGCTGCGTTACGAAAACGAACCCGCGGCCGGCGCGGCCGAGCAATACCAGCTGTTTGCCACCAGCGCTTACACCTACCGCGTGTTTGTCACCAACCTGGCCGAACCGATCGCGGCGGTGGTGTGGTTTTACAATCAGCGCGCCGCAGCCGAGAACCTCATCAAGGAGGCCAACAACGACGCCGGGCTGGCGGCCCATCCCTCGCGCCGCTTTGACATGAACCGCAATCACTTTCAGCTGGCCATGCTGGCCTACAACCTCAACTGCTGGCTGCTGCTGTTCAACCGCGAAGCCCAAGCCAGCGTGGAGACACTGCGGCACACCACCCTGGCGACGGCGCGGCTGCGCTTTCTGTTCGTGGCGGCCAAGATCTGGCGGCACGCCGGCAGAACGGGTGTCAGCTACAGCGATCATTATGAGGAAAAGGGCCTGTTTGAACGGCTGATGCGGCGGCTGCGGGCGATGGGGCCACCGGGATCGAGCTTCGCGCCGGTGGTGGAGGGTGCGCTGAGTTGAGGGGCGCTCCATGTATAAAATTTCATGCACTCGCCGCAACGTACTGGGAACACGCCGCTTGCCCGCCCGCTTTTGCCCGCCGGGATTGGCAGGCGGCTCAAACAGGGAGGGAAACAGAGGAAAAGACGACTTGCTAAATCACTGAGTTGACACGACTGCCGCTACCGCCACAACTCCATCGGCGATGGCTACGCCGAATCGGTGCATAATTCAGGTAGCATCTATGTTTGAGGCCGGTGACACCTGAATTATGCACAGATTCACTTTGCGAGTGTGGCTGCGTTCGTAGCGGGTTGGCGGTCGTCGTGAGGTGGTAGCTCGGCAACTGGCCTTTTGACTTCTCCGTGTCCGGTTTCCCTTCCCGCCCAGAATCCGCGTCGTCAAAACCTCGCTCGGAAGTGACGTGTTTCCAGTGTGTTACGGCTAGTGCATAAAATTTTATGCATAGCGCATAGCCAGGCTCTCAGATCAGCGCCCTCCCGACCACCGGCAGCAAGCCGCCGTAGGGAGTCGGCTTCCTGCCGCGGAAGTGGTAAGGCGTCGAAGCCCCGATTTTATTGGGCCGCGAGGCCGTCACGGCTGGGCCTTGTTGGACGGGCCTTTGGGAGCTATGCTGTTTTCGTCTGGTAACCATGTGGGTGACCTCCTTGGGGTTGGCTGGCGAAGCTGGGATCTTTGCCAGCCTACCTTTTTACCCCATGTTTTCGGGGGTTCCCAATGGTCCCTTGCGGCTCAGCCCTCCTCAGGTCCACGCCGCAGTGCATAATTCAGGTGACAATAGAAACCAACCGTCTCAGCCCTAGCTTCTTGAGTTCGTCCTCGTAATTACGCAAAACCCTCTTTTCACTGAGATAGAAGTCCATTGTCTTGGTCCGGCTCCCTGACTGCTGCCTATAGTAGACCAAAAACTCTGGCACGACGTCTAACTTGTAGCCCTGCAACGATAGTTTGGTCAAAAACTCATAATCCTCATTCCCAGCGGTTGGCTCATAATCCGTCGGGAATCCGCCGAGCCGGTCAAACACTTCCCGGCGAACGATCATGCTGACGTCGCCAAAAGGATTATTTAAAATGCCAGCCTCGGGGCAGTTGCCGATAGGTAAATACACAAACGGAGGCGACGTCAGAATCGGGTTTGCTGAACCACGGGGTGTTAAATATGGTGAGCCATCGCCTTGGAATCCGTATAGATAGGATGTAAGGCAGTCGTCGCCAGAAGTGGTGATGCTCTCCAAGAAACAATTGACCATGTTCGGTGCTACCTGAATTATGCACCGATTCGGCGTAGCCATCGCCGATGGAGTTGTGGCGGTAGCGGCAGTCGTGTCAACTCAGTGATTTAGCAAGTCGTCTTTTCCTCTGTTTCCCTCCCTGTTTGAGCCGCCTGCCAATCCCGGCGGGCAAAAGCGGGCGGGCAAGCGGCGTGTTCCCAGTACGTTGCGGCGAGTGCATGAAATTTTATGCATGGAGCGCCCCTCAACTCAGCGCACCCTCCACCACCGGCGCGAAGCTCGATCCCGGTGGCCCCATCGCCCGCAGCCGCCGCATCAGCCGTTCAAACAGGCCCTTTTCCTCATAATGATCGCTGTAGCTGACACCCGTTCTGCCGGCGTGCCGCCAGATCTTGGCCGCCACGAACAGAAAGCGCAGCCGCGCCGTCGCCAGGGTGGTGTGCCGCAGTGTCTCCACGCTGGCTTGGGCTTCGCGGTTGAACAGCAGCAGCCAGCAGTTGAGGTTGTAGGCCAGCATGGCCAGCTGAAAGTGATTGCGGTTCATGTCAAAGCGGCGCGAGGGATGGGCCGCCAGCCCGGCGTCGTTGTTGGCCTCCTTGATGAGGTTCTCGGCTGCGGCGCGCTGATTGTAAAACCACACCACCGCCGCGATCGGTTCGGCCAGGTTGGTGACAAACACGCGGTAGGTGTAAGCGCTGGTGGCAAACAGCTGGTATTGCTCGGCCGCGCCGGCCGCGGGTTCGTTTTCGTAACGCAGCGCCAGGAAACGACAGGCCCGCGCCCAGCCCTGCGGCTGGTAGAGGAATTCGCATTCCGCATCCGCATCGCTGTGGGGCGAGGGCTTCCAGGCCGCTTGCTGCAACTGCTCGACCAGCCGCCTGGTCTTGCGCGCCACGATGACGAACTGACAAGCCGCCTTTTCATAGGCCTCCACCGCCTCCCAGCAATAAAACCCGGAATCGGCCCGCGCCAGGATTTTCTTCACGCCGTGCGGCAAAGCCCGAAAGGCGCTCTCGAGGTGGGCGGCGATCTGCCGGCCCGTGGGCCGGTCGCCGTTGCGCAACCCGCCCATCAGGTATTCGCGCGTCTCGGCCAGGAAAGTCAGTATCGGCTGGTAGCTGCGCTTGCCCTTGTTCTTGGGGTTGTAACTCTTGCGCCCGCCCATCTGGCGGCCGTAGAGCGTGTGCACGGTGGTGTCGGTGTCCAGCGTCACCGTCTCCAATTTCACCTGGGCCGCGGCCCAGACTCGTTCCCGCAGCTGGCGCTGAATGGAAAGGATCTGCTTCGCCACGTTGAGGTGCAGCGAGGCCAGAAAGCGCCACAGCGTGGACTGCGGCGGCAGACGCGTCACTTGCAAGATGCCGGTCAAGATGGGGTCGCGGGCGATGAAGCGGAGTTGGTTCAGCCGCGCAAAGCCGACATAGAGGCCCAGCACGAGGGCCAGCACAAACTGGTAGAGGCTCATCACACGGGTGATTCGTTTGTTCGTGATGGTTTCTTCCAGCAGCGCCTGGAAGCCAAGTTTTTCGAGCAGGGTGGCGACGGGCAGCAAGCCGCCGTAGGGAGTCAGATTCTTGCCGCGGAAGTGATAAGGCGTGGCAGCCCCGATTTTATTGGGCCGCGGGGCCCTCGCGCCCCGGCCTTGTTTGACGGGCCTTCGGGAGCTATGCTGTTTTCGCTTGGTAACCATTTGGGTGACCTCCTTGGGGTTGACTGGTGAAGCTGAAATCTTTGCCAGCCTACCTTATTACCCCATGTTTTCGGGGGTCCCCCAAATGGCCCCTGGCGGCTCAGCCCTCCTCCGGTGCACCCCGCAGTGCATAATTCAGGTGCTACAAGATTGTCGGCGTCCACGAAGCAAATATAGTCTGCATCGCCGAGAGAGGCGGCATAATTCCGAGCCTCACATGGACCTCTGTTCGGTGTGGCTACGAAGACCCAGCCCCGGGATTTGTACTTGGCCGCCAGCCTCTCAAACGTAAGCTGTGACAGGGTGTCCGTGGACCCGTCGTTTACGACGTAGACGTTGAAGTTGTCGACGGTCTGTTGGCTGAGGGATCGAAGTAACTCAGGCAAGTAAGGTCCCGCGTTGAAATACGGGATGCACACGTCCACCCTCTCGGTCGATTCATTCCTGGGGCTGATCAGCGAGGGATTAGGCCGCACCGAGAGCGCGCGGCGAGCGTATTCGGCAATCTCAGCGTGGAAGGCTAACCACTTCTGGTTGGCTGATTGCCAGTCGTATGTGAATAGCAGACGCGGCGTTTTTGGTCCATGTTCTAGCCACAGTTCAATCGTTTGACTCGCCCCCGCGACAGTGGGTTCAAATAACTGCTCCGCTGACGCACTCCCTAGTATCTCGGAGATGCCACCTGCTTTTGAGCAGACCATATTCAGACTAGGTATCATCGAGGCTTCGATAACGGTGTAGGGAAAGTTATCAAGAACACTTGGTAGGACAACCAGTGTGTCCCTCGTATTCGATTTCAGGTAGTCGTTGGCTTCTTCGCTATCCAGGTCCTTTAGGAGGTTCACCTTGATGTTCAGCTCGGTCTCGATGCGGCTGGCCCCCTGCTCAGGGGTCATCTGCTTGTGTTCTCCCTCGGACCCAAGGAAGACGACTTCAACCAGGCCCGACAAGCACGGTTTGTTCTTTAGTGAAAGGAGAGCCTCAACGAACAGCTGAAATCCCTTTCGCGTCTCGAGTCGACCGAAAAACACAATTCTCTGAAACCGCTGAGCACATGCTGGGAAGAGATTTGGGGATTGGTCTCGAGGAAAGAACGGATACCTCAGGACAGCAGTCCTATCGTGCGACGGTAGCCGCCATTCGTTTTTTTCGCACCACTGGACTAGATGTTTGCTCGGTGAGGCTACAAAATCGCTGTTTTCAACAACGTAGCGCTCAAAGAACTCCTCGGCCACCTCCTCATAGGATGTTAAGTACACCCCGGACCCTTGACGATTCCATTCTGTATTCCCATGCAATACTGTCACAACGATGGGTTGCCTACCGGATTTAAAGCGTCGGCGCCGAACTGTGTGGAGACCGTTGGCGCGCCAGTCGGCGAAATAGACAATCTCCGCGTCTTCAGGAATCGAGGAGGCCACGAGTTCAGAGACCTTGATTGAGCGGAAGTACCCTGGGGGAAGGTCTAGTGGTTTGCGCTGGACACACGTAACATCGATACCATTCTCTTGGTAGAGTGGAATCCAGTCGGGGTCAGGCCGCTGGGGTGGCTCTGTCAAGATTATAGTGATTCTGTTATCCCCAGTGGTGAGTAGTAAATCTTGAAAGTGGCGGACAAAAGTGCCGATGCCGCCATTTTGGTACGCGATCGGAATCTGGGGTGTAACACCTGAATTATGCACTGCGGCGTGGACCTGAGGAGGGCTGAGCCGCAAGGGACCATTGGGAACCCCCGAAAACATGGGGTAAAAAGGTAGGCTGGCAAAGATCCCAGCTTCGCCAGCCAACCCCAAGGAGGTCACCCACATGGTTACCAGACGAAAACAGCATAGCTCCCAAAGGCCCGTCCAACAAGGCCCAGCCGTGACGGCCTCGCGACCCAATAAAATCGGGGCTTCGACGCCTTACCACTTCCGCGGCAAGAAGCCGACTCCCTACGGCGGCTTTCTGCCGGTGGTCGGGAGGGCGCTGATCTGAGAGCCTGGCTATGCGCTATGCATAAAATTTTATGCACTAGCCGTAACGCACTGGAAACACGTCACTTCCGAGCGAGGTTTTGACGACGCGGAATCTGGGCGGGAAGGGAAACCGGGGACGGAGAAGCCAAAAGACCAGTTGCCGAGCTACCACCTCACGACGACCGCCAACCCGCTACGAACGCAGCCACACTCGCAAAGTGAATCTGTGCATAATTCAGGTAACAATAACCGTATTCAGTGGTGTCATGGCACAATGGCGGGCGACGCGGGGCTACAATTGTGGGGAAACGTTGTTACCTGAATTATGCACAGATTCGGCGTAGCCATCGCCGATGGAGTTGTGGCGGTAGCGGCAGTCGTGTCAACTCAGTGATTTAGCAAGTCGTCTTTTCCTCTGTTTCCCTCCCTGTTTGAGCCGCCTGCCAATCCCGGCGGGCAAAAGCGGGCGGGCAAGCGGCGTGTTCCCAGTACGTTGCGGCGAGTGCATGAAATTTTATGCATGGAGCGCCCCTCAACTCAGCGCACCCTCCACCACCGGCGCGAAGCTCGATCCCGGTGGCCCCATCGCCCGCAGCCGCCGCATCAGCCGTTCAAACAGGCCCTTTTCCTCATAATGATCGCTGTAGCTGACACCCGTTCTGCCGGCGTGCCGCCAGATCTTGGCCGCCACGAACAGAAAGCGCAGCCGCGCCGTCGCCAGGGTGGTGTGCCGCAGTGTCTCCACGCTGGCTTGGGCTTCGCGGTTGAACAGCAGCAGCCAGCAGTTGAGGTTGTAGGCCAGCATGGCCAGCTGAAAGTGATTGCGGTTCATGTCAAAGCGGCGCGAGGGATGGGCCGCCAGCCCGGCGTCGTTGTTGGCCTCCTTGATGAGGTTCTCGGCTGCGGCGCGCTGATTGTAAAACCACACCACCGCCGCGATCGGTTCGGCCAGGTTGGTGACAAACACGCGGTAGGTGTAAGCGCTGGTGGCAAACAGCTGGTATTGCTCGGCCGCGCCGGCCGCGGGTTCGTTTTCGTAACGCAGCGCCAGGAAACGACAGGCCCGCGCCCAGCCCTGCGGCTGGTAGAGGAATTCGCATTCCGCATCCGCATCGCTGTGGGGCGAGGGCTTCCAGGCCGCTTGCTGCAACTGCTCGACCAGCCGCCTGGTCTTGCGCGCCACGATGACGAACTGACAAGCCGCCTTTTCATAGGCCTCCACCGCCTCCCAGCAATAAAACCCGGAATCGGCCCGCGCCAGGATTTTCTTCACGCCGTGCGGCAAAGCCCGAAAGGCGCTCTCGAGGTGGGCGGCGATCTGCCGGCCCGTGGGCCGGTCGCCGTTGCGCAACCCGCCCATCAGGTATTCGCGCGTCTCGGCCAGGAAAGTCAGTATCGGCTGGTAGCTGCGCTTGCCCTTGTTCTTGGGGTTGTAACTCTTGCGCCCGCCCATCTGGCGGCCGTAGAGCGTGTGCACGGTGGTGTCGGTGTCCAGCGTCACCGTCTCCAATTTCACCTGGGCCGCGGCCCAGACTCGTTCCCGCAGCTGGCGCTGAATGGAAAGGATCTGCTTCGCCACGTTGAGGTGCAGCGAGGCCAGAAAGCGCCACAGCGTGGACTGCGGCGGCAGACGCGTCACTTGCAAGATGCCGGTCAAGATGGGGTCGCGGGCGATGAAGCGGAGTTGGTTCAGCCGCGCAAAGCCGACATAGAGACCCAGCACGAGGGCCAGCACAAACTGGTAGAGGCTCATCACACGGGTGATTCGTTTGTTCGTGATGGTTTCTTCCAGCAGCGCCTGGAAGCCGAGTTTTTCGAGCAGGGTGGCGACGGGCAGCAAGCCGCCGTAGGGAGTCAGATTCTTGCCGCGGAAGTGATAAGGCGTGGCAGCCCCGATTTTATTGGGCCGCGGGGCCCTCGCGCCCCGGCCTTGTTTGACGGGCCTTCGGGAGCTATGCTGTTTTCGCTTGGTAACCATTTGGGTGACCTCCTTGGGGTTGACTGGCGAAGCTGAAATCTTTGCCAGCCTACCTTATTACCCCATGTTTTCGGGGGTCCCCCAAATGGCCCCTGGCGGCTCAGCCCTCCTCCGGTGCACCCCGCAGTGCATAATTCAGGTTCAACATGACGCTTTTGCGGCTTCTCGACACAACCTGACACACCATCTTGATCTCGTAAGGGATCAGGCGGTTCTCACCTGCCTGCCCAGGTGCCGAGCATCTTGTCTTCATACAAGCGACCGGCCGTCTTGCCGTTGAGCATGAGTGCTCAGAGGCTCGATCGAACCGAGCCGCCGCTCCCCATAAGCCGTGACGTCGGCGCGATGCATGAGCCACGCGGCGTATGAGGTGGTCAGCCTATTAAATATAGCATTTGGTAAGTAGTAGCGATCCGACCGACCCGCGTGAGAACTCATTGGATCGATGCCCGTGCGTTCCACGACGTCCGCCTCCGGGAGGCTGGAGCGGCATCCAACACCTCTTTCACCAGTTCAACATAGCGGAGCCCGATCAGCTCTGAGTTAAACTGCCGAACGAGCTTCTCGGCGCCCCGTCGGCCGCGTTCTCTCCAAAGCTCCGGGTGGCGGCAGAATCGGATCATCGCTTCCACAAGAGCACTATGGTTGCGGGGCTCGGGATTATTACAGTAGTCTCCGATGTTCGCTGCGTTCAAAGCGAGAGGATTGTGATACGCGGCGGGGATCGTAATGCCGATGTCCTCGCTGACAATAACCTCATCCGCTGAGCCGACTTTCGTCAGCAACAAGGGCAGACCGAAGAACATTGCCTCGTTAACAGCTAAACTCCAGCCTTCAATCAACGAGGGAGCTATGCAGGCGTCCGCGAGGCGGTAGTAGTCCCACACCCTGTCAGTCTGCCCGCAGAACATGACACCTGAATTATGCACAGATTCGGCGTAGCCATCGCCGATGGAGTTGTGGCGGTAGCTGTAATCGCCGGAGCGAAAATAGACCACATGGCGGCCGTTTGAGGCCGCCGGTGGCGGAGCAAAACTAGACCGCCTGAGTGTGTCCATAAAACATTTGTGAGGCGTTTTGTGGCACACAGGAAGGATGTATCAAGTGGAGCTGTATGCTCAGGTGCGACGCAGTGTTTTTGTCGAGGGGATTAGCGAGAGGGAGGCGTCCAGGCGGTTCGGGCTGGCACGGGAAACCGTGCGCAAGATGCTGCGCTACGCTGTGCCGCCCGGCTACCGGCGCCAGCAGCCGGTGAGGCGACCGAAACTCGATCGCTTTACAGGCATCATCGATCAGATTCTCGAAGCCGATCAGACCCAGCCGAAGAAGCAACGCCACACCGCCAAACGGATCTTCGAGCGCTTACGCGACGAGCACGACTTCTCGGGCGGTTACACGATCGTCAAGGATTACGTCCGCGAGAAGAAGCTCGGCCAACAGGAGATGTTCGTGCCACTGGAGCATGCGCCCGGCGACGCACAGGCCGACTTCGGTGAAGCCTGGGTGGAAATCGCCGGGGTGGAGTCGAAAGCGCACTACCTGGTGATCGACCTGCCCCAAAGCGACGATGCGTTCGTACAAGCATTCCCGGCAGAGACGAGCGAAGCGTTCTGCGAAGGTCACAACGAAGCGTTCCGTTACTTCGGCGGCGTACCGCGGCGCATCGTCTACGACAACACGAAGCTGGCGGTGGCGCGGATCCTGGGCGACGGACGGCGCCAGAGAACAAAAGTTTTCAGCGAGCTGCAGTCGCACTACTTGTTCGAGGATCGTTTCGGGCGACCGGGCAAAGGCAACGACAAGGGGAAGGTGGAGGGGCTGGTGGGTTATGCGCGGCGAAACTTCTTCGTGCCGATCCCGCGCTTTTCCAGTTGGGAAGCGTTGAACCACTGGTTGGAGAAGAAGTGCATCGAGCGCCGCGAGCGACGGTTGCGAGGACATTCCGAGACCATCGGCGAGCGTTTCGAACGGGACCGCTCAGCGTTGTTGCCACTGCCTCTTGCCCCCTACGAAGCTTGCGACAAACGCACGACGCGGGTCACGTCAGTGTCTCTGGTGCGCTACCGCTCGAACGACTACTCGGTGCCGGTGGCTTACGGTCATCGCGAAGTGCTGGTCAAGGGTTATGTCGGGGAAGTCGTGATCAGTTGCGGCAGCGAGGAGATTGCTCGTCATCGCCGCAGCTACGAGCGGGAAGAGCTGATCTTCGATCCGTTGCACTACCTGGCGCTGCTGGAAAGAAAGACGAACGCACTGGATCAGGCAGCCCCACTGGCCGGCTGGGAGCTGCCTGCGGAGTTCGGGCGACTGCGGCGTTTGCTGGAGGCGCGTTTGGGCAAGCCGGGCAAACGCGAGTACGTGCAGGTGTTGCGTCTGCTCGAGGACTTCCGACTCGACGACGTCGCAGCCGCCGTACGGCAAGCCGGCGAGTTGGGGACGATCGGCTTCGACGCAGTCAAGCATCTGTTGCTGTGCCGCATCGAACAGCGGCCTCCACGACTGGATCTGACGAGCTATCCGCATCTGCCGGCAGCGGAAGTGACACAGACTTCGACGGCGGATTATCTGGCGTTGCTGGCGGTAGGAGCGCGATGATGGCAAAGCCACAGGTTCTGCTTCAAGAGCATCTCAAGGCGCTGCGTTTGCCGACTTTCCTGCGTGAGTACAGCAAGCTCGCCCGACAGTGCGCCAGCGAGGGAGTCGATTATCCGCGCTATCTGTTGCGACTCAGTGAGCTGGAACTGCTCGACCGCGAGAGCCGTGCCACCGAACGGAGGATCAAAGCGGCGAAGTTTCCGGTCACGAAGAGCCTGGACAGCTTCGATTTTCTGGCACTGCCGTCGTTGAACAAGAACTTGGTGGTGGAGCTGGCGCGTTGTGAGTACATCGACCGCCAAGAGAACGTGTTGGCGTTGGGTAACTCGGGTACGGGCAAGACGCACGTCGCGCTGGCGTTGGGATTGGCGGCTTGTCAGCGGGGCTATCGCGTACGCTTCACGACGGCCGCCGCCTTGGTGAATGAATTGCTGGAAGCTCGCGATGAGAAGCAGCTCTTGCGGTTCCAGAAGCTGTTGGCGAAGCAGGATCTGCTGATTGTCGATGAGTTGGGCTATGTGCCGCTGTCTAAGACCGGAGCGGAGCTGCTATTCGAAGTGTTCAGTCAACGCTACGAGCGTGGTTCGACGCTGCTGACCTCGAATCTGCCGTTCAACGAATGGACCGAGATCCTGGGTTCGGAACGCATGACGGGCGCCCTGCTAGACCGGCTGACCCATCACGTTCATATCCTAGAGATGAACGGGGACAGTTATCGCCTGAAGCAAAGCAAACGAGCCCGCGCCTGATCGATGGTCTAACCGCGCTCCGTTCCGACTGATTCGGCTTTGCTCTCTCCCCCCAGGCTGCTCGCCGTTTTCGCGAGACGCCTTCCACTACGCCTCGGGCCGCCCTCACGGGCGTCCCCAGGCTCCGTTCCAGCCGCCCCACGAAAACGCTGAAAGAAACTGCCCCTCAGCCCACGAACGGTCTAGTTTTGCTCCGCCCCAGCGGTCTAATTTTCCACCGCCCTTGACACCACCAGCAGGATGGTTGGCCGCGGCCGCAGCAAGTGCTCCAAGGCCCGGCCCACGGTCTCCTCGTCCTCGACGCAGGAAAGGGCGTAGCTTGCACTCGTATGAAAACGCTCGAGGCGCGTCTTCATGATGCCTTCAAACAACTGCCTGCCCCGCGAGCCGCTGCGCAAATCGCTGTAGAGCACCGCTACCGTAGGAGTTCCAATGGGACGGCCCTGCAGGATCGGCCCCTGTTCCTTCAAGAGAGAAAGCGTGGCCTCAAAATCTTGCCGCTCGACCGCGAAAGGAGTGGTTTTTACGGTCGCGACTCTCTGACCCGCCAGCGCGAAACAGAAATTCGGGGCGGTGGCGATCGTGACATTCCCCGAGCGATTGATACGCCTCAACAGGTCTTCGTCCACTAAAAGGGAACAATTCTCCGTCGCGAATAAATTGGATCTTCCACCCGCCGCGAGACGAATTTCCATCGCCCCGCAAGCCGCCTCGGCGGCGATTTGACTCGCGGCCTGATCCTCGAGGATCTCATTATCGTCTAGTATCGCCACCGGAACACGATCGTGTCCCTCTGAACCCAGCAGACGGATATCTTCTTCGTTGATTTGGTGCCCCTTCGCGAGCAGCTTCTTTCCAGACGCCTGAAAGATTGGTGTACACAAGAGCTTGCCCACGGCACTGCTGACATCGACGACCTCAGTTCGCAAAACGATTCCCTCCCCTTGGCGGATTCCTCATCTTTAACTTAGCGCTAAAAGTATATACATCATTGCAGTAAAAAGATATCAATTTACGAAAATTTTATCGATTTGTTAATATTCTCTGACATCTCCCCCCCCCCTTTTGCATTCGAGGGCGCCGCCGCCGCAAGTCAAGGAGGCGAACGGGCACGCATTGCGGTGACCAACTCACAACATGGAACTTGACCGTGACGGCCGAGAGGCGGGGCTTTCGCCCCAACGCCGGGAAGTGGACTGCCTTATGCGGAAGTGAGCGTGGTGCCCATCTGCTCACCCCGCGCGACCCGGGTCAGGGCTCCCTTCGCGGCTCCCGCAACGATGCGGACACAAGCAATTCCCTGCCCGAGTCCGGCCATGGCCGCACGGAGCTTCGCTTCCATTCCACCGTGAGCGGCCCCGCTCGTGATCAAGTTTTCGACCTGGCCGGCGGTCAGTTTGGGAACGAGCGTCCCGTTCTGATCCAAGACCCCCTCGACATCGGTGAGGAATATCAGCTCGTCCGCCGCGAAGCCGCCCGCGCAAGCAACGGCCATCTGGTCGGCGTTGATGTTGTAGATGTCGTCGTGCCGGCCGCCGGCGACACAAGCGACCGCGGGAAGGTAACCCTGAGCAGTCAGCAGATTGAGAATCGAGGCATCGACCTGATCGACTTTGCCGACCGCCCCCAAGTCTTCAGCCAGCGGAACGGCGCGGACCAGACCGGCGTCAATTCCGGAAAGGCCCACGGCGCGTGCACCGGCGTTATTCAACTCGGCGACCAGATGGTGATTGATCTCGCCCGCGAATACCCGCAGAACGGCATCCAGCATTTCCGGCGGGGTGACCCGGAATCCGTGGCGGAATTCGCTTTCGATTCCGTGGGCGCCGAGGTAGCGGCTGAGTCTCTTGCCTCCGCCATGGACCACCACGGTTTCGTGGCCGGCCTCAACTACAGCGGCGATCTCCGCCGCGAGGCGCCGCCGGGTTTCCTTTTCCTCAAGCAGGGTCCCGCCAAGTTTGATCAGGAGTTTCATGGCAATACAGGGCGCGAAGCTAGATGAGGCCCTGGGTTTCAGGAAAGCCCAAGACCAGGTTCATGTTCTGAACCGCCTGGCCGGCGGCGCCCTTGACCAGGTTGTCAATCGCGGCGACGATGACCGCCCGGCCGGTGCCGGCATTGACCTGAACGCCCAGGTCGCAATAGTTGGTATGGGCTACCGATTGCAGATCGGGAAATTGCCCGTCGGGGTAGATACGGACGAAAGGCTCGTCCTGATACACCTTCTGATAGACCGCCCGCAAATCGTCGGCGGACATTTCGGCCGCGGTCTTGACGTAAATCGTTTCAAGAATCCCCCGATGAACGGGCAGGAGTTGGGCGGTGAAGCAGAACTCCTGCTCCTCCACGTCGGAAGTGAGCAGAATTTCCGGAATGTGCCTATGTTTCAGCACTCCGTACGCGGAGAAGTTCTCCGTCACGGAACAAAAATGAGTGTTGCCGGAAGGTCTTTTTCCCGCGCCGCTGACGCCGGACTTGGCATCGCAAATAACACCCGCCTCGCGATCCAGCACGCCCGCGGTAATCAAGGGCCGGATCGCTAGATTAGCCGCTGTCGGGTAGCAGCCCGGGTTGGAGACCAGCCGCGCGACCTTGATCACCTGCCGAAAATACTCCGGCAGGCCGTAGACTGCTTCGGCCAGCAGGTCCGGCCGATTGTGTTCCATCTGATACCAGCGGTGGTAGTTGGACGCAGTCCGCAGCCGGAAAGCGCCGCTCAGGTCGACGACCTTTGCGCCGGCGTCCAGCGCCACCGGAACCAGCTCCAAAGACACTTCGTGGGGCGTGGCCAGGAAAACGAGAGAGATATCGCCTTCTTTCAGATTATCCGCCGACCATGGCAGGCGCTTGGTTTCCTGATACCAGACCCGCTTATCGATGTTGGTCTGACTGCGATGCTCGAGCAGAACGACCTCGACCGCGCCGTGTCTCTTGAGAATCTTTACGAGTTCAGCACCGCTGTAACCGCTAAACCCAACAACTCCGACTCGCAAAGTATGCGGCGCCATCCAATCCTCGCCCGAACCGATGATGATACTGGATCAGCAGAAATCCGACAACTCCAGCCGCCAACTCAGCTCACCCGGCTCAAGCCCCACGGCGCCCGCCTGATATCATCCAAAGATGTCAGCCCCGCTGTTAGAAGCCTGCCGTCGGCGTCCAGTGGACCGCACCCCGGTGTGGTTCATGCGGCAGGCGGGGCGGTACATGCCCGAGTACCGGCGAATCCGCGCAAGCCATTCAATCCTGGAGCTTTGCAAGCGTCCAGACCTCGCCGCGGAAGTAACCCTGCAGCCGGTCGAGATCCTGGACGTTGATGCCGCCATCATCTTTGCTGATCTGCTGCTGCCTGTCGAGCCCATGGGGCTCAAGCTGGAGTTCTTGGCGGGAGAGGGCCCATCCATTGACCCGCCCATTCGCAAGCTGGCTGACATCGAGGCGCTCAGTACCGTCAATGGCGCCGAGCTTGGTTACGTCGGAGAAGCCATTGCTCGGGTTCAGCAGCAGTTGAATGGCCGCATTCCCGTGATCGGATTTGTCGGCGCCCCTTTCACGCTGGCCAGCTACATGGTGGAAGGAGGCAGCTCGCGCCACTATCTCAACACCAAGCGGCTCATGTACGGCGAGCCCGCCGCCTGGCGGAACTTGATGGAAAAGATCGTGGAAGTTCTCGCTCCCTATGCTGCCAGCCAAGTCGCCGCCGGCGCGGAAGTCATCCAGGTCTTTGACAGTTGGGTCGGCGCCTTGTCTCCCGGAGATTACGCCAAAAACGTTCTGCCGTACTCTCGAAAACTCATTCGCCGGATTCAGACGGCCGGTGTTCCCGTCGTCCACTTTGGAACTGGCGCGGGACCTTTCCTCGACTTATTGCACCAAGCGGGAGGCGACGTACTCGGGCTGGACTGGCGAATGCGCCTCGACGAAGCTTGGTCATCCATCGGCCACGAAACCGCGGTTCAAGGCAATTTGGACCCTGTTGCTTTGTTCGCGCCCTTGCCGGAGCTGCGGCGACAAGTGGAAGACATCATGCGCCGGGCGGGGGGGCGGCCCGGCCATATCTTCAATCTGGGACACGGCATCCTGCCCGAAACACCCGTGGAAAATGTAAGGGCGGTTGTGAAGATGGTGCGCGAGTATCCACGCGCCGCCGGCGCCTAGCCCGAGCTAGCACGGGCTGGCGCCAATATGGTTCCCTTAGAATCTTCGGGCCCCGGAGCCTTGAGCCGTAGAGCCTTTAAGCCGCGAAGCGGCGCAGGATCGTAGCCCAGGGTGCAGCGAAGCGGAACCCTGAGTGCCTCCTCAACGGCGGGAGCCCTGAAGGGGCGCAGGAAAACCGGCCTGGTTCTGAAGACGCACCCAATTTCGCGACTCTGAACTAACGGATAGTTCCCGCTGCCAACCGACCCGGCAAGTGCTATACTCGTCGCGTTCCGCCAGAGGAATCCATGGCTTCCGCGGGCCGCCTTTGCCCTGGCGATCGAGCCATGAGCGGCGCGGGCACAGGAGGGAAGATGCCTATTCATAACCACCACCACGGACTTTCCGGCACACGCAGACATTTCCTAAGACAATCCCTAGCCGGTTCTCTTGTTTGCAGTTGGCTGACACACGATCACCCGACCCTGCGGGCACAAACGGCATCCAGCCCGCCCTACGATCTGCTCGTCAAGGGAGGCAAGCTGATCGACCCTTCCCAAGGCCTCTCCGCGCTGCGGGACGTGGCCATCGCCGGGGACAAGGTCGCCCGCATTGCCGCCGGCATTCCGGAGACCCAGGCGCGGCACGTTCTCGATGCAGCGGGCAAGATCGTCACTCCCGGACTGATCGACATTCATGTTCATGTCTACGACGGTGTCGCGCCATTGGCGATTCCGGCGGATCCTACGTGTATCGCCAAGGGCGTCACGACCGCCGTGGACGCCGGCTCAGCCGGAGCCCATACGTTTCCCGGTCTGAGGAAATACGTCATCAACGTGGCCGATACGCGGGTCTTCGCCCTGCTGAATATCTCCGTTGTCGGCCAGTCAACGCTCTCGCAGGACAATCCCTGGGGCGAGCTGCTCGACTTGCGCTACGCCAACCCGAAGCTGGCGGCCAAAACGATCGAGCGCAACCGTGACGTCATTCTCGGGATCAAGGTTCGCCTCACGCGTAACATCGCGGGAACCGACGATCTGAAGGCGCTATCGCTGGCGCGCGAGGCCGCCGACGCCGTCAACTTGCCGCTCATGGTTCACATCGGCGGCTCCCACTCGCCCCTGCCGGACATACTGGCATTACTAAAAAAGGGTGATGTCATCACGCATAGTTTTCGCGGAGGCGAGGGCGGGATCCTCAACGACCGCGGCCGTGTGATGCCTGAAGTCCACCGAACCATTGCGCGCGGAGTCAGCCTCGACATCGGCCACGGCGCCGGCAGTTTTTCCTTTGATACCGCTGAAAAGGCGCTGGCGCAGGATGTGTTGCCCGGCACGATCTCGAGCGATGTTCACCAATTCAATGTCAACGGACCGGTGTTCGACTTGGCCACGACGCTTTCGAAGTTCCTGCACTTGGGGCTCACGATCGAGCAAGTCATCGAGCGGGTGACGAAAAATCCCTCCCAGCTCTTCGGGCGGCTCAACGGACTGGGGACCCTGCGGCAAGGCGCTGAAGCCGATGTGGCGGTATTTTCATTGGACGAGGGTGACTTCGAATTCGTGGACGCCCTCGGCGCCAAGCGCACGGGCCACCGCAAGCTGCGTCCTGTCGCCACCGTCAAAGCGGGAAAGATCTACGGCTCGGCGTCGATTCCAGTCGTGCGGCTATGAGATTTTTCAGAGCCCCGAACGCAAGTGAGGGGTCATCAAGTGAAGCATCAAACTCGAGTGTAAGGACAAATTTAGACAGGAGGTCAAGTCCCCCAACCCCAACATCCTTCCCAAAGCGCCAATTGCGCCCGGTTCACTCCCGGCCACTCACTGCACTACTCTGCCTTATTTGCACCCACGCCACATCCACCTCCGCGCAGCGAACTCCACCAGCCCCTCCAACCGAGCCTAGCCCGAAACTGCGCCCCGCCGAAGTCCGAGCAACGGCCGGCTCTCAGCCAGTCCTGAGCCAAGACAAGCCGAGAGCTTGTCGTGCTACGAATCCCCAAATTGACACCCTTTCCATCTGACTGCTAGCTTGAGTCTTAGCGTTCCTCCGCTGGCCATGCGGCCATCCCTCGATGGACCCCTCCCTGATCCGAAATTTCTCGATCATCGCGCATATTGACCACGGCAAATCGACGCTGGCGGACCGCTTGCTCGAGATGACCGATGCGCTCACTCATCGAGAGATGAGGCAGCAAGTGCTCGATTCGATGGACATCGAGCGCGAGCGCGGCATCACGATCAAGGCGCAAGCCGTCCGGGTCAGCTACCGGGCCAAGGACGGCAAGACCTACCAGCTCAACCTCATCGACACTCCCGGGCACGTCGACTTTTCCTATGAAGTTTCACGGAGCCTCGCCGCCTGCGAAGGAGCGCTGCTTGTGGTCGACGCCGCCCAGGGAGTCGAGGCCCAGACCCTGGCGAATACCTATCTCGCGCTTGACCACGACCTGGAGATCATTCCGGTCATTAACAAGATTGATCTGCCCGCCGCCGAGCCTGACCGCGTGCGCGAGGAGATCGAGAACACCATCGGACTCGACGCCGCGGACGCTTTGCTCGTCAGCGCGAAATCGGGCCAAGGGGTCGCCGAAATCCTCGAGGCGATCGTCACCAGAATACCGCCGCCTAAGGGCTCGGAGAGTGCTCCGCTGAGAGCACTGCTTTTCGATTCCTGGTTCGACCCCTATCGCGGCGTTGTCATCCTGGCGAGGGTTATCGACGGAAGCCTGCGCAAAGGGATGAAGATCCGCCTATGGTCCACGGGCCGCGCTTACACCGTCGAAGAAATGGGATATCGCACGCCCAAAAGCCATCCGTGCGAGGAGCTGGCTTCGGGTGAAGTCGGCTGGGTCGTCGCCAACATCAAGGACGTAACCGAAACCAAAATCGGCGACACAATCTGTGATGACGGCAACCCGGCAGCCGAGCCTCTGGAGGGGTTTGAGGAAAGCAAGCCGATGGTTTTCGCCGGACTTTACCCGGTGGAATCGCACGAGCACCAAGTGCTCCGCGAAGCCCTCGAAAAGCTGCAGCTCAATGACCGCTCGTTCCAGTTCGAGCCGGAAAGCTCGACCGCGCTGGGCTTCGGGTTCCGCTGCGGTTTTCTCGGCCTGCTCCATTTGGAAATCGTCCAAGAGCGGCTGGAACGAGAGTTCGACCTCGATCTCATTACAACCGCGCCGAGCGTCCGCTATCGGGTTTCGAAGGCCGGCGGCGAGGTGCTGGAAGTGGATAACCCGAGCCATTGGCCGTCCATCCAGGACATCCAAAGGATCGAGGAACCGATTTTCCTCGTCACCGTCATCACCCCCGACGAGCATCTCGGCGGCATACTCAAGCTGTTGGACGACAAGCGCGGCGAGCAGAAGGGCTTCGAGTACGTCGCGGGCAGCCGCGTGATGCTGACGTACGAAGTTCCCCTCAACGAGATCGTGCTGGATTTCTACGACCGCCTCAAAACCGTCTCCCGCGGTTACGCCTCGGTCGACTATCACTTCTCCGGATACCGCGAGTCGCCGATGGACAAGCTGGATGTGCTGATAGCAGGCGATCCCATCGATGCGCTCTCGATGATCGTGTATCGGGAGCAGGCGCATGCCCGCGGCAAGGCCCTGATCGAAAAGATGCGCAAGCTCATCCCCCGCCAGATGTTCGAAGTCGTCTTGCAGGCCGCAATCGGCAATAAGATCGTGGCCCGAGAGAGCATCGCGGCGTTGCGCAAGAATGTGACAGCGAAATGCTACGGCGGCGATATTTCGCGCAAGCGCAAGCTGCTGGAGAGACAAAAGGAAGGGAAGAAACGCATGAAGCGCGTGGGGCGCGTGGATATCCCGCAAGAGGTCTTCCTCGCCGTGCTGCGGGTATCGAAGTGATCGGCAGCCCTCCGCCAGGTTGGTCAGCCGGCGTGTACGGTTTGCTGACCGTCCTGTTTCTTAGGAGCTTCCACCCTCACGTGCTGATCCCGCGGGGCTCCTTCGACAAGTTTCGAACCCGGCTGCTAAATAAAAATTGTTGAGCTGTGGTAAAGTGGTTTATCGTTCGATCACTACTCGACCGCCGCAGTGTTGAACCTGAAATCTTAGCTTTACCCGCCCTTGTACGGTCATGATCAAAGTTGAGCGCCTCACCAAGCGTTACGGGTCTACCACCGCTGTCAGGAATATCAGCTTCGAAGTAGAAAAGGGGGAAATTGTCGGCTTCCTGGGCCCGAACGGCGCCGGAAAAACAACGACAATGCGCATCCTGACGGGTTTCCTGCCCCCCACCGAAGGCACGGCAAGTGTTGACGGCTTGGATGTGCAGGAGCAGCCGATCGAAGTCAAACGACGTATCGGCTACCTTCCGGAAATCCCCCCCCTCTATCCAGAAATGACGGTGCGGGACTACCTTGAATTTGTCGCGCGCCTCAAGGGAATTGCGGGCGCCGACGTCGCGGCCCGGGTGGACGCCGTGATCGACCGCTGTTCAGTGGGCGACGTCCGCGGCAAACTGAATGGCCAGCTTTCGAAAGGCTACAGACAACGGGTCGGATTGGCACAGGCGTTGATTCATGATCCGGACGTGCTGATCTTGGACGAACCGACCGCCGGCCTCGATCCCAAGCAAATTATTGAAGTGCGGGAACTGATCCGCGAGCTGGGCGGGGACCACACGATCATTCTCAGCACGCACATCCTGCCGGAGGTATCCACCACGTGCGGGCGCGTCATCATCATCAATGAGGGCAAGATCGAAGCCAGTGACACGCCGGAGAACCTGACGGCGCGGCTCCAAGGACACGACTCGGTTTGGGTCGAGGTGGACGGGCCGGCTGAAGAAGTGGAGGCCAAGATTCAGGGTGTTCAGGGTGTGGAGAACATCTCCCGCGCAACAGGCCAAGCCGGCCGCGCCGCTTGGCAGGTGGAAACCGGCAAAGACCCGGCCATTCGGAGTGAACTGGCGCGAGCCGTGATCGAATCGGGATGGGGACTCTATGAGATTCGGTCCGTCGGATTAAGCCTGGAAGACATCTTCCTGAAACTCACCGGGGCCGAGGCCGAGGCCGCGGAGACCGTGGATGGCCCAGGCGCGGAGGATGTCTCGGAGGAAGATTCGACAGCGCAACCGCCGGCCGAAGACGCTCCGGAAGTTGAGAAAGGGGCCGACGCATGAGAAACATTTGGACCATCGCCCGAAGGGAGCTGAACTCCTATTTCGCCTCGCCGGTCGCCTATGTTTTGCTGGCGATGTTCGCGCTGATCTTTGGCTACTTTTTCTTTAGCGCGGTGGCCTTTTTCGTGGACTTTAGCGGCCGGGCCGCGATGCAGGGCGGCACCGGGCCGATGAACGTCGATCAGTTCATCATTCAGCCGACGCTCGGGAACTTCAGCATTATTCTGCTTTTCTTGTCTCCGATGATCACGATGCGGCTGTTCGCCGAAGAGAAGCGCAGCGGTACAATCGAGCTGCTGCTGACGTCCCCGATTTACGACTATGAGATCATTTTCGGAAAGTGGCTCGCCGCCATGCTTCTCTATGCGTGTATGCTCGGCGTTTCGCTGCTGAGCCTGGGCATCCTGTTTATCTACAGCACGCCCGACGCGAAAGCGCTGGCGGTTGCCTATTTGGGATTGCTGCTGATGGGCGGAACGTTTCTTTCCTTGGGAACCTTTATCTCCACGCTGACTCGGAATCAAATCGTCGCCGGCGCGGTAACGTTCACGTTATTCCTTCTCCTTTATGTTCTGGATTGGGTGAACGCCTATAGTTCATCGACGATCGGCGAGGTCTGCCAATACATCGCCATTGCTCCTCACATACAACAGTTCTCCAGAGGAGTCATCGAACTCAAAGACACGCTTTACTACTTGAGCGCAATCGGCCTGGGTCTGTTCTTGAGCAAGCGTTCGATGGAGTCTCTCCGCTGGAGAGCGTAGGGGAGGGTTAGCAAGCCATGAACCTAGACGTCCTAAAGTCACGCCAAGCCAAGTCCGGCAGTTACATGGTGGCCTATATCCTGGTCTTCGCCGCCATTCTGGTTGCCGTCAATTACCTGGGAGTCCGCTACAACAAGACCTACGACGCCACCGAAAACAAGCTTTACAGTCTCTCGGACCAAAGCGTCAAGATACTCAACGGGCTGGAACAAGACTTGAAGATTTATTACTTCGATCAGGCGTCTTCGTTCGAACGCGTTCGCGGCTCGCTGGTGCAATACGAAAACGCTTCCAGCCGTGTGAGCGTCAGCTACGTCGATCCCGATAGCAGGCCGGAACTTGCGAGAGAGATGAACGTCCGGACCTATGGGACGCTCTACGTCGAGTACGCCGGCAACCGGGAAGAGGCGAATTCCACCAGCGAAGAGGACATCACCAACACCATCATTCGCGTCAAAAAGGGGCAGGAAAAGACCGCTTGCTTTTTGACCGGACATGGCGAGGCCGACCTCGAAGACAGCGATCGCGAAGGGTTTGCGGGAGCAAAAGAAGAGACCGAGGGAGCCAACTACAAGACTCAAACCATTTCGTTGTTGGAGAATCCGGAAGTCCCCCAGGATTGCACCCTTGTGGTTGTCGCCGGGCCGGAGAACGACTACCTGGAGCCCGAGATCGACATTCTCAAGAAATACGTCGAGAGTGGCGGCCGCATGGTTTTCATGCTGGACTACGAAAATAGCCCGCGCCTCGTTGAAATGCTCGGCTCCTGGGGAATCCGTGTCAAGGACGACCTCATCATCGACCTCTCCGGTATCGGACAATTGTTCGGCGGCGGGCCGTTGACGCCGCTGGTAGCGGAGTATGAGTCGCACGCCATCACCGATGTGATGGGGAGTTCGGCAACTTTTTTCCCGATGAGCCGCACCGTGGAGCCGGGTGATTCCGCCGACGGCTGGACCACTTCAAAGTTGTTCAGCACGACCGCGGGCAGTTTTGCCACCGAGGATTTTGAGGTCGTGGAAGGCGAATTGCGCCGGAATCCCGACAAGGAAACGGAAGGACCGATCTCCGCAGGAGTCGCGGCGACCTTTGAGGTGCCGACCGAAGCGCCAAGTGGCGACGCCGAGAACGAGGACGACGAGGCGGATGCCGCGGCAAGCGACGACGATGCAGAGGAAGAGAAGCAGGGACGAGTAGTCGTGGTGGGCACATCCATGTTTGCCAGAAATAACTTCCTCGGACGGGGCAGCAACTTGGACCTTTTCCTTAACATCCTCAACTGGCTCAGCTCGGACGAGGACCTTATATCGATTCGCCCGAAGGACCCCGAAGACACGCCGCTCGACCTTTCGAGCTCCGATATGTCGCGAGTGTTTTTCTTGACCGTCATTGGCTTCCCGCTGGTCATCATCGTGGCGGGGATCAATGCCTGGTGGCGCCGCACCTGGTGGCGCCGCCGCTAGCCTGACCTCGATCACGATGTTGCGCGTCGTCAATTTTCATACTCTTTTTGTCTCAAAAGCCGTTCCCGGGGAGGTGCGCCTGTGAAACCCATGCCGCTAATGATCGCCTTCGGGGTTCTCGTCATCCTTGGAGGTTTGGTCTACTACACCGAGGAAAACCCGCCTTCCTCCGGCGATGATAAGACGCCGATCGTTGATGCCGAGGAAGACAGTATTCAGAAGGTCATTGTCACCCGGCCGGACAAAGATCCGATCGAGCTCCGGCGCGGTGAAGACGACGAGTGGGCCTTCGGCGAGCCTTTGACGATTCCGGCCGATCAGTCCTCCATCAATTCGATGGTCTCCTCGCTGGCGTCGATGGACTCGGACCGTGTCGTCGAAGAAAATGTCGTCAACTGGGAGCCCTACGGCCTCAGCGGCCAAGGAACGCTGCAAGTGGAAGCTGAAGTCGAGGCTGAAGCCGGGAATGACAAGACCTACCGCGTGATCTTCGGAAGCGACACGCCCACCGGATCCGGCGTCTACGCCCGGCTGGAGGGCGACCCGCGGCTGTTCACCGTTTACAGCTACGTCAAAACAGGATTCGAGAAGGAACCCTTCGACCTTCGCGACAAAAGGTTGCTGTTCGTGGACGATGACAAGATGTCTCGCGTTGTACTGAAGGCGGCCGGCGGAACCATCGAATTCGGCAAGACCGGGGACAGCGCTTGGCACATCCTCAAGCCCCAGCCGCTTCGGGCCGACAACTTCACCGTGGGCGATTTGGTCCGCTCCTTGCGGAACGCCGAGATGATGTCAGTGCTCGAAGAGGGTGAGGAGTCGTCAGGAAAGTACAATTTCTCCAAACCCTCCGCCACTGCTGAAATCGTCGACGAAGGCGGAACGCACACGCTGACAGTGGCCAAGGGCAAAGATGAAGAGTATTACGCCAAAAGCTCGGATCTCCCGGGCGGCGTATACGAAGTCTCCAGCACCATGGCCGGAGGGCTGGACAAAAAGCTGGAAGACTTCCGCAACAAGAAGTTGTTCGACTTTGGGTTCAGAGAGATTTCCAAGCTCGAATTGCGGGATGGCGATACGCGAGTGGTGGTCGAGAAGAAAGAAGACAAGTGGCGCCTGACCTCCGGTGACGACCGGGAACTCGACTCCGGCAAAGTGCAAGCAGCGATCGACAAGCTGCGTAACCTGACAGCGACGTCCTTTACCTCCGACGACGAGTCCGATCTCGGCAAGTACGGACTCTCCTCGCCCGCTATCGAAGCCAAAGTGGCGCCAACGGAAGGAAGCGGGGACGAGGTCGTCATCAGCTCGTCTGAAAAGGATCAGGTCTACGCCGCCCGCTCAGGCCAGCCCAGCACCTACGAAGTCGAAAAGAGCGCCGTGGAAGCGATCCAGCAAGCGATCAAAGACCTGCTCGAACAAGAAGAAGCCGAAGACGAAGAAGACCCGCCAACCGAGCCGTGACCGTCAGGAAACGGTGCGGCGCCAAATCGTGGATGCCGCGACTTGACATCGTGCGGGGCCGGCTGGGCGCTGATCTTACTTGACCGCGATTAGCGCGACCTCGACCAAGATCTGTTCGTGATCGCCTTCCTGGAGAATGGCTACCGTCGTTCGCGCGGGCGGATTGTTGGCGAAAATCTCGCGGAACACTCCATTCATTCCCTGAAAATCATCGCTGTTCTTTAGATAGACATTCGCGTTGACGGCGTTGCTGTAGTCCAGCCCCGCGTCTCGCAGATCCTTGCCGAGCTTTTCCATCGTGCCGCTCATCTGGGAGGCGATATCAGAACCCGACTCGGGCGATGACCGCACAGGCAAATAGACGGTGTCGTCAACCTGGCGTCCCTTGCCCGCAAAGAAAGTGATTTCGGTGCTGATCGTTCCCGGCAGCCTGGGAAGACAGAGGTTCGAACGCGGATGCGTCACGCCAGCCGGAAAACTTGACGCAAATGCACTATCTAGTTCGGCTCGCTTGTCACAGCCCAGGAAATAGGCGTTTATATAGACAACATCTTCGAGTCCCAGGCCCGCGGCTTTGACGACTTCGTGGATGTTCTGAACAGCTTGAGCGGCCTGGGCTCCAACCGATTCAGCGATCTCGTTCGTTTCGGGATCACGGCCACCCTGACCTGAAAGGTAGAGCGCATCGCCGGCTCTTACTCCAGGGGAATACGGTCCCATCGCGGCGGGAATGGTTCCTTCCGCCGGGTGAATCACCTCGATGCGAGACTTATCCGCGAACGCGATGCAACTGATTTCGACATGAGCCTTGCCCACGAGTCCGGCGATCTCAAGAGTCGTTCGCGCGGGATAGCCGCCTGGCTCAAAAAAACCGCCATAGGTCTCGTTCATCGGTGAGTAGTTGTCCATGTCATCGAGCAAGACGTGGCATTTCACCAGGTTGGCGTAGTCGAGCTGCGCTGCCCCGAGGATGAGGCCAATGTTCTCCATCGCCAATCTGGTCTGGTTGACAATGTCTTCAGGTAACTCGCGAGTCGCTTGGTCACGGCCCACCTGACCCGCAAGATAAAGCGTATCGCCCGCCAGCACGCCCGGACTAAAGGGGCTGCCTTCGGCAAACTCCGCTGGATAGATAATCTTTCGCTCGACGCCGCCGGATGTGGTTGCAGGTTCAGCAAGGGGCTCTTCTGGGGCTCCTCCGCAGGCGCCCAGCAGCAAGATCAAGCCAATCGGAATCAGACGAAAGGAACTGTTCTTCAGACAACTCATCACAATGCACTCCCTGTTTTCGGGCGACGCCCGACCGTCATCGCTGTCCCTAGAAATCCGGCGAAGCATCGCTCCGGGGCGTTTCTCGGGCCACATGCGTTCCCCCCATTATATTCAGTGTTGTTGCTCGTTATATTCAGCCTGGCTATGCGGGCCGGCCGCCGCCTTCGAAATCAGCTTGGCGCGATTTCGCCGCGGCCAAGTTTGGATTCGACGCTGCAGGGCCGACATGGTCCTTCATCTGTTCCAGCATCCGCTCCATGCGCTCGAGGCGTTGGTGGATCGCCACAATTCCTCGATCGGCGTCGCTGCCGACGAAGTAGGCGCTGATCGAGGCTGCCAGCGTCGACAACAGCCCCAGGCCGCTGAGCATCAGCACGACCGCCAGAGCCCGGCCGATCGGGCTGACGGGAGCGATGTCGCCGTAGCCGACGGTCGTCACCGTGACCACGGCCCACCACAGGCTGCTGCCGAAATCGCCGCGGACGGTCTCGGGCTCAATCACCGCCAGGAGAGCCGCCGCCGAGACGGTTAGCAAAGTTGTGAGAGCCGCGACGTAGATCAGGCTCTGCCCCGCCAACGAAGACCGCATCGCGTGCAGGCCACGCCCGGTTACCAGCAATACTCGAAGGAGACGCGCAATCCGCGCCACGCGCACCAGGCGGATGGAGGCCAACAGATCCGGCAACATCGGAAACGAGAAAATGACGACCGCCAGCCCCAGCCAGTTACGCCGCACGTAGGTTTTGCGGCTTTTGACAACCGTGATCCCGAAAGCGTACTCCACAAGAAATATGGCCCAGATCAGCCAATCGATCAGCGATACCGCCAGATGATCAAAATTACGCTCCTGAAGGATCACGATCGGGATCGTTGCCAGCGCCGCGAGAATGACCAGAAGATCAAGAGGCCGCTCCCACTTCCGCTGCAGATCCAGATACTGAGGCTGTGTTTCGTCGTTCATCAATCGTGCTATCCCGCGCCGGCAACGACTCTAGTTCTTCACCGAAACTTCCGCGCTGTCTTCGTATCCCAACCTCGTGGCTATCGCG
>CBDDCT010000004.1:0-782127 GCA_965226185.1 Bryobacterales bacterium
TCCAACCCCGCGATCAGCCCGTCCGCGAGCCGGACGGCGATGTGGACCGCGCACAGGCGTTGGCGCAGCAACGGCTCAAACGACGTTGCAGGGGGCGCGGCCAGTTTTCCGCTGCCTCCGAATAAATTCTTGGAAATGACCACCCTTCCGCAAGCCAGCGACCGATTTGGGGCAGTTCCATCCCGAATGCGATACGCTCGGCTTCTTTCGTGGGCATCGTTCCAAACAGCTCCAGCATCGCGGCATAGTTGTCGGGGAATAGGCGCGCCAGGGCAAAGTCGGCCGCCGGATGCAGCAGTCCCACGCCGAGCAGTTCGGCCGCATCGCCGCAATCCGAGGTCCGCGCGATTCGGTATGCGGCGGCCGCCGTGGCTGTCGACATTTTACGGATTTCTTCCATCACCGACCGTCGCTTGCCAGCGAGTCGAGCAATCCGGACACGAGCACGAGACGCAGCAGCTCCCGCAGCCGTTTGTGCCCCAGGGCCGTGATTGCCTCTGGAATGGTTTCGGCGGCCGGCTCAGCACCGAAATAGGGCGAGTTTGCCAGTACCAGCACGCGGGAAGCGACCGACGGCTCCACGGTCAAGCCGACTTCGAGCTGAAAGGGGTCTGCTCTTGGATCGACGGCCAATGTGAGGACTTTCTGAACTGTTGGAAACCAGCCGGGCAACTCTTGCAGACTTCGGATAGCAGCGCGTATCCGTGCCGGTTTGGGGGCCGCCGGGTTCGAGGGGGTTTTCGTTGCGGGCATAAACGAGAGGCTACGTCTTCCAAATCGGATGTCCAGGGCGAAAGTCTTAAGCGCGGCCCCCTCCCAGAGAATCGAAAGTGAAGTCCGGCCCCGTGAGAGCCCAGGCGCAGCCCCGAGTGGCAATAGACGCGGGGAGCTCGAATGCATTCCCCGCGCTTCGAGTCCCCACCCTTCGAGACAAGAAAGCCACGGACGGGAACGCCACATAGGAAACGATCCGATAGTAAGCTTAGGTGATTGGATCCCGTTCGACTCGATATACGGTTCGAGCGGGATATTCCATGCGTGCTGGTCCAACGGAGGCCCGACTGCAATGAGCAAAACGCCTGAAACCGCCTACAAGAACTTAGGCTTCCTCAACAGCGCGAGCGCCCGGACGCTCCGCATTCTGTCGGAATATTTGGAGCCCCAAAGCCGCCTCCAGAGGCAGAAAGTGAAAGATACGATC
This sequence comes from Bryobacterales bacterium, assembly GCA_965226185.1. Taxonomy (GTDB): domain Bacteria; phylum Acidobacteriota; class Terriglobia; order Bryobacterales; family UBA6623; genus CBDCYS01. The sequence continues at coordinate 1,202 of CBDDCT010000004.1, forward strand.
GTGTTCTTCGGCTCCGCCCGGTTTTGCGACTCCGAGACGGCCGGGCGCCGCGTCGCTGAAGCGAACACACCCGATGAGGTCCGCCAGGCGAAGCGGCTGCAGGCCTCCAGCCGCTATTACGAATGCTCCTTCGCATTCTTGGCGTCCTTGAGAATGCCGCGGGCTTCTGCCTCGATGCTCTGGAGCTTCTGTAGCGCGGCTCGTCCGGGGTAGGGTTGACCCCACTCTTGTCCAAATTAGCGTTTTGAATTCGTAAGCCGGGGAGGCGGAACCTCTGTTAGGTTGGGATTGGGTTCAGGCCTATGAACCAACCCGCCCGAGGAGGCCCCGCCATGAGTCAAGTATGCAGTATTTTCTCTCAATTGTTAAAGCTGTTCCCGCGTTCGGAGTTTGAACAGGCCGTCCGCCAGCATCGCGGGGAGCGCCACGCCCGCGGCTTCACTTGCTGGGGACAGTTTCGTCGCCATGCTGTTCTGCCAGCTCGGCCGCGCCCAGTCGTTGCGTGAGATTTGCGGCGGTCTGGCGGCCAGCGAAGGCAAGCTGCGGCACCTGGGCTTGTCCGCCGCACCGCCGCGCTCGACGCTGGCCTACGCCAACCGGCAACGCCCTTGGCAGATCTACGAAACGGTCTTTCATCAACTGCTGGCGAAGTGCCGCGGCGCGGCGCCGGGCCACAAGTTCCGTTTCAAAAACAAGCTGCTGAGTCTGGACGCCAGCGTCATCGATCTGTGCGCCTCGCTGTTTGATTGGGCCCAGTTCCAGCGCACCAAGGGCGCCGTCAAGCTCCATCTGGTACTCGATCACGACGGCTACCTGCCCAGCTTCTGCGTGGTCACCGACGCCAAGACGCCCGACCTGGCGCCGGCCCGCAAAATGTCGTTCGACCGCGGCACGATCGTGGTCTTCGACCGCGGTTACAACGACTACGACTGGTTCGCCCGAGCTGAGCGAGCGGGGCGTTTTCTTTGTCACACGATTGAAACGCGGGGCCAACTACGAGGTTCTCGAACAGCGCCCGTTGCCGCGCCGTCCCGGAGGCGTGCGCCGCGACGAAGTGATCTTCTTTCCCTCGCTGGCCGCCAGCGGCTCCGAGGTGGTGTTCCGCCGCATCGAATACTTCGACGCCAAGCAGCAGCGCACGCTCGTGTTCTTGACGAATCACCTGGGGTTGGCGGCCGCAACGATTGCCGCCATTTATCAAGACCGCTGGCAAGTGGAGCTGTTTTTCAAGGCTCTCAAGCAGAACTTGCGGGTGAAGACCTTCGTGGGCACCTCGGCGAACGCGCTGAAGATCCAGATCTGGACGGCGCTGATCGCGATCTTGCTGCTGCGGTACTTAAAGCTGCGGGCGCGTTGGGGCTGGAGCTTGTCCAATCTGGTCGCTTTGTTGCGGCAGCAGTTGTTTGTGCACCGCGAATTGTTCGCCTGGCTGGACGAACCGTTTCACCCGCCGCCGGGCAGCGAACCCGAGTCGCCACAGCAATTATTACTGGCGGGAATGGAGGCCTAATTGGGACAGCAGCATGATTTCTATCTTGTCCAAACCGGCAACCTGGTTCCCAGATCGGCCTCCTGGCGGGGCTTTCTGGCGTGTTTTCAGCAGCCGAACCCGCTCCGCTCAGCTAATTTGGACAGCAGTGAGAATTTCTAGAGTGGATCGCCCCTCCGGCCCGCGGTAGAGGATTCGCGTGATCTTGCCCTCCAGGGTTTCTTTCTTCGAGGGAACGCGCTGGCCTGTTGCATCTCGAATTGCCGGTCCTAGTGGCAGTGTGTACTCGTCAAAGTCTCGAACCTCGTAGCCGTCGATAAATGAACCGGCGTAGCGTGCGACCGGTGGGTGGTCCGCACTGCCGGGAGAATCCTGACCTTGCGCCCGGCCATCTACCGCGCCGGCGAGCAGGGAGATCAAAAATGCTGCTAACAAAGAGTTTCTTGTTCTTCAGTTTTGTAGCCATGTTGCTGTCGTCCTTTACTGTGGGTGGCCACGGGCCCATGGGCTCTCCCTTGCGGACACGGCTCCGAAACCCGCGGCGCGATATCAAGACGGGGGCTGGGTGACAGCTCCCTGGGCGGCGGATGACACCAATGCCGCATACTTGGCGAACACACCGGTCTTGTAATGACTCTCAGGGGCCTGCCAACCCTCTAACCGCTGCTCGATCGTTGCTTCATCCAGCTCGACATCAAGGCGGCGTTTGTCGACATCGATCACAATGATGTCGCCTTCTTGGACGGCGGCAATCGGCCCCCGGCGAACGGCTTCGGGGGCCACGTGGCCGACCATCAGCCCGCGGGTGGCGCCGCTAAAGCGGCCGTCGGTCAACAGCGCGACACTTTCTCCCAGACCCTTGCCGACGATCGCCGCGGTGACTCCCAGCATCTCGCGCATGCCGGGTCCGCCGGCGGGGCCTTCATAGCGGATCACCATAACGTCCCCCGGCTGGATTTCGTTGTTCGTCACCGCTTGCATGGCATCTTCTTCGCGGTCGAATACGCGCGCCGGACCGCGGTGAGTCTCGCGCCCGTGTCCGGCCACTTTGAGCACCCCGCCGTCGGGGGCCAAGTTGCCTTTGAGGATCACCAGCCCCGCCGGTCGGCTTGATCGGGTCTGACAATGCATGGATCACGTCTTGCCCTTCGGTTTCGGTGGCAACGGCGCTGGCGGCCGCCAGGGTCTTGCCGGTAACCGTCATCTGCGATCCGTCGGCGTAGCCTCCTTCGACCAGACGTTTGGCGATGAGCTGGATACCGCCGGCGCGATCGACATCGGCCGCCACATACTTTCCGCCGGGCTTGAGGTCAACCAGCAGGGGAGTCCGGCGGCTGATCTCATCGAAGTCGTCAATCGAAAGATCGACCCCGGCATCGCGCGCGACCGCGAGCAGGTGAAGAACGGCGTTGGTGGAACCTCCCGTGGCGGCCACGCTGGCGATTGCGTTTTCAAATGCCTTGCGAGTCAAGATCCGGCTAGGCCGCAGGTCGTTCTTCAACGCTTCCATGACGATTTGCCCGGCGCGGTAGGCGACGTCTTCCTTGCGTTTGTCGGTGGCCGGCACGCTGGCGCTGCCCATGGGAGAGAGCCCGATCACTTCCATCACGGTCGCCATGGTATTGGCGGTGTACTGCCCGCCGCAGGCGCCGGCGCCAGGGCAGGCGACGTTCTCCAGCTCGAGCAATTCCGCATCGGTCATCGTGCCTGCCGCGTGGCGGCCAACAGCTTCGAAAACGTCCTGGATCGTCACATCATGCCCCTGGAATTTTCCCGGCATGATCGTTCCGCCGTAGAGCAGGACGGAGGGTATATTCAAGCGCGCCAAAGCCATGGCGGCGCCCGGAATCGTTTTGTCGCAGGCGACCAGGGCGATCATGGCGTCGAACAGGTAGCCGCGGCCGGTGAGCTCAATCGAATCGGCGATGATTTCGCGGCTGACCAGCGAGGCCTTCATGCCTTCGGTGCCCATCGTGATCCCGTCACTGATCGCGATCGTGTTGAACTCCATGGGCGTGCCACCGGCGGCCCGAACTCCTTCCTTGACGCGAACCGCCAGGTCGCGAAGGTTGAAGTTACACGGCATTGTCTCGATCCATGTATTGGCGATGCCCACGATCGGTTTGGCAAGGTCGTCGTCGTTAAAGCCGATCGCCTTCAACATGGAACGGGCCGGCGCCCGGTCACGCCCGTCCGTAATCGTTGCGCTGAGGTGTTTCAATGGATTCGACATGAGATTCTCCCGCGATGAAACCGTATCAAAAAAGGACTCATCATCTTACCGTACCCGCCGCGGGCGGCTTCGCGGAATCGGGTGGGGCGGGCAGCAAGTGTCGTTGAATGGTCCGGTCGCGTTTTTCCTCGATGGGATTCGGACCCAGGGTTCCGCTTCGCTCCACCCTTGGGCTACGATTGGAGTCACTGCTGTCCAAATTAGCTGAGCGGAGCGGGTTCGGCTGCTGAAAACACGCCAGAAAGCCCCGCCAGGAGGCCGATCTGGGAACCAGGTTGCCGGTTTGGACAAGATAGAAATCATGCTGCTGTCCCAATTAGGCCTCCATTCCCGCCAGTAATAATTGCTGTGGCGACTCGGGTTCGCTGCCCGGCGGCGGGTGAAACGGTTCGTCCAGCCAGGCGAACAATTCGCGGTGCACAAACAACTGCTGCCGCAACAAAGCGACCAGATTGGACAAGCTCCAGCCCCAACGCGCCCGCAGCTTTAAGTACCGCAGCAGCAAGATCGCGATCAGCGCCGTCCAGATCTGGATCTTCAGCGCGTTCGCCGAGGTGCCCACGAAGGTCTTCACCCGCAAGTTCTGCTTGAGAGCCTTGAAAAACAGCTCCACTTGCCAGCGGTCTTGATAAATGGCGGCAATCGTTGCGGCCGCCAACCCCAGGTGATTCGTCAAGAACACGAGCGTGCGCTGCTGCTTGGCGTCGAAGTATTCGATGCGGCGGAACACCACCTCGGAGCCGCTGGCGGCCAGCGAGGGAAAGAAGATCACTTCGTCGCGGCGCACGCCTCCGGGACGGCGCGGCAACGGGCGCTGTTCGAGAACCTCGTAGTTGGCCCCGCGTTTCAATCGTGTGACAAAGAAAACGCCCCGCTCGCTCAGCTCGGCGAACCAGTCGTAGTCGTTGTAACCGCGGTCGAAGACCACGATCGTGCCGCGGTCGAACGACATTTTGCGGGCCGGCGCCAGGTCGGGCGTCTTGGCGTCGGTGACCACGCAGAAGCTGGGCAGGTAGCCGTCGTGATCGAGTACCAGATGGAGCTTGACGGCGCCCTTGGTGCGCTGGAACTGGGCCCAATCAAACAGCGAGGCGCACAGATCGATGACGCTGGCGTCCAGACTCAGCAGCTTGTTTTTGAAACGGAACTTGTGGCCCGGCGCCGCGCCGCGGCACTTCGCCAGCAGTTGATGAAAGACCGTTTCGTAGATCTGCCAAGGGCGTTGCCGGTTGGCGTAGGCCAGCGTCGAGCGCGGCGGTGCGGCGGACAAGCCCAGGTGCCGCAGCTTGCCTTCGCTGGCCGCCAGACCGCCGCAAATCTCACGCAACGACTGGGCGCGGCCGAGCTGGCAGAACAGCATGGCGACGAACTGTCCCCAGCAAGTGAAGCCGCGGGCGTGGCGCTCCCCGCGATGCTGGCGGACGGCCTGTTCAAACTCCGAACGCGGGAACAGCTTTAACCCAGGATTTCCATTTTGGATCTTGGCCTCCTCGATTCTACGTTCCTTCTCTCTTGAACGCAAGCCTTTCTTGACCGCAGGCACGCACCGGGCCGGACCGAAGTGCTTCCACTAGACCCTTTCGTTCTCCGAAGGGGACAATTCGTCGGTCGGAAGGCGGTTTTTCAGGCACTCCTCCGAGCTTCACTCCGCAGCATCCAGATTTCGCACTCGCGAGCGACCGTTCTACCCGCTCGGCAGCGGCAGCGCCCAGATCCTGTGCAGCATGTCACCGAACAGCCTGCGGTTCAGATGCCCCTCGGCCAGCAGCAGCCAGTAATACCGCGCGTGCTTGACCAGCCGACCGCCGGTCTTCATCAATCTGTGTTGCAAGCTCGTCAGCGACCAGCTCTTGATCCTGTGCGGCAGTCCCAGCCGCCGCCACAAGTTGCCCAGGTTGTAGGCCAGCACGCTGAGTTGCAGTCGCACTTCGTTGGCCCGAAAGCGATGGCACGAAAGCCGTGTCCAGTGCGTGGCCTGCTTGCCTTCTTTAATCCATTGCTCGGCCGTGCCGCGCTTGTTGTAGAAGCGCACAACAGACCGACTCGGCAACGTCATGTTCGTCACGATAAAACCGACGCGCGGGAACAGCTCACCGAGATGATGCTCGACCTTGGCCACGATGCGTCGCGGCTTGGACCAACTCTCCGCCTGATAGCGGAAGCTCTTGTAGCGCACCAAGGGCTTCCGGGAGGGCCTGCCCGGCGGCCGAAACAGGATGTCTTCGATCGCCAATTCCAAGCTCTTGTTGGCCGGAATGCGAATGGCGTACTGCACTCCGCGTTCCTCCGAAAACTCATAAATCTCCGGCTTAGCAAAGGCCGCATCGCCCCGGAAGGTGACCTGTTTGCCCGCGGCCTGTTGGCGCTTGATCTCGGGCAGCAGCAACTCCTTCCAGTCCTCAGCGCTGTGCACGTTGCCTGGACGCAGCTTCGCCGCCAGGCAATCCCCATGCTGGTTGAACAACAACAGCGGGTGGTAGCAGACCGACTCGAAATGGCCGTTGTAAGCACTGCCCTCTTGCTGGCCGTGGACAGGGCTTTCGGTCGAGTCCATGTCGAGAACGACGCGCTCGGAGTCGTCTTGCGTCTCGGCTTGCGCCACCAGCTCGCGGTTCACAGCCATCAGCCCCAGCAAGTTCTCCTCGCTCGCCAGCATCTCCGTCTCGAAGCTCTGCAGTCGCGAGGTCAGTGCCCCGCCGCGATCCCAGTTCCTCTTCGAGCCGATCAAGCGAAACGTCGGGTCAGCCGACACTCGGACGGCGTCGTTGAGGTCCTCGTAGCCTGCCAGCCGAGAGTAGACTGACTGCCGCAGCAGATCGGCCAGCGGGAACTTCTTGTTCAAGCCTTGCCGTGGGTCACTGAGATGTTCCTCGATCAGCTTCCCGAGCCCGAGTCGTTCGTCCAGCTCGCGGACGAGAATGAGCCCGCCATCGGAAGTGACACGCGATCCTTGGAAATCGACTTTCAATAAGCCGTTGAAGCTTAGCTGGAACGGCTTGTTTTCTTTTTCACCCATTGGGTGTTGATCTCCTCAGCGCCTTGATTGCTTTCCAACCCGCATCAATAAAGGCGTCCGAGGCCACCCGATGGTTAGCAGAACCGAAACTAAAGTGGAAATCCGGGTTAACAATTGAGAGAAAATACTGCATGCTTGACTCATGGCGGGGCCTCCTCGGGCGGGTTGGTTCATAGGCCTGAACCCAATCCCAACCTAACAGAGGTTCCGCCTCCCCGGCTTACGAATTCAAAACGCTAATTTGGACAAGAGTGCCTCCTCGGGCGGGTTGGTTCATAGGCCTGAACCCAATCCCAACCTAACAGAGGTTCCGCCTCCCCGGCTTACGAATTCAAAACGCTAATTTGGACAAGAGTGAGTGTGAGTACTGGTGCTCAATGCATGCCGAACCCCCTTGGCGGCAAGCTCGTTGTTCCGGCTTCAGCAACTGTGGCGAGAGTGTCCATCCCGTCAGCCTTGTTGCGGAGTCACTTCTTAAGACCCAGCGCCACAACAGAGTCTATTGAACTCTTGTGTCCTGCTTTTGCTTTTCGTTTCTCTTTTAAGCTTAGGAGCGCCTTTTTCCTCTTCTCTTTCTTGGCTTTGTCTTTTCTGCCTTTGTCACCCATATCGTTCTCCTTGGTAAGCAATCCGCTGGCGGGCGTGATTTCCGCCCGTTCGGCGAGCGTTTGCGGAGGCACTGACGGCTGATTGCTGGATGGGAAATTATTTCTCGACAGCTATCAGACGGCGGCGCACCCTTTCATGGAATATTCTAGCGTGGGCGGCTGGCAAACGGAGGCGCCTATCCACCGAACCCCAAATCGACTGTGCCGAGGCCGACACTTAGCGCAGCAATACGAAACCGAGGAAAAAAAGGATGGCGCCGTTCACGATCCATCCGATCAGGCAAACCGCGACAGCACGCCCAGTGCTGGTGTAGTCAAGCGCCTGGCGCACGGCCACCACGAAGGCGGCAAGCATCCAAACGCCAGCTACAAAGAAGACGGGGACCGTCAGTCCCGGCACAATCCCCAAAATGCGGAGCATTCCCGGAGCTGCGGCGAAACCCGTCGTCCGTAGCAGTTCACCCCAATCAGCATGTGTTTGTGGTGTTGGGAGAATCCGGGTGCCAATGAAGTAGGTTAGCCCCGCCCAGAGGAGCCAGCCCAAGAGGGCAGCAACCAGGGCGCCGAACAAGCCTGGTGTGCCTTCTCGACCGACAGCACCGATACCGGCCGCCACGCTGGAAAGTGCCACAACTCCCATCGCCTGGCCCATAGCCGTAGTGTCTGCCTCGACTTCTTCGTAAATATGAACATCGAGTTTTGCCGCGCCGATCACGCGTTGAGTAAAGGACGTCATGAGAGTCGTCTCCTTTTGGAAATGATGCAGTTCGATTCTAGACCACCAAGAATTTTGCTAGTAGCCTGCAAGGCAGCTGACGCAAGACATACATATCAGGACCTATCAGCAGCTCGGTCAGCTCGCTCACCTCCTTGCCCGATCGCTCGATCGCTACGTGTTACCTGAATTATGCACTGCGGGGTGCACCGGAGGAGGGCTGAGCCGCCAGGGGCCATTTGGGGGACCCCCGAAAACATGGGGTAATAAGGTAGGCTGGCAAAGATTTCAGCTTCGCCAGTCAACCCCAAGGAGGTCACCCAAATGGTTACCAAGCGAAAACAGCATAGCTCCCGAAGGCCCGTCAAACAAGGCCGGGGCGCGAGGGCCCCGCGGCCCAATAAAATCGGGGCTGCCACGCCTTATCACTTCCGCGGCAAGAATCTGACTCCCTACGGCGGCTTGCTGCCCGTCGCCACCCTGCTCGAAAAACTCGGCTTCCAGGCGCTGCTGGAAGAAACCATCACGAACAAACGAATCACCCGTGTGATGAGCCTCTACCAGTTTGTGCTGGCCCTCGTGCTGGGCCTCTATGTCGGCTTTGCGCGGCTGAACCAACTCCGCTTCATCGCCCGCGACCCCATCTTGACCGGCATCTTGCAAGTGACGCGTCTGCCGCCGCAGTCCACGCTGTGGCGCTTTCTGGCCTCGCTGCACCTCAACGTGGCGAAGCAGATCCTTTCCATTCAGCGCCAGCTGCGGGAACGAGTCTGGGCCGCGGCCCAGGTGAAATTGGAGACGGTGACGCTGGACACCGACACCACCGTGCACACGCTCTACGGCCGCCAGATGGGCGGGCGCAAGAGTTACAACCCCAAGAACAAGGGCAAGCGCAGCTACCAGCCGATACTGACTTTCCTGGCCGAGACGCGCGAATACCTGATGGGCGGGTTGCGCAACGGCGACCGGCCCACGGGCCGGCAGATCGCCGCCCACCTCGAGAGCGCCTTTCGGGCTTTGCCGCACGGCGTGAAGAAAATCCTGGCGCGGGCCGATTCCGGGTTTTATTGCTGGGAGGCGGTGGAGGCCTATGAAAAGGCGGCTTGTCAGTTCGTCATCGTGGCGCGCAAGACCAGGCGGCTGGTCGAGCAGTTGCAGCAAGCGGCCTGGAAGCCCTCGCCCCACAGCGATGCGGATGCGGAATGCGAATTCCTCTACCAGCCGCAGGGCTGGGCGCGGGCCTGTCGTTTCCTGGCGCTGCGTTACGAAAACGAACCCGCGGCCGGCGCGGCCGAGCAATACCAGCTGTTTGCCACCAGCGCTTACACCTACCGCGTGTTTGTCACCAACCTGGCCGAACCGATCGCGGCGGTGGTGTGGTTTTACAATCAGCGCGCCGCAGCCGAGAACCTCATCAAGGAGGCCAACAACGACGCCGGGCTGGCGGCCCATCCCTCGCGCCGCTTTGACATGAACCGCAATCACTTTCAGCTGGCCATGCTGGCCTACAACCTCAACTGCTGGCTGCTGCTGTTCAACCGCGAAGCCCAAGCCAGCGTGGAGACACTGCGGCACACCACCCTGGCGACGGCGCGGCTGCGCTTTCTGTTCGTGGCGGCCAAGATCTGGCGGCACGCCGGCAGAACGGGTGTCAGCTACAGCGATCATTATGAGGAAAAGGGCCTGTTTGAACGGCTGATGCGGCGGCTGCGGGCGATGGGGCCACCGGGATCGAGCTTCGCGCCGGTGGTGGAGGGTGCGCTGAGTTGAGGGGCGCTCCATGCATAAAATTTCATGCACTCGCCGCAACGTACTGGGAACACGCCGCTTGCCCGCCCGCTTTTGCCCGCCGGGATTGGCAGGCGGCTCAAACAGGGAGGGAAACAGAGGAAAAGACGACTTGCTAAATCACTGAGTTGACACGACTGCCGCTACCGCCACAACTCCATCGGCGATGGCTACGCCGAATCTGTGCATAATTCAGGTGTTAGTGCTCTGAGCAATCTCGGCGATCCCTGCGAAGGGGTCACCAGGCTGCCTCCCTCTTAACCCGGATTTCCACTTTAGTTTCGGTTCTGCTAACCATCGGGTGGCCTCGGACGCCTTTATTTATGAGGGTTGGAAAGCACTCAAGGCGCTGAGGAGATCAACACCCAATGGGTGAAAAAGAAAACAAACCGTTCCAGCTAAGCTTCAACGGCTTATTGAAAGTCGATTTCCAAGGATCGCGCGTCACTTCCGACGGCGGGCTCATTTTGGTCCGCGAGCTGGACGAACGGCTCGGGCTCGGGAAACTGATCGAGGAGCATCTCAGCGACTCGCGGCAAGGCTTGAACAAGAAGTTCCCGTTCGCCGATCTGCTGCGGCAGTCAGTCTACTCTCGGCTGGCAGGCTACGAGGACCTCAACGATGCCGTCCGAGTGTCGGCTGACCCGACGTTTCGCTTGATCGGCTCGAAGAGGAACTGGGATCGCGGCGGGGCCTTGACCTCGACGCTGCATGGCTTTGAGACAGAGATGCTGGCGAGCGAGGAGAACTTGCTGGGGCTGATGGCTGTGAACCGCGAGCTGGTGGCGCAAGCCGAGACGCAAGACGACTCCGAGCGCGTCGTTCTCGACATGGACTCGACCGAAAGCCCTGTCCACGGCCAGCAAGAGGGCAGTGCCTACAACGGGCACTTCGAGTCGGTCTGCTACCACCCGTTGTTGTTGTTCAACCAGCATGGTGATTGTCTGGCGGCAAAGCTGCGGCCGGGCAACGTGCACAGCGCCAAGGACTGCAACGAGTTGCTGCTGCCCGAGATCGAGCGCCAACAGGCCGCGGGCAAGCAGGTCACCTTCCGGGGCGATGCGGCCTTTGCCAAGCCGGAGATTTATGAGTCTTCGGAAGAACGCGGAGTGCGGTACGCCATTCGCATTCCGGCCAACAAGAGCTTGGAATTGGCGATCGAAGACATCCTGTTTCGGCCGCCGGGCAGGCCGGGTCGCAAGCCCTTGGTGCGCTACAAGAGCTTCCGCTATCAGGCGGAGAGTTGGTCCAAGCCGCGACGCATCGTGGCCAAGGTCGAGCATCATCTCGGTGAGCTGTTCCCGCGCGTCGGCTTTATCGTGACGAACATGACGTTGCCGAGTCGGTCTGTGGTGCGCTTCTACAACAAGCGCGGCACGGCCGAGCAATGGATTAAAGAAGGCAAGCAGGCCACGCACTGGACGCGGCTGTCGTGCCATCGCTTCCGGGCGAACGAGGTGCGACTGCAACTCAGCGTGCTGGCCTACAATCTGGGCAACTTGTGGCGACGGCTGGGACTGCCGCACAGGATCAAGAGCTGGTCGCTGACGAGCTTGCAGCGGCGGCTGATGAAGACCGGCGGGCGGCTGGTCAAGCATGCCCGCTACTACTGGTTGCTGCTGGCGGAGGGGCATCTGAACCGGCGGCTGTTCGGTGACATGCTGCACAGGATCTGGGCACTGCCGCTGCCGAGCGGGTAGCGTTGCCTGGACGAGGATCAACAGTTTTTGGCTCCGAAAAGGTTTCGCAGGGAGCAGTGTCGGTCGGTGCGCCGTTCAGCCCGCTCCATCAACGTCTATGAGCGGACGGACGGGCTTTGGGGCCTGCCGCCGGAGCTGATGTGCAGGGTTCAGCGCGGAAAGACGTGGTATTCGGGCAGCGCGGGTGTATACTGTCGCCGTACCAGGGTCAAAATGGAAATCCTGGCTTAACCACCGGTGGCGGTGGGTTCCGAAGTGGCAACCGCTCTTTCCGTGCTTTTCTCTCTCGAAGCCAACCATCAACTGAGTAGTTGCCCCCACCGCTCGCGGACAGGAAGAGGAATACAAACGAATACAGAGCTGCCAACTCCCCACGATTCAGGATCGGCCAGAAACCTTGAGGCGCATGTGCCATGAAGTAAGCGACCGCCAACTCGCCCGACAGGATAAACGCGACGGGCTTCGTCCCCAGCCCGACAATGACCGCGATGCCACCGAAAAACTCCAGTGCCCCGGCCACGCCGGGCAGCGACATCAGTTCGACCGCCTCTCGGCCCAAAAAGCCAAACAGTTTCTGCAATCCATGCTGCAAGAGCAGGAACCCTGCGATGATACGCAAAAGATTCAGCGAAACAGCTTGGAATCTCTTCATAGTTGGTAGCCCCCCCGCCTTCTCCGTTAGTCGGATAGTATCCAAACTCCTTCAGTAGCGGCGGATGACGGAAACGGACCGTGCTCCGCCCATCACGTCTTCTTCGCCGCTTTCTTGGCCGCCTTCCTGCGGGCAGCCCAGATTTTCGTCATCCGCTCACTCTGCCGCTTCCGCGCCTCAGCCGACATCCCAGGCCTCTTGCGCACTTTCTTCGCGGCAACTTTCCTTGCCGTCTTCTTCCCTGAGCCCGGCGCCCGCCCCCGCCGACGAGGTCCCTCTAACACCGCAATCGCCTGATCCAAGCGATCCCGCTCTGCAATCAATAACTCAAGAACATCAGCCATAGCGAGGCAAGCCTACCACCTTCCACTGGCAGATCTCAACAAAGCCAAGAAACCAACCCCAACAACGCAGATGCTCTCACTGCTGTCCAAATTAGCTGAGCGGAGCGGGTTCGGCTGCTGAAAACACGCCAGAAAGCCCCGCCAGGAGGCCGATCTGGGAACCAGGTTGCCGGTTTGGACAAGATAGAAATCATGCTGCTGTCCCAATTAGGCCTCCATTCCCGCCAGTAATAATTGCTGTGGCGACTCGGGTTCGCTGCCCGGCGGCGGGTGAAACGGTTCGTCCAGCCAGGCGAACAATTCGCGGTGCACAAACAACTGCTGCCGCAACAAAGCGACCAGATTGGACAAGCTCCAGCCCCAACGCGCCCGCAGCTTTAAGTACCGCAGCAGCAAGATCGCGATCAGCGCCGTCCAGATCTGGATCTTCAGCGCGTTCGCCGAGGTGCCCACGAAGGTCTTCACCCGCAAGTTCTGCTTGAGAGCCTTGAAAAACAGCTCCACTTGCCAGCGGTCTTGATAAATGGCGGCAATCGTTGCGGCCGCCAACCCCAGGTGATTCGTCAAGAACACGAGCGTGCGCTGCTGCTTGGCGTCGAAGTATTCGATGCGGCGGAACACCACCTCGGAGCCGCTGGCGGCCAGCGAGGGAAAGAAGATCACTTCGTCGCGGCGCACGCCTCCGGGACGGCGCGGCAACGGGCGCTGTTCGAGAACCTCGTAGTTGGCCCCGCGTTTCAATCGTGTGACAAAGAAAACGCCCCGCTCGCTCAGCTCGGCGAACCAGTCGTAGTCGTTGTAACCGCGGTCGAAGACCACGATCGTGCCGCGGTCGAACGACATTTTGCGGGCCGGCGCCAGGTCGGGCGTCTTGGCGTCGGTGACCACGCAGAAGCTGGGCAGGTAGCCGTCGTGATCGAGTACCAGATGGAGCTTGACGGCGCCCTTGGTGCGCTGGAACTGGGCCCAATCAAACAGCGAGGCGCACAGATCGATGACGCTGGCGTCCAGACTCAGCAGCTTGTTTTTGAAACGGAACTTGTGGCCCGGCGCCGCGCCGCGGCACTTCGCCAGCAGTTGATGAAAGACCGTTTCGTAGATCTGCCAAGGGCGTTGCCGGTTGGCGTAGGCCAGCGTCGAGCGCGGCGGTGCGGCGGACAAGCCCAGGTGCCGCAGCTTGCCTTCGCTGGCCGCCAGACCGCCGCAAATCTCACGCAACGACTGGGCGCGGCCGAGCTGGCAGAACAGCATGGCGACGAACTGTCCCCAGCAAGTGAAGCCGCGGGCGTGGCGCTCCCCGCGATGCTGGCGGACGGCCTGTTCAAACTCCGAACGCGGGAACAGCTTTAACAATTGAGAGAAAATACTGCATACTTGACTCATGGCGGGGCCTCCTCGGGCGGGTTGGTTCATAGGCCTGAACCCAATCCCAACCTAACAGAGGTTCCGCCTCCCCGGCTTACGAATTCAAAACGCTAATTTGGACAAGAGTGGCCGAGGTAGGGGCTGAGACGTCGGAAAAACGCAGACTGTCGATCCACCGGCTGGTACAGGCGGTCACACGGGAGCGGCTCTCCGAGGAGGATCAAAAGACCTGGGCTGGGCCGGCGGTGGCGGTTGTGAACAACGCCTTTCCTGGAGAAGCCATTGACGTCCACGACTGGCTGCGGTGTGCCCAGCTTGCGGCGCATGCGGTTCAGGCGGCGGGGCACGCCGAGGGGCGCAAGGTAGCACTTGAAGCCGTGAGCAGGCTATTGAACCAGCTCGGGATCTATTCTCGAGGTCGGGCCGAACTGGATCGGGCAAAGGGGTACTATGAGCGCGCCCTGCGGATCTACGAAGCGACCCTGGGCGAAGAGCATCCCTTTGCAGCCATCGCTCTCAGCAACATCGGCCAGATTCTGCAAGCCCAAGGGGGCCTGGCGGGGGCGTTGGAATACACGAAGCGGGCGCTGGCGATCGGCGAGAAGGTCTATGGCCCCGAGCATCCCACCGTGGCCATCCGCGTCAACAACATCGGCACGATTCTGCAAGCCCAAGGGGATCTGGCGGGGGCGCTGGAATACGTGAAGCGGGCGCTGGCGATCGACGAAAAGGTCTATGGACCCGAGCATCCCACCGTGGCCATTGACGCCAACAACATCGGCCAGATTCTGCAAGCCCAAGGGGATCTGGCGGGGGCGTTGGAATACACGAAGCGGGCGCTGGCGATCGACGAAAAGGTCTATGGAACCGAGCATCCTGCCGTGGCCATCCGCGCCAACAACATCGGTACGATTCTGCAAGCCCAAGGGGATCTGGCGGGGGCGTTGGAATACACGAAGCGGGCGCTGGCGATCGACGAGAAAATGTATGGCCCCGAGCATCCCGACGTGGCCATCGACCTCAACAACATCGGCTCGATGCTGCAAGCCCGAGGGGATCTGGTGGGGGCGCGGCCCCACTACGAGCGCGCTCTTCGGATTTTTCAAAAGTTTCTGGGGGATGAGCACCCGAACACCCAGGCCGTGCGGCGACATCTGGAGCGGTTGGGCGCGTAGAGGGTGTCCGAAACAGAGCCGCGGGCGCGAGCCAGAAATGAACAGGGCGGTGGACGTGGCGTGAGCGTCCACGCTTGCCGCAAACCGATTCGTCGGTTTGTTCGGCTCAGGCCGCCGCATCCCTCTTATGGCGACCGGGCGCCCCCGGCCAACAACGCCTCGACGAATCGAGGCGCGGCAAACCTGGAGGTTCACGCCACGTCGGGGCCGGCGCTTCCGTATGCGCAACTCCGTCCGGTTGCTGGCGACGAATGGCTGGGATTCGACGAGACAGATGCTACTCGAAATAGCAGGAGCCGTCCGCTAAATAACGTTTGTAGACTTCGTCGTTGAGTTCGATGCCGAGGCCGGTCACATCTCCACATTTATGTCGCGCACCCTTTGTTGTTCGGACTGCGCGAGATGCTGCCCTATAATGAGGGACTAGAATAGCCTCAAACATTCACACGCAAGCCGATTCAGCGGCGACCCTCCGCCGGGGCGCTGTTCGGATCCTCTCCGGGTCCAGGTCACGGGCTGGAGCGTCCCGGTTGCTCACCGAGTAGTGCGTTTTCGACGAACCGGTGTATCGGCAAATTTCAGGAGTAACAAACGATGAAGTTTTTTATTGACTCAGCCAACCTAGATGACCTGCGCAAGGCGACTGCTTACGGAGTCGTGGACGGGGTGACGA
Organism: Bryobacterales bacterium; assembly: GCA_965226185.1. Classification (GTDB taxonomy): domain Bacteria; phylum Acidobacteriota; class Terriglobia; order Bryobacterales; family UBA6623; genus CBDCYS01. Next base: position 16,960 of record CBDDCT010000004.1, read on the forward strand.
CCAATCCCTCGCTCATCGCGAAAGAGGGCCACGATCATCATGAGCAGATCCAGGCGATCTGTGAGATCATCGACGGCGATGTCAGCGCCGAAGTGGTATCGACCGACGCTGAAGGCATGATCCGCGAGGGGCGGGAGCTGGCCGCGTTGCATCCCAACGTTGTCGTCAAATGCCCGCTGATTCGAGAGGGAATCAAGGCGACAAAAGCACTTTCGTCCGAAGGGATTCGCGTCAACGTGACGCTGTGTTTTACAGCCACCCAGGCGTTGCTGGCGGCCAAGGCCGGGGCTTACATCGTCAGCCCGTTTCTCGGCCGGCTAGACGACATCTCGACCGAAAGCATGGCTTTGATACATGACATCGTGACGATTTATGAGAACTACGGGTATGCGACCCAGGTTCTGGCGGCGTCGATTCGCAGCCCTTTGCATGTGAGAGACGCTGCTTTAGCCGGCGCTCACATCTCGACACTGCCTGTCAAAGTGCTGGAACAGCTCTTCAACCACCCGTTGACCGACATTGGGCTCGAAAAGTTCTTGGCGGACTATCGCAACACTCTCCAAGAAGTGTCAGTCGGATAAATCTCGCGAATCATTGTCGGGCTTCAGCGTGACAATCGTGGCTCCCCAGCCGCCGGCCTCAGCGGGCGCATCTCGGAAATCGATCACGAACGGCGTGCGCGCCAGGACCTTGCGAACCGTTTCGCGCTGCACCCCGATGCCCCGCCCGTGAATGATCCGCAAAGCACGAAAGCCCAGCCGGTAAGCCTCTTCGAGATATCCCTCGATAGCCCCCTTCACGTCCCTCGGAGGAATCGAGTGAAGGTCAAATACATCCGTGACCGGGATGCGAATCGGATCGGCGTCCGGGTCAAATTCCGACATAGCGCGAGTAGAGGCCGCGGGCCACGCCGATGTCATCCGTTCCTTTGACAATGGCGCGTCCATCAGCAAAGATCGTCAACTCGTGTGGAGGACAAATAAAGCGCAAGGCGTAATCGTTTGCTCGCACGGTCCCCAGCGGTTCCAGTGTTGCTTGCAACTCGGCGAGATCAAGAGGCCGCTCTCGTTCATTGATTTGGACCGCGTCTCTTCCGCAGAGAGTGGCGGCGCGGCGCCGACTGTTCGCGAGGTACTGGAACTTGCGGCGACCGCAAACGGTGCAATCAGGGTCGGCCCGCTCGGAAGAGACTGTTCGGACCGTGCTTTTCCATACATCCATGGTCAGCATTCTTGCCTGCACGGCGTCCGTCTTGCCGGCCATGATCTTGAGCGCGTCGGCGACTTGCAGGGCCGCGATGGCCGCCGTGATGGAGTTAAGGATCCCGGCGGTATCGCAGGTCGGCTGAACACCTCCCGGTGGCTCGGGGAAGATGCAAGCCAAGCAGGCGCCGCGCTTGGGAAGAATCGGCATCGTAATGCCGTAGCTGCCGACGGCGGCGCCATAGATCCAGGGGATGCTGTGTTTCACAGCCAAGTCATTGATCAGATAGCGTGTCTCGAAGTTGTCGCAGCCGTCGAGGATCACATCCGCCGGCAGCAACAACCGCTCGGCGTTGGCGGCGCTGAGATCAGCAATGCAGGGCTCAACCTGGATGCTGGAATTGATGGCCGCCAGCCTTCGGGCGGCGGCAGCGGCCTTTGGCAATGCTTGCTCTGCGTCGGATTCGTCAAACAACCATTGCCGCTGCAGATTGCTGGGCTCGACGTAGTCCCGGTCGATGATGACCATGCTGCCAACGCCCGCACGGGCCAGGGCCGCCGCGTGAAAGCTGCCGAGTGCGCCGCAACCAACGATGACGGCACGTGACTCCAGGAGACGCTGCTGACCTTGTTCGCCGACTTCGTCAAACAGAATCTGGCGCGAATACTTTTCCCTGTCGCTGTCGGTCATGCGGTTGTTGCCGCCCCGCCGAAGCCAGGGCGCTCAGCTACTAACGATCCTATCAGCGCATGCGCTCCAGCAGCGAGGTTCCTCCCGCCCGCATCGTATGGCGTATACCAGGAAGGTATCGGCGGCGTCATATAATTTAGAGTAGCCTGTGCGTTCTCTTTTGCTGATGCTGTTTGCGGCGATGTTGGCCGCCGTACAGGCGCCCGCGGCCGATGTTGAGGGTTTGAACGTGGTGGAGGTGGACTTCGCCCCGCCCCGTCAGCCTCTAACGCAGAGGCATCTGGACGAAGTCGTCACGGTTAAGGAGGAGGCTCCGTACAACGGCCGTCAGGTTCGCGAAACTCTCCATAACCTCTTCGCCACCGGGCGCTACTCCAAACAGATTGAAGTCGACGTCACGAAGCAGGATGGAGGCGTTAAGGTCACTTTTCTAGCGGAGCCGAGCTGGTTTATTGGCTTGGTCGGAATTGTTGGTGTTCCAGCTCCTCCCACCGAGAGTCAGCTTCTGAATGTCAGTGAGTTGGAGCTGGGTGAGATCTACACCGAAGAAAAGGTGCAATTCGCGAAACAAGAGATACGCCGGCTGCTCGAAGACAACGGCTTCTTCGCACCACAAGTAACGCACTCGGCGACCGATAATCCCGAGTATCAGCAGCGTGACATCGAGATAACGATTGTGGCGGGATTACGGGCAGGCATTGGCAACATCATCCTCACGAGCGAGTCCCCCGGCGAGGTTCCGGTTTTGACTATGGAGCAAGTCCGGCGGATTACAAAATGGCGTCAAGGCAAACCATTTCACCAAAGACGGATTCAGCGAGGACTGATTCGTCTCGAGGAGCATTTTAACAAGGAAGACCGCTGGCGGGCGGAACCACGCGTGACCGGAAGGGATCTGGACGCCGACGCCAATCTGGTCTCGATCGTGCTCCAACTCAACCGCGGGCCGAAGATCAAGGTCCGAGTCGACGGCGAACAGTTCTCTCCCAAGCAACTGCGCAAGTATCTCCCGATCTACGAGGAGGGTGTGATTGACGATGACCTGCTGGAGGAGGGGCGCCGCAACCTTCGCGACCATTTGCAAACCCGCGGCTACTTTGATGCCAAGGTGGACTATTTTCGCGAGACTGAACGGGCCGATGAGGTCGTGATCGTCTATGACGTCGAGCGTGGCCAGCGGCGCCGGCTGGCGCGGCTCGACATCCAAGGTAACCAATTCTTCGATATCGAGACGATTCGCGAGCGCTTGCTGATCCAGGAAAAGAGCTTCCAGATTAGAAGAGGCCGCTACAACGAAAGCATGCTCGAGCGGGACACGGAGGCCATTGAGGATCTATACCGATCGAACGGCTTCCGCGGGGTCAAGGTGGAAGGCAGGGTCAGCGGCAACTTCGGGGGCCGCGAAGAAAACCTAGCCGTATTCTTGACGATCGAGGAGGGTGAGCCGACGATCGTCTCGGACGTCCGCATCCACGGAGCCGAACAGATTTCGGCCGATGAATTCTATCCGGATCTTGCGTCCGCGCCGCACCAGGTCTTCAGCGAACTCAGTATTGCCACGGACCGGGATATGATTCTGGGAACTTACTTCGACAACGGATTCCAGGATGCCCGGTTTAGCTGGAAACAGATCGCGGCCGATGAACCCAACCGCGTCATCGTCGAGTACACCATACAGGAGGGGAAGAACCTGCTGATCCGGCGCCCCATCATCACGGGGTTAAAACACACCCAAGAATCTCTCGTAAGCGGCCAAGTCCGCGTGACCCCGGGCGGCCCGCTGTCGCAGAGCGCGATGTTTGAGACCCAGCGGCGCCTCTATGACCTGGGGATCTTCTCCAAGGTGGATGTGGACTTGCAGAACCCCGAAGGCAGCGAGCCTTCGAAGAACGTCCTGCTGCAGTTACAAGAGGCGCGACGCTGGACGGTCGGCGTGGGCGGAGGCGCCGAGTTTGCCCGCATCGGCGGGAATACGGCGGACGTGGCCTCGCCACTCGGCGACGCCTCGTTCAGCCCCCGTATCACTCTGGAGCTAACCCGGCTGAATCTGCGCGGACTTGGTCATACCGCTAGCATGCGCACCCGGTTCTCGAATCTGCAGCAGAGAGCCCTGTTCACCTACGAAGCGCCGCGGTTCAGCGGGTCGGACAAGTGGCGCATGATCGTCAGCGGCCTGCTGGACACTTCCCGCAATGTGCGAACGTTCACGAGCAGGCGCGTCGAAGGAGCATTCCAGCTTCAGCACAAGATCAGCAAGCCTTCGACCGCACTCTACCGCTACACCTACCGGCGCACTTCGATCGACCAAGCAACCCTGCAGATCACGCCGGAACTTATCCCCTTGGCATCACAGCCGGTCCGAGTGGCGCTGCTCTCAGGCACCTACTTTCAAGACCGCCGGGACGACCCCACCGATGCCACGAAAGGCACGTACAACACGGTCGATTTGAGCTTCGCTTCCAACACCTGGGGTTCCCAGGCCGATTTTTTCCGGTTCCTGGGGCAGAACAGCACTTACTATCGGCTTGGGAAAAAGTTGGTTCTGGCGCGGACGATCCAGCTTGGTCTCATGGCGCCGCGCGGCAGTTTTCCGGCCTCCGATTCGACGGATGAACTTGATTTTGCGTCGAATCCAGATACCCGGATTCCTTTGTCGGAAAGGTTTTTTGGCGGCGGGGCCAACTCGCACCGCGGTTTTCCCGTGAATCAGGCTGGCCCGCGCGACCCGAAGACGGGGTTCCCGATCGGTGGCGGCGCTCTTTTGTTGAACAGCGTCGAACTGCGCTTCCCCCTGATCGGCGAGAATATCGGCGGCGTGTTGTTTCATGACGCCGGCAATGTTTACTCGCGGCTAGGGCGAATCAGCTTCAAGGGCACGCAAGAAGCTACCGTCGAAGACGCGGGTCGGCCCTCTCTGAGGTTTCCTCCAAGGGCTCGGTCGTCCCTGTTTCGGACATCGGCCACGGGCTTCGAGTTCGACTACATGGTGCACGCGGTTGGCTTCGGCCTGCGTTACCGCACGCCGGTCGGTCCGGTTCGTCTGGACCTAGCCTACAGTGTCAATCCACCGCGGTTTAATTTGGAACCGCCAGGCACGATCTCGCGTATTTCTGGTTTTCAATTTCACTTCTCGCTGGGACAGAGGTTCTAAGGCTCAAGCCAGGGACAACAAATGAGACTGCTCAATCACGTCCTATTTCCTTTGATCTGCTGCCTGCTGCCGGGAGGCGCAGTGCGCGCGGAGATTCTCGACAAAGTGGTGGCCGTAGTTGGCAAGAACGTCATCACCTTAAGCGAAGTCGCGCAACAGTTGCGCTTGGAGTCCTTCATCAACCAGCGGCCCGCGGACAATTCCACACAAGCACGTTCGCTGGCGTTGCGGCGGCTCATCGATCAGAGCCTGATCTCACAAGAGATGCTGGTCACCAGTTTTCTGGGGGCCAGTGACGAGCAGATCGAACAAGAACTGGCTGCCTCGCGGCAGCAGGAATTCCCCAACGGGATGAGTTTCGACGCCGCGCTGAAGGCATACAACCTCTCGGAAGAAGACCTCAGGGATTTTCTGCGGCGGCAGCTCAATATGCTGCGGTTCATCGACTTTCGGTTTCGGACGGGGATGGAGATATCGGAGGATGAAATCAAGAGCTATTACGAGAACAGCTATACGCCTCAGGTGCGGCTGGTGGAAGCAGGAGTCCCCGAGCCCTTGACGGAAGTGCACGGGCAAATACGAGAGATCGTCGCCCAACAACAGGTTGATGCCTTGTTCGACGACTGGCTCAAGCGAGTCCGCGCCAGTTCGCGGATCGACATCGCCGAGAGCGGGGAATCCGCTGAGAGTAGGCAGGTGGAGTGATGATTCGAGTGAAATTCGCCGGTCGAACGTTGTCCCGCCGTCCCATGGACGGCGTGTCCGCTGAGTAAAAGATGCAAAGCTCCTTGCTCCATATCCCGCGAAATCGCTGGACGATCGCGCTCGCGACCGCCGCGGGGGCGCTGTCGGTTGCGGTCACGGGACTGCATTTGCTGGCGCAAAGCGAATGGTTCGAGCAGAAAATCCGCGAACGGCTCGTCGCCGGCCTCCAAGAGGCCAGCGGAGGCCGCGTTGAGATCGGCGACTTGGACTTTTCCTTGTTCGGCCGCAGTCTGGAGATCCGGCAACTGACGATTCACGGGACCGAAATCCCGCCCAATCCTCCGCTGCTGGAAATTCCCGAGGTCGAGCTGAGATTCGGCATCGACTCCCTGATGAGAAGGCAATTTTCGCTGCGGGCGCTGCAGTTGTCGGATCCCGCTATGCACATCGAGGTAGCCGCGGATGGATCCAGCAACGTCCCCAGCCCGGCAATCGCCGAGAACGGCAACTCAGGCCTCGGTTTTTTTGATGTTGCCGTCGGACTGTTCGAGCTGGATCGGGGCAGCGTTTATTGGAATGGGACGCGCTACGACATCACATTTTCAGCGGAAGATTTTAGCGTCAGGACCCAATTCGACGAGGAAGGCGAGCGCTATATCGCTCGCCTTCGGCTGCGCGACTCCTCAGCGGAGATAGGAGAACTAAGGCCGCTGCTTTCAAAAGGCGAGGCCGATGTATGGCTCTATCGGGACCGTATCGAAATACCGAATATTTCGGTTACCGCGGGACAATCCAAGCTCTCCGGCGATGTTGTTCTTGATGGCTGGCGGCAGCCAAACGCGGCGGCCAATTATGAGGCCGAGATCGCTTTGCCCGAACTCGCTGAATGGCTCAATCATCCGGTTGTCGACAGCGGCGTTGCGATTGTCAAAGGCAAAGTGAACTGGGAGGCAGGCAAACAAAAGCTGGGCTACAGCGGGACGATCTCCGCCTTTGATGTGAGTGCGAACACACCCGCGGGCGTCGTCGGCGGAGTTGCGGCTGAAGCCAAGTTTTCCGGCGACCAGAACCGTCTGTCGGCAGGCCCCGTGACGATCTCTGTATGGGGCGGCTCGCTCAGCGGCTCCGCGAGCGTGGAGAATCTCCAAGGCCCGTCGGCGCCTCGCCTGCAATTGGAAGGGGAACTTCAGGATGTCCCGTTGGATGAGATCTACGCGGCAGCGGATTCCTCGAAGGTTCCATTTGAAACTCTCCCCTGGAGCGCCACGCTGGGCGCGCGCCTAAAAATCGAGGGCGAACCGGATAACCTGCGAACTGACTTGGCTCTGACGCTTTCGGCCCCCAATAATTCGGCCCCCGAGTTCGAGCCGGCGGCCGGTACGCCGCTGGAGGGCTTTCTCCAACTGCACTACAGCAGTCTGGAGCAAGCCGTCCGGATAGCGCGATTTGAGCTAATGACCCCTTACACCGAAATCGAAGCGAGCGGAACGATTGCGGCCGATGCCAGTGCAGCGTTGCACGTGGCGGTAAATCTGAGTTCAACGAACGACATCGCCGCCTGGCTCGAGGCCACGGGCCGTTCGCTCGACGGCCTGCCGTTTCAACTCAACGGCGAAGCGGCGGTCGCTGGTGAGTTGCGCGGAAACTTTCTCGCCGATGGAATCCAGCAGGCCGTGTTCGCGGGGGATTTGAGCGCCGACGATGTTCACGTTCAGGGATACGACTTCCATCGCGTGGCGGGTCAAGTCGAAGCCGCCCGCGACAGCTTGAAAGTGACGCGAGGAAGTATCGAGTACGGATCCGCGCGCGCCACCGTCAACCTGAGCTTACCGCTGGATCGGGGAACGATCGCCTCTGGCTTGCCCTGGTCGGCGGACATTGAAATCACCGGCCTGGATGCGGGCCTTCTGTTGGCGAAGGTCGGCTTTGAAGCTCCGGTGAAGGGACGGCTCGAGGGCCGTTTGGCGGTTCGGGGAAGCCGCTCCAGCCCGACGGGCGAAGGGCGGCTCGAGATGCGGGACCTCGAGCTGTGGGGCGATCCGTTCGAAAGCCTCGCGGGCCGTTTCCAGTTCAGCGAAGAAAAGGTGACGATCCAATCGCTCAATATCGTGCGTGGTGGCGCCCGAGTCGATGCGAAGGCGGAGTTCGAGCGGGCTCGCAAGCAGTTGAGTTTCGAGGCGGAAAGCTCCGATTGGCCGCTCGCCTATCTTCCCGTGCTGGCCGAGGCGGAAGACCGGCCCAGCGGCGCGTTGCGCTTCAAGCTAACGGGATCGGGCCGGCTGGGGAAAGGCGGCGAGCTTTTCGAAAATCTCGAAGCGGCGGGGTCGTGGGCGGTCCCGGATCTCTCGATCGGCGGGAAACGGCTGGGGGAGTTCCAAGGCGCCGTGGAAACGGTTGGCGAGGAAGTCTCGCTCGACTGGCAAGGAAACGTTTTGGGCGGGACTATCGGAGGCCGTACGAGGTTGCAGCCGCGCGGGTCGTTCAACGGAGAGGTGGAATTCAAGAAAATTGACGCCGTTGCGCTCGTTCGAATGGCGAATGTTCCGCTGGAGCAATTGACGGGAGAACTCGACGGCAGGTGTTCGTTTTCAGGTGATGCTTTGAACCTTGGCGGCATGCAAGCGGCCGGAGAGATGACGCGCCTCGAATTCGCACTCGCGAAAATTGCCGGTTCCGAAAGCGGTTATTCCATTTCCAATCTTCCTTTCCCAATGCGATGGAGCATCGAAAATCAGACCCTCAAGCTGGACCGCATGAGGCTGCTGGGCCCTGGGCCGGCCGGCGCGCCGGAAGAAGAAGGTACGGATATCGAAATCAACGGCACCGTCGGCTTGAGCGGGCCCGGAAACTTCGATCTGGATTTGACCGGAGTGTTCAATCTCGCCGTGGCCCAAAGTTTTGACTCGAACCTTAGGGCGGCGGGCGCCTCAACCGTGCAAGTCAAGATCTCGGGTGACTTGAGTGATCCGGTGGTTCAGGGCAGCATGGAAGTGAAGGACGGCACGCTGCGTTACGCCGATTTTGCGAATGGTCTGAGCGAGATGAACGGCCGCCTGACCTTCACCGGCAAGCGTATTCGGATCGATAAACTCAGCGCGGCGACCGGCGGCGGCAGATTGCGGCTGACCGGAAACGTGGATTTCGAAGGAACATCCAGCTACAGACTGACCGCCGAGGCGGAAAGAGTCCGCATCCGCTATCAACCGGTGAGCACCATCGTGGACGGCGAGTTTACTCTCTCGGGAACCGACGTTCAAAGTTTGCTGAGCGGCGAAGTTGTCGTCGAGCGGGCCGCCCTGAGTCCCGACATCGATCTAGGCGCGATTCTGGCGTCGCTCGGGGAGCCTTCGGCTCCACCGGCTAGCGACCCGGCGCTCTCGAACATGCAACTCAATGTCCGGGTCACCTCAATCCCGGTTCTCCGAGTCGAAACCAACCTCGTTCGCGACATGCAGACGCGGATCAACCTGCGCGTGACGGGAACCGCTCTCCAGCCTTCCTTGTTTGGCCGAGTTAGCGTGACGCAGGGCCAAGTGGTCTTCCAAGGCTCGCGGTATTTCATCAACCGGGGAGATATCGATTTCGTCAATCCTTTCCGCATTGAGCCGGTAGTCAATTTCGAGCTGGAGACGCGCGTGCGCGATGTGGATTTGGCGCTAGTTCTGTCGGGTCCGGCGCGCAAGATGAATCTGAGCTACCGCTCGGATCCACCCCTTCAATTCAACGAACTGGTGAGTCTGATCACGGTCGGGCGCGCCCCGAGTCAGGACCCGGTTTTCGCCTCGCAGCAAGCCATCGAACAGCAGGGCCTGTTGCAAGCCGGAGCGAGCACGGTCCTCTCCAACGCGCTGTCGCAGCCCGTTTCGGGCCGTCTGCGGCGTTTTTTTGGAGTGAGCCGTTTGCGTGTTGATCCTCAGATTGGAGGGGCGGAGGCCAATCCCAGCGCGCGCATCTCCACCGAACAGCAGCTCACCAGCGATCTGACATTGATCTACAGCTATGACCTTTCCTCCGCCCAGCAACAGGCAGTCCGCGTCGAGTGGAGCCCGACGAGGCGCTTCTCCCTGATATTCACCCGCGACGAAAACGGGCTTGTCGGCGGCGACTTTCTCTACAAGAAAAGGCTGCGCTAAGTGAAGAACTGGGATGAGTTGCGCCACCAGATGGTCGACGTGCAGCTCCGCAAGCGCGGCATCCGGAATGAGCGCGTTCTCAAGGCTATGCAGACCGTCCCGCGTCACGAGTTCGTGCCGCCGGCGAGCCGTCATCGGGCCTATGCCGACGCACCCGAGCCAATCGGAGCGAGCCAGACGATTTCGCAGCCGTATATAGTCGCGGCCATGGCTGAGACCTTGAATCTCGAAGAAAACGATCGCGTTCTTGAGGTTGGAGCGGGGTCCGGTTACGCCGCGGCAGTCATGGCAATGCTGGCGGAGCACATTTACGCCATGGAGATCGAACCCGCGCTCGTCAACTCGGCCCGCGACAACCTTGCGCGGACAGGCTTCGGCGAGCGCGTCAGCGTCATCGGCGGTGACGGTACGCTAGGATATCCCCAAGCAGCCCCTTTCCAGGCGATCTCCGTTGCCGCGGCAGCGCCCGGCGTGCCCCCGGCGCTGCTCGAGCAGCTAGACGAAGAAGGAGGCCGGCTCGTGATTCCGGTAGGTTCCGTTAACGATCAGGAGTTGCGGCTTATTCGAAAGCTTGGAAAGAAGGTTGACACCCGAGTCGTCACCGGCTGCCGCTTCGTGCCGCTGCGAGGAGAGCAAGGTTGGCGGAACTAGCCCGCATTTCTCGCCACCTGACGGCCGAAGCACGCGATAAGGCCGCCATTACTTCGTTGCGCTTGCTCGCCATGCTCAACGTAGGGTCAAGTACGCGTCTTTAATTGAATGAGGGTCGTCAAGCGACGCGCGCCTCGTACTGACGGCCTTCTCACGCACTTCGCCTCGCCACGTGGTGAGAAAAGCGGGCTAGCAATTGGCCGGGGAGATCCGCGAGACCTCGGTACGGCGGGGCTTCCCGTCGATCGGGAGAACTGACGAAGCCGTGACCAAGCACATCATGGTGGGCACCGCGGGCCACATTGATCACGGCAAGACCGCGCTCGTCAAGGCCCTCACCGGCATCGATGCCGACCGGCTCGAGGAAGAAAAGCGCCGCGGCATCACCATCGACATCGGCTTCGCCCACCTCGACTTAGGCAATGACCTGCGCCTCGGCTTTGTTGACGTGCCCGGACACGAAAAGTTCGTCAAGAACATGCTGGCGGGCGTCGGCGGAATCGACCTCGTCCTGCTCGTGATCGCCGCCGACGAGTCGATCATGCCGCAAACCCGCGAACACTTCGACATCTGCCGCCTGCTCGATATTCCCAAAGGGCTGGTCGCTCTCACCAAAATCGACATGGCCGGCAGCGATCTGGTCGAGCTGGTCAAGCTCGAAACCGAGGAATACCTCGCTGGATCATTTCTCGAGGGCGCGCCGATCGTCCCCATCAGCTCAAAAACTGGTGAAGGTGTCGAAGACCTCCAGCGGCGCCTCGCACAACTAGCGCGGGACACCGAACCCAAGAACAGCCACCATCATTTCCGGCTGCCGATCGACCGCGTTTTCGTCATGAAGGGCTTCGGAAGCGTGGTGACCGGGACCATGGTTTCCGGTTCGCTCGGCGCCGGCTCAGAGGTCGAGATTTTGCCGGATCAGCGGCGCGCGCGCGTGCGGGGTATCGAAGTTCACGACCGCCAAGCCGAACGCGCCTTCGCGGGACAACGAACCGCCATCAACCTTGCGGGCGTTGAGGCGTCCAGCTTGCATCGCGGCATGGTTCTGGCCTCCGCCGGCAAGTTCCAGCCCAGCCGCCGGATCGACTGCTTGCTGAATTTATTGCCTTCGGCAAGACCTCTGAAATACGGTGCTCGTGTCCACTTCCACACCGGCGCCGCTGAAATCGAAGGGCGCGTCTACTTCCTCGACCGGCGTTCCGCGCTGAAACCGGGCGAGTCAGCCTATACGCAGGTCCGATTCCAGCATCCGCTGGTCGTACTCCGCGGAGACCGCTTTATCATCCGGCAATTCTCTCCGGTGATCACGATTGGCGGCGGCGTTGTGCTCGACAATTTGGCTCCCCGCCATCGTACCGCGGGGGATTGGCTGTCCAAGCTGCAAATACTTGAGACAGGTCAATCCCATGAGGTACTGGAAGCCCTGATCCGCGGCAAAGCATACGGGCTTAGTTCCACCGAAATCATCTCCAGAACGGCCTGGCTCGATGAGGAATACAAGCAAGCCGTTCAAGCGCTCGTACAGCAAGGCGCCGCGGTCAAAGTGCATGACTCTCCAACGTGGCTGGTGCATCGTGATCCGTTTCGCGCGGCGCTGAGCCAGGTCAGCGCCTTTCTCGAGCAGTTCCACAAACAAAACCCGCTCCTGCCGGGTGCTCCGAAAGAAGCCCTGCGCGGTTCAGAGTTCGCCAAGGCGCCCGCGTTCTTTGTTGATGCGCTGCTGGCCCGTCTGGTCCGAGACAAAAAGGTGGCCGTTGACGGTGAGACGGTGAGGCTGCTGGCTCACCGCGTGGTGTTGCAACAAGACGAACAAGAGGCGCGTGACAAGATCGTCTCCGCTTTCGAGCAGGCGGGCCTGAGAGTGCCGGCACTGCCTGAGTTACTGTCCCAGTTGCGGATCGACGCTCCCCGAGCGCGGAGAATTCTGCAAGGATTGCTGCGCGAAAAGCTGCTCGTGAAAGTGAGCGCGGATCTTGTCTTCCACCGCGATTCAATCGAGCGCCTCAAGAGTCTGCTGCAAGACAGAAAAAGAGAGTCGGATCGAATCACGGTTCCCGTCTTCAAGGATTTGGCGGAAATTAGCCGCAAATACGCCATCCCGCTATTGGAATACCTGGATCGCGAAAGAGTAACCCGCAGGGTAGGAGATGAACGGGTGATATTGTGAACGAACGCTGCTGCCCGGATTATTGGATCATCAGGTCACGGGGCGATGATTCGTATGAAGCCGTCACCGTCCATTACGGCCCGGTCGCCGGTTTCCAGCCAGCCGTTACGGAGGGGAGCGGCCTCCCGCTCGCGCCCATCGAGGTAGCCCAGCATGCGGCCGGGCCCTTTGACGAGCAGCAGTCCCTCTTGATCGGGCGGCAGTGTTTCGCCCGTTGAATCGTCGACGACCTTGGCGCTGACGCCCGGGACGGGATGTCCGACCGTGCCCAGTTTGCTGCCCACTTGTTTTCTCCGTCCATGTTCGTAGTCCGGTACGTTGACGGCGACAACGGCTGTCATCTCCGCCAAGCCATAACCCTCCATCAGCTCCACTCCGAACTTTTCTTGGAACCGGCGCGCGAAGTCCGGCTCTGTCACGGAGCCTCCCACCAGAGCGGACCGCAGCGGCCTGAAATCCTCTGGCGGGACGTCAGACATATAAGCGGAGTATTGCGCCGGCGTCGCCACCAAGATCGTGCCGCCGTAGCGGCCGGTCAGTTGTCCCATGCCTGATGCGTCCGCCGGATCGTCGTGGTAGAGAACGCCGCAACCGGCCAGAAGCGGAAACCACAAGGTCCCGGTCAATCCCAGAGCGCGATGAAAAGGCAGGCTGGCGGCGACCCGGTCCTGCCGGGTGACCCAAAAAATCTGCTCGAAGGCTTCGACGTTCGAGACGATGTTGTAGTGCGAAAGCATGACGCTTTTCGGCGCGGCCGACACTCCGGCTGTATGAACCACTGTCGCCAGGCTGTCGGGTGTATCTTCTTTGCGCTGGCAGGCGGCTTGCAGCAGGCGCGCCGGCAACAGGAAGACGGCGGCGGCCGCGATCGCTCTCCCCAGCCCGGAGCGCCGGCTTGCCAGCTCTTCCATGGAAAGCGCCTCTTCAAACGTTATCCCCGGCTCGATCGGCGCCCGGCGGGAACCAATGACCGTACGAATGCCGCAACGCGCGGCGATCTCCGAGAGCTGATCCGGCGATGCGTCCGGCGGCAAGTTGACGGGGATCCACCCCGCGAACAACACAGCCAGGTTCGCCAGCACCGCCTCCGCGGAAGGAGGCAGCAGCAGGCCAACCATCCTTCGCGGGGCCGGGCCACCGTGCCCGGCCGCTTTTCTCAGCCGCCTTGCCAGCAGCAGGCTTTCCACGAGAACAGAGCCATACGTCAAGCGGCGATGGCTGTCGGCGACAGCAAAGCGAAACCACCCTCGCTTGGCGGTCCGGATGAACCGGAGATGCAATTGGTCGCGCCCGCATCGCCGCAGTGGCGCCGCCTCGCTGCCAAGCTCGAGCACGGCCTGGCGCACTTGCTGAGCGCTGGCCGAGGAGGGAAGCGCCGCGCCGAAAGACACCGTGACTGGATACGGAAAATGCTCCGGCCAGCGAAAGAAGGGCCGCCCGTCCTTGAAACTGAAGACGCTCCCCCAAACCCGGTCCAGGTTGACCGGGATGATCGGGACATCCATCCCTTCCATGATTCGTTGAAAGCCGTGTTTGAAGGGCAGCATGCCTCCCGTCCGGCTCACCGAACCCTCGGCGAATATGCAGACGACGTGACCCTGGCGCAGTTGTTCGCGGGCCAGCTCGATCGACTCGGCGACTTTTTGCGGGTCACCGCCTTGAATAGGGATCGCGTTCATTTTCCGCAAGACCCAGTGAAAGGGCTGCTGCTCGTAGTAAGGGCGATAGACCAGAAAACGGACGAAACGCTGCACGCAGGCGCCGACGAAGAACCCGTCAATGAATGAAACGTGATTGCTCACGAGTAATGCCGGGCCGCGAAACGGAACATTCTCCTGTCCCACGATTCGAATGCGATAGAAGGTATGGGTCACGCCCCACAGAACAAAGCGGATCAGGAAGTCGGGTATGAGCGTGAGCATGTAAAGCGTCACGGCAAACGTGACCCACCCGAACAGCCCAACGATGCGGTCGGGTGAGAACGCAAGAACGTCGGCAAACAAATAAAGCGCGCCCGAGGCCAGCAGCACCCCGAACATGTTCACGAAGTTGTTCGTGGCGATCAAGCGGCCGCGTTCCTTGGGATCGCTTCGTTGCTGCAGCAGAGACGACAGCGGAACAATGAACAGCCCGCCGGCAAAGCCGAGAAAACCCATCGAGACCGCGGCCGAAGTGTAGGAGTCGCCTGATGAGGCCAGCCAGAGCCCGGCGAAGCCCATGCCGATCGAGCCCAGTGGCGTGAGCCCCAATTCCACTTTGTCGCCTGACAGACGCCCCGCCGCCATACTCCCCAGGGCAATGCCGACACCCAGAAAGGTAATCAGCCGGGCGCTCCACTCCTCGGTCACTTGAAGCAGATCGCGCGCAAATAGAACAATGTCCAACTGCAATATTGCTCCCAACATCCAGAAATAGGAGATGCCGAGCACGGTCAACCACAGCGGTCTGTCCTTCCGCAAATACCGAAAACCTTCGAAGATTTCCGACCAGGGGTTGAGCGAAAAGGGTTTTCGAGACCGCGGATCCGGCACTTTCGAG
The DNA here is from genome assembly GCA_965226185.1 of Bryobacterales bacterium. Lineage (GTDB taxonomy): Bacteria > Acidobacteriota > Terriglobia > Bryobacterales > UBA6623 > CBDCYS01. Next base: position 32,198 of record CBDDCT010000004.1, read on the forward strand.
ATGCCAAAACTCGCCGCGAATCCAATCAACGCCACAACGGTCAGCAAGCAGCCGATCAGCCAAGTACGTTCCCTCCAAACCGCAAGCAATTCCCCGCCGATCCAAGTGCCGACGATGATCGCCAGATTCGTGCTCATCTGAATCAGGGCGTTGGCGCGCGAAAGATCCTTGTCGGCGACCATCTCCGGCAGGACACCATATTTCGCGGGACTGAACAGCGTCGATTGCAGCGCCATCAAGAAAAGCACCAGCAACATCAACTCAAACCGGCCGAGATACAGCGCCAATACGGCCAGCAGCATCGAGCCGACCTCAAGAGACTTCGTGGCGATCAAGATGGTTCGTTTGTTGTAAACATCCGCCAGATGGCCGGCATAGCCCGAAAAAAGGAAGAAGGGGAGGATGAAGACGGCGCCGACCAGGGCGAGTTCACGGCCACCGCCGCCGTTGCTTGTCGCGGCGGATAAGGCTAACAGCGTCACGACGATCTTGTAGACGCTGTCATTGAGCGCCCCCAGAAACTGCGTCCAAAGAAGCGCTTGAAAGCCGCCTGCTCGAAGAAGGTCGCTGTATCGTCCAAGAGCCATCGGATCGAAGTAATACTGCCTCGGGAGTTCGAGGGTAGTCTACCAGGGTGGCAGAAAACGGCTCTTGCGGCCGATTGTGTGGATAGGGCGGGAATGACAAGCGGCTCTCGATGCAACCCGTTGCAAACGTTGGGCCCCCAAAAAGAAAATAGACCCAGCCGGTGGGCGGGTGTGAAAAAATAGGGGCGGACCGAGGTCAGCCCCATGCCGAGAACAAACCGAGCGATCTTTCCTTCTTCGTTACTCATTGCCGCCATCCTGGCCGCCGTGCCGTCGTTCCCACAGCAGGCCCACGGCCTAACCAACCCTCCTCAACAGAAAAAGGAACGAGTCTTCTACTTCCCCAAGCCGATTCAGCGAACCGCCCACCAGTCACCCATGAAGCCCGTCACCCGGCTTGCGGATCTGAAGGCCAAGCACGCCGGCCAAGCGACGTGGCGCGAAGTGGTGATCGCGGACAACAACAGCCGGGCGTACATGATTCAACAGCCGCCGGGTTCGAGATACGAGCGCCGGCTCTACGCTGATTCGCCGGCCTGGTGGGCCGTGCTCGAGGGCCGCATCGACTTCGAGATCGAGAGGCCTGACGGCACATTCGAAAAGATTGCAGCGCGCAAGGGCTCTTATGTATTCGCTCCCGAGCGGCTACTGCATTCCCTGGAGGTCGTGGGAGACGAGCCCGCGATTCGTTTCGAAGTGACTTTGGCCGGAGCGACGCCGGCATTCGAACAACGCCCAACCCCGGCTGGTGACCGCTCCACCGAGTACATTCCCATTCGTCTGTCGACCGGGCCCAACCCGCTGGACGTTCCCGACCTCGACGGCAAGCCCTGGTCCCATCACGTCAACATATATGACCTAGCCAAGGAGAACGAAGGCAAGCCGCGCTGGAGCCGGCCCGCTATACGCAAGAATCGCGCTCGTGGCAATTTCATTTGCGGGCAGGCCAGCGCCGAGCGAAAAGTCGCGCCAGGCTATCGCGGACATTTCCACTCCGACTTCGCAGAGTTTTGGGTGATCATGCTGGGCGAGCTGCAATGGATCTTCGAGGGCGATTTCGACCATCCGGTGATCGCCAAGCAAGGCGACATTGTCTACGCCCCGCCGAAGACGTTCCACATTCCGCAATTCCTCGGAAGTGAAGGCCTCAACTGCCGCTTGACCAGCAGCACTTTCCCCAGCGCGAATCACCTGTTCGACGCGCCACACTGATTCCGGCACGGCGACGCGGGGAACTCACGATATGAAAGCTTGGCGATTCTACGGTTTCAACGACATGCGGCTGGACGACGTGCCGGACCCGGTCTTGCGCGAAGGTCACGTTGTCGCCGAGATTCTTTACGTCCAACCAAGCGTCACCGAAGCGCAGCTTGCTTACGGCATACCCACGCTCGCTTACGAAGAGATCAAGCACAGGCTCGAGACCGAGGCGCCTGTGCGGCTATTCGGACACGAATTCTGCGCGCGCGTCATCGCAGCCGGTCCGCAGTCGCGGTTTCAAGCGGGGGAGCGCGTGGCGGCGCGGGCGAAGCTTCCCTGCCTGAAGTGCGCGCTTTGCCTGGCGGGCCGCGGCGAGCTTTGCCGGGAGGGCCCGATTCTGGGATTTCAGTTGCCGGGCTGTTTTTCCGAGCGCGCTCTTTTGCCGGAGATCGCTCTCGTGAAAGTCGATGACCGCATTTCCGACAGCGAGGCGGCTTGCCTGCAATCGCTCAGCGACAGTCTCGCGGCCGTCGACACCGCGGAGATCAAGATCGGGGATACGGTCGCCGTGTTCGGCCAGGGAAGCATGGGTTTGGAATGCATGCAGGTGGCTCGTGCCAGCGGTGCGGGCAAGCTGATCACGGTTGATGTTCGCGACGAAGCGTGCCAGATTTCCAGTGAACTCGGAGCGGCGCATGCAATCAACGCGGCGTGTGATGATCCGCTGGAGGCCATCCGCGATCTTACCTCGGGGCAAGGGGCCGACGTGGTTTTCGAGTGCGCCGGCGGGAGCCCGAAGCAGGGCCTATCTGGGTCTCGAACGCTTGGTCAAGCGATCGAAGCCGTTCGCTCGGGAGGGAAGGTAGTGGTCGTATCGTGGTTCGGCGGGCCTCTTGAGATCAACGTCGATCGGATGCGCGAACGCAGCTTGCGTTGCCTCTTCCCCGACATCAGCACCCGCGCTCATCTAGAGCAGACGGTTCGTCTGGCGGCGTCCGGCATGGTGCGCATCAAACCGACGATCACCCACGTTCTGGAAGGGATCGAGTCGGTGCCGCGGGCTTTCGAAATCACCGCCAACAAAGGCAAATACGCGGCGATCAATCCAGCGCAAGTCGTAATATCTCGCGGGGCCGCCTGAGAGTCTCGGCCTAGTCAGATCATCGAGCCGCGACGTGGCGTGAACCTCCAGGTTTGCCGCGCCTCGATTCGTCGAGGCGTTACCGACCCAGAGGGCGCTCGGTTGCCTGAGCCGGATGCCGCGCCCCGGGGCCGAACAAACCGACGAATCGGTTTGCGGCAAGCGTGGACGCTCACGCCACCTCCGCTGCCCTCTTTGGTCACCGCTCAGCCGCGTCAGGGAAGAACTTGCCGATCCCCGCCGGCGGCGTTGTGGCCAAGGAAACGATCGCTAGCGCCAGCAACGACGCCGGCACGATGATTCCAACCGGCATGAGTCCCGTTTCCGCGACCGTGTAAGGCCCTTCGATGCGCGGTGATTGGCTGAAGAAGTAAGCCCACAAGGCGGCAACTGTCAGGATGGCGGCGGCGGCTCCCTGTTTGGTGCTTCGCTTCCAATAGAGAGCGGCGGCGAAGATGGGCAGCAAGCCGGCAAAACCTGTCAGAGACCACACACCCAAGGCGAATATCGATTGGGTTGTGACGAGTGAAGACAGGAACGCCAGTACCAGGAACAACGCGACGAAAACTCGTCCGAACAGGACCTGCCGTTGCTCGGAAAGCTTGTTGTGGAAGCCGTAATGTCGAACGATATCCTGCGTAAACATCGTCCCTAGCGCCAGGCTCTGTGAATCCAATGACGACATGATCGCGGCAAAAACCCCGGCGCCAAGACAACCGGCAATCAAGCCTCCCGCGTTACTCAGAATCAGCTTCACCAGGATGGGGCCGTCGAGCGGCGGCGGGAAGTCGATACGCCCAATCGCCCCCAACGCCACGCTAGGGAACCAAACCACTGCGAAACAAAGCGGGTACAAGACAATCGCCCAGCGAAACGCTCGGGCATCCTTGGCGGAGAGCCAATGGCTGAAAAGATGCGGGAAGGCTCCGATGGATAGAGGCAATAACAGGTAGGAAAGCATCTGCAACGTCCTAAAGCCGCCCGTTCCGAAAACGACCAGGTCGTGATGGCTCTCGCGAAGGGTTTCCATCGCGCCGCCGATTCCGCCGTAGCGGCCGGCGATGAGGAGGAAGGCGACGGCCCCGACGATCATGAACACCAGCGTCTGAAACGTGTTGACCCAAGCCGTGCTGCGCATCCCGCCATAGGTGACGTAGACGAATATCACGGCGCAGACCAGCAAACTGCCGACCCAAGCGGGCAGGCCGGTCAAAGGACCGCCGGTGATTGCGGTCAAAGCGTCACCGCCCCCTTTCACGCCGATCAACATATAGGGCAGCATCAGCAAGGTCAGAACAACAAAGAGCAGCGTTCCCAGCGCCCCGGAATCATAGCGGTCGCGAATAAACTGCACCTGTGTCAGGTAGCCCTGCCGCTTGCCCAGCCACCAGCAGCGCGTTCCGATGAAATAGAACAAGAATGGAATGACCAGCGCCGAGCTGGAGCCCATCAGGGCAAAGACCCTGATGCCCTGGCGATGAGCCTCGCCCGACGCCCCCAATATCGTGAAAGCAGTCATGTTCGTGCCGACCAGGGTCATCAGCAGAACGAAGGGGCCAATGGTCCGGCTGGCCAGAAAATAGTCTTCCCCTGTCCCGCGGAAGAGTCGATGCCCCAACACACCGACGAGCATTACAACGAGCAGGTAGGCGATGACGACGGCGAGGATCATTGAATTGAGGGCTGAACGCTATTTCTTGTCGAGGTAGCGGGGCCATGCGCGCTTGACGACAACGAGCATCACGGCGGCAACGAGGACACAAAAGCCGATGTGGTAGAGCAGATTGACCGGAAGGCCGAGGATGAGTCTATCGTTGTCCCAAAGCCAGAAGTTTTCGAATAGCACGACGAGAATGGGGATCAGCAGCATCACCCAGCGTGGATGGTGGTGAGTCAATGTTGGAGGCTCCGGTTTGTCATGATCGTGGCGGAAAATTTCAGATGGCCCGGCAGAGGCGCGGGCGGAAGCCCGCGCTCCTCATCGCGGTCACGTCTCCATTCCGTCCAAGTGAAATCCCTCGATCCGCAAGCCTCGCACGGCGCGTAGGAGAACAAACCCATGATTCTGACGAAATCCCTTATTCGGGCGTTTTCCAAGAGCTGACGCCTTCCGAGAGCAGCCCCTTGAGACAACTCTCGATTGAATCACACTCACCCCTCGAATGTTTGAGCCGGGGCGCCTCCCCTCGCCGGTTGTACATCCCGAAGCCCCAGGCGGCGTCTCCGTTGCGGGCGGCGTCGAAAACCTGCCACAGCACAATGTAGGGGCATCCCCAGTCGATTGCGGCTTGCAGAGCGCTTTGCAGCCGCGGCAGAATGCCGCCCGTCGGGAGGTGCTCGAAGCGGTCGCGGGCATAACCCACCTCGCCGACCATGACGAAGCGGTCACCGAATGCTCTCCGGCCGGCGGGCGAGACCGAATTTCGCGCTTTGCTTCGAATGAGGTTCAGATCGCGCGCGAGCCTCGATCGTGTTTCGGCGGGGCCGGCGTCGGGCTGCCGTGTTTCGAAAGGCGAGTTCGTTGACTCGTAGGCTGAGTAGGAAAGCAGGTCAAAGGAAACGTTCGGCACGACGTCGTTCAGCGCGTTCCAGCCGGAGCGTTTCTGGGTTGGCTCCGGGAGCGGCGCCTTGCCGAAACCGCGGCTTTGCTTGACGGCGCGCAGGTTGACCAGGGAGATCTCGAAGGCGTGAAAGATACGCAGCCGCGCGGACGAGTGCGCTTCCCGGGCGTCGCGGACCGCTTCGAAGCGCGTCTGAGTCCAGCGGCGAATGTTTTCGACCGCCATTTCAGGCGACCCGGTGTAGTTCATGATATCGAGCATCTTCTCGTCGGCTTCGGAGTTCGCGATGATCACGGTCTTGTCGAGCGCGCCGAATTCCTGGTAGAGGTAGCGGCACAGCTCACTTGTTTGAGTGAACTCCCATTCCCGCTCGCGATCGCCCCAGGGCCGCTGAAGATTCAGGTCGTCGGGGCCGCCGCCGTAGTCGTGAATCGGATAGACGGTCAGGATCACCGTGTCGAGATTGGGGTCTTCGAGGATTTCGCGATAGCGGGGAATCCGCAGAATCTTCGCCGGCGTGAGCGGTCCGCTGATCCCGTCCCGGCTGAAGCGGCGAGGTGAATAAGGGGGATGGATGTAATCGAACCGCGCCCCGACATAGAGCCGAAACACTCGGGCTCCGGTCGCGGCGCTGCGATGGCGCGCCTCTGTCAGCAGGTCGCCCTCGGCGTTGGCGGGCAACACGCCGGCCCACTGGTAGAAGCCGATCCGCTGGGGCAAACCCGGCTGCGAAATCGCCGCCGTCACGACGAGGAAAAATGCCGTGGCCAGTCTGCCCGCCGGGGCCATTAGTTGATCACCTCGGCGCGGTAGGGATAGCTTCGGCGGCCGCCGGATTCGACCACTATCTCGACCGGCCCGGGATCTAGCTGCCGCGGCAACTGAAAATTGATCTGAGTGGCGCCGGCGTAAGTGGGAGTTGTTCTCGCTTCCCCAATGAACACCGTGGTCTGGCCGGGAATGAAGTACCTTCCAAAGATCGATAGCAGGGCTCCGCTCTTGAAAGGAGGAGGCGTGTAGTCGAAAGCATCGACAACGCCGTCGGTCGAGATGATGGGAAAATCGCCCCTGACGAACGGCCCCTGTTCCCGCGGCGACGGCAACAGCCGTTCGAGCCAGCCGGGATTGTATTCCAGCGTGATTCGGGCCGGTCCCGTTTCGTTTGGGTCCAGCAGGATGAAGCCCGCTGGGTCTGACTGAACTTCAATCGGCCTGATTCCGCCAGTCGAATCTTGAACAGCGGCTTTCCAGCCTGGCCGCGCCGGCACGCGGACGAGGATAGCGTCGGACGGTCCCAGATCCGCGTGGATCTCGGCCGATACCGAATCCCGCCAGACCACACCGGCGGCTTCCGGCCGTCCGGACCAATTCAGGTACGCTTCGAGTCCTTCACGGTCCAGCGGACCGCGAATTGGTTTCAGGTCTTGCCGCCGGTCTCGGGACACCAGCACGGCTTGGGCGGGGTTATACGCGGGGATTCGGTAAACGCACCATTCGCCCTGTTGATGAACGCATTCGAGAGCGGAGTGGAATTTTTCCCAATCCATGCTGATCAAGTACTCGGCGGCGTGCGCTCGCAGCCACATCAGGGAGTCCCGCGTGCTGCCGGGCGACAGAATGATGCGGTCAATCGCTTCGCGATGCGGCCGCATGAGCAGTTGAGCGGAAACCGGCCCGTAGACACGCGGCTTGTCAGAGTTCGCCCGGACCCAGTCCAAAGCCGCTTCGGGCATCGCCGACGGCTGGTAGACGAGAGAAGGATAGATAAGGAAATTCCACAACGACACAACAAAGAACGCTGCCGTACAAGCGAGCTTGACGAGATGGTTGCTCCAGAGCTGTTGTCGGCGGCTCAGCGCCAGCAAAACCGCCAACTCCAATAGCGCCAGTGCATCCAAGGCGCCGAATGAGCCGGGCAGCGTCGCCAGCAAGAAAGCCAAGCAAAGAACCATCCCTGCCGCCCGCCGCGGACGGAACTTGCGCCGCGGGTCGTCCGCCATAAGCAGGAAAACCAGAGCAAGTGTCCAGAACAGCAGCCGCGGGCCATCGGGCTGGCCAATTACCGAGGACAACCGGGAAGGAGCGGCGCCATAGGTCAGCGCCGCCCACAGTGCGGCCGCCGGCTCCGAGCGAAAGCGCCGCACGATCCAATAGACCGACAGCATCCCGGCAACATAGACGAGCGCTACTACGACCGGGTAAGCCCAGTCGGCGCTCAATCCCGTCAAGGCCGCGGCCAGTGCCACGAGAGCCGGCATCAAGGGAGAGCTCACGGAGAAGGGAATCAGAGCCCCAAACCGCCGGATATGCTCGGCGGCTTCTATCGTCACTTGAGCCGTGCTGTCGGGGCCGTAGATCATTCCGAGATTCAGTCCGCGGACGCCGAGATTTGAATGGGCACGGGAGGAAAAGTTCGGCTGCCGATCCGGATATTCAAGTGGTGGCCGCCGGTCTCGACGTGTTCCGGCACGGCCAGATTTAACTCGTAGCGCCGAGCCAGCGGATCGACCGCAAAGACGCCGACTTTCCCTAAGGGGCAGCCGTCAAGATCAGCACTGACAAGTTGCAGGAGTTCTTCGGTTGAACCGGCGTCGAGCTCCTCGATGTTGACTTTGATTGCGCGGCTGGCCACGTTTCGCTGGGAAAGCAGATTCACGCCGTCACTGACACTGAGGATTCTTGGCGCCAGCGGCCCCGGGCCGATGACCCGCATCGGCGCCTGGTTCGATGTAACCCTGCCTCCGAGCCGAAGGCTTACCGGCACAACGCCCGAGCGCACTCCCGGGGGCAGGTAGAAATTTACCTGCACCGGTCCATTCCAGACATGCCTGCCGATGAAGCACGGGGACGTCATCGTGCCGTCCACATCGATGACAAGGGAGTTGAGGTCGGCCCGGTCGTCCAACCCGATCACCCACAGCGAAGCGCTGGCGAACGGCCCCGAATGAGGAACCACCGCGTCGGCGTTCATGGTATTGGTTACTTGCACGATCCGGGCGGCGGTGACGGACGGCTTGGGCGCGGACGCGGAGCCTGTTCCGCGTTTTCGCGCGGTCATCCACAAATACTGCGTGTGAAAACCGTCCATGGCGAGCAGTTGAAGATTGTGCCCGGCGGCGAACTGGGCGACTTCCTCCGGCCGAAAGCTTACGCCTCGCCAGGTGTTAGCTGATGCGTTGGCGGATGTGTTGGCGGATGTCCGGCTGCGGGGCGTTCGCACGGTTTGCGGAACAGCGCCGCGAAGAGACCAACCGTTGCGGGGTGGGAGGGCGTTCTCGTCCTCGCCGTCCGGCAAGCCGCTCAACTGGCATTTGAGAAGGCCGCCCTTTTTCAACACGCGGCTAGCTTCGCGGAGATAGCTCCACACCACATTTTTGTCGGGGATGTGCTGGAAAACGGCGTAGGAGTAGCAGAAGTCAACCGACTCGCCGGCGAAGCCGGAAAGATCGGCTCCGGTATTCTGCCGGACTGCGGCGTTGCTGGCGGCGGCCAAATTCTCGCGTGCTAGTTTGACCATTTCGCCCGAGACATCGACACCCGCGATTCGACCGAAAATTTCACTCAGCGGCAGCATCAAGCGCCCCGGGCCGCAGCCGATTTCCAGCGCGCTGAGCTGGGCGAAGTCGGTGCCGGGGGGGAACCGGCGGAACTCGTCCTTGAGAGCGTGGAGCACCTCAGCGGCTGAGGCGAAAAACTCCTCGCGGCTCTGCTTGCGGCGGCCGAAGGCGACATAGTACTGAGCGTCTTCTCGGGCGCGGCGGTCCCAGTCCTCACGCATCGAGTGGCCGGGTTGTTGTTCGCGTCCCACGGAAGATTCAGCGTATCGTAGTGTCGGGCCCTGGTGAAAGGCCGCGGGGCTAAATTCGTCCGGTCAGCCTGATTTGCAGTACCCGAAACGGATTCAGAGCCCCGACCGCAAGGGAGGGGTCAGCCGCTGTTCGTGGAAACTGATGCTGAAGACGAAATTTCTTTCGTTGCGCCTCATCTGCAGCAGTCGACTGCTCAAGCCCGCACCGAAATGATGCGTCACTGGCCCGGCCGCGAAGAGAAGAGGATGTCCGATAGTTCGTGGAAAGTAGCGACTCTCCAGTCCGAGCCGTTAGGCTCGGAGTGATGTTTTTCATTTTCGAAAAAGGAGAGTCGCTATGAAGAAACGATACCAGATTGACCGCGAACAAGCCGTTCGCCAATTCCACAAGCAAGCCGAAGAATCCGGGCAGGAACTGCAACTGCACCTGCCGCTCAAAGAAGTCGCCGCCGCCCTGCAGCAAAGCGTCGGCGAGCTGATGCGCCAAGCAGGCCTGGAGCTGATGCAGCTCATCATGGACAACGAAGTGCGCCAGCTCGCTGGCGAGCACTACCAGCGGCGCCAAGCCGAGCAGCCCTACCGCTGGGGCCGCGAGCAAGGCTTCCTCGTCGTCGATGGACAGAAGGTCCCCATTCAGCGGCCGCGGCTGCGCAGCGACGACGGCCACGAACAATCCCTGGGCAGCTATGCGTTGTTCCGCCGCTCCGAGCCGCTCGACGACGCCGTTTGGGACAAGCTCATGCTCGGGCTCTCGACACGGAATTACTCGAAAGCCGTGCGGGAGTTTGCCGCCGCCTATGGCATCGAAAAGTCAGCGGTGAGTGAGCATTTCGTGCGCACCAGCCGAGAGAAACTGCGCGAACTTTTAGAGCGCCCTCTCGATAAACTCAAACTCTGCGTCATCTACATCGACGGCATTGAGTTCAAGGGCCAGCACCTGGTGGCGGCGCTGGGAGTGGCCATGGACGGGTCGAAAACGGTTCTGGGGCTGCGGCAGGGAGCGAGCGAGAACACCACGGTGGCGGGCGAATTGCTGGAGGATTTGGCCGGGCGTGGCGTCGATTTCTCGGCGCCGATGCTGTATGTGCTCGACGGCGCGAAGGCGCTGACGAAGGCGGTCCGTAAGCACGCGGGCAAGACGGCGCCGATCCAGCGCTGTCAAATGCACAAGCGCCGCAACGTGACCGGCCATTTGCCGGAGCCATACCGCGAATCGGTGGACCGCAAGATGGCGAACGCTTATGCGATGTCAAGCTGCGCGGACGCCAAGGCGGCCTTGGAGAAGCTGCATCGCGAGTTGCTGGAGTTGAATCCGTCGGCGGCGCGTTCGCTCGAAGAGGGGAGAGAGGAAACGCTGACGGTGCACCGGCTCGGACTCGACGATCTGCTGCGTTGTACGCTGGCGACGACGAACCCGATCGAGTCGGCCTTCTCGGTGGTGGACCGCGTCTGCGGCCGGGTGAAGCGCTGGCGGGGAGGCGATCAGCGCGAGCGTTGGGTGGGCGCGGGTCTGTGGCTGGCCGAGAAAAGCTTCCGGCGGGTCAAAGGCTACCGGCACTTGCCGAAATTACTCGACCAGCTCGGCAGACTGTCGCCGCCGCCTCCGGCCCAGGCCCAAGCGGCGTAAACTACAAGTTCTGGAGAGCCGCGCGTTTCAACGGAATTCTGGACATCCTCCGAAGAGAAGCCGGGCTGGGGTCAAGTTGTATGCGACCTCTTAAGCGCCAGCTTGATCGGACAGGGAAGCCGATGATATCGTAAATTGCGGCCTTTGAGGATCAAGTTTTTCGGGGACGGCGAAGAGAGTTGGCACTGAGCCCGATCCGTGCTATGCTGACCACACTAACTGATTTATTGATAACACCTTACGATCGTGTCCAAACTCCAGTATGTTCCTCGCAATTGAAGGAGGACACCCATGAAAACCTTCCTCTTTAAGATCGTCCTGGAAAGGGACGAGGACTTCGACGGCAAGCCCGCCGGCTGGCATGTCTATTGTCCAGTTCTTGAAAGTAAGGGAGCCTCGACTTGGGGAGAGACCAGGGAAGAGGCGCTGGTGAATATCCGCGAAGTGCTCCAAATGATGGTCGAGGAAATGAACGAAGACGGGGAGCCAATCCCAACAGATCCGGATGGCAACATCCAGATCTTTGAGGATTCCCACATCGCGCTAACCCTGTGAGGCATGGCTATTGACTATGCCAAACTGCGCAGTCTAACTGCTCATAAGATCATCTCAGCGCTTCTCGCTGACGGCTTTGTATTCGTCCGGCAAAATGGTTCGCATCGACGGTATAAACATCCGACAGACGGCCGTCGGGTGACAGTACCTATTCACCCAGGCATGAAGACATTCAAAATCAAAACCCTTAAATCCATGATCGAAACGCAAGCTCACTGGAACGAGGCTGACCTGCGACGACTCAAGCTTTTGAAGTAGCCATGGCGAAGCAGTCCTCAGAGCCTCTCTGAGCGATTTCCGAGGCCCGGCCAATGGTTTGCCGCCTGGGGATTCGGTCGTCCCGGCCGCGAAGAGAAGCCCGGCTGGGGTCAAGTTGCATGCGCCCTCTGCAGCGCCAGCTTGATCGGACAGGGAAGCCGACGCAGTCTTTCAAAAGACCAGACATCCAGAAGTCGAAACATCTTCCATTGATCAATGGAGCAGTTTTGATATGTTTTAACCAATTAAATCCAATTATTTCGATGACAAAGAAGAGGTTACCAAATACAGTTGATCTCATCCCAGTTGAGCGGATTGAACGCCAGATCTACTTGGTGCGCGGCCTGAAGGTCATGCTCGATTCCGACTTGGCCGAGTTGTACGGTGTGCCCACCGGCCGACTCAATGAGCAGGTGAAGCGCAACATAAAGCGTTTTCCCAAAGACTTTATGCTGCAGCTCACCCAGGACGAGTACGACGCTTTAAGATCGCAAATTGCGATCTTAAAGACAGGCGGCCGGGGTCGGCACCGTAAATATCTACCGCGGGTCTTCACCGAGCAGGGCGTTGCCATGCTCTCCAGTGTCTTGCAAAGCGAGCGGGCCGTCCAGATGAACATCCTAATCGTTCGAGCTTTCGTTAAACTCCGCGAAATGCTAGCCACCCACAAAGACCTAGCTGAGCGCATGGAGAAGATCGAGGCCGCGCAGGAGAGGCACACTTCGGTGATAGAGCTCTTGGCCGAGGAGATCGATAGAATGAAGGGGCTTCCAGCGGAGGCCGAGAAAACACGGATTGGCTTCTCAGCCGGCCGGAAATAAGGGGTACCGAGCAGATACGATCTTTTGAGGTCGATCCTTTGTGCGAAGGAGATCGAACACCATGCTGCCTGGAGGAGGCACTAGCGAGGAGCGCGGTCGCTGGCCGACACTACTCGTGCCGCAGAGCCACCATCGGGTCGACCTTGCTGGCGCGGCGCGCCGGCAGATAGGCCGCCATCACGGCCGTTGCCATAATGGCGCAGGCGACGCCGGCAAAAGTGAGCGGGTCGGTGGGTGTCACCCCAAACAATAGGCTGGACAGGAACCGGGTCACCGCAGCGGATCCGATCAGCCCAATCAACAGGCCCACTCCCACCACGGCAAGGCCGTGCTGCAACACAAGGCGCAAGACCTCTCGTTGACCGGCGCCGAGCGCCATCCGCAGTCCGATTTCGCCTGTACGCGCGCGGACGATATAACTCAATGTGCTGTACAGGCCGACCAGAGCGAGGATCAACGCCAGAGCAGACAAGCCGCCCAGCAAGATTAGTGAATAGTATACGTCGTAGGTTGTCTCGCGAAACGCATCCGTCATCGGAAGTGTAGAGAAGAGGTAGGCTGTTGGATCGGCCTCGCGAATAGCCTGGCGCACTTCCGGCAGTAGGCCTTTAAGGTTCCGATTCGCGCGGAGCAGAAAAGCGCCCCATTCGTACCAATGAGCATAGCTTCTGGGCTGTGCTGGTTTGCGTACGCCTTCCTGGCGTATGTTCCCGACAACCCCGATTACTGTGTCGAATCCGTCGCCCCCCACCCACTTCAGTTGCCTTCCGATAGGGTCTTGATCACCCCAAAGGCGTCTCGCAAGTTCCTGATTCACAACGCGACTCTTGGCGTCCAAGTCGCGAGATTCGAACGTGCGCCCTCGCAGCAGTGGGATTCGCAGTAGCTCGAAATAACCTACGCCTACAGTAACCCCATGGGCCTGTGCCTCCACGGGTTGCGCGCCGCTTTGTCCATCGATCGCCGTGATCGTCCCGAGACCATACCTTTGACGAAGCGGTTCCCTCCCAAAAGTAATCGATGTGACCCCAGGTAGCGATGCGATACGAGATCGGATTTCTTCGTTTCTCGCCCTCCTCCATGCCCTCCGGGCGTCGAAGTACTCCTGTCTGGACTCGGTTGCCTCCTGTAGCTCCTGGTTAATCTTCCACTCGACTCGACGTACATCCAAGAAAGCGACATTCTCGGGGTCGAATCCCAGTTCCCGCCGGTACATTTCGCTGATACTGCGCACCAAGAGCCCCGAGGCCACAACGAGCACCACGGCGACCGCCACCTCAGCCGTGACGAGTGCATCGTGAGATCGGGTTCCCCAGCGGTTCCCAAAGGCCGTTCTTCCCGCATCTCGAAGACTGGATTCCAGATGCACCTGTGAGGATCGGATAACGGGAATGAGCACAACCAGAATTCCCGCCAGCAGAGTGATCAGGCCAGCGAATAGCACAAGCGTCGAGTCGACTTCGATGCCGTCTAACTGGACCAGCCCTTTGAAGATTCCCCAACGGCCCGGCACAACCGAACGGAAGTAGTGAACCAGCCAGGTAGCCAGCGCAAACCCAAGCAGTCCTCCGCTGATGGAGAGGAGCATACTCTCGGTCAAGAGCTGACGGAGAATTCGTATGCGGGAGGCGCCCAGCGCATAGCGCATCGACAGCTCCCGCGAACGAGATGTGAACTGCACGAGAAACAAGCTGGCGACATTGGAGCAGGCAATGAACAACACGCACCCAACGGCCGCCAGCAGAGCGAGCATCGCCGGCTGAAAACTGCCTGCGGAGTCCTCCATCAGGGGCACTAGCTCAACTTTCCAGCCTTCATTGCTCTCCGGAAATTTCTCGGCCAGACCGTCGGAGAAAACGTTAGCTCTTGCTTGTGCCTGCTGCAGACTGAGACCGTCCTTCAGCCTAGCCATCACTCTGAACGGCCTGCTGCCTCGGTTCTTGGCCCTCCAGGTTAGAGGCCTAATCGCCTCCTTCGAGCGATCAAAAAAGCTAAATCCCCGTGGCAAAACTCCTATGATTTCAGCTGGTTCCGGTCCTTTCCGGCCTTCTACTACCAGCTCTTGGCCGATCACACCAGGGTCCTCGCGGAAACGCCGCCTCCAGTATTCGTAGGTGATGACGAGAACATTGTTGCGCCCCCCCCTCGGTTCCTCCTCGGGAAGGAAACCACGGCCCAGGAAGGGCTGGATGCCAGTCGTCTCAAAGAATCCAGGCGAGACCCCAAAGCCCCAGATCATCTGAGGTTCACCAGGGTGGATCTCCGTGAAACTAGAGCCTGCGAAGGCCACCATGGACTCGAAGATGCCCGACTCCTTCCAATCCTCCATCTCCGGTGTTGACATCGAGAATCCCAGCATTCTTGCCCGCTCAACATCGAAACCCTCTTGGTGGTTGACTGACCAAACCATGACGAGCCGATCCGGATCCTTGTACTGCAAAGGCTTGAACAGAAGGGCGCTCACGACAGAGAAGACCGCAGTGCCGACCCCGAGTCCTAACGCCAGTGTCATCACGGCGGCCGCCGTCGAACCAGGGTTCTTCCTAAAAGATCGGAACGCGAAACGCAGATCCTGGCTGAGCTCCTCCAGCCAACGGAAGCCCCAAACCTGGCGACTGTCTTCCTTGACAAGCGATCCGTTGCCGAATTGACGGCGGGCGACGCGACGGGCTTCATCAGGCGTCATGCCGCCCTCGATGTTGTCGCGAATCTGCATCTGGAGGTGAAAGCGCAGTTCGTCGTCGAGGTCTTTCTCAAGCTGCTCCTTGCGAAATAAAACTCGCAAGCGACCGAGTGTTACCTTCCACCAACGCAAGACTCTTCTCCTCTAGGCATTCTCGGTGAGCAATACGCGGTTGACCGCGCCTGACAGCCGTGCCCAGTGTGACTGCTCGACAACCAATTGTTTGCGCCCGTCGGGTGTGAGCCGGTAGAACTTAGCGCGCCGGTTGTTCTCCGAAACACCCCACTCCGCCAAGATGGAACCCTGAAGCTCGAGACGATGGAGAGCAGGATAGAGGGATCCCTGCTCGATTCGGAGAACCTCCTCCGACACCTGCTGAATTCGAATCAAGATTCCGTAGCCGTGTTCTTGTCCAAGCGAGAGCGCCTTGAGAATCAGCATCTCGAGCGTCCCCTGTAGTAGATCGCTTTTGTTCTGCCCCACGAGTGTCTCCTAGATGATCTAGACAATACTACCTAGCTCCTCCCTAGATTGTCAAGGAGAATTCCTGGGGGGTTGAGAATACCTGTCGGGAAAAAAAATCTTAGTGTTGTATCGCAGGCGACCCAGCAGGAAGAGCTAGGCCCGACGAGAGAGCTAGTCGCCTGCGGCTAAAGCAAGGAGAGGCCAGAGAGGTCCTTGCCGGTTCCAATCAGGAGAATCGGCTCGAACCAAGGAGAGTTACTCCGGCCTCGTACCGCTCCACTCGCCGCGGTGCTCTCCGTCAGCCCAGGTCCCTTTGAGCTGATCGCCATCGAGTTTTCCGCTGAGATGTAATCGGCTGCTATGGCCATTAGACCCGGGTGAAACTGCGTGTCGAAGTTGCACATCGAACTCGTCACCCTTGACAGTGCCTGAGCCTTCCAGGACGTGCCGGTCGATCTCCAAGCGTGCGGAGAGTCGCGGTTCCGCGGCTTGCAAAGTCAAACGAGCTTGTCCTACGCCATCGCCGGTTTCGGCGCTGAACAGCCAGATGCCAGTCAGCTCAGCAGCCTGAGCCGTAGTGAGCAGGACAAGACACTGAAATACCAGGCGTATAAAGCGCTTCATGAGATCGTTATTTCGTGTACAAGAATGGCTAGCGAACGATCCGCGGCGGATACAGATCCAGTGGCGGCCGGCTACTCTGGCCGGCCTACTATTTCTCGGACAAGCCCGCCGACTTGAGCAAATGCTTGAGGAGTCCCGTCTTGAGCTGCCGGTTACCGTGAACCGGCACCGATATTCTAACGGTGGTTGCGGGCTTTCCATAAATATTGTGGCTGCCGCGGACCCGAAGTAAATGCCATCCGTTCTTTTCGAGAAGCCTCGCCAGTTCTTTGCCGGACACGGCCGCCTCAGACAGCGATTTCAACGACCCGGTCCTTAGCCATTTTCTTAGGTGGTTCGACCTCCACCGACAGACAACCTTCGATCGCCTCACGAAGGTTTTGCATCAGCTCGTCCAGCGTCTCAGCTTGCGTGGCACAACCGGGAATAGCGGGTACTTCAGCCCAGTAGCCCCCTTCCTCGGCTTCGTGCACGATCGCGCGGATCTTCATCAGCCAGCCTCTTACGGATTAGTATAGCGTTGAGCAAAACAACGACGGCAAAGACCCGTCCCTTGCGGTCGGGCCCGATTGGGTGCTCACTTGTGACCCACTCACTTGCGTTCGGGGCTCTGAATCTTCGTTCTGGGCTCCGAAGCTACCGTGGGCGGCGGTCTTTTTCCGGGTCGTAGTTCGGGTTTTCGGTTGGCATTTGCGCCCCGACCTTCTCTCTCCAGGCGGCGAGATTGGCTTTGAGTTCCGCAACCTTCTCCGGCATCTCGGCGGCGAGGTCGTTGGCTTCACCAATGTCCTCTTTGAGGTTGTACAACTCGGCATGACCGTCCTCGAAAAACTCGACCAGGCGCCAGTCGCCCGCCCGGATCGCCGAGTGCGGCGTGGAGCCCTGCGAGTGGTAATGCGGGTAGTGCCAGTAGATGGCCTCGCGGTTGAGTGACGCATTCGGGTCGCGCAACACGGGGACGAGATTCAAGCCGTCCACTTCGGCGTTATGAGACGCGTCGCCTTCGACACCGGCGATGTCGAGGATCGTCGGGTAATAGTCCACCGTGATCACCGGTTCTTCACTCACCGAGCCCGCCGGAGTGACTCCAGGCCAGTAGACGACAGCCGGAGTGCGCACGCCCCCTTCGTAGGCCGATCCCTTCCCCTCGCGCAGCGGCCTGTTTTCGGTCGGGCGGCCGGAGCCGTCACGGTCCAGCCCGCCGTTGTCTCCGGTGAAGATGATCACCGTGTTGCCGGTTATCCCCATCTCCTCGAGCTTGGCGCGGACCAAGCCGATGCCGCGGTCGACGCTCGTCACCATCGAGGCATAGACTGGATCCGCGTGGAGCATGCCTTCCTTGACCAATGGCTTGTAGTGCTCAATGTCGGCTTCGGTGGCCTGGATCGGTGTATGCACCGAGTAGAAGGGAAAGTAGAGCAGGAAGGGTTCATCCCCAAAACCTTCGATGAGCTTGACCGCTTCCTCGGAAAGCCGGTCGGTGAGATAGTCGCCTTCCTCGCCGCCCGGCGGCAGAGGACCGACCCCGCGGCTGGTCTGCGTTGGATGCGTGTAGGGATGGAAGTAGCTTCCCGGCGCTCCCCATTCATTGCCCCCAATGTTGACCTCAAAACCGTGCTTCTCGGGGACGTAGTCGTTCATGTCGGGATCACCGTTCGGCATCAGGTGCCACTTGCCGACCGAAGCCGTGCGGTAACCCGCCGCGCCCAGTGCTTCGGCGATCGTGGTGTGGCTTGCTTCGATCTTCATCGTCCAGTCGGGAACATTGAGCTTGGCGTAAGGACGCTGGTGTCCGCGAATCCAGTCGGTAACATGTGTCCGGCCGGGATATTTGCCGGTCATCATCGCGGCGCGCGTCGGGGAGCAAACCGTGCAGGCGGCGTAGCCCGTGGTGAAGCGCATGCCGTCGGCGGCCAGGCGGTCGATATTGGGTGTTTCATACAGATCGCTTCCGAAAACACGGCCGTCGCTCCAGCCGAGATCGTCGACGAGAAAGATGATGAAGTTGGGTTTCTTGGGAGCTTGCGAAACTTCTTGAGGCGCTCCGCAGCCGATCAGAGTCAGAAGAAGCGTGATGATGAGAAGGCGTTGCATGCGCCACATTATAGGCCGTCACCGGAAAGAAAGAAACGGAGATGGGGAAGACACATGCAACCTGAATTATGCACTGCGGCGTGGACCTGAGGAGGGCTGAGCCGCAAGGGACCATTGGGAACCCCCGAAAACATGGGGTAAAAAGGTAGGCTGGCAAAGATCCCAGCTTCGCCAGCCAACCCCAAGGAGGTCACCCACATGGTTACCAGACGAAAACAGCATAGCTCCCAAAGGCCCGTCCAACAAGGCCCAGCCGTGACGGCCTCGCAGCCCAATAAAATCGGGGCTTCGACGCCTTACCACTTCCGCGGCAGGAAGCCGACTCCCTACGGCGGCTTGCTGCCGGTGGTCGGGAGGGCGCTGATCTGAGAGCCTGGCTATGCGCTATGCATAAAATTTTATGCACTAGCCGTAACGCACTGGAAACACGTCACTTCCGAGCGAGGTTTTGACGACGCGGATTCTGGGCGGGAAGGGAAACCGGACACGGAGAAGCCAAAAGGCCAGTTGCCGAGCTACCACTACCACCTCACGACGACCGCCAACCCGCTACGAACGCAGCCACACTCGCAAAGTGAATCTGTGCATAATTCAGGTGCAAGGGTTCATCTCCGAAAAGATACCGGCAAGGGCGGACCTGCCCCGAATGTCCGGTTTTGCCGGTAGCCAGCAGGCCGCGATTGGGCTAATCTTGCGTTTGAGGCATTTCGACCATGAAACGCAAAGCATCCCAATTCAATCCAGAAACGCCACTGCAGGGCTGGAAGGAGATTTCCTCATACCTCGAGCGGGACGAACGGACCGCTCGCCGTTGGGAGTTGCAGGAAAGGCTCCCCATTCGCCGTCACCGCGAGGGCCAAAGAGGCAGCGTCTATGCCTACCCCAGTGAGATCGAGGCTTGGCGGGCTTCGCGTTCTCCAAAGGCGGACTTCCGAGCCGGCGACTCTCCGGCCACGAAGTCGGTCTGGCCGGCCCGGCTAGTTCCGGTTCTCGCGGGGGCGGCGGTTCTCGCGCTGGCAGGTCTGGCGATTCGCGTCAGCCCGGTGATGAATCCGCCCTTTCCGGTTGCTCAGGCGGCTGACGGCACGGGCGGCCTGGTCACGGAGCAGCTTTGGGCTGGAGGTGGTGTTAACGTGCAAGGATCTGTCTCGCAAGACGGCCGGCTTCTCTCTTTTACCGACTGGCGGAACGGCGGCCATCTGGCGGTTCGAGACCTCGAAAAAGGCCTATCCAGGCGGCTCGCGAGTACTGGCGCCGACACCTTCTCAACGAGTTAGCGAATCTCCCCCGACGGGAAACTGGTCGCTTATGGCTGGTACGACTTCGCCCGGAATTCGGCGGATCTGAGGGTCCTGCCGGTCGACGGCTCCGAGCAGGAGCCTCGTATTGTTTGGGCCCCTGAAGATGGTGATGTTTCTCCCATGGCATGGTTTCCCGACGGCGAGCGCATCGCCGCGGTGGTGGCTCGTCCGGATGGCTCCAGCCAGATCGTGACTGTTGCAATTGCAAGCGGCGCGGTTTCGCAGATCCGCTCCACGGGCTGGAATTCAACTTCCGCGATCAGCATGTCACCCGATGGACGCTATCTTGCCTACGAACGCACGCCGTCGCGCGAGAACCCCAAGCAGGACATCTTCCTGGTGTCCGTTGACGGCAGGTCGGAAATGGCGATTGTGGAGCACCCTGCCCACGACAGTCTCGTGGGATGGAGCCCGGAAGGCGAGCACATTCTCTTCACCAGCGACCGCAGCGGCCAATCCGCCCTGTGGGCTCTGCGAATCCATGAAGGAGCCGCGGCGGATGATCCGTTCCTTGTCAAGTCCAACTTGGAGTTTGAGGCGCCGCTCGGGATTACTCCTGACGGGTCCGTGTATTATGGGGTGCGATCGCCGCGGAGAAATGTGGAAATCGCTGAAGTAGACCTTCAGACAGGCAAGCTCTCGGGCGAGCCCAGCCGCCCCATCAGCCGGTTCGTGGGCGCTAATTCGGGCGCCGCTTTTTCACGGGATGGCGCCAAGCTGGCCTACGTTTCGACCCGCCATGGCCCGCGCAGTAAGGTGATCGTTATTCGCTCGCTCGCAACCGGAGCCGAGAAGGACTTGCCGAGCCGAACGGGGTTCATCGGCAGCCTCAATTGGTCGTCTGACAGCAAGCACTTGGCGACGGTCAGCTATGACGATAGGGGGGGCGCGGGCCTCTACCGCATCGATGCCGCCAACGGCGAGACCGAGCTGCTCGTCCGCGGTGACAGAGAAGACCTGATGATGAACTATCCGGCATGGGCACCGGACGGGAAGCGCATCTACTACCGCACGTATGGAGACGAGAACAGGAAGCTCTATTCGTACAGTCTGGCCGACGGTTCGGTGGACGCCGTTGCAGGCGACTTCGGAGGCGATCGCTTCAGCCTCTCTCCCGACGGACGCTGGATCGCATCCGTCAACTCAGGAGAGGACGGCGTAACCGGAGACATTCGGCTGCTGCCCGTTGAAGGCGGCCCCGCTCGAGTCATCTGGAGCACGGAGCCGCCCGACGCGTTGGGTCGCTTCGTCGCTTGGACGCCGGATGGCGAGGCGCTGATCGTCTGGAAGCGGGTAATCCCAGACACCAAGAACAGGATGGCGACACTCTGGATCGTGCCGCTCGACGGCTCAGACCCCATCGAGTCGGAGTTGCGCACGGACTATCCCTACTTCTTCCCGCTCAGCATCCACCCCGACGGGCGCCGTGTCGCCTACTCAACGGGCAAGACTATCAGGGAGATCTGGGTGCTCCGCAACCTTTCGTTCGAGCGGCGCGAGACCTCGGAATGAGCAGACGCAGGCGAGCACGAATTATTCTCCGCAAGTGTTTGGTCATAGCGGCTGAGGTCGTCGTGTTGCTTTTCATTTCCGCGGTGTTCGGTGTTCCGGGAGATCAAGAAGGGCCAACTCAGGCGAGAGAGGCTGGTTCCTTGACGAACGCAAGATACTCCACCTTGGGCCATTCCGGCATGTATCCAGCACTCAAAAAAAGATTTGTCCAGAAACGGCCCAAGCGCTTCACAGGGGACGCCGCCTGCGATTCCGGCAAGCTGGATGCGGAGTTGAAAGAGGATGCGACAGCCCCTCCCCCCGCGCGGCATGTTGATACCCTATACAGGCGATGCACGCTTTCGGGGCAGCAAAGCCATTTCGCATGCGGCAAGCGCGGCAAGCAAAACCCTCGGTTGATCGCCCGCCGGCCATTCCCGCGCTGATCGTCCTGTTGCTCGCCGCCTTCCTCACGGCCTGCCAATCCCCCTCGCCCCCCTACTCTCCCGAACAAGCGCTCGACACCTTCCAGATCGAGCAGGGCTTCCGCATCGAGCTCTTCGCCGCCGAGCCCGACATTCGTGACCCTGTTGCCATGGAGTTCGACGAGTTCGGGCACATTTACGTCCTCGAAAACCCCGGCTACCCCCTTGACACCGAAACCGACGGCGGCAAGGTAAAGCTGCTGGCCGACACGGATTCCGACGGCCTGCCCGACTCCGCCACCGTTTTCGCCGCCGGACTCACGATGCCTACCGGCATCATGCGATGGAAGCAGGGAGTCATCGTCACCGACCCGCCCAGCGTCCTCTACTTTGAAGACCCTATCGTTCTCCGTCCACCGAAAAGGCCAGCAGCACGTTTCCCGGAATGGTTCCGAACTGCCCGTAGCCGGAGTTGACGTAGAGCATCCCGTCCACGCCGGCGAACCCGAAGGCCCATTTCAGCTTCAGCTTGGGTACGTCGTTCGCCGCGAGTCCAGCCATGCCGCCAGGCTGGAAACGAGTGTTCCGCAAGTCCACACCCCAGCCGTTCCAGCGGGGCCCGTCCAGCGGATTTTCCAGCGGCGTTTTTTGCTCGCACTCGCCGCCGGAAACTTCGGATACTAGTTGGTCTCCATTGCGTGAGACGAACCTGGCAATGGCCTGCCGCTCGGAGACGTGCAATTGTCCTCCCACGAATCGCATCGAACCGTTTGTCAGCGTGAGGAAAATCGTTTCCGGCGGCAGCTCGCGCAACAGCGCAAATTCAGCGGCTCGTCCGGCGCCGGTCTCATGGCAGGTTGCGCAATGTTGCTTGTAGAGCGCCGGTCCGTCCGGGCTTGCCGCGCCCGCGGACACGACTGCTCCAAGTAGCAATGCGGTCCAGATCAGAGGTTTGTTTGGCATTCGGGTTGACTGGCACCCACGATCCTAGCAGGAGCGCTAGCACTTGTGACCTGGGCGGGGCCGACAGCAGTGTCGGTATAACCGCTCTCTCACGGTCGCGGCTCCAGGGCGCCGGAGCCGCGCGTGTCAGCAAGCGGTTTGTCCCGAAGTTGCGATAATGGGCGCGCCTTGCCTATCGCGTAACAGATCAAGACACCAAAGTTGATATGCCTCGCGGGATCATCATTGATACCGACCCCGGCGTCGACGATGCGCTGGCGCTGCTGCTGGCCTTCCGATCTCCCGAAGTTCACGTTGAAGCGATTACGGTGGTCAGCGGCAATGTTCATCTAGACCTGTGCTTGGAGAACGTGTTTCGGGTCTTGGACGCGGCCGGCGTGTCAGAGCGCCCTCCAGTAGGGCCGGGTTGCGAGCGGCCCCTGAGCGGGGATCCCGTGGAGGCCGCGCACGTACATGGCGATGACGGGCTCGGCGGCATCACCGAGCTTCGCGAGCCGGACGGACGGCTGCGCTACCCTTGCCCACCGATCGAACCAGCCAGCCGCCACGCAGTTGATGTGATTCTGGAGCTGATCGGCAACCATCCAGGCCAGATTACGATTGTGGCGCTGGGGCCGCTAACGAACATCGCGGCAGCTATCCAAAAGGACGCCGCCACCATGCGTCAGGTCAAAGAGCTGATCGTCATGGGAGGATCGCTCAACGGTCAAGGCAACGTCACGCCGGTCGCGGAGTTCAACTTCTACGCCGATCCCGAAGCAGCCCGAATGGTGGTTCAGTCCGGCATCGGCCTCACGATCGTCGGACTCGATGTAACCCACCGCGCCATCCTGCCGCGTAAAGAGTTCGACGAGCTCACGAACAAGCAAACCGGCCCTTACACTCAGTTTCTCCGTGATGTCACCGCTCGATGGTTTGACTTCGCGGAAGGGCGCGAGCTCGATGGAGCCTATCTCCACGATCCGCTGGCCATCGGAGTGGCGATCGATCCGTCGTTCGTCCGCGCCGAGACTTTCCTGGCGGACGTCGAAACGATGGGAGAACTGACCCAGGGAATGCTGGTGACCGATCGGCGGCGTGTCTCTGGAGTGGAAGAAGGCACTCCCGTTCGCGGCTGCGTCGAGGTAGACGCCGCCCGGTTCGTGAGTTTTTTTCTGTCCCGCGTCGTGATGCAGAGCCCCGCACGCGAGTAAGTGGTCCGCCGCCGGTCCGCGGCAATTCACGCCGCGGTCCGCGAGTTCTCAACCGGAGTTGCGCAAGCATCGCGTGAACGCGTCAGATTGTCTGGGATTGGGAGTTTATAGCGCTCCGTGTAAGGCGCCGATCCCTTCGCTTGACCCGTCACTTGCGTTCCGGGCTCTGAAGGATTCCAGCGAGACGACCAGGCGCTTCCCGAGCGCCGCTAGCGCTTGCTCAATTCTCGGGAGCTTCGTGGGGTGGCGCGGGTTCAGCATGCGCCGCACTTCTTTTTCATCCACCCCGAGCCGCTTCGCCAATTGGGTCCTCGTGATACCGGCCTCCCGCATCGCTAGATACAGCGATGCTTTGGCGGCCATCGATCCGGATAAGGTGATTTGCGCACGGCTTCGCTTGGCTTTCGACGGCGGCGGGATATCCAAGCCGTCGGCGATGCGCCCCGAAATGGCCTCTTCCAGACAGTCGGCTGCCTGCCGCAAGGCGTCCTGGCGGTCCTCTCCACTCGTAATTGCTTCCGGCAGGTCGGTGAAACGGACAGTGAGTTGGCCGCCGCCCTCCGGGTGCAGTTCAGCCGGGTAGGTGAAGCTCCACATGACTCTGGTCGTTCTCCTAATTCAGATCGGTTGCCGAAAGGCCCAGTTGCGCGAGCATGGCATGAACGGTTCCGGTAGGCAGTTCTTTCTTCAGGTCCTGAACTACCGTCCGGGCGTCGCCGTAGTAGAGCGTTACATGGCTGCCCTTCCCGCGTTTCGATGCCAGCCGAACAGAAACGCCGCGCCGCGTACCAAGCCGCTTGACTTTCCGCACGAACTCCGAGCCTTTCAACTCCCTTAGTATCGGACATTTTTGTCCCGCCCGCAAGGCGTTGCGGGGCCGGGTCAAATTGTCTCGAATGCGGGTATTCCTACTTTCAAGGATTTCCGGTTCGGCGGGCGGACCGCTTGACCCTCACTTGCGTTCGGGGCTCTGATCAGCGGGCTTTTTGCAGATAGAACTGGCGGGCGTCGTTGTAAATCCCCAGCATCGCCCGGCGCTCATCCTCGCTGTTAAACCGGTCTTTGTCTTCCCGTGTCTGAGCGATCAACTCGTCCATCCAGGCAGCAAAGTACTCGGCGTCCTCACGGGCGTCCCAAGAACCATCCACGAGAAATACGGGGCGGGAATGCGCCAAGCGAATGGTGTCATCGGATTTGACAAAACAACGGGCCGCGACCCAACTATGAACCCCGCTATCCATGACAAGCTTGGTTGAATACGATGTCTGGCTGGGCTCAACCTCGAACTGCTCGATCACCCTGCCGTTCGCCACAATTTCAACGCGCTCAATCGGCTCGCGGCTTTGAACCCGGAGAGTCATCTGAACTTCGTGGTGCCCTTCGATCGCATCGAAAAACAGCATCGGGCCGTTGGTAACGAAACTCGATCCAAAGCGGAGCCCGTCGTAGAAGGATTTTGCGGAAAAAGGCGACCTCGGCTTCACGTAGACTCGGTTGTATCCGAGGGGGTTCGGGAGCACGCCGGTGGCCGAACCGGCCGAAGCCGGGATGTCCATGCCTAGGTTCAGGTAACGGTAGTAGAGGCTCAGCGAGCTGTCCACGAATCCCTGGGCGCCGGGAAACTTCTCTTGGTCCCTGGGCTTGCCCCAAGCCTCGCTATTGTGGATTCCATATTGGTTGAAGTGGTTGTGCAGCACCCCGATTGAGTCCGGTGGAGAAAGTGCCATCACCACCGGGACCTCCCACCAAAAGGGCTTTTCAACGTCAATCCAAGGAAAGCCGAGGCGATAATAGCGCTGCCGCTTGGCGTAGTAGAGGAAGTCCAGGCCGGGCGGGAACCATCGCCCGTCCACGGCCAGGTTGAGCTTTTCCCTCAGTCCGTGCATCATCCAGGCGCCCCCGCCCCTCTCGTCTTCGGCGTTGAGAATCGTGAGCAGGTGCCTGGGGGTCACCTCGACCACGGGGTTGACGGGAAAAGACTGTCCTTCCCAGAGATCACGCTTGTTCCACATCGTGAAAACGACGCTGAGGTTGAGATCCTCGGCCAGCGCCAGCGCCTTGACGTCTTCCACGGGACGATGAACGTGAAAGTCAGCCGAGTACCAGCCCAGGGCGTTCATGTCGATCCAGCGGCTGAGGTTCACGGTCAGATCGACGGGCTGCTCGTCCGTCAGAGTGATGTTTTCCTCGAAGCGCTCGTATTCGGGACCACGCTCCACAACGATGGTGTAATCTCCCGCGGGCGCTTCGATCAGGCTTGGTTCCTTGGCGACGAAACTGCCGAGATACCAGCGGCGCCCATCGGGCCGTGCGCGTGAAGTCCGGTCTCGAAGCGCGAAAGCAGGCTGGTAGGTTTTGCCGCCCGGCCCCCGGATCTCCAAACGCGCCCAGACGAGTTCACCCTCCTCATCCACCACCCGAACATCGAGATCGGCGGCACCCAGTGTTGCCAGTGCGGCAATGAGCACCATGAGTAAGCGTAGTGAGCGCACGAACAGTAAGCGCACGGATCCCATGACATTCAGATACATCATATTCAGCATAGCGTCATTAGTACCTACCTACATCATGAAATTCGTGTCAAACGTGGCAGGAAATGCGTGAGCCAGAATCGGAGCCGCGACCGTCAGGGAGCGATTGGCCGCTAGGACACGCCTCATCCGCCAGCGGCCAACCTCCCCCTTTTGGCTGCCGGCTGGTCTGCGTTAGGGAGATTCCTCAGCAAGCCCGGCCTCGACCAGCGCCCCAACGATCTGATGCAGGGCCTCTACATCCCTAAGATCGGCAACTTCAGCGGCGGTATGAGCATAACGCAGGGGCCAGCTCAGGGGAATGTTGACCGCTCCACGGCGAACAAACTTAGAACCGTCATTACCGCCGGCTGTCACGCCACGCTGCGCCGGGATCTTGAGCTTCTTCGCGAGAGTCAAAACTTGCTCGACCGCTTTCCGGGGGGCGATGCCGCTGTTGTCCTTGGCGCGCACCACAAAACCATTACCGAGAGCCGCATTGGCAATCCGTTTGTCCTCCAGCGGGCTATCTGATGTGACGAAGCTATCGATGGCGAATACGCGCTTGGCCGCGGTAGCGCCCGCAACAGCTTGTGCGCCCACCATGCCTGTCTCCTCCTGGACGGAGAATACGATCCAGGTGGGACGGCCCGCCCTAACCGGTTTATCGGCGGCATTCAGGGATTGGAGCACCGATAGCAGTACCGCGCAGCCGATGCGGTCATCGAAAGAACGCACGGTGGCGCGGTGCCCCAGCAGACGGCGAAACTTCTTGGGAACGGTCACCGCCGTGCCCTTTCCGATTCCCATTGCCGCCGCCTGGTCAGCGGATTCCGCGCCCATATTCACGGTTCCGTGGCGCGTCATGATGGCCCTGAGCGGACCGTTCGCGCCGTGCAATACTACCGGGTGCCAGGCAAAGAGGTTGGCGGAGCCGCCTCCAACCGTATCGAGGGAGATTTCACCGTCGGAATGGATTCGAGAGACCGTGAATCCGATTTCGTCCATGTGGGCGATAAAAATCGTTTCCGGCGGGTTTTCGCGGCCCAGGCGGACGATCAAGTTTCCGTTCTCATCCACGGTCGAGCGTTCACGCGCCCAGCCGGGCAGCCTCTCACGGATGCGGTCGCGCACCGGGCCTTCGAAACCACTCACGCCGGCTGTGTGCGTTAGCAGCCGGATCAAGTTGACGAGGGGGGAAATGGACGAGCCAGGCTGAGGCGAATGATCTTTTCCAAGAATGTCTATCGTGCCATCCACCGCGGCCCCAGAAGAATCAGGTGATGCCGAATCAGGCAACGCCGATTGACGCAACTCCCCGAGCTTCACGCCGCAGAACTTGGCAAGCAGAGCAGCGATCCGGTCCAAATGCCTCGTGTCGACAACCTCGACAGGGGTGCCGGGATTCTCGACGCCGACCGTAAGGACCGCACTCTGTTCCGGCCGCGGCCAGGGATCTTCGGCGCCAAACGGTCCCCACTCCAACCTTTCTCCCGTCGAGCGTTCCAGGCTCAGGTCCAAGGATCGAGCCGCCTCGAGCACTGCGTCTTGAACGTCTGAAGATACCCCGAGTACCGACGCGATGCCGGGACGAATTCCGCCCGCCGGCTTGATGTAAATCAC
Source organism: Bryobacterales bacterium (assembly GCA_965226185.1). Taxonomy (GTDB): domain Bacteria; phylum Acidobacteriota; class Terriglobia; order Bryobacterales; family UBA6623; genus CBDCYS01. The sequence goes on from CBDDCT010000004.1 coordinate 60,128, forward strand.
GCGGTCCGCTTCGATATTGTCAAGAACTCGCAGCAAGCCCCGATTGTGGAAGAACTGCTGTGTCACGAAGGCCAGTGTCACGGCCCCCTCGGGCGGGGACTCCGCCATTGCGCGGCCCAGCGCAATTAGAACAGCGGCTCCGGCACGGCTTGAAATCCACGGAGCCGTTGCTCGGTGACCGTCCGCGAGCCGGAACGGCGTTCTTTCCAAGGTGAGGGAATCCAGCACATCCACCCCGGCGGCCAAGACCTCGGCTTTTGAGCGAGCGCCGATATCCACGAAAAGATCGTCAGGGCCAGAGCGGGAAGAATACGACCGGTCGGAATCAAAATGTACCGACGGCGCGGCCACTACGCCCCAGACCGGCTGGCCGGTTCTCTTGGTAACGCGGACCGGCTGCCCCAGGAAAAATGTGTCGAAATCGTAGTGAGGCGATGGATCCGCCAGTCTCTCGAGCCGCAAATAGCCTTGATCGTTGATCCCGGAAACGACGAATCCGGGCTCATCCAGTCCCGCGACTAAAAGGGTGTGCGGCGAGCCCTTTCCGAACCTCACCGTCAGCGAACCGGTGTTGTCGACTTCCCCGCCGCGGCCGAGTTGCGACTGAACGTATTCAACGACTTCCCCTTCATACCCGGAAGCTGCGTGGATCTCGGCCAGTGCCAGCAGGTCGGACGCTGAACCGGGAGGGCAGTAAGTGACAACACCCAGCACACACGAGAGGATCCACAAACAAGCGGGCGCGGGTCTGGAGCAAAGCCTGAACACTATCAAACAGAGCCCCGAACGCAAGTGAGTGGGCCACCCGGCGGTGCCGGACTGAACGGGGTTGTGACTCAGTCCGCCCCCCCACCTCGGCCTTTGGACGTCTCGCAGCCATTTCCTGCCCTGCCGTAGAATCAACAACTTTCGGGGTGGTAACAGACGACGGGTCCCCGCAAGTGAAAGATCCCCGCTCATGCGCACCAAGTCATCCCGTCGCGTGAAGCTTCCCTTCCATACCGGCCCCGCTAATCCACAATAGCAACGGCACGCGATCAAATATACGCGATCACATCAATCTCGACCAGCGAGTCGCCGGGGATCCCGCCGTAAGCCGCGATCGTCGTCCGAACCGGCGGCTCTTGGCCGAACCTCCCCCGAAAGACGTCATTCATCGCCTGATAGTCCGCGAGATCGTGCAAATAGACATTGCACTTGAGTACCTTGTCCATCGACGATCCGCAGCGCGTCAATTCACTCTCGATCGTGTCCAGCACATGTTTCGTGTGGGCACTGATGTCCCCTTCGAAATGCGCTCCCTTGCCCGCAATGAATAGCAGGTCCCCATAGGAAACCGCCGGGCTGAACAGCGGGTTGTCCGGCTTCTTGCCATCGCGCCAATGAACTTTTCTTTTGGAGGCTCCCTGTGCTTGGGCCGGGACCGCCGATCCCGCCGCCACCGCCGCGGCCGCGCCAAGGAACCTTCTGCGATTTCGCTTCGTCATGGATAATCATGCCCCTTTTCGAGTGATTTGAGAGCTTACCATTTGAAATCTTACCCATGATACACAGGGACGGTTGCCAGGCGTTCCGCTGGCTGCTCGCTTGGGCTTTGTCGCCCAGCCGCTGCCAAAACACACAGGGTATGCCGAAGGCCCGTGCTCCTGACATGAATGCCCGGTAAGCTACCATGTACGCCTAAGTGAAAGTCACCAACATTGAAACCTTGCACTGTGACGCCGGTTGGCGAAACTACCACTTCCTGAAGCTCACGGCGGAGGACGGCGTCGTCGGCTGGAGCGAATTCGACGAGGGCTTCGGGTCGCCCGGAGTCACGGCCGTCATCGAGTGGCTGGGGGAGCGAGTCCTGGGACAACCGGTCGCCGATCACGAGCGTATTTACGCCGATCTTTTCTGCGCCACCCGGCCCGCCTCCGGAGGCGTTGTCGGCGAAGGTCTGGGCGCCATCGAGAACGCCCTGCTCGACGCCAAGGCCAAATCGCTGGGAATCCCCTGCTACGAACTGCTGGGCGGCAAGATGCGCGACTGCATACGCCTCTACTGGTCGCACTGCGCTACTTGGCGGATCAACCACCCCAGCTACTACAAGCCCGCGATCAACAGCCTGGAGGGCGTTCGAGCCATCGCCGCCGAAGTCGGCGAGGAAGGCTTTTCCGCTCTCAAGACAAACATCTTCGAATACGAAAACGGCACGGCCCGCGGCTGGCGTCCCGGCTTCGGCACGCCCTTCGAGCCGGCACGCAACGTCGACCGCAAAGTCCTGCGAAATCTGCGCGCCCATCTGGAAGCCATGCGGGAAGGCGCCGGACCCGAAATCGATATCCTGCTCGATCTCAACTTCAATTGCTCGACCGAGGGCTACTTGAAGATCTTGCGGGAAACCAAGGATCTCGACCTGTTCTGGGTGGAGATCGACAGCCGCAGCCCGCAAGCGCTGGCTTACATTCGCAGCCAGAGTCCGCACCCCATCAGCTCCTGCGAAACGCTCATGGGGCTGCGCGGCTTCCTACCTTATTTTGCTGAAGAGGCGATGGACGTCGCGATCATCGACGCCGTCTGGAACGGCGTCTGGCAGGGGATGAAGGTGGCCGCCTCCGCCGAGGCTTATGAGGTGAACGTGGCGCCCCACAATTTCTACGGCCACCTCTGCACGATGATGAACGCGCACTTCGCCGCCGCCGTTCCCAACCTGCGGATCATGGAAATTGACGTCGACCGCATCGCCTGGGACGACGAGCTGTTCACCCACCTGCCGCTGATCGAGGACGGCCACCTCGTCATCCCCGACCGGCCCGGCTGGGGCGCCGAGCCCAATGAAGAAGCCATTCGCGCCCATCATCCCCCGAAAGGCTCGACTGGGTTGTTGCACTACGGGAAGCCGCGGGTTTGATTCAGGGCAGGTACTCGCCGGCAGGCTAGCTCGCTTTTCTCGCCACGTGGCGCGGCGATGGGGAGTCGCCCCGGAACCCTTTTTGTCAAGTCAGGACGATCGCTTCCGCATCTCCCCAATGACGGAAACCTTTATCAAACGATACGAGGCGCAAGTCGCGGGTACGGGCGAAAGCGAACAGGTAGGCGTCGGTCCAGCGGCGGTGACCCGCGCGGGCCGATCGCGTTTCGGCGCACCAGACCTTTTCGAGCCCTGGAGGCTCCGCGGCGAAACCCACGCGGGCGTCGGACCGCATACGATCGTAAACTCGCCAGGCCGCGGGCTGGTTCAGCACGTCGGCTCCCATCACCTTCGGATTTGTGGGCAGCCGTAGCAGCCCCATTTGCGTGACTCGGCAGAATGCGGCTTCTCCCGAGGTTACGCCATCGAGCCACGCCGCGGCGGACCCGGCATGCACGTGATGCCTGGAGGCAAGCGCAAGCCAAACATTGACATCAGGTAAGAAGTTCTTCGATCGCGGCATTGCTCAAATCCAGTGAAGCCGGCTCTTTGGAGTCCAAGATGGGAAATTTCACGCGCTGTCCGCCGGATTCGTTTCGAGTCCGCCGCAGTTCTTTCTCCACGGCCCGGCGAAGAACCGATTTCAGCGTGACGCCCTGCCGCGCTGCCAGCGTCTTGAGTTCCCGAAATGCCTCATCGGGTAAATCCAGCGTGGTTCGCATATTTACCTTTTAGCATCAAAACATCTAAAGGGACGGGGAACGCTGACCCGTCGATCGCTCTTAGACCTTCTTACGGCGTGAGGCAATCAGCCTGTTGAGCCGCCCCCAAGAAACACCGCACGTCTCCGAACGGCGCTGCCTTACGCCGACCTCAACCCGGACTTCGAGGGGACTTCGAGGGACAGTCACCTTAACCGCGTTCTCGGCCGCGATCAGCTTCCGAATTGCTTACGAACGTTGCCGGGCGGCTAATGACCGTTCTCTGGGGGAGACTTTCTGATAAACCCGTCACACGACGTCGATGAGGCCGTTGAGTTTGTCGCCCATCTCGGCAAGTTTGTCGCCGACTCTTTCTAAGGGTGTGGCGGATCTCGGCCATCTCCTTGTCGTGCACGACGAGGTCTTCGGCCTGCATGCGCTGCACCTCGCCCTGCCTGCGCTGGATCTCAGCCGTGACAACGAGGGTGTCTTTGAGGCGGGCGATCTCGGCTTCAAAGTTCATCGATCAAGGTCCGCGGATCGACCGGTCAGCTAGGGTTCAGCGTCCACTTGTAGTCTACCATTGCCCCGTTGCCGCGGTCCGCCACGAACGATCTGAAGGTTGACCCCGGCTGCAAGCTCTCTCACCACCCCCGTTAGTGTGCGCGGACCCGGGAGGGAAATCTCTCAATCCGAAAAGAAACCAACGGGGGGTTATTCGGTGATACTCTGTCTGGATGCTGAGTTGGGTCGCGGCCGTCCTGTTGCTTGCCGCCCTTGGCTGTTCTTCCCAGCCGGGAGACAGTGAGCCAACAGCGCCCAGCCATCCTGAAGTGGTGAACGAACTGTTCGCCCAACTCGAGGCGAATCAACTGTTGTATTAGTGCGGAAATCTTTCCGCGAACTGTCGCCAAGGTAGAATTCCATGCCACAAGATCTAACCGGAAAAACCGCGCTCGTCACCGGCGCCAGTAAAGGAATCGGCCGAGGAATCGCTCTCGAACTGGCAAAACGCGGCTGCGACGTAGCCATCAACTACCATTCCGACCAGCAAGGCGCCGAAGATACAGCGCGGCAGGTGGCAGCCTTTGGACGCCGTGCCATCATCGTTGGCGGTCACGTCGGACGATCGTCCGATGTCGGCCCGATGTTCGACAAAGTATTCGCCGAATTTCAGCGGCTCCACATTCTCGTCAACAACGCCGGAACCCAAGTTTGGAGGCCACTGCTTGAGTTGGCGGAGTCCGAATGGGACAGCGTGATCGAGACCAACCTGAAAGGAAATTTCCTGTGCACGCAGCGCGCCGCGCGCCACATGAAAGAGAACGGCGGGGGCCGCATCATCAATATCGGTTCCGGCTGCAACAAATTCGCCTTTCCCAACCTAGTTAGTTACACCGCTAGCAAGGGTGGCATCGAGATGTTCACGAAAGTTGCCGCGGTCGAGCTCGGCCCCCACGGGATCACCGTCAACTGCGTCGCGCCCGGCGCCGTGGAAATCGAGAGGACCAAGCTCGAAGCGCCCGATTACGCCGGAACCTGGGCTCCGCTCACCCCCATGCGACGGGTCGGCTACCCTAGTGACGTCGCGGCCGCTGTCTGTTACCTAGCGGCGGATGAGGCCGAATTCGTCAGCGGTCAAACTTTGTTCGTCGACGGAGGACTCTTCAGCCGCGGACCCTGGGCTTATGAGTGACGATCAGAGCCCAGAGCGCGCCGGCCCGTCGCTGGCGTTCCGGGCTCTGAGTCCATTCGAGCGAACACACGCATCGCCGGCAGATCGGGTTCTTGGACACGTCCAATGCTTCGCGGAAGGCTACGGCTTCAGGACTGTTGATCACCTCAACCAGACCGCCACCGAACGAGTCGCGCTCCCCGGTTGCCTCTCGAAGATTCCCAATCGCTTGGTGAAAAAAGCAGGGCCTCACCGTTCCATCCGTCTCGACGACCGCCGAAACCCAAGGCGCGTTACAGCGCGGAGCGGCCGCTTCACACTGTCCTAGATGGGCTCGAAAGTGTCTTACGATCCGGCGAAGCTTAGCGGGTCCTTCGCGCACAAAGCCGCTGCCGATGTCATCAGAGAAGTCATGAATCAACGCCTCGACCTCGTGCTCGAGAGAGTCGGCCTGCCGCGCGTCCAAAGCCACTTGCGACTGCTTGTCAGCTCGCCAGCCGGCGGGCCGATTGAACGCCGTCGAGGTCAGATCAGCGGCGAGAAATGAAATCGACGCCAGGCCGAGAGCCCTGGCGGTTTCGACGGTCGCACGCAGATCCGTATGATTCAGCCGCTGAACCGTCGTCCGAGCAGACACTGGAAACTGTTCATTGCTCGCATGGAGAGCCCGCACACCCTTCGCCAAGCGTTCAAAAGCTCCTGGAACGCGCCGTATCTGGTCATGCACGTCACCGGGACCATCCCCAGGACTGTTCCCTGGGCCATCTAACGACACGATCACTTCGTCAACGGAACTGACAACGCGATCGGCGTCGCGCTCGAGCAAGAGCCCGGTTGTCAAGATCGTGGTGCGAATCCCGCGGCCGCGCAGCAATCGCGACAGCCGGAACAAGTCGGTGTGCATCAAGGGCTCACCGCCCGAGAACACGACCCATTCGACTCTTAGCGCTTCGATGTCGTCCAGATGGCGTTCGAGCTCGCCCACACTGATCTCCCGCGCCACCGTGACCTTCCATATGTCGCACATCACGCACCGGCAATTGCAGCGGCTGTGCGGATAGAGAATCAGCACCGGAAGCGAGCGGATGTAGTGTTTGTGTCCCGTCAAGACCACAATCCGGCGGAAGTTCCAAACGAGTCAGCCCCACCAGTGTATAGACAAGAACCACCTTGCGCGGCGCCGGCTGGCCGCCACAACCTGCCGTCACGCAGATCCGGTGCGCCAACTTCACGAAACGCAAGCGCGATTGACAAGCATCATAAGACTGTGGGCCGGCGAGTGCGCGCCGAGCGAACTGGAGTCCGAGACGGCAACGATGAAGCAGCGACTAAGCGGAACAATCGGCGGTCCGCCCGAGCAATCCCTCCTCCGCCGCACCGAAATCATCTTGATCGGCTACTTTCTGTATGTAGGGATTGTGGGATTGTTTCTGGTGATTCCAGCGGAAACCTCTAGCTTCACATTGCTGCTCAATCTCGCGATCGTTGCCAGCTACTTCATCCTTGGACACCTCGATCGGAAGCGGCCCCGGCGCGCGATCAGCGTACTCCGTGACTGGCTGCCCCTAGGGTTCATTCAGCTGGCCTACAGAGAGATGGGATGGTTCGCTCCCCAACATCACACCTACGAATTGGAACGCGGCTGGATCGGCTGGGACCGCCTTTTACTCAACGACTGGCACCTCCGGGCTGCGATCGAGTTCCTGGGGGCCCCCCTGCCCGCGATCCTGGAGATTTCCTACACTCTCGTCTACGCTGTCGGGCCCTTTTCGGTAGCCATTCTCTACGTTTATTCGCGGCGCGCCAAGGTCGACCAGTTCTTGTTCACCTTGGTGTTGGGGACGGTGCTTTCCTATGCGCTTTTCCCCTACTTCCCATCAGAACCGCCCCGAGCCGTCTTTCCCGATGCGGACATGCCACAGGTCGTCACCGCGTTCCGCCGCTTCAATCTGTGGATCCTCTCCGGGGGCGGAATCCACACTAGCGTATTTCCCAGCAGTCACGTCTCGCACGCATTTGCGGCGGCCTTTGCCATGCGGCGCGTGCTGCCCGACAAGAAATGGGCCGGCGGCTCGCTGCTCGTTTTGGCGGTGTCGACTAGCATTGCGACCGTCTACGGGCGCTACCACTACGCCGTCGACGGCCTGGCGGGACTCGCCATTGCAGTGCTGGCCCTCGTGGTGACAAGAGTCGTGGAGAGACGCGGCGGAATCATCGAGACGCGGCCGCCGGATTAGCGGATTGAGGTGCTAGACTGAACTCGTGGATGATCTGGAATCCCTGCGTAAATACCATGAGCAGGTATTCCACACGTTCGAAGATCAGCTTGGCAGGCTGATCGAATCGAATCAGAAGGCTCACGAAGAATCGAAACTGCGAATGGACCGAGTGGAGAGTGATTTGGCCGCCCTCACCTCCTACACGCGGCCTGCCGTCGAACTCGATATCCGCGCCTATCGCCGTGAACGGCAACGGCGGCGCAAGGAGATCCGCGAAGCCGAGGCGCGAATCGCGAAACAGCGAGCCCAAGATCGCGCCGAATGGCTGGAAAGAACGGAGCGAATCGAGCACAACCTGGACCGCTGGATTCAAAACTCCAACGGGCGCAACGGCGGCAAGGGTCCTGGGCCGAAGCCGTCTTAAGTCGGGTCTCGTCGGAGTCCGTCGCCAGCCTCATCTCTGGCCGTCCCCGTGAAGTTCCCGATACTTCCGTAATAACTCGTAAGCCACCACGCCCCCCGCCACCGCCACGTTGAGCGACTGCTTCGTCCCCAGGGCGGGAATCCGGACATGCACGTCGGCGCGGGCCGCCAGTTCAGGCGAGACACCGTCCACTTCATTGCCGAACACCAGACACACCGGGAACCGCGGGCGCCAATCGTAGAGATCAACCGCCTGAGGCGAAGTTTCAATCACCGCAACCTCGTGACCACTGTCTTGTAGCTGGTCAATAACGGGGCCTCCATCGGCATGATGTTCCCAGGGGACGGATTCTTCGGCGCCAAGGGCGGTCTTCGAAATTCCCCGGTGAGGCGGGCGCCCAGTGTATCCAGTCAGATAGAGCTTGGGGATTCCCGCCGCGTCACAGATTCGGAAAAACGAGCCGACATTGTAAAGACTGCGGACACGGTCCAGCACAAAGCAAACCGGAATGACTGCGATCCCGTCGTATTGTTTGGATTGGGTTGTGGCTCGAAACGGAAACGCTTCCATGTAGCCGGATTCAGCCGGGCTACGAATCCAGTCGTTCGTAGCGAATTGCGCCTAGCATGATACCACCCCACTCAGACGTGACAGAGCCCAGAGCGCAAGCGACGGGTCAGCGAGCATGGCAACCTCCTGAACTTTGACCCGTCACTGGCGTTCTGGGCTGTGTCTCTTGCTGAGAGGCTGTTAGCTATGGGCTGAGGTTATCGAAGGGTGTTCCAACGCGCCAAACATTAGAGTCGGCCCGCGCCGGGAAAGGTAAGATGAAAGTGTAGTGACTCCGATCCTGTTTGTCCTCGCAACCCTGCTGCTCACGTTCCCCTTGAGCGCCGGCTGGGGAGAGGAACATCTCCAAGAGATCCGCCAGATTCGCCTTGACCCCAATCAGTGCTACCGCGTCCGAGATCTCTTCCTAGAACGAGAAGACCTCAAGTTCTACTTCGTCGACGGCTATCTGATTTTTGGCCAGCCGATCGCTGAGCGCACCGTTGTCGCTCTGTTCGTCGCATCGGAGCCGACTGACGGGGGCGAGATCATTCTGTTTCCTCCCTCGAAGCGCGAACGCCAGTCTCTGTCACGCTTCACGTCCCAGCCGGTGCTGAACGAAAAATTTCGTACGGCGATGATGTTTTTCACCGACGACACCGCCGAGGCGCTTCGCTCGGCCCTTCCGGAAAACGAGTTCAATAAACTGGACCCCGAAGCCGGCCGCCGGCTGTCCGAACGCTGGGATCCGGTCATGAAAAACCTGCTGAGGACGGTAGAGTTAGCGATTCTATCCGATGCCGTTGATGGCCGAGATCCGCGGTCCGGCTTCTTCGGAGCCGTCATCAGCGGCGGGACGCTGGGCCGCTTCGAAGTGGTCATCGATCCCCGCCGGGATGAGCAGGTCAGCATTGGCCAACTCGTATGGCGCGACAGCCGCAACTACTACGAAGCCTGGTGCCGTTTCCGGGGCCGAAACTTCGTCCTGGGCCGGCGCACCCAACGCCAAGATGAAGCCCGCATCGAAAACTACCGCATCGAATCCCGTCTCGCTCAAGATCTCAGCATGAAAGTGGTGGCTCAAGCAACCTTCATACCTATCACCGCAAACACCAAAGTCTTTCTTTTCGAGCTTTCCAGACGCCTCCGTCTAACCAAGGTTTTGTTGGACGGAGAACCGGTCGAATTCCTTGACTCCGGCCGGCCCGCGGCGGCGGACACGCCCCTTCGCCGCAACAATATCGTGGGAATCGCCGTGCCCCGTCCGCCAGTCCCCGGCTCGCGCCACAATATCGAGTTTCACTACGGAGGCAGGGTGATTGGCGAAGCCGGGGACGACGTCTACTATGTCGGGAGCCGCCAGTCCTGGTACCCGCGGCGAGGCCATGGTTTCACTTCGTTCGACCTGCGATTCCACTACCCGCAAGAGCTCGACCTGGTCGCCACGGGAAAGCTGATCGAAACGACTTCTCAAGATGGCGTTCGCTCCTCTCATTTTCACACCGAGACCCCGATTCGCTTGGCCGGATTTAATCTGGGAGTTTACAAACGAGTTTCCCGCAAAGTCGGCGACTACACGGTCGAGGTTTGCGCGAATGAGGGCGTGGAGAAGAGCCTGCAACCCGTCGCGAAAGCTGAAGTCTTAGTCGTCCCGCCCCCGATGACTCCAAGGCGCAGGCGCCGTCCCTTCGGCGTGTTCTCATCCTCGCCGCCGATCGTGATAGAGAGCAAGCCTCCGCCGCCACCCGAGCCGGCTCTCCAATTGAACTCCGTCGCGGACCTCAGCGCCCAAGCCGTTGAATTTTTCGTGGAACGCTTTGGTCCGCCGGCGACTCGCAAGATTGTCGTTTCTCCGATACCCGGCGAATTTGGACAGGGGTTTCCCGGCCTCGTTTACGCCCCAACGCTTAGCTATCTGGACCCGAACGAGCCTCCTTTGCGCGATAAGTCCGCATACGAGCGGCTGTTTTACACCCAGTTGCTGCCCGTGCACGAAATCGCCCATCAATGGTGGGGAAATGTGGTCACCGTCAACTCCTCATCGGACGCGTGGCTGATGGAGGCCTTGGCGACCTACTCCGCGTTGTTGTGGCTGGAAGATCACAGCGGCCCCGAAGCCAGAGATGAAGTCTTGCGCCAGTACAAGGACCGGCTGCTCCAACTCAATGAGGACGGCGAGACGATCGAGAGCGCCGGAGCCATCGTTCTCGGAGACCGCTTGCGGTCGTCGAAATTCCCCAATGCCCGCAACGTGATCGTCTACGAAAAGGGCGCCTGGATTCTTCACATGCTGCGCGGAATTTTGGGCGATGAAAACTTTCTCGCCCTCCTGCGCCGCATCCGCGATAATTACCAATACAAGGACCTGACTACCGAGGATTTCCGGAGCGAAGCCACCCAGTTCGTACCGCCAGGCTGGCCCGATCCCGAGCTGGAGAATTTCTTCGATCAATGGGTCTACGACACCGGAATTCCGACCCTGTCAGTCCAGCACCACACGGACGGGAAGCCACCGCGGGTTCGCTTCTCCGGACGCCTCATTCAGCAGAACGTCCCCGAGTCGTTCACGTTGATGGCCCCCGTGGAGATACGCACCCTCCCCGGGCGCTCACTCTACAAGTGGATCGAAACCCAAGGAGAGTCCACCGAGTTCAATGTGGTGCTGCGCAATCGGCCGACCCGCGTCGTGCTAGATCCCAAGAACGTTGTGCTGGCCATCAAGCGGGATTAGAACTCGCCCGCGGAACTATCGTTTGTTCCGGCGATGCGCGGGCGTTTGTTCCGGCGATGCGCGGGCGTTTGTTCCGGCGATGCGCGGGTCGCTTCATTTCGCGCGGGCCGTCTCCGGCAGAACCGCCGGTCTCGCTATCATACAAATCCGTGCCGATTCACCCCACTGCACGCATCGCCGGCACCGCGCGGGTCGCGGCCGGCGCCGACATCGGCCCGGATGCCGAGATCGGCGACTTCGCGATCGTCGAGGACGATGTGTCGATAGGCGCGCGCACCCGCCTTGAACCGCACGTCATCGTCAAGCGCTGGACAACCCTCGGCAGGGATAATCAAATCTCGGTCGGCACGGTCCTCGGAACCGACCCTCTCGACAAGAACTTTGCCGGGGAACACCGCAGCTACCTCAAGATCGGCAACGGCAACCGCATCCGGGAGCATTTCACTATCAGCCGCGGCACCGATCCGGAATCGGCGACCGAGATCGGCGACGACAACTTCATCATGACCTCGGGCCACATCGCCCACAACTGCAAAATAGGGTCGGGCACGGTCATCTGCAGTTGCGTCCTGGTTGCCGGGTATGTCGAGATCGAAGACCAGGCATATCTTTCCGGCGGCGTCCTCGTCCATCAGTACTCGAAAATCGGGCGTCTCGCCTTGATCAGCGGGAACACCCGCGCCAACAAAGACACCGCTCCGTATTTCATCTATTCCGGTTTCAAGATCGCGGCCCGCGGACTCAATCTGGTGGGTTTGAAGCGAGCCGGAATCAGCGATGAGGAAATCCGCCGCCTCAAAAAGGCCTTCCGCCTGCTTTGCCGCTCGAAGCTGGTGCTCGGGGACGCTCTAAAACGCATTGAAGAAGAGATCCCAAGCGAGCACACCCGGCACCTCATCGAGTTCATCCGGCGCTCCGAACGCGGCATCTGTCTGCGCTAACGGGCTGGGCTGATCGAGAGCGGAGTCCGCTACCACAAGGCAGGCCCGCTCTCCCGGAGCGAGCGCCGCCCCCGCGGTCTCTTCGTTTCGGCTTGCGCCGAAGGGGAAATCTCAGCTATGGTGACGGCAAGGAACCTGCTCTGGAGCGCGTGCGTCTCTCAACAGAGAACACGCCGCCTCGCGGCCGGGTTCGGGGACGGTCGAAATCACAGTGCGAGGACCAAAGCTAATGAGTAACTTGCGAAGCGTCGCTCCAATCGTTCTTTTCTGTATGCTTGTCGCGCTTTATTCGCTAGCGCTGGGCACGCCGCCGATGCAAGCCGCCGAGCCTGCCACGGTGGGCGATTTGCCGATGCCGGTCGAGGACATCATCAAGCAGTTCGTCAACAAGGAAACCGAGTTTGCCCGCGCCCGCGAAAACTATACCTACCGCCAGACCGTGAAAATCTTCGAATACGACGAAGTGGGCGGCATTCGCGGCAGGTATCACGTTGTCGCCGACATCATCTTCGGAGCCAAGGGCGATCGAACCGAGCGCGTCACCTATGCACCCGTGCCGACCCTCAAGAACATCCTTATGACGCCGGAAGACCTGGAGGACATCCGTTCCGTCCAGCCCTTCGTGATGACCAACAGGGACCTCCCCAACTACAACGTCCGCTATCTCGGGCCCCAACGCGTGGACGAAATCGACACCTACGTCTTTTCCGTCAAGCCGAAACAGATGATCAAGGGCGAGCGCTATTTCGTCGGGCAGATCTGGGTCGACCAGCAGGACCTCCAGATCGTCAAGACTGACGGCAAAGCCGAAGGTATCCTCAGGAAAAAGGGGGACCAGCAGTTCCCGCGATTTGAAACCTACCGCGACCAGGTGGACGGCAAGTACTGGTTTCCCGTCTATACGCGCGCGGATGACACGCTGCACTTCAAGAGCGGCGATCAGAAGATCCGCATGATCATCAAGTACGAGGACTACAAGCAGTTCAAGAGCACCGTCGACATCAAGTTCGGCGGCATCATCGACGAAACGGCGGCGCCGGCGCAAGAGCCTGAAAAACCCGAGCAGAAGTAGGCGAACGCGGCTCTCCGCTAGAGAGAATCAGCCGCGGCCGTACATCAGAGCCGCGGCCGTGAGGGAGTGCCCATGGGCCCCGGCCGGTCAATCGGAGCCGCGCGCGTAAGCAAGCGGTTGCCTCTACTGGCTGATGCGCTCCCATCAACTTCCGGCCCACCCAGAAAGATGAAAACCCGCGCGTTTTCGACCGAGCGGTTTCCACTCCCGCGTGCTTCAACCCCCAGCAGCCAGCGAACCCTTCATCGCTCCGGCTGTTGACATTAAGAGAGGATACCAATCGCCCCGGGAACAGTCGTGCGCTCGCCCAGGCGCACGATCTTGGTCACCAACCCGAGTTTGAGTCCGGGGTGGCGGACGAACCTGGCAATCTTGACGATGCCGTCATCCAGCTTTGCGATCCGCTGAGCCTGCCCGGCTTCGGCCAGCGGGGCCAGTTGTTCGGCCACGTTCCAAGCGTGGTCGCGGGCTCGCTCCATGCTGAAATTGATGATCTTGTCATCGGCCGTGCCAAGAAACCGGTTGAATATTCTCAGCGGGGGCCAAACTTCAGCCAGTTCGTTTTGGACATCGCTTACCAAGGCGGAGAGAATCGTATTGATCCGGTTGAGATCAGTGCGGAGAGACGGGAGCCGTGACGCCGGTACAGTGCGTGCCGCTGCAATACCTAAGTCGAGGTTGATGTGCGCATTCATCCCCAGCAACAGGTGCTGCAGCACGATCGGCCAGAACTGATCCGTCGCCGCGAATGCGTACCGCCAGACAGCGCTGGACTCGCCGTCCCCGCGCCACTGGTCGAAGGCTTCCAGGTAGCGGTTGGCAAAGATAACGTCGAGCCGTTCCATCCGCGGCCCGTCCTCGAAAAAATCGTCGTCAATACCCTCTCGTACTTTGACGGTGACTCTTCGGTACAGCGCCGCGAAATATCCGGCCCGCGAGTTGTTGCGGGCAGCCCAGTCGATGATCTCACTGAGGCGTTCGATGACCTGGTCTATGGTTTCGGCGGTTTGTGGCATGGGCCCCTGAGCGAATAAAAGATACTGAAACCATAGTCGCCGTCATTGACACCCCTGGACGTTCCGCGGTAATCCAGAATCCTTCGTCATTCAGTGAGTCGGTAGGTCATATTCGATGCCGTAACGCCCAGCGGCTTCAAGCATCCGTTCGATCTCTCCCGCTGAGGGCTCATCCGGCTTCTCCCCTTCGGCTAGATCTTTTCCAACTTCAAAGAACATCCCTTCAAGCCCCGCGGGTGCGAAGGAGATTAACATCTTCGCTGGTTGGCCCGTCTCGTTCTTGAAAGCGTGCCGGTTTCCAACTGGCATATGGACGAACGTGCCCGGCTTCGCCACGCGGCGCTCATTGCCGATCTGGAATGTGATCTCACCATCGAGCACGTAGAACGTCTCGTCTTCTCGGCGGTGGATGTGCGGTGGCGGTCCACCACCGGGCAGCACAGTCGCCTCGAACGTCGAGTATCGACCGCCCGTCTCATTACTCGTTGTTAGAAACCGATAGATGTCACCTGAATTATGCACTGCGGCGTGGACCTGAGGAGGGCTGAGCCGCAAGGGACCATTGGGAACCCCCGAAAACATGGGGTAAAAAGGTAGGCTGGCAAAGATACCAGCTTCGCCAGCCAACCCCAAGGAGGTCACCCACATGGTTACCAGACGAAAACAGCATAGCTCCCAAAGGCCCGTCCAACAAGGCCCAGCCGTGACGGCCTCGCAGCCCAATAAAATCGGGGCTTCGACGCCTTACCACTTCCGCGGCAGGAAGCCGACTCCCTACGGCGGCTTGCTGCCGGTGGTCGGGAGGGCGCTGATCTGAGAGCCTGGCTATGCGCTATGCATAAAATTTTATGCACTAGCCGTAACGCACTGGAAACACGTCACTTCCGAGCGAGGTTTTGACGACGCGGATTCTGGGCGGGAAGGGAAACCGGACACGGAGAAGCCAAAAGGCCAGTTGCCGAGCTACCACTACCACCTCACGACGACCGCCAACCCGCTACGAACGCAGCCACACTCGCAAAGTGAATCTGTGCATAATTCAGGTGTCACCAACGATTCCGATGATTCGGCCCTCCGTAGGCTCCTTGATGATGACTTGTTTCAGTTCGCTCATCCGAATTTCTCCGTCTTTCGCTGTCATTGCGAGAATTACGTCAGATCAAACAGCATTCCCTCGGCAGGCTGATTCGTCATTAGCTCCAGTACGCATCCATCGCTGACCGCTGCAACATCACTGGTTGCGAACGAATGGTCGTTGAGTCTGACTGTCCCTCGAAGATATTGCAGCCACGCATGTCTGCCGGCTCAAACTTGTGGCTGACGATTCGTCTTTTTTTCAGAAGGTATCGAGCCAGCCATGATTCGCGTGGCCTCGTTCTTTGGCCTTGCGGGCTTGGATCATGTCTTCACCACTGTCTGTTGATGCTGATTGTTGTCCGGGTGATCAGGAATTGCGTTCGCTACTTGGCGAGATAGCCCCCATCGACTGGCAACGAGATTCCTGTCGTGAAAGATGCTGAGTCGGAGGCCAGATAGAGGACCGCCGCGGCAATTTCCTTGGCCTCGCCAAGACGACCCATCGGGTGTTGCGAAGCAAGTTGCCGCCGACCTTCCGTGCCCTCTTCTCCTGCGAAACGGTCGATCATGTCTGTTGCGATAGCGCCCGGAGTAACGGAATTCACTCGGATACCCTTCTCTGCGAGTTCGAGTGCCGTTGTCTTGGTGATACCTTCCACAGCGTGTTTGGAGGCGTTGTAAACCGCGGCGCCGGGCATTGCGATCCGCCCCAGAATGCTGGAAGTATTGATGATCACACCGCCACCGGATTTGAGCATCGCCGGAATCTCGTACTTCTGGCTCAGGAAGACGCCGAGCACGTTGACGTTGAAGACCTTGCGGTAGTCCTCTTCCGTAAATTCCGTCACTGGCCCGCCGTGTTCGATGCCAGCGTTATTGAAGGCTATGTCCAGCCGCCCGTACCGCTCGACTGTCTCGTCAACGAGTCGCCTGACCTGATCTTCCTGGGTCACATCGGTCTGGACGAAGTGAGCGTCACCACCGTCGTTGATTTCGGCAGCGACCGCCTCACCCTGTTCTCTGCGCCTACCGGCGAGAACGACATTGGCGCCCGCCTTGGAGAATTGGATGGCAGTCTCCCGACCGATGCCTGACGTGCCGCCAGTCACCAACACGACTTTTCCATTGAAACTCATGGGGTTGACTCCTAACAAAAAGTGAGATGACTGTAGTTGATACCTCAGATAAATGTCAATACAAATGCCGCATCAACCTTCGTTGCTTTGAGGCAGGATTTCTGTTTTTGCCATCTACGTGTACAGACACTATAGCTAAAACTCATACCGCAACTGGAATTCCATCACTCGCGCGCCCACCAGCACGCTTGAGATGCGCCCGAACTGCGTCGAACCAATAGCCTGACTCCCCGCGAAAAATGACGGATGATTCAGAAAGTTCGAAATCTTGACGCCAAATAAAATCGATTGCGTCTCCTTGAATCGGATGCTGCGATCGACCGCCACGTCGAAGCCGAGAGCGTTAGGGCCCGAGAACATCCGCTGTTGCAGACTGCCCAGCTCTCCGGGGCCCGGGTGAAAGAAAATCTGACCGGGGAAGGGGTCTTCGCCATCCGCCGCGACGCCGCTGTTGTCACGCGGGCTAATGGCGTTCTGGCCAATGAAGAAGGGGCCGTCGCCCGTCATGCGAAAACCGACGATCTGGTCGAGTTCCTGTTTGGTCAGCGATGTCGTGGCGGTGTTCTTGAAAGAGCGGGCCGTGCGGTTCAGGGTTCCGCGGCCGGATAGAATCGAAAGCGGGGCGCCCGACTGATAGGAAAGGATCGAGGAAATGGTCCAGTCATTCATCAGCCACTCGAGCGGTTTGTGGTTCCAGCGCTTCCCTGCTTCAAACGGCAAGGGCCACACGAAATTCGCGTTGAACACGTGGGTCACGTCGAAGTCAGCGCGGGCACGCTCAAGCTGCGGCTGCCGGATATCGAGAAACGGGTCAAAGCGAACCGTCGTGCCGCTGGAATCCGTGAGCGTTTTTCCAAATGTATAGTTGGCCTGAAACAGCAAGCCGCTGGCTGCCCGCCGCCGAATTTCGGCCTGAAAAGCATGATAGATGCTGTTCGTGAAATTCGTAATCAGGTCGGCGACAAAGGTGTTGGGGTTGGGACGGAACCGGGCGTCGGGGACCGGTAAAGTCGTTGGTGATGTAGAGAGACGCCAATGCGCCCGGCTCACCCGAACGGATAAGCCCTCGAACGGTGGGATCAGTAAGCAGCCCGCCACGATCCAGTCTCGGGAAGAAGCTAAGTGGCTGGCTGCCAATGATCGCGGGATTAAACACCGGGTCGAACTCACCGCCCCTCTCTTGAGCCAGCAGCCCGTTCGAGCGCGCGCGCAAGAAATCGTCCAGAAAGCCGTTCTCGCGAATGACCACCTGATTGAAGTCGAAGCCCCGATACAGTTTCGTCCCTTTGTTGCCGACGTAGCGAAGATCGATCACGGTATTGCGGAACACCTCGCGCTGAATGCCAAAATTCCACTGCTGGACGTAAGGCGTCCGCAAGTTGGGATCGATTGCAAACAGAGCCGATGTAGGGTTGATGGCCAGATTCTCGCTGGTTCGGCGCGGGATCTTGAACTCCGGCACGTCGAATTCGGGAAGGTCGCCGCTGAGCCTGAGGTTCAGATTTTGAGCATTGGGAAATCCCTGCAAACCATCGTTGGCTCCAGTGGCGTTGTTGGCCGTCCCCAAGACTTCGTCGATTACATAGTTGATGCTGTACCCGATCCGGAGAGCCGTTTTCCCGTCACCGAAAACATCCCAGGCAATTCCCACATTAGGGGAGAAGTTATTGAAATCTTTCCCGTAAAGTGGTCTCCCCACATCACTGCCGGCAAAGTCGATTACCGCGTCCGACATCAATGTCCCGACTACGCCTTCGGGTCCGATAACGGGGCTTAGTATCAACCCATCCCGCTCGTTGAAGCGCCCGATGTCCTCCCAGCGCAACCCCAGATTCAGCGTCAACCGGGATTTGACACGCCAAGAATGTTGCACATAAAAAGACTGACTGTTCAGACGGAAATTCCGCCGCAGCTCAGCGCCGGGAACAAAACCCGCCGACCTCGATGGGACGTTGAACGTCTGAGACCCGCCCGACACGAGCCCCGCCAAAGTGGCGAGCAAACTTTCCGCCCCGAAAAGATCCTCTCCAGAAATGCCACCCGGGAAAAACCGCGTGCTCAAAGCGTATGGGCTGTCCAAACTGACACCGAGGCCAAAACCGGGAATCGTCCCCGCACTGTCGAAGTTCTCAACGTAAACCCGCTGCGCCGAGGCGCCGAACCGAAGGTTGTGGTTCCCTCTCTGGTGAGAGCTGTTGTTCATGAAGTTGAACGTGTCGGTGTAACGCCCCTGAGGCTGAAAATTCACCACCGGGTTGGTGAACATGAACCCGCTAATCAAAGGACTGCCGAGATTCTCAAAACTCCGAAATTCGCCTGGCGCAAGATTGAAACCGCCGCGCAACTCATTCGACCAAAGCGGATTCGGACTCCAGCGCCACCCAACCGAGACGAGCTGCGCATGGCTGAATTCCTTCACGACCGGGACCCGATGAAACCCGTTGCCGATGTCGGGCCGGTCCGGCTCATCCCGTGCGTACTGGTAGGTTCCGCTGATCAGATGCTTGCCGGAGAGAACGTAGTCTAGCCGGCTCGTCGTGGCATCGCGGTCTCCATTTCGCCGGCTCAGAAACCGGTAGCCGGCAGTGTTGCGAAGTAAGTCACGGTCACTATCGCCGACATCGAAATTGTTGACTTGATCCGGACCGGGGATTTGGGAAAGTACCCTCTCGGCCTCGGTATCCCGGTCGATCCCCGCCGCCCGTAAGACATTGATCTTCTGCACCCGGTTATTGTTGTCCCGGTAGGTAAAGATCCCTCGCTGGGCGTCGGGAGTCAAGATGACTCCATTTGATAGTGCTTGAGAACGCTGGCGGTAACCTTCGTAGTTTGTATAGAACAGCAACTTGTTTTTCAGAATCGGGCCGCCCAGCGACCCGCCGAATTGGTTCAAGTTGAGAAACGGTTTCGGCAGCCCGGTGCGGTTGCTGAACCATTGATTCGCCGAAAACTTCGAATTCCGGTTGTGGATATAGAGGTTGCCGTGAAACTCATTCGTACCCGAAGGCGTGCTGAAGTTGACCTGCGATGAGCCGCCTCCCACCGGGAGTTTCCGTTCTGAGTCGTGATCGTAAACTCGCTGATTTGATCGATCAGAATCCGGTTAGGAATGAAATCCAGGGCGTTGTCTCGTATGAAATTGTCTTGAATGTTGATACCGTCCAGCGTCACGTTGCTGAAGGACGTCCGCATGCCGTTGATGACAGTCGGGGCCGCGCCGGCGGATGCCGTTCCCGCTTCCAGGGCGATCAGCGCAATGGGATTTCGTCCAATGAGCGGCAGGTGCTGAATCTGCTCTCTCGTCACCGTCGAAGTCAGTTCCGCCGTAGTGGTTTGAACCTGGGACACACCGCCCTCGACTTCGACAACCTCGGTAATCTCGCCAAGCTCCAAGACAATCGGCGGCAGGGAGGCCTCCGTGGCGACATCAACCTTGACGCCGTGAACCACGTGCCGCCGGAATCCCGGCACTTCTACTTCGACCGCATGGATGCCCGCGGGCAAATCAATCGCCGTGAATCCTCCGCTGCTGCTCGTGACCACTGAAAAAGTCGCCCCCGAGGCCTCGCTGCGGATGGTGATCAGCGCGTCTTGAACCGCCGCTCCCGTGGGGTCGAGAACGGTTCCTGAAATACGGCCGGTTGCGGTTTGCGCGGAAACAAGCGAGGCGCCAAGCAGGAACCACACCAGAGGAAGAGCAACGCCGCGGGACCCGCTGAACAGCCGGCGCAGTGCGAAAGCGAGCTTCATCCGCCGGCTTCCAGCATCGTGAATAATGACAACGGAATAGGAAACCCCCAACGACACGGTCCTATCTCAAGAATAAAGCAATTGCACAAGAGCTGGCAAAGCGATCCTTGGCCGGCAAAGCGGGGTTGCTCGGGTTCGACCGCTCCATGCCCGGGCACTATCAAGTCCTGCCATTTCTTCGCGGGATCTAATCGGGTGGGCACTTACGGCTACGCCGCCGATGCTGGTCAATACGTCGTCCACGCCTCGAGCAGGCCTGGCGGCAACGTTGGCACGGGGCGTTCTGGCGTGAAGGTGGACGACAGATAGTCGTAGAGGACTTCGAACTCCTCGTCGCCGAGCGCCTCCACGCGGTCCCGGTGTTCCAACTTGTTGCGGCGCCAGGCGGCCTGATCCATTTGCAAGATGACGATGGGAACCCACGGATGACAGGTCTGGCAATTGTTGAGAAGCAGGTCGCGGCCGGGTCCCGGCGGAAAGATTGCGTCGAGGTCGACTCGGACCGGCTCGTAACTTGCCACGGCTGGCGCCTTGGACGGTTGCTCGCCGGAGGGGGCCGGCCCGCCGCAGGCCAGGCAAGAGATGAAAACGGCCGCAACTAGAGTTGGGAGAGGGTTCGCTTTCTTGGACCGGGATATCATAACTCAGACTAGCTGTCCCTCGTGGTGGCGCAACGGTGGGGCGGAGCCCCAACGCGGCCCGGCAGAGCCGTGCGCCACGTCGCGCCATGAAACATTCGGGCTAGAACGGCGTGCAGCCCCCTTCCAAGAAACGCGGGGGAACTCTGGGTTCGGGTTTGCTGTCGCTAAAGTGCTCTTTTAGGTACGCGAAGAGGGTCTCCAGCTCTTCTTCGCTCAAGCCTGACGCCTTGTCCCGGTGATCCTCCTTCAGGTTGTCCCAGCGCGCCTCCGGCCGTTGCCCGATCGCACTGCACGCGACAGCGTGACAAACACCGCAGGTGTCGAGGACGAGCAATCGCCCCAGACCCTCCGGGAAGAGGTCGCCGACGGTCGCCGGTTCGGGCAATTCGGCCAATTTGGCGGCAGGTTCGGATGATGATGTTGCTGGCTTGACAATTTGACCCTCGGGCGCACCGGCGTCGCCACATCCCGCGAGCAGTAGCCCGGCGAGGATTGGAGCAACCAAGCGCCACGTCGGGAGCTGTCCGTTTACGCGGACTGACCCCGCCCTTGCGTGGGCGAGCCGCGAACAACGCGGGGAGGGTGGCCGCTGCCGGATGAGGTGCGTCGAAGCGGCTAACCCCTCCCTCACGGTCGGGGTTCCGGGTCTGGCTATCGGGGGGCCGGGGGGGGCGCTAGTCCACATAAGAGTCCTCAGGCAGGGGCTTCCTCGTTCGAATGCGTCCCTCGAGCGAAAACACGGGGACAAGCATTTCTCTCTGGGCTGCTTCCGCGGGAAAGCCCTCTTCGACTAGCCCGCGCAGTGCATCACTGACGTCGTCGTCGTAGAACTGCTCCATGCAAGAGCCGCAAACGTGCGCGGGGATATCTTCGACAATCGCCACGCGGTCTTCTTGCCAAATAGTCGTGCGGACTGTTTTGGGAGCCAATAGCCCCTGGCACTTGGGACAGGATGGGGGTGTTGTTTGCTCTTGGGGCATGCTGAATCGGCGGGGGTATGTCAAAAACGGCTTCAGTGGGGACTACGCGATTCCGTCGAGGCTCGCCGGCGGACCCGTCACTTGCGTTCCGGGCTCTGAAGAGTCACGCCCTCATCAATTGCCGGGCGGCATCCACTATCTTCGGAGCATCGGGACGCAACCATGCCATCATTCCAGCCGCGCCCGGACCGGGGACATCCGGGAAAGCGAGCTTGCGCGCCTTGATACCCGGCACCTCCTGCACCACTTCGGCGATGACGTGCGAGCTGAAGCCGCCGGTGTAGTGGCCGTGCTCGACGACCAGCAGCCGGCGCGTCTTGCGGACCGAGGCGACCAAAGTCTCCACGTCGAGAGGCTTCAGTGACCGCGGATCGATGTACTCCACACTGACGCCCGCTTTCTTGAGTTGCGGCAGCGCCTTTTGTACGTCAACCGTTGCCGGCGCCCAGGCTACGAGAGTAAGGTGGCGGCCTTTCTGCCTTACGGCCGCTTTACCGAAGGGAATCTCGTAAGCCTCGTCGGGCACATCCGGCTGCGCACCCGACTTCACTTCCGGGTAGTCAATGTAGACTACAGGATCGGAATCGCGAATCGCCGTGATCAGCAAGCCCTTGGCGTCGTAAGCATTGCTTGGAACGACGACCTGGATGCCCGGGAGATTCACGTAGAGAGCCTCGGCGCCCACATCGGTGTGCTGCCCGGCGCTGCCACGCCGCCGGCCGGCGCCATCCACCCACAGGACAAAAGGCATGCTCGCCTGGCCGCCCGTCATCGGACGCAGCTTGCCGGCCTGGTTGTAGACGTATTCCAAAGCGAAAATCTGTGCCATCGACGGCAGCCGGGCAATCGCCTTCGACCCGGCCGTCGCCGCACCGATCGCGGCCCCGGCAATCCAGGTCTCATCGATCGGCCAGCCGCGGCCGGAAGTGCGAAGTTCGCCGAACTCCCTAACAAGGTCGAGCACCTCTCCGGTCGAAGAAGTCGTCACCGGCCGCTGGTATTCATAGAAATAGACCATGTCGGGGTTGGCCCGCATCTCCTGGGCAACGGCTTCGAGCTGTGCGTAGTTGTATGATTTCTTGGCCATCAGTGATTCTCCGTCGTCCTAGGTTGTGACAATATTCTTGCGGTTGTAGAACTGGGTCGCGACCATCGCACCCTCGGCCTGAGTGTGCAGCACCCCCGCGGCGGGGTCAGGGTCTTTGCCCTGGCGCGCGAATTCGACGGAAGCATCGACCGCCGCCTGGGCGGCCGACTCGATTTCCGACAATTCCTCCTCGGCGGCGAGATCCCGCGCCAGCAGCCAGCGCTTGTAGCGGGAGATGGGGTCGCGCGTCATCCAGGCGCGAACCTCTTCGTCGGTGCGGTAGGGAAGGCCAAGCGCGCCGTCCTGGCCGGCTCTGGCGCCCGCGAAGCCGCTGTGGTCGTACCAGCGGTAGGTCAACCCTTCGATCACGCTCGGTCCCTTGCCCGCCCGCGCCATGTCAACCGCCTCCTGCGTAGCGGCATAGACGGCCGAGATGTCGTTCCCGTCCACGGTGTAGTGCGGGATGTCCAGGCCCTTGGTGTACTCGGAAATGTATTTGGTCGGCGCTGTGTTCGCCACCGGATTGGACATGTACTGGAAGTTATTCTCGTTGACGAAGATCACCGGGATGCTCAGGTTCTTGCAGCTCCGCACGGCGCTGAAGTAATAAGGCGAGGCAGCCGCCCCGTCACCGAAGAACGCCACGCCGACTTGCTTCGTTCCGCGCACCATTCCGCTCAATGCCGCGCCCGCCGCCATGTAGAAGCTGGCACCCACGATGCCGTTCATGCCCATGATGCCCTTGGACATGTCGGTGATATGCATGGAGCCGCCGTAGCCCCTGTTGTAGCCCGTCTCCTTGAAGAAGATCTCGGCGGACATCTTGTTCAGATCGCCGCCTTTGGCGATCAAGTGTCCGTGGCCCCGGTGAGTGCTGGCGATGTAGTCGTCGTCATTGAGCGCGCCCATCACGCCGACCGCTATCGCTTCCTCGCCGACATAGGTGTGGAATGCACCGTAGAGGCCGTCATCGCCCGCGAGAAACAGGTCCTTCATGGTCGTTTCCCACTTGCGGCTCGTGCTCATGAGCCGGTAGAAATCCAGCAGTTTCTCCTTGGGCAGGGCGGCCAGCGTGCCCGACGCCTTCCCGCTCGTGGGAATGTCTTCCGGGGGGAGAAACTTGAGCGCGTATCCCGGCTGCCAGTTCTTGTCCCCGCCGGGACCGGCTGTAGCAAGCTGGATGCTCTTGTCAAACTTTGCTCCGGTAAGCCCCTGGCCGCTGATTTCGCCCGATGTCCCGCACGTGGAAATCACGGTCGCCGACGCACCGGCCGCGCCCATCATCTTTAAGAGCGTCCGCCGGTCGACCTTGCCGTTCTGCTGTGCCATGGATTCCATCCTCCTGTTGAGTCAAGAAACGCCGAGTCAAAAAACGCCGGGCCGGGAAGCTGAGTGGAGAATCGCCGCCAATCAACTCCTCCCGCGCCAAAGGCGGTTTTGCACCGCCGGGAGCGCTTATACGACTGGACGCATGAACCCTACGCCAAACAGGCTACGCCGATCAATCCGCGCTGTCAAGGGCAGTCAAGGGCGACACTCAATTCACGTTAGATTCCAGCCCGCCGATCCCGAGGATTTTGTTCGCGGATATCAAGCAGCACCCAGAAGGCCGAACTCGAGTTGGGGAGCGCCTTCGGTACTCCAAGGGGAGGTTCGCTACAGGAATCTCACTGTCACCGCGTTGGTGGGGACGCCGTCCAGGTTGAGGATGATGTCCACCTCGCCGGCGCCGATGAGTTCGCCGGGGATGGGGCCGATGTTGACCTGGTCAAGGCCCTCGAACTGACTTTGGGGGACTGCTCCGAGCACGGAGACGCTGACACCACCCACGGTGGCGGTCATTTGGCCGGTGAAGCCGCGGATTCCGGTGCCGAACAGTAGAAGAAAGACCTGATCTCCTTCCGGGGCGAGGTCGATGGGGACAGCGGCCAGGGTATTGGGGTCGAAGACGAGGTCCTGGGTGCGGCTGTTGTCGGCGGCGACCCGCAGGAAAGAGGCAGCCGCCACGCCCGTGCCACTGGCGTTGGCGGTAAAGATGGCCGGAGCGACGCGCTCAATCCGGACACTCCCCGTGGCAAGAACCTGATCTCCCTGGAACACCGTCACCACGGCGTCGCCCAGCGCGGCTCCGGCCGGGATCAAGAAGTTGAGCTGGCCACTCGACGAAAAGAAGAATGTTGCTTCGGAGTCAGCACCCGCGCTGTCGGTAACGCGAATCGACACTCCGCCAAGAGTCGTCGGCAGGGGAACGCTCGCGGCGACTTCAAATGCCGCGCCGCTCTCACCGAAACCACTCACGATGGACTCGGGGGCAACCGGGCCAGTAAAGTCGGCGGCGGATACCGTGGCGAACGGGTTGCCCAGCGCCGACTGCCGCACAGCCTCAAGAAGCGGCGCCGTCGCCTGAAGGCTATCGAGCAATTGCTGAACCTCCCCACTCGCGGTACCCGTGGGCGCCATCCGGGCCAGCGTGCTGATCTGGTCCATCAGGCCGGCCGCCACTCCGAACTGCATGGCCGCCTGGCGCAAGTTCGACTCGGTCTGGGTGCGGCTGATCAAGGTCGATCCGGCCACCGCGCCGGCCAAGCCGGAAAGGGCGGTTTCCACGTTACGGAGGCCGTCGCCGGGCAATGTCTCGGCGCCCTCGGCTTCCAAGTAAAGCAATCCGGCCTCGGTGCGAAGCAACTCGCCCGCGACATTCAGCATTGGCGCGCCCCAGTCAACGCCGCCGATCGGAGCTTCAAAGTTCACGCCGGCCGCGGCTTCCGCGGCCTGGAGAAACACGGGGCTCAGATCATTCCAGAAGGTGTCCCACTCTTCGAGGCGGCCTTCCACGCTGTAAATAACCGGGTCGCCGGTCGGCAGCCCGCCGTTGACGCCCATGGTGTAATCGCTGGTCAGACCGCCCGGAGTAAGAACACCTTCCAGACGAACCGCGATATTCGGGAATCCGGCCACTGTACCCACTCCGTCGGCTGTGAACGTGCCGTCGTCCATCAGATCGCCGGTGACTTCCACCCAAGGGAAGGGTCCGGAAACCGTGACCGTTCCAACCAGTTCTTGGGCCTTCGGCTCCCCGGCCTGCGATGCGCCGAACAAATTGCTGAGCGCAACCGTAATCGACAACCCCAGCTCGCGAAGCATTTTGACGAAGTCGTTGTGGCGCGGCTTGTCCTCCTTGACCTCCGTCGTCGCGTTTACGGTCTCTACCGGCGGCATGCTGGGGGCGGTTTCATCATCGTAGTTGGCCGGGAGACGAAATTCTCTAACGTCCATGAGACGGCCCCATGCCGCTAAAGCCTCATCGAGTTCCTCGGGGCCCGGGTCCAACGGGGTGGAGGGCGGCGGGCCGGGAAGCTGCGCAGCCCCAAAACAGCAAGCTTGGACCGTCAGCTCCGCTTCGGGATTTCCGCGGACGTTGTCTGGGAAAAGGTAGAGAGCCTCCTCTGGTCCTCCTCCTAGTTGGCCAGTTCTTACCACTTGTACGAGGACATCAGCTCGCCCAGAGTTGTCCAATGCAAGATGAGCCTGAATGCTCGCCCTCTGGAATCAGCCTGCGTCGGCACGATCGGATCGACGCAGGTCGGGGGCGGTCCTTCGAAGCTACTATGGCCTGATAATCCGCGAACTATAAATTCGCCGTAGATGACCGGATCACGCTCTGGGCAAAACAAATTTGTAAGGGTCACATTAAAGGAGGGGTGCGGCTCCGGCAGGTCCGGCACGACCTCCGGCGAAGCGAGCAGGAAACCAAGCCTGTTGGCCGCGGGCAACGGACTTATAGACAGGTCGTCGCCATCCACCAACCTAACCTCTATGGCTTCGGGCGAGCCGAAGAACAGAGACCCGACATTGCAAAGCAATGTTGTGGTCACGATTCGTCTTCCCCCTATGGGCACCTTGGTAGGACTCTGGATTATGCGGATGTCGGCGTCAGGCGAGGTGCAGTCGGGGATCCTCCGCCGCGAGCTTTGGCCGAAGGCCTCTCCAGCGATGAGCAGAACAGCAACGCCAGCGAACACCGGGCCGATGGCCAAGCATCTTCGAAGCTTCGTCCAGCGGCCGACAGAAGATTTGCTTTTCATTTCCAGCTCCTCGTTCGTGGAGTTCGAACCGCGCACCGGCCGCGGCCAGGCCGATCTTAGCTCAGAGTGTATGATGGACCGTCCCGGGACAAACGTGCAACCCCCACCACACCGGGTCGCTGACATGCAATTCCACTAAGACGATCTTCAGTCACGTTTCGATGTCACGCTGCGCTACCATAGGGCCGCGAGGGAACAATCATGCGATTTTCGGCAATCTTGGTGACTGCCGCGCTTGGCTCTGCTCTGGTGGCCCCGGAGGCGGAGCGGCCGGTGGACCCCACCTTCCTATACCGCCGTTTGCCGGACGTGGCTTTCCAAGAAGCGGACGTGACCACGCCCACCTGCCGCTACCGTCCGCTCTTCGGGGAAGGTGATTCACAAGCTTCAATCGTCAAGGGAGTTGCGCGTTATGGCGAGATTGTCGTCGATGCCGGCGGCGAATGCGCCGAGACGAACTATCCCGGCGAGGAGCAGATCTATTTCGTCCTTCAAGGCTCGGGGAAAGTCTCCTACCGCGGCAAGACGGTTCCGGTTCGCGACGAAGACTTCATGTACTTCGCGCCAGGTGCGGCTCACGCGGCCGTCAACACCTCGGGCGAGCCTCTGCAACTCATCGTCATGGGTTTCCACCTGCCGAAGGGCAGTGAGGCCGGCATCCCTGACAAGCTGCCGATAGCCAATACCCGCGATGCGAAAAAACAGGTTGTTGGCAATCACCCCCCGACGACGCTCTATCAGTTGTTGATGGGGGACACCAACAGCAAACGGGACGTGCTGGCAAGCGCCCGCATGATGACCAGCCTGTTCATCATGGAGTTCGCCCCCGGGGGGACCAATCATCCTCACCACCACGCGCGCGACGAAGAGATTTACCTGGTACTCGACGGCAAGGGCGAGATTGTCGCCGGTGGGGGCAGGAACGGTGTCGAGGGCCGCCATCCAGCCCAACCCGGGGACGCCTATTTTTACCGCTTGAACGCAACGGTTGGCTTCTACGCGGATGCCAAGCCCACGCCCAAGAAAGCACGTATTTTGGCGGTGCGGTCCTGGTACCCGGGGATGAAGAGAAGGTAGGGGGCGTGCTGCTAGGGCGGCGATTGAGCGGCCGTTTCGGCCATGATTTCGAGCATCTCTTTGCGGTATCGTTCGACGGTGAATTGCGCTTTCCACAACTCGTGACCCGCGCGCGCCACCGCTGCCAGCGTCGATTTTCGCGAAAAAGCATTCAGGATCTTCTCCGCAAGCGCCAGCGGTGTTGAAGGCTTGACCAGAAATCCTGTTTCCCCATCGTGGAGGATCTCGGGGATCCCGCCTGTCGGGAACGCAACGACCGGCACCCCGCTCGCGTACGCTTCGAGAATCACGCGCGGTGCTCCAGGCTCCCAGATCGATGGAACGGCGAGAAGATCCAGCCGCTGCATCACGCCGCCGGCATCCCGGCGCCAGCCCAGAAACTCGACGGGCAGACCTGCCGCCAGCGCTCTCAAGGAATCACGATACTTGATTGCCTGTTGATCGCCAAATAGTGCGTCCCCGCAGATGAGAAACCGGCTGCCGGGCAACTCCGCGTTTAACCGGCGGGCGGCTTGCAGAAACTCCTTCTGCCCTTTGTCGGGCGCGATCCGGCCGATGACGCCGATGGTAAGGCCGGCTTTCTCGACCGCCCGGCTGTCCGTCGAGGCGGGCGGACCGGTCCCGTTGTAGACCAGATGAGACCGCCCGCGATGCACGTGGCGCTCCAGCGGTTCAAGAGCGAAGCGGCAGCAGCCGACCACCGTGGCATTGCCGTGTCTGATTGCGCGCGCGGCGATCCAGCGGTCAGCCCGCTGCCGTAGGTGGTTGTGAGAATGGAATAACAGGGGCAGTCCCTTCCGGGCAACCAATGACGCCGCGGGCAGCATGCGAGGGCCATTCACGTAGACGAGATCCGCATGGCACCGCGACACGATGCCTGCGATGGCTTTTGCAAGACCGGGCATATCCCGCATGAAGCTCAGGACGTCACTCCAGGATTTGCGCCCCGCTGATAGGCGTCTGCTTGGGATCGAATGCAGAGGAACGTCCAATGAGGTAAGTCTTTCCGCAAGAGGGCCTTCACCCGGGATCGCAACATGCGCTTCCCAGCCCGCGGCCAGCACGGCGGGGAGCAGATCGAGCAGGCACTGCTGGGCTCCCCCTAGCTCGTTGTATTGGTCAATGAAGAGGACTCTCATGCGCTTCCGGCCGCCGTAGGGACCGGCACTCTTGCCGGTCCTTCGCCGCGCGGCGGCGACGGGCCCCGCGGCCCCTAAGACTCTACTTCCGAAGGACCGCGCACGGCCAGTGCCAGCACGAACAGGTAGATCGGCAGCACGCGCCAGTATGTCAGCACATCAACCGACGCCATCTGGAATAGTTGGCCGCACCAGAAGCAAAATATCCAGGCCCCGCAGAAAGACGCCTCAGGCCTGTCACTCCGGGCGGCTCGATAACCCGCTGCCAATATGGCGCCGCTAAAAAATACCATCGCTGCCAGTCCGGCCAGACCGGTTTCAACCAGCGTGCTCAGATACATGTTGTCGGGAATCAGATTCTCGCCCACGAAAGTCGAGTAGGGCAGAGTCTTGAATCCCACTCCGAAGATGGCGTGCCAGGGATTGGCGGCCAGGAAATCCAGGATGGCTTCCCAGGTTTCCAGCCGGCCTCCCAGCATGACTTCAAACTCGGTTAGGGTTTCCCAGGCCCGAACGGCGTAGTGCCTAGCGAACTCGGGAGTCAGGAAGAACGCCAGCCCGCCGATGCTCAGCAGGCAGGCGGCCACAAGCTCGATTAGGTTTCGCAGCCGAATTTGCGGCCGATTGAGATAGATGACAGCAATGAGCGCGACAGCAAGATTCAGCAGCGACGACCGCGAGAACGAAAACAGCAGCGCCGTACCGAGGACGGCCCCGCCGGCCAGCAGCACCTTGCGCGAAGCGATGCGCCGGCCGGCTTCGGGACGCAGCCACGCCAGCACCACCATGACCAGGAAGAAAGCGCACACATTGCCGAGCATGCCCGCGTCTTGGAAGACTCCTTGCGCGCGGCGGTAGATGCCGGTCTCGAGCCACACAAACTGCTCCCCGGACCCGGCTAGCGGCGGAAACTGGTAATAGAAATCGACACTCGCAAACAGCGCCGACGCCACGGCCGCGAAGTAGAATCCTTTAATGCCGGGCAGCCCGCCGATGCGAACCTTCGACCCCGGCCCGGCGGCGAAATAGAAGAACGTGAAGATTGCCACGCCGAGCAGTCCCACACGCACCAAGCTCCCGGCGGCGACCCCGGCTCCCGAGTAAACAGCCGCGAAGGGAATTGAAACGAGCAGCGCGAAGGGGAACAGCAGCATCGCGAGGGTCAGCCCTTCCGCGCGAATGCGCCAATCCGCAAGGCGGGCTAGTCCGCACCACAGTCCGAGCACGCCGAAGAGAATCGCCACGTGGGGAGCGGAGTTCCCGACAGCAAACGGAAACGGAGGCAACAAGAGACTCGCTACACAAAAACCCGCAAACCAGCGGTCCGGTTCGGCCACACTCCACCATGCAAGCGGAAGCAAAAAGAGCGGAGCCACAGCGGCACAAGCCCAGCGCCAGTCCGGTGCAACGGCTATCACGGCGGCGTAGAGGCCCAATCCAATTCCCGCGGCGGCCCAGGCACGAAGGCGGGACTCAGCCCGGTTTCCAATGGCGGACTCAGACATGACGACGAATCCGCACAACGCGCCACACAATCCAGGCGGCGCCAAAGGAGAATCCCACGACGGCCCCGAGTCCGATCAGCAAGGGCTCATCGGGAGGCAACGCGACGCAAATCGCGAAGTTTAGCACCAGGGCGAGCACTGTCACGGCCAGCGGGGTTCGCACCTGTCCCATGGCGAACAGGGAGCGGGAAAGAAAATCCGTCAGGCCCCGGCCGATGACGACCGGCATATACCCCAGCAGAATCGTCACCACTGCGTCGGTCGATGCTGACTGGAACTCACCACGCTGGAAGAGGATCTCGACGATGGGTTTGCGAAGCAGCATCATGGCGGCCATGACGACGGCTCCTCCCGCAACCGTGAGCATGGCGCCGCGCTCGGCGGCGAGCAGAGCTGTTTTGCGGTGCTCGGCGGAACCTTGGCGCGACGACAGCTCCGGCAAAAGCGAATGGGAGAGCGGCACCACGAGCAACGCCACGGGAACGCGAAAAAGCTTGTACGCGTAATCAAATGCCGAAGTCATCCCCGGGCCAAAGGTGGAAGCGTAAGCGCGGGAGACGGCCGTGATCAGCTCCATCGCCAGCGCCTGTCCCATAATCGGAGCGGGTCCCGCCAGCAGATCCGCCAATCCGGGGGCTTTGCCGCTGGAGTGCAAAGAGACGAGCTTTCGCGAGGTCCAGTATGCCGCCGCGAGCTGAAGATACGAGCCGATTGTATAACCGGCCGCAAACCCAAATGGACCCCAGCGCCCGTGGCCGAGCACCCCCGCAAACAGGGTCGCGGCGTTGATGAAAACATGGTGGAATGACCCCATCGCGAATCGGCGGTGGCTGAACAGCAATGCCGAGTAGACAAAGCTCACTCCAATTGCGGCCTGTGCCAGTCCCATCACGCGAAGCAGTTCCACGGCGGTTCGGTGCGTTTCGGCATCGAGCCCGGGAGCAAATAGCTGGATCAGCGCGTCAGCGAAGACCAGCACGAAGACCGTCGCCAGAACCGACAGGCGCGCCGCGGGCCGAAAAATACCCCCAAAGGAGTATCGCCGGCTGCGGTCGCTTGCCGAAAACCTGGGCACGAAACCGAAGATAACTGTCAGCGACATGACCGCCCACCAAAGCTCGACCGGAGCCATGGCGGCCATCAGGGCGTCGGCGTCGCTGCCGGTGCCCGAGACGTAGCCGATCGCCGCTTGCCGAACAAAACCAGTGACTTGCCCGACGGCCAGTCCCAGTCCGACGACAAGACTGCCTTTGAGGACTGCTGCCTCCGAAATTTCACCTGGAGGCGGCGCGTTGATTTTCTGCATTGGAGCGGAGAGGAAGGTTGAGAGAGAGGCGAGACTTCAGAAACGCCTCCATTCTATCGTGAAAGCGGGAAACCGAGAATCTCAGGCTGTTTTCACGAATGAGCCGATCGTCCCAGCGGCTGCGCTCCAGCGTTTCAACAGCCTGAATGAGAGCTTCCGGTTCTTGGGACTGGAAGTGGACGCCGGTCTCTCCGTCGATGACACTCTCGGTCGCGCCACCTTTTCCGTAGCACACGACCGGCTTCCCGCAAGCTTGTGCTTCGACCGGTACGATCCCGAAGTCTTCCATCCCTGGAAAGATCAGCGCGCGGCAATTCTGATAAAGCTTTCGCAGTTCGCGGTCGGGAACGTGCCCGAGAAAACGGATGTTCCCGCCGGCGGCCCGTTGAAGTGATCCCCGCAGAGATCCGCTGCCGGCGATCCAAAGTGGGCGGCCCAGGCGGCGGAAGGCTTCGATGGCCAGATCGACTCGCTTGTAGGGCTCGAGCGAGGAGACGACCAGATTGTAGTTCCCCGTGCCGGGTCCACACGACGGCCGGAAGAAGTCCGTGTCCACCGGGGGATGAATGACCGTTGCGTCGCGCTGATACAAACGGTTGATACGCTGACGGACAGTCTCGGAAATCGCGATGAAGTGGCCGACTGTTTCCGCGCTTGCGAGGTCGAAGCGGCGCAAATAGGGTGAGATCAGTTTCAGGCTGGCCCGCTTCCAGCGGCGGCCTGGACCGAACTGGAAATAGCTGTTCGTGTCGTCCCACAGATAGCGCATCGGGGTGAGCACATAGCTAACGTGGGGGATGCCGTTTGGGATGCCCGCTCCCTTGGCAACGGCGTGGCTGTTGCTGATTACCAGATCGACATCCTTGATTGACAGCGACCGAATCGCGCTCGGGAAAAGCGGCAGGTAGAGCCGATAGGCGCTGGACGCCCGGGGCAGCCGCTGCAAGAAGGAAGAAGCGGCGACCCGCTGCTCGATTTCCGGGTGGACGGTCCCTCTATTCCAGAGCAGCGTGTAGACTTTGGCTTTCGGAAATATGCGGCACAGCTCGAGCAGAACTTTCTCGCCGCCCCGCATCCCCGTGAGCCAATCGTGGACCAGGGCGACGCGCGGCTCAGCCATGACCGGCCCAACCCTTCAAGCTGAAAACCGTAGGGACCGGCAATCTTGCCGGTCCATCGCCGCGCAGCGGCGACGTGCCGCATCTGGAGTGCATCGGTGAACTTGGCGGCCACCCGGCCCAGCGCTCAGCCATGACCGGCAACGCGCAGCGAACGCCGCATCGATTCGGCTTTTCGTTGCTGGTAGCTGAATTCGAGTGTCAGGTAGATCATCGAAGCTACGAGTGCCAAGAAGAGCGCCGCGAGAACGTTGAGCGGCAGGTTCGGTGAACTGTGAATCTCCGGCACGACTCCTGGATCGATCACCTGGAGCCTTTCACCGCGCTCGCCGGCCAGGGCCCGAGCCTCCCCAAGCTGCAGCTCCGCCGTCTCCAGTGCCGCCCACGCCGCCTTTCTCTCTGATTCCGCGGCATCCCGCCGCGCCGCAATGACAGGGGAAGCCTTACCGCCGGCTGCATCCAGCGCGGCCCGCTCCGCGCTCCGAACCCGCTCCCGAACCGCATCGCGGAGCTTCTCCAGCCGCGCTGTCAGCCGCTCATCGCTTTCGAGATTGGCGTCGAGGCTCAGGCGAACCGTTTCTTGCGCAATGTAAGACGCCAACTCCCGCGCCAGGACCGGATCGGGAAGAGTTACTTCAATCTTGAGAATCTTCGTGCCGGGCGGGGTCTCGACGTCAAGTATCCCCTTCTTGAGTCTCGAGAGGGGCCGTGAATCCAGTTTGCGAACCCCCAGATCCTCCACGGCCTTCTTAAACAGGCTGTCGCTGGACGCCACATGCTCGTAGGTTCTTATGGTAGCCAGGTATGCCGGGCTGACCAGCGACAGGACGCCGCGGCTCCGGGGCGGCTCGATCAGTATTCGAGCCGTCGAGGTGTACTGCTTGGTCATCAACAGACTCGCGCCCAGCGCCAATGTCACCGCCACCGAGCAGGCCGCCGCTACGACGCGCCACCGGCCGAACAGGTAATTCAGAAACTGATAGGCTTCAAACGTCTCAGGCATCTCAAGCCTTTCGGCGGTCTTGGCGGATGCTCCCCAAATTCTTCAAAAAACCGGTCACGGTTCGCGCAAGAATTCGCAGATCGAACCACAGCGACCAATGATTCAGATAATAAAGATCATACTCGACCCGCTCCGCGATGGATGTGTCCCCTCGCAGCCCGTTGACCTGAGCCCAGCCCGTGATGCCGGCTTGCAGCCGGTGGCGGGTTGAATAAAACGGCAGCTCACTTTGGAAACGGTCGACGAAGTGCGGCCGCTCCGGGCGCGGACCAACCAGGCTCATTTCGCCTCGCAAAACGTTGATCAGTTGCGGCAGCTCGTCCAGTCCCGTCGACCTCAGGAACGCCGCCAGCCGGTTGGGCGGCTCCACCGTCCATTCGTGATCGCCGCGCGCGACTGCCTCGCGGCCCAGCGTGCGGAACTTGTACAACCGAAAACGAGCGCCCTCTCTGCCAACACGTAACTGCGAGAAAAGAACCGGCCTCCCTAGCCGCAACACGATAAAAATGGCGACCAGCAGGAGAACCGGCCCCATCAGCACGATCGCCGCCAGCGCGAGCGCCACATCGAAGATTCGTTTCGAGACCAAGTAGTCAAAGGCTTCAGTCGCTCGCTGCCGCGTTGGAACCAGAAAAAGCGAGAGCTTGCCTTCCTCTTTAGCGGACTCCACGCGCGCGAGCAGGATACCCGCCGCGGACCGCCGCGCTTCAAGTTGCTGGAACAGGTCTGCAAAGAACGCGAGTTGATCGTCTCCAAGCGCGATGAAGGTTTCCTCCGCGCTCGCCGGCTCCTCGTCGCGTGCCAGCGCCTGAGACATCGCGTCTGGATGCTCAAATCGGCGCACGACGATTTCTCTTCGAGCGGCGTCGAAATATCGGCCGATATCTTGGCCGGAAATCCTCCCCGTCGCCACCCATACCTGGACCAGCCTTGGACGGTGAAGGCTCAGCCTCCGGCTCATCCAGCCGATCATCAGCCCTTCCAAGGAATAAGAAATCCAAAATAGCCCGGCCACGTAGCGCGAAAAAGAATATTCCCGCCAAAAGAAGGTCCCAGCGGAAACCGCCGCCAGGGTCAGCAAGTTAAGGTAGAGCAGTCGTCCCGCCCAATGACCGAGAGGCGCCCGCTCGTCGAGCGTGGCAGCCAGCGGCAAGCGGTTCTCCAGCAGAAACCAGACAATCGCGCTGGCAGCCCCGTAGACAAAATAAGACGGCCATGCAGGGGGATCCTCGACCAAAATCCAGCCGGAGTAGAAACGGATATAGAGCGCCCCCGCGAAGGCGAGGACCAGCGCTCCGAGGAAACAACCTCGCACGATAGCGCTGTTCCGTTGCAAGTCTACCCCCGGTCCCCGGTGAGAATTTGAGGAAGTGCTAGCCTAAAAGGCACCATACGGCTGATGGATTGCTCGTGTCAACCGAGCGGCCAAGATGCTCGTCCATGGCGCCCCCCGCACGAAGGTTTTCCGAAGCGCTCTTAGGGACCACGCTGCTGACCGTCCTGGTCGCTGTTCCGCTGCTTATCTCCCCGGGAGTTTCGTTTCACTTTGACGTTACTCCGAAGGTTGTTGTTCTTCTTCTGGGCGCCGCCGGCGGCCTGCTGTTGTGGGCTGGTTTCCTGCCCGGCCTTCGCTCGATGTGGAAGGACCCTCGAGGCCGTTTGTTTGCCTTGCTGCTGCTTGCGCAGCTTACCTCACTCGGGCTTTCGACGCTTTTTTCCGCCGACCCCGAATTGTCTCTGGCGGGGTCTCATTGGAGGTGCTTCGGCTTCGTTACCCAGGCCTCGCTGCTCGTCTTTGCCGCGATTCTTGCCGGCTGGCTGGTCGCTGGGCCATCGCGTATTCGTTTGCTGCTCAGAGTGGTCACGGCAGGCGGCGCGGCGCCGGCGCTTTACGGAATACTGCAGTATTTTGGAGTCGATCCGTTCCTTCCTCCCGAGACATATCACGTCGGAGGCCCGGGCTGGGACATCGTGCGCCCACCGGGTACGCTCGGACACGCCGGCTATTTCACGATCTACCTGCTCCATGTAACGTTCTTCGCGTTGGGAGTGGCCAGGACCGATCCCAACCGCCGCTGGCGTTCGTTCGGCGCCGCGGTCGCGGCTCTCAGCTCTCTTGCCATTTTGTTGAGCGGCACGCGGTCGGCGCTTGTTGGTCTGCTGATTGGGGCTGCGGTGGTGTGGGCATGGAATCGCCCTCGCATCGGCCGCCGCGCCGTTCTGGCAGCGGCAGCGGTGGCTATGGCGGCGGCGCTGTTCTACTACTCGCCCGCCGGCCGCTAGTTGCGCAGCCGAGCCGATTGGTATACGGATGACGTTTGGGGCGGCGTGCGCTTGTGGTTGTGGAGCGACTCGCTGGCGATGGGAGCGCAAAACTGGACCCATGGCAGCGGCCCGGAAACCTTCTCCGCCGAGTTCCCGCGCTATCAGTCCGCGGCAACGGCGCGCGCTTTTCCCAACCGTTACAACGAATCGCCCCACAACCTGTATCTCGACGCCCTGACCGCTCAGGGAGTTCCTGGGCTTTTGGTTCTCTTGATGATCACGGCTGTCCCGATCGCGTCCGCTTTTCAGGTGAAGGGCAACCAGCCCCTGGCCGGGTACTTGACGGCTGGGTTCCTGGCGCCCCTGGCCGCCAATCAATTCTTTTGTTGGACAGTACCCACGGCACTTTACTTCTACGCCGCGGCTGTGATTCTCGTCGCCTTGCCGCTTCGCGGCAACCCCGCGTCCGGGCAACCGCGGCGCTGCTGGCTCTATTTAGCGGCGATCCTGCCGCTGGTGGCGGTGTTTGTCATTTTCGCTTTCCAGCTCGGCTTCGCCGACAAAGGAATGGCGGAAGTTCAGGGGCTGATCGAAAGAGGCAAGGCCGCTGAGGCGGCCCGAGCCTATTTCCGTGTCTTCGAGCTAAAACCGCCGGGAATCAGCTACGACCTGTGGTATTCGCGAGCGATGGCCGCGGCGGCGCGAGACGCCAGCGGGTCCCTCAACCCGGTGGCCCTGGCGGAGGCTGTTCGTGCGGCCGAGCGCGCCTGCGGGCGCTCGGAAACACCTCACAACGCCTGTTACAGCCTCGCTGCCTTCCACGCCCTTCGGAACGACATCCCCCGGACGGAAGCCAGCCTGCGAGCGGCTATCCATGCCGCGCCGAACTGGTATAAGGCGCACTGGATGCTGGCGCGGGTTTTGCACGAGTCAGGCCGCTACGAGGAGGCCGCCCGCGAAGCCGCCCGAGCGATGGAGCTAAACGGCGGTAAAGACGCCGAGGTGACGGAAACCTGGGAACGGTTAGGCGGCGGACGGACACCGAAAGAACCAGCGAGTCCACCGCGCTGAGCCCTCGCGAAAGCACGTCCTTCGTGGCGCAAGCTCTCAGCTTGCCGCGTCGGGACTCATCCCGACGCTTGGCCGGTGGGCGGACCGATCCCCGGGCGCGAGCCCGGGGAATCAGTCTTGCGAAAACGACGTGCTCTTTCGGTTTCTTGTGTTGTCCACCAGCTACGCTAGTTGGCGGCGAAGCAGTAGTAGTAGCCGTTGCCGCCCGTGCCTTGGAGATCCGATTGACTGCAGCCCCGCGAGCCGTGCGCGGCATTCCAGGAAGTCGGCGCGGCACCGCCGCCCTGGCGGTCGTGATGGCCGACCTGAGCGCTGCCCTCGCCGCTGCTCGTCCAGTTGCCGCAAGTATGGTCTTCGCCGTCGGAAAAAGCCGTGCCGTCCGCCTGGCTGCCCGTCATGGTGTCATGCATATTGGGGTCGTCCCCCCGGCCGTTGATGACGCCGCCCTTTTCGCTGATGGAGTTCTCCTTACTCAGTTTGTTGTTGTCTGAGTGCAGGTCGGCCACGTTCTCGGCGACTTTCACGCCCTTGGCGTTGTGCCACGGGCCGCTGCCGATGCGGTCGCGGGCGTTGACGGCCTTGTTGCCGCCCGCCGCGCCGGCA
This sequence comes from Bryobacterales bacterium, assembly GCA_965226185.1. Lineage (GTDB taxonomy): Bacteria > Acidobacteriota > Terriglobia > Bryobacterales > UBA6623 > CBDCYS01. The sequence continues at coordinate 98,192 of CBDDCT010000004.1, forward strand.
CTCAGGTAGGCGCGCCAGGTCTTGCTGCCTGCCCCGGCCGCCGCGGCCAATTTCTGGCAGTGCGCGTCCGCGCCGGCCAGGCCGCCGAGGGCGGCTCCGTTACCGGGGCCCGCGCTGGTGATGAAAAAGCTCAAGCTGGTGTCTTGCGCCAGCGCCGGTTGCAAGGCCAGCGTGCACAAAATCATCAAGGATAAAGCAAAGTACATCTTATTCATGGGGTCTCTCCTCTTCATGGGGTACTTCCTGCCGCCCGGCCCGGGAACCTCCCGGCCACGGCCAACACATTCTAGCAGGACACCGGGCCGCGGCGGGCGACTTCCTGCCGCCACCCGCTTTTACTGGGTGCGACAACGGGCGGGCAAAGACCACCCGCCGCTGAGCGCCCGAGCCGTCAGACAATCGGCGGAGGTAGACTTGTAGAGTGCCCGCTCTGCTGAGGGTCCGTGGGTATCGGTTCTTCTTCTTCAGCATGGAGGGGCGGGAGCCGCCCCACATCCACGTGGCTCACGCCGGACGCTACGCGAAGTTCTGGCTCAAGCCAGTATCAGTCGCTGACGTGAGGGGCTTTCGCGGGCATGAGATGACGGAGATTCGGCACATCGTTGTGGAGAACGCCAAGTTCTTTCTGGAGAAATGGCATGAGTACTTTGGTGGAAAAAGCTGAGGCGCTGGCCGTCGAGGTGTCGTGTTCGAACGACGCACTGTCGGTGACCTTGTCGGACGGGCGCGTCGTGTCGGTGCCTCTGGTGTGGTTCCCGCGGTTGGCCGGCGCCACCCCCCGAGATCGATCCGATTGGGAACTGATCGGAGGCGGCATCGGCATCCACTGGCCGGAAATCGACGAAGATATCTCCGTGGAGAGTCTCCTGCGGCCCGAGAACTTCATGAGGCTGCCCAACGAGGCGCCGCGGTCGGCCGGCCGTGCCCGACGCCGCGGAGCGAGGTCCAGCCGCCAGCGCCCGGCTCGCGGCTGAGCACCAGGGTCGTGAGGCAGACGAATCAATTCGGAACCGTATGGAAACCTGCGACGTTCAACAAGTCCGCGTGAACGGACATCAATTCTGGTACTTGCAAGTCTGCTGATGGAGAAACTCGACGAGGTCGGAGCTGCCTAACATGGCGCTGCACCTCACGGTCGCGGGTGAGCGCCGGGCCGTTTCGAGCAAGGAGAGAAAGATAGAATACCGATGACGACAAATGACGTGATTCTTGTTCAGCAACTCCTCTCTCAGCGCAGGGAGGCCCTCGCGCCGGAAATGTCGGAGTCGGACTTCTTCCAGATCTTCTCCGCTGAGCAGGCCCTCAGGGATCGCGACCTATCCTACGATGAGCTTGAGGATGGCATCGTGGACGGCGGAGGAGATGGCGGCATTGATGCCGTTTACTTATTCGTGAACAACATGCTCTACCGTGAGGAAATCGACCCCGCAGACGTGAAGCGCAATGTGCCCTTCGAACAGGTGTTCGTCCAAGCAAAGAAATCCACTGGCTTCTCTGAAGGGGGCATGGACCGCTTCGCGAGCTCGACAAGAGACTTGCTCGACCTCAGCAGGGACCTGTCAACTCTTGGCACGGTCTACAAAGCGGACTTGATTGGCAAGGTCCGGGAATTCAGGGAGAGCTATCTTGCGCTCACGTTGAAGTTTCCGAAACTGAGCGTCCGTTACTACTATGCTGCGCTTGCCACCGAAGTACATCCCAATGTCGAGAGGAAAGTGGAGCCACTCCGGAACATCGTTCAGACTCTTTTTAGCCCTGTAGACTTCTCTTGTGCTTTCCTCAAGGCCCAACAGCTTCTCGCCCTTGCGCGTCGAGCACCCAGTACAGCGCACCGCCTCAAGATTACCGAGAATCCCATCTCTACCGGCCAAGAGGGCTTCGTATGCCTGGTCGGGAGATATTGTCAAATGTTGTGGATGGGCCGAGGTCAGGCGGCGTTCTCCTGAACCATCAATCCATCCTTGAATTCCTTTCCATCTAAGCCAGGATTTCCATTTTGACCCTGGTACGGCGACAGTATACACCCGCGCTGCCCCGAATACCACGTCTTTCCGCGCTGAACCCTGCACATCACCTCCGCCGCTAGGCGCCAGGGCTCATCCATCCGCTCACAGACGTTGATTGAGCGGGCTGAACGGCGCTCCGGCCGACACTGCTCCTTGAAAAACTTTTTTGGAGCCGAAAACTGTTGATCCTCGCCCGGTCAACGCTACCCGCTCGGCAGCGGCAGCGCCCAGATCCTGTGCAGCATGTCAGCGAACAGCCGCCGGTTCAGATGCCCCTCGGCCAGCAGCAGCCAATAATACCGGGCGTGCTTGACCAGCCGACCGCCGGTCTTCATCAGCCGCTGTTGCAAGCTCGTCAGCGACCAGCTCTTGATCCTGTGCGGCAGCCCAAGCCGCCGCCACAAGTTGCCCAGGTTGTAGGCCAGCACGCTCAGTTGCAGTCGCACTTCGTTGGCCCGGAAGCGATGGCACGAAAGCCGCGTCCAGTGCGTGGCCTGTTTGCCTTCTTTGATCCACTGCTCGGCCGTGCCGCGCTTGTTGTAGAAGCGCACTACCGACCGGCTTGGCAAGCTCATGTTGGTCACGATAAATCCGACCCGCGGGAACAGCTCACCGAGATGATGCTCGACCTTGGCCACAATGCGTCGCGGCTTCGACCAACTCTGCGCCTGATAGCGGAAGCTCTTGTAGCGCACCAAGGGCTTGCGACCCGGCCTGCCCGGCGGGCGAAACAAGATGTCTTCGATCGCTAATTCCAAGCTCTTGTTGGCCGGAATGCGAATGGCGTACTGCACTCCGCGTTCCTCCGAAAACTCATAAATCTCCGGCTTGGCAAAGGCCGCATCGCCCCGGAAGGTGACCTGTTTGCCCGCAGCCTGTTGGCGCTCGATCTCGGGCAGCAGCAACTCGTTCCAGTCCTCAGCGCTGTGCACGTTGCCGGGACGCAGCTTGGCGGCCAGACAATCGCCGTGCTGGTTGAACAACAACAACGGGTGGTAGCAGACCGACTCGAAATGGCCGTTGTAGGCACTGCCCTCTTGCTGGCCGTGGACAGGGCTTTCGGTCGAATCCATGTCGAGAACGACGCGCTCGGAGTCGTCTTGCGTCTCGGCTTGCGCCACCAGCTCGCGGTTCACAGCCATCAGCCCCAGCAAGTTCTCCTCGCTCGCCAGCATCTCCGTCTCGAAGCTCTGCAGTCGCGAGGTCAGTGCCCCGCCGCGATCCCAGTTCTTCTGCGAGCCGATCAAGCGAAAGGTCGGATCGGCGGATACTCGCACGGCGTCATTGAGGTCCTCGTAGCCGGCCAGCCGAGAGTAGACTGACTGCCGCAGCAGATCGGCGAACGGGAACTTTTTGTTCGAGCCTTGCCGTGGGTCACTGAGATGTTCGTCGATCAGCTTCCCGAGCCCGAGTCGCTCGTCCAGCTCGCGGACGAGAATGAGCCCGCCATCGGAAGTGACGCGCGATCCTTGGAAATCGACTTTCAATAAGCCGTTGAAGCTTAGCTGGAACGGCTTGTTTTCTTTTTCACCCATTGGGTGTTGATCTCCTCAGCGCCTTGATTGCTTTTCAACCCGCATAAATAAAGGCGTCCGAGGTCACCCGATGGTTAGCAGAACCGAAACTAAAGTGGAAATCCGGGCTAAGACATGAACGATCACTTCTGACCCGTTCAGGCGCCGCCAGTGGCGTTCGGCCTGGCGGGCCAGCATGAAGACCATCGTCAACGAAGCTTCCCGGCTGCCGCAACCCTTCGTTCGTCGCTGCCGCAATCGGACCGTCGCAAAGGTGGATTCGATCGGATTCGTCGTCCGCAAGTGCCCCCAGTGCTCGGCCGGAAAGTCGTAGAAAGCCAGCAGCGCCTTGCGGTCTTTCTCCAGACACTCGACCGCTTTAGGAAACTTCTTCTCATATAAGTTTTTGAAACGGTCCAGGGCTTTCTCCGCCGCCTGGCGGCTCTCCGCCAAATAGATGTCGCGCAGCGCCTGCTTGGCTTTGCCCTGCATGCTCCGCGGCAGCTTGTTGAGCACGTTGGCCGTCTTGTGGAGCCAGCAACGCTGCTCCCGGGTTGCCGGATAGACCTTGCGCAAGGCCGCCCAGAAGCCCAGCGCGCCGTCGCCTACCGCCAACTTCGGCTCCAGCTCGAGCCCCTGCCGTTTCAAGTCCTCGAGCAGCTCCCGCCACGACAGCTCGCTTTCGCGAAAGCCGTCGTGCACCGCCAGCAGCTGCTTGCGGCCGTCTTCGAGCGCTCCCATCACCACCAGCAAACACTGCCGTTCATCGTCCAGACGGACGTTCGAATAGATGCCGTCGGCCCAAATGTAAACAAAACGCTGGCCGCTGAGGTCGCGCTTCGACCAAGCCTCGTACTCGCGGCGCCAGACGTCTTTGAGACGCACCACCGTCGCCGCCGACAGGCCTGGAGCGTCGGGTCCCAGCAAGGCCTCCAGCGCCTCGCTGAAATCGCCCGTCGAGATTCCTTTCAGGTACAGCCACGGGATCAGTTCTTCGACGCTTTTCGTGCGCCGCAGGTAGGGCGGCAGAATCTCGGATGTGAAACGAAAGCGCCGGCCCTGCTCATCGACTCGGCGATCGTCGACCCGCGGCGCCTGGATCTTCAGCTGACCCGCGCCGCTGACAATGGTGCGCTGGCGGGCGTGACCGTTGCGCACCACCAGCCGCCGGCCGTCCTGGCCGACTTCGTGCTGATGCGCTTCGATGTAGGCGGCTACTTCGGCTTCCACGGCCTTGACGAGCATCTGGCGCGCTCCTTGGCGCAGCAGTTCATCCAAGGGCGAGTGTTGCTTTCCATCCATGACTTGGGGCTTGACTTGACTGCTGCTCTCAGCAGCTTCACACTGACTCATGGCGTATCCTCCTTGTTCCTTTCCAGGAAACGATTGAATTGATTCCTCAATCGTCAGGATACGCCGCCTTCCCTCAGCCCCTCATCCACAACTTTTGGTTATATCTCACCTGCCTGCGTCAGGATGGCCAAACAGGAAATCCTATATGAACGTAACAAAATCTCTCACTTCATGGAATGAAATACATAGGGAGCTGAGCACCAAGCGCGGAAGCGTACGACGCTCCCAAGGCAAACCAGAAACTATTAGGGAGAGACAACATGAGTGTAACCTGAATTATGCACAGATTCGGCGTAGCCATCGCCGATGGAGTTGTGGCGGTAGCGGCAGTCGTGTCAACTCAGTGATTTAGCAAGTCGTCTTTTCCTCTGTTTCCCTCCCTGTTTGAGCCGCCTGCCAATCCCGGCGGGCAAAAGCGGGCGGGCAAGCGGCGTGTTCCCAGTACGTTGCGGCGAGTGCATGAAATTTTATGCATGGAGCGCCCCTCAACTCAGCGCACCCTCCACCACCGGCGCGAAGCTCGATCCCGGTGGCCCCATCGCCCGCAGCCGCCGCATCAGCCGTTCAAACAGGCCCTTTTCCTCATAATGATCGCTGTAGCTGACACCCGTTCTGCCGGCGTGCCGCCAGATCTTGGCCGCCACGAACAGAAAGCGCAGCCGCGCCGTCGCCAGGGTGGTGTGCCGCAGTGTCTCCACGCTGGCTTGGGCTTCGCGGTTGAACAGCAGCAGCCAGCAGTTGAGGTTGTAGGCCAGCATGGCCAGCTGAAAGTGATTGCGGTTCATGTCAAAGCGGCGCGAGGGATGGGCCGCCAGCCCGGCGTCGTTGTTGGCCTCCTTGATGAGGTTCTCGGCTGCGGCGCGCTGATTGTAAAACCACACCACCGCCGCGATCGGTTCGGCCAGGTTGGTGACAAACACGCGGTAGGTGTAAGCGCTGGTGGCAAACAGCTGGTATTGCTCGGCCGCGCCGGCCGCGGGTTCGTTTTCGTAACGCAGCGCCAGGAAACGACAGGCCCGCGCCCAGCCCTGCGGCTGGTAGAGGAATTCGCATTCCGCATCCGCATCGCTGTGGGGCGAGGGCTTCCAGGCCGCTTGCTGCAACTGCTCGACCAGCCGCCTGGTCTTGCGCGCCACGATGACGAACTGACAAGCCGCCTTTTCATAGGCCTCCACCGCCTCCCAGCAATAAAACCCGGAATCGGCCCGCGCCAGGATTTTCTTCACGCCGTGCGGCAAAGCCCGAAAGGCGCTCTCGAGGTGGGCGGCGATCTGCCGGCCCGTGGGCCGGTCGCCGTTGCGCAACCCGCCCATCAGGTATTCGCGCGTCTCGGCCAGGAAAGTCAGTATCGGCTGGTAGCTGCGCTTGCCCTTGTTCTTGGGGTTGTAACTCTTGCGCCCGCCCATCTGGCGGCCGTAGAGCGTGTGCACGGTGGTGTCGGTGTCCAGCGTCACCGTCTCCAATTTCACCTGGGCCGCGGCCCAGACTCGTTCCCGCAGCTGGCGCTGAATGGAAAGGATCTGCTTCGCCACGTTGAGGTGCAGCGAGGCCAGAAAGCGCCACAGCGTGGACTGCGGCGGCAGACGCGTCACTTGCAAGATGCCGGTCAAGATGGGGTCGCGGGCGATGAAGCGGAGTTGGTTCAGCCGCGCAAAGCCGACATAGAGGCCCAGCACGAGGGCCAGCACAAACTGGTAGAGGCTCATCACACGGGTGATTCGTTTGTTCGTGATGGTTTCTTCCAGCAGCGCCTGGAAGCCGAGTTTTTCGAGCAGGGTGGCGACGGGCAGCAAGCCGCCGTAGGGAGTCAGATTCTTGCCGCGGAAGTGATAAGGCGTGGCAGCCCCGATTTTATTGGGCCGCGGGGCCCTCGCGCCCCGGCCTTGTTTGACGGGCCTTCGGGAGCTATGCTGTTTTCGCTTGGTAACCATTTGGGTGACCTCCTTGGGGTTGACTGGCGAAGCTGAAATCTTTGCCAGCCTACCTTATTACCCCATGTTTTCGGGGGTCCCCCAAATGGCCCCTGGCGGCTCAGCCCTCCTCCGGTGCACCCCGCAGTGCATAATTCAGGTGTAAGAAACATCAGAATTGGTATCTATAGTGGTTGGCTCGGCGGTGTCGTTTTTGGAGTGATGATGGCGATGATGGGGATGCTGCCCATGATCGGCAAGATGGCCGGACATCCCTCGGCGGTCACGGGCTTTCTCGTCCATATGGTCATTAGCGCCGTGATAGGCGCATCATTCGCGATACTGTTCGACCGGCTCGTCCAGGGCGCGAGCGGGGGACTGGGCTACGGACTGTTCTACGGCGTAATTTGGTGGCTCCTGGGACCCCTGACTCTAATGCCGCTCATGATGGGCATGGGGTTAGGCGTGAACTGGAATGCGGCCGCGGCATCTCAGATGCTTCCCAGCTTGATCGGTCATCTGATCTACGGGGCAATCCTTGGAGTGAGCTACGCGTGGCTCCAAAGCCGGCGGAGCTACCGTCATCCGGCCTCCGCGACACCGGCGGGAGCGGTCTGAGCGCTCCCGTAAATACCGCCAAAAAACCAAAACGGAGATCCTCCCCGAGCCTTGATAGGCCGCGGGCGGATCTCTCCTGCCGGAGCAAACTGTGATGGAAGATCTCGAACCAAGAAGCATCTATGCGGGAACCGGCGGAATTCTGTCTGGCCCCGCAAGCGATAGGCAGTTTCCTGTTAAGGCGATTATGGAAGCAGCGAGTGCTTCCCATAGCGACCCCGAAAGCCCTTACGCCCCGCTAACCGAACCCACTGCTGTCCAAATTAGCTGAGCGGAGCGGGTTCGGCTGCTGAAAACACGCCAGAAAGCCCCGCCAGGAGGCCGATCTGGGAACCAGGTTGCCGGTTTGGACAAGATAGAAATCATGCTGCTGTCCCAATTAGGCCTCCATTCCCGCCAGTAATAATTGCTGTGGCGACTCGGGTTCGCTGCCCGGCGGCGGGTGAAACGGTTCGTCCAGCCAGGCGAACAATTCGCGGTGCACAAACAACTGCTGCCGCAACAAAGCGACCAGATTGGACAAGCTCCAGCCCCAACGCGCCCGCAGCTTTAAGTACCGCAGCAGCAAGATCGCGATCAGCGCCGTCCAGATCTGGATCTTCAGCGCGTTCGCCGAGGTGCCCACGAAGGTCTTCACCCGCAAGTTCTGCTTGAGAGCCTTGAAAAACAGCTCCACTTGCCAGCGGTCTTGATAAATGGCGGCAATCGTTGCGGCCGCCAACCCCAGGTGATTCGTCAAGAACACGAGCGTGCGCTGCTGCTTGGCGTCGAAGTATTCGATGCGGCGGAACACCACCTCGGAGCCGCTGGCGGCCAGCGAGGGAAAGAAGATCACTTCGTCGCGGCGCACGCCTCCGGGACGGCGCGGCAACGGGCGCTGTTCGAGAACCTCGTAGTTGGCCCCGCGTTTCAATCGTGTGACAAAGAAAACGCCCCGCTCGCTCAGCTCGGCGAACCAGTCGTAGTCGTTGTAACCGCGGTCGAAGACCACGATCGTGCCGCGGTCGAACGACATTTTGCGGGCCGGCGCCAGGTCGGGCGTCTTGGCGTCGGTGACCACGCAGAAGCTGGGCAGGTAGCCGTCGTGATCGAGTACCAGATGGAGCTTGACGGCGCCCTTGGTGCGCTGGAACTGGGCCCAATCAAACAGCGAGGCGCACAGATCGATGACGCTGGCGTCCAGACTCAGCAGCTTGTTTTTGAAACGGAACTTGTGGCCCGGCGCCGCGCCGCGGCACTTCGCCAGCAGTTGATGAAAGACCGTTTCGTAGATCTGCCAAGGGCGTTGCCGGTTGGCGTAGGCCAGCGTCGAGCGCGGCGGTGCGGCGGACAAGCCCAGGTGCCGCAGCTTGCCTTCGCTGGCCGCCAGACCGCCGCAAATCTCACGCAACGACTGGGCGCGGCCGAGCTGGCAGAACAGCATGGCGACGAACTGTCCCCAGCAAGTGAAGCCGCGGGCGTGGCGCTCCCCGCGATGCTGGCGGACGGCCTGTTCAAACTCCGAACGCGGGAACAGCTTTAACAATTGAGAGAAAATACTGCATGCTTGACTCATGGCGGGGCCTCCTCGGGCGGGTTGGTTCATAGGCCTGAACCCAATCCCAACCTAACAGAGGTTCCGCCTCCCCGGCTTACGAATTCAAAACGCGCAACGCTGCTTCTGGACGGAAGAGTCTTAACCAGGATTTCCATTTTGACCCTGGTACGGCGACAGTATACACCCGCGCTGCCCCGAATACCACGTCTTTCCGCGCTGAACCCTGCACATCACCTCCGCCGCTAGGCGCCAGGGCTCATCCATCCGCTCACAGACGTTGATTGAGCGGGCTGAACGGCGCTCCGGCCGACACTGCTCCTTGAAAAACTTTTTTGGAGCCGAAAACTGTTGATCCTCGCCCGGTCAACGCTACCCGCTCGGCAGCGGCAGCGCCCAGATCCTGTGCAGCATGTCAGCGAACAGCCGCCGGTTCAGATGCCCCTCGGCCAGCAGCAGCCAATAATACCGGGCGTGCTTGACCAGCCGACCGCCGGTCTTCATCAGCCGCTGTTGCAAGCTCGTCAGCGACCAGCTCTTGATCCTGTGCGGCAGCCCAAGCCGCCGCCACAAGTTGCCCAGGTTGTAGGCCAGCACGCTCAGTTGCAGTCGCACTTCGTTGGCCCGGAAGCGATGGCACGAAAGCCGCGTCCAGTGCGTGGCCTGTTTGCCTTCTTTGATCCACTGCTCGGCCGTGCCGCGCTTGTTGTAGAAGCGCACTACCGACCGGCTTGGCAAGCTCATGTTGGTCACGATAAATCCGACCCGCGGGAACAGCTCACCGAGATGATGCTCGACCTTGGCCACAATGCGTCGCGGCTTGGACCAACTCTGCGCCTGATAGCGGAAGCTCTTGTAGCGCACCAAGGGCTTGCGACCCGGCCTGCCCGGCGGGCGAAACAAGATGTCTTCGATCGCTAATTCCAAGCTCTTGTTGGCCGGAATGCGAATGGCGTACTGCACTCCGCGTTCCTCCGAAAACTCATAAATCTCCGGCTTGGCAAAGGCCGCATCGCCCCGGAAGGTGACCTGTTTGCCCGCAGCCTGTTGGCGCTCGATCTCGGGCAGCAGCAACTCGTTCCAGTCCTCAGCGCTGTGCACGTTGCCGGGACGCAGCTTGGCGGCCAGACAATCGCCGTGCTGGTTGAACAACAACAACGGGTGGTAGCAGACCGACTCGAAATGGCCGTTGTAGGCACTGCCCTCTTGCTGGCCGTGGACAGGGCTTTCGGTCGAATCCATGTCGAGAACGACGCGCTCGGAGTCGTCTTGCGTCTCGGCTTGCGCCACCAGCTCGCGGTTCACAGCCATCAGCCCCAGCAAGTTCTCCTCGCTCGCCAGCATCTCCGTCTCGAAGCTCTGCAGTCGCGAGGTCAGTGCCCCGCCGCGATCCCAGTTCTTCTGCGAGCCGATCAAGCGAAAGGTCGGATCGGCGGATACTCGCACGGCGTCATTGAGGTCCTCGTAGCCGGCCAGCCGAGAGTAGACTGACTGCCGCAGCAGATCGGCGAACGGGAACTTTTTGTTCGAGCCTTGCCGTGGGTCACTGAGATGTTCGTCGATCAGCTTCCCGAGCCCGAGTCGCTCGTCCAGCTCGCGGACGAGAATGAGCCCGCCATCGGAAGTGACGCGCGATCCTTGGAAATCGACTTTCAATAAGCCGTTGAAGCTTAGCTGGAACGGCTTGTTTTCTTTTTCACCCATTGGGTGTTGATCTCCTCAGCGCCTTGAGTGCTTTCCAACCCGCATAAATAAAGGCGTCCGAGGTCACCCGATGGTTAGCAGAACCGAAACTAAAGTGGAAATCCGGGCTTAATTGCGGCAGGTCAGGACAACGTCGGCACCCCCCAGATGCACGCGGTCGCCGAAATTTATGACCCCTCCACCGGGACATTCAGCCTGACCGGTAGCCTGAACGAAGACCGCTCTGTTCATGCGGCAACGTTGTTACCAAACGGCCTGGTGCTGATTACAGGAGGAACTCAAACGACCACGCCAGGGTTTGGGGTTTCCTTGAGATCCGCGGAACTCTATGATCCCACCACCGGGACATTCACCCTAACCGGTAGCACCACGAATCCAGCTGCCTCCCACACTGCAACGCTGCTCCAGAGTGGTAAGGTGCTTATCGTAGGACTAAGCTTCGTGACTGCTACGGAACTGTACGACCCAACCACGGGCACGTTCAGCCTGACGGGGGACATGAGCGAACAACGAATGGTTCCCACCGCGACCCTTCTGCCCAATGGGCAGGTACTTGTCGCCGGGGGATTAGTTACCCCGGGTTTTTCAACAACAAACTCGGCGGAGCTGTATGATCCCTTGACGGGCACTTTCAGTGAAACAGCCACCATGAATGCAGCTCGACAGCAACACACCGCGACCCTCCTAGCGAACGGTCAAGTCCTCGTAACTGGGGGGTTTAGCACTGAAGGCAGTGCAAACGTGAGTTCCGCCGAGCTTTTCTCAATCCTTAGGGTCCATTTCCTGGTGATCGACGAAGACAGCATCGACAACTCAACTGAGTCCATCCAGGACATCTCCTTCAATGCGCCCTTCTGCGGAGGTCTTGTTGCTGGAGTCGGGAATCCGGGGATTTGTGTCAACGACGAAATCGCAGACCCTGGGGTGCGCGCGGCCCTCTTTTCGAGACCGCTTGAGAATCCCGTACCTGGGGGCACTACCCTGGTGCTCCCGACCGGCCGGGTGGGTGATGAGGCACTCTTCCGGTTTGGCAACCCAGATCCCCAGGTGAGCTTGCAGGGCACCCCAACTTTCAGCACCCAGGAGTTCATAACGGCTACGGGCGCTGCCGCGGATGAGAACAACCTAGACAAGATCGTCAATGTGCTGCCACTTGGTGAAGCGGAGATCGCTGAGCTTGAGGGCAAGACGGTGTGCGCGGTGGTCTACGACAGCGACATCGGCTGGAATACCGATCCGCCCTATGGGAACTTGAAAGGCGCTACTTTAGGTCTCACGGCCTTCAGGGTGACGGCCATCAACCCAAACCCCAACGGGGGCTCCAACCTGCCTCTGATTACCGTGGAGCTGGTGTCCTCGGATGAAGTGCAGTCATTGTGTGAAAGCGTGGCTTCCCTGTGATGGAAGCAGTTCAAGGGATCTCCGAGGACGCGAAAAAGGGGACAGCCAGCCAATTTCCTTTCGGCGAAGCGCTCATTTTAGGCGGATTAGAGAAGCGGAAATGGGTGGCAGTCCCCCTTTTTCGCCCGAGCACACTTCTGCCACGGGCGGCTAGGTGAACATGTAGAGCGGGCTGGCTTCGGCGACGGCAACCTCGCCCTCGCCTTCGCCCTCGGGTTCCGCTTCTTCTGCTTCGTTCACCGGGCGGTAGTACATGCCGTTTTCTCCCAGGAAGACTTCCAGGTCACCCGGCCGCGGCAGTTGGCCTTGGATGAGGGCTTCGGAAAGCGGGTCCTCGATGAATTTCTGCAGCGCCCGGCGCAGGGGGCGCGCGCCGTAACCGCGATCGCCGCAAGTTTCGTCGAGAATGTACCTGGCGGCGTCCTTGTTCAGACGAATGTGAAGATCCTTGCGGGCGAGATTCTTGTTGATCTCGTCGACCATCAGGTCCATGATCTTGATCAGATCGTCGTCAACGAGCGAGGAGAAGACGATGACCTCATCGATTCGGTTCAAGAACTCAGGATTGAAAACACGCTTGACTTCGTTGAGAACCTCGTCGTTCGCCTTGGCGTCGGCCTGTTCTTGCGAAGAACCCTGGAAGCCCATGCGGCCTTGATTCTGCAGGTACCGCGCGCCCAGGTTCGAGGTCATGATGATGATCGTATTCTTGAAATCGACCGTGTTGCCCAGACCGTCGGTGAGCTGCCCGTCCTCGAAAACCTGGAGCAAAATATTGAAAAGGTCGGGATGCGCTTTCTCGACTTCGTCCAGCAGAATGATCGAGTAGGGCGCGCGCTTGACGCGCTCGGTCAACTGTCCGCCCTCTTCATAGCCGACATAGCCGGGAGGCGAGCCGATCAGCTTCGAGACCGAATGCTTCTCCATGTATTCGGACATGTCGAAGCGCAACAGCGCCTTTTCGCTGGCAAAAAGGAATTCCGCCAGGGCGCGGGCGACTTCGGTTTTTCCGACACCGGTCGGTCCCAGGAACAAGAATGAACCGGCGGGCCGGGCCGCGGACTTCAAGCCGGCCCGGGAGCGGCGAATCGCCCGAGCCACGGCGGAGATCGCTTTCTCCTGACTGACAACGCGCTTGTGCAGCTCTTCCTCGATGCGGAGAAGCTTGGTCATCTCCTCTTCCTTGATCGAGGTCATCGGGACGCCGGTCCAGCGCACGACCACGTCTTCGATGTCGTCTTTGGTGACGGCGGCGGCGGCGGATTCATCGAGGTTGTATTTTTCGCGCAGCAGGCGCAGATTCTCGCGCTCTTTGCGCTCTTCGTCCGAATAGAAACGAGCCTTCTCGAACTCATGGTTCGCGATCGCGTTTTCCATGCGGTGCACGATGAATTTGATTCGCTTGTGCACCTCGGCGATTTCATCCGGCATGGTCGTCTGGCGCAGCTTGACACGAGCGCCGGCTTCATCCACGAGGTCGATGGCTTTGTCGGGCAGGAAGCGGTCGGGAATATAGCGGCTTGAAGCATAGACGGCGGCCTCGACCGCCTCATCGGTATAGGCCACGGCGTGAAATTTCTCGTAGCGGTCCTTCACGCCGAATAAGACCTGAACAGCTTCTTCCTCCGTCGGCGGAGCCACCTTGACTGCCTGGAAGCGGCGCTCAAGTGAACGGTCTTTTTCGATCGACTTGCGGAACTCGGCAGGCGTGGTCGCGCCGATGCACTGCAGTTCGCCTCGTGACAGCGCCGGTTTCAGAATATTCGCCGCGTCGAGCGAGCCTTCAGCGGAACCAGCTCCCACCAGCGTATGCAGCTCGTCGATGAAGATGATGGCGTTCTGATTCTCCATCAGCTCTTTCATGATGGTCTTCAGACGTTCTTCAAATTGGCCGCGGTACTTGGTACCGGCGACGATCAGCGACAGATCCAGCGCCAGGATGCGATGCTCGGCCAAAAACGACGGGACTTCACCGTCGGCGATCTTTTGGGCCAGGCCTTCGACGATAGCCGTTTTGCCAACACCCGGCTCGCCGATCAGGACGGGGTTATTTTTCGTTCGGCGGCACAGGATCTGAATGACGCGTTCAACTTCGTTCGCGCGCCCGATCAGCGGATCGAGGGCGCCGTCAATCGCCGATTGCGTTAGGTCACGGCTGAACTCGGCCAGCAGCGAGCTTTCTTTGGGACGGCTCGATAGCAGCTTCTCCGACTGAGTGCGGGCGAGTTCTTCGCGGATGGTGGCAAGCCGCAGTCCGCGCTCATGGAGAATCTCCGCCGCGAAACACTTTTCTTCGCGCAGCAACCCGAGCAACAAATGCTCGGTGCCGATGTGCTTGTGCGAGAGGCGTTCGGCTTCTTCCGCGGCGTAAGCCAAGACCCGCTTGCACTCGTGGCTCAGAGGCAGGTCCACCGAGGTGGATACTTTTTCGCGAACCTGTGTGTGAGCTTCGATTTGCTTGCGGATGGATTCGACCGCCGCGTGGGACCGCAGAAAGCGGTTGGCCAGCGCCTTATCCTCCCGGATCAGACCGAGCAAAAGGTGTTCGCTTTCGATATAAGGACTACCGAATTGGCTTGCCTCGTAGCGGGCGAAGAAAATGACTCGACGTGCTTTCTCTGTGTAGCGTTCGAACATAGAGCGTATTGCTCTCCCGGCCCCCCGGTTAACGGGCGCTAAAACGACATCTATCTCATCATATCAGCCCCAGGCGGAAACGGGATGCAGCGTGGAATTTCGGAGAGTTCCGGGCCGAGCCGGCGTGTCTTGGGAATCCAAAAACGCAACTCGCGGAGGCGCCATCCGGAGCGGCTACCGCGCGCCTTCGCCCACGGAACTCTAGGGATGGGCCACCGTGCCCGCCCTGGCACGCCGTTACGAACTTCGGCAACTAGGGGCTGCGGATGCGCCCCAGCGCCGCCCGGGCGGCTTCGGCGACAGCGTCATCGTTGCCATGCATGAGTTTGGCCAAAGCATCGAGGGCCTTGGGGTCTTTCCTGCGTCCAATCGAATTGATCACGCCGATCAGCAGATTGCCCTCGAGGCCGCCGAGTGCGTCACGCAGAGCTTCGTCCGCGGAAGGATCGCTGATCGGCTCCAGGCCGAAGCGGGCGTAGTGAGCGAGCTTCGGGTCCCCTAGCAGCGCGGCGAGTGCCGCTACGGCTGTCTTGTCTCCCACGACGGCCAGCCGCTGGCAGGCTTTGGCCTTGGCGAACTCCGAAGCATTGGAATCTTTGAGAATCTCAACCAGCTTGGGCGCCGCCAGGGACATGATCTCCGCGGACTTATGAGGTGTAGTGGCCCTGGCCTTGGCTTCCCTGGCTGCCATGGCCGCCCGCTGCCGCGCGGGGGTGGGGGGTGTTTGAGCGACGGCTAGCGGCGCGGCGCCGGCCAGCAAGATCGTTACCGTAGGAAGGATTTTTCCAGTTATCTTCATGTCAACCTCCAGGGCTCGCGCATGGCACGTGAACGCATGTTGTTGGCCTCGTCGTCTCCGATGAAGGTGTCGGTCGCAGGGTCGAACTTCAGCTTGCGCCCGAGCTGGAACGCGATGTAGGCGGCGTGGCAACCAATGTGGGTTTGCGAGGCGGCCAGGGCGTTTGCGCGCGGCTGCTTGCGGGATTTGACGCTATCGAGGAAATCGCGCACGTGGTAGGTGGTAGCTTCCCTGGAATCGCTAAATTCCTTGCGGAAGGAACTCAGGCTGTCGGAGGTTTCGACGATTCCGCGGTCGCCGGTTTCCACCCAGCCCTCTTCGCCTTCGATCCGGATAGCGCACGATCCCGAACCGTCGAAGCCTTTGTCGCGCATAACCAGTTTGAGGCCGTTGGCGTATTTGCAGTCGATCGAATAAGGGGTATCACCCTGGTCTCCGCGGGGATCGAACTCGATGGGCGTCGTCTCATCCGCGCCGGCGACAAACTGGCAGAGGTCCACGGTATGGGAGCCCCATTCGAGGATTCCGCCGCCGTGGAAGTCGAAATAGCCGCGCCAGTACCGCGCGACGTAAAGACTGTTGTAAGGCCGCCAGGGACAAGGCCCCAGCCAGCGGTCCCAGTCGACGACTTGGGTGGGCGGCAAAGGCTCGGCGGGCAGCCAGTCGTGGGACGTTTTCGGGGGCCAGCGGTCACCGGGGCCGACGTTGGCATGGAGGGTGTGAAGCTTGCCCAGCTTGCCGCTTCCGGCCATCTCGAAAACGTACTTGAAGTTGCTGCCGTTGCGGCGCTGCGTGCCGGCCTGATAGATACGTCCCAGCCGCTGATAGCTGTCGGCCAGGGTGCGGCTTTGGGCGATCGTCATGGAGCAGGGTTTTTCGCAGTAGACGTCTTTGCCGGACTTCGCGGTCAGGATCGAAAGCAGCGTGTGCCAGCGGTCGCCGGTGGCGATCAGGACGGCGTCGATGTCAGCGCGGTCCCACAGTTCGTACATGTCGCTGTACATAGCGCAATCACGGTTCCCGTGGTGTTTGTCGACCATTGATTTGATGGCTTCGCGCCGCTCATTCCGGACGTCGCAGATGGCCATGAACTGCACGTCTTTCTGACTCAAGAACGACCCCAAGTCGCGCTGGCCGCGGCCGCCGATACCGAGGCCGGCAACCGTGATGCGGTCGCTGGGCGGCACGGCGCCGGCCAGACCCAGCGCCGAGCTGGGAACGATCAGCGGCGCCGCGGCCGCGGCGCTTGCCTTGAGGGCGGTCTTGAGGACGCTTCGTCTTGAAACCAGATTTTTCTTAGCTGACATCATCCCTCCTCATTTGCTTCATGGGGCGCTTCATCGAGGTTCTTCGATGGTCGCAGAAATCATGACGCCACGCAACCATGAGGCCGCTGGCGGATGAGGCGCGCCGGAGCGGCTAACTCCTCCCTCACGACCGCGGCTCCACGCTGGAGCCGCGCGCGTGAGCAAGCGGTTATTTCGGGATAACCAATCCACACAGCAGCCTCAGCGCCCGTGAGCGGGCGGATGCTCAAGACGATATCCTGATACCCGCGTGGAAAGGCCAAAGCAACCCCTCCGTCACGGCCGCGGCTCCGTGATGGGATTGATTTTTCCCACCTCGATGCGGAGCACCCGATCGCAACGCCCGGCGAACCCTAAATGGTGCGTCGCGACAACCAGCGTCACGCCATGGTCCCGCGGCAAAGATACAAGCAATTCAATGACCTTTTCACCGGTTTCTTGATCGAGGTTTCCCGTCGGCTCGTCCGCCAGCAGAAGCTTGGGTCCGGTAACCAAAGCTCGGGCGATGGTGACCCTCTGTTGCTCACCGCCCGAAAGCTCGCCGGCGCGGTGGTGAGCCCGCTCCGCCAGCCCGACTCGCTCGAGCCACTCACGGGCTTCCGGTTCGGCCCGCTCCTGAGCCTGCCCGGCAATCAACAGAGGCATCATGACATTTTCGATCGCGGTGAATTCCGGAAGAAGATGAAAGTTCTGCCAAACGTATCCTGTCTGGCGGTTACGGAAGTCGGCCAATTCCGCCTCGCCGAAACTAGAGATGGCGCTCGATTGAAAGATGACCTCCCCGGAGGTGGGAGTATCCAGCCCGCCCAGCAAGTGGAGCAACGTCGATTTGCCGACGCCGGACTCCCCGACGACCGCGACGCTCTCTCCCCGGTAGATTTCAAAGCTCAACTCCGACAGCACGGACAGCACCGAGTCCCCGCTGCGATAAGTCTTGACGAGTTTTTCCAGCCGGATCAGAGTTTCGGGCATCGGTGGCGTTTTACAATCCGTGCAGTGCACTCAGAATTAAGGGGATCGCGAGTCAGATGAGCGACAATCCTAGAATCTCGTTGACGACCGTATCAGGTCCATCGGAACCCGCCTGAACCGTGAAGTCTGATTTCGCGTATTCGCGAGCACGCTGCTCGAAAAGCGTCTCGAAGGCCTGACGGTCCCGTGCCAGAGGCCGCTGGTCTTCCTTCGTGACTCTCTCCCATAGCTGATCGACCGGAGCATTGAGCCAGATCGAGATTCCGGCTTGCTCGAGAGTTTCGCGGTTGCCGGGCGCGACGAAAGTTCCGCCTCCCAGGGCAACGACACGGGCCCGGCAGCGGCGGACGAAGGAAATCTGCTCCAGCAGGACCTGACGCTCAATGGCCCGAAAAGCCGGCTCGCCGAGCTGCTCGAAGACGTCGGCGATCTTCATCCCGGATTTTCTTTCAGTCTCGTCGTCGAGGTCCACGAAATCCCATTTCCAGCGAGCGGCCAGAAGTCGTCCGACGGTGGTCTTGCCACAGCCCATGAATCCGACCAAATAGATGCCGGGCGTCGCTTTCAGCTTGTCGTGCATGCTGGTAATTGGAGCGCGTCCTAGGGGCCAGGCCGTGGTATCAGGGTCCCAGTATACATTTTCGCCAATCGAGCAAAGAGAACGCCGGGAAGCAACCGTGCCAGCACGACCAGAACCCAGCCGATGCGGGGTGTCACGATCGTTCTCTTGCGGCGTCTCAATCCATCGAGCGTCGCTTCGGCGCACTGCTCGGCGGTGATCATGAAACGCTTTTGCCCGGCAACTTGCTCTGGAATTTCACCCTGCAAAACATTCTCGCGAAACGCTGTGTCGACGTATCCGGGACATACGCACAGCACATGAATGCCGGCCTGAGCCAGCTCCATGCGCAGCCCGTCCGAATAGGCATTGAGCGCGTACTTCGATGCCGAGTAAAGAGTAAGCCAGGGGAGAGGCACTTTGCCGGCAATGGAGCTGATGTTGATCACCGCGCCTCCCGATGGAATTGCCGGCAGCAGGCGGCGGGTCAGCTCGACCGGCGCAAGAAAATTCAAGCTCATCAAATCGCCGACCAACTCGGGTGAAGACTGAAACGAGGGAGCATAGAGTCCCACCCCGGCATTGTTCACGAGAATGTCGATTGTTTGAAATCGCTCGACCGCCTTCTCGCACAGGGACGCCAGCGAGGCCGGGTCGCGAAGATCGGCCGGAATGACGTCGGCTTCCGCGGGGGCGACTTGCCGAGCTACGCTCTCTAGCGCACTCCGCGATCTTGCCGTCAAGACCAGCCGAGCCCCTTCGCGCGCGAACGCGATCGCCAGGGCGCGGCCGATTCCCGAGGAGGCGCCGGTGATCAGTACGGTCTTCCCTTGCATTTTCAACAGGATTGCGAATTTCCAGCAGGATTGCCAGCTTTCGCTACAAGAAGCAATAATGTAGCATGACCACGGAAAATTTGTTGCCGCTGTTTCCGCTGGAAGTGGTCATTTTCCCCGGCACGAAAATACCCCTCCACATCTTCGAACAGCGCTATCGGCTGATGATCGGTGAAGCCATCAGCGGGTACTCCGCGTTTGGCCTCATCCTGGTTCGTGATCAGCAGATAGCTCCTGAAGGATGTAGCGCCGTGGTGGAAAGGGTGACCAAGAAGCACGAAGACGGCCGGCTGGACATCGACGCGCGCGGACGGAAACGATTTAAGACGCTGGAGCTCGACGACAGCCTGCCCTATTTGCAAGCCCGCGTGGAGTACTTCGAAGATCACGCTCGTCCCCCGGTCAACAAAACCGTCTTGGCCAAGGTTCAGCAGCAAGCCGATCGTTTGGCGGCTTTGCTCGGCGTCAGCGGACGCGATGCCATCGACCCGACGTTATCCGAGCCGAGTTTTCATATTGCCCACGGCCTGCCACTCGAACTTGACTTCAAGCAAGGCTTACTGACGAAGCGCTCCGAGGCCGAACGGCTGACCGACCTGGCCGAGTATCTTCCCCGGCTGATCGAGCGCGTCCAAACTGCCGAGCGGATGAAAAAGTTGGCCGTCAGCAACGGCAAGGGACGGACGGCATAGCAGAGCCCGGAACGCAAGTGACGGGTCAAAGCGAGCGGGCTAGTACAGGCTTGTTGAGCTTGGACCCGACCGCCTGAGCTTGGACCCGTCACTTGCGTTCCGGGCTCTAACCTATTTCTTTCAGAAAAGAATCTGAGGACCCCTCTGATCCTCGAAGCACCGCCGGACGGGTGCTAGAATCGACTCAGGTCACCTGTGGACATCCTCGGAATTTCGGCATATTATCACGATTCGGCGGCCTGTCTCGTGCGGGACGGCGAGATCATCGCCGCCGCCCAGGAAGAGCGCTTCAGCCGCAAGAAGCACGACCATCGCTTCCCCTCCAGCGCGGTTTCCTATTGCCTGCGTGAGGGCGGAATCGAGCGGTCACAGCTCGACTACGTCGCCTACTACGACAAACCTCTTCAGACGTTCGAGCGCTTGCTCGAAACCTATCTTGATTTCGCTCCGTCAGGGGTTCGCTCCTTCTTGCAGGCGATGCCTTTGTGGCTGCGTGAAAAGCTTTGGATGCGCGATCACATCGCCGCCGAATGCGGCGATTCCGGAAACGTCCTTTTCACGGAGCACCATGAGTCGCATGCGGCCAGCGCCTTCTTCCCCTCGCCGTTTGATTCAGCGGCGATTCTGACGATCGATGGCGTCGGAGAATGGGCGACTACGACCTACGGCTACGGCGAAGGCAACCAGATCCATTTGCAGGGCGAGCTGCATTTTCCCCACTCGCTCGGCTTGCTTTATTCGGCGTTCACCTACTACACGGGATTCAAGGTCAACTCGGGCGAATACAAGATCATGGGCCTGGCGCCTTACGGCGAACCCCGCTACGTACGGAAGATTCTGGACGAGTTGGTCGACCTTCGCGAAGACGGGTCGATACGGCTCAACATGAAGTACTTCAATTACTGCCAGGGGCTGACGATGACCAACGGCAGGTTCGATCAGCTCTTCGGCGGCCCTCCCCGCAAGCCGGAGAGCAAAGTCACGCAGCGAGAGATGGACTTTGCCCGTTCGATTCAAGAAGTGACCGAGCTTGCGATGCTGCGGATGGCGAAGCATGTTCATAAAGAAACCGGCCGGAAAAACCTTTGCCTGGCCGGCGGGGTTGCCCTGAATTGCGTCGGCAACGGACGTCTGCTTCGCGAAGGCCCTTTCGAGAACATTTGGATTCAGCCGGCTGCGGGCGATGCGGGCGGGGCGCTCGGAGCGGCGCTCTCGGCCTGGTACCAATACCTCGACAATCCACGCAGCGCCAAGCAAGTGAGCGGCGGGCGCATCGACGGCATGAAAGCGTCCTATCTTGGGCCGTCTTTTTCAGCCGGGGAGATTCGGGAGTTTTTGGACGGAATGGGGGCTCGCTATCAGCGGCTGTCGCGTCAGGAGCTGGTCGCAACCGCGGCCCGGGAGCTGGCTTCCGAGAAAGTCGTCGGTTGGTTCCAGGGCCGAATGGAATTCGGTCCCCGGGCCTTGGGCGCGCGAAGCATTCTCGGTGATCCGCGTTCGGCCAAGATGCAGTCGATGATGAACCTCA
The DNA here is from genome assembly GCA_965226185.1 of Bryobacterales bacterium. Lineage (GTDB taxonomy): Bacteria > Acidobacteriota > Terriglobia > Bryobacterales > UBA6623 > CBDCYS01. Next base: position 119,562 of record CBDDCT010000004.1, read on the forward strand.
AGATCAAGTACCGCGAGAGCTTTCGTCCGTTCGCTCCGTCGGTGCTGCGGGAACGCGTCTCGGACTATTTCGAGATGACCCGCGACTCCCCCTACATGCTGCTGGTCGCTCCAGTACAGGAAGAGATTCGAGTCCCCATGACCGAGGAACAGAAAAAGCTCTTCGGCATCGAGCAGCTCAACATCCCTCGATCGAGTGTCCCGGCAGTCACTCACGTAGACTACTCGGCGCGCGTTCAGACAGTGCGGCGCGAGGAGAACGGCATCTATTACGACCTGATCGCGGAGTTCGCGCGGCTCACCGGGTGTCCGCTCGTCGTCAACACCTCCTTCAATGTCCGGGGCGAACCCATTGTCTGCACGCCCGAGGACGCCTTCCGCTGTTTCATGAGAACCGAGATGGATGTGCTGGTGCTCGAAGATTTTCTGCTTCGCAAGGGTGAACAGGGGGCGTTCGAGGAAGAGACCGCATGGCAAGAGGAGTTTCAGCTTGATTGAGGCCGCCGAAAATCCCCGCCAGGCAAAGCAATCCGCGCTGATGGTGGGCGCGATGTTGTTGCTGATCGCGGCCTGGAATGTTTGGAAAGACCGCCCCTGGGTTTACGGCCTCGCCGGAGCATGCGGGCTGCTGCTGATCTTGATCGGGCTTGTTTCGCCCGCCGCTTCGCGAATCTTCCACCACGGCTGGATGCGTTTTGCCGGTGCGCTTGGCTACGTCAACAGCCGGATTCTGCTTTCGCTGATGTTCTACCTCGTTTTCACGCCTTATGGATTGGTGATGCGGCTTTTCGGCCGCGACACGATGAATCGCCGCGGGGCAGGAAAGCAGAGCTACTGGATTCCGCGCGCGAAAACACGCCAAGAGCGCCAGCAGTACGAGCGCTTGTTCTAAGGCCCGTGGATCTTCAGCGAAGGGTACACAAGACTGGGCCGGGCATTTCACCGTTGTCAGCGGTGACCGTGTGCGAATGACACCACCGCCGGCGGCCCGCGGCCACTGACAGGGCTTTTCCAACCACCGTTTGCCAATTGACATTCCTCGACGCAAGCTGATATCTTCCTGGACGGTTGCCTATCACGGGTCTCATTGCCCGACCGCCGAAAGCGCATGAAGGGAAGCTTGCCATGACAGTCACACGCCGCCAAGCTGTAGGGAGTTTTGCGAAGTTCCTGCTTGTTTCACCCCTGCTCAAAGACATAGATCTGCTCGCGGCCGAGCCCGACGAGCTGCTCGACATGGTCAATGTCTTCGACTTCAAGAAGCTGGCCCAGGAAAAGCTCGACCAGGTGGCCTGGGATTACATGGACGAAGGCGGCAAGGACGAAGTCTCCCTGCGCGAGAACCCCAGAGCGTTTGGCCGCATCATCATTCGCCCGCGGTTTCTGACCGACGTCCACAAGATCGACATCTCGACAACGTTCCTGGGGCACGAACTCACCCACCCCATCTTCATCGATCCGGCCGGAGGCAAAAACTGCTTTTACCCCAAGGGCGAGGAAGAGGTCGCCAAAGCCGCCGCCGAAACCGGCACGATGATGTTCACCAACGGCGGCATCGATGATCTGGTCAACTCAGGCAACGGGCCCAAGAATTGGTGGCAATACACTACCGGCGGGCAGTTCCGCACCAAGAACTCCATGGCCAACTTCGTCGAAAGGCTCGAGGACATGGGGGCCACGGGGATCTGCTTTACCGTCGACAACATGTACGTGTCGCACCGCGAACGAAGCATCCGCAACAAGTTCGTACGCCGCTGGTGCGATGTGGGTGTGCCGCGGGACGATCAAGGCGCCTTGATCCACGACCCCAACGACAGGACGTGGAAAACAGGCGAGTACCCGTCGCGGCCTTTCCCCTTGCCGACCTGGGAAACGGTGCGTGAGATTCGCGAAATGACGGATTTGCAACTGGTTCTCAAGGGGCTGATGATTGGCGAGGATGTTGAAAAAGCGGTGGAATACGGCGCATCGGCGGTTGTCGTGTCGAATCACGGAGCCCGCCAGCTCGACCACACTGGCTCGACCATCGAGGCGCTGGAGGAGTGTGTTCAGGCGGCGGGCGGCAAGATCCCGGTGCTGATCGACGGCGGCTTTCGCCGCGGCACGGACATTCTCAAGGCTCTCGCCATGGGAGCCGCCGCTGTCGGCGTCGCTCGCCCTTACCTATGGGGTCTGGCCAGCTTCGGCCAGCGCGGGGTGGCGCGTGTAATCGAGCTGCTGCGGACGGAGCTGGCGCTCGACATGGGCATGTCGGGAGTCGCGAAGATTTCCGAGATCGACCGCAAGCTGGTGCGGGTTCGGGAAGGGTAGGGACAAGCAATCCTGCTTGTCCTAGCCGCCGAAAGCGGCTCGCGAAAAGTCAACTCCTCTGCTTCAGAATTACGGTGACGTATTCGAGCCGGCTTCGGCGAAGCCGCGTATCAGCGAAACTCCCGCTTCGCCGCTGCGCGCCGATGGACCGGCAGGATTGCCGGTCCCTCCTGGCGCCCGCGCTCACTTCTCGCCGGCAATTGCTTCAAGCCACCGATTGGCGCTGTCCTGTCTCTGCTGCTTTGTAGCAGGCGAAAATCGTCTTGAGCACATAAAGGCTGTCTTCGGAATCAAGAGGCGCTGGAGCAAGCCCGGCGCCCGCCCGCACGATCGCCTGCACAAACGGCGTGTAGCCCGTCACTACATCAGGACGGCGCACGCGATGGACCTGCGGATTGGCCGCTTCCGTGCTGTACCATTCCAGCGGGAAATTCCGCGTGCTGCCGTTGTGCCTCTGAATCTCAAGCCAGCCCTTCGAGCCCCAGATCTTGAGATTCGAGTGGTAGCCCCGGTCCAGGTAATAACCGGACGTCATCGTGCCGAACGTCCCGTTATCGAACCTCATCGCGATAGCGGCTGAGTCTTCGGTGTCGAGCGGTTGTCCGCCGACCACGCCGCTGAAGCCGCTGACGTCAGTGATTCTAGAGCCGCTGATGTACATGGCCAGGTCGAGCCAGTGAATGCCGAGCCAGATCAAGTGTCCCCCGCCGCCGCGCGCCTTTTGGGCTCTCCAGGTGTTGTGGTAAGCCGGGCGAGTCAGGCGAGTCTGGTCGGCAATCAAGTGGACTTCCATTCCGAAGATCTTTCCGATTTTGCCGCTCTCAATCAGCCAGCGCGCGGTTCGAACCTCGGGATTCAGGCGGTTAGCCAAAGCCAGCACCAGCAGGCGGTCTTTCTGCTTGGCCTTGGCGCTAAGTTTTTCGAAGTCTTCGGCGCGCACGCAGGCCGGCTTCTCCGCGAGCACATGACAACCGGCGTCGAGTGCCGCGTCGATCGCGGGCGGAGCCTGCACCGCCTCCATGGTGACCAGCGCCAGTTCCGGTTTTTCTTTCGCAAGCATTTCGTCCAGATTCTTGTAGGTAGCGGTCAGCTTGCCGCCCAGGGCCTTTCGGGCCGCCGCGAACGACTCTCCGCTCGGATCGGAAAGCACCACCGGCGCCGCCTCGGCCGTCTCGGCCAGGGCAGGGAAGTAGGCGCTGAGATGAGCGCCGTCCGCCCCGGTGACGACGGCGACTTTGATGTGCCTGGTTTCATCGGCGGCGGCCCCGAGCGGCAACATCAGGCTCCCCGAACCCAGCAGTCTCGTAAACGTCCTGCGATGCATGAGCACTTCCTCCCATTGAAATCAACTGGGCAAGCTTGCGTTCCCAGGTGAAACTAACTCTTCTTCGGCGGGCGGCTGGGGCGTATTTCCACGCGGCTGGCCAGGCTGCGGTTTGGCATCCGCAACAGATGAACCACGGTATCGGCAATGTGCGCGGGATCGATCTTCCACTCGCCGCCTTCGATACCGCGGCCTCCGAAATCGGTCTGCACGCTCCCCGGCATGATCGTACTGACTCGTATGTCGTCATAGCGCAAGTCGAGCATCATGGCCTCCGTGAGGCCCTTTAGGCCGAATTTCGAGGCATTGTAAGCCCCTCCGCCGGCGAAGGCGTGTTTGCCAGCCAGGCTGCCGATGTTGATGATAAATCCGCCTCCTGAATTTCGCATCAGGGGAACAGCCTGGCGACTGCAATAGAAGACTCCGTTGAGATTGGTGTCAATGACCTCGCGCCACTGTTCCGGACTCACTTGATCGATTGCACCGAAACCTCTCACCCCCGCGTTGTTGACCAGGATATCGAGCCGTCCAAAGGTCTCATCGGCCGCGGAGAATAGGGCTTCGACCTCCTCAAAGCGCCCCACATGGCAGGCTTTGCCGGCAATATGCCCCAGCTCCCGCATTTCCGCCACGGCCTGATCGACCTTTGCCTGTTGACGGCCGCAGATCAATACGGACACTCTTTCCCGCAGCAAGGCCTCGGCAATCGAGCGTCCAATGCCCCGTGTGCCGCCGGTGACAACGGCTGCTTTCCCTTGCAAGTCTTCACCCATCATGCCTCTCGAATTGGTTAATGAAATAGTTGCCTACGCTACAATATCACTTACTGTAGGACTGCCCCAAAATGGAGCACAAGCTCGAACACAGAATTTTGACCGGACTCGATTCGGCGTTTCGAAAAAGGCTCGATGAACTTCAGGTAGAGCTCGCCGAGCAACTTCAGCGAGACTGTGCCGTGATGGTCGACCGGGCCGTGCGGGAGGCTGAAACTCACACGGCTGAAACGCTATCCGCGGCCGCGCGCAGGCTGCGTTCGGAGGACTCGGTCACTGGAGTTGCCGCCGCGCTGGTCGAAACCACCGCTCACTATGCCGGCCGGGCAGCCTTGCTGATTCACAAAGGCGACCACATTCTCGGATTCAAGGCGGAAGGTCTCACGGACGCGCAAAATTCCGCCTTCCACCGGCTCGATATTCCCTTGGTCGAGGCGGCGGCAATCGCGCACGCTGTCGACACGAAAGATCCGGTGGTGACGACGGGGAGCCCGAATGAACTTTCCGCCCCTTTAGCCGAAGTGCTGAAAGTGCAACCCGACAGCCGGGTACATCTGTTCCCCATTGTCTTGCGCGACAGTGTGCTGGCGGTTCTCTACATGGACGGGGTTGGGTCTGACCGGGAGCCCGCGATAGCCGCGATCGAACTGCTGACGTCCCTTGCCGAAGCCTGGATTGAAACCGTCGGGGCGCGCGGAAAGCAGCCAGCGAGCAATGCTCCCGCCACCAACGGCAGCGAAGACGCATAGACGGCGAATGAGGGTGCCGCGGCGCCGGCCAGGCGCGCCCCCTCCCGATTCTTCAGGCGGTGATTTCGCCGTCGCGAGCAGAATCCCATCGCACGGCAAGCCGCGTGCTCATTGGATCAGAGTCTCGTGTCAGCAGCGCGATGCCATAAAATGAAGAAAAAGGGTTTTGCCGATCGTATCCGTGCGGCCCCTAAGATCAGGATGATAAGGCTCCTTCTTTCGTCAGCACTGCTCTCACTCGCCTTCGCCGGCTGGGGAACCGCCGAAACGAAAGTTCCCGCTGAGCTCGAACGGCTCAGCCGCGGCTATCTGAAGTCTGGCTCTAAGTCCTCTCGAGACAAACTGCTTAGCTACGCAAGCGGACAGTCTTCAGCCCAAATCAAAGCACTGGCCGAGTTTGGTCTCGGCATGGGTGACTACGAGGCGAAGAATTACACCGCCGCGGCCGGGCATCTGGAGCGCGCCGCGGCCGGTCTTGGGGATCTCGCCGATTACGCGGTCTACCATCAGGTCAAGAGTTTGGCATTGGCGGATCAGCACCCACAAGCCGTTCAAGCGGCGAGTGACTTCTCCAGTCGATTTAGCGAAAGCCGGTTCGGTGGAGCCGTGCGTCGCGTTCAAGCTGAAAGCCTGATCCGAAGCGAGCAAACCGCCCAGGCGAAAAAGTTTCTTGATGATTCGAAAGGCGGCCTGTCCGAGCCCGTCCGGCTGTACCTGCTGGCCCGCATCGAGCACATCGAAGGCCGCCTCTTGCCCGCCGTTCGCGCCTACCGCCGCGTTTATTACCATTACGCGTTTTCAGCTCAAGTGGACGACGCGGAAGCTCATTTGAACGCCCTGCGCCGCAAACTCGGCAAACAGTATCCCGACGCGCCGCCCAGATGGCGCTTGTTGAGAGGCGACGCCCTCTTCGCTGGCCGCAAGTTCGCCAAGGCCTCGCTCGAGTACCGCTTGGCTTCGGCCAAACTGCAAGGCGAAGAGCGCGAGCGCGCACTGGTTCGGCACGGCTCATCAGACTACGGGCGGCGCTACACAACCAGGGCTTACGGGCACTTGAAATCGCTGCGAATCACTGACCCCGAACTTGACGCCGAACGAATCTACTACCTGGGTGAGTGCGCGCGGCGACTCAGACGGATCGGGGAGTTTCGCGAAAGAACCGAGGAGTTGGCGCAAAAATATCCCCGTTCGCCGTGGTACGAGGAATCGCTATTCTCGCTGGGGAATTTCTATCTGCTCAAGGATCAACCCAAGCAATACCGTAAATACTACGAACGCGCCGCTCGCGGTTTTCCGCTGGGCAAGCACGCTTCCAAAGCTCACTGGAAGGTTTGCTGGCGTGCGTATCTGGACCGTGATCCGCGAGCACACGCCCTGCTTGAAGAACACATTCGGACCCACCAGAGCTCCGGGACGCTCAGCAACGCCATTTATTGGCTGGCGCGCCTGGAAGAGAAAGAAAACCCGAGCGTGGCCCACCTGCTTTATTCGACGATCGTTGCGCGATTCCCAAATTATTACTACGGCCGCCGTGCCGGGGAACGGCTCAAGAAAGTCGCACGCGCCCCCGAGCCTGCTCAGCAAATCCCCGATTATTTAACCGGGCTGCCGAAGGCCCGTTCACTCACGGAAAACCAGTCGCCCCCGGTGGCGGCCCTCATCGGGCGGGGCGTGACGCTTCACGCCTTGGGCTTGGCCGGCCTTGCCGCTGGCGAATTGCAAACCGGGGATTATCGCCAGGCTGATTCACACTGGATCGGTCTGGAGCTGGCCCGGCAGTACTCCGAGCGCGGGCAGTATCACCGGGCGCTGCGTTCGATGAAGCGCTATGGGTTCGGGTACCTTCGCCTGCCGCTAGACTCTGTGTCGCGGGAGTTTTGGGAGCGGCTCTACCCCATGCCGTTCGCGAAGCAACTGCGGGCCCGTGCCAAGCCCCATGGGCTTGATCCCTATTTGGTGGCCGGTTTGATTCGCCAAGAATCGGAATTCAACCCTAGTGCCCGATCAAGGGCCGGTGCGCGTGGACTGATGCAAATCATGCCGCGAACCGGTCAAGGGCTGGCGCGGAGATTGGGAATCCAGGGTTTCTCGACCCGCCACCTCTACCGTGCCGACACAAGCTTAAGACTGGGGACTTTTCACCTTCGGCAAGTGTACGATCAGTTTGACCGCCGCATCGAATACACCTTGGCCGCCTACAACGCCGGTGAACACCGCGTCGATGAGTGGGTGACTTGGGAAGATTTCACCGAAGCGGAGGAGTTTGTCGAAAGCATCCCTTTTACGGAGACTCGAGGCTATGTACAGGCCGTGCTTCGCAACGCGGCTGTCTATCGTGAGTTGTATGGCGAGGGCTCCCGGAGGGCCTCAGGCGCCGCTTCCCGCAAGGCGTCCGGCACTGAGTCGGACGATTGAGGGTGTGATCATTAGTCCTTGTTAATCAGTAAACCATTTGGCCGCGGCTGGCTGTCCCCAGCATTTTTTCACACCTTCCCGTGCGCAAACAGCAGCGGTAGCGGGTTGCCGAAGGGCAGCGTCATGGATCACATCAATGAGTCCTCTTAGCGGCAAGCGGAGATATTTTTACTCAACTGTTGCCAATTCACTATTCCTCCTGCATACGGCGTTTGCCCTGCTTGTTATAGTGGGCTGGGCTATTCCTGGGCTTGTTTACGTTTATCTCCCTCTGCTGTTGACTTCCCTCGTTGCAGAGCGGTTGTTAGGCTACTGTGTATTAACCAAGTGGGAGTTTGCTATCAGGAAAAGACTCTATCCAGCTTCGCACTACGAGCATTCATTTCTCATCCACTACGGCCGCAGATTGTTTCATGTCGAAAGGTCGGACAAACTTAGCAGGAAATCGACCAAATGTGGCGGGTATGCGTTTAGCTTGCTTCTACTTTCATCTTTAGCTCTAAGTGTAGTGTTTCGTTTATTTAGATACGGTTAGAATCGATGCTATTTATGGATCTTCGCGAAATACACTGTAGGGGCGCAGCGTGCTGCGCCCGCTCTCACCCGGCCCCATATCGGCAGCTACAGAGAGGATGTCCGATAGTTCGTGGAACCTGAATTATGCACTGCGGCGTGGACCTGAGGAGGGCTGAGCCGCAAGGGACCATTGGGAACCCCCGAAAACATGGGGTAAAAAGGTAGGCTGGCAAAGATCCCAGCTTCGCCAGCCAACCCCAAGGAGGTCACCCACATGGTTACCAGACGAAAACAGCATAGCTCCCAAAGGCCCGTCCAACAAGGCCCAGCCGTGACGGCCTCGCGACCCAATAAAATCTGGGCTTCGACGCCTTACCACTTCCGCGGCAAGAAGCCGACTCCCTACGGCGGCTTTCTGCCGGTGGTCGGGAGGGCGCTGATCTGAGAGCCTGGCTATGCGCTATGCATAAAATTTTATGCACTAGCCGTAACGCACTGGAAACACGTCACTTCCGAGCGAGGTTTTGACGACGCGGAATCTGGGCGGGAAGGGAAACCGGGGAAGGAGAAGCCAAAAGACCAGTTGCCGAGCTACCACCTCACGACGACCGCCAACCCGCTACGAACGCAGCCACACTCGCAAAGTGAATCTGTGCATAATTCAGGTGGAAAGTAGCGACTCTCCAGTCCGAGCCGTTAGGCTCGGAGTGATGTTTTTCATTTTCGAAAAAGGAGAGTCGCTATGAAGAAACGATACCAGATTGACCGCGAACAAGCCGTTCGCCAATTCCACAAGCAAGCCGAAGAATCCGGGCAGGAACTGCAACTGCACCTGCCGCTCAAAGAAGTCGCCGCCGCCCTGCAGCAAAGCGTCGGCGAGCTGATGCGCCAGGCAGGCCTGGAGCTGATGCAGCTCATCATGGACAACGAAGTGCGCCAGCTCGCTGGCGAGCACTACCAGGGGCGCCAAGCCGAGCAGCCCTACCGCTGGGGCCGCGAGCAAGGCTTCCTCGTCGTCGATGGACAGAAGGTCCCCATTCAGCGGCCGCGGCTGCGCAGCGACGACGGCCACGAACAATCCCTGGGCAGCTATGCGTTGTTCCGCCGCTCCGAGCCGCTCGACGACGCCGTTTGGGACAAGCTCATGCTCGGGCTCTCGACACGGAATTACTCGAAAGCCGTGCGGGAGTTTGCCGCCGCCTATGGCATCGAAAAGTCAGCGGTGAGTGAGCATTTCGTGCGCACCAGCCGAGAGAAACTGCGCGAACTTTTAGAGCGCCCTCTCGATAAACTCAAACTCTGCGTCATCTACATCGACGGCATTGAGTTCAAGGGCCAGCACCTGGTGGCGGCGCTGGGAGTGGCCATGGACGGGTCGAAAACGGTTCTGGGGCTGCGGCAGGGAGCGAGCGAGAACACCACGGTGGCGGGCGAATTGCTGGAGGATTTGGCCGGGCGTGGCGTCGATTTCTCGGCGCCGATGCTGTATGTGCTCGACGGCGCGAAGGCGCTGACGAAGGCGGTCCGTAAGCACGCGGGCAAGACGGCGCCGATCCAGCGCTGTCAAATGCACAAGCGCCGCAACGTGACCGGCCATTTGCCGGAGCCATACCGCGAATCGGTGGACCGCAAGATGGCGAACGCTTATGCGATGTCAAGCTGCGCGGACGCCAAGGCGGCCTTGGAGAAGCTGCATCGCGAGTTGCTGGAGTTGAATCCGTCGGCGGCGCGTTCGCTTGAAGAGGGGAGAGAGGAAACGCTGACGGTGCACCGGCTCGGACTCGACGATCTGCTGCGTTGTACGCTGGCGACGACGAACCCGATCGAGTCGGCCTTCATCGGTGGTGGACCGCGTCTGCGGCCGGGTGAAGCGCTGGCGGGGAGGCGATCAGCGCGAGCGTTGGGTGGGCGCGGGTCTGTGGCTGGCCGAGAAAAGCTTCCGGCGGGTCAAAGGCTACCGGCACTTGCCGAAATTACTCGACCAGCTCGGCAGACTGTCGCCGCCGCCTCCGGCCCAGGCCCAAGCGGCGTAAACTACAAGTTCTGGAGAGCCGCGCGTTTCAACGGAATTCTGGACATCCTCAGCTACAGGCACTCTTGCCCCCATCGGTAGCGACAGCAATGCAAATGCTTCCTGTTCGAAAATGGCCGGATTCCGCCACGTTTTTACGGCTTTCCTGCCACGCGCCGCCCGTCACGTCAAATCGCAAGCCGCTGAAAACAAGGCCTTTAGAAAAGGACCTCACGGCCAGACCCCCAGAATGGCGGAAGATCTGCCCGTGAGCATGACATTTTCGGACATTTACTAAAGAAAATTTACACCCCATCTCGTAACCGGTTTTATTCCCTGCACTTCCGTTTGTGCTTCTGAACGCGCAAGTGGCAGCCGATAGCTGCCCCAGCGACAGCTTGCCCGCGAGCCGGTCGGATCACGAATCCCGGTGCGCAAACGGCTCCCGTTTGACCGTGTTTCCAGGCCTCAGGCTCAACCGCTCAACAGTCCAACGGAACAACGGCTCAACGGCTCAACCGCTCAACGGAACAACGTTACAATGAAGGGTCTTTTTCGTCTTCTGCCAGTAGTCTTCCCATGCTTGATCGGGTCATCGTGCGCGGAGCGCGCCAGCACAACCTGCGTAACATTCACGTCGAGATCCCTCGTAACAGCTTCACGGTGATCACCGGTCTCAGCGGCTCCGGCAAGTCGTCGCTGGCGTTCGACACGATCTATGCCGAAGGACAACGCCGTTACGTCGAGACCCTCTCCCCCTACGCCCGCCAGTTCCTGGACCAACTAGAGCGGCCTGACGTGGACTCGATCGAGGGCCTGAGCCCGGCCTTGTCGATCGATCAAAGAACCACCAGCCGCAGTCCCCGGTCGACCATGGGGACGATCACCGAAATCTACGACTATCTCCGCCTTCTCTATTCCTCGATCGGCGTCCCGCACTGCCCCAATTGCCATATTCCGATCAGCCGCCAATCAACCGCTCAAATCGTTAGCCAAGTCCTGACGCAGCAGTCGGGGAAGCGAGTGATGATCCTGGCGCCGATCGTGCGAGGGCGCAAGGGGGAATTCAAGAAGGAGTTCGACCGCCTGGCGCAAATGGGTTTCCGGCGCGCGCGCGTTGACGGGCGGACCGTGCTGCTCGATGAGGAGATCGCGCTCGACCGCCGGCGCAATCACAGCATCGATGTCATCGTCGACCGCGTCAGCATTCGCAAAGGCATCGAGAAGCGGCTCGAGAATTCCATCAAGACCGCGACCGGTATGGCCAAGGGACTGGTGGTGGTTGCCCAGGTTGGCGCGGAGGAGGTTGGGGCGGACGAGGCCGGGGGAGACGAGACACTCTACTCGGAGAAGCTAGCCTGCATCCGATGCGGGGCCAGTGTTCCCGTCCTTGAGCCGCGTTCCTTCTCGTTCAATAGTCCTTACGGAGCTTGTGAGACTTGCAATGGCTTGGGGAGCCTGTGGGACTTTGACCCGGCAAAGGTGGTCGTCGATCCGTCGAAGCCCCTTCTCGACGGTGGAGCAGCACCCTCGCTGCTCTCGCCAAGCATCGAGCGAGCCGTGGAAAACGCTGCCCAGAAGGCCAGGATCAAATGGAAAAGGCCGTTCGGCGATCTTTCAGAAGCGGGGCAAAATCGCTTGCTGTACGGAGAGGCCGAGCCGAACGTTGGGAATCCTGGCGGGGGGAAGCCTGGAGGGAAGCCCAGCGGGAAGCATGCTCCCAAACTGTTTCCCGGTCTTCTCAAGCTGCTTCAGGAGTGGAATGAGGAGTCCTGGTCGGAGCGTTACCGTGATTGGCTCGTTCGATTCATGTCGCCGGTTCCGTGCACGGCATGCGGGGGACGGCGCTTGCGCCCGGAAAGTCTCAGCGTCAGCGTCGGCGGCCAATCGATCGCGGAGTTTTGCGGCGCACCCGTAAGCCGGGTCCTGGAATCGATCCGAAATCTCTCGCTGACGGGCCGCGAGGAACAAATCGCGTCGCGCGTGGTGGATGAGATTCGAACGCGCCTGGAGTTCCTCCAAGCTGTCGGGCTCGACTACCTCAGCCTGGACCGCTCGGCTGCGACTCTTTCCGGAGGAGAGGCGCAGCGCGTACGGCTGGCGACACAAATCGGCTCACAGTTGCGTGGCGTCCTCTACGTCCTCGATGAGCCTTCGATCGGGCTGCACGCTCGCGACAACGGCCGATTGTTGGACACGCTGTCGAAGCTGCGGGATTTGGGAAACACGATCGTGGTCGTTGAGCACGACCTGGAGACGATCCAGCGGGCCGATCATGTGGTTGATCTGGGCCCAGGCGCCGGACGGCTAGGCGGGCAGGTCGTGGCGGCCGGAACACCCCGCGACGTCGCTCGTTGCGAAGGCTCACTCACTGCTGACTACCTTAGCGGGCGAAAGCAGGTTCCACTGCCGCCGGTCCGGCGGCCCCCGAAGGGTAAGCCTCTGATCGTGCGGGGAGCCCGGCACCACAATCTGCGGAACATTAGCGTCTCGTTCCCTTTAGGCTCGCTGACGGTCGTGACCGGGGTCTCCGGCAGCGGCAAATCCACGCTCGTCAACGAGATTCTGCATCCCGCACTGGCGCGTAAGCTCTATCGTTCCCGGCTCCAACCGGGTGTGCATCGGCGGCTGGAAGGCGCCGATCAAATCGACAAGGTCGTTCGTATCGATCAATCTCCCATCGGACGCACGCCTCGCTCCAACCCCGCGACTTACACGGGTTTGTTTACTCCGATTCGCGAGCTGTTCGCTATGCTGCCCGAGTCGCGGGCGCGCGGCTATAAACCCGGGCGTTTCAGTTTCAACGTCAAGGGCGGCCGCTGCGAGGCTTGCCGCGGAGACGGCCAGCGCCGCATTGAAATGAATTTCTTGCCGGACGTGTTCGTGACTTGTGACGTTTGCCGCGGCCGCCGTTACAACCACGAGACATTGCAGGTGAGTTACAAGGGCCGCTCCATTGCCGATCTGCTCGAATCCACGGTGGAAGAAGCCCTGCCGGTCATGGAAAATATTCCGAAAATTCGGCCGAAACTCGAGACTCTGAACGACGTAGGTTTGGGGTACATCCACCTGGGTCAGTCCTCGACTACGCTTTCCGGCGGAGAAGCCCAGCGGATCAAGCTGTCCCGGGAATTGAGCAAGCGCCAGACCGGCCAGACGCTATATTTGCTGGACGAACCCACCACCGGCCTGCATTTCGACGATATCCGGAAGCTCCTCGAAGTACTGGACCGGCTGGTTTCCCACGGCAACACGGTAATCGTCATCGAACACAATATGGACGTGATTAAATGCGCGGATTGGGTCATTGATCTTGGCCCGGAGGGAGGCGAACAGGGAGGCGAAATTGTCGCAACCGGTACACCTGAGGAGATCGCCGCTTGCGCGGGCAGCTACACGGGTCAGGCGCTCGCGAAGGTTTTGGGTGAAAGCAAGCAAGCCTAGCGCGGCGTGAATGGAACAGGCTCCCGGTTTACAAAGGAAACGCTGCTTGTGTCCTCACGAACTCCATGGCTGTGCTGCAACGCCCGCTCAGCATTTTCCAATCCAAGAATGCGCCCCCGCCAAGCCAAATGACACCAACCCTCGTACTGGTACGATAGACACTGGTTACCGATCTGCAAGACCCCGTCAACAATCACCGGCTTGTACCGAGCGGGAGAATTGACTCCCAGCAGGCCGTATTGTCTCCCGAATCGGCCGATCGACCGGCGTCCGCCTTATCAACAGCAATGCCTGGCGACGCCCCCGGCGAACCGCCTCGCCCAACCGCCGGCTCTGCTCCTCTGCCTGATCGAGATTTGGGTTATTGGGACTTGTTGTACTTGGTATTGTTCTCGGTCGCGGCTCTGCTTGTGGTCTCAGTCGTTTGCGTCGCCGTCTACTTCGGGCTCGGCTACTTCCTTGGGTTTGAGATGGACCTCGACCAAGCCAGCACCAAGGCGTTCGTTGCCATTGCAATCCAGGCTCTGGCGTCGGTGCTGGTTTTGGCCTTCATGTATACGCTGATCACGGTCAAATACGAGCTGCCCTTCGGACAAGTGATCGCGTGGCGGGCGATCGAGCATCGGCCTTTGTTCCATGGAGTCTCATACTGTGCCGCCGGGGTCCTGCTGGCTCTCACCGTGGGACTGGCCTCTAGTGTAATGTCAATGCCGGAGCAGCCAACGCCCTTTGAGGAATTGTTGCGGGATCCCTCCTCTCTTCTGCTCGTGGCCGTGTTTGGCATAGCGATCGCCCCGATTGTCGAGGAACTGATTTTTCGCGGGTTCGTTTTCTCGGTATTCGAACGAGCGCACGGGAGGCTGGCGGCCGTCGTTATCACAGCGGGTTCTTTCTCCCTCATTCACGGCCCGCAGTACGGCTGGCACTGGCAGATTCTGGTCTTGCTCCTCTACGTTGGAATTGTTTTCGGCGCGGTTCGTGCCAAGACCAGGTCGATCGTGCCGCCGGCAATCATCCACTGCGCGTACAATATGACGCTGCTGATCGGCCTGTTGTCGGCGAGTCAGCCGCCCAACGGCGCGTAGCCAGCCGGCTTCGCCGCCGGACAGGATTTCTCTGCAATGGTGAATACGATTGAATGGACCACCGATGGCGTGGTCATGATTGATCAAACCAAACTGCCGGCCGAGGAGGTATACCTCAATTGCAGGAGTTACCAGGCTGTCGCGGACGCCATCCGTACGATGGTGATTCGCGGTGCGCCGGCTATCGGGGTGGCAGCGGCAATGGGGGTAGCTTTGGGTGTCCGCCAGGCCGTGGCCGAACTCGGCGCGGGAGACACCGCGACAAGCGAGGAAGCGGCGGGCGATCTCGACCGGCGCATGGAAGACATCTGCGCGGCCTTGGCGGCGACTCGGCCGACAGCGGTTAATCTTTTCTGGGCGATTGATCGCATGAAAAAGCGCTACGAGAGCCTGCGGGCTGAGGGCAGATCTCTCGGGGACGTTGCCGGCGCCCTTGTCGAAGAGGCTCTGCGGGTCCGGACCGAGGACGTGGAGATCAATCAGGCGATCGGCAAAAACGGCGCGGCGTTGCTGCCTCAACAAGCAACCGTCATGACGCATTGCAATGCCGGAGCCCTGGCCACGGCCGGCTATGGAACAGCGTTGGGTGTGATTCGCGCCGCCGTCGAAGGCGGCAACCCGGTATCTGTGTTCGCTAACGAGACCCGCCCGTTCCTGCAGGGCGCCAGGCTCACGGTCTGGGAACTCCAGCAAGACAACATACCGGTCACTCTCCTGACAGACAGCATGGCGGGACACGTGCTGAGTTCCGGCCGTGTCGGGGCCGTGGTCGTTGGCGCCGACCGCATCGCCGGGAACGGTGACGTAGCCAACAAGATTGGCACCTACTCGGTGGCGGTCTTGGCCAAGGAAAACGACGTCCCTTTCTATGTGGCGGCTCCGATCTCGACGCTCGATCTCAGCTTGGCGTCCGGCGAGGAAATTCCCATTGAAGAAAGAGATCCATCCGAAGTCACCGAAGTCCAGGGCCTGCGGATCGCACCTCCGCATACGTCCGTATTCAATCCCGCTTTCGACGTAACTCCCAGCCGCTATGTCACAGCGATCATCACCGAGCGCGGCGTAGCTCGCGCTCCGTACCACGAGACACTTCGCCAGCTTGCAGGCCAAGAGTAGCGCTGGCGCGGGCCGCCGCCGAAAAGGTGCGCTGGGAAATGCAGGTTAACGTGACTCTTCCGGGGACGTATCCTCAACCGCCATGCACGCCGCGGCCCGTTTCAATACCCCGCGCGCTAACTTAACCACGGGCAAATCGACCAACTTCCCGTCCACGGATATCACCCCCGTCCCCGCGGCTGCCGCTTGCTCGAAGGCATCGACGATTCGCCGCGCTTGAGCGACCTCCCGCGGCCTCGGCGAGAAAGCCTCGTTTACGACACGAACCTGCTTTGGGTGAATGCAGGCAATTCCCTCGAACCCAAGCTTTCGGAAATCCTCGGCATAGCGCGCCAAGCCTTCCTGATCCTCCAAATCGGTGTAGACAGAGCCCAGCGCTTGCACGCCGGCGGCCCGCGCCGCGTTGAGCACCTGGCCGGTGAACCACAAGCTTTCCCGGCGCTCCGGAGTATGCTCGGCGCCTATATCGTTGACATAGTCTTCGAGCCCCAGCGAAAGGCCCACGACACGGGGAGAAGCCTCGGCGATTTCCAGCGCCCGAAAAGCTCCCCGGGCCGTTTCAATGCTCGGGACCAAATACACTTCAGCTTGCTGGTCTTCCAGCGCCCGCCTTACCGCGCGGTCAACCTCGATCACTTCCGCCGGGTCCTCCGTTTTGGAAAGCAACAGCGCGTGAACCCCGTGCGGCGCCACGGCGCGAATATCTTCGAGGCCCAAGGGGAGCGGATTGATGCGGACGGTTTTTTCCGCGCCGCGAAAGTCCACCGCTCGCAATGCGTTTCTGACCAGCAGCCGGGCAGTATCTTTTTCTTGAGGTACAACGCCGTCCTCTAAATCCAAAATAACGGCGTCAGGGCCGCACAAGACCGCCTTGGCGAAAAACTTCGGGGTGCTTCCCGGGACAAAAAGCCGCGTGCGGCGAATCCGGTCGCGCGAACTTCGGTAGCCGATCTCCGGGCTGGAAGGGGGCAACGCAACGCCCGCGTCTGGTCCGCGCAGTCGCCGAACGGCCGCCTCGATGCGCGCCATGATCGTGAACGGCAAGGCCCCGCTGTCCTCGATCCGGATGGAGAGTCCGCCGGCGTCGAGGGCCGCTAGTGTTTGCCCCGCGACTTCGCGAATTGAATTGTCGTCAGCCGAGCCGGCGCGCGTCGAAAGCTCGATCACCGGCGCCGCCGAAGAGCCTTGCACGGAGCGAACCTCTACCCAGCAATCATCGCGAACGTCGGGCCCGCGCGCCCCGGCATTAGCGGATTGGAGGTTGTTGCTCACTTAGGTCTTGGGGCTCTAGCCGTAGTTTTCAACAGCATGCCTCGTCGACTTCGGGTGGGATGGTGATGTGCTCCCATAGCGGCCCCAGTATATACCGTACTGTCCAAGTGAGCCGGTTTGAGCGGATTTCAAGGATGGGGCCGGAGGGGCCCCTAAAAAATCCGCGCCATTCTTGGTCTGCTTGGACTTATAAGTTAGTCTATGTTGGGTCTGGAGACCCAACACGGCACGCCTGGAGGCGCGCGCCACGTCGGGTCATGCCACTCTTGAGGCCGGGGCATCAGGGTGCTCTTCTCCCGGGGGGTGCTCCTCTTCCGGCGCTTGCGGCTGGGTGCTCGGGGTTGGGGGATGCTTTGCTTGCGCGGGCTCCTTCAGCGGCGGTTGCGGACTGACTTGGCTGGTGCTCGGGGTTGGCGGGTGCTGTTGCGCGGGTGGGGACTCTGGCGTTGATAAGGCGGCTTCAGTTTCGGCGGGCTGCTGCTGCGGTTCCAGGGCTTCGGCGGCGCGGCGGAGTTTTTGCGTGAGACGCAGTTGTTTCAATAAGCTGAGGTATTTTCGGGTTAGGCGCGCTTCGTAGAGTGACAGCGTTAGCAGCACGGGGGTGTCACGGTCTTCCGCGACGACAGCGCCTAGTTCCTTGGTGTTCTGCTGGTAGGGGCCAGGGGGCGGGGGGCTGTTTTGCTCGCCACGCTCGGCTTGCAGGCTCTGATTCTCGCCGTCATGGGCGGCTTGCACGCTTTGGGTCTGCTCGCCAGGCTTTGCTTGCACGCTATGGTTCAGCTTGCCAAGATCGGCTTGCATTCTCTGGGCGTAGAGCCTTTCTTTCTCGAGCTGGCTGGTGAGGGCGCCGGTTTCCAGGCGCACCAAGCGGCCCATCCTCCACTCGGCGCCGGCGATGTGATGCACGAGACGGCGTTCGAAGTCGCCGCGAGCTTCGAGTTCTTGCTCCAGATCGGCGATTAATTGGAGAAATTCCTCGGGGTTTTCGTCGGGCAGCACGGCGTCGCGGGCGAACAGGCCGTGTTTGCAGGCGTTTTGGCTCGATCGGGCCTTGCCTTCGGGGGTTCGGGGTCCGGTGCTGCGTTTTGCGTTCTTGCGGAATGCTTTCCTTTGGAGTCGCGTGGCCATTTGTTTTTCTCTGTATTCATGGTAGAAGGCGGGCGGTGCATATTCGGGGATGGGGAGGGATATTGGGGGCTCCAAACCCTTGGGGATATTGGGCTAAACTTTTTTTTCACAGTTCGTGACTGAGTTGGGCGGGTTGAGCGGTTTTGTCAGTTTGGTGGGGGTTTCTTGTGGTTTCGAGCGGTGAGGGCGGGTTGGCGATGGGGCCGGCGAGGGACTGGGGGAATTGGGTTCGTTTTTTCATTTTTGGTGAGGTTGGGTGATGGGACGTCCATTTGGGTTCGTTTTTTCATTTGGATGCGGCACGTCATAAGATGGGAGAGTCCTGCCTCTATATCAAGAAGATCGAGCCAATGGACGAGAAGGGGGCCTTTTCGTTCCTCTAGCCGGCACAATCTGGCTAAGTGGTTTTGTTGGAGGATGTTAGGGGGTGTCGACTGGGGATTGTTGGTGGTTACGCGATTAATCAACAGTTATCGGCCGACAAGCGCTATGTAGTTCGTTTCGGGGGACTTAGTGGAGTGAACCCCAGAAGTGAGACAAGATAAAGTGGGACAGAATTCAGCGGGCGGCGTTCGAAGCATCGTTGCCGGCATACGAACAGCTCAGAAATCCGAGCTTTGAGTTTTCCGAGGCATGAGACAATCTATCGAGACATCGCTTGCACCCGGAGCGGGACACATGTCCCGCCCCGAGGCTCATCGTCTCGATGAGTTGTCGGCCGGGTATTCCTTGGCGGGTTGCTCTCCAGCAGCGCCCGCCTCCGCTTTCCCGGCTGTTGCAGAGTTTTGCAATAGTGTCGCTCGAAAGTCTACAATCTTTCAGCGAACGGTTACTGTCTCACTTTGTCGCTGTCTCAGCCTAGGGGTGCATACCATAGTCTTGCTCGCGGTCGCGGAACTCGTAACGCCAATTCTGGACTTTTGCGACCCGGCCTTCTAAGGAACGAGCCGCTCCAACTCGTCAAACCAGTTCAGGACGGGGCTCGGCAGATGTCCCTCACTGGCGGGCGACAAGCTCTTGGCTCGTCCAGCATACCGTCCACTCTTCTATTGAACCGGCCCGAGGTAGCGGTCCACCCAATCAAGCGTTTCCCTGTAGAGCGAGTTGCGTGGTATGGCGTGTCCAACGTCGTACAGTATGTGACGCTTGTGTGCCGGATCGGTGCCCAATAGCCGAAACATTGGCAGCTGCGACGTCTCGACCGGATAGAAGTGGTCATAGCGACCGTTCAGCATCAGGACCGGTACTTTAACTCGCGGCGCAAAGTGGATCTGGTCGACCTCCGGCAGTGTCTCTTGCAAGTAGAAGCCTCCGACGACGAGAACCGCTGCTTTGATGCGTGGCTCGAGGACCACCATAATCACCCCCATAGCCCCGCCCCAGCTGGGTCCCCAATAGGCGACACGATCGGAGTTGATTTCGGGCCGCATCTCAAGATAATCGATGCTACGGGCAAGATCCTTGAGCCAGGCTACGACGTGGTCGCGATAGGAGCTAGTCGGATAGGGATAATCCGAGGATAGATCCGTACCTCTCTCGTAAGTGCCTTTGTAGACCGGGAGAATAACGGCGCGGCCGCTACGCACGATGTAGTCAAACCGGTCGTACCGGATAGCCTCGCTGCGTCGCTGGTAGATCGCGCCGGCCCCGGGAAAAACGACCACCGCTTGGTAAGGCGGCCGGACTCGCTTCGGGAGCAGCAGGTGGGCGAGAACCCGCTCATCGCCGTACGCGGCGTCGAAGGAGATCGTTTCCCGGCTCCAAAATTCGTTCCCTTCATCAACTCCGTCAACGACCGCGTTGAGATCCGTTTTGTCGTAGGAAAAGAAGCGTTTGTAGACTTCGAAGACTTCGTCGGTGGCGGGTTTCTCTTTGGAGTAGTCACGGTACCCGAGGGCGATCGGCTCAAGCAGCGAAGACTCGATCGGTTGTGACCCGAATTCACGAATGCATCGGAAGCCGTGCTCCGGTCGGCGATCGAATGCCTCCTGAGAAGCGGGGTCGTTGAACATGTAAATTGGCTCGTTCCAAGAGCCTCCCAGAATATACCGCTTCGTGAGGTCTCTCTGGAGGGGGTTGGAACACCATTCTTTGACGTTGCCCGCAAAGTCAAACCCTCCGAACGGACTCATCGCGAAGCCTGCCGAGCCGGGGCGCGGCTCGGTACCGGCGAGGTTGCTGAGGGGAACTAGGTAAGAGCTAATTCGGGTGCCCGCGGCCTTTACCCAATGGTAGACCGTTGGTACCTGAATTATGCACAGATTCACTTTGCGAGTGTGGCTGCGTTCGTAGCGGGTTGGCGGTCGTCGTGAGGTGGTAGCTCGGCAACTGGTCTTTTGGCTTCTCCGTCCCCGGTTTCCCTTCCCGCCCAGATTCCGCGTCGTCAAAACCTCGCTCGGAAGTGACGTGTTTCCAGTGTGTTACGGCTAGTGCATAAAATTTTATGCATAGCGCATAGCCAGGCTCTCAGATCAGCGCCCTCCCGACCACCGGCAGAAAGCCGCCGTAGGGAGTCGGCTTCTTGCCGCGGAAGTGGTAAGGCGTCGAAGCCCCGATTTTATTGGGTCGCGAGGCCGTCACGGCTGGGCCTTGTTGGACGGGCCTTTGGGAGCTATGCTGTTTTCGTCTGGTAACCATGTGGGTGACCTCCTTGGGGTTGGCTGGCGAAGCTGGGATCTTTGCCAGCCTACCTTTTTACCCCATGTTTTCGGGGGTTCCCAATGGTCCCTTGCGGCTCAGCCCTCCTCAGGTCCACGCCGCAGTGCATAATTCAGGTGGTAACGACTTGTCGGCGAATTCGGCATAAGCACTTGCCTCATACCAACTCACACCTCCAACAGGCCGGTCGGCCTGACCGTCCGGATAACGACTGAGTTCCCACATCGCAGGGCCTGGCCGGCCTGTTGCGTCCCGAAACTCCTGCATCGCCTCTTCCCAGGAGAGCAATCTTCCATCCTTTATGAACTCTATCTTCCAATAGTCGCGCTTCCCATACCCACCTGCCTCGACGAAGGTGGCGAACTCACGATTCGTAACCTCGTAACGGTCGATGAGAAATTCCGGCAGCGGTATCCGCCGAAGATGGTCTAGTCCCGCAAGGTCCACATTGACGGGACCGGCAGGCACTAAAGTCATGTCTCCGGGAATCTCGGACTGATCTCTCAATTGGATGCGAACAAGCTGCGCGGGACCTGCGTCAGAATCAGGGAAGGTGTTGTAGAGTGCTCGCGGCAGAACCGCTCGGTGAATCGTAACGAAGTTCGGCTTCTGGACTCTCCACTGGGTGTAAACGTTCGCAAGGCGGAGATTGGACAGCGGCGACTCACCAAGCAGCGTCCACTCTCCGTCAACACGGGAGTAGGGTTTGTAGTAGACTTCGGCTCCGGGCGGCGAGGTCTCGATCGATAGCTCAGCGCTGATGTCGTTCAATAGCTCTTCGAAGTGGCTTGTCCCTTGGAGGAACGGCGTGGCTCTCGTGGCCAATTCGAACGCTGCCTCGCGGTCTTGCTCGCCCGCCAGTCTCTCGATCTCGGGGAGGGCCTCTTCCAGCGCCCATCGCCGCTGTTGGCTCTGGTTCCACAGCCAACCCACTAGTGCGGCCAGAGTCAGCAAGGTTATAAGCGCCGCCAAGCGCTCCCACCTCTGTGCCGAAGCCGGGACTGCAGTGGTGGAAAGCTCCGGCCGACCCTTCTTCGTGGACCCGGTTAGAGGATGAAGAGGGCGCAGATCGACAACTAGATCTTCGATATGTTGATACCTTTCCTCGCGTTGTTTCGCAAGCACCTTTTCGAGGACCCTGTCGATCTCAATCGGCAAGCCGCTGCGGAGAGCCGTCGGTGGTTCGGGCTCGGTGTTCACCACCGCGTAGGCAACCGCGGCCTCGACTTCTCCTTTGAAAGGAAGCTGTCCGGTCAGCATTTCGTAGAACACTACCCCGAGCGACCAGATGTCTGAGCGCCGATCCGTGGGTTGGGCCGTCGCTTGCTCGGGCGACATGTAGGACGGCGTGCCCAAGGTCGTTCCGGTCTTGGTGAGGTCACTCCGATCTCCTACCTGGGCGAGGCCGAAATCCATGATCTTGACCTGCCCTTTGTGGGTCACCATCAGATTGGCGCTCTTGATGTCCCGATGGACGATTCCTTCTTCATGCGCCACCTGCAGCCCCTGCGCCGCCTGAACGGTAATGTCCAGCGCCTCGTCCAACGGCGCCGGCCGGGCCCGCACCTTCTCTTTGACACTCTCCCCCTCGACGAACTCCATGGCGATGAACATGTGACCATCAGCCTCGCCGATCTCGTACACAGTGCAAATGTTGGGATGGTTCAGCGCGGCGGCGGCTTGGGCCTCGCGCAGAAAGCGCGCCTTCTCCTCTTCGCCTTCAAGGTTGTCAACGGGCAGGAACTTCAGCGCCACCGTACGCCGAAGCTTGGTGTCTTCGGCTTTATAGACGACCCCCATGCCGCCCCGGCCGACTTCGGAGAGGACCTTGTAGTGGCTGATCGTGCGACCGACCATGACGGTCAAATTGTACCGCTATCAGATAACTGGTGATAGTCTTGTCTCATGCAAGATGAGCCTGAACGAGGAGTTTGTTTCTCACACAAGATGAGCCTAAAGGGTCGGGGAGTGGGCATGCTGGGGATTGACCGTCCACGTGATTACAAGCCTTCCCACCAGCTAACCAATCCTAGCACCGCCAAGGCCCTAAGTCGAGTCGGGTTTTTGCCTTTTCGGTGACGGCTGGGAAGGCTCCGACGGCTGATTGCTGAATGGGAAGTTATTTGAACGAAGCCTGACGGCAGACGCTTCGCGTGAACATTCATTCGGCAGCGCTGCGCTGTTGGGAGTATGGTCGGGTCACAGAGAAAGGAGGTCTCCCTGTGACCCATTTACGCAAGAAGATGCTCGAGGAACTTGAGCGTCGCAACTATTCCGCGAGCACCGTTCGCTGCTATCTCCGCGTGGTGGAGGATTTTGCACGCTATTTCCAGCAAGCTCCCGACCGACTAGGACCGGACCAGATTCGGAGCTATCAAGCGCACCTGTTTCGCGATTGCAAGCTCGCCGACAACACCGTGAGCCAACGTCTGGCGGCGCTGCGGTTCTTCTACATCAAGACGCTCAGGCGGTCCTGGAACCTGAGCCTGACGCCCTACCCCAAGAGGGCGCGACGACTGCCGAGCGTCCTCAGCCAAGAGGAGGTCGCCCGACTGATCGACTGCGCCGGCAGTACGTTCCACCGCATGCTGCTGATGACGCTGTACGCCACCGGAGTGCGCCGAGCGGAGCTGGTCCGGCTCCAGCTCAGCGACATCGACAGCGGGCGCAGGGTGGTTCACGTACGCGGCGGCAAGGGCCGCAAGGACCGCGACGTCATGCTCAGCGAGCAGTTGCTCGCCGCCTTGCGACAGCACTGGCGAGGGCTGCGGCGCCAGCCGACCCAGTGGTTGTTCCCGGGCGGACGTTGGCATAGCGCCGATCATCCGATCAGCGTCAATGTGCCCTGGAACGCTTGCCACCAAGCTTCCCAGCGGGCCGGCATCGACAAGCCGGTTCATCCCCACACGTTGCGCCACTGCTTCGCCACGCATCTGCTCGAAGCAGGAGCGGATCCGCGCACGATTCAAATGTTGTTGGGGCATCGCGATCTGGAACAGACAGCCCGCTATCTGCACCTGTCGGCGCGCCATCTCAGCGCTGTCGCCAGCCCACTGGACTGTTTGCAGCTCACCTCGCCGGGCGAGAAAGATCCCGGGAGGCAGTAGATGCAACGGCCGCCGCTGGAGGTGGCCGATCTGGTTCGCGCTGCCGGAGAGTGTTTCCTTGAGAAGAGTCGCGGCTGGCTCAACTGGCAACATCTGAAGGTGCTGCTAGCGATCGAGCGTTGCCGCACGGCCGCACTCGGCGGTCATCTCGATGAGTGCTCCGAGTGCGGCCATCGCCCTGCCATCTCCTACAACTCGTGCAGAAATCGACACTGCCCCAAGTGTCAGGCCAACACCCGCGAGCGCTGGCTCCAGGCGCGGCGCAAACAGTTGCTGCCTACGCGCTACCTGCACGCCGTGTTCACGCTGCCCCACGAACTCTCCAGGCTGACCTTACAGAACAAGCGAGTCGTCTACTCTCTGCTGCTGCGCACCAGCGCGGAAACGCTGTTGGAGGTGGCCCGCGATCCCCAGCGTCTGGGCGCCGAGATCGGCTTCTTCAGCGTCTTGCACACCTGGAATCAGAAGCTCCAACATCATTCCCATGTGCACTCGGTCATCGCCGCCGGCGGCCTCTCTCCGAATCACACCCGCTGGATCGAGCCGCGCTACGACAGCTTCTTCCTTCCCAAAGACGTCCTCGCTGAGGTGTTTCGCGGTAAGTTCGTCGACGCCTTACGGGAGGCCTTCGCCGAGGGTCGACTCGGCTTTTACGCTCAGCTGCGGTTCCTCTCCCAACCGCGCGCCTTCTCGGCTTTTCTCCGGACCCTATTTCGCAACAAGTGGGTGGTCTACTTGAAGCCGCCTTTTGGCGGTCCCGAGCAGGTGCTGCGTTACCTGGGCCGTTACACCCACCGCGTCGCCATCTCCAACCATCGTCTGGTGTCATTCGCTGACGGCCAGGTCAGCTTCCGCTGGCGCGATTCGGCACACGGCAACCAGCAGCGGCTGATGTCTCTCGCGTTGGACGAGTTTCTGCGCCGCTTCCTGCTGCACCTATTGCCGCCGCGCTTCGTCCGCATTCGCTACTTCGGTTTCCTCGCTCACCGCAAGCGTGCGGCGTTGTTGCCGCTTTGCCGCCGACTGATCGCCCGAGCGCAGCCCTCCCAGACGATGTCCCTCGGCGGAGCAGAACCCGCTCGCGCGGGCTGGGCCTGCCCGCGCTGTGGCGGCCTAATGCGGGTCGTCGAGCGCTTCAGCCCCGTTCAGCTGCGGCTGCGTTCGCCCCCTCTGTCGCCGGCAGCCGCCTGATGCAACATCGTTTTCCAGCTCGATCCACCCGGTTGCTTCGGCGCGAACCGCTCTGGTGCGCCTGGTCGAGGTTCTTCGGCGCGTTCCACTTGCTCCGATCGCTGAGCCGACAGGAAACTCTCTCGCTTCCCCGTACGATCACGCCTCCAAGCGGGGCTGCCCAGCGGCTCTCGCGCCGTCGAACGGGTGCCGACCTCCCGTTAGACCCCTTTGCCCCCCTGATTCAAAACGCATAGACTCCCCGCTTCCTCGGACGGCTTCCTTCAAATCGTTGTATCGCAAGCGTCTAGCTCTCTCGTCGGGCGGAGCTTTTCCTGCTGGGTCGCCTGCGATACAACACTAGGATTTTTCTCGTTAGCTACCCGGCGGCGTCGCCCTTCGTGGGATATTCTGGCGTCGACTGCTGGCAAATGGGCTCCGCCCGCACATGGAGCATCTACTCGCCGGCGCACCTGCGACAGGGCGAAGGGCGCGATGTAACCAGAACCCCAGCATGCCCGCCTCGCCCGCCGTCTGGTCCTGATGAGGGTTTATTTGTGAGACCTGAATTATGCACTGCGGGGTGCACCGGAGGAGGGCTGAGCCGCCAGGGGCCATTTGGGGGACCCCCGAAAACATGGGGTAATAAGGTAGGCTGGCAAAGATTTCAGCTTCGCCAGTCAACCCCAAGGAGGTCACCCAAATGGTTACCAAGCGAAAACAGCATAGCTCCCGAAGGCCCGTCAAACAAGGCCGGGGCGCGAGGGCCCCGCGGCCCAATAAAATCGGGGCTGCCACGCCTTATCACTTCCGCGGCAAGAATCTGACTCCCTACGGCGGCTTGCTGCCCGTCGCCACCCTGCTCGAAAAACTCGGCTTCCAGGCGCTGCTGGAAGAAACCATCACGAACAAACGAATCACCCGTGTGATGAGCCTCTACCAGTTTGTGCTGGCCCTCGTGCTGGGCCTCTATGTCGGCTTTGCGCGGCTGAACCAACTCCGCTTCATCGCCCGCGACCCCATCTTGACCGGCATCTTGCAAGTGACGCGTCTGCCGCCGCAGTCCACGCTGTGGCGCTTTCTGGCCTCGCTGCACCTCAACGTGGCGAAGCAGATCCTTTCCATTCAGCGCCAGCTGCGGGAACGAGTCTGGGCCGCGGCCCAGGTGAAATTGGAGACGGTGACGCTGGACACCGACACCACCGTGCACACGCTCTACGGCCGCCAGATGGGCGGGCGCAAGAGTTACAACCCCAAGAACAAGGGCAAGCGCAGCTACCAGCCGATACTGACTTTCCTGGCCGAGACGCGCGAATACCTGATGGGCGGGTTGCGCAACGGCGACCGGCCCACGGGCCGGCAGATCGCCGCCCACCTCGAGAGCGCCTTTCGGGCTTTGCCGCACGGCGTGAAGAAAATCCTGGCGCGGGCCGATTCCGGGTTTTATTGCTGGGAGGCGGTGGAGGCCTATGAAAAGGCGGCTTGTCAGTTCGTCATCGTGGCGCGCAAGACCAGGCGGCTGGTCGAGCAGTTGCAGCAAGCGGCCTGGAAGCCCTCGCCCCACAGCGATGCGGATGCGGAATGCGAATTCCTCTACCAGCCGCAGGGCTGGGCGCGGGCCTGTCGTTTCCTGGCGCTGCGTTACGAAAACGAACCCGCGGCCGGCGCGGCCGAGCAATACCAGCTGTTTGCCACCAGCGCTTACACCTACCGCGTGTTTGTCACCAACCTGGCCGAACCGATCGCGGCGGTGGTGTGGTTTTACAATCAGCGCGCCGCAGCCGAGAACCTCATCAAGGAGGCCAACAACGACGCCGGGCTGGCGGCCCATCCCTCGCGCCGCTTTGACATGAACCGCAATCACTTTCAGCTGGCCATGCTGGCCTACAACCTCAACTGCTGGCTGCTGCTGTTCAACCGCGAAGCCCAAGCCAGCGTGGAGACACTGCGGCACACCACCCTGGCGACGGCGCGGCTGCGCTTTCTGTTCGTGGCGGCCAAGATCTGGCGGCACGCCGGCAGAACGGGTGTCAGCTACAGCGATCATTATGAGGAAAAGGGCCTGTTTGAACGGCTGATGCGGCGGCTGCGGGCGATGGGGCCACCGGGATCGAGCTTCGCGCCGGTGGTGGAGGGTGCGCTGAGTTGAGGGGCGCTCCATGCATAAAATTTCATGCACTCGCCGCAACGTACTGGGAACACGCCGCTTGCCCGCCCGCTTTTGCCCGCCGGGATTGGCAGGCGGCTCAAACAGGGAGGGAAACAGAGGAAAAGACGACTTGCTAAATCACTGAGTTGACACGACTGCCGCTACCGCCACAACTCCATCGGCGATGGCTACGCCGAATCGGTGCATAATTCAGGTTACATGAAACACTCCTTGCTCTTTTCCGTGTTGCTCCTATCCGCGGTCAACCTGTCTGGCTACGTTCGGTCTACGACGTCCGGAGGTACGCCGCTCCGCAGAACCGACAGCAACAATATCCAATTCCTGATCAACGACCAGGTAGCGGCCGGCATGACCAATTCCCAGGGCGCCACCTGGATCACCGCCGACAGCGATCCGGTCGCGGCCTTGCGGGCATCCGTCCGGCACTGGGATGATGTTTCAACCTCATCCGTCAACTTCACCCCTTTGGCCTCGACAACGATTGGTCACGAGCCCGGCGACAGCAATCATGTTTTCGTTTTCATCGATACGCCGGAGATCCGCGCGGCCGTGGGTGGAGCGCTTGCCGTAACGCGCAGCCGGTTCTTTCTGAACGGAGAATTCGCGGATACAGACATTATTTTCAATCCCACTACGTCGTTTTCGACGACCCTCGCCACTGATACTTTCGATATTGAAGGGGTCGCGACGCATGAGGTCGGCCACGCGCTCGGGGCGAATCACACGGTGGTCGCCGCCGCGTCCATGTTCCCCAGCACACCGCCGGAGGTCAACTTACAGGCGAAAGTGTCTGATGATGACGCGGCTTTTCTGACTGCCGCCTATTCGGCCCCTGGCGCCTTGGACGCCAGAGGACAGATCAGGGGCACGGTCTCGCTCTCCGCTGGGGGAGCGGCCACAGGAGTTCTGGTGACGGCAACGGATCCTGATGCCGGCGTGACGATCGGAACCTTGTCCGATCTCGACGACGGGACCTACACCTTGGGACCGTTGCCGCCGGGAGGCTATCTTCTGTCCGTGGAAGCCGCCAGCGGGCTTGTCAATCCTTTGGATTTTGACGCCTCGGGAGCCACTGCCGTCAAATTCAAGACCGATGTTCTCACCCTGTTTGCGGGTGGTAACGCCAGCCCGCAACCGGTGCAAGTCCTGGCGGGCTCGGACCTCACGGCGGACCTGACCGTGGAGCAAGGGGCCGCGACGCTGCGAATCGACTTCCTTGGCAGCGGGCGCGCCGGGACCGAGGGCAACTTTTCCGGCGGGATCGGTGCGGCCGCCGTCTCCCTTACGGCCGGAGAGCCGATTGATCTGGTGTTTGTGGGGCAGGGCATCGACGGCACGCTTACGGCCGACAATGTTCGGCTTCTGGCGCCGGGTTTGACGCTCCGATCGCTCATTGTTGACAGTCTGGTCACCCTCAACGGTTTGCCGGTGATGCGAGCAACACTCGATGTCGCCGCGCGGCAAGGGCGTGATGTCGGCAGCCTGGTCATCGTCAAGGACGGAACCGTCTCTTCATTTACCGGCGCGATTGCGATCGAGGGCACGGACGCACCGCTTCCGGGGGGCCCGCAAATCGGCGCCGGCGGGGTGGTGCTCTCAACCGGAACACCGCTCGTGTCACAGATTTCCGCGAACTCGATCATCACCATTTTCGGTCAGGACTTTGCACCTCAGGGGACCCTGGTGCTCAACCCTGTATTAGCAAATGGCAGGCTGTCCACGCGTCTGGCCGATACGTGCGTCGAAATCAATGGCAACCGTTCTCCGATGTTTGCTGTTCTGCCCACCCAGATCAACCTGCAGGTGTCATCCCGGGTGACGCCCGGCAATGCATCCGTGGTGGTCATTCGCGGGTGCGGGACGGGCAGCGAGCAGCGCAGCGCGCCCGAGGGAGTCAGTGTCACAAATGTCTCTCCTGCGTTCTTCAATTTCGTTAACAACCCGAATGGCCAGAATCCCATCGCCACATTGCACGGCGGGGGCCCTGATCTGGCCGGACCGGCCGGCTTGTTCCCGGGAGTGACTCCGGCTCAGCCTGGAGAGTTCGTCAGTTTCTTTGTGACCGGTCTTGGCCCAACGAACCCCCCGTTTGAGGCGGGCGAAATACCCGGCCAGGTTGCCAGCGTGACGGGCAGCGTTAGCATCTCCATTGGTGGCGCCCTCGTGCCGCCCGCCGACCTTTTCTATGTCGGCGTAGCTCCCTGTTGCGCCGGACTCTATCAAGTTGTGGCCAAGATTGCCGAAAACGCAGCCAATGGGAACCTTCCTGTCGTTCTCTCTGTAAATGGTGTTCCGACACCCGATGGACCGTTTATTGCGGTAACCCGATAACGCAGGCGCCTGCGCGGCGTTGATTGGGTCCAACCTCGGTTACTGGGCCGCGCAGCCGTCGGGGTAGTGTCTCAGTTTGGAGACACTACCGGCTAGCAAGCTCCCGCTCGTCTTTCCGAACGATTAGCCCGCATTTCTCATCGATTCCCGAAAACGGGGTTGGCGGGGCGCGCGGGATGGGATTTCATGGTCTTGAGGCGGCATCGCCTCTCGGCGGGGCCGCCGTGGGGCAGAAACGGCCCGGCATGCTGTCCGCGACCCTGGCCGAGGCGTTTTTCGTCTGTTTTTGGGCAAACCTCGATTGCCGCCCCTGTCGAGCCCTGTGTGCTTCAAGTATTACTTGAACTCGCCTTGCCGTTTTCAGCAGCGCCGCGGCTCCCCCCGTTCGAGATTCTCATACGCTTGGGCGAACACCCCCGCCCAGGCGTATCCCGTCGCCAGCGAAATCCACACTTTGCGCGCCGTGATCCGGATGCGCGCTCCGATCTTCAACAACCGCAGCCGGATCGTCGTGCATTGCGCCCGCGCCATCTTCGTCCCCGCCAACCCCAGCCGCCGCAGCGTCTCCAGCAAACAGTACCCGATCGATGAAAAATATAAGCGGATCTGATTCGACCGCAATAGCGCGGTCGAGGTGCGGTCGGCGAACAGCCCCAGCTGCTGCTCCTTGATGCGGTTCTCCATCTCTCCGCGGGCGCAGTAGATCGTCTCGTATAAGTGTTGCGCCGCCGCTTGCTTGGGCGTCAGCGACGTCACCACGAAACGCGGGTTTTCGCCCTTCGCCAGATACTCCGCCTTGGCCACCACCCTGCGCCCCCGCGCCCAGCTGGTTCGCGTGCGGTAG
Source organism: Bryobacterales bacterium (assembly GCA_965226185.1). Classification (GTDB taxonomy): domain Bacteria; phylum Acidobacteriota; class Terriglobia; order Bryobacterales; family UBA6623; genus CBDCYS01. The sequence goes on from CBDDCT010000004.1 coordinate 149,984, forward strand.
CGGAAATCCCCGAACGCCCGGGCCGCCTTGCCCCTCTTGGCGAAACGCCGCCGCGCCAGCTTCATCCGTCTCTTGATCAGGCGCTCTAAACGCTCGTTTTTCGCCAGTCCGAACACGTAATCCACGCCCTGGTTCTCGCACCAGCTCATGATCTCGTCGCGGCAAAAACCGCTGTCGGCCCGCAGCAGGATCTCGACCTCGGGCCACACCCGCCGCAGTTGTTCGACGATGCGCCGGACCTCTTCGAGCGACCCCGCCGAGGCGTCGATGTTGGACGGCCGCAGGCGCGCGCACAGCAACTGGTCCCCGGCGAAAATGTAGAGCGGCAGGTAGCAATAGTGTCCGTAGTAGCCGTGAAAAAAGCGCCCCTCTTGGCGGCCGTGCAGCGCGTCGTCGGTGGCGTCGAGATCGAGCACGATGCGCTCGGGCTGGCACGGCTGCGATTGAATGTAGAGCGAGGTCAGCAGACGGTCGGCCGCGCCCGTGTCGAGAACGATCTTCTTGTAACGGCTTTGCGCGCCGGCCTTGGCCGGGGTCAACTCCAGGCGGTTGAGAGTGCTCTTGCCGGCGCCCGCCTTGCCGCGGTCTTGGGCTCGGCGGCGCTGCTTGCCTTCGAGGTCTTGTTTGCCGCTCAGCAGGGCCAGCAGCGGGTCGGAGCGCAGCTGATCGTGATCGTTGAGGTCCTCATAACCCAGCGCCAGCCCGTAGACGCGCTGCGAGACCAGCTCGCGCACGCTGTGTTCGACTTGCGCGGGCTGGCGGTGATCACGGAAGCAGGCGGCGAACTGCCGCACGATGCCGCTGCGCTGTTCGGTCTGGCGCAACAGCATGGCGCCGCCGTCGGAGGTGATCATGCCGCCGTCGAAACGGGCTACCACCTGGCGGCGGCCATGGTCGGCGAAGGTGAAGCTGGTTTGGGTACACTCTGTCATGGCAGGGGTCGCTTTCTTGCTGGCTGAAACATATTGTAATCATTATGTTTGTGCCACAAAAGGCGGCCTTCCGCCAACCCCGCGATGAGAAATCCGGGCTAGGGCCTTCGTGGACTTTCTTCATCGGCAAGAGGTATGATTGCTGCGTCCACTGGCAGCGGTAGTTGCTACGCGCAAGCGGTGCTGTCGGGTGCGGGGACCGACTGTGAACGTATTCAGAAAATGCTCGTATCCATCGAACTGAACGTCAACGGCAAGACTCGGCCTGTCGAGACCGACCCGGATCGTCCGCTTCTGGACGTGCTGCGAGAGGACCTGGGGCTGACGGGCACGAAGTACGGTTGCGGCGAAGGACAGTGCCGAGCCTGCACTGTCTTGCTCGACGGACGGCCGGTGACTTCCTGCCGGATTCCCGCCAAGCAAGCGAACAAACGGCAAATTACGACCATCGAGGGGCTGGCCCGGAACGGCAAGCTGCATCCGGTCCAGGAAGCGTTCATCAAAGAAGGCGCCATGCAGTGCGGCTACTGCGTGCCGGGAATGATTCTTACGACGGTGGCTCTGCTCGAGAAGAATCCGCGCCCGACACAGGAACAAACCATCGAATGGATGAATGGAAACCTGTGCCGCTGCTGCGGCTATTCCAATATCCTGGCGGCGGTTCGGCGGGCCGCCGAAGGCAGCGGCTGAGTTAGCCCCAATACTGTTTATCTAGCGGTTCCGCGGACGGTTTTTGTTGCATGGTGTGTGGTCTTGTTTCGGGCATCGTTGAACGCCCGGCGCACATCGCTCTCCGCGGAGACGTTACGGGCCGGTTTGCTCCTCCGCCCTTTCAGGGCTTACCCTGGATGGTTTTCGCACCCAGGGTTGCGCTTCGCTGCACCCTGGGCTACGATCCTGCGCCGCTTCGCGGCTCAACGGCTTTGGGCTAAACCGCTCTGGATTCAACGGCTCCGGGCTCGCAGGGTCTCAGATCAAGAGCTTTGAGTGAACAGTATTGAGTTAGCCCTGACGGGCTTACAGCTTCGGTTTCGGCGGAGGAAGTTCGCGTGCCTCAACCGCGGACTGAAATCCTGCCCGGTTGTGCGAGCCATCGCAGAACGGTTTGTTTTCAGAATGGCCACAGCGGCAAAGGCTGATTACGGTGCGTCCCGCCAGCCCAAAGGCCTTGGCGTCGGCGTCTTCGATTGTGAATTCGCCTTCCAGGCGAAGGGGACCATGATTGCGAACGGTGATCTTCATAGTTTTATCAACAAGGACTTGCCTGAGCAGCGGCGGCGTGTTTGACCCGCAATGGGCGATCGGCTTGCCTTAGGCGGGAACCTAAACCCGTGCTAGCGCTGATTCGCTATACTCCGCCAAACGAAGTTTCTTGAGAGTCCAAATGATCGGCCAGGCGGGATCGAACTCGATCGCCTTCGCCTTCATGCGGGCCGACATCGGAAACTGGTGGTGGTTGTTATGCAAGCCCTCGCCGCCGGTAATGCAAGCGACCCACTGAAGGTTGGTAGCCAGATGATTGTCGAAATTCCGGGAGCCGATCTTGTGACAGACGCTGTTTACCATGGCATTCAGAAACACGTAGAAACCCGCGTTAAGCCACCACGTGGCGACACCGAGCAGCGCGCCCAGCCAGTAGCTCGCGCCGGTCAGCCAGGGGAATACCAGCGCCAGCAGCAGCATGCCCGCATAGGGCCCGAACTTTCCCGCGCGGGGGAGACGATCGATGATGTCGTTCTTCCAGTTGGAAGCAAACGTTTCCAGCGTTCCCTGGTTCTTGATTTCTTTCTTGTACATCACGACATTGAGGAACAGAACCTTCCAGAGTCCCTCAATGTAGGGGCTGTGAGGATCCCCTTCCTGATCGGAAAAACGGTGATGCTTGCGATGCACCGCCGCCCATTCGCGCGGGACGATGCCAGTGGCCAGCACAAGCTCCAAGTGCATGAGAAAACGGACAACCGGGTGCAGGATCAATGCCTGGTGAGTCAAGCTGCGGTGCAAATAGATCGTGGTGCAGAAGGTGGAAATCTGAGCCAGGCCGAAAGCGATGCCCACGAACCACAGAATCATTTCAAGCGTCATGAATGCCTCTATCTAATGAAGACTGTCCAACGAACTTCAGAAAAACGACTTGATACTTGGCTGGGAGGAGCAGGAAGCAAGCCCCGTTCTCAAGCGCAGCCTCCTGCGTCACAACGAAAGATCGATATGAGAGTACGATATATCCTCTAATATATATGATTGTGACGGCAAGCTGCCAACACTACAGAGTCTAGCAGGCGCGCATCCCTCCAAGGTCCAGTAGTACGCTCCCCAGCAGTAACCTCTCTATGTTACCTGAATTATGCACTGCGGCGTGGACCTGAGGAGGGCTGAGCCGCAAGGGACCATTGGGAACCCCCGAAAACATGGGGTAAAAAGGTAGGCTGGCAAAGATACCAGCTTCGCCAGCCAACCCCAAGGAGGTCACCCACATGGTTACCAGACGAAAACAGCATAGCTCCCAAAGGCCCGTCCAACAAGGCCCAGCCGTGACGGCCTCGCAGCCCAATAAAATCGGGGCTTCGACGCCTTACCACTTCCGCGGCAGGAAGCCGACTCCCTACGGCGGCTTGCTGCCGGTGGTCGGGAGGGCGCTGATCTGAGAGCCTGGCTATGCGCTATGCATAAAATTTTATGCACTAGCCGTAACGCACTGGAAACACGTCACTTCCGAGCGAGGTTTTGACGACGCGGATTCTGGGCGGGAAGGGAAACCGGACACGGAGAAGCCAAAAGGCCAGTTGCCGAGCTACCACTACCACCTCACGACGACCGCCAACCCGCTACGAACGCAGCCACACTCGCAAAGTGAATCTGTGCATAATTCAGGTGTTACCAAGCGAGCGCGGGGCTGAACTCCGCCGTGGCGATAAAGAGTACCCGGCTCGCCTTTTGAAGATCCGAACTAGTGCGGCTATCCGGGGGCGGCAACTCTTTCCCGGCGTTGTTCGAAACCAGCGCGCTCCGGCTTGATCCCGCGCTTTGTCGCAGACCGCGCCCCCGCAAATTAGGCAGCGGGCCTGAGCGCTCCCTGACGTCACGGCTCGGGGGCTCAGTCACGCAAGCCGAACACAAATAACGAGTGGCCGGAACCGACCGCGACGTGCTGCTTGCCATCCACCATATAGGTGATTGGCGAGTTGGTCATGCGGCTGCCGAGATTTACCCTCCACAGCAGGTTGCCCGTGAAAACATCGAGCGCCACGAATTGCCCTTCGATACTTCCCGAAAACAGCACATCCCCGTCGGTTGAGATCAGGCCGCTCTCGGAAACCTCCGCCATCTTGAATTCCCACTCCATTTCCCCGGTTTCGGGATCAAGGGCTCGGACCGCGCCGTATCCAGGCTCCTCGTCCTTGACCACATCGGGATAGATGCCCTGCGGCAGGCTGCCCACGTAGCGATTTCCCCGGGAATAGGTCGGGTCGCCCTTTCTGTAAACACTGGGGTAGCTTTCCCAAACCGACAGGTAAAAGAGGCCGGTCCGCTTGCTATAGGTCGGCGAATACCAGTTCGTCCCGCCCTGCACGCTTGGATAGACCTTCTTTCCTTCGCGGCTGGGTCCCATGCCGGGGATCCTGATCGGACGGCCCTTCTCATCCAAACCCTTAGCCCAGTTTTGGTGGACGAAAGCCTTGCCCAGCAGGAATTCTCCGGTGGCGCGGTCCAGCACGTAGAAGAAGCCGTTGCGATTGCCCCACAGCATCAACTTGCGCTGTTTGCCCTTGAATTCACGGTCGACCAGCACGGGTACTTGGACCGAGTCCCAGTCCCACAAATCGTGAGGCGTGAATTGAAAGTGCCACTTCAGCTTGCCGTCGTCGGGGTTGAGCGCAATGACGGAATCGCTGTAGAGGTTGTCGCCTTTGCGGACATCCCCGTTCCAGTCCGGCGCGGGATTGCCGATGCCCCAATAAACCAGGTTGAGATCGGGGTCGTAGGATCCTGTCAGCCAGGCCGATCCCCCGCCCCGTTTCCAGGAATCCCCTTCCCAAGTTTCGTTCCCGGGTTCACCCGGTCCGGGAATCGTGTAGAAGCGCCACAGCTTCTTTCCGGTCTTGGCGTCATAGGCCTCGATAAAACCTCGAATGCCATACTCGCCCCCGGCTGTTCCGATGATCACCTTGTCCTTGACGATCAGCGGCGCCATCGTTAGCGAATAGCCGCCGGTGTAGTCCACCACGGTGACGTCCCACTTGACGGCCCCCGTTTTAGCATCGATGGCCAGCAGACGCCCGTCGATCGTGCCCATGAACAACGTGTCGTCCAGGATCGCGAGGCCCCGATTGACCCGCCCGCAGCAGACGTTGACCTTGTCGGGGTGGTTATGCGTGTAGGACCAAAAGGTACGGCCGGTCTTCGCATCCAGCGCAAAGATGTCGTTGGGCGGCTGGGTGACATACATCACGCCGTCGACAACCAGCGGGGTTGCCTGAAACTTCTCGAGGGACTCGGCTTGGAAGACCCACTTTAACTGCAGGTCCTTGACATTCTCGCGCTTGATTTGATCGAGCTTGCTGTGACGCTGACTGTTGTAGGAGCCCGAATAGGTCAGCCAGTTTTCGGGGTCGTCAGCGGCTTTCACCAGACGCTCGGAGGCGACCTGAGCAGAGGCCGCGGCGGCAAATGCCAGCAGCGCGGCGAACAGACGGAGCGGCTTCATCGGACCGTCCCCCTGCGCCTAAGACTGACCAGATAGGCCACCATGTCATCCACTTCGCTGTCAGTCAACACACCTTTGTAAGATGGCATCGCCGATGTTTTGACAATCTCGTAGTCATCCAAGTCGCTCTTGGAGAGGGACACGAGCCGGTCGTTGGAGTCGAGCAACTGAATCGAGTAGGTGTCTTCGTTGAGCCGCCGGCCGGACACCGCCTCGCCTTTCTTTGTCGTCGCCTTGATCGTCCAGTGACCGGGCTGCACGTCTTTGGCCGGTTCTAGAATGGCCGTCCTGAGATGGGAAGGCGACCTCGCGGCCCCGATGTCGTCGAGGCTTGGGCCCATGCGGCCTCCCTCCCCGCCCGCCATGTGGCACTGCAGGCAACCGCCCTTGCCGCTGACCAAGGCGCCGCCCCGCGTGGCGTCTCCGGTTGGCGGGGCGCCCTTCGAGCTGTCCGCGAGCGCCCGGACGTAGGCCACGATCTGCCACATCTGCTTGCCTTCGAAGAAAATCCCCGCCATCTCGGAACCCGGGATACCTTCCGAAATCGTGTTGTAGAGGTCCAAGTCCTCGCTGCCGTGGCGGTAGACCCCTCGGGTGAGATCAGGACCCTTTTCCCCCGTGCCGTCGATGCCGTGACAATTGGCGCAATGAGAGCGGAAGATGCGGCCTCCCGCCGCAACGTCCTCGGGCGAAGTGAAGCGGTTGGTAACGACTCCGTGCTGAGCGTAAACAGGCAACGCCAGCCCAACCACGAGAACCAGCACATTCCATCCTCTCAAACAACACCTCCTAGGTTGAACGCTGTGAAGCAAGATCCGGCGAGCGTCATATCGGCGCGACACACACCAAGTGCGGACCCAGCATCACTCGGCCTATCGTAGCTCATTGCGGGGCCGCGGTGTGGCGCGCGAAACGCGAAACAGCCGGGCGCATTCCGCCCCAAGCCGCGGCGCGGTTACTGAGATACCTTGTCCAGCCGCCGTGCCCATATGTTGCGGTAACGCACCGGGTTGCCATGCGACTGCAACAGCAGCGGACCCTCCGCTTCATGGGGCTCATACTTTGTTACAACCTTGTGGCGCATGGGGCCCATCAACTCCTGGCGATGATGTGCCAGCACTCCGTTGTGAAACACGGTCGCAAAAGCCGGTTTGACAAGCTGGCCGCCATCAAAGAGCGGGGCGTCAAAGATGATGTCGTAGGTCTGCCACTCGCCGGGTTTTCGCGAAGCGTTGACGAGCGGCGGGTACTGCCCATAGATTGCCGCGGCCTGGCCGTCGGCGTAGGAGACGTTGTTGTAGGAGTCGAGCACCTGAATTTCGTAGAGCCCCATGATCAGCACCCCGCTGTTGCCCCGGCCCTGTCTGGGGGCCCGAATGTTCTTTGGAGTCACCCACTCGATGTGGAGCTGCATGTCCCCTAATTTTTCCTTGGTGAAGATACTGCCTGTCCTGGGGACCGTCTCTATATAGCCGTTCTCAACCTTCCATTCGGGGGCGAACATCTTGCCCCGATCCGCGCCGCGGCCCTGGGCCAGCCAGTTGGAGAGGTCCCGGCCATTGAAGAGCACGATTGCATCGGACGGCGGGCGGCCCGCTTGGTTCTGGGTGCTGGCCGTTCCCGGCGTGACGGCGCGAGGCCGCGGACGGTTGATGTCATGCACGCGCCACTTGCCGCCGGGCAGAAATGGTGTGTCGGTGTAGCCGGTGGGGTAGACTTTCGCCGTTTTTTCGCCTGTAGCGCCATTGCCGGGTTAACCGGTACGGCCAACAATCCGAACGCTACAACTAGATAGAGCAACAGAGCACACGCCAACAACCTTGAACCAGGATTCACTCTCGTAAGACGCCGACAGACCATGGAAAACCTCACCCTCATATCAATGCGAGCAACCATTATTCCATGCAGGAGCGGACAAGGCCATAGCGCTTGCCAGCCTCGGGCAGCAAGGATCACGATGCCGAGTGCAAGACGAGAGGCGCCGACAAATACTACGCGCAGGCCACGCCGGCTCTCAATTCCGCGGCAACTCAAATGTTAGCGCCGCCCACCAGCTTTGCCAATCGGCTTGTTCGCTCTCTTCAATATGCTCCATGTGGACCGACTTGATGAGCCATGGCCCCGCTCGGCCAACTCCGGCATGTTACACTAGCTGACCGAAGAATGCGGGCGGAGGGGACCGGAAGCGCACATGCTACCGAGCACGGGTGGTGGTACACAAGATCGTCGCCCGCTATGGCTCAGTCGCTACTCTGATGGCAAAGAAATATCTGCCGCCGAAGTGCCGCCAGTTCGGGAGTCCGGAGTTAAGTTGCGGCGGACTCAGTGCGCAAGTCGCCGCTAAACAAGTCGTCACTTCCAACCGCGGGAGGCATCTCGTGAAAAAATCAAAACCAGCCTGCACGGCTTTCCAAGTGGTCCTCATGTTTTGGGTTGCGGCGGTGGCCGCTTTCGCCCAACCCGTCATCAGCACGCCTGTCAATCAGGCCAGTTTCATACCGCCGGATTTGCCGCTATACGGTGTCGCTCAAGGCAGCATGTTTGCGGTTTTCGGCCTGCGCATAGGGCCTGATGAACTAGTCATTGTCAGCGCTTTTCCCGTGCCAACCGAGCTGGCGGGCACGTCGGCTCAGGTGACAGTGGGCGGCGTGACTGTGGACTGCCTCATGGTTTTTACGTCTTCGGGACAGGTGGCCGCTATTCTGCCTTCCGACGCCCCCGTCGGCGAAGGAACCATCACGCTTACCTTCAACGGCGAACGCAGCAACTCGGCCCGCATTCTCGTGGTCGAGAACGCTGCCGGGATGTTTGCCCTGCGGCAAGACGGCCGCGGCCCCGGAATATTCACGGACGCGAACTTCGCGGTTAACACCATCACGAACGCCTTTGCTCCCGGCACGGTCGCGATCGCCTGGCTGACAGGACTGGGCGCCCGAAGCAGCGACGATCGGCCGGTTCCGCAAGATCTGAAGGAGGAGTTAGGTCTCCAGGTAAAAGTTGGAGGGCAAGAAGCGAAAGTACTCTACGCGGGACCCTCCGGCTGCTGCGCGGGAGTCGATCAGGTGGCCTTCGAGATCCCGGAGCCGGTACCGGAGGGCTGCTTTGTTCCGGTCGTGATGCGAATCCGAGAGTCGGTTACCTGAATTATGCACTGCGGGGTGCACCGGAGGAGGGCTGAGCCGCCAGGGGCCATTTGGGGGACCCCCGAAAACATGGGGTAATAAGGTAGGCTGGCAAAGATTTCAGCTTCGCCAGTCAACCCCAAGGAGGTCACCCAAATGGTTACCAAGCGAAAACAGCATAGCTCCCGAAGGCCCGTCAAACAAGGCCGGGGCGCGAGGGCCCCGCGGCCCAATAAAATCGGGGCTGCCACGCCTTATCACTTCCGCGGCAAGAATCTGACTCCCTACGGCGGCTTGCTGCCCGTCGCCACCCTGCTCGAAAAACTCGGCTTCCAGGCGCTGCTGGAAGAAACCATCACGAACAAACGAATCACCCGTGTGATGAGCCTCTACCAGTTTGTGCTGGCCCTCGTGCTGGGCCTCTATGTCGGCTTTGCGCGGCTGAACCAACTCCGCTTCATCGCCCGCGACCCCATCTTGACCGGCATCTTGCAAGTGACGCGTCTGCCGCCGCAGTCCACGCTGTGGCGCTTTCTGGCCTCGCTGCACCTCAACGTGGCGAAGCAGATCCTTTCCATTCAGCGCCAGCTGCGGGAACGAGTCTGGGCCGCGGCCCAGGTGAAATTGGAGACGGTGACGCTGGACACCGACACCACCGTGCACACGCTCTACGGCCGCCAGATGGGCGGGCGCAAGAGTTACAACCCCAAGAACAAGGGCAAGCGCAGCTACCAGCCGATACTGACTTTCCTGGCCGAGACGCGCGAATACCTGATGGGCGGGTTGCGCAACGGCGACCGGCCCACGGGCCGGCAGATCGCCGCCCACCTCGAGAGCGCCTTTCGGGCTTTGCCGCACGGCGTGAAGAAAATCCTGGCGCGGGCCGATTCCGGGTTTTATTGCTGGGAGGCGGTGGAGGCCTATGAAAAGGCGGCTTGTCAGTTCGTCATCGTGGCGCGCAAGACCAGGCGGCTGGTCGAGCAGTTGCAGCAAGCGGCCTGGAAGCCCTCGCCCCACAGCGATGCGGATGCGGAATGCGAATTCCTCTACCAGCCGCAGGGCTGGGCGCGGGCCTGTCGTTTCCTGGCGCTGCGTTACGAAAACGAACCCGCGGCCGGCGCGGCCGAGCAATACCAGCTGTTTGCCACCAGCGCTTACACCTACCGCGTGTTTGTCACCAACCTGGCCGAACCGATCGCGGCGGTGGTGTGGTTTTACAATCAGCGCGCCGCAGCCGAGAACCTCATCAAGGAGGCCAACAACGACGCCGGGCTGGCGGCCCATCCCTCGCGCCGCTTTGACATGAACCGCAATCACTTTCAGCTGGCCATGCTGGCCTACAACCTCAACTGCTGGCTGCTGCTGTTCAACCGCGAAGCCCAAGCCAGCGTGGAGACACTGCGGCACACCACCCTGGCGACGGCGCGGCTGCGCTTTCTGTTCGTGGCGGCCAAGATCTGGCGGCACGCCGGCAGAACGGGTGTCAGCTACAGCGATCATTATGAGGAAAAGGGCCTGTTTGAACGGCTGATGCGGCGGCTGCGGGCGATGGGGCCACCGGGATCGAGCTTCGCGCCGGTGGTGGAGGGTGCGCTGAGTTGAGGGGCGCTCCATGCATAAAATTTCATGCACTCGCCGCAACGTACTGGGAACACGCCGCTTGCCCGCCCGCTTTTGCCCGCCGGGATTGGCAGGCGGCTCAAACAGGGAGGGAAACAGAGGAAAAGACGACTTGCTAAATCACTGAGTTGACACGACTGCCGCTACCGCCACAACTCCATCGGCGATGGCTACGCCGAATCGGTGCATAATTCAGGTTACACGGGAGAAACCGAACAGCTCAAGGCTTTCGAATCGGGAAGTTTGCGGCTGAACGCCGGAGCGAGTCCGCATGCTCCGCACCAGCATCCAGAAGAGGAGATTCTGATCGTTGCCGAAGGCCGTGGGGAGATCTCCCTCGACGGCGAAGTGACGCAGTGCGAAGCAGGGTCGATCATGTACTGCAAAGCAAACGTGCCGCACGGAATCGAGAACACCGGCAAGTCGCCGCTGCTGTTCTATTTCGTCAAGTGGAATTGCGCCTAACGGCTAGTAGACGGTGAAGCAGAACACCGAGTCGGAACCATTCGGTGTAAGGCAGTACTCGCCGTTCTCCAGCACGCCGTCCACGCGAATGCGAAATACGTCGGGCTCTAAAGTCTCGAGTGAAAGGAAGTAAGGCCGCGCGAGCACCTTCTTCTTTTTGCGGATGAGGATCTCTCGTTTGCCGTTCTTGGGCTCGAAACGATAGAGTTCCAAGCTGTCTGGATCCAGGTTTTCGGCTTTCAGCACAAACTCGGGCCGCGCCATCGGAGTATTGACGCCGGACGACATAGCCTCGACGAAATACCATTGTTCGTTCTTCTTCGTTTGCTCGATCGCTCGTGAAGACTCGGTCTCGACCAGATTGTTCGCGTGGACGATATAGGGTACGTCCGGCTTGGGCGGAGCGGACGGCCGCTGCCCGTAGGCGGCAAACGCCAGCAAAAAAAACGGCAATACGAAAGTTTTTCCAGTAATCATTTCTCTCATCGTCAACCTCGCGCCAGTTGCCCGGCCCCTTGTTTCGCATTGCACAAAACGAGATTCGCGGAGTGACAGGGTGCGGCCGCGGCCCTCACGGCGGAGGGAGGCCGGAGCTGAGCGGGGTTTCGGTGGCCGTGCCGGCGTATTGCGAGCGGGTGGCTTGACCCCTCCCTTGCGGTCGGGGCTCTGAAACAGCCCGGGCTCTGTTCACCAAACGTAATCCTTGGCGACGGCTCTCTTGTCGTGGCCGTCGAGCACGTGCATCACGCGGAGCTTCTTGAGCGCCACGGGGGAAAGCTGGCCGACGGGTATGTAAACGATCTTGCGGCCCAGCCTTCCGGCGATACTTTGGAACATCGAGCGAGGCGGTTTCGGGGCTACGTAGACGACCAGCCGCTCCAGCGTGTAGTCCAGCGCGGCCAGAAGCAATTTTTCCGGCTTTGTCTTCGCGAACGAGTAGTCGAAGTCCGTCCAAACATCCATCATGCGCCGCGACGGCAGCGACAGCAGCAGGCCGCCGTACTCGGCTCGCCCGATGCCCGGACCGACCATCTTGTCGAACGGGTCGGTCGCATAGAATGCCATGTCCGATTCGTTCTGGTGCTCTCCGAGCCAGGTGAGGCAGTAGGGGTAGCGGTTGTCGCGGTCTTCGTCGAAGATGATCACCACGGCCCCGACTTCGCCGGAGACGCGCTGGTTCTGGCGCACGTAGATCTTCTTTTCGTGCCAGTTCCGCAGCGTTTCGCGCAGGTCGATCCCATCGAGCAACGAAGTCGTGAAAGGTTCGGCGTGAGAGCGCTCCTCGGAAAGGATGCCTTTGCCCTTTTTCTTGAGGAACACGCCGTAGTTCTCGATCACCAAGTCTTCCGGCGGATAGGAGCAGATACCGCGCCCGGTCCATTTTTTTTGCCATTCGCCGGGAAAGCGTTCTTTCTTGCGGCCTTTGAGACCCTGGGGACGCCGCCTTCCCTTTTTCCTCGGAAGCCGCCTGCGCAGGCGGATCAGACGGGTGTTCAGCCACATCTGTTCGCCTGAGAGCTTGACGGTCATCAAGTCCGTTTCGGTCTTCTGCGCGGGGTAGGCGCCGGCCGCTTCCCACATCTCCCAGCCGAAATTGTCGTCCACGAGCGAACGGGCGGCGACGGTCAGCTCAAACAATCCCGCCAGCAACTCTTGTGACACAAGCGCCAGGTTTCGCGTGTAGCGGGCCCAGAGGCGCCGTTGCCAGTGGGTCACTTCCTCGCCGGTGTTGTTTTGGTATTGGCGTTCTGTCTCGCTGAAAAGCCGGAAATGCAACTGCTGGCGGTCAAGGGGTTCTTGCGCCGCGCGCGCGACCGCGGCTGTCTTGGGGTCCCCGGCGGGCGGGGCGACCACCGAGAATCCATGCACTTCGCGGGTTTCGATTCGCGGCGGGGCGGGGGGCGCTTCCCCTTTTCGGCGCACTTCATAGACGGCTTGGAGAAAGGGCATTTCCGTCAGAATTTCCGCAAGGCACTCGGGGTGCGGATTCAGCACCTGGACGCCTCGCCGCGTCACTTTGCGCATTGGCTGCGTTTGGGGGCGCTCCATGGCCTCCAGCAGAGGGTCCAGCAAATTGAGCGAGACCACCGTGACAATCGTGGCCTCCGGGTCCAACCCTTGCAGCTTCCAGGCGAGCCCTTCGGCATGGACAGCCAACTGTTGCGAGCGCGGCTGCGGAGTCACCCTGTAGGACTCAACGTACTTCTCAAGCCCCAGCCGCTCGACAGCATAGGGATGGGGGTAGTGATCCTCGACATGGGGCCGCTCGCTGACATCGGGATCGAGAAAAACCGTCTCCGCGCCGATTTCGCGCGCGGTTCTCAGCGCTTCGGTGAACGGATCCGTCACCTCGACCGGCAGGTAGATGGCGCGGTCTTGGCCTTCGTCCTCGTAGGTGATGACGGAGAGTTCGGGAAGCCGGCCGATGGCCCGTTGATAGGCCGCTTCGAGCGTCACCGGAAGTTCGACGGCCACGACCGTTGGCTTCTCGCGCAGGAGTTCTTGGCGCAGCAACGCGGCGAATTCCAGCCGGCCGGGCACGACAGGGAAATAGCGAATCCGGCCCCGGCGCAAGCTTCCCGCGTCACCCTCGCGGAACATAACGCAGCGCCTCGCGTCCGAGAGTTTGGACCACCGCCGTGTGGAGCAGCTTGGCTTTGCCGGGCGCCGAGTTGGCGCTGGCCAGCTTGAGTCCGAAACGGGCGATGTTGATGCCGTCACGCGCCGTGTAGCGCTCGTCGGCGGCGTGCGCGGCCTGAAGAAAATCCGTGACGTAGTCGAGGACCTCGTCGTCGGCGAACGGCAGGTTTTCCTTCAGGATGGCGCGTTCCTCGTCCCGCTCGGGAAAGTCGATGAAGATTTGCGGCTGCAGGCGCGAATGAATGTACTCCGGCAACTCAAATGTCGAGGCATCGTCATTCATCGTCGTCACCATGCGGAATTCCTTGTGCGCATGGATCTTGACGCCCGCGACGATCGACTCGACATAGCGGCGATTGTCGAGCAGAGGCGCCAGCGACGCCCAGCTCCTTTCGCTCATGCGGTTTCCTTCGTCCAGGATGACGACGCCGCCCCGGATCATGGCGGTCACCAGGGGCGAGGCCACGTAGCGAAGCCGGCTTTCGCCTTCGATGACCGGAGTGACGAGCAGGTCCTCGGGCCTGGTGTCGAGGGTGGCCTGCATCATGTAGACCTCCCGTCCCAGTTTCTCGGCGGCGGCGTAGGCGAGAGTTGTCTTGCCGACACCCGGCTTGCCGAGCAGGCGCGGGGTCATCGGGACGTCATGCTCGTGGATGGTCAGCCAGGCGGCCTGCAGTTGCCCCATCAGCTCTTCCTGGCCCACCCAGTGAATCGGGATCTCGTCGGGATGCGCCAGGTGCAGCCGCACTCCCTCGACAACCACCGAGCGGTCGGTGTCGGCAAAAGGGGTTCTCATGACTTCATTCTATCGTGGGAGGAAGGCGCCGCCCGCCGTTACTTCGTTGCGCTAGCCCGGCGTGCTAGCCAAGCCGGCTGATGGTTGCCGCGGGGCCTTCGTTCTGGTCCGCGTCCGTGCTTCAGTGTTCACGAAGTCGAATCCTTGCCGAATGTGGCGGAAAACTTCGGGACGACACTCAGAGCCCCAGGCGTAAGCCTGGGGTCTAGTGCCACGCACGTGCCGTGCGCCAGCCAAAGGTATTATAAGTTTGGAGGCCCACTGATGGAACTCGAATTAACGGCTGTTTTCCGGCGCGTTCCCGGGGGGTACATCGGGTTCGTCGAAGAGCTGCCCGGCGCGAACACCCAAGGCGCGACACTGGAGGAGGCCAGGGCAGACTTGAAGGAAGCTGTCGCGCTTGTCCTGCAAGCGAACCGCGCGCTCGCGTCGGAGCATGCGCAAGGGCACTCTTGTCCAAATTAGCGTTTTGAATTCGTAAGCCGGGGAGGCGGAACCTCTGTTAGGTTGGGATTGGGTTCAGGCCTATGAACCAACCCGCCCGAGGAGGCCCCGCCATGAGTCAAGCATGCAGTATTTTCTCTCAATTGTTAAAGCTGTTCCCGCGTTCGGAGTTTGAACAGGCCGTCCGCCAGCATCGCGGGGAGCGCCACGCCCGCGGCTTCACTTGCTGGGGACAGTTCGTCGCCATGCTGTTCTGCCAGCTCGGCCGCGCCCAGTCGTTGCGTGAGATTTGCGGCGGTCTGGCGGCCAGCGAAGGCAAGCTGCGGCACCTGGGCTTGTCCGCCGCACCGCCGCGCTCGACGCTGGCCTACGCCAACCGGCAACGCCCTTGGCAGATCTACGAAACGGTCTTTCATCAACTGCTGGCGAAGTGCCGCGGCGCGGCGCCGGGCCACAAGTTCCGTTTCAAAAACAAGCTGCTGAGTCTGGACGCCAGCGTCATCGATCTGTGCGCCTCGCTGTTTGATTGGGCCCAGTTCCAGCGCACCAAGGGCGCCGTCAAGCTCCATCTGGTACTCGATCACGACGGCTACCTGCCCAGCTTCTGCGTGGTCACCGACGCCAAGACGCCCGACCTGGCGCCGGCCCGCAAAATGTCGTTCGACCGCGGCACGATCGTGGTCTTCGACCGCGGTTACAACGACTACGACTGGTTCGCCGAGCTGAGCGAGCGGGGCGTTTTCTTTGTCACACGATTGAAACGCGGGGCCAACTACGAGGTTCTCGAACAGCGCCCGTTGCCGCGCCGTCCCGGAGGCGTGCGCCGCGACGAAGTGATCTTCTTTCCCTCGCTGGCCGCCAGCGGCTCCGAGGTGGTGTTCCGCCGCATCGAATACTTCGACGCCAAGCAGCAGCGCACGCTCGTGTTCTTGACGAATCACCTGGGGTTGGCGGCCGCAACGATTGCCGCCATTTATCAAGACCGCTGGCAAGTGGAGCTGTTTTTCAAGGCTCTCAAGCAGAACTTGCGGGTGAAGACCTTCGTGGGCACCTCGGCGAACGCGCTGAAGATCCAGATCTGGACGGCGCTGATCGCGATCTTGCTGCTGCGGTACTTAAAGCTGCGGGCGCGTTGGGGCTGGAGCTTGTCCAATCTGGTCGCTTTGTTGCGGCAGCAGTTGTTTGTGCACCGCGAATTGTTCGCCTGGCTGGACGAACCGTTTCACCCGCCGCCGGGCAGCGAACCCGAGTCGCCACAGCAATTATTACTGGCGGGAATGGAGGCCTAATTGGGACAGCAGCATGATTTCTATCTTGTCCAAACCGGCAACCTGGTTCCCAGATCGGCCTCCTGGCGGGGCTTTCTGGCGTGTTTTCAGCAGCCGAACCCGCTCCGCTCAGCTAATTTGGACAGCAGTGAGATTACCGGGTGGTCTTGGAACTTCACGTCACGAATGAAGAGACTGACTCCACTCTCCTCGACCGCGGCACCAAATTCCGCATTGGCCAGTCCTGCCTGGTGCGCTTTCTGAAGGATCAGACCGACGTTCTTCTCGCTTAGTTGCGGGAAGTGGCCGATAGCCCGGATCGCCCGGACGCTCTCCGGCCAGGCTTTGAGGTCGATGTGTCCCGAGTCTCCTACGGCGGAATCCTGATCAGCGGGAGAAGCAGGAGAATCATCTGGACGGAAAGACGAAATTGAGTCCTCGCCTGACGTCCGTCCGCTACTTCTACTCCTTCCACCAGTACTTTCTTTCTTATCTAAAGAACCGTTCAAAAACGAACGGGGGGGCGTTTGTGTTTGAACGGGGCTGTGGGCGGACCGCGTCCGTTTCTGAACGGGGGGCGTCCATTTTTGAACGGGGGTTCGTCCACTTCTAAACGGGGTACCCACTCTGTTTGATCTCCGGGCACGGTTGGTGCCTTCAGGGACAGATCGCCCTGGGAAGGATTGCTCGGTTGTTAGAGTAGTGCAACAAGGTTTCTGTAAATTTGTTTGTTCCCACGTTGTCTCTCTATTTCAGGTTTGCGCTGAGTCGGGCCGCAGGGAGCCCGTAGGGCGACCGCAGGTCCCGACTCAGCGGCGGCGCTCTCAGGCTGCTTGCCGGTCCGCCGGACCCAGCTCCTCCAGATCGGCGTTCTCCATGCTGAAGTAGGGCCGCGACTCCAGTTGCCACTGCTCGTGCCGCTCCAGCAAAATCGCCCCGATCAGCCGCTCGCACGAGGCCCGGTTGGGAAACACTCCCACCACTCGCGTGCGCTGCTTCAGCGTCTTCATCAGCCGCTCCAGCATGTTCGTCGATCCCAGACGGCGGCGATGGCCCTCGGGAAAATCCAGCACCGTCAGGCAATCCTCGAGTCCGTGCCGCAACATCGCCGCCACTTTCGGCCGCCGGGTCTCCCAGTTTTGGGCCATCTCCTCGCCGCGCCGCAAGCACTCGTCCTTTTCTCGGGCGGCGAACACAGCGGCCAGCTCACTCAGCACCTCGCGGTACTCCCGGTGGGCCACCTTGCGTGCCAGCTCCCGTTTGAAATGCACCCGGCAACGCTGCCAGCGCACCCCTTGAAAGTGCCTCCCCAGCGCTGCCACGATGCCGCCATGGGCGTCGCTGACGATCAGCCGCAGCCCACTCAACCCGCGCTCGTTGAGCTGCCGAAACAGCTCTCCCCAAGTGGCTTCCGACTCGCTGTCACCGTTGCGCCAGTCTAAAATCTCACGCTGCCCTTGCCCGTTGAACCCCGTGACCACCAGCACGGCCTCGCTGAGGATGCCCCCTTGCCGGCGTACTTTTTCATAACGCGCGTCAATCATCAGATAGGGGTATTCGTGCTGATCCAGACGCCGCCCGCGGAACTCCGCCAGCTTCTCATCCAGCTCGCCGGCCAGCCGCGAAACCGTCATCGCCGAGACATCGCAGCCGCACATTTCATCCAGCACCTGCTGCACCCGCCGGGTCGAAACGCCCTGGAAATACATCTCGGCACAGGCCACCAGCAGAGCCCGCTCGCTGCGCTGCCAGCGTGCAAACATCGACGGATGGTAGGGCTCGCTATTGCGCAGCTGAGGCACTCGCAGCTCTAGTTCTCCCACACGAGTCTTCAGCTTGCGGGGCTTGGCGCCATTGCGCCAGCCTTGCCGCCGTGGGTTGCGCTCGTGCCGCTCCGCACCCAGTTGTTCGGTCATCTCCGCTCTCATCGCCGCGTTCAGCAGCTCTTCGAGCAAGCGCTTGACGCCGTCTCTTTGCTGAAACAGCTCTTGCACCAGCTTCGCAATCGTGTCACTGTGATCAGGGGTCATCGTTTCGTCTCCTTTGTTGATGGTTTGTCTTGAATCAATCCATCGTGGAAACAAACGATGACCCAGTCAATCAGGCCAGAACATTCTACAGAAAAATTGTTACACAACCCGCCGAACAGGAAAACGTCCGTTATCGGTCGCTGTCCGAAAGCGCCGGGATAAACCGGCGGGGAGTCGGGGATGAAAGAGCCCCAGAGTGAAGGAGTAGCGAACCACGCTGACCTCGAGTCATGCGCCGGCGATGGCGACGTCGCGGGTGAAGCGTTGACAGAGGCACTGGCGGGCTGGCTATCGAGCCGCGAAATACCTAGATTCGGGTGCCGACCTTGTGGACAGAAGGGGAAGGCAACATCGAGCGCCGCGCTATCGCAAGCGGCGTGCGAACCCGGCGCGGTCGGAGAACCCGTGCACGTCAGGAAACTCCTTGCGCGAGAACCGGGAGACCTCGGGGGCGCCTGCCGCGAAGTGGCAGGCTGGTGGGGGAAGGCGACAGCCGCACGCCCCACGCGTACGCCGCCGAGGAGTCGGACCGGGCCGTAGTACCCGCGAAGGGTCCGAACAAGGGCGGGGAACCGTCGGCGGAGGATCTGGAGGGAAGGGCCTGGACCGAGGAGAACGTCGTCGGGTGCGCCACGGACCGCACACAGAGGCGGACAGGCCGTGCCCCATGCGCTGGGCGGCGTGCGGAGCGGAAGCTGTTGTCTGGCTTGCGCTGACGCCATCATCCGAGGTAAGAGCCGTATGAGTCAACGCTCACGTACGGATCTGTGCGGGGGGTGCCGGGCGACCGGCATCCCTACCGCGACCCTATTTCTATTCATTTCTCCCGGACGAGTAGCCCCAGAATCGTTGTGGGGTTATCCTTAAGATCGGCGCGTACGAGGCGATACGTTCCCGAACGCTCGCACATTGCGAACGGGCCAGAGGAGTTTCCGGATCCGGGTCGAGGCTTTGTAGAGATCCACGGCTTTCTGAGCATTGAGCCAGAATTCAGGGGTGGTTCGAAAGGCTGCGGCGAGTTTGAGCGCCATCTCGGCGGTCACCGAGCTGCGACCGTTCACGATTCGATTGATCACCTTGACGTCGCAGCCGACGTGACCGGCAATCTGCTTCTGCGTCATTCCAAGCGGCAGCAGGAACTCCTGATGCAGGATCTCGCCTGCCCGCGTGGGTGGTCTTCGCCGTCTCATCAGTCCCATGGTGGTTGTTCAGTGGTGGTCGCGGATGTCCACATCGGCGGGACCCGGGCCGGTCCAGCGAAAGATGATTCGCAAGTGGCCGTTTTACACGTCTTCATGGCAGCAGAAATAGCGGTCCATTGCTACTTTGTTCGCGTCGGCCATTCGGCGTGAAAATTCACGCATCTCTCTCTTCGGCATGGGCCTGAAGCTTCGTGCGATTTCGGTATTTTGGCGGATGTAATCGAGCTTCGGCATGCCGACAACCGCCACCGACACGGGCAAGGAAAGAGCGTAGCGCAGCAGCGGCCCGATGCTGGACTTGCCTGCTCCATCGCCCACCAAGTTTTCCTGCGCGGTCACTTTCATCGCGATTACGCCCAGGTTCTTTTTCTTCGCCACCGGCAGTGCGATCCGCTCGAAGCTGCTGGCGGGTACGGGCGGGAGATTTTTGCCCTCGGTGCTGCGGCCTTGCATGGCCGCATTGAGAGCCATTTGCGTGCAATCGAAATCGTGTCTGTTCAGAGCCTTCGCCAGCGTTTCCGGAAACGTGTGGCTGGTCACGCCGATGAAGCGGCAAGCCTTCTCGTCGCGGAGTTTATAAAGTAGCTTGAGGGCTCCCTTTTCCGCCGCCGCGAGATCGTCGTCTCCCCAGAGGTTATGGATGTGGATCAAGTCGACTTGGCCGGTGTTGAGGCGCTTGAAGCTTTTCTCGGTTTCCGCAGCCGCCTCGTCGTAGCCGCGGACGCGAATCTTCGTCGTCAGAAACACTTCCTTGCGGCGGGTTTTCATCACCTCACCTACCCAGGTTTCACTCTTGCCGTCGCCGTAAGCCTGGGCCGAATCGAGGTAAGTGATGCCGGAATCAATCGCCAGGTGGATGGCCTCGACGCCCTTGTCCATGTCTTCGTACATCAGTAGCCGGCTGCCGCAGCCGAAGGCCAAGATGGACGGCTGCTCGCCCGTGCGGCCCAATAGACGCGTCGGCAGCTTTTTGGCGCCGGCCTGGGCTCCCCTGGCGGCTGCGGCGCCGGCAACCGTCGTTCCGATAAAGCGTCGGCGGCTGATGTCGTCACTCATCGTCTTAGCCCTCCTGCAAGCCCACGATGGCACAACAAGAGCCGAGCTGTAAAGCGACAAACCGGGCAAAATTTGAGGGCCACGACCTGACCGTTTTGCTACCGTTGCTCTACAATGGATTCTATGTCCAGCCGGAGCAAGCGCAACGGTCGATTGACGCAGCCTTTGGTGCGCGAAAACGGAAACCTTCGTCCCGCCAGTTGGGACGAGGCGCTGACTCGCGCGACCACCGGCTTCCAGGCTGCTGTTGACAAGCACGGCCCCCAAACATTTGGGATTTTCAGTTGTTCTAAAACCACAAACGAGCTGAACTTCATCTCCCAAAAGTTTGCCCGGACCGTCTTTGGCAGCAACAACATCGACAGTTGTAACCGTACTTGACACGCTCCCAGCGTCGTCGGTCTGGCGACAGTGTTCGGGGCGGGCGGGGGAACGAGTTCCTACCAGGAGATCGAGGAAGCCGACGTCATCCTCCTTTGGGGATCGAATGCGCGCGAAACGCATCCGATCTTCTTCCATCACCTGCTCAAGGGCGTGCACAGCGGCGCGAAGCTCTACGTGGTCGACCCGCGCCGCACCGGGTCCGCCCAATGGGCCGATCGCTGGCTGGGCATTGATGTCGGCAGCGACATTCCGCTGGCGAATGCAGCCGGACGCGAGATCATCGCGGCCGGGCTGGCGAATGACGAGTTCATTCAAAACGCTACCAGCCGCTTTGAAGAATACAAGGCGCAGGTCGAACCTTTCACGCTCGAGTATGCGGAGAAGGCTACCGGCGTACCAGGCGAGGCCATTCGTGAGCTGGCGCATGCCTATGCCACCGCCGGCCGCGCTTCGCTGTGCTGGACGCTTGGCATCACCGAGCACCACAACGCTGTCGACAACGTGCTGGCGCTGATCAACCTGGCGTTGCTGACCGGTCATGTAGGCCGCTATGGCTCGGGCTTGAGTCCTCTGCGCGGGCAGAACAACGTGCAGGGCGGCGGCGACATGGGCGCTCTCCCCGACCGCTTGCCCGGGTTCCAGCACGTGGAAAACGACGAGCTGCGCGCGAAGTTCGAAAAGGCCTGGGGCTGCAAGGTCCCTCCCAAGCGCGGATGGCACTTGGCTGGCATGTTCGACGCCATGGAGCGAGGTGAGTTTACCGCTCTTTACGTGATCGGCGAAAACCCGATTAGCTCCGAAGCTGACGCCAAGCGGGCTCGGAAGCTGATGGAGGGGCTCGACGTTCTGGTCGTTCAGGACATCCTGATGACTCAGACGGCGGAGATTGCCGATGTCGTTCTGCCGGCGGCCTCGGGATGGTCCGAGTCCGATGGCACGGTGACCAGCAGCGAGCGCAAGGTGCAGCGCGTCAGGCGGGCACTGACTCCGCCGCCGCAAGCGCGTGACGACGTCGAGATCGTTTTTGACATGGCAAAGCACCTGGGCTACAACTGGGGCGAGCCGGATCCCGAAGCGATATGGAACGAGCTGCGCGGCCTTTCGCCGATGCACGCCGGCATGTCGTACGAGAGATTGGAGAAGCTGGGAGGCATCCGCTGGCCCTGTTACGACGAGTCGCACCCCGGAGAGTTGTTCCTGCATGGAAGGCTATGGGAGCGCCCCATAATTGGTCCGCGCGCGCCGTTCAGCCCGGTCGGCCATTCACCGCCGGTCGACAAGCTGAGTGATGAGTATCCCATCCGTCTGACGACGGGGAGGCGGCTTGATTCCTATAACACGGGCGTACAGACAGGGTTCTATCAGTCGCCCCTGCGACGAGGTGAATCGCTGGATCTGTCACCCGAAGATGGTGAACGCTATGGGGTCGCCGACGGAGAGCGGGTCCGCGTAACGTCCCGCCGCGGCTCGGTGGCCGCGCCGGTTCGCATTGATTCATCGCTGCGGCCGGGACTGGCGTTCATGACGCTGCACTTCCCCGATGAGGTCGAGACGAACCGGTTAACCATTGACGCCGTGGACCCGAAGTCGGGAACAGCGGAATTCAAAGCCACGGCGATTCGCATCGACAAGCTGGAAGAAAACGAGATCGCGGAACCGCGCGAACAGGCGCTGGCGGGAGACTAGTGAATCGCCGCACAGGCAGTGTCGGCACGCCTCGTGGCGCCAGCGTCCAGCCGTACCGCCTCCCGATTCTTCGGGAGGCGATGGTTTCCTCCCGCGAATGGCGCCCGCGAGACGCGCAATAGGCAGCAACGATAGCCGATAAGGCTCAACGGCTCAACGGCTCAACGGCTCAGCGGAACAACGGCTCAACGGAAAATCGTGGATCTGCACTTCACTTCGGACGAACCCACAACGGAAGAGAAATCCGCCGTGGATGGCGTGCTTGGTCCCGCCGAGTCAAGATGGCTGGGGGGCGTCCGGCTTGCGGATTCCGAGGGCCGCACGGCTTCGACGGGTCATGCCGTTCGGGCGCAACGGGACCGCCTGCTGCCGGTTTTGCACGGAATCCAGTCGCGGATCGGCTGGATTAGCCCGGGGGCGCTGAACTACGCCTGCAAACGGCTCAATGTTCCTCCGGCGGAGGCGTTTGGCGTCGCCGATTTTTATGCTCTATTGTCGGTCCGCCCGCGGCCGCCTGTTGTCGTTCATGTCTGCGATGACATCGCCTGCCTGACGAAGGGCGCCGACGAAACTTGCCGGCGTCTGGAGCAACAGCTTGGCCCGGCCGGCTCACCGGGCGAAGACGGCAAAACGGCCTGGCTGCGCAGCCCCTGCTTGGGGCTTTGCGAGCGCGCCCCCGCTGCGTTGCTCTCAGCCGCCGGCGAGCACCCCTGGGAGAAAGTCCTGGCTCCCGCTGAAGAGGCAGCCGTTCGCTCCAGTCTGAGTTCAGCCAACGGGCGGCCGGCCGCTCACCCCGACGTCCTCGATGCGGCTGTCTCTGTCCCCCAAGCCGGGCAGCCTCAGTTGCGGTTGCTGAAGCGCATCGGCCAAGCCGATCCCGAAAGCCTCGACGATTACCGGGCTCACGGAGGCTACGCGGCGCTCGAGAAGGCGTTCGAGCTCGGCTCGCGAGCGGTGATTCAAGAAGTCACCGACGCCAAGCTTGTGGGACGCGGCGGGGCTGCTTTTCCGGCCGCCATTAAATGGAAGGCCGTCAGTGAAGCGGAAGCGCCTTGCTACTTGGTCTGCAACGCCGATGAGTCGGAACCCGGCACTTTCAAGGATCGCATCCTCATGGAGGGCGATCCTTTCGCGGTCGTTGAAGCGATGACGATTGCCGCAACCGCGACCGGCTGCGAAAAGGGTTTCATCTATATTCGAGGCGAGTATCCTCTGGCGACCGAACGTCTTCAGAACGCCATCGAAAAAGCGCGCCAGGCCGGGCTCCTCGGCGCCGCCGTGATGGGACACGGAGTGGAATTCGACATTGAGATCCGGCGCGGCGCCGGAGCCTACATCTGCGGCGAGGAGACGGCCCTGTTCAACTCCATCGAGGGCTACAGGGGCGAACCGCGCAACAAGCCGCCCTACCCGACGCAGGCAGGATTGTTCGGGCGGCCGACTCTGGTCAACAACGTCGAGACCCTGGTCAACGTGCCCCACATCGTTCTCGAGGGCGGCGCCGCTTTCGGCGGCATTGGCACCGAGCGTTCGAGTGGTCCCAAGCTGTTCTGTGTATGCGGGCACGTCTCGCGGCCGGGAGTCTACGAAGCCGAATTCGGCGTCACGTTGCGCCAGGTGATCGAACTGGCCGGCGGCGTCGGCGGTACTGGGAAGCTTCAGGCCGTTCTGCTGGGTGGAGCCGCCGGCGCCTTCGTTACGCCCGGCGAACTCGATACGCCGCTGACTTTCGAGGGCACGCGGGCGATCGGCGCCACGCTGGGTTCGGCGGTTGTGATGTTGTTCGACGACACGGTCGACATGAAGAAGATCCTGCTGCGGATCGCGCGCTTTTTCCGCGACGAGTCTTGCGGGCAATGCGTGCCTTGCCGTGTCGGCACCGTCCGCCAGGAAGAGATGTTGCACCGCCTGAACAACGGCCGTCCGTTAGGCTCGGTGGAGGAAGAAGCCGCCATGCTCAAGGAAATCAGCCAGGTGATGCGCGACGCGTCGATTTGCGGGCTGGGGCACACGGCCTCAAGTGCAATTGAATCGGCGCTGGGCAAGTGGAGAATCTTCGAATAACGACTCTTCCTCGATCCTGGCGGGAGCGACAACCTGTGCGGGCCTTACCTGAAGAAGCTGCATTATGAGTTCCGAAAACCAGCCAACGCCCCTCGACGCTCCGGTGCTTCGCATTCCCGTGCCGCGAGGGCCAATCTCCGTCGCGCCACCCAAAGACCCCGAACCGGAAGTCGAACTGACGATTGACGGAGAAACAGTTTCGGCGCCCGAGGGCTCGACGATTCTCGAAGCCGCCCGCAAGCTCAGCATCGGTACGCCTACACTCTGTTACCTCGAAAACCTCACCCCAGTCAACGTCTGCCGCGTCTGTGTGGTCGAACTTGAAGGATCTCGAACACTTGTTCCTGCCTGTTCGCGGAAAGTCGAGCCGGGCATGGTGGTCAGGACCGACTCCGAGCGCGTGCGATTGAGCCGGCGCATGGTGCTCGAATTTCTTTCGTCATCGGTCGACGTCTCGACTGCCCCCGAGTTGCAGGGGTACATGGAGCAATACGAGGCCAAACCCGGGCGCTACGGCCCGCCGGCCGATTCGGCGGCTGAGGGTGTCAGAGATACCGTGCGCCCTGGCGAGCACGACGCCCCGGACGGAACCTCCGCGGCGAACGTCCGGCAGCCGGTCAAGGTCGACAACGACCTTTACACCCGCGACTACTCGAAATGCATTCTCTGCTACAAGTGCGTCGAGGCTTGCGGCGTCGATGCCCAAAACACATTCGCCATCGCGGTCGCCGGACGCGGCTTCGACGCCCGCATCTCGACGGAGTACACCACCGCGTTGCCCAATTCCGCTTGCGTCTATTGCGGCAACTGCATCGGTGTCTGCCCGACCGGCGCCCTCATGTTCAAAAGTGAACAGGACATGCGTCAGGAGGGCTCCTGGGACGAGTCCAAGCAGGAGCAAACCGACACGATCTGCCCCTATTGCGGTGTCGGTTGCACGGTGACCTTGCACACTCAGGAAAACAAGATCGTCAAAGTCACCTCACCGTTCGACCAGGAAGTCACTAACGGCCATCTGTGCATCAAAGGGCGTTTCGGCTGGCAGTTCGTGCAGATCCGAGACTCGGATGGGCCAGCAGAATCGTAACCTTATGTGACTTGCGCGTCCAAGTCAGCGGCACAAGTCCAACGAATTCTCTGCGTCCACGGCCCAATTCACAACCTGTCCCGAGTTGGACGTCATCATCTCAAGGCGATCTACCAGCGAGGGCATCGCCGGGCTCCGGTGGTGAGTGAAGAGCTCATCTTCGTGATACCAGCCGCTCTACCTATCGTCAGACAATCCCCCCGGCTGGCGTGTCAGCGGACTATAGTATTGGAAAGTAGCGGAGGTTTCAGATGAGTGCTCGATTTCTCACCGCGTTGTTCACGATGATTGTCACCCTCTGGCTGGCGCCACTACCCGCTCTCGGCCAGGCCAAGACGGACCGCTGGATTCCCCCCCGAACAGCGGACGGCTCGCCAGACATACAGGGCCTGTTCACCTTCCGTACCATCACGCCACTGCAGCGTCCCAAAGAGCTGGCGGGGAAGGCGACACTGAACGCCGAAGAAGCGGCGGAGTTTGAAGCCTATCGCAACCGGCGCCTCAATCGCGATCTGTTCGATCCGATCACAGGGGCGCCGTGGGCCGGTTACGCACCGAAGGCGGAAGGCGGCGTTTTGTCCTACAACGAGTTCTGGTACGAGCGGGGAGTCGAGCTCACCGAGGACAAGCGCACGTCGCTGATTGTCGATCCGCCGGACGGGAGAATTCCCTTTACGGAGGGGGCCAAACAAAGACTAGCGGAGCGGCGAGCGAAGTCGAATTCAGGCTTCGGCGATTCCCATGAGGACCGCAGTCTGGCCGACCGTTGCATCATGGGGTTCAACTCCGGACCGCCGATGGTTTCCTCGGCCTATAACAATAACGTTCACATTCTGCAGGTTCCGGGATACGTGGTGATCCTCAACGAGATGGTGCATAACACTCGCATCATCCCTACTGACGGGCGTCCGCATGGAAAACTCCGTCAGTGGGCGGGCGACTCGCGCGGCCGCTGGGAGGGCGATACGCTGGTCGTGGATACCATCAACTTCCTGCGCGAGACGAGCCTCAGCGGATCCAGCGCCGACACCCACCTGGTCGAACGCTTTACGCGCGCCGACGCTGACACGGTACTTTACGAGTTCACGGTCGAGGATCCGAATTCGTACACGCGCCCCTGGACCGCGATGATGCCTATGAGAAGGACGGACGGCCCGCTGTTCGAGTACGCCTGCCACGAGGGGAACTACGGCCTCTACAACATCCTCGCTGGCGCGCGCGCCAAAGAGAAGGAGGCCGCGGAGGCGGCGAGAAAGCGCTAGCCCGCATTTCTCACCACCTGACGAGGCGAGAAAAGCGGACTAAACCTCAAGAAAAACAACCACTTACGACTCGTCCGCCGAGAGGTGTTGGTGAATCGTATTACCACCACGTATCCGCCGTCAGAGTCCCTTCTCCGAGTCGCAGGAAGAGCTGAAAGCCCCTCGTCTATTGAGTTACCATGGCCTTGAACCGGATTGCGGGCGGAAAGGCTTGTTTACCAGCAGGTATCCGGGAGCGGTACAATTGGGCGTCGTGACCGGCTCGACGATCAGCCACTACAAGATCCTCTCCGAACTCGGCCGGGGCGGGATGGGTGTTGTCTACAAGGCCGAAGACACCAAGCTCAAACGCTCCGTAGCTCTGAAATTCCTGCGTTCCGACGTCCTCGAAGACGAGGAACATAAAGCCCGTTTCCTCCGTGAAGCGCAGGCCGCAGCGGCGCTGGATCATCCGAATATCTGCACGGTCTATGAGATAGATGAAGTTGACGGGCAAACCTTCCTCTCGATGGCCTATCTGGAGGGGGAGACGGTCAAAGAGAAGATCAAGTCGCGCCCTCTGAAACTGGAGGAAGCGCTCGACATCGCGATTCAAACCGGCCAGGGTCTGCAAGCCGCCCACGAGAAGGGCATCGTCCACCGAGACATCAAAAGCGCCAACCTAATGGTCACCCCACAGGGCCAGGTCAAGATCATGGACTTTGGCTTAGCCCAATTAGCCGAGCGCTCCCAACTGACCAAGACGGCAACGATTCTCGGCACTCCGGCCTATATGTCACCCGAGCAGGCTCGACGCCAGCGGACTGACCGCCGGACTGACATCTGGTCGCTGGGGGTCGTGATCTACGAGATGGTCACCGGCAGATTGCCCTTCGAGGGCGAGCGCGATCAAGCCGTGCTGTATGCGATTACGACTGAAGAGCCGGAACCGATCACCGGGCTACGGGTCGGCGTACCGGTCGAGCTGGACCGTATTGTCGGTAAGGCGCTGGCTAAAAAGCCGGAAGAGCGCTACCAGCACGTCGAGGAGATGATCGTTGACCTTCGGGCCCTTGGAAAGCACGGTTCGATCGGTGCGGGCCGGCCCAGTCCCGGCAGAGCAAGGGCGTCAAGGCGCAAGAGCGCCTATGTCTACGGCGGCATCGCGGCTCTCATCTTGACCCTTGTTATCGCCATGGCGGCCTTCCTGGCAAGCCCTGGAGAGGAGACCATTGACTCCCTGGCGGTGCTGCCGTTCGTGAACGCCAGTGGGGATCCGGAGGTGGACTACCTTAGCGACGGCATTGCCGAAAGCATCATTAACAGCCTCTCTCCGCTGCCGGACCTGAAGGTGATGTCCTTCAGCTCCGTGACAAGCTTCCGGGGCGAAAAAGCGGACCCTGGAGAAGCAGGCCGCGCTCTGGACGTCAAAGCGGTCCTGATGGGACGGGTGGCGCAGCGCGGCAACAGCCTCTTCATCAGCGCCGAACTCGTGGACGCGCGCGACAACAGTCAGATCTGGGGAGCGCAATACAATCGCAGGCCGGACGACATCTTCGCGATCCAGGAAGAGATCGGGCGGGAGATCTCGGAAAAGCTGCGATTGCGTCTGACCGGCGAACAGAAGGCGGGCCTCGCCAAGCAGTACACGGAAAGCGCGGAAGCTTACCAAGACTATCTCAGGGGACGGTTTTTTTGGAACAAACGCACGGCTGACGACCTTAGAACGGCCGTGGATTATTTCCAGAGAGCTGTGGCGAAAGATCCGACTTTTGCACTCGGCTATGCCGGCCTGGCACAGAGCTACGGATTGCTGTACAACTACGGAGGCGGGGCTGCGAGCGAGGGCTTTCCCCAGGCGGAGCAGGCCGCGCTGAAGGCACTGCAGATCGACGCTAGCCTTGCCGAAGGTCACATGGCCCTGGCCCAGGTGAAGGCCACCTATCATTGGGAGTGGGCGGCCGCGGAAAGAGGGTTCCAGGCAGCCCTTGAGCTGAATCCGGGCAACGTTACCGCACATCACTGGTATGCGGTGTATCTGGTGGGCCAGGGGCGTTTCGAGGAAGCTCTGATCGAGATGAAGCGAGCGCGGAACCTCGATCCTCTGTCCCTGATCGTCAACACGTTTACCGGTCATGTCCTGTATTGCTGGCGGCGCTACGACGAGGCGATTGACCAGTTCCAGGAGACGCTTAAATTGGATCCTGACTTTGGCATAGCCCAAGTCACCCTGGGGCTTGCCTACATCCAAAAGTCGAAGTACGACGAAGCCGTGACCGTGCTGCAAAGGTCGCGAGATCTTTGGGGTGAGAACCCGAGAGTGATTTCCACGTTGGGCTGTGCGCACGCACTGTCCGGGAATCGAGTGGCGGCGGAGCAGATACTCGAAGACCTGAAGCGAGCGTCGCAAGACGACGCCTTCCCGGCCGTGTCCATGGCGACGATCTATCTGGGACTGGGAGAGAGAGACCTCGCTCTGGAATGGTTGGAGAAGGCCGTTGAACAGCCGGGCGAATACCAGATCTGGTTTGCCGCAAACCCGCTCTTCGATCCTCTTCGTTCGGATCCGCGCTTTGATGATCTCTTGGAGCGAATGAACTTGGAGCCTTCTGTCTATCAGCAGGCGTTCATTCCCGAGAACGAGTGACAGGAGACAAGGCCGTCGGACGGCCACAGATAGCTGTCGCGGTATAGCGTTCCGTCCACCTGATATGGTGTGACCTGCCAAGTCCGCGCGTGCGAATCCACATGCACGGGTAAGCGAGGCCGTACCGATACGACAGGCGGGAGGCGCGGGGCGAGGCTGCTACGACGGTTGATCACGCCGAGGGGTGGGGCCGGTTGCGGCGTTTTCAGACCAATGAAGGCGATTGGCTTTGGATTTGCCCGGTGCATTCGACGTTGCAGCAGTATGACCCGGGGTATCCGGTGTTGGGTGGTGTGGCTGGCAAGTCTTGATGTGAGGGGGACTGAACGTTGCCGGTGAAGATCGCAATCGGCACTGCAAACCGGCCAGACCTCATGATGTCCGCCGGTTCGCGAGACCCATAATGGAGACATGCAAATAACCGTCTCCACACGCGGGTTCACTGACGTAGTTGATATCAGCGGCGAGGTCTGCCGCGCTTGCGAGTCCCAGGAGGTTTCCGACGGCGTCGCGCACCTGTTCGTCGTTGGGTCGACGGCGGCTCTTTCCACGATCGAATACGAGCTGGGCGCGATCGAAGACCTCAAAGACGCGCTGGAGCGGGTTGCGCCCATGGACGCCGACTACAAGCACAACCAGGCCTGGCACGACGGCAACGGCTACGCCCACGTCCGCGCCGCGCTGATGAAGCCGTCGTTGTCGATTCCGATCGTCGGAGGACGGCTACTCCTCGGCACCTGGCAGCAGATCATCTTGATTGACTTCGACAACCGGCCGCGCACACGGACCATCCACGTCCAGGTCACCCGTGGCGTAGGCTCTTAGCCCGCCGCGTCGAGACTCATCTCGATGCCTCCCCGGCCGCCCTGGACAACCTTTTCATTCCCCAGCCGGCGAAATCAGGGTAAGTGGCTTGGTTGGAGTACGTCACGAGCTAACAACCGCTGACTACTGGTGGTAAGGCGATGTACCAACAGTCATGCGATAACCCTCTTGTGCGAGACTGTAGAGATCTCATTCCACGGAAACAGGAGGATCAGTCATGGAGCAATTGACCAACCAGATCACACAGGTCGTAGCACCCTATTTACCGAGGCTAGTATCGGCCCTCGGCATCCTCATCGTTGGGTGGATTATCGCCGTTATTGCGGGTGCTCTGATGCGCGGGGCACTGCGGCGCACGACCCTTGACAACCGATTGGCAAGCTGGTTTGCCGGACAGGAAGCGGCCAAGAAGATGGATGTGGAGGTGTGGGTTGGCAAGGCGGTTTACTACCTTGTCATGCTGTTCGTCCTGGTGGCGGTTTTCCAAACGCTCGGTCTGACGATGCTGACCGAACCCCTGCGGGGGCTGCTGACTCAGATTTTTGAATTCGCTCCCCGGCTGCTGGGCGCTGGATTGCTGTTGTTTATCGCCTGGGCTCTCGGTTCCGCGGCACGGCTCATTGTCACCCGCGCGCTCCGGGCCACGAAGCTCGATCAACGTCTTGCGGACGAAGCAGGGGAAGACGAAGAAGCGCCGGCTCCCGTGAGTAAATCCATGGGCGATGCTCTCTACTGGTTCGTCTTTCTACTCTTTCTGCCCGGAGTCCTGGATGCCCTGGCGCTCGAAGGCATGCTCGACCCCGTAAAAGAGATGGTGAGCCAGGTTACAGGATTTCTGCCGAACCTGCTTATGGCGGGGATAACACTGGCAGTTGGCTGGTTTCTCGCCCGGATCGTGCAGCGCATCGTAACTAGCTTGTTGGCTGCTGTGGGCTTGGATGCTTTGAGTCAAAGAGTCGGCCTGGCGGGCGCCTTAGGTGATCAGAAGCTGTCGCGCGTATTAGGGATGGTGGTCTATGTTCTGATCTTCATTCCAATTCTCATCGGTGCTCTTACCGCATTGCAGTTGAACTCCGTTACGGAGCCGCTGAGCCGCATGTTGACGATGATCCTGGAGTCCATCCCAGCGGTCTTCGCCGCCATGCTGGTGCTGACCATCTCCTACATGGTGGGCCGTGTGGTAGCGGGGTTGGTAACGAGTCTGTTGAGTGGCATCGGTTTCGATGCGATCTTGGCGCGTTTGGGGCTCGGAAGAGAGTCGGCGGAAGGAGATGCGAAGACGCCGTCTTCGATCGTGGGATCCCTCGTGTTGATCGCGATCATGCTTTTTGCCGCCACCGAAGCTGCCGGTCTGTTAGGGTTCACAGCGCTCACGGATATCGTCTCGGAGTTTCTCGGTTTCGCGGGCCACATCGTTGTGGGGCTAGCAATTCTGGGGATTGGCCTCTTTTTGGCGAACCTGGCGGCGTCGACGATACGAGCCAGCGGTTCGGCTCATGCAAGTCTGCTGACTACGACGGCGCGGATTGCGATTGTAGTACTGGCAGCCGCCATGGCGCTAAGGCAGATGGGGTTGGCCAACGAAATCATCAGTCTAGCGTTTGGTCTAACTCTCGGAGCCGTGGCCGTGGCCGTGGCCATTGCTTTCGGCTTGGGTGGACGTGATATTGCGGCCCGACAGCTCGACGGCTGGGTCCGATCACTGCCTGGGGGAGAGTCGCCGACGTCGATCCCTCCGGGCGGTCAGCCGTAAGCGCCGCCCCAGGGAAGGGATAGTGGTCGGCAGGCCGGCTTGAGTGGCCGTACCGATACGTCGGGCGGGAGGCGCGGGGCGAGGCTGCTACGACGGTTGATCACGCCGATTCCGCGGGTTGGTTACCGCCTGAGAAGCATACGTCGGCCCGGAGGCCGACGCGGCCCGCCAGGAGGCGCGCGCCACGTCGCGGCACTCCGCGTCACTCTGCCCCTCGCCGTTGGGTGAGAAATGCTAGCTAGTGAACGGCTAGCCGCGGTTGGACGCCACGATCGCCAGGATCCTGGCTCCATACTTGCCGGCCAGGCGCGGGCCTATGCCGGTGACTTGCAGCAGTTCCTGCTCGCTGCCGGGGCGAGCCTGAACGATGGCGTTCAAGGTTCGGTCCGGGAAGACGCGAAATGCGGGGATGCGCTGGGCGCGCGCTTGCGTCAGGCGCCAGGCACGCAGCTCTTGGATGAGCCGCGGGTTCGGTGGTTGGGCGGCTCGTGATTTGTCTTCGGTTCCGATGAGCTGGCCTTGCTTTGAGCCGGGCGGCCAGTCGCGCTCCTCGGAACTTACCCGTTCTTCGGGCGCGGCGAAACGTTCCCACTCTTCCGGCTCGGGCCCGCTCGGTTGTCCTTGATCCGGGCTTCGCGAGGCGGCGCGTCGAGTCCTTGCCTGGCGCTTTGGCTTCGCCGCGCGTTTCTTCCTCTTGCGGGGCGCGCGCGGGGCGTCGGCGGCCACGGTGACGAAATCCCCGGCGGGCGCGTCGAGCTGCCTTCCTTCTTGGGAGAGGGAAATGCGGCGGTACTCGATCGTCTGTCCGTTTTTCTCGAATGTGTCGCTGACAATCTTGACGAGGCCCGCCTGGAACAGGCCGGTTAACAGCTTTTCGAACGTCTTGCGGTCGAGCAGGGTCTCGGGGGTGACCTGCTCCAGCAAGCGGCCGGCTGCCAGCCCGTCCCGTTTCTTGAGCGCTTCGATGATGACGTCGAGCGCTTCTCTTTCTTCTTGGGTCGGGGCGCGCCGGGTTTGCGAGATGCTGGCCGAGGGGTCGCAAATGTCGCACATGCCGCAAGGCTTTTGGGAGTCCTCCTGGTCGCCAAAGTGCCTGACGAGGTCCAGCATGCGGCACTGCTGAGAGGACGCAAAACGAACGATGAGGTCGAGCTGCTTGAGCTTATAGTTGCGCTGCTCGACGTAGGCCCCTTTCCAGCGGTTGTGGCCCTGCTGCACGTTTTCTTCCGGGTCGATGATGACGCCGCCCTGAATCCAGAGTTTTTCCAGCGCCTTTTCGAAGTCGATGGGGTCCATCCCGACTCGTTGCTCGAGCTTGAGCCGGGATTCGGGCTGCGCCGGGAGTTTGCCGAAGATTCGGTCCAGCTCGCTGACCGCCGGGTAGTCCCGGTCCAGGAAAAATTCGTGAGTCTTGCGGTCGCCCCAGGAGTACATCAGCACGGCTCGGGAGGGTTTCGCGTCGCGTCCGGCGCGGCCGATTTCCTGGTAGTAGGCTTCGACGGTGCCTGGCAGGCCGGTATGAACGACGGTGCGGATATCGGGCTTGTCGATCCCCATCCCGAAAGCGACGGTTGCTACAACGATTTCGTATTTGCCGGAAAGAAAGGCGGTCTGAACGCGGTCGCGGAGTTCAGGCATCATTCCGGCGTGATAAGCCGCCGCGGAGAATTGCGCCGCCAGCTCGGCGGCGAGGGAATCGGCCGATTTGCGCGTTGGCGCGTAGATGATGGCGGGCCGGCGGGCGGGGTCTTCGAGCAGCTTCGTTACCGCAGGGGGGCGCTGGCTGGGGGTCAGCTCGACAATCTCGATGGCGATGTTGTCCCGGCGGAATCCATGGATGCGGCGCAGGGGGTTGCCGAGCCCGAGCTGTTCGATGATATCGTCCTGTACCAGCGGCGTGGCGGTGGCGGTGAGCCCGATCACGGCGGCGGGCCGAAGCAGCGGCAGCCGCTGCCCGAGCATGCGGTATTCCGGGCGAAAGTCGTGGCCCCAATGAGAGATGCAGTGCGCTTCGTCGACGGCGACGAGCGTGGGTTTGCGCTTGGCCAGCATCTCGGGAAAGCCCGGCACGCTGAGCCGTTCCGGAGCGATGAAGAGGAAGTCGAGATTCCCCTGGAGGTAGCGGAAACAGACTTCGCGGCTTTCTTCGCGCTGGCGGCCGGAGTGGATGCGTTCGGCGCGGAAGCCCATTTGCTTGAGCTTGGCGACCTGGTCTTCCATGAGGGCGATCAGGGGGCTGATGACCAGGGTGACGCCTCTGCGGGCGATGCCGGGGAGCTGGTAGCAGAGGGATTTGCCGGCGCCGGTGGGCATGACCAGCAGCACGTCCCGGCCTTGGGCAACGGCTTGGCAGACTTCTTCTTGGTGCGGGCGGAATGACTGGAAGCCGAAGGCGGAGCGAAGCAGCTCTGGGAGACTCTCTTCGCGGGGTTTCGGTGGGGTTCCGCCGGGCCGGAGGGGGGCGCGTGCTTCTGAAAGATGCGGACCTTCTTGAGAATGTGGACCGGCAGGATTGCCGGTGGCTACGGGCGTGCCGGCCGCTACTTGGGATCCAGCGGCGCCGTTCGCTGAACGCGCGGCCGGCTGATCAAAGGGCTTTGCGGGCTCCCCACCGACGACTTCGCGGACGTATTCCTCGATCCGCTGCATGAAATCCCGCAACTTGCCCTCGCCGCGCTCGATTTGCCGCAGCCTCGATTCCCATTCTCCGGTCATGGCGGGACTCTTGACGGCCGGATGAACCGCTTCGATCAGGTGGATGCCTTTCTCTGTCGCCTCCAGTGATTTGCCCTTGCGCACGATGTATTCGCGGCGCAGCAGCGTCTCGATGATGGCGGCGCGCGTCGCCGGAGTGCCCAACCCGCGGTCTTTCATGGCGTCGGAAAGCTCTTTTTCCTCGAGGGTTTTTCCGGCGGATTCCATGGCGGTCAACAGCGTGCCTTCTGTAAAGCGCTTGGGCGGCCGGGTCTTCTTCTCCACGGCCTCGGCGGCGGTTACCCGAAGCGGCTGAGCCTCGCTGAGACCTGGGGGGATTTTCTGTTCGTCTTCCGCTTTGGATGGAGACGGAGCCGAGCCTCCCGGCTGGGATGGGTCTCGGGTTTCCCCTTTCTTGGATTTTCTTTTGGCTTTCGATTCGCCGAAGCCGGGGTCGAGCACTTTCCAGCCTTCTTGCTCGACCGAGGCGCCTGAGCTGATGTAGCGGTCAACGAGAGGTTCGGCGTTTTCTTCTTGCGGTTCATTTTCGGAAGGACAGACAATCGCCGTGATGACGGTGGTGACCGACCACACGTGGTCTTTGTGCCAGGCGGCCAGCAGACGGCGGCACACCAGATCGTAGATCTTGGCTTCGTCGCTTCCGGCCGGCGGGGATTGGGGGGAGCCGGTCGGGATGATGGCGTGGTGGTCGTTCACCTTGGCGTCATCGACGAAGCGGCGCCCCAGGGCGCGGCTGCCCGTTCCAGCGGCAAGCAAATCTTCGTACGGACCGGAAATCGCGCCGGTGACTTTGCCAAGAGTCGCCGCAATGTCTTTGGTGAGATGGCGGCTGTCGGTGCGAGGGTAGGTGAGCAGCTTGTACTTCTCGTAGAGGTTCTGGGCCAGATCGAGGGTCCGCTTGGCGCTGAAGCCGTAGAGCCGGTTCGCATGGCGCTGCAACTCGGTGAGGTCATAGAGCAGCAAAGGGGCCAAGCGCTTCGTTGAACGGCCGATCGACTCGATGCGGGCCTGGCCGGATTTGGCCCGCTCGATGACGCGGCGGGCCTGCTCGCCGCCGGACGGCAGACGCGAGTTTCGTTTGGAGGAATCACTGCCGGGGGGAGGCTTATTGGCTCCAGGCTTCGGCCGGGCCGAATCCTTTTCAACTGAATCCTTGTCAACTGACTCGTAACGGAAATAGATTCCTTGAAATGACGGTTTTGGGGCGGCGGATTTCGGTTTTCCAGTTTCCCGGCCCCCAGGGCTCTGGTGCGGTTGGAAGGTCGCGACGACTTCCAAATAGTCCTCCGTCACAAACGAGCGAATCGCCAATTCGCGCCCGGCCAGCATGGCCAGGGTGGGAGTTTGCACGCGTCCGACCGACAAATCCTGCTGGCAGTCAAGGCTGTAGGCTCGGGAAAGATTCATCCCGACCAGCCAATCGGCCTGGCTGCGGGCACGGGCGGCATCGGCGAGGCAGTCGTATTCTTGGGCTGGTTTGAGGGTGCGCAACCCGGCCTCAATGGCCGCCGGGGTCAGCGACGAAATCCAAAGCCGGTCGACAGGCTTACTGGAACGGGTGGCCTCGTAGATGTAGCGGAAGATGAGTTCGCCCTCGCGGCCGGCGTCTGTCGCCGCGACGATACGCTCTACCTTCTTGCTCGTCAGAATTCTTTTGACAACCTCGAATTGATCGCGGCTTTGTTCGTAGACAACCAGCGGCCACTCCGGCGGCAGCATGGGCAGGGTGTCGCGGCGCCAGCGACGCCATTCCGGGTTGATCTCGTGGGGCTGGGCGAGGGAGACCAGATGGCCGAGAGCCCAGGTCACAATGTATCCGTTGCCGTGCTGGTACCCGTTACCACGCTGGTGGGCGCCGACGACTTTGGCAATGTCTCTCGCGACGGAGGGCTTTTCGGCGACGATCGCGGTAACCCTGGCTGGTTGAGTGGCCACTGAATTCTTTAAGGCTATTCTACCCCGTCCGGAGAGGGTCGCGGCTGGGCCCAATCGGGCCGCTATCCCCCGCGCGGAAGTTTTCCGTGCGCGGAAACGTTGCAGGAGGCTCGATGCGGTGTCGCTGCCAAGTGATAATGTCAAGGAGGCTCGATGCGCTTGTAAGACTTTACTTCCTCCACTACAATGGGGGATTACACACCTCTCAACAATGGAGAGTTGCACACCTCTCCTAGTTACCAATCAGAAGGAAGGCGATCATGGCTGAAACCACTGGTGGTTCGCCCGAAGGGGCGGCCCACGCGGAGAAAACGACCGCAGAGGCAGCAAAGCCTTCGCTGGCGTCAAAGCTCAGCAAGGCGTTTCAAACGAGTCCTTCGCAGAAGGACGCCGTCAAGACCCGCCGCCGATTCGTGGGGATCTTTACTGGGGGCTTCCTGCTCACCAACTTCCTGATGTTTCTGCGGTTCTTTTTTCCGCGGACAATCTTCGAACCCAAGAGGATTTTCAGGATTGGGGCGCCGGGCGACTTCGGGATCGGGGTGGACACGAAATTCCAGAAATCCCAGCGGATCTGGGTGGTCCGCGGCACGGACAGGCTTTTCGTGATCTTCGCCCGCTGCACCCACCTCGGCTGTACGCCTGACTGGAAGGAATCGGAATCGAAATACAAATGTCCTTGTCACGGCAGCGGCTATGACCCCGAGGGGATCAACTACGAGGGCCCGGCTCCACGTCCGATGGACAGAGCCAGAGTAGAACTGAATGCTGAAGGGCAAATCGTAGTCGATACGAGCATCCTCTTCAAACAGGAGAAGGGCAAAGCCACTCAATTCAATGACGAGGGGGCCTACATCGTCGTCTGATGCGCGGTCTGATTCCCTTTCCGGCCTTCTTGAATAGCCGCTGAGCTACGGAAATCCGATTTCTCGGTTTCGGGCCGGGATCAAAGACCTGCCGGGGACGGGCGATCCACTACCACCGCTCGAAAGCAGATGGAGATGAGCGAAATTGAATCGAGGATAGCGGCGGAACAGATGAGTAAAGGAGTGAAGGATGCCTGAGGAAAACGGCTCGAAAAACGGCAAAAACACGATCCTGGGAGTGATCGACGCCGACGCCATCAAGCAAAAGGCCACGCAGGACCTGAATGCGTTAAAGAAGCCCACCAAGACCGAGCTGTACAAGTCGATGTTTCGGGTCAAGCACGACGAAACGCCGCGCAGCCGCACACTGGGCGTTCTGAGCAACGTCTTTCTCCATCTCCATCCGGCCAAGGTGAACCGGGACGCCGTGAAGTACAACTACACCTGGGGCATGGGCGGAATCACGTTCTACCTGTTCTTCGTGCTGACCTGGACGGGCGTGCTGCTGATGTTCTATTACCACCCGACCAAGGTCCAGGCGTTTCGCGACATTCTCTACCTCGAGCACGACGTTCCCTTCGGAAAATTGCTCCGCAATATGCACCGCTGGGGAGCGCATGCCATGATTTTGACCTTGTGGCTGCACATGTTCCGGGTGTTTCTGACGGGGTCCTACAAAAAGCCCCGGCAGTTCAACTGGTGCGTTGGCGTAATCCTGCTGGTGCTGACGCTGTTACTGTCGTTTACCGGATACCTGCTTCCCGACGATCAACTGGGCTTCTGGGCGGTCACGGTCGGAACCAACATGGCCCGAGCTTCACCAATGCTGGGTCATGAAGGCCCGTTTGGCCCGGAATTTGGAATGACGCCTTTTAATGACGTGCGGTTTGCATTGCTGGGAGGCTCGATCGTTGATGCGAATGCCCTGTTGAGGGCCTATATCTGGCATTGCATCGCGATTCCGGGATTCGCCGCGACATTCATGATCGTGCATTTTTGGCGGGTGCGAAAAGACGGCGGCATCTCCGGGCCCTCGCCCGTGATGCTAGCCAAGGAGATCAAGCCGCCGCGGCGGGTCTAGCTGTCTAAGTAGGAACTAAGCGGGAGAAAATCTATGCCGGATTGGGCACAACTTTGGGAAATCTTCTCACTTCCGGACAATGTTCCGATCGTGCTGCTGATGATAATGCTGCCGTTTTACACCTGGTACGGCTTGCGGCAGGCCTTTGCGAACGACCGGCTGATTGGCCAGCTCGAGGCCGACCCGGAACTTGCCAAGACGCACCACCGCAAGGTCCAACCGTTCAAGAAAGGCTGGTCGAAAGAGGTTCATGTCTGGCCTTTCTTGCTGCGAATCGAATTTCTGGCGACGGTGATTGTGACCGCTATCTTGATGGTGTGGTCAATCTGCCTGGACGCGCCGCTCGAGGAGCCCGCCAATCCCAGCCTGACGATGAACCCGGCCAAGGCGCCGTGGTATTTTCTGGGCCTGCAGGAGATGCTGGTCTATTTCGACCCCTGGATAGCCGGCGTCGTCATGCCCACTCTCATTATTGTCGGCCTGATGGCGATCCCCTATATCGACGAGAACCCGCTGGGGAACGGATACTACACCTTCAAGCAGCGCAAGTTCGCAATCTTGGCCTTCTTCTTCGGCTTCATTATTTTGTGGTGCTCGATGGTCATCATCGGAACCCTGATTCGCGGTCCCGGGTGGATGTGGTTCTGGCCGGGTCAGACGTGGGACCACAACCGGCTTGTTTTCGAGGTCAACCAGGACCTGCATGAGATGGTCGGGATCACGGGCACGGTGCCGGCGATGATCTTCGGCTTTGCGGTGTTGGCGCTGTTTGTGGTGCTGTCCGGACTGCTGGTCCACAAGCTGATGACGCTGAACGAGTTCAACCGCAAAATCCTGGACCGCATGTCGCTGACTCAGTACATCATGATGCAGGTGCTGCTGATCACGATGCTGAGCCTGCCGGCGAAGATGATCGCGCGGCTGGTGTTTCGGATTAAGGATGTCTTGGTGACGCCTTGGTTTAATATTTAGCCGGTTTAGTTTTCACCCGGCCCAATTTTTCGCCGCGGCGTGCCGAGCGCGCCGGCGCTGTGACAGAAGCTAGCTTTCTCTCTGATCTTGGACGAACCTGCTCGACCGAATGAAGCAGTAACGGAGTTATTCGAATGGCTAAGCCCCCTCCGGCTGATCACGACGATCCAGTCATCAATAGTTCACTGAGCGTTCCTTTGTTCGTTTCGACGCTCATTCTGATGCTGACGCTCGTTTGGGCGATTTACGACGAATTGTATACGTTGCGTCCCTGGAAGGATTATCAGGCGCGCTTCGTTGATAGATACTCAGCCTACCTGAAACAGCTCAAGCCGGAGCAGGCGCAATCGGAGCAAGACGTTAAGAGCTCGGAAGGCTACCAAGAGTTGACCGCGGAGGTCGAGCAGGCCGAGACGCTAGCCGCCGAGCGGATCCGTGGGATCAACAAGAGGATAAATCAGGGCGTTACTCCCCGCATGGACGCGGTGCGGAAGGAGTATCAGGAGCTCCAAGGCAAGATCGGCGCCAAGGTCTACCTATGGGAGAAATCGGAAAGCGAATCAGACAAGGAATCATACGACGAAGAAATCGCGGAGATCAAACAGCTCCAGCAAGAGCTGGATATCGTCCTCGATGACGGTTCGGGGACAAACGAAACGGTCACCATGACCTACGAACAAATGGGGACCGAATTCGGGCGTCTGCGGACTTTGCGGGCCGAGTTGCAGGGGGAGCTTGTCGAATTGAACTTGCCGGCCAGGGAGACTCGCGCCGAGCGGGACGCTTATCTCCAAGAGCGGCTTCATGGGCTGACAGAGCTGCAGGTGGATGGCTTGATCAGCAAGATGGAGAGTTTTTCCGGAGGCATCAAGCAGATTCACCTGGCCGACATCGATCTGGTGGATCGCTGCGAGTCTTGCCACTTGGGGAACCGCGAGCCGGTCGAGCTGAGCGCGGCGTCGATGGGCGGGGAAAGCGTCTTCGCCAGCCACCCCAGCCCGGATCTGCTGAAAATCCACGATCCGGAGGAGTTTGGATGCGTGAGTTGCCACAACGGAAATGGGCGGGCCACCAGCAGTGTCACGAAAGGTCATGGCAGGTACAAGCACTGGCTCTTCCCACTCTATGAAAAGGAAAACGTTGAGGCCGGCTGCCAGCAGTGCCACTCCCGTGAGGTGGTCACCGATCTGGCCGAGACCCTGAACAAGGG
Source organism: Bryobacterales bacterium (assembly GCA_965226185.1). Classification (GTDB taxonomy): domain Bacteria; phylum Acidobacteriota; class Terriglobia; order Bryobacterales; family UBA6623; genus CBDCYS01. The sequence continues at coordinate 190,733 of CBDDCT010000004.1, forward strand.
CCGTGCACTGTTCCTCAACAGGGGCTGCTGGGGTTGTCACCGCTTCGAAGGATTCGACCGGGAGGCCCAAGAACTCGCCACCGTTCAGCAGCAGATCCAGATTATTGGGGAAGAACAAGCCTCGAACCGCAAAGAGGCGCAACTCTCGATCGAGCTGGGCGACGGAGCGGCCGAGGACGACGTGGCGCTGCGCTACTACGCCCGGGCGGAAACGCTCACTCTGAGAAACAGCAGCCTCGACTCCGAGGTGACTACCCTTCGCGGCCAATCGAAAAACTTGGCGAGAGAGGTCAAGAAGTTCGGGCCCAGCTTGAGAGAAATCAAGGTCAAGCTGCGCAAGGAATGGATTCCAGTGTGGCTGAAGAACCCGCATGAATTCCGGCCAGGCAGCAAGATGCCCGTGTTTCGCCTGGAGGATGAAGATATCCAGGCGATCTCGGCTTATATCTGGCGGAATGCCATCGAGGGCGACTTGGAGCAGCATCCGCCCGGTAACGCTGAGCGCGGCCAAGAGCTTTTCGAAACGCGCGGATGCCTGGGGTGCCATTCGATCGGCGCGGGTGAAGACCGCATCGGCGGAGATTTTGCCGCGAATCTTAGCCGTGTCGGCGAGAAGACGAGCTACAACTTCTTGGTTCGCTGGATACACAATCCCCGCGAGGTCACCCCAGACCCAAACGATCCCGAAGGCGGAATTCGCTTTACGCCCGTCATGCCCAGTTTGCGGCTGTCCGTCCCCGAAACGCGTGACATTGCCTCCTATCTCATGACGCAAAAGACCGATGCCAGCTATGCCGGAGCCGCGTTTATGGACAGCGCCGAAATGGCCGAAAAGGGCGAGGCGCTAGTTCGCCACTACGGCTGCGCGGGCTGTCACGAAATCAACGGCATGGAGACCGAGGGGCGCATCGGTACCGAGCTGACACTAGAGGGCAGCAAGCCGATCGAGCGTCTCGACTTCGCTCTCAAGACACACGAGGCGGAACATGATGGCTGGTATAACCATAAAGGCTTTTTCAGCCGCAAGCTGAAGAACCCGGCCTTCTTCGACGAGGGCAAAGTGAAGGCGCCGCTCGAAGAACTCCGCATGCCCAATTTCAACTTCGGCGACGACGAGATCACGTCGCTGACGACTTTCTTGATGGGCGCGGTTGAGACTCGCTTTCCGAAACAGTACCGCCACGAACCCGAGGACGAAGGCCGCGACATACAGGAAGGCTGGTGGCTGATCCGGCAATACAACTGCAACGGCTGCCACCAGATTCGCCCCGGAGATGTGACTTCGTTCATGACGATGCCGCGCTACAGGGACCCTGAATGGGCGGAGCAGTTGCCGCCCCAGCTCTACACCGAGGGTGCCCGCGTGCAGCCGGATTGGCTGAATGGGTTCTTGGCCAACCCGGCTCAAAGCGAATCGGACATCTATCGCAACGGCTTGCGTACGTACCTCGAGGCGCGCATGCCGACGTTCTATTTCTCGGATGGGCAGGTTGCGAAACTCATGCGCTTCTTTATGGCGCGCTCCTCCCAGCCGTTGCCCTCTCTGCCCGATTCGCTCGAACCGCTCTCCAGCGAGGAGCGAATCATGAGCCGAGAGTTGTTCAGCAGCCGTGCTGCGCCTTGTCTGAAATGCCACATGACAGGTAATGCCGCGCGTGACCAGAATGCAACGGCTCCCAATTTCTTAATCGCCGCTGAGCGGCTCAAGCCGGACTGGACCTACCGCTGGATGCTGGAGCCCGCGAACATCGCCCCGGGCACGGCAATGCCCTCGGAGCTGTTCCGGCGCGAGGGGGGCCGCTGGGTGTTCGACGGGCCGCTGCCCGCGACTTTCCAAGGCTACGAGAAGGACCACGCCCAACTGCTGGTTCGGTACATGTTCCAATTCACGCCGGAGGAACTGCGGAGGCTGCTGGCCACCGCCGGGGCGTCGGGCGGCTAAGTCTCATCGATGTACAATAGGGGAGAATTCCCCTTTTAAGATTTTGCACGCAAGTGCGGATTTGCTTTGTAAGGAAGGTATAGAAATTATGTCATTTTCGAAGATATTTGGTTGTCTGATGGCAACGTTTCTGCTGTTTGCCGTTGGTTGCGGCGGTGGCGGCGAAGAAGCAGCCACGCCGGAAGAAGCGGCTCCAGGGGCCGCGGTAGAGTACGTCAAGGTTGATCCCGCCACCGCCGGCTCGGTCAGCGGTAAGGTGATTTTGGATGGGGAAGCCCCGTCGAATCCTCGGATCAATATGAGCGCCGAGCCGGATTGCGGCGAGCTCCACGACGGCCCTGTTCACGCCGAAGTAGCCGTTGTTGGCGATGGCGGCTCTCTGGCGAATGTGTTCATCTGGGTGAAAGACGGCATCGAGGGCAAGTTTGAGGTTCCCAGCACTCCGGTTGCGCTCAACCAGAAGGGTTGCATCTACACGCCGCATGTTGTTGCGCTGCGGAGCGGTCAGGTTCTCAGTGTTGCCAACAGCGATCCGACCACGCACAATGTCCACCCGCTCCCTCGCGTCAACCGCGAGTGGAACAGATCACAGACGGCCGATGCCTCCGCGATTGAGAGGAAGTTCAGCCGTCAAGAGATCATGTTACCGGTCAAGTGCAATATCCATCCATGGATGAGGGCTTACATTAACGTGGTCGACCATCCATTCTTTGCCATAACCGGGGCGGACGGATCATTCGAGATCAAGGGTCTGCCGCCGGGAACTTACACGATCGAGGCTCGGCACGAGAGATTTGACGCCCAAGAGACGAGCGTCACCGTGGGCGCTTCGGAGTCCAAGCAGGCTGACTTCACGTTCTCGGCCGGTTGATCGTGAATCTCCGTCTGCACCGCTTCGCTCTGTTCACCGCGTTCTCGACGCTTTGCCTGATCATTGCCGGAGCGCTGGTGACCAGCAACGAAGCGGGCCTCTCGGTTCCCGATTGGCCGCTTTCCTACGGACAGTTGATGCCTCCGATGATCGGGGGCATCTTCTACGAACATGGCCATCGAATGATCGCCAGCTTCGTCGGCTTGCTGACGATTGTGCTGGCGGCTTGGCTGTGGAAGGCAGAGACACGGGGCTGGGTCAAGAAGTTAGGTTTGGCCGCGCTTGGCGTGGTCATAGCCCAAGGCGTTCTCGGCGGGCTGACAGTCATTTTTCTGCTTCCCGTCGCGATTTCCGTCAGTCACGCTTGTCTGGCGCAGTTGTTCTTCTGTATGATTGTCAGCCTGGCTTGGTATACGTCGCCGAGCTGGCAGCGGCAGCACGAAGGGCTCGGCCCGCGCTCGACAGACTCTGGGGCGCCGTCGTTACGCGCGCTGTGCCTGACGGCCAACGCCGCTGTGTTCTTGCAGCTCATGATGGGAGCCGCTCTGCGGCATAAGGGCTTCGGCATCATCCCCCACTTGATCGGGGCTCTGACCGTGGCGGTATTTGTGGTCTGGATTTTGGAGCGGGTAGTGACCCGGCATTCGGGACTGCCGGAACTTTTAAACTGGACGTTGCTGCTGAACGGCTTGGTGATGCTGCAGCTAGTTTTAGGAGCGGGGACGTATTGGATTCGAGAGCTTACCGAGGACGCCGTGCAGCCCTTGCTCCCGATGGTGTTGCTGACCGTGGCTCACGTCGCCGCGGGAGCGTTGATCTTCGCGGTCAGCGTGCTTCTGTCGATTCAGGTTCACGCTCGTCTGGCGGTTTCAACGGCCGGCATGGGGAATCAGGGAGTCCCAGCGGCAACATGAGAAGCGATGCCTCGGCCGCCTCGGCGGCCATCCCAACGACTGTATCCTCTGTCGGAGACTATTTCGAGCTGACGAAACCCAGCGTCGTGTGGCTGATCGTGATGTCAACTGCGGTTGGTTTCTACCTTGGCTCCACCGGCTCGCTTTCGCTCCTTCTGTTCGCGCATACGCTGCTGGCGACGGCTTTGCTGGCGGGCGGCACTGGAGCGCTCAACCAGTGGGCGGAACGGGATCTAGACGCCCGCATGAGGCGCACGGAGCAGCGACCTTTGCCAGCGGGGAGATTGAGGCCGGTTCCCGCGCTAGCCTTTGGCATTGTCATCACATTGATTGGCGTGGTCTATCTCGCCATAGCCGTGAACCTGCTGAGCGCCGCATTGGGACTGCTGACTACGGTGAGCTATCTGTTCCTCTATACGCCTCTCAAGACAAGAACGCCATTCTCTACTTTCGTCGGCTCGTTTCCGGGCGCGATGCCGCCATTGATCGGATGGGCGGCGGCACGAAACGACCTCAGTGCCGGGGGGTGGGTGCTCTATGCCGTGTTGTTCCTCTGGCAGTTCCCTCACTTCTATTCGATCGCCTGGATGTACCGCGAGGACTACGCCCGCGCGGGCATAAAGATGCTCCCCGTGGTCGAGCCCGACGGAGTTTCCACCGGGCGGCAGATCGTTTGCTACGCGGCCGCGTTAATCCCGGTGAGCCTGGCCCCGGTACTGCTCGGCATGGCCGGAACGGCTTATCTTGTCGGCGCGGTCTTGTGCGGTCTGGGCTACCTGTATTTCGGTGTACTGACCGCTCGCGTCAAAACAACCTTGCAGGCGCGCCGCCTGCTGCAGGCTTCGGTTATCTACCTTCCGCTGATCTACTCGCTGCTGGTTCTCGACAAGATTTCGTAGCAGCAAATCCTGGGTAACGACTTCGAGGACACCCAAGCATGAAGTTCCGATACTACCCGGAAACCGACTCGCTGTATATTGAACTCTCGGAAAAGCCTGGCGCTGACGTGCGCGAGGTTGCTCCCGGTGTGGTTCTCGATTTCGACGCCGAGGGACAGCTCGTGGGCATCGATATCGATCGTGCCAGCAGCGTCGCGAACCTGTCACGCCTGGATGTGGAGTCGCTTCCGCTCGCCTATGTGTCGCTGACGCACACCTAGCCCGCATTCTCGGTGCGCCTTTTCGGTGCGGACACCTTGTGGGAGGAAGGAGAGCCCACCCATGTAGTTGTCGGTAAGCGTGGAAGCTGACGAGCGGCTGGTCGGAAGCGCCATTGATCGGATGGGCTGCCGCGCGAAACGACCTCAGCGTAAGGAGTTGGGTGCTGTTTGGCGTGTTGTTTCTGTGGCTTTCCCTCACTTCTATTCGATCGCCTGGGCAGGCACAATCACTGTCGGATATGATGTCACTGCCATGAAATTTCTATTGCTGCTGGTGACTACCCTGCTTGCGTTGTCTTGCGGACCATCTTCCCGGGAGACTCGGCCCGATTCCCGCACGCCGAATTTCGTCGTCATTTTCATAGACGACATGGGGTATGGCGACATTGGGCCCTTCGGCTCGACCCTTAACCGCACTCCGAACCTCGATCGCATGGCCGCGGAAGGCATGAAGCTCACCAGCTTCTATGCGGCGCCGGTTTGCACCCCTTCGCGGGCTTCGCTGATGACGGGGTCCTACCCGATTAGCAACGGGCTGCAAACGGGCTCCTGGCACGGAGTCCTGATGCCCGGCGACGAGCACGGCATCCACCCAGACGAGATCACCGTCGCGGAATTGCTCCAAGAGCGCGGCTATGCAACCGCTTGCATCGGCAAATGGCACCTGGGCGACCAGCCTCCCTTCCTGCCGACGCGCAACGGCTTTGACTACTACTACGGCCTGCCTTACTCAAACGACATGAACCCGGACGCTCCGCGGAATATCCGCAACCATCCTCCGCTGCCATTACTCCGCGGCGAAAAGATGCGCGGGGAGGAAGTGTTGCGGGAGGTCAAAGACCAGTCTTTCCTCACCGGGGCTTACACCAAAGAGGCGGTTCAGTTTATCGAGGAGCACCGTGACGAGCCGTTTTTCGTCTATCTGCCGCACTCGATGGTTCACGTTCCGCTCTATGCCGGCGAGGCGTTTCGGGGCAAGTCGAATAATGGAATCCTGGGCGATGCGATCGAGGAGCTGGACTGGAGCGTGGGCGAGATCTTGGGCAAGCTCCGGGAGCTGGACCTGGACGATAACACGCTGGTGATATTCACGTCCGACAACGGGCCGGCCAGGGGCAGCGCGGGGCCGCTGCGGGGCCGCAAGGGCAGCACCTTCGAGGGCGGGATGCGCGAGCCGACGATTGCCTGGGCGCCGGGGATGATTCCCCCGGGGTCTTCTTACGACGGGGTCACCAGCACGATGGATTTGCTGCCGACGCTTGCCGCGCTGGCGGGCGCGGACGTTCCCAGCGACCGTGTCATTGATGGGCACGACATTTCCGCGATCCTCGGCGGGGAAATCGAGCGCGAGTCTCCCTACGAGTTCTTTTACTATTACCGGGGCTATGAGCTGAGAGCTGTTCGCGGCGGCGCTTGGAAACTCCATGTCAATGGCGAGCTGTATGACCTGGGCAATGATATCGCGGAGGCGAATGACGTCTCGGGAGAGCATGCCGAGATCGTCGCGAAGTTGCAGTCGGCGCTGGAAACGGCGCTGGTGGAGTTGGGAGACGGTCCAAGCTGGCCGGGTGACCGTGAAGTCCGAATCGGCGCCAACGTGCGTCCCGTTGGAAAAGTTGAGTCACCGAAGTTCTTGATACCGCGACACGGGCAAACCGGTGAGGCGGCTCACGCCCCGGTGATCAAAGGGAAGACAGCCCCAGCGCCGCCTGGGTGGCAAGCGCCGGCGAACTGGTAATCGGAAGCGTGTTTTCGGGTCGGGTCACGAGCCACGCATTCCGCCGAGTGTTAGAGGGCGACGGCCCTTTCGGCGGGGAGCACGATCAAATTCCGCGAGTCTCTGACCCGCAGCCGCAGCCGTCGCGATCACGCGCTTCGACGCTCCGTAATTGTAGTGCGCCAATATTACCGCAAAGTATGAATTTTCGTTGGGAAGAGGGAAGCCCGTTGAAACGGGCTGACCAACCTCGAGCGGCAGGGCTTACCAGCCGTAAAACGACTGGGCTGGATGGAGACCCCAAGCCGCGTGAACGCGGCTCAAATGGTCCTGCACCACCGCGTGTATACGAGTGACCTTGGGGCTGTCTCCATTGCCGCTGGAAGCCCCGCGGATCACAATGTTTCCCCGTTGCGTGCGGAGCTGGATTCGCGGGCCTTCGCCGGTGCTTCCCTGCAGGCTCGAGCCAGCCCCCCGCTTTTCTGATCGCAACTGCTCCCCGAAGGGCTGGCGGACATTGCCCCGATCCGTGACCGCGTCCAGCGTGAACTTCGCCCCATCCGGCAGTCTCAGCTCGATGTCGCCCCGCCCCAGGGTGACTTCGATGTCTCCGAAAGATTCGTCCGTGGATAGCTCGACGTCCATCCGCTGGCCTTGAATTTCGACATCCCCCCTCAGGCGCTCGAGCGTCACGCGCCTCCAATGATCGCTGTTGAGCCGCACGGGCCCCTGAATCTGGGAGCCGGAAACCGACCGTACCTTCACCTCGACCTCGCCCGAGAGGCCGCCAAACCGCAGCTCGCCATTCTTCGATTGAATCTTTGTGGTCCCTTGAAGCTCAGCCAGTCGAATCGTGCCGAAAAGCTCGCCGCGTATGTCCACCGGGCCCTTGACTCGGGTGAGTTCGAGCGTCCCCGTATTTCCATCCAGCTCGAATCCCGAAGCCAGGTCTTTGCCTTCGACCTTGCGGCCGCGCTCGACGCGAATCCGCACCGGACCGCCTATTCTCGAGAGTTGAACCAGGCGGGGGCTGGGGGAGAGGGAGACCGCTCCCGAAATACTCTCGACACTGACTTCCCGGAGCGGTCTTTCGGCCTGCAGCGTGATGTCCATCGGCGCTTCCAACTGCAGGTCAAAAGAAACTTTTCTGGCCGCGTCTTCCATCCAGCCGATAGCGATTGTCGTTTCCCCATCCGAGGGGGACACCTCAAGCGGTGACCGGCTGTCCAGCTCAGAGGCTTCTTGACGGTCCGCCGCGCGAATCCTTTTTTTTCCTCGGATAACGAGCTGTTCCTGATCGGCTCCAACGATGTGGACGCGGCCACGCAGGTTCTTGAGGACAAGGGCGCCGCCGGTCAAGTCGTGATGCGATCTCTCGACGGGGAAATCGTAAGTGTCTTGAAGAAACTCGAAAGCAGGAATCGTCACAAAATTGAACCCGCGGCCCTCATGGCTGGCCCGAACGCGCGAGCCAACGAGAACCAACAGCAAGGCCGCGAAAACCGCCCCGGCTCCCAAGCGGCGAGGCAGTGACCACCCCAGCAGGCGAGCCAGCACAACCTCAAACAGACGGACGCCCCCCCACAGAATCAGAATCCAGGGCCAGTAGCCGGCAAACCATGCCCGCAAAGGAATCTCGGGCCAGAAGTTCCGTGCCAGCAACAGCGCACCGGCCGCGATCAGAACGATCGGCCCGAACAAGGATTTACGCCGGCGCGGCCGAGGCGCGGACCGGAAAGCCTCTCCTTCCCCGGCCCCGGCCATACTCTGCACCGCCAGGCTCAGCCCCAGCAGAATCAAGATGACAGGCCAGGTTTGGCCCACAGAGAACCGTCCTGAATAGTCAACGAGGAACAAGGTCCCCGCCACGATCAGCAACAGTGGAATCGTGACGGACGTGATCGATTCGCGGGCCATGGACGTATTCTCGTTTCAGCGCGCGCGGCGGACAGCTCACGGCAAACGGCTCGGAAAGCGGCTTACCCGGCGCTCTGTGGTTCTTCCGTCGGCGCGCCGCCGTCTGGCTGATCCTCTTCTTGTGGCCTAAGCGCCGTCCCCGAGTCTTCCGGAGACGAATCCGGCACTCGCAGCGAGGGCATGGCGCCGCCTGAAGAAGCTGCTGGGGGCGCGGCGTCCCCCTGTTCCTTGACGCGGCGGTAAAGCAGGTAAATCCCCAGAGCAATGAGCGTGACGGGCCAGAAACGCGCTGCATCGCCCAGACTCCAGTAGCCCAGGGATTGAAGCAGAAACACCACCCCCATCAAGATCAGCAGCACTCCCCCGGCCGGCGAGGCGCCCGCTCCGCTCCGTACACCGAATAGTCCCCAGAACTCGTCGACCGCTTCTCCGCGCCGAATGGCCCGCGCCGTATGCATGGCCTCGATCGGCATGTAGAGAGTCGTCATCACCAGCAGGACGATGAACACCGCTACGCTCCCCGGAGGGCCGGTTTGCTCGGCGGCAATCGCCGTGCTCAACAGACCTCCCCAAACGAGCGCATGCACGACACCCTTCGCATACTGGCCGTTGTAGACCGCGCCCACGCCCGGGATGATTCCGGCCAAGAAGGCCAGCACTGGAGAGGGAGTATCCCAAGAGCCCGTCGTTCCGGAAGAAACCGGGCGGGAAGGAGCCGGGCGCCATGAACCCGGAGCGGGATCAGGGGTCGCCGGTTGCGGGGGCTGGGGAGGCTGCGAGGCGCTTGCGCCTTGTGGTGCTTCCGCCACGGCGGGCTCGGCGGCTGCTGTGAATGAAGGTTCGGGCGGAGACAGCTTTTCGACACAATCGCTGCAATGGGGAACTCCTTGCCATTCCTGGCGGCAAGCGTCACAAACCGCGCGGCCACAGTTGCGGCAGAAGGCCACCGCCGCTGTTTCCGGATGCGCCGCGCAATTCACTGCCGGCGCTCCCTTGACGACCCGCTACCCGCCCCGGAATCACCTTGCGGCTGATTCGACTCACCAAAAGCGGCCGGATTCACGATCTGGATCTCACCCTCGCCAAACTCGGTCTGAAGCCGATAGAACAAGACCGTCGTTTCGTATAACTCGACACCAGTCGTCCAAGCCTGATCCAGCCCGTCCGAGATGCCCGCGACGACCATGGCGGGACCCACTTTGCTGTCACCTTGTCCTTCGATCGCTCCCTTTCCGTAAAACGTAATCATCGAGAAGGAAAACACTGCCATGGCCAGGCTCATGGCGAAACGCGGCTGCAGGAAAGGATGAAAGAAGGGACGCAGAAACCCGCTCAGCCCGTAACCGCCCGAGTCCGCTCCCGCCAGCACCGCCATGCCGCCCGCTGCTTCCACTGTCCCTTGAATAATGCCGCGAACGAGTCCCGGCGGAGTCTCGAGGGGCGGAGTCTCCTGAATCACCCGCAGTGCAAACTCCGCGTCACTCAGCTTCGCGGCGCAAGCGCCGCATTCGGAAACGTGATTGTCCACCCGGCGGCGGTCTTCCAGCGATGCCGTGCCGTCGAGGTGATCGCACAGAAGCGCGTCAAATTCCCTGCATCTCATGGCCGCACCCCCAGCGCTCGAAGGTTCTTGGCCAGCTCGGTTCGGCCGCGGTTGATACGCGACTTTACCGTACCTTCGGGAACTCGCAAGACCTGAGCGATTTCCTTATATTCCATCTCCTGCAGGTCGCGCAAGATAACTGCTTCCCGGAGATCCGGTGACAACCTTTGCAGCCCGGCTTGCAGCAACTCCGCAGCCTCGCGGCTCCGCAGCGTGCGGTCGGAGCTGCCGCCGACCAGCGCTTTCTCTTCTAGAACGGGAATCTGCTCTTCCAGGGGGGCGAGGACTTTGTGCTTCTTCGTGCGGCGGTAATGGTCGATCAGCAGGTTGCGCGTCAGGCGAATCAGCCAAGTGCGGAAGCCGCCGCTTCGGGCGTCGAATGTCCGCAAACTTCTGAACACGCGCAGGAAAACCTCTTGCGTCAAGTCGCGCGACTCTTCGGCCTGATTCGTAAAACGGTAGCAAGCCCCATAGACCAGCCGTGTATGTGACTGCACGAGCTGTTCCCAGGCGCCGCGGTCGCCGTTCAGGCAGCGCTCGACAAGCTCGGTGTCCAGGCTCATGCGCGTTTCCGCGGCCTGCCTTTCAGCAAGGCGTCCAGAATCGGCGCCCCACCATAGAGTAGTCCCCCAGGAATCTATCACTGCTTCCGACATCATCTTTCTAACACGACCTCGATAGTGTAAACGAGGAACGCGGCGGGAAAGTTCACAATTTGGGCACTTTTTCTTTTTGGGCTGTGTCGCCGGCCCGCGCAAAATCATTCTCAGTGCGCGGCTTTCGTTACCGATAAGGAGGTTGGAGTCGCTGAGTATCGTCGGGACGGGCCGGCCGCGGGACGGCCCGACTGAGGAGGAACGTCTTGTCAATCGAGCAGACCTACGAGCTATGCTGTCATGACGCACGGGCTATGCTGGCCGGAATCGACCAAGGCCGCTTTTGTTTCGCGGAAGAGAAGCTTTGCGCTCTGATACGCCGTCTGAATACACGAATGCCGCTGGACCCAGCCACGGCACGGGGTGAAAGCGTTCTCCGTTCGGAGCAGCTAGAAGCCTTGGACGGAGTCGCCTCGGAAATGATGGAGGCGCTCGCCGCGCTCAAGCAATCGACTGAACAGGGATTGGAACGCCTAAGGTTTGCCACGGACCTTGTCCGCCACCTGACCACTCATTCACGCGGGACTTCGGTCGAACTGCCCGTGTGTTGACGCGATCGGCCTCACAGATTCTTTGAGTAAATGTCCCGCGAGCCTCCGCGGGGGCCGCCGACGATCGGGTCGTGTACTTCCCGGCCGCGCCACTCGTCAGCTTCCATGCTTACTAGTGCCGCGCGCGCTCCATGTCAGTAATGTTCACGCTCGGTGTCAGTAGGTTCACGCTCGGCGTCAGCACAGCGCCGGAAGTCGCTCGGATTCAGTCATTTAGACACACATAACAACTCGCGTGCCAGCGGAACACACAGTCCGTTAAGTATTCGAGCTTTCGACCTCTTAGAGAGGCCCCCAAAGCCTTGAGGTCCTATGTCTTGGCCTTGAGTTCGGCGATGACGGGAGCCAATGCTACATCTAGATCCGTCAACGGCTCAAATGTGATTCGACAAAAGTGGCCGTAGCTGGTGTTGTGGAACAACTGATACTGTTCAAACGCCTTCGGGTCTTCGACCTCGATCAAGGCGTAGCCACCAGAACCCGTTCCGTAAGCGTGGAGGTGCTTAACGCCCGATTGGACGTTGCCCCAGTTGCCGCTGTCGGCCATCGCCTGATTCGCGACACCCCACGCCGCGTCGAACGCCGACTTATCGGCTGCTCCCCGATATTCGAAGTGTTGCAGATAGATTTGGCCCATCGAAATTCCTCTCAGTAGATTTAGTTAGCGATCAACTCAGTGAACCATGAGTTCTTTCTTGACCGCCGTCAAACAGACAAGGATAGCCGATCTCTGGCAGCGATGCAACGATTTCGATAACAACACAACACGCCCACCCGCCGCCACACCGCGCACACGTCATGCGGCCCGCCCTTCGATGTTGCGAGAGAAACCGATCGCCGACTCGACCGGTAACGGCAAGGCGGACCACCGCAAGAGTCCGCGCCGAAATGGCGCACTGAGAAATGCAGGCGCAATTCGCTGATTCGCTGGCTGAGCCCCTCAATAGGTGCGCTCGCCGATCATGGCAAGAAGGACTCCGCGGGGACGAGAGGAGGGGGCTCTGGCATGGAGTCGAACGGCGTCTCCCCATAGAAGAGCGTGCCGGCGGCCGACGAGATTGCGCGGGTGGCGGCGTCCATTCCCTCGTCGGCGGTGGTGAAAATGAGGCAGACCTTGCCGTCAAGCCGGACAAACTCCGGGCAGGTCACGCGGGGAGAGCCGGGGAACGTCCATTGCGTGAGGACGGCTCCATCCGAGAGCCGGATCTCCCGCGCCAGACCGGTATCGACAGAATCGGGATTGTAGAAGGCCACAACAATCGTTGAGCCGTCGGGGGCCGGCCGCATGCCGTCCGGCACGGCTGGGAGTGATTCGGGCGGCACGACCAGCGAGCGCTGAAGGATTTTCTCGAGGCCGCGATCGAACAGGTAGCGGCTGATTGTCCTCGGCGCGGAATCGATGTCAATGACGGTTGCGCCTTGTTGGCCGTCCTGGAAAAACTTTCCGTTGGAGCAGATCTGCTTGTCCACGAGCTGGATAACACGCTTCGAGCCGCAATCGTAGCGGTAAAGCGCCGCGATCTTCTGGTTGAACTCGAGGTGTTTGGTTCCGAACAAGAGTCCGCCGGGGATCGGAATTCCGTCGTTGATAATCACGCGCTCATCGTCAGTAACAATGATCCCGGTCTCTTCGACGCGGCCCGTTTTCAGGTCCAGCAGTACGAGCCGCCGCTCCATGCCCACAACAACGATGCCGCTGTGTGAGGTTTCGGCGAAGAAGCCCGGCCGGCCCGGCAGCTCGTAGGTTTGATTAGCACGGGTTTCGAGATTCAGCAGGTTGAAGCTTCCCTTTAGCTTGTCCACCCCATACTGGATCGCCACCCAGCCCAACAGAGGCTCCGGGCTAGCGAAGTTCTGGAGGACCCGCGGGCCCTCGGGCAGGAACCTCAGCTCTTCGTTTGCGGGCTCGTAGAAAGGACGGCAGGTGTAGTTCCGCATATTGGGACCGGGACAGTGTATGCGGGTGGGCGGGCAATATTCTCACGCGGACCAGCCGCAACAAAAAGGGGCTTCCGCGTCCTCCCCCGCGGCTCGGCTATCGATGAGACAGGTGTTCGGGGGACTCTACACTAGCGACAGTTCTATGGCACGGGTCTTGGCGTCAAGATGCGTGATCTTGAAGGAGCGCACCTGGCCCTCCTCCAGCTTTTCGGCACGTCTCGACATCGACCCGGAGGGTCCCTCGTCAGCGCCTTTCCACGCGGAAGCGAGCATCGCGCCAAGCGACGATACGTCTTTCGCGGCGCTGTCGGCCGGGGCGGCTGCTTCGCCGTCGGCTTCGGACCCGGTGAGAGAACATATAGCTTCAACACCTTCGCCCAGGTCGATCACGGCTTTGTTTTTCTTGATGCGGGAGACGCGGCCGGTTACTGTATCACCAGGCTTGTATTCTTCGATGAAAAGGTCCAGGTCGTTGGCGGAACCAGCAGCTTTCATGCTGAGCTTCAGCCGGCGTTTGACCGCATCGATCTCGATCACCGCCACCTGGATTTTCTCGCCGGCCTTCACGACCTCGCTCGGGTGGTTGATCCGCCGGTCCTCCACGAAGTCGGATACATGCACGAGACCATCTATACCCTCCGAGATTTCGACAAACGCGCCGAATGCGGCGATGTTGCGAACCGTACCCTCGAGCACCTTGCCGACCGGGAATTTTTCCAGCGCTTTTTCCCAGGGGTCGCCGAGAGTCTGTTTAATCCCAAGGCCGATCCGCCGCTGCGCGGCTTTGATTTCGAGCACGACGACGTCGACGATATCTCCAACGCTGACAAGATCTTTCGGATGCTGCACTCGCCGGGCCCACGACATTTCCGAGACATGAACCAGGCCTTCCACGCCCGGCTCGAGCTCAACAAAAGCTCCAAAGTCCATCAATTTTGTGACAGGGCCCTTGATGCGGTCGCCGACGCTGAGTTTTTCAGCGATCAGCGTCCAAGGGTCCGGCGTAAGCTGTTTGAGCCCGGCCGAGATGCGCTTGCCACCCTCTTCGATCTTGAGAACCTTGACTTCGAGTGAATCACCCACCGAAAGTACGGACGAAACATCCTTGACCTTCTCCCAGGCCAGGTCGCTCACGTGCAGAAGCGCATCGACCCCGCCCAGGTCGATAAAGGCTCCGAAGTCACGGACTTCACGCACTGTCCCCTCGACGACCATCTCCGGCTGCAGCGCCGCAATACGCTCTTGTTTCTTCTGTTCGCGCTCTTCTTCCAGCAAAACACGGCGGTCGATAATGACATTCTCATCGTCGACATCGAGCTGTGAGATACGGCAGCGAATCTCTTGGCCAACAAGCTTCTCGAGTTCCGCCGTTTCGCGGACTCCGCTCCTGGAAGCAGGCAGAAAAGCGCGGACTCCGATATCAACCGACAACCCGCCCTTGATGACCTCCGTGACCTTGCCCGCAATCGTCGAGCCGTTTTCGAACGCCATCTCGAACTGCTCCCAGTTCTTGGGACGTTCGGCGATTACGCGCGAAAGTGTCAGGTAGCCGTCCGCCGAGCGGCCCGTGATACTGACTTCGGCCGAGTCGCCCACCGCCAGCTCAACATTACCGTCCACGTCGTGAGCGGCATCCAGCGGGAGGAATGCCTCCGACTTACGGCCGATATCGACGAAGAACCCGTCATCACGCACCGTAACGACCTCGCCCACCAGCACGCCGCCGGCCGAAGCCGCGGGCTTGTCTTGGCCGTGTTCGAACTCCGCTAACAAGTCAGAGAAGACTGGCTCGTCCGGCGCCTCAGCCAGTTCCGCTGGCTCGGCGTCGGGGTCGAATTCGTCTGACGGCCGCGGCAGAGCGGGGACGGTAGTGGGTGCTTGGGGGCTCGGGCGAGCAGACTGAGCCGACTGTTTGGATTCGAGAGCGTCACTCATGGGAGCTGCTGTGATTCGACTTTATTGTCCCACAAGCAGGCGGAAACTGAAGGAACGAGAATTGTCCAATACATGATGAGCCTGAAAGGGGAGAGTGTTTCCAGCACAAGATGAGCCTGAAGATGAGCCAGCCGGGACAGGGCACAATGCGGGTGAAGGCAAGTCCCCATGCACCGAGGCATTGGTGTTGCGAATCTGGCCGCGCACTGAGAGAGTCCCGGATGCGGGCCCAACGCGGCACGCCAAGGCCAGCCTGCCGACACTACTCCACACCGTAGATGCCCTTCTCCTCCAGCACGTAGATCAGATTCAACTGGCGAGGTTTCGCGCTTCGCGCAACGAATCCACCCGCGTCCCCAGATATGTGGAGGGCCCGCGAATCCCGGGACCAGCGATAGTCAAACGACCTGCCCGAGCCCGGATCGGCCTCCCTAAGGGACAGGACCGTTTCCATCTGGTCGTTCTCCGGATTCCAAACGTGGATACTATGCAGACTCGTTCCCAGCGAACCGGACCTCAAAAAAGCGGCCTTCCTGCGATCGGGCGATGCCTTGAGCGTTCCCCCCGGCCCGAGGTAGCGGGTCGTCCCTTCGTTGAAGTCGTGGATATAAAGTGAGTATTCTGGCCGCAAACTCGCGTTGAGATAGCTTCTCAAGTAGCGGCTAATCTTGTGGAGGGGCGGGATCGCCCAGGAGTTCCAGCGGCCGTAGACGAGCAGGATAGAGGAACCTTCCCGCAGCAAGGTAGGCCGGTCCACAATCATGTCGCGGGTGATGTCGAGTTCGCGGAACCGCTCCGCGCCCGGCAAGCGCAGGTAAACATGCTGGCCCTGTGTCCAGTCGTCGCCGTCGCGGGCGGTTTGAATCACCCATAGATCTTCTTCTTCGAGATGGTCGGTGAAAACAACCGCACCTTCGAGCTCGGAGGAATCACCCTTCCATTCGGGCCGCGCGGGCTGCTGGGCGGCAAACTCGCCGGTGTATTGCAGCAGCTCGGGTTTCGAGCCGGCCGCTAACACTTCGGGTGTCTTTTCCTCCACGCCTGAACCCCAACTACCCGGCCCCAGGACAGCGATGCAGGAGAAATGAACCGCCGCTACCGGAAATAAGACGGCCAGCAGGACCACCGGGACCCAGTGCCGTTTGGGGGCACGGCCGTCGGGTTGTTGCGAAGATCGGTCCATGGAGCGTAAAGAGAGAGAAAGGTCGGCCCGGCCGTTTCGCCGGCCAGAGCATCATTGTAGTCGAGGTCGAGGTCCCGGCCTCCTTTGTTTCGGCGAAGATACGACGCCGTAGGGACCGGCACTCTTGCCGGTCCTTCGCCGCGAAGCGGCGACGACTAGTGTTCGCAACAGCCGGCCCAACTGGCAAAGGCATGCTGGCCGCACCTGGTTCCCGGAGGTCTTACTCACATAGGCCAAGCCACGTTGCGCCATGCACACCGGCCACCTCCTGCTTGGTGCCGCCAGTACAATGACAGGTACGAAAAGACCCCAGTGTTCAAAGCAGGCATCCAGTACGGGAGCCACACCTGTGCCCAACTTCCATCCCCAAGTTCGAACTAATATCAGCCATTTCCCTCTCCTCTCGACATCGTACGAGCCCTCGGCGGATGCATGGCCGGTTGCGGATCGGCTTCGAAGCGAGCCTTGCCATGAGTGATCCCAACTCGTCTCTCGTGATTGATGGCGTCGTCCCCGTCCTTCCCGCGCCGTTCACTCCCGACGAAACCGTGGACCTCGATTCCATGGCGAAACTCATCCAATTCTCCGTGGACTCCGGGCTCTCCGCCGTTTGCCTGCCGGCCTATTCGACGGAGTTCTACAAGCTCAGCATGGATGAGCGGTACGCGCTGGTTCAAGCGGCGGTTGAAGCTTCCAACGGGCGGATTCCCGTCATCGGACAGTCGAACCATGTTTCGGCGAAACTTGCCGCGGAGATCGCGGCCAAAAATGAGGAGCTGGGTGTCGCCGCGATTTCCGTCGCCATTCCGCGCCTGTTTGCTCTCTCTGATGACGACCACTTCGCGTTTCTCTCCAAGGTGATTGGAGCGACGAGCTTGCCCGTGCTGGTGCAGGACTTCAACCCCGGCGGCCCCACCGTCAGCCCCGCTTTCGTCAAGCGGCTCCATGACGCCCACCCGAACTTTCGATATCTCAAGCTGGAAGAGCCGCTGATGGCGCCCAAGGTCGAAGCCATACTCGAAACGACACAGGGCGCCGTCGGCGTGCTCGAAGGCTGGGGCGGCATGTTTCTGCTGGAGGGTGTCTCCGCTGGTTGCTGTGGCGTCATGCCGGGGCTGGGCCTTGCGGATCTGCAGCAGCACATCTTCCGTCTGGCGCACTCCGGCGACTTCGAAGCCGCGATGGACCTGTTCCAGGAGGTGCTGCCGCACATCGTCTTCAGCCTGCAGAACCTCGAGCTGTTTCTCCATATGGACAAGCAGCTTCTTGTACGGCGCAACCTGCTGACTCACGCCACGGTTCGCTCCGCCACGCTTGCGCCTGATCCCAATACCGCCCGCCACGCGGATTTTTTGACTGAGCGAGTACTGCGGAGTGTCGCCCGGTTTCACGCGCGGTAATAGCGGGTCGGCCGGGTTTTGCGCTCCTATCGGATTCCCCAATTGCTGTTGGCGGGACGAAATTGACGATTCCACTTGGATTCGGCGGCCCTCTGTACTATTTTTTACGCGCTCTTGAACCGATACGTAATTTAGGTTGTATTACCTAAAGCAAAAGGGTACGGAGGCTCCATTGCCGCCGATGAACGTGAAGGCGATAATCGCTGCTAGATCGCGGGTGGAGGACGATAGAGATGACAGGAAAACAGCTACAGGCTTTCCAGGAAACGCTGGAGACCACTCTCCAGCAATCCACAAGGCGATCAGAGAAGGCCGACGGCCTGCATGCCGAACAGGAGCCGGACCCCATCGACGATGCGCAGTCGAAGAGCTTGAGAGAACTAGCCGTCCATTTGATGAGTACCGATTGGCAAGTTCAAAAGGCGATCCAAGCGGCCCTGGGCCGGATCGAGTCCGGACAATACGGCCGCTGCGAAGAGTGTGATGAGCCGATCGTAATGCGAAGATTGAAGGCCCTGCCCTGGGCGAGGCGCTGCGTGGCCTGCCAGGAAGAATCCGAAGCAGCGCTTACGAGTTAATCGGCGCCGTTCCCGAACCTCATTGGTCTTCAGGAAGAACGCCCCCCAATACTGAACTGAGTCGGTATCCGGGAAGAGCCGCATCTTCTCGGACATTCGGGCAAGCCGCCTGCATGTGTCAGACGACTTCAAGCCTCCATTTCTCAGTGCTCCTATTCGGCGCGGACACTACGGTGAGCACGGCGAGCAAGCGTAATGAAGTGGTGGCGTGCCTATCTTCCGCTTGGACCGTCAGCCGGTGAGAAATGCAAGCTAGGATGAAGGGGCCACCGATGGGATCGCGATGGAAAGCGCCAAAGCGAGCATCGAAGGCGCGCCATGATTGAGCCAGCAGGGGGGATCCAGTGCTATCCGTCTTTTCATCGCCCAGCCGCTACACCCAAGGGAAGAACGCGACGGCCTCACTCGGCGAGGAGATGGCTAAGCTTGGGTTGAAGGGACCTGCCCTCATTCTGGCGGGCAAGTCGGCCCAGCGGCTTCTGTCACAAACTTGGGCCGGCACGCTAGGTGGCGCGGGTATCCAGCATGCTGTTCACCCATTTGGAGGCGAGTGTTCACACGCCGAAATCGAGCGCGTCAAAGAGGCGGCCCGGCGGGCAAAGGCTGAAGTTATCATCGGCGCCGGGGGCGGCAAGGTGCTCGATGCCGCCCGGGCCGTTGCAGCGGATTTGGACTTGCCCGCCGTCAACTGCCCGACCGTGGCCTCGAGTGACGCACCGTGCAGCGCGCTGTCGGTGATCTATACCGAAGAAGGCGTCTTTCAGGAATATCGCTTTTATCGTAAGAATCCCGAGCTGGTTTTGGTCGACACGCAGGTCATCGCGCGGGGGCCGGTGCGGCTGCTGGTGGCGGGGATGGGGGATGCTCTTGCGACCATGTTCGAGGCCAAAACCTGTGTTGAGGGGCATATTCGAAACATGCGGGGCGGGGCTTCGACCCAAAGCGCCTTGGCGCTTGCCGAACTGTGCTATCGCACTCTGTTGAACGACGGACTAGCCGCGCGGCGGGCGCTGGAGACCAAAGTAGTAACGCCCGCGCTCGAGAGATTGGTCGAGGCCAACACGCTGCTGTCGGGCCTTGGCTTCGAGTCGTCGGGGCTGGCGGCGGCGCATGCGGTGCATAACGGGCTGACGGCCGCTGCACCGACGCACAGCTATTACCACGGCGAGAAAGTGGCGTTCGGGACGCTGGTCCAGCTTGTGCTCGAAGGCAAGCCACCGACGCTGATGGATGAGGTGATGGAATTCTCCACCCAAGTCGGATTGCCGATCACGCTGCGGGAAGTCGGACTCGACGAGCTGCCCGCGGGGATGCTTCAACAGGTCGCCGAAAGAGCGACGGCCGAGGGTGAAACGATCCACAACGAGCCGTTCGAGGTGGAGCCCGGCATGGTCGCCGACGCAATCCGTGCCGCCGACGCGATTGGCCAAGCATGGAAGTCAGGGCATCGCGGGTAAAGGGTGCTGGGGGGGATGCCGTACTGCCCTGCCGGATTTGCGGTTCCGCCCCGCAATGCGCGATCCTAGTGGTACCAAATCAACAGACTAACGGAGGAACGATGTTTAGCGACAAATGGTGTTTTCGAGCCTTGGCCGTGTTCTTGCTGGGAAGCGTGGTTTGCTTTGCCCAGGTGCGCCGATTAGAGGGGCCGGGCCCGGTCGAGATTCATGTCCACGCCAACGCCAAGGCCGGCATGGGTTCGACACTTGAAAAGGTTTTCAACACGCAATTCTATCCCGCGATCAGCAAGCAAACCGGTTTCAAGCACTGCGATTTGTTGCGCTCGGCGGAGCACAAGGGCGCCTACGTCCTCACCATCGCCTTCGATAGCGAGGACCTTCGGGTGCGTTGGGTGAATTCCGACCTGCACCAGCGGATGTGGCCGAAGATGCAAGCGAACTTCGACGATGAAAGTATGAAGATCGAAGCCTTCGGCATGGTGGCCGCGAAGTCCAAGTAATCGGCCGGCTGTCGTGGACCCCGTCTTGATTCATTCGCTTGATGACCCTGGGTGTGTGCGGTTGCCTGCCAATGACGTTGTACAGTTCGAGCTGCATGCACGCCAACGGGCGGCTCCCGCCGGAGATTCATGCACTTAGAACTCCAGTTCCCCCCGAAGATCGGGATTTTGGTGGAGCCAGCGTCTCCCATGTTCAGGCAAATCGCCTTCGGAAACCAGCCGCCGCAGGTTCTCGATGGTGTCGATGTCGTACCAGGCGGGCAATCGCTCGGACGCCAGGCCGGCACGTTTGAAGGCGCGCTCGGTTTCCGTGAGCGTGGATGCGGTTGACCAGCTCACTTCCTTGAACATTCCGGCTTTGGCTGAACGGCAGCCCACCGCGTAGTAACCGCCATCTTCGCAGGGTCCGAGCACGGCATCGACATTTCCCAATAGCTTGTGCCCGGCTCGAAGATAGTCCGGCGGCAGCGTTGGGCTGTCGCTGCCGACGATGAGCATGCGGTCGTGCCCTTGCTGGCTCAGGTCTTCGAAGCATTGGAGCATCTTCTCCCCCAGGTCAGCTCCGCGCTGCGGACCAACCCGGCCAGGGCCCGCCAGCTTACGAAAGCCCGGCCATTCCTGGTCCGAGTAGAGGTACAGGGAAGCGCTTTCAATCGAGCTCAAGCTTGCCCAAGTGTCTTGAACGAACGCGAAGTGAAGCGCCGCGGCCTGCTTGGCGGTTAGGTGAGACTGCAAGCGTGTTTTGACGGAGCCTGGGATCGGGGCTTTCGCAAAAAGGGCTATGGCGTTGGACACGGGAAGTTTGGGTATGCACTAAATTAACCGAAGCGATGAGCCGAAAGAATCAAACGATCGGCGAAAAGAATCGAATTCAGCTTGATGACCGCTCCTTCACGCGGACCAGCCGCAACCAAAACGGGGAGCGTGGCCGCTGTCGGATGAGGCGCGGCGAAGCGGCCAACCGCTCCCTCACGGTCACGGCTCCAAAATTTCTTCGCAAACGCATCGGAATCCTATGTCACCTGAATTATGCACAGATTCGGCGTAGCCATCGCCGATGGAGTTGTGGCGGTAGCGGCAGTCGTGTCAACTCAGTGATTTAGCAAGTCGTCTTTTCCTCTGTTTCCCTCCCTGTTTGAGCCGCCTGCCAATCCCGGCGGGCAAAAGCGGGCGGGCAAGCGGCGTGTTCCCAGTACGTTGCGGCGAGTGCATGAAATTTTATGCATGGAGCGCCCCTCAACTCAGCGCACCCTCCACCACCGGCGCGAAGCTCGATCCCGGTGGCCCCATCGCCCGCAGCCGCCGCATCAGCCGTTCAAACAGGCCCTTTTCCTCATAATGATCGCTGTAGCTGACACCCGTTCTGCCGGCGTGCCGCCAGATCTTGGCCGCCACGAACAGAAAGCGCAGCCGCGCCGTCGCCAGGGTGGTGTGCCGCAGTGTCTCCACGCTGGCTTGGGCTTCGCGGTTGAACAGCAGCAGCCAGCAGTTGAGGTTGTAGGCCAGCATGGCCAGCTGAAAGTGATTGCGGTTCATGTCAAAGCGGCGCGAGGGATGGGCCGCCAGCCCGGCGTCGTTGTTGGCCTCCTTGATGAGGTTCTCGGCTGCGGCGCGCTGATTGTAAAACCACACCACCGCCGCGATCGGTTCGGCCAGGTTGGTGACAAACACGCGGTAGGTGTAAGCGCTGGTGGCAAACAGCTGGTATTGCTCGGCCGCGCCGGCCGCGGGTTCGTTTTCGTAACGCAGCGCCAGGAAACGACAGGCCCGCGCCCAGCCCTGCGGCTGGTAGAGGAATTCGCATTCCGCATCCGCATCGCTGTGGGGCGAGGGCTTCCAGGCCGCTTGCTGCAACTGCTCGACCAGCCGCCTGGTCTTGCGCGCCACGATGACGAACTGACAAGCCGCCTTTTCATAGGCCTCCACCGCCTCCCAGCAATAAAACCCGGAATCGGCCCGCGCCAGGATTTTCTTCACGCCGTGCGGCAAAGCCCGAAAGGCGCTCTCGAGGTGGGCGGCGATCTGCCGGCCCGTGGGCCGGTCGCCGTTGCGCAACCCGCCCATCAGGTATTCGCGCGTCTCGGCCAGGAAAGTCAGTATCGGCTGGTAGCTGCGCTTGCCCTTGTTCTTGGGGTTGTAACTCTTGCGCCCGCCCATCTGGCGGCCGTAGAGCGTGTGCACGGTGGTGTCGGTGTCCAGCGTCACCGTCTCCAATTTCACCTGGGCCGCGGCCCAGACTCGTTCCCGCAGCTGGCGCTGAATGGAAAGGATCTGCTTCGCCACGTTGAGGTGCAGCGAGGCCAGAAAGCGCCACAGCGTGGACTGCGGCGGCAGACGCGTCACTTGCAAGATGCCGGTCAAGATGGGGTCGCGGGCGATGAAGCGGAGTTGGTTCAGCCGCGCAAAGCCGACATAGAGGCCCAGCACGAGGGCCAGCACAAACTGGTAGAGGCTCATCACACGGGTGATTCGTTTGTTCGTGATGGTTTCTTCCAGCAGCGCCTGGAAGCCGAGTTTTTCGAGCAGGGTGGCGACGGGCAGCAAGCCGCCGTAGGGAGTCAGATTCTTGCCGCGGAAGTGATAAGGCGTGGCAGCCCCGATTTTATTGGGCCGCGGGGCCCTCGCGCCCCGGCCTTGTTTGACGGGCCTTCGGGAGCTATGCTGTTTTCGCTTGGTAACCATTTGGGTGACCTCCTTGGGGTTGACTGGCGAAGCTGAAATCTTTGCCAGCCTACCTTATTACCCCATGTTTTCGGGGGTCCCCCAAATGGCCCCTGGCGGCTCAGCCCTCCTCCGGTGCACCCCGCAGTGCATAATTCAGGTGTCATAGCTGTAGCTATGCGGTACGAGTTTGAAGCGGTCCGAGACGCGCAGTACTCGGGGCGGATTAAAAAAGGACCCTCCAACAAGGACCCTTTCGAGGCCGCTGACCGCGCCCGCCGGGTCGATCTCGGGCGACACGGAATAGTAGTTGGGAGAGTACCAGTCCGCCAGCCACTCCCATACATTGCCGGCCATATCGTAGAGCCCGTAACCGTTCTCGCGGAAACTGCCCGCGGGCGAGGTGAACTCCCAAGCGTCTTGCCAGCCCGTTCCGCGGTAGTTGGCGTTTTCGTGGCTGAGGGTGTCGCCCCAGGGGTACTTCAGCTCTTCACGGCCCCCTCGCGCGCTGTACTCCCATTCGGCCTCGGTGGGCAGACGGCCTCCGGCCCACTCACAAAACCCCAGCGCATCCGCCCATCGAACCCGCACGATCGGATGGTCTTTCTTGCTCCATTCACGGTTGAACTCGGGCGCCTCCGGCAAAGTCTGCCCGGTTGCCGCGGAGAAGGCTAGATAGGCCCCGGCCGTAACGTGGGTCCGGCCGATCCAGAAGCCCTTGGTGAGGGTTACTTCGTGACGGGGAAGCTCGTCGTCGTCACAGTCGTAATCCTCGGTGACGCAACCCATCTGGAACGTTCCGGGCGGAATCCAGGCGTATTCTTGCTTGTCGATGGGGTTCACGCGAACGGTTCCGGCGCTCAGCTCTGGCCTGGCTGGCACTCCGCTTGGGGTCTCCTGTCCGTGACCGGCCCGCGGGTTAGTGAGAGAAGCGAAGACGAGTCCGCACAGCAGCGCTCCCATTTGGAACCAGCTAGCGATCCAGCCAGCGAGGGAACGGTTCACCCTGATGGAAAAGCGTCGAGACGAGTCGCGACGCGGCAGGCTCGGGATCAGAAGCCGGGCTTTGACCACGTAGCTCACTCTCTCGTAGCTGAGTATCATTTGATCCTTCTATCAATGATACAATGATACCAATGCTGGTCGAGGCGCATCGTGTCGCTGAAATCCTGGGCGGGGCTCAAGTGCTGGGCCGTACCATCAATTCCATTTTCGATCTTGGGGAGGCGGTCGAGCAAGGGTTGCCCAAGAGTTCGTTGCGAAGTAGCGCCCGCCACGCCCATCCGGACCCAAGTAGTCAGCGGCAACTGATTTATCAAATCGTGCCGGAAGCGACGTACAAACGACGTCACGACCGCCTTTCCGCGGCCGAGAGCGAACGCACGGAACGGCTCGCCCGCGTCATTGCCGCCTGCCACTACGTTTGGAACGATGTGGCGGACTCACGGCGTTTCCTCGCGTCCGCTCACCCCGCGCTTGGCGGGAAGACTCCTCTCGAAGCGGCTCTCTCCGAGCTTGGCGCGCGCCAAGTCGAAGAACTTCTCGAAAAGATTTTCCATGGTCTCCCGGCTTGACGAGCCCCTGCGAGCGTATCGCATCGCGGATTCCCGCCACCCAATCTTTGACGGCACAAGCGCGGCGGCTCTTGGCGGCCGCTGGAATTCTCCCGGGCGGCGAGTCATTTACGCCTCCGAGACCTATGCCGGCGCGCTGCTCGAAAAACTGGCTCACACGAACATAGGGCGTGTTCCCAACAGCCAAGTTTACGTGGAAATTGAGATCCCCGAGAGCGTGGAGATCGAGATCCTCAACTCCGCCAGCCTGCCGGGCTGGGATCAGGTGCAGCGATTAAGCCGAGTATATGGCGACGCTTGGTATGACGAACAGCGAAGCGCTGTCCTGCTCGTGCCGTCGATTATCACGCGGGTCGAGCGAAACGTGGTCATCAATGAGAATCATCCAGCGTTCCCGAAGATCAAAGCAAGCACGCCTCGCCCGGTGATCTGGGACGAACGCCTATTCCGGTAACGCACGTGCGCCGCATGGCGTCCGAGAATTGTTGAGTGGAAGAGGAATCCTACAGGTGGTCGTCGAGAATGCCAGCGACCTTTTCTTTGCCCACCGCACCGACCACCTGCTCGACGACGTTTCCACCTTTGAATAGCAGCAGTGTGGGAATGCCGCGCACCTGATAGCGGGTGGCGGTTCCGGGATTGTGGTCCACGTCGAGCTTGCCAACCTTCGCCCTGCCGTCGTACTGAGTGGCGATCTCATCCACCACCGGTCCCATCTGGCGGCACGGACCACACCAAGCCGCCCAAAAATCCACCAGCACGGGAACATCCGACTTCAATACATCCGCATCAAAAGAATCGTCGCTGAAGGTCAGCGTATTCGGTCCGGCCATCAAAATCCTCCGTTGGAGCTAGGTCGATGCACTTTGGGGGGAATTGCTCACCCCGCGCCTAGACTTTCAGGTTACCAGATCTTCGGAATCGGGCCGTTTCGTCACCATGGCGGAGTTGGCGAGCCCGAAGGCGATTTGCCCGAACACGTGAGACACTGGCTGCGCCAAGCCTTTCGCCCGCGGACGGCTCGGAAAGCTCCGGTCTTGCGGTGAGCCGGGTCGATCGGCCCATGGGGCTTGTTGCGCGTTTACTTTACTTTGCGGCGGGCCGGAGGTCTGGCGTCGATCCCAGTTATCAGGGCCTGGTTGCCGCCGCCGCGGCCTGAAAAATGTAGAAACTCCAGACTTCGCGGCAAAGCCGCAAAGTTGTGTTCAAGGCGATATTTCGACAGCTACCCGTCGGCTCTCCCGCTACGGCTCTTCTTCCAGAACCGCTCAACCAAATCCGTGCCCGCTTTCGTGTACAGTGTGGGGAGGCCCTGAGGAGGTGCAACCTTGGATAAACTGCCCAAGAGATACACGGATTTCCGCGAGACATTTCCTGAAATCGCCGAGGCTTACGACACGATGGGCGAGGCGGCCGGCGATGCTGGACCTATGGATGAAAAGACCTGCCGGCTGGTGAAGCTGGCACTCTCGGTCGGCGCCCGGCAACAGGGCTCTGTCCACGCACACACGCGCCGCGCGATCGAAGCGGGGGTCTCCCGGGAGGAGCGGCTCCAGGTCGTCGCGCTCGCCGTGACCTCGATCGGCTTCGCGCCGAGCGTGGCAGCGTACAGTTGGGTCCAAGAAGTGCTGGAAAATAAGTAGCCCGCGATTCCCAGCGGCAGAACCGCCGCTCCACCAGGCACAGCCCAAGCGGCTGGACACGCCCCGAATGGGTTAAAACACCCAGTCGCTACTCCAAATCACCCACGCCGTACTGTATATGGTTGAAGTCCACGGAGGCTAGCGCCAAATTCCCCAGCCCTTCTTGTTTGGTCATCGAATTGCCATTGCCAGGGATCGTGGGAAGCCAAACCCGCGAAGACTTGGGTGTTGCACTCGCGCCGCGAGCGGTCGCCCAGCATCGGCTGACCAGTCCTGTCTCAAGGCAGCACCGGCCTCTCTCGCAATCCATTACCGACAGATCAATCCTCCAAAGGAGGGCGAACTTGTGAGCGAAAGTAAGCTTCGCGCAGGTGTTCCGTGGGGTTTGGCCCTGGTTGCCGGATTCGCTTCCGCCGTTTTCCTTGCCTGCGGGCAACGTCCTCCGGATGCCGAGTTCGCCCTACAGGGGGAGTTCGGTAATGCAACGGAGATTTACCGGAGACATTGTTCGGTCTGCCACGGACCCGAGGGCTTCGGAGATGGAAAGGCGGCCTACCTGGTGCATCCGCGGCCCAGGGATTTCAGCCGCGGCAAGTTCTTGGTGGTCTCCACGGACAATCGCGTTCCGACTGACGAAGATCTGCTCCAAACCATTAGCCGAGGGCTGCCGGGCTCGGCTATGCCTTCCTGGGAGCACCTGCCCGAACAGGATCGGCGGGACCTTGTGCGCTATGTCCGGGCGCTGACTCACAGGGGAAAAGTACTGCGCTTGATGGGCGACAAGCGGGGAAGCGTGGCGGCGGGTTTTGAAGAGCAGGCCTTCGTGGAACCGTGGAACCGGGAAGACGCCGAAGAGACCGCAACCTATTTATTGGAGGTTGGGAAACCTTTAGAACTACTGAGCGAGGCGGCGCCGTCAGCGGAGCTATTGGAGCGAGGCCGGGAGGCTTACCTGGCCAACTGCGAGAAATGTCATGGACAGGAGGGCAAAGGCGACGGCTCGGAAGTCATGGAAGACGACCTCGGCTTTCGCGCTTTTCCCAGAGATTTCACCAAGGGCATCTTGAAGGGTGGGGTCGAGACCAGCCAAATCGCCTATCGCGTTCTCGGCGGCATGCCGGGCTCGGCCATGCCGAGCACCGATTTCACGACCGGGGAAGACATGTGGGCGATGGTTCACTACGTAAGCTCGTTAATCGAACCGGGTGCGCAAGAGAGGGTCGAGCAGCGGCGGAGACAGTTGCGCGCCGCGCGGGTCTCGCAGCCGCTGCTCGGCGACCCCTCGGACGCCGCATGGCAGCGCATCGACCCAACTTTCGTCGCTCTCATGCCGCTCTGGTGGCGGGATGACCGAGTCGAAGGTGTCGAGGTCCGGGTGGCCCACGACGGAGAAAACCTGGCGATCCACCTGAGCTGGAACGACGCCGCCGAGAATGCCGATCAGCTCCACGCAACGGCTTTCGGAGACGGAGCGGCCGTGCAGTTGTCGAACGACGCCGATCCTCCTTTTTTCGGCATGGGCGACGCGGCGGGCACGGTCAACATCTGGCACTGGAAATCGGCCTGGGAAGGCGACCGGCCTGACTTCCCCGACATCACGAAAGCTTACCCGCGCGCCCTGATGGATTTCGATATGTCGGCAAAAATGATTCAGCCGAGTCAGGGCCCGCATTTGGTCTCGGAGATCAAGGATCGAGATCCGACCTTCTACTCCGGCTGGGGGGCCGGCAACCTTGTCTCCAGTCCCGAGCGGCCGAGCGCTGTCGAAGACATCAACGCCGAAGGTCTCGGAACGGTGCATAGCCTTGCCGGGCCAGAACGTTCAGGGCAGCGGGGTTTGGAACGAGGGCGGTTGGCGGGTCGTGTTCGTGCGCCCCTTGTCGGCTTCCGGCTCGGGGGACATCGCCTTCCGCCCGGGCGAAAGCGTGCGCATTGCTTTCGCGGTCTGGGACGGGCAGGCGGGTGACCGCGACGGACAGAAATCCGTCACCATTTGGCACGACCTTACGCTTGCGGAATAAATCTCGGGAGGTGCGTGGATGCGGAAGATGACGCGGCGGGAATTCCTCGATACAGCGGTGGCCGCTTTGGGGGTCGGCGCCGTCGCCTCCTTCGGCTGTGGAGCGCTGGAAGTGGTTTCAGTCGACAATCCCTTGGCCTCTTATCCCGATCGGGATTGGGAGAAGCTCTACCGCGACCAGTATCACTATGACCGCACGTTCACGTGGGTCTGCGCTCCCAACGACACGCACATGTGCCGGCTGCGCGCCTTCGTGCGCAATGGCGTGGTCGTGCGCAGCGAGCAGAACTACGATCACCAGAATTACACCGATCTGTACGGGAACCGGGCGACGCCGGCCTGGAACCCGCGCGCTTGCCCCAAGGGCTACACCTTTCAACGCCGCGTCTATGGCCCCTACCGATTGAAGGGTCCGGTTGTCCGCAAAGGCTGGAAAGACTGGGCCGACGCGGGCTTTCCTTCCCTTTCCGACAACCCTCAGTTGCGCAGCCAATACAAATTTGACGACCGCGGCAACGACGCTTTCGTCAAGGTGAGTTGGGAAGAAGCCTCCCGGTACGCGGCCCAAGGGCTGCAAGCGGTCGCTCAAACCTACAGCGGCGACGATGGCCGCACGCGTCTGCTGGCCGACGGCTACCCGGAAGAGATGCTTCTGCATTGGGGAGGCTCCGGCGCCCGCACGATGAAGATCGGCTCGTCGCTGCCGCTGCACGGCGTGATCGGCAAATTCGGGCTGTTTCGCTTCGCTAACATGCTGGGATTGCTGGACCACCATGTGCGCGGCGTCCCGCCCGAAGAGGCGAAAGGCCCTCGGGAATGGTCGGAATACACCTGGCGAGGCGACCAGGCCCCCGGGCAGCCCTTCGTTCACGGTCTGCAAACTTCCGACATGGACATGAACGACCTGAGGTTTTCGAAACTCACGATCCAGGTCGGCAAGAATCTCATCGAAAACAAAATGCCCGAGTCGCACTGGCTCAACGAGGTGATAGAGCGGGGCGGGAAGATCGTAACTATTTCTCCGGACTACAACGCCGTGGCTGCCAAGTCCGACTACTTCATTGGGGTGCGGGCGGGACTTTCCGACACCGCTCTATTTCTGGGCGTGACCAAGATCCTGATGGACCGCGGCTGGTATGACGAGGATTTTGTCAAGCGCTTTACCGACTTCCCGCTGCTGGTCCGCACCGACACCCTTCGTCGGCTCAGACCAGAGGAGATCTTCGCCGACTACCAGCTCAAGGATATCTCGCAAGGCCCCTCCTTCACCATTCAAGGAATGACCGCGGAGCAGCGCGACACGATCGGCGACTTCGTGGTTTATGACAACAAGTCCAGCGCGTTCGCCGCCCTGAGCCGCGAGGACTTGGGTGAACATTTCACTCTTGATCCCGCCCTTGAGGGCGCCTTCACGGCTACTCTGCTTGACGGCTCCCGGGTCGAGGTCATGCCGGTCTTCGAGATGTACAAGCGTCACCTCAAGGACTACGACGTCGATACGGTCAGCGACATCACTAGCGCGCCGAAAGAAATGATCGAGCGTCTGGCCAAAGATCTGGCCACGATCAAGCCTGCCTCGATCCATTACGGAGAGGGCATCAACCACTATTTCCACGCGACGCTGCACAACCGCGCCACCTTCCTCCCGATGATGCTCACCGGCAACATCGGCAAGCATGGCGCGGGGGTACACACTTGGGCGGGCAACTACAAAGGCGCTTTGTTCCAAGCCTCACCGTGGACGGGACCCGGCGCGGGCGCTTACGCGAAAGAAGACCCTTTCAATCCCGTTCTCGATGAGAACGCCCGCATCACAAAAGAAAATATTAGGGATACGACTCACGGCGAGGACGTTTCCTACTGGGGCTACGGGGACCGGCCCCTCATCGTCAACACCGACGAGGGCCGCAAGGTCTTCACCGGCAAGACGCACATGCCGACCCCCACGAAGGTGATGTGGTACAACAACGCCAACCTCATTAACCAGGCCAAGTGGGTCTATCACCTGATCGTCAACACCTTCCCCAAGATCGACATGATCGTCGATCAGCAGATTGAGTGGACGGCCTCGGCTGAGTACGCCGATTTGGTTCTGCCCGCCAATAGCTGGATGGAGTCGCAGGATATCGAGTGCGGCGGCTCCTGCTCCAACCCGTTCATCCAGGTCTGGGGCGGCGACGGCATCGAGCCGGTCTACGACTCAAAAGACGACGCTGCCATCTTTGCCGGTGTCGGAGAAGCTCTTACGAACCTCACCGAAGACCAGCGCTTCACCGACTACTGGAAGTTCGTTCTGGAAAAAAAGGCGCGCGTCTACCTGCAGCGCGTTTTCGACAGCAGCACCACCACACGCGGTCCCGAGGGCGCTTACGACGTCGGAAAGGTGATGCGCGGCGAGTACGACAACGAGCCCGGCGTCGTGATGATGCTTTTCCGTACTTACCCCCGCGTTCCCTTTTATGAAATGGTCGAAGACAGCATCCCCTTCTACACCGACACCGGCCGCATGAACGCTTATTGCGATCTGCCCGAAGCCATCGACTACGGCGAGAACCTCATCCTCCACCGGGAAGGGCCGGAAGCGACGCCGTACCTGCCGAACGTTATCGTTTCTTCGAGCCCCTATATCCGCCCGCGCAGTTACGGAATCAGCATCGCCTCGACCGACCCGGAGCACCGCCAGATCCGCAACGTAAAAATGCCGTGGGCACAGGTCAAAAAGACCGTGAACCCCCTCTGGGCGCAAGGCTTTCGTTTTTTCTGTTCGACTCCGAAGAGCCGCCATACGACGCATTCTTCCTGGTCCACGGTCGACTGGCACGCCATTTGGTCCTCCAATTTTGGCGATCCTTACCGGATGGACAAGCGCCATCCCAACGTGGCCGATCGCCAGATTCAGATAAATCCCCGGGCGGCGAAAGATCTTGGCATCGAGGACGGCGATTACGTTTACGTGGACGCCAACCCGAAAGACCGTCCCTATGCGGGGTGGAGCGAAGGTGACTTCCGCTACCGAGCTTTCCGCTGCTTGGTGCGCGTCAAATATAACCCGGGGCTGCCTTACAACTTCACGATCATGAAGCACACCGGCTGGATCGCGACCGAGCGCAGCGTCAGGGCGCATGAAACCCGCCCTGACAAGCTGGCCTTGGCCGAAGACACGGGCTATCAGTCCTCCTACCGCTACGGATCACACCAAAGCATCACCCGCGGCTGGCTGCCCCCGATGCACCAGACTGACACCCTGTTCCACAAGCAAACCGGCTCGATGAGCTACACGTTCGGCTTCGCCATCGACAACCACGCCGTCAACACCGTGCCCAAGGAGACCCTGATTCGTGTGGTCAAAGCCGAAGACGGAGGGCTCGACGGTGAAGGCGTATGGGCGCCGGCGATGACAGGCTACACGCCGGGTAACGAAAGCGATTTTGCGCGGATGTATCTGGAAGGATCGCTCGTGCAGATCGAGCGGACGTGATAGAGGGACAGATGAGTCAACCTCTCAAGAAGCAGCCCGAAGCCGGCGATCCCATGGAATTGCGAGGGGTGGCCTGTGATGGCGACCTCGATTCCATGATTGACTGCATCATCGAGGAATACGCACGAATGGGGTGGGCCGCCGATCGCGTACTGCGCCTTTTCGAATCGCCCCTCTATCCCGTACTGCACAGATTCCTGCGTGCTCGCGGGGTGGAGGCCGTTCACAACAAGATTGAAGAAACCACGCGCCGCTGTGGCGTCTTCCGTTTCCGCACGACGGAGGCCCCGCCGGATGCGGAGTTAGTCCAGATCGATCCAGCGAACGAGGGAGGTTAGGAGATGAGTCGAGTCTACAACTGGCAAATTGGCCGCGATATGTCCTACCCCTACGAGGAGGCCCATCCCTCGTCGCAGTACGCCTTCGTCTTCAACACCAACCGCTGCATTGGCTGCCAAACCTGCACGATGGCCTGCAAGTCGACCTGGACCTTCTCCCGGGGCCAGGAGCTGATGTGGTGGAACAATGTGGAAACCAAGCCCTACGGCGGGTACCCGCTGTTCTGGGACGTCAAGCTCCTCAAGATGCTCCACGAAGCTGATCCGGGAGGGCAGCGCTGGTCCGCGAAATCCGGCAGCGAATCCGATGAAGCGCCTTTTGGGACGTTCGAGGGCAAGACTATCTTCGAGGCCGCCGAAACGCTGAAAGACCCGAAAGAGCCCAAGCGGGCGTTGGGCTATCTTCCCTCCGACGAAGAGTGGACCGCACCGAACATCTACGAAGATACCCCCACTGGGAAGATCCGAGGCCCCAACGATTGGACGGAAACCGCGGACCTGCCCGAGCACAAGGTTTGGTACTTCCACCTGGCCCGCGTCTGCAATCACTGCACCTATCCCGGCTGCTTGGCGGCCTGTCCGCGGCAAGCCATCTACAAGCGCCCGGAAGACGGCATCGTTTTGATCGACCAGAGCCGCTGCCGCGGCTACCGCAAGTGCGTCGAGGCCTGCCCCTACAAGAAGGCGATGTACCAGCCGGTGACGCGCGTCAGCGAGAAATGTGTCGCCTGCTACCCGCGCATTGAAGGCAAAGACGACACTCTGACTCCGGACGGGAACCCGCTGGAAACCCGCTGCATGGCGGCTTGTGTAGGCAAGATTCGCATGCAGGGGCTTGTACGGGTCGACGAGGAAGGCCAATGGGCCCACGACCCGGAAAACCCGCTTTACTTCCTCATCCACGAAAGGCAGGTGGCGCTTCCGCTCTATCCCCAGTTCGGTACCGAGCCGAACGGCTACTACATCCCGCCGCGCTGGGTCCCTCGCCGGTATCTGGAGCAGATGTTCGGTCCCGGCACCGAACATGCGATCGAACAATACGTCTGCCCGGACCGTGAACTGCTCGCGGTCTTACAGCTCTTTCGCGCGCAGCGGCAGATTCTGTTCCGCTTTGCCATCGAGCAAGGGCCCAAGGTAGCGGAGGTAGAGGTCAAGATGTCCTCAGGCGACCTGAAGACGCTGGAGGTCTTCAACGACACCGTGATCGGCTACAACAAATCGGGCCGCGAAGTGGTTCGAACCACAGTGGAAGAGCCGACCTACGAGAGGTCGGCGGAGCACGTGAACTCGATCTGACGGGAGGAAGCGAATGGCAGCCAGCGCGGTTCAATACCTGGGACAAGATCAGGCGGTCGACGTTGCGCGGGGGCATCTTTACTCGTTTCTGGCAAGTGCGTTCAGCGATCCCGCCGGAAAGCACTTCGAAACGGCTTTGGATTCCGGGAAACAAAGAGTCGCCTCGGCGGCCGCTGCGCTGCTCGCCTCGGAAGCTCCGCGAGATGTTCGGTTGGGCCCTGGAGAGAGGCCTCCGGACAAGCTGACGCTGGCGCTGGCCGTCAAAGAGGTTCGAGCTCCGCGCAGGCTCCTGATCGAGGGCCATCAGAAAGTCTTCGGGTTGCTGATCGGCCAGACGGCTCCGCTGAACGAAACCGAGTACTGCCAATCAACGGATGCCTTTTTCCGGGCCCAGCAGTTGGCGGACATCGGGGGCTTTTATAAGGCCTTCGGGCTTGAACGAAACGCCCAAGGCCGTGAACGGCAGGACCATTTGTCGATAGAGCTGGACTTCATGGCTCACTTGATGGAAAAGGAACTGTTCGCGGCCGCGTCGAGTGACCCCTCCTTACGCGAGAAGGCTGCCGTTTGCCGCGACGGGCAAAAGAATTTCATTGAACCTGAATTATGCACAGATTCACTTTGCGAGTGTGGCTGCGTTCGTAGCGGGTTGGCGGTCGTCGTGAGGTGGTAGCTCGGCAACTGGTCTTTTGGCTTCTCCGTCCCCGGTTTCCCTTCCCGCCCAGATTCCGCGTCGTCAAAACCTCGCTCGGAAGTGACGTGTTTCCAGTGCGTTACGGCTAGTGCATAAAATTTTATGCATAGCGCATAGCCAGGCTCTCAGATCAGCGCCCTCCCGACCACCGGCAGAAAGCCGCCGTAGGGAGTCGGCTTCTTGCCGCGGAAGTGGTAAGGCGTCGAAGCCCCGATTTTATTGGGTCGCGAGGCCGTCACGGCTGGGCCTTGTTGGACGGGCCTTTGGGAGCTATGCTGTTTTCGTCTGGTAACCATGTGGGTGACCTCCTTGGGGTTGGCTGGCGAAGCTGGGATCTTTGCCAGCCTACCTTTTTACCCCATGTTTTCGGGGGTTCCCAATGGTCCCTTGCGGCTCAGCCCTCCTCAGGTCCACGCCGCAGTGCATAATTCAGGTTGAAGCTCACTTGATGTGGTGGGTCCCGGGTTTCGCCGAGTTGCTGCGAACAGGAACCACAACCGGCCTCTACGCGGAGTTGGCCGATAGCCTGGCGGCTTTCATTGTTTGCGAGCGAGTCCGCTTCGGTCTTGCCCCAAGCGCCGGCCTTGCTGGATCGAGCCCAACTCAGAACCCGAAACCCGAGGAATCAATGGGGCAAAGCTCTTCCTGTCACTGAGCGCCTGTCGCTCCGCTTGTGTAAGATCGGGAAGGCGGCACGGAGTCCTTGTGCCCGCGGCCAATCTTGCGGCATGTCGATTCGTTTCAGATCAGTCCGGCTGCGCGGAAATCAGTGGCCCAACCTTCCTTTCTTGATCGTTGTTCCGGTCGCCCTGCTCGTTCTCTCTCGCGCGCATGCCCAGCCTGTCATCGGCCTTTATCCGACCTACCCTGCCGCCCCTCCGCTCGTTGGAAAGAGCCCCAAGGAGCAGGCCGCGCAACTGCGTTCGATGGGCGCCACGCTCGCCGGGGGCCGATTCAAAGACGGCGCAATCCCTAAAGCTCTTCGTCGAGCCGGAATCAAGACGTTCGGGTTGGTCGTTCTGTTTCAAGGCGAGGAACATTGGCAGTCACACCCCGAGTCACGCCCGATCATGGCCGACGGGCAGCCGCTCTTCAAAGATCGCTGGTATGCCGGAGTTTGTCCCAATCAACCCTGGCTGCGGCGCGAGAAACTCAGCGAGATCGAAGGAATGCTGGAAAGCGGACACTACGATGTGATCAATCTCGATTTCATTCGCTACCCGGTGCACTGGGAGGTTCCCGAGCCGAAGATCCCCGACACCTGCTATTGCTCGGTTTGTCTCGGGAAGTTTCAGAGAGACACCGGCATCTCGATTCCCGCCATGATCTCGGACGTTCCCAAAACGTCGGCTTGGATTAAGGCCAACCATCAAGACCGCTGGCATCGCTGGCGCGCCGAGCAGATCACCTCGTTCTGCTCCGAAGTGAAGCGGCTGCGCGACCGCATTCGGCCCGAGACTTTGATCTCACTTGCCGCGGTCCCCTGGCAGCCTGGCGACTACGACAACTCTATCTACCGGGTCGTCGGGCAGGACTTTCAGGCACTGGCAAAGGTCGTGGATGTTTTTAACCCCATGTCGTACCACGTGCTGAACGGACGGCCGGTCGGCTGGATCGGTGAAGTCAATGCTTACATCGTTCGAGAAACCGGCCGCCCGGTGTGGCCCTTCGTGATCTTCGACAAAGACAAGGCCTTGAGCCGCCAAGCCTGGCGGCCTGTCTACCAGCAAGCCCTTTCAAACGGCGCGGAGGGCCTCATTGCTTTTCCGTTCCCAAAGATGATCGGCACGGAAGGCTACCAGGTCTTCGTCGAGCGCTTTGGCCGGAATCGCTGATTGTCGCGGGTTGTGCGGAACTGGTTCGAGGAATTCCGCGGCCGTGAGCAGGACTGTGCGCAATCATGGTAAGCGAGGCCGGCCGACGATTCCGGCGAGGGTTCACGGAAATCAAGTGCTCCTGTAAGCGAATCCAGCTTCTCCAAATAGAAGTGGCGAGAACGCGGGTTCGAGGCTGCATTTGAAGGTCGGCAGCTTGGAAGACGCGGCGGCCGTCCGGGGACATTTTCTCTCGCCGAACTCCGAAGGTGCTGGTTCCCCTTGGTTAGGGAAAAGGTCGCTTGCGGGAGAACGGGGGAGGCAAGGGGGGTGTCACAGTGCTAGGCGAAGCCCGCAAGTGTACACTGGGTTGGTGAGGTTCAGAGGAGTGGAGATTTGACAACGGAGCAACCGTTTTCGGCAACGTTCAAGCTGGACAAGGAGACGAAGAACACGATCCGCTACGCGGAGGAGGCAGAGGAACGACGTCCGATAGTGGGCATGGTGTACGTAGATAAGTACGAGCTACCAAAGCCCTATCCGGAGAAGATTCATGTCACCATTGAACCGTTGGAGTAGCCGCTAATGGCATGGCTGTGGGCTTCGGCGCCTTAAAACCTCTTGGAGACGAAATTTATGACGTCCTTTACTCAACGCGTGATCGGCGCGGCAAAACTCGATGTTCACATCTACGAAGAAGTCGAGGCAGACACTACGGCTATGGGCCAGGCGATGGGAGTTGTGGCACTTTCCAGCGTGGCGGCCGGTATCGGTGCTGTCGGTCGAGACGGCATACCGGGCCTGATTGGGGGCCTGGTGGCTGCCCTCTTGGGCTGGCTCCTCTGGGCGGGGCTGACCTACTTCATTGGCACCCGGATTCTCCCGACACCACAAACACATGCTGATTGGGGTGAACTGCTACGGACGACGGGTTTCGCCGCGGCTCCGGGGATGATCCGCGTTTTGGGGATTGTGCCGGGCTTGACCGGCCTCGTCTACCTTGTGGCTGGCGTTTGGATGCTCGCCGCCTTCGTCGTGGCCGTGCGCCAAGCGCTTGACTATACCAGCACCGGGCGTGCTGTCGGGGTTTGCCTGATCGGCTGGCTCGTGAACGGCGCCGTGCTTTTTTTCCTCGGTTTCATGTTGCCGCGCTAAGCAGGGGTCTTGTCACCCGTCGTGGGAGGTCTAGGAATTTGCCTGATGGTGCTGCGCGGGAGGTGTAGCATGGGGAACGAAAAGTTCTCCCAACGAAGGCAGCGTGATTACTTTGCGGTGGGCGTGTCCGACGAACCTGCAGCAGGCGACTATGTCGATATTCGTGATGTCAGGATAATGAAAGGGCTCATATCCCAGCAGGTAATACTTACTCTTGCGGATGGTTTTGGAACACAGATGCGATGAAGGGCGATGCCAACGTAGAAGTCGATTCCTCAAGGGCAAGCCAGCCGGAGGGACTTGCGGAGTCAGTTCCCACCTCCGCTGGGAACGAGGCGCTGGTAGTTGACTTGGACGGTACGCTTGTCCAAACCGACCTTCTCTTGGAGGGTGTCTTCACGTTGATGTCAAGCAGTCCTTTAAGCGGGCTGCGCGTGCTGGTTTCACTTTGTCGGGGCCGCGCGGCCTTAAAGAGGGCAGTTGCCCAACGTGTACCGCTCGACACGGATCTGCTCCCCTTCAACACAAACGTGCTCATGTTTCTGCGGGAACAGAAGCGAAAAGGAAGGGAAATTGTGCTGGCAACCGCGGCCGACCAGTTGTATGCTGACGCGGTATCAACTCACCTCCGGCTCTTCAACGTCGTCCTGGCGTCTGACGGTGTTCGGAATCTGCGTGGCCGGGCCAAGGCAGAGGCCATTCAGGAATACCTTTCGGGCAGGCCTTATGTATATGTTGGAAACGACATTGCGGACTTGGCGAGTTTTGAACGGGCTGCTGCGGCAGTACTAGTGAACCCGTCGAGTTCTCTTGAGCGAAGAGTTAAAGCGCGCCATGTGCAAGCTGAGCTTGTCTTTAACCTGAATTATGCACTGCGGGGTGCACCGGAGGAGGGCTGAGCCGCCAGGGGCCATTTGGGGGACCCCCGAAAACATGGGGTAATAAGGTAGGCTGGCAAAGATTTCAGCTTCGCCAGTCAACCCCAAGGAGGTCACCCAAATGGTTACCAAGCGAAAACAGCATAGCTCCCGAAGGCCCGTCAAACAAGGCCGGGGCGCGAGGGCCCCGCGGCCCAATAAAATCGGGGCTGCCACGCCTTATCACTTCCGCGGCAAGAATCTGACTCCCTACGGCGGCTTGCTGCCCGTCGCCACCCTGCTCGAAAAACTCGGCTTCCAGGCGCTGCTGGAAGAAACCATCACGAACAAACGAATCACCCGTGTGATGAGCCTCTACCAGTTTGTGCTGGCCCTCGTGCTGGGCCTCTATGTCGGCTTTGCGCGGCTGAACCAACTCCGCTTCATCGCCCGCGACCCCATCTTGACCGGCATCTTGCAAGTGACGCGTCTGCCGCCGCAGTCCACGCTGTGGCGCTTTCTGGCCTCGCTGCACCTCAACGTGGCGAAGCAGATCCTTTCCATTCAGCGCCAGCTGCGGGAACGAGTCTGGGCCGCGGCCCAGGTGAAATTGGAGACGGTGACGCTGGACACCGACACCACCGTGCACACGCTCTACGGCCGCCAGATGGGCGGGCGCAAGAGTTACAACCCCAAGAACAAGGGCAAGCGCAGCTACCAGCCGATACTGACTTTCCTGGCCGAGACGCGCGAATACCTGATGGGCGGGTTGCGCAACGGCGACCGGCCCACGGGCCGGCAGATCGCCGCCCACCTCGAGAGCGCCTTTCGGGCTTTGCCGCACGGCGTGAAGAAAATCCTGGCGCGGGCCGATTCCGGGTTTTATTGCTGGGAGGCGGTGGAGGCCTATGAAAAGGCGGCTTGTCAGTTCGTCATCGTGGCGCGCAAGACCAGGCGGCTGGTCGAGCAGTTGCAGCAAGCGGCCTGGAAGCCCTCGCCCCACAGCGATGCGGATGCGGAATGCGAATTCCTCTACCAGCCGCAGGGCTGGGCGCGGGCCTGTCGTTTCCTGGCGCTGCGTTACGAAAACGAACCCGCGGCCGGCGCGGCCGAGCAATACCAGCTGTTTGCCACCAGCGCTTACACCTACCGCGTGTTTGTCACCAACCTGGCCGAACCGATCGCGGCGGTGGTGTGGTTTTACAATCAGCGCGCCGCAGCCGAGAACCTCATCAAGGAGGCCAACAACGACGCCGGGCTGGCGGCCCATCCCTCGCGCCGCTTTGACATGAACCGCAATCACTTTCAGCTGGCCATGCTGGCCTACAACCTCAACTGCTGGCTGCTGCTGTTCAACCGCGAAGCCCAAGCCAGCGTGGAGACACTGCGGCACACCACCCTGGCGACGGCGCGGCTGCGCTTTCTGTTCGTGGCGGCCAAGATCTGGCGGCACGCCGGCAGAACGGGTGTCAGCTACAGCGATCATTATGAGGAAAAGGGCCTGTTTGAACGGCTGATGCGGCGGCTGCGGGCGATGGGGCCACCGGGATCGAGCTTCGCGCCGGTGGTGGAGGGTGCGCTGAGTTGAGGGGCGCTCCATGCATAAAATTTCATGCACTCGCCGCAACGTACTGGGAACACGCCGCTTGCCCGCCCGCTTTTGCCCGCCGGGATTGGCAGGCGGCTCAAACAGGGAGGGAAACAGAGGAAAAGACGACTTGCTAAATCACTGAGTTGACACGACTGCCGCTACCGCCACAACTCCATCGGCGATGGCTACGCCGAATCTGTGCATAATTCAGGTTTAAGACGTCCTGACATCTGGGAACACTGCTTCGCGCCCTGCGAATTCATCAGTGGGCAAAGAACGTGTTGGTCTTTCTCCCCGCCATGGCGGGACATCAGATTCTGAAGTTCCAAGTCCTGCTGCCGCTCGTGATAGCGTTTTTCGCTCTATCGCTGATGGCCTCCGCGCTGTACCTTCTTAATGACGCCTGCGATTTGCGGACGGACCGCCGGCACCCAACGAAACGCCAACGACCGCTTGCCAGCGGAAAGCTTTCTCTACAAACCGCAATACTGGTCGGTACCGGGTTATTTCTCGCGTCGCTCGCTGTCGCCGCTCTTTTGCCTGGGTTGGTTTGGCAACTTCTGATCTGCTATGCATTTGGTTCTGTTGTCTATTCCCTGTACCTCAAGCGGAAACATTTGATGGATGTTTTTACACTCGTGAGTTTTTACGAACTGCGTCTGTTGATAGGCCACGAGTCGAGTGGTGTCAAGTATTCATACTGGTTTCTCATGTTTTTTGGTTTTATGTTCCTGGGCTTGGCATTGCTGAAGCGTCATAACGAAGCATTGTTGGTTACTGAAGGGAAACCAGATGACGTACCAGGACGACCTTACTCACGGTCTGAAAGCTCAATACTTTCAATGATCGGGATCAGTTGCGGTATCGCTGCGGTGTTAATCCTGGCATTGTATGTTCATTCGGGCGAAGTCCAGCTCGTATACCAGAACCCCTACTATTTGGCGGCGTGGTTTCCCATCATATTGTTTTTGTTGTCGCGCATGTGGACTTCAGCCGCCCGAGAGCAGCTCGATCAAGACCCAGTAGTTCATCTTCTCAAAGATCCCATCACCTACTGGCTCACTGCACTCGGAGGGATCGTCGCCTATTTAGCGGTTTAAACCACTGTCCATATGACCCCAACCGCGATTTCGTCTCTTGCGAGGGATCTTTACAAGCGCGCTTCAGTGGTTAACTGCTGGCTTCAGGCCGGCAGACCCTACATTTGTCCTTTCGATGTTCTAATTTCGCACGTGCCCGCCAGCTCCTCGGTGCTGGACATCGGCACTGGCGCTGGTCTATTTCTGGGGCTGCTGGCAATTCGACAAAAGATCTCCGAGGGCGTCGGGCTTGACAGCAGTTTTGCTGCGATACGGGTTGCACGAGTAATGGCCAAGCGCGTCGAAGAGTTGGGTTTTCCAACTCGACTGACCTTTGAGCAGATTAGCGTAGGTGATCCCTGGCCGGCGGCGCGCTTCGACGTGGTCAGTTTGATAGACGTGATGCACCATGTTGAGCAAAGTCAACGGCGCGTCGTGTTCCGGCAAGCCCTTTCGTGCCTGCGGCCAAGGGGCCTATTGATTTATAAAGACATCAGCGAACGCCCTCGTTGGCGCTTTTGGGCCAATCGCTTACACGATCTAATTGTCGCCCGTGAATGGATCGACGTCTTACCGATCCGGCAGGTCGAGGACTGGGCCTCGGCCGACAACTTGGAGCTCAAGCACACTGCCTATGTGGAGCGTCTTTGGTATGGACACGATCTCCGGGTCTGGTCAAACGCTACCTAGAGTCACAACTGTGCAAG
This sequence comes from Bryobacterales bacterium, assembly GCA_965226185.1. GTDB lineage: Bacteria > Acidobacteriota > Terriglobia > Bryobacterales > UBA6623 > CBDCYS01. The sequence goes on from CBDDCT010000004.1 coordinate 231,967, forward strand.
CAACCGTGACAGCCGTTCGCCCCGCTCGCTGCGTAACCGTGACAGCCGTTTGCCCCGCTCCCGGCGCAGCCGTCGCCGGTTGCCATACACCGCTTGTTGTTCGATCCGCTTGCCGCACCACTTGCGCCGCCCGCTGTCCGGCTCATTTATGTAAGAACGCATCTCCAGCGCCGCGAGCCAGCACAAGGCCGCCGTGAAGAGGCACACGCTGCTGGATCTGCACGGCAATATTCCCGCGTTTATCCGCCTTACTGCAGGCCAGGCGCATTTTTTAACCGGGCAGCAGTGTTATGATGTCTAAAGCCGAGAAGCGGCTCCCCCCGCCTAAAGTCTCCGCGCCGGCCGCGACTATGAGTCTATTCTGGACCGTCTGGTTTCCCCTCCTCCTCATGGGCGTTATTTTTTATGGGTACAACTCCGGTGGCTTTATCGGGGAGTGGATTCAGGGTCTCGTCGACCCGCTGCTGTGGTTAGGCAGCACGATCCTCAACTTCATCTTCGGCGTTTTTTGAGGCCCGATCCGTGCCTGGGCGCTAGAAGACCCTCTTCGTCAGCTTCGGGATCTGAAAACGTCCGGTGTCGGACACCGCCATGACCGCCATCACGCCTGCCTGAATTGGATCGGTGACGACAAGGTCCGCCGCCTCGGGCGCCGCCCCGGCCATGTTGAGGGATACGACCAGCAGACCCTTTTGCCTGACTTCCCGCACGGCCTCTTCGATTTCCCCGCCCATCAAGGCCCCGGCCAGCACGATGGCGCGAGCGCGCGGAAGCCGGGCGACGGCTCGCACAGCCTCCGCCAACTCCGCCTCGCCGACCAGCGGAATGGTATCCACCGAGATGCGCTCCCCGCGGAGATTGTGACGGTCCGCCTCGGAAACCGCGCCTACGGCGACCTGGCCCACCTGAGCTCCCCCGCCAATAATGATGATTCGCTTACCGAAGACCTTCTTGAGGGTTCGTGTCTCTTCGACGCGGACCACGCCAGGCAGAGCCCTAAGTTGCTCGATCAAAGCAGCTGGGGCGTCGATCCCCGCAATCTCAAAAAACACGGACTCGACCGGTTTCTGGCTGTCGAGGATGGCAACCCAGGTAATGTCGCCGCCGGCCTTAGCAATAATGCCCGTCAGCTCATGAAGAGCTCCCCGCTCGTTGTTGACCTCAATGGACAGAGCAAGCGACTCTTGATCTTGTCCCGAATTCGAATGTGCCATGTGAGCGAACAGGTTAGTGCAAGCAGCGGGAGAAACTCGGCTCAAACGAGAACTTAGGTGCTGAGCGGTATTCGAGGGCGGCTGCCGCCTATCAGTATACCGATGCATCTCCATGTGTCCGTCGGGTTTTCTCGCTGATCCGCTCTGGTTTCCGGCTCCGGCGGAAACCCTTCCAGCCTCGATCCCGCCAAGCCTATTGCTGTCGCCTGCCCCCGATATAGACTAATAGACTAACGGACCCGGAAATCCCGTTTGGCGCGCGATACAATAATCCCAAACGGAACACAGGAGGAAATCCAGCTTATGCCGGCCATCCAGGGACACGCCAAGCAGGGCAGACGTCAATTCGTGAGAACCGCGGCCGCTGCCGTCGCCACGGCGCAATTCCCAATCCTCGGCGCGAACGATCGCATCAACCTCGCGGTCGTGGGGTTGGGGGGGCGCGGCGGGAATCATGTTGACTATTACTCGACATTGAGTTCGGAGTGCCGTCTGGCCGCCATTTGCGATGTCAATCAAGCGGCCCGCGAGCGCGGCACGGCGCAGGTGCGGAAGCTTAACGACTATGCTCCCAAGAACTATTCCGATATGCGGCGGTTGTTTGAAGACAAGGACATCGACGCCGTGTCGATCACTACGCCGAATCATTGGCACGCGCTGGCCACGATCTGGGCCTGCCAAGCCGGCAAGGACGTCTACGTAGAGAAGCCGGCCAGCCACAACGTGTTCGAAGGACGCCAGATGGTGGCCGCCGCCCGCAAGTATAAGCGCATGGTGCAAGTGGGTTCGCAAAGCCGCTCGATCGCCCATAAGATGCGCGCCATCGAATTGCTGCGGGAAGGCGCCATCGGCCAGGTTTACCATGCCCGCGCACTCTGTTTCCGGCGGCGCTTTTCGATTGGCCATACACCGGACACAGCCGTTCCTCCGGGCCTTAACTGGGAGCAATTTCTTGGGCCGGCGCAGTGGAGGCCCTACAGCGAAAACAGGTTTGCCTACAACTGGCACTGGTTTTGGGACACCGGTAACGGCGACATCGGCAACCAAGGCGTGCACGAAATGGACATCTCCCTGTGGGGGCTGGGCCGCACGGGATGGCCGCGTTCGGTGTCCTCGATCGGCGGAAAGTTCGTGTGGAAGGACGACCAGGAAACGCCCAACACCCAGAACACAACCTTTGATTTCGGCGACGCGCAAATGAGCTTCGACTGCCGCAATCTTCCTACCCCGCCGGAAGGCTTGGCCGCCATGCGCGGCCCCAATTACGGCGGCAGCATCTTTTTTGGCAGTGTCGGGTTTCTGATGGTTGACGCCCGAGGCTTCCAGCTCTACGAGAGCGCGGCGGGCAGCCCGAGTGGCGCGGAGGTGCGTGGCGCCGGCGCCGGCGGCAGGGACAAGTACGAGCTGAAGATGGAGGGAAAAGTCGAGGAACCGCGCGGTGCGGAGACAACTCCCCACATGAAGAACTTCTTCGACGCCATCCGCAAGCGCGACCATACGATTCTTCGGGCGGAAGTCGAGATCGGAGCACGCTCGGCAGCCTACTGCCATCTCGCCAACACCGCCTACAGGGTGGGCCGCACGCTGAGAATGGCCCAGTCCACGGGACGTTTCATTGGAGAAGAAGAGGCCAACGCTTTGCTCACCCGCAACTATCGGGCCCCCTACGTGGTGCCCGAATCGGTGTAGACAGACTGGGTCCTGAACAGAGCCGCGCCCGCAAGGGTGCGGTCGAAGGTAGTCAGTTGCGTCGAGACCGCCAACAGAATGCGGTCGCCGCCAGACTGGACCGCACCCTTGCGGGCGCGGCTCTGTTCAGGACCATAATACAAAGGAGGACCACCATGAAAACCACCCGCCGTGCGCTGGTGATGGGCGCCTCGGCCGCCCCGTTCCTTTCCGCTGATTCAGTAGCGAAAGCGCCGAAAACAGCCTGGAATCCCAAAATCTCCGAGAACCTGGCCGATGTCGAGCCTGCAACCTTGCGATGGCTCAAGCAACTCGGCTGCAAGCATGTCATCTTTCAGGGGACCAGTCGCGTGGACAGCTCCCAAAAAGGTTACTGGAGCGTCGACGACGTCCGGCCACACAAGAAAAATTGCGACGACGCCGGGATGATCCTCGAGTCGATGATGATTCCGATCGAGTTCTACTGGAAAGCCCGCCTCGGTGAGCCCGGCCGCGACCGGGAAATCGACAACGTCATCCGAACCATCCAAGCCGCCGGAAAAGCAGGCGTGCCCATGATGGAGTGGCGCTTCTGGCCCGATTTCTACTGGGACGAGCGGGTGGGTTACTACGCCGTCAAAGGGCGCGGCGAGGCCGGGTTCAGGGGGTTCGACTACAGCCGTGTCGCGGACAAAGGCCCGTTCCCCGAGATCGGTGAAGTGAGTGAAGGCGAAATGTGGAGACGCTTCCTTTACTTCACCAAGCCAGTCGTCGAGGCGGCCGAGAAAGCCGGCGTGCAGCTCACGATGCATCCCAACGACCCGCCCGTGAAAAACATGCGCGGGGTGGCGCGGATCTTCCACCACACGGACGGCTTGCGGCGGCTGATCAAGGAGATCCCGAGCCCCAACAACGGCATCACGTTTTGCCAGGGAACGATCACCGAGATGGGCGTCGATGTACTCAAGGAGATTCGATATTTCGCCGGACTCAACCGCATCAAGCTGGTTCACTTTCGGTCGGTGCGGGGCACTGTTCCCCAATACACCGAGGTCTTCGTCGACGAGGGCGACATTGACATGCTTCAGGCGATGAAAACGTACCGCGACGCGGGTTACGAGGGGTCTTTTGTGTCCGATCATACCCCCCGCGTCGAAGGCGACACCCCTTGGGGTCACATCGGCCGATCCTTTACGCACGGCTACATGAGGGGGCTCGTGCAAGCGGTCAACGCGATGTAAGCTGGGCGTCAAGGCGCTTGGCCGCCTGCTTGGTGAGCTTCAATAGTTGCGGAAAGGCCCCCGCACCTCGGCATCGTTCATTTCCTTGCGCCAGGCCGCCCAGCGGGATTTCATTTTCTTCAACATTTGGGGCTGGGCCTCGGAGAGGTCGTTCTGCTCGCTGATGTCCTTGGACAGGTCGAAAAACCCGTTCCCTTCACCTGTATGACAGTCCAACTGCTAATGCCGACGCCTTTCGGAGCCGCGACCGTCAGCGACTATGTCAAGCACTTTGTGGAATCCACGTCCGATTGTCACGGATCATGGCGTTGAGGGCGACGATGAGTTTGCGGGCGACGGCGATGAGTGCGACCTGTTTGGGCTTGCCGGCGGCAAGTAGTCTCTGCCGAAATGCCGCCATGTGCGGGTCGCAACGAACGGCGGCTCGCGCCGCCATGTACAACGCTTTCCGGACGCGGCCTCGACCGCCGGCTATGGCGCGGCGTCCACGGTACTTACCGCTTTCACGGGCGACAGGCGCTAGCCCGGTTATCGCCCCAACTTCTTTTCCGGTCAGTTGTCCCAGCTCGGGCAGTTCGGCCACCAAAGCCCATGCGGTCTTGGGGCCCACGCCCGGCGCGGTGCGCAGCTGCGCGGCTCGCTCACGCTCGCCGGGCAGCTCGCGCAAGGCTTGTTCGACTTGCTCTTCGAGCCGGCCGATCTCCTCACTGAGTGAAGCGATCACACGCTCGACGCTTTCCAACACGACGGCACTTTCGAGTTTGTGTTTGCGGGTGCGCTGTTGGGCTCGCATCACAACCAGAGAGTCGAGATGCCGCAGCAGCTCGCGCCAGGCGCGCGTCGCAAGGCTGGGTAAGCGTGTCGGCGCCGGCCGCAGCAGTTCGCCGAAGCGCGCCAATACGCCAGCGTCGAGTTTATCGGTCTTGGCCAGCAGTTCCAACGAGCGCGCGAAGTCGCGGACGCGTTTAGGATTCACCACGGCCACGGTCAATCCGGCGCTCTCCAATGCCGCCCAGAGCATCAGTTCGAGACCTCCGGTGGCTTCGATCACCACCAATTGCGGCTCGAATTCCGCTAGTTCAGCTGCCAACACGGCGAGATCCTTGACCCGCCGCGGCCTGCGGCCGCTGGGGTTTTCTTTTCTGTTGAGGATAAAAAAAATCGACATATTCTTTCGAAATATCGATGCCAACGGTAACGGTTGTAGAATCTATAGACATGGTCGGAACACCCTTCCTTGTAGATACGGGCTCTTGGGCCCTGGCGACTATTCGGGTTCTTCGGCCGAGGCACGCGGCGCTGCTCCGGCTCACGGACGGGCTCGAAGCCCAAGGGAGTACGGTCGAGCTAACGCCGCGTCACAAGGAGCCGGTTGCCACCGGCTCCTCGCTCGCCTCTTACCCTAGATTCCCACATACAAGGGAGCGGTTACCCGCCGCCAGTTTGACCTGCTTCGCCCGAACGCTCCAATGCTCAAACAGCAGCGGGCAGACCGCTCCCTCACGGTCGTGGCTCCGAACTTCACTCAATGCGCACGGCTTCTTTCTGGGCGATCAACGCGATCTCCGCGGTCTTGAAGGCGTGTTCCTGTGTCATTGCGTTTTCGGTGCGATTCAGGCAGTCGAGAACGAGTTGTCCGAAGAACGGATAGCCGACTGTCCCCTGCACCGCAATGTGCTGCTCGCCTTTGTGATTGACCAGGTAGACGTGGTCCAGCTCCGGATCGCGGGCAACGTCTAGATACTTGCGCAGTTCAATGTAGCCGTCCGTTCCCAGGATGAAAGCGCGGCCGTCTCCCCAAGCGCCCAGGCCGTCCGGTGTAAACCAGTCGACCCGGAAGTAGTTCGTCGCTCCGTTGTCGGCCGTGAGCGAGACGTCGCCAAAATCCTGGAGTTCCGGATATTCCTTGTTGCCGTAGTTAGCCACCCTACTGGCGACAACCTTGGCGTCATTGGCGCCCGTGTAGTGCAGAAACTGTTCGATCTGATGGCAGCCGAGGTCGCAGATAATTCCTCCGTAGAGATCGTGCTGGAAGAACCAATCCGGGCGGGATGGCGCGTTGAGCCGGTGCGGACCCATGCCGATGACCTGGAGAACGCGGCCAATCGCTCCCTCCTCGATCAGATTGCCGGCGTAGATCGAGCACTCCGAATGCAGCCGCTCGCTGTAATAGACGGCGTATTTCTTGCCGGTTGCCGCCGTCTTCGCGCGGGCTTGCTCAAGTTGTTCGAGTGTCGTCAGGGGAGCCTTGTCGACGAAGTAGTCCTTGCCGTGGCCGAGCACTTCGAGACCGAGCGCGCAGCGATGGGCCGGGATCGAGGCGGCGACAACGAGTTTGATCTCCTCGTCGTCAAGGATTTCCTGCTTCGAGGCGGCGGGTTTCACGCCGGGGTAGGTCTTGCGGAAGGCCTCTACCTTGGCGGCGTCGGGATCGTAGACGGACCGCAGCTCCGCGCCCGCTTCCATGAGGCCGTTGCACATGCCGTAGATATGGCCGTGGTCGAGTCCGATGGCGGCGATGGGGAAGTCACCTTTGCCACAAACCGGTTCGCCCTTGCCAACCGGGGCGTAGTTCATCCCGTCACTTTTCTGCATCAATCCCCTCGTCAATCCGCCCCGCCCAGGCTGGTCTCCGGGGGACGGAAAGCCCTTTGCACGTTTGCAGGACCCGGAACTTCAAGGCCGCGCCACTGAAACGGCCGTTTGGCTTCCACGAGGTATTCTACCAGCGGTGTCCATAGCGGGGCCGTTGGCGATATGGGTCAGGGGCTGGCCGATGGCGCGACGCAGCGGGGTTTCCGCTGATTGCGGCAAAGTGGCCTTTTCGCGGCGGTTGCCGTAGCTTTGGGGACACTATGTACGTTAAAGCTCGCCTCTGCGCGGTTTGGCATGAATTTGGGGTGTCGCGTAAGCCGTTTTGTTTCAGTGTCCGAGAACGCCGATTGCAGTATTCTACAGAAAATGTAAGGGTTTCGGGATTTTTTGGTCCTCGCAAATCCCAGTTCGCATTTTTCTTTAATTGCGCATGATCGTTTGTGATTCGATTGATTCACCGCTATCAGCATAGCGGGCCAATTTCGGGTGTCAATCCCTGAGCAGGTGAATTTGTTGAAAACACAGAGAATATTTTTCTTTGAACTTGGTGACCCTAACGGAGGATATTGGGAATTGCGCGGTTTGCAGCCGTTGGACGCTACCCACGGCACCGCCTGACGGCTCCACCGCGGGTCAGTATTAAGCGTGTATCACCGTAGCAATCTGCTCGGTACTCTGAGAAGGCCAATCAAAAAACCGCCCACGTGGGGCGGTTGGTGTGAGGGCACTTGGTCAGAGGATTAGCTATGTAAGTGATTGAATTGGCGTAACATAACGTCCTTTATGTTATACCAATTGTAGTAGGAAGGCAGGGGGTGTCAAGGGGACGGGGGGGACTTCTCTCGGATCGCCTTGGCGCGGAGTTCCATATCAGTCGCCTCGGCACCTCGGTTCATGTGGCGTAGGAGCTTGGCGTAATTCTCCAGGTACATGGCCACGTCCGGGTGCTCGGGTCCGAGGGCCTTCTCGAAGATCGCCAGCGTGCGCTTGTAGAGCGGCTCGGCCTCGGCGTAGCGGCCTTGCTTGTTGTAGAGGACCGCCAGGTTGTCGAGGCTGATGGCGGTCAAGGGATGCTCCGGGCCCAGCGCCTGTTCGTTGATGGCGAGGGCGCGCCGATGGAGCGGCTCGGCCTCGGCGTAATTGCCCTGGTCCTGATAGAGCGCCGCCAGGTTGTTGAGGCGCGTGGCCACGCTGGGGTGCTCCGGCCCGAGAGCCTTCTCGTCGATCGCCAGCGCCCGGCTGTAGAACGGCTCGGCCTCGGCGTAGCGGCCCTGGGAGTGGTAAAGCCCCGACAGGTTGTTGAGGCTCTGGGCAACATCGGGATGTTCCGGCCCGAGGGCCTTCTCCCGGATCGCCAACGCTCGCTTATGAAGCGGCTCGGCCTCGGCGTAGCGGCCCTGGGCGCTGTAGACCTCCGCCAGGTTGTTGAGGCCCGTGGCCACGCTGGGGTGCTCGGGTCCCAGGGCCTTCTCCACTATCGCGAGGGCACGCTGATGGAGTGGCTCGGCCTCCGCGTAATTGCCGTGGTCATGATAGAGCCCCCCCCAGGTTGCCGAGGCTCGTGGCCACGTCCGGGTGCTCGGGTCCCAGGGCCTTCTCCACTATCGCGAGGGCACGCTGATGGAGTGGCTCGGCCTCGGGGTCGAGGCCCTGGGCGCGGTAGAGCTCCGCCAGGTTGTTGAGGCCTGGCCACGTCCGGGTGCTCGGGCCCGTGAGTCTTCTCCGCGATCGCCAGCGCCCGGCTGTAGAACGGCTCGGCCTCGGCGTAGCGGCCCTGGGAGTGGTAAAGCCCCGCCAGGTTGTTGAGGCTCTGGCCAACATCGGGATGCTCCAGCCCGAGAGCCTTCTCGTCGATCGCCAGCGCCCGCCTGGAGAGCGGCTCGGCCTCGGCGTAGCGGCCCTGGGCGCGGTAGACCTCCGCCAGGTTGTTGAGGCTGGTGGCGAAGCGGGAGTCTTCTGGTCCAAAGTTCTCGGCTTCTTCGAGGGCGGCTAAGAGAAATTTCTCGGCCTTGGTGTAGCGGGCTTGTTGGTATGCCTCGGTTGCAGCGTTCATGGACATCTCCCAGTTCGTGGACTGGGTGCACGCTTGCGTAGCTACTAGCGCCACGCACAAGGCCCAGAAACGCTTCCACATCTCCCGCATCTCAACCAGGATTTCCATTTTGACCCTGGTACGGCGACAGTATACACCCGCGCTGCCCCGAATACCACGTCTTTCCGCGCTGAACCCTGCACATCACCTCCGGCGGCAGGCCCCAAAGCCCGTCCGTCCGCTCACAGACGTTGATGGAGCGGGCTGAACGGCGCACCGGCCGACACTGCTCCCTGCGAAACCTTTTCGGAGCCAAAAACTGTTGATCCTCGTCCAGGCAATGCTACCCGCTCGGCAGCGGCAGCGCCCAGATCCTGTGCAGCATGTCGCCGAACAGCCTGCGGTTCAGATGCCCCTTAATCCGCCGGCAGCCAAGCGTTCGCCCCGCGATTTCCCCCATCGATGCCACAGGGCATGGTCTCAGACCTCAGCTTGTCGCTTGCGAGCCCGAATGCTAGCATCAGAAGCGCTCGTCCGCACATTAAGACCTCGCGCGCTATAGCCATGATTCATCACCTCATCCCCCGCTATCACATCTCCGCCGTAGTAGCGGCAGTGTTTATTTTCTCATGTTCCGGGCCGCCCCCGGTGCCGGAAACTCCCGAGAAGCCGCCCAACTTCATCATCATCATGGCCGATGATTTGGGGTATGGCGACCTGAGCACCTACGGCGGCTGGATCGATGTGCCTGCGATCGACCGCCTCGCGGCCGAGGGGCTCAAGTTCACCGACTTCCACTCGAACGGCGCGGTTTGCAGTCCGACCCGGGCGGCGCTGCTGACCGGCCGCTATCAGCAGCGGGCGGGCATTCCGATTGTGGTGTACGCCGACCCCAAGCACGAAACCCATCGCGACGGACTGCAGCCGATCGAGTATACGTTTGCCGAAATGCTGAAAGACCAGGGCTACGCCACGGGAATATTCGGCAAGTGGCACCTCGGCTACTACCCGCATGACAACCCGATCCACAGCGGATTCGATCTCTTCCGGGGCTACGTCAGCGGCAACGTCGATTTCTTTTCGCACGTTGATGGGGCGGGCACATTCGATTGGTGGCATCAAGATGAAAAGTCCGATGAAAAGGGCTACGTGACGACGCTCATCAATCGGCACGCGGTGCGCTTCATCGAAGACAACAAAGACAGGCCCTTCTGTCTCTATATTCCTCACGAAGCTCCGCACTCCCCCTATCAAGGGCCGGGCGACGACCCGAACGGGTTCCGGGTGGCGGGCGGGCCCCCGGCTCGGTTGGAGCTTTCACCCGAGCAGATTAAGCAAAAATACACCGAAATGGTCGTGGAGGTGGATCGGGGCGTCGGCGCGGTCATGGATGCAGTCGAACGCCTGGGGATCTCGGAGCGAACGCTGATTTTTTTCTTCTCCGACAACGGGGCGACTCCGCGGGGGAGCAACTCTCCGCTGCGGGGGCACAAAGCAAGCGTCTGGGAAGGGGGGCACCGCGTGCCGGCGATCGCCTGGTGGCCCGGCAAGATTCAAGCGGGAACCGCGACCGGCGAACTCGCCGCCAGTTTCGACCTCTGGCCGACGATGGCCGAGCTTGCCGGCGCGCCGTTGCCGGCCGAGCGTCCGCTGGACGGAGTGAGCCTGGCTCCTGTTTTACTGGAAGGAAAAACCGTCGGCCGGCAAAAGATGTTTTGGGAATACCAAGATCGGGTCGCGATGCGCGATGGACCCTGGAAGTACATCGCCGGCGAGAACGACTTTGAAGGGCCGGGATTGTTCAATCTGGCCGACGATTTGGGTGAGCAGACGAATCTTGCCGGCGAATTTCCGGACCGAACCAAATCGATGGCCGAGGGTGTTGCCAAGTGGCTCCAGGAAGTAGAAGGCAGCGCCACCGAGCAGCCATCCACGCGGAAATGACCGTGACGAAAAACTGCTCCTCCAGTTCCCGCGCGACCGCGGAGATCTGGTTTCTGGTCAGAAACGGTGATAGCGGTTAATACTGGCCCGGGGCGTCAGCCCCGGGGAGAACACACAAAGCGAGCATCTCGCCAAGCAAAGCAGAAGCCTCTTTTCCGCGCGGGCCGATGCCCGCGCGGAAAAGAGGCTTCTGCTTTGCGGAGTGCGGCACGGTGCAATGCGTTCGCCCCCCCCGGGGCTGACGCCCCGGGCCAGTATTAACAACAGCTAGCCCGAAACGCCCTACGAGAGAAATTTCAAAGGTCCTTGGCTAGCTCTCGTCCTGTCGGAGCTGTGCTTGCAGCCTCCTATAATGTCAATAGGACGGTCAGCGGATTTCTTGGGAGTCTGATCAAGGCGCCGGGGCTTCACTGCGAGGTGTCCAAGCGGCCGCTGATTGCCGCTGGGGTTCAGTAATGGCAAGCACTTCCACCAGTACACTGATTCCGGTTGAGCAGTATCTCCGCACTCACTACCGGCCCGACCGCGACTATGTGGACGGGGTCATCCTGGAGCGCAATGTGGGAGAGAACGATCACGCTTACTGGCAAAGGGCGATTCTTCTCTACCTTTGCGAGCGGGAGAAACAGCTTGGCATCTATGTGATACAGGAACAACGCGTCCAGGTTTCGCCAACGCGCTTCCGCGTGCCGGATATTTGCATCCTGGTTGGCGGGCGACCGTCAGAACCCGTTTTCACCTCTCCGCCGTTTGTCTGCGTTGAGATTCTGTCTCCCGAGGACCACATCAGCCGCATGCAGGAAAGGATTGATGACTACCTCGCATTTGGCGTCAGCTACTGTTGGGTGATTGACCCCAAGACCGGGCGGTCGTGGGCGTATACGAATGAGGGGATATCCGAGGTGAAGGACGGGGTGCTTCGTACGCGCAAACAACAGGGAGCGCCCGAGATTATCGTTCCTCTCGCCGAACTGTTCAACTGAGCGAAGAGTGATCAACGCCCGGCCGGCGATGAAGAGGGAATGGCCCTGGCTGCCCGCGGCGATTAACAATGGCAAGCACTTCAGCCAGCACGTTGATAGCGGTTGCGGAGTATCTCCGCACCGGCTACAGCCCCGACCGCGACTACGTGGACGGAGTCATCCTGGAGCGCAACGTGGGTGAAAAGGACCACAACAAACTCCAAAAAGCTCTGCTGTTCTATCTCGGTGCTCGGGAAGCGGAACTCGGAATTTTCGTCATTCACGAACAGCGGCTTCAGGTAACGGCTACTCGCTATCGGGTGCCGGATTTATGCGTTGTCGTTGGCTCCGAGCCCGACAAACAAGTGTTCGATGAACCACCGCTGGTCTGCGTTGAAATTCTTTCCCCCGAGGACCGCATCAGCCGCATGCAGGAAAGGATTGATGACTACCTCGCATTTGGCGTCAGCTACTGTTGGGTGATTGACCCCAAGACCCGCCGCGCCTGGGTACACACGCCCGCGGGGATATCCGAGGTGAAGGACGGGGTGCTTCGTACGCGCAAGGAAGCGGACGCTCCCGAGATTGTCGTTCCTCTCGACGAATTGTTCGACTAGGGCTGTTGAACTTCGACTCCGCGGGCTCGAAAAATCGTCAGAACACCTCTTGAGACCTCTCGCCATTTGCTCCGGGCGAGCCTATAATTGCAGTAGCGGCCTTTCCGCCGGTTTCTTAGCGGCTTGACCGCCATGGCTTCGAACACCAACCCAACGCAGTGCTTGCCTGCCCTACCTTGATCTGCGAAACTAAGGTGGCTGTTTCGTTTTGGTGTTTGACCGGCTCGCCGCTAGGCAACGTAAACTGACCGGCTGGACGTGTATTCGGATTCCGCTCCTAGAGGAGTTGGAATCAAGAGGCCGCGCGGGTTGCTCGATTGAACTCGCTCAGAGCATAGCCTGTCTGGAAGCGCGACCGGCGAGCAGCGAGCATGAAGAAAGCGGCTTATGGCCGCATCCGGCCGTCCCGATTGGAGCCGGCCGAAGACGAGTAGGAGGGTAATGGCAAAAGAAGAAGGAATTGAAGTAACGGGTACTGTGGTTGAAAAGCATCCGGGCGGCATTTTCTCGATCGAACTCGAGAACAAGCACAAAGTGCTCGCCCAGATCGCGGGAAAACTCCGCAAGCACCGCATTCGAATCTTGACGGGCGACAGGGTGCAGTTGGAGCTCTCGCCCTACGACTTGACCCGCGGACGGATCGTCTACCGCTTCCGCTAGAAACTTTTCCGGATCGCCCGAAGCCCAGATTAGAGCGCCGCGGCCTCTCTCGGCCGTTTCGAACGAATGCCGCGAATTGAAGTTGAGCGGCCTTGCGTGTTTTCCTGGAAGCAAGTGCTGTTTTGCGGAGCAGGCGGATGCCCTACCACTACAATCGGCGCGGCTTTCTGCGCCTCGGCACAAGCGCGCTGCTCGGCGCGCGGTTGACGAGGACTTCTCCGGCGGACGGCGCTGAGCCGGCGAACGCCCCCAACGAATCGAACATGCCGGCAAACCTCGACTCCGTCAAAGCGCTCACCTTCGATGTCTTTGGAACCGTGGTCGACTGGCGGTCTTCCATCATCCGGGAGGGCAGGGAACTAGCGAAGCTCAAGGGCCTTGATGCCGACTGGGCGAAGTTCGCCGACGCCTGGAGAGGTGGCTACGGACCCTCGATGAACCGCGTCCGTAGCGGAGAATTGCCTTGGATGAAGATCGACGACTTGCACCGGCTCATCCTCGACGGCCTGCTGGAACAGTTCAACATTAAAGGACTGAGTGAAGCTGAGAAAGACCGCTTCAATCGCGCCTGGCACCGGCTCACTCCGTGGCCCGATGCTGTTGAGGGCTTGACGCGGCTCAAGAAGAAATTTATCATCACGACGCTCTCAAACGGTAACGTCGCTTTGCTCACGAACATGGCGAAGAACGCCGGCCTGCCTTGGGACGCCATCCTTTCCTCCGAACTCGCCAAGCGCTACAAACCCGACAAGGAAGTCTACCTGACGGCCGCCGATTTGCTGGGGCTGCGGCCGCGGCAAGTCATGATGGTGGCGGCGCACAAGGGCGACCTGCGGGCGGCGAAGTCGGTGGGATTCAAGGCCGGGTACGTGCCGAGGCCGCTCGAGCGGGGCCCGAACGTCAAGCGCGATCTCACGCCCGACCCCTCCTTCGAAGTGGTCGCCAAAGATTTTGTTGATCTGGCCGTGAAGCTGGGGGCTTAGCCCGCGGGCGCGGTTGTCAAGGCACGGCCACTCGGATCGATATGCCGTCTTGCGACCGCAAGCCCCCGATCTTGGCGACGACCAGCACGTCCCCGCTGGGTAAACCGGGCGGGACACGAACAACAATCTGATATACCCCCACGAATCCGGAAAGGCCCGCGAAGAGAGGTTCGACCTCCACGTCACCGAAGCAAATCCGCACCTCCTCCACCGTTGAGGAGGTGATTCCCGGATCCAGGAACCCGCCAGGAATTGTGCCGATCGGCACCGGCGGCATGGTCGGCCCGAAGCCGGTACCGAATAGAGAAATGACGTCGTCCGCAACGACTGGCCGAATTCTCACCCCTGGGCCGAACAAATTCGCCGGGCCGGCCAAGGTCCCGTCCGTGTGTACGGCGGCCATGGCCTGAGGGCTCCGATCGAGCGGACCGATGGGAAAGAACGTTGGGGAAAGCGCCTGATGCATCACTACCGCGGGAGCGCTGCGGCCGCCGCTCGTTACCACCTCGATCGTCACTTGACCGGCTGCTTCCGTGGCGGGGGCGACAAAGTTGATTTGGTCCGAAACGGAGCCCAAGTCGTCACTGTCACCCACGAAAGAAATAAAAGCGGGTTCGCCATTGTAGAGAACTTGCGCGCCCCCCAGACTCGTGGGTGCGACGCCGTCGACGAAGGCGCTATCCCAAGTCAGCGTTACGTCGGTTAGCTCGCTTCCGAACACAGTGCCGAAAGTGTTGGGTGAAAAACCCTGGTCCGCGGAAAAGGTCGTGCTTTGCACCGCTGCGCCGTCGTTGATCGACGGCACGCCAGGAGGCGCCGCGGGGGCCACTTCGATGGCTTTGAGATGGATGCGGTTGCCGCTGCGCCCGCGGTTGCCGTTCGCGGCGTTGCCGGCGACATACATCATGATCTTGCCGACATCGGCGGAAGGAGGCGTCCATTCGAACTCGAACATTCCCTCCGTTTTGGGGGTGATGTTGTGGCCGAGATACTGGACGCCGCCGGCGGTGTTCACGCTCGTCGAAGCGTCGAGTGACGCCAGGTTCCCCGCCTGTCCGTTTTCGCCATTCCGGGCGCTGAGCTGAAACCCAAACACGACCCCCATCGGGTCATTGATGTCCAAACGCAACATCTGCGGCACACCGGGCTGGTAAGTCGGCCCGTCGGGAAAATGGATCGCGACCGAGTCGGAGTCCTCGAATAGGGCGCCGGAATCGGTCATGTGGCAGCCGCTGCTCCAACAGGTTTCTTCGCCCGGGGCGCCGCTTCTCATCGGTGGCGGCGCCGAGGTAAAGCCTACAATCATCAGCGGGATGACGCTAAATACGATCAGAAACTTCAGCACAATGGACAGTCCTTTACGACGTTTCATGAGCAACCTCGCAGGTGACTTCCTATTCGCCAACATTATTTGCGCGCCGAAGGTCCAGAACGAGCGGTCCACTCGGAACGCCATGAGCGCACGGACGTTCCCCATCATAGAACAAATGCCGTTTGTTGGAAAACAAGAGAAGTTCTCGGCCTTTTGTCGAAGTCCTTACAGTGTTACCATCTAAAAGATTGAGTCTTGCAGCTCGGAAGTGGGTCGCCCGCTCCACGGGCTCACGCAAGGAGATTCGGCATGAAATCGCGAACGATGCTCCTCATCTTGGCCTTCACTATCGCTATCGCAGGGCTGCCGTTCTTTACCGCCTTCGCTTCGAGCCACCGGGAAGCGCCGGGCATCGCGCGCTTGCCGCAGGTCGACGGCACTGACTTTTACATGTTCCGCAGCTACGAAGACGGCCGCGGAGACTTCGTCACGATCATCGCCAACTACAACCCGTTGCAGGATCCTTTCGGTGGGCCCAACTACTTTCCCTTGGATTCGAACGCCCAGTACGACATCCATATCACGAACGACGGCGACGCAGTGGAAGACCTGACGTTCCGCTTTCAGATCCTTGAGGTCGGGGAACACGCTGGTGGTTTGTTCTTGGGTGTTCGTGTAGGCCCGCCTGGTAACCGCCAGCCCATCCGAATTCCCTTCATCAACGTTGCCCCTTTCGGAGTGGATGACACCGAGTTAAGGGTCAACGTGAAGCGCGAATACTATGTGCGGGTCATTCGCGGAGCCCTCGACGACGCCAACAGAAACCTGGGCTTTCTCACCGAGGCCGAGTCGGGTAAAGCACAGTTCGGGATGCCTTTGGATTACATCGGTGAGAAGTCGATCCCCGACTACGACGCCTACGCGGCGCAGTTTCTCTACGACATCGAGATTCCAGGCTGCCCCCAGGATGGCCGTATGTTCGTGGGCCAGCGCAAGGAGTCCTTCCAGGTCAACCTGGGCGAGATCTTCGATCTGGTCAACCTCGATCCGCTGGGGGACCCCGACGGGGAAACCTCCGACACAGCCGGTAAGAACATCACTACGATTGCCCTAGAGCTGCCGATCTCTTGCGTTACCTCCGGCGGCAACTCGGTCATCGGCGCCTGGACAACTTCCCGGCTCCCGCGCAGCCGCCGCCTGAGAGGGGAAAACGCAACATTCGATGAGCCCGATGAGCACAGCGGAGACTTCGTGCAGGTCTCGCGGCTTGCCAATCCGCTTGTCACCTGAATTATGCACAGATTCGGCGTAGCCATCGCCGATGGAGTTGTAGCGGTAGCGGCAGTCGTGTCAACTCAGTGATTTAGCAAGTCGTCTTTTCCTCTGTTTCCCTCCCTGTTTGAGCCGCCTGCCAATCCCGGCGGGCAAAAGCGGGCGGGCAAGCGGCGTGTTCCCAGTACGTTGCGGCGAGTGCATGAAATTTTATGCATGGAGCGCCCCTCAACTCAGCGCACCCTCCACCACCGGCGCGAAGCTCGATCCCGGTGGCCCCATCGCCCGCAGCCGCCGCATCAGCCGTTCAAACAGGCCCTTTTCCTCATAATGATCGCTGTAGCTGACACCCGTTCTGCCGGCGTGCCGCCAGATCTTGGCCGCCACGAACAGAAAGCGCAGCCGCGCCGTCGCCAGGGTGGTGTGCCGCAGTGTCTCCACGCTGGCTTGGGCTTCGCGGTTGAACAGCAGCAGCCAGCAGTTGAGGTTGTAGGCCAGCATGGCCAGCTGAAAGTGATTGCGGTTCATGTCAAAGCGGCGCGAGGGATGGGCCGCCAGCCCGGCGTCGTTGTTGGCCTCCTTGATGAGGTTCTCGGCTGCGGCGCGCTGATTGTAAAACCACACCACCGCCGCGATCGGTTCGGCCAGGTTGGTGACAAACACGCGGTAGGTGTAAGCGCTGGTGGCAAACAGCTGGTATTGCTCGGCCGCGCCGGCCGCGGGTTCGTTTTCGTAACGCAGCGCCAGGAAACGACAGGCCCGCGCCCAGCCCTGCGGCTGGTAGAGGAATTCGCATTCCGCATCCGCATCGCTGTGGGGCGAGGGCTTCCAGGCCGCTTGCTGCAACTGCTCGACCAGCCGCCTGGTCTTGCGCGCCACGATGACGAACTGACAAGCCGCCTTTTCATAGGCCTCCACCGCCTCCCAGCAATAAAACCCGGAATCGGCCCGCGCCAGGATTTTCTTCACGCCGTGCGGCAAAGCCCGAAAGGCGCTCTCGAGGTGGGCGGCGATCTGCCGGCCCGTGGGCCGGTCGCCGTTGCGCAACCCGCCCATCAGGTATTCGCGCGTCTCGGCCAGGAAAGTCAGTATCGGCTGGTAGCTGCGCTTGCCCTTGTTCTTGGGGTTGTAACTCTTGCGCCCGCCCATCTGGCGGCCGTAGAGCGTGTGCACGGTGGTGTCGGTGTCCAGCGTCACCGTCTCCAATTTCACCTGGGCCGCGGCCCAGACTCGTTCCCGCAGCTGGCGCTGAATGGAAAGGATCTGCTTCGCCACGTTGAGGTGCAGCGAGGCCAGAAAGCGCCACAGCGTGGACTGCGGCGGCAGACGCGTCACTTGCAAGATGCCGGTCAAGATGGGGTCGCGGGCGATGAAGCGGAGTTGGTTCAGCCGCGCAAAGCCGACATAGAGGCCCAGCACGAGGGCCAGCACAAACTGGTAGAGGCTCATCACACGGGTGATTCGTTTGTTCGTGATGGTTTCTTCCAGCAGCGCCTGGAAGCCGAGTTTTTCGAGCAGGGTGGCGACGGGCAGCAAGCCGCCGTAGGGAGTCAGATTCTTGCCGCGGAAGTGATAAGGCGTGGCAGCCCCGATTTTATTGGGCCGCGGGGCCCTCGCGCCCCGGCCTTGTTTGACGGGCCTTCGGGAGCTATGCTGTTTTCGCTTGGTAACCATTTGGGTGACCTCCTTGGGGTTGACTGGCGAAGCTGAAATCTTTGCCAGCCTACCTTATTACCCCATGTTTTCGGGGGTCCCCCAAATGGCCCCTGGCGGCTCAGCCCTCCTCCGGTGCACCCCGCAGTGCATAATTCAGGTGTCAATGAACTCGTCATCGGCATGACCAAGAAGAATCTCTTCAATGCCAGCCACCCCAAGGACGATATTCAGTTCATCAAATATGTCACCAACCCCACCCTGCCCGAGTTGCTGGAGATTTTTTTTGGTGACGCCGGTGTGTCCGCGCCGAATGTCTTCCCGCGGGCCGATTTGCTCCAAATCTTCATCACCGGTGTTCCAGGGCTGAACCAGGACGGCTCAATCGGAGAAATTATGCGTTTGAACACGGCCACGCCGTCCGTTCCCGCCTTTGCGCAGAACAATCTGGGCGTGGTCGGCGGAGACCTCGCCGGCTACCCTAACGGCCGCCGCCCCGGAGACGACGTGGTGGATATTTCGCTGAGGGCCCTGATGGGCGTGCTGCTGCCCGAAGCAGACGCTCCCTCCGGCCAATTGCCTTTTACTGATGGTGCCAGGCAGCATGCCGACCAGTTTGACGATACATTTCCGTACCTGAAAACGCCGATTCCGGGCTCACCCAGCGAGTAGCTTGAAGGAGAAACGAACGATGAAACAGCGAGCGATTCTTTCAATCTTCGTTACGGTGGCCGTGATCGCTACGGTTTTGGTCATACAGTTCTCTCCGGCCGGCGCGTCGAGCCACCGCGAGGCCCCCGGCATTCTAAGCACTCCCCAGGTCGATGGGACGGATTTCTATATGTTCCGGAGCTACGAAGAGGGCCGCGAAGATTTCGTCACGGTGATCGCCAACTACATCCCGCTGCAAGATCCCTATGGCGGGCCGAACTACTTCCCGCCGGACCCCAACGCCGTCTATGACGTCCACTTCACCAACGATGGCGACGCCGAAGAAGACCTCACGTTCCGGTATCAAGTGGAGATCGAGAGGTCGCCGTTCAACCTGACCGTTGGTGACGAGATCGTGGATATTCCTTTGGTGAATACCTTTTCTTTCCCAGGAGGGCCGGGCGACAACCCGCTGGCAGAAACGCGCACCTACACCGTGCGACTAATTCGTGGAAACGTGAATGACCCCGCGTCGATCGAATTCGTCACGAATGTTGTTGGTGGGGCAACCCGGTTGGGGATGCCCTCTGACAACATCGGCGGCAAGTCGTTTCCCGACTATGAGAAATACGCGGCCGGGTTTATCCATGATGTCGATATCCCCGGTTGCGACACCCCGGGACGCGTGTTTGCCGGCCAGCGCAGAGAGCCCTTCGCGGTCAATCTCGGTGAGGTCTTTGACTTGATCAACCTGAACCCCCTCGGCAACCCCGACGCGGTACGCTCCGACACGGCGGATAAGAACGTCACAAGCTTTGTGCTGGAAGTGCCGATCGACTGTCTCACCGGCACCGACGGCAACCCGGTCATCGGTGGCTGGACGACGGCCAGTCTGCGGCAGAATCGCACGCTCCTCAGCAACCCGACCCTCGGGTCTCCAGACGAACAATTCGGCGCTTTCGTGCAGGTCTCACGGCTGGGCAACCCGCTGGTCAACGAAGTGGTGATCGGGCTTTCGGACAAGAACAAGTTCAATGCCAGTCATCCGCGCGATGATGCGCAGTTCCTTCAATACGTCACCAGCCCCACGCTGCCCGAGATCCTTGAAATCCTTAACCCCAATATGCTGGAGGCCCCGAACGACTTCCCCCGCGGGGATCTGATTGACGCCTTCCTCACCGGCATCGGCGGTATTAATCAGGACGGCTCGATCGGCGAGTTCCTGCGCCTCAATACCCAGATCGCGCCTGTGCCTCGCGATCTGCAGAACCGTCTGGGCGTCATTGGAGGCGACCTGGGCGGCTATCCCAACGGCCGCCGCCCTGGCGACGATGCGGTCGATATCTCGCTCCGCGTGCTGATGGGTAACCTCTGCCACCAGGCGGGAGCGGGAGGCGGAACCTCAGACGAGTTCACCGTTATGCTGAATGGCGGCAACGTGTTCCCGCCGACGCCGTCAACCGCCACCGGCGAGGGCGAATTTACTCTGACAGGGGGAAACCGCTTTCGGGGCGTTGTCAGACACAATGTTCAAAATGTTTTTCAAGGCAATGTGCGCCTCGGCGCGCCAGGAGAAAACGGCCGCCGTGTCTGCCAGGATGCAACAGGTCCGATACCTGTTAGGTGGGACTGCCGGCTGTCCGAGGACGAGATCGCGGCTTTGAACGATGGCAGGTTCTACGTTGACCTTGACACCTTCAACTTCCAGGACGGCGAGATCCGCGGCCAGATCGTTCCTCAGTTGACGACGGGAATCGGCGGTTGCAGCCCGGACGACGCCCCCTCCGGCCTGCTGCTTTTTACGGACGGCGCCCTCCAAACCGCCTCTCAATTTAACGATACGTTCCCCTACTTGAACACGCCGACACCCGGTTCGCCGAACGAGGCGAGCATCTTCCGCGCCAACATGATTGCCGACAACTTGGATCTGGTCGAGCCGTTTGTGCCGACGGACGCCCGCGGCTTCTGCGAGATGTCCCGGCTGCTCGAAGGTTTAGGATACGAACTGAGCTGCAACCACAACGTCCAGAATCCTTCGGAATTCTTGATTACCGAGAGCGGCCCTGAGGGCGAAACTCTCTGGGAGCTGGAGGGCGAGGAGGCCGAAAGCCCCATTCAGAAGGTTCTCGACGGGGCAAACTACATGGGAAGCGAGTCCTTGGAAATCTTCAGCGACGGTTTCGAGTCCGGGGATACCAGCGCCTGGGGCACAATGGAAGGGAATCCAACCAAGATCGGGGGGAAGTTTCGGTGAGACGCGGCCTCCAGGCGGATGATGGCCGCTCCCTGACACAAGTGACCCGGCGCCTCTGGCGTGCCGTGTTCAATCCGCGGCCCACATAAAGCCGCAATACTGTTTACTTGGTGGCATCGGGGCAGTTTTCTCTTGCCGAAGTCATGGTATTTCTATCGGCGAGGCTGAGTTCGTCGTCGGAATCGTGCGTGTGTATTGTTACGCCCCTCCGGGGCTATCGCCTCGTGGGGTTTTCACCCAGGGTTCCGCTTCGCTCCACCCTGGGCTATTCATCTGACGCCGCTTCCGCGGCTCAACGGCTCTAAAGTCGGCGAAAGTCAACATGAACCGAACCTTGCGGCGGCTCACGTGTCTGCTCACCTTCTCGGCGCTTCCCGTGCTCGCTCACGACTTTTGGATCGAGCCGTCCTCGTATCAAGTCCCCGCCGGCGCCAAGGTCACGATCCGTTTGCGGGTAGGCGAGCACTTTCGAGGCGACCCTCTGCCGCTCGACCCGCAACGGGTTGTCGTTTTTTCGCACTTCGGCCCCAAGACCGAAACGCCTGTAAAAGGCCTGCCCGGCCTCGACCCAGCCGGGGTAGCCACCCTTGACGAACCGGGCCTTCACCTGATCGCTTATCGCAGTACATCGTCCCCGGTCACGCTCGATCCCCGGGAATTCGAGGCGTACCTTCGCGCGGAGGGCCTGGAGCGGATTATCGAAGAACGCAACCGCCGCAACGAGCGCGGGGCGCGCGGCCGTGAACTTTTTGCGCGCTGCGTCAAGTCGCTGCTGCGGGCGGGAAGCTCGGGCGAGGAGGCCGGTTTTGACCGCGTGCTCGGCTTTCCCGTGGAACTCGTGCCTAAGCTGAACCCCTACGGGCTGAAGGCCGGTGATGAACTGCCGGTCCGAGTCTTGCGCCAGGGCGAACCGCTGGCGGGAGCGTTGGTGACGGCATATCCCCACGGGGAGCCGTCCCGGCCGGTGCGAGGGCGCTCGGACGAGGACGGCCGCGTGAAGCTGCGGCTCGACCGCCCAGGACCGTGGCTTATCAAGACGGTCCACATGGAACGGATTGAGGATGGCGAAAAAGCCGACTGGCAAAGCTGGTGGGCCTCGCTGACGCTCGAGCTGGCCGCTGAATGAGGGCTGCTCTCGCTGTCGATGCTCTTTTCGCGATGGGGAAGCTGGAGCGTATCGTGTGTATTGTTACGCCCCTCCGGGGCTTTTCGCCTCGCGGGGTTTTACCCAGGGTTCCGCTTCGCTCCACCCTGGGCTATTCATCTGACGCCGCTTCGCGGCTCAAAATTTCTATCCGCGACTGAAAGGCTCTAAGTGGACAGTATTAGACTTAAGGCTGCTCCGGCCCGATCTGGCCTCGTACCTCTCCGCCAGGGAATGCTGCCGAGTGCAACAGGACGTACGCCGTCCCGTTTCGAAGGACATCAAGCACGTCGTTGATCGGCGTCGGCGGGTCAAAGTCATTGACGCCCGCTTGAAACTCGATGAGGCTGCCCGGTTCCGATTGCGTAAAGAAGAATCGCGAACCATTCTGGCCCGGAGCCCCTAGATTCAGAGAGACTCCAGTCACATCGGCCAGGTTGTGCGAGCAAGCACCCGACACCCCGTTCACATTAGCGGCGAAGCGGCAGTTGGCCGAGCTTTGTGAGCCCGTCGGCGGCACCACTTGGCCGGCAGTAGCCGTCGCCGCGAAATTCTCGAAAGGCACGGGCGGGACATACAGGCGTATCCACACCGTCTGGTCGAACGTCGTCCATTGGTCGATGACCGGCCCGTTACCGGGGAATCTCCCAAAGTCTTTGGGGAAAAGCCGCACTCCCAACAAGCCCGTCCGTGGCCCAGATCCCACAGGGAAGTTGGCGAACGTCTCGGGCGGAATAGAAAACTCCGAAGCACCGTTCACATCGAACGAACACAGAAAACAGACGGAGAAATTGTTCTCGGCGTCGATATCGACCTGGCCGGCGATTTCCAGGATCGTGCCTTCCGGAAGCGTTGTCGAGCGATCGAGGTGAAATGTTGTCGGCGGCCCGGCCGTTCCAGCGTAGTAGCCGTTCCAGGCGGCGAACCATGTTTCGACCGAGCCGGTCGGAGCGAAGTTCGGCTGTAGCGCCGCCGCGAAATGTGTTCCCGGGCCTTCAAATGCAGGAGGCAAAAGCTCCTGTTGGCCATCGATTGTGAGGTCGCTGTTCATATCGGTGATTCGATGGAATCCGTCTGTCAGGCCTTCGGGTCGCACCAAAGCCAAATAGGGGAACTGGGTGATGTCGCTGAGAACTGCGCTTGTTCCGGTGCTCGGGAACTGGACTTCCACGTCGCCTGTCGCGGGAAGGGGAGTTGGCGCGAAAGGGTTGTCCGGCCTGTTAGCAAACAGTGCCGTACAGGTATTGGTTGCGAAGGGAAAGCCTGTTAGCGGGTAGTTTCGAAACGTTACGCGCTGGAAATTGGCAAGGGCGGTCGACACCACTTGCACTTGATCCTGCGAGACTGGTCCCTCCAAAAGCGCTGTCGCCGCCTGGCCCGTGCCAGTCTCAACTCTGTTCAGAAAAGTGGTTGATAGCGTTATCCGGCCTTGGGTGAGACTCCCTTGGCTCTCCATCTGGTCAATTTCAGAGGACAAAAGATCCTGCTCATTTGAGCAAGTACTGCCGCTCGATGACACGGCCAGCGAGACGATATTGCTAACCCCTGAATTATGCACAGATTCGGCGTAGCCATCGCCGATGGAGTTGTGGCGGTAGCGGCAGTCGTGTCAACTCAGTGATTTAGCAAGTCGTCTTTTCCTCTGTTTCCCTCCCTGTTTGAGCCGCCTGCCAATCCCGGCGGGCAAAAGCGGGCGGGCAAGCGGCGTGTTCCCAGTACGTTGCGGCGAGTGCATGAAATTTTATGCATGGAGCGCCCCTCAACTCAGCGCACCCTCCACCACCGGCGCGAAGCTCGATCCCGGTGGCCCCATCGCCCGCAGCCGCCGCATCAGCCGTTCAAACAGGCCCTTTTCCTCATAATGATCGCTGTAGCTGACACCCGTTCTGCCGGCGTGCCGCCAGATCTTGGCCGCCACGAACAGAAAGCGCAGCCGCGCCGTCGCCAGGGTGGTGTGCCGCAGTGTCTCCACGCTGGCTTGGGCTTCGCGGTTGAACAGCAGCAGCCAGCAGTTGAGGTTGTAGGCCAGCATGGCCAGCTGAAAGTGATTGCGGTTCATGTCAAAGCGGCGCGAGGGATGGGCCGCCAGCCCGGCGTCGTTGTTGGCCTCCTTGATGAGGTTCTCGGCTGCGGCGCGCTGATTGTAAAACCACACCACCGCCGCGATCGGTTCGGCCAGGTTGGTGACAAACACGCGGTAGGTGTAAGCGCTGGTGGCAAACAGCTGGTATTGCTCGGCCGCGCCGGCCGCGGGTTCGTTTTCGTAACGCAGCGCCAGGAAACGACAGGCCCGCGCCCAGCCCTGCGGCTGGTAGAGGAATTCGCATTCCGCATCCGCATCGCTGTGGGGCGAGGGCTTCCAGGCCGCTTGCTGCAACTGCTCGACCAGCCGCCTGGTCTTGCGCGCCACGATGACGAACTGACAAGCCGCCTTTTCATAGGCCTCCACCGCCTCCCAGCAATAAAACCCGGAATCGGCCCGCGCCAGGATTTTCTTCACGCCGTGCGGCAAAGCCCGAAAGGCGCTCTCGAGGTGGGCGGCGATCTGCCGGCCCGTGGGCCGGTCGCCGTTGCGCAACCCGCCCATCAGGTATTCGCGCGTCTCGGCCAGGAAAGTCAGTATCGGCTGGTAGCTGCGCTTGCCCTTGTTCTTGGGGTTGTAACTCTTGCGCCCGCCCATCTGGCGGCCGTAGAGCGTGTGCACGGTGGTGTCGGTGTCCAGCGTCACCGTCTCCAATTTCACCTGGGCCGCGGCCCAGACTCGTTCCCGCAGCTGGCGCTGAATGGAAAGGATCTGCTTCGCCACGTTGAGGTGCAGCGAGGCCAGAAAGCGCCACAGCGTGGACTGCGGCGGCAGACGCGTCACTTGCAAGATGCCGGTCAAGATGGGGTCGCGGGCGATGAAGCGGAGTTGGTTCAGCCGCGCAAAGCCGACATAGAGGCCCAGCACGAGGGCCAGCACAAACTGGTAGAGGCTCATCACACGGGTGATTCGTTTGTTCGTGATGGTTTCTTCCAGCAGCGCCTGGAAGCCGAGTTTTTCGAGCAGGGTGGCGACGGGCAGCAAGCCGCCGTAGGGAGTCAGATTCTTGCCGCGGAAGTGATAAGGCGTGGCAGCCCCGATTTTATTGGGCCGCGGGGCCCTCGCGCCCCGGCCTTGTTTGACGGGCCTTCGGGAGCTATGCTGTTTTCGCTTGGTAACCATTTGGGTGACCTCCTTGGGGTTGACTGGCGAAGCTGAAATCTTTGCCAGCCTACCTTATTACCCCATGTTTTCGGGGGTCCCCCAAATGGCCCCTGGCGGCTCAGCCCTCCTCCGGTGCACCCCGCAGTGCATAATTCAGGTGTAATAAACTCGCAGGTCTCCAAAAGGATGGCGTGTCAACTCGCTCTTCGCGGCCGGCAAGACGGCGTCGTTGACCTTGGCCGCGGCCGGCGAAGCCCCCGTGGCCATGAGAGCGGCGCCCATCAGAGCGAAAAGTTCCCGGCGATTTTCCATGTTTTCTGACTCCCTTCAGTAAGTCATTATTTCATAAGGAGGGCGGCCGTAACCAACCCGAAAGGGCCTGGGAGCGTTCTGTCGCGAGACGGCCGAGTTCCCAAAACGGGACTTGGCGGAGCGCGTCAACATCTTTTGTACATCAAGCGTCAATGAGACGCCATAGTTAGGATGATTGTGCCGAGAGCAACAATGACGAAGCCGGTGATCGGGACGCGGACGTCGGCCCGCGTCTGGGTGCCGGCGCTCCCGCGGGCAATCGTGATCTCCACCGTCGTGCTCGTTGCCGCTGCCGCCGGTTGCGTCGTCCCATTGCCATGAAACAATTCCACACCAAAATTCTTGTTTGGCAAAGTACGTTGTAGAACTTTCACCGCGGGCTGCCAGCGTTGGGCGGACTCGAAACGGCGATGAGGGACTTCGTGCAGCCCAGCACTCGCTCCTTCCAGATTTCCGCACCGGGAAACAGTGCTTTGAGTTCGCGGACCGTCAGCAGGCGGACCTGATCCACAAATTCGTCACACCCCTGCCTCGTTGGCCGCACCAGCCAGCCCCAGACCGTAAAGTTCCGCAACAGCCGCTTTTGGAGCGGCGCGGGCAGATAGTGGATGAAGGGGGTCCACAAGTGGGGCTCGACCGGAAACCACTGGTTTGGCGTTTGAACATAGTAGCGTTTCCCGACTCGCTCCACTTCGGCGGCGAAGATTTGGCGGCTTGCTTGATCTCCCACGTGCTCGACGATCGAGTTCGCAAAGACGACGTCAAACGCGCCGTCGGCGAACGGCATTCGCCGGGCGTCGGCGATCACCCAGTCGAATTCAGAAGTGCGCTCGACGGACCGGTCGAGGTTTAGCATCGTTGCGCGCGGAACCTGATCGAAGTACCGCCAGTAGTATTCATATCCTCCGACGTCGAGAACGCGTGTTTTCGCCGACAACCCGAATGCACGCCAAAACCGCCGGAACCGCTTTCGCCGGAAATGGCGGGCGAAGGGTTGATGGAGCTTGGGAATTGTGAGCCGGATTTTAGCGAACATAATCTGAGCTTGGCTCAAGACGGGGCGTGATTGGCGCATTAGAGTCCCAAGCCGGGCACCGGGGCGGGGGGTGCCAGACTCGGAGCTCGAAAAGCGATTTCCTGCACGCTCTCAATGGGGTGGTTTTGTTTTAACTTTCAACCAAACTTTCAAAATACGCCATCCGAGATGGCATCCGTTGAGGACTCAGAGTGCTTTCGTCATTCGATAGAACCTCAATCCTTGTATGGGCAAGCGCTTTGGCCACCGCGACTCGACGGTCATTCCGCGGCGCTCGTAGAGTCGGCGAGCGCCCTCATTCTTGGCTGAGACGTCGAGGGATAGTCGAGTCGAGCTGCTTGCGCGAGCCCGTTCTTCAGTAGAGTCCATCAAGGCGGAGCCGACACCTTCGCCGCGAAGTTCTTTGTCGATAGCAATGGCCAAAAGGTAGAAATCACCATCGGCGATGGTCTTGAGAATTCGCAGAAGTGGCGCACAGAGCATTTTCACGGCCGTCATTCGCAGGGCATGATATCCCGCGGACTCTTTCAGTGGCTGGTCAGAAAAATGGCGATGCTGCTCGGCAGTAAACCCCAAGGCCATGCCAACGATCTGTTTGTCATGTTCGGCAAAAGTCACGTTTTGGAAGGAGTAGGTGTGGTCAGGTTGGATATATGCCTTGGCGATAATGTGCGCTGCCCGTCGACCGAGCATAAAACGGAAGAAGCCCTCGGCTGCTTCGTCGAGGTAGCGGCCACATGCCAGACCTTCATCGAACGTGGGTTTGGCGGCCCGGAGGACTATCGAATGCTGATCCATGGCAATCTCAGCTAGGTGATGTGGGCTCCCTGGGTCTCAACGTAGACGGCGTAGAGCGACTGGCTGCCGGTCATGAACAAGCGGTTCCGTTTGGTTCCTCCGAAGCAGACATTGGAGCAGATCTCCGGCAGCCGGATTTGGCCGATGCGGACTCCGTCGGGCGCGAAGATGTGCACTCCGTCGTAGCCCTCGCCAACCCAGCCGGCGCTGGCCCAGACGTTGCCATCGACGTCGGCCCTGATGCCGTCGGCTATTCCCGCGCCCACGCCGGGGAGATCCATCGAGGTGAAGCGCCGGCCATTGCTTAGCTTCTTCTCGCCGACAATGTCCCAGACTTTGATGATCTTGGGCGCCTCGGCGTAGTGCGTGGATCCGGTATCGGCGATGTACAGCTTTTTGTAGTCCGGAGAGAAGCACAGGCCGTTGGGCTTGAAGATTTCGTCGGTGACCATCTCCATCTTGCCGCTGCTTCCGTCGATGCGATAAACGGCTTCCTTCAGATGCAGCGGACCCTTGTTGCCCTCATAGTTCATCAGGCTGCCGTAGCCGGGGTCGGTGAACCAGACGTCGTGGGTGTTCGGATGGACGACCGCGTCGTTCGGCGCGTTGAGCGGCTTGCCGTCCCATTCGTCGGCCAGCACGGTGATGCTGCCGTCGTACTCATAGCGAACCACGCGGCGGTTGCCGTGTTCGCAGGCGATCTGACGTCCTTGATAATCGAAGGTATTGCCATTGCTGTTGCCCGAGGGGTTGCGAAAGACGCTGACGTGGCCGTCTTCCTCGAGCCAGCGCAACTGGACGTTGTTCGGGATGTCGCTCCACAGCAGATAGCGCCCGACTCCGTTCCAGGCGGGTCCTTCGGCCCACAGCGTGCCGACGTGCAGGCGCTGGATCGGCGTGTTGCCGAGTTTGTATTTGGCGAAGCGGGGGTCGATGACGACGATATCGGGATCGGGATAGCGAACCGGGTTCTTGCCGCTCCAGTCGCGTTGGGCCTGTACGGCGAATGGGGCCAAAAGCGCGCCGGCCCCGGCGGCTGTCAAAAAAGATCGCCGGTTCACGATCGGCCGGCTTACGCCGGAAGTTGGTTCACTCATTTGGTGATCACTCCTTGTGATTACGATTGCAATCGCTTTAGAACATCGTACTCCAGCGTGGCGGGGCAGTGTGGATTTTAGGGTTGCCGTCTGTGGTTGGGGTTAGGCAGAACCTGCGAGAAGCCATCTCACCTGAATTATGCACAGATTCGGCGTAGCCATCGCCGATGGAGTTGTGGCGGTAGCG
Organism: Bryobacterales bacterium; assembly: GCA_965226185.1. Classification (GTDB taxonomy): domain Bacteria; phylum Acidobacteriota; class Terriglobia; order Bryobacterales; family UBA6623; genus CBDCYS01. The sequence continues at coordinate 260,786 of CBDDCT010000004.1, forward strand.
GCAGTCGTGTCAACTCAGTGATTTAGCAAGTCGTCTTTTCCTCTGTTTCCCTCCGTGTTTGAGCCGCCTGCCAATCCCGGCGGGCAAAAGCGGGCGGGCAAGCGGCGTGTTCCCAGTACGTTGCGGCGAGTGCATGAAATTTTATGCATGGAGCGCCCCTCAACTCAGCGCACCCTCCACCACCGGCGCGAAGCTCGATCCCGGTGGCCCCATCGCCCGCAGCCGCCGCATCAGCCGTTCAAACAGGCCCTTTTCCTCATAATGATCGCTGTAGCTGACACCCGTTCTGCCGGCGTGCCGCCAGATCTTGGCCGCCACGAACAGAAAGCGCAGCCGCGCCGTCGCCAGGGTGGTGTGCCGCAGTGTCTCCACGCTGGCTTGGGCTTCGCGGTTGAACAGCAGCAGCCAGCAGTTGAGGTTGTAGGCCAGCATGGCCAGCTGAAAGTGATTGCGGTTCATGTCAAAGCGGCGCGAGGGATGGGCCGCCAGCCCGGCGTCGTTGTTGGCCTCCTTGATGAGGTTCTCGGCTGCGGCGCGCTGATTGTAAAACCACACCACCGCCGCGATCGGTTCGGCCAGGTTGGTGACAAACACGCGGTAGGTGTAAGCGCTGGTGGCAAACAGCTGGTATTGCTCGGCCGCGCCGGCCGCGGGTTCGTTTTCGTAACGCAGCGCCAGGAAACGACAGGCCCGCGCCCAGCCCTGCGGCTGGTAGAGGAATTCGCATTCCGCATCCGCATCGCTGTGGGGCGAGGGCTTCCAGGCCGCTTGCTGCAACTGCTCGACCAGCCGCCTGGTCTTGCGCGCCACGATGACGAACTGACAAGCCGCCTTTTCATAGGCCTCCACCGCCTCCCAGCAATAAAACCCGGAATCGGCCCGCGCCAGGATTTTCTTCACGCCGTGCGGCAAAGCCCGAAAGGCGCTCTCGAGGTGGGCGGCGATCTGCCGGCCCGTGGGCCGGTCGCCGTTGCGCAACCCGCCCATCAGGTATTCGCGTGTCTCGGCCAGGAAAGTCAGTATCGGCTGGTAGCTGCGCTTGCCCTTGTTCTTGGGGTTGTAACTCTTGCGCCCGCCCATCTGGCGGCCGTAGAGCGTGTGCACGGTGGTGTCGGTGTCCAGCGTCACCGTCTCCAATTTCACCTGGGCCGCGGCCCAGACTCGTTCCCGCAGCTGGCGCTGAATGGAAAGGATCTGCTTCGCCACGTTGAGGTGCAGCGAGGCCAGAAAGCGCCACAGCGTGGACTGCGGCGGCAGACGCGTCACTTGCAAGATGCCGGTCAAGATGGGGTCGCGGGCGATGAAGCGGAGTTGGTTCAGCCGCGCAAAGCCGACATAGAGGCCCAGCACGAGGGCCAGCACAAACTGGTAGAGGCTCATCACACGGGTGATTCGTTTGTTCGTGATGGTTTCTTCCAGCAGCGCCTGGAAGCCGAGTTTTTCGAGCAGGGTGGCGACGGGCAGCAAGCCGCCGTAGGGAGTCAGATTCTTGCCGCGGAAGTGATAAGGCGTGGCAGCCCCGATTTTATTGGGCCGCGGGGCCCTCGCGCCCCGGCCTTGTTTGACGGGCCTTCGGGAGCTATGCTGTTTTCGCTTGGTAACCATTTGGGTGACCTCCTTGGGGTTGACTGGCGAAGCTGAAATCTTTGCCAGCCTACCTTATTACCGCATGTTTTCGGGGGTCCCCCAAATGGCCCCTGGCGGCTCAGCCCTCCTCCGGTGCACCCCGCAGTGCATAATTCAGGTGTTAGCGGCCCTCCTCCGCGGCTCTGGCGCGAATCAACGTTCGCAAACGCGTTTTGAACTCAGCCAGCGCCAGTCCGCTGAAGCTGCCTACAGGTGTCCGGGCCTTCTTGAGTCCCGGCGGCTGCTCGCCTTGAGCTTCGACAAAGGACACCCCGGCGACAGCGGAGCGCACGACGGGGCCGGCTCCGCCTAGACTACTGACTCCAAACTTCCCTTGCCCCCATCCGGAGCTTCGCAAGTACCCGATCGGAGTGCGGTTCAGAAACAGTACGACTTCTTCGCCGACTTCGTAGCGTGGCGCTCCGGCGATTTGCATTGCGGTTTCGCCGATGATGCCTCCCGGCTCGCTGACAACCAGCTTGACGCTGGGAAGGCCTTTTATCATGTCGCTGACCTGGAGTTCATAGTGTGTCCAGATGAACTGCCGCGCGCGATCCCAGCCGGACCAGCTTCTTAAGACCGTTCCATGCACGATCAGCGCGGAATCATCGATCATCTGCTCAACGCTCATGCGCGGAACGAGTGTCGCGTGGAGCAGCGAGCCGCCTAAAAACAAGATAAGAGCAAAAGAAAACAGGAGAGTGCGTTTTGCATTATGTGTCGTATTCTATCGGTTTTTCCGTAAAAAAATTGACGGGGCTCAGGACTCCCCGGTTTCGGGCCGCGAGGTTCACGGCGTGCGGTTTCAACATGATTTCGCTTCAATTCTAGCAACATGCCGGTCGATAAATCGCTAGGCCTTGCGGTGTTTTTTTGCCGTAGTACGATCAGTGACCTGTGACCTGCCGGCAAAAGGCGGGCTGCGGAGGGGCAGTGGCTGAGCCACGTTGACACCACGCGCCATTCGGCCACACTGCTTGAATTGAATCGGATGCGGGGCGGATTTTCCTTAGCGATTGACAACACGCGCTGACTTCAACCCGCGCGCTTGATAGTGCGATTCCGCTACCAAAGTCCATCACGGTAGCGTGACCCTTGTCATCAACCATAGGCCGGGTTTGATGTCCCTGTGGACGATGATGCAATGCGGCAGCGGGTGGACCGAAGACCTCTCGGTGGGCTGCCGTGCCAGCGCTCGCTTTTTTATAGAGATAATATAGGTCCGTGAGAATCTCATGCGACAAACGGTACGTGTAATCTGCTTGATCTGCTCCTGCCTGGTGGCGGCGCCTATAACAAGAGGCGGTGACTGGCCGACCTTCGGACACGACCCTGAGCGGACGGGTTGGGCCGCGGATGAGAGAACGCTCAGCCCGGAAAACGTGTCCAATCTCGAGTTGAAGTGGAAAACCAGTGTCGACAATCAGGGCTCTTTGCTGGGCGCGTTGACGGCTCCCATTGTCGCCGTTGGAGTATCGGCCCGCGGCGGGCTAAAGAACGTGGTCTATGTAGCCGGAAAACAGGGGGTTGTCTTCGCGCTGGATTCGGACTCGGGCGGCGTCTTGTGGGAGTGGAAGGTTCAGTCGTATTCACTGCCTAACAACGTAGGGCTGCAGGGGACCGTCTATTGCCCGAACGGCGTTAACGCTACGCCTGCCTTTGACAAACGTACCGGCATTCTATATACGATTGCCGAGAACGGCGCTCTCTACGGGTTGGACCTAGGCAGTGGAAAGGTCCGATTCGGACCCGCGCAATTTGTCGCTCCCTTTTCGAGGAGCTGGAGTCTCAATCTTGTCAATGACACGATCTACACGACATTGGCTCAGGGGTGCGGCGGGGCATTGTCCGGCTTTTATTCCATGGATATCCGGGATCGGCATCACCCGGTCGTGAGGCAACTTCTTCTGTCAAATACCAATACTGGAGGCATCTGGGGCAGGGGCGGTCCCGTCATTGGACAGAATGGCCGCGTTTACGGTTCTACCGCGGATGGGCCGTTCGACGCCATCGTGGGCGATTACTCGAACAGCGTCGTTGCCGCCTCACTCGGCGAACTTGATCTAGTGGACTACTTCACGCCTCGGAATTGGTGGGAGGTCTATAAACACGACCTGGATTTCGGCAGTGCGAGTCCCGTGTGGTTCGGCTGGAGAAATTACAATCTGCTCGCCAGCGGAGCGAAGGAGGGCGTTTTGTACCTGCTCGATGCCGACTCGCTTGGCGGCAAAGATCATCAGACGCCTTTGCTGGCCGGGATCAAGCTGGGGAATGACCCGAAGTCCAGCACGTCGCACGGGATTTGGGGAGGACTCTCGATGTGGCGGGATGAAAAGGGTGAGACATGGCTGTACGTTCCTCTGTACGGGCAGGTATCGAAGTCCGCGCCGGAATTTCCTCTCGCCCGAGGCCCCACTCCCGACGGCAGTGTCATGGCCTTCAAGGTGACCGCGGACGCTAAGACGGAAAGGCCCGTCCTAGAGCCGGCCTGGATCTCCGGCAACTTCAGGGTGCCGGATCCTGTCGCCATCGCGAATGGCGTGGTGTTCGTCCTGGCGACCGGGGAAAACCCCAACCAGAGGGGTCCTTGGGAGGCGCGTCTTTCCGAGACGGAGCCCGCGGTTCTCTATGCTCTTGATGCTCGCACGGGGAAGGAACTCTACAATAGCGGCCAGGCGATGAGCACTTGGGTTCATTTCAGCGGGTTGGCAATCGCCGAGGGTCGCATCTATGCGGTGGACTATGATTCGAACGTGTACTGCTTTGGCCTCAAGGGGAAGTAAGGCTTCGCGGCAACCCGAATAGAAGTCTGGAGCTGACAGCGGCTACTCCGCGAAAGCCTTGGGGCTGACGGCCTGCAAGCTCCGGGCGTTGCGAAGAGCAAGGCGTCGCCGCTTGGCGGCGAAGGACCGGCAGGATTGCCGGTCCCTACTACCCTAGCTCACCCTTCTTGTGGCGGTCGACGATGTAATCGCAGGCGCGCGCGGTGATCGCCATCATGGTGAGCGTTGGGTTTTGACAGGCGCTCGAGACCCAGGCGGCGCCGTCGGTTACGACCAGATTTTTGACGTCGTGGGTCTGAGCGAAGCCGTTCAGCACCGACGTTTTCGGGTCGGCCCCCATGCGAGCGGTTCCAATGTCGTGGATGCAAAATCCCGGCACGGAAGGCTCGCCGGTGAGCCTTACATTATTGTGTCCGGAGGCTTCGAGCATCTCGGCGCCCTGCTCGCGGCCATCCTGCCAAAGTTTGAGATCGTTGTCGCTCCACTCGACATGAATCTTCAGCGCGGGTATTCCCCAGGCGTCGGTGCGGTCCTTGTCGATCTCCACGTAGTTCTCATAGCGCGCCAGACACTCGGCCCAGACCCCGATGCCGGTCTTCCAAATCGCGTTCTTGTGGACCGCCTCTTTGTATTTGGCTCCGAAACCGGACGCGCCGAAATCGAAGCTGGGAGCGCTGCGCCCCTGATAGCCGTAGCCTCGAATCACACCATTGGTCATCGTGCGATCGACATTGCGAAAACGCGGAATGTAGACTCCGTTGGGGCGCGCCGGGGGGCCGATCCAAGGTTTGGCCGGCAGATCGCGCAGCTCGCCCGAAGCGCCGCCACGATAGATGTGGTCCATCAGATAATGCCCCAGGACGCCACTGGAGTTCGCCAGCCCGCCTGGCGCGGAATTGAGAAGCAGCCGCGTCGACTCGATCGTCGAAGCACACAAGACCACGACCTTGGCGCGAATCTCGCGAGGGGCCCGGGATTCGCGATCGATATAGGCGACTCCTGAAGCGCGGCCGGTCGATTTGCCGGTCGTCACATGGCTTGCTACCGCGTCAGTGATCACCGTCAAGTTGCCCGTCTTCTCCGCTGCCGCCAGTGTCGTGAAGGGGCTCGAATAGTAAGAGAAAGTAATGCAACCTTGTTCACAGGGACCGCAGTAGTGGCAAGCCTGGCGGCCATTGTGGTTGCGAGTGAGTATGGCTACGCGGCCCATCGTGACCGTGCGGCCCATCTTCTCTTGTACTTTTTGCTTCAGGATCTTTTCGCCGCAGGACATCTCCATCGGCGGCAGGAAGATGCTGTCGGGGAGTTGCGGCAGCCCTTCGGCTTGACCGCTGAGGCCCATGAACTTCTCGACCGTTTCGTAGTAGGGAACCAGGTCTCGGTAGGAGATCGGCCAGTCGTCTCCGTAGCCGTCGCGGCTGGCCGCTTTGAAGTCGATGTCGCCGGTGCGGTAACTCTGGCGGCCCCAGGAGAGCGAGCGCCCGCCGAGCACGCGCATGCGGATCCAGTGAAACGGCTTGTCCTTGGGCGTGGTGTAGGGATTGTCTACATCGCTGACAAACCATTTGTAGTTCGATTCCCGGCAAGCGTAGACCAGGCCCTGAATTGGGCGGTCCCGCGTCAACTCTGGCGACTTCTTCTTGCCGGTGCCGGACAGATACGCTGAGTTGCCGCGGTACTTGAGCTGATAGGGCTCGACGTGCTCGGTGAATTCCGCGGGAGTCACCTTGGGGCCGGCTTCGAGCACGGCCACCTTCATCCCCGCTTCGCAGAGTTGTTTGGCGGCCCAGCCCCCGGTCGCCCCCGAGCCCACCACGACGACGTCATAAGTGTCGTTGTTTCTCGCGATTGTCTGCAGCACGCTTCCAGTCTATCAATGCCGCCGCGCGGGGAACTGCTCGCAGTGTGGTAGGGGCGAAGGCGGGAAGCTGACCTTCTGAAAAGGTAGCGGGTTTAGACCGGGCGACAGAAACTAAAGGCCGATCCAGTGGTGAACTTCTTGGTCGGCGGCTTGCTCCTGGCGGAAAGTTTCGGCGCTGGACTTTTCGCTGGACGGGGAAGTGGCTCGTTCCTCGTGAGGCTCCGAGAGAACCACCCGGTTAACCGCGGAATCATTCCAAGCAGCCGTCCAATAGCCGAGCCAGAAGAAGCCGCTCATGATCAGGGCTACTGCCAAAACAGCGACGAGGATATCTTTCAAGCCGGCTCGCGGTTCCGGCGGCCGAGATTCGCATGGAAGTTGGGTGGTATCAGTGCTCACATAAGAATTTTCGTCCAGCTTGACGAATGTCCAAATGGGCATATCACCGAATTTCCCTTAGTACTTCGCTGTAGAACAGCCTAATGCCTGGGGGTATGCGGGCTTGAAAACCGGCCGGGGTCAGCGGCGGATGAGGCGCGACGTGGTGGCTGACCCCTCCCTGACGCGGACGACCCGCAACCAAAACAGCGTGCCAGACGTGGCGTGAGCGTCCACGCTTGCCGCAAACCGATTCGTCGGTTTGTTCGGCCCCAGGGAGCGTCATCCGGTTCAGGCAACTGACTGCCCTTTCGTCCGGCAACGCCTCGACGAATCTCTGAGTTTCGCTTTAAAGATATGCGAGCTTGGCGCTAACTTCAATAGAGCTAGTTAGAATTCGAAACTACTTAATCCTTCAGATCATGCAAGACATCTTCGGCTGCCGCGATCGTCTCGCTGAGCTGAGCGTCCGTATGAGCGGCCGAAGCAAAGGTTGCTTCGAACTGCGAGCACGGCAAGTAAATGCCACGCTGCAGCAGTCCTCGGAAGAACTGAGCGAACCGCTCGGTGTCACTGGCGGAAGCTCCGTCGAAGTCCGTCACGGGATTTGGGTTGAAGAAGACCGTAAACATCGAGCCGACGCGGTTGATCGTCAGCGGAACGCCGGCTTTTTCCGCGGCTCCGGCGATGCCTGCCTGTAATCGGGCTCCTTTTGCGTCGAGGCTCTCGTAGAAGCCCGGCGTGTCGCGCAGGGTTCGCAGCATCGCCAGCCCGCCGGCTACCGCGAGAGGGTTGCCGGAAAGCGTGCCGGCTTGGTAGACGGGTCCCAGCGGGGCGACCTTCTCCATGACGTCCCGGCGTCCGCCATAAGCGCCAACCGGGAGTCCGGCGCCGATGACCTTGCCGAGTGTCGTTAGATCGGGCTTGACCCCGTAAAGCTGCTGGGCGCCGTTCAAGCCCACGCGAAAGCCGGTGATGACCTCATCGAAAATCAGCAGGGCGCCGTGCTTGGCCGTGATGCCGCGAAGGCTTTCGAGGAAGCCGGGTTGCGGAGGGACACAGCCCATATTGCCGACAACCGGTTCAAGAATGACCGCCGCGATTTTGTCTCCGCGGGCCGCGAAGCACTCTTCCACCGCCGCGATGGAATTGTAGGGCAGCGGAATGGTGGTTTCTGAAAAGCTCTTCGGCACGCCGCCTGAATCGGAAATCCCGAGAGTGGCCATACCCGATCCGGCTTTGACCAAAAGTGAGTCCACATGCCCGTGGTAACACCCGATGAACTTGACGATGAGGTCGCGTCCGGTGAAGCCGCGAGCCACCCGGATGGCGCTCATGGTCGCTTCCGTTCCCGAGTTGACCAGCCGCACGGTCTCGATGCTGGGGACGAGATCGCGGATCAGTTGCGCCATTTCGACTTCACGCTCGGTAGGCGCGCCGAAGCTGGTCCCGATTTTGAGGACTTCCCGTAACGCCTCGATGACGGCGGGATGACGGTGCCCCAGGATGAGCGGTCCCCAGGAACCGACGAAGTCGATATAGGAGTTGCCGTCAACGTCGAACAGCAACGAGCCCTCGCCTCGCTCGAAGAATATGGGGTCGCCGCCGACAGCCCGAAAAGCCCGAGCGGGAGAATTGACTCCGCCGGGTATCAGGGTTTGAGCTCGTTCGAAAAGCGCTCGCGATCTTGAGTGGTCGAGAGGTGTCGGATTCATTTTGGTTGTGGGAGCCGGGACCTCGCCAGACTGGCCCATGGTTTACTCTTTATCAAAATGGGCCTTTGTGTGCGAATGCATGCGCTAGTTGGAGACGGGGGGATGCCCCTTGGGTAGATCGGCTTGCGGCTGAGATTCGTTCAATGGTGGATGGCCGGGCGGCAGTTCGGTCGTTTTGTCCGACTCGCTCTCGACAGGCGGGTGTCCCGGAGGCAAATCATCTCCCGCGGCGGAGCCGGCCTTTGACCTGGGGTCTTGAACTTTCCAGCCGTCCCCCGTCCGCGTCAGCCGGTACATCATCTGCATCGAAGCGTTGGGGTCATCGCGCGAGGTGATCGTGACAGCCGCTGTTGCTTCCTCCCCTTGAAACTTCACCTGGGCGACTTCGACTCTCATGCGGCCCACGCCGAGGTCGGTGCGGAGGCCGAGATGAGAGTCGATGGCCGCGGCGATAGCTGCTTCCGAATCCTGTGAGCCGCTACAACCGGCCGCGAAAGCAGAGATGGCGCACAGAAGAATTGTGGTGGCGGTTTTCAAGAGTTTTGCCCGCAAACGGGTACACACATTATAAGGAATCGGGGGATTTGGACCGAGCCTGGGGCAGAGCCGCGCCCGCAAGCGTGCGATCTAGGCTTGGTCTAGGCAGGCAGGGACCGCACTCCGATTTCGGCCCCGACGCACGGGCTACCCTCGACCGCACCCTTGCGGGCGCGGCTCTGTTTCGGCCAGGCGGCTTCAATTGCCGCTCACCGGATAAACCAGCTCGCCCCCAAGATAGGTTCGATCGACGCTAATGTCCTTGATCTCGTCGAGCGGGCAGGTGAGGATGTCTTGGTTCAAAACGACCAGGTCGGCCAGCTTGCCTTTCTCGATCGACCCTTTGTGTTTTTCCTCGAACGTCAGGAATGCATTGTTGATGGTGTAGAGCCGCAGGGCTTGCTCGCGGGTGATGCGCTGCTCGGGATGCAGCACCTGGTCGGTCCAGCGGGGACGGCGGGTAAGCGCGATCCACATTCCAAAGAACGGGTTGTAGGGGTTGATCGCCCTCATGCCGCCGATTTTTTGCATGTGGTCGGACCCTCCGCCCACCATCACGCCGTGGTCGAACAGCGCCTTATAGGGCTGGAAGTACTCCAGCCGGTCATCGCCGAATTGCTTCAACAGGGTCGCCCCGTCGCGCTCCAGCCAGGCGGGCTGAAGATCGGCGACGATACCCAGCCGCTTCATTTTCTGGATCGCTTCCAGGCTCATAAAATTCGAATGCGTGATGCAGGGACGTTGATCCCTCACGGGAAACTCGCTGTTAACCTCTTCGTAGGCCTCGATCAGGGCGTGTACCGCCCCGTCGCCGACCGAATGCGCCGTCATCTGAAAATCATTCGTCAGCGCGAGCCGGGCGATGCGGTAGAGTTTTCCCGGCTCGATGTAGCGCATGCCCCGGTATTGGGGGTCCTCGATCGAATAGATCTTGCTGACGCCCCAGGGCTGCCGCAGGTAGGCGCTGCCGGTCAGCATGCCGCCATCGAGGAAGACCTTCACTCCCCGCAGCCAGAGCATGTCGTTGTGGGAATGGAGAGGGTCGCGAGCGGCGGCCTGGATCTTTGCCTCAATCTCTTCGAGTGGAGCCTGAGCATCTACTGCCATATTGATGAAAACGCGGCAGCTTAGCTCGTCCTGGTCACGGAGCCTGCGGTAAAGCTCCACCGCTTTCTCGCTGGCATTGCGGTCGGCGATCGTGGTGATGCCGATCGAGTTGTAGTCGGCCAGCAGTTCCTTGAGGCGGCTGAGTTTGTCGGCGGTTGTCGGTGTCTTCTCGCTTGGCACGTATTTGATGAAACGCGCGCCGCTTCGAACAATGCCGGTCGGCTCGCCAGTCTCGGGGTCTCTCTCGATACGTCCCGGCTTGCCGTCGGTGATGCGGTAGTCTTTGTCGATTCCGCTGAGCTTGAGCGCCAGCGAACTGAGCGAGGCGTCGGGACCGGTGCTGAAGTAGACCGGATTGTTGGAAGCGGCTTCATCGAGTTCGGCGCGGGTCGGATAGCGCTGTTCGCGGAGGCGCGTGATGAACACCTGCCGCACGCGGATCCATTCGCCGTCTTCGAGAACGCCGGCGCGAGCGCGAATATAGGCCAGTACGTCGGCGATCGTCTCCATGTCGGGGACCGCGTGGTCGAACTCATACATCGCCGCGCCGGTGGCGTGCGAGTGGGTGTCCATCAGACCGGGGATGACGGTTTTCCCTTTGAGGTCGATTTGCCGGGTGGTCGCGCCGGCTAGCTTTTGGACATCTTCGTTCGAACCCACGCTGACGATTCGATCATCTTCTATCGCGACAGCTTCGGCAATCGAGAAGTCAGCGTCGACCGTGACGATCTTGCCGTGGTGGAGGATGAGGCCGGGAGTTTGAGCCGGCAGGCTGACGCAAACGACCGCGCAGAACGTGGCTGCGATGAAATACTGAAAAGTACGCATGCCAACATCATGTCACGAAAGCACGGAGAATATTGTGGCCACTGTCCGAAAGCGCCGGTCCAGGGCCTTCACGATTCTCGCCTTACGGAGTTCGCACAATCGCTCCGGGCTGAATCGCCTGTAGCGAGGACAGGGCCGCGGGTACGATCGCCTCCAGGTCGCGAAGGCGGTTTGTGGGCGCGCGGAGAATCAAGACGGAAATTCGCCGCCCAACCATGTTCTGCTGCTCCGGGATGCCTTGGCCGGCCGTGACCAGCACTTCAAATCCGGCGGCTTCGGCGGCATCGAGGAGCTTTCCGTTCGTCAGTCCCGTGAACTCGGCAAAGCGGGCGGTTTGGCAGTCGTGACCGGGAAACAAGAGGCGCACGCGCTCGTCGATACATTCGCCGGTCAGAAGCCGCATCAAGCGCGTGCCAGCAGCAGATGTTTGGCTTCTTCAAGCGCTTCCAGTGCCAGCGCGCGGGAAACCGTCGGAAATCCTTCCAGAAAGTCCTCGATCCAGTCGCCGCCCCCGAGGTAGTCGAACAAGGTCTGAACCGGCACTCGCGTCCCCCGGAACACGGGTGTGCCGTGCATGATTTCCGGATCTTTCGTGATCGCCCGTGCCATCCTTTTATTGTCTCTCAATATGGCCTCGGCGCGTAGCTCGCGGATCCACGACCGAAGGAAGGGGATCCTAGCGCCCCGAGGTCGAGCTTTAACGTGAACGTTCATCCAAATGGCAAGGAAGTCCACGAAAATAGGATATTTTGCGGTAAGCCGGCCGGGCCAGCGAGGGGCTAGCAACAGCAAGCCGCCTGAACGCGGCTCGGGGTCGGTGGCCAACCGTAGGGACCGGCAATCCTGCCGGTCCATCGCCGCGAAGCGGCGAGGAACAAACTATTTAGAAACGCCCAACACCACTACGCCGCCGACTCGCTTTGGAACGCTCTGGCCCGGTAGAGGAAGTCGACAGAGGGGGGCATGAAGGCATGAAGGCATGAAGGCATGAAGGGGACAGGCACCCTAATTGATTTTGACGTCTCGCGTCATTGATTTTGAGGGACTTATCGGCGCCACCTCGCCTGGGATCGAACTCTTGCGATCTTGGTCTCGCCGTAAGCCGCTGAAATATAGTACCTTAGCCGATTTCGCGGAGATGCCGTCAACAGTTAAGGGTCGCGGTAGGGACGAGCATCGCTGCTCGCCCCCCGCACGGATCCGTACCTGAGCATTGACTCATACGGCTCTTGCCTCGGATCATGGCGTCACACAAGCCCTCGAACAAGCCAGCACGAAGCTGCCTTTCTCCCAGTGCCGCTTGGCGCACGCGACTCAGCCCGCTGCACGCGGAATCCCGGCTCTGTGTCCGGCCCGCGTTAGTACCTGCATCATGAGATTCGCGTCAAACGTGGCAGGAAATTCGGGGACCAGATTCAGAGCCGCGCGCGTGAGCAAGCGGTTTCCGCTTCCACGCGCCTCATCCGCCAGCGGCCACGATCCCCTCCTTTTGGTTGCGGCTCGTCCGCGTTAGGTTGTGCCACGTTCTCCTCGGCCAACGGGCTTCCCTCCACATCCTCCGCCTCGGGCGCCCCCGCTGGGGCCTGCCGTCGTTGTTCGGTTGCTTCATCGGTACTACCCCGTTGTCCGACTCCTCGCCCGCGTGCATGTGGGCCGTACGGCTTTTGGCCTTCGCCCAGCGGTCTGCCGTTGCTGCTGACAGACGCCGACGAGGTCTCCCGGTTCTCGTGCGGAGAGTTTCCTGACGTGCCCAGGTTCTCCGACCTTGCCGGGGCCGGCCGCCGCTGGCGCTAACGCGACGGCCGATGTGGCCTTCCCCTTCCCTCAACAAGGTCGGCCCCCGAGACGAGTTATTTCACGGCTCAATAGCTGGGCCCATCAGTGCCTCTGTCAACGCTTCACCCGCGATGTCGCCACCGCCGGCGCATGACTCGAGGTCAACGTGGGTCGCTACTCCTTCGTTGTGGGGCTCCTTCCTCCCCGACTCTCCGCCGGTTTATCCCGGCGCTTTCTGACTGTCCCTCGTAAGTCCGTAGGTGTTTTAAGCTAACTGTTATGAAATGTTCACATTGTCTGGAGGGCTTCCATGAGTTTTGGAAGGTCTGGACGCTGTCAAACACCGCCTACATTGACGACGCCGAAGGCCATTGGCAAATCGAGTCTACCGTTTGCCCCGAGTGCAAGCAATTCATCCTCAGAATGAAGTGCACAAAAAAGGGCGGCAATTTGAGTGAACGAATTGTGCATCCGAAGGCTGGGGCACGACCACCAGTTCCTCCGGAGGTCGATGGGAATTTCGCTGACCTGTACACAGAAGCATGCAACGTACTGCCCGAAAGTGAGAGGGCGAGCGCAGCGTTAAGCCGCCGTTGCTTACAAGACATCCTGAGGGAAAAAGCAGGTGTCCAGAAGGGGAATCTGGAATCTGAAATCGACCAGGTGCTCAAGTCCAACGTTCTTCCGTCACACCTCGCTGATGCGATCGATGCCATCCGTTGGACGGGAAACTTTGGTACACACACGAATAAGAGCACCAATACTGGGGAAATCATCGACGTTGAGCCCGGTGAAGCAGAGTGGTCACTCGACACGCTAGAGGGGCTTTTTGACTTCTACTTCGTCCAGACCGCAAAGCTCAAGCAGAAGCGAGACGCTCTCGACAAGAAGCTCGTCGCGGCAAACAAGCCGCCCCTGAAGTCGGCTCCAAAAAAATAGCAGCATATGGATGGTCAGCATGTGGGAGTAGGGCGCGCCCGTGGGCTGCTACAGCGCTCCTTCACGTCGGAGGTTTCGAGTGTAGTGGAGCTACAACTGTCCTGTTGGAGCGGTCACCTTACGGGGGGCCGCAACGGAACCGGTGGATCGATCAACGCATGGCAGCGCGCCCTACTCTCACAGGCTTGCTTTCGGGGTCTTCGTAGGGGTCTGACCTAGAACATTCGACGGGCCGTGTGTTCCACTGACACGCGACCGGTTACGTGCGTCTAAGTGACTGACAGCGCGGCGCTTCCGGCTGCTACTGCCACGAAGTGTGAAAGCGCTGCCACCGAGCGTGAAATCCACTGCCACCGATCGTGCAACCCTCTAGACCTAGTAACACCAAGCCACGTGAACGTGGCTGGTTTGCGGAACAATACTCGCCAGGGGAAAGTCGTAGCCTGGAAGCTGTGAATAAATTGGTTCCCGCGAAACCGAACTACTGAAAATAAGGGGCTTAGGGGGTGCGATTCGGCCTGATCTTGAATTTATTCACACCCTCCTGTCCCCGACTTTCCCGACTTTCCGTATGGTTGGTTCGCGGAATAATACCGAGTGGTGGAAATTCGTAGCCTGTCGCAACTTTTCCCAACTCTTCCAACTTTTCGACTTTACGTGAGATGTTTTCTTGGGCTCGCCCCCGTCTGTCCTCAGAGCATTTGGGAGATCACGTCCTTCAACTCCCACGGGTTAGACCTTTTCGTCAAATAGCGGACGTTGGCAGGCAGACTCTCCAGCTCTTCAGCGAGATCTATTCTTTCCAGGATTGTGTATAAGATAATTGGCGTTGAGCTCAGTCCCCTCTCCAGAAGGAGGTTCACGCAGCGAATACCAGCACGATAGTAACCATCGTTTCTCAGTGCGCCTTTTCGGCGCGGACACCCTGTGGGAGGAAGGAGCCCACCTATGTAGTTGTCGGTAAGCATGGAAGCTGACGAGCGGCTTGGCCGGGTAACTGGCCAGGCGGAAGCCTCGTGACAAAGTCTGGGGAAAGCCGGGCGAGCAAGCTGGCAGGCCGTAACGCGCAGTAAGCCTGAGCAGGCCTCGAAAGGGAAATCGCGGACGCCGACCCGCCTGAGATACGGGGAAGGCCGCACGGACCGGGAAGCAACCGACATTTGCACCGGTCCGGTCCGCCGGGGTAGTGGGCACGGCATGTCAGCCAAGGGAGACCGCGGTGCAGGAAGGGAGACCCCGGCGGGTGGAGCTCGCAACTCCGCCGTCCTCGGAAAGGAGGGCGGACCCGGCGGGGAGTCGGACAGGGCCATGGTAGCGAAGAAGCCGGGTAACTGCGGTGGAGCGAAGGGCCCTGCCTTCCGGCACGCTTTGGAAGCAGAACAGGTCAGGTGATTGGCATGAGTCTGAAAACGCCGGAAAAGATCGGAAATCTGCGGAAGAAGCTTTATCTCAAAGCGAAGCAGGAGCCGAACTTCCGCTTCTATCAGTTGTGGGACAAGGTCTGGCGCAGTGACATTCTCGAGCACGCCTACCGGTTGGCGAAATCCAACGGAGGCAAGCCGGGAGTGGACGGCGTGACGTTTGAACAGATCGAATCCGGGGACTGGACGGAGTGGTTGCGAAGCTTGCAACAAGACTTGCGTTCGAAGAGCTACCGGCCTCAGCCGGTGCGGCGGGTGATGATTCCCAAGCCTGGCGGCGGCCAGCGGCCGCTCGGGATTCCGACCATTCGGGACCGCGTGGCGCAGACCGCTCTCAAGCTGGTGATCGAGCCGATCTTCGAGGCGGACTTGGACCCGGAGGCCTATGGCTACCGGCCGAAACGGAGCGCGCTCGACGCGGTCCGGAGAGTGCATCAACTGCTGTGTGAAGGCTACACCGATGTAGTCGACGCCGATTTATCGAAGTACTTTGATACGATTCCGCACGCCGAGCTGCTGCAGTGCGTGGCGCGGCGCATTTCGGACCGGCAAGTCTTAAACGTCATCAAAAGGTGGCTGAAGACGCCGGTCGAAGAGCGGGATGAAAACGGGAAACGGCGGATGACGGGCGGCAAGCGAAGCCGCTGCGGCACCCCACAAGGTGGCGTCATTAGCCCGTTGCTGGCCAATCTGTACATGAACCGTTTTCTGAAGTACTGGCGGCGGACGGGGAAGGGAAGCGAGTTTCGGGCCGTGATCGTTAACTACGCGGATGACTTCGTGATTCTCAGCCGCGGTTGCGCGGCGGAGGCGCTGCAGTTCACCGCGCGGACGATGGAGCGGATCGGGCTGACCCTGAACCAGGAGAAGACGAAGTTGGTGAAGGCCAACCAGGAGCGGTTTGACTTTCTGGGATACACGTTCGGGCCGCACCGTTTCAAGAAGGATGGTCATTGGTATTTGGGAGCGAGTCCGTCGAGGAAGAGCGTGGCGCGGCTGAGACGGAAGGTGCGCGAGGTGTTGCGTCCGGCTGAAGTGGGGCGCTGGGAGGAGGTCCGAGGCCGTCTCAACCGAGTGTTGGCGGGCTGGTCGAATTACTTTTCCCACGGGACCCGGTTGATGGCGTACCGGGCGGTGGACAACCACGTGCGCGAGCGAGTGCGAGGATTTTTGCGGAGGCGGAAGAAGGTGTCGTCGCGTGGCACCCGGCAGTTCAGCGACCAGGTGGTGTTTGGCAAGTTGGGCGTGGTACGCCTGCGCCGGATACACCTGGGACCGCCGCCCGCGACAGCTTGAGGGATGAAGCCGGTCGGAGAGCCGGATGCGGGAAATCCGCACGTCCGGTTCGATGAGCGGGGACGGGAAACGGGACCACGACGCCCCAGGCGTCCAGAGCACCCGCGCCCGTCCTCGACTCTACCCAGGTGGCGAAGTGAAGTGCGTGAGAGGCCCGTCAGTACGAGGCGCGCGCCGCTTGACGAGCGGAGGCGTACTTGACAGTACGGTGAGCACGGCGAGCAAGTGCAACGAAGTAATGGCGGGCCTATCGCGTGCTTCGGCCGTCAGGTGGTGAGAAATGCGGGTAAAACCCGCATTGTTGCGCCGGAACGAGGCTTCCGCCCGGCCAGTTATCCGACCGCGCCGCTCGTCAGCTTCGACGCTTACCGACAACTACATGGGTGGGCTCCTTCCTCCCACAGGGTGTCCACGCCGAAAAGGCGCGCTGAGAACACGGGCTAGTCTGACCGGAACGAGGCCGGCTGATATTTTAGAGCGGCCTCGGGTTGCGGTGTTTGTTGAGCGGACAGATCGGGAGCTTCCTCGCTCTCTCGCTCGCAGGCGAGGCGCAGACCGTGCAAAGCCAGCTCGAAGCGGTCACGGATCCCGGTCTTTTCGAAGATATGCATCAGGTGGATCTTGACCGTTCCCGTTGCTATGTTGAGAGCCTCGCCGATCTCCCTGTTCTTCAAACCTTTGGCGACCAAAGCGGCGACTTCCTGTTCGCGGGGTGTCAAGGGCCGGTTGCGCGGCCGGCCCAGCGGGGAATCCTTGTTGAGAAACAGATTCTCGGTCCACAATTGCTTGCGAGAAACCTCCCGCAAACATTCGAGCAAGGCGCTCGTCGGGGACGTTTTCTTGACGATACCGCGCGCCCCCGCCCTCAGGGCGCGAAAGCATTCGACATCCGAAATCGCCGCCGCCCAGACGACGACTTCCGTCTGGGGAGAACTCCGAGGAACCTGCTCCACCCACTCGATCAACTTGTGCATTCCGAAGCCGCGGTCGACAACAACTATCGTCGGCCGGTGTCTCTCGATTTCTACACTCGCTTCTTCCAATGAGGCGACGGCGCTCAAGAACTCAAAGTCCTCGCACGCCTCGAGAACCGACTTGAACCCCTCCTGAACGATCGGCTGGGGGGCCGATAGGCACACGGAAATCATCGGCGGCTATCCTCCTGCGCACACTGGGGGATAAGAGTCTTCCAACGGACTACCATCCTGTAGATGTTCGATCGTCATTCGAGGCAAATTCCTACACTCGCCCCGCCGACAAAGTGGAAGTCGGCGTTGATGACCTCTCCCCGCCCTTCGCCGAACCCTATTGCGGGCGAGATTCCGTCAAAGCTTCGCTGAGCGAAAACTTTGCTGGATTTAAATTCAAGACTCCCCATTGTCGGCCGATATGTTGGGAGTCAACCGAATATCGTCCCCTGCAAGCACCGAGCGGATTGCCGGCTTCAAGGCTCCAAGCGGCTGGTCGAGGGATTACTCCTCGGTTGTCAATCTACAGCATCGAGAAACGAGGACTGAGGGAATCCACACATGAAAAATAAATTCAAATTGTTGCTTCATAAGATTCGTCTTCTGGCAGAGGACAACGAAGGCCAGGATTTGGTCGAATACGCGCTCTTGGCCGGATTCGTGGCCGTCGCCGCGGGCGCATTGCTGCCCGGCATCAGCGACAGCATCAGCATCATCTTTTCCAAGATGGCCAGCGTTCTATCAACCGCTGCCAGCTAGCCGCGGTCTGCCTAGTGTTATTGAGCGATGCCGCCGCGGCGCTCCATGCCGCGGTGGCCGCGCTCAGCCGTCACCATCCAGGCATGAGGCAGGGGATATGTTTCTACTTAGCTTAAATTTCATGATCGCCAGGATCCGCGGGTTTGCCATTTGGCGGGATGCGCGGGGACAGGACTTCATCGAGTACGCACTGCTGGCGGGACTGGTAGCTGTAGCTTCCGTTCTATTCTTGCCCGGCATGTCGGAGAATATGTCGCTGATCTATTCCCGCCTGGCCGACAAGTTGGTGGAAGCTTCGGTGTAGATCCCGGCCGCGCCCGCGCCGCGCTTGCCAAGCAGCGCTCAGACGCCGTGCCTAGAATGCAGCGCGGCGCCTAGCCGCGATCCCGAGGTTGTGGCGGCTCTTATATGAAGCCCGCGTGAGGTTCCAAATCCAACGGCCGGCCGCACCCTGAGCTGGTTCGCCCGATCCGTGCCCGCCGCCCTGCTGACTCGGCCGGCCCTCCCGCCGCTAGCGCCTGAAGTTTCGTGCTCATGCCGCCAGAGTTCAACTCGCTCGCCGTTTTTTCTCATCCCGCGTGTTTTCCTTTGCTGAAGCTCGGCGGTTTCTCCTCCTCCGCCGACGATAACCCTAAAACTCACCCCTCAGCGAGCCGATAAAACATACGATGAACTCACGAGTCGTATTAGCCCTAGCAATCTCCGCCGGAATGGCTCTGTTGGTCACCGGCATCTTCTATCAGGTGGCGGTCCGCGGCCGAGACAACTCTGTGCAGCAGGTGGAAATGCTGGAGATCGTCGTCGCCACCCAAGATCTGGAAGTTGGCGCGGCGATCGAGGCTCCCAATCTCAAATTGGAGCAGTGGCCCAGCAGCAAGATTCTGCCAGGAGCCTTCGAATTGATCGAGGACGTTGTGGGCCGGGTCACGATCGGGCGCATTCTGGTCAACGAGCCGGTCTCGGAGCGGCGGCTGGCTCCGGCCGGCTCCGGCGTCGGTCTCTCCCCGAAAGTGCCTCCCGGCATGCGAGCGATGGCCTTGCGCGTCGACGATGTCAACAGCGTCGCCGGCTTTGTATTGCCCGAGGCGCGAGTCGACGTGCTGTTGACCGGTACGCCGGTGGGACATGGCGACATTGGCCGCCTTACGAAAACGATACTCAGTCATATTAAAGTCATCTCGGCCGGCGAGCATCTGGCTCCTGACGCCTCCGGGCGCCCCCAAAAAGTGCCCGTGGTGACCTTGCTGCTATCGCCTGAGCAAGCGGAATTGCTCACGCTGGCCCGCTCGGAAGGGCAGATTCAACTCGTTCTTCGTAATTCCATGGACGAGGTCTCGACGAAAACCGCGGGTGTTCGTGAACCGGAGCTATTCTCCATTGACTTCAAGCCTGCCCCCAAACCGCGCCTGGGACGCCCGGTGGCTCCCAGGGTGATTCGAGTCCAAGCGCCTCCCCGGCCGTCGCAAAACGTGGAGGTCTATCGAGGGAATCAGAAGTCGGTGCAGTCGTTCGGCGCGACCGCGCGGCCGTGATCTTGCGTTCGTACGAGAGCTAACCGCAGGTCTCCTGCTTGTCCTCCAGGCGGGTTCGACGGCCACCGCGAGAAGTAATGCGTGAACGAACTGACACCAGGACCGGCGAAGAGTCTCGCGGCGATTCTAATCTGCCCAGACCAGGATCTGGCTCAGCAAGTTACGGCCGCGCTGCGAGGGCTCGATGGGCTCTCGATCGTCTCGCATCTCGCTCAGTATCCATCTAGCCACGAGCTGTCCGAAGGCGTCAGGCGGGTGCCGCCCGACGTCATCATGATCGACGTCAGCTCCGATCGCGACGCAGGGCTTCGGCTGATCGCGCAAGTGGTTGACTACTGGCCGAACATTTCCGCGGTAGGCATCAGCCGCGGCAACGAACCCGAATCCATCCTGCAGTGCCTGCGAAGCGGAGCCAGCGAGTTTCTTAGCAGTCCGTTTTCGCATGATGACGCTCACCAGGCGGTGCAGCGCATTCTGCGCCGGAAGACGGTCGAAGTACCGGCACACACGGCCAAACAAGGGCGCCTGCTGACATTTGCGTCCGTTAAGGGAGGCGCCGGAAGCACCCTGATTGCAGGGAATACCGCCTGCCAAATCCAGCGCGCCACCAAGGGTCGCGTACTGCTGATCGACGGCAACCTGACGACCGGGCTGATTTCGTTTCTATTCAGAATCAATCACGCCTACAGCCTGACCGACGCCCTCAAGCATTCCAGCCAGCTTGACCCGACGCTGTGGGCAGCGCTTGTCACCAACCGCCACGGCATCGACATTCTGACCGCGCCCGAGCAGCCCGAAGTCGCCGTGATTGAGCCCTACGCTGTGCAAGAAATGATCGAACACGCCCGTTCGGCTTATGACCACGTCCTGGCAGACCTTGGCGGCGTCTGGGGCGGCATCTCGCTGGCGACATTGCCACTCGCGAACGGCATCCATCTGGTGTGTGGCAGCGATATGCCGTCACTGTACCTGATGCGCCGATCGATCCAAGTCCTGCACGAGACGGGCTACAGTCCCGAGCAGCTTCGCATTCTCGTGAACCGCATCGAGAAACGGTCTGAGTTGAGCGTCGAAGATATGCAAAAGATTTTCCGCGCGACGGTTCACACAACATTCCCCGACGACACGGCAGGCGTCGACAAGGCCCTGCGCGACGGTATTCCCCTGGCCGAGAACAGTGAGTTCGGGAAAAGCATTGGCCGCTTTGTCCAGAGTCTGCTGGCGCACGAGACCGAAGCGGCTCCCGAAGCAACCGGAGTCCAGGCGTTGAATGAACTTCTGGGTGGAACCTAGCCCGCATTTCTCACCACCTGATGGCCGAAGCACGCGATAGGCCCGCCATTACTTCGTTGCACTTGCTCGCCGTGCTCACCGTACTGTCAAGTACGCCTCCGCTCGTCAAGCGGCGCGCGCCTCGTACTGACGGGCCTCTCACGCACTTCGCCTCGCCACGAGAAAAGCGGGCTAGTCTGCTTTCATCCTCGAGTTCAACGTTTGCGCGTTCCAACCGATAAGTGAGGCGGGCTATACATCCCAGGAGGATTAATGCCGGTCTTAGAATTGCCGTCCGCACCACCCACCATCCGAGAGCAGCTGCGGCGTCCCGCCCCAGCCGTGCCGATTCAGAATCTGGGACAACAACATCAAGATCTCAAGTTCACGCTCCATCGGAAGCTGCTAGACAAGATCAACCTCGACGCCCTGGCTTCGATCGATACCCAGAAGCTGCGCAACGAGGTGCGGCTGGCCCTGACGCAACTAATGGACGCTGAGCAGACTCTGCTCAGTGCGGTCGAGAGAAACCAAATCGTTTCCGAGGTCCTCGATGAAGTCTTCGGCCTGGGTCCATTGGAACCGTTACTGCAGGACCCTACGGTCAGCGACATCCTGGTCAACACTCACAAACAAGTGTACGTGGAACGGAACGGCAAGCTGGAGCTGACCAATGTCACATTCAAGGACGGCGCGCATCTGTACCGTATCATTGACAAGATCGTTTCGGAGGTCGGCCGCCGCATTGACGAATCGTCCCCGATGGTCGACGCGCGCCTGAGCGACGGCTCCCGCGTCAACGCCATCATTCCTCCGCTGGCGGTCGACGGGCCGTTGCTCTCGATTCGCCGCTTTGGCACGGACAAACTGCTGCCAGCGGACCTCGTCGACCGCCAATCGATGACTCAAGAGATGCTGCAGTTGCTCGAGGCATCGGTCAAAAGCCGCCTGAATATCATAGTGGCGGGGGGGACCGGCTCCGGTAAGACCACCCTGCTCAACGCGCTGTCGGCCTTCATCTCGCCCAGAGAGCGTCTCGTCACCATCGAAGACGCCGCCGAACTGCAGCTCAAGCAGCCTCACCTGGCGCGGCTGGAAACGCGGCCGCCCAATATGGAAGGCACTGGCGCCATCCGCCAGCGGGAACTGCTGATTAACGCTCTGCGCATGAGACCCGACCGCATCATCGTCGGGGAGTGCCGCAGTGAAGAAGCCCTCGACATGTTGCAGGCAATGAACACGGGGCACGATGGCTCGATGACGACCGTGCACGCCAACTCTCCCCGGGATGCCATCGCCCGCCTCGAGGTTATGGTCACCATGGCCACTTCCAACCTCAGCCTGGTTTCGATCCGCCACCAGATCTCATCCGCCGTGGATGTGATCGTACAAACCGCCCGACTAGGCGACGGCTCCCGGCGGGTCATGTGCATCACGGAAGTCGGTCACATGGAAGGCGACATGGTGACGCTGCAGGATCTGTTTGTCTTTGAGAAACGCGGAATCTCGCCCGAAGGCCGCGTGCAGGGCCGCTTTGCCGCCACGGGGATTCGGCCGCGATTTTACGAAAAGGTGCTGGCTTCGGGAATTCGTCTTCCCACCGAGGTGTTCGAGTCCGTGCTTGAGGTCGATTAGCTTTGTGTGAGTCCACTGAACTCCAGCCTGCCATTCCCACGCAGGCCACTTCGGACCGAGCTGTTCCGGTTGGATCTTTAAGGGGTGGACAATGATTCTAATACTTGTTCTTTTCTTGCTGACCATGACGCTGACCGCCGGAACGTACCTGTTGGTCAACCGTTCTCTTCTCAACAGGGAAACGGCTAAGGTCCGTGACCGGCTGACGGATTCGACGCCGCGGGCCGTCTCGGCCGCGACCTCAACCTCACCCTCCTTATTCTCGCCGGATTCGAAAGAGAAAAATCACCTCCTCGGCCTCCTGCTTCAAAAGTTAAACCTGGACCAGCGCATGCAGGATCTCATCGAACAGGCCGGGCTTGGCTGGGCCCCGGGCCAAGTTTGCATGATAAGTCTGTTGCTGGGCCTGGGCGCGTTTAACGCCATCTGGTACCTGACGCCTTTCGGCCCGCTGTTCTCGGGAGGGGGCGCGGCTCTGGCTGGAGCGCTGCCAATTCTCTACATTCGGCGCACCCGGAAGAGACGCATTGCAGCCTTTGAAGCCCAGTTTCCGGACTCGCTGCAGTTCATCGCCCGCGCCATGCGAGCCGGCCATGCTTTTTCGGTGTCGCTCGAAATGGTGCATCAGGAATTCGATGACCCGCTGGGCGCTGAGTTCCGCCGCACCTTCGAGGAACAAAACCTGGGCCTCCCCGTCGATACGGCACTCCAAAAGCTGAGCGTCCGCTTGCCGCTGATGGACGTACAGTTCTTCGTGGCTGCCGTTCTGCTCCAGAAACGGACCGGCGGAAACCTGGCGGAGATTCTCGACAAACTGGCGAGCCTGATTCGGGAACGCTTTAAGTTGCGCGGCCAAATCCGCACCATCAGCGCCCATGGGAGGCTATCCAGCTTGGTGCTAACCGCCATCCCCATGGGCGTAGCCGTGATGATGTACATGGTGCATCCCGAGCACATGAAATTCTTCGTCGACAACGAAATGGGGCAGTGGATGGCTGGGTTGGCGCTCGGACTTCAAGTCCTGGGCTATTTCATCATGCGTCAAATCGTCAAGATCGAGGTTTGAGGAATTCCTACTGAGGCGAAACCATGGTTCTGTTGATGTCAGTGTTTCTATTCATTGCCCTCATGTCGATGCTGTACTTTTTCGGGGTGAAGTTCTGGGTCAACCCCAAAACCATGCTCGAACGCGTTACGGGCGACAACCTCGGTCAGCCCGCTACTCATTCGAGCTTGGCGTTTCATGACCTGCTGGCCAAGGTCGGCAACCTGGTTCCAGCATCGCCTGTCGATCTATCGAACACCCAGAAGCGGCTCTACAGCGCGGGCTATCGTTCTGCCGCGGCTCTCAAAGTTTTCTATGGCATCAAGGTTGTCGCGACGCTTCTGCTGCCGCTGCTGGCGTGGGCAGCGATGGTGCGGGCCGGAGTTGGCGGCGAGAACCTCGCCGGACTCATTGCTCTGGCGGCCGGGCTGGGATTTCTCGGCCCCAATGAGTTCGTGAACCACATGGTCAAGCGCCGCAAGCACCGCATCAGCCGCGCCTTGCCGAATGCACTTGATCTCATGGTCGTGTGCGTGGAATCAGGACTTGGCCTCGACCAGGCTGTCCTGCAGGTCAGCCGCGAGCTTCAAGCTAGCTATCCGGAGATCAGCGGCGAGTTCGCCATCACCAACCTCGAAATGCGACACGGCAAACAGCGCGCCGAGGCACTGCGAAATCTTGGCGAGCGAACCGGCGTGGACGACATGAAAAAGCTCATGGCCACTCTGATTCAGGCCGACCGTTTCGGCACCAGCATCGGCCAGACCCTGCGAACACATTCCGAGTTCATGCGCACCACCGCGCGCCAGAGAGCGGAGGAAAAGGCCGCCAAGATGGGGATTAAACTCGTATTTCCGATCTTCTTCTGTATCCTGCCTTCCCTGTTTGTTGTCACGGTGGGGCCGGTGATTGTCAAGATTATGTTCGAGCTGCTCCCCTTGATGGACGGAGGGTAGTGGTGAGCAGAAGAGGAATAACGAACGTGGAGTCCCGATTCCGTCTCAAGCGGGACAAGCGAGATTCATAGGAAGAGGAGGTGCATCATATGGTTCGAATCATTTGTGCCGTCATCGCCGTCATCTTGGTTGGTTTGATTGTTTTGCGCAGAAGAGCGAAGCAGTCCATTTAGTGTCAATCGCCAGGTCTAAACCGGGATTCCATCTTGGAATCTTGACATCAGGAGTATATACACTCACTGGTCTCGAGTGCTACCCGATTCTTCATCCCGGATGCCCCTAGCACCGAAGATTGCAGTTTTGCGGCCCATTTTTGGGTCCAATTGGTACGTATCAGGTTGTTTCGGAGCATGAACCAGCGTTTATCGAGGAAACGGCGGTCGAGGTCACCTGGGAACATAAGCCGTTTTCTTTCCGCTAGTTAAATCGTCTAGGGGCGTCTTCCTGGCAGCACGAATTTTAGGGTTTTGCAGAGAATTTCATGATCTGGGCGATTTGGGCTCCTCGGAGACCGTTGGAACGGAGGGGTTCTCGTCAGTGGGCGGCCGCAACACAACCCGGAGGAGCGCCCGCGAAGCGGACGGTCTTTTACCCACCCCTTACCCCCGAAGGACCGTTTTGCAACGGCCCTTCGCCAACCCTCTTCGCCAACTCTTATTGACTGCGGAACCTCTGCCGGGCTGGTTTTGGGAGAGGCTGTCTCAAAATCCAGCACCGTCTTCCTACAGGCTGCCGTTTAGGCGTACAGTTTCCCTGGGCACTTGGACTGCGAATAGCCACTAGGATTTATCGCCAGCTATCCCGGGAAGGGTAGAATGGGGCTGGTCGTGGTAGTCTCCACCCGCGGGAGCTAAAGATCCCTGCTTCCTGGCGGACGACTTGGCGCGGAAGCGGCGGGCCGGATATCATGGGTTGAATCTGGAGGCCAGGAGTGATTTTGAAGGGGAGCGCTAAATCCCGCGTTATCGCTGTGGCGCTCTGCTGTTTTGCGTTTTCAACGGCTGCCCAAGCGCAGGAAGAGTTCCGCGTCCGGCTCACGATGATGCCGATCGAAATGGCAACCCGAGCGCGGGTGACGGGATCGGGATCGGGCTCCGCTAAGCTCGAAGGGCGGCAGCTTTCGGTGAGCGGTTCGTTCGCGGGCATGCGCGGACCGGCAACAGTTGCGCGGCTACACGAGGGTCCGGCGATGGGGGTGCGTGGGCCGGCGATTTCGGACCTCGAAGTCACGCCGGCCAAGAAGGGTGAGATCTCGGGCGAGGTTCAGCTGACAGCCGAGCAGGTTGAGAGCCTGCGCCAGCGTCGATTGTACATCCAGATCCATAGCTCAAGTGCCCCCGAAGGCAATCTATGGGGTTGGCTGGTACCGTGATGCGTCATCGCGCGGAGTGTTGCGTGTTGGCCTGCGTTGCCGGCGCAGCGCTCCTGCTCGGCGGAGCAGCCGCCCAAACCCCGCCGCTACAGACCGGACCGTTCACCGAGCAGCAGGCCGTAGCGGGCCTGGCAGCCTACCAGGCGCACTGTGCCAACTGCCATCGGCCGGACCTGAGCGGGCTGAACGAGGCGCGTCCGCTCGCCGGCGCCGACTTCATAGGGCAGTGGCGGAACCGCACGGCGCGGCAACTGATTACCTACACACAACTGACCATGCCGCTGCCGCCCGGAGTCCCCGGTAGCCTCGGCGAGCAGACCTACATCGAACTCGTCGCCTTTTTGCTTCACGCCAACGGCGCTGAGCCCGGCGACAACGTACTCACCGCCACCAGCACGCTCGTCATCGGCGGCGTCGCAAACGGAGTGATGCCGGATGCCGTTCGTCAAGCCGTGACCGCAGCCGCGCCGGCCGCCCAGCCTGGCGGGGCCGCGGACGTGACGGGTCTCACCGTGCAAGGCTCCGTCGCGGACTACTCCCCCGTGACCGACGCGATGCTGCGCAACCCCGCGCCGGATGATTGGCTGATGATCCGCGGCAATTACCAAGCGTGGAGTTACAGCCCGCTGGATCAGATCAATCTGGAAAACGTCAGCGATCTGCGGTTGCAGTGGGCCTGGGCTATGACGGGGGGCGGCCGGAGTCAGCCCGCGCCGATCGTCCATCACGGCATTCTCTATTTGCACAACAGCGCCAATGTGGTGCAGGCGCTCGATGCCGCCGCCGGCGAGCTCATCTGGGAACATCGTGTCGGTCCCAGTGAAGGCGGTGCGGTGCGCGGGATCGCCATTTACGAGGACAAGATCTTCGCCTCGACGACCGATGCCCGCTTGGTCGCGCTCGACGCTCGCACGGGAGAGCTGGTGTGGGACACGACCATAGGTGACCGGAGCGAGGGCGACTACCACAACTCGAGCGGTCCGATCGTAATCAAAGGCAATGTCGTGTCGGGCCACACCGGTTGCGCGCGGTTCCGCGAAGAGAAGTGTTTCATCAGCGCCTATGATGCGACTACAGGGCGCGAAGTATGGCGGGTCAATACAATAGCCCGGGATTCCGAGCCAGGCGGCGACACCTGGGGCGACCTGCCGAATCTCTTTCGCGCCGGCGGCGAGGCCTGGATCACGGGCAGCTACGACCCGGAACTCGACCTGACCTTCTGGGGCGTCGCGCAAGCTAAGCCCTGGATGCCGATCAGCCGGGGCAACAGCGCGCTCGACGACGCTCTTTACACGAGTACGACACTGGCGATCGACGCAAACGACGGGACCATGGAATGGTACTTCCAGCATGCGCCCGGTGAAGCGCTGGACCTCGACGAGGTATACGAGCGAGTGTTGGTCGAGGTCGGCGGGGAGAAGGTCGTGTTCACGATCGGCAAGCCCGGCATTCTGTGGAAGCTCAATCGTGAGACCGGTCAGTTCCTAGCGCACCGCGAGACGGTGTTTCAAAACGTCTACGATCACATCGATCCCGAGTCGGGCAGGCCTCACTACCGCGAGGACATCATCAACAACGCGCGCGGAGAGTGGGTCTCCTCGTGTCCCAGCACGGAGGGCGGTCACAACTGGCAGCCGATGAGCTACCACCCGCCCACCGAGCGCCTGATCATCCCGCTGAGCCAAAGCTGCATGGAGATCCGCGGCAGGGTGGTCGAGTTCGTGCGCGGCGGGGGGGGCTCGGCAGCAGACCGGCGCTGGTTTGAGATGCCGGGAACGGACGGGAACATCGGCAAGCTCGCCGCCTATGACGTGAACACGATGGAAGAACTGTGGTCGATTGAGCAGCGGGCGCCATTTCTTACAGGGGTCCTCTCGACCGCTGGCGGACTGGCGTTCGTCGGCGATCTCGACCGCAGGTTCAAGGCGGTCAATGTCGAGACCGGCGAAGTGGTGTGGGAGACACGGCTCGCCACTTCCGTACAGGGATTCCCCATTGCGTTCCGCGTGGATGGGCGGCAATACGTCGCAGTCCCTACGGGCCTGGGCGGTGGCAGTCCTCGCGTCGTCCCGAGCCTAATCGCCCCCGACATCCGCCATCCCGCGACGGGTAACGCGCTCTACGTGTTTGCATTAACCGAAGATTAGCGTCGGGAACCTTGCGCGGGCGTACGAGCGAACGGGACTGGCCCGTCAGTTCCCTGGCACTGGATGCTCAAACCGGCGATCTCCTGTGAGGTCCAATCACCGGCGGCAGGGTTGCGGCCTCCGCAATGAGCTATCCAAGGGCAGGCAGGCATAACCCTACCTTCGGGGAACGTTTTGTTCACGTTCGGACTCAGGGAAGAATGATCTCCGAACGACTGATCGTCGTCGAAAAGTGATGCGCGAACACGAAATCGACGACGACGCCGGCCTCTTCAACTTGTGTGACTGACATGACAGATTCCAGATGCAGCTCTGTCACGTCTGGATTCACCGGCATGGTGGCGGGCTCGGATAGGTGACGGCTTCGGGGCTCGAGAATGATGGAGAGATGATGCTCAATCTGCTAATTTGATAATGACTCAGCGGTTGGGTGGTTCCGGGAGGTCCGATGTATTCTTCAGCGATTAAGCACCGAGCAGAACGTGTTCGCATCTCTTCCATTTTTGGGGTGCTTACGGCGCTAGTGCTAGCAGTTGCGCTGCCGGCCGAGCCGCTGGACCGCGAGGTGGCCCAATGGGTTCTGTTGATGGGAGGAACGGTCGAGGTCGAGGGCCGCGGCGACCGCATCAACGACCTGACGGCGCTCCCTGACGAAGACTTCCGCTTGGAGCTGGCGGACCTGGTTGGCACAAATATTCTGCCGCCCGATCTGGAGCGGCTCACGGGACTAAAGCACCTGAAAACGCTGAAACTGCCCGGGCCGATGTGGAATCCGCGCTCGGGGGCACGAACCGACTACAGCCGCGAGCTGCGGCACCTGGCCCCGGTCACCAGCCTCGAGAAACTGACGGTGAGCTACAGCTTCCTCGCATCCATCAAGTTTCAGGATGAAGGCCTGGCTGAGGTCGCCACGCTGGTCAACCTCAAGGAATTGTGGCTAGAAAACACTCGAATCAAGGGCCACCATCTTGCTCCGTTTCGCAACCTGGAGGAGCTGGACGTGGTGTTCTGTCCGGTGGATGACGAGGCTCTGAGCCAACTGGAAGGCATGACAGGGATGAAACGGCTGTTGCTGCGAGACACGCTGGTGAGCGATGAGGGTTTGCAGTTTATCAGTCATCTGCGCAATATCGAGCATCTCGACCTCCACGGCACCAAGATCACGGACCAAGGTGTGGCGCACCTGCGCGAGATGAAGAACCTGAAAAAGCTGAGCTTGCTGGGGGCCGGCGTCACCGACTCCGGGTTGGAGCATCTCGCTGGGATGAGACAACTCGAGGAGCTGGATTTGTATCGCACAAGAGTGACGAATGCCGGACTGGAACGCCTGAAGGAAATGCCGAATCTGAGGCACCTCGATTTGCGCTATACGCGAGTGACACAGGCCGGGGTGGATAACCTGAGAGCCGCACTGCCCGATTGCGAGATCGCTTTTCTTGATTTTTCAACGCGCACATCGGTTCCAAGCGGCGCCGACGTGCTGGTCGCCGGGAAGGGTGATGAGGCCGTGGCCGCGTGGGTTCGCGCGATCGGCGGCAAAGTGGTGGTCAGTGACGGAAGCTTGCGCGAGATTTCGCTGGCTTCGACCCCGGTGACCGATGCGCTGCTCGGGAACCTGGAAGGGCTGAGGGACCTCCGGAAGCTGGATCTGCGCGTAACCGAGATCGGCGACCTGGGCGCGCGGCGCCTGGCTGGCTTGACGGGCCTCGAGGAACTTGACCTCAGCGCCACGATGCTCTCCGATGCCGGAGCGGAACACCTCGGCGGGCTGACTGGTCTGCGCAAACTCACTCTGAACCACACGCTAGTGGAAGGTCCCGGACTCACGAGCCTGAAAGGTATGCATGTGCTCGAGGAACTGAGTATGCTCGGCTCGCCGATCAATGACGAGGGACTCGAAAAACTGAGCGCGCTAGGTTCCTTGAAACATCTATCGCTCGCGTACACGGATTTTACGAATGCCGGACTGGCACACCTGAAAGCGCTCCAGAACTTGGAAAGCCTCGACCTGACGGGAACGGACACCGACAACGAGGGCCTGATTCATCTGAACGGCATGACGAGTTTGACTTCCCTCTCGCTGAGCTATACGCGGCTTACCGACGCGGGCATTTGCAACCTGGAGAGCCTCAAGAATCTGCGGGAGCTGGGTCTGATCCGCACGCGAGTGACCGACTTGGCCATGAAGACAGTTCGTCGACTGACAAACCTGACGCATCTCAACTTGGATTACACCGACGTAAGCGACGAGGGCCTTGCGTTGATCGCGGGGCTCGAACAGCTAGAGAGTCTGAGCCTGGACAGCACGAACGTGACCGATGCCGCGGCGGAGGAAATTCTCTCTCTTGGGCATCTGAAAGAACTCAACCTGTATCACACCCTTTTTAGCCCGAAGGGTTTTCAACGGCTGCGATCGGCGCTGCCGGACTGCGAAATCGTGTGGGACGAAAAGTCCAGCCTTCCGACACGCCGGCGCAGTTAGTGCATCATGCCGGCCGCTAGCCAGCTCGAAATCTCGAACGGAATTTGTGTTCGAGAGCTGCTGCCGGAGGAGTAGTAATGTTTCAGATTCCTTGGCTCATCGTTTCGCTTGTCGTGCTGGGCGGGCAGCTTCATGCTGCCACTCTGAGCACGAGCGACGTTCTTGACTGGGTCGAATCACTCGGCGGCCGCTACTCGCGCGCGGAAAACGGCGATGTGACCGGCGTCAATCTCAGTTCGGCTTGGGTGACCGACGCTGACCTTCAAAAGCTGACCTATCTGCCGAATCTCCAACGCATCAACCTGTCTTACACGAAAATCAGTGACCTCGCCCTGGAGCACTTGATTCCCCTGGAAAACGTTCGAGATTTGAATCTCCATTTCGCGGAATACATTACCGACAACGGCATCGCGCACTTGAAAGGCTGGACCGGGCTCGAGCACTTGAATGTCCGGGGCACAAAGGTGACGAGCTCCATCTTTCGGCACATCGCTGGGATGACGAAACTCAAGTCCCTCGATGTCGGGTTCAGCCGTACAACTGACGACGGTTTCGAGCACCTGGCCGGCATGGAACAGCTCGAAAAACTCGCCTTCGGCGGGAACAAGATGAGCGGGCTGGCCCTGCCCCTGCTGAAGCTGCTGCCCTCGCTCAAAGAGCTGAATGTCAGCGGCTGGCAGCGCACGGATTCAGGGCTGTGGGGGGTGTCCGTTACCGATTTCAACCTCGACAGCATCGCCGAGTTGAAGCAGTTGGAGGTTCTTGACTTGGGTGAGACAAGAATCACCGACCGCGGGCTGCCCAAGCTGTTGCAACTCGAAAACCTGCGGAGCCTCGATCTGAGCCGGACAGCGGTGACTGCCCGGGGCATGGCCGCGCTGGCCGCTCTGCCCAACCTGCGGCGGCTGCGGCTATGGCAGGCGGAGAGAATCAACGATTCCGCCGTGCCCCACTTCCTGGAAATGAAAAAGCTCGAGGTTCTAGAGCTTCCCGAAACCGGCATCAGCGACAAGGGCCTGGCCCGGCTTCAGGAGGCGAAACACTTGAAGAAGTTGTACGTCGGAGGGTCGGACGTAACCATCGAAGAGGTGGAACGCTTCCGTCAAGCTTCGCCGAATTGTCTGATCAGATGGTGGGCAAAATCGGCGGACTTTGAACGGGTCGAAAACGAAAACGATGTACCGTAGACTGGAAGCTATCCAGACAAGATCTCCGATAGTTGCCGGGAAATTTCGCGACACCGGTCCCACGGTGCTGGAATCCGCCCGCCAAACGGTCCGATCGGGACCGGGCTTGCCTGTCTCGCTATCCGGGCAGGAGGAAAACTCATGTCAGCAGCCTACCATCGAAGACAATTTCCGGACTTTACCCGCGGCGACTGGATGGGGCGGAAGCCTCTGGGCATTGTTGCCGCATAGCAGGGAGAGCAATACGAGTTGCGGACAGCTCGCCAAAGAGCGCGGACAGAAAATCGGTGGAGAGTGCAACCAAAGCCAAACAACCCGGAAAGGAACAACAAGCCCAATACAGAGTCACACAATATCCGCCAGCTTCTTGTCGCTGGTCGGAAACTTGCCGATCTTCGCCCGCATCACCTCTTCAGCCAGAGTCAGATATAGGTCGCCGACCGTGCCGGTCAGCCTGGTGTGCATGCCCGTTTTCAGTTGGCCGGCATGCCCGGCGGCAATCATCGCCAATCCGCTGTTCTTGTGTGGATTGGCCTCGGCGTGCTCATGAATGAATAGCAGGCAAGTGTTGTCGAGCAGCGTGCCGTCGCCCTCGGGAATCGACTTCAACTTCCCAACGAGGTAGGCGAATTCTTCGACATGCCAGCGGCAGATGTCGCGGAGGATGCGCTGGCCCTCGGGCGTTTCGACGCGGCCATGGGTATACTCGTGGTGCCTTTGGGCGGTAAAGCCCATCCAGGGGAATCGCGAGAGGCCCTGACACTTGGTGAGCATGTAAGAAGCCACACGGGTTTGCCCGGACGCCAGGGCGTGAACCAGCAGGTCGCTCTGCAGCTTGGCAATGCGCGGCCAGTCCTTGAGGTCGCCGCCCTCCGGCGGGCGCTCGACAACCCGGTTGTACTCCGGAGGAAGGGCCGCAACCGAGCGTTCCAGGCTGCGCACCGAGGTCAGGTATTCGTCCAGGCGAAGCTGATCTCCCTGACCGAGTTTCGACCGCAGACTCGAAGCGTCGCCGCGAACGGCGTCGAGAATGCTTTTCTTTCGGTCGATCCAGTATTGTTCCCTGGAGCCGAACAGGCGGTCGAACAAGCGGTGCGGAATCATCTCCGGGGGCAGCGGCCGGTTGCGGCCCGCCCAACTCATGTTTCTCTGTACGCTTTCGCCGAAGGACTCCTGGCAGACGCCGATCTGCAACGACCGGAAGCGCGTGTCTTTGCCGATCTCGGCGGCGATCAGTTGGTCGATCGAAGCTCCTCCGGCGCCGCGTCCGGAAAACGGCTCGCACGACACCAGACCGCTCATCGATTTCGCGTGGCCGTTTCCGGGACCGGGCACGCGCGCGGCGGCGTTGTCCACGCCGCTGAGAATGTGGATGTCGTCTTTGAAACGGGCCAGCGGCTTCAAGCCGGGCGTGAATTGAAAATTGGAACCGGACTCCCGCGGAATCCAATATTTCTCGACGATTCCATTGCCGTTGAACCACAAGACAAATCGTTTCTCGATTTCCGTGGAGCCGACGACTGGCGAAGCTGAATTCCCGGCGGCATACGCCGTGCCGCTCGAGTTGAACAGGGCGTCGAAGGCGGGCAGACCAACGCGTATCAGAGCGCCTGATAGGCCGATCCCATTCAAGAAAGTGCGGCGTGTCAATTCTTTTCGAACTGCCATGGCTAACTTGTACCTCCTCCGAGGAAAGGTCGTGAAGTGACGAGCGAGATAATCAGTTCCTGGAACCGGAAGCCGGACTCGCGAAACGCCTCCAGCATTCGATCGATGGCCGGCTGGTCGGCCGGAGTCTCCTCACGGCCGAAGGCGTAACGAAACAGTTGTTTGACAATGCACTTGCGGCAACTTTCGTCTTGCGCCAAGATCCGCCCCAGTTCCTTGGGCGTTGAGAATTCGGAATCCGCGATGCCCTGGATATGGGCCGACGTATCCAGATCGACGGGCACCTCTATCGGTTTAGGCCGACGCTCTCCCGGCTCGCGGGGAGGGCGAAATCGCAAAATCAATTGCTCGCGGAATTGGCCGATGGAGTCATACTGCTCGAAGCCGAAGCCGATGGGATCCACTAGGCGGTGGCATCCCGAGCAGGCCTCACTAGTCACGTGGATATTCAGCCGCTGGCGGTTGGTCATCGGCTTCTCTTTCGTCACCGTAGGCAGATTCGCATTGACTCCCGGGGGTGGCGGTGGCACGTTGTGACACAGGAAGTGCTCTCTAACGAAGAGGCCGCGCTCGGTCGGCGAAGTGTCCTCGGGCTTGCTGGTCGCCGTGAGAAATGAAGCGTGGCCAAGCACCCCGGCGCGGTTCGAGTCCGCGGGATAGGAAACCTTGGCAAACTCTTCCGGCGGAGCGGGGAAATCGTAAAGACGCGCCAAATCCGAGCTGACGAACGTGTAATCAGCCGTGAAGAACTCCGTGAAGTTCTTGCCCTGCCACACCAAATGATGAAACAGCTGGCGAGTCTCCTCCGTCATCGAGGCGGTCAGTTCGCCGTCGAAGTCAGGAAAACGGCGGCGGTCGCGAATCGAAGTAAGCGCGCGGTCGAATCGCATCCATTGCGCGAGGAACTCGTTCATTGAAAGTTTGGCGCGCGAGTCCCGCAGCATCCGGCGGGCTGCCTCCTCGATCTGCTGGACGCTGGAGAGCCGTCCGTTCCGGGCAGCGCGGAACAGTTCCGCATCCGGCATGGTGTCCCACAGGAAGTACGACAGACGACTGGCCCTCTCGTATTGCTCGGCGCCGCCGCCCGAGCCGTGTTCCGCTCGAAACAGGAAATGCGGCGACTGCAGCATGCCCTCGACAACAATCCGCGCGCCGCCAAGAAAGTCACCGGTTCGGCGCGCCTCGTGTCCGAATAGCTCTTCGTAATGACCTACCTCGGCAGCGGTCGGGGGCCGGCGGAAAGTTTTCAGCCCGAACTCGCGGATAAACTGCTCTCGGCAGGCAGCGTCGGAAGCCGATGCGGGCGTGCACGGAACGAGGCCCTGGCGGTCGCCGCCGCGGAACGCCGTTCGCGCGAGCCGCTCGGCGGCTTCGCTGTAAGCCTCCGCCTGCAGTGGGGGGATCCCCTGGCCTTCGGGCTGGTTCTTGAACCCGTGAATAAAGTCCTCCTGGGGAAACTCGCCGGTGGGACGGCTCAGATCGCCCAGTAAATCACGGACGGTGTTGTTGTATTGGCTGTGCGTGAGGCGGCGCATCGCCAACGGCTGTTCCGGGCGATGTCCCGCTAGAGCAATCCTTTCGCGTACCAAGCGCAGTTCCTCTTCCGAAAAGGCCGCAAGATATCGCACCCAGGCGCGAAGCATTTTTTCGCCGTCGCTTCCGGGGTTTAGACGTTCCCCTCCGGTGTGAGGCACGCGATTGGCGGGCTTCAACAACAACAGGGATTTTTCGGGTTCCCGGCGGTCGACGAAATCGACGAGGCTAAGACCGAAGATCGTGACTTGTGCGGCGCTGGCTTCAGCGGGGGGAAACTCCAACTGCGTCGCCGAGGCCACCCCATTGTCGTTGTGACAGAGGTTGCACTGCACGTTCTGTATGACGGGGTAGAGCTTTTCGACGAAGAATGATTCGTTCTCGGCCACGAACTCCGCCGGATCGGCGGCCGGGAGAATGGTCGCCGTCAGCAGGCACGCCAACGCGGCGCCGGTTCTTGCCGCACGCCAAGTTTTAAACTCCATATTCAGAGTGGGTAAGGGCGGACATCAGGGTGCACGGGCGAACGCTATAGTCAACGCCCCATTGCCCAAGCCCTGTTCGACCAAAATTTTAGCACACGGGCTGTTCTTTTGGGACTGAAGCCTTAGCCTGGGCTGGAAGAGCCTGAGGGTAAGGAACCTCGAAGGTCCCAGGCCGCCGCGCCCGCTCAAGGTACGCCGACCCCGACCGAAACTCTTCACTTGCTGGGGTCCGCGTCCCCGTTTCACCGACCGCCGATACTGAAAGGCAGTGCCTTCCATCGTTTATTTCGAAGCTGCCTTGCCTTTCCCACTAGTGTCCGTCTCTTGCTTCAGGTCGCGGATGAGGCGCTCGAAAGCCTTTTGATAGGACTCGTGGTTTTTCCAGTCTCGGAAGTCGCCGATGTTTCGTGTGCGGCGAATGTCGGCCGCCCAAGCCTCGCCGGTTTGCATCACGGTGTTGTCTAGACGGATTGGGAAGAGCACCGTTTCCTTGCGCCGGCTCTCTTCTTCAAAGGCTGTTTCGACTCCCTTTTCTACCCAGCCGCTCTCAATCGATTTCTCGGACAAGATCAGTAAGAGCTTGTCGCGAACTCGGATCGCTTCATCGATGGCGGGACGTGTTCGCGCGCCGATCTTGAGGTCCTCAGGAGCGAACCAGC
The DNA here is from genome assembly GCA_965226185.1 of Bryobacterales bacterium. Classification (GTDB taxonomy): domain Bacteria; phylum Acidobacteriota; class Terriglobia; order Bryobacterales; family UBA6623; genus CBDCYS01. The sequence continues at coordinate 296,753 of CBDDCT010000004.1, forward strand.
AGCGGACGCCCTTGTTTTGCAGGTCGGCGTGAAGTCGCTCGGCGAAGTCTTGGTCCTTGCTGGAGTAGCTGATAAAGCAGGAGTAGAACTGAAGCGCGTCGCCGAGTAGCGACGGTAGGTAATCAATCAGTGCATCCGGGACGCCACAGCCTCGCAGGAAAGCCATTGGCAGCTTTCCCGATTTCGCAAGCGTGCGATGGTCGATCGTGCTTGGGCCGTCGTGAACGCACGAATCCAAGCCTTTTGCTTCCGTTAAGCGTGTGTCGGCAAAAACTGTCTCATACAGACGTGCTCTACTGAGGTTCGCCCCGCGGAGGTACGCCCCACTGAGGTTCGCCCCGCGGAGGTCCGCCCCGCTGAGGTCCGCCCCGCAGAGGTCCGCCGCGCTGAGGTCCGCCCTCACTCCAGGATGCTTACCGATCCACTCATTCCAGACCTTGACCCCCTGCTTCAGAATATCGAGATGTTCTTGGTTTGCCACGGTCTCAATTATGCCCGGTTTTTCATCAGGCAGCGGATTTTCCAGTAAATGACCACTCCCTTACGCCGCCGAGCCGCAACCAAAAGGGAGAGCGTGGCCGCTGGCGGATGAGGCGCGTCGAAGCGGCTGACCCCGCCCTCACGCGGACGAGCCGGAACCAAACAGGGCGCCAGACGTGGCGTGAGCGTCCACGCTTGCCGCAAACCGATTCGTCGGTTTGTTCGGCCCCAGGGCGCGTCATCCGGTTCAGGCAACTGACTGCCCTTGCGTCCGGCAACGCCTCGACGAATCGAGGCGCGGCAAACCTGGAGGTTCACGCCACGTCGCAGCTCGGGGCTCTGACCCTCCCGCCAAAATCTTCTGCCACTATTGGCAAGAATTTGACTATGCAGGTACTGACGGTCGGGGTTCCATTCTGGCTCTCGCATTTCCTGCCACGTATGGCGCGAATTTCATGATGCAGGTACTTACGGCCGCGGCTCCGCTTCATCGGTCCCGTTGCGGATCAACGGCTCAGCGGCTCAACAGCTCAACGGCCTTTACATCACCTCCAGCTCGAACGTCACAACCACCCCCTGGCTCGACTCAAGGATTGCAGGCCGCCGTGACGCCAACATTTGCCCCGCCCGTATCAGGGCACCGGAATAATATGATTGACATCGGTAACTTTGGCGGAAGACAATTGAATTGGAGAAATGTCGGGGAGGGTAACCTCATGAAGCCATGGAACGTGATGTTACTGGGCTTGGCCGTGTGCCTAGCCGCCGGGGCGCAGGACCGCGGCAACAGCCAGGCCGTTGACCCCCAGGTCGTTGACCCCAAGATATCGTCCGAAGCTCACTCGAGCCTCTTTCGATCGCCGGAATCGCGCAGCCTCGGGGCTCGCACCGAGGTCCTGACCGCGGCCTTCGGCCGGCCAACCGGCGGCCCCGTCGCCCGGCACAACTTCATCGACGACCACATCTTCGGCAAAATGGAGCGGGACGGCGTTCCCCACGCGCTCCTCGCGGAGGACCCTGAATTCATCCGCCGGGTGCGGCTCGACCTGACCGGCCGCATACCTTCTCCCGAAGAGATTCGAGATTTTCTTGCCGACTCCTCGCCGGACAAGCGCGAACGCCTGATCGATCGCCTCGTCGGCAGCCCGGAGTTTGTGGACAAATGGTCCTACTACACCTGAATTATGCACTGCGGGGTGCACCGGAGGAGGGCTGAGCCGCCAGGGGCCATTTGGGGGACCCCCGAAAACATGGGGTAATAAGGTAGGCTGGCAAAGATTTCAGCTTCGCCAGTCAACCCCAAGGAGGTCACCCAAATGGTTACCAAGCGAAAACAGCATAGCTCCCGAAGGCCCGTCAAACAAGGCCGGGGCGCGAGGGCCCCGCGGCCCAATAAAATCGGGGCTGCCACGCCTTATCACTTCCGCGGCAAGAATCTGACTCCCTACGGCGGCTTGCTGCCCGTCGCCACCCTGCTCGAAAAACTCGGCTTCCAGGCGCTGCTGGAAGAAACCATCACGAACAAACGAATCACCCGTGTGATGAGCCTCTACCAGTTTGTGCTGGCCCTCGTGCTGGGCCTCTATGTCGGCTTTGCGCGGCTGAACCAACTCCGCTTCATCGCCCGCGACCCCATCTTGACCGGCATCTTGCAAGTGACGCGTCTGCCGCCGCAGTCCACGCTGTGGCGCTTTCTGGCCTCGCTGCACCTCAACGTGGCGAAGCAGATCCTTTCCATTCAGCGCCAGCTGCGGGAACGAGTCTGGGCCGCGGCCCAGGTGAAATTGGAGACGGTGACGCTGGACACCGACACCACCGTGCACACGCTCTACGGCCGCCAGATGGGCGGGCGCAAGAGTTACAACCCCAAGAACAAGGGCAAGCGCAGCTACCAGCCGATACTGACTTTCCTGGCCGAGACGCGCGAATACCTGATGGGCGGGTTGCGCAACGGCGACCGGCCCACGGGCCGGCAGATAGCCGCCCACCTCGAGAGCGCCTTTCGGGCTTTGCCGCACGGCGTGAAGAAAATCCTGGCGCGGGCCGATTCCGGGTTTTATTGCTGGGAGGCGGTGGAGGCCTATGAAAAGGCGGCTTGTCAGTTCGTCATCGTGGCGCGCAAGACCAGGCGGCTGGTCGAGCAGTTGCAGCAAGCGGCCTGGAAGCCCTCGCCCCACAGCGATGCGGATGCGGAATGCGAATTCCTCTACCAGCCGCAGGGCTGGGCGCGGGCCTGTCGTTTCCTGGCGCTGCGTTACGAAAACGAACCCGCGGCCGGCGCGGCCGAGCAATACCAGCTGTTTGCCACCAGCGCTTACACCTACCGCGTGTTTGTCACCAACCTGGCCGAACCGATCGCGGCGGTGGTGTGGTTTTACAATCAGCGCGCCGCAGCCGAGAACCTCATCAAGGAGGCCAACAACGACGCCGGGCTGGCGGCCCATCCCTCGCGCCGCTTTGACATGAACCGCAATCACTTTCAGCTGGCCATGCTGGCCTACAACCTCAACTGCTGGCTGCTGCTGTTCAACCGCGAAGCCCAAGCCAACGTGGAGACACTGCGGCACACCACCCTGGCGACGGCGCGGCTGCGCTTTCTGTTCGTGGCGGCCAAGATCTGGCGGCACGCCGGCAGAACGGGTGTCAGCTACAGCGATCATTATGAGGAAAAGGGCCTGTTTGAACGGCTGATGCGGCGGCTGCGGGCGATGGGGCCACCGGGATCGAGCTTCGCGCCGGTGGTGGAGGGTGCGCTGAGTTGAGGGGCGCTCCATGCATAAAATTTCATGCACTCGCCGCAACGTACTGGGAACACGCCGCTTGCCCGCCCGCTTTTGCCCGCCGGGATTGGCAGGCGGCTCAAACAGGGAGGGAAACAGAGGAAAAGACGACTTGCTAAATCACTGAGTTGACACGACTGCCGCTACCGCCACAACTCCATCGGCGATGGCTACGCCGAATCGGTGCATAATTCAGGCTACATCATGGACACCCTGCGGGTGCAGTCGAAGGCCAAGGGCTACAAGTTGTTCCACTACTACCTGCAGCAAAGTCTGGCAGCCGACCGGCCCTATGACGACTTGGCGCGCAGCATCATCGCATCCTCGGGCAAGAGCAATATTATCGTCGCCGCCGTCAACCCGATTGTTCGCGAGCACGTGGAAGGGAAAGCCGGTCAGGTGGACCGCGGCGACGACTTGAGGAAGGTTCATCAGCTCGACACTCATGACGAGATCAGCATTCAATTCGGCAAGGTCTTCCTCGGCATCAATATGTCGTGCGTTTCGTGTCACGACGGTGCGGGGCACTTGGAGAAAGTAAACGCCTATCTGACGACCAAGACAAGGGAGGACTTCTTCCAGCAAGCGGCCTTCTTCGGGAACACGCGCTACATCCCCCACGTAGAGGGTACTCAATCCATCATGGGGCACTTCATCGTCGATGACTTGGCCGAGGGTTATGACACGGAAGGCGATACGATGCTGCGGGTTCCCAGGCTTGGCGGCCCCGACAGGCCCAAGTTCATGTTGACCGATGAGAGTCCCGCGCCGGGCACGCACGCTCGAACGGAACTAGCCCGGATGCTGACCTCCCACCCGCAGTTTTCGCGAGCGGCTGTCAACTTGTTCTGGTCGAAAATGATGGGGCTGGGCATCGTCGAGCCCGTCGACGAATTCGACCTTGCGCGGCTGGATCCGGACAATCTCCCCGAAGGTTGGGATGAAGCCCAGCCTTCGCATCCCGAGTTGCTCGAAGAGTTGGCGGCGTACTTCCGCGAAAATGACCACAGCCTGAAGAAGCTTTTTCAGTTGATTGCGAACTCAAGCGCCTATCAGCTTTCAGCACGATTTCCAGAGGGCGAGTGGAGCGACGCTTACACCAAGTACTACGCCCGGAAGTACGCGCGGATGCTCACGGCTGAAGAGTTACACGATGCAATCACGATAGCGACCGGAGTTCCCGGCGAAATTCCGGATGGCCGAGCCGGAAATGCGGTCCCCATGGCGATGCAGGCCAGCTTGGCGCGCCTCAAGGGCGATTTGAAGAGCTTCATGCAGGCCTTCGGGCATTCCAACCGGACGACAGTGGCCCGCCCGCCCATCGCCTCGCCGCTACAGCCAATCATGATGATGCAATCGCCAGTGGTGCAAGATCGCGTGCTGGCCGAGAATGGCAGCCGGGCACAGGAGCTTCTGATCAAGTACGCGGACGGCGACGTCGTCGAAGAGATGTTCGTTGCTACTCTCGGGCGGCAGCCGTCTCCTTCCGAAAAGGATGTCGCGCTCACAGCGATGGCGGAGAATCGAGTGCAAGGCGCCCAGAATCTTCAGTGGGCGTTGGTGAATATGTCGGAATTCCTCTACAACTTCTGAGTTGACGATCAAGCAGGGATTCCTGAGTTAGGGAGGTCGCCGTGGTTAGCAAAAAAGTTGGAGAATTGCTTCCGTCGCGCCGTGAACTCCTTCAATACGGAGGATACGGCCTGCTGAGCGCTTCCGCGGGCGCTTTGGCGCCGCTGAAGGTTCAAGCCGCCGCCGGCTCAAATGCGCGGCCGCGCGGCCAAGCGCGGAATGTCATCTTCGTTGAGATCTCGGGAGCGATCAGCCATATCGACTCCTTCGACTTCAAGGAGAACATTGCGACGCGGAAGGATTTCGACGTTCGCGAGACGTCGACCGGCATTTATCTGCCGCACGCTCTGTTCCCGCGGTTCGAGAAGGTGCTGGACCGTATCGCCATCGTGCGGACGTTCAAGAGCCATGAAAAAGTCCACTTGCGCGGTGAATACTATTTGCAGGCGGGCCGGCCCTTGAACGTGGCGTTCGCGCGAGAGATTCCGTCAGTCGGCACGGTGGTTGCCTCCGAGCTGGAGTCGCGCCGAAGCGAAGACGACACGTTTCCGACATACGTTTCGCTGAACCTCGAGACGAACCAGCTCGGCGCCATGTCCACCGGGTTCCTGCCTCCGCAGTATTCGGTGTTCGATATGAATCCGGAGATGGCCACGCAGGGTATGTCGCTCGATCAGAAAGCGGTCGAGCTGCTGGAACAGCGCTGGCGGCTGCTAACCCAGTTGCGCGACAGCCAGCGTGAGCGCATGAAGAGCTACGGCAAGAACGTCGGCGCCTTCGAGGACTTCAGCGAGACCGGCAAGAAACTGCTCACCGATTCGCGCTGGCCAGCCTCGTTCAAAGTTACGGACGAGGATCGCAAACGCTATGGCAACAGTGACTTCGGACTGTCCTGCGTCTTCAGCCGCAACCTGCTTCAGCAAGACGGCGGCACACGATACATTCACATCTGCCACTTCGGCTGGGATCACCACAAAAACATTTGGGACCACTCGGACAAAAACAACCACTACAAGCTGATTTCCGAGTTCGACCCCGCCGCCGCCAGTTTGATCGAGGACCTCGCCTCCACCCCGTCCAAGACCGACCCGAACAAGACACTGCTCGACGAGACCCTGGTCGTTCTGATGAGCGAGTTCGGACGGACCGTGGGCGCCCTGAATCACATGGGCGGGCGCGATCACCACAATCAAATTTTCCCCGCTCTGTTTGCTGGGGCGGGCGTGAAGGGCGGTCTTGTAATCGGCGAGAGCGACGCCAAAGGCGAGTTCTGCAAAGACCCAGGCTGGCGCTACAAAGATCAGCCGCAAATTGAGAATGTGGTGTCAACGATGTATTCGGCACTCGGCATCGACTGGACAAAGCGGCTCACGAACACGCCCTCGGGCCGCACCTACACCTATGTCGACGCGCTTGGCGCCAATGGTATCATTCCGACAAATGAGATCGCCGAGATTTACGGTTAGGCTCTTCCGTCCAGCACTTTTGCTTTTTTTCTGCGCGCCGGGCTTTTTGGCAGCCGAGCCGGAGACCGCCCAGCCGGAGCCGGGGATGATCTCTGTCCCGGGCGGCGACTATATTCGCGGCCGCAGCTACGATTGGCCCGATCAGCGTTTCAAGTGGTATCCGAACTGGCGGTACACCTGACGCCAGGTGATCCGTTGCGGAGCGCGAAGCGGGAAGGTGCGGTAGACCAACCACAGGTAGAGATCAAGACCCAGGGAGGACCGTTTGAGCGCCGTGAGGGCGTTCATGTCGAGTGGCACCGGGTGCTGGATGATTTCGTTGAAAAAATCCTCGCCGAGTTCGATCTTGCTCTCCCACAGCACCCGCTCGTCGGGCCGTTTGGAGTTCCACCAAAATTCCGTGCGGCGGGCGATTAGTGAGTTGACGGTGGCCTTGCCGCGCTCATCCTCGTAGATCATCGAGACGTGTGCGTTGAACAGCCGGTCCATTTGGTTGCGGAGGCGGTTCGCCACTCCCCCGGCGCTGCTGTAGACCCCCAGAGTCCGCATGAACTCGGAAAGCGAATCGCCCAGGATCAGCACACGGCTTTGGGTCCGTACCGCTTCGGTAGACACCCAGGCCAGTAGCAGGCGCGGCAAGTTGCCGTAGGGTAGTTTGTTATCCGCGCCCGCCACCATGACCAACTTGTAGGGGCCGTTGACGCGCTTGTACTGAAGCCGGTTGCCGGGGTTGGTACGGGGCAGGCTGCACAGCGCCAGCAGGCGTGCCATGAAACCCATGTCGGGGTCCGCTTCGCTGGCCTCGACAAGCTGATTCACCTGATCGGCCTGAGTGAAGTGGTGCAACGCCTGGGGTGAGGCATCGCGGATCTCCTTCACCGGCCCGTTCAAACCAGATACGACTTCCGCAACGGGAACCAAGCTGCCGCGTTGACGCTGCATGCCTTATTCTCCCATGTTCCCCGGATAGAAGGGGCGCGCGTTCAGCGCCGCGGAGGGTAAAAAAGGGCATCTGCAGATGGGGTCGAGATTGCCATGCCGAGTCGCGTTTGTCGAGTCCCGCCAGAAGGGCGGGGATGGGGACCGGCGAAGAGCCCCTACGGCGGCGGTTCTGCCGGGGGGCCGGCTGTGGCGTGGTGTTCTGGATCTGTCGTCATTGTGACCGGGGGCACCAATACTGCGGCGAGCGCTGCCGGCGGAAAGCGCGGCGGCAACAACGGCGGGCCGCCAACCGGCGACACCAGCAAAGCCGGGAGGGACGGCTCGATCACCGCGACCGGCAACGGGCCTACCGGGACCGCCGCCGCCCCCGCGTGACGGATCATACTTCCCCCGCGACCTACGATTCGGGCAGTATCGGGGTAGCGGAGCCTTCCCCCTCTGAAAACGGACCGGAAAGCTTCCGCGGGGAGGCTCGATATGCCGACTACCCCGAATTTGAACCCGTTTGTATCATCTGCGGCCGCACCCGCAAGGAAATCCTCACTTCGTGAGGGGTGCTGACAACCAAGAGAGAGGGAGAAACCGTGATTCCAAAAAAGGAAGAGAACGGCGAGAAGTACGTCACGGCCACAACCGAGGCCGAGTTTCACGCTGCGTTGAACCGTGGGTTCGCGGTCGAGGTGACGTGGGAACTGGCGGAGAAGATCGGAGTGCCCATGAACGAGGACGTGGGCACCGTGGCGGAGATCGACCAGGCGCGGAACGACCGCCACGACTAGGAATGGAGGCGCACTATGGCGAAGAAATCCTTTTGGCAGCGCGGGGAAGACTACGCGAAGAAAGTCTCCAGCGAAATCATTGACCAGATCAAGGCCGGAGTTGCGCCCTGGCAGAAGCCGTGGAAGCCGGGAGAACAGATCAGCGCCGAAAACTTCTCAACCGGCCAGAAGTACAGCGGCGGCAACAGCCTTTACCTGATGAGCCGGGCGATCCGCGACGGACGGGGAGACAACCGTTGGGGAACCTACAACCAGATTCGGGAAGCGGGCGGACAGGTCCGCAAGGGCGAGAAAGGGACGCAGGTTCTATTCTTCACGGATCGCAACAGCAGGGTTGCGAAGGACGAGAAAGGGCAGACGATGAAGAACAAGGAAGGCAAGACGATCTACGAAGAACAAAAGCGCGAGACGCCCATCTGTAAGCAGTACACGGTTTTTAACGTGGAGCAAGCCGAGGGCCTGGAATTGAAGCCGCGAGAAGGCCAAGTACGGCCCGAATGGGACGCTCACCGAGACGCCGAGAAAGTGATCGCGGCCAGCGGGCCGACTGTGCAGCACGTCGCCGGAGATCGCGCCTACTATCGCATGGCCGAGGACAAGGTAGTGCTCCCGGAGCCGGGCCAATTCCCCACTCGCAACGGCTACTACCAGACCGCGCTTCACGAGTGCGGCCATGCAACCGGCCACCCGGATCGCATGAACCGCGACACGCTCAAAGAGGGATTAGACAACGGCTTTGGATCGCCGGAATACGCCCGCGAAGAATTGCGGGCCGAGATCAGCGCCATGATGACCGGGGAGCGCGTAGGCGTGGGCCATGACCCGCGGCGCGGCGCGGCCTATGTCGAGAATTGGGTGAAGGTGCTTGAAAAAGACCCGCATGAGATTCATAGAGCGGCGCGAGACGCGCAGAAGATGACCGATCACCTAATGGAACGCGCCATCAACCGCGAGGTTGCCAAGCCGAGCGAGGAAAAGACGCGGGCCGAGTTGACCCAGGAATACTCTCATGCTCGCGGGCCGCAGATCAGCCAAACGCCAAAACAATCGCCCGAAAAACAACCCACTCAAGCCCAACAGCACGACGTAGGGCCGAGCCGTTAAGGAGCCACCGTGTTTGCTCCGCGAGACTTCGCCGCCGATCCCCGGACCCGGCCCGAAGCTCGCCCCAGGCGTGACCACGCGAAAGAGCGCGAGAACCGGGAGCGCGACGGCCACCGGCGCGAATACGATCCCCGCGGGACGAAGCGGCAGACCTTCCAGAACCGCACGGATCGAGCGGTAGCGGACGTGGGAATGTATCGCAACGTCGCCTACCGCGACGTGGTAGACGTTCACTTCGAGGGACACCCCTACACAGCGCGGCGGGCCGTGGATCAGATGGTGCGATCCGGGCAGGTTCAGGAGCATACCGCCAAGGGACCGCAAGGCGGCAACTATAAAGTGCTGACGCTCACCGAGCGCGGAGTGGAGCGGGCGGAGCGCGTAGCCCACGACCAGGGGCTTGATTCCCAACAGAAGGCATGGAGCGGGCTTGTCAAGCCCGGCGAGCTTCAACATGACGTGGCGGTGTTTCGCGCCGCGAGGATCGAGCAGAAGAAGCTACTCGAACAGGGAGCCGTCATCAAGCGGGTCCGCATTGACGCCGAACTCAAGCACGAGATCGCCAGCGCTACGGAAAGCGCCAGGGCGCGAGGCGGGAAAGAAGCGGCGGACGCCGCACGTTTGGAGGCGGCGGAGGCACTAGGTCTGCCCGTCAAGGATGGCCGCGTGGAGTACCCGGACGCGCAGCTTGAATATCTGGACGTTGAGGGCCGCAGCGGGCGCGTCAACGTCGAGGTTGCGACCGAGCACTACAGCGCCAAGAGTATCGCCGCGAAAGCCGCAGCCGGATTTGCCGTGCATGGAAGCAACGGGCGGGCGGCGGCGCGAATAGCCCGATCCCTCGGCCAGGACGAGGGCGGCGGAGGCAGCGGACGCGATAAAGGTTCTATCGAACTCTAAAGGGAGGTTCCCGCAATGCAGCCGTGGAAGATTAGTGTTGGCTTCACGGTCATCATAATTGCCGTCGCCGCCATGATTGGCGGAGAGCGCTTCGCTTATATCGAGCCTCACATTCCGATGGTCGTCTCCCGTTATTGGACGGGCCTAGCGTGGCATGGCGGACTTGCCATAGTCACGCTGATGGCTGTGATCTACGCCGCCGCCCGCGCTTTGGGCTTGGCTGACCTCGGCCTCAAGGTCGATCTCATGGAGCGCTCCATTCGGCGCGGAGGCGGCAGAGGGCAAACCGAGCTTGCCGAGAAGTTGGGACAAGAGGAACGGGGAGAGTTCCCCGGATAAATCACAACAAACAAGGGAGAGACACAATGACAAACAAACAGTTGACCACTATATCTAGCGGTCGATCAGCTGAACATACTACTACATATTGTACGTGGCGGCGCGGCGGGCGCGTCGTTCTTCTGCTGAGCATCTTCGCGCTTTCGGCGGCGGAACTTATGGCGCAAACGGCACCGGCTGTACCAGTCTCAGGAGCCGGAGCAAGCCCTTGGTTGCAAGCCATTCAAGTGTTGCAGGACGCTTTCACCGGACCCATTGCGCGAGGACTCAGCTTGATTGCCGTCGTCGTGGGCGGGCTGATGTTCGCCTTCGGGGAAGGCGGCAGTAAGAAGGCGCTGGCCGGTATCATCTTCGGCCTTGGAATGGCCATGGGCGCGGCCAACTTTCTTTCGTGGCTCTTTTGATGGAGCGCGGCGAGACATGGCGCGGATACCCGACGCTTTCCAAACCGCTCACCATCATGGGCGTCGAACGCCGCTGGTTCCTGTTGAGCGCCACGTTGGGGCTTGCCTTGTGGAACGCCATCAACTCCATTGTGGTCGGAGCATTGATCTTCGCGGTGCTCTACGGCGTCGGGTTTTGGGCCTGGAAGCAAGACCCCAACATGCTTGAAATCTTGCGGGCCTCCGCGCAGTTTCGCGCCCGCTACGATCCCGGCAAATGGGCGGAGGCTCCCTGGACCCTTCTCATTCGGAGATAGCGGGTGAACGTAGACAACGAACTCAAGGACTTTGACGCAGCGGGAGCGCTGGCCGAGGAACTGCCCTGGTGGGGCTGGCTTGAGGATGGCCGATCCTGTCTGACGCGGGCCGGGGAGCTTATGGCGATCGCACGGCTCACGCCTAGCGTCCTGGACGGTCAGACACCCGAACAACTAGACCGGATTGTGAACCGCTGGCAGCGCATGTTGAGCGGCGTCGATTCGCGGACGCGGCTTTACTTCTATTTGTTGCGGCGTCCCATCCAATTCGAGAACCAAGGCGAGGACGAAGGATCGAGCGTGGCCGCGCTTGGACGGCGCAAGCGGCGGGCGTTCCTTGAGAAACGGGTACAGAGCGTTAGCGCCTATGTCGCATGGGCGCATGATCCCGGACTATCCGCCGTCGCCACTCAAAAGACGGGCGGGCCGTGGTGGATGGCCTATGCGAAAAACTGGATGGCGCGGCGGCGTAATCAACATGAATCGGTTTACCTTGAATCCTCTATCGCGGCGGCGGCGGGGAGCTTCCGGCAACTGGTCGAAGCAAGCCGAGCGCTGGTCGATGACCTGACGCCGATACGGGTGCTTGACGCGGGCCAAGCATCGCTCGTCCTGAACGAGCTTACCAACCGGCCCGGTTCCTTTTGGGACGGCGCGACCGGCAGCGGAATGAATTGGAGGCTGGCAGTCTCCGAACTCGAAGCGGAGCGGCGCAATTTGCGCCTGGACGGGGAGCCTGTCATTCTCTACTCGCTTCTCTCGCCACCCGCAGCGGCCAAGGCGAATCTTCTACAGGAGCTTTACCGGCTCGATGCCACCATGACGGTCACTCTCGAATGGCGTCCGCGGGGCCTCGATACGGCCCGCCGAAAAATCCTGGGAGCGCAGCGCCATTACTTCTCCAAGCGTTACTCGATGTCCGCCGCCGTCCAAGAAACCGAAGGCACCGCTACGGCGATGGTGGACTCGGCGGCGGCGATGGAATCCGACCGGCTAGGCGATGCTCTGGTCGAGTTGGAGACGGACGGAATCGCTTACGGCGATCTTGCCCTGACCGTGGCGCTGCACGGCCCGCTATCCGTTACCGAGAGCTTGGACGGAGATATCCGGCGCATCTTTACCAGCCACGACGCCAAGGTGATACGAGAGGGTTACGGGCAGCTTCCCGCGTGGTTTTCGCGGATGCCCGCGCAACCGCGACGGCGGCAATGCCGATCCGTGTTTTTATCGGCGGGCGCGGTTGCTTGTATGGCTCCGATCTTCGGTCCTCCGGTGGGAACACCGCGCAGCGGCCACTTGAAGAAAGCGGCCCTGGCCGTCCTTGAAACCCAATGGAGAACCCCCTACTATTACGATCTGTTCAAAGGCGACGTAGGACATACGCTGGTGCTTGGCGCGACCGGCGCGGGCAAATCCTTCGCGCTCAACTTCCTTCTAGTTCAAGCGCTTCAATACGATCCGCGTATTCTCATTCTCGATCTAGGCGGCTCCTACCGCTGGCTGACCCAATTTCTAGGCGGAGGCTACATGGAGCTATCGCCGGAAACTGACGCGGGCGGCGGGTTTCGCTTACGGCCCTTCTCGCTTCCAGCGGGGGAGCGGACCTTCGGATTCCTTGCCGGATGGATTGCGCGGCTGTTGCGAATCGGCGGCTGGACACTCGGCGGGGAAGACCCCAGCGAGATTCGCGCCCGCGTCGAAGATATCTATGCCTTCGCACCCGCACGGCGGACCCTTGGGGTGCTGGTGCGTTCGCTGCCCTCAAAGATGTGGCCCGCTATGGGGCGCTGGCATGGCAGCGGCGCGTGGGGTCGATATTTCGATAACGCGGCGGACGCTGACGACCTCAACTTTGAGGACTGGCAGGTGATCGACATGGCGGGCGCTGCGGAGCATGAGGACTTGTGCGAAGCGGCGCTGTTCTACCTTCTGGAACGGTTGCGGCTGGCTTTGGAAAACCCCGACGAGACGGCCAGAGTAAAGCTCATGGTCGTCGATGAAGCGTGGCGCTACTTGCAAGACCCGGCTGTGCTTTCTTATCTCGCGGAAGCCGCCAAGACGTGGCGCAAGAAAAACGCCGCGCTGATTATCGCCACGCAAAGCGCCGTGGACGTGACCGGAACCGCAGGGGCGGAAGCCTTGCTTGAATCCATGCCGACCAAGCTGTTTCTCGCCAACCCCGACTTGCCGGACAAAGCCGCCGAAACCTTCCGGCTCAACCCTTCCGAAGTCAATACCATTCGCGGCTTGATCCCTAAGCGCGAGCTTTATCTACGCCGCACCGACGCGGCTGGTATCTTGCGCCTCGAAGTCGATCCGGCCAGCTATTGGCTCTATACCTCGTCGCCCGTCGATGCTCACAAGCGCGCCCAGGCGGTCCACGAGTACGGCCTCGTCGAGGCCATTGAACACCTATCCAGGAGGTAGCTCATGTTGAAAATCCTTACACTCGTCACGGCGGCGCTCGTGGCGCTCACCATCCCGCTGGACGCTCAGGACAGCGGACCGGTATTGCGTGTTGACGGAGGCCAGGATCAAATCGTACACATTCGCGCCAAGACCCGTCACACCACCGTTATCGTGTTGCCCGCCACGGAAAACGTGCTCGATTTTGTAGTCGGAGATTCCGAATACTGGCACCTGACCGGAGCCGCAAATCTCGCGTTCCTCAAGCCCATTGCCGAGGGCGTCACTACCAACGTCGCGCTGGTTTGCGAGTCCGGGCGCATCTACTCATTCCTTGTCACCGAGCAAAGCAAGGGCCAGCCGCATCTTGTCGTCCGCATCGACCAAGAGGCCGAGGCCGATCCGCGAATCTCGCCGACGAAACATCAACCGGCCTTTGTAGCTCGCGCCCAGGTTGCCGCCTATCAGCAGATGGCGGAGACCGCCATCAAGACGGCCAGGGCCGCGCAGATGGACGCGGATAACCGCATCGCGGACACGGCGGCGGAGGCCGAGGACGAGAGCGAAGCGTTCCGGCCGGAGTATCCCACGCGGCTCAAGTTTCCCTACCGATTGGACGACAAGGCGCACAAGTGGCCGTTCCTAGTCGAGGGAATGTGGCACGACGGGCGGTTTACCTACCTTCGCTCCAACGCCCAGGAGTCGCCCGCGCTGTACGAAGAGAAAGACGGTAAGCCGTCGCTCGTGGCCTACGATCTTGGCGAGGACGGGCTGTACATCGCCCGTCACGTTTTGGGCCACGGCTGGTTACAGATCGGCAAACAGAGAGTACGGTGGCGCTTCGCCGCGCCGGAGATCGGCCCATGATCGAATGGAAGCGGCTCTATGCCAAGCCAGCAGGATCACTCCCCGGTGGCGTCGTCACGCAATGGGGTGTGGGAGCCATCACGGTTTTTATTCTTCTGTTCCTGACCTACTGGATTTGGCTCGGCGGCGGGGAGCCAGCGGAGGTTGCCGGATTAACCGAGGTAGCCACAACCGCGCCCCGCAGCTTTACTCAGCAGATGACAGCGCAAGTGGACGCCGAAACGATGCGGGCCGAAACCAACAAGGCGGCGGAGGCGCGAGCTTTGCGGGCGGAGCAACAACGGCAAGCCAACATCGCCGGACTTACTGCCGCCAACCAAGCGGCGGTACTTGCCGGGCCGAGTCCCGACACCGGACAACCCTACACGCAGGAAGAATGGGAACTCCGGGAGCGCTTGCGACTGGAAGCCGTCGAGCGGCGCAGCCGTTCGCTTCGCAGTTCGCCGGTCGCACAGAGCTACCGCAAACTAGACGGCGGCGGGAGCGACGGGAAGCGGATCGTTGACGATCCCGCACCCGCAAAAGACGAAGGCGCGGAAGCCCTGAAACAAGCGCTTGACACAATGCACACGGTCACAAGCGGCCTTGAAGATCAAATCGCGGCGGAGGCCCAGGCGGATCAAGCGTTTATCGCGGCACTCCGCGGAACGCCCACCACGCCGGAAGCGGCCCCGACTGTTCCCGCCGCGACTGCGGCCAGCGCCACGGCGCAAGATTACTCTGTTCCCGCGCGACTCGAAGTGCCGCAAGACCCTCCGGGCTGGGAGCGTATCCATGAAGGCTCGTTTTTGGAAGCGGTGCTAGCAACGCAACTTACCGGCGACTTCCCCGGCCCGGTGCTGGCCGTGGTTGCCATTCCCTTCTACTCGGCGGATCGCCAACGCATCCTTGTCCCGCGAGGAACGCGGGTTATCGGTACGGCTCAGGCCGTGACAAACCAGGATCAATCGCGGCTAGGGGTTGGTTTTCACCGCTTGATCTACCCGGACGGAAGCTGGATTTCGCTCCAATTTCGCGGCCTCAATCA
This sequence comes from Bryobacterales bacterium, assembly GCA_965226185.1. Lineage (GTDB taxonomy): Bacteria > Acidobacteriota > Terriglobia > Bryobacterales > UBA6623 > CBDCYS01. The sequence goes on from CBDDCT010000004.1 coordinate 312,115, forward strand.
ACTTGGCGAGGGAGCCTTGAAAGATCAAATCAACCGCCACTACTTTTCGATGTTCGCCGCTGTTGGAGCAGTCGGCGTCCTCAGTGGCCTCACGGCGGCGGGGGGGAATCCTTACGAGGGCGGCACGGCGTCCATGCGCTCCGCAGCAGGGCAAGGACTCGGCCAAGCCGCTACGCGCATTCTGGACCGTTTCTTGAATCGCTTACCCACCATCACTATTCGCGCCGGACACCGGCTCCGCGTCTGGTTTACATCAGACGTGCTGGTTCTCCGGCCCCAAAAGGAGAATCAAAAATGAAACGAATCTTGACCGCAGTAGTTGTCATCCCACTCTTTTTAGTGGTCAGCATCACGCCCGCTCATGCCATCCTTGGCTCAATCATGGCTGGCATCCAGCGAGCCATGATGATTTCCAATCAGGTCACTCAGATTTACAAAGACACCATGGCGAAGATCACGTTTGACGGCCAACTCACCGAAATGATAGGTCAGGCGGCGCACCTGAAAGAACAGGCGCTCGGAACCGTGGGGGCGCTGACCGATCCGTTCACTAAACTGGCTTCTCTGCCGACGAAGTTTATCGGCCTGGGCCTGTCGTGGAAGAACGACTTTACCGGCATCCCTCGCGGTATTGCGTCGAGTGTGGAGAACATGGGCGAGAACGGCAAGAGCTTTCGGGAATCGTGGGCGCAACGCCTCACCGACGCCGATACGGTATCGGAGTCGGACATTCTTAATCTGTTCCAGAGCAGTACCCCGGAGGGCGCGGCGCGGGCTTCACGCGCTTATCTCGCGGCGCGGGAGGGCAGCGACAAGCGGCTCGTCCTCGATCACGCCACGAGCGAGGTAGCGACAAATCTCATTGTCGCGGCAAAAGACGCCGTGGACTCTTACGAGCGCTTGCGGGAAAACATCAACACATCCAACACCGCTCTTGCTCAATCGCAAGTCACCGGAGCAGTGACGCAAGGCCACCTCACCGCTGCTATGGCTCAGTTGATGGCATATCAGGCAGCGAAGGAAGCGGCGGAGGGTTACGAAAGCGAGATCACCCGGCGCGAAGCGCTGGCTGCGCGTGTTCTCAAACAACAACGGGCCGACCTCATGTACAACGCGCACCTAGACGGGATTGTTGCCAGCCGCGAGGCTGTCCGAGACGGGATGCTTTTCCGTATTCCCGCGCTCTATGGCGGCACCAATTAGTGATACTCCCTAATGCAAATCCAACTCGATCCCAACATCCCGACCAATCTTACCCCCCAAGACATGAGGAACTTCAAGACGTTCCTCGATCACGCCCTGGACGCACTCACGGCGGCGGCGGGAAGCCAGATTTTCACCCTTGGCAATCAGATGTTGGTCGGTCTCGCCCTTATCGTTTTGGTGTTGAACGGGGCGAAGATCGCCTTCGGCGGGAACATTCAGCCGTGGGAACTGATGCGGGTCGTCATTGGAATTTGGATACCGTGGGTGATGTTGCAGTTCTACACCACCACCATTCCGGGAATGATCCATACGTTCCCAGGCATGATCGCGGCGGGGGGGAACTGGCTTAACACCCTCCTCGTTGACGACTCTGTTTCCTCCATTCAAGAAGAACTCACAAGGCTTTTCAACACGCTTGCCAAGGCTCAAAACACCGCCATCGAGATAGGCGATCTACTAAAAATCTACACCACCGGGCTTCAAGCCTCGATGACGGCGGTTGCGGGGTTTGTGATGGTGATCTTCATGGTCCTCATGCTGATCCTCTTGGCCGCTGTCACCTACGCTCAAGTGATCTGGGCGCACATCGCGCTTGCCATTCTCACTATCTTGGGTCCGGTCTTCATTCCCTTTCTCGTGTTCGAGCCGCTGTCGTTTCTGTTCTGGGGCTGGTTCCGGGCGATGATTACCTACTCGCTCTACGCCGTGATTGCCGGAGCCGTGTTGCGCGTGTTCTCCGCCGTGGGAATCGCTTACGTCACGACCTTGGGCCAAGCCAACCTGGACATGGACAGCTTCATGGAAGTGGGTATGTGGACGCTCGCGGTCGTGCCTTTCTTCATTGCCGGAATGCTGGCAGCCCTCAAGTGCGGGGAACTCGCTTCGATGCTCGTCACTGGAGGCGGAGCAGGCGGGAGCGGTCTCATGGGTATGGTCAGCACGGCGGGAATGGCAGTGGCCAGCGGCGGCACGGCGGCGGCGGCGAAGGTGGGCGCGGGAGGGGTCAAATGAAGAAGCCGCAAATCAAAGACGCCGGAGCCGAGTACGCCGAGATATGGGGCGAAGCCATCCACACCAACCGTCATCTACGGGTGATCTCCGTTGGGCTGGCTATCGGAGTGCTCTTGCTCATCGTCGTCGTCATTCGCATTGTTTCGGTCGAGCCGCCGCGTCCCATCGTCGTGAGGGTTGATGAAGTCGGGCGGGCGGAGGCCGTCACCTACAAAGCGATGGAGGCCCAGGCCGACCCGCTGGACCCCACCACCAAATACTTCCTCAACCGCTTTATCTATGACTTCTACTCGCGGCGGCGGGCCACGGTCGCACAGAACTGGTCGCGCAGCTTGCGCTTCCTCAGCACGCAACTTGCCAACGCCTCGTTTCGCGCCGACAGCCAAAATGTCGCCCTTCTCGCGGCGGGCGTGGCGCGGGGTGAATTGCAAGTCGCCCGCGTCATTTTGAGGATTCAACCCAACCCTCAGCAGCCGCACAGCGCCACGGCCGATTTTGACCTCGTGCGAATGGAGATGGAAAACGAAGTGGGACGGGAGCGCTGGACACTCTCGCTTCAATTCCAGTTCCTCCAACAAATCCCCACGGAGTTGATCGTGTTCAACCCCATGGGAATCGTCATCACCTACTTGCAAGGCGACCGGGCCACCGTCACCGGAGATCAATTATGATCGAGCATTTGCGGGGAAGAGATCGCAAGCTGGAACCGCTCGGATGGACCGGCCCGGATGCGGAATGGATCGCGCTGGTGTGCCTTCACAGCGGCGTCTTTACGCGGGCGCAGTTCTGTGATTATTACAGTACGGATCGCAAGCAAGCGCTCCGATTCGTCAAGTCATTGGTGCAGCGCCGAGCGGCGGTCGAGAACGAAAACTTTATGTTCTCCGGGCGGGCTAAACCATGCCGCATATCGAGCAACGCGATCTACCGGGCGCTAGGCGTCGAGAACATCCGCCACCGGCGAAAGGCCACCAAGCCTGTTCTCATGCGGCGGCTTTTGTCGCTAGATTTTGTTCTCGAACATCCCGGTATGAACTGGCTCCCCGCCGAGCCGGAGAAGGTCGAGTTTTTTGAAAAGCTCGGCTTGCCGCTCCGCTTGCTTCCGCGCCGGATTTACTACGGCGCGGCTGGCAACCAGAAGCGCTACTTTGCGCTCAAACTGCCCCTTGCCGTGGACCCTGAAATTGTCACCTTTGCCTACGTCGATCCGGGCCACCAGACCGATAGTGAACTCCACTCGTGGGGAGCCGCGCATGGGCCGCTTTGGGATGCGCTCCGCAAGAAGGGGCGACAGGTTCGCGTGATCGGAATTGCGGTTGAAAATGCCATCGTGGACCGGGCGGCGCGGGTGCTTGAAACATGGGCGGCGGCGGAGCCAGGGACAAGCGATGAAGAAGGGTTGACGGCGAAGCAAGAGATCAAGGCGATCCAAGACGCCATGATCCAAAACAACACGGAGTTTTTCGTCCCTTACGGCGGAGAACCGCTAGCCATGAAACGGGCGGCGGCACTCATGAAAATGCCCGCAGCGAAGCTCACCGAAGGAGTCTCGATTGACGACTATTCGACATGGCGGGCCGTGCGGTTTGCGGATCGAGATGAAGTCGGCTGAGAGAGCCGGGAAATACGCTGTTTTTTCATGCCACAACGCCCGATCCACAATGCCACACGCTCAGAGGGGGGGGTGTGGCATGGCAAAAACGAGAAATGCGACGAAGCCGCTTTCCTCTATCTACCTCAGTCGGTTGTGGTTATCCACGGTGAATCGGCCCCCCACGCTTCGGACGCGGGAGGTCGAGAAAGACGAGAGCGACCCCCCCCAAAACAGGGGGGCCATGTGACCTTTTGCAGAGTCACGCTGTGGCGTACCTCTACTCGGTCCCATGGGGGTCGCTCTCGTCCTCATTTATCCCTGCGGGAAGGCTCAGAAACAGCCCCGCAGGAGCGGCGCTGAAAGCACGGAGACGGACCTATGAAATGGCGCGAAATCGGCCCTAATCTTCGGGAGCTTTGGCACCGGCCCGCTGGCCCGATGAACTGGAAAAACCCGATCCGGGTTTTCGCCGTTGCGGGCTGGCTGGTCGTGCAAGGTTTCGTGCTGTTGGGCTGGGCCGGATGGCGCGTCTTTCAAGGTCTGATGCTGTTGGGCTGGACGGTGTTTCGCACCGTGCAATTCGTTGTAGGGCTTCCGCCCCTGCTACTCTTTTTTTTCGGCGGTCTGTGGTATGCCGTGTGGAGCTTTGTACGGCGTCCCTTCCCGTCGCTTGATGAGCACCCGATCCTTGCTTTGGTGCAATACCACACCCCCGATTTCTTCACGGCCATGCTGCTGTGGTACTACCTTTCGCCCTTCGTTGCCGTCATGCTGTGCGGGCTTATTTCCGTCACCGTTTGGAAGGTCTGGCTGGAAGGGCGGCGGCGCGATTTCGCGCCCTTCGCCAAGCTCCCGCCGTGGCCGCTTGATCCCAAACAAAAGGCCCCGGCCATCGTCATCGGGGAGGTCCATCACCCGGTCGAGGCGCGGGAGATTTTCAGTCCCTCATGGCTCACCATCCCGGAGCGCGGGCTGTATACCGGCGTGGCGATCTTCGGAGCCGTGGGATCGGGGAAAACATCGGCTTGCATGAACCCGTTTGCCCGCCAGCTTCTCGGCTGGCAAGCGGGCAATCCACACATGCGGGCGGCGGCGCTGGTGCTAGAAGTCAAGGGAGATTTCTGTCACGACATCCGCCAAATTCTGGTCGAGGCGGGCCGTGGACAAGACTACATCGAGCTTGGCATGGACTCCCGCTCTCAATGGAATCCGCTCTCGGCGTGGTGGCTCGATTCGTACTCCCTGGCCTACACCGTTTCGAGCTTGCTTAATCAGTTGTTCGGCAAGGGCAAGGAACCCTTCTGGCAGCAAGCCTATACCAATCTGGTCCGCTGGATCATCGAGCTTCACCGCGTGTTCCCGCAGCGATGGGTGACGTTGCAACAGGTCTACCGTTGCGCCATCGACCCGGAGCTATTCGCGGCCAAGATCGAGGCGGCGGAGAAGCTGAGTGACGACCTAAACACAGGGACGGTTTTCGTCAAGGCGGACGCACTGGCACCCCAACTTGAAAACCTTGAACAATGGGACTGGACGCGAACACCGGGAGGCCAACAACACCGAGCCGTCTACACACGCCCGCTGAAAGCGAAGCTAGAAGAACTCGAAATCACCCATGAAATCGTCTGGGAATCTGGACCCGGCAAAGATACCAGAGAGCGCGTCGAGGCCATCAAGCGCTGGTTTGTCCACGACTGGCAAAACCTAGACAACAAGATCAAGTCCTCGATTGTGGAGGGGGTTTCGGTGTTCCTTTCCATGTTCGATATGCCGGACGTGGCGAAGGTCTTTTGTCCCGCCGCGCCGCACATCACTGACGATCCTCAAGCCATTATCTTGCAAGCCCAAATCAAGCGGCTCAAGACGGAGAAGGATGCGGCGACGGACAAGGCGGAGCCGGAGGCGAAACCGGAGCCGGAGGCGGAGGCGCAGCCGGACGACAAGACGCTCCAGGCGGCGGAGATCAGATACACATGGGGAGGGGAGCCGAAGGCGCGGAAGAAGCCAAAAACCGCGAGAAAGCCGGTGACGGTAAAGGCGGCGGAGCCGGAGCCAGTCAAGGCGGCAGAGGCGGCGTGGGTGGTGACGGAGGCGCAGCCGGACGACAAGACACCCGACCCCTCAACCGAGAGCAACCAAGCCCCTACCCAAGAGGAAGCCCCGGTCACGCGCCACCTACCGCCGATCTATGAATTGATCGAGCAGGGCAAGGTGCTGGCCTTGAATATGCCCGCTGGTATCAACCCGGCGCTATCCCGCGCCGTGGGCGTGATGCTCAAGAACGCTTGGTTACAAGCGCTTCTCATGCGCCCAGCCAAGATGAAGGCGAATCCGGGCAGCTACTTCCGGCCCGCCGTCTTTATCTGTGATGAATATCAAGCCTTCGCTTCCGTGGGCGAGGAAGACCCATCAGGCGATGAAAAATCCTTTGCCCTGACTCGCCAATGCCGCTGCATCCCGATTGTCGCCACGCAATCTATTTCCTCGTTGCGGGCCGTGTTGGGAAGCTCGGAAGCGTGGCGCTCGCTGTTGCAGACGCTCCGTACACGAATCTTCCTATCGCTGAGTGATGACGCATCCGCCAAGATCGCGTCGGAGTTGTGCGGCCAGGTGGCGAAGATCAAGGAATCCTACACCATCAGCGAGACCTCCAAACGCTCGGAAGTCTCCCCGCTCTCAGGCCGGGCCGGAGGCGGAGGCGGCAGCATGGGCGCGACCAAATCATTCCGGGAGCAGCGCGAGGCCGTGTTTCACCCGCGAGACTTCGCCTTGCTCTCAAACTGTCAAGCGATCTGTCTGCCCTATGACGGGGCGCAGTCGCTTGAGCCGCGCCGCGTCTACCTAAAACCGCACTATCTACCAGCCGAACACTCCTATTGGAGAGCGAAGGAGGCGGGCCAAATATGAGCGCCGCGAGCGGACTGGAACATCTCAAACCGTTTCTACCGGGTTTGGAGAGCGCCCTGGAAGATTCCGAAGTGAGCGAGATCATGATTAACGGTCCCGGTAATGTGTGGGTCGAGCGGGCCGGACGGCTGGCCCCACACGCCGCGCCGGACCTGGACGAAGCGGCGCTGGAACGGGCCGCTATCCATATCGCCCGCCCTTTGGGGCTGGACCCGGCAAGCTCCCCCATTGTCGATGCCCGGCTCGATGACGGATCGCGGGTTGCTATCTGCGTTCCGCCCGCCAGTCCTCAAGTCGCTATCACCGTGCGGCGCTTTGGCAAGCGGGCGTTCTCGGCGGATGATCTCGTCAAGCAAGGCGCACTCCCGGAAAACGTGCGGGCCGAAGCAGAGCGGGTGTTGCGGTCCCGGCGCAACATCCTGGTTTCAGGCGGCACCGGATCGGGCAAGACCACGTTGCTTAATGCCCTCATTGAACTTCTCCCCGATGACGAGCGGATAGTTGCCATCGAGGACACCTTGGAGCTTCGCATCGAGCGCTCGAATTGCGTCCGATTCGAGGCTCGCGGTTTGCAGGAAGGAGCGGTTACGATCCGCGATTTAGTCCGCCACGCGCTACGTCACCGCCCGGATCACATCGTCGTGGGCGAGGTTCGCGGCGGAGAGGCGGCGGACCTGCTGCAAGCACTCAACACCGGCCACGGCGGATCACTGACGACCGTACACGCCAACAACGCCGAGAGCGCCTTATCCCGGATCGCCAGTTGCGCCATGCAGGGCGGCGGGTCGCTTCCCTGGGAAGTCACCTGTAGAGGCGTGGTGGACGGGATCGCCATGGTGATTCACATGACGCGCCACGAGGGGCGGCGATTCGCCGAAGAAGCGGTTTTCGTCAAAGGCTACGAAGCGAGGACCAACCAATGGGACATTCAACAACTCAAGCTCGAAAGCGCTTGACCCTGCCCCTGCCACTCAGGGCCAAGATGATCGGCGGCGCCATGTTTATCGGCGGATTCATGGGCCTTATCACCAGCGCCCAGCTTGATCCAATTTCCGCCCACGTCGAGCGAGTAATTGATGGAGATACCATTCAAGTTCGGGTTGAGGGCAAGCGCTACACCGTCCGGCTCATTGGCGTGGACACCCCGGAGACGAAGCACCCCACCAAACCCGTGCAGTATTTCGGACGGGAGGCAAGCGCCTTCACCAAGGCGGCGCTTGAAGGTAAAACGGTGCGGCTCCAAAAGGACCGCACCGGAGACACCGTAGACCGCTACGGGCGCTGGCTTCGCTACGTCCTGCTGGACGGAGACAACTTCAACGCCCGGCTCATCCGCGACGGCTACGCTCATGCTTACCGGCGCTTTCCCTTCTCGAAGCGGACGGAGTTCATACGACTGGAAGAACAAGCGCGGCAGCGAGGAACCGGCTTATGGAACCGCCGCTAGGATCGCGGGCTTGCCCGCTAGGACTCGTCCAACCACTACGGCCAGCACGTCCGGGCGGCAGACCACTTTTCGCACCCAATCGCCACGCTCCATTGATCCTGAATCGCCAGCCGAGCCGCGAGAAGGTGACAACCTTCGGGCTACGCCAAATCCTACTTCGCGCCCAACCGAAATCACGAGGTATAGGTTACGCCATGTTCCCGCGCTTCCCGTCGCCGGGTCCGCTTTGGGCCGACGCAACCCCCGCGCCAGAACGCTTCGCTCGCCTTCGGCGTCTGTCACTCGGCCTTGCTTTTGTCGGCCCTGCCCGTCACCGGCGCGGGCGGCGCTTTCCTTCCGCGTCAGGGTTTGGGCGTTTTCCGCCATTCGCGGGTGAGCGAAAAACGCTCACAAACCCTTAACTCTCTAGGAGAAAAACATTATGGCTAACCAAAAACCCGTTGATGAAATCCGGATCGGTCGCGTCAAGGCTACGATTTGGCGCAATGGAACCGACGAACAGCCGAGGCACAATGTCACCTTTTCCTGCCTCTACAAAGACGGCGATCAATGGAAGAGTACGCAGAGCTTCGGGCGCAACGACTTGTTGGTGCTTGCAAAAGTGGCCGATCTAGCCCACACGCGCATCTTCCAGCTTCCGGCAGAAGCAGAACTCCCGGAGGTTCAAGTAGACGAGTCCTAGCGGGCAACCGCGCCAGGGCGCGGCGGAGCCGTTCGCTTCGCCGCGCTTGTTCTTTTCTTCCCGCTTCAATTGAGGTAGTTATCCACGTGCAAACGGGAGACCTCCCCGGCTCGCTGATACTGTGCAAAAGTGTTTGCTTGTGGTGCCTTTCCGCTCACAGCGGCCCGCCGTTGGCGGCGTCCCAGGACAACTCTCGCGCCAGCTCGACGCGCATTCCGAAGAGTTCTTCCGAGAAGTTAGAGAGTTGCTTCACGAGGCGATCCACGAAGGCGGCGGCACCCTATCGTCGCAATAAGTTACCACTTCCCAAAAGTTGGCGACCAGAAAGTAAGCCTGGTTGCGCGAGCCAATTGAGAAAAGCGTCAGTGTCGACTTCGTTGCACGCCAGGAGTGAAATTACGTAAGCAAATTCGCAGGCTTCTACAAGAGCGAGATCTCTCACGTTCCTGGCCTGCCAGTGCGCATTTGGATCGAATCCTGGATTAGCGAGCGTAGCCTTAGGCAGATGTTCCAGGTTAACGATCGCGGCTCCCTTGATCACGTCAGTGGCCTCATTGAGACCGACCGTGCCCTCGCCACGCGCAGTCTTGAGTTCTGTGACAACTTGAACCCCATGGTTGAGGCCAAGACAGAAGTCAGGGGCTCCAGGCGTGCTGCCATCGTCTAGACGTTCGAATGCGATACCGACTGCGTTCAACAGTGCTTCAACCTTTGTTTCAAAACGCTTTCCACGAGCGATAGACGTTTCTTTAAGAAGAGCCTTGAGGTCCTCAGGCGCTCTGTCAATGGCGACCTTCCAAAGGTTCCGCCGTCGATTGTGTTCATAATCTCTGACGGCGCTCCGGAGATTCTCGCCTACTCTATTGCGATCAGGAATGGCTGTGGTTTGAAGTGCCGTGACGATCTCGCCAAACTTGTCATGTCTCAATAAAACGCTTGGAGCGGTAAGCTTATTAGTGAACAACGCCATGATGGCGGTCCTCGACAAGAGCCGCAGGCCAGTGCCTCCAACGGTCAACCTGGCAAGCCACGTCACTTCACCTGGGAGACCTGCGACAAGTGGGATGGCTTGTGTACGGATGACGGAAGCCAAATTGCGCAGATCTCGAAGCCAGTCAGCGTTGCCACGGCACACTTCTGGACGGTCTGCATCGGTAAGATGCGGAGCCGTGCCAGCGATCAGGCAATCAGACAAGGCAAATAGAATCTCTCTACCCTCCCGGAACATGGTCTGCAGGACACCAGAACCGATTGCCTGAAACTCAGGAGAAAGTGCATTCCTTGGCTCGCCCTTGGCCCATCGCATGGCCAGCAGTGCCGCATTTGCCGACTTAGGGTTGCGCACCCATGGATGCTCGATCAGGTAGGGTTCAGCTTGGTCTGCGAGATCGTTCTGGACAATGGGATCGAGCTGGTAAGGCAGCACTTTGTCGCCGCCGCAGTTGCTGTACTCGTCGGACGAATAGGCCGCGTGCAGAAGGGCGTAGCGAAGTGTTTGCTCGTCTGTCTCGGAATTGGTCAAGGCGAGCAAATCGTTCGCGCGGCGTGCGGTATATTCGATTAACTGAATCGCGCTACGCGGATGGAGGACAGACTGAGCAACGACACCCCCGATTGGCGTAACGGAGAGCCTGCTCGACGGTGGGGTCATCTGAGAAACGTCCAGCCACGAAGGTCAGCTACGACTTCCCGAAACGGCGCATCCCAATGAGCAAGACCAGCAGCATTGACCTCCAGTTCCCGTGAAGCGCCGAACGTGGCCTTCAGAAAGGTCAGCGCATCATGCTCTGTACTCACCACGTTGGACGCTGCCAGTTGGAGCACGAGCGGCGTGAAATGATCCGGCGAGATGTGACTGTCTAAGCTGTCCAGGTGATCCGGATTGAGAAAAGTCTGAATCGCGATCTGATCTCTATATCCGTCATTTGCGAGAAAGATCACGTGGCCGTGTTCATGCTCGGTTCCCATCCTGCCACAACGCCCAGCCATGTTGTGAAATTCGCCAGCCGAGATGGGCTCGTAGCACCGGCGATCAGAATTCCAGCGCTTCCATGAATAAAAAATGGTCGTTCCAAGCGGGAAATTTACCCCCGCAGCTAATGTTGATGTGGCGAAGATTAAGTTGACTTCGTGAGCCTTAAGCCAGGATTTCCATTTTAGCCATCCAGAACAGGATAATAGCAGGCCACGCTGCGCCGTGTTAGCCTGGCGTTCGGCCACCTTGCTGCGCCAGATGGCGAGGGGCAAAGCGGCTATGGCGGCAAGGACCAGAACAAGATTGCGGATCGCCATGCCGACGGATTCTTCCTTCCCAATCCACGAATCCTAGAACTGGAGCGAGAGGGTGAGCACGGCTACAAGAATCATCAAGGTAAGCGGTGCAAGCCGCTCTTCCAGAAACCCCAGGAAGCGATGAGAGACGTTGCGCACCCAACCATCGAGTTTGCTCAGAAGTCGCATCAGCGGGAGGCTCCGGTCGATTTGCGCCTTGTCCGGCGGCGTTTCGGTTTGGCTTTCATTAGGGCTTCGAGGGGCGCGCACATTTTCTCATAGAGCATAAACAGATGTTCGACGCGCTCGCGTTCGGACGCGAAGCCGGCGGGGCGGTAGAGACGATCCACGGCGCGGTCCAGGGTCTGGTGCGCCCGGCGAAGATTGGGCGGCATCAAATCGGGATCGTAGCGGTCGGCCAGCGTAGCGTCCGGATGGGCAGCGCGGGCGTCGAGCACGGCTTGCGCGAGCGGTTCCAGTTTCGATAGGTTTGCACCTGCGGGTGGAGTGGGGAAGGTGTTGTAGACAAGGCCGATGGAATAGCGGTAATCGCTTTTCAGGCGCCCACCGACATGCCGCAACCAGGCCATGTGCATGGCGGAGGTCAACAGCGCGAAATCAGCGAGGGTAGCGTTTTCCAAGACGCGAACGAGATTGCTCGGGATCACCGGAGGCTCAAGCCAACCAATCGGCACATACTCTCGCCGTTCCGAACTGACTTCGGGGATAACCAAAAACGTCGTGTCAGGGATGGTTGTAAACGCGAACTCAGTCGGGAACGAAGCAAGTTCACGAGTTACGGCTCGCTTGCTCGTAAGACGATATTGGGGTCACTCCTCCATTGGTTAAAAATTGCACGATAAGGTGCTAGGAGCGCTTCTTGGGGCGGAGCCAGCGGATTACTGAGGTGCGGCTGACCCCGAGGCGCTTGGCGATTTCCCGCTTACTGAGCCCACCCTTGCGAAGCTGTTTCATTTCCGGCAGCAGCTTGCCGGCTGTCATGGGCCGCCCATGCGGTTTCCCGTCCTTTCTTGCTTGGTCGATTCCGGCCTTCACCCGGTCCCGTAAAATATCCCGTTCGAACTCCGCAAACACGGCCAGCATGCCGGCGAGCGCTCTGCCGCTCGGGGTCGTGAGGTCGAGCGCTTCCGACAGCGACACGAATCCCACGTCGAGGGCGTTCAGTTCCTGGAGCGTGTTCACCAGGTCCACCAGCGACCGCCCCCAGCGATCCAGTCGCCAGACCAGGACAAGGTCGATCTCTCGCCGTCGGGCAGCCTCGATGAGCTTCTCCCGCTGGGGGGCGTGTCGTTGCCCCAGATCCCACGTCTTTCACCTCGACGGCGACTGCCCAACTCCTCTGCTTTGCATAGTCCCGCATCACAGAGAGCTGCAGGGGCAGTGTCTTCTGGTCGTGGGTTGAGACTCGAGCGTAGAGCCCTACGCGAAGCGCTTTCCCCATCTGTCCAAAAACCCCCTTGCGATCGGGGGTCGAAACACGCAGTGTTTTCAGGGGTTTGGGCATGCGATAACGGTATGGCCGAATTGGGAGGCCGCGGCTCATAGCGTGAGCGTAGACGACGATGTTTTGGTGGTGGATTTTGCCGATGGAAGGACGGTCACGGTGCCGCTGGCCTAGTTCCCGTGGCTCGTAGTCGGGACGCCCGACGAACGAGCAAACTGAGAGACCCCATCGGCAACGGTGAAGGTATCCACTGGGCGGGCAAAGGTCTGGCGAGACACAGGAGTCTCTCCGTCGGTGGCTCGAAGGGCGGAAGACAGCAGGCTTGCGGTTCGCGCTACGGCCCCTTCTCCGTGAAAAGTGCGCCGTGATAGAAGCCAAAAAGCTGTACGAGTTTGACTTTGCAATCTCATTCTCGAAGGAATGCCGGTCCGTCGCCAAGGAATTAGCGGATCAGCTTACTGTACGGGGAGCAGCCGTTTTCTACGACGATTCTTACCGTGCGCGCTTGTTAGGAAAACGCTTGGATCATGAGTTTGCCTGGGTGTTCGGTGCCGGGACCCGGTTCTTCGTGCCAATAGTGTCAGCTTCCTATGCAGGGAGGGTCTGGCCACAGCATGAGTGGGCCATCGCCAGACACGAGGCCGAGAATCGGCAAAAGGAATTCATCCTGCCGCTTCGCGTGGACGATTCTCTCCTTGTTGGTCTGCTAGATACTGTAGGCTACGTGGATCTTCGACGCCACCCTGTGAACAAAGTGGCCGACCTCCTTATTGAGAAGCTCGGGGGTTCGGCGGATGCTCTGGCCCGCCAACTAGGAGAGCAAACATGGGTGGCAGCTTTCGGTCTGCTCGTACAAGACCTCCTGGATTCTGAGGGCCTACCTCCGGAAGCACCAGCGGGCTACGCTAGGTTGTGCGACTGGCTCACGGAAGATCTGGAGGGCCGTTTGGCCCGCACTCCCTTAGGAGACCCACGATTTACTGAGGATGCTAGAAACGGAGAGACTTTTAGCCTGCGGGTGGCCTTCGAGTGGGCTCCGTCCAAAGGTCCGCTGGAGTTCGGTGGGCTGGGGTGGTGGGAGCTACTGGAACTTCTTCCTCACGATCAGGTTTATGATGCCGCAAGCAATGTCGAAGGTGTCGGCTAACGGCTCACCGAACACTATCCCAGCAGAAAGCAAAAGTCGTGCTCAACGGTCGGAGACGGTTTCGCGCCACGGAATGTATTCGCCTGCGTATGTCTGACGGGTGACGATACGCCTGCATCTACAAGCTGGATGCTTCGCCGAATCGCGCCTTTAAGTGAAGTCATAAGAGCTTCCAAGATCTCGTCCTTGGCAGATTAGCCCCCATGAGGAGCAAAGAAGGGGGCTCGATCGGTCCCGGCTCAGCCGCCGCCTCTTTCGGGTGGAGAAATGGTTGTGCTTCGCCAGGTGAGGGTGTAGACTCGTGCCGACAGAGGAGCCAAATCGGAAATTCTCGTTAGGACAGCACCAGCGCTCCGAGCGCGGTCCGCAGCGCATCCCGCGCCGGCCGGCGAACGTATGTCCGTCGGAGAACAATCGATGTGCTGTCGTTCGTGGATCGATTCCGCCATTGCCTGTACCATATCGACGGGGGATCCCATCAACCCGAAGGCCTGACCGAAATGCCTCACGCTTCCCTGCATGCGCCGTTCATTCCGCCGGCCGACCTAAGGCCTCAGAGAACAATGCAGCGCAATCACCGCTGCTGGTGCGGCTCGGGCAAGAAATGGAAGCAATGTCACCGAGACCGCGAGTCTCAACAGCCTGTCGAACTTGGCGAACGGTTATCACGACTGTACGGTGAATTCCAGAAGGGGTACTGTTCTCACCCGCAGGTTGGTCCTGAAGATTGCCGTCATCGAATAATCCGCGCACATACTGTTCAACTCCGTGGCGGACTCGCTGCTATAGCTGAAAACGGCCACGTCATATCTGCCAAAACAGGATCGCAGGACCTTTCTAGGAACCATGGCGCCTTCGTGCCCCGTGAAGTCGGTGTGCGCAGTGCCTCTACGTTCATGGGATTCTGCGACACGCACGATAACTCCATGTTTAAGCCTGTAGAGGCCCACACCGTGCGGCTCACTCCGGAGTCTTGCTTTCTCTTCGGTTTTCGAGCGATTTCCTATGAATTATTCTCAAAAAGGGCGGCGCTCCGATCCGTGAATATAACGCGCGAATTGGACCGCGGCAAGCCCTTTTGGTGCCAGTGCGAATTGCAGCAACAGATGCACGCGTACGAAGAGGGAACTAAACGCGGTGTGGCGGACTGCGAGAGGTGGAAAAAACAATACGACACAATCTACATCAAGAAGCGATTCGAAGAATACCGATGTGTGGGCGTGACATACTCATCGGTTTTGCCTGTCGTGGGTTGTGGTGCATTTATTCCCGAGTATGACTTTGCTGGAAACCCGCTGCAAATGGTTAGCCACGGTGATGCACCACACGAGCACGTTGGTCTTAATTTAACTGTCCTGAATGGTAGAAGTGTGCTAGTCATAGGCTGGACCGAAGGACGCGAAGGCCCCGCGGCGTTGCTCGCATAGGCCCCGCGGCGTTGCTCGGGCGTTCGTTCGGAGATGTACCTGATGAAGAGAAGGCCAACGTGGCAATCCAGCTGGCGACCGAGCATATTGAGAACATTTACATCTTAAGATCCTTTTGTCCCGGATCACTGGCGCGATCCGTCGCATCAGAATGTCGTGATTGACGTGGTCGAAGAACTTGGCGATGTCCATGTCCACCACCCAGTCCCGGCCCTCCCGGACATATCCCCGCGCCGCGCGCACCGCATCGTGCGCACTCCGCCCCGGCCGAAATCCCCAGCTCGACCCGCTGAACAGCGGCTCAAAGATCGGCGTCAGTACTTGCAGCAACGCTTGCTGCACCAGCCGGTCCATCACCGTCGGGATGCCCAGCCGCCGCTTGCCCCCGCTCGGCTTCGGTATCTCTACCCGCCGCACAGGGCTTGGCGACCAGCCTTCCGCCACGAGCTTCGCCCGGATTTTCCCGCCGTGACGTTGAAAGTGGGATTCGAGTTGATCCGTGGTCATGCCGTCGATCCCCGCCGCGCCGCCGTTGCGTTTTACCGCCGCCAGCGCCCGCCGCAGGTTCTCTTCGGCCACCACTTGTTCCATCAGATCGTCGTACATCGCTTTCTGTCGAGAGTCTCGCCTCGCTCGGCCTCGCGACCGCAGGCCGCGGCTGGCCGCGGCTCCACCGCTTCTGCCTTGGCCTGCTCCCCTGTCTCGTCACCCCAGCGGGTGAGGGCCTGGCGGCCCGGGACGGCGGGTCTCTGTCGGCTCTGCGAGAGTCGCTCTTCTAGCTTTGCTCCTTGGTCCTTCCGCCCTTCGCCTGGACCGAATCTCACGGCCCAGCCACTATGGCTTCTGCTGACTCCTGCTCGGCTCTCACCCAGCAGGTCTCCCCAGGTAAGGTGCTGATTCTTTCCCTTCGGGCCGGCACGGCGTCTACCTCGTGCGTCTTGGATGGGTATCGGGCTTCACCTAGGCCAGCTAGCTTGCCGCCCGCACGCGGCCTCCAAGCCGCCCAGTCGAAGGTTTGCCTCCAGCTTTCTTCAGCTTCACCTCGCGGTTACGCCTTGCCTTCGGCTACGGTTGCCCCCATCGGCTCCGACAAGTACGTTGCAACTTGCTAGAATCAGCCCGTACTGGGCACACTGGCGTGAGCGTCCACGCTTGGCGCGAACCGATTCTTCGGTTTGTTTGGTCCCCCGGGCGCGCATCCGTGTCAACGCCAAGTAGAAATGTCCTATTCGTTGCCAAGTAGAAATGTCCTGTTTTGGCCGGCTGGCTGGAGCGCCGTGGCGAGGCCCCCGCCGGTTGGGCATGACGCTGCGAGTGAGTGCGGCTGACCCATTCGGCCAGCTCACCGGTGCGTCCGTGTTTGTGGGCGGGATTGCTTTGGTGAAGTCTCGGAGCTGAGGCCTTGGGCTGGGCCAACGCGACGATCGCCGGGCGCCGTTTGCCCGGCGCTCCGAATCGAATTTTGGGGTTAGCCGCGCCCGGCTAACTCAGCGTATCGGCGGGTGTATCTCCCCGGTGGGCACCGGAAGCTCGCGCCTGCTCACCCTTCCAGGGTGACTCTGTCAATAGGACATTTCTACTTGGCACATTTAGGACATTTTCACTTGGCAGCGACACCGGGCGCGCATCCGGCCCAGTGCAATCCTTCAGACGTTATAATCTGCTGAATGGCTGCTTCGCCAATTCACCCGCATGATCTCGAAATTGAAGACTTGCGTCTGTTCCGGGGCAGCGACCTGGCTAGTTTGCTCGAGGAGCAGTGCGCCCGCTGGGACAAGGAGTTCCACTGGGACTTCAGCCCTTCAAGAGACCTCATCCAGCGCTACGTCGATATGCGAAACCTCTACGGTTTCGCCTTGATGAAGCACGGACGGCCGATCGGATATAGCTTCTACATTCAAGAAGACCGCAAAGCGCTCATCGGCGACCTTTTCATCTCCGCCGAACATCGTTCCGAACAGGCCGAGCGTTTCCTGTTCCACAGCATTGTCAAGTCCGCGGTGATGTGTCCGGGCGTGCGCCGGATCGAGGGTCAGTTGCTGACGCTGTCGTTTCATCCGGCGGATGAAATCATCTACGGCCGCGGACTGCAGGTATTCGAGCGGTATTTCATGTTCTGGCTGGATGTTGCCCAATCTTTCGAGCCCCGGCTCACGCTGCCCCATCTGCAATACCTGCCTTGGTCGGATCACCATCTCGAAAGTGCCGCCCATCTCATCGCCGGGGCTTATCGCAACCATGTCGACAGCCTCATCAATGATCAGTATCGAAGCTATTCCGGGGCCCGGCGGTTCCTTTACAACACCTCGCAGCACCCCGGCTGCGGTCTCTTTTTTCGCCGCGCCGCTCTCGTGGCCAGCTATCCAGCCTCCGGTGAGTTATGCGGCGTGTGCCTCGGGAGTCTCGTCAAAGATAACGTCGGTCACATCACCCAACTCTGCGTCGCTCCGCACCTGAGCGGGCAGGGGATCGGCCACGAGCTGCTGCGGCGGTCTATCGGGTCGTTCCGCAACCATGGGTGCGAAGGAGTGAGCCTCACCGTCACGGGCGTGAACCAGGGAGCCATCAACTTGTACGAGCGGGCCGGCTTCCGCACCATTCGAAAGTTCAACGCATTCGTCTGGGAAGCAAGTTGAGCCGGTTCGCGCCTATGAGATGTGAGAGTCACGCCGTGGCCGGCGGCATGGGGCTGGTTGCGTTGGCCGCTATCGGTCTCGCGTTCCTCAATCAATGGCTTCTGTTCGGAATCCTGACGTGGCTGATGATGGCTCTCGCGATGGCCATCGGTTTCGGGCCTGAATACCGCCGCCCGCCAATTCTAGCCGCCATCATAGGCATCTTCCTCGTCTACTCGGCTCTGTTGCTGCTGCTTGCGGGGCTCGATGACCCTAGCGGAGAACCGCGGCTCATTCTCGGTTTCCCCGCCGCCACGGCCGTTCTCGTGTTTGGGATTTGGCCGATCGGCGTCATGGCCGGTTTGCTCTACGGGCTGGTGTTTCAGCGGTCCGTTTTGCCCGAGGAAAAACTGCGCGCGTTTATCCGCAAGTTTGGACGTTCGGAGTCCGGCCGCTAATGCCTGTCTCGCAATCCCCGACGATCATAGCCTGTGTGCTGGTGTATCTCGCCGCCTGTTTGCTGGTAGGCGTCTGGGCGATGAAGAGAACGCACACCATCGCCGATTATCTCGTCGCCGGCAGGACGCTCGGCCCCTTCGTCGTCGTCATCGCCGCCATGTCGAGCATCATGAGCGGTTTCGGGTTTGTCGGGGGGCCGGGCCTGGTGTTCGAGTCGGGCTCCAGCTCACTTTGGATGACTTTCCCGTCGACCTTTAGCTTCGCTCTCTCTTGGATCTTGGTGGGAAAGCGGCTGCGATTGCTCTCGGAGGTCCGAGAAATACTGACACTTCCCGACGCGGTCGAAGCGCGCTACGGGGGACGCTGGCCGCGGCTGATGATGTCGATTGCGATTCTGTTGGGCGTGCTGGGGTACCTGGGGACCCAGGTGCTGGCCATCGGAATGGTGCTGGTCGCCGTGTTCGGAGTGAAGCTCCCGGTGGCGTTGATGATCGGCCTGAGCGTACTTGCCTTCTACAGCGTTGCCGGAGGAATCCTGGCCGGTGTCTACACGGACCTGTTTCAGGGACTGCTGATGATGGTCTCCGCGCTGGCGGTTCTCTATTACGCGCTCCAGGCGGGCGGGGGCATGTCCCAGATCAGCACGACTCTTTGGGAGATGGATCCTGAGTTCATCGGGCCCTGGGGAACGCGCGGCTCGATGACGTCGCTGAGCTGGTACATGCTGTTCGTCATCGGAGCCGTGGGGCAGCCACACGCGATCACGAAGTTTCTCATGTTGCGTGATATTCGCCAGTTGAGGTGGGGAGCTCTGCTGACGGGCTGCTGTTACGCGGTGCTGAGCTTGCTTTGGATGAGCGTCGGATTCTCGATGCGCGCCCTCGTGGCCGGCGGCATTCAAGGGCCACTCGATTCACCCGACCTTGCCGCCCCGGTTTTTCTTCTCAATTACACTCCGGAGCTGCTCGCCGGCATGGTATTCGCCGGGTTGCTGGCGGCGATCATGTCCACCTCCGACAGCTTTCTCAACATCGGGGCGGCGGCGATGGTGCGCGATATTCCGATCGCTTGGCGCGGGCGGCCGATTGCCAACCAGCTCTTGTGGACCCGTGTGGCTACCGCAGTGCTGCTGGTGGCTTCGGCGCTGTTAGCCCTATACATGGAGAACCTTATCGCGCTGCTGGGCACATTCGGGTGGGGGACGTTCGCCGCGGCAATCGTACCCAGTGTCGCGATCGGACTGAACTGGAAACGCGCCACCGCCTCGGCGTGTGTTCTCTCCATCGGAATCAGCATTGTGCTGAACTTCGCTCTGGAGCTATCCGCGCGGCACGGCATCTACGTATTGCCCCACGGAATGGCGGTGGGGTGTTTTTCGTTGCTGGTGTCCATCGTCGTCTTCGTCGGTGTTTCGTGGTTCTCCGGCGAAGAGGCCGAAGAAAAGCTCGCGCCCGACGTCAAAGCGGCGATGGAAGTTTAGCCGTGTCGTCGTTCGACCTTATGCGCGATGGTCTCTGCTACAATCTCGCATGGTTATCGACAAACCTATTCATTAATAAAAGGGGCAATCCATGCGTCACCTGGCATCGTTGTTTCTTCTCGCGGCCGTCGTTCTGCCCGCCCAGAACACGTCTGCTGTTTATCAATCCCACGACCGGCCGCGCGCGCTGGCGCTGATCGGCGACCGCTACCATAGCCCGGTCCATATCCGCGACGGCATGGCGCCGGCTTTCTTGCGCGAAAATATCCCGGTTGTCTTCATCGAGAACGACAAGGCGCTGACCGCCGAGGCATTGAAAGCTTTCGACTTGCTGGTCATCTACAAAGACGGCATGATCTGGCCCAACGGCTTCGACCAGCCTCACGTCAAATGGATGACCGGGGAGCAGCAGCAAGCCATCTGGGACTTCGTCCACAACGGCGGCGCTTTCCTGGCCATGCACAACTCGCATGGGATCTATCCGTCCGGCGGACTCTACTACAAGCTGTTTGGGGGCGACTACGGCGGCCACCCGCCACCAGCTACTTTCACGGTGCGGGTCGAGGACAAGAATCACCCGATTACGCAAGGCGTGGAAGACTACGAGATCTTCGACGAGCAGCACATGAGCAAATACTACTTGGACCGCCAGCATCTGCTGCTGCGAAACATCGCACGCGACAATAAGGCTGCGGCGGCCGGCTGGTGGCGCGAGCTGGACAAAGGGCGCTTCGTCTACCTCTCGCCCGGACACACGCCGGAAGGGCTCGGCCATCAAATGACGCAGCGGCTCATGCGCAACTCACTGCGCTGGCTGCTCCGCCTGGACGAGTGATTGCAAGCGAACCAGACTTTTTCCGGCTTTCCCGTCATCGGCCATTCCCGGCAGGGTCCGCGGTGCGGTTATCGCGTCGACCCGCTCGGCATCGACGAGCTGAAGCCGCGGTTGACCTGGGAGCTCCGGGCAGCCGACTCCAGTGCGCGAGACTTGCGGCAAACCGCCTACAGAATCCTCGCCGCTCCCCTCCGCGACGACCGGCTCCCTATCGCTACGCCAAACATCAGAACTGCAATCTTAACGCCAGCTGAACCTGACGCGGGCCGTTCGCCTGGCGGGTCACCCTGCCGAAGTTTGGGTTGCCGACTGTTGTGTTGGGATTGCCAAACACAGGATGGTTGAATACATTGAACGCCTCTGCTCGGAACTGCACTCGATACCCCTCGCCAAAGCGGAAGTTCTTGAATATGGAAAAGTCCAAGGCCTCCACAAAGTCGGCGCGCAGACTAGGATGGACCCTTCCTACGTTGCCGAAGGTGAACTGGTCCGGCCGGACAAACTGATCCGTGTCAAACCAGCGAGCTAGAGTCCTCTGTTCGAGTTCAGCACTCTGGCCGGTCGAGTCCGGGCGCTGTAATCCTCCGAACGAACGGCTGGTGTTCTGATTAACCCCAAACCGAAGCGGGAGGCCGCTGTTCAAGACCCCAATCCCGTTGATTTGCCACTGTCCCAAGATGGCGTCCGTGACCTTGCTCCAGCCGCTCCCGAAGCTCTTGTCACGGCCGAAGGGCAACTCATAGGTGAAGTTGGTTACGAGCCGGTGTGTCTGATTATAGACAGACACGGAACGATCGCAGTGGCGGCAATAGGCGTTGCGCTCTCGCGAGCCGGACCACACGTCGTCGCCTCCGTCCGAGATGGTCTTCGCGAACGTGTAAGCCACCGAGAAGCTCGTGCCCGCGGCGAAACGTTGCTCCAGGCGCGTTTGGAAGGAGTGATAGTTCGAATTGCCCCAGCCTTGTTTCGGCAGCCGGGCTCCGGGGTATTGCGGAAACGGCGTCAGCAACTGACCTCGTTGCACCCTCGGCTGCGCCATGACTCCCGTGGGAATGATGCCGAAGAAGGGGTTATCCACCAGCTCCAGAAGATTGTTGTCCGCCGAAATCACGTTCGGATGGAGTTGATCCATCTGCCAGTCGAGCGGCAGGTGCGTACCCTTACTTCCCGCGTAGGAAACCTCCCAAAGCAGGTTGCTGCCCAGGGACCTCTGGATGGTGAAGTTCCACTGCTGGTTGTACGGGACAGGCATGCTATCTGGGAACGGAGCCTGTGAGACCGCTTGCCCGAGGGCGGCCGCCACGCCGTTCGTCGAGCCCTCGGCGAAGTTGATCCCTTCGGGGAAGGGGTCGCTCTGGTCGTTAAACGGCGTGATCCCGTCCAGCGTCGAGAGCCACTGCGTGCTGGCGTTGTATACGGTTCCCGACCCCAAGCGCCCGGCCGCCCCGTAAATCGCGGCGTCATAGAAAATCCCGTAACTGCCCCTCAGCAAGGTTTTTTCAGCCAGTTGGTAAGCAAAGCCGAAGCGCGGATTCAAGTTCTTCCATTGGGTGGGGTGGAGCTTCGTTCCGTCAATTCCTTTGCCGGGGAACAGATAGCCGCCCAGCACCTCGAATCCCACGTCATCGCTGACTGGGTTCCTCACTACCGGGTCGAACACGGTGATGCGATCGTACCGCTCCGTTTTGCCGGTCTCGACATCCCACCGCAGTCCCAAGTTCAGTGTCAGCTTACGGTTCACTTTGTAGTCGTCCTGAACGTATAAAGCGAAATAACGGTTCGCACTCGCCGGACGGCTGTTGTGGGTGAGAGCACCGCTGGAACCGGTACCTAACATGAACGACGCCAGGCCATGTCCCGCTTGGCCACTTGGCCTGCGCGGGTCCGGCCCCTGCGACATCGCCCGCGTGAATCCGAACACCGGATTGTAAACACGCTGACTGTAATTAACGAAGTTCCATCTTATATCCGTGCCGAACTTCAGATTGTGCCGGCCTGCCACCCGCGTGAGGTTGGCCACCAAAGTGTGCACCATGATCGAAGATTTGTAGTTCAAGTGATGCTGCGCGGCCGGGGCTTTGAAGTCTTGCACGTTGTAGCGCGGGAACATCAGCACGTCGGCGCCCTCCTCCATATAACTGGGGTAGCCGAGCGTCGAGGGTGCGAAGCCCAGGTGCCCGACCTCGCGGTCGAGAATGGACCGGCCGACCCCCCACCGCAAGTTGAACACGGTCCGAGCGTTGAGTGTGTTTGTGTAGTCCAGGGCCGCGTTCTGCTGGCGGCTGTAGATGCTCACGCAGTCCGGGTGCGGACAGGCGGGGTTGTTCGGCCATGTCTGCGGCGTGTCGCTTGTCGAACCGAAATAGTTGTAGCGGAAAAAGATGCGTTGCCGGTCGTTTAGGTTGTGATCAAACTTCGTCGTGAGGCGATTCGCATCGTTGGGCCGGGAGAACTGACCTACCCAATTGAATTGATTCGTAAACTGATTGCCGGGCGCGTTCGCCGCCGGATAAAAGTCCAGAATGTTTTGCGAAACGGGGTCGATCATGTTCGCTGGGATCTGGTTGTTAGGAAACGGATCCCGGATGGATCTGCCGGGGTTTGCCGGGTCCGCCCGTGTGGAAAACGGGTCGTAGATCGCTCGCAACTGGCCCCCGGCGTTCAGCGTTTCCGAGAAGTCGCCCTGGTGCTGCAGGTCGGTAGGAAGCGTGAGGCGCCTCAGTGTCGCCGCCGACTCGCGGCGCAATTCCGCGTTCACAAAATAGAACGTCTTGTTCTTGGCAATCGGGCCGCCCAAAGCGCCCCCATATTCCTTCCGGTCAAAATCGCCGAGTTCTTGTCCGCTCGCATTGGAGAAGAAGTTGTTGGAATCCATGGCGCTGTCGCGCGTGTACCAGAATGCGGTTCCGTGCAGCTCGTTCGTGCCCGCCTTCGTGGCCAGCGTCAAAACGCCGCCGCCGGTGCGGCCATATTCGGCCGAAGCCCCGTTCGTCTGTATGCGAAATTCTTGGATGCCGTCGGCTGAAGGGACGCCAGTCGCAAATTGCCGCCCCTCCGCGATGCCGTTCGAGTTGACCGACACGCCGTCGAGCAGAATCGCGTTGGACGACTCGCGGCCGCCGTTGGAGATAAATCTCCCTTGTGTGTGAAACGACTCTCCGATTCCCCCCGTTGCCGACGTGGGAATGCTAGCGTAGACTCCCGCCGCCAGTAAAGCCAGACTGAACACGTTACGGCCGTTCAGCGGCAAGTCCACGATCTTCTTGTTTTCGATCACCGCACTTAGGGTCGAGGTGCCGGTTTCGAGTTCCAGCGCGTTGGCCGTTACGGAAACCGATTCCGTGACGGCGCCTAGCTCTAAAGTGATGTCAGCCACGGCTTTCTGCTGCGTCGACAACTGAATGGCATCCAGCACGTGGCGCCGGAAGCCGGACTTCTCGGCCGCCAGGGTATAAGTTCCCGGCGGCAGAGAAACGACCAGGTAAAGGCCTTGTTCGTTCGACACACTGTTGAAGATCACATTACGGTTGATGTCCGTGACCGTGATCGCCACATCCGGTACCGATGCGCCCGTCTGATCCATGACCAGGCCGGAGATCGAAGCGCTCGATGTCTGGCCCGGTGCGACTGACACGAGTGACGTCAGCGCCATCGCGACGACACAGAGGAATCTTCCTATTGTTTGCATGACTAACCTCCCTCCAAAAAGTGCCGACTCGACTTTATCACGACTTCACCCGGAATGTCAACTCCAACCATGAATGGAGTATCAAGAGGCAATAGAAGTGCCCAGAGGAGCGGCCTGGAGTGAAAAATGGCGGAGGCTCATGTGGACGCGGTTAGGTGTATACTGATGGCGAGCCGGGAAGCCAAAACGGAAATCCCGGTTACCATGCTCAAGACTCTTCTGCGCTTCGCCGCCGCTTGCTTGCTGACCGCGTCTGCGGTTTCGGCGGCACCGCCCAATATCGTGCTGATCATCTCAGATGATCAAGCCTGGAATCACTACCGTTTCATGGGCGACGACGTCGTCCAAACCCCGCACCTCGACAAGCTCGCCAGCAAGAGCGTGCTCTTCCGCCGCGGCTACGTCCCGACCGCCCTGTGCCGCCCGTCGCTGATGACCCTCGTCACCGGCCATTACGCCAGCGTCCACGGCGTCACTGGCAACGACCCGTCGCCTAAGTACGCCAAGGACGGGTCCGAACTCTACAATCAGCGCCGAGCCCAGCTCATCTCATACGTCAAGAAGTTCGACAGCCTGCCCAAACTGCTTGGCGAGAAGGGCTACCTCAGCCATCAGAGCGGCAAATGGTGGGAAGGCAGCTTTCAGCACGGCGACTTCACCCATGGCATGACCCGCGGCTTCCCCAAGTCCGGCGGCCGCCACGGCGATGACGGCCTCAAGATCGGCCGTAACGGCATGGCGCCGGTCACCGAATTCGTCGACATGGCCGTCGACCAGAGGAAACCATTCTTCCTCTGGTACGCGCCGTTCCTGCCGCACGCCCCGCATAACCCGCCGCAGCGCCTGTTCGACAAGTACAAGGACAAGGTCAAGTCGCCGCATGTTGCCCGCTACTACGCCATGGTCGAC
Source organism: Bryobacterales bacterium (assembly GCA_965226185.1). Taxonomy (GTDB): domain Bacteria; phylum Acidobacteriota; class Terriglobia; order Bryobacterales; family UBA6623; genus CBDCYS01. Next base: position 337,258 of record CBDDCT010000004.1, read on the forward strand.
TGGTTCGATGAAACCTGCGGCCAGCTCGTCGACCACATCGACAAGAAGGGCATCACGGACAACACCCTGTTCGTCTACGTCACGGATAACGGCTGGATCCAGAACCCCGCCAAGCGCGGATACGACAAACGCTCCAAGCAAACCCCGTACGAAGGCGGCATCCGCACACCGATCATGTTCAGCTGGGGCAGCAAGCTTAGGCCGGCCGACCGCCCCGAGCTCGTCAGCAGCATCGACATCGTGCCGACGATCCTCGCCGCCGCCGGTGCCCGCACTCCCGACGAACTGCCGGGCCTCAACCTCCTGCCGAACCTGGAATCGGGCTCAAAGATCGAGCGCACGGCCATCTTCGGCGAATCGTTCGCCCACGACATCGCCGACATCGAAAAGCCGTCCGCCTCTCTACTCTTCCGCTGGTCGATCGAGGGAAAATGGAAATTGCTGCTGACCTATGACGGCGAGGTGAACCGTTACAAATCAGCACACCCGCGCATCGAGAAACGCCCGCAGCTCTTCGACCTGCTCGCCGACCCGCACGAGAAAACCAACCTCGCCTCAGCCAACCCAGATGTCGTCGCAAAAATGGCCGCCAACATCGCCGCCTGGTACCCCGTCCCCGACCGTAAAGTCGTCACCAAGTGGGAGTAGCGACCTGGTCGAACGTCCAACGCCCAGCTTTTCAGTAAGAGTCCGTTATCCAAGGGCGACCCCGAACTGATTGCGCGGGTCCGACGCCTCGCTGGAGAAAGTCGGAAAGTCGGGGAAAGTCGGGGGAAAGTCGGGAAAGTCGGGGACAGGCAACGACTTTCCAGGACGCTGGTAGGCCAGCCACGTTCACGTGGCTTGATTTCACATAGGCCAGTCCTTTGAGGCCCGGCGTCCCCGCACCCCAGAAATATGCTCCCGGCGAACGGCCGCTAGCGACGGTCGTTCGGGGGTTGGGGTGGGCCCCAAGACCGGTCGCCTCGCGCGCGCACCGGGCGCGTCATTTTCGGCGCAAGGCCGGTTTCCCCGGCCTTGCGGGGTCTGGGGTGGGCAACAAAACCAGCCGTTCTCAACGGCTGGTCCCTCCCATCTGTAAAATCCGCGGCAGTCTGTGGATTCCAATACTCCCTCCACGCAGTCCTTCGCTTAATCCGTCACAAAACTACGCAATTTCCAAAAATCGCGCCAGCGGTCACGTAAAAATGAAAAAAACTTACGCTGCATCGTTTCAAACACTTACAGCAACCTGCACCTCCGAAACAGGCCAACCGCCGGCACGGCGCTTGCTAAGCTAAAGGTGGAAAAACCGGTAAGGAACAGATCACCGGACCAACACGACCGTTTCCAGGCCTGGACAGTTTCGAGTTGCTCTCCGCATTGTGGTCATCCCCCGCGGATGGCTTCTCCTAGTGTCGTTGGACCGGCTTCAGCCGGTCCAACGACGGGCGCACCACCTGCCGATCGGGTCGGGTGACGGGGATTGCGCCCCGGCACCCTCCCACACCACCGGACATACGGGTTAGCCGTATCCGGCGGTTGGACCCGGCGGCGCTCATGGGGCCGCGAGATCCGATGGCATCACGAATCCGTAACGCCGCAAGGTCGCGTTCGGCAAGGCCGTGTGCATCATCCGCCGCGCCGCGACATACCACTCGCCGCGCCGCGTCGGCACATAGCGCAGCATCTGCTCGGGAACGCCCAAGCGCCGCAAAGCGCGGCATCGACCCCGCACACTGTGCCAGCGCAGCCAGAAGCACTGCCGGATATGGCGCCGAATCCAGCCCTCCAGCCGAAAGATCGCGCGCCGGTCCTCGGCCAGCCGGTAATAGCCCCACCAGCCGATGACCCACCGCCGCCACTCGTCTCGCAGCTCTACGCTGCTCACGCCGCGGCAGCTGCGCCAGATCTCCCGTACCTTCGTCTTGAATCGCTCCACGCTTTCCGGCGCGGCTTCGATCTGCTGCTTGCGGTTGATGCGAAACCCCAGAAACTTGCGCTCCCAGGGCCGCCCCGTCCCGCTCTTCGCCGCGTTCACTTCGAGTCGCAGATGTTGCTCCACCCAGCGCCGGATCGACTCCAGCACCCGCTTTGCCGCCGCCTCGCTGCTCACATAAATGTTGCCGTCGTCGGCGTAGCGGCAAAAGCGGTGCCCGCGCCTCTCCAGTTCCCGGTCGAGCGCGTCGAGGTAGATGTTCGCCAGCAGCGGCGACAAAGGCCCGCCTTGCGGCGTGCCCTCCTCGCTCACTACCCGCTTTCCCTCCACCAGCACGCCGGCCCGCAAATACCGGCTAATCAATCTTAAGGCCGAATCTCCAGCGTCAGCTAAGGGCATCCGGCTTGTACGCACTGGGACGAGCTGCGGCCACGGCAGCTGGGGGGGCTAGGGCAGACCGGGAGCGAACAGCGCTGTGGCAAGAATGTGAACGAATTCTTTCTCACGCGCAATCCTTGAACCCCTCCGATCCAGAGATTGCCTATCTGATGGGCCTGAGTTTCTTCGCGCAAGGTAAAAGAAAAGCGGCCGTCCGCAGTTTCTTGGACGCTTACCGCGAAGAGGGACCATTGAAGTCGCGTGCTCTGGGGTATTTGAGGAAAATCTACGAGACATCGCAAGAGACGGGGAGGGTTGGGTTTGAGCCAGGATTTCCGATTTGGCTCCTCTGACGGCACGAGTCTACACCCTCACCCGGCGAAGCGCAACCATTTCTCCACCCGAAAGAGGCGGCGGCTGAGGCGGGACCGATCGAGCCCCCTTCTTGCCCCTCATGGGGGCTGATCCGCCGCTGCGAAGTCAATTTCGCAGACACCCCTCCGAGCTTCCGTCCTCAGTACACAGATTTCGCATTCGCCAAGTGCGGTGCTAACCACCCGGCACAGGCAGCGCCCAGATCCTCCGCAGCATGTCGCCAAACAGCCGCCGGTTCAGATGTCCCTCGGCCAAGAGCAACCAGTAGTACCGCGCGTGCTTGACCAATCTGCCGCCCGTCTTCATCAACCGCTGCTGCAAGCTCGTCAGTGACCACGTCTTGATCCTGTGCGGCAACCCGAGTCGCCGCCACAGGTTGCCCAGGTTGTAGGCCAGCACGCTTAACTGCAAGCGCACCTCGTTCGCCCGGAAGCGATGGCACGACAGCCGCGTCCAGTGCGTCGCTTGCTTACCTTCTTTGATCCACTGCTCCGCCGTGCCGCGCTTGTTGTAGAAACGCACCACCGACCGGCTTGGCAAGCTCATGTTCGTCACGATAAAACCGACGCGCGCGAATAGCTCGCCCTGGTGGTGCTCGACCTTGGCGACAACTCGTCTCGGCCCCTTCCAGCTCTCCGCCTGATAGCGAAAGCTCTTGTAGCGCACTAGCGGCTTGCGGCCGGGCCTCCCCGGCGGACGAAACAGGATGTCTTCGATCTCCAGCTCCAGGTTCTTATTGGCCGGAATGCGGATCGCGTAGTCCGCGCCGCGCTCCTCCAGCGCCTCGTAGATCTCCGGCTTGGCAAAGGCGGCATCGCCCCGGAAGGCGACCTGCTTGCCCGCAGCCTGTTGGCGCTCGATCTCCGGCAACAATAGCTCATCCCAGTCCTCGGCGCTGTGCACGTTGCCGGGACGCAGCTTGGCAGCGAGGCAATCACCATGACCGTTGAACAAAAGCAACGGGTGGTAGCAGACCGACTCGAAGTGTCCGTTGTAGGCACTGCCTTCCTGTTGGCCATGGACCGGACTCTCGGTGGAGTCCATGTCCAGAACGACCCGCTCGGAGTCGTCGAACGCCTCCGCTTGCCCGACCAGCTCTCGGTTCAGCGCCATCAGCCCCAGCAGGTTCTCTTCGCTCGCCAGCATCTCCGTCTCGAAGCCGTGCAGCGTCGAGGTTAAGGCCGCACCGCGATCCCAGATCTTCTGCGAGCCGATCAAGCGAAACGTCGGGTCAGCCGACACTCGGACGGCGTCGTTGACGTCCTCGTAGCCTGCCAAGCGGCTGTAGATCGACTGCCGCAACAGATCAGCGAGCGTGAACTGCTTGTTGGTGCCTTGCCGGGAGTCGCTGAGATGCTCGTCAATCAGTTCTCCGAGACCGAGCCGTTCGTCCAGTTCGCGAACCAAAATCAGGCCACCGTCGGAAGTGACGTGCGATCCCTGGAAATCGACTTTCCACGAGCCGTTGAAACTTAGCTGGAATGGCTTGGTTTGTTTTTCACCCATTGGGTGTTGGCCTCCCTGGCGTCCTCAGCGGGCTCTAGCCCCTATGAATAAAGACGCTCAAGGCCGCCGGAAGGTCGAGAGGTCTGAATCAAATTGGAAATGCGGGTTAAGTGCTTCCTCGACCCTTAACCGATCGGCTTCCACCAGGTCCGCGCAATGAATGGCGACCCCGTGAGGCATCGTGGCTGACAGTAATGCAGCCTCGGGTGTGTCCATGCTAAGTCCTTCAAGCAACGGCGCACCCTCCAGGGGAATATCGTGTGATTGACAATATGTCCGGCAACCACTGTACATCTCCTTCTTACTCATACAGAAAACAACGACAGGTTTACCGTCGTTCCCGCTCATGCATTCACTGATTAGAGCCTGCGGATCCGTTGCCATCCCAGGCCCCACGCGTTCATCACGAATGCCTTCGCCAGGTGTTCCAGTGTGAAAAGTGAATCGCGTCGTCGGTGTGCGACACTCATAGCGAAGGTGTTTCTCTCGGTGTGTTACACGGACAAGCTTCACGTGTAACCAATCGGCAAGACTGTGGCCGTCCTGTTCGGTGAGAACAGCAGAAAGCCCAATGAACTGCCCTGGTCGACCTTGGCGAAGCAGGGTGAGAAGCGTTTCAACATGCACACCGCGAGACTGGTCACCAAGAATGTTGATCTCGTCGGCCACAATACACGTATCGCGAAGATCGCTGGGAATGCCACCGCCGCAGAAGAGGCCGAGGTATTTCTCGTAAGTCGCAACAAGAAGACTGGCGCGAAGCGGTTCGTTGACGACTGCGCCATTGGCATTGACCTGTCTGTCTCCGGTAGACAGGACCATTGCGTCCGCGGCGCCGGCAAACAAAGAACCAAGGAGGATGCGCTGAAAGTCTTCGAATTTTTGTTTCGCGAGGCTGCGATGCGTAACCAGATAGACGGCGCGACGCCGAGCCCTATCGCCGACCAGCCATGAGGCCAAAGCCCAGATGCCGATCTGTGTCTTTCCAGTCGATGTCGGCGCCAGAGCGAGCACGCTTTCCCCACGGCCGACTCCAGCGCTCAGTGCATCCCACTGTATATCGGTGAGAGAGGGAGTGTTGTCCTCGCGAAACAGAAAATCCTCTCGAGCCAAAAGATCTGTCGGCAGCTCGTGGTTGGGGGGGAGCGACATTGTTTTCATACCGATAAGCTTATACTCTGTGTTTGTGCAAGGTCATCTTGACTTCACAAAAATCGAATCAGCGCGATCTCACTGTCGAATCCGATGCTGGCGGATCTGGCCAAGTACGGGGTAGTTCAGCGGCTTTGAGACCGCACATCAAGGCTGTGGCGCGGCCACCGCTCGCAGAACCCCAAGTGTCATCTTCGCATCGGCTAATGCACGGTGCGCGCCAGCAGGCTCCACGCCCTCTCGCGTCGTAGCGACTTCAAGTGTCTGCCATCGACACTGCCCTTTGTGGGGCCCGCTCTTCCACTTCTCGCCCACGTGGGCCGCATAATCGAGCATCGCGCAGCGCCAGGGTAGATCAGGCATAGTCAGGCCATGTCGCTCAGCGGTCTGTCGGAGCAAACGCGAGTCGAAATCGGCGTTATACGCGAGCACAATCGTCGCTGCGGTGAGCACGCGCACCAAGTCATCGTGGACCTCAGGCCAGGCTGGAGCCTTCTGGCGCCTGAGGTCTGCCCGCGTGAGGCCATGGACAGCTGTGGCCTGCGTTGGTATTCGTTCGTCCTTCCGGCATGCTGAGCCGGTCGAATCTTACCGTTCCGCAAGTGTCGAGCACCGCCACATCGATCACTTCCGACTGATCCGTAAACCCGGTCGTCTCTGTGTCGAGAATGAGCACGTCGGCGCGCTTGAGTAGGTCAGGCCAGTCATCCACGCCGCGATCCTCAGACCTCTCAACCGGAACGCGGCCCTTAGATTTCGCTGCTCTGATCGAAGCGAAGATCACTAGGATGTGTATGAAAGCCCCTGGGGAAATAGAAAGGGCGTAGCCGGCGATCGTGAAGGCGAGCAGCGCGAGTCCAGCACCGACGCGTCCCGCGTACATGTAGCCCGCCCCAGGGATGATTAGACTGAGAACCGCAGCAACGCCGGGACTCGGTGGCTTCGGCAGCAGCGCCCCGACCGTGCCGGGTTGATCGCGTCCGCAGTAGCGGCAGACAACTGCCGCATCTTGGATCTTTTCTGCGCAGGACAGGCATTTCTTCATGGTCTAACTCTATCGACTTGATTTGGGTTTCCATGTTGGCCGACCCAGTTCGGCACCGTCATACTCCAACGCGCTTCTTCCGTATGCGGCGCTAGATGAGCCTGCTGGTGGAGGACGCGGCACGCCTATGGAGCTGTCGGCAAAGACGTCGCTCGCGGCCTGTCGCTGTTAGTCTCGCGGTTGAGCACGACTTGCACCAGCCCCCCACTCACCGGAAAGTGCACCCAACAGTCCGCGCATCCGAGACCGGCACCTCTTAGGGCGCTCGCGTACGCGGCGAGTTGGCCCGAATGTTCCAGTGCCTCGTCGGCCCACTCTGAGCGCGGACGCGGGGAGGACTTGTGGTCGATGACGATCCACCCCGCCCCGGTTTCGATGAGCAGGTCGATCCAGCCGTGGAGCACCTGACCATTGTCCTGGACGAGCTTCACGGGATGCTCGACCAGCATGCGGTGCGGACCGAACCGAGCGTTGAGGACCGCCCTGAGGCGTCGTGCACACTCGACTGCGTCGGCCGGGGCCATCGCCTCCTCACCAGCCGCATTCTGGATGACGGACGCGGCGTATTCGACTGCGTCGTCTCGGCCTGGGTTCACGAACTCCGCGGCAATTACTGCATGGAGCGCGGTGCCGATCCTCCTCATGTCATCGCTGTGAACCGCAAGGCGTGGCCCTACCTCGACGATACTGCCTACGGCGGCGCCCTCCGCAGGCCCGGCGTCGGATGGGCTCAGCCGCTCGCGGAGTCGAAGCTCGGTCGGGGAGCGTTCAAGGAACCAGGTTGGCGTGAACGGAGTGGGTGCGGGAACCGCGACCTCGGCCGCAGACAAGTCAACGACGGCCGACGGGATGGGCTCGCCATCTGGAAGCGGATGTTCATCGCCAGCAGGAAGAAGGTGGTCGGAAGTAAAGCTCTTGATCCAGGCATCTCCGCTCGGCGCCGACGCCGGCACGGCAACGATGATCGTGTCCCGGGCCCGCGTCATCCCTACATACGCCAAGCGGCGTCCCTCGGCGTCGACTGCAGCAGCCGCTCGAATACCCTCCTCCGACTCCATGATGCCATCGAGAACGGGAACGTTCTTGGTGTTTCTGCCGAAAACATTTGGGTAGAAGCGGATGGTCCGCCCCTTAAGGGGATTGTCGAGGTCGAGCTTGTCCGAGGTCGACTCGACGCGAACGTCCCAGATCCGGGGACGCCAGGTGTAGTGAAAGTCAGTCACTACGACGACTGGCCACTCGAGGCCCTTCGCGCGATGGTAGGTCAGGACGTGGACGGCGTCGCCGCCGGTCACCACCGGCTGCAGATCGAGCGCCGGAGACGTTGGGTTCTCTAACCAGAACAGAAAGCCGGTTAGGGTCGCCGCCTCGTGTTGCGACGCGCAGTGGTTCTCGTACTCGACCGCCCAATCGAGGAAGGCATCGAGGTTGCGCTGGCGCTGGGTGGCGGTGATCGCATCAGGTCCCCAGGTGGTCGCGATCCGTCGTATCCCGACATAGTTGAGCACTCGCGCGACGATCTCGACCGGGGACTGGGTAATCGTCTGGCTGCGCAAATGCGCGATGCGAGATACGATCGGATCGTCGGGCTCGGCCCAGCTCCGGCCCCCCTCTTCAGCCTCGAGCCAGCGAAGCCGGTCTGCGAGCCAGACTTCCGGCTCCTCACAGGAACCCAGAACTCGAATTTCGGCCGTGGCGATGGTGTCGGCGGGATCGTTCAGGCGGCGCAGGCACGCTCTTGCAAGGCACACCTCGGGCATCTCGAGAAGCCCGGCCAGGGTCATCTTCATGGGCACGCGTCGTTCGCGCAACGCCTTCGCGATGGCCTGCACGTGACCGTTTGTCGTGGCGAGCACCGCAATATCGCCGAAGGTGACAGCCCGCGTTTCTCCCGTCTCCGGGTCGCTCACTCGTTGTCCGGATCTCTTGAATTCCAAAATAGCGAGTGCCAAAGCGTCTGCCTGCTCCGCCACTTTCCTCGTCCTTGGGAGGGTCCAACGCACCACCGCTGGCGAGTCGTGAGTCTCCGGGCGCTCGGGTGACAGCTCGACCAATGCGCGTTCCATGCCGTCGCGTTCGAAGGCTTCACCAAATACGGCGTTCAGGTAGCGCACAATCGAAGGCCGCGACCGCCAGGAGCTATCGAGCACGGCGAGCCTGCTGCCGCGGGCGGCGAGCGCATCGAGCGTGCCTCGCACGAGCTCCGGGTCGCTTCCCCGGAAACCGAAGATGGCCTGCTTCACGTCTCCGACGCAGACCACCTCGCGAGCAAGCCGAGCGAGCTTCATAAACAGCGCGAGCTGCATTGGGTTCGTGTCCTGGAACTCGTCGATGAGCAACAGATCCACCTCGTCGCTGAGACGTTCCGCCACGGCGGGATCGTCGAGGGCCCGGAGCGCCAGCTGCTCCATATCGGCGTAGTCGACAAGGCCGCGCTCGGTCTTCAAGCTCTGGAAATGGGAAAGAGCCTCCCCAGCGATCGCAAACACGCCTTCGATGTACCTGCGTATGTCGGCGTGAAAGCCCGAATGACCGTCATAGGAAGCGGCGGCGGCCCGTACCGGTATTGCGGTAAATTCGCTCCTCTTTGCCGGCGACGACTTGCTCAGCGAGATCCAGAGCGTCCAACGGCAGTTGTCACGCCGGAGTTCGGCCGCGGCGCTGCGTAGCCGCCTCACATAATCGCGCGTGGTTTTGGTGGCATCGTACGCAAGGTCGATGTTCGCGATCGCTTCCTGAACGGCCGCGAGTAGCGCCTCCCGCGCCTCGTCGTCGCAAGTCGCTTCCGGAAAATAGGTAAGAAACCGGATCGCGCCTTCGCGGCCCATCGTCGGCAGGGTGGTCGGGTCAATGTCGTTGCTTCGCGTCTCCTCCGCGATCTTCCGCACGTGGTCCTGCCAACTTGTTCCGTCCTGATCGTCTACGAGCCCAAGACGCTCGGCGCAAAGGTTCATCTCTCGAACACGGTCCGCACTCAGCACCTCGTCCAATGCTTGGTTGAAGAGACGCGCACCATCCTCGACGCTTGCGACGTTGAGTTCGGGCGAGAGCCCGAGCTCAAACGCGAACCGCCCGAGCAGGCGCCCACAGACACTGTGCACGGTACCAATGACTGCCTGTGCCATCTGCTCTGACAACAGGAACCGGCCGCTCCTGATCAGTCGAGTCCGGACGCGGTCGTGAAGCTCTGTGGCGGCCTTTACCGTGAACGTCGTGCCAATCACGGCCGCAGGCATCGCCCTGCCATCGGACAGCGCTTGCTCAAGCTCCTCGGTCAGGTGATATGTCTTGCCGCTCCCCGCTCCGGCACTGATGAAGCGCACATGCGCGAGATCGCTCTGACTATCGCTCATCGGGAGTCCGCCCACCCCGTGAGTCGCACGTAGTCGTCGTACTGATCACCACCGGTGACCGGACGGAGCCCAGCCTCGGGCGGAGTCGACTGCTCGTCCGGTACCGTGAGGTCCGTCACGACCTCGATCCGCCCACTTTCCAACTGTTCCCATCGCCAGTCGTACGTGAGTTGGAGACGGTCCCAGAGATTTGCTAAGCCTTCGCCGTTGTTCGACGGGGACACGATTGCATCTGGGAAGCTTGATCCATCGCTCGCGAGGACATTGCCGGTGGATAGGATGAAGAACGCCCCAGAAGGCCATCGTTCGCTCCCATCCAGATTTTTCTGTAGGTGGGAGTAGGTGGCCAGCTGTAGGGTGCGGTTTTCCGAGAGCAAGTCTCGGCGGTAGCTTTCGCCTGCCCACTTGACGTCGAGAACGGCGCGTTGTCCGTTGCCACAAGTCAACACCAAGTCGATGGCACCGGTCAGGTGGCGTCCCGCGAACGGCACTTTTCCAGAGGCTTCAGGCGTTACCTGCACGACTCCGGCCGACCGGAGGTGTGCCAGAAGCCGGACCAGGGCTCGCTCCAGCGTGACGGCGATTCGCTGGCGGTCGACTCCGCGCCCGGGCTCGAGCAGCACCGCGCCTTCGCGTTCGACGAGTCCGGGCAATTCTGCGCGCACCCAGGCGAGCACGTTTTCGTCTTGCATCCGGCGCCAGTCGTCGTGCGTCCGAAAGAACTCTTCGAAGAGTCGGTGCCCGAGGGTTCCAAAGAGGCGGGAGCCATCCATTACCTCGGAGGCGCTCCCGGCTCGGAGACGCGCGGCGTACTGCAACACCCACTCGTGCGGGTAGTCGCAGAGCTTCGAGAGACTGGAGTAGGACTCGACCTCACGAGGCGCGACGGCGCAATCGTCCGGCAGTGACCACCACCGTCGTGGCGCGGGCAGGACCTGAAGCGGAAGTACTCGCGTCGGCACCTCAAGCGCTTCGAGTGCCATGTCTCCACCGACCAGCGTGGATTCAATCTGGACTATCGCGATCCCGTCGAAAAAGCTCTCGATCCGCGTCCATAACGGGTGCGTTCCACGTTCGTCGTCATGCACGACCAGGACAAACTGCTCTGTAGCATGGCACAGCGGTCTCAGCCACTCCCGACTTTGCCGGCGAACAATTTCCTCGACCTCTGGCAGTCGCACTCCCGATGCACGCAGGGCGGCGAGTTCGCGCCCCGACCAGGGGTACGAGACAGCGGTCGGCACGTACGAGAGATTCCACCAAACCACTGCCGGCCACGGATTTGTCACTGCGGCCGGTGAGGTCGCCGCTCGTGCGTGACCGGCCTCTTCGTACGTGGAAGGATCCGGTGCGTCGGTCGTCACCTCGTCGATCCGTCGCTCAAGCGCAAGCCGTGCGATGCGCTCGGTACCATCTTTTCGAAGCCCTGCGAGCTCCGTCAGGAGCGCCTCCGCCTGCGCATGGGCAGACGCGAACAGAGAAGCCTCGGCCTCACTCTCCACCGTGTGGAATTGCTTGCTCGCCCAAACCGAGACGCGCTGCGTGCGGGTAAGCAACGCCTCAAGCGAAGCGCCGGCACCGGGATCGTACCGTTCCCCCTCCAACCAGTATGCGATTTCGGCTTGAAGCTGCTCGATTTCCGCCTCCTCGGCCTCGTAGCGTTCTCGTTGCATCTGCCCGATTTTGTGAATTGCAGCGACCCATTCCGGTCCGCCAACACCGGGGGACTCGGCCACAGCATCGGCGAGTCGCGACCGTACCCACTTCGGGAGTGGTCCGGTGGGATGCAGCAGGAACTGGAGTATTCGGTGCGGGTCGACCGGCTCCCACACGAGCGCGAGTGAGAGCTTGAGTACTTGGGTGGCCGCCCGAAATCGGGTGTGTCGTCGGAAACCACAGCGCGGTAATCCGGCACGCTCAAGCGCGTTGTCGAGAATGATTCCTTCGTGCTCGGCGACTAAGAGCGTCTCACTGATCCGCCCGGATGACAGAAGGAATTCGGCGATAGCGTCCGCAGAGAGATCTCTCGATGCGGACTTCACGACAATGAACGACCTGTCGCCCTGAAGACGCTCGGAGTCTGCAATTCGGTCTTCGTCACGATTGACCATCGAGAGCAGTCTTGTCTGTACGAGCGCGAGATCCGATCCGTCCGGGCCGGCAACCGTGGGCTCAAGACCGGCGGCCGGCACCCATGGCAGTGCATCGATCACCCGCTGCCAAACGTGTGGGAGATCGTCAAGAGGCGTGTGGAGTTCCACGCGCTCGAATTGAGTGCGGCGCTCCCTGAGGACCTCCGCTATCCGCTGCAAGCGCTCGCCGTGCGTGGGCGGTACCCGCCCCTTGGCGATGGCCTCGACGGCGGCCATGTCCGCGAGTCGTGCGGGTGCATCGTCCGGGAAGGTGCCGTCCCAGCCCGCCTCGTACCACTGTTCTCGCCAATCGAGGAGCGTGCGGGCAACGTTGACAGGGTCGATTTCAAATGAGCGGTGGAAGAATCGGTCCGGCGATGAAGCCTCTTGTAGGCACTGGAGATAGCTGAAGGGCGCTTCGCTCGGGTACGGGGTTGGCGTCGGCAGCCCGAGCTGGGTTTCTAGGACTTCCAGCAGGCCTTTTGGGCCGAGCGTTGTCGCCCCCGCCACAGTCTGCGGAACCTCTGGCTTTAAGCCGTCCAGGTGGAGTCCGAAAACGATATGCATGCCCTTGTCCTTAGCCAGGATTTCCATTTTGGCCCTGGCACGGTCACAGGATACACCCCCGCTGCGCCGAATACCACGTCTTTTCGCGCTGAACCCTGCACATCACCTCCGCCGGTAGGCGCGCCCTCAATGAAGTGCACGAATGGGGACCGAGCGACCACTGCCGTCTCGTGATCGAGGTAGAGTGACGTAACGCACTCGGTCCCGAGCAGCCATATGCTCAGCTAAGCCACTTGCCCGTCTCCGATTCGCTGCACTCGCATCTACCTTCTTCCCCTCGGTGATGTCCGTGAGAGGTGAAGATCTAAGCCCCCTCGCGGCTCACCCCAGTCACACGCCAAACCTCCGCCGAAAGAGGCAGGGCGTTGAGCTCTGCCCGCGCTTCACGCCATGTCGGATAGTATTTGCTCTGCAGCGCCATGAAGTGCTCGCTGTGCGTTGGCTCGATGAGGTGGAGTACTTCGTGGACGACGACATACTCCAACAGGTCTTTCGGCTTTTTCACGAGCTTCGTATTGAGGCGGATGTTTCCGGCGCGACGATTGCAGCTACCCCACTTTGTTTTCATGCGCTGGAGAAAGTAGCCAGCAACCTCGATGCCCAGCCTGGCCTCCCACTTATGGACTAGGGGGGGTACTGCCTCGTGCAGCAGCGCCTTGTGCCATTCGTGAATGACTTTCTCCCGCTTCGCCGTCGTGCTGCCGGGACGCACGGTGAGCGTGATCCGGCGGTGACTAAGACTGACGAAGGGCTTCACATCCTTTTCGACGACGGCTAGAAGATATCGCTGCCCCCAAAGGTAGTGGCTCTCCCGTTCGACAAATTGGCGGGGTGTCTCTCGCGCCTGTCGGTGCAGCGTCGCCTGCTGATCACGAATCCAACCGAGCTTGGAGACGGCGTAGGCCCGGGCCACCTCCGGGCGGGTTTCGATGGGTGCGACCAGCGTGACATGGCCCATCGGCGGGTGCACCGACAAGTGGACATGCTTGACGTCCTTGCGCGTCACGGCGATAGCAACCTCGCCGATCTGGATAGTCTCTGTCATCAGTACCCCGGCTGGTTCTTGATGAGCTCGAAGAGCGCAAGCGTGGCCTCCCGGTCACGGTCGAGCAGCGGGAACAGCGCATTCAGGACCTGAGTCTCCCGTGCCTGGTCGCCTTTCCAGCCCGCCGGTGCCCGCTCCCGCATCACGCGGTCGATCTCCAATGCCAACTTGACCGGGTCATCTCCGTAGTCGGCGCTCGGTTTAGCCACCCCAGCAGCCTCGGCGCGCCCCGCCTCGAGAATCCTCGGCAGGTTATTGTAGATCACCGTCGCCTCCCGCTTGCCGTGCAACGCCGCGGGTACGCCCTCGTCGGTCTGCTTCGCGGCCAGCCGCTTCACCAGCGCCTCGGCCTTCCGGAGGGTGTGCTCGATCGTGACAGGTATCTGGTACATCATGTAGACCTATGTGGAGTGAGGTGGGCGACGGTGCCCCGCCGGCTTGCGGCCGTCAAGATCGCCGCGCCGCAATATCCAGCCTGCGCACATGCTCCTCGTAGTGGGCGACACCACTTCGAGAGTGTAATTCATCCGGCCGAAGCCAAACACACTAATTTAGCGATTTAGGACGCGCGGGCCATCCTCGGCGATGCCGGACAGCACAACCGGAGCGCGGTCGGGGAACTTGGCCACCAGCGACAGGTTTCCACCCATCGCCTCTACCGTCTTACGGAGCGTGGACAGCAGCAGATCACTGCGCTTCTCAAGCCGCGAAACGCTGTCCTGGGTAATCCCGAGCTTTTTAGCCACGCGAACCTGCGTGAGCTTGCGGGCGTGCCGCAGTTCGCGCAAGGTCATCTCCTCGGCAATCAGCTCGGCGGCGCGGGCCTCGACCTTCTTACGTTGGGCGGGGCTCAGCTTCTTGATTCGGTCGTCTACGTTCACAGTCATGATGACTTCCCTTCCTTCTTCAGGCGGGCCAGATGCGCGTCGAAACGGTCATCGGCCTTGCGGATCAGCCTGCGGTAGAACCGCTTTTCTCCGCCTCCCGATTTATCCCCCGCAACGAGCAGGATCGCCTTGCGCTTCGTGTCGAAAGCGAAGGCCACTCTCCATTCGCCGTTAGCCGCACTGAACCGCAATTCCTTCATGTTCGCGTGGCGTGAGTCGTTTAGCGTGTCAACCCGAGGCCGCCCCAATTGCGGCCCGAACTTCTGCAGCAGTCGCGTCAACGCCAGAATCTCCGTCTGCACGTCCTCGTGCAGTTCGTCAAGCTCTGGCTCAAACTCGTTGCCAATCTCAACAACCCAGCTCACCCCCATAATATGACACACAATCCATATAGTGTCAGTGCCATATTCGGCTGCCTCGAAAGAAAGCTCATCGCGCTGAGAGAAAGCAGCTAATACGGAAGAACCCCTCAAGAGAGCAATCGTTCCGGGATCGCGATTCAAACCAAACCCTCCCAGTTCCGCAGGGCCTCGAGGATTTCATCAAGTCGATGAAACCAGGCGGGTTGGGCGGGCATGGGGGAAGCTCCTGCTCTACTATACGTTAGGGAGCGATCCGGCATTATGGCCTGCCGGGGAGCGGCGGGAGGGGGAGTTTATCACGCATGATAAAGGATATTATCATTCATATTATCAGCAGGTCCTCATGGCCGATCTCGCCAACCAGAAACTGGCCATCCTGGAGTTCAGCCAGAAACGCCGCTTCACGGTCGACGAATTCATCGAGGCCCGCATCTCGTCGCGAAAGAGTCCGCTCGAGCGCCGCATAGACGAGATGTTGGGAAGGCTTCAGATGGGCGATCGCCTGCTGGTCAGCGAGTTGTCGCGTCTGGGACGCAGCCTGGGGCAGGTGATCCAAATCGTGGACACTTTGGTCCATCGCAATATCCGCTTCATCGCGATCAAGGAGGGGATCGACTTCGACGGCCAGCCTCCATTGCCAAGATCCTGGACGTCTCCCGCTCTGCCCTCTACCTGCCCCACCCTGAGGTAGGCCCCTCGCATACATCAATTTAGATGTAATAAAATAAATTATTGTATTAGTTGATTTCGATGCAAGGGTTGTAATATAATAGTTTCTACTTCGACGCTTATGCACACGATCGCCATCACCAACCAGAAGGGCGGCACCTGCAAGACGACTACCGCCGTTAACCTTGCTGCAGCTCTCGGGGCCCGTGGCAAGCGTGTACTGCTGATCGACCTTGATCCACAAGCTAGCACCTCAGCGTGGCTTGCTGTCAAGGATGGCGGCAAGGGCCTGCTCGAGGTTTTCACTGAGGAGCAGGATCTCAGCGAGCTTGTTGCTTCGACCCATGTCCCCGGCGTCGATCTGATCCCGTCTTCCCGTTGGTTGGTTGGGGTTGAGAAAACCCTTGCCGGCGAAGTCGGAGCCGAGATGATGCTCCGTAAGCGCTTGGACGCCTTGCGGCCCAAGCGTTGGGATTACCTCTTCCTCGATTGCCCACCATCGGTGGGTTTTTTGTCTGTGGCTGCGCTCATAGCGACCAAAGAGGTCCTCGTTCCAGTAGAGGCCTCCTCCATGGCCATGGCCGGTGTCGCCTCCCTTATAACGACCCTGGACAAAGTCCGTGAGCGCCTCAACCCAGGACTCAAGCTCTACGGTGTTCTGCCTTGCCGGGTGGATATGCGTACCCGCATCGGCCGCGACGTCGTGGCGTCACTCGAGAAGCACTTCGGAAAGGCTGTCTTCAAGACACGAATCCGCGAAACCGTGCGCCTCAGGGAAGCCTGGTCGCACGCCCAACCGCTAACGATCTACGCTCCAAAAAGCGGGGCAGCAGCAGATTTCCTCAACCTGGCAGACGAGGTCCTGCAGCGCGATCAAGGAGGCAAGCAAGCATGACCCAGAAAAACCTAATGGGCCTGGGCGAAGATCCGCTCGATGCGCTCCTAACGGACACCACACAAGCCCGCTCAAAAGAAAAACCGCCAGCTGCTAAGCCGGCGGTCACGCGGACTGCTAAAACTGATCGCGAGCCAATAGAAACAACCCCAAAGGGGGCAGGGAAGTCGCCTACCACCGAGGAGCCGGATCCAGAAGCTCCGGGACCAAAGGTAACCGTTAGTCTCCACCTGCCTCTGAAGCTTATTGAGCGCGTCCGCGATGCAGCCTACTACGTCCCCGGTTTGACCATTTCGGGAATGGCCGAAACCGCCCTGTGTAATGAACTACAACGGCTGGACGGTGAATACGAAAAGACCTACCAGCAGTCGATCCCGAAAAGGACCGGGCAGCTCCGTCCAGGCAGACCGCCGAAAAGCTAGCGTCATTTCTCGGTAGCGAGTTGGAATACCAGTTGCCCCCGAAGGGGTGATATTAGTGTTGCCCGCCGCCTAAGCGAAGCGCAGGCTACGTTATCGCTCGGGTCGTCCCCAGCCGATAGGTTGGGGCAAGCGGTCAGCGCAGAGACCCCGAAGCGTCCACGGCGATGGTAGTCGTCGTGGTTGGTTGCCTCGCTATCGCGAGGTCAACCAAAGCGGAGTCGGGTCTGCGTATGCAGAGCCGAGAGTGATAACGTAGCCTGCCAGGCAGTACTTCTACCACCGGCGGGAGTTGCCCTATCGCACGCAACTCGTGCCACTGGCAGCAGTGCTCTCTCGCCTGGGCGACCGTTGGCTCGAACCGCGCATCTACGACAAGCTGACGCGCTGGTTCTGGTCCGGCGTGCTCGGGGAGCTCTACGGCGGCGCGGTGGAGACCCGCATGGCCAACGACTATGAGGAGCTGCTCGGCTGGTTCGACGACGACGATGCGCTTCCGCGGACAGTACGCGAGGCCAATTTCCAGCCGGACCGCTTCAACACGCTGCGCTCGCGCCAGAGCGCCGCCTACAAAGGCATCAACGTGCTCGTACTGCGGGAGGGCTCCAAGGACTGGTATTGGAAGGCTACCATTCAGGAGTTGGACACCGAGGAGATCGCCCTCGACATCCACCACATCTTCCCCCGGAACTGGTGTGAAAAGCAGGGCATCGGCAGGGATCGATATGACAGCATCCTAAACAAGACGCCCATCTCCTACAGAGCGAACCGCAAGCTAGGCGGCGAAGCACCATCCTGTTACCTGCCGAGGATCCAGGGGGAGCAGCAAGTCGCCCTGAATGATTCCGAGATGGACGAGCTGTTGGCCAGCCACGCGCTCGCACCGGATCTGCTGCGGAAGGACGCGTTCGACGACTTTGTAGAAGACCGTCGTGGGCGACTGAGCAGGCTCGTCGAGGTGGCCATGGAGAAGCCGGTCGTTCACGTGTCCGAGACGGCGGACTATGACGAGGGTGGTGAATAGCTCCGTCCCGCGCCAGCACCAGGTCGTCCGGCCGGTTTCAGCCGTACTGGTCGTACCGGTGGTTCTACCAGTCCTGCCGGGCGTAATAGGTCTTCTCCTACCCCGACCGCGCGATGTTCAGTGACCGGGAGCTTTTCGACCTACCTCCCACTGAAGCCGAAGCCGCGCCGAAACCGTGAGTTCCGATCTACGTCCGTTCAATTCCCTGGTAGGCACTAGGGGTGCGACTCGACATAGCATCAGTCATGATGAAAAAACTACTCGAGCACCAACTCGTACCTTGTGGGACCTGCTCATGGGAGGCACTGGCCGAGTCACCGGTAGTGCGCGCGTTTGAGGCCTTGTGCGCGTGGGCCGAGCAGCCAGAGGGCCGCGCAGTACTGCTCGCGATCCACGAATGGGCTACCGTCGATTGCCGCTTGCAAGAACACCGGAGGCGGTGGGAGCAAGAGGGCATTCCTATCAGCGCCGAGGAAGCTGAGTACGCTCTACGCTGCCTAGGATGGGCTGCGTTCAACGAACAAGTTGAGCCTGCCCAGTATCTGGCGCCCACGCTTGAGAACAACCCGAGCGAGGAGGTGTTCGCAAAGTACATCGAACGCGCTAAATCCGAGGCACCTTATTGGGATGCGCTCGCGGCCTACAAAGAATCGCACGGCGGTGATGTTTTGCCGATGCTGTCAGAGTGGCCGTCGAAGGGCGTAAAGCGCCCGCATGGAAGAGGCCGCCCGCGGCGGTGGATATTCCGCGACGAGGTTCTGATCCCCGAAGCTATCCGAAAACTGGAAGGCTGCGGGTTGCCTGTCACTTCCGAAGACGGCCGTCCGTCTATCGCCGCTGCGGTGGCGAGGGTGCTCGGCTTGACTGAGCGCAACGTTGCGGCGATATGGGAGTCTGCTCCAAACCGGTCCGACAAGCACTCACGCCGGCGCTACAGCAATCAGCTCTGCCACAAGTGTGGCCGCCCGAGGGTGCCAATGTATCGGCACTGGCAATGCGAATTTTTGTGTAAAGTCTGTCTCCCGGACCGCTGGTAAGACGGGGCTTTAGTCCTCCAAGGCCGCGCGAATATTCTTCATTGAGAAAAACATGCGCGTCGGTCGACTTGGCATGGATTGAAAGCCCAAGCGCTCGTAGAATCGTGTGCGGCGGGCTATTTCTTCCGCGCCGCCGTCCTCAAGAACATCGAGAATAACGACCGCCAGTCCAATCTCTTCTGATAAAGGGACCACGCGTTTGAGCGCGTCGACGAGGAGCACCTGTCCAAGTCCTTGCCCCTGGACACGCTGGTCCACAGCAATGATCGAAAGATAGGCGGCCGGAACATAGCCGTGTCTTGGCGCTTTGCGCGAAAGCGTTGCGGGCAAATCCTGGGCTTCGACGCCATGAGCGTTGATTGCGTAGTATCCGAGGATGCCGGTCTCACCCGGAGCAACGGCCACAAAGACCCTGGCGAAATCATCTTTCTGGTGTTTCTTCGCCGTGCGTTTCAGATAGTTGTCGATACGGTCCGATCCACACGAAAAAGCCGTTCGATCGTGTCTGGCGGGATCGAACGGCTCAATATCAACGGTGAAATTGGTACTTGGCTCAGGAGCCACGCCGAACGATCTCCCGGTGGCGCTTCACCGCCACTTTCAAGGCGTCCGCCGGAAGGGCGGGAGCGTCGATGAGCGCGAAGAAGGCAGCTCGATCGTTCGGCGCAAGCACGGTACGCTCATAGTCCTCGATGGTCTCCCGCGCATGCTTATAGGCAACGTTGGTCACAAATGTCGTTTCGTCAACCCCCAGCAAGGCCGCAGCGTATTGTATCCGCTCTTTCACATGGGCCTTGGTGCGCTGCTCCATGCGCGCTGTTTTAGGCTCGTCTATGACTGCTGCACTGTTCTCGAAACGTAACATATGATTTTCTCCCCGATCATCCATATGTACGGCAAACTGCCGGATATGTCAAGGGGTCCCTCGGTAGACAACGCGTGCGGAGTGTGCGGTTGTCGAGCCGCTGATGCCGATCGCGGCCCAGAAACTCGTCCCGCTGTTCCCATCGGGGAAGATGAAGGTTGAGAAGGAGCCGAGTGGCTCGAAGAATGTCGTGACACTGACTGCTCAAGATTTGCAGTCCCACCTATGGGAGGCCGCCAACATCCTCCGCGGCTCGGCCGCCATCTGCCGCCGCCGGCACCGCCCACCAACTGGCAACCGGTTCAGCGGATTGGGTCGATCCCCAGCATGAACCTATCATGGTTTCATGACCAGCTTCCGAATTTCGGTGACGGTGCTTGCTGTGATCCACGCTGCCTTCGTAGGACTCACGTCCCTGGTCGGCGCATTCGCAAACGGTGGGGACGTCTGGCAACGGCTGCTCGTGATCTTGCTGCACCCTCTGGGTGCAGCGGGCGTGCTTCTGCTCGTGTTGCGGCCCCGTCTCGCCACGAAGACGATCCTCGCCCTGGTGGCGCTCCTGACGGCGAACGTGATCGCCGACCTGGGCCTTGCGCAGCTGATTGCTGCGGGCAGCGTGCGGGGCGATTGGGAGCTTGCGCTGGCATTTTCGGTGGTTCCGGCCATCGGGATTATCTACGCGCTGGCACTGCTGCTCACGGCCCGCGGAACAGCCGAATAAGGCTCCGTCTCTCGACGTGGCCATTCTGGCGTTCGTTGTGCTCGCGGCGCCGACGGATGTACTGGCGGATGGCCGCGTGGATCTTCGTGGTGGGCAACAGTACGTACGCCCACATCGTGCGCCATCGGGGGGCTGCCGAACCCGGAGAACACCGCCGCCGACATATCGTCGGCGCTACGGCGGCTCGGCTTGGAGGGGACAACCGAGGTAGAGAGGACACCGATCGGGTGAATCTGACCGAAGCGCTACGTGCGTTCATGTTCCGGAGCATGGGCGCGTACCGATCAAATCAAGATCATCATCGGCCAGAAGATAGTTGCGCTCCAGCGAAGCGATGTCGGAGGGAATCCCGAGTAGCGCTTCGCGCACCGATGCCGGTACAAGACGTCGTGAAGCCGTTGGCGCGTCCCCAAAACGATGGTTCCGGTTTCGAAACGGGTTAGAATAAAGAGACGAATAAAGAGACGGCCTCGAACCCCTTGAACGGAACTTAAAGTATGCCCACGGAAACCGTCCTGGAAT
The DNA here is from genome assembly GCA_965226185.1 of Bryobacterales bacterium. GTDB lineage: Bacteria > Acidobacteriota > Terriglobia > Bryobacterales > UBA6623 > CBDCYS01. The sequence goes on from CBDDCT010000004.1 coordinate 358,130, forward strand.
CGAACGATATTGAGACGGTGGCGCCGGCCCGCGTGGGCGACACCCTGGGCTACGCTCGCGTCTCGACCCATGACCAGAACCCCGACGCCCAGAGCGACCGGCTCCTTGAGGCTGGCGCCATTCGCGTCTTCACCGACATCGTCTCGGGTAAGCGCTTCGACCGCCCTGCCCTGGCCGAGCTCATCGATCACGCCCGACCCGGTGACCGCCTCTGCATCATTCGCCTCGACCGGCTCGGACGCTCACTCAGGGAGCTGCTCGAAACCGTCGATGGCCTCAAGGCCCGCGGCATCCACCTGATCAGCCTCGAGGAGCGCCTCGACACCTCGTCCGCGGCCGGTGAACTCGTGTTCCACGTCTTCGGCTCCATCGCGCACTTCGAACGCCGGCTCATCTCCGAGCGTACCCGCGACGGCATCGCTGCGGCTAGGAAACGCGGGCGAACACCGGGCCGACCGCCGCTCGACCCGGAGACGGTTTCCGCCGCTGAGAAACTCATCGCGGCCGGATTGTCACCCGCTCGAGCGGCGTTGGTGCATGAATCGGTGTAAGCGAGCACGCTAGCGGCGGGGGTGGGGTCCAGTCCATCATAGAGATCGGGGGGTAACGTCATGGTCGCAGCGAAGTCGAGCCGAGTCAACCGCCAGTACAAGAAGAAGTACAGAATCCGGAACTGGAGGGAGTACGAGCGTGGCCTCAGGAGCCGCGGCGACGTCACGATCTGGCTGAGCGAGGATGCAATTGCCGCGTGGGTACCACCGAAGAACGGTCTTCGCGGAGGCCAGCGGCGGTACTCGAACCTCGCGGTCCGGACCGCGTTGACGCTGCGGTTCGTCTTCAGCCTGCCGCTCCGCCAGACCGAGGGGTTCCTGGACTCGCTGCTCCGCTTGATGGGCCTCAACCTCAAGGCCCCGGACCACACCACACTCTCGCGCCGGAACCAAATCGTTGCGGTGCCGCCCCTGACCCGATCCTACGACGGCCCGATCGACTTGATCGTCGATTCCACAGGGCTGACGATTCTGGGTTGCGGCGAATGGAACGCGCACAAGCACAAGGCATCAAAGAAACGCCGGGATTGGCGGAAGCTGCACATCGGGGTGGATGCCGAGGGGTTCATTGTGGCGGCCGAACTCACAGCGAGCAGCCGGGACGACGCCTCCACACTCCCTGCTCTTCTCGACACAATCGAGGTTCCCATCCGGCGTTTCACCGCAGACGGAGCCTACGACCACAGGTCAGTCTACGATCAACTCAGCGCGGCCGGTACAGAGAACGTCGTGATTGTGATTCCCCCTCGTCGCTCCGCGGTGTCGGCGGGGCCAACGGACGGCCCATGGGCGCAGCGTGACACGGCTCTTGAGAGGATTCGCCAGGTCGGGCGACGAGAGTGGCAGAAGGAGTCGGGCTACCGACAGCAGGGGCGCGTTGAAAACAGCTTCTTCCGATACAAGTCCGTGCTCGGAGGCGGATTGAAGGCGAGGCACGGCAAGGCACAAAGGAGAGAAGTTGCGATCGGGTGTCACATCCTCAACCGGATGGCCGAGCTGGGTAGGCCGAAATCCTGCGCTGTGGTGTCCTGAACGAGAAGTTGGAAAAGCGCCCCCACTCGCGCCGCAGTTGAATCATGCAACAGCGCCCCCCTTGTGGCCTATTTTCTCTCCGCCGCTAACACCCTGTACAGCCGACGCAATGCTAATCCATGCGCCCCGTTCCCTATTCTTCTCGGTGTCTACGTGGGGTAAGAGCTTCAGCAGCGTCGTGTTGGTGATCTCCTGACCTTGCTTCTTGGCTTCCTGAAGGCTCCGGAAGTTCGCTATCGCCTCTTCGCGATTCTGGCGATACGCCGCCAGGTGCTTCTCTCCTTCTTCGGTCGGCCCGTAGTGGGTCTGAAACTCCTTGATCAGCGCGGTCAACTCAGTGCGGAGCTCATCGGAGAGCTGCATGTCCTTGCCCCAGCTGGAGAGCATCCACACCACTGACTGGGTGTCGATCATGTCGGCCCCGAAGTCGGCGAGACCGTCCCTCAGGTCGGCGGCCAAATCGAGGAGGTGGCTGTAGACGCTGCCGGAGGGCGATGAGCCTAGAGTAACTCCTGTCTGCGCAAGCTTGAGAAAGGCGGACGCAGCTGACGGCTTGACAAAGAACTCTGAATCGGGGTGGACGAGAAACAGCAAGTAGGTGGGAAACGTCCACTTGTTTGGAAGGCCTTGTTCGTCGGCCCAGTCCGAAAAGCGCTGCAAGCGCGCGGGTGAGTCTCCGGGACCGTGAAGGAGTTCGAGAAGCTGCTTGACGAGCTCCGTGACGTTGAGACCATCTGCGTAGAGAAGCGCCAGATCGCCCTGCTTCGGCACCCCTAGGAAGAGGAGGTTGGTCTCGCCGGCCAGGTCGCGGACGCGCTTCGTGAGCGCCTCGGGCTCGTCCCGAATAAGAGTCTCGAGCGCCGACCTACTGAACCAGGTTTGAGCCTTCTCACTGGCAGCGCGCTTATAGTCAGTCTCTGCGGCCCGGAAGCGGTCCGCGAATCCCTTCAGGCCGGGGAATCCGGCCTCGAGGATGTCGCGGGCGCGCTGAGTGACACGGATAACGCTCATGGGGTTGCAAGTCGGAGGCCGGGTTTCCAGAAGGCAGTTGTTGGCCGCAGTTCATTGAGTCTCGGGCCGGTCATTCCACTAACTCTTACTTGTCTAGGCGCAAACGGCGCCTCGATCCAGTAGATTTCCTCCTGCACCTCGATCCGCTGGTCGATGCCGTTGCGCTCCTGCTCCAGGGCCCGGTTGTCCTTTTCCACCCGCTCGGCCCTCTGCCGGACAAGCGAGGGCTGCCCCCCCCCGGTAACTCTCCTGGGACTACACAGGCGCACTCCCCTTACCTCGAACCGTGACCGTGTAGAGTATCTCTCGCTCAATAACCGGGGCCAAGTGCTTCAATTGCTTAGACCAGGGATGCAGATCACAGCCCGTCTTCACGCGCTCAAGTATCATGCCGAGGAACTCGCGCTTGGCGACTCCCGTCATGGTTGCCTCCAAACGAGACCATTGCAGACCTTGACTTCCCAAGACGTGAAACGGATAAGCGGTCGTCCGGCCGTGTTCGGTGATAACGCTCTCTAGGATGGCTATCCCTTCCTCAAGAAAATCACGCGCGTGCTGCCTGTCTGGAGATTCACTAGCTTTACGCATTTGGAGGTAACCGTAGGCGGTCTGGACCAGGTAGTCGTTCGGTGATAGCGAACGAGCTTGATCCAAATACTGTGTCGCCCAGGCCAAATCTCCCCGCTGGACCTCCAGGCTACCTCGCTGCAGCCAATAGTGATAGTCAAACGTAACAAGGCCCTCGATTGCTCCGTAGACCTCACGCGCGTCCATCACACCCAAGACTCTGCCCAGAAATTCGTGATCCATCAGATGATTCAGTAGTTGCCAGGGCCTTTCGTTCCTTCGCATCGCTGGATTCACTTTTGAACTGGCTGCAAATGCCAGACCCACTACAACGTCCTTCAGCTCTCCAAGAGCCTGCAGTCGATCCTGCACCAACTCTGCGATCACACGATGGCGCGCCCGATACTCGTAGGTGGGTGGCCGTCCAACCAGCACGTGCCTCGCGGCTAGTGCGTCTAGAACCTCAGCGGCCTCACTTCCGTTACTTCCAGCTGCCAGCAGCACCTCATCCTTCGTCAGATAGTGTGACCTGCCCCCAACCCCGATTCCTCTCATTCCAACTGGACCATACTTTGGGGGCAGGTCAAACCCTCCACACGTCACTTGAAGTCAACCTCATCGCCTATGGTCGGGTCAGTAAATCGGGTCATGGAGTTCGAGGACACGGTCCCCGTGGAACACTCTGTATTTCCGCTTTAGCGGCCGGAACCCGCCGCGGCTGACCAGTCGATCTCAGCGATGATCCGGCTCGCATTGTCTGAGAGAATGGCTTGCCACAACGCCTCGCCGTCCGGCGGTGAAGTATCGATCAGCATCCGCAATGCCTGATTCTGTTGGTCGAGGGTCTTGCGGTAGTCATCATCGTACGCCGCGTGCACCAGGACACCATCGACCCGCAATTCGTCATATCCCAACGAAACTTGGTCGGACCCAAAGAGCAGTTCGTCGCGGTGCTTGCTCAAGAAGTCCGCGTAGAGCTGTTTCTCGGCTTCAAAGTCGCGCTCGATGGGCCAGCCCCGTTGGTCTGTCGAAAGCGCTTCTTCGTTCAGACGACGATAGAAGCCATCGGGCCACGACAACTCGATATACCTCCTGCCTGGCGATGTCGCGAGAAACGCTTCCATCATCGCGATGTGTTCTTCCGCGCTCAGCCGGTTCGTAACCTCAGGAGCGATTCCGCCGTGCATCCAGATGATCACGTTGCGACGATACCGCGAGCCGAAGCTCAACAGCGTTCTTTTGTAGGAACGACCGCGAATGTCCATGATGTCCAGATGCACGCCGATTGGCCGATTTGAGCGGGCGATGTAGTTCATGAGCCTTCGGGAACATCTCCTCCAGCCGTCCAGGGACGGCTTGCAGGAATTGTGCGAGTACAAGGCGAGCTTGTTCAAATTGTGTTCGGCGAAACCGAAAATCGACCGGGGGTACTTCTCGTCCATGCTCTTGACGTATGCAAGATTTGCGGAACCGCCCTCGGGTGAGCGCCCGCACGGATCGCCAAAATTGAGATAACTCAGAAAGGGCTTAATGCGGCCCTTAGCCTCGTCGCTAAGTCCCGCGTGCTGACCAAAGATCCATTCGTCCGCACGCCTGTTCGGCGCTACCGGCCAGCCGGGCTTAGCGCAAGGATCGTTGTAGTGAAATGGACGTTCCCCCCCCAGTTGAGCGTGAATCTCTTGGCATTGCTCGATAGACGGCTGTGACTCGTCGAAGGAGCCAGGGAATATCATCGGTTCCACGGGCGCGCATGCTGCTTGTGCCGGCCAGTGCCCAATGTCGCCCGGGTTGCTCACCAACTGATGTTGAAGACCGAAAACCCAGACCGTTTCTACGCCCGATTCGTCCATAACCGGAAGCATCTCGGATAGCGCTACGCATTGGTCGCTTTCGCCGAATGGGCAGGCGTGAAAATGGGTGTCGGTCACCTGCGCTGCCGGAGCGGCGAGGGCGTACGCGAGAGCAACTAGCCCGGATTTCTCATCGCGGGGTTGGCGGAAGGCCGCCTTTTGTGGCACAAACATAATGATTACAATATGTTTCAGCCAGCAAGAAAGCGACCCCTGCCATGACAGAGTGTACCCAAACCAGCTTCACCTTCGCCGACCATGGCCGCCGCCAGGTGGTAGCCCGTTTCGACGGCGGCATGATCACCTCCGACGGCGGCGCCATGCTGTTGCGCCAGACCGAACAGCGCAGCGGCATCGTGCGGCAGTTCGCCGCCTGCTTCCGTGATCACCGCCAGCCCGCGCAAGTCGAACACAGCGTGCGCGAGCTGGTCTCGCAGCGCGTCTACGGGCTGGCGCTGGGTTATGAGGATCTCAACGATCACGATCAGCTGCGCTCCGACCCGCTGCTGGCCCTGCTGAGCGGCAAACAAGACCTCGAAGGCAAGCAGCGCCGCCGAGCCCAAGACCGCGGCAAGGCGGGCGCCGGCAAGAGCACTCTCAACCGCCTGGAGTTGACCCCGGCCAAGGCCGGCGCGCAAAGCCGTTACAAGAAGATCGTTCTCGACACGGGCGCGGCCGACCGTCTGCTGACCTCGCTCTACATTCAATCGCAGCCGTGCCAGCCCGAGCGCATCGTGCTCGATCTCGACGCCACCGACGACGCGCTGCACGGCCGCCAAGAGGGGCGCTTTTTTCACGGCTACTACGGACACTATTGCTACCTGCCGCTCTACATTTTCGCCGGGGACCAGTTGCTGTGCGCGCGCCTGCGGCCGTCCAACATCGACGCCTCGGCGGGGTCGCTCGAAGAGGTCCGGCGCATCGTCGAACAACTGCGGCGGGTGTGGCCCGAGGTCGAGATCCTGCTGCGGGCCGACAGCGGTTTTTGCCGCGACGAGATCATGAGCTGGTGCGAGAACCAGGGCGTGGATTACGTGTTCGGACTGGCGAAAAACGAGCGTTTAGAGCGCCTGATCAAGAGACGGATGAAGCTGGCGCGGCGGCGTTTCGCCAAGAGGGGCAAGGCGGCCCGGGCGTTCGGGGATTTCCGCTACCGCACGCGAACCAGCTGGGCGCGGGGGCGCAGGGTGGTGGCCAAGGCGGAGTATCTGGCGAAGGGCGAAAACCCGCGTTTCGTGGTGACGTCGCTGACGCCCAAGCAAGCGGCGGCGCAACACTTATACGAGACGATCTACTGCGCCCGCGGAGAGATGGAGAACCGCATCAAGGAGCAGCAGCTGGGGCTGTTCGCCGACCGCACCTCGACCGCGCTATTGCGGTCGAATCAGATCCGCTTATATTTTTCATCGATCGGGTACTGTTTGCTGGAGACGCTGCGGCGGCTGGGGTTGGCGGGGACGAAGATGGCGCGGGCGCAATGCACGACGATCCGGCTGCGGTTGTTGAAGATCGGAGCGCGCATCCGGATCACGGCGCGCAAAGTGTGGATTTCGCTGGCGACGGGATACGCCTGGGCGGGGGTGTTCGCCCAAGCGTATGAGAATCTCGAACGGGGGGAGCCGCGGCGCTGCTGAAAACGGCAAGGCGAGTTCAAGTAATACTTGAAGCACACAGGGCTCGACAGGGGCGGCAATCGAGGTTTGCCCAAAAACAGACGAAAAACGCCTCGGCCAGGGTCGCGGACAGCATGCCGGGCCGTTTCTGCCCCACGGCGGCCCCGCCGAGAGGCGATGCCGCCTCAAGACCATGAAATCCCATCCCGCGCGCCCCGCCAACCCCGTTTTCGGGAATCGATGAGAAATGCGGGCTAGGCTCTTGAAACGTTTTGTCAATGGTTCGCGAACGGTCATGCCTTGAAACTCACCGACGGCGTGTGTCTGCAGCAACCGAATAGCATAGCGCCGACTATCGCTAGGCGCCCTCTCCGGCGATCGCCACGCTCATCCGAGTCGTACGCCACCCAGCGGCTGTCTGGTGAAAACTGGGCTCTCGCAGCTGCAATCCCTTCGGAGTCCACGACTGCGAACGGCGAATTGTTACTTTCTAAGCTCATCGCCCAAACTGATTTCCCATATCCGGTTCCCACCAGCAATCGGCGGGCCCGCGCCGCCCCGCCATTTCAGGGATGCCTCAGAACCCGCTGATCGGGGTATGCACTTCACTCCCGACTACCCCACATCTTGTGGTTGGCCGGTCCGCCTGCCGCGTAGGTGTTGGACCATCTCTGAATAGGTCGTGGGCCCAACGGTCGCGGCCTGTTGTACAAGCCGGTAGAAGAGCTTTCCCCGGTGACGAGAGCGTCGTCGATTGAATCGAAACGTATACTCATCCAGGTAACCTGAATTATGCACTGCGGCGTGGACCTGAGGAGGGCTGAGCCGCAAGGGACCATTGGGAACCCCCGAAAACATGGGGTAAAAAGGTAGGCTGGCAAAGATCCCAGCTTCGCCAGCCAACCCCAAGGACTCTCGACCTGGACCTAAACAGGGTCCGCGATATGTTCCAGACTGCCGGGAGATTATGAAGCGGCCCCGTGCGGCAGGAATCATGGCACGGGCTGGCGCCGTCCCGTTCTGGGGACTGCTGGGGGCGGTGCTGGCGATCCCGCTGCTGGCCGGGCCCGTCCTTGCACAGCAAACCTCGGCGCGGCCTGACGGCGAGTTGCCGGTGAAGGCCGTACGGCAGATCGAGGCGCTTCTGGCCGAGAAGGCGCAGCGGACGCCCGCCCAACGGAAGGTGAGTTCGCAGCTCCTGGAAGCACAGCGAACGCCCCCCCAGCGGACGGTGAACTCACAGCTTCTGGACGAGCAGCGGACGCCCACCCAGCGGAAGCTGAACTCTCAGCTTCAGGATGCCTTGCGGGCACCGTTACAGAAGCCAACGGTGGCCGGGACCTCCCGTCTCCAAGCCACGGATCCGGATCAGCCGGAAACACGGTAGCAGTTGGATTACTCTAACGCCATTCGATGCCCAACCCGAGCCGCCGAACCTGACTGCGCTCAAGGCCGAGATCACGGCGACCTGGCCGATGACGAGCCTGCTCGATATGGTGAAGGAAGCGGACCTGCGGCTCGGCTTCACCGACACGCTGAAGAGCCCAACGGCCTATGAGTCTCTGGATCGCACGATTCTGCAGCCTCGACTGCTGTTCTGTCTCCATGGTCTCGGCACCAATACCGGGCTGCAGCGCATGGCCGGCCTCCGGTCAGGAGTGACATATAAAGATCTGGCCTATGTGCGACGGCGGTACATCGGTGTCGACGCGCTGCGCCGGGCCATCGCCATCGTCACCAACGGCACGCTGCATGCCCGCAACCCGGCGATCTGGGGCGACGGGACTACCGCCTGCGCGTCCGATTCCAAGCACTTCGGCGCGTGGGACCAGAACCTCACGACCCAGTGGCACGTCCGCTACGGCGGTCGTGGCATCATGATCTACTGGCATGTCGAGCGGACATCGCTGTGCATCCACTCGCAGCTCAAGTCGCCCTCCTCGTCCGAGGTGGCGTCGATGATCGAGGGCGTGATCCACCATTGCACCGAAATGGAAGTCGATCGCCAGTATGTTGATTCTCACGGTCAAAGCACGGTAGCCTTTGCGTTCTGTCGGCTTCTGGGTTTCCAACTCATGCCGCGGCTGAAGGCGATCCATGCACAGAAGCTGTACCGGCCTGAAGCGGGGCAGGCGGATGCCTACACGCACCTACAACTGGTGCTGACGAAGCCGATCGACTGGGAACTGGTCCACCAGCAGTACGACCAGATGGTCAAATACACGACGGCGCTCCGCCTCGGCACAGCAGAGACGGAAGCGATCCTGCGCCGATTCACCCGTACCAACGTGCAACACCCGACCTACAAGGCATTTGCCGAACTCGGCAAGGCAAGCAAGACGATCTTCCTCTGCCGATATCTTCACAGCGAGGCGCTGCGCCGCGAGATCAATGAAGGGCTGAACGTGATCGAGCAATGGAACGGCGCCAACGACTTCGTCTTCTTTGCCCGCCGGGGCGAGTTGGCGAGCAATCGCCGCGAGAATCACGAGGTCAGCATGCTGGCGCTGCACCTGCTGCAGAACTGCATGGTCTATATCTCAACACGCTCATGCTTCAGCAAGTGTTGGCACAGCCGAACTGGGTCGACAAGCTCACCCCACGAGACCTGAGAGCCCTGACGCCACTGATCTGGGAACATGTGAACCCGTACGGCCGTTTCGAGCTCGATATGAATGCCCGGCTGCCGCTCGAATGATCCAAATGGCGGCTCAGAGCACGACTGTTGGGTCTACCCCGTTTAGGTGAGCCGCCCAAGCCATGGTATGCGTCAGTATACATCCGGGCTGATGCCGCCCTCCGGGAAGACCGGCTCACAGGGTCTTCAGGAATGCGATTAAAGCTGCTTTGTCGCTGGACGAGAGATTGAGGCCGAACTCATGCCCTTTTACAGCACGGGTCTCGACTCCGGCGCCCTTGAAACCGGTGGGTACGTAGTCATCACGAAGCCGGGCGGAATCAAACCAATCTTCCAGGGTGGCGACCGAGCCGTTGTGTTCGAACGGTCTCCGATACCAGAGTCCTTTCAGCGACGGGACCTTGTAGTACCCCGTGCCCTTGTGGGTTTCCAGGGCATAGCGCGGGTCGGTGCCGATGCGCTCGTCCAAAACATCAAACCGCTGCTTGTGGTCCGCCGGCGGCTCGAAGCCATCCACTGCGGCCAGCTTGTTGTTTGTGTAAAGGGGTGGCGTGTGGCACCTGGCGCAGCGCTCCCGCTCGAAAATCTTCTTCCCTCGCGCCGCAAGAGCGTCGAAGCGGTTCGGGTTCGGCGGCGGACGGAGCGAATAAAGGTACACCGCCAGCGCGTATAACTGTTGGTCGCTGTAGCGCCGGCGGCGGTCAGCCACGGACGGTGGCGGCTGAGAGTCACCGTAGCGGTCGAGCCCGACCATGTCCTGCACGAGCGACGAGTATCTCATTAGATCGCCGATGCTTTCGTGGCGTACCAGGCCGGTGTGGTCGAGATGGCGGCGCTCCCTGACTCCGATCAAGTCGGGAATCTGAGGCGGCACGATCATGCTGGTATTGCTGCGCGCGGTCACGCCCGGCGGAATGGCTTGGCCGACCGCGATCAGCTCGTCGAGCGACATTGTCCGCGCCCGCTGGTTGGGGTCATCCGGCAACCACGGCATTTCAAACTGGCGAGCGAAACCGCGGATCCGTTCCAGCACTTTGGCCGGGTCGGTGGCTTGGGCGGCGCGGCGGAGCATCCACGCGCCCTCACGATCTCCCGGATTGTTGCCTTGCGCTCCGGGAACGACGGTTCCGTCTGTCATGACGCGCGTGTGGCACGTATTGCAGCCCATCGAGCCCAACTCGACCTCGCCTTTTCGCCGGATCACCCAGCCCGCGAATGGAATCGTGCCGTCCTTTGCGACGGGCATGCCAGTCGCGTCGTAAAACGAGGGATAACGAAGACTGGCGGCGCCGAAGAAAACGGGGTTGTGGGAGGTTGGCGCGTTGAAAACGACTTCGCCCGCCTTGACCCAGTCCGCCCGCGTTTTCAGCTTCGAGGCATCGAAGGCAATCTCGGGTTCCTGCTGTTTCAGCCACTCGAGGTAGCCGGCAGGCTCGTGGCTCGGATGGTAGACGGGGTAGCTTTTGTAGATAGTGCGCTCGGAAATTCGGTAGTACGTTTTCTCGGAAATATGGATGGGAGAGTACTTGGGGTTCGCGAGCGGCAGTTCGAGCGCCGCAACGGCAGCGTCGCTCCAAGTCTTCGGAATCTCGGGTTGAAATGCGCTTGCCGCGAGCAGGACCGCCAGTGCTTTCATGAGAGATCTCCTGAGACAATGAAGCCAAAGGTTATCAGGAATCGTCTTTGAAGGTGGCCGCAACTTTGGCGATTGCAGACAAGGGAATCCGATGACCCAACAGCGATCGGTCGTGAAGGGAGTCTCGGAGATCGTCTTGAACGTGCGGGACATCGGGCGAATGAGCCGCTTCTACCAGGACGTTCTTGGATTCAAGCTTCACAGCCAGCTCCCCGAGGCCGATCCGACCATCGTCTTTCTCACTATTAGCGATCCTGGCTCTGCTCTTAGTCGCGGCGGACACCCTCAATTACTTGCGCTGATTGATCCCGTCCGGCACGGCCCCGCGCAAGAACGATTCGGCGAGATCGAGCGCCGGCGTTCGACGCTGAACCACATTGCCTTCGAGATCGATCTCGCCGACTATGAACCTCAGCAGCGGCGCCTGGCCGAACTCGGCTTGAACCCAAGCACCGAGGAATTCGCTTTCCTGAGGGCGCGAGCGCTATTCTTCGAAGACCCGGAAGGGAACCTTCTTGAACTGATCTGTCACGACAGCTCGCTCGTATCGCCATAGTCCTGATTTTACTGGCGGCCCGTCGTTCCGCTCGGGGCGGGCGCTCAACCAGAAGACGCTCATCGACTGGTCTTGATATACGTCAACAGGTCGGTCATTTGTTGAATGTCGACTTGTTCGTCGAGATCGTCGGACATGGCCGAAAGCTCGGCCACATATAAGCTCTTGATGTCATTTCGTCTTATCAAGGGCGTTGGTGCATGAATCGGTGTAAGCGAGCACGCTAGCGGCGGGGGTGGGGTCCAGTCCATCATAGAGATCGGGGGGTAACGTCATGGTCGCAGCGAAGTCGAGCCGAGTCAACCGCCAGTACAAGAAGAAGTACAGAATCCGGAACTGGAGGGAGTACGAGCGTGGCCTCAGGAGCCGCGGCGACGTCACGATCTGGCTGAGCGAGGATGCAATTGCCGCGTGGGTACCACCGAAGAACGGTCTTCGCGGAGGCCAGCGGCGGTACTCGAACCTCGCGGTCCGGACCGCGTTGACGCTGCGGTTCGTCTTCAGCCTGCCGCTCCGCCAGACCGAGGGGTTCCTGGACTCGCTGCTCCGCTTGATGGGCCTCAACCTCAAGGCCCCGGACCACACCACACTCTCGCGCCGGAACCAAATCGTTGCGGTGCCGCCCCTGACCCGATCCTACGACGGCCCGATCGACTTGATCGTCGATTCCACAGGGCTGAAGATTCTGGGTTGCGGCGAATGGAACGCGCACAAGCACAAGGCATCAAAGAAACGCCGGGATTGGCGGAAGCTGCACATCGGGGTGGATGCCGAGGGGTTCATTGTGGCGGCCGAACTCACAGCGAGCAGCCGGGACGACGCCTCCACACTCCCTGCTCTTCTCGACACAATCGAGGTTCCCATCCGGCGTTTCACCGCAGACGGAGCCTACGACCACAGGTCAGTCTACGATCAACTCAGCGCGGCCGGTACAGAGAACGTCGTGATTGTGATTCCCCCTCGTCGCTCCGCGGTGTCGGCGGGGCCAACGGACGGCCCATGGGCGCAGCGTGACACGGCTCTTGAGAGGATTCGCCAGGTCGGGCGACGAGAGTGGCAGAAGGAGTCGGGCTACCGACAGCAGGGGCGCGTTGAAAACAGCTTCTTCCGATACAAGTCCGTGCTCGGAGGCGGATTGAAGGCGAGGCACGGCAAGGCACAAAGGAGAGAAGTTGCGATCGGGTGTCACATCCTCAACCGGATGGCCGAGCTGGGTAGGCCGAAATCCTGCGCTGTGGTGTCCTGAACGAGAAGTTGGAAAAGCGCCCCCACTCGCGCCGCAGTTGAATCATGCAACAGCGCCAGTATGATGTGGTGAAAGTTGAGGACGGATCGATTCAGATGGTTTTCCCAATGCACGCCGTCGCGCAGCTGCGAGAGGACATGAAGCAACTGGGGAAGCGCGTGGCACAGCTGGAGCGCGGCCAAGCCAAGCTAAGCTCGAAGGCTTGATGGAAGGGTTGCGCGAGGCCGACCCCGATCTTGGCTTTCAGGCGCGGATGATGGCACTATGCAGCCCGGCAAGTACGGCCCGAATGCCCCGGTTTGGGGTGCGATGCTATCGAACGCTATCAAATGAGATCACTGGCTGATCTGTATCTCCCCTTTCCCTCGTGAACAGCGTCCTGGTTGCAGTCCTGGCAATAGGGGCGACTTTGGCCGGGCTGATCCTGACCAGCAATCGCGGGTTGCGGCAAGACATGGCGCGGCTGGAATCGCGGCTGGATGGGAGGATCGGCGGGCTGGAAGAGCGGCTGCGAGAGGACATGGGGAAGATGGAGTCACGGCTGCGAAAGGACACCAGTCAGTTGCGAGACGACATCAAGCAACTAGGGGAGCGCGTGGCGCGGATGGAGCATGGCCAAGCGAAGCTCGAAGGGCTGCTGGAAGGATTGCGCGAGGCCATCAGCGGGCGGATCGCGGCCAGCTAGGAGAATGAGTTTGAGATGTGCGGGCAGGCGCGTGGGGTGTTCGCCGATGGGGAGGGAAACCATGAGAATCTCAATCATCGCCGCAGGTGCTGCGCTGTGCCTCGCCGCCTGCTCTCGATCCCCCGCACCGCTTCGGAATGCGGAGCTCGCGGAACTCAAGATTATCGACCCCGCCGACCGGATGAAAGTCGATGGAGAGAATCGCTTTGCCGAAGGCCAGGAGACGAGCAAAGCGGACGGCGGCTTGATCCGCACGAACCTAGACTACAACATCGCCTTGAACAAAGACTCCTCGTTGCGCAGGGAGTGGGTTGCCGTCCATGACAACCTGCCACTGATGATCGTAGGAACGCCCGGCGTGACGACGGTCTACAAATCGGGGACAAAGTATTCCCAAGGCGAGTACAACTACGCCGCCAAAGCGACCTTGATCGCGAACTCAGACCAGGCCGTAACGGCATTCGAGGTCCGGTTCGTGTCAATCGACGTGTTCGGCGAACGCATGACGACGCTCGCCGCTACGGAGATCCAGGACATCGCCGCCGGTGAGAAGAAGACGTTCGATTGGAAGTGGAACGCCTCCCGGGAAAGGGATGTCGCCAGATACTTCGCGTCCATCGCCTTCATCGCCAAAGCGCGGACCGCCGACGGACAGGTTCATTTCGCCAGCAACGACGTTGTCCTTGATGCGGTGAGACGGTTCGCCAAGGACGCCACCGAGGCCGACCTCGATCCGTCGTCGGACAAGCCATAAGCGACCAGTTCCAGCAGATATCGAGCCAGAGCCGCGAGCAGGAAATGATGGATGCGGACGGGAAGGGCGTTGTGAGAAGATCGGCCCGCAGCCGTCCAGGGCGCGAAGCGGCGCAGCGAACCCTTGACGGCGAGGACCGATCTGCAATCATCCGTGGCGAGGGAAAGGGGGTTCAAGAAGACGAAACCGGGCGATCCGGAGACATAGAACGATAACATACTTTATCGTACTGTATAAAGAGAGTAACAAACCCAACCGCGGCGGCCCTGGATGAAGTAGTCACCTTTTGCCATGACCGCTCGTCTTCCTCAAGCGGTTTTGCACATATGCCGGAACACTACCTTGACGCCCACGAAGCTGGTGGCCAACCGCAAGGCGACGGAGCGGGATGCGGGGGCCGCATGAACTCGGAGGATTTCTCGGCCGGAGACTGGATCGACCGGCTGGCAAAGGAGCTTCAATGTCTGGCCGAAGCCCAGAAGCCGTACCTGCCGGAACGTCGGGATTACCGACCGCGCGTGCAGGGGCCGGTCGGCGAGCGGGAGAGCTATGTGCGGGCCGTCGCGCTGGACGATCTCCGCATCCTCTATGCCAGGGCGCGCCACAACATCGGCATGGGCGAAGAAGAACGCTACGCGCCTCTGCGGGCGGTGCTGGACCGCGCACGGTACATTCTGATCGCGCATCCGACACTGGCACGAGTCATAGGTCCGATTATCGACAGAGACGACTTCTGGGTGCAGATTCTCCATGCCGGCTCCCGTACCTCGCCGACGGACCTGATTGCGGGACTGATGGCGCGTGCCTCGGTGCTGCCCGTCGGCGGTTACCGAGCAGCGGCAGCCGAGTTGCATGAGTTTCTCACACCCGCCGGGGAAGAAGGATCGGACGGCGTACCGGGCGAGCTGGATATCGGATACGACGCGGTGTTGTTCTACGGGCTGACCTTGACCGAAAGGGTCGACGTCGCGGACGGCATGACGCTGCTGCCGTTCGAGGAGGTGCGGGCGTTCGTGGACGAGAGCCTGGTGGAGCAGCTCGCCCCGGGGGGCGCCGGATTCCACGACTGGCTGTCGGTCGGTGCGGCGGCAAGGCCGTTCCGGTGGAGGCCTGCGGTGCAACGGACGGGCCGCGAGGGGGGGCCTGTGGTGGAATCGCCCGAACCGTTTTTCGTGCAGGCCCGGACCTTCCTGGAACTGCTTGCCGTGACGCATGGGGCTGCGGTGCTGCCGTTCGCAATGTTGAACCAATGCATCGATCGGTCCGCCGCGCAGCTGCTGGGCCGGGAGGACAATCGCGGCGGTTTCTACCGCGGCCGGTCGGCACACGGATTCGACGGGTTCCGAACGTGTCCGGAGTTGGAGCGGGAGGCCCTGGGCAAAGCGACGGGAGCCTTCACAATCCGAACGGGCGAGCGGTACGCAAGGATGGCTCCGATCGTGGGGCGGCTTGGCGAGGCGCTCGGACGCGACGGACGATTTGCAGTGGAGGACAGGATCCTGGACGTCGCAATCGCGCTGGAACAGATGTACGAACTGGACGGAGGCGAGATATCCCACAAAATGCGGACGCGGGTGGCATGGTTTCTCGGCGCCGACTCGGAAAGCAGGCTTCGGGAGATGAAGGCGGTCAAGGAATTCTACGAGGCGCGATCGGCAATCGTCCACAATCGGAAGAGGAAGGCGGTCACGCAGAGGCAGCACGTCGCGTTCGCCAAGGGATTCGACATCGCCCGCAGGTCGCTGTTCAAGCTCCTGCGCCAGGAGCCGCCGGACGATTGGGACGCCTTGGTGGTTGGCGGCAGTTAACGCGCGGTCGCTGGGCCCGCGGCGGTATCGGTACGGGCGAATGGGGATGCGGCGGTCTGGCGGAATGCATGTGCGGGCCGCAGGAGCGCCAGCCAATCGGAGCGATTGGGATAGGAAACATGGGCGTGAGGCGCGGACGCGACGACGGACCCTGTCACGATCCCGTAAGGTGCAGATAATCAGCCGCCCCCTCGTGCGGCCTCTTGGTAGTAGAAGCTGAGAAGTCCGCCGAGGCGCTCCCGCCGCTCAACGTCGGCGTCCGGGTTGACCGGAGGTGGCGGTCGCTGCAGGAGTTGGTTGGCGCGGCCCTGATGGTTTCTCACGTGATGGTAATGTTCGACGAACTCGCGGACGAGCTGGCGTACATGAGCCTCGCCAAGCGGGACCACGCGACTGAGACACTCCTCTTTGATCGAGCGGACGAACCGCTCGGCATAGGCGTTGAGATGGGGACTCTTCGGTGGCAGCCGAATCGGCTGGACACCGACCCGTCGCGCCGTTCGACGCTACCAAGGCCGACAGATCCTCTTGCAGCTGCTTCCGATTGCCCGCCAGATCCGCGCTCAACTGCTTTCGATGGTCCGCTAAATCCTTTTGCAGTTGCTGCCGAAGGTCCTCGCAGGCCCGCGTAGCCCGGTCGCTCTTCAAAATGAGCACGACAGCCAGTCCGAGCATCCCGCCCGTCAGGAGAAAATCGAAAAACCAGTCTTCCAACATCACGCCAACGCCTGCGGGGACCGCCTTTCGGATGTCCTCCCGGAAGGGTGCAGAGATCAATGTGAAGATGGCGATCGTGGGCAGCAGCCACCTTCTGTCGTACCAAGCTTTGACTCGTTTCGGCATGAGACTCAACTCACGAATATGGTAAGACGTGAGAAGGCGATCAGATAATTCATCAGCGCCCCTACACCAACTCGACGTTCACGCGGCGCCCGACTATTGCGGCGGCCCGTTGCAGGCTGCCGAGCGTGATGTCGTTTTTCGGATCGAGCAGCCGGTCCACCTGGGTGCGGCTCGTCTTCAGCAGTGTCGCCATCTTGTTCTTGGAGATGTTCTGCTGCTTCATGGCCTCCGCGAGCTGCCACGCGACGACCTCCTTGATCGCCTGCGCCTGCGTTTCCTCGAAGATGCCTTCCTTCTTCAGGAAGGCATCGATGCTCGATCCCATATGCGTCTTGCTCATCGTTCCAACTCCTTCTGGCGTGTTCGCGCCGTTGCCAGATCCGAATCTGGCGTTGCCCGCGTTTTCTTGATGAACCCGTGCAGCACCACTAAGTGGGGTAGACCCAACAGTCGTGCTCTGAGCCGCCATTTGGATCATTCGAGCGGCAGCCGGGCATTCATATCGAGCTGTTTGCCGATCGCCCGATATGACAAGCCCTCGTCGATCATCGCCAGGACCCCGCGGTGCAAGCCGATCTGATTTCGGCCTGTTGTCCGAGTTGTCGTCCAAGCCGCTTCCCGCGCTCCTGTCGCTCGCATGATTGATCGCTGGTCGAGATCCGACAATAGATTGCCGCTTTCCGTCCCAATTGAACCCTCGCGGATCAGCCCCCTGGAAACCCGCGGTTTGCCTGGAGTGGATTACGTACCGTTCAGACTTTACGCTAACTGGGACAACGATGCCAGGATGAGATGCGATTGGGGAGGGAGCATGGACCAAACGTACATCGCCCGGACCGACATGGAGAACCGATGGTCGCTGACATCCGCGGACCATGCTTTGGTGGTCGCAAAGAGCCAAGACAATCGTCTCGGCTTTGCCGCTCTGCTGCTGTTCTTTCGTTACCATGGCCACTTCCCGAGGACAAAGACGGAGATCGATCACGAGGTGATTGAGAATATCGCGCTTCACCTCGATGTGGCGTCCCCACCCGAGGGGGCTTTCAATCTCTCCGATCGGACCTTGGAGCGTCATCGTGCGGAAATCCGTGCCTTGTTCGGCTTCCGCGAGCCGACCAATGCGGATAGCCAGGCATTGACGGCGTGGCTGCGGATCCAGAGGGTAGATTGACTGCACGATCATGAGCGGTTAACACAATTGCTGGCGGCGCGCTGCCAAGAACTTGCAATCGAGCAGCCATCAATGGAGCGGATAGATCGGATCGTCCGCAGTGCAGTTGCCGCCCAGGATGAACTCTTCTGCGCCAAGATCTTCGATCGTCTATCGCCGGCGACGCGGACCCGATTGGAGGCACTACTGCGACCCGCTGTAGTCGATGGCCATAATCCGGAGCACGAGGAGGTGTCCGGAACGGCACCTGCGATACTCCTTCAGTTGGCCAGTGATCCCGGGCGGCCGAGCCTCGCCAGCGTGCAGGACGAGTTGGCCAAGTTGGAACTGATTCGCCGGCTCGAACTGCCAGCAGATCTGTTTGACCATGCGCTGCCGCAGGAACTGGAGCGCTACCGGCAGCGTGTCGCAATCGAAGCGCCTTATGAACTGCGCCGGCATCCGGAGGCAGCCCGGCTTACCTGGCTGGCGGCCTTCGCCCATCTACGCGGCCGCACCCTCATTGATGACTTGGTCGAGCTGCTGATTGTAACCATCCACCACATCGGTGCGCGCGCCGAGCGCAAGGTCGACCGCGAATTGCTGGACGACATCAAGCCCGTGACCGGCAAGCAGAACCTCCTGTTCGAGGTCGCCGACGCCACGCTCGAAAAACCGGATGGGATCGTGCGCGAGGTCGTGTTCCCCGTTGTCAGTGAGGAGACCCTACGCAATCTGGTAAAGGAGTGGAAGGCGACGGGACCGGCCTATCGCACCACCCTACGCACGGTGATCCGGAATTCCTACAAGAGCCACTACAGGCGTATGGTGCCACAGGTTCTTCAGGTGCTGAACTTCCGCTCCAACAACGAGCGCCATCGCCCGGCCATCCAGGCGCTCGACCTCGTGAAGCGTTACGCCGGCACCAAAGGACGCACGTTCCCAGTCGAGGTACAGGTGCCGCTGGATGGCGTCGTGCGCGGACTTTGGCGCGAGGCCGTGATAGAGAAGGACGCGCAGGGACGGCAACGCGTCAACCGGATCACGTATGAGATCTGCGTCCTCGAAGCTCTGCGCGAGCAGTTGCGCTGCAAGGAAATCTGGGTGACCGGTGCCAACCGGTACCGCAACCCCGACGAGGATCTGCCTGCCGATTTCGAGGCGCAGCGCACACCGTATTATCAGGCGTTGAATCTGCCGCTCGAACCGGATCGCTTCATTGCGGATCTGCAGGCGGAGATGCGTGATGCCCTACAAACGCTTGATGCTGGCCTGCCCAGTAATCCGCATGTCCGGATCAGCCGGAAACACGGTAGCAGTTGGATTACTCTAACGCCATTCGATGCCCAACCCGAGCCGCCGAACCTGACTGCGCTCAAGGCCGAGATCACGGCGACCTGGCCGATGACGAGCCTGCTCGATATGGTGAAGGAAGCGGACCTGCGGCTCGGCTTCACCGACACGCTGAAGAGCCCAACGGCCTATGAGTCTCTGGATCGCACGATTCTGCAGCCTCGACTGCTGTTCTGTCTCCATGGTCTCGGCACCAATACCGGGCTGCAGCGCATGGCCGGCCTCCGGTCAGGAGTGACATATAAAGATCTGGCCTATGTGCGACGGCGGTACATCAGTGTCGACGCGCTGCGCCGGGCCATCGCCATCGTCACCAACGGCACGCTGCATGCCCGCAACCCGGCGATCTGGGGCGACGGGACTACCGCCTGCGCGTCCGATTCCAAGCACTTCGGCGCGTGGGACCAGAACCTCACGACCCAGTGGCACGTCCGCTACGGCGGTCGTGGCATCATGATCTACTGGCATGTCGAGCGGACATCGCTGTGCATCCACTCGCAGCTCAAGTCGCCCTCCTCGTCCGAGGTGGCGTCGATGATCGAGGGCGTGATCCACCATTGCACCGAAATGGAAGTCGATCGCCAGTATGTTGATTCTCACGGTCAAAGCACGGTAGCCTTTGCGTTCTGTCGGCTTCTGGGTTTCCAACTCATGCCGCGGCTGAAGGCGATCCATGCACAGAAGCTGTACCGGCCTGAAGCGGGGCAGGCGGATGCCTACACGCACCTACAACTGGTGCTGACGAAGCCGATCGACTGGGAACTGGTCCACCAGCAGTACGACCAGATGGTCAAATACACGACGGCGCTCCGCCTCGGCACAGCAGAGACGGAAGCGATCCTGCGCCGCTTCACCCGTACCAACGTGCAACACCCGACCTACAAGGCATTCGCCGAACTCGGCAAGGCAAGCAAGACGATCTTCCTCTGCCGATATCTTCACAGCGAGGCGCTGCGCCGCGAGATCAATGAAGGGCTGAACGTGATCGAGCAATGGAACGGCGCCAACGACTTCGTCTTCTTTGCCCGCCGGGGCGAGTTGGCGAGCAATCGCCGCGAGAATCACGAGGTCAGCATGCTGGCGCTGCACCTGCTGCAGAACTGCATGGTCTATATCAACACGCTCATGCTTCAGCAAGTGTTGGCACAGCCGAACTGGGTCGACAAGCTCACCCCACGAGACCTGAGAGCCCTGACGCCACTGATCTGGGAACATGTGAACCCGTACGGCCGTTTCGAGCTCGATATGAATGCCCGGCTGCCGCTCGAATGATCCAAATGGCGGCTCAGAGCACGACTGTTGGGTCTACCCCGTCTACGGCGCGTCTGCGCTCGCAAGCAAGACACGACGAATTGAATGGGACGCCGATTCGCCGGTTCTCAGCGATCCTCGTCTGGATGGAATACAGGTGAGGGTTTCCGGCCTGCAAGGTACCTGATGGCTGTAGAACCCGATAGTACCCGTCTAGACGGAAGTACGCCGCATACCATTCTTGATCTCCAAACTTGGGAGGAGTTCGAGGAAAAATTGAAAGAACTCCAGAAGAAAGCGCCGCCCGCGCTCCGCCCAGAACCCCTTCCGTTTCTGTATCGTGGTCAAGAAAACTCTTATTGGACGATCACCACGACTCTTGAACGACCGCCAGACGGGCGAGTAAGCATGCCATTCGGAGATTACTATCTGTCAATTTATCGAGCAAAACCTGAGATTGAGAGCTATGCCGAGAAAAGTTGGGATGTCCCGGACCCATCTGAAGTTAAGGGCTTGACAGAGCGTGTCGAGCCCTTTGTTAGCTTTACGAAAGAAGTCTTCGAAACGTGGGGTCAAGTGTGGAGCTACATGGTGCATTTACGGCATCATGGGTTTCCTCACCCTTCCTCGATTGGACCCGCTCACCATACGTCGCAGCCTTCTTCGCCTTCCGGCGACCTATCAAGGACGTGAAAAAAGTATCGATCTACGTCTATCGCGAAATGCTCGATTCCAAGAATCGTCCCCCCAAGGTCTGCTCCAGTGACAGACCCGAGATCTACATAGTCCCCAAGCAATATGTGCGGACTCATCGAAGGCACTTTCTTCAACAGTGCGAGTACACAATTTGCGTGCAAAATAAGGAGAGTGAATGGCTCTTTGTGCCGCACGAAAAGGTGTTCAAGCGCGGCGATCTCAACCACGACGTTCTTTGGAAGTTCAGCCTCCCCGCGACGGAGCGTCTGAAGGTTTTGAAGTTACTCGACAGGTCTAACATAAATGCGTTCTCGCTGTTTCAGTCTGAGGAAAGCCTTATGGAGACGATGGCTTTCCGAGAGCTAGATTGCCACCGGCTATAGTTTCCGTGAAACCCCGCGCAATACTTCGGCGATCTCTCTGTAGTCCTCCGCCAAGAGTTCGACTTGCTGTGGTCTGGTCGGAGGAACATGGGAGAATAAAGCCATGGTGCGTCAACGCGACGAGTTGGTTCCCGTTGGCCTCAAGGAAAACGGCCTCCGGGAAACCCGGCACAGTTCAGTTTGGCCGTCCCGGATCGATGAAATACACCCAGCACCGCGTGCGTATTGGGTTCGCCACCCGGCTCCCCTACATTGAGGACAAGCTCGATTTCGTGTAGCTTCTTCACGCCGTGCCATTCCTAACCCTTGAAGACCCGAACGCCAAGATCAAGGGCTCGCGTGACCCACTGGGCGTTCAGCCCATCTGGTCGGCGTTCGGTCGGCATGTCGTCACCAACCTCACCACACAGAGCACTTCGGTCCGCGGCTTCACGGTTCTCCTCCTAGGTCGATACTTCGCGGCTGATCTTGTGGACCGAGGAATAGCCGCTCGGGAAGATGCGCTGGACATCTTCCTGCGCATGGAGCAGGTTGGGGCCTACGTGCGGCATGTCGCACATGGCGTCGAGGGAGAGATCCGCGGCATCGAGCGGGTGAAGCGTTTCGTCGACGAACAGAGCGGGAACGTCGTCATTGCCGCCGACCGCCGGGGCATGATCCTGTCAGACCAGAAGGTCTATGGCCTCTGGGGTTTGTACTCGGTTCCCGCTCGAACGTCCGGCTTGCTCCCAGACGGTCCGCTCGATGTAACCCCAGCTGCCCGCGAGTTCATTGAGCGCAACTACATCGACAAACTGAATGGTTCGGCCACCAAGCTCAGGAAGCTCCTCGCCCGGGGGGGCAGGCTTCGCACAAGAGGCCGGGACGCTATCTTCTCCGCGCTCGCCCAGGTTCTCGATCCACGGTTCAGTTCCGATGAGCTCGAGTTTTACGGTTCCCACCTGCGAGATGGGCAGGAGGTCTACGGTGCAGAACCAGGTCGACAGGAACGGTTTCGGCGGCTCCTGGAATCGGATACCGAGCTTCCCGAACAGACGGGACGCGCCGAAATTCTCCACCTCGCCAAACATGCGAGGAAATGGGATGAGGGCCTCTCGCTCTCCCTAAATCGGATGGGCCAGTTGGAAGCCTTTCTCGCTCCGAGCGCTGCGCTCTTTCAACATGTGCTGGGTCGTCATGATCAGCGGTTGTCCAGCGTCGCCTCAGAGGTGCGGCGCGTCTGGGGTGCACACGTTCCGAATCTCGACCGGTCAGCGTTTGCCGAGTTGCTGAGCGAGATTCGCTCGACCTCCACGGAGGCCATCGGCTCCCGAATGGACCAGGTCCACGCGGCCTTGCACGACGGAGACTTCGAGACAGCTCTCGAAGGGTTGCTGTCCTGGAACGAGACCGTGATGCAGATGCGTGGCAGTGCACCTTGGGCGCGCATTGGCGACGGGAGGCGCCTCGACGTCAGATACCGGGGCGCCGAGCAGCTCTTGCCCGACAAAGACGAGCTGCCAGAGCTGTGGACGAATAGCTACTTTGTTGACGCTCTGAAGAATGTGACGCAGCAGCTAGAGCACTAACTAACATGCCATCGACTGTCATCCCCCTCAAGGTGCTCACGGAGCAAGTGGCGGAAGCCATCGACGGACGACGTGTGCGAAGTGCGGTGTTCACGACGTTTAGCTTCGATCCCGGCTTCTTCGAAATCAACATTCTTCCGGTCCTGTTCGACCAGCCGTTCAGCCAACCCGATAAGGTGCGTCGGCTTCAGCTCGAGGACGCGCTTCGCGCGATAGATCACGTGGCCGTGTACTACGATCGGCGGGCGCTCGCTCAGGACGGCGAGCCAGCGCAATTGGATTACCGGCGCCTAGACGTCAGTCGCACCACCGGCTATTTCCACCCGAAGGTGGTCTTGCTCCTCGTCGATGACCGTCACGAAGGTGAGGAGGCAGCCCATTCAGACAAGGAGGGTGGCGAGCCCATCCGACAGGCGCTCATCGTTGCCATTCTCTCAGCCAACCTGACGCGAGCGGGTTGGTGGGAGAACGTCGAGTGTGCCCACGTTGAGGAGATCAAGGACCGCGACGTCGACGACGAGCGTTGCTCGTTCCGACCTGACCTGCTGTCACTAATTCGGAGAATTCGCCAGTCAGCCAGTGACTCCGACAACCAAACGGCACTAGACGAGATTAGTGAGTTTCTTCTCCGCCGGACCCAACGGAGCCATTTTGGCAAGAACAAGTCGAGCGGCAAATATCACACCCGCATGTTCGGAGGACAGAGTCGAGAAACACTGTCTGACTGGTTGTGGCAACTCTCTCTCAACAAACACGGCCTCAACCTCGAGGTCATCTCGCCGTTCTTCGATCCGCGGGGTGAAGGTCCGCTGCGTGAACTGATTGACGCGGTTCAGCCGCGGGAAGTGCGCGTCTATCATCCGACGGGGCCCGACGGTGAGTCTCTCGTCACCCGTGATACCTATGAGGCCGTCAAGGCTCTTGACTCTACTAGCTGGGCGAGTCTGCCAGGAGACGTGGTGAATCGCGGGCGCGACGATGCCTCCGAGCGTCTCGCACCGCGTCGTGTTCACGCGAAGGTCTACCGGCTTTGGAAGCGGGACGGCCCTGACCTCTTACTTGTCGGCTCCCCGAATCTCACGAGGGCCGGCCATTCCCACGGTGCCGCCGGGAACCTGGAAGCTGCCTTTCTGGTCGATGCTAGCGATGCTGGATGCCAGCGGCGTTGGTGGCTGGAGCCGGTTGATCGCGACGCCGATCGATTCGCTTCGCCCACGCCCACTGAGGCAGAGGGGCTCGACGCGGTTGGGTTGGACCTGAGTCTTCGATTCGACTGGGGTACAAAAGAGCTCAGTTACAGACTAGAAGACTCGACGGCCGATGGATTCGCGGTGTTGACGACCGCTGGGAAGCCTCTCGCAACAATAAGACGGCCCCACCGCCGTCGCTGGATGGCGTTCGATCGAGGGTCGTCTACACGCCTGGCAGAGTTGCTGTTATCCACGAGTTTTCTGCTCGTTCAGCACGACAATCAATCGTGGCGCGTACTTGTGCGAGAAGAGAACATGGAGCATCGCCCGTCGCTGCTCATGCAGCTGACTCCAGAGGAGATCCTCGAGTACTGGTCGCTGCTCACTCCGGCACAGCGTGCGCAGTTCGTGGAAGCCCGCATCCTTGACCGGGTCGAAGGCCTACCGATCGCCAGAGTCGACCGGCTTCACGCGAGAGACACGCTCTTTGATCGGTTTGCCGGCATCTATCACGCCTTCGGATGTCTCGAACGCGCCGTTGACACAGCGTTGGAGGATGGGCGGGATGCTGAGGCCGAGGCTCGGTTGCTCGGCGCGAAGTACGACTCCCTCCCCAACTTGCTCGAGAAGACCATCGAACGACCAGATGGTGACCCGATTATTGCGTATGTCACGTTCCTGTGTGCCACACAGTTGCGTCGCGAGCTCAGTCGCCGGCATCGAGAATTCTTCAGGGAACGAGCCCAACACGTTGGACACTTAGACGCGCTGCTGGGGCATTTACCAGATCTCCGGACTGCTATCGAGCTTGACGATCCGGAAGCCGAAGACTTCTTGCAGTGGTATGAGCACGCCTTCCTCCGCTCAGCCTCTCAACCGGGTGCGCGACGATGAGTACCGTCACCCCATCATTCGTTCGGGAAATCATTGACTTTGCCCCGACGGAGCTGGCCCGTGGCTTCGGCTTCGCGGAGCAGCAGCTGCATGGCGTGGCCGCGCTCTTCAACATGCTGCAACGAAATCGATGTGCCTACCTGGCCGACGAGGTCGGAATGGGCAAGACCTATGTCGCGCTAGGGGTCATGGCGTTGACTCGCTACTTCAATCCGCACGCACGTATCGTCGTCATCGCTCCGCGAGAAAACATTCAGCGGAAATGGATCAAAGAGCTCAAGAACTTCGTTCGGCTCAACTGGAAGCTGAGCGGCAACCGCGTGAAGTCCCTACAGGGCGAACCGACCTGGGAGCCCGTTTACTGCCACAGTCTGGTTGATTTCGTCGGGGAGGCACTGCTGAACGCTGACCGGGACTTCTTCCTCCGGATGACAAGCTTCAGCCTCTCGGTCAAGGAGTTGGAGGGCAGACGCCGATTACGCCGGCGCCTCTTGGAGCGCGTCCAATGGCTGCCTCCGCGCATCCTGTCTGCGAAGACCCCGAAAGAGTTCCGTGATGCCTATGGCTGTGCCATTAATGCGGCAGTGCCTCAGGTGGACCTCCTGGTGATCGATGAAGGCCACAATCTCAAGCATGGGTTCGGTCCCAGCGTCAGCAATCGCAACCGAGTTATGGGCTTTGCTTTTGGGCATCCGGAGGGCAAGGCCGACGAATATCCTTGGTATAGACCCAAGGCCCAGCGCGTGCTGCTTCTGTCAGCGACGCCGTTCGAGGACGATTACGCCGCAATCCAGCGGCAACTCGAGGTTTTTGGATTTGGTAGAGCAAAGCTCTGGGACTCCACTGACGCAGAGCCGGTCCGAGCCGACCGTCTTCTCGGCCCGGACGTTTCTGAAGATGAGAAGCGCGACATCGTCGCTCGACTCATGGTGCGGCGGGTGGCAGGTCTCAAGATCGGAGGCCGACTCTACACGAAGAACATGTATCGGCGGGAGTGGCGTCAGGGAGGCTACCGGGTTCACGACCGGCCGATGCGTATCGAAGACCCGAAGCAACGACTCGTCGTCGGACTGATGCAAAAGAAGGTGGCAGAGATCCTCCGCGACGAAAAGTTCAAGAACAGCTTTCAGATTGGGATGCTCTCGTCGTTCGAGAGTTTCCTGGAGACGATCGGGAAGCGTAGCCGCGCCGCCCGGCTCGCCGAAGAGGCCGCTATCCAAGAGGAGGATGGGCTGTCTTCGAGTTTTGACGGCAACCAAGGAGAAACCGTAGACGAGCGCCGAGGCATCGACACCGATGCCGTTGCGGAGATGGTCGAATCGTATCGGTCTAGATTCCACGGGACGCTCCCCCATCCGAAACTGGACAGCACAGCGGACTCGTTCGCGCCCGTGTTCGAGACCGGTGACAAGGTTCTGGTCTTCGTGCGGCGTGTCCGGACTGTTGATGAGCTCGCGGCGAAGCTGGATGCCCACTTCGATCGCTGGCTTGGCACGAGAATGCGCACCGCCCTTCCTGGTCTCCGGTCCGAGATCGAACAGCTATTTGGACAATATGAGCGCGAGAGATCCCGACGACCGGACGAGCAGAGCGAGGTTAATCCTATAGACGAAAGAGAGGATGAGCCGGGCGAGCTCACCGAGGAACGAGCCGCTATTGATGATGATGACGAGGGGAGTGCCGAAACGTTCTTTTCGTGGTTCTTTCGAGGCGACGGTCCCCGCGGCGTCCTGTCTGGCGCGGCATTTCAGAAGAACCGTCTGTCGAGCCCCAGTTCGGTTTACGCGACGTTCTTCGAGGACGACTACGTCAGCTGGCTCTTGAATCGTCCCGCGGAGCCGCTCAACGAACTTGCCAGAATCGCGGAGTTGTCTCTCTCCGAGCTTACTGACAATCTCAGGGCTCGCGCCTACCGACACTTCAAACACCTCACGCAGCGAGCGAAGGGGTATCCACGCCTCCAGGTGTTTCTCGGATATCAGCAAGCGGCCCTTGAGTTGGTCGAGAAGGCCGGAGGGTCTCTGGGCGATCAAGCGCGGGTCGTACTCGATGAGCGATTTCCGGACCCGCGCGGCGGCACGCTCGAACCACGCGAGGGCTTTCCGGGTCCAGAACAGGCGATCGGCTTCACGAGTTTCATCACCGAGCTCGCTAAACGCCAAACCCTCAGAACATTGATCTGGCCCGAGGACACCATCGACAACTTCCGTCAACGATTCCGGAAGCGCGAACAGCGACGTGAGCTGCTCAGCGCGATGGCTCGTCTCGGCGCCTCGTATATCGATCTCTACTTCCTGGCCGTGAAACAGCTGGGATCGTTCACGCTCCGGCAAGAAACGGAGTCGGACGAACCCGTGCGGGATCTTGCGCACTCGTTCGTCGAGCTTCTCAATGACCAGTCCCGGCAACCTGGGTTTCACGCGTTTTATGAGCTGTCGCAGGCGGCACAGTTCTTCGACTTGCTCGTCGGGGTCAACTTCCCGGACGTTCCCGCGGGAGATCTCGACCAGCTTGCCGCCCGGTTCGGGTCCACGCTCCAACGGCAGGTCCCAGTGGGGCGGATGGCTGGTGGAGTGAGCAAGCGGCTGGTGTCTCAGTTTCGAATGCCAGGATTCCCACTCGCTCTGGTGACCACGGACGTGCTGCAGGAGGGAGAGGACCTCCACACCTTCTGCCGTCAGGTCGTGCACTACGGCATCACGTGGACGCCGTCGGCTATGGAGCAGCGCACGGGCCGGATCGACCGGATCGGCTCACTCGTTCAGCGACGTTTGGATGGTGCAGACACAGAACCGGAAGCGGCCGACTTCCTACAGGTCTACTACCCTCACTTGCAGGACACCGTAGAGGTACTTCAGGTGCGCCGGGTATTGCACCGGCTCAATCGCTTCCTGCAGCTGATCCATCAGCAAAAGGGAGACTCACAGGCACTGGGCAGCCGAATTGACGCTGCCAGCGAGATATTGGAGGAGCTCGAGGCAATTCCTGCATTCGAGGGCGAGCTGAAGTCGGCGTTCCCAATTCGACCAGGGTGGCTTGAAGGAAACCTCCAGCCGGCGTCAATTGTGCGCCGCAATCTTGACGCCGATATTAATCATCTCGAGGCACTCTGGTCGGGATTTCAAGAGCGCTACGGCATTCGGGTTCTTCGCGCGGCCGATCCCTTGCTTCGCAGGGGATATGCGCTCGTTAGGCGCGGGCACCTAATCCATCGGGATGCGGACGAACGGGGTATGGAACAGCCGTTTCGATTACAGCTGCGGTCTCAGGCCGCTGGAGACGCCACCCTTCTGCACTGCAGTAGCGATGTCGGGCCCCTCGAGATCGAGCACGATGACGACCGACTCGATGAATTGTACGAGCTTCAACAAGAGCTCGGACTTGCGAAAGTCTGCGTGCGCCCTGACCCGGCGGACCGCACAGACCGTATCTATGTTGAGGGGGACATCATGTTTCACCCGGAGACCACGCAGCCCGAGGAGCTCGAGTCGCTGGTGACGAGAACCGTCAGTGCGGCCGGAAAGATAGCGGCTCGACTGGTCGAACAGGAGGAGGTCTGATGAAGACTCTGCTGTCACGCATCGACGACCTCTCGAAGCGGCGCGGCCGTCGGTGGACACGAGAAGGAAACACCATCCGCGTCTCCTTACACGAAGGCGGCCGCATTCAAAGGGTTCACGTCTCACGCGATGAGGATAGATACGTCTTTCGCTCCGTCGTGCTGCCGGCTTCCGAGGTTACCCGGAACGACGACCACTGGCGCCGCATCGCCTATCGAGCGTGGCGTCGGAATGCCTCCAAGGCACTGGTGACGTTCGCATTCGATGACGAGGACCGGCTGGTTGGGCTAGTTGAAGTGCCGGCCGCAACGCTCGACCATGAGGAGCTCGATCTCTATGTCGAAACGCTCGCCAAGGAGTGTGATCGATTCGAATACGCGCTAACGGGTCAGGATATCGAGTGAGCCTTGGAGTGAGGAGACACGCATGAAACACGTTGTCCTCGCGTGGCAGTGCTTTCAGAAGCTCACCGATGCTCGCGGGGCCTTCACTCACAGCCCCTGCGTCTATGTTCAGATCGACAGCAACTCGGGCCCGGTTCGAATCGGGAAGGCCTCAAGACACTCTTGTCCAAATTGGCTCTTGAAGATTCGCAACTTGGACAGCATCCAGTTCGCGGTCAGCGCGCCGTCCTGAGCGGGTACCTGGCGCAGGTACGCCCGGGGGGCACCGTCACGGTGTGTGACCGCCAGACGCCGATCGCGCAGCTTGTGCCGGTCTCGGGCGAAGACGGCGGGCTTGAGGTACGAGAGCCGACCGATGCGAATGCGCTGCCGATGGCACCGCCGCGCATTACGCTCAAAGACGGGATCGACGTCGTTGAACTCCTGCAGGCGGATCGGGGCGACCGGTGATGATCTATCTCGACACGAGCGCGGTGCTGCGCGCGCTGCTTGGCACCGGGAACCCGCTGCCTGCATGGGGCACATGGGACCGCGCGTACTAGAGCGAAATCATGGGCGTCGAGGCGAGGAGGACACTCGACTGTCTCCACCTAGCACGCGCTCTCGATGATGACGGATTGGCTGACGCGCACGAGGCGATCGCCGCGACTGAGCGCGCGATCGGATCGATCCGGCTGACCTCTGCGGTCTTGCGCCGAGCCGGTCAGCCCATGCCAACCGTTGTCAAAACGCTCGATGCGATCCATCTCGCAAGCGCCCTGCTCTTCGAGGAGCGCCATGAGGCCGGTCTCGTATTCGGTACGCACGACCGCAGCCAAGCGACAGCGGCACGCGCGTGCGGCTTCGATGTGGTGGGCACACCCACTAGACCGTAGAAGAGCTGCGAAGCGAGGCCAAGATTTGAGCAAGCTGGTGCGTGTGCTGCGGTTCGTGAGGTGACCCCTTGTATGACTAACTGGATGCTCAAAATGAGCAGGGATCCTAGGAATCCTCTTTCAGGCCATAGAAGTTCTTCGCGGCCTCTTCGGACACAAACTCACTCTCCTCGAACTTCACAACCCGAGCGCCTGCTACCAAACCCTTAATACAAATTTCAATATGTCCGTTGTCGTACTGAATGCCTACACAGCGGGTCGGAAGAAACTTAGATGCTGCCTTTGGCAAGAATGTACAGAACACGAATCCGCCAATTACCAAGTGAGAGTAAAACGAATCACCATTTGGCCTTCGCATTTTCATCACAAGACTCGTGGTTCGACGGTACACAACCATCTTTCCTATGAACTTCAGTAGTCGAAAGATGATCTTGACCAGACGCCAGTGAGGATCGACATCCAAAACCTCAGTCCAATCAAATGCCGGGCAAGTCCAGTCAAGATTCATATAACGAGTCTACCTTCCACTCGCGGTTTGGTTAGGTTTGTATATAAGTTCCCTGTTTTGCTTACGGCTCGCAGTCCTAGTAGTCCGAGGCCATGCCCGCCCGCGCCAGTTCAGTTGCGCGACTGATCTCAGTGCGGGTCATGTCACGTTCCAGATTGTCCCGCAACTCCCTGGCGCTTGCGTCCCCGTTTGCGTACCGGCGGCGCGTAAGCGCCGGGACGGCACGGGATGCGCTGGCCGTGTGCGCGTGATCCCCGCCCCCCTTTCCCCTCGCGCTTCATTGTGTCGGATCGGTCCTCGCCGTCAAGGGTCCGCTTCGCCGCTTCGCGCCCTGGACGGCTCCGGGCCAATCCGAAGAGATGGCTGTTTATGAAGGAAAGGGGGGGTCGGGCCGTGTGGACGGGCCGAAAGGTTCTCCTTTCGGCCATACCAGCCGCCTTGAGCCGTAGCCGAGGGGCGCTGTCACCCGCAGGGCCGTAGCGCAGCGTAGGAGCCGCGCCAGCGGCTTGACTCACCCCTTGGCGGAGGCTATCCGGGGGTTTGGGGTGGGTTTTGTTGTCGGTTCGCTTGCCCGTTCCGCCGCGGTATGGTGTAAGGCGTTTGTTTTCAGTTCTTTACCTATAAGGAAGGTTTTGGTTTTGCCTTTTGCGGGGGGCGTTAGCTCCCCTCTTCCGGTGGTTTCTCTTTTGTTTTCAGTGAGTTATCCACAGGAGTAGCCGCTCCTACTACTTGTTCTTAACTACTTGTTCTTAACTACTTGTAGGGGGGTGGCGTATGTTCGAAGAATCGAGGGGGGGGGGGTGGCGTATGTTCGAAGAATCGGCGTAAAGGGGGGTGGCTGTATGTTCGTGGATAACTCCCCAGAATCACCGGCACCTGTGGATAAACCTCAAGGCGACAATCGCTTAGGACACCCCAGGAGCGCCTTTCAGCGGCGTGGAGATAGACGATGCCCGCGAGTCGCGGGGGCCGTCAGAGGCGATCCTTGCGGCGGAAATAGGGAATCTAGCGACCTAGCTGGGCTTGATCGAGCGGGGCGATAGCGGGGATCGAAGGATGCAGGATCAAGACGCCCGGAGCCGTGGTGTAGTTCAGGCCCGGCCAGGCCAGCTTGATTTTCTTTAGCTCGCGCAGGACCTCACGTTGGAAGTTGCGAACGGTAACTCTGTCGCTAGCGCGGGCCGGGTCCACTCCGAACCCGGCGAAAGACGATACCCCGATCGGCCCCGTGGTCGTCGAGACTTTTTCCATTGACGAGGCCGAGGTCACCAACGAACAGTATGCGGCGTTCATCAAGGCCACTGGACATAGAGCCCCGTTCCACTGGATAGGCGCGAAACTTCCGGAGAGCGGAGAAAAGCAGCCGGTAGCGAATGTCAGTTGGGACGATGCCGTGAACTACTGCCGCTGGCAGGGCAAGCGCCTGCCAACCGAGGCTGAGTGGGAAAAGGCCTGCCGGGGCGGTGTCGAGCGAGAGATGTATCCTTGGGGCAGCGAGGAGCCGACCGAGGAGCTGGCGCATTTCGGATCCACGGAGGGTCCCGCTCCGGTTTGCGGCAAGAAGAAGAGCCCGGCCGGTCTTTGCGACATGTCAGGGAACGTTTGGGAATGGGTCCACGACTGGTACGACACCAACTACTACAGGGACTACTCGTCGCCTGAACAAACCGAGAATCCTCGGGGGCCGGAGGACGGGTTATACCGAGTCATTCGAGGCGGCGGCTGGTTCGCCGGAGAAAGCGCGTTGTTCATGACATGCTCCTACCGCAGTTGGGCGTTGCCGAATGAGCGCACTCCGACCGTCGGCTTCCGTTGCGCGAAAAACGCCTCCGAGACTTCGAACTCGGGCGGAAGTGGAGAGTAGGAAACTTACCCCAAGCCGCAAACGCCTTTCCAGTCGAATGATTTCGATCCAGCTTTAGTTCACCTTTCGGCTATCCGGTCAGGCTATCTGAAGTTCTGGGAGCCGTACGCTCGGGCTGTGAGCCTTGCCTCGACACACGCTCTCGCGTTACCCTCTCATCGACGCATCGCTGGGGAGTGGTTGTGCGCGGTCATGCCCCCCGGGCGGATGTGGGAATTGAACGAACCGCGCGCCCCAGGAACTTGTCGCCATGTTTTGGAAAACGATTCTTCTGACCACTACCTTATGCGCCGCGGCGCTCGCGCAGAATTCTCCGGCGGGAAACACATTTGATCTCCTGCTGCGAAATGGGCTTGTCGTCGACGGCTCCGGGGCCGAGGGCTTTCGCGCCGACGTCGGTATCCGCGGCGGGAAGATCATCCGAGTCGGCGACTTGTCCCAGGCCGGGGCCGAGCGCACCATCGATGTTTCGGGCCTGGTGGTGACGCCGGGTTTCGTCGACATGCACAACCATTCCGATATGACACTGCTCGAGGAGCCGCGGTGCCAAAGCATGATCCGCCAAGGCGTGACGACGATGGTGCTCGGTGAGGGCGGCTCGGCCGGACCGATCAAGCCCGGCGAGCGGGAATGGACGAGTCTCGGCGGGTATTTCGATCACGTCGAAAAGAAGGGAGTTGCCGCCAACATCTGCTCCTACGTCGGGCAGACTCAGGTCTGGACCTATGTCAAGGGGCACGCCTTGGAGTCGGCAACCGACGCCGAGATCGAAGCCATGAAGCGAGAGGTCGACCGCGCCATGCGCGAGGGCGCCATGGGGCTTTCGACCTCTCTGCTGATGCCGCCGTCGAGTCTGGTCACCACGGCCCAGCTCGTCGATCTCGCCAAGGCCGCCGCCGTCCGCGGCGGAATCTATTCCACGCACATCCGCGATGAAGGCATGGGGGTGTTTCGCGCCATTGAAGAGGCCATCAATGTCGGCAAGGGGGCGCGCATTCGGGTTGACCTCATCCACCTCAAGATCGCGGATCAGAAGCTCTGGGGGCAGATGAAAGAGATTATCTCGATGGTCAACACTGCCCGCGGCGAGGGACACGACATCCGCGCCCACGTTTACCCCTACACGGCGGGCCAGAATAATCTCCGCTCGATCATTCCTCCCTGGGCCCATGACGGCGGCAACGAGGCGATGGTGGGCCGGTTGCGTGTTCCGGCCCAGCGCGAGCGCATGAAGAAAGACATTCTCAATGGTTTACCCGGATGGTACAACCACTATCTGGCGGTCGGCGGCGACTGGAGCCGCATGCTGCTGGTCGGGCTTTCGCAGGCCTCCAATACGCGCTTCGTCGGCAAGCGGATGAGCGAGCTGATCGCGGCTCGCGGCGGCGATCCGGTGGAGGTTCTCTTCGATGTTCTGCTGGAAGAAGGGGGCAGCGTGCGCACCGTGTTTTTCCATCATCAAGAAGAAGACATGCTGTTCGCATTGAAACAGCCCTACGTTTCGGTGGGCTCGGACGGGTCGGCCATCAGCAAGGACGGCGCATACTCGCGGATGCACCCGCATCCCCGCTGGTACGGCACTTTTCCGCGCGTGCTGGGGCGTTATGTGCGTGAGCAGGGGGCCCTGACCTTGCCCGCGGCCGTGCGGAAGATGACCTCGATGAACGCCGAGAAAATCAATATCCGCGATCGCGGTTTGATTCGTGAAGGTTTCTGGGCCGACCTGGCGGTCTTCGACCCCGAGAAGGTCATCGACCGGGCGAGCTTCGATAATCCTCATCAATACCCCGAAGGGATTCCCTACGTAATCGTCAACGGAGTTGTCGTGCTCGACGACGGCAAGCACACCGGAGCGCTGCCGGGCAGGGTGATTCGCGGCCCCGGCTACCAGCGCCCGGCCGGCCGCTAGATACGGATACAACGAAGACCGTGTCATGCGGTCAGTTGCCTTTGAAACTGCTAACTAAGGTCACTACGGCGGTGCAGGGGCGGGACGCGAGCGACGATTCAGCTTCGTGGATCGCAGTCGTCCCCGTCCGGACGGCAAGGGGTCGTACTAATATCCGAGGGTTCGCCAGAAGGACCGGCACTACGCCTGGACAAGTCCGACCTGGGTAGATCGCGATAGATCAAGTTTGGCGCAGCCAGGAGGGGTTGCGAGAATTGCTTGTTGCGGGCAAGATCGACTTCCACTTACACCCGTGCTCGGTGAGCCGCTGTAGATGCTGCACGGTTTTGAGCGTACCTTCCCGCGAGAACCCGCCCATTCTTTCTACATCCCGCGGACGTAAGGTCCGCCAACGCTATCGCGAAGTTCGTCACAACGAACGCGCAGGGCCGCGAGAGTCTTCGTGTGCATAGGGTCGTCCACGAGATTCATGACCTCGTTTGGATCCGTCTCTAGATCGAACAGTTGCTCGTACACAGGATTTCTTTCGAAATAACGAACGTACTTGTAGCGCTCCGTGCGCACTCCTTCACTCTTCGGAATGGTTTCCCGCTCGAAGAGGTGCTCGTAGAAAAAGTCCTTGCGCCAATCAGCCGCTTCGCCTCGAAGCAGCGGTACCAGGCTTCCGCCGCTCATTTCGTTCGGTACGTCGACTCCGGCGAGGTCGAGCATCGTCGCGGGGTAGTCTAAGCTGAGCGCCATTTCAGTGACTTCCGCGCCCTGACGGGCACGGTCGAGACGCGGATCGGCAATGATCAAAGGCTTGCGGATCGAACCTTCGTACATCAGCCAGATGCCGGTCAGTCCCTGCTCTCCGATCATGATGCCGTTGTCGGCGGTGAAGATCACCACGGTGTTGTCGGCGAACCCTCGCCGATCCAGCTCCGCGACGATGCGGCCGATTTGCACATCGACGCCGGTGATCAGCCGGTAGATTCCCTTGATCATGCGCTGATACTTTTCCGGAGTATCGTAGCGGCGAAACCAACGCTGCCGGCTCATCGAGACCTGGATGAAGCCGGGCAAGCGGTGGAAGTAGCTGTCGTCGGAAACCGGGGGCGGGGGAATGACCGCATTTTGGTAAAGGTCTTCGTATTTGGTGTCGTAGATGTATTGCTTGATGTTGTCGTCCTCGGGATGCGGTGCGCTGAAGCTGACCGAAAGGCAGAACGGCTGATCTTGCTGGCACGTCCGGATGAACTCGACCGCATCGTCACCGTTGATCGTTGTGATGTGCTTGACCGTTCCGTCGGCGGCTTTGCGGTAGTAGGGGCTGCTGGTGGAGCTGGCGGTACGGACGCGGTAGAAGTCGAACATGCGCTCCGGTGCTCGCGGGTCGACTTCCACTCCAAACTTACCGACGAAGCCGGTGCGATATCCCGCTTGCTTCAGAAGGGCGGGATAGCTACGGTTCGTGCGCTGCAGGCTCATGGGCGGCATGGTGAACGTGTAACCGTGTTCACGGCGGAATTCTCCGGTCAAGATGCTGGCACGGGTCGCGGCACAGATCGACGTGGTGCAGAACGTATTCGTGAATCGCACGCCGCGATCGGCAAGGAGGTCGATGTTGGGAGTCTGGATGATGTCGTTCCCCATGCAACGGAGCATGTCCCAGCGCTGATTGTCAGTCATGAGGAAGACAATGTTGGGCGGACGTGAGGTTAATTGGCTCGCCGCGGCTGGTGCCATGGCTAAGCCTCCTACTGAGGCCTTGAGAAAACGACGGCGGGTCGAGGTCGATGGCATCATGGTTGACCGGTGCCTGCGCGACCATAACGATAGCACTGATGAGGGGGCGATGTTGGCCTCAATAAGGTTCTGCCGGCGCATAGTACTCCCCGCCAAAGACCATGTCGGAGTAGTTGCCCGCGGGGATAGGGTCACCCCACTCTTGTCCAAATTAGCGTTTTGAATTCGTAAGCCGGGGAGGCGGAACCTCTGTTAGGTTGGGATTGGGTTCAGGCCTATGAACCAACCCGCCCGAGGAGGCCCCGCCATGAGTCAAGCATGCAGTATTTTCTCTCAATTGTTAAAGCTGTTCCCGCGTTCGGAGTTTGAACAGGCCGTCCGCCAGCATCGCGGGGAGCGCCACGCCCGCGGCTTCACTTGCTGGGGACAGTTCGTCGCCATGCTGTTCTGCCAGCTCGGCCGCGCCCAGTCGTTGCGTGAGATTTGCGGCGGTCTGGCGGCCAGCGAAGGCAAGCTGCGGCACCTGGGCTTGTCCGCCGCACCGCCGCGCTCGACGCTGGCCTACGCCAACCGGCAACGCCCTTGGCAGATCTACGAAACGGTCTTTCATCAACTGCTGGCGAAGTGCCGCGGCGCGGCGCCGGGCCACAAGTTCCGTTTCAAAAACAAGCTGCTGAGTCTGGACGCCAGCGTCATCGATCTGTGCGCCTCGCTGTTTGATTGGGCCCAGTTCCAGCGCACCAAGGGCGCCGTCAAGCTCCATCTGGTACTCGATCACGACGGCTACCTGCCCAGCTTCTGCGTGGTCACCGACGCCAAGACGCCCGACCTGGCGCCGGCCCGCAAAATGTCGTTCGACCGCGGCACGATCGTGGTCTTCGACCGCGGTTACAACGACTACGACTGGTTCGCCGAGCTGAGCGAGCGGGGCGTTTTCTTTGTCACACGATTGAAACGCGGGGCCAACTACGAGGTTCTCGAACAGCGCCCGTTGCCGCGCCGTCCCGGAGGCGTGCGCCGCGACGAAGTGATCTTCTTTCCCTCGCTGGCCGCCAGCGGCTCCGAGGTGGTGTTCCGCCGCATCGAATACTTCGACGCCAAGCAGCAGCGCACGCTCGTGTTCTTGACGAATCACCTGGGGTTGGCGGCCGCAACGATTGCCGCCATTTATCAAGACCGCTGGCAAGTGGAGCTGTTTTTCAAGGCTCTCAAGCAGAACTTGCGGGTGAAGACCTTCGTGGGCACCTCGGCGAACGCGCTGAAGATCCAGATCTGGACGGCGCTGATCGCGATCTTGCTGCTGCGGTACTTAAAGCTGCGGGCGCGTTGGGGCTGGAGCTTGTCCAATCTGGTCGCTTTGTTGCGGCAGCAGTTGTTTGTGCACCGCGAATTGTTCGCCTGGCTGGACGAACCGTTTCACCCGCCGCCGGGCAGCGAACCCGAGTCGCCACAGCAATTATTACTGGCGGGAATGGAGGCCTAATTGGGACAGCAGCATGATTTCTATCTTGTCCAAACCGGCAACCTGGTTCCCAGATCGGCCTCCTGGCGGGGCTTTCTGGCGTGTTTTCAGCAGCCGAACCCGCTCCGCTCAGCTAATTTGGACAGCAGTGGGGTCACCCGGAGACAAGCTGTATCGTTCGACCGCGGCGGTGTTCAGCTCAACGCCCAGGCCGGCAGCTTCAGGTAGCTTGATCTCGCCGTTTTCAATTTGCAGCGGATCCTGGAGCAGGTTCTCAATGAACGGATTGCCGGTTTGATCCATCTCGACGGTGATTGCGTGCGGCAAGGACGCTACGAGGTGCATGTTGGCGGTGAGCGCCACGGCGTCGCTCCAAGTGTGCGGCGCAACCCGCAGGCCACGCTTCTTGGCGACTTCGGCGATCTGCAGGGCCGCAGTCAGCCCGCCACAGCGGCAGCAATCGGGCTGAACGATCTGCACCACGTCTCCATCGATCAGTTCGCGAAATCCTTGCGGCCCAAACTCGTTCTCGCCGGCGGCTAGCGGGATACCGTCTAAGTCCGCTCGAAGCTCGACAAAATCGGCTGGATTTTCCGGCAAGAACGGTTCCTCCAACCAGAAGATGTCAGCGCGACGAAAGTCAGTGACGAGGCTGCGTGCTTGATCGAGCGAGTAACGCGCGTTGCCGTCGATCATCAAGCGGTTGTTAGGGCCGATGGTTCCGCGGACGGCCGCTAGGGCTGCGCGGTCGTAATCGCGGTTCCTGCCCAGGCGCATCTTCATAGCTCGAAACCCGTTTGCGAGATGCCGCTCGGCTTCGTCCTGAAGCTCCGCGACGTCATCCTTCCACAAAAGACCGCTGGCGTAAGCAGGTACGCGATCACGCTCGGCACCGAGGAGTTCGAATACGGGCTTGCCGGCGGCTTTGCCGCGGATGTCCCACAGCGCGATGTCGATGCCGCCCAACGCCGAGAGTGCCGCGCCCTTGCGCCCATACCAACGAGTGATGGCGCAGCTTCGATCCCAAAGCTGTTCGACCTCAAGGGGATCTTCGCCAAGGAGCAGCGGTCGCAATTGGCCCTCGATGATCGTTCGGACCAGTTCGGGGTGCGAATAGACCGAACCGAGTCCCACGATGTCGGCGTCGGTGTATACCTTCACCAGGCTCGTCAGCCGTCCGGTGCAAACGCCGCCAGCATAGGAGAACCGCTTGCCATCGGGATACTCGTAGTGGAGGTTGATGACTTCGATGTCACGGATTGTCACTGGTTATCGCTCCTTCCTCCGGGCCCGGGCTGCCCTACCTTGAGACAACAAATGATGGACCGCTGGGCCGGTTGTTACCAGAATACGACGAAGCATAACAGAATGCCTACCAACACAACAGCAAGCCCGAGCAATGCCGGCAGCGCCGGGCCGCGGGACTCCGCTATCTCTAGCCGACCCGTCTCAAACTGGCTGTCATGCAGCCAACCGGTCCGCTGCAATGGAAGAACATCGCCCGAGGGCTCGCGTCCGCGGAACGCCGTGACAGCCGCCATGGCGCCTGCGGTCAGCAACAGGCTGTCTTGGTTGCGCGGCTTCGGACGATTCCGTAGGCGATGATCGAGCCATTGACGGCCAGCACGATCGCCCAGTCGAGGCCAGTCATTGAACCTTTGCTGAACCCCCAAACTCATGTGATACACTCGAATTGCCGCTTAGATGCTGTGAGTACTCTGGTCACGGGAATTCGCTGGAAGGCGAGGGTCAGGGGGTTCTTCCTCGCTGTGGGAATTGTTGCCGCCGCGCCCTCCGTCCACGGACAAGAAGGCGACTCCTTTGAGAAGCAAGTCCGCCCGATTCTAGCGAACAACTGCTATTCCTGTCATGGCCCTCAAAGCGGCGAGGGGCAGGCCGGTCTACGGCTCGACTCGCTGGCGGGCATGCTGCGAGGCGGCCGTTCCGGGGCCGCGCTCGTCCCGGGTAAGCCGGATCGTAGCCTTTTGATCCACGCGGTGAACCACGACACGTTCGTGCAGATGCCGCCAAAGAAGAAGCTCCCCTTGGCCGAGATCCAGACGCTGACTCGCTGGGTCGAAGCTGGCGCGCCTTGGCCGAATTCTCCGCTTCCCGTGCAGCCGGAGCGGAAGCCTGAAGCCCCATCCGAACAGCCCCGCTTTAGCGAGGACCAAACGACCCACTGGGCTTTTCAGCCCGTACGCGAGCACCTCGTCCCGGCGGTGGCCGACTCAAAATGGCCTAGGTCGCCTATCGACCAGTTTCTGCTTGCAGCGCTCGAAGCCAAGGGCCTCACCCCGGCGGATCCGGCCGACAAGCGTACTGTGATCAGAAGAGCGACGATCGATCTTCACGGACTGCCACCCACACCGGCGGAGGTGGACGCGTTCCTGGCGGACGAGACCGCGGAAGCCTTCGCGAAAGTTGTCGACCGACTGCTGGCCTCGCCTCGTTACGGCGAACGCTGGGGCCGACACTGGCTCGACGTCGCTCGCTACGCCGACAGCAACGGCATGGACGACAACGTCGTCCATGGTGATGCCTGGCGCTACCGCGACTACGTCATTCAAGCCTTCAACGACGACAAGCCCTACGGCCAATTCGTGCGCGAGCAACTTGCCGGCGACCTGATGACCGACTGGGGCGACGACAACCGCGCGGAGGGACTGATCGCGACCGGGTTCTTGATGCTCGGCCCGAAGATGGTCGGCGAGGACGATCCCGTCAAGCAAAAACTCGACTTCGCGGACGAGCAGCTGGCGACCACAAGCCGCGCCTTCATGGCATTGACGGTCGACTGTGCTCGTTGCCACGACCACAAGTTCGATCCGATCCCGACCGAGGACTACTACTCCCTGTTGGGGATCTTTACAAGCACGAAAACCGTGCTCAGCTATCGGGTGACTGCCAAGCTCAACGCCACCGCGTTGTACAGCGAAAGCGACGAGCAGCGTCTCACCGAGATCGAAAACAAGTTTGACTTCCATGATGATTTTGTAACGAACTCCAACCAAGCGACCACGCCCAAGGAAGTGCTCGAGGAGCACAAGCGGGCGATCAAGCTCGCCAAGCAGCAGTACGAATCCATTCCCAAGGCGATGGCCGTTGGAGAGGGCGACATCGAAGACCTCCCGGTAATGATTCGGGGCAGCCACCTCACACCCGGTGCGCTAGCTCCCCGCGGCTTCCCACGCATCCTTGCGGGCCGGCGAAATCACTCGATCGGACGCCACCGCAGCGGCCGCCTCGAATTCGCCGAATGGCTGACGCAGCCGGATCACCCCTTGACCGCCCGTGTCATGGTCAACCGCATTTGGAAGGGACACTTCGGCGAAGGCATCGTTCGCTCGACCGACAACTTCGGGCTCTTGGGCGGCCGCCCCGACAACCTGCCGCTGCTCGACTGGCTGGCCAGGAAATTCATCGGAAGCGGCTGGTCCATCAAAGCCATGCACCGGCTGATTATGCTATCGAGCGCCTACCGGATGGGCAGCAACCCGAACCCGCGTTATGCGGAAGTCGATCCGGAGAACCGCTTACTCTGGCGGATGACCCGCCGCCGCATGGAGGCGGAGGTGATCCGCGATTCGCTGCTGGCGGTGTCAGGATACCTGGACAATCGCGTCGGGGGCAAGACCCTGCCTCACGCCAACTTCGTCAACCTGAACGGTGCGAAGTCGCGCGATCCCGCGCTGTACGCTTCGAACGGCCGCAGCGTCTATCTGCCCGTGCTCCGGAGTGCGCT
The DNA here is from genome assembly GCA_965226185.1 of Bryobacterales bacterium. Taxonomy (GTDB): domain Bacteria; phylum Acidobacteriota; class Terriglobia; order Bryobacterales; family UBA6623; genus CBDCYS01. The sequence continues at coordinate 399,460 of CBDDCT010000004.1, forward strand.
TTACGAAGTGTTCGAGACGTTCGACTTCGCGAATCCATCGATGATCAACGGCAAACGATCGACCACGACGATTGCGCCGCAGGCGTTGTTCATGATGAACAGCGAGCTGGTCGATCGGGCCTCGTTGGCTGTCGCGGAGCGCGTTGTAGAGGAAAACTCGCACGACGCCGATCGCCTTCAGGCCGCCTACGGGCTGGTGCATTTGCGGCCACCTGACCGCGATGAATCGAAACGATCGATGGATTTTCTGAAACGCTACGAGCAGGCCATTGCGGCGACCGAGAGTGATTCGGTGAAACGGCGGACACTGGCGTGGCAGGCGCTGTGCAGGGTGCTGCTGTCGTCCAACGAATTTGTCTACGTGATGTAACCCCAGTGTCGTAGAATGAGGCTGAATCCAATGCCGCGACCTTCACGGAGAGAATTGTTGAGTCAGATGGGCGCGGGGTTCGGCACGCTGGCGCTTTCCGCGCTCCTGGCCGAGGAATCCTCGGCGGCAAAGACGGACCCTCTAGCCGTCCGCCCGCCCCACTTTGCCCCGCGCGCCAAGCGGGTCATCATGCTGTTCATGTTCGGCGGCCCGTCGCATCTTGATACATTCGATCCTAAGCCGCGACTCATTCAAGATAGCGGCAAGCCGTTGCCGTTCGCCAAACCCCGCGTGGTTTCGTTTCCGCGACGTGGCGGCAATTTGATCGGTTCGCCGTTCGAGTTTAAACAACACGGTCAAAGCGGCGCCTGGGTCAGCGAGCTGTTCCCGAACGTTGCGCGCATGGTCGACGACCTCGCCGTTGTCCGCTCGATGCACTGTTCGAATCCGCGGCATGGCGGAGCGGTGCTCGAGTGGCACACGGGCAGCGACACGTTCATACGGCCTGCGATGGGTTCCTGGATAACGTACGGGCTAGGGTCGGAGAATCACGACCTGCCGGGCTACATCACGATGGGACAAGCTTTGGCGGAGGGCGGGGCCAACAACTACAGTTCCGCGTTTCTCGCGGCCGCTTACCAGGGAACACCACTTGGATATGGAAACACGAAGGCCAAGGACGCTAGGTTTCCCTTTATCGGTAACGGCGAGAATCGCGCGAAACTGCAGCGGCTCGAGCTGGACATGCTGAGTGATCTTTCGCAACTACATCTCGAGCAGGTGGGATACGAGAGCGAGCTCGAGAGCCGCATCGCCAGCTTTGAGCTGGCTTTCCGGATGCAGGCTGAGGCTCCGCGAGTGCAAGACATCAGCGGAGAGACCACCGCGACACGTCGCCTCTACGGCCTCGACGACCCCTCGACGGAAGACTTCGGCCTGCAATGCCTGATGGCACGCCGATTTTGTGAGCGAGGCGTGCGATTCGTACAATGCAATAGCAACGGCTGGGACCATCACAGCAAGCTCAAAGACAAGATGATCAAGCAATGTGGCGAAGTGGACAAACCCATTGCCGGTTTGCTCATCGATCTGAAGAGCCGCGGGCTGCTGGACGATACTCTCGTCATCTGGGGAGGCGAATTCGGCCGCACACCTACGGCGGAAAACGCCGACGGCCGCGATCACAATCCGCACGGATTCACGATGTGGCTGGCGGGTGGAGGAATCAAAGCCGGGCTGACCTACGGTCGGACGGATGATTACGGCTACTATTGCGTTGAAGACAAAGTGCATTTTCACGACCTGCATGCGACTATCTTGCATCTGCTGGGTCTCGATCACAAGAAGCTTACCTACCGTCGCGGCGGCCGAGACTTTCGGTTGACGGACGTCCACGGCGAGGTGGTTCATCGACTACTTGCATAGTCAGCGAGTCTTGCTAAGGGTCCAGGTTGCTTGGCGACGCCCTGGTTCGCGGATTTCCGACTTGCAAGGCCAGAGCATGGCCTTACCGGACATAGCGGGACAGTTGTGCATTGCAGAGCCTGCCACAATGGCACATAAGCTGCGCGCAAGATAGTATGTGAAGTGTATACTATTGATAAATATGAAGATAATATGGCGGTGAGGGTGGGATTCGAACCCACGGAGGCCGCAAGACCTCAGCGGTTTTCGAGACCGCCCGATTCAACCACTCTCGCACCTCACCTGATCCTCTTACTATATCGAATGCCCGGATCGCGGATCTTTCGTATCCCGACCTGTGTCTCGTCATTCGTCGAATCTGGCACGGCCCGAAAAACGTTGCCGGGGCCCTCCCACCGGGGCTCGTCGAGCTGCAACCGGCCACCGCCCCCACCAGCGCTGGCCCGAGTCAGCCGCTGAACGACAACTGCGCGGGAATCAAGAGCCCGAATCAGGCGCCCCGATCAAGGAAATGACAGAAGGGAACTGGCCGCGGATATGCCGCGCGCTCGATACGTCGGTGCTTCTCTGGCATCGCTGCCCAAGCGGCGGACCGCTGAAAGGAAGCTAGCCCCCCAGGGCGACCGTCCGATGGCCGTTCGAATAACCCGCCAGGACCGGCTGTTTTCTAGGGGCCGCAGTCAATATTTGAGATTCAAGACCAGCGTCGAAAAAGAACCGGTCTTCCCCGAATGCCGGTTCCAAGTCGTCGAACCAACTCGCCTCTGGATCGAACTTGGCAAAGAAAGGTCGGTTGGCCCACTCCGGATTCCGCGCCTGAAGCAACTCCAAGACGAACACCTTTTCGCCATGAATCTCCGCGATGCCGGCCACCCTTACCTTGCCCGGGAACGCTGACATCGATGGTCCCCGAGCGGTTCGGGCCAGCCCCGAGCAGCGCCGGACAGCGTCCTTGTAGATTTCATAGCTGCGCGCCAGGGGTACTTCGAAGTAATTCTTCGCGCCCGTGTCGCGTTCAATGAACATGTAGTAAGGGATCATCCCGAGCTTGACGCCCTCGCGCCACAGATCCGCCCAAAGCATCGGATCGTCGTTGACGTGCCTGATGAGAGGCGCCTGCATGCGGATCTCGGCGCCCGTCGCCCGAATCCTGCGCACAGCCTCTTTCGCCACTTCCGGGGCTAGTTCGGCCGGGTGACTGTAATGGCCCATGATCGCCAGATGGCGTCCGGCGGCGACGATCTCTTCGAACAACCGCAAGCAATCTTCAGCGTCGGGGTCGGTCACGAAACGCCGCGGCCAATAGGCCGGAGCCTTGGTCCCGATCCGAATGTTCTGGACGTGTGCCAGTTCAGGAGAAAGCAGAGGCTCCAGATACTTGCGCAACACCCCCGTCTTCATGATCATCGGGTCGCCACCCGTGATCAGCACATCGCTGACACCGGGATTGGCTTGAAGATACGCCACCAAGTCGCTGGTTTCGCGGGCTTGGAATTTGATGTCGGGCATGCCCACGAACTGCGCCCAGCGAAAACAGTACGTGCAATAGGCGTGACAAGTCTGCCCCTGCGCGGGAAAGAACAGGACCGTTTCCTTGTACTTATGCTGCACGCCGCTGAGGGGACGGCCGTTGAGAGACGGAACATTATGAGTCAGCTGGCCAGCGGGGTGGGGGTTGAGGTGGCCGCGAATTCTTTGGATGACTTCTTTGAGTTCAGCCTGTGAATTTCCGTTTCCAAGATGTGCCTGAACCGCACGATAATCATCAGGGTCCAGCATCCCCCTTTGGGGAAATACGAGTTGGAAGATGTGGTCGTTCGGCAGATTATTCCAGTCAATCAGCTCGCGCATCACGTACTGGTTCGTCCGGAACGGCAGCACTTTCGAGACCGTCTGAATGGCTTCCTGAAACTCCGGATCGATCCGTTCCCATTCAGACTGACGTTCGACATTATGCTCCGTTACGGCGTGGTAACGCGAGTCGCGCTGATTTGTCAAAAATTTCACCTCTCGTCAAATTTTGGGACAACTGCGAACGATACGTCCCTTCGTTCATCCTCTAATCGCCTAGCGTCAATTCGACTTGATTCCGGCCGCCGGAACCCAAACTTCCTCGCGCGTTTTCGGCAGAACGAACTGCATTTTCACCAAGCTCACGCCCGAGGAACAATGTCCCGGCAAAGGCGCAACGAACAGCAGCTCAACAGAGGCGCATTTAGTAAAACATACGGGCCATGGAATGTCAAGCTGCTTTCACGCGGTGGATGTCACGCGGTGGAGCCGGAGACGCCGCCCTCTTCGCTCGGAATAGTTTAGGATAAAAACACCTTTTGATCTTTAAAGAAGAAACCCGGCAGGCCGCCGCCCAGGCTCCGGCCGCGGCGGGCTGAAGCTAAGCTCCGCCGATCCCGGCAAAGCCGCCGTCCCCCGCGAACCAGGAATTCGAACTCAGCGCCCCTCCAGCGTCTCGTAATCCGAAGGCCGGTCGATGTCCTTCAGCACTCCAGCGTCATCCACATCCACATAGAGCGTCCGATCCTGATGCCTTCGGACCACGCTCTTCGGCGACTCATCGGAAGGCAGCCGCAGCATGTCGTCCAGAATCGCGCGCGAGGCGATCACGGGATGCCCGCGGCGTTCTCCCAACCGCGGGATGACCAGCGGCGCCTCGGTCCGTTCCCGCTCTGAAATCAGCCGATCGAGCGTGGCGGCTTCGACAGCCGGATGATCCACGAGAGTAAACATCGCCGCCTCAATGCCGTCCGGCAAGGCCCGAATCCCCTCCTGCAGAGACGAAAGCATGCCCAGCTTGTATCGATCATTTACCGCGACGCGCAGCCGCGGCGACGGCTCGAGCGAGGCCCGAATTTGCTCGGCGTGATGGCCCAGCACAACGACAACCGGGTCCAGCCTCGAAACAAACTGGGAAAGGATGTGGTTCAGAAAAGTTGAACCCTGGTAGGAAAGCAGTGCCTTGTCGCGGCCCATGCGGCTCGATTCACCGGCCACTAAGATGATCCCCGCAAGCTTCACTGGGCGCGAGCCGGGGCTTCCAGTTCTTCCTTGAGCTGTTCCCCGCTCTCGCTGCGTTCTTGTTTGATCTTGACGGAGTCGGGAATGCCGTTTGCGAACAAAGATTTGGAAATCGGATTCCAGCCCGCCCCCGGACGCCGCCTCCAGTGAACCAGCTCCGCCACCACGGCAACCGCAATCTCTTCCGGCGTGACGGCCCCGATGTCAAGCCCCATCGGAGAGTGAACGCCTTGCAGCTTTTCGATCGGGACGCCCTCCTTCTGGAGCTGCTTGGCGACTTCGATCAGCTTTCGTTTGCTGCCGATCATGCCGACGTAGCGGGCCGGCGTCGCTATCGCCTGCCGCAGCACGCGCATGTCGTCCTTGTGGCCGCGCGTCACGATGATGAGATAACTCGACTCGTTGATGGGGAGTTTCGGGAAGACTTCCTCGTACTCCCCGGCATGAACCTCCGACGCTTCGGGGAAGCGCTCCTGGTTCGCGTAGGTGTCGCGATTGTCGACGATGATGGTTCGAAATCCCGCCAGCGTGGCGACTTGCGAAAGGCTTTTCGAGATGTGGCCAGCCCCGAAGATATAGGCCGTCGGAATAGGCATCACCGGTTCCACGTAGACGTCCAACTGCCCGCCGCAAATCAGGCCGCTGTCGTAGGCCGCGTCCTGGCTCAAGTTGAAGCTGAGCATGCGCGGTTTTTCCGTCTCGATAACTTCTCGCGCGGCGTTCCAGACTTCCGCTTCCGTACAGCCGCCGCCGATCGTGCCGACCATGGAGCCGTCTTCACGAACCAGCAGCTTGGAGCCGCGGAAGCTGGGGATCGAGCCTGCCGCCTCGACGATCGTCGCGAGAGCGGCCTTCTGCCCGCTACGGCGCAGATGCACCAACTCTTCGTAGACGTCCATCGGTCGGCCCATTTGCGCAGCTCCTGATCGCCACCATTATAATACGGGTTTCGTTCCGCCGGAGCCGCGACCGTCAGGGAGCGGTTACCCCGACCCGAGGTCTATTCCCCATGAAAGCCGTAAGAATCCGCCAACACGGCGGACCCGAAGTTCTCACCTACGAAGACGCTCCTGAACCGAAGATTCGGGCTGACGAGGTCCTCCTCAAGGTCAAAGCCTGCGCCCTCAACCACCTCGACCTTCACGTCCGGGGAGGCCTTCCCGGCCTGACCCTCGACATGCCCCACATTCTGGGCAGCGACGCAGCCGGGGAGGTCGTCGAAGTGGGCGGGGTCTGCGGCGCGACCAAGCCCGGCGACCGCGTCTTGCTCGCCCCCGGCGTGAGCTGCCGCCGCTGCCAGGAGTGCGTCTCCGGCCGCGACAACTTTTGCCGCGCCTATCACCTGTTCGGTTATCTCCGTCCGGGCGTCAACGCCGAGTACATCGCGGTTCCCGAAGTCAACGCCATCCCCATACCCGGCAACCTCAGCTTCGAGGAAGCCGCCACCGTCCCCTTGGCCTTTCTCACTGCGTGGCACATGCTGGTCGGAGTAGCCAAGATCAAGATGGGAGAGGACGTACTGGTGATCGGCGCCTCCAGCGGCGTCGGCAGCGCGGCCGTGCAGATCGCCAAGCTGTACCGCTGCCGCGTCATCGCCACCGCGGGTGGAGAAGCCAAGCTGGAAAAAGCGCGTGAGTTGGGCGCCGACGAAGTGATTGACCACTACGATCAGGACGTCAGGAAGGAAGTCCGCCGCCTCACCGCAAAGCGAGGCGTCGACATCGCCTTCGAACACGTCGGATCAGCGACCTGGCCCCACTCGACCGCCTCGCTAGCCCACCACGGACGCGTAGTCACCTGCGGCGCGACGACCGGAGGCGAGGTCGGACTCAGCCTCCACCACCTTTTTTTCAAGCACCTCAGCTTGCTCGGGTCCTTCATGGGGACGCTCGGGGAACTCCATGAAGTCCTCAAGTTCATCGGCCGCGGCGAGCTGAAAGCGGTCATCGATACCGCCTTCCCGCTCTCGGAGCTGCGCGCCGCCCACGAGCACCTGGAACAGAAAGGCCAGTTCGGAAAGATTGTTGTCATCCCGTAGACCCCCCGAGTCGTGACCGCGACTTTGAAGTGGTCAGAGGAGATCGTCGGCACGCCCTTCGTGGAATATTCTAGCGTGGACTGCTGGCAAATGGGGCCGGCCCGCGCGTGAAGCATCCGCCTTGCAGGCGCCCCGGGCCAGTATTAACCATTTCTGCCCTTTCTTGCGGGAAGCGCTTTGTTGCGCCGTCATTTCCGCGAGCAAAATCCTCAGAATCCACGGGCCAGTATCCAGAGGAGACCTTTTTACTGGTCAGCCTCGTCGGGGACCTCGGGCCCCTTGACCGGCGCCGGCTGGGGATCAAGTGGTTTGAGGTCACGCCCCGCCAGGCCCGGGTGGCCGGGAGGGATCTTGGTGGCACGAAAAACCGCGTAGGTGTTTTCGCCCACTGGATGGGGTGTCGAGCCATCCGGGGTTTGGACATTGCCGGAAAAGAGTGTCCAGTATTCCCATACGATCTCCCCGCCGGGCGTGACTTCATAGGAAGCGCCTCTGAGCTCCCGAGCAGATCAGGGTGTTTCCATTGGCAAGTCGCTCAGCGCCGGAGATGAAGGCGCTGGAAAAGGAGACCTTGTCCGGGGCCGTATAGCTCCAGACTGGTTCGGACGGTCCGAACGCCCCGGATTCGGGAAGCTCGTAGCGTCCTTCCGAGGTCAAGGGCGTGGCGATTTCAAAAACCGCCGAGTACTTCCCCTCGGGACCTTCGAGCCCGTTGTTGAAAACGGTCAGGTGTCCCGCCCCCGGGAGTCCGCCGCGGACCCAGCGGACATCGTGCTGAGAGAAAAGTTTCTGGTCTGTCTCGGCACCCCGGCCATAGGTTCTCGGGTTGCCCCAGCGATAGAGCAGATCCCCTCCCCGGCCGCCTCGGCCACCGCTAGATCCCGCGGCTTGCTGAGTCGTTGTACTGTGGTCGATGATCCAGATTTCGTTGAAACGCGGGGTGCTGACCACGATCTGATCGAGTTCCGCGTTGTAGGCCACGGCGTTGGTATGCAGAAGGTCTGAGTTCAGATCCTCGGCATCGGCGTCGTCGGGCACGTAACCCAGGGCCTTGAGCCGCTCCAGTTCGGCGGGGTCGATTTCCTGGAGTTTCCCATCGCCGTTAATATTGATCCTCCAGGGCCGCGCGGCCGGGTCCCCGTGGTTCTCCGCCTCTGGATCATAGTCCTGTATCAGGTGGTCCCACATATGCCATTCCCAGATCACTCGCGCGCCCTTGGGCCGTGTTGGCTCGATTTCCAGAATCATGTCGGGCCAAATGCCTGCCTCCGGCAGCAATTCGGGCCGCCGTCCCGCTTGGCGGGCTTGCTCCACTGTCTTTTTCTCCCAGGATATGGCCAAAAAATTCCCATTCGGAAGCGGCTCGATATCGTGATGCAGAAGGTGATCCGCACTCGCGTGGACGAACTCCCACAGCAGTTCCCCATCCCAGGTGAATTCCTGGATACGCCCTCCCTGGCCTCCCCCCTTGAAGATTTCGACGACTGGTTCCCGGACGGTGCGAATCAGGTTTCCGTTTTCTCGGAAGTAAACGGATCCGGAGGGGGCGTAGTCACTTTCCCAGGAATGAACCACTTGTCCGTCCTCATCGATCACGTAGGTTGTGCCGGAGAGCAGCGGAGAGAAGAGAACGTATCCCGGCGTGGCGCCGGCATTTTTCACCCTGAGCCCTCTTGGAGCCTCCGCGGCCGCATCCGTCGCTTCGGAACCCGACTCCGTGGAGGTCGAACTCCCGCACCCAGGCAGCGTCATTAGGGCGCCCGCGATGGCTAGGCCGAATAAGGCTTTGAAACCTGTCATCTGCCTTCTGAGAGTCCTGGGTTTGTGATCTTCACGGTTACTCAACTTTTTCATTAGTTTCGATCCCTTCGCTGCAATTCAATCTGCCGGCAGAAAGTCCGCGGGAACCGGCATGATGTTCCATGTAAAACCTCTCAGCCCTTCCTCGTACTTCAGCAGGACCTGCTTCTTCCACCCGTTGCCGGACCAGTCGTAGCGCCGGACCTCGGACTGGCGATCGCTCGCCACATAGAGTTCGTCTCGCCCATCTCCGTCAAGATCCAGCAGAATCGAGGCGTGCTCGAACCCCGAAGAATCCTTGTCGATCAGAGACACGTCCCATTTCTCCGTATCCGGACGCAATAGCCACAGTCCGCTCCTGTTGGTAGCCGCCACGATTTCCCGATTTCCATCCCCGTCGACATCGCCGGCGGTCAGAAAACGGCAGAGCTTGTCATTGAGCCGGGCCACGACCGCGAGCGAGGACTCACCGTCTTCGTTCTCCCGGTAGCGCCGTATCTCAACCTGTCCGCCCGAAATGGCTTCCACGGAGATGTAGAGTTCGTCCCGGCCGTCGTTGTCGAGGTCATCCACCAGGATTTCTTTTGCATGGCGATCCCCGAGGTCGACGATTTCTTCGCGGGCTTTTCCCAGCGCTGGAACGTAGCGGACGACTTGGCCGCGTTGAGGCGTCCCGTCCATGAGGTTGGGGGCTGAAGGCGTGGCATAGATTTCGAGTACGCCGTCGCCATTCAGGTCTCCGATTTCGACTTCGTGGACAATCACTCCGGGCTGACGGTCGAGCTCCTCGATTTGCACTCCTCCGTCAGGCTTCTGCCTGAGGGTGGCTACAACCCCTTGGTCGTGCGTAACAACCACGATCGCCGGGCTTCCATCTCCATGGATGTCGCCCACTTCGGCATCCCGCATGCGGCTGAACTTGCCCCCAAAATCTGCTTCCCAGAGAGTTTCGGGGTCCTTTCCGGGCGTCCAGAACTTCACGACGGCGGCGGCCCCGCCTAGAGTCAGGACGCCGCCCGGGCCTTCGGCCGGCTGATAGGCCATGGCCTTGTGAAAGGCCGTGCTGGCGGGATCCTCGATGAACCGGGAGTTCCAGGCAGCTCCGTTTCTTTCCAGGATGACCATCCGGGCGGGCAGCGGTTTGGGTTTGCCGTCTGGGTCCTCGCCGAGTACCGCCAAGGCGAGAACCAGCGCCTGATCTCGGGAATTGGCGAGTTGAAGATCGCCGCTATTGCTGGAATTCTCTGCCGTTGAACAGCTCGAGGCGGCCAGCAATAGAACTGTCACTAGCCAGCGGCTAGGAAAGCGGTGCAGGTTCGGTCTGATGATGTGGATTAAAGAAGCGAGCACTCCGGTTCCCCCAGTTCCAGATGCTAGTGTAGCGCGTCAAGCAGATCGCGCCTCATCCAGAACTGCCCGAACCCGGCTGTTTCGCGCCCCTGGGAGGTTTGCTATTGCGGATGATGAGTTCCAGATCAGATAGCTCTTAGGATTTAGCGCCGATACGGTAGAGCTGGGAGTACGTTCTCAGAATCAAGCTCGAGTCGGCGATGGCGGGCGTTGCCATGCACATCTCGCCAAGGCTGTTCTTGCGCAGCACCTTGAATTCGGGACCTGCCTGGATGACGTAGGTGTCTCCGTTTTCGCTCAGGCAGAAGATGCGGCCGTTGTAGGCCCACGGCGAACTTGTAAAGCCGCCACTGCCCACTTCGATGCGCTGCTTGCCGTAGACTTCCGCTCCGGTTTTGGCGTCGTGGCAGGTGACGAAGCCGCGGTCGAGCAGCGTGTAGAAGGGCCCATCGTAGACGACCGGCGAGGGGTGGTAGGGCCCGCCTTGGGGCAGGCTCCAGGCCACGTGGCGATTGCTGCTCTTGCCGCTATCGAGCGAGATGTCTCCCGAGGCGCCGGGGCGAATGGCATAGACGGGACGCAGGTCGCTGCCGAGGTACCCCGACGCGACATAAAGCAGGCCGTTTTCGGAAAAAGGTGTCGGAATCGACAGCGGCGACATGCCTCTCAGTTCCCAAAGAGGCTGGCCGTCGAGGTCGTAGGAGCTGACCTTTTGCCGCCCGGCCGTGATGATTTCGGTGCGCTGCTCGTTGTGCCAGACGTAGGGTGTCGCCCAGGACGTCGTCTCCTCGCGGCTGGTTCTCCAGATTTCCTTGCCGCTTAGCTTATCGAGGGCAAGGATGTAGGACTCATCTTCGTTGTCGCTGACGATATAGAGCCGCCCCCCGTCCAGAGCCGGCGACGAGGCCGTGCCATAGCCATAACGGGTCTCGACCGGCGGCCACTGCTTGGTCCACAGCAGCTTGCCCGACATGTCCAGACAGTAGGTCGCCAGGTCGCCGAAATGGACATACAGCCGCTCGCCGTCGGTCACATTCGTTGCCGAGGCATAGGAATTCTTGCGGTGACGGGGAACCTTCGGGATACCTTTGTGGACCTGTTTCGTCCAGCGAGTTTCCCCGCTGTTGAGATCAATGGAATAGACGACCCAGCTTCGCTCGACCTGTTCAATCGGATTCACCACTCTGCCGTCGTAAAACCCAGCGGGCGGGATTTCTTCTCCGGACGTGCTGACGTTCGTATTGAGAAAAATCTTGTCGTCCCACACCACGGGCGACGACCAGCCTTTGCCGGGGATCCCGGTTTTCCACAGAATGTTCTCGCTGCTGCTCCAGGAATCGGGCAGACGAGGGTTGTCGGAGGCGATGCCTCTGGCCCCCTGTCCGCGAAATTGCGGCCATGATTCGCCCCACAGCGCCCCCGCGGGGACGACACCAAGCATTCCTTTGAGCCAATTTCGACGATGCAGCATGCGGTTTCCTCCACTGACGGATTTCGTTTTCCGCGGGAACATGAAAGGACTATCGTAGCGCGAAACAGTCACAACCTAACAGGGCAGCGGACGTGGCTGGACGTGGCGTGAGCGTCCACGCTTGCCGCAAACCGATTCGTCGGTCTGTTCGGCCCCTGGGTGTGGCATCCGGTCTCGGGAGAGGCAAGCGCAACGAAGTAATCGCTCGCCTATCGCGTGCTTCGGTCGTCAGGCAGTGAGAAATGCGGGCCAGCGAAATACAGCAGCTTAGCTCTGTGCTAACGATTGCGCGCGACAGCCGCTCAGACGATCTGCTGGATCACGCTGCCGTGAACCTGGGTCAGACGTTCTTTGCGGCCCAGGTGCAGATAGCTGAGCTTATCTTGGTCGAGGCCAAGCTGGTGCAGGATCGTGGTGTGAATGTCGCGGAAGTGATAGGGGTCTTTGACTGCCCGCAGCCCGATATCATCGGTAGCGCCGACGACTTGTCCGCCTTGGATGCCGCCGCCGGCCATCCACATGGTGAAGCCGAGGTTGTGGTGATCGCGGCCATTGCTTTTTTGCGCTTCGGGGGAGCGCCCGAATTCGCCGCCCCAGACGACCAGCGTCGAATCCAGCATGCCGCGGCGCTTGAGGTCAGCCAGCAAACCGGCGACCGGTTTGTCGGTTTCCGCGGCCATGCGCAGGTGGTTCTCTTCGATGTCGTCATGGGCGTCCCACTGCAGATTGCCGGGACCGCCGCCAGAGACTACGCAGACAAACCGCACCCCTTTTTGAACCAGCCGCCGCGCCAGCAAGCAGCGCCGCCCGTAATCATCCGGCTTGCCCTCGCCAATCCCGTAAAGGTCAAGAGTTTCCTGAGCCTCGTTTGAGATATCGAGGACTTCCGGCGCTTCGGCCTGCATCTTGAAAGCCAGGTCGTACGCTTTCACGCGCGCGTTCAGCTCATGGTCGCCGGGCTGGAGCGTCGCTTCGTTCAGCTCGCGAATCAAATCAACCGTCTTGCGGCGCCCGTCCGGAGAAACGCCTCGAGGCAAGTCGAGGTTCAAGACCGGCTTGTCGCCCGGCTTGAACATCGTCGGCTGGTACACGGCCGGCAAGAAGCCGTTCGTATACATCGGCTGACCGCCTTCGAGGGCGCCGTCGGGGTCCGGCATGACGACGTAGGCCGGCAGAGATTCGCTCTCGGTTCCCAGCCCGTATACGACCCACGAGCCCATGCTCGGGAAGCCGGGAACGATGCGTCCGCTAAAAAGCTGGTATTGGGCGGCGGAGTGCACCACCATGTCGCCATGGCAGGAGCGGATCATCGCCATCTCGTCGACCCATTTCGCCATGTTCGGAAACAGGTCGGAGACTTCGATCCCGCTTTGACCGTATTTTTTGAACGTGCGCTTCGTGCCGAGCAGCTTGGCGGACTTTTCAACGAACTGGTATTTCGCCTCGCCGAATTCCGCCGGGCGAGGCTGGCCGTCGAGTTTGTTGAGCAGCGGCTTGGGGTCGAACGTTTCGATGTGGCTCGGCCCGCCCGCCATGAACAGGAAAATGACCGACTTGGCTTTGGCGTCCAGATGAGGCGGCTTGGGAGCCAGCGGGTTGATGGAGTCGGCGCGAAGCTGCTCACGGGCCAGCATCGACGTCATCGCCAGCGAGCCGAATCCGCAGAATGCGTCCGAGATGAATTCGCGCCGGTTGCGTGTCCAGCGAATGTGTTCAGGCATATTGACTCCGAGCCGCGGCCGTTAGCCGCTACCGTGGAAGGGCTGTGAAAAATCGGGGACAGTCCACTTCGCGCCTCCCCATACCTTGGGAATCAGCTTTCTTTGTGACCGGCGCTTGGGACAGTCCCCATTTTCCACAGCCCTTCCACGGTAGCGGCTAACGGCCGCTGGCGACATAGCCCCGCTCAATTCACGTACAAAAACGCATTCAAGTTGAACATCGCCAGAGCGAACTCGCGGAGCGGTTGTTCCTCGAGAAACTCCACGCCAAGCTTCCGTTCCTGCCCGGTCGGGTCGCGGCCCGCGGCCAGCAGGTACGCCCGCTCGACTTGTTGTGTTTTGTTCGGCCCGACTTCGCTTTCCAGCCGCTCCGCGAAAGCAGCCGCAAGTTCATTCGACAGGTCTCCGTTGAGTAGTTCCAGAGCTTGTGGCGCGTGGGTGCTCGACTCCCGGCGGTAACAACTTGTCTGCAACGCTGGCTGATCGAACACCTCCATGAAAGGCACGTGCAGGTTGCGCTTGGCCATCAAATAGATCGAGCGGCGATAGTGTTCGCTGCGATCTTCCGCCACCTTCCACTGGCTCGGTTTGTAGAGCAGCTTGACCAAACCCTCCTCGACAGGAACGAGGATGCTTCTGCCGCCCCTCCGGGTATTGAGCTTGCCGGATGCCGACAGCATGGCGTCGCGAATCTCTTCGGCCTGTAGCCGCCGCCGGCTGAAGCGCCAGAGCAAGCGGTTCTCAGGATCTTTCTCGATTCCCAGCGCGTCGTTTCCCGAAGCTTGCCGGGTCAGGCGCGAAGACTGCCGGTAGCTCTGGCTCAGAACGATCAGGCGATGCATGTGCTTGACGCTCCAGCCGCTGTCCACGAACTCGTTGGCGAGAAAATCCAGCAGCTTGGGATGACTCGGACGGCCGCCGTTGAACCCGAAGTCGTTTGCGGTTCGCACGATTCCCTGGCCGAAGTGATACTGCCAAATACGGTTCACCATCACCCGCGCGGTGAGCGGATGATCCGGGTCGGCGATCCAGTCCGCCAGCTTGGTGCGGGGGTTCTTCGTATCCGGCGGCAGCTCGCCCGCGCCTTCCGGCAGCAGCACGCCAAGGGCGCGGATGTTGACCGCATCACCCTTGTTGTCCCAATTGCCGCGTTCCAGGACGTGGATCTTCGTCCTTTTCTCGTCCACGTTCTCGATGCTGCAAATCGTTGGAAGCGGCTCGGGTAGCGTGGCCTCCAGACGGGCTGCTTCGGTGTTAATTGGCTTTTGCTCTTCGGCTGGCAGCTTTTTGGCCTTGGCCTTCAGCTCTTTGACCTTCTTGTTGATCTCTTCGGTTTTTGTCTTCCAGGCGGCTTGCTTTTCTTCGCTGGCGAGAACGAGGTTGTGCTCCCGCGTTGCGGCCAGAAACCCTTGCAGGCGGTAGTAATCCTTTTGCCGAATCGGATCGAACATGTGATCGTGACAGCGCGCGCATCCGACCGTCAGCCCCAGGAATGCCGCTCCAACAATGTCGGTCCTCTCCGTAAGCACTTCGTTGCGGCTGCCGGCGACTTCTTGATTTCCGGCATTGCGCCGAACCGCCCCCCAGCGGTGGAAACCGGCCGCGATCTTGTATTCGTTCCGGCCGGGATCGATTTCGTCCCCGGCCAACTGTTCGCGAATGAACCGGTCGTAGGGCTTATCATTATTGAACGACTGAATCACGTAGTCGCGGAAACGCCAGGCGCCGGGCAGATGACGGTCATACTCGAATCCCTCTGACTCGGCGAAACGGACCACATCGAGCCAATGCTGCGCCCAGCGTTCGCCGTAGTGCGGACTTGTCAGCAGGCGCTCCACCAGCTTCGGGTAGGCGTCGGGGGATTTGTCTGTCAGGAAGTCGGCAACTTCAGCCGGGGATGGCGGCAAGCCGGTCAGATCAAAGTAGAGCCGCCGAATCAGCACCCGGCGGTCCGCCGGGGAGGCCGGCCGCAAACCTGCCTCGTTCAATCGTGAGAGGACGAAAGCGTCGATTGCTTCAACGGAATCACGCAACGGCTGGGGTGAGTCCGAACCACGGATCCACTCCGCGTCGGCTCGAGCGGAGAACGCGGGAACCTGCGGCTGCGTGCGTTCCAGCAGCGACCAGTGTTTACGCTCGGAGTCGCGGTATTCACTCCTAGGCGCGGCGGCCGCTGACAACAGCGCCGTGCCCAGCAATGCAGTGATCCCGAGCCGTAGAGTCACTCTGCTTCTAACCTTAGTAAAAACGAGGCCGAAAGAGCAATAGCCGTGGCCTCATGAACTGCCCCCTTCGGCCGTTGGGGCTCCTGGCGCGAAAACGAAGTTGAACCTAACCGCTGCGCGGTGGATCGAAGCTTCGCTTCGCGAGGCTGTCCGAAGTTCCTTTAGATAGACCCTGACATTGGCGGCGAGGACGGCTTGCTTGGCAGGCGAGGTGCGCCATCATTGGCGGCATCTTTTCTCTCCAAGGAGCATGCCATGACGCGATTAAGCTGGGGAAGCCTTGTTCCCAACATCCATCCCGGCGGCGGTACAATTTAGCCATCGATGATCGGCCAAACCATCTCGCACTATCGCATCACCGGGAAACTCTGTGAGGGCGGCATGGGCGTGGTCTACAAGGCCGAGGCTACGAAGCTCAAACGCCCGGTTGCCCTAAAGTTCCCGGCGGCTCACCTTCTCAAAGACGAGGAGGCCCGCAAGCATTTCTATCGTGAAGCTCAGGCCGCTGCCGCCTTACATCTGTCCCGTTTACGGAATCGGCGAGGAGGAAGACCAGACGTTTCCAGCGATGGCCTTCATTGAGGGCCAAAGCCTGGACAAACGCATACAACAAGGCCCGCTGAAGATTCCCGAAGCCCCCGACATCGCCCAACAAATCGCCAAGGGCCTGGAAGCCGCCCACGAGAAGGGCGTCGTACATCGCGACATCAAACCGCGCAACATTCTCGTCACACTGCTGATATTCACTTTCGTCAGAGGTGCCGCATCCATAAAGTTCGCAATCAACCTGGGAGGCCCGCAAGCAACCCGGCTGATAGAGTCATAAGGAACGATTCAAGCCCGCAATTTCGCTTGCAGGCGGGCGGATCGAGGAGCTTCGCGTGAATCTTTCCAAAGAGCCGGCCACGCTGACAAAAGAGGCGGCGGCGTGGGTGCTGGACGCTAGACAGCGAAGTGTCGACCTGCTCGCCGATCTGGATCACCAACAACTTATGGGGCCGCGCTTGGAGATTGTGAACCCTCTTCTTTGGGAGATCGGACATATCGCCTGGTTTCAAGAGAAGTGGGTTCTGTGCCATGCGTGCGAGCAAAAGCCCGTCCGAAACGACGCCGACGAGCTTTACGACTCAATCGAGATAGCGCACGACGTACGCTGGGATCTGCCGCTTCCGGGGATCGACGCCACGTTGTCCTACGTTGGGGAAGTTCGCGACCGCGTGCTTGAGGCCCTGGAGCGAGCCGCCCCGTCCCGAGAGCTAATTTATTTCACGATGTACTCGGTTTTTCACGAGGACATGCACACCGAGGCGTTTACCTACACAAGACAGACGCTGGGTTTTCCCGCGCCCCGGTTTTCTGATTTCCCGGAAGTGAACGAGGACGGCGCCCTCCCGGAGCCCTCTGCCGCCGGTGGCCCGCTCAACGGCGATTCGGAAATTCCAGGCGGACGGTTCCTGCTGGGGGCTCAGGCCGACGAGCCCTTTGTCTTCGACAATGAAAAATGGGCTCATCCGGTTCAGGTGAAACCCTTTGCCATTGCCAGGGGAGCTGTCACGCAATCCCAGTTTGCCACCTTTGTTGAGGACTCGGGCTACCTGCGGGAGGAGCTCTGGAGTGAGCAGGGCTGGCGGTGGAGACAAAGCGCTCGTGCGGAGCGGCCCGTTTACTGGAAGCGGGACGCAAACAGCGAGTGGCTCCGCCGGGATTTCGATCGCTGGGCGCCGCTCGAGCCCCATCGCCCGGTAATCCATGTTTGCTGGTACGAGGCTGAAGCCTACAGCAAATGGGCGGGACGCCGGCTCCCCACGGAGGCCGAGTGGGAAGCGGCCGCCGCCGCACAACTCCATCCTGGCCGGGGTCTGTCTGGGGAAAAGCGGCGCTTCCCCTGGGGTGAGGAACCTCCGGCGCCGGGCCGGGTGAATACGGATTGGCGTGCAGGGGGCTGCATCGATGTCGGGGCCCTGGGGGCCGGCGACACTCCCTCGGGTTGCCGCCAAATGATCGGCAACGTTTGGGAGTGGACCAGCAGCCCATTCTTGCCCTATCCCGGTTTCACGGCCGACCCCTACAAGGAATATTCAGAGCCATGGTTCAAGACACGCAAAGTCCTCCGGGGCGGCTGCTGGACGACGCGCGCCCGGATGATCCGCAACACCTGGCGGAACTTCTACACGCCGGACAGACGGGACGTGCTGGCCGGCTTCCGCACCTGCGCGCTGGAGAGCTAACGGCGAGAAGCGGCAAGGTCGCGGTACTGCGCACCGGAGATGAAGATCTGCCTAGTCACACCCGCTCCTCATGGTTCCCGCAAAGGGAACCGAGTGACGGCGCTGCGTTGGGCCAAAATCCTGAGAAGCTTGGGCCACCGGGTCGCCGTGGAACAGGAGTATCGCGGGCAGCGTTGCGATCTCGCGGTCGCGCTGCATGCGCGCCGCAGTTTCCCTTCGATCGAGCGTTTCAGTCATCAGCATCCGAACCTGCCCTTGATCTTGGCTCTCACCGGGACGGACCTTTACGGCGACATCCACGACGATCCAGAAGCGCGGAGGTCGCTGGAGATGGCAACGCGGCTGGTTGTGTTGCAACCGATGGGGGTCGGCGAACTGCCCGAGCATTTGCGCCACAAGGCGCGGGTAATTTTCCAATCGGCGGAAAAGCCGCCAGGCAAGTTCCCTCCCCGGAAGGACGTCTTCGAGGCCTGCGTGCTGGGACATCTGCGGCCGGTCAAAGACCCGCTTCGAGCCGCGAAGGCCGCCCGCCTGCTGCCACCCTCTTCCCGCCTGCTCGTGACGCATATTGGGCGTGCATTGAGCGACGAGGCAGAAGCGCAGGCGCGCGCCGAAGCGGCTTCCAACCCGCGCTATTGCTGGCTGGGGGAGTTGCCGCGATGGAAAGCGTTGCGCCTGCTGGCTCGCAGCCGCCTGCTTGTACTCACTTCTCATATGGAGGGCGGCGCGAATGTGCTCTCCGAAGCGATTGCGTCCGCGGCGCCGATCCTCTGCTCCAGGATTTCCAGTTCCATCGGCATCCTGGGTCCAAACTATGCAGGTTATTTTTCAGTGGGGGACACGAAGCGGCTCGCGGAACTTCTTCTTCGCGCGGAGACCGCGCAGGAATTCTACCGCGAGCTGCGGGATAGCTGCCGAGGGTTACAACCGCTGGTCGAACCCGCCCGGGAAACACGAAGCTGGCAAGAGCTGCTGGAGGAAGTCGAGCGAGCGGGTTAGGGCGGACCAGAGCAGGACTCCCCGAACACGCGCGTTGCCGCTGTACGGCCAGCTCTTCAAGGGGCCTGTTATATTCTTAGCGTGATTCCGGGACCCGTCCGCCGCCAATTCTCAGCTCTGCTTGTGCTGCCCATATTGTTGGCCGTCTCCGCCCTTGCCGCCGCCGAGACCACGTCATCGAAGCCTCCCAACATCGTCCTGTTCTACATCGACGACTTGGGCTGGATGGATCTTGGCGTCCAGGGAAGCACCTTTTACGAGACCCCGCAAACCGACAGGCTGGCAGCGGAGGGCATGCGCTTCACCAATGCCTACTCGGCTTGTCCGGTGTGCTCGCCGAGCCGGGCCAGTTTGATGAGTGGCAAATACCCGGCACGGGTCGGATTTACAGGCCACATAACCGCAATTTTTCGGCATCGCTATCCAGAGTACGGGCGCATCATCCCGCCCGACGATTACATGTATCTTTCCCACAATGAGGTCTCGCTTGCGCGCGCCATCAAGCCCGCCGGTTACGTCTCGGCGAGCATCGGCAAGTGGCATCTGGGGACCGAAGAGTACTGGCCTCGCGTGCACGGTTTCGACCTCAACATTGCCGGCCACACACATGGCAGCCCGTCTGGGTATTTCTATCCGTATCTCAATTTCAAGCAGCCTTGGAACCCCGATATTCCCACGCTCACAGGCGGCGAGGAGGGAGAATACCTGACCGACCGGCTGACCGATGAGTCAATTCGTTTCATACAGAGCAGCATCGAGAGCAACAAGGACCGCCCATTCTTCCTCTACTTGCCCCATTATGCGGTCCACACGCCGATCCAGGCTCAGAAGCCCGTGATCGAAAAGTACGAGGCAAAACTCAAGACCGACAGCTCGCAATTCAATGCCGTCTATGCAGCGATGATCGAGAGTGTCGACCGGAGCGTCGGCCGGATCATGGACACGCTCAAGCGCCACGGGCTCGACGAGAACACGGTCGTCATTTTTACCTCCGACAACGGGGGGCTTTCGCCGGTCACGCGCAACCGCCCTTTGCGGGAAGGGAAAGGTTATCTTTACGAGGGGGGAATCCGCGTGCCGCTGATTGTGCGCTGGCCGGGGAGGATCGAGGCGGGCGCGGTGAGCGACGTTCCGGTCATTGGCACGGACCTGTATCCCACGATCGTGGAAATGGCGGGAGAAAAAGCGCGTCCCGGGAAGGTGGTCGACGGGAAAAGCCTGATGCCGCTGCTCACCAGCGATGGCGAATGGGGCCGCGAAGACTTGTATTGGTACTACCCGCATTACAGCCCTCAGGCGAAGCAACCGGGAGCGGCCGTGCGTTCGGACGATTACAAGCTGATCGAGCACTACGATCCCCCCCGCGTGGAACTCTACAATTTGGCCGAGGACATTGGGGAGAAAGTCGACCTTGCCTCAAAGATGCCTGAGAAGGCGACCGAGCTACGGAAGAAGATTCAGGACTGGCTGCAGGCGTCGGGGACGATCATGCACAGGGATAACCCGGCTTATCGGCCGTAGGGGTTTTGCGCGGGAGCGCAGTGCTGATGCGATGCTTGGGGTTTACGACTTCGGAGTGAACTTGCTCCGCACGATCTTTGGTCCTGAACCAACGCAACTGAACCTCCGATGCTGTTAGATTGGAACCTGGATGGTCTACTGGGTCGTTGTTCGGAGTCTGACAACCGGCGAAATTCTGGATAAGCGACCATTCAAGACCAACAAAGAAGCGCAACGCGAAAAACGTCGCTTGGACGAATGCCCTGACCCGGAAGGTCATGAATGCCGCGTGGAAATCCAGTTTCTGTGGCATCCGGAGGTTCCAACGTAGCCCATCCCTGGGGGCCGCTGTGCGCGTTCGACCAGCTTCGGGATAGTTAGGCCTATCCGAATCCCTGGGGAAAATCCGCGGGTTTTCATCTTTATTGGGTGGGCCGGAAGTTTGATGGGAGCGGATCAGTCGGCAGAGGCAACCGCTTCCTGACGCGGACGAGCCGCAACCAAACAGGGCGCCAGACGTGGCGTGAGCGTCCACGCTTGCCGCAAACCGATTCGTCGGTGTGTTCGGCCCCAGGGAGCGTCATCCGGTTCAGGCAACTGACTGCCCTTCCGCCCGGCAACGCCTCGACGAATCGAGGCGCGGCAAACCTGGAGGTTCACGCCACGTCGCAGCTCGGGGCTCTGACCCTTCCGCCAAAATCTTCTGCCACTATTGGCAAGAATTTGACTATGCAGGTACTCACGGTCGCGGCTCCGATTGGGCCGAAGGCCCATGGGCACTCTCTTACGGTCGCGGCTCTGAGTGTCGCTTTGGGAAATATCGCTTTAGAAAACGTCGTTTCAAAAAACGTCGCCGCGGGGACAGACGGCCTCGCCTTTTACGGTTACCATCCGCTGGCCATCCTCGCCTTCGCTCTTGTCGTAGGTCGTGAACTGGAACCGAACCCTCACTTGCTCGCCGAACTCCAGGAACTCGGCCTCTCCCTTGGTGTCGTGGGAGAACAGACCGCCGCCAAAAAATGAGCCGCCGAGCGTATTCTTCTTGTTCAAGTAGCTGAATGCCACGGCGTACTTGCCGGGCTTGGGGTCAAATTCTCTCGAGAAAAACAAGTTGGCGGAGTAGCTCTTGCCTAGCTTGCGGATCGAGGCGGGCGCTGACGTTATGTTGAGCGTGCGAATACCGCGGCGATTCTTTGTGAGGCTCGCGGCCGCCGGGTCGACAGTTACCGCGACGTCGCCCGTTGTCTCGAAGAGGGTTTCCGCGCCAGACCGCGGCGCAATGGCAATCAACAGCCAGGCGAGGAGGAGAACTCGAATTCCGTGGAGCATCTCGACAGCTTATCGGATCAGGCCGAGATGAGCAAGACGATCGTGTTTGCGGACGGGTTGCAACTCGGGCCGGACGATAATGAGGGTTTGCGGGCGCTGCCGGCGCCGTGGATGGAGCGCGCCGGTGCGGCTGACCCCTCCCTTGCGGTCGGGGCTCTGATTGGGCGATATAATCACAGGCCTAGCCATGTCAGAAACCGGTTCCTATTCAGAAGGCCTGTTGTCCCGAGCCTCTAAGATCAAGCTCTTCTTGATGGATTGCGACGGCGTTCTCACCAATGGGCATATCTATTTTTTGCCAGACGGGAAGGGGGGCTTGTTTGAGACCAAGGGCTTCGATTGCGAGGACGGCATCGCTTTGCAATGGGCGCACACAACCGGCATCCAGACCGGAATCATTAGCGGCCGCGGCTCACCAGCGGTCGAGGAACGAGCTCGTTCGGCCCATATGAAGTATCTCTATCAGGGCAACACCCGGAAGCTGCCGCTTTTCGAAGAAATCCTGGCCGACTCGGGCTTGTCCGCTGAAGAGATTGCCTATATGGGCGACGACCTGACCGATCTCCCGATCCTAAAGCGCGCCGGCCTGGCCGCGGCGCCCGCGAACTCTCGCGTGTCGGGCCATGAGGCGGTGCATTTTGTCACGACATCTCCTGGCGGAGCCGGGGCCGTGCGAGATGTAATTGAGCTGCTGCTCAAAGCTCAGAACCGCTGGGGGGAGATCATGGCGAAGTACGAGATTTGAGGCGCGGCGGACAGCGTGATAATTGCGAGCCGGGCCCTGCAGGTCAAGAGCACTTGGAAAGGAAACGAGCTTATGCTGAAAGTCAAAGTGGAATATTGCGTCGCCTGAGGCCACCTGCCCAGAGCCGCCAGTATGGCGGAGACGCTGATTGCAGAATTCGAGGATCATATTGAGGCCTGGGAGCTCGTGCCAGGCCGGGAGGTCCCGGTTAAGAGCGGCTGGGGCATGTTCGAGATTTCGATTGACGGCGCGCTGGTGTATTCCAAGAAAGCCACCGGAAGACATATTGAGATTGATGAATTCCGAAAGCTGATCCAAGACCGCATCGTGTAACAACAACTTTCGTCGCTTGGCCGCGTCGCCGATGGTTAGTGATCTATCGCAAGTTGAACTCTTCCTGAACGGGCCGCCATGAGAGCATCGGCCAAACGAAACCGTAAGAAATCGGCGCCCAAGGCTCCCCCGGATTCCTCTGTTCAGAATCACTCCCGCGTCTCGAACCGCGAGCGGGAGTCCCGGCTGGACCCTCGTTTCAACCATCCTTGGGTATTCGCCATCGGGCTGTTTGCCCTTGGCCTGCTGATCTATTCACCCGCTCTTTCCGGGCCGTTCTTTCTCGATGACTACGATCTGCTGGAGGCCTTCAGCACGGTCCGGGACGCCAAATGGAAAACACTCATGACGACGGGCCGGCCGCTGCTGATGCTGACCTTCATTGCGAACCACCGGCTCAGCGGATTTGGAGACCCGTTCGGGTTTCATCTTGTGAATGTGGTCCTCCATTGTTTGAATGCCTTGCTGCTGTGGCGTTTCCTCGCCGCCCTGTTCGCCGCGGGCCGGCTCGAGGATCTGGTGCCTGCTTCGGCTCGCCCGATGCTGGTCCATGGAGTTCCTCTGTTGTTTTTGACCTCTCCTGTTCTGACGGAATCGGTCGCCTACGTCAGCAGCCGGTCCGAGGTTTTGGCCGGCACGTTCTATATTGCCGCGTTGTGGCTATTCGCCTCGCGCCTGCGCGAGCGTCGCCCCTGGCTTTCGGCGTTACTGGTCGTGTTTCTTTTCGTCTGCTCATTCATGTCGAAGCAGGACAAGATTACGCTGCCCTTCGCGATCGTGCTGCTGGATTACCTTCTCCTCGCCCGGCTGGGCTGGCGCCGTATGAAGCCCAGTCTGCCGACCTACGCCCTTTTCTTGATCGGTACGATCGCCGGTTTTTTCCTGGTCATCAGACCTTTCCTGTTCGCGGTCTCGGCGGGATTCAATCTTCCCTGGGTCGAGTACTTGCTGACGCAGTTCCGAATGTACTTTCTCTATTTGCGATTGCTGTTCGTACCCTTCGGGCTCAACGCCGATTGGCATATTGTTGCGTCGCAAACGATTGGAGAAAATCTTTCCTGGCTCGCTCTCTTGGCGCTTCTGACTCTTGTTGGCGGGGCGCTTTACCTGCGGCGGCGAGAACCGCTGATATCGTTCGGGATTCTGTTTTATCTTGCTCTTCTGGCTCCGTCGACTAGTTTCTACCCGCTGCTGGACTTTGCCGCCGAGCGCAGATTGTACTTGCCGAGCATCGGCTTCTTTCTGGTCTTCGCTTTGATGGTTTCACGGCTAGCGGGGACCTCGCCGCGAGCGAAGCTCGGCGCGCTCGGCGGGCTGCTGCTCATCTATTCCTGGGGAACGTATGAGCGAAGCCGGCTGTGGGGCGACGATCTGGCCCTGTGGCACGATACGGCCGAAAAATCACCGGAGAAGTATCGCCCGCTGACGTGGCTCGGCAAGCTCTATGATGAGCGGGGGGCGGTCCAGGACGCGGCTTACTACTGGGCGAAAGCCGAAAAACTGGCTGAACCCGGCAGCGACGACCATGGCTTCCTGCTTTCGAACTTGGGCGTCGCCCACGCCAAGCAGAAAGACTATGCGAAGGCCGCGGAGTACTATCAAAGATCGCTTGAAATCTTACCGAAAGAAGAGGTGATCTGGGCCAACTTTGCGGTAACCCAGATTCGCCTTGGCCATGAAAAACAAGGATGGAACAACTTCGAAAAAGCTCTGAAACTCAATCCATCGCAGCCTGAAATCCGCGTCCTGCGGGCGCAAGAATTTTATCAGCGCGGGGCCTATGCGAACGCCGTGCGCGACCTGGAGACCGCGCTCCAGATGCGTCCCGAAGACGAGCGCGTGAGGCGCAACCTCGAAGCCGCCAGGCGGATGCTCGGGCAATAGAGAGCACCCGCCCAAGACGCTTTCGCCGCGGACACTGACACCGACGACACATCCAGCGTGAGACAGCAAATGAAAACCTTCTATCTACTGATGACCTTGGCGCTCGTGCTTCCCTGCGGCGCCCAGCAAGACAGCCTCGACGGAGTTGAGCGTCTGCTCGAAGAGCTGACCAACGCGCACGGCCCCAGCGGGTTCGAGGGTCCGGTGCGGAAGATCGTTCGGCGTGAATTCCAGCCGCTTGCCGACCAGATACAGACGGATGGCCTCGGCTCGCTCATCGCCCGGCTCGGAGACAGCACGGCCGGCCCGCGAATCATGATCGCGGCCCACCTCGACGAGGTCGGCATGATTGTCAAGCGTATCACGCCGGGCGGGTTTCTCAAGTTTCAGACCTTGGGCGGCATCCTCGATCAGGCGCTGATCAACCAGCGCTATCTCATTCGGACCCGCAACGGGCTGGTCCGCGGCGTGGCCGGACTCAAGACGCCTCACGTCATGTCGCAGCAGGAGCGCGGGCGGCTTACCCCCAAGAGCGAGATCTTCATTGACGTTGGCGCACGCAGCCGTCAGGACGCCGAACAGCGCCTGGGCGTCCGGCCGGGTGATCCCATTGCACCGGATTCGCGATTCATGAAGCTCAACGATCCCAAGCTCTACGTCGCCAAAGCCTGGGACGACCGCGCCGGTGTGGCTGTCGCGATCGAGGTGCTCAAGAGGCTCAAGCGCAACCCTTCGCCCAACGTCGTGTTCGTGGCGGCGACGGTCCAGGAAGAAATCGGATTGCGCGGCGCGCAGACCAGCAGTCATCTGGTCAAGCCGGATATCGGAATCAGCATAGAAGCCGGCGTGGCGGCCGACTATCCGGGCATGTCTCCCGACGAGGCGCAAGAGCGGCTAGGGCAAGGCCCGGGTATCTTTCTGATCGACAGTTCGATGATCCCGAACGTCAAACTGCGAGACTTTGTCATTGACCTGGCCGCGGAGATCGGGATCCCTCTGCAATTAGAAGTGATCTCCGGCTACGGCGAGGACGGCGCTCAAATGCAACGCGCCTACGGAGGGGCGCCAGCGGTCAACATCACCGTCCCGACGCGCTACCTGCATAACCACAATGGCGTGATTCACCGTGACGACTTCGACCAAGCCGTCGAGCTGGTGACCGAGCTGGTTCGGCGCCTGGATCAGGCGACGGTTGACAGAATCAAGAGTTTCGACTGAATCCTCGCCGCTGTAACCATTTCTTGGACTTGGACGCCTTTTCAACGGGTGCCTAGACTTCGCTGCCTGTTGACCCTTTGTTTCCTGGGGCGGTTGAATTACGATCACGACCCCTGCAAGGCGGAAGGAAGGCCTTTCGGGCCAAGCTGTAAACTGCCGGGAAGAGGTCCCGAATCCGCCTCGACGCCTTGTTTGACGTGATAAGGCGTCATAATAAAAGCTGGTGGAGTAGATTCGGCGCAGGGGCGCCTGCTACCGGTTTCGGGTCGCCAGCGGGCGAAAAGCCCGGATTAGAAAGAGACAAATACCGTGGGAACTTGGGGAAAGCGGATCCTTGGCATTGTGATCGGGGCCGGCTTGGTGTTTTTCATCGGCGCGAGGATCTACCAGGTCCAGCAAAACCAGACCTCCAAAACGAAGAAGAAGAAGGGCGGAGGCCGTGTCGTCAGCGTTGACATCGTTGAGTCGCGCATCGGATTGGTGCGGGAAAACCTGGTGCTGACCGGATCACTCCGAGCCAAACAATCGGTCGACGTCACCGCCAAAAGCACGGGACGGCTCGAAAAGCTGCACTTCGACGTCGGCGACCGGGCGAAGCAGGGCGATCTGATCGCGGAACTCGAAGACGATGAGCTTCAGCAGCAGGTCAATCGCGCCTCGGCCTCGATCGCGGTCGCCGAAGCATCTTTCCAACAAAGACGCGCCGAGCGGGATAACGCCATCGCCGAGGTCAAACGGGCCGAGGAGCTTCTCGACGAGCAACTCATATCGCCCCAGGAGTTCGAGTCACGAAGGACAGGGCTGGCCGTCGTCAACGCCCAGGTACAGCTCGCCGAAGCGCAAAAGCTGCAAGCCGAAGCCGAACTGAAAGAGCTCAAGATCCGTCTGGCGCAAGCCAAGGTCTATTCACCGATGACGGGAATCATCGCCACCCGTTACGTGGATGAGGGAGCTCTCATCAGCCCTTCGATACCGATTGTGCGAATCGTGAACCTGGCGACGATGGTCACGCGCGGCAATGTTCCCGAGCGCAACATCGGCAGATTGAGCATCGGCAACCAAGCAACGGTGCGGGTTGACGCGATCCCCGACCGCGCCTTCACCGGCCGGGTGGCCCGGATCGCTCCGGTTCTTGACGCCGCGACACGCAGTGCATTAATCGAAATCGACATCCCGAATCCGCAGGGCGGCTTGAAAGCGGAAATGTTCGCCCGCATCGAATTGGACTTGGGCACGACAAGGGATGCCATCCTGATTCCGCGTGCAGGCTTGGTCTACCGGGGGCAACAGCCCGGTGTCTATACCGTCGAAGGGGACCGGCCAACGTTTCGCGCCATCGAGACCGGTCTCACGCGGGAAGATCAGGTCGAGGTTTTGGCCAATCTCGAGCCCGGCGTGAAGATCGTCGGGCGCGGGGCCACGATGCTGCGGGAAGGCGACCGAATCCGTGCCGCCGGCGCGGGCGCTCCCGGCAAGTCCGCCAAGACAAGCAAGACAGCCCCAGGCAAGAAGAAGAAGTCGGCGGCAAATCAGCCGGTTGCGGCCGGAGGAGGCGGCGCTGTCGCGTCGAACACTCCCTAGGAGTCTGTCCCACAGAACGAAAAACGGCCTTTTTGGCTACAACATCTTTTGTAAAAAGAACTAGGTTTGTCTATATGTGGTACCGAAGATTTTCTGTGGGACAGACTCCTAGGTCATTGATGGAGCACCATGAGCCTTCCTGAATTTTCCATTCATCGTTCGGTTACGGTCCTGATGGGCTGTTTGATCGCCATGCTGCTCGGGGGTATCGCCTTCATGCGGATTCCGGTCGATCTGATGCCGGAAACCGAGTATCCCACGATCAGTATCAATGTTTCCTACGAGGGAGTCGCGCCCGAGGAGATGGAAACTCTGGTGTCGCGCCCGCTCGAGCAGGTACTCGCCGCCGCGCCCGGCTTGGAGGAGATCACCTCTTCTTCTTCCGAAGGCCGCTCCAGCGTGCGCTGCCGTTTCGCCTACGGGACCGACATGGACGAGGCGGCGAACGACCTCCGGACCCGCATCGACCGCCGCCGCAGCTCTTTGCCGGATGACATCGATCCGCCGACTCTCTACAAATACGACGTTTCGCAATACCCGGTCATGTATCTGACCGTGGCTTCCGGCGAGATGGACGCCAAGGAGCTGCGTCATTTCGCCGAGAAATACATCCAGTTCCGCATCGAGCGCGTAGACGGCGTCGCCCAGGCAAGGGTCTCGGGCGGGCTGCGCCGCCAGATTCACGTCAACCTGGTTCTGGATAAACTGCGCTCTCTCAACCTTTCCGTCTCGGGTGTGGTGCAAACCCTGCGACGCGAGAACATCAATCTTCCGGTCGGCCCCGTCAAAGAGGGCCGCTATGAAGTGCTGTTTCGAACCGAAGGCGAATTCAAAAACGTCAACGACATACTCAATGTCGGCGTCGCCACCCGAAACGGGGTCCCCGTCTACATTCGGGATATCGCCACTGTCGAGGACTCCCACGAAGACATCCGCTACATCGTGACGGTGGACGGAAAGCCCGCGGTCAGGCTCTTTATCTACAAGCAGTCAGGAGCCAACATCGTCGAAGTCTCCCAAGGGGTGCATGCCGTAGTCGCCGACCTCATCGAGGAATATCCCCACATCGCGTTGTCGTCGCCCTGGGACTCGGCTGATTTCATCCGGGGAGCTATTCGAAACGTCCAGCAGGCGACGCTGGTCGGCGGCGGGCTGGCTGTCGTCGTGCTGTTGTTCTTCCTGCGCAGCATCACCAGCACGCTCATTATCGGCGTGGCTATTCCCATCTCCGTCATCGCGACGTTCGCGTTGATGTATTTCAACGGCTTTACGCTGAACATCGTTTCGTTCGGAGGGCTGGCCCTTGGCGTCGGGATGCTGGTCGATAATGCCATCGTTGTACTGGAGAACATCTTCCGGCATCGCGAGCAGGGCACGGAAATCAAGCAGGCCGCCATTGCCGGAAGCAAAGAGGTCTCGACGGCGATTTCGGCCTCGACGATGACGACGATCGCGGTGTTCGTCCCCGTCCTGTTTATGGGCGGGATGTCGGCGCAGACGTTTCAGCAGCTAGCCTGGGTCGTTTCTTTCGCTCTGCTGTGCTCGCTGATGATCGCCGTTACGGTCGTGCCTCTGCTCTGCTCCCGCTTCATGCCCGATGTGTCATCCGGCCGCCGGCGCAGCGGTCTTGGCGGCTGGTTCTACCGCCAGATGGGCAATCTCCAGGACGGCCTGTCCAATCGCTACGGCGCCATCATTTCCTGGTCGCTCGATCACCGGGTTACGGTGCTCGCGGGCGCCACGGCGCTTTTCGCCGGGTCGTTGTATTTGTTGCCCCTGATCGGGGTCGAGCTGGAACCGGAAGTCGACGAAGGCTCGATTCGCGTGGACCTCGATCTTGAGCCGGGCACCCGTGTCGAG
Source organism: Bryobacterales bacterium (assembly GCA_965226185.1). Classification (GTDB taxonomy): domain Bacteria; phylum Acidobacteriota; class Terriglobia; order Bryobacterales; family UBA6623; genus CBDCYS01. Next base: position 428,570 of record CBDDCT010000004.1, read on the forward strand.
GTTACCGAAGCGGTGGTGCAGCGAGTGGCCCGGATCGCCCGGGAAAGCATACCCGAAATCAAGAACATCATGACCGAGTCGGGAAGTGCCAGCACCTACCGCGCCGAGGGCACCAACCAGGGAGAACTGCGCATCGAGTTGATTGACCAGAACCTGCGCGACCGCAACGCGGCGGCGATTGTCGCGGAGCTGCGGCCGCTGATGCACGTCGAGCCCGGCATGCTGATCCGCACCCGCGTGAGCAGCGGCATGCGCCGCCGCGGCGGCAGTGACGACCGGCTCTCGGTCGAGGTTCGCGGGCACGACATGGACATCATGCGCCGGCTCGCCGATCAGGTCCGCGAGACGATGATGTCAGTAGACGGTGTCGTCAACTCCCAGGTCAGCCAGCGGCCCGGGTTACCGGAAATGGTGGTTGCCGTCGACCGCCAGAAGGCAACCAGCATGGGCCTGGCCGTTTCCGAGGTGGCCGAGGCGCTCGAGACGGCTATCGGCGGGACCCGCGCCTCGATGTTCCGAGAGGAAGGGGACGAATACGACATCCTGGTGCGCTTGCGCGAGCAAGACCGTCTGAACATCGGCCAGGTGTCGCAAGTGCCGATCACCCTGCCGGATGGAAGCGTCGTTCCGGCCGAGAGCATCACCCGCATGCGGCGCCAGGAAGGCCCCTTCGAGATCACCCGGGCGGACCAGGAACGCATCATCATCGTCAGCGGCACGGTCGCGGGCCGCGACCTCGGCAGTATTGTCGGCGATTTGGGAGCGGCCCTGGAGGGAATCGACCGCCCCAAGGGTTATGAGTTCATTTTCGGCGGTGAATTCGAGGAACAGCAGGAGGCGTTCCGCGAAATGAGCTTCGCGGCCATCCTGGCTTTGATCCTGGTCTACATGGTCATGGCCTCGCAGTTTGAGTCGTTGCGGGACCCCTTTATCATCTTATTCTCGATCCCGCTGGCGCTGATCGGCATTGTCCTGATACTGCTGCTGACCGGCACGACTTTCAATATTCAGGGGTTTCTTGGAGTCATCGTCCTGCTTGGCATTGTCGTGAACAACGCTATCGTTCTGCTCGACTACACCAAACGGCTGCGGCACGAGCATAAATGGGACCTTCGCGAGGCCGTGATTACCGCCGGCAAGAGACGACTGCGCCCCATTTTGATGACGACGATCACAACCATACTTGGGCTGACGCCGATGGCGCTCGGACTCGGCGAGGGCGGCGAGTTGCAAGCGCCGATGGCGAGAGTGATCATTGGCGGGCTCACGACCTCCACTCTGATCACGTTGGTGTTTATCCCCGTTGTTTATATGACGCTCGAGCAGTGGGCTGAAAAAGCGGCGCTCCGCCGGACCACGGCGACAAGCCTGGAACCGGTCGAGTCCGCGGGCGACTAGGCTGCCGGGTCAAGGCGCGGAACCATCCTCGGACCCGTCGCCCGCCGGATTCGGAGCCGGCGGAATGAGCTCAGACACAGAGGTTCACCATGAATCTTCCTGACTTTTCAATTCGCAGGCCAGTCACCGTTCTGATGGGATGCATGATCGCCGTCCTTCTGGGGGCGATCGCTTTCGTCCAAATCCCAGTCGACCTGATGCCCGACATCGTGTTTCCCACCCTCAGCGTGAGCGTGGACTACGAGGGCGTGGCTCCCGAGGAAATGGAAACGCTGGTCACGCGCCCGCTAGAGGAAGCGTTCGCCGCCGCGCCGGGGGTGGAAAGGATTACGTCGCGCTCCTCCGAGGGACGGTCGTTTATCCGTGTCGAGTTCGGTTTCGACACGAACCTCGATGAGGCCGCCAACGAGTTACGCACCCGCATGGACCGGCGCCGCCAGGCTCTCCCGGAGGACATGGACCCGCCGACCATCTTCAAATTCGACGCCACGCAATTCCCCATCATGTTCCTGGCGCTTTCCTCGGAGGACATGGACGCCAAGGAACTTCGCCATTTCGCCGAAAAAAGCCTGCAATTTCGGCTTGAGCGCGTCCCGGGCGTCGCTCAATTCACCGTTCGCGGCGGGCTGCGCCGTCAGATTCACGTCAACCTCGATCTGAAAAAACTGCGCGCTCTGGAACTCTCGGTGGCACAGGTCGTCCAGACCATCCGCAGCGAGAACCTGAACAAGCCGGTCGGCCCCGTGCGGGAAGGGCGCTACGAGGTTTTGCTTCGCACTGACGGCGAGTTTACGAACCTGACCGACATCCTCGACGTCGGAGTGGCCACCAGAAGGGGCGTTCCCGTCTACCTCCGCGACATTGCAACCGTCGAGGACTCCCACGAGGATATCCGCTACTTCGTCGCTGTCAACGGCAACCCCGCCGTTCAGATGATGGTTTACAAACAATCCGGCGCCAACACGGTCAACGTTTCCGATGAAGTCTGGAAGGAAATCGGCCGCATCCACCGCGACTATCCGAATGTTCATGTCCTCGCCACACGCGATCAGGCGGACTTCATTCGCTCCTCGATCTCGAATTTGAGGGACGCCGCTCTGATGGGCTCCGGGCTGGCCGTGATCGTGCTGCTGTTCTTCCTGCGCAGCATGTCGAGCACGATGATCATCGGAACCGCCATTCCGGTCTCGGTGATCGCGACCTTCGCGTTGATGTACTTCAATGGATTCACCCTCAACATCATCTCTTTCGGGGGACTGGCGCTCGGTGTCGGCATGCTGGTTGACAACGCCATCGTGGTGCTGGAAAATATCTTCCGGCATTGCGAAAGGGGGAAGAGCCTCAAGGAAGCCTCTCTCATTGGAAGCAATGAGGTGGCCACGGCCATCACGGCTTCCACGCTGACGACGATCGCTGTTTTCGTGCCGGTTCTTTTCATGGGCGGCGTGTCGGCGCAAAGCTTCCAGCAACTTGCCTATGTCGTGTCCTTCGCGCTGTTGTGTTCGCTCGTTGCGGCACTCACGGTCGTTCCGGTGCTTTGCTCCCGGTTTCTTCGCGTCAAGCAGCCGGGTGGCGGCGCTTCCGCTCTCAACTCGCTTATTGGACGGGCCCATGAGGCGATGGATGACCGTTACGCGCATATTCTCACTTGGGCCGTTGACCACCGCAAGACGGTTGGCGGCGCGGCTATGGCCTTGTTCGCCGGCAGTGTCTTTCTTGGGTCCCTGATCGGCGTCGAGCTTCAGCCCGAGGCGGATGAAGGGGAAGTGCGTATATCAATTGAGCTGGAACCAGGAACTCACGTCTCGGTTACCGAGGGAATCATCCAAGACATCGCCAAGGTGGTTCGCGAGAACGTGCCCGAGATCGATACCATTTCGACCGAATCAGGAACCAATCCGCGCCCCTTCCGGCCTAGCGGCATGAACACCGGCTCGCTGCGGATTCAGTTGGTGGAGCAAGCCCAGCGCGACCGCACGGCACAGCAAGTCGCCGGGCAGATTCGCGGACTCATCCAGACCCGTCCCGGGATGCTCGTGAGAACTCGAATCGGCGGCGGGATGCTGAGCCGCCTGACCAGTCTGGGCGGGGATGACAACGACCGCCTGAGCGTGGAGATTCGGGGACATGAGGTGGAGGTGACCCAGTCGCTCGCCAACCAGGTTCGTGACGCCATGATGGCAACGCCCGGCGTGGCCAGTGCGCAGGTCAGCCGCCGCCCGGGGCAGCCCGAAATGGTTATTTCCGTCGACCGGGCCAAAGCCACAAGCCTCGGCTTGCGGGTTGCCGGGGTCGCCGACACCCTTGAGACGGCGATCGGCGGGACCCGGGCTTCGATGTACCGGGAAGAGGGCGACGAGTACGACATCGTCGTGCGGCTCCAGGAGAAAGACCGCCTGGCGCTAGACCAGGTCGGCCAAATCCCGATCCGGACGCCGAACGGGCAAATCGTGTCCGCTGGAAGCATCGTTCGGATGCAGCGGCAGGAAGGCCCGATCGAGATCAACCGCGCTGATCAGCAGCGTGTCATCTCGGTCACCGGCACCATCGCTGATCGTGACTTGGGTAGTGTCGTGGGAGACCTGGAAGAGTCGCTCGCCAAGATTCCGAAGCCCGCCGGGTACGAGTTGCGCTTCGGCGGTGAGTGGGAAGAGCAGCAGGAGGCGTTCCGCGCCATGCTGTTCGCCGCGATCTTGGCGCTGGTTCTGGTCTATATGGTGATGGCCTCTCAATTCGAGTCACTGCGCGATCCCTTCATCATTCTCTTTTCCATTCCGCTGGCGTCGATCGGCGTCATGCTGATGCTGCTGCTAACCCAGACCACTTTCAATATCCAGGGATTCCTGGGGGTGATTGTGCTGGTGGGAATCGTGGTGAATAACGCGATTGTTCTGATTGACTACACCAACCTTCTGCGGCGCGAACAAAACTACGGTTTGCGCGAAGCAGTCCTTACGGCTGGACGGCGGCGGCTGCGCCCGATCTTGATGACCACGATTACGACCGTTCTCGCCCTGATCCCCATGGCGCTCGGCCTCGGGGAAGGCGGCGAGATGCAGGCTCCCATGGCACGCGTCGTCATTGGCGGCCTCACGACCTCGACGCTGATCACGCTCCTGATCATCCCGATCATCTACATGACCCTGGAAGAGCGCGTCGAGAGCGCCACCGAGCGGCGGCAAGCCGGCCAGTTGCAGCCGGTGGAATCGACTGGCGACTAAGGGTTCAACGGACACATGATGCCCGGCTGGGTAGTGCGCGGGTAGGGCTTAGCGTACGATTTTTTCGGTTTCTTGAGCGCACCCCTGCTGTGCCACAGACCATTGCAGTATACTTGACCAATGAAGCCGGGAGCCAAAATGGGAATTCCGGTCAGCACTCAATATTGGAGGTTTCAATGACGTTCTGTAATCAACTCTTCGCGGCCGCGGCCGCGTGTACTCTGGTGGTCTCCGCGATCCCGTCCAATCTGGCCGCCCAGCAGACGACCCCGGACGGGGTCCGCCTCGAGAATGCCGTCAACACGCCGGAGCGCCCTTACCGGCAGGCTGGATCTTCGGACCCGCGCCACCGCGGCCCGCACGTTGCGAAGGGATTCGGCAAGCGCGACCGGCGTCTTGTCTACATAGCTCTGCCGGGCGGTTCGGCTGGCGGGCAGTTCTCGTCCGAGCTGAACGGGGTGGGCATCGTCGTCCTGGATGTCAACCGCAACTTCGAGTTCGTGAAGCGGATCCCCACCTGGAACGTGCCGGCGAGCATGAGTCCGGAGGAAGTCTCGGGGGTCGCCGCCAGCCCGGCCACCAACATGATGTATCTTTCGACCCGGGGCCGGCTCGCGGCCTTCGACCTGGGCACCGACCAGAAGGCCTGGGAGAATACCTATGACGGGATGTGCTGTGAGCGCCCCGAACTCACCCCCGACGGCAGGACGCTGGTGGTGGGCTCCGACCTGCAGGACTTCTGGTATGTGATCGACGCCCAGAGCGGGACTCTGAAGGGCAAGATCCAGGCGCCCAAGAGCATGTTCGCCCACAACATGGCGCTCAGCCCCGATGGCAAGACGGTGTTCATGGCCCCGAATGGGGTGACCATGACGGTGGGCGACGTGCCTTCCATGAAGGCCCTCAAAACCATCACCTTCTCGGACCATGTGCGCCCCTTCGTGATCAACCACGACGCGACGCGGGTCTACGCCAACCTGAACAACCTGCTCGGTTTCGAGATCGCCGACGTGTACACCGGCGAGGTGATCAAGCGTATTGAAGCGCCGGCCCATTTGTGGAAGGCGCAGTGGGGTGACGTGAAGCGACGCTTCTTCGGACACGGCTGCCCCAGCCATGGCATTGCCATGACGCCGGATGAAAGCGAGATCTGGGTCGTGGACAACATCAACTACGGGGTGCTGGTCTACGACAACACCGGCGAGTGGCCGGTGCTGAAGATGACCTTCCCCACGACCGCCTCGGCCGACTGGATCACGATGGGCCTCGACGGGCAGTACGCCTTCCTTTCCTCGGGCGACGTTGTCGACGTGAAGACCAAAAAGATCGCCGGCCAGATGAATGACGAGTATGGAAAACCCATGCACAGTGAGAAGTATCTGGAGATGGCCTTCTCTGACGGGAAGCTTGTGCGGACGGTGAGCCAGTTCGGACAAGGCCGCCCGGACGCCGTGCGGGCTAGGCTCGCCGGCCGCGCGGCGGCGCCGCACGCGAAGTGACTGTCGGGCGTCCGTGGCATGGGCGCTGGGGCGGATGCTGCGCCGCCCTCGCGTGGACCGTGGCCGCCGCCTCTGTCGCCTGCGGGGCGGGAACGGCGAGGGCGGCGGATCCCGATCTGGTTCCGCGGGCGGTGCGGGCGGTCTGCGGCCGCTGTCACGCCGCCGCGTTGTTCCTGAACGAACCCCGCTCCTGGGAGCGTTGGAACGACGTCTTTGCGGACATGACGCAGCGCGGCGCAAACGGAACCGACGAGCAGCTGGCGCGGGTGACGACATATTTTTTGGAGAACCTCACCCTCGTGAACGTCAACAGCTCGCCGGCCGATGAGCTCGCGTGGGTGCTCGGTGTCCGCGACGACGTGGCTCAGGCCATCATCGCGCGCCGGCAGCGTCAGCGGTTCGCCAACATCGCCCAACTGCGCGAGGTGCCTGGGGTGGATCGCGGCAAGTTGGAGCAACGGAAGAGCCGCATTCTTTTCTGACCGGACTCAGGCGCGGAAGACGGCGGATTTCGAACCAAGCAACGTGCAGGAGAACTTTACCAAACAAAACTCCTCACCCCTCTGCCACACCAGTTCTCTCTAAAACCCCTTTAACCCCTCCCCCCTTTTACAAGCAGATCTCCTTTGGATTTGAGGGGAGGAGGTCACGGGCGACCTACCGAAGTGAACCCCAAGCGTGAGACAGTCAGTTAAGGGGCCAAATACAGTGAAAGGAGAGAGGTATGGATTTGGCCCGGCGAGTTGACAACCGCGAATGGAAAGTCGCAGCGATGCGAGAGATCGATAACGGACGTAGGATCGGCGAGGTGGCGCACCAGCTAGAGCTGAGCCCCAAGCTGTTGGAGCGCTGGCGCGGCGAATGGCGGGCGCGGGGGGAGCTGGCCTTCCCCGGCAGTGGGCGTCGGGGCCAATCCCAGGGCTTCACGCAATTGCAGCGGAGCGCCGAACTCGAGCGCAAGATCGGCCAGCCGACGATGGAGAACGATTTCCTAAAAAAACCCTGGCAGCATTTCAGGGATCATCACCCGCTAGCGGTCGTCCATGGCGAGGCTGCCTGTTTGACGAAATCCGGCAAGCGGCCGAGCAAGGGCAAGCCGTGAGCGCGTTGTGTGCCCTGACGGGGCTAAGCCGGGCCGGCTACTATCGTTGGCGCGCCGGGCCGGCGGGCGACCCCGTCGAGATGGAGTTGCGCGACACGATGAAGCAGATTGCGCTGGAGTTCCCCTGCTAGCCCCAATACACGTCACTTAAGACTTTTTGAGCCGCGAAGCGGCGCAGGATCGTAGCCCATGGGTGGAGCGAAGCGGAACCCTGGGTGAGAGACCCATCGACCGAAAAGCCCCTGAAGGGGCGGAGGAAAACACGCGGCATGACTCCGATGACAGGGCCGGTTTTCACCCAAAAAAATACAATGCACTAGGGCAAGCAACCAGGCGCCGAATTCCTTAAGTGACGTGCATTGCTGCTAGCCCGCTTTTCTCAGTGCGCCTTTTCGGCGCGGACACCCTGTGGGAGGAAGGAGCCCACCTATGTAGTTGTCGGTAAGCATGGAAGCTGACGAGCGGCTTGGCCGGGTAACTGGCCAGGCGGAAGCCTCGTGACAAAGTCTGGGGAAAGCCGGGCGAGCAAGCTGGCAGGCCGTAACGCGCAGTAAGCCTGAGCAGGCCTCGAAAGGGAAATCGCGGACGCCGACCCGCCTGAGATACGGGGAAGGCCGCACGGACCGGGAAGCAACCGACATTTGCACCGGTCCGGTCCGCCGGGGTAGTGGGCACGGCATGTCAGCCAAGGGAGACCGCGGTGCAGGAAGGGAGACCCCGGCGGGTGGAGCTCGCAACTCCGCCGTCCTCGGAAAGGAGGGCGGACCCGGCGGGGAGTCGGACAGGGCCATGGTAGCGAAGAAGCCGGGTAACTGCGGTGGAGCGAAGGGCCCTGCCTTCCGGCACGCTTTGGAAGCAGAACAGGTCAGGTGATTGGCATGAGTCTGAAAACGCCGGAAAAGATCGGAAATCTGCGGAAGAAGCTTTATCTCAAAGCGAAGCAGGAGCCGAACTTCCGCTTCTATCAGTTGTGGGACAAGGTCTGGCGCAGTGACATTCTCGAGCACGCCTACCGGTTGGCGAAATCCAACGGAGGCAAGCCGGGAGTGGACGGCGTGACGTTTGAACAGATCGAATCCGGGGACTGGACGGAGTGGTTGCGAAGCTTGCAACAAGACTTGCGTTCGAAGAGCTACCGGCCTCAGCCGGTGCGGCGGGTGATGATTCCCAAGCCTGGCGGCGGCCAGCGGCCGCTCGGGATTCCGACCATTCGGGACCGCGTGGCGCAGACCGCTCTCAAGCTGGTGATCGAGCCGATCTTCGAGGCGGACTTGGACCCGGAGGCCTATGGCTACCGGCCGAAACGGAGCGCGCTCGACGCGGTCCGGAGAGTGCATCAACTGCTGTGTGAAGGCTACACCGATGTAGTCGACGCCGATTTATCGAAGTACTTTGATACGATTCCGCACGCCGAGCTGCTGCAGTGCGTGGCGCGGCGCATTTCGGGCCGACAAGTCTTAACTGTCATCAAAAGGTGGCTGAAGACGCCGGTCGAAGAGCGGGATGAAAACGGGAAGCGGCGGATGACGGGCGGCAAGCGAAGCCGCTGCGGCACCCCACAAGGTGGCGTCATCAGCCCGTTGCTGGCCAATCTGTACATGAACCGTTTTCTGAAGTACTGGCGGCGGACGGGGAAGGGAAGTGAGTTTCGGGCCGTGATCGTTAACTACGCGGATGACTTCGTGATTCTCAGCCGCGGTTGCGCGGCGGAGGCGCTGCAGTTCACCGCGCGGACGATGGAGCGGATCGGGCTGACCCTGAACCAGGAGAAGACGAAGTTGGTGAAGGCCAACCAGGAGCGGTTTGACTTTCTGGGATACACGTTCGGGCCGCACCGTTTCAAGAAGGATGGTCATTGGTATTTGGGAGCGAGTCCGTCGAGGAAGAGCGTGGCGCGGCTGAGACGGAAGGTGCGCGAGGTGTTGCGTCCGGCTGAAGTGGGGCGCTGGGAGGAGGTCCGAGGCCGTCTCAACCGAGTGTTGGCGGGCTGGTCGAATTACTTTTCCCACGGGACCCGGTTGATGGCGTACCGGGCGGTGGACAACCACGTGCGCGAGCGAGTGCGAGGATTTTTGCGGAGGCGGAAGAAGGTGTCGTCGCGTGGCACCCGGCAGTTCAGCGACCAGGTGGTGTTTGGCAAGTTGGGCGTGGTACGCCTGCGCCGGATACACCTGGGACCGCCGCCCGCGACAGCTTGAGGGATGAAGCCGGTCGGAGAGCCGGATGCGGGAAATCCGCACGTCCGGTTCGATGAGCGGGGACGGGAAACGGGACCACGACGCCCCAGGCGTCCAGAGCACCCGCGCCCGTCCTCGACTCTACCCACGTGGCGAGGCGAAGTGCGTGAGAGCAGCATCCGCCCCAGCGCCCATGCCAGGGACGCCCGACAGTCACTTCGCGTGCGCCGCCGCCGCGCGGCCGGCGAGCCTAGCCCGCACGGCGTCCGGGCGGCCTTGTCCGAACTGGCTCACCGTCCGCACAAGCTTCCCGTTAGAGAAGGCCATCTCCAGATACTTCTCAGTGTGCATGGGTTTTCCATACTCGTCCTTCATCTGGCCGACGATCTTTTTGGTCTTCACGTCGACAACGTCGCCCGACGAAAGGAAGGCGTACTGCCCGTCGAGGCCCATCGTGATCCAGTCGGCGGAGGCGGTCGTGGGGAAGGTCATCTTCATCACCGGCCACTCGCCGGTGTTGTCGAAGACTAGCACCCCGTAGTTGATGTTGTCCACGACCCAGACCTCGCTTTCATCCGGCGTCAGGGCTATGCCATGGCTGGGGCAGCCGTGTCCGAAGAAGCGTCGCTTCACGTCACCCCACTGCGCCTTCCACAAATCAGCCGGCGCTTCAATACGCTTGATCACCTCGCCGGTCTTCACGTCGGCGATCTCGAAACCGAGCAGGTTGTTCAGGTTGGCGTAGACCCGCGTGGCGTCGTGGTTGATCACGAATGGGCGCACATGGTCCGAGAAGGTGATGGTTTTGAGGGCCTTCATGGAAGGCACGTCGCCCACCGTCATCGTCACACCGTTCGGGGCCATGAACACCGTCTTGCCGTCGGGGCTGAGCGCCATGTTGTGGGCAAACATGCTCTTGGGCGCCTGGATCTTGCCCTTCAGTGCCCCGCTCTGGGCGTCGATCACATACCAGAAGTCCTGCAGGTTAGAGCCCACCACCAGCGTCTTGCCGTCTGGCGTAAGTTCCGGGCGCTCACAGCACATCCCGTCATAGGTGTTCTCCCAGGCTTTCTCGTCGGTGCCCAGGTCGAAGGCCGCGAGCCGGCCCCGGGTCGAAAGATACATCATGTTGGTGGCCGGGCTGGCGGCGACCCCCGAGACTTCCTCCGGCCTCATGCTCGCCGGCACGTTCCAGGTGGGGATCCGCTTCACTAACTCGAAGTTGTGCTTGACATCCAGGACGACGATGCCCACCCCGTTCAGCTCGGACGAGAAATGCTGTGCATCTGGTGAGGGCTGAACCGCCAGGAACCATTGGGGGACCCCCGAAAACATGGGGTAAAAAGGTAGGCTGGCAAAGATTCGAACGGCTGATGCGACGGCTGCGGGCGATGGGGCCGCCGGGATCGGGGTGCGCACCGGTGGTGGAGGGTGCGCTGAGTTGAGGGGCGCTCCATTCATGAAATTTCATGCACTCGCCGCAACGTACTGGGAACACGCCGCTTGCCAGCCCGCTCTTGCCCCGCCGGGACCGGCAGGCGGCTCAAACGGGGGGGAACCGCGGAAAAGACGACTTGCGAAATCACTGAGTTGACACGAGTGCCGCTACCGCCACAACTCCATCGGCGATGGCTACGCCGAATCTGTGCATAATTCAGGTGTATAAGGATCTGCCCTTGACCAAGATTCATCCTGACGCGGTCGGAGCAGCCGAGGCGGCTCGCTGTGCGGGCGACCAGGGCAAGTTCTGGGAATATCGCGACGCATTGTTTGCCGAGAGCCGCGTTACGAAACAAGTTCACCCCAAGATTGTTGAAGCCCTCGGTTTAGACGCGGTTGCTTTCGAAGAGTGCGTTTCATCGCAAAAGTACAACCAGGCGGTCCAGGCCGATGGAGCGGAAGCCCGGAGCTTGGGCATCAGCGGCACTCCGGCGTTCGTCGTGAACGGAATTCTGCTTTCCGGAGCCCAGCCCAAAGAAGCGTTTGCGCGCATCATCGACGCTGAACTAGCCGCGCAAGGCAACTAACCCCTTCACCAGTAGAGGCCGGCAATCTTGCCGGTCCATCGCCTCGAAGCGATAGATCCTAGACGAGCATGGAAATCCTCTTGTCCCCCTTTGTTCGGCCTGGATTTCGTGTAACTGGAACAAACTTCGGCCTGACCCCTACTGAATCGTGCTCGCCCCTTCCATTCCAAGATCATCGCGAATGATATTGCGGTTGATGTGGCGGTCAAGGTTGATCACGTAAGTCTCGGCGGCTTCCAGCAAGATCGGGGAATGCGTCGCGGCGATGATGCGGAATTTCTTTTGGCCGACAAGCTCTTGCAGCATCTTAAGAGTTCGCCGCTGATTGGACTGTGACAGAGCCATCTCGGGTTCGTCGAGCAGAAGAACCGTGCCATCGGGCAAGGAAGGGAAAGTGTTGCTGAAAAGAGACAACATCACCTGGCCATGGCTCGCGGTTTCGATGAACTCCTTCATCTGAGGGTTGTCTTCGTAGATTTCAGGCTGAGTTCGGGGGTTGTGCTGCTCGGCGTCAAACAGCAGCACTTTGCCGATGCCGGTGCCCTCGGGCTTGTTCAACTTGTAGGCGTAGCCGTCCAGCTCTTCACCCCGGAGAGCGTAAAAGATCGAGTGCAACAGGGTCGATTTGCCCGACCCATTCTCGCCCTCCAGCATGATCAGCGGATGGGAAAGGTCGACCACCATCGGCAGGTGGAAATTCAAACTGATGAAGATGGGGTGCGAGAGGATCTTTAAGTACATGATGAGGATTTGGCGGATCTGGATCGGATTTCAAAGTGGCTCTCAATACTCCGGCGAGAGGAGCCCCCGAAACTCTCCAAGAAATGTCCGTTACGGCGGCTATTTGTCAGGAGGCCCTTTCTCTGGTTCCGGGCGTTTCGGGGGCTCGGGCTTTGGGTCGCGTGGGGGTGTTTCCGGCCAACGATCTGGAATTGGCGGCCAATTGCCCCTCCACTCATCCGGTTTGCCCCAGGTTCGTGATCAAGTTGCGACCGGGGCAAGGTTTCTCCTTCGTAGAACGAAGCTTTGCCATCTCCGCAATTGCCGTTCCTTATTTGGCAGCTTCGTTGCTGTCTCGGAAAGGTCTCTTCCCACAGCTTGCAACCTCTTCCACTGCTCGAGCGCTGCGGGATCGTCGAGGGCGCCCCAGAGGTCTTCGTAGTCCGTAGCGAGCGTTGCCAGACGCGCGTGTAAATGCGAGCATGTCCGGGCCTTGCTGGAATGCTTTTCCAACAGCAGAAACCCGCTGAGCGCAGCTGTGACTGCCGGCAGCACCGCCCGTAGCCAATGATAGTTAGCTGGTATGTCAGCGAGCAGTGACGCGACACTGCCCGAGGAGAGCAGAAGGATCAGGAGAGTAACTCTCTGCTCATATAGCTGATACCGGTTCTCGAGGCTGGCGAAGTAGAGAGATCGCGTTTCGGCGTCCAGCATTTCGCCCCAGACACGCTTTCTTTGTTCGTCCGTAAACACTAACGCAACCTCAACTTCAGTATAGTACTATCACCGGTTTTCCCAACTAGCCTGCGTGACGAGGTGTCTGTACCAACCTCACTCGCGGCTGTTGAACAATGACGGCCCTTTACCGCCTTTTAATGTCGGTCCGGCGGGGGCAGCCCTCACTTGAATGCTAATGCGCTTGTCGAAGTTCAGAAGCGGTTTCTTCTTTTCAATTCCCGGCGTCTCCGGAGGGTTCTCAAGAAGCAAAATCCCCCCGCGCCCGGCCTCAAAGACTTCGAACGGCTTGCGGTTGATCTTCACCCGATACGCTTGCGCGTCGCCGAGTCCGGCAATAAAGATACGCTTACCGTCCGGCACTTTGACCTTGAATGACAACGGGAGTGTACCGAAAACAACCGCGGTCTCGGGAAAAATCAGCGGGGCCTGCTTGGCCTCCCGAGGAATGATGTGCCGCTTGCCATCGGCGTGGATCTGAAACTCGCCGTCGATGTAGCCGGCCCACATATCATCGTCTTGCCAGCCGGCTCGGACGAAAAGCCTTCCTCGCAGCTTGTCTTGGGAAAACACGGGTGCTGAAAAAAAGCTCAACCCTGGAAGGTAAGGGTTGACCCACAAGAACTCGTAGACCGCCCCAAGCGGGGTATTCAGGCTGTAGGCATCGTGCCGCAACCACCCTTGCAGAAAGCGGTATTCGTCCCAGCCGGTTTCGTAGCCGACGAGCAGCATTTCCGCGATCCGGCGAAGAGAGCTTTCCCGAACGACGTCCAATTCCACCGCGCTGGGCGCGGCCGGCCGGCGGAAAAGCCCCTCTTCGGTTTGGAGAGGCTCAGGATAGTATTGCAGCATCAAATGGCGCGGCAACGGTCTGAAAACGTCCGGGGCGTCGCGCCAGAGATCCCGTTCCAGGTTCTTGCGGATTACATAGCAGATCTCCATCACGGCAATCTGCTCGAAGCCTTGGTTCAACAGTTCGCCGCGCAGCAGTGCCGGCAGGATTTCGGGTTTCCAATGTTGTTCGAAGAAGGTCTCCAGCGCGGGTTCGGCCCCCGCCCAGTCTCCCGCGGCCGCGACGGCGGCGAGCACCGCGCCGCGAATGCCGTCGACTCCTTGATTAGCTGAAGAAAGGATGCTCTGGGCTCCCCTGCCTAACGCTTCGGCGACAGCCCGCTTCTCGGTGTCGCTGAAGAGCGGGTAACACCAGTCCAGAACAATCGCGCCGAGCCGCAAATCTTCCGAGTTCCCGAACCCGTTGGAAGAGCCAGCCAGCTTCAGCACCCATTGCTTCGCTTGATTGCCCGCTTCTTCGTTTGCCGTGACTTGGTACTGAACCGCCCGGACCAGTGGTTCTTCGGGAAAGGCGACGTCGTTTTCGATCAGCTTGTGGAGTTGGCGCCAGCGCGTGGACTGCCGCTCAACGTCTTTGCGCAGACGGTCCAGCTGGCGCTGTTGCAGGAAGAGGCGCGGGTGGTGTTCGTAAATGCGGTAGTCTGCCTGCGCCCAGGCGCTAAGCGGCAGCAGAAGAATCAGAGCTGGCAGGTGTCGGCCCATCGTCGAGAAGGCGGTGCAATCACACCTGACCGTCAGATTAGCAAACCTCTCGATCCCTCTATGTAATTTTGTCGTGCTGGCCTAAACAGAGCCGCGCCCGAAAGGGTGCGGTCGAGAGTAGTGGATGCGTCGGGCTTGCCATCAGAACCGCCGCCACTCCCAGATTGGCCCGCACTCCTTCCCGCAAGGCTCTGCCTGAAATCCGCCGCTGGCTAGTTCCGCAGCGGCTTGCCGGTCTTGAGAATGTGCTCCATCCGCTGCTGAGTTTTCTCTTCTCCGCAAAGACTCAGGAAAGCTTCGCGTTCGAGGTTGAGCATGTACTCTTCTGAAACCCAGCTCGGCTGCGACAGCCCGCCACCCGCAAGGACGTTGGCCAGTTTCCGGCCCACCAGACGGTCGTAGTCGCTGATCCGGGCCGCTTCGTGCATCAGGTAAAGACCGAGCTGCAGCGTGGCGCGCACGCCTTTTCCGCCCACCAGGACTTCGGGCCGTGGCGCAGGCTCGTAATTCGCGGCAGCCAGGGAGAGTGCTGTCTGCTTGGCGTCAGCGATCAACCTGTCGCGATTCATCGTGATCGAATCGACAGGCCGCAGCAGCCGCCACTGGCGGGCCTCGGCCGCGCTGTTGGAGACTTTGGCCATTCCGATCAATTGAAAAACATTCCGAGTCGCCGCTACGAGGTCGTCCGTGACGGACAGCAGTTCCGTATGCCGCCGCAACAGCTCTTTGCAGCCCCCGCCGGCGGGAATGAGCCCAACCCCGACTTCGACCAAACCCATATAGGACTCGGCGGCCGCCTGCACCCGGCCGCAATGAATCGCCAACTCGCAACCGCCGGCCAAGGTGCGGCTAAACACGGCGGCGACGGTTGGTTTCGAGCAATTCCGCAGCGACAAGAAAAGCTGCTGGACTCCTTCAATGGCTTTGTCAACCTCTTGCCATTTCCCTTCCCGGCTCAGGCCGAGCAGCATCATCAAATTGGCGCCGACACTGAAGTTCTCCCCTTCATTGGCAACGACGAGGCCGTCGTGCTTTGCTTCCACTTCCGCCACCGCTTCGCCGATCATGCTGAAGACATCGGCGTCGAGCGAGTTCGCTTTGGAATGAAACTCAAGGCAAACGATGCCGTCGCCGAGGGCGAGCAGGCTTGCGCCTTTGTTCGATCGCAAAACGTTGCCGCGCCGCAGAACTGATGAGAGCCGAAGCGTTCCCAGCGCATCCGTCAGCGTCTTCCGTGTCGAGGAGTTCGTGTCAAAATAGGTTCTCGCACCGCCCTTTTCTCCGTAGAAGCTCTTGCCGGGCGAGGACAGAACGTCGCTGACGAGAGGCGGAATTTCTTTTCCGGCCGCTTTCGCGCGTTCCGCGGTTTGCTCAACGCCTAATTGATCCCAGATCTCGAAGATCCCAAGCGACCAGTTGAAGCCGGACTTCATCGTGGTGTCGACACCGGCAATGTCATCGGTAATTTCAGGGATTCGCGCCGCCGTGTAGAGCAATAATTCGCTGATCGTTTCCCACAGGAAATCCCCAACCGGACCCTCGGAATTGACGAGGAACTTGATGCGTTCTCCCGCGGAGGGAATGCGTTTAGCCTCGTCTAGAATGGGCCAATCGGGTTTGCGCGGCTCGCGATAATCCATCGATTCGATGTCGAAGACCAGCCTGCCTCCCGGGACTCGCTTGTCTCGCTTATAGAAGCCCTGGCCGCCTTTGTCGCCGACGATTCCTTTTTTCACCATCTGGCTTAGGAATTCAGGCGGCTGGTAGACTTCCCGCTTTTCGTCATCCGGAACAAGCCCGTAAAGGTTTCCCGCCACGAACAAACAGACATCGATCCCCGTAAAATCAGCGAGCCGAAACGTCGCCATGCGCGTGCGTCCGATGAGAGGACCGCTCAGAGCATCGACCTGCTCCACCGTCAACCCCTGGTCCAGCATCGTCTTGAGCGAGTGCATCACCGAGAACAGAAAAATGCGGTTGGCGATGAAGTTCGGGCGGTCGTTGGCATAAACGACCACTTTGCCCAGCCGCCGGTCGCAAAAATCGCTGACGAAACGGCTGACTTCGGGATCGGTTTCCGGTGTCTCGATAATCTCCACCAGGCGCATGTGACGCGGGGGATTAAAGAAGTGCGTGCCCAGCCAATGTCTCCGAAAATCGTCCGACAGTCCCTCGGCTAAACTCGCTACCGGGAGCCCCGAAGTGTTTGTAGTAACGAGAGTTCCTTCCCGCCTGTGCTGGTCGACTTTCTGAAGTAAGTCCCGTTTGATGTCGAAATTTTCGACAACCGCTTCGATGATCCAATCAGCCTCGGAGATACGAGCCAAATCGTCGTCAAAATTGCCGACCGATAGGCGCTTGCTAACGTCCGCCGTAAAGAACGCCGGTACGCGAGATTTCCGCAGGGCCTTCAGGCTCTTCTGAACGATGGCATTGCGGGCCTTGGGTGAGCCTCCCTCGGCCGGTATATCCAGCAGCAAGCAATCAATACCGGCATTCGCGAGGTGAGCGGCGATCCGTGAACCCATCGTTCCGGCGCCTAAAACAGCGGCCTTGCGTATTTCTCTCTTCATACCGTCATCCGAGCCGTGACCGTCAGGGAGTGTCCATGGGCCGTGCGGCCCAAATAATCGTTGTTCCAGTACTTTAGTTCCGTCGGCAGAACACCGTTCAAGCTCTCCTGGCTCCTCCGGCACTTCAATACGCACGACGATAACACAGTCCGGCGAGATTTCGGCAAGCTTGCAATCCGTCTCCATTGCCGAATGTATCCTGATCGAAAGGGCCGAAAAATCTCAGCAGGAGCCGCTGCGACCCACCTAACCTGCATTTCTCACGGCGCAACTTTTCGGGCATTCTGGAGGCGATCCTGTTTCATCCAGCGATCAAGCGGATTTTTTTCAATGTTCGCCCTTTGGTCTTTTTTGCTGCCATCGTCCTCGTATTCGCTAGCAAAAGAGTCTCAACGGACTTGAGTGGTTTGGGCGCAAGTTGTTGATTTATAAGCGGTTAATTTTTTCAATGAGAGGATTTGCGAGTGTATGAGAGGATATCGGGGTTTTTGCCGGGCGGGAGGGGCCTGGATCGCCTGCCGCTCACCTCCACATGGAAAATGATTCATCGCTGGGTTTCCCTTTTTTAGGATAGCAAGCCGGTCTCGGGCGGCCTGGCGCTTCCTGGAGAAAACTGTTGAAAACAAAGGGAATAATTTTATCAAAAATCCGTGACCGAGTTTGTCAGCGCGGGTTTCTCAGCGCCTGACGGGCGAGGCAGGCGAGAGGCCGGGCAGTCCTTCTTTGCACTTGCCGACCGTTTTCGACCTACCGTCAAGTATGCGTCTTTGATTCAGCGGGGTTGGCGCCAGCCGAACGCGCCTCGTACTGACGCGCCTCTCAGGCAGCTCGTCACGCCAGGTGGTGAGAAATGCAGGCTAACCCCAATACACGTCACTTAAGGATTTCGGCGCCTAGTTGCTCGCCCCAGTGCATATTTTTTTTGGCTGAAAACCGGCCCTATCATCGGAGTCACGCGGCGTGTTTTCCTCCGCCCCTTCAGCGCTTTTCGGTCGATGGGTCTCTCACCCAGGGTTCCGCTTCGCTCCACCCATGGGCTACAATCCTGCGCCGCTTCGCGGCTCAAAAAGTCTTAAGTGACGTGTATTGAGGCTAACCCTCCTCTGCTAGTGTGACTTGTGAGGCGAACCGTGAAACCGCACCGGTCCAAGAGCAAGAGATCCCGGTCGATCGAGATAGGCAAGGCGCGCCTTTCCGTCATCCCGCCGGCTCCCTTTCAGTTCGCCCGCAACGCAACGTTTCACGGCTGGGTGGTCTTGCCTCCCAACAACTGGAACACACAGCGACAATCCGTTGGCCGTGTGGAAAGACTGAGCAGCGGAATGATCGTCACGCTCGATATTGCAGGCAAGAGCAGCGGCGAAAACCCCGTTATCTCCATCGCTGTTCGCTGGGCCATGACGGGAGCTGGCGATCCGCCCGGCCCCGAGCGGTTGTCGTCCCAACAGCGCACTGAGATCCGAGCCGCGGTTCGCCGGATGTTCCGGCTGGATGAAGACTTCTCCGAGTTTTACGCACTGTGCAACAAGCGCGGGAGCCGCTGGACGAAACCAGCAACCGGGCTGGGGCGCATGTTGCGCTCGCCAACGGTGTTTGAAGATGTCGTGAAAACCATTTGCACGACCAACATCCAGTGGGGCGGCACCAAACGGATGCTCCAAGAACTGATCAACGAGTTTGGCGAGCCCTTCCCTGGCGACGCAACGACAAGAGCATTTCCATCGCCCGGAGCCATCGCTTCCGTCTCGGAGGAATCGTTTACCGAAAGGGTCCGCATGGGATACCGCGGCCCCTACATTCACCGCCTCGCCGGGCAGGTCGCCTCCGGAGAGCTGAACTTAGAGTGCCTGCTCGATCCGGCGATACCAACTTCCGAGTTGAACGCCCGATTGCGGTCCATCAAAGGGGTGGGGAACTACGCCGCCGCTACCTTGCTGATGCTGCTTGGGCGTTACGACGAATTGGCCGTGGATACCGTGTTTCGCCAATTCGTCAGCAAGAAATACTTCGCCGGCCGGATGCCTTCCGATGTAGATGCACGCGAAATCTATGCAAAGTGGGGGCGATGGAAGTACCTGGCGTTCTGGTTCGACATGTGGAACAGCCGCCAGTAAATGAGTCGTTGAGTTGTACCGCTGGACGTGGCGCATGTCCGTGGCGACGCCGTATTAGGACTCGGGGCTAACCCCAATGCACGTCACTTAAGGTTTTCGGCGCCTGGTTGCTTGGCCTAGTGCATTGGTTTTTTTGGGTGAAAACCGGCTCTGTCATCGGAGTCATGCCGAGTGTTTTCCTCCGCCCCTTCAGGGCTTTTCGGTCGATGGGTCTCTCACCCAGGGTTCCGCTTCGCTCCACCCATGGGCTACGATCCTGCGCCGCTTCGCGGCTCAACGGCGCTGGGCTCGAAGCTTGAAGGCCCTAAGTGAACGGTATTGGGGCTAACCCGCAGTTCTCACCACCTGACGGTCGAAGCACGCGATAGGCCCGCCATTACTTCGTTGCACTTGCTCGCCGTACTCAACGTACTGTCACGTACGCCTCCGTTCGTCAAGCGGCGCGCGCCTCGTACTGACGCGCCTCTCACGCACTTCGCCTCGCCACGCGGGTAGAAAAAGCGGGCTAACACCTGAATTATGCACTGCGGGGTGCACCGGAGGAGGGCTGAGCCGCCAGGGGCCATTTGGGGGACCCCCGAAAACATGGGGTAATAAGGTAGGCTGGCAAAGATTTCAGCTTCGCCAGTCAACCCCAAGGAGGTCACCCAAATGGTTACCAAGCGAAAACAGCATAGCTCCCGAAGGCCCGTCAAACAAGGCCGGGGCGCGAGGGCCCCGCGGCCCAATAAAATCGGGGCTGCCACGCCTTATCACTTCCGCGGCAAGAATCTGACTCCCTACGGCGGCTTGCTGCCCGTCGCCACCCTGCTCGAAAAACTCGGCTTCCAGGCGCTGCTGGAAGAAACCATCACGAACAAACGAATCACCCGTGTGATGAGCCTCTACCAGTTTGTGCTGGCCCTCGTGCTGGGCCTCTATGTCGGCTTTGCGCGGCTGAACCAACTCCGCTTCATCGCCCGCGACCCCATCTTGACCGGCATCTTGCAAGTGACGCGTCTGCCGCCGCAGTCCACGCTGTGGCGCTTTCTGGCCTCGCTGCACCTCAACGTGGCGAAGCAGATCCTTTCCATTCAGCGCCAGCTGCGGGAACGAGTCTGGGCCGCGGCCCAGGTGAAATTGGAGACGGTGACGCTGGACACCGACACCACCGTGCACACGCTCTACGGCCGCCAGATGGGCGGGCGCAAGAGTTACAACCCCAAGAACAAGGGCAAGCGCAGCTACCAGCCGATACTGACTTTCCTGGCCGAGACGCGCGAATACCTGATGGGCGGGTTGCGCAACGGCGACCGGCCCACGGGCCGGCAGATCGCCGCCCACCTCGAGAGCGCCTTTCGGGCTTTGCCGCACGGCGTGAAGAAAATCCTGGCGCGGGCCGATTCCGGGTTTTATTGCTGGGAGGCGGTGGAGGCCTATGAAAAGGCGGCTTGTCAGTTCGTCATCGTGGCGCGCAAGACCAGGCGGCTGGTCGAGCAGTTGCAGCAAGCGGCCTGGAAGCCCTCGCCCCACAGCGATGCGGATGCGGAATGCGAATTCCTCTACCAGCCGCAGGGCTGGGCGCGGGCCTGTCGTTTCCTGGCGCTGCGTTACGAAAACGAACCCGCGGCCGGCGCGGCCGAGCAATACCAGCTGTTTGCCACCAGCGCTTACACCTACCGCGTGTTTGTCACCAACCTGGCCGAACCGATCGCGGCGGTGGTGTGGTTTTACAATCAGCGCGCCGCAGCCGAGAACCTCATCAAGGAGGCCAACAACGACGCCGGGCTGGCGGCCCATCCCTCGCGCCGCTTTGACATGAACCGCAATCACTTTCAGCTGGCCATGCTGGCCTACAACCTCAACTGCTGGCTGCTGCTGTTCAACCGCGAAGCCCAAGCCAGCGTTCAGGCCTATGAACCAACCCGCCCGAGGAGGCCCCGCCATGAGTCAAGTATGCAGTATTTTCTCTCAATTGTTAAAGCTGTTCCCGCGTTCGGAGTTTGAACAGGCCGTCCGCCAGCATCGCGGGGAGCGCCACGCCCGCGGCTTCACTTGCTGGGGACAGTTCGTCGCCATGCTGTTCTGCCAGCTCGGCCGCGCCCAGTCGTTGCGTGAGATTTGCGGCGGTCTGGCGGCCAGCGAAGGCAAGCTGCGGCACCTGGGCTTGTCCGCCGCACCGCCGCGCTCGACGCTGGCCTACGCCAACCGGCAACGCCCTTGGCAGATCTACGAAAGCTTTATCAGCGAATCAGTTCCGTTTATGAGGACGCCAATCGATCTGGCGCGCTGTTTGATTGGGCCCGAGTTCGCGCACCAAGGGCGCCGTCAAGCTCCATCTGGTACTCGATCACGACGGCTACCTGCCCAGGCTGATGCGGCGGCTGCGGGCGATGGGGCCACCGGGATCGAGCTTCGCGCCGGTGGTGGAGGGTGCGCTGAGTTGAGGGGCGCTCCATGCATAAAATTTCATGCACTCGCCGCAACGTACTGGGAACACTGCCGCTTGCCCGCCCGCTTTTGCCCGCCGGGATTGGCAGGCGGCTCAAACAGGGAGGGAAACAGAGGAAAAGACGACTTGCTAAATCACTGAGTTGACACGGTGGTGGACTGCCGCTACCGCCACAACTCCATCGGCGATGGCTACGCCGAATCGAATCGGTGCATAATTCAGGTAACATGTTTGCCGGGGTTTGTCGCAATTCTCGCGCTCGTTGTATCCCAATCTGACCAATGCTTTCGTCAGCCGGTGGTAGTGATTGTTAGTCCGTCGCCGCCGACATCGCCAACTGCACGAAGGCATTGCGCTCGTCACGGCCGCCTTCACGATGAATCATGAAGATTCCGATGATGTCCTTCTTCGGATCGATAAAGCAAAACGTTCCATAGCGGCCTCCATGGCCATAAGTCCCCACCGACGGTAGTCCCCAAGCTCCCGGCTCGCGAACAACCGACCACCCTAGCCCCCATCCGATTCCGGGGGTGCTGGTTGTTAAATCTCCGGTGTGCACCTGCGTCATGAGATCGACCGAGGCCGGTGAAAGTATGCGGACCCCGTCGTATTCGCCGCCGTTCAGCATCATCTGGTAGAGCGCGAACAGATCGGACGCCGTCGAATAGAGGCCACCCTCCGGCAAGGGGTACTTTGCCCCAACGCGAAACTTCATCACGCCTTCGCCTAGTGGGTCAGCGGTGTACTTCACCGGCTTTCCGTCCCGAAGGATGTAGGCCGTTGGCATGCGATGAAACTTCTCTTTCGGCGGATAGATATAGGTGTCGTCCATGCCGAGGGGTTTGAAGATCTTCTCTTCCAGAAACTTCTCGAACGCCATTTCCGAACACACCTCTATGATCCGCGCCAGAGTCGCCATGCCCGTATTGCTGTATTGCCACTGGGTCCCGGGCTCAAACCGCAAAGGCTGCTGCGACATCACCAGCACCGTTTCGTTGAGCGTCTTGTGCAAAGCCCCGTGGAGTTCGCCAATGCCGGGCGCTGGATTGAGCGGCATGCCCGAGGTATGTGTCAACAGGTCGCGAATTGAGATTGGCCGCAACGGACGCTTGAGTGTCAATCGCTCGGAGTCGCTGCCACGTTTTCCCTTTTTGTCCGCAATGACCCACATTCCCCGAAACTCAGGCAGATGTTGCTCGACAGGATCGATGATTGTGAGCTTGCCCTGCTCCATGAGCATCATGATGCCCATGGCGACGACTGGCTTGGTCATGGAGTGAATTTGAAAGATAGCGTCCGTCCGGAGATCCTGCTTCGTCTCGATGTCGGTAGAGCCCACCGCGTCCAGTGCGGCCACCTTTCCGTGACGAGCAACCAGGGTCACCACACCGGCAACAGTGCCTTGGTCGGCGAATTCCTTCATCCGCGAAGGAATACGGGCCAGTACGTCGGGATCCAATCCAGTTTGGGTTGGGTCGCTGACGACGGCCGGGCCGGCGAGCAACGAGAAGGCGAGCAGAGGGATAAGGGCTATACGCATCTCAAAAACTCCTATTCCCGCAAGTCTAATATATTTGCGGGGACTGCCGACGTGCGTCCGTCCCGACGGTCCCGACGGGGAGAGGTGGCCACGCAGGTATCGTGTGATTGGCGGCTTGCGCTTCTGGTGCGACTGCCTGCAGGACACGCTCTTCGGCTGTCCGCATCTGCTGGCGGAGTTGTTGAAAGAACTGAAAGACCGGCGCTTCTTCTTCACACACGATGTGATACTTTGTTGTTGTGAGAATTATCGGGCTTTGCCTCCTTTTGACGGCTAGTCTGGTTGCGGCCGACTCGCTGCGGCTCGAGCCGCTTTCGGGCACGCCTCCCCACCCTGCGGATAATCAGCCTACGGCCGGCAAGATCAAGCTCGGGGAAATGCTGTTTTTCGAGACGATGCTGTCGGGCGCCGGGCGGCGCAGTTGCGGCACCTGTCACAAGCCGGAACTGCTTTTCATGGACGGCTTGAGCCGGGCCTGGGGGCTCAACGAGTCAGAGCTGTCCCGCAAGGCGCCCGGCTTGCTCAACGTGGGCTGGCAGAGGACGCTTTTCTTCGACGGCCGCGCGAAGTCGCTCGAAGAGCAAGCGGCCATGCCGTTGAAGCATCCCCAAGAAATGGCGCTCAACCCGGAGGCCGCGGCCGAGCGAGTCGCCGCCGATCCCGGCTACCGCAAGTTGTTTGAAAAGGTCTTCCCCGGCGAGCCGATGTCGTTCGACCTGGTCGCCAAGTCGATTGCGGCCTATGAAAGGACGCTCGTTTCCTACGACAGCGATCTTGACCGCTATCTCCAAGGCGACGACACGGCGCTGAGCGCGGAGGCTCGGCGTGGCATGGCGTTATTCACCGGCAGAGCGCGCTGCATCTCCTGTCACAACGGGCCGCTGCTCACCGATCACAAGTTCCACTACACCGGCGTCCCTGAAAGAGAAGGCGACTCGGAGCCCGGGTCAAAGTACAAGACACAAGGCCTTCGCGACGTCATGCGGCGGTTCTCCTACATGCACAACGGCATGTATTTGCGCATGGAACACGTCCTCGACCACTACGTCAAGGGAGGTGCCGCGCCTGCCGGCCTCAAGGCCGAAGTCTCGCCGGTCCCTCTGTCCGTGAACGAAAGAGGCGACTTGTTCGCTTTTTTGAAAGCTCTCAATGGCCGCGTCACGGGAGTGCGGCTGGCATCGCCGCGAGCCACTGACGTCTTCGATATCAAGCCGCAAAAGCGCCCCGCTGATGACTCGAAGGACCCTAAAGATCCCAGTTATTTGAAATAGGCCCGCGAGGCCGAACCGCCCGCGGAAAATGTAGAGGAATCCATGGCAGCAGTCAACGAGATTGGTCCCGACCTGTATCGCATCTCGGAGTATGTTCCCGACTTTGACTTGCAGTTCAATCACTTCTTGATCAACGACGACGAACCGTTGCTCTTTCACACGGGATTTAAAGGCATGTTCCCGTCGATCCGTGACGCGGTGGCAACCGTGATCGACCCCTCGCGGATTCGCTGGCTCGGGTTCAGCCATTTTGAGTCGGACGAGTGTGGCGCTCTTAATCAATGGCTTGAGGCGGCGCCGGCGGCGGAAGCGGTTTGCAGCACGGTCGGCGCGCTTGTGAGTGTCAATGACTTCGCCGACCGGCCCGCCCGCGGCTTGGCGGACGGCGAGGTGTTCAAGACCGGCAAGTACAGCTTCCGGCTGTGCCGCACGCCCCACCTGCCGCACGGCTGGGATGCATCCGTTTTGTTCGAGGAAACAACCAAGACTCTTCTCTGTTCCGACCTTTTTCACCAAGTGGGCAAAGTCGAGCCCCTGACGCAGTCCGATGTGGCCGGGCGTTCACGGGCGGCGATGGTCGAATACCAGGCTGGGATTTTAGCCGATTATGCGCCCTACGCGCCTTACACCGACGGACTTTTCCAGAAGCTGGCAGCTCTCAAACCTTCCAAACTTGCCATCATGCACGGATCCAGTTTCGAGGGCGACGGCGAGCAGGCGCTTCGCGACTTGGCGGTCGTGTTCAAAGAAGTTTTCGGCGGCGAGCAAACCGGGACTTGATCCGGACCTGATCAGGGCCGGTACGTGACCCAGATCGGCGAAACCCAGGCCACTTGGCCGGCCGGTCAAATCACAACCTTGAAATAGCCTTTCAGCAGGTAAGCGCTCACCATCGAAATGACAAAGAACCAGATGAGCCAGTGCAAATCCACTCCCCACAGCTCGATAGTGGCCGCCGGGTAGAGAATCTCGACCCATTCGACGCCGGCGACTCCCAGAAGATCCTCGCCCGGGTGCATCAGGCTTTCGAGCGAGGCGTTGACACGGCGGTAATTGAGGTATTGCCAGCGGTCGCCGGAAGCCACCGATTTCTCCCAGCTCCCGTGCCCCTCCCAACTGAATTTCAGATTCCCGCTCGTCTCCCGCGTGGGGCGAATGCGCCAACTGAATTGGCCCGGCTCCAGCGCCCGGACGGCGGGTGTTTCGACAGTGATTCCGGCGGGTGCGGTAAGGCTGGGAGCCACCGTGTCGGTTGTGATCTCACCGCTGACCTGCACCGTCACCACCATCGGTTCCGAGACCCGCAAAGGCTTCAACCCATAAAACGAGTCCAGGTGAAAAAGCAAAACGACCATGGGCACGGTGAGATAAATTGCCGGTTTCAGCATTAAACCCATATAGCGGAAGTTGGCGGCCAGCAGGCTCTTTTGCGATTGCCAGATCAGAGACGGCTCGTCGCCGAACAGCCTCAACTCGAGAAGGTAGGCCTGCAGGCGCTTCTTGGTTTTGTTGATGGCATCCTGGTCGGAAGTCAGCCCAAAGACCCACAACATCACGACTCCGACGACGATCGACAAGGGCGTGAGACTCACCAGCGGGTGGAGGTCTCCGAACAGCGATGCGTAACCGCCGATCAAGACACGAAAAATGGCGTTAAACCAGTCCAGCATGGAGTCGTTGACGAGCAGCTATTCGATGTAGCCGAGTCCTTGAAGTTTCTTGACGATTTCCTCGTCGGATTCACCCTCCTCCATGCTGGAAAGCTCACGCTCCAGGACGTGCTGGATGAATTCCTTGGGCGAGGAGTAGCCGGCCAGGCCGGCGCAGCGCTTGACGCGGTCGAAAAGGTCCTTGTCGAGTTTGATGGCGGGTCCGAACATGTTGTCTTCTTGTCTTCCTAGTAGATTGTGGTGTCCCGTTCTAGCGAGACCACTTGCGATTATACAGGTTGGCTCATCACCATCATCAGTTCACGGCGACGCGGGCCGCTGCGAGTCCAGATCCCGCCAAAGTCCCCGGCTTGACTCAGATACGGGACTCCCGTAGTATGAGGGTGAGTGGAGTTTGAATGCGACGACGCCAAGGCGGCGCTGAACTTGGCTCGTCATCGTATCGACTTCCTCGATGTTATCGAGATATTTCTGGATCCTTTTCGGTTGGAGCTCGAGGATGGCCGAGCGGACTACGGTGAGCTTCGTCTGAAGACCGTTGGAATGGTCAACGGCATCGTTACGGTGGTCGTATTCACCCCGCGGGGCAAACGGGCCCGAATCATCCTCTGCCCGCAAGGCGGAACCAAATGAACGAAGAGCGTATCACGAGGGTCAAGCTGGACGCTTCTAACCGGCGGGCCGGCAAGACGGACTGGGCTCGCCTCGAGTCAATGAGCGACGAGGAGGTCCATGCAGCGGCACTTGCCGACCCGGATAATCCGCCTCTGCGCGAGCAGGAATTGGATCGTCTGGAGCCGGCTCTGCAAGTCAAAGCCATTCGGGAAGAGCTTGGGATGACGCAACGGGAGTTCGCAAGCGCTTATCATCTTTCACTAGCCACCGTGCGAGATTGGGAGCAGGGACGCTACTTGCCTGACCAGGCGGCGCGAACGCTGCTGAAGCTGATCGCTCGGAAACCACGCGTAGTGGAGCGGGCACTGCGGTAGCGCGTATATCAACTCGCCACCTCATTGACCTCACAACACTCCCACATTCGCCGCAAGCACCTCCATGTTGCGATCGGCATTCTGACCGGTCAGATCCGCGACATTTCCTCGGCCACCAGCTCCTTCGTGCGTGCGGCTACGGCCTTCCGCTCGGCCTGAGGCAACTTGTCGAGAACATCCTTCAATTTCACGGTCATTGTTTTCCTCCTTCCTTCCTCAAGCGTGCCAGGTGCGTGTCGAAACGGGCCGTCCTTATCATGCTTTGGAAAACATATGCTGTCAACAGCATGTTTCGTGACAGACTAAAGCTGAGACACCTTTGAGATCCGAGAAATCCAGCTTTGAGCCGGCGCACTACCGCAAGGCCGCCACCAACTCACCGGTCTGCCGCAACAAATTGAGTTTCGCTTTCTGTGACGCGTACTGCGCGTCGTAGTAGCCCGCCCAAGCTTGGCTCTCTTGCAGGCGGGCTTTTTCGATTTGTTCCATGGCGGCACGGCCCTCATCGTGTCTTGCCAGCACGACGCTGAGGTTTTCGCGGGCGAAGTCCAGCTCCAGGCGTGCTAGTTTTTGCCGCCCTCCGGCTTGGCGCAGGTCTTCGAACTTGCGCTGCACTTCCAGCTCAATTCCCGAGCGCGTGGCCGTCCTTTGAATCTCCAGGGCACTGGTTTCCAGACGGACTTTCGCCGCTCGGGCGCTGACCTCTTTGCGGCCGAATACCGGGATTTGGAACGACATTCCGATTTGGCCGTTGTGGCGCTGAAATTTATTGAAGAAGTCCTCGAAATTATTGAAGCGCCCCAGCAGTGAGTACTGCGCTACCAGATCGATCCGCGGCGCCAGCGCTCCTTTTTCCGCTCGCAGGGCGAATCCTTTGGCGCGGAGGCTGGCGTCGATGCGCTTCAGCTCGGCATTGCCGGCGACGGCTTGTCCCAGAGCTTCGGTTTCGTCCTGGGGCAGCGGGAGAGTGCTGACCAAGTCGCTTGGTTGCGGTTCGAGCGGGGTGTCTTGCGGCAGATTGAGTTCATGCTTGAGAGTGGCTTCGAGCAGCTTGACTTGGGCTTGTCCGGCTGCGAGTTGTTGCCGGGCTCGGGCGGTTTCGAGGCGGGCGCGGGTGAGGTCCAGGGGTAACTGGCGTCCTTCCTCGACACGCGCGGCGATGACTCCTTCGACTCGGTGAAGATTTTCGGCTTGGCCGGCGAGAAGCTTCACTCCGCGCCAGGCGCTTTCGAAATCGAGATAGGTCGATGCAACGCGAAAGGCTACTTCGTCGCGCTTGCCAGCAGCCGAGTGACCGGCGGCGACTTCGAGTTCCTTGGCCTCCTTGACGCGATTGGACTGGGCTCGGTTAT
The DNA here is from genome assembly GCA_965226185.1 of Bryobacterales bacterium. Lineage (GTDB taxonomy): Bacteria > Acidobacteriota > Terriglobia > Bryobacterales > UBA6623 > CBDCYS01. The sequence goes on from CBDDCT010000004.1 coordinate 456,943, forward strand.
AGAGGTACTGGCGGCCAACGGCGCGCACGATCGAGGGGGTCGAGCCTTCGACGCTTTGGGGGATTCCGTTGGTGTAAGCCAGGCCTGACCCCAGCGTGAGTTGAGGGCTGAAGGGGGCCCGGGCTTGGCGCACGCTTTGATGCGCTTTTTCCTGGTCGAGGCGGGCCAGCAGGACGTCGGGGTTGCCCTTGAGGGCGATTTCGACGGCGGTTCTCAGGGTGATGGGTTTGGGTTGCTGGGCGCCGGCCGCTGAGACGACAACCAACGTGGCCGCCAGTCGGAAGATCCGCGCACCGTTGCGGAGTGGTTTGGAATGACGAGAGCGCCTCCGCCGAAGATATGCCACGGCAGCCCCATGGGGATTCCGCGCATCTCTGGGATCTTTAGCATTTTCAAACCAATAAACCATGGATCACCTCATTGCAGGACAACAATACACTACGCCTCTAACGTAAGTTCTCGTCCTTGCCACGCAAGCTTTCACTCATAGCGAAGAGCGTCTACTGGATCGAGTTTGGCGGCCCTGGCGGCGGGCAGCAGCCCAAAAACGGCACCGACGGTTCCGGATACCAGGACGGCGGCGACGACGGAAACAGACGAGATCGGGATCGTGAGTTGTGGCAATAACTGGCGGGCGATCAGCGGGATCGAAATCCCCAGCAAGACCCCCGCTAGCCCGCCAAGGGTGCTGATGCAAACGGCCTCGATTAGAAACTGGGCGCGGATTTGCCTCCGTGTGGCGCCAACCGAGAGGCGGATTCCGATTTCCTTCGTTCGCTCGCTGACAGAGATCAGCATGATGTTCATGATGAAGATGCCGCTGATGGTCAGCGTGACCGCCGCGACCAGGATGAGGACCACGGTGAGAGCGAGGGCGATGTCCTTCGCCGCCGACAAGATGGAGGAGAGATTTTCGACCTTATAGAGCGATCCCGGTCGGTGGCGCGAGACGAGGGTCTGACGGATCAGGTTCGTGGCGGCTTCGACTTCTTGCTGCGAGCGGACGGAGACATAGAGCGGGTCGATTCGCTCCCGCGGCTGGAAGTATTTCATGACCGTAATCGGGATCAGGACGGAGTCGGCGGCGACCTCGGTTTGTCCCAGCGTTTCGACTCCTTCGCGGAATACTCCGACGACGGTGAACTTCAAGCCGCGGACTTGGATGGCTTCCCCGATTGCCCGCCCCGGCGACCCGAAGAGCTTCAGCGCCAGCGGTTCGGTGAGCAGGCAGACTTTGACGCGTCCGGCGATGTCGTTGGCGTCGAAGAATCTGCCGGCCGGGATTTCGAGATTGCGGACGACGCGATATTCCTCGTTCGACCCGAGCACGCGGATCTGCCGCGGGCGGCCGTCGATGAACAGGCGGTCCCAGACGCCCATGACGCCGGCGATTCCTTGGGCCAGATCACCCAACTGGAACTTGACGGCTTCCAGGTCGTCGAGGGTGATGTAGTCGGCCTCGGCTTCCGAGACATTGCCCCCGGCTTCGTAGTAGGCGTAGATGAGGTTGGCGCCCACGCCCTCGATTTGCTGAACGACAAAGTCGCGGCCCGTGAGGGCGACACTGACAACGACGATGACCGCGGCGTTTCCGATCACCATGCCGAGGCCGGTGAGGAGAGTGCGGGTTCGGTGGGCCGCCATCGCCCGCAACGCGAAGCCCAGAGCGTCGCGCAAGAAAGCTCGCGGGGGGCCGGGTTGTTTCGGCGAGAGCGTCATAGCTCCTTGAGAAGGGCGCGTGCCTCCCAGCGCGGCGTGGCGTCAGGCTCGAGTTCGGCCTGGAGGTAGCGCTCTAACAGCGTTCGCGCTTCCGCTGGTTTCCGGCCTCCGCGCACCAGGGCTTTCGCCCGCGAAAACCAAACTTCGGGCGAATCGGGTTCGCGCTCGAGCGCTTCGGCGTAGAGCTGGTCGCTTTCCTCGAACCATCCGCGGCGCGCAAGGAACGAGGCGAGACTTAGCAAGTGGCCGGCGTTAGCGGGTTCGAGCGATCGGGCCTTTCGTAAACGGGCCTCGGCGGCATCGAAGTCGCCGCGCTTTTCGTCGATGGCGGCCCAGGCCTTCTCTCCGTCCGCTGAACCCTCTATTCCGGGAACGGGTTTGAGCTTGGCGATACGGTCGGCGATCTTCTCGGCGTGGCCGAGTCCTCCACCGACAATGCCTGGAGCTTCAATGTAGAAACTCAGCATGTCCCCTAGCGCCGCCTGATTCGATTCATCCAATTCGACGGCCCGCTCAAACTCCAGCCGCGTTTTTTTCGCCAAGCTCAGAGCGCTCCACCACCTCCACTTGCTCATCCGCTCGGCACGCCGGCCATAGGCTCGGCCTAGCCACAGGTGATAGTCGGATGTGCCGGGTGCGGCGCCGACAGCTTTCTCGAGCACTTTGGCGGACTCGCCGTATTCTTCTTGTGCGAACAGACGAACACCCCTCTGAAAGAAAGCCTCGGCGTCGGCGGAAGCCCCGCGCACATCGGCCGCCGGCGCAAGAAAGGCGAAAAGCAGCAGGAAGATGGAGAGAGTTACGGGGTTCATTCGTTATTACCTGGCTTGGGCGACGGGTATGACACGGGACCCGGCCTCCAAGGAAACCGAGCCTTGGAGCAGCACCTGTTCGCTTCCATCCAGTCCGCCGCTGATTTGGGTTCGGGCAACGTTCTGGATGCCCAACTCGACGGGACGCTTTTCGGCTGTCTGGTCTTGTCCCAACACCCAAACGAAGGGCTGCGCGCCGTCATGCGCAACGGCTTCGCGCGGCAGCGTCAGGGCGTTGGCGGCTACGCCACTCTGTAATTGAGCGCTGACGGTGAGGTTAGGAATCAGTTCGCCACCGGGATTGGCGACACCGCACCAGACCTCGCCGACCCGGCGCGTTTCGAGCGAAACAACTTCGGTGGGGAGGCGGTCGACCTTGCCTTCCCAGGTTTGATCCGGGTAAGCGTCGGCCGTGATTTTCACCGGGGCCCCGAGCTGGATGCGGCCCAGCTCCGGCTCATCGACGAACACGACAACGCGGACACGGTCCACTTTGCCGACCATGGCGACACGAGTTCCCGGCGTCAGGAAGGAGCCTTCACGCAGGTCAAGCGAGTACAGCACCCCGCCGGCCGGAGACCGGATCACCGAGGAACGTACCTGCTCGGTGGCGAGAGCGACAGCGGATTCCGCTTCCCGGACACGGGCAAGCGCCGCGTCCTTGCGCTCGGGAGCCGCGCCTAAATTCAGCTTCTGGCGCAGTAACTCGGCCTCGGCTTCGCGGCTGGCCAGATCGGTTTCGGCCCCCGTCAGCTCCGCGCCCGTCGCCGCTTGTTTGCCGGCCAGGCGCCGCAGTGCGCTGACCTCGCGCCGCGCTTTTTCGCGGGCACGCTCGGCGACGCCGAGCTGGTGTTCGAGATCGGCGATTTCTTTCGGGCTGGCGCCGCGTTCGATCAAAGCGAGTTCGGCGCGCGCGGATTCCAAGCGCGCTTCGGCCTGCTCCAGACCGGCTCGAAGAGTCCCGTTGTCGATCGTGGCCAGCAGACTTCCTTTCTTGACATGGTCGCCCTCCTTCACGTCCACGCTGAGTACTCGCCCGGTCGCGGCTGAAAAAATTTCGTAATTCTTGACGGGGTCGACCCGACCGTTGGTCGTCACGTAGCTGACCAGTTGTTCGCGGCTGGGCTGGATATAGCTGATCCGGGGAGTGTCCGTTCGAGCCAAGTAGAGATACGCCGCCGCTAACGAACTCAGGATGATCAGTGCTAGGGCGACCTTTTTCATCGGGCGTTCGAGCAGCTCCTGCGATCAGGTACTAGGACCCGGAGGCTGCCGCGGGGGCGCCGGCGCGTGTCGTGAAGTCCCACACGCGCAGCTCATTTTTCCCCGGTGCGTATTCAATCAGAGCGTAGTTGCCCGGCGGAATGGGGTCGACCGGCCAGACTTTGTATACGCCTGGCGCCAACTGCTGGCGGAAGACTTCGATTTCCTCCTGCTCCTCTTTGATCTCCGTGCCCTGCGGCTGCTTCCAGATCCTCTGAACCACCCTCGATTTTTTCTTGTCCTTCAAGCGGACCATCATGAGCCGGGTGATTTTCTCAAGACGGACGTAGAACATCGGCTTGCCGTCCTCGCTGATGAGCTTTGACTCGGCGCCCTCCACTTCCATCGTTGATTTGCCGGCGACAATAGGCGCGAAGACTTTTAGAAACGTACGTGACTTGCTTCCTTCCACGACCACTTCCGCTTGTTCGACCAACTGAACGTCATCGCCGTTCAGGAAGTAGACGCCATAGTCGAGCGGCACGCGATGCAGCTCAACGCGCGCTTTGCGGATGGCGGAACGCTCAATGCGGTCTTCTTTGGCACGCTCCTCGCGGGCGGCAGCCTTACGCGCCTCGACGCGGCGAGTCTGTTCGAGGTCAACGAATTCCAGGGGGATCTCCTCCCAGATGCTGCGCTCGATGCTGTAGTAACGCACGCGGTCCTGCTCGATCTTATATTCCCTGACGATCAAGTCACCCCCGCCCTCGAGGTAGAGGACAATCTTCTGAGCCGAGAGAGTCGGCGGGATTAACAGGAAAAGAATAACGATCCACAGCCGCATGGCTTTGTTTTCAATTCTTTAGAAGTGACTCTAATCTATAGTAACGCGGGGCTGGCGGGAGTGGTTGCGCTGGGCCGCTGGGTGGGTGTTCGGAACTGGGGAGGTCGGGAGAGTGCTCTCGGCTTTAGAAGACGTCAGCGGGGTGGGTCACCGTTATGCCGGAGTAGCGCCTAAAGTGGGTGACGTCGAAGGTAAACACTTGGTCAAAGCGGTGAACCATGGCGGCGGCAGCCAGTCGCGCATCGAAGAGCTGGCGCCCAGAGATTTCGTGCTCATCAAGCAAGCGTCGCCACTCCTTGGTACACCTCAGGGGTTTCGTAGAAGAGTTCGAAGAACGGCTCAAAGGTGGAGACGTAGCGGCGAGTGCGGGCAAAGCTATAGCCGAGCCCATTGCTATCAACGGGCCGCGTGCAGGCAAACCAGAATTCGGCGAGGTTCTGCGGAAGGACACAAAGGCGATGGCTAGCGGAGCCAAGGATGCGTAGAGCCCTTACCGCGGTCGCTCGGGACGGGTCTCGTGGGTGGACCGTGCGCACCAGGACACTGGTGTCGACCAAGTAGTCCATCTAAACGCGTGTTCGCTCGGTGTCGTAGAAGGTTTCTCGAGAGAGCGCTTCGTCAGACAACGGACCGGCTTTAGAAGGGGTGTCGCGGTCTACTTCGGCCATGAACTCGTCGAACCGGCGCACCCACTCTTCGGCGGACAGCTTCATGGGACGCTTTCCGGTGGGGTGGCGCTGCTCAAGAGCCTGGAGAGCGGCCGATAGCACCGCTTTGGTGTCGCGGTAGTTGCCGCTTTTGCGGAACTCATTGACAAGCTTCTCTTCTTCGGGGCTAAGCGTAACGTTCATCGTTGGCCTCGTTGAAAGTCTGTCCGAAAACGATAGGAGTGCGAAGCTCAATCATATCAGCGATTTGAGTTGCGGTCGAGAGCCCAGGGCCGGTTCGCCTGATATGACGCGGTTGGAGTCGGTCGGGAAGGACATCAATCGTCTTGTTCAAGCCAGCGGACTGACCGCACTCAGTCGTTGGTCTTAACGCGAATCAGGAAGAGCTGACGTGTCGGTTCGGGCTCATCCGTCAAAGACGGAAATAGAATCTGGTCGCCCGAGCGGTTCCACTTCGGCGCCGCATCGATGCGCAGGTCACCGCTGTCGTATTGGCGCTGATCGAACCACCCTGTATGCGCCCAGGCGCCGTCGGAGCGCCGATAGACCGCGTAGGCGTTCCGTGCTTCTTCTTCGAACCCTTGCACGATCCACTTCGCGTCGGGAGACAGCGCCACGTCATTGCCTGGGTCGGGAAAAATCTCGGCCGAGCCGAGTTCCTCGATGACCTGTTGCCGCTCGGAATCGTAGAGGATGAGACGCTCCCTTCCTCCCGCCCCCGGAGACGAGCCCTCCGCGGCTGGGCGTGGCACGGTGCCGATCATGTTCGCGCCCAATTCCCATTCCGGGTGTCCGCCGATGAACACAGTTTGCTCGGTCAGCCCGCTGCCGTCGGCGCGAACCGTCATCGGCACGTTGACACGCTTGGGGCGGCGGTTGAAATGCCCCCGCACGAAGAAGAACAAACGGTCTCCATCGCGGTTCCACAACGTGTGATTGATGAATAGAGGCGTCTGGTCGATTTGCGGGTGCCGCTCGACAAGCGCGTCCCGCATTTGGCGGAACGAGACCAGCAAGCGCTTGGCGCCCGTCTCGACATCGACCACGAAGACACCATCATCCTCGGGATGCAGTGCGCCGGGATTCCAGTCATAAGCTTCGGGGTAGCCGGTGACCGGTCTCAGTCGAGCCATGCGGCCGTAGTTGATGCCGGCGAACGACCCGCCGCTCTGGTTGACGCCCCCGTTGCCGAATGGAGTGTCATCGAAGCGGTACTCCCGGACGCGCCGATTCTGCTCAATGTCAAAGAGCACGCAGAAAACGCGGTTCGTTGCCGGATCGCGGTCATTGAAGAAGAATTGCGTGTCCGGCGCGTCAGGATTCCAGTACATCATCGTGCCCTGCTGGGGATTCCAGGCCCGAGTTTCTTCGACTTTGCGGGCAGCGTAATGGTCCTCGGCATCGAGCAAGACGATGTCCGCGACGTCATCCGCGGTGGGCATGCGGTCATGAAACCCTACCCGCAACGAGAGAAGGTAGCGCCCCGAGCCGTTCCACGGGATGTTCTGGACGTGGCCGATATAGCCGAAGAAGTGGTTTTGCGGGCCCTGGGTGATCTGCTCGATCTCAAGGCGGATGGCCGGTTCCTGCTTAGCGGTCTCCGGCTCGGATTGGCACGAGAGAAGGGGGCCGAACAGAGCCAATGTCAGCGGAAGGATCAGAAGTTTCATCGCAGGCATGATAGTAACGTTGGGTTGCGGCGGCTAGTGTCCGCCCGAAATCGCCTCCTCCGCCACCAGATAATCCCAATGCTCCCGCGCCTGCCGCAGAATCTCCGGGACGTCTTCGGCTAGCAAGTACCCCTCGTCCACCAGTTCGAGCGCTGCGTTTGCCGCCAGACCCAGATAGTGCTCGCGATTGCGATAGCGTTCTTCGATCGAAAGGCGGGGGTCGCTATTCGCCTTGCGCTCGGCAGCCGTTCGGGCAAAGGGGATATAGGCTCCTTTCATGCTCGAAATCTCATGAGTCGGCCCTGATTTGGCGTTGAACACATTCCAGCCGGTGTAGGTCGCCAACGGGACCGCCAGCTCCGGCATGCGGATGCCGGCCCTGTCATTGCCGTCCGCGTCCACCGCCGGAACCAGCATCGGAAAGGCCGGCCCGATCTCGGGAGGTTCTTTCGTCACGATGCCCTTCGTCCGAAATTGCGGACCGTAGTCCGCCCGGTAAGCCTTGTGAACAAGAGAGGAAAAGTTCACGCCGGGGATCTTGGGGAACTTCATGTTTTCCGCCGACACCGCTGTTCCATCGTCGATCCGGGGAAACCGGCTTGGCGGCGGCGTGGTTCCGTCCGAGACCCAGCGGTCCATGGCTGACAGCAGCCCCCGCATCGCCCATTTGAAGTTCATCGGATTGTCTCTCTGCTGCCCAATCGACGTCTTCGGCGGAAAACCGGACGGCCCATGCTGGGTGCTAGCGAACAGATAAGCACGGGCATTATCAAGCGGCTCGACATCTCGCTTGCCGTCGACACTGCTGTGGATCAGCGAGGCGGCACGCCCCCAATACTCATACGCCGAGTTGGTATAGAAGACCTTGGGCCAAAACTCCGGCTTCAATGTGTGTGTGAGCAGGCCGTCGGTGATTCCTGTGTGCGGGTCTTTTTGTTGAGCGTCGGTGAACGGGAAAATGTCGGTGGGATGGAAAAAATTCATGTAAGGGTGCGCGTCGCGTGAGGGCTGCGCGAAACGGTGATTGAAACTGCCGCGGCCGCCGCCCGCAACGTGCGAGATCACACCGTCGAAAACCTTGCGATGCTGCTCGTCCTCGTTGAAACCGTAGTAGAGGAAGGTCCGCAGGAAACGTCCGCATTGCGAAACCCCGAATCCATGCGCACGGTCGATGGCGCCGCCGGGAATGCCGAGCTCCTTCGACGGACTGTGCTTGAGATAAGAGATCATGTCGCGCACGCCGGCCGGCCCCAGACCCACCAGTGGCGGGTCTTGCGAAACGTAAACCACCTCGTAGATCTTGTCGGCCTCGAATCCGTCTTCGAGGTAAACGTAGGCGTTGTCGGCTACCGGCTCGCCACCCTTCACGCGGGCGAATCTCCATTTCGATCGCGGAATTGTGCGGCGGGGCGCCTCGACCGAGTCTCGAACGGTCAGGACGTTCTCCTTCGCTTGCGGGTCGGCCACTTCGTAAGGAATGTGATTGCGATCGGAAAGTATGTGGTGCCGCACGCGATCGGTCACGACGAAGTCCGCCCGCACGAGGCCACGAATCGGCTTGCCATTGATGGAGGCTGTCGGCGGATAAACGCGAAGCCGCCCATTCTCGCGAGGGGGGTCGAACTGCCAGCCCATGAACAGTAAGGTGTAGCCGTTACGCATCAGAAAGCCGTCGCCGAAGTGCTCTTCCGCCTCCGGGAAGTTGCTCCCTCGCGCCAGGTTGAACATGCTCAGCATGGTTTTGTTTCCGCGGTTCGGGATGTCGCATAGCACCGCGCCGTTCGCGCGGGCCATATCCTTGGGCCTGAGCATGTAGAACTCCGCGCTGTACTCGACCTCGCCATCCCGGTTCACGGGAGCATTGTCGATGTCGGTGATGATACGGTTGGCGGAGTTCGAGGGATGGACGGCAAAGTGCGCTTTGCCGGTCAGCGCCTCGTAAGCGCCCGCCAAACCGAACGAGCGGCCGTCCAGGACGCCGGCTCGTTTCTGAACTTCGATCCGAACGACCCGTGCAAACACCGGCGCGGCAAGGATGCTAAACAGCAAGAAACTTCGCAGGAGAATCGGCATAATGCGCCCATTAGACGACTCCAGCCGCCAGAAAGTCAAGGGATCGATTGGGCAGCGGGCGGCGAAGTGAGTCCGGTCGAGTCCATCAGCTTCCGGTAACGAGGATCGGATCGAATTGGGTCCAGCCAGGGCTCCGCTTCAACCCAGACCATGCAATCGGAGCGCTGCTCGACCGCTTTCGAAAACCAATCGAAGGCCTGATCGAGATCCTCGAGCACCGAATAGCACTGGGCGATCTCGTAGGCGCAGACGTAGTCGCGGCCGACACCCTGTTCGAGCTCGGGCATCAACTTCCAGGCATCGTCGGTCCGGCCCGTCATCGCATAGCCATTCTGCAGAAATGTGACGGGCCACGGGCTCCAGTCTTGTTCCGCGGCCGCGCGGAGTTCCTCGATGCCCCGGCCCGGACTGCCGTTGAGGATATAAGTCATGCCCATAAGGCATCTTGCCACGGTGAATTCCGGAGCAATCCGCAACGTTTGCTCTCCTTGCGCGATGGCGGCGTCGTAGTCGCGAGCGAATAGGTCGATAGCCTGGGCCTCGAAATTGGTCAGGGCATCCAGCGGCGCCAGCTCTTGAGCGTGACGTATCGCTTCCCGGGCCTCAGAATTCCGGCACGCAGAGTTGAACGTAGCCGCCACCAAACGGTAGGCGTGGTTGCTACGCGGATTTCGTTCGATCGCCAGACAGGCGGCTTGGCGGGCGCCATCGCGGTCCCAGTCATAGTAAAGCCGGACCATCCCAAGCACAGCGTAAGCCTGGTCGAGCGAGTCATCAAGTTCCAGCGCCCGCAGAGCCGCTTCGCGCGCCTTGGGCATGGCTTCGTGCGGAGCGCAGTGAAGGCTGGAAAGCTGCACGTGAGCGTGCGCCAACTCCGAATGCGCCGGCGCGCAACGGGGGTCGAGAGCAATCGCCTTTTCAAATGCGCGGACGGCTTCCATCAGCTTGCGAGGCGCTCCCTGGTTCACCAAGACGCGCCCCTCGAGAAGCAGCCGGTGCGCTTCCGGGTCGGTGCGCCGTTTCGCCGGCAGCAGCGGCGCTGGAAGCGGCTCCCGGAGATGGAACTCCGGCTGATAGCCGCCGCGGGGAATCTCAATGAGGCACGGGTCGCCGCGTCCTTCGGTTTCGTAGTAGCGGGCCAGCCGCGCCCGCAGCCTGCGAGCTTGCACCCTGACAATTGTGTCCGTGCGTGGGTCGAACGAGGCACCGCGCTCGAAAACCTCGAGGCCCAGCGTATATTCCTTTAGGTTCTCTCCGTTGTCTCCGAGCGAGTGCGCCACCACGTACCGCAGCAGCAGGCTCAACCGCGGCGCGCGCGCGAAAGTGTCGCTGGCGAGAATTTTCTCGAGTTGCTCCTCAATTTCCGGGGTCTCAACCAAGGCAGTGCCGGAGCGCTGATTCATTGTGAGTCCAGTATAGGGCAGAAATGTCACCCCTTGTCACTTTTTCCAAAGGGGCCTGGGAGCTATCATTAGGCCAGGAAAAGGGAGAAAGTATGCAATCCGCTGTAGAAACCCCTACCCAACCTGCTATTTCGGTTGAAACGTTCCTGGAACGGGTCCGTGAGATCGCCCCGATCATCACAGAGCACGCCGCGGAGGCCGAGCGCAAACGTCGCCTCTCCCAGCCTGTGTTCGAGGCGATGCGGGATGCCGGGTTGTACCGCATGTGGGTTCCTCGGGCACTGGGCGGCTATGAGGTCGACCCGGTCACGGCAATGAAAGTCTTCGAAGCCGTCACCCGGCTCGATAGCGCGGCCGGGTGGAATCTGCAGATAGCGACTGCAGCCGCGATGGCTATGGCGTATCTTCCCGATGCTGGCGCTAAAGAGATTTGCTCCGAATCGCCTCAGATCGCCGGCGCCTTGTTCCCCCCGGGTCGTGCTGTTCCGGTCGATGGCGGCTATCGTCTTTCCGCGCGCTGCCCTTTTGTCAGCGGGTGTCATCACGCCTCCTGGTACTTGAGCCCCACGCATATCATGGATGGCGACAGTCCCCGTCTTGACGAAAACGGTCAGGAGGTTGTTCTGTGGGCGTTCTATGAGGCCGAAGCCGGAGAGATCCTCGACACCTGGCATACCATGGGGATGCGCGGAACCGGTAGCCACGATATCGTGGCCGAGGACGTGTTCGTTCCCGAGCATCGCATGGCGCGGCCCCGTCCACTTACGGATCCGGGTCAGGCTTTCCGGGGCCCGTTGTACCGTACGACGATCTGGCCGGCTGTTGCGGCGCTCGCGCCCCCGGCCCTGGGCATTGCGCAGTCGGCGATCGAACTGCTGATTGAGCTGGGCAGCAAGAAGAAGCCAAACTATTTCGCGCACTCGCTAGGCGAACGCCCGGTTGTACAGTCTCAGCTGGCCGAGGCCGAGGCGATAGTTGGCGCTGCGCGGGCGTATCAGTACGAGTCTCTCAATGAGGCTTACGAGTCGGCGCTTGAGGGGCGCTTGATTAACGAGCAGCAGAAGATCAAGGCCCACCTGGCTACTTGCTACGCCATTCGCTCGTCGGCCGACGCCGTCGATCTGGTCTGCCGGGCAGCAGGGACAACGGCGATTCGAGAGACATCGGCGCTTGAAAAGCATTTCCGCGATGTGCAGGTCATTACCAAGCACGCCCACGCGTCTACGGCGCGGTATGAGGTCCACGCGTCTACGGCGCGGTATGGTCGCTGGGACAGCTCATGCTCGGCCTGGAATGTGATTGGGGGTTCTGCGCGTTGTAGCGACGAACGGCACGGTTGCGGCAAGAGCCACGATACCCAGGCGTTGATAGAAACTTTTCATTCAGACACCTTGTGTTTCAAAATTGAGGTCACAGAGCCCACCGTCAAGCTCTTCGATTTCTTCTCTGCGTTGATTTCAATCGCCAGCTCTAACCCGGCCGCCTATCAGGCGGTCCGTTTTCAGCGCGGCTCTGTTTCTGCCAGGCCACGCTTCAGGCGACTTTCAGTCACAAACGAACCTAGCCGACTTTCAGCCGGTAGTTGTTTAGAATATGAGTAGCAACTCTGTTGAGCGCACCTGAGCGCACTCTACTCTCTCTGCACCGGATCGATCGGCCGGCCGATTCCATTTCCCACCTTGACCCCAGCTATCACACGACGGTCGTTTGCAATGGGCTTGCTTGGCGCGGGCAGCCTGTACGCAGTTCCCGCGCGTTCGAGCGGCCTCGGCGGCATGATGTGGGACTTCACGCTCGACTACATCGAGCGGCTTGACAACCGTCGGCGGAAGCGCTTCGAAGCTTTGAAAACTCCGCTGGAACTCGCTCAACTCCAGCGGCGTGTGCGGGAGAAGCTCGCCGAGATGTGGGGGCCGTTTCCCGAAGAGCGAACCTCCCTGAACGTCGCTCACGTGGGAAGCGCCGAAAGGCCGGGCCTCGTCGTCGAGAAACTGATCTACGAAAGCCGGCCTCAGCACTTTGTTACCGCGAATCTCTATCGGCCCAAGGGAGTCGAAGGAAAGCTCCCGGCTGTGATCTTTCCTCCCGGGCACGCCGCGATCGGCAAGGCCTACGAGCCCTACCAGCGTTTCTGCGCGCTGATGGCCCGCTCCGGTTTTGTGGTGCTGGCGTGGGATCCGATCAGTCAGGGGGAGCGCCTGCAACTTTGGGACAAGGCGAAACAGGCTTCGATCGCTGGCCCCGGTACGCGCGAGCACAAGGTTCTCGGCAATCAGTGCTACTTGCTGGGTTTGAACCTGATGCAATACAGGGTTTGGGACGCTATTCGCGCCATCGATTATTTGGAATCGCGGCCGGACGTCGACAAACATCGGATCGCGATGGCCGGCAGCTCGGGGGGCGGCATGGAGACACTGCAACTGGCCCCCTTCGAGCCACGCATTCAAGCGGCTGTCTGCACGTCGGCCGTGGCCAGCTTCCGGCACAAGACGGAAGCGATGCTGATCGCCGACCCGGAGCAAATCCTGTTCGGGACTCTGCAGCATGGTATCGATCATCCCGAGCTGCTGGCCGCCTTCGCTCCGCGGCCTCTAATGATCGCGTCGCCGCGGCGCGACTACGTGCCGATCGAGGGCGCGCGCGAGACCTTCCGGGCAGTTGCGAAGGTCTATTCCATATACGGCGCCACCGACAAGGTTTCTCTCGTGGAAACGGATGACGGCCACGGTCTGAGTCGAGAGATACGGCAGGCGGCCGCGGGCTGGCTTGTTCGCTGGCTTGGCAACGAAGGCCAAGCAGTCGGCGAGGAGCCGGACGAGATATTTGCCGAAGAAGAACTCCGGTGCACGCCGAAGGGCCAGGTTGCCGCTTCACTTGGCGGGCAGACCGTGCTGGCGATGAACAAGATCTATGCTGACAAGGTCGCGCCGCACCGGGCTGTTCCGCGCGGCCGCCATGAACACGAAATCTATCGCAACGACATCAAGAACAAAGTCTCGGAGATTATCCGCGCCGGCCACTACCGCCAGGAAGCGGGCGTTGTGATTCCCGATCGCGTATTCGATGTCGGCGCTTTCGCGAGAGGCGTCGCGCTGGTTTGCGCGGACGTGGGAAAGGACAACCCATCGGTTCGGCGCGGCATTATTGATCCCTTGATCGCCTCTGGTTATCGGGTCGTGGGAGTGGATGTTCGTGGATGGGGGGAAACCACGCCCAGCACGCCTGGCGCCGACGTAAGCTATTCGTGGGACGATTTCTTTGCCTATCGGGCGCTCGAAATCGGCCGGCCGCTGCTGGGACAGCGAGTCAAGGATTTTCTGGCGTCCGCGCGCAACCGCACGGAGAACCGCGACTGGCTCGTCGTCGGCGTCGGAGCGGGAGCCTTGGTGGCCGCGCACGCAGCGGTTCTCGAGCGGCGTATCAGCAGGCTGGTGACCGTGGGGGGGCTGTTGTCCTACCGCGCGCTGATCGACGATCCGCTGACGACGCAGCCTTTCAGCGGCTTTCTGCCGGGAGTGATCGGTTCCTATGACGTCAGAGACCTCTACGCCGCGATCGCGCCCCGCCCGGTGCTGGTGTTGAATCCGCAAGACTCCCAGCGAGTACCCGTCCATAGAGTCAAAGCATGGGAAGAGCTCGACTGGACCGCGCAAGCCTTTGAGGCGGCAGGCGCGACAGGAAAGTTCGACATGCAGTCACAACTCTCGACCGTCAAGATGCGCAAGGCCTTGACGGATTGGCTGAAGCAGTAAGTCTGGCGTCCGCCTTCAAAAGGTCCCGCACCTCGTTTCCCAACCCCGCCGTAGCCCCACCGCAGCCCCAAAGTAGGGACCGACAATCTTGCCGGTCCTTCGCCGCGAAGCGGCGACGCCCAACTGTTTTCGCGGTGACCCCCAGCCCCAGCAGCAAGGCCAACCGAGCGCTGGCCACTAACTCGCGCTACAGTGTTTAGGGGCACCTGTGGCCGTGACAGCAGACCCCACCTCCTGATAAATCACCATGAATCAGCTCAGCAAAACTTGTAAAGCAGGCCACAGCCGGCGCGACGCCTTGCGGCTGGCCGCGCTTGCCAGCAGCGGCGCCTGGACCGGCTGTGATCGGGCGCAAGAAGGCGCAGCGGCCGCGGATGGGAAGTCGACATTAGAAGTCCCAGAGTTCGAGTTCGATGAGATTCAGGTTGACCGGCTGCGGGAGGGCATGGAAAGCGGCGAATATACAGCACAGTCCATCAGCGAGAAATACCTTGGCAGAATCGAGCAGCTCGACAAGAAGGGACCCGCCGTCAACGCGATTATTGAAATCAATCCCGACGCACTCTCGATCGCGGAAGAGCTGGACCAAGAGCGCCAGGCGCGGGGGCCACGCGGACCGCTGCACGGCATCCCGGTGATCCTCAAAGACAACCTGGACACCGGCGACCGCATGCAAACCACGGCCGGGTCGCTGGCGCTGGAGGGTTCGATCGCACCGCGCGATTCGTTTGTGGCGGAGCGTCTTCGGGCCGCCGGCGCCGTCATTCTGGCGAAGGCGAACCTGTCGGAGTGGGCCAATTTCCGGGGGCGAAACTCGGTCAGCGGCTGGAGCGGCCGGGGCGGGCTGACCCGCAATCCCTACGCGCTGGACCGCAACGCTTGCGGCTCGAGTTCGGGCTCGGCGGTGGCGGTTTCGGCCAACCTTTGCCCGCTGGCCATCGGCACCGAGACGAACGGCTCGGTCATCTGTCCTTCATCGATCAACGGCATCGTCGGGATCAAGCCGACCGTGGGGCTGGTGAGCCGTTCGGGAATCATCCCGATCTCGCATAACCAGGACACGGCTGGACCCATGGCGCGAACCGTCCGGGACGCCGCCTTGTTGCTGGGAGCGCTCACCGGCGTCGACCCGCGTGACAAGGCTACCGCGGCGAGTGAAGGCCGTCTGCACGCCGACTACACCCAGTTTCTCGATTCAAACGGGCTGCGGGGTGAGCGCATCGGCGTTTGGCGGGGTGCGATGGGATTCAGCGAGCGCGTCGACAAACTGATCGACGAGGCGTTGCTGGTTATGAAAGATCGTGGAGCTGAACTGGTCGATCCGATCGAGCTGGCGCCGAGAAGCGCTTATGGCGACGCGCCGTTCGAGGTCTTGCTCCACGAGTTCAAGGCAGGACTGAACGCCTACTTGGCGGGGCTGAGCCAGAGCGTGAAGGTCCGTGGCCTGAGCGATGTTATCGCATTTAACGAACAGCACGCTGACGAGGAGCTGCGCCACTTCGGACAGGAGATTCTGATTGCCTCAAACGAGCGCGGAGGGCTCGATTCGCAGCCCTACCTGGACGCGCTGGAAACGGCCCGCCGACTTTCCCGGACCGAGGGAATCGACCGGGCCATGAGGGAGCACAGGCTTGACGCCATCGTCACGTCGAGCACGGGGCCGTCCTGGGTGACGGACTTGGTCCACGGCGACCGCTCCTCGCACGGCAGCTCGGGACCAGCGGCGATCGCGGGATATCCGCACATCACCGTTCCGGCGGGGTTTATCCGCGGCCTTCCCGTGGGGATTTCTTGCTTCGGCGCCCGATTCAGCGAACCGCTGCTGCTAAAGATCGCCTACGGGTTTGAGCAGGCGACAAAGCTGCGGCGCCCGCCGCGGTTTCTGGCATCCGTGGAATGACGAGCTAAAGGTCCAATGCCGCTTAAAATGACATCTGGAATTCTAAATGGCAATGAAACCTGATGACCAACCACGTCCATCTCAGTAGCTGTGCCCGAGCGTTCCGGCTCGTTCGCTCTGCCGCTGCGACGGAGCCATTCGTGGCACGCGCAACTCTTCAATCGGCTCCATGGGCGCAGCGGCTAGCGAGAAATAATATCCCGTCCAGCAATCAGCCATCAGAGCCTCCGCCACCGGTCGGCCAGCAGACCGAAAGCCGAGTCTTATCAGGCCGCTAGAAGGGCTCCGAGCGGATATCAGTTGGCGCCAAGGCTTGAGTCCACCGAGTACCGTACGAGCTAACACCTGGAGGGTGCGCCGCCCTATGGAAGTCACCGTTCTCATTCCGACCCACGACCACTGTGAGACGCTGTTGTGGTCGGTGGCCAGCGTCCAGCGTCAAAGTATCTCGGATTGGGAGATCCTGATTGTCGGCGACGGTGTTCCCGAGAGGACGCGGACCCTGGTGAAACACATGATGGAGCGAGACTCCCGGATTCGCTTCTTCGACTATCCCAAGGGACCCCGGCACGGGGAGATCCACCGCCATGCGACTCTTGCCCACGCCCGGGGCCGGGTGATCTGTTACATGACGGACGACGATCTCTGGCTGCCCTACCACCTAGAAGAGATGTGCCGGATGCTGCAAGTCGCGGATCTGGTGCATACACTACACATCTTCGTAGCCCCGACGGGAGAACTCCTCCTCTGCCACTTTGACGTGAATGATTCAACCGATCGCTCCCGGCTTTTCGAAAACAAAGACGGCTTCGGCCTCGCAAACGGCGGCCACACCCTGGCGGCCTATCGCCGATTGCCGGAGGGTTGGAGGACAACGCCGGAAGATACCGCGACCGAATCGTACATGTGGCGCCAATTTCTCGAGCAGTCCTGGTGTATGGCTCTATCGTTGCAAGTTCCGACCGTGCTGCACTTCGGTTCACCGTACCGCAGGGGCTGGCTGATCGAACAGCGCATGGCGGAACTCGCCTATTGGAGCGGTGAGATCTCCCGGCCGAATTCACTTTCGCGTCTGCTGGCGAAAGCGCTGCAATCACAGTGGAAGAAAAACCTCCCCGCGCGACTAGTTTCCATGCCCTTACGGTTCGTGGACGAGTTGCCGATTTGGCGCTGCCCAACGGGAGAAGCGATTCGATTCGAAAAGAGCGGCGCCGGTCAACGTTACATGTCCTGGGGGTGGTCTCAACCGGAGGACTGGGGCGTCTGGACTGACGGCGAGCAGGCGCGATTGTCCTTTGAACTCGAAAGACGCCCAAGTGGTGGCCTGTTGCTGTCGCTGCACTCCATGGGCTTTGTGACACCTAGCCGTTCGCGGCTTGAGGTACAGCCGACGCTCAACGGGCGCCCTCTCGAGGGGTTTGAGGTCGGAGGCTCATGGGCAACTCACAGACTGACGCTGCCGGCAGGGCTTATTCCCGAAAGACCTATCTTGGACCTACGGTTTCTCATCCGGGGCTCGACTTCCCCAGCCGAAGCCGGCGTATCCGCCGACCCGCGCCGGCTCGGACTTGCCGTGGACTGGATACAGTTTGACGAGCAGTCGTAGCTTCATTATTGCGGAAGGCCAGCCGATCGGCGCAAGGCAGCGACTCTCTCGACAACGAGCAAACCCTCGGCGGCGCTGCTGCGAGGAGGAGGGCCACCCTTTACGTGCTGGAGGAATGCCTGGAGTTCCCGAAGCAAGGGCATTTCTTTTGAGATGGCCTTGTTTGCCGCGGGCTCACGGCTGGAGCCGTCCCCGTTTGGGTCTCTCCGTACCAAAATGTGGTCGGAATAAGGATCATGGAGAGTAGCAACTCCGCGTTCAAATGCGACGAGGACTGAGCGCTCTCGGACCAGTCGCCTGCAAGACACGTCGATGACAATCCTCGGGGCCTGTCCAAGGATGCCCAGCAACCCGGTCGGTGCGCCCGAGGAATACTCAGCGAAAGCCCCATGAACCGGCGGCACACTTCCAAGGATCTCAAGAACGATAGAGATCTCGTGCGGAGCTAAGATCCAAACAGCGTCAACATCCGAGTGAGGATTATTCCAGCCGAGACGCCGTGTTCGTATCTCTTTGACAGGACCCAGTTCTCCCGAACGGGCGATCCGTGCCAACTCCTCCACACCGGGATGGTACCGCCACTTGTCCATCACGAAAATCTGATTGGGGGCTGCCTCGGCGAGTCGTCGGGCACGCTCCGCACCCAGCGTTAGCGGTTTCTCGACGAAAATGGGCGCTCTTCGCTCGAGTAATTGTTCAATCACGAGCGCGTGGGCAGTCGTTAGTGTAGCGATGACGAAGCCATCAAGCCCGGCCGGCAGTTCGGTCACACTTGCCACAATCGAATCCGCACCTTTGGCTTCGGCGCGCGCTTTGCTCTCTTCAGACCGAGCTACGACGTGGACACGGCAGCCGAGTGACTTGAGATCTCGGAGTATGTGCACGCCCCAGTTGCCACAGCCCGCCAGTCCGATAGAGAGCCCAGGGAACAGTACCGAGCTCACTCTGTCCTCGCGGCCTGAAGCTGCTCTAACAAGATGCGATAGGGTGGTAGGTTCTCGTCACGGGGCGAAACAACAGCGGTCTCAAAACGCCAAGGGATGCCGAGATCAGCGTCAGCCCAATGACAGCCTAGTTCGTCCGCTAGGTCCCAGTAATGGGAAACGCTGTAAATGTGGATGGCCTGTGTGTGGAAGTAGAAGCCATGCGCGACACCGGCGGGGATCCGAATGGCCTCCATGTGCTCCCCCGACATCTCAACCAGAGATACACGACCCTCCGTTGAACCCGGCCGGAGGTCCCGCATGCCGATCGTTGCTTGACCCATGGCGACGATCAAATAGTCGTCGTGCTTGACGTGGACATGAACTCCCCGCAACACTCCTGCCTCGGAGCGGACGAAGTTCCACTGAACCGGGTCAATACCCAAGTTCCACTCACGGCGAAAAAGTTCAGTCAGGCATCCGCGGAAATCTTCGTGCATGTCCAGCGCGCGCCGGACAACGCCCGCTGGAAGCCGGCGCGCCTCCTCGCTCTTGATGTTGAGTCGCATGAGCCCCTGCAAAGGTGGAATCTCCGAATAATTCTACCACGCGCTTGAAAACTAGCTAAGCTAGCTAGCGCGTCAGGGTCAGATCAAGATCGGGGGTTACGAGCCGTAGTCGGCGGCGCAGGCGGCCGGACCTGCTGAAGTTCAATACCATTCGAAATGACATATGGTATTCTAAATGGTAATGACTGTCACCATCGACAAAGCGGGGCGCGTTGTCGTCCCAAAGCCGGTTCGTGATCGGCTAGGCCTGCAAGCTGGGCTGGAGCTGGAATTGACCGAGGTTCGGGATGGACTGCTCTTAAAACCCCATGCTCACGAACCGTCCCTCATCGAGATCGAGGGCGTTTGGGTCCACCAGGGTGAACCGCAAGGTCAGGTCGATGCAACTGCTTTGATCAACCAGGAGCGAGAGGCTCGTATCCGCCACTTGATGAACTTGTAACTCCGTGAAGTTTTTCTTGGACACCTCCGTCCTGGTAGCAGCCCTCGTACGGCGTCACCCCCAGCATGTGCGTGGTTTTAGCGTATTTCGGTCGGTTGTTGAAGGAGAGCATGAGGGCTACGTCTCAACACATACGCTGGCTGAATTCTATGCAGTGATCACGCGCCTTCCCATCAAGCCCGCGGTGCATTCGAGCGAGGCGATGCTGATGATCGACCGTGACATTTTGGCGCACTGCCGGTTGATAGAACTAGACACAGAGGACTACAGAACCACTCTTGCGAAGGCTGCGGAGGGCGGGTGGCGAGGGGGCTCAATCTACGATGCGCTCTTGCTCCGCTGTGCCGCGAAGGCCGACCCGGATCGCATCTACACGTTTAATGTTGCTGATTTTGTCCGCCTTGCACCTGAGCTTGCCAACAGAATCTGCGCCCCTTAATTTCTATCCCGTGAGCAGAGGAGATGCATAACCGGTATTGCAAGTTAGAAAAACATACCGATTTTTCAATGTGAGGGTCTGCATACCATGAAACAAACCTGGATCGCGTTGCTGTCGGGATGGCTTTTGTTCGTCGCTCTCGGCGATCGAGTACGGGGTGGTCCCGTACCGGAATTTCGTGACCTGTTCAACGGCAAAGACCTGTCGGGATGGATCAACGTCAACACGGACGACGACACTTGGTCGGTTCGTGACGGGCTGCTGGTGTGCTCGGGCCGTCCCATCGGCGTGATGCGAAGCGAGAAGCAGTATGAGAACTTCGTGCTGCACATCGAGTGGCGGCACATGGAGCCCGGCGGAAACTCCGGGGTGTTTATTTGGAGCAACGCTCGGCCCCGAGAAAGCAACCGCCTTCCCGATGGCGTCGAAGTGCAAATGTTGGAGCTGGATTGGGTCAAGCTCCACACGCGGGACGGAAAGACGCCCCCGATTGCCTATGTTCATGGCGAGCTTTTCGGGGTGGGCGGCGTGACGACGGAACCCGACAATCCCCGGGGCACTCGCAGCAAGTCGATCGAGAACCGCGCTTTGGGACGAGATAATTGGAATACCTATGACGTGGTCGCGGTCGACGGCGTCGTGAAGCTTTCGGTGAACGGCAAGTTTGTCAACGGCCTGAGCCGCTCGACGCAAAAGAAAGGCTATTTGTGCCTGGAGTCGGAAGGAGCCGAAATCCACTTCCGAAATATCAAGATCATGGAGTTGCCGCCGGGAGTGACGGCCCCTGAACAGATCGCCCCCGAGCTGTGATGGGTGTCGCGGTCGAGGCGGCTAGTTTGTCATGGTTTTTGCCAACGATACCCCCCATCCGCCACGCCCGAAACATCTCCGGCCACCGCCCCAACCGCCAAAATCACCTAGCCAGCAGCCGCCTGAGCTGCCGTTCGCTGAGGCCGATCTGCTGGGCGGCCTGCTTTTGGGTGATCAGTTTCTTGGCGGCTTTGTTCAGCGCCACCAGCCGGTCGCACTCTCGTTGTGTCATCAGTAGTTGTCCCTGATTGCTCACCCTTCCAGGGTCACCTTGTCAATAGGACATTTCTACTTGGCACTATTAGGACACTATCACTTGGCAGCGACAGTCCCGCTGCAATCCACGCGAGACCACAGCGGCCGTGAGCTATAATGGCCAACCTATGCCCGAGCAGATGAGAGTTCGCGTGCCGGCCTCGAGCGCCAACCTCGGGCCCGGGCTCGACACGCTGGGGCTCGCTCTCCAGATCTATCTCGACTGCCGTTTCCGCAAATCAGACAATCTCACCTTTTCCGCCTCGGGACGCGATCTCAGCTCGATTCCTCTCGATGACAGCAATCTCATCTGGCAAACCGCCCTGCAGGTGGCGGCCGCCCAGGATCGTGAAATGCCTCCGGTCGAGATCCAAATCGACAACGATATTCCCGTGGGAAAGGGCTTGGGTTCGAGCGCCGCGGCGCTGCTGGCGGGAGTCGTGATCGCCGACCAGGTTCTGGAGCTCGGTTGGGAACGGAACCGCATCCTCGATGAGGCCGCGCGGCTCGAGGGGCATCCCGACAACGTCGCGGCCAGCGTCCTGGGTTCGTTTGTCACTGCCGCCATCGATGCGGACGGATTCACCCGAGCGGTGCGGCTCGACCTTCCGCAAACGCTTCGGGTCGCCATCGTTTGTCCAACCTTCACGCTGGCTACCTATCACATGCGCGCCGTGCTGCCCGATACCTACTCGAAACAGGACGCGATCTTTAATGTGCAGCGGGCCGCGCTTCTGGTCGCCGCCCTGGCCACGGGAAACCGGGAGGTCTTTCCCGAGTGTTTTCAGGACCGCATGCATCAGCCCTATCGCTTGTCGCTTGTCCCGGGAATGGAGACGATCCTGAAGTTGCGCGCGCCCGGTCTGCTCGGCTGCACGTTAAGCGGGGCGGGGCCGGCCATGCTGGTGTTCTACGATGAAGGCTCGGAATCCGTCGTCGAAATGGTGCGGGATCAATTCAAGCGCGCCGGCAGGCCGAGCGACGTGATCTTCACCGAGGTGGACCGGGAGGGGCTGAAGGTCAATGGCTGACGGTCGAATGCCTGAAGGTCGAATGAACGCCACGCGTGAAACTCTGCGGAAGCACGGCTGGCCGGGAGGCGATCCGGGGGACTGCCCGGCATCCGCGAAACGGTTCCCCGACGGGGCGCAATACCGCATCGAGATTCCCAGTACCGAAGGCCCGCGGGCTTTTCGCGCCGTCTTGGAAGAGGCCGCCGCCCGAGCAGTGCCAGTCCATCGGGTCAGCCAAGGCAGCGGCATCATGCTGCTGACTGACGACGAGATTCGCGAGATGGCCGCGTTGGGCCGCGAGCATTCGATCGAGGTCAATTTGTTCGTCGGACCCCGCGCCAGTTTCGACATCGGAGCCCAGGCCGTGTCCGCCGCCGGCAAGTCGCTGGCCTTGAGCCTGCGCGGCGCCGACCAGCTTGTCTACGCGCTGGAAGACGTCAAGCGCGCCGTGGAGCTGGGGATTGAAAGCATCCTGGTCTCCGACATCGGCTTGCTGGCGATCATGGGGAAGATGAAGTCAGCGGGAGATTTGCCCGCCGGTCTCATCATCAAGACCTCCGTCATGATGGCGCCCGCGAACCCCGCTTCAGCCCGCGTGCTCGAGGATCTCGGCGCATCAACCATCAATGTTCCCTCGGACCTGACCCTGCCGCAGCTCGCCGCCATTCGGGCCGCCATTGACGCCCCCATCGATTTCTATGTCGAAGCTCCGGACAACATCGGCGGCTTCATCCGCTATTTTGAGCTGCCGGAGTTGATCCGCGTCGGCGCCCCGCTCTACGTCAAACTGGGGCTGCGCAACTCTCCGGACATCTACCCCAGCGGCACCCACATTGAGTCCACGGCTCTGGCTCTCTCGAGGGAACGTGTCCGCCGCGCTCAAATCGTCTGCCAGATGATTCAGCGCTACTGCCCCGAAGCAGTCATGTCACCGCGATGACCGCACCCCAGAACCGCTGGCCGTAAATCGCCCCGTGAACGCCGAGTAGGAGCGCTCCGCGGCGATTAGCCGCTATATTCACTGTAGAATTTGCGGTGAATACTTGCACCCCGCAGTGAACCTCACCTATAATCTCCGCAGGAAGTGCGGACAATGAGCTCGGGTACTTACATCCATGAACTGCCGGAGTGGCCCCGGTTCCGGTGGGATCAGCAACACCTGGCTCAGCCGTTGGCTGCCGTAAGGCACCAGCAAGGCCGCCTCATCGGCCGCATGGAGGCTCTCGGCTTCGACCTCCGCCAGGAAGCCGTTCTCCAGACCCTAACCGAGGACGTGCTGAAAAGCAGCGACATCGAGGGCGAGAAACTGGACACCGGGCAAGTCCGCTCCTCCATCGCCCGGCGTCTCGGTCTGGACATCGGCGGTCTCAGGCATGCGGACCGCGATGTCGAAGGTGTCGTGGAAATGATGCTTGACGCGACGCGCCACTACGACCAGCCGCTCACTGCCGAAAGACTCTTCGCCTGGCACGCCTCGTTGTTTCCAGCCGGGCGCAGCGGCATGACCCGCATCACGGCCTGGGCCTGGCGCGACGACAGCACGGGTCCCATGCAGGTCGTGTCCGGCCCCCTCGGTCGAGAGCGGGTGCATTTCGAGGCACCCGCCGCCGGAAACCTCGACCGGGAAATGTCCGCTTATCTGGACTGGTTCAATGCGCCCGCCGAGACGGACGAAGTGCTCAAGGCCGGGCTGGCACATCTGTGGTTCGTGACGATTCATCCCCTCGACGACGGCAACGGGCGCGTTGCACGAGCCATTGCCGATATGGCTCTGGCGCGGTCCGAGCAGAGCCCGCAACGCTTCTACAGCATGTCCGCGCGGATCCGGGAGGACCGCGCCGCCTATTACGACATCCTGGAACGAACGCAGAAGGGGAGTATGGACATTACGCCCTGGATGGACTGGTTTCTCGACTGCCTGGGCCGCGCTATCCGTGGAGCGCGGACGACGCTCGCCGCCGTACTGGCCAAGGCGCGTTTCTGGGAATCGATTGCCGTCCATCCAATCAACGAGCGTCAGCGCGTGATGCTGAACCGCTTGCTCGACGGATTCGAAGGTAAGCTCACAACGTCGAAATGGGCCAAGCTTACCAAGTGTTCCCAGGACACGGCCCTCCGGGACGTCGCGGATCTAATCGATCACGGCATCCTGGTCCGCAGCGCGGCAGGAGGACGCAGCACCAGCTATGAGCTGGCCGCAAGGTAACTGAAGAACGCACGGCGGTTCACTAGGCCGCTACAAATATTTTTCGGCCAGTTCACCCAGCACCGGCAGATGAAACATCTCACCCAGATACGCCTTGTAAGCGATAAAGAACCACCCAATGATGAATGCAAAAGTGACTAAAAAGGCGACGGGCGGCGCGATAAAACCGAGCACGAACTGCAGCACGATCCAGGCGCCGAAATAAAACAGCGACTGCAGGGAGTGGAATCGGATGTACCGGATGTCCTTGAAAGGCTCGATCAGCAGCAGGATCACGGCAACGGGAGTGATATAGGCGAGAGCAGCCGCGATATTGCGCGTGCTGTGGGAGACGGATTCCGGCCCGCCACCGGGGGACGAGGAGTTTTCCGGTGCGACTTGTTGGCCGGATGCACCGCCGGCCTCCGGAGCCGATTCAGCCGCGGGCGGAGGCGGCGCCGCGCCGGACGATTGACCGGCCGCCGGCGTGCCGCATTTCGAGCAGAATTTGGCGCCGCTGACATCCGTTCCGCAGTTGGTGCAAAAAGGCATCGATCACTCCAAAACTCGTGCGCTGGACCAGCCTTTGCGGTTTCCTCGCGGGCCAGCCCCTATTGCGGAACAGTATAGCAGCGGTTGGACTCGGAGTCGCCCTTCATCCGTTCGTAAGAGTGCATGGTTATCTTCAGGAGGGTTTTGAAATTCCAGTAGCGCGGGGCTCACAAGAGACCCGCGGCCTTTTGTTGCGCCGCACCCGCGGGTGAGCGGCGCCGCTACTTCTTGAACAAAGAATCGAACTGCCGTTGGGCGCCGTCGGGGCCGGCTCCGCCGCGCCGCACGAGATCAACGAACTGCCGTTGGGCGCCGTCGGGGCCGGCTCCGCCGCGCCGCACGAGATCAACCGATGTTCTTGCTTCAAAGTAGTCGCAAAAGTTGGAACGGTCCTTGACGGATACCCATTCGGCTTGCGTCTCGGCGCACTGATTGTGCTTTCCCGGATCGAAGAACCGGCAGTTGCGGCAGCAATGCAAATCTTCGTCGCAGTGAGCGCAGCTATCCTGCCGCCGGATCTTCTGGCCGGGCAGCAGTGAGCGCAGCTATCCTGCCGCCGGATCTTCTGGCCGGGCAGCAGCCGCACCGTCCCCGCAGCTATGGCAGTTCATCACCACATTGGTCATAATATGTTGCAGAATACTCCAGTCGGCGCCGTAGTTCAACAAGCCGGCGAAACCGGTCTAATGAACTTATTGAAAAGCAAGCGAGAGTCGCGCTCTGTTCGATCCGTGTTAATTGCCGCTGTCGTCGTGATGGCACTGCTTGGCGGCTGCGGCGGTAAGATTCTGCCCACGCACTACTACGTTCTGGAACTGCCCCCGGCCCCGCTGGCGTCGGCCGATTCACTGCCTTTTGTTGTGGTCGTCATGCCGTTCCGGGCTTCCCGGATGCTGACGCAAGACCGCATCGTCTACCGGCCCGCCGCAGGTCAAGTGGGATTCTATGAGTACCACCGCTGGGCCGAGGATCCCCGCGAGACCATCACCTCGACGATGGTGAACCACCTTCGCGCCCGCAAGACTTTCGGCACGGTTTTGACTTTTGACGGCCGCTCGAAGTCCGACTACATCATCCACGGGCGTGTCGAAAACATGGAAGAGGTCGACCGGGGCGGCACGGTGTCGGTCCACGTCAAGCTGTCAGCGGAGCTGGTTTCGACCGAAGACCGAAAGCCCCTTTGGCAGGGAGTGAGCGAGACGAAGGGGCAAGTTTCTATCGGCGAGGTCAGCGCGGTCGTCGCGGAAATGAGCCGCGCAACCGAGACAAGTCTCAGCAAGCTCGCCGCTGAGCTGGACCAGTTCGTCCGCTCGAACGTGACCGCGATGACGGCTCAAAAGTAGCAACCAAGAGTAGCGACCAAGAGCCACGACCAAGAGCAGCGACCAAAAGCAGCGACCGAGAGTAGCGACCAAAAGTAGCGGCGAAAAAGTAGGGACCGGCTTCAGCCGGTCCAACTAACTCCAAACGACCCGGCGAGTAAACCGAATTAGACCACCGCCAAGCCAACAACCCATGACCGGCGAAACCATCTCCCACTACCTAGTCACCGAAGAGGTCGGTCAAGGCGGCATGGGTATTGTCTACAAAGCCCAAGACACGAAACTCGGCCGCACTGTCGCCCTGAAATTCCTGGCCGCGCACCTGCTCTCCAACGAAGAAGCCAATAAACGCTTCATCCGCGAAGCCAAGGCCGCCGCCGCGCTCGACCATCCCAACATCTGTACCGTCCACGAAATTGATGAAGTCCGGGGCAAGACCTTCATCGCCATGGCTTACCTCGAAGGCCAGACACTCGAACAGAAAATTGCCGAGTGCCCGCTGAAGTTCGATGACGCTCTCGATATCGCGGCACAGATCGGCAAGGGCCTCGCGGAAGCGCACGCCAAAGGCATCTACCACCGCGACATCAAGCCCTCGAACGCCATGCTGCTCGAAAAGGGGTCCAGCGGCCGTCTGGTCAAGATCATGGATTTCGGGCTGGCGCACCTGACCGGCCAGTCCCAGCTCACCCAAAAGGACACCTCGCTCGGCACGCCCGCCTACATGTCCCCCGGCCAGGCCGAGGGCCGGCCCGCGGATCACCGCACCGATATCTGGTCGCTGGGCGTGGTGCTTTACGAGATGATCGTCGGACAGATGCCGTTCCAGGGCGAGTACCAGCAAGCGATCATTTACTCGATTCTTCACGAAGACTACGAGCCGGTCACGGCGCTGCGGGCCGGTGTCCCGATGGAACTCGAGTGGATTGTCGGCAAGTGCCTGGAGAAAGACCCCGCCCGCCGCTATCAAAGTGCGGCCGAGCTGGTGGTGGATCTGGAAAACCAGCGCGACAAGCTGAAGTCCGGAAAGTCGCGGCTAGGGCGAAGCGCCGCCGCAACAGTGGGGACCGGCAATCCTGCCGGTCCAAGCCACCCGCCCGCCGGACCCGCGCCCGTATCGGCCACTGATCCACAACAAGCTGAGAGCACGTCGCCACCAGACCCGGCCGTCCTCACACCCAGCCGCAAACCCCACCGAGAGCGTCTTGCCTGGGCCGCCGCCGCGCTGTTCGCCATAGCCACAATTGCACTGGCCGTCGCCTACTTCAGCCAACCCGCCCCGCGGCTAGAGACCACCCGCTTCTTCATCCACCCGCCCGAGGGAGTTAGCTTCGGACCCCGCGCGGCGGAGATTTCCCCCGACGGCCGTCACCTGGCTTTCATCGGTATTTCCGATGCCGGCGAGCAGCGCCTGTGGGTTCGCTCTTTCGATTCGCTCGAGGCGCGGCCCTTGGCGGGAACCGAAGGCGCCGCGCTCCCCTTCTGGTCGCCCGACAGCCGCTTCATTGGGTTTTTCGCCGAGGGCAAACTCAAGAAGATCAGTGTTGACGGAGGACCCGCTCAGACCCTGTCTGAAGCAACGCGGGGCACCGGTGGAACCTGGGCGCAAGGTTCGAGTGGGAGTGATGGCCTCGTTGTCTTTGCGCCGAGAATTTCAAGCGCTCTCGTGCGAGTATCGGATGCCGGCGGCGAGCCGGCTCCCGCCACGGTCCTCGACGAATCTGCCCAAGAGAATGCTCATCGGTGGCCGCATTTCCTGCCGGATGGCCGGCATTTCCTCTACGTGGGCGGCGGCGCGGCCGGCCTAACCGGGGTCGGCGCCCGGCAGGTCTACATCGGCAGCCTCGACCCCGGAGCCGGCGGCGAGTCTGCATCGGTGACGAAGACCCCTCTGCTCCCGGATAACACACCGGTCCGCTACGCACCGCCGTCGCCCGATCACCGCAACGGGCACTTACTGTTCGCGCGGGAAGACACTCTGATGGCACCTGAATTATGCACAGATTCGGCGTAGCCATCGCCGATGGAGTTGTGGCGGTAGCGGCAGTCGTGTCAACTCAGTGATTTAGCAAGTCGTCTTTTCCTCTGTTTCCCTCCCTGTTTGAGCCGCCTGCCAATCCCGGCGGGCAAAAGCGGGCGGGCAAGCGGCGTGTTCCCAGTACGTTGCGGCGAGTGCATGAAATTTTATGCATGGAGCGCCCCTCAACTCAGCGCACCCTCCACCACCGGCGCGAAGCTCGATCCCGGTGGCCCCATCGCCCGCAGCCGCCGCATCAGCCGTTCAAACAGGCCCTTTTCCTCATAATGATCGCTGTAGCTGACACCCGTTCTGCCGGCGTGCCGCCAGATCTTGGCCGCCACGAACAGAAAGCGCAGCCGCGCCGTCGCCAGGGTGGTGTGCCGCAGTGTCTCCACGCTGGCTTGGGCTTCGCGGTTGAACAGCAGCAGCCAGCAGTTGAGGTTGTAGGCCAGCATGGCCAGCTGAAAGTGATTGCGGTTCATGTCAAAGCGGCGCGAGGGATGGGCCGCCAGCCCGGCGTCGTTGTTGGCCTCCTTGATGAGGTTCTCGGCTGCGGCGCGCTGATTGTAAAACCACACCACCGCCGCGATCGGTTCGGCCAGGTTGGTGACAAACACGCGGTAGGTGTAAGCGCTGGTGGCAAACAGCTGGTATTGCTCGGCCGCGCCGGCCGCGGGTTCGTTTTCGTAACGCAGCGCCAGGAAACGACAGGCCCGCGCCCAGCCCTGCGGCTGGTAGAGGAATTCGCATTCCGCATCCGCATCGCTGTGGGGCGAGGGCTTCCAGGCCGCTTGCTGCAACTGCTCGACCAGCCGCCTGGTCTTGCGCGCCACGATGACGAACTGACAAGCCGCCTTTTCATAGGCCTCCACCGCCTCCCAGCAATAAAACCCGGAATCGGCCCGCGCCAGGATTTTCTTCACGCCGTGCGGCAAAGCCCGAAAGGCGCTCTCGAGGTGGGCGGCGATCTGCCGGCCCGTGGGCCGGTCGCCGTTGCGCAACCCGCCCATCAGGTATTCGCGCGTCTCGGCCAGGAAAGTCAGTATCGGCTGGTAGCTGCGCTTGCCCTTGTTCTTGGGGTTGTAACTCTTGCGCCCGCCCATCTGGCGGCCGTAGAGCGTGTGCACGGTGGTGTCGGTGTCCAGCGTCACCGTCTCCAATTTCACCTGGGCCGCGGCCCAGACTCGTTCCCGCAGCTGGCGCTGAATGGAAAGGATCTGCTTCGCCACGTTGAGGTGCAGCGAGGCCAGAAAGCGCCACAGCGTGGACTGCGGCGGCAGACGCGTCACTTGCAAGATGCCGGTCAAGATGGGGTCGCGGGCGATGAAGCGGAGTTGGTTCAGCCGCGCAAAGCCGACATAGAGGCCCAGCACGAGGGCCAGCACAAACTGGTAGAGGCTCATCACACGGGTGATTCGTTTGTTCGTGATGGTTTCTTCCAGCAGCGCCTGGAAGCCGAGTTTTTCGAGCAGGGTGGCGACGGGCAGCAAGCCGCCGTAGGGAGTCAGATTCTTGCCGCGGAAGTGATAAGGCGTGGCAGCCCCGATTTTATTGGGCCGCGGGGCCCTCGCGCCCCGGCCTTGTTTGACGGGCCTTCGGGAGCTATGCTGTTTTCGCTTGGTAACCATTTGGGTGACCTCCTTGGGGTTGACTGGCGAAGCTGAAATCTTTGCCAGCCTACCTTATTACCCCATGTTTTCGGGGGTCCCCCAAATGGCCCCTGGCGGCTCAGCCCTCCTCCGGTGCACCCCGCAGTGCATAATTCAGGTGGCACAGGAGTTCGATGCGAACCGACTGGAGCCGGCAGGCCAGCCCTTCCCCATCACTGAGGGGATCGCCGCCAACACGGGGGGGGGGGCGTCCAAGCGATTTCTCGGTTTCACAAACGGGTGTGCTGGCCTACCGCGCCGGAGCGCGCTTACGGCAAAATCAACTTGCGTGGTTCGGCCGTGACGGCAAACGGCTCAACTCGGTTGGCGAGCCAGGCAGGCACGGCGCCGTCTCTCTTTCTCCTGACAAGGCCAAAGCTGCTATTTCGCGATTCGACTCGTCACGCGACATATGGATTCACGATTTGGTGCGCGACGTTGCATCTAGATTCACGTTCGACCCGGCGGGCGACTTGAGTCATACGTGGTCGCCTGACGGCCGACGTTTAGCCTTCAGCTCCAGCCGCGACGGCGCTTACAACCTCTACTTGAAACCGACGAGCGGCGCGGGCGAGGCGGAGCTTTTGCTGCGGAATAACAACAATAAGGGACCGCGAGACTGGTCCCGCGATGGCCGCTTGATTCTCTTTACAGAGCAGAGTCCCGAAACAGGCTGGGACTTGTGGGTCCTGCCGCTGGAGGGGGACAAGAAACCGGTCCCCTATCTTCAAACAGAGTTTGCGGAAGTAATGGGGCAGTTCTCGCCGGATGGCCGATGGGTGGCCTACGCTTCCAATGAGTCCGGACGCAGTGAAATCTACGTCCAGCCTTATCCCGCGGACGGGGGCAAATGGCAGGTTTCGACCGATGGAGGGATCCAACCGCGCTGGCGAGAGGACGGCAAGGAGCTTTTCTATCTGACGGGGGACGACAGAGTGATGATGGCGGAGATCGAGGCCGGCGAGACCTTCCGGGCAGGAGTGCCTCACATGCTGTTTCGCGCCCCTGGCGTCAATCCTCTGTTGCCGGAAAACTTTTTTCACTATGACGTGTCCAGGGACGGCCAGCGATTCCTGATCGATGTAGCCGCCGAGGAATCCGAGCAGTCACCGGTCACGATCGTGCTGAATTGGCAAGCCGAGCTGGGGCGCTAGGCCCGCCCCGGCGTGCGTGGGTTCCCGCCGCCCACCAGGCGGGCAGCGCTGGCGCGACAATGTCGCCACGCTCCCGCACACTCTCGGTCCTGCTGAACAACTACCGGCTGAAAGCCGGCAGGTTCGCGTGCGACTGAAAGTCGCCTGAAACATGGCCTGGCCGAAACAGAGCCGCGCCCGAAAGGGTGCGGTCAAGGGTCGTCCGTGCGTCGGGGCGGCCATTGGGATGTGGTCACTGTCAGACTGGACCGCACCCTTTCGGGCGCGGCTCTGTTCAGAACCCTCGCTTGAAGCTGACCGCCTGAAAGGCGGTGGGTTTAGCCTTGGTTTAGCCTGCATTTCTCACGGCGCAACTTTTCGGGCATTCTGGAGGCGATCCTGTTTCATCCAGCGATCAAACGGATTTTTTTCAATGTTCGCCCTTTGGTCTTTTTTGCTGTCATCGTCCTCGTATTCGCTAGCAAAAGAGTCTCAACGGACTTGAGCGGTTTGGGTGCAAGTTGTTCATTTATAAGCGGTTAATTTTCACAATGAGAGGATTTGAGAGTGTATGAGAGGATATCGGGGTTTTTGCCGGGCGGGGGGGCCTGGATCGCCTGCCGGTCACCTCCACATGGAAAATGATTCATCGCTGGGTTTCCCTTTTTTAGGATAGCAAGCCGGTCTCGGGCGGCCTGGCGCTTTCTGGAGAAAACTGTTGAAAACAAAGGGAATACTTTTATCAAAAATCCGTGACCGAGTTTGTCAGCCCGGGTTTCTCAGCGCCTGGCGGGCGAGGCAGGCGGCCGGTCGATCTCAGTCCGGCGCCGGCTCCCTGCGCGGATGCCGGCACAACGCTGCCGGCGGAGTCTCCCCCCCGAAATTCCGCCCTGTGGAGCGCCTTGTCCCCGGCCCTCTCCGAATTAGCGGTTTGGCGCCCACTTTGGCGTTTGCCTAATAGGACGTTGGGTTTGCCGTTGGCGGGGAAAGCCCCGAAGGTGGCGAAGAGCAGGAGGAAGATTAGATGTCGTTTCATTGGTGGATTCTTCGACCCCGTACCTGGACTCAGGCCGGGGCTGCGAGGTTCTCGCGCAACACCCGCGGGTACCGAGCCGCAACGCGCAGCAGAGCTATCGCAGGACCCTCGGGGCTGCGGCGACCCTGCTCCCAATTCCGCAGCGTATGAACGCTGATGCTGAGAGCTTCCGCAAACTCCTCTTGTGTCAGACCGGCGAACCGGCGCAGGGCCACGATGTCTTTCACTGGGTCAATCCGGCCGCGCATGATGCGTTCGCGCTGCTTCCGCGGAATGGCGCGCGCGAAGTCTTCTTCGGTCAGCTCGCGAATGTCATCAACCATCGGCGCCTCCAAGATATCGTTGCAAAAGGCGGATTTCTTTCTTTGTAGCTTCCCTCGCGCTCACGATGCGAATGACGTCGTCCTGGCGCTCCGTGTAGATAACCACTACGACGCCGACGGGTATCGGACCGATTGCAATGAAGCGATCTTCCTCGCCGGAATGTTCCTCATCGTATATCTCCAGATAGTCGTTGTCGCCGGCGAACAACTCCCTAGCTTCGTCGAATGAGAGCCCGTGCTTTTGCTGATTGGCTTGATCCTTGTGCGGATCCCATTCGAAGCGCACACTCATTATAAGTCATTGACTTAGTAAGTCAATGGACGACAACTCCAAGCTCTGTGTCGCAAGACTGCTAGCAGCTTCACGGTGACCGTTCACGATACCGTAATTTCATCAATCACGTGACCGTGGACGTCGGTCAGTAAGCGCGGATTAGGGCAGGATGGGACTGCATCTCGCCGAAGACTCTCCTCAGCGTGATCCCTCACAGTATCAACCAATTGCTCCCTGAACCGCCTGTTCAACCGCCGTTTTTAGGTTCAACCGTCCGTCGATTCGTGGGCGTTGCCTCAGCGATCCATCGACAGGCAAGAGCCGACTCCGACCGTGAAACTCGACGTGAGGACCCACTCTCCCTGTTCCCTGCTTTGCACCTCGTACAGGCCGTCCTTGGCGTTCTCTTCAATCCGCCAGTCCATCGGGTCATCCGCTAAGGAACGGTTGGTGAGCTTCGGCTTTTGGCTGGCGATTTGGCGGATGTTCCAGGAGCGGCCCCCGTTGAGGGTTTCGTACAACTCAAACGGATCTCCTTGCGAGACAAGTAAATCCACGATGAGCAGGCCGTGGTCCCGCGTGTCGAAGAAAAACTCGAGAACGGCGCCGGTAGCGTCCTCGTCCTCGTTGATAGCGTAACGCTCCCAGTTCGAGCCGCCGTCAACGGTCAGCAGCACTAGGGGTGTCGTGGAACGGTCGTAGTCCCCTTCTTGGCCACCGATCCAGCCATGGGTCGAGTCGGCAAACTGAATCAGCTCAAAACCCGCGCCTGAGTACCGCTGAATCGGCTCGCGCCAGCTCCGCCCGCCATCCCCACTCGCCAGCAGGATCGTGGAAATCGTAGCGGCGGACGTGTGAATGTTGCCAATCAAGAAGACCTTATCTCCCGCGTTCTCGACTCCGGTCAGTTCGAGAAAAAGACGACACGGAGTCACATCCGAGCAGACGATCCCGGCGCGCGAGAAATGATCGTAGGCGCAGTCGAGAGGTACGACTAAAGGAGATCCCTCGTAGGCAATCGCCGGGGGCTGCGGCGGCTGTTCCTCCTGGGGCTCGTCTTGCCCGGCTGCCTGCGTAATGATGGCGGCCAGCGCCAGAGCGACAAAGAGCCGCCAGCAGGCGCTCCGCGGCAAGCGCCGCTGAAAGATGGGGTTAGCGGTCAAACTGCCGGTCATTCTAACAGACCGTCGCACCCCGGCCACGTCCGTCGTGGCGCCCTTCGGATATCCTTCCACGGCCTTCGGCGGCCTCCGAGCGTCGTGGTTTCCCGTGAATGCGGGCGAATAGAAGTAAGTTACACTGAGATTGAATTCGTTCAAGAACATGGACCTTGCGGCACTGGATCATCTTTGGCAGCGCCCACTCCCGCTGGCGCTGAGGGCCCTCATTGAGATTCCGCTGCTGACCTATCTCGGCTACCGAGTCATCCTGGTCATTCGAGGGACACGAGCCGCCCCGGTTGCGTTGGGTGTCGTGCTGCTGGGGCTGGTGTATCTCGTCTCCGGCCTGCTGGGCCTGGAAACCATCCAGTGGGCGCTGGGCGTTATCGCCCCCTACGGAATCGTCGTCATTATCGTGATTTTCCAGCCAGAAATCCGTACGGTATTGCGCCAAATTGCACTGCATTTGGTTTCGTCCAGGCGCCTGAGAGGGGTCCGCAAGGACGAATACGAAGACATCATCTTTGCCGTGCGCCAGCTTTCGCTGACGCGGACTGGAGCCTTGATCGTGCTGGAGCGCGACACCGGGCTGCGAACGTTCATTCAGAGCGGGGTAGCGCTCGACGCCAGATTGTCTTCGGACCTGTTGTTGAGCATTTTTCAGCGACAATCTCCGCTCCACGACGGAGCGGTCATTATCCAGCGGCGCCGCATCGCGGCCGCTGCGTGTTTTTTGCCGCTGACGACGAATCCGGGCTTGATCAGCTCGCTGGGAACCCGTCACCGGGCGGCGATCGGCGTTACCGAAGAAAGTGACTGCGTAACAATCGTTGTCTCGGAGACAGGCCGTGTTTCTGCCGCAACGGGCGGAAGCATTGAGCTGGACGCGTCGCTGGACCGGCTGCGGGAGCTGTTGTTCGAATACTTCGGCCCGGTCGTGTCGCGCCCCTCCCAACAGGAGGAGCCACGGCGATCCGAGGGGCAAGCCGAGGCCGCCGCCGCGCCGCTTGCTGAGGGAGTTCACGCTCCGGGCGGCCCTGAGACGAGGTAAAGACAAATCGCCCATGGCGTCCTTCAAAGAAGTATTCCGAGCAAACCTTGGCGCGAAGACGCTGGCCTTCGTGATCGCGACAATCGCGTGGATGTCCGTTTCACTAGAGCCGCGGGTGGAAGCAGCCGTCGAGGCCGGTGTCCGCTACACGAACGTTTCGCCCGGCCTGGAGTTGAATCCGGACCAGGCGGATCGGGTCACTCTGATCGTTGGCGGCCCGCGAAGCCGCATGAGGCAGTTGCCCCAGGCCGGGCTCGCCGTGGAAGTGGATTTGTCGCAATTGAATGAGCCTGGCCAGCGAACATTCGAGGTTGCCGACTCCCGCCTCAACCTGCCCGAAGGCGTGCGGTTGATTCGGGCTGTACCTTCACAACTGCGGCTGTCTCTCGAGGCGCGCGCGGAGCGGGAAGTAACTGTCCACGCAAACTTGACGGGAAGTCCGCCGGGAGGCCGCGTATTGGCTGGAGCTACAGTGACGCCGGCGACACTGAGAATTGCCGGTCCCGCGACAAGGGTCTCCTTAGTGGAGGGCGTCACCACGGATCCGATCGATTTGAGCCAGGTTTCCGAATCTCGAAGTTTCGAAACCACGGCTCAACTGCCTGATCCCTATCTGCGGTTTCTGAATGGCCCAACCGTCACGGTGCGGGTGGTAATCCAGTAAGCTCTCGTCATGAGTCAAGACCCCGGCGTTAGAATCTTAATAGAAGTGACCCACGCTTTGGAAGGGGCAAGGAGAGCCATATGAAGATCGTCGTCATCGTTCTACTGGTTATGATGGTTGCCTGCAGCGCAGGCTTATATTACTGCGGCAAAAAGGTGGTGGACACCGCCGGGGAGATCTCCGATCAGGTGACCGAAGAGGGAGTCGACATCTCCAACCCGCTCGGGGCGCTGAGCGCCCTATCTGGCTTGGCCGAGGACGTTCAGGAGATGCAGGAGGAATTGGAAGCGATGGAACCGGTCGATCCGCTCCCGTTCCAAACTCTCATCGATGAAGGGCTTCCTGAGGCACCGAGCGGATGGACTGCACAGAAGCCCCGGGGATCGTCGAACTCCATGGGCAACTTCAAGATCACCCAAGCCAGTCGCCGTTACGAAAACCAAGCGGAGGGCAAGACCATCGACGTGAGCATCAGCGACTGGGCGTTCAACCGGGCCGTCTATGCGCCGTTTTTGCTGGCGGCCAACTTCAGCCAGGAAACCACCGAAGGCTATAACAAGGGGATCAAACTCGGCGATGACCCGGGCCGCGAGGAGTTCCAATACGAGCGGAAACGCGGCGAGAGAACGGTGCTGTACGGCAAGCGCTACAACATCGTCGTGAAGGGTACGGGCATTCAGCCGGAGGACCTTGGAGAATGGTACGGCTTGGTCCGCAAGCAGAACCTGCCACGGTAGGACTGCCGGGCTGGCTCATGCTGTCCAAATTAAACAGCTCTCCGCAGGCCCCCTTCGGTGAGGCTCCGACTGCCGCGGAAAGCGTGTTTCAGGGGCTTTTGGCGCCCAACACCAGGGCCCGCTCCACGGTGACTCCGCCTGCATGATGTGTCCAAATTACAGTAGCGAGAATCTAATTTGGACAAGAGTGAATCGGCAATGAGTCCCTCTCACAATCTTCATGAAGAAAGAGCTATTTGGAACTGACGGCATTCGCGGCGTTGCGGGTGAGTATCCGCTCGACGAAGAAACCGTCTTCGCGGTCGGCGCCGCATTGGGCCAGTCCATGAGCCGGTCTCCGGCCCGCTCAGGGGCGCGGCCCGCCGTCCTGATCGGGATGGATACTCGCGAGTCTGGCCCCGGCTTAGCCGAACTGATGGCAGGCGGCCTCGAAGCCCGCGGCGCCGGCGTCAGATTTGCGGGCGTGCTGACCACGCCCGGCGTGGCCCACCTCACCCAGTGCGGGGAATTCGATGGCGGCGTCATGATCTCCGCGTCTCATAACCCATTCGAGGACAACGGGATCAAGGTATTCGGGTCCTCCGGCTATAAGCTGCCCGACAGTGAAGAGCGCGAGATCGAGGCGGCAATCTTCAGGCTGCTGGAACAGCGCGTCGAACCGCAACGACGAAAACTGGAGACCGAGGCGTCCGCGGCGAAACAATACTTAGACCACCTGTCTGATGTTTGGTCCCCTGATGGCAGGCCCGATTCATTCCGGGTGGTGGTGGACTGCGCCAACGGCGCCGCGTCGGAACTGGCCCCGAGTCTGTTCGCGCGTCTCGGTGTAACGGCTGAGTTCATCGGCAATCATCCCGACGGCCGCAACATCAATCGGGATTGCGGTTCTCTCCATTTGGACGCTCTCAGCCAAAAGGTGGTCGAGTCCGGCGCCGACCTGGGAATTGCCTTCGACGGAGACGCTGATCGTGCTCTTTTTGTCGCCGAAAACGGTCAAACCGTCGATGGCGACGTGGTTTTGTTGCTGGCGGCACGGCACATGGCTGAAAGGAAGCGGCTAACGAATCATCTCGTCGTTACCACCCTGATGGCGAATATGGGACTCGAGAGGGCGCTTCGGGAGAGCGGCATCGAGATGGTGCGAACTCCGGTTGGCGACAAATATGTGCTGGAGGAAATGCTTCAGCGTGACGCGGCCCTGGGCGGGGAGCAGTCGGGACACATTATTTTCCGGGAACACGCCACGACGGGTGACGGGCTTCTCACCGCTTGCGCGCTACTCGAAATACTGTCGGCAAACCACGAACCACTAAGCAAGCTGGCCCGCCGCTTGACCGTGTTTCCACAAACGATCAAGAACGTCCGAGTGACGCATAAGCCGCCGCTGGAGGATTTGCCGGTGCTCGCGGAGGCCATCGCGGCAAGTGAGGAAGAACTCGCGGACCGCGGCCGCGTGATTGTGCGCTATTCGGGCACGGAGCCGTTGCTGAGGATCATGGTCGAGGCGGAAAAAGACGACGACGTCGAGCGGTATTCATCCCGGCTGGCGCGGATTGTTGAAGAGGAGTTGGGGGCGGGGCCGTGAACGCAAGAGAGTGGTCCTGGGTTTGGATGGGCGTGATCTCGATTCAACAACTTTGGACTGCTTGCCACCCCTTGGATAGCTTGGGCCTAGTAGAATTGGTAACAGGCAATCGGTGATCCAATGAACCGCGTCTTGACCTACGAGATTCAGGAAGAAGTATACTCGGCCCTTGAGCAGATGGCGAAAAAGGCTGGTGTCGGGACGGAGGCATATGTTTTGGAATACCTCGCGCGCCAAGCATCAAAAAGCCCTCAGCAACTAAGCGCTGCTGAACAAGAAGCGGCGCTCAAGCGCTTCGACGGCCTCATTGGGTCAGCCGGTCTGGGGCGCCCGACTGGCACTGACAACGAAACGATCGACGCCGACCTGGAACGCGAATATGATGAGTTCACTGAGAATGGCGGTTGATGCTCCTTGATACTTCCGGATTGTTGTGCTTGCACCACCGCCATGAAACCCATCACCACGACGCGTACCATCTGTTTCGGACATCCCCGCGCAGGATTCTCCACAACTACGTCATAGCCGAATTCGTAGCCCTTGCTCGGGCACGACGGTTACCCCGAGTGCCCTCACTACGTTTCGCCGCTGAACTATTGGATAACCCCGGGGTCGAATTCCGTTGGGTTGATGAAGCTCTGCATCGGGCTGCACTTGGATTCGTCCTGGCGCGCCCCGACAAAGGGTATTCCTTGTGCGACGCCGTGAGTTTCTTGGTAATGCGAAAGTACGGTGTAAGCCAGGCGCTGACCACCGATCGACATTTTGAACAAGAAGGGTTTGTTCGTATGCTTAAAGCTTGAATCCACTGGTGATCCAGCTCAGCTTCTCGCCACCTCATGAGCCAAGCTTCCCCCACGCCCCCCATTCACCGCTTCGATCCTTCTCTTCAGCAACGAACCAGCAAGGACTCCCTGCGTCGTCGGCCTCATTGGATGGTCACGGTCACCACGTTGGCGGCGATGCCGTCCGCCTCGAGCTCGATCGGGACTTCGCCTCGGCCGATGAGCGAGCGCGGCAGCGGGCCGACGTTGACCTGATCGAGGCCCGCGAAGCCGCCCTGAGGGACCGCGCCAAGCACGGGGACGTCCTCTCCGCCGACGCGAACCCGCACTTCCTCGCTGAAGCCGCGTATGCCCGTCCCGAATAGCAACAAGAAAATCGCGTCCGTGTCGCCCATGTCGATCGGGATCGGCGCCAGCGTGTCGTCGAAGAGGCGTTCGGTGGTGCGTGCGTTGTCGGCCTTGACGCGCAGGGCGAAGGCCGCGGCCACGCCTTGGCCGGTTGCGTTCGCCGCGAACAGGCCCGGCGCCAGTGGAGCGACGCTGAGCGGCAGATTGCCGGTTTGGCGAAGTGCGCCGTCGCCCGAGCCGCCGATGCGCAGCGCCGCGACAGCGGTCTCACCCTGCCCCGTCGTCGCTATCAATTGAGCGTCTCCAAGCGCCGTGCCGGGCGGGATCATGCCGTTGATCTGCCCGCCGGAGACGAAGAACAGCGACATATCGCGCTCGACGCGGGCCGAGTCGGTGAGGGTCATCGTCGTGCCGGCGAGCGTCGTCGGCAGCGGGATGGTGTCGGCGATCGCCGTCAGGGCGGCCAACTCGCTGCCAAAGACCGAGACGATCAGCTCGGGCGCCACGGCCCCGGCGGCGAAGCTCGCGGCATGGAGCACGGCCGAAATCCGAGGGTTCAGCTCCGGCGCGCAGGGGACGTTGTCGAACGTGAAGCTCTGTTCGGTTATTGGTCCCCGGAACGCAGGTATAGGAAGGTCATTGACCGACTGCGAAACCCGTGGCGGACTGACCGCCGCAGAGCGGCTGAAGTCCAGGAATCGAGCGACATGGTCGGCGGGCGCGGGGGCGAGCATGGCGCGGACGGTGAATGTACCATTGAGGGACGTCGGCTCGTCGCAACGTAACTCGAGCGGGATTTCGAAGCTCTCGGTGACGTCGCTTCCCTGGCTCCCTCAGACGACCTCGTAAAGCAAGAGGACCCTCCCGTTCGCGTCAAAATCCACGCGCTCGGATCCCTCTCCTTCAGCAAAGCTTCCGCCTGAAAGCGTGGCGGCGTCGAATTCCACAACGCGGCGAAGCAGTCGTTCCGCCGGCTCCGATTGTCCCTTGCGTAACGGAGAACGTCCGCCAGTAGTACTTGCTGTAGAAGAGTAGGCGACACTGCTAAAAAGTATGGCGGGTGACAAACCGGAAGAGTCACCCAAGATGGCAACCTGATCGCCGACGATGGGGTCGGCAAATCCCTCGCCAACCTCCGAACTAGCGTCGAAGCCAGCCAATGCGGCTAGCTGCTCCTCTTCAGCCGACCTCAGAAACGAGCCGCCTGACAGCATGCTGAGAAGGGCCTGCCGAGCCAATAGGCCCCAAATGCTAACGAGACTCCCATCGGGGAGCACGAACAGAGAAACCCCTTTGAAGGCCGCTTGGCCGGCTGCGACCATGGATGCGTTGAACTCGGGGGAGAGGTGCAGATTCTTTGTCAGCGTGCCGGCCGCGCCAGTCCGGACTACCTGATGATTCAGCGCGGCCGCTACATCCCCCCGAGCCCCGCTGATGATCAGCGGCCGGTTGCCGGGCAAGCCTTCGGCGAAGAGCCGCTCGCCGATGCGGTCGTCCCTTCGTTCAAGTAAGAATACGTTTGCGCCCGGATTGCGAGGCTCTCCGGGGATCTGAAAAACGGCTGTTTCGGGAGTCACGCCCTCGACGATCGCCATGGCCGCCGTGATCTCGCGGTCGTTCCGCACGACCGTACGATTGGTGAACGGGCCGTCGAAGAAGACGTTGATCTCGACCGGCCCGGCGCCGAAGCCGGTGCAGGAGAAGCGGAAATCTCCGAGCGACTCATTCACGCTCACGCTGCGCAAAGGCAGGTTCGATGTGAGCGCGTCGAGGGTGCAATTCTGGCTCTGGGCGCCGAGCGGCGCAACCAGCGCCAGAATCAGAACGGCGGTCCAAGCGTTGCGCCTGAGTGAAGTGCAGTTCCGGAGGTCTGCCCCGGCGAATCGTTCAGGCCGCACGGCGGTCCCTTTCGCGGTCCCTTTCCACGATGCGCGCGGTCTCTGGCTGCATACGCTGGCGTTATACAGGAAAGCCATCGATCTTCCCTCCCACACGCTCGATCATCCCGGTCACCGCGGCCCTTCTGCCCGAAGTGGTGTCTTTCACCATTCCGCTTAGCCCTTCGGCAGTGCAGGTGGCTTGTATCAGGTATTTCGGCGTTTCGATTCCCCTCGCTCGCTAACATTACGCTATCAGCCGAACCAAGTCAAGATGTGTTGCCGGAATGCTGATGCGATGGCGAAGTTCGATGGGCTTTTTGGGATGTTGTCACTTAGGTGCTTGGCGGTTTGGAACTCGACCGGCCAAGCTGCTCAACCAGGGATAGCTGAAAGCGCCTTGGTTGGCTAGCTTCCTTCGGCGGCGACCGTTTCGTAGTAGGCGCGGCCCTCGCGGAACAGCTCAATGACTTCCTGTCTTTGCTCGCCGGAGGCATACTTTCCACGCTGGCGGACCATTTCGATCAATTGATCAATCCAGCGCACGAAGAAGGCCCCATCGTCGCGGAGCCCGGCGCGCTTGCCGTCCACTTGGCAGTAGACCGGGCTGGTGTGGGCGTAGAGGTAGGTGTCGTTGACGACATAGCGGTCGAACGGACCCCTGACGCGGGCCGCGAGCCAGGCTCCTGATTCGAGAGAAATTTCCTTCGATAGAGCTAGCGACAGCTTGTCGCCGCTCGCTTCCGCCTGAGCGATGACATTTCCGTTCATGACAACTTCGAGCGTCTCCATCGGCAGAAAGGAAGTAGCGGATGCTTCGATCTCGACGGCGTCACCTGCCTTCAACTTCAGCTCCGCGCCCGGCAGCTCGCCATTCACCGTGAATCGCACGATCGGTCCATTGGTCGCGAAGCTGCGGCCCTTTTTGTAGTTGTCCACCCATTCGCCGTAGTCGAGAGGGCCGCCGGTATAGACATAGACGCGGTGGCCTCCGGGGATCCACATATGGCGGCGGTTGGTGAAGCTGTCGCTGCCGGCGGAGATGGCGCACTTCAACCCCGTGTTCAAAAGGCGATACCAGAAAGGAGTGGTCGCATCCTCATTGTTGTTGCTCACCACGTCCATGGCCTGGATGGATCCGAGCGCCAGATCAACCGGGGCCTCGCGGGCGCTCATGCTGCGCGGATCGTCCGTGAAACGATAGCCCGGATGCGCATAGCTCACGGCCGCGCCTTGGCGCGTGGCGGCTAGTGCCTGCCCGTGGTTTGGAGGGTAGTCATAAGGATAGGGGGTGCCGTCGAAGCCGGTGTAGAGCGGCTTGACGAGGCTCTTGAGCCCGGTCAGGCACATGTGGCCGTAAAGGCCGCGATTGCGCATCTCTTCTCCCCAATTGAGGATGTGCGTGGCATCGCGCAGCCGGTTCGGCTTGCCCTCGAAATACTGCTCATCGTGAATATGCGCACCGCTGGAATTGGCCACCATCAAGTTGGTGACGTTGAGATCTTCTCCGAGCGCTTGGAGCCTGACGTCGCTGGGAGTAATGAACTCATGATTGTTGTAGTTGGCGTGAATGTGAACGTCGCCGCCGTACCAGTGCTCGCCGGCCAGGTTCGAGCGGCGTTCGAGGTCGAGGCTGACTT
This sequence comes from Bryobacterales bacterium, assembly GCA_965226185.1. Classification (GTDB taxonomy): domain Bacteria; phylum Acidobacteriota; class Terriglobia; order Bryobacterales; family UBA6623; genus CBDCYS01. The sequence continues at coordinate 499,385 of CBDDCT010000004.1, forward strand.
CGGCGGTTTCTCCGGCGCGGATTTCAACCTGCCGGCGGATGATCCCGTATTCGATGCCTCGCACCGCCTCGATCGTGGCGGGGCCCTCGGGCAAGCGCAGCAAGTGCTCTCCGCGGCTGTAGAAATAATAGTCGCCGTGCGTCCAAGTGATGCGCGAAAGTGTTGAGCCGCCCGAATCGCCGCTGGGTGCATAAGAAAGTCCGTCGGAAGCCCTTACGTAGACGCGAGCAACCTGAGGACGGCCGTCTTCCAGGGTTCGGATTCTGAGTTTGCCCCAGCGGAGGACTTGAGCGGGGAAAGTCGCCTCGGCTTGAATGCGGCTTTCGGGCGGCGAGCCTTGCCCGGGAAGATCGTCTCCGGCGTAGATTCTTAGGCGTACGTCCGCTGGGCCGGCGGCGGTTGGGCGCAGATTGAGAGACGCGTAATTGATGCCCGGACGAAGCCTCCAGCGGTCGGTTGTCCCTGCTTCTCCCAGGCCGGCGATCAGCTTGATGTCAATGGGGTCGTCGAGCTCGTTACGCAGAAGCGTGACCAGGTTGTAGGTATCCTCTACGGCCAATTGCAGATTCGCGGGTTTTGCGACGACTTCGATTCCGTTGCCGCTCACGCGGAGCTTCAGGACTTGGGGGAGGTCCAGTTCCCACAAATCAGCTTCGGGCGCCAGGCGCCGCTCGCGAAACGAGCGCGTGATGGGGAAGTGAAAACTGCCTTCATGGCGCAGCAACAGACGCACGGCGTCTTGGTAGTTCAGCCGGCCGGGATATTCGATGGGCTGGAAACCGCGCCGCGAAGTTTCGTAAGTATACTCGTCGCCTGGTGTTGCCCCGCTTTGTCCCCAGCCGGTGACGTGAATCGCCCCCGCGACCAGGAGAGTGAATAGTACGATCAACGTTGCCCGCTTCATCTTGTTACCTCTAGATTTCAATACCCAAGGAGCCAGACGCGTGGCACCCCTCTTTACTGGAGTTTAGTTCAATCACCAGGTCCAAACCCACCGCCTTTCAGGCGGTCAGCTTCAAGCGAGGGTTCTCAACAGAGCCGCGCCCGCAAGGGTGCGGTCCAGTCTGGCAGTGACCGCATTCCGACGGCGGACCCGACACACGGACTACCCTCGACCGCACCCTTGCTGGCGCGGCTCTGTTTCGGCCAAGCCGCGCTTCAGGCGACTTTCAGTCGCACACGAACCTGCTGGCTTTCAGCCAGCAGTTGTTCAGGGTTCTTGGAGGACTCACAGCTTTTCGTCGTGGAACCGCGGCAGATTTCGCTTGGGAAAGGCTTGGTAGGGATAGCGCTCGAGTGAGACAGCGGTATATGTGCCGCGAATCGCCGCTGAGCGCGCGGGTGGCCGACGGATCACGTCCTTGCGGGACAAGGTCAGCAACCCTCCCGCGGGCTGAGTCTTGACCGGCCGCTGCATGCCAACATGGTAACCCTTCACCGGGACCACGCACTAGCCCGCATTTCTCATCGATTCCCGAAAACGGGGTTGGCGGGGCGCGCGGGATGGGATTTCATGGTCTTGAGGCGGCATCGCCTCTCGGCGGGGCCGCCGTGGGGCAGAAACGGCCCGGCATGCTGTCCGCGACCCTGGCCGAGGCGTTTTTCGTCTGTTTTTGGGCAAACCTCGATTGCCGCCCCTGTCGAGCCCTGTGTGCTTCAAGTATTACTTGAACTCGCCTTGCCGTTTTCAGCAGCGCCGCGGCTCCCCCGTTCGAGATTCTCATACGCTTGGGCGAACACCCCCGCCCAGGCGTATCCCGTCGCCAGCGAAATCCACACTTTGCGCGCCGTGATCCGGATGCGCGCTCCGATCTTCAACAACCGCAGCCGGATCGTCGTGCATTGCGCCCGCGCCATCTTCGTCCCCGCCAACCCCAGCCGCCGCAGCGTCTCCAGCAAACAGTACCCGATCGATGAAAAATATAAGCGGATCTGATTCGACCGCAATAGCGCGGTCGAGGTGCGGTCGGCGAACAGCCCCAGCTGCTGCTCCTTGATGCGGTTCTCCATCTCTCCGCGGGCGCAGTAGATCGTCTCGTATAAGTGTTGCGCCGCCGCTTGCTTGGGCGTCAGCGACGTCACCACGAAACGCGGGTTTTCGCCCTTCGCCAGATACTCCGCCTTGGCCACCACCCTGCGCCCCCGCGCCCAGCTGGTTCGCGTGCGGTAGCGGAAATCCCCGAACGCCCGGGCCGCCTTGCCCCTCTTGGCGAAACGCCGCCGCGCCAGCTTCATCCGTCTCTTGATCAGGCGCTCTAAACGCTCGTTTTTCGCCAGTCCGAACACGTAATCCACGCCCTGGTTCTCGCACCAGCTCATGATCTCGTCGCGGCAAAAACCGCTGTCGGCCCGCAGCAGGATCTCGACCTCGGGCCACACCCGCCGCAGTTGTTCGACGATGCGCCGGACCTCTTCGAGCGACCCCGCCGAGGCGTCGATGTTGGACGGCCGCAGGCGCGCGCACAGCAACTGGTCCCCGGCGAAAATGTAGAGCGGCAGGTAGCAATAGTGTCCGTAGTAGCCGTGAAAAAAGCGCCCCTCTTGGCGGCCGTGCAGCGCGTCGTCGGTGGCGTCGAGATCGAGCACGATGCGCTCGGGCTGGCACGGCTGCGATTGAATGTAGAGCGAGGTCAGCAGACGGTCGGCCGCGCCCGTGTCGAGAACGATCTTCTTGTAACGGCTTTGCGCGCCGGCCTTGGCCGGGGTCAACTCCAGGCGGTTGAGAGTGCTCTTGCCGGCGCCCGCCTTGCCGCGGTCTTGGGCTCGGCGGCGCTGCTTGCCTTCGAGGTCTTGTTTGCCGCTCAGCAGGGCCAGCAGCGGGTCGGAGCGCAGCTGATCGTGATCGTTGAGGTCCTCATAACCCAGCGCCAGCCCGTAGACGCGCTGCGAGACCAGCTCGCGCACGCTGTGTTCGACTTGCGCGGGCTGGCGGTGATCACGGAAGCAGGCGGCGAACTGCCGCACGATGCCGCTGCGCTGTTCGGTCTGGCGCAACAGCATGGCGCCGCCGTCGGAGGTGATCATGCCGCCGTCGAAACGGGCTACCACCTGGCGGCGGCCATGGTCGGCGAAGGTGAAGCTGGTTTGGGTACACTCTGTCATGGCAGGGGTCGCTTTCTTGCTGGCTGAAACATATTGTAATCATTATGTTTGTGCCACAAAAGGCGGCCTTCCGCCAACCCCGCGATGAGAAATCCGGGCTAGCCCGGCACTCGTTTTCGCCGCTCGGGATTTCACCAACCCAGGGGCTTGCTGGAGCGGCCCGCGATGAAAACCGCCATGGCAGGCGCGGCGGCTCGTTAGAAACGGAAACGGACGTTGAGTTGGAAGGTGCGCTGCAGCCCTTCGGAGCGAACGATGCCGAAGTAGGGGTCGTCTACATTGCTGAACGGGGCGGCCCAGTTCTGGTTGTTGAAGGCGTTGAGCAGGTCGACGCCGAATTCGGCCGACATCGTTTCGCTGACGGCCACGGACTTGGCGATTCGCAGGTCCCACTGCTGGAAGCCGTGCATCCGCAGCGCGTTACGGCCGAGCGCACCTTGGCGCAGCTCGTCAAAGTTGGTGGGCACGACGGGCTGAAACACGGTAGGGTCGAAGGCAAACCGGCCGCTCACGGTGCGACCGTCCGAAAGTGTAAATGTTCGGACCTCACTCGGATCCAAGCGCTGATACGTTCCGACGATGTCAGGCCGCCCCACGCGCTCAAAGCTAAACGTAGGATCTTCCGTCTGCCGGACATCGAGAGGCAGGCCGGACCGCAAGCGCCAGATACCGCTGATCCGCCAATCGTCGGCCCACGGCATTCGCGACGCCAGGTCCCGGGGGAGCCCAATTCGATAAAGCCAAGTCGCCGTCAGCATGTGACGCCGATCGAAATCGGAAGGCGCCCACGGCTCCGTATTGAATGCGTCGCCAAAAGCGCTGCTGGCGTTATCAAACGAACTGGACCAGGTGTAGCCGATGTCAAACGCCAGACCTCGCGTGAGGTAGCGAGTGGCCTTCAGGTGCATGCCGTTGTAGCGAGCGTCCCCGGAACTCTCAAACGAGCGGATGTTGCGGTATTGCGAGAAGAGGCGCATGTTGCGAATCGACCCGAATCCCAACAGCGGATTGCGCCGGAATTCGTTCAGCTCCCGCTGGCGCTGCAAGTTCAGCGAGCGGGTTCCGACATAGGTTGCGCTCACGAATACGCGGTGCGGCAACAGACGCTGCCAGCCGGCGGCCCAGTGATGCGCCACGGCATTGTCAAAAAACGGGTCGAAGACCAGAATCGGGTAGGTAACGAGCGAGCCGCGAATAAAACCCGTGTTGACGGGAGGGACGATCGAAAGCGGCGCCTGAAAGCTGCCGGCGCGGGCCAGGCTGGCAAAGTCGAAACGGGTGTCGGTGCTGAACGGCGGATAAGTAGCTTGGAACAAGGCGGCGGCGCTCGATCCGGCGAATGTCCCGAAGTCGTGGAACACTCCGTAGGAAGCGCGGAATACCGACCGGCCCGATTCGCCGAAGATCCAGCGCGAAAGCTTGTTCTCCGAAGTCGGAGAGTAAGCCAGCCCGACACGGGGGGCGAAGTGGTTGCCATCGGTTCGAATCGTGGAGCGGGGAAGCACGCCGAGGTCGCCGTCGGGATCACCGGGAAAAATCAAGTTGGGCAAGGTATCCTCGAACGACTGGCTCTCGACGGTGCGCCGAAAAGCCGCCAAGCGGTCCAGCCGTTCGACGGCGGGCGGCTGTGATTCGAAGCGGAGGCCGAGCGTAATCCGCATCCCCCGAAACGGACGGACTTCCGACTCTCCGTAGAGCGCGAATTCGTTCCAGCGCAGGTTCAGGCTGCGCGGGGTGGTTACGCGGTAGGAGGCGGGGATGCCGAGCAACAAGTCCGCGACGCTGTTGCGCGTGCCGCGAAACGCCGCTGGCGAGAAGGTAAAGCTTCCGGCGGCATTCTCGGTATTTGAGAACGGCCAGATACCTCGCCGGAACAGCACGCCGCCTCGAAGAACGAGTCCCCCGCGGCGATAGGCCAGATCATCGCGAAACTGAAAAGACGTCTGTGCCGACGATTCCGCGAACAAGAATGGCGCAATCCGCAGCCGTTCGGCGCCGTCATCGCCGAGCAGAGTCACATCGGGAAGCGTGCCTGGATTGGCGCCGAAGCTCTGAAAGTCGAACCCGAAACTATCCGCGGACGTGTCAATAAAGTCCAGGCGCCCTTGCCGGCGGTTGCTCGCCAATCGCTGTCCGGCCAAGCGGACAGTGTTTGAAAAACTGGGTCCGGGCGTGTAAGTAAAGCTGACCTGGGCGTTGTGAGAACGTTGTCCGCGCCGCGAGGCCAGGCCCGGGGTCGCTAGTGCAACATCACGAAACGGTTCGTCGACGCGATTCCGGAAGTTGAAGTAGCTGGAGTTCAATGACCAATTGCGCAAGCGCCAGTCGAGCCGGCCCAGCAGCATCTCTCCATTGCCATCGAGGTCTCTATCCGAGCGGTAAAGATTCTCTCCTTCGTTGGCTGCCGGAACGAACGTATCGAGATACTTCGTCATCAGCGGATCGAGCAATTCGGCCGGCAGTAATCCGTTGACGAAAGGCACATTGGTTTGCGGGTCGCGGGGCGCGTTCCGCGGGGACGCGGAAGAAAAGTCGCCGGCGCGCTCGGCGACAGTGAGCACCGGCGAGATCGCGGTCTCGCGGCGGCTGGTAGCCCAAGCTTCGGCATCCAGGAACAGGAAAAGGCCCTTCTTTTTCGACAGCGCCCCTCCTATTTGCCCCCCTGCCGCCAAACCGTTGATTGAGTCGCTCGATCCGTCGAAGGTCTCGATCGTGTTGCCGCCTCGGGGACGCCAAAACCCGCGCGCTTGACCGTGCCACTCGTTGCCGCCGCCGCGAGTCGTGGCCGAAACAACGGCGCCGGCGTTGCGTCCGTCTTGGGCGGAATAGGTGTGGCTGACTACCCGGAACGTCTCAATGCCTTCCGGCATGGGGCCGAAAGTCGTTGCCTGCGCGCCCGTAATGCGGTTTTGTGCGTTGTTCGAACCGCTATCGAGCTGGTAGTTGATCGCCGACGGCCTCGACCCGTTAGCGGAAACCGGCGCCGCCCGCCCGGTGAATGGGTCGACTTCCAGCGATTGAGTCGGACTCGCGCCCGGCACCATTGATAAGAGCTTGTCCACCGGTGTTCGGCCTTCCGAGCCGAGCAATACCGGCACAGCCTCGATCTGCTCTCTGACGAGACCGTATTCGATGGCGATTCCCTCCAATCCCGCACGGGGGCTAGTGAGCGGAGGAGCGAGGCCCTTGAGCTCCACCGAGACCTCGACCGGAATCCCGGGCAGAACTTCATAGGGCCGCAGTTGCTGGACGGCGTAGCCTTCCAAGTCAAACGTCAAGGAGTACTTGGCCGAGGGCAAGCCGGTAAAGGCAAAGCGGCCTGCTGGACCGGTATGAACGGTTAGCGGTTTCGCGCTCGAAAGATCGACGAGCGTAACCTCGACGTCTTCGAGCGGGGCCTGTTGGGGATCAACAACCCGGCCACGGATTACACCGCTAGGGGGGGGCTGGCCGATGGCTGACGCTGCAGCGAAAAGAACGCAGACTACCCCCAGCAGGAGTGTCCTCCCGCACATATACCTATTGTAAGCTTTGGATCGGGGCTTGCAGGCGGGCAATGCGAGTTCTGATACGTCCGAGCAGTTCACCGCAGGATAGATTCACATCGGAAGTATCGATGCTGGTTTCCGGGGTGCCCAGCAAAGCATGGAGAGTGGCGTCGAGTTTGAGCGCGTCGCTCAGCAGCAGTTGACTTTCGCGCCTCCAGCCGGACTCGCCTTGGACGTCTTTCTCCTCGGCCCGATAAGTCCAGAAACGCCTGGGAAGGGCTTCTGACAAGCGATCGTAGATGCGCGCTTCATGCTCTCGAATGGCCGAGGCGTGGAAGCCGACCACCTGCCGGAAAGAGCCGATATCCCTTGGCTCGAGCTGTCTGACGAGGGTCGCGTCAAAACTCATGAGTACGCCATTTAGCGCATAAACGTGGGACAAAAGACGCGACTGGCCGCGGAACACGTCGCTCACGTAGCGATCGAGTTCCGATTCAAGCGCCGCCGGCTCGGGGGCCTGGAAAGAGCGCCGCGCGGCGTCACTGAAGTGAGAAAGCAGCGACCTGCGAACCACGCCTCCACTGGCGCGGTCGCCGGCTGTTTGGCTGGCGCTGGCGAGAAGGGGTTCCGCATTGGCCGTGTCTTGCTGCCGCTCTAGCAGGGTGAAGCTGACCTGTTGCCCCCCGGCCGCCCGCTGGATTTCACGAGTGACGCGTTGGCGCACTTCGGCGTTTTCGACCGTTCCCTCAAAGGAAACAACGCCTGCCCTGGGCACGGGACGAATATCTTCTTGCCAGACGCCTGCTTTGGTGAGAATTCGGTGACCGGCCAGGACGAGGGGCGCTTCATCCGCGGTCATCGAAGCAGCTTCGGCGGGCGCGGACGCGGCCAAGGTATTTCGCGGTTCCAGCACGAGCGGCAAATCGAGCGTCCCTGGCGTGACCATCATCAGCGAAGCGGAGACGGTCAACGCCGGAGCTTGCAATGACAGCACTTGGCTCTCGGCCGGGCGGCCTGCGCGGGTCAGAGCGGCGATCTCAAATCTCGTCCGGGGAGTCGTTCTTTTGGCGGGCTGGATCACGGGAGTCGAGGGTGCAAGCGCTGGTTTTGGGGCCGCGGCGGGCGCTTGATCCTGGACCAGGGCGACTTCTCCCGGCTCCGCGACAGCGCTTTCCGGGGCGGGGACGACTGACTCGATAGCCGTTTCCTCGGCAAGCTGTACCGGCGCTGACGGCTGGGGAGCACGAAATGCCAAGTACCCGCCCAATACGGCGATAGCAAGGCCCGCTGCCACGGCGTAGGCCGGCGACCAGCGAACCGGGAAGGCGATAACCGGTTTCGCGGGATAGAGGGCTGACCGCAAGCGTTCCCACGAAGCCGCCCGCAATTCGGGGGCCTCGGCAGGCGCCGATGCGCGCAGATCCCGCTCTACCTCGTAAAGCCAGGACTGCAATTCAGCCATTGACTCTTGGCACGCGGCGCAGCGGTCGATGTGAGCGCTCGATTCGCCCTTCAACTCGCCGTCAACGTGCTTGAGCAGTTTTTCTGTGGTCAGGTGTGGCAACCTTTTTATTTTTCCCTCTACCAGGTCTCAACTTGGCCAGCGCCCGAGAAACGTAGCTGACAACCGTGGAGATCGACAAATCCAAGACTTCGCCGATTTCCCGAAACTTCAACCCTTCCGTTCGCAGCCGCAGGCAATCCAATTCCATCGGACTGAGACGATCCCAAGGCAGCTTTGAAACCTCTACGCCGACGTTGAGCCCATTGGTTTCCACAACCAAATGGCTTTCCAGCGCGATCCAGCCTTGCTCGTCCAGCAGATCCGGTTTTCGCTTCCTCCCATAATCAACCAGCAAGTTGTGTGCCACTCGAAACAGCCAAGCCCGCGGTTGAGTAATTTCTTCGTTGCGGCTGCGCGCCTGGTAATAGCGCACAAATGTCTCTTGGGCAATGTCTTCCGCTTCTGATCGATCGTCTAAATGGTAACGGAGATACCGAACGAGGCTGTCTCGGCTTTCACCGAACAACTGCTCGGTTTCAGACGCGGCGGAACTGGGCTTCCCAGAAGCTCGCAAGAGGCGCACCCCGACGCCGCCTGAGTAGTTAAGACGAACCAGACGGCGTTTCTTACGGCAAGGTACTACTATTTACATTCTGAGTGCGGCGGGAGGGGATGTCAATGGAAGCCCGGTTACATCTTGTCAGGGAGGGGTTAGCCGCTTCGGCGCGCCTCATCCACCCGCGGCCACGCTCCCGGATTTGGTTGCCGCTCGTCCGCGTTAGGGATCAACACTCGAATGGCAAGGAATTCGCGCTAGGCCTCTTTCCGTTTGTAGCTCTCCAATTCGGGCCCGAATGGCCCCTTGCCAGTGCGAGTGAGCAATTGACGCACCTCTTGATCGTTGAAGGGCTTGAGGTTCTTGACGATGCCGACATTTTGCTCCAACTGCTCGACCGTTTCGACTCCCGAGACGATTGTGTCGGGCTGGCGGCTCATGGCGAAACGCAGGCATTCCTCGATCGTAGCAACCTTATTATTCAGAATCGCGCCGATGGCGTTGGTCTTCATGGCGATCTTGCCGAGCCCCTTGGCATCGACCTTCGGCAAGACGTTCTCGACGAAACTCAGGTAGTGCGGGTCGATCAAGTTGACCGGGTGCTGCACCGTCTCCCAGCCGTCATAGCCGTTGAGCAGCGCCAGATGGACCTCGGGGTCGTGGTGTCCTGTGAAGCCGATGTGGCGGACTTTGCCCTGCTCCTTGGCCTTGACGAAGGCTTCGAGCGAGCCGCCGGGACCGAATATTTGCTCGACCTCGTCCATTCGCGAGACTTCATGACACTGCCATAAATCAAGGTAGTCGGTCTTCATGCGGCGCAGGGTCTCCTCGAGCTGCCGCATGGCGCTTTTGGCATCGCGCTTTTCCGCCTTGCTCATAAGCAGGACTTTCTTGCGGAGTCCGCCCTCAAGCGCCAAGCCGTAGAATTTGTCGCTTTTGCCTTTGTGGTACTTGTGCGCGCTGTCGAGAAAATTGACGCCCAGTTCGATCGCCCGGTGGATGATTTTCACGGCGTTCTCGGGACCCTTTACCGCCATGTGAAATCCGCCGAGGCAAAAGTGCGAGACTTCGAGCCCGCTCTTGCCGAGGGTGCGCATCGGCATCGGTCCGTGGGCGGATAGCGGTATGGCAGCGCCGCCGGCAACGGCTCCGGCGACGGTGCTCTTGAGAAATTCACGGCGCTTCATGGTTCGGCCTCCTGGGAATTGCGGCTGGCGACTTTCAAAGAATAGCATCATTGCCGCTGGAATGCGGCGCCAGACATAAATGGCAAAATCCTGCCATTAAATCTGTCATAATGACGTGACAGGCACAATGAAGAATCTGCACGTACCCCTCCCGGAAGAACTTCACATGGGACTTCGCGCTGAATCGAAGCGTGTCCGGCGTCCGGCGACCGTCCTGGCTCGTCAGGCCATTGAATCTTGGCTCAAAGAACAGCGGAAGCGGACCATTCACGAGGAAATTGCCGCTTTCGCCGAGCAACATGCCGATTCCAATTTGGATCTGGATTCCGGTCTGGAAGAAACATCTCTGGAACACTTGACGAAAACGGAGCCGAAGCGTTGAAACGGGGTGACATCTACTGGGCCGATCTGCGTCCGCGCTCGGGATCGGAGCAAACGGGACGCCGCCCCGTCATCGTCGTCTCGCACGACGCGTTTAACCAGACAGCGGGCTGGCGGTCGATCATCGTCATTCCAGTGTCTACCTCCGCGCGTCAGGCAGCCCGAGGCCCTACCGTAGTTGAGCTCCCCGGCGGTCATGCCTTAACCAAGCAGAGCGTGGCCGTGTGTCATCAAGTCACAACGATCGACCGGTCGAAATTGTCGAAACGTGCCGGGGCCTTGCCGGCTCCTGCCTTGGAAGCAGTCGAGCAAGCTCTCAAAGCGGCGATGGACTTGAACTGACGCGTGAGTTGCGCCTCGTTGTGGCCAAAGGCCCTCAGCCGTTCACGTAGTTTTAAATTTCGACCTTTCTGGCAGCAGGTGAACGGATTTAAGAGCGCGGGTGTCTCAAAACAGTTTCGCCGGGAAACGCGAACCCTTGCGGGCGGATTGGCGTCATGCGCTCAATGAAGTCAGCGTTGTATCATTCAAGGCAGTGATCGGCCAGAACATCTCGCACTACCGGGTCGTCGCCAAGGCCGGCGAAGGGGGGATGGGTGTTGTTTACAAGGCCGAGGACACCAAACTCGGGCGCACCGTGGCGCTGAAGTTTCTGGCGCCTCACCTGCTCAAGGATGAGGAGAGCCGCAAACGCTTCGAGCGGGAAGCGAAAGCGGCCGCCGCGCTCAACCATCCCAACATTTGCACGATCCATGAGATTGACGAGGTGGATGGGCGCACCTTCCTTGCCTTGGAGTTCGTCGAGGGCGACAGCCTGGAGAAGAAGATCGAAGCCCATCCGCTCGCTTTCAAAGAGGCTCTCGACATCGGACGCCAAATCGCCGACGGTCTCAACGCGGCGCACCAGAAGAAGATCGTTCACCGCGACATCAAACCGGGCAATCTGCTGATCACTCCTGAAGGGCGCGTGAAGATCCTGGACTTCGGCCTGGCGCTGCTGACGGAAGACTCAAGGCTGACCCAGCTCGACACGACCCTGGGCACGGTGGCCTACATGTCGCCCGAGCAGGCGCAGGGGGCGAAAGTCGACCACCGCGCCGACATTTGGGCGCTGGGTTGCGTGCTCTACGAAATGGTTTGCGGGCAGCGGCCGTTTCAGGGTGTCTACGACAAGGCGCTGCTGTATGAGATTGTTCACGAGGAGCCGGAGCCGCTGACGGGCTTGCGTACCGGCGTGCCCGTGGAGCTGGAGTTCATGATAGGCAAATGCCTGGCCAAGGACGCCGCACAGCGCTATCAGAACACTGCGGACATCATCGTTGACCTGAGCAACTTGGCCGAGAAATTGAAGTCCGGCCGATCGACGATCCTCAGGACTGCCGCCGGCGCAGGGGACGAAGTAGGGACCGGCAATCCTGCCGGTCCATCGCCGCGAAGCGGCGACGGACAAGCTGAGAGCTTGACCCTGCCACGAGCATCCGGCGTTGAGCTGACCCCGCCCGGAGTGGCTGTCCCCGGATGGAAGCCACGACTCCCCTGGGCCTTGTTCGCCGTTGCGACCACTGCTCTGCTGGCGCTCGCGTTCGTCCATTTCCGCCAGCCCCTTCCCAAAGCGCCCCTGCGCCGATTCGCCTTCACGCCGGAGTCGCTTTACGGGACGACAACCGGCCGCCGCCTGGACGTGTTCGGAAGGTACAACGGGCGAGCTGCGATCTCTCCCAATGGCAGGCACATTGTCTATGTTGCAGGCGGGGAGGAAACGAAGCTCTGGGTCCGCGATCTCGATCGTGCGGAACCCCGAGAGCTGGCGGGCACCGAGGACGCAGTGCGCCCGTTCTGGTCACCCGACAGCCAGTTCATCGCGTTTGGCGCGAATCGGGAGCTCAAGAAAATCTCCGCTCAAGGCGGGCCGGCGATCACTCTCTGCGCGCTTCCCGAAGGTGATTTGAGAGGAGGTGGTGGATGGAGCCCCGAGGGCGATTTCATTGCCTTCGGCTCGGGAGGTCCCTCAAGGATCTATGAGGTCCCTGCCCGCGGAGGAGAGCCCAGGCTCTTGTTCGAGCCGGAGGAAACGGAAAAGGGCCGTGGCCACGACGATCCGCATTTCTTGCCCTCACAAGCCGCGGCCCGAAGCATCATTTTCGATGTGGGCGGCCCTAGTGACCGGGACATCGCTGTCAAGAACCTGGAAACGGGTGAGTGGGAAGTGCTGGTCGAGGGAGCTTATCCGGTCTATTCCGCAAGCGGACACATTGTGTACCAGACCAATCGTTACCAGAGCGGTCTGTGGGCCCTGCCCTTTTCGATCGAGACGTTAAAGCCCACCGGGGAAGCCTTTCCCATTGGAGAAAACGTGAGCGGGCCGAGCGTGGGGGCCGACGGTACGCTGATTTATCTCGACTTTTTGGATTTGGGAGAGCAGCAATTGGTGTGGCGAGACCGAGGCGGGAAGAAGCTGGGGGTGATCGGCCAGCCACAGGAGACCATCCTCGATCCCACCTTATCTCCCGATGGCGGCCGCGTGGCGGTCTGGAGTTCCGTGGACGGCAACGACGACATTTGGGTGCATGAGGTCGGCCGCCCGCTGAAGAGACGCTTGATATTTAATGCGGCGGTGCAGAGCAACTCCATCTGGTCGCCCTCGGGAAAAGAGATCACCTTCCAATCCTGGCATCAGGGGAAGGGGGACATTTACAGCCGGCCGGCGGATGGCACGGGCGAGCCTGAATTGCTGGCAGGCACGGATTTGCCGGAGCTTCCCAACGACTGGTCTCCCGATGGGAAGTATCTGCTCTACCGTGTCGATGATCTGGAGAACGGATGGGACCTTTGGTATCTCAAGCGGAAAGAAGATGGCAGCGGCTTTGATTCGGTCCCGTTCATACAAACCTCCTTCAACGAGGGTGCAGCGAAGTTTTCGGCGCAAGGGCGTTTTGTGGCTTATGTATCGAATCAGTCGGGCCAGGACCAAGTCTATGTGACGCCGTTTCCCGAGGGTGAAGGTGAATGGCAGGTTTCGACCCAAGGGGGCGTACAGCCGCGCTGGAGCAGAGACCGCAAAGAGCTGTTCTACGTGGAGGCGGACACGCTGATGGCCGTCGAGGTCAGCACGAGGCCCAGTTTCACGACCGCTGCAACGACCCGCTTGTTCCAGCACCCCGATTTGCGCGCGACAGCGGAGTACCGCTACGACGTGTCGCCCGACGGGCAGCGGTTTGTTTTGGTGGAAACGGTGGAAAGCGAGGAAGCCAAGACGCCTTCGATTCACGTTGTCCAGAACTGGTTCGCCGAATTCCGCGACCGGCAAAACTAAGCGATGTCTGTCGCCCCGACGTGGCGTACGCATTCTTGCGTGCCGTGTCGCCATTCTTGGCGACATAGGGTTGACACTCCTGTCTTGCGGATTTCCGCTACACTTGGGCGATCTGACCAGCATCACTTAGCAGTGCTCGGAGGGAGAAATGACCACCCGAATCATCACCGCCGTATTGGCCCTTTGCGCCATCCAGTTGCCGGCCGCCGAAATCGCGCACGGCCCGATTCTGGGCCGCCTTGGCGCGACTGAAATCGGCGTCTGGGCCAGGACCAAGCGGGCCGGCGAATTCCGCGTTCGCTACGGCACGTCGCGCGGCGATCTCAGTCAGCTTTCCGATTCCGTACGCACGACCATCGATCACGACAACGCCAACTGGGTTCACATCACGGGACTCGAGCCCAATACCAAGTATTACTACGAAGTCGTGGGAGACCCCGGCGGCCGCAGGCGAGAAAAGCTCGGCGGGGATTTCAGCACGCTGCCCGACGCCAACACCTTCCGCCATCCCACGCAAAACCCAAAGGGCTTGTTCAACTACAGCTTTGAATACGCTTGCGGCAACAACCAGCCGAGCGACCCCAGCCTGCCGGGGTTTCGCACCATGCTCCGCGAGATCGAAGACAAGATCAATTTCGCGATCCTTGACGGAGACTGGATTTACGAGGAGAAGCGCGACTATACCCCCGAAGCCTGGAGCACGCAAGTGGCGGCGGCGCGCGTGCCGCGCATCGTCGATCTGGCTCCGACTATCGTCGGCGTCTGGGAGAACTACAAACTGTATCTCACGCGCGGGCTGAACCTCGCCGACTGGCACCGCGAAGTGCCGTCTTTCTTCATGTTCGACGACCACGAAATGCTCAACGACGTGAACGGCACGGGGACGCCCGGGCTGCGCAACCGGCGCGCGGCGTTTCGGGATATCGGCATCCGGGCCTGGTACGACTACCTGGGCTGGTCGAACCCGATCCCTTGGGCGCAGGATATCCATTTCGGCAAGGCGCGGCTCACCGGCGGCAGCGACATTTTGGAAGATCCATCGGCTGACTTCCGCGAGCTGAAGCGTGATCAAATCGGCACGCTCACCGTGCACTGGGGAACGCCGGACGCCGGGGTCAACAACCTTGCGCTTGATAGCGTGGGTGGAGATCCCAACGCGGGCGTTTACGAGATCACCGAAGTTCTCGACCGCAACCGCCTCCGCATCTCGCCCGCAGCTAAAGAAGACGGCCAGGCATCTTACTCAGTGGGGCGTTTTTCGCACTTCAGACAAAAGATCTCCAACACCGAGTTCTTTTATATCGATACTCGCAGCCACCGCATGATGCACGACCTCCGCAATCCCTTCGAGGAAGGCATCTCGGTCCTCGGCGCGCCGCAAAAGGCCTGGCTCAAGAAAGGGATGCGGGAGAGCGACGCGGACTTTCTCTTCGTCGTCTCTTCGGTCAATTTGATGGTGCCCCATGTGTTGGGCGGCACCGACAAACGAAACAAAGACGAGGCATGGACCTCTGTTGCCGTCGAACGGGAGGAGCTGATCGACTTCTGGGATTCCCTCGGAAAACCCGTGTTCGTGCTAACCGGGGACCTGCACAACAGCTTTGCGATCAAGATTACCGATCGCGTCTGGGAGTTCGCCTCCGGGCCGCACAACTCGAGCAATCACCGCTTGGCCGAGGAATCCGACCGGCCGACGAGCGGAAAGTTCGAGTCCCGCGGCCGCGAATGCGATATCCGCTGGTCGACCTTCATCCCCAACGAGACCGCGGGCCGCCGCCGCCGGCCGGTCTACACCGTCGTTCAGGTGAACAACACGTTCCGCATTCCGGAGTTTGAACCGGGCAAAGACGTCTGGGCCGCCTACGACCGGCCGCAGGTGGTCTTCCAGTATTACGACGGGTTGACGGGCGACCTGCTGTATGCGGAGTCGATCTTGCCCGGCGAGTGAGCCCAGTAGCGACCGGCTTCAGCCGGTCCTTCGGCGCGAAGCGGCGACGCCCATCGCAAACGGGGCAATCAATTCCGGACGGCTGCGTAGGGCGGTGGGCAGCAGTCCAGGCCTGCGCCGGCGGAGGCCGACGCTGCCCGCCGGGAGGCGCGCGGACCGGCTGAAGCCGGCCGCTACTATGTCGCCAGGAATGGCGCCACGGCACGCAAGAATGCGTGCGCCACGTCGCGCGCGCGGAATGGAGAGGCCATCGATAAACTGACCACTAGCCATGGCTGACAACTACGAATTCAAACTTGCTGTCTGCAACGAGCTTTTTGAGGGCTCGGATTTCGCCTCCTCCTGCCGCTTGCTCAAAAAGGTCGGCTGGCAGGGCATCGAAATCGCGCCGTTCACCCTCCAAAAAGACGCCAGCGCGCTTCCCGCCGAGCGCCGCCGCGAGGTGCGCGACATCATTGTCTCCGAAGGCCTCGAGTTTGTCGGGCTGCACTGGCTCACCGTCGGTCCGGAGGGATTGCACGTCACCACCCCGGACGAAAGCCAGCGCAGCAACAGTTGGGATTTCGTACGGCGGCTGGTTGACCTCTGCGCTGACCTGCGGCCCGAAGGCGGAACCGGAGGCGTCATGGTCTTCGGTTCCCCATTCCAGCGCCGCACGGACGGCGCTTTTCCCGTCGATGTCGCCGTCCGCAACTTTACCGGCGGCGTTCGCTCCATTGCGCCTCTGCTAGAGGAACGCGGCGTCACTTTTTGCGTCGAGGCCCTTCCGATAGCCCAGTCCGATGTGATTCTGACGCTGGACGAGGCGGTTCAGGTTGTCCGCGAGGTGAACAGTCCGGCGGTGCAAACGATGTTCGATTCCCACAACGCCATCGATGAGGCCGAACCGCACGCGGACATTGTCAAGAAGCATTGGGACCTGATTCGCCACATCCATGTCAACGAGCTGGATGGAAGCTACCCGCGTCCCGGCGGCGGTTACGATTTCAAGCCGGTGCTGCAGGTGGCCAAGGACCGCGCTTTCGGCGGCTGGGTTTCCATGGAAGTTTTCGACTTCACGCCAGGCTCGGAAAAGATCGTCACCGAAGCGTACGCCTACCTGCGTGATCAGATCGGGCAGTTGAACTAGGGCATGAAGAACGTTCTCGTCACGGGAGGCGCGGGTTTCATCGGATCAGCTTTGGTTCGGGGGCTGCTGGGGGAGGAGGGCGTCGAACGGGTCGTCGTGGTCGACAACCTGCTCACCGGCAAGCAGACGAATCTCGATGACGTTCGCGAGGATATCGAGTTTCACGAGCTGGACATCCGGGACGGCGGCCGGCTCGAAGAGGTCTTTTCGGGAATTGACGTCGTCTTCCACGAAGCGGCCATTCCGTCAGTGCCGCGATCGATTGCCGAGCCCGAGTTGTCTCATGACGTCAACGTCAACGGCACTTTCAGCGTGCTGCTGGCGGCGCACAGGAAAAAGGTCAAACGGGTTGTTTACGCTGCTTCGTCCTCGGCCTATGGCGACACGCCGACTTTGCCCAAGACGGAGTCGATGGCGCCGAATCCCAAGTCCCCCTACGCCGTGCAGAAGCTACTGGGCGAGTATTACGCCAAAACGTTCTGGGAAGTCTTCGGCCTCGAAACAGTCTCGCTGCGTTACTTCAATGTATTCGGGCCGCGACAGGACCCCAGCTCGCCCTACTCGGGGGTGCTGTCGGTCTTTTGTCGAGCGATTCTGGAGTGCCGGGCGCCGACGATTTTCGGCGACGGCGAGCAGTCGAGAGACTTCACCTACGTGGACAACGTGGTGCGGCTCAACCTGCTGGCCGCCAAGTCCGCGGAAGCCGTGGGAAAGGTCTACAACGGCGGTATCGGACGCCGTTACACCCTCAATGAAACGTGGTCGCTTCTCGGCAAGATCGCGGGAGCGCGGATCGCGCCGGACTACGGCCCTCCTCGCGGCGGCGACGTACGCGACTCTCAAGCCGGCCTCGCCGCCGCGCGCCGTGATCTCGGCTACGAACCAATTGTTGGGTTCGAGGAAGGCCTGCGCCGAACATTGGAGTGGTACCGGGAAGCTGGGGAGTAGCGCCGCCAAGCCGGGCCTGCCGCCCGTTGACGGCAACCCGACACCCTACAGCCGGGTGACCGACTTCCCGCGGAGTAAGTACCACACCGCGATCACGCCGAGGGCTGCTCCGTTCAGTGCCACGATCATCGGCGCTCCCAGATGGCCCGCCAAAGAGCCGGCCGCCAGATTACCCAGCGGCATGGCGCCCCGAAACGCCGTGTTCAGCACGCTCATGATCCGCCCCCGCAATTCTTCCGGCGCGAGGTGCTGAACGAGGGAGTTGATCATGGCAAAGACCGCCAGCATCGTCCCGCCCGCCAGGAAAGCGAAGAAAAGGGCGACCCAAAGATTTCCGCTCAGCGCAAAAGCCAGCAGGGCGGCGCCGAGACCGAGCTGCGTTATCAGCGCCCTTCGGCCTTTGTTGGGCATGTTCCCGAGCCAGGCCACGACAAGCGCGCCGACCACGGCTCCGGCGCCAAAGACCGCGCCCATCAAACTGTATCCTTGCGCGCCGAGCTGGAAGGTCTCGCGAGCAAACACGGGCAACAAGGTCATCAGCGGAATCGCCAGAAACGCGGCGGCCAGCGACAGCACCATCAGCGACGTCAAAGCGCCGTCCCGAAACACGTATCCCACGCCCTCTTTGAGGCTCTGCCAAACGTCAACTTCCGTTTTTTTCGGTACAAACGTGATGTGAATCATGTAGAGCACGACAATCACGGACACGAACGTCACGGCGTTAATCGCAAAGCAGGCCGCCGCTCCGACAGCCGCGAAGACAACGCCGCCGATCAGCCTCCCGATGACGCTCGCAAGATTGAATTGGATCGACATCAGCGCGACCGCGTTCTGCAAATCTTTCTTGTCCACGAGAGAAGGGATAAGCGCCTGGTAGGCCGGCCCGCCGAAAGCTTGTCCGAAGCCGTTCATCAGCGCGGCGGCCATGATATGCCAGACTTCGATCACGTCCAGCCACAGCAAGACGGCCAGAATCACCGCGGCCAGCATTTGGATGTATTGCGAGACCGCCAAGATCTTGCGGCGGTCCATGCGGTCCGCGGCAACACCGCCAAATAGTGAGAGCAGCAGAATCGGCGCTCCGTTGAGGAACGCTGTCAGCCCGAGCAGGAAGGGCGAGTCGGTCAGCGTGTAAACGAGCCAGCTCTGGGCGACTTCCTGAACAAAGTAGCCGCTCGTGGAGGTAAAAGCTCCCGTCCACATGAGCCGGAAATTGCGGTACTGAAAAGCCCGGAAGGTTGTGCTCAGTACGCCGCGTTTCGCGGGGTCGTCTGCCTGAGGCTGAGGCGTACTCATTCGTAGCTGGGTTCCGGGGCGCGAGAAACCGGTGCGGGACAACAACCTCCCGCCGAGGGGAAACTTATCTTCTCATATTGGCTGGGGCAGGATTGCAGCGCGTCGAAAAGGGTGACCGCGGGCTGACGCCAGCGGCTCTGAGTTGCTTCCACGATTGGTTCGGCGGTTTGAAAAAGCCGGCGGGAACGTGTGGAGGGCGGCCATCACGCGCTCGCCGCGATCCGACTATAATCGGTAAGTCTCGGCGGTGGGAAAGCATTTGATCGGACCTCTCTTCGGCGCCGTTCGCGCCGGATTCCGCTGACAAACAGACTTGCGAGCTCGATCTATGTCACAAGCCGATACGACCGATTCGCCGCGGGCGCCCGCGGCAAGGCAAACCGACCGAAGCGGCATCGCCGGACACCCGCGCGGGCTGACCACTCTGTTTTTCACCGAGATGTGGGAGCGCTTCAGCTATTACGGCATGCGGGCGCTGCTGATTCTTTTCATGACCGACTCGGCGCGCGGCGGCCTGGCGTTCAGCGTAGCGAGAGCCGCGCGAATCTATGGCCTCTATACCGCGGCGGTCTATATCGCGTCGTTGCCCGGCGGCTGGCTGGCGGACCGCTTCTTGGGGTTGCGCCGGGCGGTGCTGCTCGGGGGCATCGTGATCGCGCTCGGCCATTTCAGTCTGGCGATGACGGGTGTCTCATTCTTCTATGCGGGACTGGCCCTGATTGTCATTGGCACGGGCCTGCTCAAACCGAATATCAGCGCCATCGTCGGCGAGCTGTATGACGAAAATGACAAGCGGCGTGATTCGGGCTTCACGATCTACTACATGGGAATCAACCTGGGAGCCTTCGTCAGTCCCCTGGTCTGCGGGACTCTTGGGCAGAATTTCAGTTGGCATTGGGGTTTCGCCGCCGCCGGCGTCGGCATGGTGTTCGGGATCATCCAGTATGTGCTGAGCTGGTCGCGCCTTGGCGACGCCGGCAAACCACCCGAGAAAAGGCCCGGCCCGAGGCCCGGCGAAGGTCTCACCGCGCTTCCCACGCTGGTCTGGGCGGGCGGTTTCGCGATCGTGATCAGCGCCCTGACCATGGCTTCGCTGAGCGCCGTACAGAAGCTGGCCCTGCTGGCGATCGGCAGCACGTTGTTTGTGTTTTCTCTCTACTGGAAGGGAGGCTACACCAAGGCCGAGAAGAGCCGCGGCATCGCGATTTACGTTTTCTTCTGGCTGGCCGCGTTATTCTGGGCCGGCTTCGAACAGGCCGGATCGAGCCTCAACCTTTTCGCCGACCGTTTCACGCGGAACAGCGTATTGGGGCTCGATTATCCTTCGACCTGGTTTCAGTCGCTGAACCCGCTGTATATTCTGCTGCTGGCCCCGGTCTTCGCCGGCCTGTGGATTCGGCTGGGTAAACGAGAACCATCGAGTCCAGCGAAGTTTGCCTATGCCTTGCTGCTTGTGGGCGCCGGCTTCGTGGTGATGACAGGCGCGGCGCGGTTAACCGGAGAGCAGTCGCAGGTCAGTCCCGCGTGGCTGGCGAGCACCTACCTGCTGCACACGCTCGGCGAGCTTTGCCTGAGTCCTGTCGGCCTTAGCTTGATGACGAAACTGGCGCCGCCTCGAATCGTGGGTCAGATCATGGGAGTGTGGTTTCTTTCGGCTGCCATCGGCAACTATATGGGCGGCGAGATCGCCAGCCTTTTTGAGTCCTTCCCTTTGCCGGAACTTTTCGGATCCGTTGCCATGGTCAACATTGGCGTCGCGGGCCTGGCGGTATTGGCGGTGAAGCCGATCCGCAAACTCATGGCCGGGATTCATTGACACGGGGGCGGCGCGGCTCATTCAAGTTCACCTTCGGCGCTCCGCTCGGAAGCACTGACTTGCTGGTGATTCCGAAACGCCGCAAGTCCCGGTGCTACTGGACGGGGATGACCTTTTTCAGCTCCTTTATGAGTGGCGGTAATTCCTCCGTTACGGTCTCCCAAACCGTAGTCAGGTTCACGTCAAAGTAGCGGTGAATCAGAAAGTCTCGCATTCCCGCCATTTTTTTTCAGGGGATCTCGGGGTGGGCAGTGTGAAACTGGATCTCCTCGGTGATTTTGTAGTGCGAGATCGTTTGGTTGATCACGGCTTTAACCGCCGGGCCGCTCCGCACGCACTAAGCCTGGGCCGGCATCTCCATGGGTTCATCGGCGCTGGGACCGTAGATCTGGGGAACTTTGCCCCCCATTGCCCGCAGGTACGCCGATAGTTGCCCCCTGTGGTGAACCGAGTGACAAATCAACAAAGACAAGAACTCGGCAGCCGACGTATTGATCATTCCCATGAGGGACATTTGTTTGGCCAGATGCTCGCCCGATAAAGACTTCACCTTTTGGATTCGGCTCGGCAGAGCCTCGTTATAGGATTCCACCGCCTGAGCCGGCGTCATGATGCCGCAGGCATCGGTTTGGTCTGGTGGGGGCTTGAACTCAAGATCAATGACCGCGTCAAGAAACCACGCGTCTTCCAAGACGAGGTGGCGCGCCAGTTCCAAGGCGGTGCGAGATTTAGGATCAGGCCGGTAGTCCTGGCTCTCCTCAGGGATGGCGTTGATAACCCTTGCTGTGGCGCCGGCCTCCTGTTCGAAGACCGACATGAAAAAGCCGGCCATGATTTTGCTTTCTTCCGGATTCATTTTATTTTTCCCGTGGTGCGAAGTTCTGATATTGCTTGGTCTGAATACAAGACAGCCGTTTGTGCAGCACGCGTCCTTGAGCGTTCTGCTCGAACGAGTTTAGCGCACCGTGGAATGACAGCGCTTCTTCCGCCGCGTCCAAGATGTGCCGCAAGCGCGAAAGGTCATGCTTGCGCATACCAGACCCGTGCACCGGCGATGACTTCGTCGCGAAAGTAGCGGCTCAAATCCCGCTGCGTTCGCAAGTCTACCTTTCTGCCCCCCAAAGTGGAAGAAAGCTCTTGCTCGATGTCAAACAAACCGAAGAATCCCGGCTCATGTCCCGGCTCGAATTCGATCAGCACATCGACATCGCTGTGAGGACCGAAGTCGTCGCGCAGCACCGAGCCGAAAAACGCCAGCTTGCGAATATGATGGCGGCGGCACAACCCGGCGACAGCCTCGCCGGGGACGTCGAGGTTGCGTGCCTTCAACTCGGCCGGTTGTTGCGGGGATCGTGCCGGTTCGGCCACGGTTGATCTCCTTGAACTTTCCCCATTATCACCTACCGGCGAAACGTGCTCGTGTAGAATGCTCTTCATGAGAAACCTCTTTCCGGCTGCTGTCGCCGTTTGCTGCCTGTCCCTCTCCTTATTTACGCAAGAAACGTTCGCTCAGGAAAAGCTGGTTCGGGGGTTCACCCGCGGCCAGTCAGCAAAACAGCGGGCCCTCGAAGAAAAGATCAAGAAAATCCCCCAGCCGGCCAATGTGCGCGAGTACATCCGGGTGATGTCGGAGGAGCCGCATCATACCGGCAGTGAAGCCGGACGCAAGGTGGCGCGGTACGTCCTCAATAAGTTCATCGAGTGGAGACTCGACGCGGAGATCGAAGAGTTCGACGGGCTGATGCCGACGCCACGCGAACGCCACCTGGAAATGCTGGCGCCCGAGAAGTACGTCGCCAAGCTCCAGGAGCCGGCTATTCCCGAGGACAAGGATTCCTCCGACCTCGGCCAGCTTCCGACTTACAACGCCTACTCACCCGACGGTGACGTGACCGGGCAGCTCGTCTACGTCAACTACGGCATGCCGGCCGACTACGAGCGGCTGGAAGAGCTGGGTGTGGACGTCACCGGCAAGCTCGTCATCGCCCGCTACTATGGCGGCTGGCGCGGCATCAAGCCCAAGGTCGCCGCCGAACACGGCGCGGTCGGCTGCATCATCTATTCCGACCCCAAGGACGACGGATACTACGGCGACGACGTCTATCCGGAGGGTCAGAATCGCCCTGATTTCGGCGTGCAGCGCGGCAGCACGATGGACATGCCGATCCACCCCGGCGACCCACTTTCACCTGGTTGGGGATCAGAGCCGGGCGGACGAAAGCTCGAGATCTCGGAATCGAAGACGCTGCCGAAGATTCCCGTTCTGCCCGTCTCCTACAGTGACGCCCTGCCGCTGCTGCGCAATCTCGGCGGGCCCGTCGCCCCCAAGGAATGGCGCGGAGCGCTGCCCATTACCTATCACGTGGGGCCCGGACCGGCCAAGGTGCGCCTCAAGGTCGCCTTCGACTGGAATATCACCACCGGAGAAAACGTCATCGCGCGAATCCCCGGCAGCGAGTTTCCCGACGAGTGGATCATCTACGGCAACCATCACGACGCCTGGGTTAATGGCGCCAGCGACCCGGTCAGCGGAAACGCCGCGCTCATGGAAACGGCCCGCACTCTTGCCGTCATGGTGAAGCAGGGCTGGAAGCCAAAGCGAACCATCATTTTCGCCAGTTGGGACGCCGAGGAATGGGGATTGATCGGCTCGACCGAATGGGCCGAAAAACACGCCGACGAGCTGCGTCAAAAGGCGGTCGTCTATTTCAACACGGACAGCAATCGCCAGGGCACGCTCCGTATGCAAGGCTCGCACACGCTGGAGAGGTTTCTCAACAACGTCGCACGCGGCCTCGAGGACCCGCGCACGGGCGAGACGATCTGGAAAGTCATCAAAGACAAGAGCCTCAAAGACGCCAAGGACGACGAAGATAAGAAGAAGAAAATCGACAGCCGCCCCGACCTTCGTATCGCTGCGCTGGGATCGGGGTCCGACTACACGGTGTTTCTCGATCACCTGGCGATTGCATCGACCAACCTGAGTTTCCGCGCGGAAGGGGGCGGTGTCTACCATTCCATCTACGATTCGTTTGACTGGTACCGCCGCTTTGGCGACCCGCAGTTCGTCTACGGCCGGGCCATGGCGCAATTCCATGCCGTGGCGCTGGCCCGCATGGCCGATGCGAGCGTGCTGCCCTTCGAGTTCACCAATCTGGCCGACACGCTGGGTGTCTACTTGGACGAGCTGGATAAGCTCCTGACTGAAAAGAAAAAGAAGAAGGCCGCCGCGTCACTCGATCTGAAGCAACTGCGCGGTCCTTTGAAAGAGTTGAGCCGGGCGGCGGATGCGTATGAGAAAACGCTCGAAAAAATCTTTCGCGGGGGAGGGCCGAAGGGTGATGTCTCCAAGCTCAACGAGATTCTGCGCAAGGTCGAGCAAGCGATGGGGCGACCCGAGGGGCTGCCGGGAGAGCGCGAGTGGTACCGTCATCAGATTTACGCTCCAGGTTTCTACACCGGTTACGGCGTGAAGACGCTGCCGGGCATCCGCGAGGCCGTCGAGCAGGATCAATGGAAGACGGCCGAGGAGCAAATCGGCGTAATCAAGGAAATTTTTCGGGCGGTCGCAAAGCAGATCCAAGCGGCGGAGAAGGCGCTGCGGACGGGGGGCTGACCGAAATCGGAGGACACGCGTTCCCGATGTTCCAGCCTGAATTGCCCGTAACATATTGAACCCGAACATGGCCCTTAGCATCAAGTTCTACGATCGGCACGTTGAACAGCTTTTCGAAACGCTGCGACGGTTTACCGCTGCCCTCGCTAAGGCCGGAATCGAATACCGAATCGTTGGCGGAGTGGCGGTGTATCTTCATGTCAACGAACGGGATCCGATGGCTGCCCGCATGACCCCGGACATCGACGTGGCGGTTGACCGGGGTGACCTGGATCGGATCTGTCGAGCGGTCGAGCCGTTTGGTTTCAGCCACCGTCACGCCGCGGGAGTCAACACGATATTCGATGCCGCCCGCCCCACCACCAGAAGCGCCGTGCATCTACTTTTCATCCGCGAAAAAGTTCGGCCCGGGGACTTGAAGCCCGTGCCAGGTTTTTCACCCGCGGAGCCGACCGGGGAAGGGTTTTTGGTCGCCCCCGTCGCCGACCTGGTCCAAATGAAGCTCACCAGCTTTCGCCTCAAGGACCAAGTCCACATCCAGGACATGGATTCGGTGAGGCTTATCACTCCCGAAATTGAGGAGCAGCTCAGCGGCGCCCTCCGCGAGCGTCTCGCGCAAGTTCGGCGTTCCAGGTAGCAATTCCCGTCGCTGCCCGGAATCATCCTTCTCAATCGAACGTCCGATCATCTGTGTAGAACCCCCGAGGGAGCTCTGAATACCCGTGTGTTATAGTCGCGCTTGAAAGGCAGGAATGCTTGGCTGATTTTGGAATCGGAGTTGATCTCGGAGGCACCAATCTCCGCGCCGCCGCCGTTTCGGCGGAGGGCGTGATCCTCGATGAATTTCAGATTTCCACGCCGCGCGGCGAAGGGCGCGACAAAGTCGTCGCGGGCATGGTGGAGGGCGTCAAGAAGGTCCGCGAAGGGCGCGGCGATGCGCTGCTCGCGGGTATCGGCGTGGGCGTGCCCGGCCTGATCGAGCTAGAAAAAGGCCTCATCCACAAGGCTCCCAATTTGCCGGGATGGGAAAACTTTCCGCTGCGCGATGAACTCGAAAGCAAGCTGGGCTGTCCGGTGCTGCTCGAAAACGATGCCAATGCGGCGGCCCTGGGCGAGTATTGGCTGGGGGCCGGGCACGACGTGAACGACCTGGTTCTTGTGACCTTGGGTACCGGAATCGGCGGGGGAATCATCAGCGGCGGGAAGATCCTGCACGGCTATCTGGGCATGGCCGGTGAGATCGGTCACGTGACGGTCGAGCCCAACAGCGGCATGCTCTGCGGCTGCGGCAACTACGGCTGCCTCGAAGTGCAGTCTTCCGCGACAGCCGTGGCTCGCATGGGGAACGACGTGATTCACGCGCGCCGCTCGGATCTGCTTACCGAGCTGAAGGCGAAAAACGACGGCCGGATGACTTCTCAACTAGTTCACGAAGCCGCCAAGGCGGGCGATCACGAAGCCAAAAGAGTTTACATGCGCATGGGCGTGGCGCTGGGGCGAGGCATGGCGACGCTGGTCGACATCTTCAATTTCCCGCTCTACTTGCTGGCCGGCGGGTTGCTGGCCGCCTGGGATCTGTTCGCGCCCGCGATGTTCGACGAAATTGAGCATCGCTCGGTCACGTTCCGGCAAACCGACACGCGCGTCGAGAAGGCCACGCTTGGCACTCAGGCCGGGCTCTACGGCGCCGCCTTCCTGCCGATTCAGCACAAACTTCACCAGGCCTGAATTCGATTGGGCGCTCGCCCGCGTGATGTTTTCGGCCGCGGCGTTGCGTCTGTTCCCCGCTCCTACGACAATTGAAGGACGCCCCGCGGCCCAACAGCGCCGCGACCGGCGAGGAGGCAACTAGATCCGTGAAGTATTGGCTTGGAGTTGATATTGGAACCGGCGGCTCGCGCGCGCTGCTGGTAGACGCCGAAGGACACGTCGCCGCGGGCGTGACCGCCGCCCACGAAGATATCCAAATGGCTCATCCTCTTTGGGCCGAGCAGCGTCCGGAAAACTGGTGGGACGCTGCTGTCGAGGCGATCCAGGGCGTTTTGGCCAAGGCCGGTGTTCGCGGCGAAGACGTGGCCGGTGTCGGCCTCTCGGGTCAGATGCACGGGCTCGTGCTGCTGGATTCCGAGAACCGCGTGATTCGTCCCGCGCTGATCTGGTGCGACCAGCGCTGCCAGGAGCAAGTCGACTGGATCAACGCGACCGCCGGAGCCGAGATGGTCCTCAAGCAAACGGCCAATCCCGTACTGACCGGCTTCACGGCGCCGAAGCTGATCTGGGTGCGGGACAACGATCCGTCCAGCTACGAGCGCACCCGCCAGGTCCTGCTCCCGAAGGACTACATTCGCTTCTGTTTGACCGGGGAGTTTGCCGGCGATGTTTCCGATGCTTCCGGCACGGCATTGTTCGACGTGGTTCATCGCCGCTGGGCTGAACCCTTGATCGAAAAGCTCGGCATCGACCGCTCGGTCTTGCCACGCGTGGTCGAGTCGTCGGAGCTGACCGGCGTTATCAGCGAGGAAGCGGCGAGCAAGACGGGGTTGGCCGCGGGCACTCCCGTGGTGGGAGGGGCGGGCGATCAGGCGGCCAGCGCGGTGGGCAACGGCATTGTCGATTCCGGCCTGGTCTCTTGCACGATCGGAACATCGGGAGTGGTTTTCTCACACCTCGACGAGGCCGGCTTCGATCCTCGGGGGCGTGTCCACACGTTCTGTCACGCCGTGCCCGGCAAGTGGCACGTGATGGGCGTGACCCAGGGAGCGGGGCTGAGCCTGCAATGGTTCCGAAACCAGTTGGGGGCGGACGCAGTCCATGAAGCCGGCGAGAAGGGAATCGACTCCTACGACGTGCTGATGGAAGAAGCGGCCACGGCCCCGGTCGCGAGCGAGGGTCTGTTCTGGTTGCCCTATCTGATGGGAGAGCGCACGCCGCATCTCGACGCTCTAGCGCGCGGCGGCTGGGTTGGGCTGACGGCCAAGCACACCCGGGCTCATTTGATTCGGTCCGTCATCGAGGGCGTTTCCTACAGCCTGAAGGACTGTCTCGAAATCGTGGAATCGCTGGGAGTGGACGTCAAGGTTGTGCGAGCTTCCGGCGGGGGCGCTCGCAGCCCGTTTTGGCGAAGCGTGCTAGCAGGCGTCTTCGACCGCCCGATCGCGACGCTTGAAACGCAGGAAGGATCGGCTTACGGCGCGGCCTTGCTGGGGATGGTCGGCAACGGTCACTTTGGTTCGGTGACGGAGGCTTGCCGGGCAACCATCAGCGAAAGCGACCGCCTTGAGCCGGACAAAGGGATGGCCGCTGTATACCAAAACAGCTATCCCGTGTTCCGAGGGCTTTACCCGGCTCTCAAGCAGGCGTTTCAACAAATGGCGGACGTGGGCTGAAGACTTGGCTTGGGGCGCGGGTTGGTCCCCCGTTTGCCTTTCGCCCCATCCGGGGCTTGGCCTTGTGGATTTTTCCACCCAGGGTTGCGCTTCGCTCCACCCTGGGCTATTCGTCTTGACGCCGCTTCGCGGCTGCCGCTACGGAGCCGTTAAATCAATACCGTAGCGTTGCATTTCTTCGTCGTAGTAGCGGCGGTAGAGCAGGGTCCACTCTTCGCTGCCTTCGGGGATGTCGCGTTGCTGGCTGCTGATCTTTTTCTGGGCGTTCTGATCGATGGTCTCTTCCTTGGTGAGGATGTCGGTCAGCTCCCTCACAATCTGCAGCCGGATGTCGTTCCAGCCCGCTTTCGCGCGGATGCCGGGAGCCCTCGGAACGACCGCGCCCAGCTTGTGGGAAAACTCGAGAACCTTGCTCCGGGAAATCTTCATTTTGCGGCCTCCCGGTTCGCGCGCCTGCGCGGAGGTCATCTTTCGTTCCGCCAGCACCTGCCGCTTCACCTTAGCGAACATCTCCTGATAAGGAATGCGCTGCTGGCGCATGTAATCCGTGTACTGGTTAAGCAATTCCCTGGCTTCCGCATTAATCTCGTCCTCGAGGCTGAGCTCATCGATGAGAACGTTCTCGAAGCGTTCACGCAACGGTTGGGGATCGCTTACCTCCAGGGATTCCTTGCCGAGCCGCCTGGCAAGCTCTCTAGCCATGTACGAAATGAAGAACCGGTTTAATATCATGTTTTGAGACGTAAGTTTATCGAGGGGGGGAACGTAGTGTCAAATTCGGCCGTCCCACATGCTCTCGCGGCAGGGATTCACATGAGCAGGAATTCACATGAGTATGACCCGGGCTGAAGAAATCCGCCAACTGAACCGGCTGAGCACAGCAGAGCTCGTTGAGCGGGCTCGGGGCCGACTACTGGTTCTCGACGACATCGACGAACTGCACTCGCATTTCGCCCGATCGATTGCCGATACCGTGGCGGCGAACAACTCATCGGGAGATCAGACTGTCTTGATCCTGCCTTACGGACCCGCGGGCCAGTATCCCCCGTTGCTTGACATCATCAACCGCGAGAGAATCAGCTTGCGCGAGGCGATCCTTTTCTTTATGGATGAGTACGCGGACGATTCTGGAAACGCTCTGCCGTCTTCTCACCCGCTGAGCTTTCGAGGGCAGATCGCCTGGCTATGGGATGCGATCGAGCCGGAGCTGCGGCCCGCGGCCTCAAACGTCATCTTTCCCGGCGAGACGAACGCTGAGCGGCTGGGGCGGATGATCGCGGACGCCGGTGGCGCGCAGGTTTGCTACGGCGGCATCGGGATCCACGGTCATCTGGCTTTCAACGAGCCCGAACCCGGGGTTCGGGACTCCGATCCGCGGCTCGTGAGCCTCAATGAGTTCACGCGAACGATCAATTCGATTCGCGCCGAGGTCGGGGGTGACTTGGAGAATTTTCCGAGACATGCCTGGACCCTCGGGATGAAGCAATGCTTATCGGCGGGGCGCATCGAGCTTTACTGCCGAAATGACATCGTGGCCTTGGACTGGGCGAATACGGTTCTGCGCTTGGCTGTCTTGGGAGAGCCGGGCGATGACTATCCGGTGACCTGGATCCGCGAGCATGGGGATTACCAGGTCATCACGGATCGCCGCACGGCGGCTCCGCCGCGCAAGCTCTGCTAGGCTGATTGCAGCTTGCAGTCAAACCTTTTGCAGGCTCCGGCCGAATAGTGAGGTCCCTCGTGAAACCACATCCACACCGCCGAGATTTCTTGAACAGAGCCGCCGCGTTCTGCGGAAGCGGCTTCGGTCTGTCATGCTCCGCGCTGGTGCCGCAACAAGACATTCGCTTGACGACACATACCTACAAAAAGGTCAAAGGGTTGGAGATCAAGGCCGACGTGCATCGCGCCAACGATGATGTCACCCGGCCGGTCATGGTGTGGATCCACGGTGGCGCGCTGATCAACGGGCATCGCGCGGGCATCAGTTCCCGGGTCAAAGAGATGATGCTGGGCGCCGGGTACGTGATCGTATCGATCGATTACCGACTGGCGCCCGAGAGCAAGCTGCCGGCGATCATCGAAGACTTGGAAGACGCCTTCGAGTGGGTACGCCAGGAAGGACGAAAGCTGTTCAACGGCGATACAAGCAAGATCGCGGTCATGGGAAGCTCGGCGGGCGGGTGTTTGACCCTGACCAGCGGTTACCGCGTGCGTCCGCGTCCGGCCGTGCTGGTTTCCTTCTGGGGATACGGTGATCTTGTCGGAGACTGGTACAGCCGGCCCAGCCCGCACGCGCGGCACCACCGCATCCAGATGAGCAAGGAGGAAGCCTACGGACAGGTCAGCGGCCCGCCGGTCTCCGACTCACGCGAGCGGGAGGGCAACGGCGGGGCTTTCTATCAATACTGCCGGCAGCACGGGATATGGCCGAAAGAAGTAACGGGCTGGGATCCGCACACCGAGGTTGAGAAGTTCGTCCCCTACATGGCGGTTAGAAATGTAACCAGTGACTACCCGCCAACGATGCTGATCCACGGGACAGACGACACGGACGTCCCCTATGAACAGTCCGTGATGATGGCTGCTGAGTTCAGCAAGAACGGCGTGGAGCACGAGCTAGTCACCATTCCCGGCGGCGAACACGGTCTAGGAGGTGGTGATCCGAAGCTGATCGATGCCGCCTACGCCAACGCTCTCGCGTTCGTGCAGCGGCACATCGGCGGATGACTGCTACTTGTCGTAGTAGGCCGCGTTCCTCGCGGTGAACGCATCCCATTTTTCGGGAAGGTCTTCTAGCTCAAAAATTGCCGACACCGGACACACCGGCACGCAGGCGCCGCAATCAATACATTCATCGGGCTCGATGTAGAGCATTTCTTCCTTCTCGAAATCCTCTTCATCGGATTTGGGGTGAATGCAATCGACCGGACAGGCATCCACACACGCAGTGTCTTTTGTTCCGATGCAAGGTTCCGCAATGACGTACGCCATAAAGTTGAAATCTCCTTCTAGAAGAACGGGTGAGCCCTTTCGGCTCCTGAAAAAGCGGATTATAGCACAGGGCGAGAAAACAGAAAAGCCGGAGTCTTGTCTCATGCAAGATGAGCCTGAACGAAGAGTTTGTTTCTCACACAAGATGAGCCTAAAGGGTCGGGGAGTGGGCATGCTGGGGATTGACCGTCCACGTGCAAAACGCCAGCAAGTTGAACCTGCCACAGATCCAGCAGTTTCTCCACTCCAGCGAGGAGATTCGATTCAAAGGCAAAGGGCGGGCCGAGATCTACGCCTGGGTGGCGCACACGCTTGGCCAGCAAGGCTACAGCCGCCAGAACCGCGCCGCCAAAGGGCTGCTGCGGCAGTATCTGGTCAAGATGACCGGACTCAGCCGGGCGCAAATCACGCGGCTGATCCGGCACTACCGGCAGGGCGGAGAACTCCGACCCGCCCGCTACCGGCGGCATCGCTTTGCCCGCAAGTACACGCCCGCCGACGTCGAACTGCTGGCGGCGGTGGACGAGGCCCACGAAACCCTCAGCGGCCCGGCCACGCGCAAGATCCTCGAGCGGGAATACCAGCAGTACCAGCAGCGCGAATACGAGCGGCTGGCGGGGATCTCGGTGGCCCAGATCTATCGCCTGCGGCGGCGCGGCGCCTACCGCCAGCGGCGGCTGCATTTCACCAAGACCCGGCCCACGGCGGTGTCGAGCGGCGAGCGGCGCCGGCCCGACCCGCAAGGCCGGCCCGGCTTTCTGCGAGTGGATACGGTGCATCAAGGGGACCGCGATGGCGTCAAGGGCGTCTACCACATCAATGCCGTGGATGAAGTCACCCAGTGGCAAGTGGTCGGCGCCACGCCCGCGATCAGTGAAGCCTGGCTGGAGCCGTTGCTGAAAGCCATGATCGAGCAGTTTCCCTTTCGTGTCCGCGGCTTCCATTCCGACAACGGCAGCGAGTTCCTCAATCGCACGGTGGAGAAGTTATTGAACAAGCTGCTGATCGAACAGACCAAGTCGCGTCCGCGGCACTCCAATGACAACGGCTTGGTGGAATCGAAAAACGGCGCGGTGATCCGCAAACACATGGGATATACGCACATCGCGGCGCCACATGCCGGGCGCATCCAGCGCTTCTACCAACAACACTTCAATCCCTATTTGAACTTCCACCGGCCCTGCGGACAGCCCGAGATCAAGACCGACGCCAAAGGCAAGCAGAAGCGGGTGTATCGTCACTACCAGACGCCTTGGGAATCTTTCGAGAAGTTGTCCGAGGCCGCCAGCTATCTCAAGCCAGGGCACACGCTTGAGGCTCTGGGCCGCATTGCCCAGGCCGAAAGCGACACGGCGGCGGCCCGCCGGATGCAACAAGCCAAGCAGAAGCTGTTTGCCAGTTTCCGGTCCGCGAACACGCCGTGCTGAACAGCAGGAAGAGGACTGTGGAAATGCCGGGCGGCGGAAAACGAGGAAAACCAAAAACCAGGTTTCCCTTCGTTTCCCACCGCCCTTGGAAATCGCTCCGCGATTCCCACATTCCCACAACCCGGACGACGATTCTCCCCTTCCCAAATCAAAACCAAAAAACCAGAAAGGAGCCCCAGCTACGCAAAAAGCCCCAACCCCCGTCTTCAGGCTCATCCTTCGATGAGAAAATGCTGCCGGTTTGCGTGGCGGAATTCGAGTCTTGCATGGGCGGAGGGGAGCCGCTCGGCGGCTCGTGGCGAGAAACGTTGTGACGAGGCGGTTCAATCGTGATCGCACGAAGCCCCGCCGCAGCTATCATAGTGGGCGTTGCTCTGCTTCGGTCCTGATATAATCGACTGTTGCATCGCCGGGGCCGCCTTCAAAGGACCCCGGTTATTGAGCATCTCACTGACATGAAAGTTCCATTTCGGCTCGACGGCCGGCGCGCTCTGGTCACCGGCGGCGCCAGCGGCATCGGTGAACACACGGTTCGCGCTCTGAATGGCGCCGGGGCATCGGTCATCGTGGCGGACCGCAATCTTCAAGGCGCGAAGACGCTAGCCGACGCCCTTGGAGAAGCTGTCTCCGCGGTCCCAATCGATGTAACCGATCCTGCCTCGGTCAAGGAAGTGTTCGAGGGCCTCGATCGGCTCGACATCCTCGTGAACAACGCCGGCGTCGCCCACGTTGGAAACATCGAAGAGACCGAGCTGGAAGACTGGAGGCGCGTCTTTGAGGTCAACGTGGACGGCGTTTTTCTTGTCACGAAGCAGGCGCTTCCGCTGCTATTGGCTTCCGAGCACGGATCGATCGTCAACATCAGCTCCGTTGCGGGGTTGACCGCTGTCGGGCGGCGGTTCGCTTACTGCGCGTCGAAAGGAGCCGTGATCGCGCTCACTCGCCAGCTTGCGGGCGATTACGCCAAGCAGGTGCGCGTGAACTGTATTTGCCCGGGGACCGTGCACACGCCTTTCGTCGAAGGCTATCTCGACAAATTTCACAAGCACGACAAAGATGAAGTTCGCGAGCAACTTCACGCCCGCCAGCCCATCGGACGCATGGGCCGCCCGGATGAGATCGCCCACATGGTGTTGTATCTCTGCTCGGACGAGGCGGAATACGTTCAGGGGTCCGTCATTACCATCGACGGCGGCTGGACAGCCCTCTAGCCCGGCTTACGCCGACGGTTTTCCACGAGCAATCTCACAAGGGTCCCGGATCGATTAACTAACTCTCCCGGATACCTGCTAAAAAACGAAATTCCGCCAACTCAGTCACGTTAGATGAAAAAAAGTATCTTCTTTCTTTTTAATCACTTAGTTCCGGGAGCTCGAAAAGGGCCGAGTGTTCGTCCGTTAAGCTAATGACAGCAGGGCGAAAGGGGGCCGTTCCATCCGACTACTCGTGCGAAGGCCCGCTCAATGGAGGTAGGGCGTTGAACTCAAGAAGGTATAAATTGTCGACGAGGACCTTCACGGATGAGTTAAAAACCGAGATTGTGCGAAGAATGCAATCCGGAGTACCAGTCGAAACTCTTGCTCACCACTTGTGTCTGGTTCCGGCGCTACTGGAAGGCTGGCGAGAAGAGTACGAGTCGGCTCGCCCAAAGACGGCCCGGAGTTTTCAGCGCCATCAGGCGGAAAATGGGAATGAGGCCGCGGCAAGCGACTCGCTACGTTTCGAGACACTGGAGCGCGTCATTGGGCGCCAGGCTCTAGAGATTGATTTTCTAAAGAGGACCCTGAAGCGTCTCAAGGAACTGCCCGCCGGTTATGGCCAGAACTGGCGCGAGCGAGTCCGTGCGACCATTCAGATTGAAGAGGAACTCGCCAAACCTCTCATCTTCTCGCCCGACCGGGCTGAAATCGGTTGGCCGACAGACTGAAACGAGATAACGGCACAAGATCATCGGACAGAGGACCGCTGGAATTCAAAATTTCAAATATCTTTGGCTAGTAATAGATGGGAGAAATCGCATTACTTTCCGAAGTTGACCTCTCCCAGCGAAACCGAAAGCCAGGTGCGCCTTGTTAACGTGGAGAGAGCAGCACGTTGAGCCAGAGGACGCAGTGCTGGGGCATTCGACGTGATAGAGAAGATCGCCAAGTCCGGCGGGTTCCTGGCCGCCGCGGCGGCAGGTTGCTATTTGGGCCTGGTGGTCTCCCGGCTGTTGTGGTATTTTCCGATCCTGTTGACCGGACTTTTCTCCCCAGGCGCTATCTACAGCGTATTCCCCAGCGGCGCCGTCCCGCGCCTGTGGGCAACAGCCCCCACCGGCGGCCCTTGGCTGGCCTTTGCCGCGTTCGCGAGCGGGCCGATCGTTATCACCATTTTGGCGCTGGCCGCGGGTCCCGCGGCTGTTTCGCGCCTCAGAGGGTGGTCTCGTCTGATTTTCACTTTTACCCTTTTCTGGCTTGCTATCTTGCTGGGTGAATCGGCCCTGCGGCTAGTGCAACGAGGCTGGGGCCCGCTCGGTTCGGCAGCCCAGGCGATTGGGATTTCCCGGGTCGGCTCTGTCAACATGGATATGCCTTTGGCGTTGTTGGCCGGGCTGTTGGCCGTATTCTCGGTGCATCGTGCCACTGCTGGTTTAGGCGCCGGGCCGGACGCGACGATGCGTCTGAGGCTGTTCCATTTGATCCTGTGGTTTGCGCTGCCGGTTGTGATTCTCAATGCCTTGCCGGACGAGCTGGGCCTGAGCGGTTCGCGCTTCG
Organism: Bryobacterales bacterium; assembly: GCA_965226185.1. GTDB lineage: Bacteria > Acidobacteriota > Terriglobia > Bryobacterales > UBA6623 > CBDCYS01. The sequence goes on from CBDDCT010000004.1 coordinate 534,232, forward strand.
CGCGTCTGGGATTCCCCTACGCCCCGTCACTGCTGGCGGTCGTGGTTGTTTCGCTGGCGGCCCTGCGGCCCCCCCGGAACGCCTCAATTTTTCGGCCCGGGTTAACCGGGGCAATCGTCACGATACTTTTCGCGGGCGTGGCGTTTTCGGCAATCATCAGCTACGAAGGAAACTACCCGGCGTTTCCAGGGGCCCCCGAGCCGTTCACCGCCGAAGTTCAGAGCACGACTCATTGGGTGATTCATTTTGAAAAGGGGAAGCTGTCACCCAGAGAGAGGGCGGAGTGGGGTGACGCGGCTGATCGGCGGCTCGAACAATTCGCCACTCGCCTCGACATCGATCTGGGTGAACCGCCGCTGCGGGCGAATGTCTATTTCTCGGCGGACGCCAAGAGATCGCTGACCGCTGGTCGAAGGCGTGCCGATCCCCCGATAACGCTGGACGCCGAAGCACGCTTGATTCACGAATTGGTCGATCTTTCCGGCAAGATCGCGGACCCGCGCGGGGAAGTGCTCTTGCTTATGGCCGGCCATTGGGGCGAGGCCGGTTCCCAAACGATCGCCAATGCCATCGCCCGTTATGCGATCGGGACGTTTCAGAGCCACGGTCTCCAAGCGTACGCCCGCCGCTTGGTCTGTGAAGAGCGTGCTTTTCCGTTGCGGGATGTGCTTCGAATCAATCACAATTACCTGTCGCCGGTGGTACGAGATGCCTTGGGAGGAGCCTGGATCGAATTGCTTGTCAAACAGCAAGGCCCTGGGATTCTGCCACTGCTTTATCGCGGCAGTCTGCAAGCCGGCTCTGGGTCCTCCCTATCCGCCGCGACGGGCCGTTCCTGGGACGAACTGCAAAGGGAGTGGCAGGCGGTGCTGGCTGACTCCCCGGAATGCGATGAAGTCCTCACGGCCCAAAGCGCTCGAAAGCCTCTCTGGCACCGTGGTATCTCGTTTTCGCACGAGGTCGGCGGCAACTGGGGATACGGGTCCTCCGTGGCACGCTTGCAGTTGGAGCGGATTCGCGAGCTCGGCGCCGACTCGATCGCCATCGTGCCCTATGTGTTTACCAGGGCGCCTCGGGAAACCACGATTCGATTTCGAACCGACGAGACAGATGACCGGGTTGTCCGAACCATTCAAGAGGCCAAACAGGTTGGGCTGCAAGTAACGTTGAAGCCGCATCTGTGGGCCGGCCGTTTCACTGGCGAGATTAAGTTTGAAGATGAATCACGATTCAACGAGTGGTTTGCGCGGTATCGTGCATGGATCTTGCACTCGGCTCGTTTGGCCCAGATGCATGACGTTGACCTTCTCTCCATAGGCAACGAGTTGAGCGGCGTCACGACTCGTGAAGCCGCGTGGCGGGAGCTGATTCGATCCGTACGCCGCATTTATAAGGGAGAACTTACCTACGCATCCAATTGGGATCGCGAGTTTGAAGCCGTCAAGTTCTGGGACCAACTGGACTACATCGGCGTGAACTTCTATTTCCCGATGGTTCAAAACGGGGAGATTCCCGCGCCCGATTCTCCTCGCCTGCTGCAACTCGTGGACCGGCTGCGATCGCTTTCCGAGCGATACAGTAAGCCGCTGCTGTTCACTGAAGTCGGCTTTCCATCTATTTCAACGGCGGCGATTGAGCCCTGGCGTGAAACGAATGCGCCGCTCGATCTCGAACTACAGCGTCGCTGCTACGAGACCATTTTCCAGGCCTTCGCGCGCGAACCGTGGTTCTCTGGAATGTACTGGTGGAAGTGGCCAACGCACGGGCGTGGCGGACCGTTTGATCCCACCTACAATCCGATCGGGAAGCCCGCGCTCGATGTAATCCGGAAATGGTATCAGCGGCCAGCCCGGCAGCCCCAAACGGAGACGACTTCACTTGGAGTTCCGGCGCAAGTTCCTGCCCAGCTCTAAGGCCCGGCACGGCTTCAGCCGATTTCTCGATATCTACGTCAGTAAACAGGCAAGATGGGCTCCGATTAAAGGCGCATAGGGTTTCTACCCTAATTTCATGGGCGCCAGCAAGCAAAATTGCTAAAAAACTGGTACCAGTAGCCCATTGTCGAGAAAAGTCCGCTACAGCATAATCTTCACTATGGGCTCTTCGCCCACATCCCCGCCGGCAGCAGCTTGTCAGCCTATCTCTTCAAAGGCACTGATTGCGAACCTGCCTCCAATCAGTACACCTACGCGGGCTCGGTCATCGAATCGCAAGGCGCTTCGGCGGTTTCGTCCAATTCTAGGTGCAATGCCCGTTGACCCTGCGATAGTCTGCATTCAGAAGTTCGAGTTGGGAGCACCCCGAGGAGTTGCGCATCCACCGAGCGTTGCCCAGGTACCCGTCGGCGTCCTCGTCCGCGCCCTGCGGCCAATCAAGCTGGTGCGTGAACATCCCAAGGCTGGCCCGCGCTCGGCCCCAGAGCTGTACTCGGCCAACGGGGGAGCCCAAACCACGGTTGGCGAGAAACACAGTCAGGGGACACGCGACTCCTTGGAGGCCGCTCTTCCCGAAAGTTCAACCATTGCAAGACCCCGGAAGAGAACCTTCAAGCGTAACGAGCTATTCCTCACCAACTTCAAGATCTCAAACCTAGACGCCGTCGCTCAGGTTGGGCGCTTCATCATGAGCGCTGTTCGCCGGACCGCGAACCTAGACGCCGTCGCTCAGGTTGGGCGCTTCATCATGGGCGGTGTTCGCCGGATCGCGAACCTGGACGCCGCGGCTCAAGTTGGGCACTTCATGAGCGGTGTTTGCCGGGTCGCCGCACGTGCGGTTGCGGTTGCAGTTGTCATTCTCGGGTTGGGCTTTCTCGTATCAACAAACCGCGCCCTGCTAACGGCGGCCGAGGAGAATATCACTCCAAGAGCGGCTTTCCTAATGGAGGACGACTTCGGGGGAGGGGCGGGTGATGGCTGGCAGGCGCCGCATTCCCTCGTTGCGGACGAGTCCGGCGGTGTCCGTGTCGAGGGGCTTGTCCTCCACAGAGAAACCATGGAGCTGTCGAGTTACCGCATGGATTTCGAGGCAAAGCTTTCTTCGGGCGGGGTAGGCTGGGTCATCGGCGCGCAGGACAACGAAAACTACCACTTGTACAAGCTGGAGAAATCAGCGCCACGATCCGAGAAGCCTTATCGCGTTGTGCACTACCCGGTCGTCGGGGGAGAAGCAGATACCACAAAGACTGTTTCCGCTGAGGTCTCCTTGGAACTGAACGAACACGTCGTCCATCGGTTCTCGGTTCGGGTACGTGAAGGCCGTGTCATCACGCTAATCAATGGACAAAGCGTGGATTACTGGGTGCCCCGGGAGTGGAAGGCCGGAGGGATTGGATTCTTCGGCAACAAAGGCGAATCATCGCTGATATATTACGTCACTGCGTATTCCAATCAGGACTTCTTGGGACTGAGCCTGGCGGTCGCTCTCGATGCCATTAGGTCGTTTCAAGGATTCCTCGACCGCTCCGCCCGAGTGTCGGGGGTTCTAAAGGACGGCTTCTTTTCGAAAAGTCTCCCAGACTCGAGAGAACTCAGCTCGATCCCCGGCACGATTCACATTGCCGAGCCATCGCTCACTCTGGCTAACCCGCGTTTCTCACCACCTGGCGGCCGAAGCACGCGATAGGCCCGCCATTACTTCGTTGCACTTGCTCGCCGTGCTCAGCGCAGCGTCACCTGCGCGTCTTGGATTGAATGAGGTTCGTCAAGCGGCGTGCGCCTCGTACTGACGGGCCTCTCACGCACTTCGCCTCGCCACCTGGTGAGAAATGCGGGTAAACTGCGATAGGGGCCGGAACACGGCAAATTTGGGCCCCATCGAGCGGATCACGCGTACAGGAGACATCCATGAATACATTTCGTCTGTTGATCTGTTCTTCGCTGTTGCTGTTGTGGCTGCAGGCTCTCACGGCGGGAGTATTGATGGTCAACACCCAAGAATCTTTTCAAGGTTCTCAGTAGCCGACAACCACGAAACTCCGCGTCGAAGGCGACCGAGTCCGCATCGAAATGGAAGGGACCGGAAGAAACGACGTCATGATTTTTCGCGGTGACCGGCAAGTCCTGTGGATGATCGACAATCAGGCGAAAGTGTATCGCGAGATGACAAAAGCAGACGTAGACCGCATCGGCGGGCAGGTCAACGAGATGATGGCCAAGATGCAAGAGCAGTTGAAGAACATGCCGCCGCAACAGCGCCAGATGGTCGAAAAAATGATGAAGTCCAGAATGGGCGGCATGGCGGGAACCGCCCAGCCCGCCAAGACGGAGTACACCAAAGTGGCCAGCGGGCAAGAAATCAATCAATGGACCTGCGACAAATACGAAGGGATCCGTGAAGGTCAAAAGCAGCGAGAAGTGTGGACTGCCGCTCCCGGTCAGCTCGGGCTTGACATGGGCGATTTCAAAGTCATGCAACAAATGGGAGAGTTTTTCAAAGGGTTTTCGCGGTTCGGAAGCGAGGCCCCGTTTCGTGTTGGCTCCGAAGCAGCGCAACAGGAGGGGGATTACTCGGGAGTGCCCGTGCGTCAGATCTTCTATCAGGGCGGCCGCCCGACTTTGAAGACGGAGATCAAGGAAGTGCGGCGCGAGAACTTTGACTCGTCGCTGTTTGAGCTGCCCGAAGGCTACAAGAAGCAAAAGATAATGGAAATGCCGGCAGGAAAGAGGAGCAATCCCTTTCAGCGCTGACGGACGCGCTGCTGCTGAGGGCCGGCAGAGTCCACCGGCCCGCTTCGGTTACCCGAGGGAATGTAGACGCCCGCGGTATACTGAAGCCGTCCCTTCCGAGGGGTTTATCATGTCCACCAAAACGCTCTGGACCGCCGAAATGCTGGAGCAACTCCCGGACGACAGCTTCCGGTACGAAATCGACGAAGGGGAGCTGATCAAGATGTCACCGGGGAATCCGACGCATGGTCAAGTGGGCGCAAAGATCATTTCGAGGCTCGGTCTCTTCGTGGAGGAAAACGACCTCGGCGCGGTCCTGGCGCTTGATCCCGGCTTTGTGCTGAGCCGGGACCCGGACACCCTGCGCGCCCCCGACGTGGCGTTCGTTCTCAAAGAGCGGCTTGCAGGACTGCCCCAGACAGGCTTTCCCGAAATCGCTCCCGACTTGGCGATCGAAGTGATCTCTCCCTCCGAAACGCCGCGCCATATCGAGCGCAAGATTCAGCAATACTTGGACGCTGGAACAACCGCGGTGTGGCTGTTCTACCCTTACGAAACACGCGCTGTCGTCCGTTTGCGGTCGGGCGAAACACGCCTGTTCGCCGAGAACGAGACGATCGAGGAACCCGATCTGCTTCCCGGCTTCTCCTTGCGGCTTGCCGAAATCTTCTGACCAGCCGGGCGTATCTGCTACGCGCCCTCGAATCCTCCGGCCTTCTCGAAAGCGTCGGCAATCCTGAGCATCTTGGCTTCCTGGAAGTGATTTGCCAGAATCTGCATCCCGATGGGGAGCCCGTCCCGGGACGTCCCGCAAGGAACGCTGACGCCGGCGATGCCGGCCAGACTGGCGGTGATGGTGTAGATGTCGGACAGGTACATCTCGAGAGGATCTGCCATCTTCTCCCCTAACTTGAAGGCGGGGAACGGCGATACAGGGGTGACGATGGCGTCAACGTTCTGGAATGCGCCGGTAAAGTCCGAGGCGATCAGCGAACGAACTTTTTGCGCCTTCAGGTAGTAGGCATCGTAATAGCCGGAGCTCAGCACGTATGTGCCCAAGATGATGCGGCGCTTTACTTCCGCTCCGAAACCTTCGCCCCGGGTATTTTTGTACATGTCACCAAGCGTTTCCGAATTCGACGACCGGAACGTGTATCGCACGCCATCGTAGCGAGCCAAATTCGCGCTGGCCTCCGCCGTGCAAATCAAATAATAAGAAGCAATCGCATACTCGGTGTTGGGCAGGCTGATATCGGCAATCTCGCAACCGAGGTCTCGCAGAACATCCAGACCGCCTTGGACGCGGGCGCCCACCTCCGCATCGAGGCCTTGGCCGAAATATTCCTTGGGAACTCCGATTCTCAAGCCCTTCACATTGCGGTCGAGAGCACCTGGATAGTCGCCGACAGGCGCGCTGGCGGAGCTGGCGTCGAGCGGGTCGCGGCCCGCGATCACCTGGAGCACGGCCGCCGAATCCTTGACGGTGCGCGAGAAAGGGCCTATGTGGTCGAGCGAACTGGCGAACGCGACCAGACCGTAGCGGGAAACCCGGCCATAGGTAGGAAGCACTCCGACCACGCCACAGAAAGACGCCGGCTGCCGAATCGAGCCGCCCGTGTCGGACCCTAGCGAAACAGGCACAAAACCGCCCGCCACGGCGGCGGCCGATCCTCCGCTCGACCCACCCGGCACGCGGTCCGGCGCGGTTGGGTTCCGCACGGAATAGTAGGCGGAGTTTTCATTGGACGAGCCCATCGCGAACTCATCGCAGTTGGTCTTGCCGATAATGAGGGCACCAGCTTCCTTAATCTTCGTGACTGCGGTGGCATCGTAGGGAGCCACGTAGTTTTCCAGCAACCGGGAGCCGCAGGTGGCGCGCAGATCTTCAGCGAGAATGACGTCCTTGACTGCTATCGGCACTCCTCCTAGCGGCCCTATCGGTTCGCCCGCCGCGATTTTCGCGTCAACGGCCTCGGCCGCCGCAATTGCTTGTTCCGGGGCGAAATGCAGGAACGCCCCATATTGGTCGTTCTCGGCTTCCGCAATTCGGAGCGCTTCCTGGGCAAGCTCCTTCGCGCTGAAGGCCCGCTCGCTGAGAGCGGTTTGAATCTCGTCGATGGTGAGCTGTTTGTAGTTGTCCATTTTTCAAATCGTCGCCGATTGTGTCGGGAAATTTCAGACGCCCGAACAAAGGTGTGGACAGAAGTCCACGCTCAAGATACTGCTCTCGGAAGCTTTAAGCAGCGCGGCGTCTCCATGCCATCCACCCAGTGGAACCTCTTTCGTCGCGGCTGGTCCGCGGTGTCGCTAGAGCCGTCCAAAGTGCGAATTCCGCCGTTCTCGTTGGAGCCGCCGCCGTGTTGCCGCCGGAAATCCCCCGCCCAGGGTCCCAGGCGGATCAGCGCCTATCGTCGAATCACACGGGGGACCTTGAATTGACCCGCTCCAGCTTTTGGCGCCGAGCGCAGCGCGACTTCGGGATCGAAGCTTGGCCGGTTCACATCGTCCCGCAGTGTCGAAGTCTCGCTTCCGGCGTAGAGAACCTGTGCCATCGGTTCGACTTCGGACGTGTCGATTTCCTTCAACTTGTCGACGTAGGTGAGGATTTCATCGAGGTCCCCGCGGTATCTGTCGACTTCCTCGTCGCTCAGCCGCAGGTTGGCCAGCTCCGCGATGTAGCGAACTTCTTTCTCCGTGATATTCACTTTCCCGCCGCTTTCTTCATGGAGCGCCTGTAGATTCGCCGCAGGCCGGGGTCTTTGATCCCGGAAGCTTCATCGTGACGTTGTTGCGGCTCTTCCGCTCCCGTGGCGGTTTGCGCGCGGCCTGGGGGACGGATGTCGGGGACAACGACTCGGAACTCCACATCTTCGAGGGCGTCCTTGCCGACCGCGCCGTTGAGCCGCCGGGCAATCGATCTTCCCATGGGGGCCAGTTGCCTGCGCCATTCCTGGCCTTCGATGTCCACAATGAGCCGCCCGTTCAGGATGCGCACGGGCCTGGTCCGCCGCGCGATTTGAGGTCCGACCACGCTCGGCCAGTACGTGCGCACGAGTTCTTCCTCGTCTTCCCCGGTCATACTCTTTTCCTGCCGGTACAAGTCAGGCAGAATGTCTTTGAGAGGCTTCACTTTTTAGGCTTACGTCGGAGGAACGGTTCATTTTATCACGGGGGCTATCACGGGGCCATGTACGAAGCTGGACCGGCGAGGCTGGATCGGAGGCGGGCGACAGGGGCCGCCCAGAGTTTCGTCTGGCCCGCGGAAGTTCGTTGCGCTTGACGTATTACCGGATGCGTAATAAAATGGAGATTGATACAGTCGTTTCGCTGTTCTGATACTGCGAAGCTGTTCCAGGATCAAGCCGTCAAGCGGTTTCGCCCGGTTGAGCGCGTCGCCAGGCGCAAGCTTCTGTTCTTGCATCATGCCAAGAGGCTTGATGATCTCCGCTCACCGCCGGGCAACCGGCTGGAAGCTCTGAAGGGCGGCCGGGCTGGAAGCTACAGTATTCGCGGGAACGACCGATGGCGAATCTGTTTCTCTTGGCGCGGCGGTGACGCATACGACGTCGAGATGATCGACTATCACTAGCCCGCTTTTCTCGCCACGTGGCGAGGCGAAGTGCGTGAGAGGCGCGTCAGTACGAGGCGCGCGCCGCTTGACGAGCGGAGGCGTGCTCGACAGTACGTTGAGCACGGCGAGCAAGTGCAACGAAGTAATGGCGGGCCTATCGCGTGCTTCGACCGTCAGGTGGTGAGAAATGCGGGCTTAGGTTAACCCATGTCAAAATCGGCTAAGCAGCTAACCCCAATTCATCCAGGTGAGATCCTTCTCGAGGACTTCATGGAGCCATTCGGGATCAGCATGAATAGACTCGCGCGAGACCTCGACGTACCGCCGACCCGAATTCACGGTATTGTTCACGGCAAACGCGCCATAACGGCGGACACGGCGCTGCGGCTGGGGACCTATTTTGACGTATCCCCTGAGACGTGGCTCGGGCTGCAGCTTGAATACGATATTCGCGTTGCCAAAAGGCAGGCCGGTGAAAAGATCGCGCGCCGTGTTCGAAGGCGGGAGGCGGCTTAGTTTAGTCAGCTTGACGGACTCAACCCGAGCCAGCTTCGTGCACCATTTTCTACTGCTTGCAACTGATCCGGCGAGGGGGCGCCGATCTTTCGTATCAACTTGACGTGTGGAACCGTGACCAAGCTTTGAGCATCGAAGGCCCCGGGCCGGAGAAAACTGACCTTCACATCCACTTCAAAGCGGGAAGCGCGGGCGGCCGTCGTGTGGGGGATCAGAGTCGCTAGCGCTCGGTCTTGGTCCAGTGCGGGGACACTCAATACAACGCAGGGCCTCACCTTCGCAGCAAGACCCAGGTCGACGATCCAGACCTCACCCCGGCGGGGTTCAGGCATGGTTCGATTCTTCTTGGTCGAGTTCTAGAAAAATGCCCTCGGGAGCTTCGACCAGGTCGTCTTCGTCCAAAGGTGGAACGTCAAGCGCGGCCGAGCGCCTCAGAATCTCCGCCGCCGCTTCGCGCTTCGCGTCCGCTGGGCGGCGTTCAAACAACTCAAGCAGAACTTCAACGGGTCTGGGCATGCCGATAGTAACTCTGCTTATTGTAACGAGCCACTCGTCGCGCGCCGTTTCGCGCGTTTGGCGGCCACCCCGGATGCGGGGCAATTCGGGCTCCGGTCCGCCGCAACGGTGACCGCCGCGTTCGCAAGCTATTTGCCGGGGGGGCGCACCGGAGAAGTTGGTCTACGAGACTGGTAGGCCTCCTTTATGCTCCACCAAAAGTCCGATGGCCTCAGTTTCCAACAGGCCGTGTCAGCAGGGGCGTAATACCCCTTCCGCGCGCCGCTTGTAACGAAAAAAGGAAGGAAAGCAGGTTAAAGGTTGTTTTCGAGTGAAGGTTACTATCCGCAACGTAAAACCAATGGTCACGATAGTTGATCCGAACAAACGCACCGTCGGGTTGTGCGGTTTGTGACTTGATTTCTAGCAGCCCGCCTGTAACTCTATTCCAATCGAAACGCTCACCGGGCCGAGGCAGCCGGATTTTTCCGATTCAGCTAGTCCGCTGCAGTTCGGTTTCATCTCCTCCGTCAGTCAGTTTCGCCCCGCATACCGGGAAACGGTTGAAAGCCGCAACAGCGGCATCGACATCTGGTCGGTCACACTGGCGATTGCCGCCGCACCCCCCGTACCCGCCACACCCGTCTCCTGCGAGATCATGCCCCAAAACACTGTGTTATTCAGATTGCCTTTTGCCTCTAGGGTCGGAGTTCGCGTGCAGGTGACGGTGTCCGCCGCCGATGGCACACCCGTGCCAGGTACCGAGGTCAATTTGATCTCCAAAGACGATTTGCTAGTAAGAACCGGGCGGACTAACTCTGAAGGTGTTGCGTTCCTCCCTGTCTATTTTGGTCGGAACCGCATATATGAGTTATTATCTGTCATCGGGGCCATCGACCCCCGTTATGGGATCCTTCTTTATAACCTGAATTATGCACAGATTCACTTTGCGAGTGTGGCTGCGTTCGTAGCGGGTTGGCGGTCGTCGTGAGGTGGTAGCTCGGCAACTGGTCTTTTGGCTTCTCCGTCCCCGGTTTCCCTTCCCGCCCAGATTCCGCGTCGTCAAAACCTCGCTCGGAAGTGACGTGTTTCCAGTGCGTTACGGCTAGTGCATAAAATTTTATGCATAGCGCATAGCCAGGCTCTCAGATCAGCGCCCTCCCGACCACCGGCAGAAAGCCGCCGTAGGGAGTCGGCTTCTTGCCGCGGAAGTGGTAAGGCGTCGAAGCCCCGATTTTATTGGGTCGCGAGGCCGTCACGGCTGGGCCTTGTTGGACGGGCCTTTGGGAGCTATGCTGTTTTCGTCTGGTAACCATGTGGGTGACCTCCTTGGGGTTGGCTGGCGAAGCTGGGATCTTTGCCAGCCTACCTTTTTACCCCATGTTTTCGGGGGTTCCCAATGGTCCCTTGCGGCTCAGCCCTCCTCAGGTCCACGCCGCAGTGCATAATTCAGGTTCAACTGGACTGATGTCAGGGGGAGCGGTGGTGCCAACGAAATCGAGTTCGGAACGGGATCGGCGCTTAGAAACAGCGGGCGCCGCCCGAGGCCGCCGGCGGGGCGCGATTGCTGATCGTTCGTTAGGGCGCAGGGGGCAACTTATTCCCATGGCTGCCTTGATGATCTTCGTCTTGGTGGCTTTTCTTGGGATGGGAACTGATGTCGGCTATCTCCTTTTGCGGAAACGGCAGATGCAGAACGCCGCCGACGCCGGCGCGATGTGGGCTGTTCAAGAGATACGAAGGGGTAATCCCAACCTGGTTGTGGCGACAGGCGAGGCGGGAACCTCGGAAAACCTGTTCCCGAACGGCGTAGCGGGGGTCCAGGTCACCGTCAACCACCCTCCCTTAAGCGGCGACTTTGTGGATAACGACCTGGCCGTCGAGGTCATCATCTGTCAACAGCAGCGGGTGTTTTTCATGGGCGCCTTGAATTTCACGTCCAGCAACGTCTGCGCCCGCGGCGTGGCGGCCTACGTGGCGGACTCGGAGAATTGCATTTACGCCTTGAACCCCACGGATGAAAACACTTTGTACGTCAGCAGCACGGAAGCAGTACTGGATTCAGACTGCGGGATCATCGTCAATTCCACGAATCCGGGCGGGCTTAGGGTCGACAGTGGCGCCTGCCTGCGGGCCACCTCGATTGGCGTGACCGCCGCCGCGTACGTAGAAGACACCTGTCAAAATCCCGCCTATTCGTCTGACCCGATAGAAGTTGACCCGATCACCGAGACCCCTCCGGAGCCGGATCCCCTGGCCCACTTGGTAGCCCCTCCCATCGGAGCATGCGTGGAGGAGTATCTTCAAATTGAGTCCAACGGACCTCTGCCAGCGGGGAATTACTGTGGGGGAGTTCAGGTCAAAAACGGCGCCAAAGTCACCCTCAGCGGCATTTATGTGTTTAGCGGCGAGATGCTTGACATCCAGGGTGTCGGCACAAACGTGACCGGCACCGAGACCATGTTGTACTTCACCAACTGGCCGGCCGAGGGCAAGGAGTCGAAGGGCATGAAGGTGGGGAGCGCCGCTGAGGTGGACCTCACATCGCCCACCTCAGGCCCCTACGAGGGCATTACGATTTTCGTGGATCGCAACCTGGGCAACGTGCCCTTTCACACTGCCGATGTCAGTTTTGAAAGCGGCAGTCTCGCAACCATTAATGGAGCGATCTACGCCAGGAATCAGATTGTTCGCGTTCACAGCCAGTCGTTGAGCGGAAACGGTTTCGGACAGGGCACGGTCATCGTGGCCGACACCATTGAGGTCACTTCCAGTGCAACTGACATGGTGGTCAATTCCGATTTTTCGTTTCTTCCGGGCGGATCGCCGATCAAGCAGCCCGCGCTGGTGGAATGAATGAAATGCCCCGCTCGGGAGGATGTCCTGGAATGAAAAAACCCGCTTGCCGTGGAACATTCAGCAGCACCCCGCCGAACCCCCGGGGGCGCGGGCATAAGGGACAGGCGATTGTCGAGCTGGCACTGCTGATCGTTCTCTTGATGATCATCCTAATGGGATTGATCGATTTCGCCAGGGTCTTCCATGCTGCCATCACGGTAGCGGACGCAGCCCGCGCCGGCGCCCAATATGGCGCTCGGAACAACACCTTTTCGGGAGATTTCGCGGGGATGACCACGGCGGCCGAGGAGGATGCGGCTAATCTTGTCGACGGCTTCGTGGCCACGCCGGAGAGGTATTGCAAGTGCCAAGACGGCACGGATGCCGACTGTCTCACGGATACGTGTCCCGAGGGCGCCCCGCAGATTTACGTGCAAGTCTGGGCCGGATACACGTTTGAGCCCGGATTTCCACTTTAGTTTCGGTTCTGCTAACCATCGGGTGACCTCGGACGCCTTTATTTATGCGGGTTGAAAAGCAATCAAGGCGCTGAGGAGATCAACACCCAATGGGTGAAAAAGAAAACAAGCCGTTCCAGCTAAGCTTCAACGGCTTATTGAAAGTCGATTTCCAAGGATCGCGCGTCACTTCCGATGGCGGGCTCATTCTCGTCCGCGAGCTGGACGAGCGACTCGGGCTCGGGAAGCTGATCGACGAACATCTCAGTGACCCACGGCAAGGCTCGAACAAAAAGTTCCCGTTCGCCGATCTGCTGCGGCAGTCAGTCTACTCTCGGCTGGCCGGCTACGAGGACCTCAATGACGCCGTGCGAGTATCCGCCGATCCGACCTTTCGCTTGATCGGCTCGCAGAAGAACTGGGATCGCGGCGGGGCACTGACCTCGCGACTGCAGAGCTTCGAGACGGAGATGCTGGCGAGCGAGGAGAACTTGCTGGGGCTGATGGCTGTGAACCGCGAGCTGGTGGCGCAAGCCGAGACGCAAGACGACTCCGAGCGCGTCGTTCTCGACATGGATTCGACCGAAAGCCCTGTCCACGGCCAGCAAGAGGGCAGTGCCTACAACGGCCATTTCGAGTCGGTCTGCTACCACCCGTTGTTGTTGTTCAACCAGCACGGCGATTGTCTGGCCGCCAAGCTGCGTCCCGGCAACGTGCACAGCGCTGAGGACTGGAACGAGTTGCTGCTGCCCGAGATCGAGCGCCAACAGGCTGCGGGCAAACAGGTCACCTTCCGGGGCGATGCGGCCTTTGCCAAGCCGGAGATTTATGAGTTTTCGGAGGAACGCGGAGTGCAGTACGCCATTCGCATTCCGGCCAACAAGAGCTTGGAATTAGCGATCGAAGACATCTTGTTTCGCCCGCCGGGCAGGCCGGGTCGCAAGCCCTTGGTGCGCTACAAGAGCTTCCGCTATCAGGCGCAGAGTTGGTCGAAGCCGCGACGCATTGTGGCCAAGGTCGAGCATCATCTCGGTGAGCTGTTCCCGCGGGTCGGATTTATCGTGACCAACATGAGCTTGCCAAGCCGGTCGGTAGTGCGCTTCTACAACAAGCGCGGCACGGCCGAGCAGTGGATCAAAGAAGGCAAACAGGCCACGCACTGGACGCGGCTTTCGTGCCATCGCTTCCGGGCCAACGAAGTGCGACTGCAACTGAGCGTGCTGGCCTACAACCTGGGCAACTTGTGGCGGCGGCTTGGGCTGCCGCACAGGATCAAGAGCTGGTCGCTGACGAGCTTGCAACAGCGGCTGATGAAGACCGGCGGTCGGCTGGTCAAGCACGCCCGGTATTATTGGCTGCTGCTGGCCGAGGGGCATCTGAACCGGCGGCTGTTCGCTGACATGCTGCACAGGATCTGGGCGCTGCCGCTGCCGAGCGGGTAGCGTTGACCGGGCGAGGATCAACAGTTTTCGGCTCCAAAAAAGTTTTTCAAGGAGCAGTGTCGGCCGGAGCGCCGTTCAGCCCGCTCAATCAACGTCTGTGAGCGGATGGATGAGCCCTGGCGCCTAGCGGCGGAGGTGATGTGCAGGGTTCAGCGCGGAAAGACGTGGTATTCGGGGCAGCGCGGGTGTATACTGTCGCCGTACCAGGGTCAAAATGGAAATCCTGGTTGAGACCCTGACGCAGTTTCCCCTTATTCCCAAGAGTGTTGGAATGAACTATCCAATCACGATTCGCGTTCAGTAGAAAAGGATGGATTCGATGCCTAGCTCAAAATTGCGAAGAGGACCTAAACAAAGCGGGCAGGCGCTTGTGGAGTTCGCGCTGACGTGGACGCTCTTCTTGGTCATCACGGTGGTCGGAGTGATGGACTTCGGCCGGGCGATCTGGGCCTACAATATTGTCTCCCATGCCGCCCGCGCGAGCGCCCGCTACGCGATGGTGCATGGCAGCGAGAGCTTGACGCCCGCCACCGAAGTGGACATCGAAGCGGTGGCGAGGAAGCAGATGTTCTTTCTTGGTCAGTCGAATCTGACCGTGACCACTCAATGGTTGCCTGACAAAGATCCCGGCAGCGATGTTGAGATCAGGGTCGTCTATCCCTTTACCCCTCTTCTTGGAATCTTCCAGTCCGGAGCATTCCAAGTGGGAAGCAAGAGCAAAAAGGTTATTACGTACTAGTGTAGTGCGCCAATCAGACCGTAACGTATGGTGAGTCGCTTCCGTGCCGGTTAGCGGCGTGATACGGACCATTTGAGCCGCGTTCACGCGGCTTGGTGTTTCCAGGCCAGTCGTTTTACGGCTGGTGAGCCCTGCCGCTCAAGATCTGTCAGCCCGTTTCAACGGGCTTTCCTCTTCCCCAACCGAAATCCATACGTTACGGTACTATTGGCGCACTACACTAGCCCGCATTTCTCATCGATTCCCGAAAACGGGGTTGGCGGGGCGCGCGGGATGGGATTTCATGGTCTTGAGGCGGCATCGCCTCTCGGCGGGGCCGCCGTGGGGCAGAAACGGCCCGGCATGCTGTCCGCGACCCTGGCCGAGGCGTTTTTCGTCTGTTTTTGGGCAAACCTCGATTGCCGCCCCTGTCGAGCCCTGTGTGCTTCAAGTATTACTTGAACTCGCCTTGCCGTTTTCAGCAGCGCCGCGGCTCCCCCCGTTCGAGATTCTCATACGCTTGGGCGAACACCCCCGCCCAGGCGTATCCCGTCGCCAGCGAAATCCACACTTTGCGCGCCGTGATCCGGATGCGCGCTCCGATCTTCAACAACCGCAGCCGGATCGTCGTGCATTGCGCCCGCGCCATCTTCGTCCCCGCCAACCCCAGCCGCCGCAGCGTCTCCAGCAAACAGTACCCGATCGATGAAAAATATAAGCGGATCTGATTCGACCGCAATAGCGCGGTCGAGGTGCGGTCGGCGAACAGCCCCAGCTGCTGCTCCTTGATGCGGTTCTCCATCTCTCCGCGGGCGCAGTAGATCGTCTCGTATAAGTGTTGCGCCGCCGCTTGCTTGGGCGTCAGCGACGTCACCACGAAACGCGGGTTTTCGCCCTTCGCCAGATACTCCGCCTTGGCCACCACCCTGCGCCCCCGCGCCCAGCTGGTTCGCGTGCGGTAGCGGAAATCCCCGAACGCCCGGGCCGCCTTGCCCCTCTTGGCGAAACGCCGCCGCGCCAGCTTCATCCGTCTCTTGATCAGGCGCTCTAAACGCTCGTTTTTCGCCAGTCCGAACACGTAATCCACGCCCTGGTTCTCGCACCAGCTCATGATCTCGTCGCGGCAAAAACCGCTGTCGGCCCGCAGCAGGATCTCGACCTCGGGCCACACCCGCCGCAGTTGTTCGACGATGCGCCGGACCTCTTCGAGCGACCCCGCCGAGGCGTCGATGTTGGACGGCCGCAGGCGCGCGCACAGCAACTGGTCCCCGGCGAAAATGTAGAGCGGCAGGTAGCAATAGTGTCCGTAGTAGCCGTGAAAAAAGCGCCCCTCTTGGCGGCCGTGCAGCGCGTCGTCGGTGGCGTCGAGATCGAGCACGATGCGCTCGGGCTGGCACGGCTGCGATTGAATGTAGAGCGAGGTCAGCAGACGGTCGGCCGCGCCCGTGTCGAGAACGATCTTCTTGTAACGGCTTTGCGCGCCGGCCTTGGCCGGGGTCAACTCCAGGCGGTTGAGAGTGCTCTTGCCGGCGCCCGCCTTGCCGCGGTCTTGGGCTCGGCGGCGCTGCTTGCCTTCGAGGTCTTGTTTGCCGCTCAGCAGGGCCAGCAGCGGGTCGGAGCGCAGCTGATCGTGATCGTTGAGATCCTCATAACCCAGCGCCAGCCCGTAGACGCGCTGCGAGACCAGCTCGCGCACGCTGTGTTCGACTTGCGCGGGCTGGCGGTGATCACGGAAGCAGGCGGCGAACTGCCGCACGATGCCGCTGCGCTGTTCGGTCTGGCGCAACAGCATGGCGCCGCCGTCGGAGGTGATCATGCCGCCGTCGAAACGGGCTACCACCTGGCGGCGGCCATGGTCGGCGAAGGTGAAGCTGGTTTGGGTACACTCTGTCATGGCAGGGGTCGCTTTCTTGCTGGCTGAAACATATTGTAATCATTATGTTTGTGCCACAAAAGGCGGCCTTCCGCCAACCCCGCGATGAGAAATCCGGGCTAGCCCGGCAGCTTAGACTAGGGGCTTTGATCGCGGCGCTTCTCAGCAGCGTTTCGCAAACAGCACGGTCCCAAGGAAGAGGCTGGCCTCGACAGCGACCCTCGGAAGCTCTCCAATACGTGCCCCGTAGTATTTTTTCACACCTTCCTGCCACCGATTTCCGTTCGCTGAACTGCTTTGTTCCCAACACCAGTGCGTGCTGAAATCGGTTGGCTGTTACCTTTTTTCCGTCGGCGCCGCGGATTGCCCGTTGACATGTTCGCTTTATGTTCGCTACCATAGGATGGCGAATAAAGAGCGAATACAAAGACTCTTCTATCCACGAAGAAGCATACAGGTTAGCCATGGCGTCCAATCTCTCGCTGAATTTCGGAGAACCCTTGCAGGTTCAGCCCGCGGCTGCCCGCAACCCGCTGGCCCGCCGCGACGCTTCGCTCGAGCGCGTGGTCGAGCAGATGGAAGCGCTGCGGCGTAAGCCCGACTCACCCATTACCGCGATTCGCCGGCAGCCGGCTCGCGAGGGCAAATTCGCCGCCCTCCCGGCAGCAGTCGATGAGCGGCTCAAGAAAATCCTCGCCGGGCGCGGGGTCTCGCGCCTCTACAGTCATCAAGCAGAAGCGTTCGAGCGGATCAGGCGCGGCGAAAACGTGGTTCTCGTGACGCCGACAGCCAGCGGTAAGACGCTGTGCTACAACCTGCCGGTACTCAACCAGCTTCTCGATGATCCCAACGCTTGCGCCCTTTATTTGTTCCCCACCAAGGCCTTGGCGGAAGATCAGCTAGCGGAGTTTCATGGGCTGGTGGAGGCTGCGGGAAGCGATGTTCGCGCCTTCACCTATGACGGCGACACGCCGCAAGACGCTCGCCGGGCGATTCGCCGCCGCGCCAGCGTCGTGCTGACGAATCCCGACATGCTCCACGCCGGAGTGCTGCCGCACCACACCCGCTGGGCGCGGTTCTTTGAAAACCTGCGCTACATTGTCATCGACGAGCTGCACACCTATCGGGGCGTGTTCGGCAGCCACGCCGCGAACGTCCTTCGGCGGCTGAAACGCATCTGTGAGTTTTACGGATCGAAGCCGCTGTTCATCTGTTGCAGCGCCACGATCGCCAACCCGCAAGAGCTGGCCGAAGCCTTGACCGGGCAGCCGGTCTCCTCGATTGCCGAAAACGGCGCCCCGAGCGGCGAGAAGTATTTCGTTTTCTACAATCCTCCCGTCGTCAACCGCCAATTGGGAATCCGCCGCGGCTACATCGCCGAGACGCGCCGTATCGCGCAGACTTTTCTCGATCGCGGACTGAACACTCTGGTGTTCGCTAACAACCGGCTGGCGATGGAAGTCCTGGTTCGCTACCTCAAGGACACTTACGAGCAGGGGGCGATTCCGCGTTCGGTGATTCGGGGCTATCGTGGAGGCTACCTGCCGCGGGAACGCCGCGAGATCGAGCGCCAACTGCGCGAAGGCGACATCCTCGGAGTGGTGGCGACGAACGCACTGGAGCTGGGCATTGACATCGGATCGCTCGACGCCGTGGTGCTCGCCGGCTATCCGGGATCGATCGCATCGACCTGGCAGCGCGCCGGACGGGCGGGCCGCCGCCACTCGCTGTCGGTGACTGTTCTGACCGCCTCGAGCGCGCCTGTTGACCAGTACATCATTGAGCATCCGGACTATTTTTTCGGCTCCTCCCCCGAGCACGCCCATATCAACCCCGACAACCTCGAGATCCTGATCAGCCATCTGAAGTGCGCGGCCTTCGAGCTGCCGATTCAGGACGGTGAGAAGTTCGGCCGGCATCCGGCCGAAGACCCCTGCAAGTTCCTCGAAGAGGTCGGCGTGCTGCATCACGCCGGCAACGCCTGGCACTGGACGTCGGAGTCTTATCCAGCCGACGCCGTCAGTCTGCGCAAGATCACAAGCGACAATTTCGTGGTCGTGGATGTCAGCGGCGAGCCGCGGGTCATCGCGCAAGTCGACTTCAATCCGGCCCTGACCACGCTGCACGAAAAAGCGATCTACCTGCATGAAGGCAAACTTTTTCATGTCGAGCGATTCGACTATGAAGAGCGCAAGGCCTATGTCAAAAGCGTCGAGTGCGACTACTACACCGACGCGATTGATTATACGCAGCTCAAGATTCTCGAGACATTTGATTCGACGGTGATTGCCGGAGCGTCGTCCCATCATGGCGATGTGCGGCTGAACCGGCAGATTGTCGGCTTCAAGAAGATCAAGTTCTATACGAATGAAAACGTCGGGGCCGGCAGGCTGTCGATGCCGGAGCAGGAGATGCATACGACGGCGTTTTGGCTGCATTTCCCAGAAGAATTCTTGGCGCGGCTGAGCGAATATGCCCCGGCTGACAAGAAGAACGGACTCGCCGGGCTGGGCAATGTGCTGCGAACGATCGGGTCCTTGCTGCTGATGTGCGATCCGCGCGACTTGGGTGTGACGATCGGGTCGGACCGCGAAAGCGGCGCGGGGGAGTTCGAGCCCAACGTATATTTGTACGACAACTATCCCGGCGGAATCGGGCAGAGCGAACCGCTGTTCCGGCTGCGGCGGACGCTGGCCGAAAAATCAAAGGAGTTGCTCGAAGCCTGCCCTTGCGAGGCGGGGTGCCCCTCGTGCGTCGGCCCAGTGGGCGAGGTGGGCGAGCGGGCAAAAGAAATAGCGCTGCGGCTGGCGGGCGAGCTGATAAAGCAAACGGAGGGTATCACGGAGGCGCGGCAAGAAATCGAGAACTGACGTGGGCCGGATTGTGAGCCAGGTGCAAGCCCCTGATGTGGCGCACGCCTCCGGCGTGCCGCGTCGGGCTTTCGAGCCCGACGTACGGCCAGCTTCCGAATAGGCCGCCATGCCTAAATCGGGCGAGCCGGAACCGAACAGCGCGGATTAGACACTCTTGAGAGATTGTGGCGGTTGGCGGACTTGACCCCAGGCTTACGCCTGGGGCTCTGAATCTGCTTCCCGAAATTCCAACTCCGCAAGCAAGCATGGAAACGGATCTAAGCAATCAGCTAAAGCACTTGCGCCGCCGGATCCGGCGTATCGAGCGCGCCAAACCTCGTCCGCTGGCTTCGCCCCAAAACCCGGCCAACGGCTTCCCCCAATACGTCCAAGACTGGCCTCGGGCCAAGCCTCCGCCCGCGCACCTGATTGACGACATGCCCCAGGGCGACCCCGTACACTACGACGCCGAAAAGCTGCTCGACGGCAAAGTCTTCGAAAACGGTCACGGAACGTACTTTCTGTCGGAGCGGCTCTATGCTTCCCACCGGCGCCACGGCAGCATGGAGATTTCGCACCTGGCCGAGCTGCCGGCCGAGTATCTGCGCGGTATTTCGCGTGACGCCATCCCGGCTTGTGAACCCAGCCGCTGGGCTTTCCTTGACACCGAAACCACCGGACTGGCCGGGGGCACGGGTACCTGCGCGTTCCTGGTCGGCATCGGCACGATTGAGGAAGACGGTTTTCGGGTGCGCTTGTTCTTCATGCGGGACTACGACGAAGAAGCCGCCATGCTGGCCGCCATCAGCGAGTTTCTCTCCGGCTACGAAGTTCTGGTCACCTATAACGGCAAGGCTTACGACAGCCCGTTGCTCGAAACACGCTACCGGCTATCGCGCCTGAAATTCCCGCTCGAGCGGATGCACCATCTCGATCTGCTGCACGGTGCGCGCAGGCTGTGGAAGCAGCGGCTGGAAAGCTGCCGGCTGGTCGATCTCGAATACGAAATCCTGGGCGTGGAGCGGCAGGGCGATCTTCCGGGCGAGCTGATTCCTTACTACTACTTCGAATACCTCAAGACTCGTCAGGCATTTCGGCTTGTCCCGCTGCTCCATCACAACGTGATCGACATCGTGTCGCTGGCTTGCTTGACGGCCGTGGTGCTGCCGGCCTTTGCCTCACCGGCGGAAGCCGACCCGCGGCACGGAGCCGATCTGCTGGGGCTGGCCCGCTGGCTGCGGCGCAACGGAGAGGATGAAACCGCGCTCGAGCTTTATCGCCGCGCGATCGGCAAGCACATGAGCGAGGAGTGCCTGTTTTCGGCGCTGTGGGAATCGGCCATGCTCGAAAAGAGGAGAGGAAATCGCGAGATCATGGCCGGCATGCTTTCCGACATCACCGAGGTCCGGAATGCCCATCAGCTTTCGGCGTTTGAGGAACTAGCGAAGCATTACGAGCATCACGAGAAGAACTACCGGCAAGCGCTGGCCATGACCGACGCGGCCGTGGCAATCGATTCTTCGCCCGGGCTCCTGCATCGAAGGCGCAGGCTCGGAAACAAGCTCGAGCGGCTGCAAGAAGGGCAAGCGGCTTCGGAGCTTTTCTAATCGGCGAGTCTGTTACGTCTTTGCCGGAACCCTAGCCGCGGGCTCTAGGTCGAGAACTTCCCCTTCCGAGCGGGCGACAAACGCGGCGCAGGACATATCGCCGGTCACGTTGACCGCCGTGCGCAGCATGTCGAGAATGCGGTCCACGCCGAGGATCAGCGCAATGCCGGCTTCCACTTGAGCGCCAAGTCCCACCGACTGAAGAACGATGATCAGCGTGATGATCCCCGAGCTGGGCACTCCCGCCGCGCCGACCGAAGCCAGGGTCGCCGTGAGCACGATCGTCAACTGTCCGGTAAGGCCCAACGGAATCCCGTAGATCTGCGCGATGAACATGACCGCGACCGCCTGGTAGAGGGCCGTGCCGTCCATATTGATGGTGGCGCCCAGCGGCAACACGAAACCGCTCACTTGCCTGGAAACGCCCAGTTTGTTTTGCGCGGTGCTAATGCTGACCGGAAGTGTCGCGCTGGAAGATGAGGTCGAAAAGGCGAAGATCGGAACCGCGATCACACGTTTGAAGAAGGAGACCGGGTTCAGCCCCGCCGCCAGCCGCACCATGATTCCGATCGTGCCGAACAAGTGCAGCAATAATCCCGTAACAACGACAAGCGAATAGATGAACAAACTGCGCAGCAAGTCGAGGCCGAACTGAGCCACGACGGCGGCAATCAAAGCGAAGACAGCATACGGGGCGATCTTCATCACCCAGCCGATGATGATCATCGAAGCGTTGTTTACGCCCTCGAAAAACCCCAGCACGGGATTCTTTTGGGCTTCGGGCAGCACGCTGACCGCGGCGCCGAAAACGATCGAAAAGAAAATCAGGGCCAACAAGTCGAACTCCGCCGCTGCCTGGATGGGGTTGCGGGGGATCATGTTCAGCAGGACATCCACTAGTGAAGGGGCCTCGGCGGCGATCTCCATCTTGCCTTGCGCTTCGCTCTGGAAGCGCTCGGCAAGCTGGTCGCGAGTCGCGGGGTCGACGTCGCTGCCCGGCTTGATCAAGTTCGACAAGCCAAGGCCGATCGTCACCGCGATGGCCGTGGTGAACATGTAGTAGCCCAGAGTCTTGCCGCCAATGCGTCCGAGCTTGCTAATGTCACCCAGCGAAGCCGTGCCCACCAGCAGGCTGGCGACAACCAGCGGGATGACGATCATCGTGATGAGGCGGATGAAGCCCGTGCCGACCGGCTCCAGCGCAATGAGAAGTTGCGCCAGTCCCGTCAGATTGGCGGCATTGGCGATGGCGCCGATCGTCCCGCCAGCGATCAACCCGATGAGGATCTTCGTGTAGAGCTGCATGATAAGGTGTCTGTCAGTCTACTCGATAACGGGGCTCCGCGGCCGCCTGCTGCTAGAGGAAAAGAATCTGCTTGTGACGCCTCTTTGCGCCTTGGGGGTTTTCCGGGAACCCCAACTTGATCCGAACATGCGGGATTGGCCGCAGTCGGCGTGCCCCGCGCTAAGCCGCCGCGGACTCTTCGAATTTCTCGGCGTGAACGTAGAATTTGAACATGGGCGTTGTTGAGCCTACACCCCAGCGCTGCACGTTCCATGCGGCGCGAAGATATTTGACGTCAGCGTGCGCGGAGAGATCGAGCAGAATCCAGAAGGTCCCTTGATAGAACTTCTGCGGGAAGGCGCGCAGTGGTTTGGCGCCCCATTCTTCTCCGTCGGCGGAGCCTGAAATGGACACGTCCAGGCTTTCCTGCTCCACGACATCGAGTACGCCGAGGGCAAGCAGCAGCGTTTGACCGGCGTCGTCGCCGATGTCGACGGCCTCGCCGGCGCCTTTGGCGTCGATGGTTTGTTCGGGAACGATAAATACAGGCAGCATGGAAGTTGAATTAGGTGGTTTGTTTCACGAAAACGCCCATTGTACCAGGTCGCGGTTGATTGACGATCGAAACCCGGGTTCACGACGACGGGCGCTTCCAATGGGTCGTCGTTTGTCTTGCTACTCTAGTTGGAACGGAAGTTCGGGGGCGGGCGCCGGGTTCGGCAACTATCGTGAATTTGAACAGCCGAACGAAAACCACTGTTGTTCCAGCCACAGTCGTGTTGTCATGATCCGACTCAAGTTCTTGACGTCCGCTGCAGTTGTTGCGGTGCTGCTGCTGCTGGCAGGCGGGCATCTGCCGGCAGCCGAGCCCCAGCAGGACGTACCGGCTCCCGGGGAAGCGACCCCCGCCAGTGGGGACGCCCGTCCGAGCCGCCCTGAGCCGCGCGCGTAAGCAAGCGGTTTGCTCGAATCGATTGATCTGCCCGCGATGACCACTCCCTCACGGTCGCGGCTCCGACGTCAATCCCAGATTTTTCAACAGGTTGACCGTCTTTCGCCCGGAGGCCAGCCCGCGGCCTGCCACAATTCGCACCTGGCAGCCACGGACAGACGGAAGCACTCGAATTGCACACCGGAAGGCCCCAAATCACTACGAAGCTGCCCCTCCCGCGCGCCCGAGTTCACCCGTCCGAGCCACACCGTGAGAGCCCCCTATCTCCCAACAATCCCAATCGCCCAAAACCGGTCACGGATTTTAAAATAAATTATCTCCCGTGTTTTCAACAGGTTCTTCCGATCCCGCCGAAAATGCCGAACCTCGATTTGCTACCATAAAAACAGTGGATCAAACGATGAAAAACTCGTCATTATGCAAAAACAATCACACGAACTGGGCTCTGGTGGATCCAGAAAACGCTGAAACCCTTACATTTTCTGTAGAAAACTGCAATTGGCATAGTTAACTTATTGATACAAAGCAACTTAATAGAAATAACCCCCGCTGAGTCATACACCAGAGCTGCACACGTTTCGCAAGCCAACCGCTCGGAAAGTCCCCCGAGCCCTCC
This sequence comes from Bryobacterales bacterium, assembly GCA_965226185.1. Taxonomy (GTDB): domain Bacteria; phylum Acidobacteriota; class Terriglobia; order Bryobacterales; family UBA6623; genus CBDCYS01. The sequence continues at coordinate 558,119 of CBDDCT010000004.1, forward strand.
AATAAGGAACAGTTCGGGGACGGCGGAGTCCGAGAAAAACGCAAGCGCCAGGCAGGGGCCTCGGGTGGCTGCGCCGCTATTCTTCGCCCAGGTACTTTGCGATCGGCGGTTTCAGCAGGTCCTGAATGCCGGGTTCGTCCATGTTGTCCGGCCTGGCGACGACGATTCCGGTGTCGATTCGCTTGGGCGGTTCCTGCTCCGGGTTTCGAAGGTAGTTGACGATCGTCTTTACGCTTAGCTCGCCCATGCCGAAGGGATTCTGGACCACGAGGCCTTCGAGGTGACCCAGGCGCAGCGCGTCGATCAGCTTTTGACTCGTGTCGAAACCAATGAAGTGGATCTTGCCTGCCTTGCCGGCGTCGGTGAGAGCCCGTAACATCCCAAATGTCGTGGATTCGTTGGGGCAAAAAATGCCGTCGATCTGGGAGAAACGGTTCAGCAGGTTTTCACCTAACTGGTAGGAAGTTTCCGTGGTGATGCCGCCGTACTGGTTGTCGCTGATCATCTCGATTCCGGGATGATTCTTGATTTCATCGAGGAACCCCCGCTCGCGGTCCATCGTGCTCTCGACTCCGACCATGGCGCGCATCAGAATGGCCTTGCCTTTGCCGCCCATGACCTCGGATAAGCGCTTTGCTCCGAGAACTCCCCCTTGATAGTTGTCCGTGGCGACGAAACTGATGTGTACGTCACCTTCCAGACCTGAGTCGACTACGACGGTGGGAACACCGGCTTGCTGGGCCTCGGCGACCGGTCTGCGGAGGCCGGTTCGATCCAGCGGAGCCAGCACGATGCCGTCCACGCCGCGCGCGATCATGTCTTCCACGACAGCGATCTGTTGCCCGCGGTCATCTTCCTTTTGGGGGCCCTTCCAGATGATTTCGACATCGAGTTCCGCGGCTGCCTTTTCCGCTCCAGCATGGATCGACTTCCAATGCTCGTGAGTCGTCCCCATCGGTATCACCGCGATCAACAGCTTCTGGTCGGAAGGCTCACCGCCGCCTCCGCAAGAACCAAGCAAAGCGATCGAAAGCGCAGCCGCACCGGCAATTTGGGAACGCCGGCGCGGGCGGCTCATGGAAGAACGAAGATTCAGTTGCATAGTTCGACCGATTGTATCGGATCGAGCCGGGCAGTGACTAGCCGTGGCGGTGACAGATGCCGGGATGACTGAGTGAGCCGTTAGACCCGGAACGGCAACTCGATGAGGATCTCGTCTTGTTCGGCAAAGGGGGCGCCGCAATGGGGACAGAACTGAAAGGGATAAGGAGTCGGTTGCTCGTACTCGCCGCCGCACTCGCCGCACTGGATCTCGTCTTGGCCGTAGCGCTCCTTTTCGATGACTCTGCGAGACTCGTCCAAACGGGGCTCGCGGCCGGTAATGGATAAAGCGCACCAGGGGCAGAAGCTGTAGGACTCGAAGTCGTCCTCGGGATAAGGCAGCAGACAATGGCGGCAGCAGCGGGTGTTGTTTTCGGTCCGTTCGAGGTAGCCGAGCATTTCCGTCCGAAGCCGCAGCAGCTTGCGGCGAATCTTGTCTCTCGTGTCCTCGTTCATGTCTTGCGGCATGGAGGCGCGGTTGGGGTAAGACTGCTAGGCCAGCAGGCGCCGCTGGCTCTTAACTCCAGCGACGGCCCGCTCGACGTGCTCCATCGTGTTGTAGAGGTGCGGGCAGAGCCGCAAGCCTCCGGTCGTGGCGCAGGCGATGCCGTGATCGTGATACATCGCATCCACGAGTTTCTGGCGATTTTCGGAGGGTACATTGACGATGCACACGCCGGCGCTCAGCGCTTCTTTCCGCGGCGTGACGAGTTTGGCTCCGGCTTGCTCCAGGCCAGCCTTGAGCGCGGCGGCAAGTTCGAGCAGGCGCGCTTCCACCCTGGCGGGCTGGATCATGTTATGAAAGTCCGCCGCCGTGACGATAGCGGAGAGGGCGGCGTCGTCGCGTTGTCCGAAAGATTCGAATTTACGGGCTCCCTTGACGTCGGGGTCCACGTCGTCCCCCCATCCGGGCGCGACGATGTTGGCCCAGATTTGCGGGATTCTCTCTTGCTTGACGTAGAGCAGGCCGACTTCCTTGGGACCGCAGAACCACTTGTGAGCGCTGGCGGTGTAGGAATCGCAACCCAGTTCCCGAAGGTTGACGTCCAGGGCGCCCCAGGTTTGCGCGCCGTCGACGTGGAAGTAGATGCCGCGCCGATGGGCCAGCTCCGCCAGCTCCCGAACCGGTAAGCGAATGCCACTCAGATTCGAGGCATGTGTCACGGAGAGAACTTTGGTCCGCGAAGTGAGGGCCTTCTGGAATGGATCCATCAGCTCACTGCTACTGTTTGGGTTGGGGGGAACCGCGACGCGTTTCAGCGCAAGACCGAATCGCGCGGCCCGAACTTCCCAAGCGACATTGTTCGTGGGATGATTCTGTTCCCACAAGACGATCTCATCTCCGCGATTGAGCGAAAGGCCGTTGTTGATGGTGTTGTTGGCCTCGCTGGTGTTCCTCACCAGCGCGATCTCGTCGGCGCTGACACCTAGTTGGGCAGCCACCTTGCCTCGCGCTTGCTCCAGAATCTCCTTGAACTTCGCGCGGTTGTTGAAAGAGCAATCGACGTCGATGTCGCGAGTCAGCTCAGCGACGCGTTCGGCGACGGCACGCGGGGAGGGACACAGGTTCGCCGCGTTCATGGGCACCTTGTCTTCGAGAAACGCGAACTGTTCGCGGACGAGGCTCCAGTAGTTTTCGCCGCCCGAGCTCGCGGCCAGTAGCGGCGACAACTCGCCTAGGGTCGAGACGGCGGCGGGCGCGAATGCCGCGGCCCCGGCGAGTTGCTGCAGGAAGGAACGACGGGATGCGGATTTAGACATGGACAGCCTCCTTGCTGGGCCAATCAGATGTTGAGCCAATGATAGCGCATGGAAGTCTGCTAACGCGGACGAGAGAGCCGCGAGGAAACAGCGCTTTCGGCTCTCAGCGACCAGCCTACTCATCCCATCTCTGAAGATTCCCCCGTTTTTTCTTGCCCCTTTGGCAAATTCTTGCCGGGGCGCCGAAGTTTTGTCTTGGGGTTTATCTAGTCTTGATTGATTTCAAGCAACTTAGGCTTGGCAGTTGCCATGCATGGACCGCAACAGTGCTGATCGGTCCGCAAACTCTTCTCATCGCCCGGTTCATGGACGTCATGACGGCGCGGCAGCGGCTTGTCGCGGCGAACATCGCCAACGCGGATACGCCGGGGTATCAGACTCGCGATGTCGACTTTCATCGTGAGATGGTCCACGCCATGGATAACCCAGAGGCGGCGGCGTTCTTCCCCGTCGGTGTCCATCATGTGGAAGGACTTGCGGTTAAGAACGACGGAAACAACGTGAACCTCGACCGTGAACTGCAAAACTTGGCCGAGACCGGGATTCGCTATTCGCTTGCCGCTCAGATGTTGCGAGGAAACATTCAGGCGGTCTTATCCGCAATTCACGAGGGCAGGCGTTGAGACTGGATCGGAGCGTGATGAGAACCGGCAAAGCCGCTTAGGAGTTGTCCAGGGCAGTGGAGCACCTGAGTGGAACAGATTGGACGGCGACATAGCCGGACCGGGAACAGGACCCATCTTGACCGGAACCGTCCGGGAACAGTGGCTTGACCAATAGCTGATCAAATGAATATGGGGTTGTTTTCCATACTAAACGTAAGCGCCTCGGGCCTGGCGGCTCAGCGAACCCGAGTCGAGGTGCTGGCTCAGAATATCGCGAACTCTGAAACTACCCGCACGCCCAGCGGCGGGCCTTACCGGCGCAGGCGGGTTGTGTTTGAGTCCGAGCGCCAGCCGACCGCTCCATTCGGAGTCGTTCTAGCTGAGCTGGTATCTCCCGTGACCGACCCGTTCCGGGCTGAGACGCAGGGCGTGCGGGTTGCGGACATCTCCGTGGACAATGCTCCGCCCGAGCGCCGCTACGCCCCGCATCACCCAGACGCCGGCCCCTCGGGCTATGTGGACTTTCCGCCGTTCAACCCCGTCGAGGACATGGTTGATTTGACCGCCGCCGTGCGGTCTTATCAGGCGAACCTGTCGGTGATTTCGTCGGTGAAGGAGATGCTGAATCGAACGATTGAAATCGGCCGCGGATAGGAAAATGAAGACAGTTAAACCATTTGGAAACAACTTCTTACATAGCTCGCTTCAAGTTATTGGATCAGCAGCTCCATCGGTATTTGTGTATGGACCCTATTGCACTTAGCAAAATCGTTCCGCCGGAACTGGTTCGCCAGCCGGCGTCTTTCAGCCAACACGAGGAATCCGGGTCGTTCGCCGGGATGCTTGGGGAAGCATTTGAACAGATGCGGGAAATCGAGATCGACGCGGATCGGCAGGTGCGGAAGCTGCTGGCTGGCGAGCGGGTGGATCTGCACAGCGTGATGCTGGCGGGCGAAAAAGCAGGATTGGCGTCCAAATTATTGATGAGCGTCCGTAACAAGGTGGTGGACGCTTATCAGGAAGTGATGCGCATGCAGGTCTAGGTTTGATTTCATTGGACCGTGGAAATGGCTGCCTGTTCCCCGCGGACACGTTGCGGGTGCCTGGCTCATCCCTGTCTTGTGGTTTGTCTTTTTGTGGTTCATCTATTTCTCGCTGACCCCTCCCTTGCGGTCGGGGCTCTGTAAGTCCAGCGTTGGAGCCCTATTTTGATCGAGCTTCTGGCCGCATTCTTCAAAAAAAAAACATCCAGCCGATTGTGGACTTTTGGTCCGGCTTGACGGCCCGCCGCAAGGTCGTTCTTGTGGCATCCAGCGCACTGGTCTTCGCAGCCATATTCGCATTTCGCGCGGAGATGGCCGACCGAGCTTTCCGGCCGCTCTACACCGGCCTGACGGACAAAGAGGCCGGCATGGCCGTGGCGCGGCTGAAGGAGATGCAGGTTCCCTACAAACTGGCGGGCGGCGGCGGGACGATCCTGGTGCCGGAACCGCGTTTGGCCGAGGTGCGGCTGCAACTGGCCACTGACGGCTTGCCGCAGAGCGGACGTCTTGGTTTCGAGCTATTCGACGGGTCGAACTTCGGGGCGACCGAGTTTGCCGAGCACGTGAACTTCCGGCGCGCTCTCGAAGGTGAACTCGAGCGCTCGGTGCTCTCGCTGTCGGAAGTCGAACGGGCCCGAGTTCACATCAGCCTTCCCAAGAAATCCGTATTCCTGGACCGTCAACAACCGTCCAAGGCATCGGTTGTCCTGCAGCTTCGCCCCGGCAAATCACTGAGCAAAGAGCAAATAGATGCGATCTCGTTCCTCGTGGCAAGCGCGGTTGAAGGACTGGAGGCCGGGAAGGTCGTCGTGGTTGACACGGGTGGCCGTGTTCTGGCCCGTCCCCGGCCTGATAGCGGGGGCTTCAGCGGAGCGCAGCTCGAATACCAGCGCGAACTCGAGCAAGCAATCAACGGCCGCATCCTGGAAACGCTAGAACCTTATATTGGCTTCGACCGCGTGCGCTCCAGCGTTGTGGTGGAATGCGACTGGAATACGGGAGAGCAAACGGAGGAGATTCTCGATCCCGAAACGGTTGTGATGACGAGCCAGCGGTCGCAAGAAGGGGCCCAACCTCTGAAAAAGGGGGGGATCCCGGGAACGGCCTCGAACCTGCCGCGCCAGCCCGAACCAGCGGTCACCGAGGAGACCGGGGTAACGCGAATACTGGAAACGACGAACTACCAAACCAGCCGCACCGTCACCCGAATGAACCTGGCGCGGGGCGAGGTGAAGCGGCTCTCGGTCGCGGTTCTGGTGGATCACCGGATCGAACTAGATGAAGAGGCGCGAAAGCTCATTCGCGTGACCAGAACCGCCGAAGAAATGCGGAAGTTTCGGCAACTCGTGATCGCCGCGGCCGGGATCATCGAGGAACGCGGCGATGTCCTGACGATCGAAACTCTGCCGTTCACAATTTTCGGAGAACCACTGGAGCCGCCACCGCCACCGCTGAATCCAGAGGACAACATTTTTTCTCTAGAGTGGCTCAACAAGTACCGATACAACGTCATAGCGGTTTGTCTTGCTCTGGTTCTCGCGCTCTTTACCGTTTGGTTCGCGCTGCGCATCAAACGGCGAGTCTCGCGGATGAAGGCGGAAGCGGACAGGAAACGAAGAGAGGAAGAGGAACGCAAGGAAATCGAGGCGGCGGAGGACCAGGCGCGCGTGCACCAAGCGGAAGAAGCCAAGATGCTGAAGGGTCTGCGGCTGGCGACTATGCAGAGTTCCAAGGCACAGGTCCTGAAGAAGCATCTCGAAGAGATGGCCATCAAGGAACCGGAGTCATTCGTCCAACTATTGCGGTCATGGATCCACGAGGATGATAAGTAACGCCGAAAATCAAAACGAGATCTTCACGGGCATTCGGAAGGCGGCGATCGCGATCGTCACGCTGGGCGACGAAGTCGCGGCTGAAGTCTTTCGTTTCTTGGGCGAAGACGAAGTTCAGACGGTAGGCCGCGAGATTTCCAAGCTCAACAAGGTCACTCCGGAGCAGGCGGAAAGAATCCTTCAGGAGTTTCACGAGATGTCGATGGCGCAGGACTACTTGATGTCCGGCGGCGTGGAGTACGCCAAGCGTGTTCTCAACAGCGCCTTTGGCCCCGACCGTGCCCGCGCCGTCATCGATCGCGTGATGAAGTCGTTGGGAAATGAAATCCCAACCTTTGACTCTCTGCAGAAGGCCGACCCGCAGCAAGTCGCCAAGTTCATTCAATCGGAACATCCGCAAACCATTGCTCTGCTGCTTTCTCACTTGAATAGCGCCTCCGCGGCCGGCATGCTGATGGCGCTGCAGCCCGACGTCCGGGCGGACGTGGCCCGGCGCATGGCGAACATGGATCAGATTTCACCTGAGATCGTGGGGCGGATCGCCACCATCCTGGAGCAAAAACTGAAGTCGCTGGGGCAGTTCAGCCGCGAGTCCTATGGCGGCGTTCCGGCGGTCGCGGAAATGTTCAACCGCTTGGAGTCCAACTCCGGCCAAGAGCTTCTTGCTCAAATCGATGAAGCCGACACGGAACTCGGCGAGGCCATTCGCAATTTGATGTTTGTGTTCGAGGACCTGCTTCTGATCGACTCGATGGGGATGCGGGAGGTGCTATCACGGGTGGATAAAAACACCCTGACCGTAGCTCTGAAAGGAACAAGCGAACCGCTTCGCGACCACTTCTTCGCCAACATGTCGGAAAGGGGAGCGGCGATGTTGCTAGAAGACATGGAAGTGATGGGGGCCGTCAAGATTCGCGATGTCGAAGGGGGGCAACAGCAGATCATCGCAATCATACGGACGCTCGAGTCCGAAGGAGTGATTAACCTCAAGGGCGCGGTCGGTGAGCAGTATGTTGTCTAAGCTGCTCAAAGGCCAGGAGGCTGATGAGGCGAGCCCCTTTTCGCTTCCGGGCGCGGGCGAGGAATCGACCGACGGCATCCGCCAGTTCGAATTGAAACAGGTGGGTCCGGCGCATGCCCAGGGCTCGGCCGGTTTCAAGGGAGGGAAGGAAGCCGAACCGGGAGAGCCGGGTGAGGGGAGTGACTCCGCGGCGGAAGGCGCCAGCTCGCAGCCCGCGGCGGAGGAATCGCCCGCCGCGGACGCTCCAAAGCCGGAAATCGATGTGGAGGCCATTCAGCAAGCGGCGTTCCAAGAGGGTTACGCGGAGGGAGAGCGTGCAGGATCGGAGGCGGCGCTGGAGCAATTTCGGGGCTCTATCGCGTCTTTTGGGCGCACGGTTATGGACCTAGCCGCGCTCAAGCAGAATCTGCGTGCCGAGGCGGAAAGGGAACTAGTTGAACTCTCACTCACCATTGCGCGGCGGGTCGTGCGGCGCGAACTGTCAGTCGATCCTACCACGGTGCTCGCACTCGTGCGAACCTGCTTTGACGAGTATCAACGGGCGGAGATTCACTGCGTCAAAGTGAGTCCGGCGGATTTCGAGATGGTTTCGGCCTATTTCGAGGAAAACCCCGCACAGAATCTCGAAATCCGGGCCGACTCAGCCATTTCGGCCGGTGGAGCGGTCTTCGAGACATCGCAAGGACAGCTTGACGCGCGCGTTGAAACGCAGCTCGGCGAGATCGAGTATGGTCTGGCGGATCGCTGAGAGAGGGAATGTGAAGCCCACAGAGAATGCTTGATGTTTTCGTGAACGGGCGGACGTGCCCCACGTCTCGAGTGTTTGGCGCCTCGAATGCAGCCAGGCCTCGATTCCGGCGCGTCTTGAAATCATCACGTCTCGAAATCGTCACCTGGTGAGACATGAGCGCTAACACGATCCGGGAGTTTCTCCGCGCCAAGGCCGCCCAGGTTAGGAGCCTCGATCCGATTCGCGCTCAGGGAGTGGTCGCCGAGGTTGTTGGTTCCGTGGTCGAGTCTGAAGGTCCCCTCGTGTCGGTCGGAGATCTGTGCGAGGTGGAGACGGCGGACGGCGGGAAAACCCGCACTCAAGTCGTCGGTTTTCGGGGCAACCGGGTAGTTTCGATGCCGCTGGATGAGGGCGGCCAGTTGCAACTTGGGAGTCCGATTATCGGGCGCGGCGCCAAGGCGCGGGCTCCGGTTGGAGCGGGTCTTTTGGGCAGGGTGGTGGACGCCTTCGGCGCCCCGATTGACGGGGCCGGCCCGCTTCACTGCTCCGAATTTCGGCATCTCTATCAGGCGGCACCCGGTCCGATGGAGCGCGAACCTATTTCGGAGCCGTTGGCTACAGGGGTGCGGGTCATCGACGGGCTGCTGACCTGCGGCAAGGGCCAGCGCGTCGGCATCTTCGGGGGATCCGGGGTTGGGAAGAGCACGCTGCTGGGAGCGCTGGCGAGGAATAGCTCCGCCCAAGTGAACGTGATCGGCTTGATTGGAGAGAGAAACCGGGAGGTGAGGGGTTTTCTCGAAGAGACGCTCGGTCCGGAGGGGCTGGAGAAATCGGTTGTCGTCGTCGCGACATCAGACCGGCCGGCTCCCCTGCGGGTCCGCGGCGCGTTTCTTGCGATGACGATAGCCGAGTATTTCCGGGATCAGGGAACCGATGTATTGCTCATCATGGACTCGGTAACAAGGTTTGCCACGGCTCAAAGAGAGATAGGCCTCGCGACCGGGGAGCCGCCGAGCCAGAAAGGATACACTCCGTCTTGTTTCCAGTTGCTGCCGAAGATCTTCGAACGGGCCGGGAATTTCTCCAGCGGGACCATTACGGGGTTTTTCACGGTACTGGTGGAAGGCGACGACATGAATGATCCGATCGCCGACGCCTCGCGGGCCGTACTGGACGGCCACATCGTGCTCTCACGAGAACTTGCTTCCGCCAATCACTACCCGGCCATCGACGCGCTGGAGAGCGTGAGCCGCCTGGCTACAAGCGTGGCGGTTCCCGAGCATCTTGACTCGGCCGGACGCTTGCGGGATTCGCTGGCAACCTATCGCCGGGCCGAAGATCTCATCAATCTTGGCGCTTATACCAGCGGGTCGAACCCAAGCATTGATTCCGCCATTCGCTCCCGCGACGAAATCCTTCAGTTCCTGAAGCAGGACCTTTCCTCCCAGGAGCCGCTCGAAGGAACAATCGGCCAGCTTCAAGCCCTGGCGCGGAAGCTATGAAGCGGTTCGTGTTTTCGCTGGAGAAAGTGCTCTCCTTTCGGCAGCGAGAGTTGGAGCTGGCCGAGTCACGGCTGGAGCAGATCAAGACACAGCAAGCCTATCTGGAAAAAAGGGGACACGCTCTTCGGCGGAAATCTCTCAACCTGCGTGATCAAACGGCCCGTGCCCAGGTGACCACGGGCGCGGCGCTGGCGTCCACGCAACACTACGTTGACTCACTGGAAAGCGAACAACATCGCGCGGCCGAGTCACGCCAAAAGCTCGAGCAAGACCGGCAGCAGCAGCTTACCGCCTTGATCGAGAAACGTCGCGAGGTTCAAGCGCTTGAGCGGCTGAAGCACAGACGGGGAAAAGCGCATCTGTTCACTGCCGATCGGCGGGAGGGTCTCGAAATGTCGGATTTGTTTCTTGGGAGGTGGATTGGAAGGCGTTGAGGTTGGGTTGCGGGCTAGCGCTCTGACGTTCTTGCGCAGACTTCGCCTCGTTCCGCCGATAAGAAGATCGAGCGAGCTTCGCTGACGGGGATTATTCGCTTTGAAATTACATCACCATCAAGACCGCAACGTGAAGCGCCGGGGAGTCACGCTGGTCGAATCCGCCCTCGTCCTATTCCTGTTCCTTTCGGTCATGATTGGAATTGTGGACATGGGCACGATCCTGTTCACCTACCAGGGCTTGGTGCAGCGCGTCCAGGCAGGCGCCCGCTACGGAATCGTGAATACTTATGACACGACGAAAATCAAGAACGTGGTCGCCTATGGAGACCCCGACGGCGGCACGAACCCCTTCTTCGGAATCACGGCGGATCTGATCACCGTCGAGGTGGATGACTTGGACAATCAGATCTCACGCGTACAAGTCGTCATTGACGACTATCCCATGTACCTGTTTACGCCTTTCGTATCAGGCGCTTTCCAGTTGCCCAAGATCGAGGCAACGTTTACGACCGAGAGTGCGGGCGCCACGACGTAGGGGCCGCGCTTGCAACCCGGCACCCTAATCAAACGTGACCTGGCGGAAACCTTAGCCGACCAATGATCCTTGTCCGAGGAACTTCTTTAGTAGGGCCATTTGGCCGAAGTGGTAAACCTCGTGGTAGGCAAGGAAGTTGATCCCGCCACGGATGGTCTTGTCCTCCACGGGGAAATCTCGCGGGGCGTCAGCCGAGAGTTCTTCGTCAGTCAGCTCTTCCAGCCGTTGCTTCAATGCTTCGTCGGCCTCTCGCCACTTGCTGACTAAATCCGCCAAAGGCGGGAAATCGGTCTCATCGCCGACCGTCGAGCCACGCCCAAACTGATCACCCCACGGGTGCTCGACTTTCCTGCCGAGCATAGCGAGCAGATTGCAACGCGTCGTCGTCATGTGCCCGACAATCCAGATCATGGGATTGGAGTCGTTGCTGATACGCTTGCGGACATCTGCGTCGGTGAGACCCTCCAGCGCTTTGTCGAAGCGAGAACTCGTAACAGCGTAAAGTTGCGCGCTGGGCGCGATGACCGGGTCCATGGGAATATTCTAACCCGGCGCGGCGTTTCGAGAGCTGGCCGACGCGGCCCCGGGCCAGGTTGCAGAGCCGCGACCGTCAGGGAGCGCCGATGGGCCAGCCGGTCAATCGGAGCCGCGCGTGTAAGCAAGCGGTTGCCGCGAGCAGATCAGTCATCCACGGGATAACCGCTTGCTGACGCGCGCGGCTCCAGCGTCAGGAGGGCTCTTGCCAAGGCTGATCCGGCTTCCAGCTCTCGAGGTTCTCCTTCCAAGCCCGCGAACGCTCGCGCATCGCCGAGAGCTGCTCGCCTTGCTCGGGCAGGCCTGCCAGATTGTTCTCTTCTTGCGGATCGCCCTGCAAATCGTAAAGCTCTTCGTAGCGCGGATCGCTCTCGATGAAATCACAATATTTCCACCGTTCGTTCCGGACGCCTTCGGTCTGGGGGATCGTCGAGTGTTCGAACAAGTGCTCGTAAAACCATTCGTGACGCCAGGCGGGCGACTCTCCCCGGACCAGCGGTGTCAAGTCGCGTCCGTTCGTCGCCACGGGAGCGTCGATTCCGGCAAAACTCAGCATCGTTGGCGCGCAGTCGATGTTCAACGCCATCTCGTCGCGCGTCGTTCCCGCCGTTGACTTCTGGCGGGGGTCGCGGATGATCAGCGGCGTCCGAATCGACTCTTCGTGCATCAGCCACTTGCCGGCCAGCCCGCGTTCGCCAAGGTAGAAGCCGTTGTCCCCGACAAGCATGATCACCGTGTTGTCGTCCCAACCCTTGCGCTGAAGCGTGTCGAGCATGCGCCCGATCTGCACGTCGACGCCGTGGATGAGCCGGTAGTAGCGCTTGACGGACTCCTGATATTTCTCCGGCGTTCCAAAACGGCGGTTCCAGCGAATGCGCCCCTCGTACTCGTCCTTGAGAAAGCCGGGCAATTGGTCGTAGTAGGCCGTGTCGTTCTTGTGGAAGGGTGGAATGGTCACGTCCGAGTAGAGGTCGTCGTAGGCCGGGTCACTGATGAAATAGGGCGCCTCGTTGTCTTGGACGTGCGGTGATTTGAAGCTGATCGAGAGGCAAAACGGCTGATCGCCGGTCGAGCCTTCCAGAAATTCCTGGGCCTGATCGCCCATGATCGTAGTCAGGTGTGGCCGGCTCGTTGGATCGTCCTTGTCGAGGTAGCGTCCCTGGCCCGCAAACCCGCGGGAATAATCAAACTTGTCATCGGGCATCGTCGGTCCTACGCCGTATTTGCCGATGAAACCGGTGCGGTAGCCCGCTTCGCGCAGCATGCCAGGGTAGCTTCTAGCGTGCTGCTCCTCGCTCAGCGACGTGGCGAAACCATGGATCCCGTGGCAGCGCGCATAGAGCCCCGTGAAGAACGACGCGCGCGATACGGCGCAGATCGAGGTGGTCACGAAGTTTCGGCGAAACAAAACCCCTTGCTCGGCCAGCTTATCCATGTTCGGCGTCTGGATGATGGGGTTGCCCGCGCAGCCCATCATGTCCCAGCGCTGATCGTCCGTCAGCAGGAAGAGAATATTGGGCCGCCGCGCGGGGGAGGAAACCGATTCGGGCGCCGAGCAGCCGGCTCCCGATAAAGCGCCAATCGCGGCGGCGGCGCCCGCCGCGCTCTGTTTCATGAATTTGCGCCGCGTCGAAGCGCTGGAATCTGTATTCGCCATAACTCTAGACCAAGTCCATGCCGATGGTACCGCACATGCAACAAGCTTTCAACGTCCCGTGAAAGTTTTGCGCCAGAGGCTCCAGGGAGTCTACAATCAAAGCATCAGGGACTGTTAGAAATGCGGGCAGACCCTACCCACCATTTCGAGACGGCGGCCGATCCGGCCGATTCAAACCCGAACCATTCGGAACTAAGGGGATGAACCCATGGGACTCTTCGATCTATTCCGGCCCAAATGGAAGCACAGCGAGCCCGACGTGCGCATCGCCGCGGCACAGCAACTCGAGGATCCCAGTACGCTCATGCACATGGCCGCGAGCGACCGCGAGTGGTTCGTGCGTCACCGGGTGTTCGATGTCATCCGCGATAAATTCGCCGACCAGACGACCTACGCCTACTTAGCGCGAAACTCGATTGACGAAGAGATCCGGCGCAAGGCCGTCAAGCTGGTCATGGACGAGACGGTCCTCGAAGATATCGCCAAGAATGAGAAGTACCGCTATGTTCGCGATGCCGCCGAGCACCGCCTTGAAGAGCTTCACAGCGATGTGTGGGGCGAGAAATCAGGCACGGCGAAAACACTTGGTTAATAAGCTTGCCTGGGCCGACCCGCATGAAATATCTTGTCTAGGTCTTCGGTTTCGGAGGGGGCGCCATGATGACCATCACCACCAGGCGCCCGGGTCCAGGGTTGCTCAGTGCGTGCTCTTCTCCAGCTTCAGCCACCACGAGGTCGCCTTCTCCAATTGGGGCTTGTTCTTCTCCAACCGCCACTTCTCCCCTGCCCTGCAAGACGAAGTAGATCTTGTCTTGACCCTGGTGGGTGTGCAGCTTGTGCTCTTGGCCTGCCTCGAAAGTGTTCAAGCCGGCAAATAGATTCTTGGTCATTGCCAGCGATACTTTGCCCATCTTGTCCGGGTTGAATGCGGCTTTCGAGGCTGCTCTTCGTACGATCATTTCAAACCTTTTCTCGGGCCCGCATACAACCAGGTTGCCCAGACACCAGATCGAATGTGGACCGCCAGGTGTTCGTTCTCCTCGTGGCGCCTGGAACTATGGCAGGCGGCCTTGGGAGCTGGCCGCCGCCTCGCCCGCTTGCCGCCGCGGCTTGCGATAGGGCTGATCGATCCAGCGCTTTAGCCAGTCGATGACGGTTTCGTGCCAGTAGATGCTGTTGCGCGGCTTGAGTATCCAATGTCCTTCGTCCGGGAAATACAGAAACTGTGACGGCGTCTTCCGCAACTGCAAGGCGGTGAACAACTGCATCGCCTGCGTAACGGGCACCCGGTAATCTTTCTCCCCGTGGACAACCAGGGTCGGTGTCCTGAAGTTCTTCACAAACGTGCTGGGGGACCGCTGTTCATACATCTGCTGGTTTTCCCATGGGGCCCCGCGAAACTCCCACAGGGGGAACCAGAGCTCTTCGGTGGAACCGAACATGCTTCGCAAATCGTAGACGCCCGCGTGGGAAACGAAGGCCTGGAAGCGGTCCGTGTGCCCCAGCATCCAGTTGATCATGTAGCCGCCATAGGAAGCTCCGGCGGCGACCAACTGGTCTTTGTTGATATACGGCCGGCGCAGCACATAGTCAACGCCCGCCATGATGTCTTCGTAAACCATGCCGCCCCAGTCGCCGTTGATCGCATCGGTCAAGGCCTGGCCGTAGCCGGTGGAACCCCTGGGGTTCGGCATAAAGACCACGAAGCCCGCCCCGGCGAAGACCTGCGGATTCCAGCGGTAGCTCCAGCTCTCGCCCCAAGCGCCTTGCGGCCCTCCGTGAACCAGAAGCAGAAGCGGGTATTTCCGCTCAAAATCGAAGTTCGCGGGCTTGACCAGAAACCCGCTCATGCTCGCCCCGTCGGCGCTTTCGTAGGTAACCTCTTCGAGCGGCGTGGATTCGTATTCTGACAGGACGCCGTCATTGAGATGTGTTAATCGTTCCGGCGGCCCCCCCGAGGAGGAACCGCGAAATATTTCCACTGGATGGGAGCCGCTGTGGCCGGTGTAGACCACCGCCTTGCCGTCGGGAGTAAGCTGGACGTCCCCGTGATGAGCGTCGCCAAACACAGCTACGCGCGTGCCTCCGCCTTCAACCGGCACCGTGAAAATCGGCTTGCGGCCCCGGTCTTCGGCCGTGAAAAACAGCCGCGCCGAGTCGGGAGACCAACTAATGCTCGATACCCCGCGATCCAGCGTTTCGGTCAGACTGGCCACGTCTCCCGTGTTTCGGTTGTAGACCATCAAGCGCACGCGGTCACTTTCGTAGCCGGGACGGGCTTGAGCCCGGTAAGCGATGAAGCGCCCGTCGGGAGAGTAGACCGGGGAAGCATCGGCGGCTGGGTTCGACGTAATCACCACGGGCTCGCCGCCCTCGATTGGGACCACATAGAGGTCACTGTTCGTGCTCAAGGCGGGCGAGTCGCTGGCGTTCATCGTGAAGCAAATTTCGAACCCGTCGGGCGATATGTCGTAGCCATCGGGCCCGCCCAAAGAAAAAGGCGGAACTTCATAGCGGCCAGGGGTTAAGTCTCTCGGTTCACCATCCTCGAGATTAACGACAAACAGATGGCTGCGCCGTCCGTCGCTCCATTCATCCCAATGGCGGTAGAGCAGCCCCTCGTAGAGCCGCGCCTTGAGAGGGCCCTCCTGCTGCTGCGCCAGCAGCTCGCGGTTGCAACCGTCCTCAGCGCCGCAGTCAGGGAAGACGCGGCTGGTGAAAACCAAATGTTGCCCGTCGGGCGAGAAAAGCAGGCCCGAGGCCTCGGTCGCAAGATCGGTGATCTGGCGGGAGTTGCCGCCGTCGGCATCCATGATCCAGATCTGCGCTGAACCACTTTGGTCTGAAATGTAGGCGATCCGCGTCGAGTCCGGAGACCAGCGCGGCCGGTCATTCGAAGTGCCGTCAAAGGTAAGCCGCATCTCCCGGCCCCCGGCTAAGGGAACCACGTAAACCTGGCTCTCCTTGCTGTTGCTGGAGAGAGAAACCCTTGCGCCCACGAACGCGACGGTCGAGCCGTCTGGAGAGAGCCGCGAATCGGATATACGGACCAGTCGATGAAGAGCCCACACGTCGAACGGCTTCTTGGCGGAGGGTTGTCCGAAGGCAACCGCCGTCAAGAGCAGGAGAAAGCCGAGGGTGCGTCTCATTCCATTTGACTGTACCGCACCTAGCCCGCTTTTCTCACCACCTGACGGCCGAAGCACTCGATACACCTCGCCACGTGGTGAGAAAAGCGGGTTAATTGAATGAGTGCCGAGGCACGACCGTTTGCAACGACCCTTCGCCAACTCTTGTTGCGGACTCTGCCCGCCAGGGGAGAGTTAGCGGAAATTAGCGGATTTTCGTATCGCGCGCGTTCCTTATGGTGCAAACGCCAAATTGGGCGCCCAACCGCCCGCCGCGAGGACGCCGGGGACAGTTCGCGGCATGGGGAGGATTTTCGCGGCACGGAGGCCGCCGCTTGTGCTGGGGTGACGTCTCCGCTCAGGGGCTTTGCGAGAGCGAACTCATCCAGCAGTCGTCGCAGAATTCGGGCTAGCGCGCGGACAAGCCGATGTCTGTTCCCGATGGTGCTCAAGTATTCCTCCTTTGGCAAACCAGTCCAGCCGCTTTCGGGGACAAGCCCCGCGGGTTGGGCTGGAGCCGATGCGGCGACATTCGGAGTCACGCCGGACTCGCGAATCGCGACGCGCGAATCCGTCTGGGTCCAGGCCGACCCGCAGCCGCCTCCCTTTGCTCCACGCTAGCAGATCGGGAAGGGCTGTTCTTGAGAGCACAGCGCTAAGTTATTGATTCTGGAAACTTAAGCTTTTCTAGAAATCCGTGACCGAAATGGCCAGTTTTGGGAATTGCGCGGTTTTCAGGAGACCGCCACGTCCCTACCTTTGCCTTCTTCTATTGAGAGGGCCCTCTTGCTCCCATCGCGTTGACCACAGCCTCCTCCCCCAACGGGAGCCACAAGGAGAAGCCTTGCAAACGGTCCTTCCATGGTGAAACAAGCGGGGACACGATTCTTCGCACCGCAGCCAGCTCCCGCCGACTATTGGTGCTCGGAAGATTCCCGCTTGTTCACTGGATGTCCGCTTGCGGGGGATCACCCACAAAGCGGAGAGCAACTCGCACTGTCTCGGCCGAGAACGGTCGTGTTGGTCCGGTGGACATTCCTGCCGGCCACTGTTCTCATTGTAAGCGGTGTGTCAAGCGGGGCGGAAAAGCGGCATGTGCGGTGGGATTGAATTGAGAAGGGAGCCGCAAGGAGGGCCGACTGAGAGCCGCCGTTACTATTGGGCAGCGAGTCCTGATTCGGCATGCGGCAATCTCAGGCACTCGCAGGGGCGGGCTGAAAGCCGGGGCGGGACGAAAACCCGTTGAATTGAAACGGGCTGCAAGCCTTGAGCGGCGGGGACTGCCAGCCGTAGACAGCATTCCACTAATCGAGGAAAGGCTCAAAACGAATGATCTTCGGCGGCGTTAGCGGGCAAAGTGCTTGATGTCCCTTTTTGCCGCTTGCAACTCCTGTTGATCCGGGATAGTCTTCGGTCGTGGCAAGTTGCCCGAAGGATAAACCCTATGACGGAAGAACAGACGCATCGGCAACACGTACAGAGTCCGCAACTCCCCCAGGGAGACGACAAGCCCCTGCAATCGTGGAAAGAGATCGCCGTTTACCTCGAACGAGATGTGCGCACGGCTCGGCGCTGGGAACAGGCCGAGGGTCTGCCGGTCAGGCGTCACCGAAGCGGCGGCCGGAGTTCGGTCTACGCCTATCCTAGTGAGTTGGACGCCTGGCGCGCGGCCCGCAGGCCCAAGGCGGAAGAAGCTCGCTCGCCGCGGCCGGTTTGGAAAAGGCCGGTTCCGTTGCTGGCCGCAAGCATAGCTCTTCTCGCGGCATTAGCCGTGGTCGGGATGTGGCGCACTCTCGACCCGATCGTGCGCGCCGGCCCTCCCGGCGAGATGCGTGGGATTGAGCTGCGCCAGATTTGGGCAGGCAAAGGGGCGGATGACCGGGGTGCGCCGTCGCCGGACGGGCGACACTTGCTCTTCCTCGACTGGGACACCGGAGATCTCGCGGTGCGTGACCTGGCCACGGGTGATAACCGGCGTCTCACTCGTAAACCCGATGGATGGGACACCGACGGCTACGCTTATTTGGCGATCTTCTCACCTGACGGCACGCAGGTCGCCTACAACTGGAATCGAAGTGGTGAGGCGGACAAGGAGTTTTACTCGGACCTTCGCATCCTGTCTTTCCCGGATTCCGGCGGCCCGTCCGAGCCCCGCACGCTCTTAACCATGCGCGACCAAGTCAATTTGGCGGACTGGTCTTCTGACGGGCGCTACATTCTTGTACGGGTCTCGCGAGAAGATAAAACCAATCAGATAGCCCTGGTCTCGACGAGCGACGGCTCCCTGACGGTCCTCAAGACCGTGACCTGGGAGAATCCAAACCCGCTGTTTTCCCCCGATGGCAAGTTCATTGCCTATGATCTGCCAACGGAGCAAGATCGCCAGCAACGCGACATCTATCTGCTTGCCACCGACGGCAGCCGCGAGACGGTCCTGGTCGAGCATCCCGCTAACGAATTCCTGTTGGGCTGGTCCGGCAACGGGGATCGGATTTTCTTCAGCAGCGACCGCACCGGCGCTACCAGTGTGTTCTCCGTTGCTGTCGCCAACGGCAAGCGGGCAGGTGAGCCGCGGCTCGTCAAGCGAGGCGTAGGCGCCATGAAGCCGCTGGGGATGACCGCCGACGGAACGCTTTTCTATCGCCTGCCCGGCGGGATGCAGGACGTTCACATCGCCGGGGTAGACTCCGCGAGCGGCGAACTGCGGTCCCGTCCAGAGCGGCTCCAGAGCCGGCACGAAGGCGAGAACTCCAATCCCGCTTGGTCTCGGGACGGCCAGCAGTTGGCCTATCTGTCGTTGCGTGGGGGCTCTGTGAGATCCCAGTTCTCGGAGGCGGCCGTGCTGGTCATTCGTTCGTTGGAGAGCGGTGAGGAGCGAGAGCTTTCTCGGCAAACGACCGGGCTCTGGATGTACTTCGAATATTCGCGGTTGCTGTGGTCGCCTGACGGCCGCTCTATTGTAACCCTCGCCACCGATGAGAAGGGACGCGGCGGCTTGTACCGCATCGACGTTCCCTCTGGAGAGTCCCGTCTTGTGCGGCCCAAAGGAGAAGGAGATGTTGTCGCCCACCCAATCGGCTGGGCTGACGAGAGGACATTGATCTTTCGCCGGAACTACAAATCCGAGAAGGATCGTGAGTTTTACCGTGGATTGACCGCGAGAGACATGGAGACCGGTCAGGAGCGCGAGCTTTACCGGCATGAGAGGATCATCCGAGCGGCGGTGTCGCCGGACGGAACTCATGTCGCTTTCAACCGCGCTCAGGAGTTGATGGTGGTGCCGGTTGCGAGTGGAGAGCCGCGATCGCTGTACCAAGTTCAAGGCAAGGAGGCCCGGCCGGACTGCATCGCTTGGACGCCCGACAGTCGCCACATTCTCTTTTGTAAGCAGTTCAGCAACGAGCCTCGCGACCAGATCTGGATGATACCCGCCGAGGGAGGAACTCCAATTAAGACCGAGTTGCGCGGTGAGAAAATCCGGCACATCTCGTTCCATCCCGGCGGCGGGAAGGTTGCTTATACCGCCGGGCAGAGCAAGCCCGAGATCTGGGCGATGGAAAACTTGTCGCAGCAAAGGGCGGAGAACTAAGGAATCAGACTTGGCGCACGGCCACATCAAAAAAGGCACATTTTTGCCCGGCATTGGGCTTCAGAAACCCCATGCAGGCTAATACCTGTTGCTGAAACGGAGAATCTGGGTTAGGTTTGTCATGGCAGTGCGCAATCACAAGCACAAAGCGCCTCCCAGGAGAGTTGCCATGACCAATCACCCGAGCGAGATTCCCGGCAGCGACACACCCCTCGATTCGTGGAAAGAGATCGCCGCCTACCTTCAAAGAGACGTCAGCACGGCCATGCGGTGGGAAAAGTCGGAGGAACTGCCCGTACACCGGCACCAGCACAGCTCACGGGCGAGTGTCTACGCCTATCCCAGCGAACTCGACGCCTGGCGGACGGCGCGAAGGCCCGACCGCGGAAAGACCGCGGTCCCACCCGCCCGGTGGCCTCGGTTGGTTCCGGCGGCGGCAGGAGGTGCGGCGCTGCTCGCGGTAGCGG
Organism: Bryobacterales bacterium; assembly: GCA_965226185.1. Classification (GTDB taxonomy): domain Bacteria; phylum Acidobacteriota; class Terriglobia; order Bryobacterales; family UBA6623; genus CBDCYS01. The sequence goes on from CBDDCT010000004.1 coordinate 578,061, forward strand.
CGGTCGTGCTGTGGGGGCCGATTATGAAGCCGCCGGGGCCGCTGGCCGAGGCGGCCAATGTGGCTGGCAAGGTCACGATTCGACAGGTTTGGGCCGGGGAAGATATCGATATTCTGGGCTCCCCATCGCCCGACGGCCGCTTCATCTCCTTCGTCGACTGGAGCACCGGGGACTTGGCGTTGAGAGACCTCCAGACGGGAGAAAACCGGCGCCTCACCAATAAAGGATCGTGGTCGGAGAACCCAAGCTACGCCGAGTGGTCCGTTATTTCTCCCAACGGCAAGCAGGTTGCGTACACCTGGCTGGACAACGAAAAGAGCTTATTCCATCTTCGGCTCATCGGCATCGAAGGGGAAGGCGGTGGCAGCCGGCCGAAGATCGTTTACAGTCACGAGGATGTCCGCTACGTGCATCCGCAGTCCTGGTTCCCGGACGGGGAGCGGATCCTAACGCGGCTCTTCCGGGCGGATGACACCATTCAAATCGGAATCGTCCATGTTGCCGATGGTTCGCTTGAAGTGCTCAAGACGTTCGATTGGCAACGGCCGCAAACGGCCAAGCTGTCGCCGGATGGTCGGTACATTGCCTATGATGCCCCGTCCGATCAACAGCGAAAACAACAAGACATCTTTTTGCTGGCGGCGGACGGCGGCAGTGAGGTCCCTCTCGTCGAGCACTCGGCGAATGACACTGTGATCGGGTGGACTCCCGACGGCGGGGCGATTCTTTTCTCGAGCGATCGTTCGGGGCGCTCGGACATGTGGCGGCTTCCCCTGGAGGGCGGAAAACCGGCGGGTCCGGCCACGCGGGTCAAGTCCGGCATCGAAGTGTCGAAGCCCATGGGAATGACGGCGGCAGGAGAACTTTACTATGGGGTCCGGACGGGCAATCGCGATATCCAGGTGGCCGAAGTCGATTTCGCCACCGGCCGGATGCTCTCGCCCATCGTGAAACCGGTGGATCGTTACGTAGGGTGGGCAATCGACCCCGCATGGTCGCCGGACGGGAAATCGATGGCCTACATCTCTCGGAGGGCGAGCGGGAATAATTCCTCTCGAAAGCTTGTTATTCGGGAGCTCACGGCGGGCGCCGAACGGGAGATCGAAAACGACCTTACCTACATCGAAGTGCTTCATTGGACTCCGGACGGGCGTTCTCTGCTCACCTCGGGGAGGGACGCGGAAGGACGCCACGGCATCGTACGAATCGACGCCGTCACGGGAAAGCGAGCACTCATTCTCCGTAGCAGTGCGGGTGTTCGCCTGAAAGACTCCCAAGCGAGTCCCGACGGAAAGGCGATCTATTACCTCCGCGGCGACTACCAACTGCTAGATAGTTCGAGAAAGTTCGTCATGTCGGTTCGGACCCTGGACCTGGCGTCCGGGCAGGACAAGGAAATCTATCGCGCCGACGCCTCCCGGGGACTGATGCGTTTTCGCCTTTCGCCGGACGGGACGCGGCTGGCGATTGGCCGGACCGACCCGGAAGACGGTAGCACGATTCTGGAGGCTTTGCCGGTCGAGGGCGGGGAGCCGCTTGAATTATACCGAGTTCACCCTCCAGACTTGATCGCGCGTTACCCGGCTTGGACTCCAGACAGCCAAGATGTCTTGTTCGTTCTGAAGCGCGGCGAGAGTCCGAAGAAACCGGATGAACTGTGGACAATCCCGGCTTTAGGTGGAGAACCCCAAAAGACGGAAGTTTCCGCCGACCAGATGCGCATGCCGATCAGCGTTCACCCCGACGGCCGCCGTGTCGCTTTCAGCGCGGGTCAAGACCACCTTTCGGTCTGGGTGATGGCAAATTTCCTGCCGGAGATGAGGGCGGCGAAATGAAGGAAATTTTCGTGCCGGGCCGTTGCATTGGATGTCAGAGCCCTCATGCCAACTAATACTTATTGCTAAAACGGGGGATCCGGGTTAGGTTTGTCTTGGCAACACGCAATCGCAAACAAAAGTTGCCCCACAGGAGAGTTACTATGACAAGCCATAGCCGCGAGATTCCCCGTAACCAAACGACGCTAGACTCGTGGAAAGAGATCGCGGCATACCTTCAGCGGGATGTCAGCACGGCCATTCGGTGGGAAAAGTCGGAAGAACTGCCCGTCCACCGGCACCAGCACAGCTCACGGGCGAGTGTCTATGCCTTCCCTAGAGAGTTAGACGCTTGGAAGGCGGCACGTAAGCCGCAGCCCGGCGAGTCCCGCCCTTGGCGTCGCTGGGTCCCCGCCCTGGCCGGCGGCTTGGCTCTGCTGGCCGTGGCTGCTTTCATCCAATGGGGTCCCATCATGAATCCCCCCGCGCCTCTGGCTGAGGCGGCCAACGTCCGCGGTGACGTGAGCCTGCGTCAGGTGTGGGCGGGCCCCGATGTCGGAGGCATCGGGTCGGTATCGCCGGACGGGCGGTATCTGTCGTTTGTCAACTGGGATACGGAAGATTTGGCACTTCGGGACCTTATGGCCGGGGAAAGTCGGCTGTTGACGAACAAGGGCGGCTGGGCAGAGAGCGAGGAGTTCGCCACCGATTTTTCCGTCATCTCACCCGACGCCCGACAAGTTGTCTACGGTTGGCACAATGAAGATTACTTTATTGACTTGCGAGTCATTGGAGTAAAGGGCGTCAGCGGCGGAGAGCAGCCCAGGATTCTTTACTCGAATCGCGAGTTGTCTTTTGTCGCACCCCTGGCGTGGTTCCCAGACGGCCGGAGAGTCTTGACCCGGTTCGTGCGTAAGGACCGTACGGCGCAGATCGTCATCTTCGATACCCGAGACGAATCCGTCAAGGTTCTCCGGACGGTCAATTGGCGGTGGCCCGGCAAGACGGTGCTTTCTCCCGATGGACGCTACATTCTCTACGACGCTCCGGTCGGAAAGGGCCAGAATGCGCCGCACGATATTTTCCTGCTCGCCGCCGACGGAAGCAGTGAGATTCCCCTTGTGGCGCACCCGGCCAACGACGAAGTCCTGGGCTGGACGCCGGACGGCGCCGCGGTGTTATTTGCGAGTGATCGCGGAGGCCGGCGCGGGGCCTGGCTGCTGCCCATCGCCGACGGGAAGGCCCAAGGGGAAGCCTCCATCCTCAGATCCAACCTGGACGCTGGGACCGCGCTTGGCTTCTCAACCGACGGTTCGTTCTTTTATGAGCGACAAACACGAATGATGGACGTGTACGCGGTCTCCCTTGATTTCGAAGAAGGCAAGGTTGCCGGTCGGCCCGAAAGAGTCGCGCAGCGTTTTGTCGGTTCCAACCGGGCTCCCGATTGGTCGCCCGACGGAAAGTACCTAGCCTACATATCGCTACGCGGAGAAGCGGCCGCAGGCTCGCGAACCCTGGTGATACGCTCCATGCAGACTGGAGAAGAACGCGATCTCACTTTGGACATGGGGTACTTTGCACGGCCCCGCTGGGCTCCCGACGGACGGTCCTTTATTCTTGCTTCCCGCGGCCTAAGAGCCGTCTGGGGGATCTTCCGGGTCGATGCGAATACAGGAAAACTCACCATGGTCGTTTCCCCGCAAGAAGACACCGCGTATCTGTCGCCACAGTTGACTCCAGACGGGAGGACACTCTTCTACACGGCGCATAACAATCGCGAACGGCTGGCGATGATTCGAGCGCGCAATCTGGAAAGTGGAGAGGAGAGGGTGGTGTACCGAAGCGAAAATACATGGCCACGATTTGATCTCTCCCCCGCCGCGGATCGTCTGGCCGTGATCGAACAGGATCGCGAGACGCAATCCGACGTGTTGCGGCTGCTGTCGGCTGAGGGGGAGACTCCACGGGAACTTCTGCGACTCCAGTTCCCGGAATTCATGGGCAATTTGCCCGTTTGGACCGCGGACGGCAAGAGCATTTTGATTTGGAGAGGCGGGCGGAATAGTCGGCCCGAGTTGTGGAACGTGCCGGTTGACGGAAGCCCGCCGCAAAGGACCGGCCTAACCAGCAACAACCACACGGCCGTATCCGTGCATCCCGACGGACGCCAAATCGCCTTCACGGCCGGCGATGTTAGCAGAGAGGTCTGGGTGATGGAGAATTTCTTGCCCGAGTTGAAGGCGGCGAAATGAGCGCTTTGGCAAAAGATGTAGGCACTGACGTGGCGCACGCTTTCAGCGTGCCGTGCCGGCATTCTTGCCGGCACGGGTCCCCACCACCCACGGGGCAGGCTGGCGCACCAAAGAGCATGTCGCCACGAATGGCGACACGGCACGCCTGGAGGCGCGCGCCACGTAAGGGTGGAAGGAGTAGTTCATGATGAAACAACTGTTCGGGGAAACGCTGATTATCGTGGCGGGGACTTTGTTCTTCTTTGGCCTCGCCTCAACCGTCGGCATCCCCGGCAATGAGCGCAAGCCTGCCACGGCGGTGGCCGCGGAAGAAGTTGCGCCGAGGCGCGGCGCCTCGGCCGGCCCGCCGTTTGGGGACATCCCCCGCCCGTTCCGGCATGGATGGGAACGATGAAATCGTTATTGCTTGCGCCTGCACTTTTTGCGGCATTGGCACCTGCGATGCTTGCCGAGATCCGCCTCCCGCTCGGGCTCGACCTCTACCGCCCAATCCCAGAGGACAACCCGATTACAGCCGAGAAGGTCAAACTCGGCAAGAAGCTTTTCGGCGACAAGCTGCTCTCGCGGGACCGCAGCTTGTCCTGCAAGGGCTGCCACCAGCCGAAGAAGGCATTCACCGACGGGCGCGCCAAGGCGGTCGGCGTCTACGGACGGAAAGGCCCTCGCAGCGTCCCCACGCTGGTCAATCGCGCCTACGGGCGGACGTTCTTCTGGGACGGCCGGACTTCCACGCTTGAAGAGCAAGTCGTCAAGCCGATCGAAAGCGAAAGCGAGATGGACATGACCCTCGGCGAGGCCGTCGACCGCCTGAAGCGCAAGAGCCGCTACCGCAAAATGTTTCAGCAAGCTTTCCACCGTGAACCGAATGGCGAAGATCTGGCGCGGGCGCTGGCGAGTTATGTCCGGACGATTTATTCGGGCGACTCGCCCTTCGACCGCTACATTTACGGCAAGCGCGGCACCCTGTCGGACCAGCAGCGCCGCGGCCTGCGGATCTTCCGAGGCAAAGGGAACTGCACGGCCTGCCACATTGGTCCGACCTTCAGCGACGAGGAATTCCACAATACCGGCGTGGCTTGGCGCGACGGCAAGCTGCAGGACGAAGGCCGCTTCGCGATCACGGGCGAGGCGGAGCTGAAAGGCGCTTTCAAAACCCCCACCCTGCGCGAGGCCGCCCGCACGGCCCCCTACATGCACGACGGCAGTCTCGCTACATTGCAAGACGTCATCAATTTCTATAGCGACGGCGGAAGAAAGAACCCCCACCTCGACGAAGAGATCAAGCCGCGAAATCTAACCGGCCAAGAAAAGCAAGACTTGCTAGCTTTTCTCCAATCCTTAACAGGGACGATCCAGCAAGGGAATTGATCGGGGCGCGTCGGGCACGCTGATGCACTACTTCTCGATGCGCACTAGGCTGGAGTCGATGGAGGCGATGTTGGGTCTGCCGGCCAATCCCATGGCCCAGGCCAGCTCCTTCCTCAGAATCTCGAGAGATCGAGGTCGGCGACTTCCCGCAGATAACGGGGACGCAAAGTCACCTTCCCGAAGGCTTCCCTGTTGCGGCGCAAGGTCCACTCGTCCCAGCCTCCGCCGCTGACGTAATCGTAAGCGGCTTTTGTCGTGTTCGCTTTGAAGAGCGGTTCAAAGTCGAACACGTTGATCATTTCTTCGAGCGAGGGTTTTTCTTGTTGGGGATCGCCGGGCTGCTGAGCGAGAAGTGGAGATCCGGCGAGAAACAGCGTCAGATTGTGGATTGCGTCTCGGCGTGTCACGGTTGAGTCCTACCTATTATGAAGCCTCACGTAGAAACCAGTGCGGACATGCGGCGGGGTGTTTTGTGCTCTACTCCCCTCAGCACCCCAGAATAGCGCCCGAGCCGGCCTAGGCACGGGAGCCGAGGACCTACGGGTGAGCACCGCTCGGCGGGGCAAAGCGGCGATAGTAGGCCCGATAACCCAGAAGACGCGCGGTTGGCCCGATTGTGTGGAACAGAAGCCGCTGGGCGAATAACGGCGGCCCCGCAAGCCACGAATCATACCTGGGGCTAAAGCGCGACATTTGGAGCAGTGCCCTGGGCGCCTGGTTATTGGCGGGGTCTTCGTCGAAGAATCCGTACGCCTGGGGCAGAAACACGCTGAACGATTCCGGGATTCCATACTCTTCGGTCAACGGGCCCCGCACCACGACAGGTTCATCGGTCCGGTTGAAGGGCTTGTGCGGCACCCCGGGCCGGATGAGAAAGGACTCGGACGGGCCCAGATCCCTAACCTTGCCGTTCGCCAGCAGACTCAGCGTGCCTTCGGCAACAATGAACTTTTCGGCGAAGGAAGTGTGTATGTGCTCGGGAGGCCCCGGTGCGTTTGGACGCAAGGTCAGGTCCATCCAGAATAGTCCATCTTGTCGCTTCAGGATACGCTGATCAAAGCCTTCGGTCTCACTGGCAAAGACGTATCCGGCCGGGGAAAAGTAGGTTTCGTCCGGCGGCGGTTCGGGAAAAATCCATTGATCCAAGAGCGCGCCACCGATGACGTAGATGACAAGAATCAGAGCCAGGTTTTTCAATGCTTTCTTCATGCCGCTGAGTTATCTTACCCTGCTTAGGCATAGGCTCGTATTTCCTCCACCCAGGTGTGCGAGGAAGTTGGGCTTTGGGGCGCGGGCGTTTCGTGACGCCGGCAGACAGGGCCGAAGCCGGGGGGGCCGGCGGACCGCCACCGAAGCTGGTCAAACCCCTCGGTCAGCTCAATATAGGTACCCCAAGGGTCCGTCAGAAACGCGATCGAAGACTCTATCGAGGCCACTTTTCGTTAGGGGATGTCGAACTTCCGTCGGACCTACGGGATGGCTCGCCTCACCTTCCTCATCCATGGGTGCAACCGCATTCTCGAGACCTTCGCGCCTGCGTTTGAGGCGTCCGAGGAGAATGTCGTCGCTTGGAAAATCTAACCAGCGCAATACGAGTCGGCGTTGTTCGTGACAGAAGGACTTGGCCTCTAGTCCCCCGGCACGTCGCTTTCATCGTGGATGGACGCGAGCTGAGTAGTAAGCAATTTACCCCAGCAGACAGTGGTACGAACTTGCTATTGACCGACGGACGATTCGCTCGTATTCTTAGCGGGTGCGCAAAGGTTTGAGAACCATTCTTTCCAGGCTGCGCCGACTGATCGTTGACAACAGCGCCCAGGACCTGGTGGAGTATGCACTTTTGGTCGCTCTTTTTGCCTTTGTGGCTGGAGCTACTCTGCCCGATGTCCAGAAGGACATCTCGAAGATTAACAAGAAAATCAGCAAGATCTTGAAGAAGGCCGCAAAAGGGTCAAGAAAGTAAGGCAAGAGTCTCGCCGTCTTCAACCCAGCTTTACTGAGTTTGCTGCATTCTCCCGCCCGAGTTCCGAGGATTCTTGGTCTTGGGTCCAGTCCCATTCATGGCCGCGCGCCGGTCAAATGCCCGGGCGACCCCGATGAGAGCCTCTGACCTGCCGCTGGGACAGCTCGTTGGGACGGATTCAGATGTGTGGCGAATGCACTTATTCTCAGCCGCCGCGGCGCTAGTCCAAGAATCCACTGACGATTGCGCGTACAACATTGCCTGCCGCACCGGCCATGATTCGCGCATCTTCGAATAGAGTCGCAAGCTGATAGGTCAGGACGAAAAAACAGGCGTAGAACACCCCCGGGGATGTACGCAGCTTGACCATCACGAACTCGTTGATTGCATGGGCAATCTTGGAGTTCTTGTTCACGAGGTACGCTATCCCAATTCCAATCAGAGCGCCGGCGACAATATCGCTTGGATAATGAAGCCCGAGATAGATTCGCGGTATGCATATCACGACCAGCGCGTGAAGGAACGCGGGGACGCCGACGGTGCGCGAGATCAAGGTCAGCCCTGTCGCCAATGCAAAGAACAGAGTTGCATGATCACTCGGAAAGGCGCTCCACTCCGATAGGGCCGTGGCGTCTACGCCGTAAGGGACCTGAAATCCAGCCTCGGGGTTATGAAGCGGTCTTGGACGAAACGCAAGAGTCAGCTGCAGGACCCTGGCGCACACTAACGAGAGAAAGCCAGCCAGGATCGTGCCTAGGATGAGAGTCCGATTGCTGCCTTGATTCTTGTCCGGCCGAAACCACAGCCACCAGAGTATCGTGACGACCACGCCGCCTTTTATCAAATTGTTGTCAACTACAATGGCGATGACGAGATCGAGTGTGTATGACTCGCGCGCGAATCCGTTGACAAACCGAAGAATCGCCAGATCGAAAGGGTTCACGGATGCTAACACTCAGGCCACAAGCACAGCCAAGGGAGTCCGGCGCCAGTGCCGAATTCTCCAGCAAAGGCAGGCTCCTCCTGTCGTGATGGGATCCCTTGGCTGATTCGATGCTACCGAAGCTGGTCCAGACCCTCGGTCAGCTCAATGTAGGTGCCCCAGGGGTCGGTGAGAAACGCGATCGAAGACTTTATCGCGGCTACTTCCCGGTAGGGCCTGTCGAATTTTACGCCTTGCGCTTCGAGTTTCTTGCAGAATGCTTCCAGTCCGTCGACCTCGAAACCGATGTGGTCCACCGCGCGGCCCTTGCTGCCGGCAGGCTTGGTGTCCGAGGGGGCGAATGATACGCGGACGCCGGGGAACCAAGCTTCCTCGAATCTCCCCCGTTTTCCCGGCGCCCCTCCGAACTTCTCGACGTACCACTTCTTCATGGCGTCGACTTCAGTGGTGAAAAGATGAATATGGTGGTGAGCCACGGGAGTCGTGATGGTCGGGTCCTCGCTCAGCTCCACCTTGACGTCGCCGGGGAAGCGAAGGAAAGCCTGAGTCGGGCTAGGGCGGCGTTCGAAAACTTCGAACCCGAGTCCTTCCCAGTGTTTGATGCGCGCCTCGAGGTTCTGGACCAGGAAGCCAAGGTGGTTCACCGTAGTGCCTTCAGACCCTCCCGCTGACTCGCCCTTCCTGATCAAGACGACGACGCCGGGCAGCAGCAGCCCTTCGAGCGGCCCCAGTTTCTCCGGCCGAGCTCCCAGCCCTTCGATCCAGGCTTTACGGTGGGCGTCGTAATTACTTTCGCTCACGAGAAGATGCAGATGGCCCATGCTCACGCCGGCTTGATTCAGCGCCGCGGGCGTCTGCGCCTGAAGCGGCGGAACCACAGCGGTCAGGGCCGCGATGATCCAGGCGGAAAGATAGAAGAACGTCTTGCTTCGCATATCGATGTTCCCCCTCGGGCCTTCGATTATACCCCAGCGGGGTCCGCCATGTGCGAAGAACGGCGCGACGAATGGCGCGCCTAACTTTCCACCACTCGCCTCGTCATGGCGGCCAAAATTGGACGGGCTACTGTCCGGCGGGGCCGAGGACACGAATCTTATCTTCGCCCGATGTCTCGATTTCCAGCAGCTCGGCATCATAGGAAGTCTTGGCGGGCAGGACCGGAATGGGCTCATGGCTGAACCACTCCGAGTGCGGCAGATCTCTCAAATCGACCTTGCGAGTTCGATAGAGCGATCCCATCCAGAGGTCGGACTCCGCATCTATCACGCCGTCCTCGAAATGAAGATCGTATTGAATGGCATAGTGAAACCGCGAACCCTGAATCGGCTTTTCCTCCGGTCCCCACCAGCGGCCCGTAATCAGCAGCAGGCGCGCCTGAGAATATTCCTTGCGGTCCATGTACCGTTCCTCGCAGAGGTAGATCACTCCCGCTGCCGTCGCGGGACCGGACCGCGCGACCGTCCCGAGCGGATAGACAATTTCCCACCGTTGCATCTTTTCGAGCACAGTGAGTGGCAGCGCGTCGGGGACCGGTTCATCGCGCGCCAAGTAATAGCCAAACTCGCGAGTCGCGAAAATGGCGTCCATTGTGCGGTCTTCGAAAAAGAAATCCGCGGTGTTCGGTCCGCGTTCAATTTCGAGCCGGACCGAGATTTCCTGGTCCTTCAAGTCGCTGCCATACTCAATCGCTTTCCCGTCATCCGTGCGCAGGCTCAAGTAGAAGGTGGTCGTGCGGTAGTGGCCGCCATTGAACAACCTCGGGTGCCGTTCGTCATTCCCGCGGTAAAACGCCGCTTGCAGCCTTCTCTCCACGGGAGGATGCGGCGGCATCGGAGGCACGCCGAAATCATCGAAAGTAGCGTAATGAAGATCGGCAATATTGTTCTCATCTATCGCGCTGAACATATGTTCGAAATCGGAAACAAAATAGAAGAGAGGAACCGCAAGCCCCACGAGTACAGTGCCCAGCAGGGGGACGACCCGGAAACCGGTCTTCGCCTCCTTTCGATCAACTTTTCCCGGCCGGTAGCGCAGCACCAAGACGGTCGCGATGATGGCGACGATCAGCGTTCCAACCGCCCACCAGAAATCCGTTCCTAGCAAAGAGGAATCCTCAGGGACATCTGGCGGCCGGGCGGGTGGCGCGTCATCGAGTTCGGCGAGGTCAGGCAGATTAGCGGTGTACTGGCCGGGATTACGATCGAACTCACGCAAGCACTCATCGCAGCAAAGATGAACTTTCTTACCCTTGTAAACGACTTCATGCTCCAGCAGCGCGGGCTGGTCCCGGATCACCGGACAAAAAGGCTGTAGTGGTGAAGATTCCGCCGAGGCGCTCAGCCCGGTCTCGCCGTTTTGCGCCCCGCACGGAAAGGCCGTCAAGAGCACGGCGAGGGTGAACAGAAGAGCATGAGGCATCGAACTCAAGCGGGCTTTTTTCCCCATAGCTTGTCCCTCTCTTACCTACTAGAATGTCCGATCGTGAACGGGCCAGCAGTCACTTTGCTTGACTCGAGCTGTCTCTGCTGCTGCATGGTCTCCAGCACGCCCGGGTACTCGATGACCGGGTGATCGTCCGTCACCACGAGGCCGAAGGCGTCCCACGAGAGCCGCGGGCGATCGAGCTGATCGAGCACCGCATTCGCGTCTTTGGTGAGGGTGTGCCCGGCGATTTCCCGCCAAAGAGGATCGCGGGGCGAGGCGCTGAAACGTTGCTCCATCGACTTGCGGTCAACGCGCAGAGGCTGCTGTGAAAGAACCAGCAGATAGCCCTCGTAAAGCGATTCACCGTAGGTGAACACGCTCGCCGCCGTCTCCCGCACCGAAAGCTGCTGCGCCGGCGAGCCCTGGGAATAAAGGCAGAAAACACCACCCGGTTTCAGCCGCGATCGAACCACGGTGAGGAACTGCTGGGAATTCAGCAACCCGCTTCCGGACTGCTTCAGATAAAGCGGCTGTGTGACGATGATGTCGTATTTCTTGTCTCCCAAGGCCAGGCCGGCTCTCGCGTCTTGCCACAGGACTTGCACCTTCGGGTTTGTGAGAACTCCCAAAGATCCCCCGGGATACTGTCCCAGCACGTCAGCAAGTCCGCGGTTGATGTCGTAGACATCGAGCGATTCGAGACTGTCTAGCTTGGCTAGCGTCGCCGCCGTGATTCCGGTTCCCAGGCCGATCACGCAAGCGTCACGAATGGGACCGCTCGAATGTGCCAGCACCGGCGAAGTCGCCAAGCGCCAATTGTTGGTCCCAATATGATCCCGGCCATCGGAAAACTTGGAATGCCACAGCCCGTCCCAGATGAGGTTGCCATCTCGATCGACGTCGATGACGCCGCCCCGGCTGAAGAAGAGCCGAAAGCCGTCCCCGGTAAGCAGGGGGGATAAATCCGCTGAAAAACCGGTTATCAGCAGCACAAACAGCGCCGCCAGCCCGTACGCCCAGCTCGGTCTGGCTGGAGCCTTGGTTTCTCGCTGGCTCGGCTGACTGCCGAGCCAGTACGCTCGCAGGGTTATCAGTACGATCACCAGGGCGGCGAGCGAAACGACGATATGAAGCTCATAGCCGATCAATGTGGCCAGCAGGGCGCCGAGACACGACCCCGCGGTGCTCCACGCGTAAATTCGGCCAACATCACGCCCCCAGGATTTCGCCACCGACGAAGTAACCTGCGCGAACAAGAAGCCAAACCAAAAACACGGCACGAAGCTCAGCAGGGCGAATACCAGCAGGCTCCCCATCACGAAATACCTGGCGGTTTGGAACTCACCCGGCACCGAGCCAAGTATCACGGCAAGCCAAGGATAGAGCGACAACATCGGGGCTGTCATCCACCAGGCACATCGCCGAATGGCCTGGCCGGTCGTCAGGCTCATCTTGCCGGTGACCGCGCCCGCTCCCACACTCCAAAACAGCAAGAACGCCGCCAGCACGAACGCGAAAGTATAAGGCAAGGGTTCAAACTCGAGTGCGAACAACCGGAAAAGCAGCATCTCGTACGCGAGCGAACAAAACCCCAGTCCGAACAGCAAGATTTCCGCCCGCCGGAACCGCTGAAGGCCCCGCGGATTCAAAGGCCCGGCATCCGCCGTCATGCCGACGAGCGCTCCAGCCAGCGGCGCTCGCCGATTCCGCCACGCCAGCCCGATCAGTAACAGGCCCGCGGAGGTGTTCATGGCGACACTCAACACCATCGTGAGCGTAAAACCCAGCCACGGAATCAAATAAAAACTAGCCGTGATCGCCCCGGCGACGCCGCCCAGGGTGTTGATGAAAAACAAGCGCCCGAGAATTCGGGGGTCTTGAAAGCCCAGACTGCGCTGGAAGCTTTCCGTTGCCAGGGGCATCGTGGCTCCCATCAGCAGGCAGGGGGCCAGCAGGATGACGGCCGCACTCAATCCGAAGACCAGGGGCAGCGGCACATTCAGGCTGACCGCGACCAGTTGAGCCTGATAAATGGATTCGGTCAGATCACTGCGCAGAATCAGGCAGACCAGGGCGCTCATGAGCGCTAGAAGACCTTCGACGATAGCGAAAACGCGCAGCGGATTCCTGATCCGCTGCGCGCGGCGGCCCATAAGAACCGACCCCGCTCCCAAACCCAACATGAAAACGACCACGACGATCATCGAGCTGACCGATTCGCTGCCTCCAAGAAAACGCTTGAGCGCCCGCTGCCACACAACTTCGTTAACCAGGCCGGCTCCGCCCGAGCAGAAAAGGGCGGCTCCCGTAGCCACCATGGCCCATCGCGAGCAGGTGGAGCCGCTCACCGGCGTGGATGACGGATCTTGTGATTGGAGGCTCACCAACGAATTCCAAATATGTCGATGCGGAAAGCGCTCTACCGAAGGGAGTTAAACCGGGTTGGGGCGGGAACGCTGCTCATCCTTCTGCTGCCTGGCGCTCTGAATCGATGGCTGCGGGGCTTCGGAAAACACCATTTTTAGTCTGGACCGCCGAGTCTCCCGCGGTATACTCGCCTTTCTCCTGAAACGGCTAGCTAGTCTACCCCAGGAAGCGAACAGGAAAACGCTGAAAACGGCGCCCAAATGGCCGGACGTTCATCCGTCGGCAATCTGGACCGTTCGATTCCGCATCAGCTCGTCGTAGAAGTCCTTGCCCTGGTGGTCGATCACGATAAAAGCGGGGAAGTCTTCCACCTCGATCCGCCAAATCGCTTCCATCCCCAGTTCGGGGTACTCGGCCACCTCTACCTTCTTGATGCAGTGTTCGGCGAGCCGGGCCGCCGGGCCCCCGATGGAGCCCAGGTAGAAGCCGCCGTGGCGGGCGCAGGCCTCGGCCACCTGCCGCGACCGGTTGCCTTTGGCGAGCATCACCATGCTGGCGCCATGGCTCTGAAACAGGTCGACGTAGGGGTCCATGCGGCCGGCGGTGGTGGGTCCGAACGAACCGGAGGCATAGCCCTCCGGTTTTTTCGCCGGCCCAGCGTAGTAAACCGGATGGTCTTTGAAATACTGCGGCAGATCGCCGCCCGCATCAAGGCGTTCCTTCAGTTTGGCGTGGGCGATGTCTCGGGCGACGACCAGCGGACCGCTGAGCGACAGGCGGGTGGCTACCGGATGTTCTCGGAGCTGCGCCAGGATTTCCGGCATCGGACGCCTGAGGTCGATCGCGACAACCTCGCCACCGAGCTCCTCGTGAGTTACGTCGGGCAAGAAACGCGCCGGGTTGGTCTCGAGCTGCTCGAGGAAGAGTCCGTCACGTGTAATCTTGCCCAGGACCTGCCGGTCCGCCGAACAAGACACGCCGAGTCCCACCGGGCACGAAGCGCCATGCCGCGGCAGCCGGATCACCCGCGCGTCGTGCGCGAAGTACTTGCCGCCGAACTGAGCGCCGATGCCGGTTTGGGCGGCGAGCTGGAGCACCTTCTCCTCCATCTCCTTGTCGCGAAAGGCGCGGCCGAACTCGTTGCCCGTGACCGGCAAGTCGTCGAGGTAACGCGTGCTGGCCAGCTTGACGGTCTTGAGCGTCATCTCGGCGGAAGTGCCGCCCACCACCAGCGCCAGGTGGTAGGGAGGACACGCCGAGGTCCCGAGCGTGCGCAGCTTCTCCGAGACGAAAGCAAGCAAAGACTCCGGATTGAGAAGGGCCTTCGTCTCCTGATAGAGGAACGACTTGTTGGCGGAGCCGCCCCCCTTGGCTATGAACAGGAAGCGGTACTCGTCACCCTGCTCGGCATGGATCTCGATCTGCGCCGGCAGGTTGGAGCCCGTGTTTTTCTCGGTGTACATGTCGAGCGGCGCCATTTGCGAGTAGCGAAGGTTGCGCTCGGCGTAGGCCTGATAGATGCCTCGCGACAGCGCTTCGGCGTCGTCGCCTTCGGTGAAGACCCGCTGCCCCTTGTAGCCGATCACGATCGCGGTGCCGGTGTCCTGGCAGCCGGGCAGCACGCGGGCCGAGGCGATCGATGCGTTCTTGAGCAGCTCGATCGTCACGAAGCGATCGTTTTCCGAGGCTTCGGGATCGTCGAGGATCTTCTTCAATTGGCCGAGGTGGCTGGCGCGCAGCAGATGGGCCATGTCGTCCATGGCTTCCTTGGCCATCCGCACAAGTCCTTCGGATGCGACCTCGAGGATCTCCCGCCCGTTGAGGGGGGGCGTGGTCACATGGCCGGAGGTCAGATGCCGGTATTCGGTCTCGTCGGGACCGTGCTCGAATATAGGCTGGTAATGAAATTCAGGCACTGGGGTTTTCTCTTCAACGCTGGATTCGTCATAGGCGCCCTGTACGAGAGCCCCTGGAGACAGCATACTCCAGTTTCACTGGGCAGGAGACGGGTGCGCCTCGGGGTTGGGCGAAGCACACGGTGGGCTTGCCGCCGGCGGCGACTTCGATCGCCGATTCACTCATGGACACTCGTGAACTGAAAGTGGCGGGCGTTGCTGATAGAATATGCGCTGATTTCGCGAATAAGCGATCGGCGGTTCAGTTGACCTTACTTCACTTCTTCAGAGGGCTTGTTACTCTGCTGATTCTCGTGGTCCCAGAGGCTGCGCTTAGCGGTTCCAGCTACCTGTTTGTGTTTCACCGGGGCGGAGGGATCGCGAGCGTTTTCGATGCCGAGACCTTGCAGCCCGCGGCAGCCCCGGTTGTGGGAAATGGCGCCTTCGCGGCATTTGGCGTTCCCGGCCGGGCCGCCGCTGGTTTCGAAAGGTTTTACGTGGTTTCGGCGGGTTCGTTTGCCATTCTGGACTCTGCGTTCGCCCCGCGAGGAACGGTGTTTCTTCCCGAAGCCGTTCCCGGTTCTTTCAGCAGAACCATCATAGCCGCGGCCGCATTGACACCGGACAAGCGGCGGCTGCTCATCGTGTCACCTGAATTATGCACTGCGGCGTGGACCTGAGGAGGGCTGAGCCGCAAGGGACCATTGGGAACCCCCGAAAACATGGGGTAAAAAGGTAGGCTGGCAAAGATCCCAGCTTCGCCAGCCAACCCCAAGGAGGTCACCCACATGGTTACCAGACGAAAACAGCATAGCTCCCAAAGGCCCGTCCAACAAGGCCCAGCCGTGACGGCCTCGCGACCCAATAAAATCGGGGCTTCGACGCCTTACCACTTCCGCGGCAAGAAGCCGACTCCCTACGGCGGCTTTCTGCCGGTGGTCGGGAGGGCGCTGATCTGAGAGCCTGGCTATGCGCTATGCATAAAATTTTATGCACTAGCCGTAACGCACTGGAAACACGTCACTTCCGAGCGAGGTTTTGACGACGCGGAATCTGGGCGGGAAGGGAAACCGGGGACGGAGAAGCCAAAAGACCAGTTGCCGAGCTACCACCTCACGACGACCGCCAACCCGCTACGAACGCAGCCACACTCGCAAAGTGAATCTGTGCATAATTCAGGTGTCAGGAAGCCGAATGTACATCCTGGACACGGCTGACGATTCCTTGGCGGCGGTTCTGGATCTCGGATTCGTCGCCAACGGCGTTGCCGCTTCGGGAGATTCAGCGCTCGCATACCTAACCTCGCTTAACTCGAACCTCATTCGGCGAGTCGATCTGGTCTCCAATGAGCTGGAACAAACTGGACTCTATCTCCCCGAAGTTGCCATGGACATTGTCACCTCGCCAAGGGATTCTCGCACCTACGTTGCAGGGCGACGGGCAATCTACGAACTGGACGATCGAACGGAGCGATTTTTGCGGCCGATCTTAAGCAGCACTATTGACATTGCAACAAGCATCACGAATCGGGCAAAGAGCTTCTCTGGCGGGGCGCCTTTGCCGGGCGGTTCGGCCCCTGCGAGCGCGATGCGTTCGCTCACCGGGCTGCACGTCGGCGCTAGCCGCCGTTTTTTCGCGCAAATCGACGGCCGCTTGTTGCAGGGCAGGCTCGGTCCGGGCGGCCGCGCGGTTGAAGTCGAAACCGCCGCGGGGGAAGGCCTTGCCACTCCCTTCGCGGACTTCACGGTTTCATCTGACGGCGCTGTGCTTTATGCGGTGATCCAGCCGGAAACGCGGATTCTCAAGCTGAATCTGGAAGCCTCCGAGCCACCTGAGCAGGCCATCCTGTCCGCCCCGGCCTCTGCCTTGTCGCTTGTTTCCATGCCGACCCGGGCGGAGGTGTTCACCCTGTCCGGGACCGCGGACGATCGGGCTTCGATGAGCGGCTTGTGGAAGATCTCGGGCAACAATCAGAGCGTCGAACAAGGGGACCATCTCGATCCGCCACTGGTGGTATCGGCTCAACTGAGTAGGGCGCCCCGCGCCGGTGTCAGGCTCACGGTAACAACGCAGCCGCCTGCCGCTCTCTCGTGTACAAGCAACGTCTTGACCGATTCCAGCGGGGCGGCGAGTATCTCGTGTACGGCCTTCAACGTAGATTCCGCAACGGTTGCCACGGTCTCGGTCCGGGATGAGGATGGACACAGCCTTGGTGAACCCTTTCGGGTCACGATACGGGCCAATGCGGCGGCGGAGGAACCGCTCCGCAAGGTTTCCGGGGATCGCCAGATAGCAGCTCGCGATTCCGCACTGCCGGCGCCCCTTGTCCTCAGCGCTCAGTTGGATGGCCAACCCTGGACCCGCTCTCAGCTCTCGGTCGAAACGTCCGAAGAGCAGACCTTGTTGTGTCCCTCAACTGTTTTCAGCGACGAAGCCGGCCAGGCTTCGATCGCCTGCGCGGCTGGTTCCGCGGTCGCGGTGGCCGTGGTGGAGGTGTCAGTGACCGACGGTTCCGGACACGCTCTCTCCGACCCCTTCACCGTTACCGTGCCGGCGGCCAGCGCGGACGTCGAGAGCCTCAAGCTCTTGACCGATGAAATGCTGCAAGTCCATGTCGGCCAGACCATCGAGAACGGAATTCAGGTTCGCGCCTTCGATGCAGCTGGTGCTCGAGTCTCTGGGGCGGTGATCTCTTTCTCTTCGGATAAGGATGTCAAGTTTGATCCGGAAATGGCCACAACCTTGAGCAACGGCAAAGTGGAGACGACGCCGACTTTCAGTTGCCTCGTTGGGCCAGGGATGATCCACGTTGCCGCTAGCCCAGGAACGGGCTCGCTCACCGTACCTTTTATCGCCGGGACCGGGCCGGCGGCGAGCATGACAAAGGTTCAAGGCGACAACCAAGCCGGCATCACGGGTCAGCTCCTCGATAGCCAGGCTCTCGTCGTGCAGCTCACCGACGACTGCGGCAACCCAGTTCCGGGTCTTGACACAAGCTGGGTGGTCGAACCGCCGGAGGCGGCCAGCCTGGTCAACGTGATTCCTATCACGGACGGCAGCGGGCGCTCATCCGTCGTGGTTCAGCTCGGGGATCGGCAACAACCGTTTACGGTCACAGCGACTTCGGGCCCATTCTCGGCCACTTTCAATCTGATGGTGAGCGCTCCCCCGGCTCAGTTGGCTCTGATTTCCGGAAACGGCCAAAACGTCGTCGTGGGCCAAAGTATCGCTCAACCGCTGGTGGCCGGCGTGCGGGATGACCAAGGTGGCGCGGTTCCCGGAGTCCAGGTCTTGTTCGTGGTGGTCCAGGGTTCAGCGACTCTTATTCCCGGCGCGGCCGCCGTCAGCGATTCTCAGGGACTGGCGTCGGTGTTCGTCCAGGCAAGCGGCCGCTTGGGACTGATCCGGGTTACGGCCAACGCAGCGGGCAAGACCGTGACCTTTGAGGTCAATGTTTTCGGGCAAGTGCCTCTTGTGACAAACGCCGGGTTCGTCAACGGCGCCAGCTTCACGCCGGGGTGGGTGCCGGGCAGTGTCGGCAGCATTTTCGGTGTCGGGCTGATGCAGGCGCGCGGTCTCGTCGAGGCCGGGCAAGTGCCGTTTCCAACCGTCCTCGAAGGAGTGCGTGTCAGCGTCAACGGAGTCGATGCCCCGATTCTTTCGATGGCCAACCTCAGCGGCCAAGAGCAGATCAATATTCAGGTGCCGTTTGGACTGCTGGGTCCGGGCGTCGTCGAGATTGAGAACAACGGTTCTCGCGCAACCTTCCGCGGCATCACGTTATTCTCGGTTCAGCCGGCGATTTTTGAGGTCTCTCTAGACGAAGTGAGAATCGCGGCCGCTCTGCATGCGGACTTCACCCTTGTGACGCCTCTCAGGCCCGCTTTGCCAGGTGAGATCATTCTGCTGTTTCTGACTGGTTTGGGACCAACCAATCCCGCCGTCGGAACCAATGTGCTAGGCCCAGTGCCCCCCGCGCGGAGCATCGTCGACCCGATTGTCGGGATTGACGACACCGGCGCCGAGGTGCTCGGCTCCTTTTACGCCCCGGGCCTGGTGACCGCCTATCAGGTCAATTTCCGGATTCCGGCCAATGCGCGGCCCGGCAACCGAAAACTCTCCTTCGTGGCGGCCGGTGCAAGCGCCAGCGAGGTCGTGATCCCGATCGGACGGTAAGTGACCGCGAAACCACAATGAAAAAGTCTCCGGCACGGTCGGCAAGTGCAAACTGAACCGTTCCCCGCGGGCTCGCTATAATGTCTCCGCGGTGGCGTACCTAAATTGGCTGGAGCAGACGCTCCGGACGAAACTGACAGGCAACCCGATCGGCGAACCTGTTGCCTTGCGCGCCTACTTGCAGTTGACGAGCGACCACGGGCTGCTGACCCCGACGGCCGCCGCCGCGGTAGTGATGGCACAGCGTTGGTTCGGGACCTCGCCGCTATCCATCTACGCGCAAGGAGGGGCTGAGTTCGACTATGTCAGTATTCTGGCGAAGTTCGTCAAGGGCCAGACCGCACTGATCAGCTCTGAGCTCGTTCGGAGCGGCGCCGAACCTTGTGCGGAACTCCCGACAGCAATGCTGGTGCTGATTGGCAATCACGGCTCCATGCAGTTCAGCGACTCGCCTGGCTCGGATGGTTTGCCGGTCGATTTGACGCCGCCGAATAATGCCCCCCAGCAACAGCTTCTGCGCCTCATCCAAGAATCGCTCCGTGAAGGGGAGCCGGCGTCATGATCCGTTCGGAGAGCGGCCATGGCTAATCCTCGGTTCGGCGTTTTGCTGGTGAGTGGGGGCATGACCCACCAGGAGAACTATGGCCGGGGGTTTCAAGCAGACTCCCGCTGCAAGTTGATTGGACTTGCCGACGAAAGTGACGTGGATGCACGCCGCGGCCGGCTCAATCGCGAGCTTGCCGAAGAGCTGAATGTCCCTCTGCTGCCGGACTTGGACCAGGCACTTCAGCGTGACGACGTGGATCTGGTGTCGGTGTGTTCGGAGTTCGAGCGCCGCGCCAGAGTTTCCGAGAAGTGCGTGAAAGCCGGCAAGCACCTTTATGTCGACAAGCCCATGGCGACGTCGGTCGGCAATGCTCGCCGCCTGGTTGAAGCAGTCGAGAGCGCGGGCGTTCGCAGCCAGATGTTCACGCAGGTCGGACAGCCTTACGCCCAACGCGCCAAGAGGATCGTGGACTCGGAAAAATTGGGCGAGCTGAGGGCTATCCACTGCGATTTGATGTTTGCCAAAGGCTACACGGGCGGCGCGCCCGCCGGTGTCCCGCGCAAGGAGCACTACCCGCCGGCCCAGTTCACCTTCCCTGATGCCAAGCGCGAGGTATGGACCACGGCCGTCTATTCGCTGACGCTGATGCGGTGGCTGACCGGGCGGGAATTTCTCTCCGTCTATGCCACCACGGCAAACTACTTTTTCGAAGAGCACCATCGCCGCGACATCGAGGACTTTGGGGCTCTCTCGCTAACCCTCGAAGGCGATTTGACGGCCACGCTCATCGCCAGCCGTATCGGATGGCAGGCGCACCGGGCGTCCGGACTGAGTTTTACGCGCTTATTCGGGACCAAGGGAAGTATTCTCATCGACGCCCATGCCCCTCGTTGGGAGACTGCGTGTGACTCAGCCCCGTGGACGCCTCCCCCGCGCGACCCTCTCGATCCCATGGGATTCTGGTCCAGCACGATGGCTCGAGCCGGCGCGTCCTCCAAGACGGATTGGTACACTCCGGCGACACTCCCCGCCAAGTCCGACCAGAGCCTTTTCCTGGATTGCCTTGAGCAGCAGAAGGAAGCTGAAGTCACCGCCGCCGATGCAGCCAAAGCCAGCGAAGTGATGCTGGCGGCTTATCAGTCGGCGGCCACGGGTGAAGTGGTACACTTGCCGCTGCCGGGATAACAGAGGGTTACAGATTAGACTTCTGTTTAATCCGTCATTGTTTTCAATAAGCTAACTTCTAAAGATATGAGATATCGGCCGTTGGTCAATCGTAGAATTCTGATCCCGGTAATAGTTGGCTTAGCAGCGACCCACTACTTCATCTATAGCGTAGGTGTTCACCGTGGTCGTGTCCGGACTGAAAGCTGGATTTATGCCGACCGGCAGCCACGCAATCGGTGGGCCGAATTCGGCCAGCCATTTGACCATTTGTTTCGGCGGCTTGGCCTGGATCTAGGTTTGATGGAGCTGCTCGGAGCCTACACCTATCACTCGCAGTGGGGGCAAGACCGGTGGATCATCGAACGAGTGTTTCCCGGAGTCAAAGACGGCTACTTCGTCGATATTGGAAGTGGGCACGGGACGAAAGATTCAAACACAAAAGTATTGGACCCGGATTTCCACTTTAGTTTCGGTTCTGCTAACCATCGGGTGACCTCGGACGCCTTTATTGATGCGGGTTGAAAAGCAATCAAGGCGCTGAGGAGATCAACACCCAATGGGTGAAAAAGAAAACAAGCCGTTCCAGCTAAGCTTCAACGGCTTATTGAAAGTCGATTTCCAAGGATCGCGTGTCACTTCCGATGGCGGGCTCAGTCTCGTCCGCGAGCTGGACGAACGACTCGGGCTCGGGAAGCTGATCGAGGAACATCTCAGTGACCCACGGCAAGGCTTGAACAAGAAGTTCCCGCTGGCCGATCTGCTGCGGCAGTCAGTCTACTCTCGGCTGGCAGGCTACGAGGACCTCAACGACGCCGTCCGAGTGTCGGCTGACCCGACGTTTCGCTTGATCGGCTCGAAGAGGAACTGGGATCGCGGCGGGGCACTGACCTCGCGACTGCAGAGCTTCGAGACGGAGATGCTGGCGAGCGAGGAGAACTTGCTGGGGCTGATGGCTGTGAACCGCGAGCTGGTGGCGCAAGCCGAGACGCAAGACGACTCCGAGCGCGTCGTTCTCGACATGGACTCGACCGAAAGCCCTGTCCACGGCCAGCAAGAGGGCAGTGCTTACAACGGCCATTTCGAGTCGGTCTGCTACCACCCGCTGTTGTTGTTCAACCAGCATGGGGATTGCCTGGCGGCGAAGCTGCGTCCAGGCAACGTGCACAGCGCTGAGGACTGGAAGGAGTTGCTGCTGCCCGAGATCAAGCGCCAACAGGCCGCGGGCAAACAGGTCACCTTCCGGGGCGATGCGGCCTTTGCTAAGCCGGAGATTTATGAGTTTTCGGAGGAACGCGGAGTGCAGTACGCCATTCGCATTCCGGCCAACAAGAGCTTGGAATTGGCGATCGAAGACATCCTGTTTCGGCCGCCGGGCAGGCCCTCCCGGAAGCCCTTGGTGCGCTACAAGAGCTTCCGCTATCAGGCGGAGAGTTGGTCCAAGCCGCGACGCATCGTGGCCAAGGTCGAGCATCATCTCGGTGAGCTGTTCCCGCGCGTCGGTTTTATCGTGACGAACATGACGTTGCCGAGTCGGTCTGTTGTGCGCTTCTACAACAAGCGCGGCACGGCCGAGCAATGGATTAAAGAAGGCAAGCAGGCCACGCACTGGACACGGCTTTCGTGCCATCGCTTTCGGGCCAACGAAGTGCGACTGCAACTCAGCGTGCTGGCCTACAACCTGGGCAACTTGTGGCGGCGGCTGGGACTGCCGCACAGGATCAAGAGCTGGTCGCTGACGAGCTTGCAACACAGATTGATGAAGACCGGCGGTCGGCTGGTCAAGCACGCGCGGTATTACTGGCTGCTGCTGGCCGAGGGGCATCTGAACCGCAGGCTGTTCGGTGACATGCTGCACAGGATCTGGGCGCTGCCGCTGCCGAGCGGGTAGAACGGTCGCTCGCGAGTGCGAAATCTGGATGCTGCGGAGTGAAGCTCGGAGGAGTGCCTGAAAAACCGCCTTCCGACCGACGAATTGTCCCCTTCGGAGAACGAAAGGGTCTAGTGGAAGCACTTCGGTCCGGCCCGGTGCGTGCCTGCGGTCAAGAAAGGCTTGCGTTCAAGAGAGAAGGAACGTAGAATCGAGGAGGCCAAGATCCAAAATGGAAATCCTGGTTGGAGGACCTCGGGTGGAGCGGCGTTTGTGTAGACCCATTTCCGCGGAACATGGAGGACCGAACGTGCAAAGTCTTTCCTGAGGTCGCCTACAGCAGCCCTGGCCGCACGGTTTCCTTCACCAGCGCGGGGCATCTCGGCGGCATCCGTGATCATTTGAATATCTGGGCAGCGGATGAGCGCTTGGCAAAAGCCCGAACTCTCGAACTCACCACCACCACCGTGGACCAAATCCTAGAGAGGGCACAAGCCCCACAATACCTGCACTATGTCAGTCTTGACGTCGAAGGTGCGGAGTACGAAGTTCTGCAAGGTTTTGACCTCGCCAAGTATCGGGTAGGCGCTTTGACCGTCGAGCACAATTTTGAAGAACCCCAAAGGGACCTCATCAGGGAGCATCTGAAACAGCATGGGTACTTGCTCGTCATGTCGATGAAGTTCGATGACTGGTACCTGCACTTTTCGTCGATCGAAGCCTTGCTCCGGTAGATCGTCGAGAGTGCTCTGAGAGGTTGTTTTGGGGCGCTCGGGCGAGGTCTGATGAAAGAGGTTTGGGGCAAATGCGTAGCGTACTATTTTTGAGGTGGCGTTGCGCTACGCATAAGCGGGCTAGAACTTGAGCACCTGCCACAGACTTGCAAAATCGTCCGTCCATAGCAGAGGGCTCTGCTGCCTGCCGCTTGGCCCCTTGGCCGCCTGTATGACTTCAGGGACTTGCAGGAAGGCCGTGTTTTTCGTCAGCACCATCCAGGTAGCTGCGCTGACTCCGGCGGCGTCATCACCCTCGCTCGGTACGAGACGCACCTCACACTCACAATGAGCCGCCAGGCCGCGCACGACCGGCTCGAGATTGAGAACTCGATTCGATATGTGGAACAAGAGAAGCCCGTCCGGCTTGAGGTGCCGCCAGTAGGTATCGATGCACTCCCGCGTTAGCAGATGAATCGGGACAGCATCACTGCTAAAGGCATCGATGGCCAGAATATCGAAGTTCTGGGGCTGGCCCCGCGCAAGTTCCGATTCCATTCGAATTCGCGCGTCCCCCGGGATCACATCCACGATCGCGGGCGTATCGCGGCGGAAGGTGAAATGTTCGCCCGAAATTCGAATGACTTCAGGATTGATCTCGTAGAAGCGAATGTAGTCCCCGGGGCCGGCCAAAGCCGCGATCGTTCCAGCGCCCAGCCCGACGACGCCAACGCGGAGCGAGCCCTCCGTCTTGTTGGGAGCTTGGCGCCGCGGATGGTGTTTCATCGCAAGTCCGATACCGCTTTGGCGCCCATAGTAAGTGGTGGGCCAGAAGCGTTCTTGTTCGCCGACGAACTGGCTGCCATGGATGACGGTGCCATGCGTCAGGACCCGCTTTGTTCCGTGCTCGCCCGTCTGCTCGGTGAGACGAAGGACCCCGTAAAAACTCCGTGACCGCACAATCGAATCCTGCTTCGAATAAGCCGGCGAAAGAAACATGGGCGTGATCACCACGAACATCAGCGCGGTGACCGGCGCGATGATCCAGTAGGGCCGGTCCCGATAGGGCTCCCAAGCTCGCGTTCGATACCAAGCGAAGAGTGTCAGGGCCGCGCAGCCCGCCAGCGCCAGCGGATATTCCATGAGCCCCGAGAAAACACGGGGAGCCAGCAACGCTACCAGCGCCCCTCCCAGGGCGCCGCCTCCCGCCACGAAAAAGTAGAACGTCGTCAGGTGTTGCGGGTGCGGCTTGGTTTTGACAAGCTCGCCATGGCAGCACATGCAGCCGGCAAACAGGGCCAGCGAGTAAATCGCTATCTGGTAGACAAGCGGCGCCCGCAACCCCAGCGCGATCAGCATCAGGGCCACTGGAGCGGCCACGCCCAGCAGGATGCCAAACCAGCGGCGGTCGTACCCGCGCTCGTCGTCGAAACAGATGATGAATGTCAGTAAGTAGATTGCCAAGGGGAGAATCCAAAGAAACGGAACAGCGGCGACCTCTTGGCACATCTGGTTGGTCGTCGCCAGCAGTAAAGCCGAACCCACGGCGGAGAGCCCGAGCCACAGCAGCGCCAACGCCGTACTTGGCGGATCAGCGCTGGCGGGACCGCTTTGAGCAGGCTTCTCCGCCGGTGCCGGGGGACCGTCCTGTTGCCCGCCGGAGATCGTTGAGTCCAGCGGCGCCCAGAAGCGCGCCCGCAGGACAATCCAAGCCGAACACGCGACAAACCCCAGGTAGACCCAAGACCAAACCAGAGCCTGGTTTCGCAGCGCCAGCCAGGGTTCCACGAGAACCGGATAGGTCAGCAAAGCCAGCAGCGAACCGATGTTGGAAAGCGCGTAGAGGCGGTAGGGTGACCGCACGGGATTGGCCGCGCTGAACCAGCGCTGAATCAGAGGCGCCGTGGAGGAGAGCAGCAAGTAGGGTAGTCCGATCGTGCCGATCAGCAAGAGGAGGATCTGACTCGTGGGAGGGTCGCCGGGGCCGGGCTTCCAAAGCTCCGCTGACGGCGTGATCGGAAGCAAGAATAGTGAAACCCCCAGCAGGGCAAGATGCAGGCGAGATTGAGCCCGCAAGCCCAGCCGGGAGCTGGTCACGTGCGCATACCCGTACCCGATCAGCAGAGTGAGCTGAAAGAAGAGAAGGCAGGTGGTCCACACCGCCGGACCCCCGCCGAACCACGGCAAGATGGCTTTGCCGATCAGCGGCTGCACCTGAAACAGCAGAAAAGCGCTCAGGAAGATCGTAAGACCAAATCGAGCCATCGGCCGCTAGTTACCCGGACATCGCTTGGCCGCCTCGAACCCGCTCGGAGTGAGTTTGGACTCAGGATCACCCGATGCGGGAATTGAAAAAGATGCAACCCCAGCCTTACCGCATCATACCTTAAAGGCGGCAACCACAAGCGGCGGCCTGAGATTCGAGTGGGCTGCAAGCGGTCTGTTGGCAACGAGCGCACTCGCCCCGGTTCTTACGTTGCGGCGGGCGCGGCTAGCTGAGCTTCACCTTGTCCGGCAGATAGAGCTGAAGCACCCCGCGAAGTTGCTCGATGTGGCTCCCCGAGAGACATCGCTTTGGGATCAAGAAGTATTCCTGGGGGCTGGAAAACAGCAAGAACGCGCCGCGCGTTTCCATGGCCCGGCCGACGTTTTCCCAGGCCAGCCATCCCGGGTGGGTGTGGGCGCGAATTCCTATGCCGTCAGGACAGAAATGAAAGTGCATGTCTTGGCGCGCCCGTTGCTGAAAGGAAGACCGCGCGCTCCAATAGATCAAGGCAATAGCGGCGGCAGGCAACAAGACAGAGACCACCGCGCCTCCGACCAGCGGCGCGGCCAACTGGCTGCCCACATCGGCGCCAATGGAGTTGATCACGAGAAGCAAACCCGCGACGGCAACCGCCGTGAAATACACCAGGATCAGCACTCGCGCGCGGCGCCAAAAAACCTGATAGCCGGCACGCAGACTGTCGGAGAGCGTCAGATCGACATCGAGGTCGAGTAAGAGAGGTTGTGTCGTTGTCGAAGTCTTCATTCAAGCGCCGGCGGGCCTGCCAGCTCGATTCATCAGTTTAGCCCGCTTTTCTCACCACGTGGCGAGAAAAGCGGGCTAGTCCGTCGAAATGGGCTAGAAGCTATCTCATCAATGGCGAAGGAAGACGAGACAGCGAGAGCAGGCGGAATACTGACATGAAACCACACGATGGCCGTCTCAGCAGCCGCTTCGAGGGTTACTGGGAAGTCCGCTCACGCGCCGCCTGATTTTTCCCACATTTTTGTCGCGCACCCGGAGGAGATCGTCGAGAGCGTGACGCTGGGCGCCGACATGGGTTACAATCGACTTTATTGCCCGCGGCGACCTCCGCCCGATTCGTGGCTTCTGACGAAGCAGTTCCCAGAGGGTCACAAAGCGTTTCACGAACTAGTGTAGGCGTGGAAGAATCAGTCAAGTTTGTCCTCCGAGGTCTAGGTGCGGGCATGAAAGTGAGAAGCTTCCAGGAGGAGTTCTGCAATGAATAGCGGTTACAAGACAGATAAATGGTTTGTCAGTCCGTGGTGTTATCTTCCCGAAGTCCGAAAAGGGTTCGACTTCCCCGCCCAGATCAAGATTCACGACGTCACCCTGCGCGACGGCGAGCAGCAAACCGGCGTGATCTTTCGTCGCGAAGAGAAGGTGGAGATTGCCAAGCAATTGGCTGCGTTGGGCGTCCAGCGCATTGAGGCCGGGATGCCCGCGGTTTCAGAACAGGACAGGGCCGCGATAAGCGACATCGCCGACTTAGAGTTAGGCCCGGAGATCTTCTCCTTCGCCCGCTGCATCGTGGGCGACATTAAGGCTGCCAAGGAATGCGGCGTCAGCGGGGTAATTGTGGAGATTCCCTCGAGCGATCACATTATCGAGAACGCTTACGGTTGGGATGTCGATCGAGCGGTCAAATCCTCCATTGAGGCTACCCTGGCCGCCAAGGAAGAGGGCCTTTATACGGTTTTCTTCACCATAGACTCTACTCGAACCGGGGTGGAGGAGCTGCTCGATCTCATCGAAAACGTCGCCACGGAAGGCCACATGGACGCCTTTACGCTGGCGGACAGCTTCGGGGGATGCACACCGGAGGCGATTTATCATGTGGTGAAGAAGGCCATCGCACGGCTCAAAAAACCAGTGGAGATCCACTGCCACCAAGACTTTGGGCTGGGAGTGGCCAACACCATCTATGCCCTGGCGGCGGGGGCCAGCGTCGCGCACACGACGATAACGGGCCTCGGGGAGCGCGCCGGCAATGTGCCGGTGGAGGATGTAACGATGTCGCTGCTGTGCCAGTATGGCATCGACCTGGGGCTCCACACCGAGAAGTTCTGTGAGGTCTCGCGCTTTGTCCTGGAGCGGGCCGGGGTGCAGATCCCCGGGAATCGCCCCATCGTGGGTCCCATGCTCCATCAGGTGGAATCAGGGATTGTAGCCGGCTTCGTGCGTAACGCGCGGGACGAACACCCGCTGGAGTTCGTGCCCTTCGCGTCCGAGCTGGTGGGGCAAGACCCAGTGACGATTGTCCTCGGAAAAAACAGCGGCCTGCCTTCGATTCAGGAGTGGTGCGAAAAGCTGGGGGTGACGGCGTCCGA
The DNA here is from genome assembly GCA_965226185.1 of Bryobacterales bacterium. GTDB lineage: Bacteria > Acidobacteriota > Terriglobia > Bryobacterales > UBA6623 > CBDCYS01. The sequence goes on from CBDDCT010000004.1 coordinate 606,174, forward strand.
AGAGCAGATGCTGGAGATGGTGCATCTCGTAAAAGAGAAATCCTTTGAAAAAAAAGATCTCTTGAACGCCGACGAGTTCAAGACGATTGTCGATACCGTGCTGCAAGCTGCCCGGGCGATCGTGTGACGCAACTCGTAATAGAGAAATCCTTTGATAAGCAAGATCTCTTGAACGCCGGCGAGTTCAAGACGATTGTCGATACCGTGCTGCCCTGGCGGCCGGGAGCTAGCGGCGTCGCGGCGCGGGACAGATGAAAGACTTCACCGAACTGATCGACCGAGCCAAACAGCTCGGCCCCGCACGCATTGCTGTCGTCGGCGGACACGATTTCGACACCCTCCTCGCGCTGGTCGAAGCTGAAAAGATGGGGCTGGCCCAGCCCCTGCTTGTGGGTGACCCCGCTAAGATTGCCTCGGCCGCTGAGAAGGCCGGTTTAGCATCCGAAGGCAAGATTGTTGAGGCGGAGAGTGAGCAGGCGGCCATCCGTACCGGCATCAGCCTTGTCCGCGCGGGCAAGGCTGACCTGCTGATGAAAGGCAAGGTCACCACCGCCAGCCTCATGCGGGCGGTGCTCGACAAAGAGCACGGGCTGCGCGGCGGCGGCGGCTTAAGCCAAGTCATTGTCTTTAGTGTTCCCGGCCTGGACCGGCTCATGATCATGAGCGACGCCGCCATCAACATTGCCCCCGGGTTGGCCCAGAAAGCCGACATCTGCCGCAACACGATTGCGGTGGCACACGCCCTCGGCATCGGCGAGCCTAATGTCGTGCTGCTGACCGCGCTGGAGTACGTTAACCCGGCCATGCCGGCGACCTTGGATGCCGCGGCACTGGTCCAGATGAACCGCCGGGGGCAGATCGCCGGCGCCTACCTGGAAGGTCCTCTGGCTCTCGATGTCCCCCTCAGTAAATTCGCCGCCGATCGAAAAGGCATAACCAGTCCGGTGGTGGAGAACGCTGATATCTTCATCGCTCCCAACATCGAGGCGGGCAACATCCTCTATCGCGCTATCGTGTACTTCGCCCGGGGTGTATCCGGTGGACTCATCATCGGCGCCAGAGTTCCACTGCTTGTGCTCTCCCGTGCAGAACCTCCAGAGACGAAACTGCACTCGATCGCCCTCGGGCGGATCATGTTCGACCACCAACAGAAGTGAGACGCCAAGACCTTGGGGCAGTGAGCTGAGATGATAGTCCTGGTACCGAATCTGGGGTCGACTTCACTGAAATACCAACTGCTGGACATGAGCGACGAGCAGGTGCTAGCAGGCGGCAAAATAGAGAGGATTGGAAGCCAGGAGGCGCGCCTGCAGCATCGGCATGCGGGGGGTGACCGTCTGGAGAAAACCCTGCATATCCCCAACCATCGTGCCGCCATCCAACTGCTGGTCGAGATTCTTTTTCAGACTGAAGCCGCTCCGGAAGAGCGGCCGGACGTGGTTGCCTTCAAGACAGTCCATGCAGGCCCGGAGTTCCGCGGCACATTCGTGATTACCAAAGAAGTGCTGCAGGCCATGGAATGGTATGCTCCAGCAGCTCCCCTGCACAATCCCATCTACATCGACGCCATCCGCCTGTTCCAACAACTACTGCCCGAGGTTCCTCTCATTGCTTCCTTCGAGACCGGTTTCCACCAGACTATACCCGAAGTAGCTCATCTCTACGGAGTTCCTTACAGCTGGGTGGAAAAACACGGTATCCGCAAGTACGGGTTTCACGGGGCTTCACACTGCTATGTGGCGAACCGTGTGCCACAGGTATTGGAAGGAGAGGGAAAGGTTCAGCGTGTGATCTCGTGCCACCTGGGCGGCAGTTCTTCTGTTTGTGCGCTGCGGGAGGGAAAGTCAATCGATATCACGATGGGGTTTTCTCCCCAGTCGGGAATCGAGAGCGCAACGCGCTGCGGCGACCTCGATGCCTTCATCTTCGTCCATCTGACTCAACATCTTGAAATCACGCTGACCCAGCTTCAAGATGAGGTCGTCCGAGACGGGGGGTTACTGGGAATCTCCGGGCTCAGCGGCGATGTTCGCGACCTTGAAACAGCCGCCCAGCAAGGACACTCTGGCGCTCAGCGGGCCCTAGGAGTGTTCTTCTATGAAGTCAAGAAGGCTGTGGGCGCCTACGCTGCGGTACTAGGCGGAGTGGATGCTCTGGCGTTCACGGGGGGAATCGGCGAGAACAGCCAGCACACGCGGGAACAGGTATGCCACGGCCTGGAGTTCCTGGGCCTTGTGCTGGACAAAGAAAAAAACAACCTTGCCGCAGGCAAGGACAGTATCATCTCAACTGAGGATTCCCGCGGCACAATCCTCGTTGTAACCGCCAACGAAGAGCTAGTCGTCGCCCGTGAAGCCGTCAAGCTCGTCCGCACGCAAACCTAAACAGCTCTCTCGTCTGGGACTGTCCCTATCGTAAATCCCGTCCGCATTGCAGCGGGGCCGTGTCCCGACTATCCGGTTTGCGGCGCATCTCTTGCGCCCAGTTTTCGCAGAATGGTCATCATCGGGCACCAGTTGGAAAAGGCCGACTGGAACAGGTTCAATCCGACGAAGGCGGTGAACAAGTACCAATAGGGGCTCACAAAGTGTCCAAGCCCGAGGCTTGCCACGATGAACAGTCCGGCGACCATTCTTAGATATCGGTCAACAGTCATATCGATTGTCTCCTTTGAGTTAGATAGTAAACGATCGGTACGGTCATGCGGGAAAGCAGCAGCGAAGCCACTTCACCCGCCATCAGCGAGATGGCCAAACCCTGGAAGATCGGGTCGAAAAGCATCACGGCCGCGCCGACTATCAGAGAGGACGCGGTCAGCATCATGGGACGAAACCGGATTGCCCCGGCGTCGATCACTGCTTCGTCCAGGGCCATGCCCTGGCGGCGGCGCAGCTCGATAAAATCAACCAAAATGATCGAGTTGCGGATGACGATGCCGGCGCCCGCGATGAAGCCGATCATCGAGGTAGCCGTAAAAAAGGCGTTCAGCAGGCCGTGGGCGGGCAAAATACCGATCAGCGAGAAAGGAATGGCCGACATGATGACGAGCGGAGTCGAGAACGATTGGAACCAGCCGACCAGCAGCACGTAGATCAGCACCATCACGGCCGCGAAGGCTAGGCCGAGATCCCGGAAGACTTCGTAAGTGATGTGCCATTCGCCGTCCCATTTCAGTGCGTATCGCTCGTCGCTGGAGGGCTGGCTGGCCGTATACTGCCCGATTTCGTAGCCTCCGCCCGTATCGATCTCGGCGACCCTTGGCTGCACTTCGAGCATGGCGTAAACCGGACTTTCGATCTTGCCCGCGACGTCGGCGGTGACGTAGGTCACCGGCAAGAGATTCTTGTGGTAGATGCTCTTGTCTTCCAGTGTTTCTTCGGTCCGGATCAGCTCCCCGAGCGGAACCAGAGCGCCGTCGCGCCCCGCCACCCTCAGTTGCTCGAGCCGGGCCGGAGAAGAGCGCGCCGCCCGCTCCAGACGAAGCTTTAGCGGAACGTCCTCCTTTTCGTCCGCGTCATGAATCAGACCGGCCTGGTAGCCGCTCGAGGACATGGCGACCAGCCGCGCGATTTCTTCGGTGCTGACACCGTGAAACGCCGCCTTTTCTTCGTCGACGACATACAGCAGCTTGCGTTGGTCGTCTTCGACATACCAGTCAGTGTCGACGACACCGTCGGTCGATTCAAAGATCTCGCGAACCGCTCGTGCGGTCCGTTCCCGGCCCTCGCTGTCGGGACCATAGATCTCGGCAACGAGCGTCTGAAGAACGGGGGGCCCCGGCGGGACTTCGGCGACCTTCACGCGCGCGCCCGCCTGAGCCGCCAGCGGGGCGATCGCGGCGCGAATCCGCTTGGCGATGTCGTGGCTTTGCAGATCACGCTCTTCTTTCGGAACGAGATTGACTTGGATATCGGCTTCGTGCGGGCCGCTCCGAAGAAAATAGTGCCGCACCAGGCCATTGAAATTGTAGGGCGCGGCAGTGCCTGCGTAGGTCTGCACGTTGACGACTTCAGGTTCTTCCAGAATGCGCTCGGCGAGACGCTGCGTCACGCGAGCGGTTCTTTCAAGCGACGTGCCTTCCGGCATGTCCACGATCACCTGGAACTCGCTCTTGTTGTCGAACGGCAGCATCTTGACTCGGACAAAGCCAATGCGGACCAGCGCCATTGCACCCACGAGCAAGACGACGATCGCCAAGAGGAATCCATATCGCAGCGCGGGCCGGTGCAACAGTGGGCCCATGATGCGGCGGTAGAGCCGCGTTGTCCAGTCTTCTTTCTCCTCCGGTTCGTTCTCTCCCCGCGGCTTCAAAAAGCGGATTGCCGCCCAGGGCGTGATGATGAACGCGACCAGCATCGAGATCGTCATCGCGGACGAGGCCCCGACCGAGATGGGCGCCATGTAGGGTCCCATCAGGCCTCCCACGAAAGCCATGGGCAGCACCGCCGCGATGACCGCGAACGTCGCGAGGATCGCGGGGTTGCCTACCTCGCCGACCGCTTCGACCGCGACCTTCGCGAGCGGCCTGCCGCGATTCTGGGGCATGCGCGCGTGGCGCGCTATGTTCTCCACGACGACAATCGCGTCATCCACCAGGATCCCGATCGAGAAGATCAGGGCGAAAAGAGTGATTCGATTCAGCGTGTAGCCGTAAAGGTAGAAACACGCCAGCGTTGGACCCAGAGTTGCCGGTATGGCAAGGAAAACGATCCAGGATTCCCGAAAACCGAGCGTGAACCAGATCAGCACCGCCACCGCCACAACCGCCGTGGCCATATGGCCGAGCAGTTCGCTGGATTTCTCCTGTGCCGTGTCTCCATAATTGCGGGTGATCGCCAGCTCGACATCGCTCGGCACGAAGCGGCCGCGCAGTTGCTCGACCTTGGCCAGCACACGGTTGGCGACATCGATAGCGTTGGCGCCCTTCCGCTTCGAGACCGCTATTGTCACGGCCGGTTGAAAGCTGGAGTCCCGCTCCGAGGCGAAGCGCACGTAATGGACCGGTTCCTCGCCGCCGTCTCGGACGATGGCTATGTCGCGAACGTAGACCGGACGGCCGCCTCTGACTCCGACGACGACATCTTCCACGTCACGCGCGGACCTCAGCAAGCGGCCCGTCTCGAGAATGACGCGGCGATTGCCGGAGTCGAACTCTCCGGCGCGGACGGAGCGGTTTGCCGCACTGAGCCGGCGCGCAATCCGCAACGAGGAGAAACCGTAGGCCGCCAACCGCGCCTCGTTCAACTCCACTTGGATCTCCCTGCGCTGACCGCCGATGATCTCGACAGCGGAGACTTCGCGAACCTGCTTGATGCCGTCGTGGAGCTGGCCCGCTATCCGGCGAAGCTCGTAGTCCCCGTAGCGCTTGCTGTGAAGCGTTAGCCCCAGGATCGGCACGTCGTCAATCGATCGCGGCTTGATCAGCGGTTCGGAAGCGCCCGGCGGTATCAGGTCGAAATTCGCGAACATTTTCTGATTGACCCGAACAATGGCGTCCTCCTCGTCCTCGCCCACGTAGAAACGAACGACCACCATCGAGGCGCCTGGGCTGGAGGTGGAGTAGATGTACTCGACCCCGGGGATCTCCCACAGCAGCTTCTCCATCGGTTTGGTGACGCGCTCCTCCACCTCGCGCGCCGATACCCCCGGCATCGAGACGAAGACGTCAAGCATCGGAACGACGATCTGAGGCTCTTCTTCCCGGGGCAGGTTCAGAGTGGCGAAAATGCCCGCTGCAAGGGCAAACACCAAGATCAACGGCGTGAGTTTCGAGTCGGCGAACGTTTGTGCGATGACGCCCGCAAGACCCAGACGCCCCTCGCCGCCGGATTCGTTCATGAGCCGCTCTCCGCCGGCCGGCCATTGCCCCCGGCCGGGGCCACGACCGGCTGGCCGTCTTCGACTTGGCCCGGTTCGAGCACCACCCGGTCCCCGGCTTCGAGCCCGGAGAGCACCTCATAGCGGCCTTCTCTCAGCTCGCCCAGAGTCAGCAGCAGCCGCCGCGCGCGGCCGTCTTCAACAACGAACACGGATCGCAACTGACCCTGCTCCAGAACCGAGGACACTGGCACGGTCAGAATCTCTCGCTGGGAACCCGGCAAGAAGGCGCGGCCATACAGGCCGGATCGAATGGCCGGACTGGCCGGAAGCTGAATCTTCACCGTAAACGTGCGCGACTCCCGATCAACCGCCGGGACGATTTCGACAATGCGTCCGTCGCTGGGACCGCCCGTGCCGAGAACGTCAATTGCGACCGGCAGTCGCTGGCCGACCCGGAGGTTCGCCAACTGGGATTCGGGCGCGGCAACCTCCAAGCGATAGGCTCCGGTTTCTTCGATTCGCAACAGAGGTGTCCCGGGAGCGGCCAGATTGCCGGGTTCCGCCATCCGTTCCGTGATGACTCCGGCGACCGGCGCGGCTAGAACCGCGTAACTCAGCATCACTTCCGCTTGTGCAATTCCGGCCTCGGCTTGGGCCCGTTTAGCGTCTGCCTGGCTCTTTCGAGACCTTGCCAGCGCCACCGCCGCGCGAGCAGCCTTTAGTCGTGCGTCCACTTCGTCGAACTCTTGGCGCGACACGGATTCCTTCGCCAAAAGGTCCTCGAACCGTTGATGCGTGATTTCCGCTAGATGGAGTTGCGACCGCGCCGAGGCGATCCCGTGTTGCGCTGCCAGGATCGCGCTTTCGGCTTCGGCCTGGGAAGCTTGAGCGGCTTCGAGGCGGGCCCTTAGCTCACGGTCGTCCAGAACGGCGACCGTTTGCCCGGCGCTTACCCGATCGCCCTCGTGAACGGGAATAGAGCGAATGTAGCTGAGCAGCTTCGAGGAGATAAGTGCTTCGCTTCGCGCCGTGACCGTGCCCACAAGGCTGATCCGATCACTGACCTGGGCAAGCCGCAACGTCTCGGTCCTGACGGCTACGGGAGCAGGCTCCACGGCCGGGGAGCTTGCTGGCGGGCTTTCATCGCTGCAAGAGATAAGGCCCACCAACGCCCCAACAGCGAGAAGAGCAACCACGAGTCTCATTGCAGCACCTCCGAGGCGAGAGTCAGACGCCCGGCCGCGTGTTCGAGAGCGGCGCTGGAGGTGCGTTGCTCATACAAGGCGGCGAGGCGGCGGAAGCGGGTGTTCGTCAGGGCTGTCTCGCCGCGGAGCAGGCCGGTCACTGTTTCGAGTCCCGAAGTATAGCGGTTGCGGATAATTCGGAGGCTTTCCTCCGCTTGCTTGACTGCGGTCTCGGCCACTGTTAGGCGCTCAGCGGCGGATCGGAATTGGTGCCACGCCTGACGAATTTGCAAAGCCGCGGCGCCGCTGGCCTGCCGCTCCAGGGCGGCGGCCCTATCGCGTCCGTGGCGGGCCGCGGCGACTTTGAAACGATTTTCGGATCCTTTCCAAAGCTCCCATCGCATCGAGACGCCGGCAAGCCAGTTGCCTCCGCCCTGATTGACGAATCTTGCGCGGTCGGCCTCAAAGGCGCCTTGAGCCACGACGGTCGGCCATAGCGCACTCTTGGCTTCGAGCGTTTGCGCCTCCGCAATATCGAGCCCCAGTGAAGCCCGCTGTATATCGGGCCGCTCCCGCAAGGCTAGCGCGATGTAGTCCGTCAGCGTGCCGGAAGGCTCCGGCGCCGGCGTCAGCGGGGTCAGCGGGCTTTGCCCGACGCCGGGATCGAGACCCAGCGCTTCGCTCAGCGCCGCGCGCGCAACCTCCAGGTTGTTCGCGGCGTGGATCCGTTCCTGTTCAGCCGAGGCCCGGTGAACTTGCACCGACAGCACGTCCGCCTTGGTCGTCAACCCGGCCTCGAAGCGCGACGAGGCTTGGCGAAGATCGGCGTCGGCGCCGCGGACGCTCTCCTCGGCAACTCTCACTTGCTCCGCGGCCAAAGAGACCCCGAAGTAAGTTCGCACGACACCCAAAAGGACGTCCATTTCGCGGCTTCGGCGTTGGGTCGCCGAGAGGTCCCGGGCCAGTCGCGCGGAGCGGATCGCATGCTTCGTCCGCCGTGCATCGAACAAGATCTGCTCCACCTTGAGAAGCGATTGGAAATTCTGAATGGAATCCGGGTTGTTCAGCCCCGCAATCCCGAAGTTTTCCTCGCCGAAACGCCTTTGGTTCAGCAAAGTCCCAAAAACGAAAACAGGATTGTCACTGCGAGTGAAGGACTCTACCCAGCTCAGCGTCGGCAATCGGCCCGAGCGGGCAATTCCAATACCGGCTTCGGCCTCACGCTCACCCGCCGTGGCGGCTTCAATGACCGGATGAGACTCAAGCGCCGTGCGAGCCGCGTCCTGTAGTGTCAGCGGAGTCTGCCCGGCGGCTGGGAACGCCGATATCATCCCGGCACACAGTAGCCAGCAGGTACACAGTAGCGTCGATGCAGTTTGTTTCAATGTGGACCTCCCGTCGAGCTACCCTGCCGAGTTGTCGTGAGGATGAGGATACGGTACATTCGGCAAAATTCTACTTTTCTCCAAAACGTTCCTCGATACAGCTCATGATGCTCGCCAAGTGGGGCTCGGCAACCTGGTAATAAGTGCGGCGGCCGTCGCGTTCACTCGCCAGAAGCCCGCAGTGCTTCATCAGCCGCAGGTGCTCCGACGCCATGTGGCTTCGGATCTCACACGCCTCGGCCAGCTCGCCGACCGTGTATTTACCGTGCAAGATCATCTGCACCATCCGCAATCTGTGCGGGTGCGCAAGCGTGCGGAGGCACTCCGCAGCGTCGGCCAGGGCCTCCAAACTCAACAGACCATTAGGCGATTCAGTCATGAAATATTATTATATCGCGATATCTCGATATGTCAATATGTTTCTTACTCTTGGGGGCAAAACGCATTTGAGGCCTGTGTGCCGCGGGAGGAGAGCTGAGAAAACTGGTTCGCGCTTCCTGAAGTAAAACAGCGCTTACAAAGACTTAACAATCTCGGGTTGCCGGAAACTTCGGCGACAAACTTCCGGTTCGTCGCAAGTCTTTGGCGGGATGGTTTTCGCCCCGCAGGGGTATCGTCTAACAGTGTATTGCCGCGGACAGAACGGTCGTCACCGAAAATCTGGGTCTCGTTCTGGGGGAGGCGGCGGTGGTGGTGGTGGAGTCCACGGGCGTGGAGGGGGGCCGCCCCTGGTCTCGTCCGGCGCCGGGGACGGCGGCGGCGATGGCGGTGGCGGATCTGGCCTAGGCATGGGGAAGATCTTCTATTGGGACGGAAGCCACAGCCGATCAGCGGGGATGGTCCGCTCGATCTCCTCTTGGTCCTTCAGGAGTTTCTTTTGGTTCTGGTATGCATCCCCTTCCAGTTCTAGTGCCCGGAAGCGGTCCGATAACTCCGAAGCTTTCTCCAGGTGATCTTCGTCTATGTGTTCGACGGCCCTCATCTCTGACACGAGCGACTCAATACGGTAGAACAACTCCAAATAGCCGTAGTGGAGTTTGGAGTAACGGTCCAACCTATCGGGGATGTGCAGGGCCGGACGAAGCGCGGAAATGATCGCTGACGTAGCTATGAGCGTACCGAGAACCCAAGTCCCATCATCACTCCTCCATACAGCCAGACCTATAAACGCAGCCGAGGCTGTCAGAGCAACTGCGATGTCGGCGACCAGGTTGCAGGTTTTGAGCGTACGTAGAAGTCGCGCGTAGTACCGCGCGTTCATGAGTGATGTGCGGTAGAAATCATGGAGCGCGGCTACTCGAGCCTGGGTCGGCGTGTAATTGTAGATCGTGTGCTCCAGGCCCTTATTGTATCAGTCCGAGGATTTACGGCCCCGACAATTAACACATCGTCCACACGTGATTCCCCTACTGGATGAACTCGACAAGCTGAAGGACCGAACATGATCCGCTGGCGGCCCGCACTGCAACAAAACTTGACGAAAACTGGGGCAGCTTCCTATTTCTAGCCCGTGGCGGCCGGCCTTTTGCTCCTCACAAAGGGGCTTCGTCCAGCGTCGTCCCCGAAGCCCCCGAGAAACTGTTTTGGATCGCCCGTGGCGCGGGGCTCGAACAGACCCGCGCTGGACAAGCAATCCTGCCTGTCCCGGCCTCCGAAGGCGGCGCCCTCTTCCTCACTTGTCAAACGAGACCGCGAAACCAAGGACGCCACCAGAAGCAGCAACCCAGAAATTGATCTCGGCGGTGGGTCTGATAAAATACTCGGCCTAGTGCCAAAGCAATCTTTGAACCGGCCCACCCCAGCAACCCGCCCGAAAGTCATCGCCGACGGCCCTCTCGCCCAAGCTGTCATGGACTCGATGGGCGATCAATTGGAGCTGCTGCCGTGGCAACTCGCCATCGACGGCAGCAGCGAGCCCATTGACGGCATTTACACCTACGGCCACCTGCTTGTGGATGGCGCCACGCTGGACCGCCTGCCGGGAGTAAGAATCATCAGCAATTACGGGGTCGGAGTCGACCATATCCGCGTTGCCGATGCCGCCGAGCGGGGTATTCCGGTGGGCAACACACCGGGAATCCTCGACGGGGCGACCGCGGACATGGGGTTTACGCTGCTGCTGGCCGCCGCGCGCCGGGTGGTTGAAGGAGATCGCTACGCCCGCTCGCCGGAGTTTCTGCGCTACGACCCGGGATTCATGCTGGGCCGGGAAGTCCACGGCAGCACCCTGGGCATCATCGGTCTGGGGAGCATCGGCCGCCAAGTGGCGCGGCGAGCCCGAGCGTTTGACATGCCGGTCCTCTACCATAACCGCCGGCGGCGCGAAGATGCCGAGAGCGAACTAAGTGTTCGCTACGCCTCCCTGGACGAACTGCTGAGCGAGTCGGACTACGTGATGATCTGCTGTCCCCTCACCGAAGAGACGCATCACCTGATCAACGCCGCCGCCCTCTCCAAGATGAAGCCGTCAGCGATTCTCGTGAATGTCGCGCGGGGCGGGATCGTCGAAACAGACGCGCTCTGCGAAGCATTGAAAAGCGGCCAAATTGCCGCTGCCGCGCTGGACGTCACCGAGCCCGAGCCCCTGCCGCGCGATCATCCCATACTCAAGCTGGACAACTTAACGATCGTGCCTCACTTGGGCAGCGCCACGATCGAGACGCGAAAAAAAATGGCGGAGATTTCGGTGGCGAATCTCTTCGCGGGCCTGCGGGGGGAACCGCTCCTGCATGAAGTTCGGCCCTGAGTGAAAGCAATGCTCGTTTGACTTGTTCGTTCACAATCGGGCGGAGGGGACAGTCACCTTAACTAATTTCGACCCGCTTCGCACGGTCTTTTCGACTTGTTCGGGCGAGCTTCGGCCCGATTGGGAGACGAAACCACCTCAGCGAGAACGATATCGACCTGTCTAGCCTCGTAAAAGGCTCGCGAGTTCGGGGCCAGGGGGTGCGGCACACACGTTAAGGTGACTGTCCCTCGAACCCGTCCTCGAACCCTCCTGTCCCAGCCGCCGGAGGCGGCTCGCCGGCCCCAGAGCCCATCCCTGTCGTCCCCGTCCTCCAACTCGGCAGCCGGTTTTCCCCCGGTGCCTGGCCCCGACTTTCGTGCCCCTGACTTTCGTGGGCGCCGGCAACGATCGGGGCGAATTAGCGGAACTTAGCGGATTTGCCTCACCCGCGCGTTCCTAATTATGCAAACTCGAAACTTGGCCCCAAACCGCCCCTTGCGGCGGCGCCGGACACTGAGCTGTTTTTCGGCGCGGCCAGCTTGCTGGCAGCCGCTCGGAATGAGCGGGATGGCGCGCATGTTTCACGGCGGGCCGGAGGCCCAGCGCGGCACGGCTGGAGCCATGCGCCACGCCGGGCGGCGCGGCCTGGAGTTTTTCGCGCACTGCCGTTTCCGGAGTGAAGCCACTCAGGAGTTGCCGTAAAATTCGGGCTCCGAGCTGGACAAGCCGATTCCTGTTTCGGATGGTATTCATAGGGTTTTCCCCTGGCTAGTCGCATCATAGCAGAGGGGAATGGACCAACTTTAAGAGTTCCTTTTCATATGATTGATTCTAAGGTGTTACAGTTTGCGGAAATGCTCTACCGAAAGCCATTCTTCCCTTTTTCGTTGAGCTGCGGGCTGCCACACCCGGCTCAAAAAGTCGTCGCCTGCCCCCGACTTTCCCCGACTTTCCCCGACTTTCTCAGTTCTCAGTCCGGGGGGAGCGCCCCCCCGCGACGATTGTAGAAAATGTTCCAAAGGTCGGGTTTGGGAAGGGGCAATACTGAACAGAGCCGTTCTGAAGCAAGTTTGCTCTCGCATCCAGCACCTTCTTCAGGCCGTGGGTGAGGCGCGGCGGGAGGAAGCGTATCTTGAGCGACGCTAACGCACGTTGAAGGTCACAACGTTGGCTCGTTTGCCGTCGGCTGTGAGAAGGATGTTGATGGTGCCGCGACCGACGAGGCTTCTGGGCAACGGGCCGATGTTAATCTGATCCAGGCCGACGAATTGGCCTTGCGGGACAGCGCCTAGCACGGGGACGCTCTCGTTTTCCACCTTAAGAAACCTATCTGCATTCAAGTACTGCATTGTCGCCGTGACGGCTTGAGTAAAGCCTCGCACCCCAGTTCCGAACAGCAGCAGAAAGACCTGATCGCCTTCGGGTCCGAGGTCGATAGGGACAGAGGAGCGTGTATTGGGGTTGAAGATCAGGCCCTGAGTCTGAGATCCGTCGGCGGCAACTCGTAAAAAGGACGCCGCCGCTACTCCCATGCCGTCAGCATTCGCTGAGAAGAGCGCCGGTCCCACGGCCTCAACCAGTATCCTGATCGTTCCTGAACTGCCATCTTCCCGCGTTGCAGTTACGTTGGTCGGTCCCAATGCCGTGCCCTCCGGGATCAGGAAGTTGATTTGTCCCTTCGAAACGAAGAATAGCTCAGCCGTCCGCGACACACCCCAGACGTCAGTAACAGTAACGGTGGTGCCCGCGAGCGTAGTCGGAAGCGGTGTAGTGTTGGCCACTTCGGTGCGATCGGTGAAGCCGGTTCCGAATAGAGACATGATCGATGCCGGTGCCGCGAAAGCATTGAAGCTGGCAGCGTTGACAAGGCCCCCCGGTAAAAGCCCCGAAGAGGCGGGACTCACAACCAGAGTCACTGAGATCATCACCGGCGCGGCTTGGAAGATCGGCGAGACGGCCTTTGTGGCCTGAAGCTCTGAAACCGTGATCGTTCCTTTGTGGGTGCCTGGTTGGAGACCGTCGGCGTTCACAAAAACTTCTATGGTGTCCGGCTCCCCGGCGGAGCTGCCTTGTTCCGGCAACACGGAAAGCCAGGATTGATTCGTAGCGACCTGGTAGTTGAGCGTCCCACCCCCCGTATTGCGAATCCCGAAGATTTGAGGCGCCGGGTTCATGCCTTCTTCCGTAGCGAAGGTGAAGCCGGGAACGGAAACGTCGATCCGGGGCGGGCTGACCTCCGGCACCTCCACGTCTGCGGTCAGTGTCCCTGACACTTCCACCCCCGTCGTCCACAAGAGCAGAGCAACAAAGTACGTACCGGCCTGCAAGGGGGGCGATGCTGTCGGAGTCGCCAGAATCGATTCGTTACCACCAGGGCCGGTGGAAGAGTAGTCCGCCACTATTCGGCTGCCGGATACTGGATCCTCACCACGCCGAACATATAAGTCAACATTGGTGCCTGCGGTGGTCGTGATGACCCTAACTTTCAGTTCGGTGGCCCCCTCGGGCACCTCCACACGGTAACCCCAAAACGGGCCGCTGAAGATAGTCGGATTGGAGACGGACGGCAGGGAGAACTCCATCGGCACTCCAGAGATGAGCTGTCGCGACTCTTCGAAAAGCGCATTCACCCACCCTTGGTCGTCCATCGTCAAGGACTGCGGGTTGTCTGTGCCGGATACGTCACCGAACCAAGACGACAGCTCGAAACCGGGAGCGGGAACCGCCGTGACCTGGACAGGCGTTCTGTCGTCATAGAAGCCGTCACGTGAACTGGGAGCTACCTCGATGCTCCCTCCATCCGGCGGCAGCGCCAGCGTGGACAACAAGTACTGCTTGGCAAACTCGGCGGTGAAGGTTGAGCCAGGATTTCCATTTTGACCCTGGTACGGCGACAGTATACACCCGCGCTGCCCCGAATACCACGTCTTTCCGCGCTGAACCCTGCACATCACCTCCGCCGCTAGGCGCCAGGGCTCATCCATCCGCTCACAGACGTTGATTGAGCGGGCTGAACGGCGCTCCGGCCGACACTGCTCCTTGAAAAACTTTTTTGGAGCCGAAAACTGTTGATCCTCGCCCGGTCAACGCTACCCGCTCGGCAGCGGCAGCGCCCAGATCCTGTGCAGCATGTCAGCGAACAGCCGCCGGTTCAGATGCCCCTCGGCCAGCAGCAGCCAATAATACCGGGCGTGCTTGACCAGCCGACCGCCGGTCTTCATCAGCCGCTGTTGCAAGCTCGTCAGCGACCAGCTCTTGATCCTGTGCGGCAGCCCAAGCCGCCGCCACAAGTTGCCCAGGTTGTAGGCCAGCACGCTCAGTTGCAGTCGCACTTCGTTGGCCCGGAAGCGATGGCACGAAAGCCGCGTCCAGTGCGTGGCCTGTTTGCCTTCTTTGATCCACTGCTCGGCCGTGCCGCGCTTGTTGTAGAAGCGCACTACCGGCCGGCTTGGCAAGCTCATGTTGGTCACGATAAATCCGACCCGCGGGAACAGCTCACCGAGATGATGCTCGACCTTGGCCACAATGCGTCGCGGCTTCGACCAACTCTGCGCCTGATAGCGGAAGCTCTTGTAGCGCACCAAGGGCTTGCGACCCGGCCTGCCCGGCGGGCGAAACAAGATGTCTTCGATCGCTAATTCCAAGCTCTTGTTGGCCGGAATGCGAATGGCGTACTGCACTCCGCGTTCCTCCGAAAACTCATAAATCTCCGGCTTGGCAAAGGCCGCATCGCCCCGGAAGGTGACCTGTTTGCCCGCAGCCTGTTGGCGCTCGATCTCGGGCAGCAGCAACTCGTTCCAGTCCTCAGCGCTATGCACGTTGCCGGGACGCAGCTTGGCGGCCAGACAATCGCCGTGCTGGTTGAACAACAACAACGGGTGGTAGCAGACCGACTCGAAATGGCCGTTGTAGGCACTGCCCTCTTGCTGGCCGTGGACAGGGCTTTCGGTCGAATCCATGTCGAGAACGACGCGCTCGGAGTCGTCTTGCGTCTCGGCTTGCGCCACCAGCTCGCGGTTCACAGCCATCAGCCCCAGCAAGTTCTCCTCGCTCGCCAGCATCTCCGTCTCGAAGCTCTGCAGTCGCGAGGTCAGTGCCCCGCCGCGATCCCAGTTCTTCTGCGAGCCGATCAAGCGAAAGGTCGGATCGGCGGATACTCGCACGGCGTCATTGAGGTCCTCGTAGCCGGCCAGCCGAGAGTAGACTGACTGCCGCAGCAGATCGGCGAACGGGAACTTTTTGTTCGAGCCTTGCCGTGGGTCACTGAGATGTTCGTCGATCAGCTTCCCGAGCCCGAGTCGCTCGTCCAGCTCGCGGACGAGAATGAGCCCGCCATCGGAAGTGACGCGCGATCCTTGGAAATCGACTTTCAATAAGCCGTTGAAGCTTAGCTGGAACGGCTTGTTTTCTTTTTCACCCATTGGGTGTTGATCTCCTCAGCGCCTTGATTGCTTTTCAACCCGCATAAATAAAGGCGTCCGAGGTCACCCGATGGTTAGCAGAACCGAAACTAAAGTGGAAATCCGGGCCAAGACGTTGTAGATGGAGATGCCACCGAGGCCCGGCGCTCCCAGGCTAGGCACTTGCGCTTGCAGCTTTAGAACGGGTCCGGGGAGCGTATGATCTCCAGCCGTTAAAAGTATGGACAAAAAACCTCTGTCCGATAGCCAATCAGCCGGAGGCTCAGTGACAATGCAAGAGCAACGTGACAAGCCTTCTATCGAGCACGTCGACGCGATAGCGTCCGAGCCCGCTGGTCGTTCGACGTGCGAGGCCCGCGGCCTTGCTCCAGCCGCTGTGCGGATTGCTGACAGCGCTTCTTCAGTTGCGAAAGTCCTCACCACGCTTCACCAGAAAGGAGCACGGGGAACCGCCTGGGACTACGCTAAATCCATCTTACTATCCATCTCCGTCCTCGCGGGCGGAGCATTCGCGTTAGAACAGTACCTGGCCACCGAATACGAAGCACGAAAAGCCAGTGCAGAAGCGCTGCTCTCATCCGCAAGCGGCGCACTTGGCGCGACAGACCACGTGTTACAAGTGAATGGGCTACGTACTCTCTCCCGAATCAGTGAGTTCTTGACGTATGCGGCCCCGCCTGGAGCCGTTTCGCTTGGACGACATCTACGGGCAGCACTCTTTGGATTCCCCGCAGAGTACCCGTACTTTGAGCAAAGCTGGCTGATCTTTCGAGATTTTGCGACGTCGCGATCCACCTCATCATCACACCCTCTTGTGTCCTCAGCGATCCTGCGCGAGGGTGCCGCCTGGGAATACCGCGCGCGCGACCGGGAGCGAGTGCCGCCAAAGTGGAATGGAGGGTCCCTTCTGTTTCAAGCGCAGATGCGTGATGCAAAGGCCAACAATCTCGACCTGCGGGGCATTCAGTTCGGCGCAGCGGATCTGAGGGCGGCAGATCTTTCGGGAAGTGATTGCGCTGCCTGTGGCCTTCTAGGCGCACGCCTTGACGGAGCCCAGCTCAGAGGAACCGTCCTCGATTCCTCCTTCCTGGCTGAGGCGACGATGAGTCAGGCCGACCTGTCATTCGCCCGGCTAAATGGGGCTGTGTTGCGAAAGGTAGACGCCCAGAGGGCAACATTCCTCCAAACAGACCTTACCAATGCGGATCTTACGGAGGCACGTCTGGACGGATCGACGTTCAGCCAAGCGACGCTTTTCCAAACTAATTTCACCGGTGCGTCACTCAGAGGAGTTCGTTTCCTACAGTGCGATGTGAGTACTGCAACGTTCGACGATGCTGACATCGAAGGAGCCGACTTCACACACGCCGTTCAGTTTTCAGAATCCCTCGTGCAGGCAGCGCGAAACTCTAACAAAGCCATTTTCCCGGGACACTCGGAACCAAAGGAGACACAAAAATGAGAACACAGTCTAAGGTCGTTGCTGGTATTGCCGTGGCGCTACTGGTTGGTTTGGTTGCGCTTTGGTTCGCGTACCGGTCGTCACAGCCAGCGAGCTTGGCGCAGATCGGTATCGGAACATTTTCTCAGGCTATCGACTATGGTCCGGTCTACGTCGCTCGGCACTTTGAATGGTTCGAACAGTCACTGCGCCAAGCTAGCGGGGGCGCCGTCGACTACTTGGACTTTGGCGGCTTCGATGAAATCCAAACGGCGCTCGCGCGGGGACGGCTCCAAGCGTTTTTTTCAGCGGAGGCACCCGTAATCAAGCTCGTTTCCGATCGGCAGCCCCTCCGGATCGTAGAGATCGGCTGCACGTTACAGCAAGAGGTGTTGGTGCAGAGTGGTCGCGGGATCAACTCCATTGCAGACTTACGGGGGAAGAGTATTGCGGTGGCGGAGGGAACGAGTTCTCACTATGGCCTCCTCAATATACTTGGCTCCGGAGGGTTGTCGATTAGGGATGTCACATTGCGCCCAGGATTTCCTGGAGTTATCAAGCCGCTGTACGAAACCGGTGGAGTCGATGCATGGGCCGTATGGCCTCCCTTTGTAGAAGAACAGATCATCGCGGGGCGAGGCGTGGCGCTAAGCGGGGGAGACGCAAAGATCCAAAGCGTGATGTCGCTTCATCAGGCTGTGATTGATCGTAGGCCACAGATAGGACAGGCATTGGTCGCAGCAGTAGTCAGGGCGAAGTCTTGGATGCGCGCTAACCCCGAGGAGGCCATTACAATCGTGGCCCAGGCACTTCGCATGGATAGGGCGGTCGTTGAAATGGCGTGGCCCAAGCACAACTGGGGTGCAGAGCTAGACGAGAGTGTTCTCTCAGATATTGACAACAAGGCAGTATTCCTCAAAGAGGTCGGTGTCGTGATTGAATCGGCCCCTATTCCGACTCGGCAGGACCTTGTGCAGATAGAGTTCGGTGTGAGATGACCAGGACAGTCGGCCGCGCTTTGGTCTCTTTAATCATCCCGCTCGTGCTTCTCGGGGTTTGGTTCTACCTCCATGAGCTGAAGGGTGAGATCTCATTCATCGCAGACCCTCGGATGGTGGGGGCGAAGGCCTGGACCATCCGAGGAGACCTTGCGGCGAATAGCCTTCTCTCTCTGCGGCGGCTTCTATTGGGGGTTCTGACTGGTACGGCGTTCGGCACGCTAACGGGGATTACTCTCGGTCGTAGCCGAGGGGCGCGAATGCTTCTTGGCCCGACGTTGAACGTACTGATGGCCATTCCGATCATTGTTTTTATTCCGTTCTTCCTGATGGCGTTCGGTTTCGGTGAGTTGTTTCGCAGTGCGATCGTTGCGGCTCTCGTCTTTTTCCTCGTACATCAAGCAATGTTCAGTGTGGTAAGGGCCTTTCCCACCGACTGGTTGGAATTAGCCCGGATTTCTCATCGCGGGGTTGGCGGAAGGCCGCCTTTTGTGGCACAAACATAATGATTACAATATGTTTCAGCCAGCAAGAAAGCGACCCCTGCCATGACAGAGTGTACCCAAACCAGCTTCACCTTCGCCGACCATGGCCGCCGCCAGGTGGTAGCCCGTTTCGACGGCGGCATGATCACCTCCGACGGCGGCGCCATGCTGTTGCGCCAGACCGAACAGCGCAGCGGCATCGTGCGGCAGTTCGCCGCCTGCTTCCGTGATCACCGCCAGCCCGCGCAAGTCGAACACAGCGTGCGCGAGCTGGTCTCGCAGCGCGTCTACGGGCTGGCGCTGGGTTATGAGGACCTCAACGATCACGATCAGCTGCGCTCCGACCCGCTGCTGGCCCTGCTGAGCGGCAAACAAGACCTCGAAGGCAAGCAGCGCCGCCGAGCCCAAGACCGCGGCAAGGCGGGCGCCGGCAAGAGCACTCTCAACCGCCTGGAGTTGACCCCGGCCAAGGCCGGCGCGCAAAGCCGTTACAAGAAGATCGTTCTCGACACGGGCGCGGCCGACCGTCTGCTGACCTCGCTCTACATTCAATCGCAGCCGTGCCAGCCCGAGCGCATCGTGCTCGATCTCGACGCCACCGACGACGCGCTGCACGGCCGCCAAGAGGGGCGCTTTTTTCACGGCTACTACGGACACTATTGCTACCTGCCGCTCTACATTTTCGCCGGGGACCAGTTGCTGTGCGCGCGCCTGCGGCCGTCCAACATCGACGCCTCGGCGGGGTCGCTCGAAGAGGTCCGGCGCATCGTCGAACAACTGCGGCGGGTGTGGCCCGAGGTCGAGATCCTGCTGCGGGCCGACAGCGGTTTTTGCCGCGACGAGATCATGAGCTGGTGCGAGAACCAGGGCGTGGATTACGTGTTCGGACTGGCGAAAAACGAGCGTTTAGAGCGCCTGATCAAGAGACGGATGAAGCTGGCGCGGCGGCGTTTCGCCAAGAGGGGCAAGGCGGCCCGGGCGTTCGGGGATTTCCGCTACCGCACGCGAACCAGCTGGGCGCGGGGGCGCAGGGTGGTGGCCAAGGCGGAGTATCTGGCGAAGGGCGAAAACCCGCGTTTCGTGGTGACGTCGCTGACGCCCAAGCAAGCGGCGGCGCAACACTTATACGAGACGATCTACTGCGCCCGCGGAGAGATGGAGAACCGCATCAAGGAGCAGCAGCTGGGGCTGTTCGCCGACCGCACCTCGACCGCGCTATTGCGGTCGAATCAGATCCGCTTATATTTTTCATCGATCGGGTACTGTTTGCTGGAGACGCTGCGGCGGCTGGGGTTGGCGGGGACGAAGATGGCGCGGGCGCAATGCACGACGATCCGGCTGCGGTTGTTGAAGATCGGAGCGCGCATCCGGATCACGGCGCGCAAAGTGTGGATTTCGCTGGCGACGGGATACGCCTGGGCGGGGGTGTTCGCCCAAGCGTATGAGAATCTCGAACGGGGGGAGCCGCGGCGCTGCTGAAAACGGCAAGGCGAGTTCAAGTAATACTTGAAGCACACAGGGCTCGACAGGGGCGGCAATCGAGGTTTGCCCAAAAACAGACGAAAAACGCCTCGGCCAGGGTCGCGGACAGCATGCCGGGCCGTTTCTGCCCCACGGCGGCCCCGCCGAGAGGCGATGCCGCCTCAAGACCATGAAATCCCATCCCGCGCGCCCCGCCAACCCCGTTTTCGGGAATCGATGAGAAATGCGGGTTAGCCGCTCACCGAGAGAAGACTGAATGGCAGATCGTCTTCGAGATGCTGCTCCCGGCTGGCCTTCCTGATATCCTTCGCGCGGCCAGGCTGAGTCTACTCTTTGGTTGGCTCGCGGTTGCGTTTTCTGAGAAGGCCGTTGCAGAGTGGCCAAGGGGTGGACTTGGATATCAGCTGCTGCGCGCGAGGGAACAAGGGCTGTATGACGAAATGTTCGCCGCAGCGATCACCTTGGGCGCTTTGGCTTGGGCAGTCGATGCCCTCGTTGGATGGGTCCAGCGACACGTGGCGCATTGGCGTCGCGGTCGAGAGGAGGAGGAGTGACCCTAGAGGCGAACATTTTCTCCATGGATTTGCCCGTCGCGCAGCCGGAGCTGCGTTCTCCCTGGCTCCGCAAGATTTTCGGGGTGCCGCCGTTGGCGTTGCCTGTCGAGCTGATTCGGCGATTCGAGTTGAAGGTCGAACCGGGTGAGGTGGTGACAGTGGTAGGCGAGAGTGCCGCCGGGAAGACGACTCTGCTCCGGATTCTAGCCGGCCTCGAGACGAGATTTCATGGCGAGATTGTACTCAATGGGGAGCGCATACGGAAACCTGACCGCAGGATCTACCTCATGCCCCAGGAACACACTTTACTACCCTGGTTCACTGCTGAGCAGAACCTGCTTTTCTTTGCTTGTCAGGGCGATGGAGCAGACTCTAGGAGAGCTGCCCAGGACCTCTTGGCGAGTCTTGCCCTGGGCAACAGGAGACACGCTTATCCAAGCACTCTGTCAGGCGGAGAGCGCAGACGGACGGCTTTGGCGTGTGCAATGATTGCCGAACCTCAGGTGCTGCTCTTGGACGAACCGTTCCGGAGCCTTGACCAGGTGATGACGGAAAAGTGCGAGGACAATCTGATATCGTGGCTTCATCAAACCGAACAGAAAGCATCCGTCGTGATAGTGTCCCATTCGATTTCAAACGCTGTGTTTCTTGGTGATCGCCTGATTGTGGTTAAAAGCGGTCCGCTGTCCGTGTATCGAGAGTTTCAAATACCAAGTGGCAGGACGCGCCGATCGCCGGAGCTTGTCAAGCTTGAAGGCTACGTGCTGGATGCGCTGAATGAAATAGCCGCCCAAAAACAGCATGCAGCGGACGGCGCTATGCGCCACGGCTGATGCCGATGGTGTTAGCTCGGATGGTATGGCCAGAACGGCCGTTCTTCCACACCCACCTTGTTCAGGCTGTTTTCGAGGAGCCCTTAAAGTAACATCCGACTCAATTCGGGTCGCCGGTTGTGCAATTCTCTTGAGACGGGAGATTCGCGAGATTCCACCGCCAAATCTTGCCTTGTCGGCTAGTGTTTCGCCATCGTAGCCTTCGTATAAACCGACAGCCCCGTAAGATCGCGGTCCGCTTTTGGGAAGAAGAAACTGCTGAGGTAGCCGATCCCGAAGCAGCTCGTCACCCCGACCATGCCATAGAGGAAGAAGTGGGCCTCGGTGTTTCGCTGCACCCAAACCAGCACAAAGACGCTGGCTACCGCACCCACCAGCGCTCCCCGGCCGTTGGCGCGGCGCGTCAGAATTCCGAGCGCGAATAGGCCGGCCAGCCCGCCTCCGAACAGCCCCATGCCCGCTTGAAAGGTGTCCCAGAGTGAGCCGACATCGAAGCTCGCCAGCAGCAGCGACATGCTTGTCGCCATTACGCCAAGGATCGCGGTGAGCCAGCGGGCCAGCACCAGCTTGCCGTGGTCCTTTGCATCAGGGTGGAAGCGGGCATACCAGTCGGTGGTCAGCGCGGTGGCAACGCTGTTGAGGCTCGAGTCGAGCGTGGACATCGAAGCCGCGAAAACGCCGGCGATCACCAATCCGGCGATCCCGGTCGGCAACTGTTGCGCCATGAACAGAGGGAAGATCGAATCGGTTGCTTGGGAAGGATCCAGCAACACGGGGTTGGCCCGGTAGAATGCCCAGAGCGCGGTCCCGAGCATGAACAGGACGAGCGTCGAAGGGACAAGCATCGCCGCGTTCATCCAAATGCCCCGGGCGGCGGCCTGTTCGTCCTTGGTCGTCAAATAGCGCTGGATGACCGCTTGATCGGAAGTGTAGGGAACCAGATTGTTGAACAGGTTGCCGATGAGCACGACCCAGACCGACGTGGTGGTGTAGTCCCAGCTCCAGTTGAACACATGGAATTTGCCGGCTTCGGAACCGCTGGCGATCAACCCGGCCAGCCCGCCGTCCAGTTCGGACACGATCAAGACCAGGCTCAGGAAGGCGCCGCCGAGCAGGACGAAGACTTGGATGACGTCGGTCCAGATGACGGCCTCGATGCCCCCGAGCACGGTGTAGACGGTCGCCAGCACGCCCATCACCAAAATGCAGAGGTGGACATTGATTCCCGTCACGGTCGACAGGGCAATGGCGGGCAAGAACAGGACGATCGCCATGCGTCCAAACTGGTAAAGAACGAACGATGCGCTGGCGAAGAGCCGTACGGCGACATTGAAGCGGAGTTCGAGGTACTCGTAAGCGCTGGTCAACTTCGTCCGCCGAAAGAAGGGCAGATAGACGAAGACCACCGGGACGGCGATCAGGATGATCGAGAGCTGAACGAGCAAGTAAACCCAGTCAGTGGCATAGACTTTCGCGGGCATGGCGATGAAGCTGATCGAGCTCAACTGCGTGCCGTAGATGCTGAGCCCGGCCGCCCACCAGGGGATGCGGCGTCCGGCCAGGAAGAAATCGTCCGTGGTTGTGCCCTTGCGCGAGATGTAGATGCCCATCGCCACGAGCGAAGCAAGATAGAGGGTCAAGAAGAGGTAATCAAGCGGCTGGAAACCGGATATTCGCTCGACGGGTGATTCCAGGAACACCCGCGGGGAGCGATGGCCCGGGCGATCCTCTCCGCTGGGGATCACGATTCCGTCTTGCCAGGGAACGGCGGTGGTCGTGACGTGTCCAAAGGGCGTCTCGCCCATTTGCGTCCAAGTGCCGGTGATGGTGTGGTAGGCCCAGAGGGAGCGCGGGAAACCGGGGTGAGTGTCTCCCAGCTCGTTGTTGCGAGGGAAGTTGGCGCCGTCGTCGCCGCCGAAAATGAAAATGTGCGAACCGCCCCAGGGAGCCGCCGGAGCGGCAACCATCGGCCGCGGGGCGTCGGCGATCGGGCGCCACCCTTCTTCGGGATGGAAGCGATAGCCGTCGCTGAGAAAGCGGCGCGGCGGCGAGCCGTCGGCGCTGGCGATCAGCTCCGCACCGCTGATGAGGAAGAACGCGCCGTCTTGCGCGGCGGCGACTGGCAGGATACGAGCTGGCCCGGGCCAGGGTTCGAGTCGCTGCCATCGCGGGTCGGGCAGCGTGAGATCGAGAGCCAGGAAAATGCGTTCGGCTGAGGAGGAGCCGGGCGCGCGCTGGCCGCCCGCGATGTAGACAACTCCGCCGAGCAGCGCGCCGGCCATGTTGGCGAGCGGGACGGGCAGCGGCGGCAGCGGCTCGCTGACGAGCGCGCCGTCTTCGAGGTGCACGCGGGTGACATCGGCGTAGTGTCTTTCGGCGTCCGATCCCCCGATCAACAGGATGCCGTCTTCGGTTGTGATCGAGACGCCGTAAGCGAGCGGCCGCGGAAGAGGATCGATTTCCTTCCACTCCGAAGCGCCCGGCTCAAGAGTGTAGGCACGATCAGTCCAAAGTTTCTGGCCACCTTCAAAAGGCGAAACACGAAAGTGGGCGCCACCAGCTACGAGAAGCTGGCCGTTCGAGACGCCCACGAAAGGTCCGGCCACGCCAAGCGGTTCCGGGAGCGGGGGCAGCTCTTGCGGCTGGAAGAAGTCATCGGCGAGGCAAAGCCGGGGGCGACGCCAGGAGCAGAAATAGGCAGATGTACAGCAGACGATTCATCGCAGGTTGGGGGAGAGCGTGACTTTTGCACCTGGTTCCCGCACTTGGATTTCACGTGAGAGTCCGGTTCGGACAGGGTACTTGCTCCGGGCTCCTAAATGCAACGGCCGAGTTCCCGAGTTTGCTGAAGCCGAGAGGGCGATAGATCGCTGTTCGTACGCAAACCGAATCGAATACCCTGGCTAGCCCGCAACCACGTGTAACCAGCTTGGCCGGCTCGCTGCCGATATAATCTGTGTAATCCCCTTGCTTTCTCCGAGCCTGAGAAACAGGACGCCTTCTGAGAAGCTTCGGTATTACAAAAACAGGGTTACGCCCGGCCGGCGTTTGGCGGGGCCTTCGTCTTACTCGCGGCGCGCCCGCGGCAGTTTCGGCTTGCCGAAAAGGAGCAGCGCGCTCGGTTGAGAGACCCACACCGGGGGGACCCGCGAGATAAATCAATATGAGTCAGTACGATTTGGTCATTATCGGTAGCGGGCCGGCGGGTCAAAAGGCGGCCATCGCTGCTTCCAAAACCGGAAAAAAAGTGGCGGTTGTGGAGCGCGCCTTTTCCGTGGGCGGCGCCTGCTTGCATCACGGCACGATTCCCAGCAAGACGCTGCGTGAAGCTGTCTCGTATCTCTCGGGAGTCCGCCAGAGGGAGCTTTACGGTGCGGCCTATCGTGTCAAGGACAACATAACAATCAAAGATCTCACCTTTCGCACGCAGCGAGTGACCGAGCGTGAGGTCAATGTCGTGCGCGACCAGTTATTGCGCAACTATGTCGACATCATCAGCGGCCGCGCATGTTTTGTCGATTCGCACAAGATCCTGGTCACGACCGACACCGGCAGCCGGATTCTCAGCGCGGGCAAAGTGATCCTCGCGGTCGGCACCAAGCCGGCCAGGCCGCCAGGCATTGAGTTCGACGACAGCAAGATCATCGACAGTGACGGGTTGCTCAAACTGGCGGAGATTCCCAGGTCAATGACGTTCGTGGGGGCCGGGATCATCGGGGTGGAATACGCCACGATCTTCCGGACAATCGGGGTGCGGGTCACTCTGATCGACGGCCGCCAGCGGCCGCTGGATTTTATCGACGACGAAGTGGAAGACAACCTCTACTTCCACATGCGTGACGAGGGCATCACGCTGCGGTTCGGAGAAACAGTTACCACCGTGCAGCGCACCGATGACGGGCGAGTCCGTATTCGCATGGAGAGCGGCAAGGAATTAAAGTCAGACTCGCTGATGTTCGCCGCCGGCCGGGTAGGAGCGTCGAAAGACCTCAATCTTGAGGCCATTGGAATGGAAACCGATCAGCGCGACCGTATCAAAGTCGACGAATTCTATCGCACTTCGGTGGAAGATGTTTACGCCGTCGGAGACATTATTGGGTTCCCCAGCCTGGCCTCGACTTCGATGGAGCAGGGCAGAATCGCCGCCATGCATGCGATGGGAGTTGAGGTGCCGCCGATGTCGCGGCGGCTGCCTTACGGGGTTTACACCTTTCCTGAAATCGGCATGGTCGGCCCCACCGAAGAAGAACTCACCAAACAGGCCGTGCCCTACGAAACCGGCGTCGCCCGGTTCCGCGAGCTGTCTCGCGTGCAAATTAGCGGGGGCCATGCCGGGCTCCTGAAGATCTTATTCCACCGCGAAGAACGTACCTTGCTGGCGGTCCACATTCTCGGCGAACATGCCACGGAACTGGTTCACATCGGACAGGTCTTGATCGACCACGGCGCCACCATCGATTACCTCCGCGACGCGGTCTTCAACTACCCGACTCTTTCGGCGGCGTACAAGGTGGCGGCTCTGGACGGGTTTAATAAGCTGTGAACAGCCGCGGCTTGGAGGCGCCCTGACGGGCGTTGCGCTGGGGGGCTGCGGCCCGCCGGGTGAACGCCGTATCGTTCTATTCACCGGATTCCATATGCTGGTCCTAGCCTCCGCTTCGCCTCGCCGCCGAGAGATTCTGAACTCGGCGGGGATCCCTTGTTCGGTACGTCCCGCTGAAGTTGACGAGTCGCGGCTGGCCGGCGAAACCCCCGGCGACTATGTGCGGCGGCTGGCCGAAGCCAAAGCCCGAGCCGTTCAGCAACCTGGCGAGACGGTTCTCGGCGCGGACACGGTCGTGGTGATTGACGGCCGGATACTTGGCAAGCCTCGGGACGCGGCGGATGCTGCGCGGATGCTGCGGCTGCTCTCGGGGCGCGTCCACGACGTCATCACGGGCGTCTGCCTGTTGCGAGGCGAGGAATGCCAGAATGTGTCAGAGACGACGAAGGTGCGGTTCCGCGAACTCAGCGACAGCGAGATCGATTCTTATGTCTTGACCGATGAACCGCTCGACAAGGCCGGCGCCTACGGCATCCAGGGCGTCGCGTCGAAGTTCGTTGAGCGGATCGAAGGCTGCTATTTCAACGTGGTTGGTCTGCCAATTTCCCGAGTGTATAGGCTCTTGCGTTGACGCCATCGCCATGCCCCGCCTCCCGCCGTGGCGCGAGCCCCCAGGCTTGCCGCGTCGAGGCTCATCTCGACGGATGTTTAGCAGCCCGTGGTGCAAGTCCAGTTACGCGAAAAAAGGGGACAGCCAACCGATTCCCCCAGGCAACCGGGTGCCCTGCCCCCGGCGACGCCCCGACGAATCGGGGCGCGGCAAACCTGGAGGTTCACGCCACGTCAAGCGGCGCGCCTCTCCTGCACTTCGCCTCGCCACGCAGTGGGACAAGCGGCCGCAGCTTGACACTCTTGCAGCAATCATGTCTCAATCAAACGACCAGCCGTCATAACCAAGGGATCCACTACGATGCCCGTAGCTAATTGGAAGTCGCAAGTCTACAACGTTGTTCAAAGCCTGCTCTACAACAACCCGCACAGGGTGATTCGCTACCAGGTTAAGAATGCGGAAGGTCAATGGCAGGACCGCGCCGATAGCCCAGCTCCCGTTCGCCGCCTTTACGAGACGGAAGCCTCGCCCGAGCGCACCTGTTTGCAAACGGTTCAGTTCGTGCATCACATGTTGATTCCCCCCGGCGGACGCCACGTCGCCGAGCTTCACATCCATTCCGACGCCGAAGAGCTGGTGGTGATTACGCGCGGCCACGGGACCGCATTCATCGGCGGGAAAGAGCACTCGGTCGCGGCTGAAGACGTGCTCTACGTTCCGCCCGGCGCCGAGCACGAGCTCCGCAACAGCAGCGACGACTTCCTCGGCGTGCTCTTCATCAACGTGCCGACTGGAGAAGGACTCACGCGCCTGCAAGAGGCGATCTCGGGAGCAACTGCTCCAGACGAGTGAGCGGCCGCCTGTTCGAGACTCCAACCTAACGCGGACCAGCCGCAACCGACGAGGGGTGCGTGACCGCTGTGGGATGAGGCGCGTTGAAGCGGCTAACCGCTTCCTGACGGGCGCGGCTCCGATTCTCAATTGTCAAATTTCCTCCCTGTTGCCAGAATTCGACAGATTCAGTAGTAGAGGCACTCGGCTTTCGGCGGTCTTGACCGCACCCTTTCGGGCGCGCCTCTGTTCATCCCCGAACGCTCGCCGAAGTCTTGATCGTCACGGACTCGTTGACTTTCCCCGGACTGTAGTTTTACTATAGGTATATTGATGAGTGCGATACTATTAACTAATAGTTAATATTCAACCTAAAAGAGTGATTCATCCCCTGATCATGCCGGTTCATTGACCACTACATAACTATGCAAACCACCTACTCAATCAACCTGAAACAGCTTGAGACGAAAGTAAGGCTTGGATACCACCACCTGTATTTGAGTCTTGTCAAAGGTGAGCGAGACCTCAAGCTCGGCGACGCGGCGGAGGTCGCGAACGCTTTGGATCTTACATTGGACGAGTTTCATGATGCGCTGCAGCGAAAGCTCTTTCGCGCCGACAGCCGTCAGGCCAGCCTGCTTCAGGCTCCGGGCCGGGGTCCGAAGCGGACAGGGAAGTCAAAGCCAAGCCCTACCATTGCGTCCGCCGAGGGCAAGCTCGGTGTTCTGATGCCGGGGCTGGGTGCTGTTGCCACAACCTGCATGGCCGGCGTCGAGCTGATCAAGAAGGGATTGACGCGGCCGGTCGGTTCACTGACCCAGATGGGACATATTCGGTTGGGGAAGCGCACGGACGCCAACAACCCGCTGATTCGTGACCTGATTCCTCTCAGCCAACTCGGCGATTTGGTTTTTGGCGGATGGGACATCTACGAACGCAACTGCTACGAGGCCGCCACCGAGGCCAAAGTTCTCGACCAGCCGATGCTCGAAAGCATTCGCGAGGAACTGTCCGCCGTCCATCCCATGCCGGCCGTATTCGAAAACCGTTTCGTGACCCGGATCAACGGTCCCAACGTGAAGTCCGAGAGCAACAAGATGCACTTAGCCGAAGCTCTCATGCGAGACATCGAGACCTTCAAGCAGCAGAACGGGCTGTCTCGGGCGGTGATGATCTGGTGCGGCTCGACGGAGATCTACCAGAGCCCGAGCGCGTCTCATCAGAGCCTGGAGGCGTTCGAGAAAGGTCTTCTGCAAAGCGATCCCGAGATTGCGCCTTCGCAGATTTACGCTTACGCGGCGCTGAAGAGCGGCGTTCCGTTCGCGAACGGCGCTCCCAACCTGACTGTTGATTTTCCGGCCATGCGGGAGCTGGCCAAGCGCGAAGGTGTTCCGATTTGCGGCAAGGACTACAAAACCGGGCAGACATTCATGAAGACGCTGATTGCTCCCGGTCTGAAGACCCGCCTGCTCGGTCTGAACGGCTGGTTTTCGACCAATATCCTCGGCAATCGCGACGGGCTGGTGCTGGACGATCCTGACTCGTTCAAGACCAAGGAAGTCAGCAAGCTGGGCGCCCTGGAGGTGATCCTGCAGCCGGAGGAGTATCCGGACCTCTATGCAAAGTTCGATCACATGGTGCGGATCAACTACTATCCGCCGCGCGGCGACAACAAAGAGGGCTGGGACAACATTGACATTTTCGGCTGGCTCGACTACCCCATGCAGATCAAGATTAACTTTCTCTGCCGTGATTCGATCCTGGCCGCGCCGCTTGTGCTGGACTTGGCCTTATTCCTGGATCTTGCCAAACGCTCGGGCATGGCAGGGACGCAGGAGTGGCTGTCGTTCTATTTCAAGAGCCCCATGGTGGCTCCGGAACTCTATCCGGAGCACGACATTTTCATTCAGCTCATGAAGCTCAAGAACACGCTTCGCTGGATGGCGGGAGAAGATCTCATTACTCATCTTGGGATGGAATACTACGACTGACCAACATTTCTCGCCATCCGGTGAGAAAAGCGGGCAAACGTTCAGCGACTTCCGGGCCGCGCGCTTCGGCGTATGGTTTCTTCGATCCGGCCCGGGAAATGCGCGGGCATCTCCGCCCAACTACTCCCGCACGTCAATCGGATCGTGATGAATGCGCTCCTCAGCCAGCCCCTTGGCTTTGAGCACCTTCACCGTCTCGCGCACCATGACCGGTGATCCGGCAATGTAAACGTCGGCGTCGAGGGGCGCCGGGAAATGCTTGTCGAGCACCAGGTTGATATAACCCGTTTCTCCCTCCCAGGAATCGGCCGGCGCCGGACTCGACAATGCGGGCACGTAGGAGAAATTGCGCTTCGTCTCGGCCCACCCGGCGAACTGATCGTGCAACAGTAAGTCGCGCCGGCCGCGAACACCAAAGTAAAGATAGATCTTGCGGCGCTCGTTGACCTTTTTCTCAAACAAGTACTCCAGCAGGCCGACGAATGGGGAGACCCCAACCCCGCCGGCGACGAGCAGGATCGGCCGGTCTCCACCGCCGGCCGAGTAGAGCGCTCCCATCGGTTCGCCGAACGCGACTACGTCTCCGGCCTTCAATTCCGAGTGAAGAAAGGTCGAAGCCAAACCAGGAGGGACGTCCTTGCCGCGCGGGGCTGGTTGGTGCTTGATGATCAGGTCGAACAACGGCCGCCGGCTTGGCGGAGACGCGAACGAATAGGGCCGGGAAACCTGCTCGTGGGAAGTCCCGTATTGCTGGTTCCAAGTTTTCACGTAGGAGCCGGGCACCTGGAGCAGCACGAACTGTCCGGGCCGAAAACGGAACTGATCCGGAGCCCGGAAGGTGATCCGCTTGACGTCGTGGGTCAGTTGTTCAATGCGTTCGACACGAGACGGATGCGAGTAAGAATCGGCCCATGCGGAGGTGGCGAGGCCGAGCGTAACCAGCGGAGTGACAGTCGCGAGAAGGAATCCCTTACCCAGGCCCTTAGCCAGCTCTTTGTTCACGCCTTTACCCATGGGTCTCATCATACGGCGTCGCCACGCTGCCTGTCTCCGGCGCACGGCAACCTTTGACGACAAAGCCAAGGCCACACCCAGCAGCTCGGCGAGAGGGAACAATCACCCTGATACCATGGAGGAAATGAACCCGTACCGTCGATAATGCCCACAAGGAGCGTTTCGGCCGCCGGGTGGCGCGGGGCTGGCTTGGGCTAGCAGGGCTAGCCGAGCGGCCCTTGGTTACAAGCTAGATCTTGACCGCTTCCTGACGCTCACGGCTCGGATGTCTCAATGGGAACGACCGCCGCTCTTCCAGAAATTGACGAAGAAATTCTGGAAGGGGACGACACATCGAGAGAACTCGATCGCCTCTACCATGTCATCCTACTGGACGACAACGACCATACCGTTCCCTACGTCGTCGAAATGTTGATGAAGATTTTCGGCTTCTCCGAGGAAAAGGCGTACTTTCACACGGTCGAAGTCGACACGAAAGGTCTTACCCGGTTGATCACCTGCGGCCTCCAGGAAGCCGAAGAAAAGCGCGACCGGATTCACGCCTATGGGCGCGATTACCGTTTGCCGCGGTGCCTCGGTTCGATGGCCGCCCTGATCGAGCCGGCTGAGGGCTAGCCCGCATTTCAACTAGCCCGCCGGTTTTCAGCAAGCGGCTCCCCGGTTCAGCTACAGTGGTCCGAAGCATCAGCGGCACACAAGCCCTTGTTGGACGTCCATATCTCAATTGAGCCTTTACGACAGAGTTCTTGCCTCCGCCTCGAAACGAAGCGCTCCAGAGCCGGTGAGGCCGCGTCACTCGGCGGCGGTGATCCCATGGCGGCGCTCATCCCCGGCACGGGAAATCGAGGTCTACTGGGTGCGGCGCGCGGAGAATTTGCGCTTCATGGGAGGCTGGTATGCGTTCCCCGGAGGAGGCCTGAGCCGGCGTGATGAAACGACATTTACCGAAGGAGTGAGCGGCCACGGCGGCGATCATCAGAGCTCCGACGAGGAAAATCGGCGGCTGGCTGCTTGCGCGATCCGGGAGTTGTTCGAGGAAACGGGCATACTGCCGGCCAAGGAGCCTTTGAATGGGCTTGGAACTGCTCTGTCTTCGCTGTTTGGACTTCGCGAGGAACTGATCGGGAAGCGGATTTCACTGGCCAGTGTCGCCAAGCGTCTTGGCGCCACTCTTGACCCCTCACGATTGATCTTCGCCGGCCGCTGGATCACGCCGGCGAGTTCTCCTATTCGATTCGACGCCCGATTCTATCTGCTGGAATGGCCGGAGCGTGAAGTTCTCCAACCTGTAGTCATGCCGGGGGAGCTGGAAGAAGGAGCGTGGATCCGGCCTTCTGAAGCCATCGAGCGCTGGGAACGCGGCGATGTGCTGGTCGCTCCGCCGGGACTCTACATCCTGCGGGCGCTCGAAGCCGACGGTCCCCATAAGGCCCTGCCCCGGCTGCAGCGGCCGCGAAAGATCAGTCTCGGGCCATTCCGGCGGATGGAGTTTCTGCCCGGGGTACATCTGCTGCCGCTGCGCAGCGAGACGCTGCCGCCGGCGACCCACACAAATGCCTACGTGCTCGGGCATCGTGAGCTGGTGCTGGTTGACCCGGGGGCCTCGGACGAGGCGGAGATCGAGCGGTTGCAGCAGGCCACGCAGGCCCTCGAGCAGGAAGGCGGCAAGAGGTTTACGGGCATTTGGCTGACCCACCACCACCGTGATCACATCGGCGCGGCCGAAGTGATGCGGGAGTTCCTGGGAGTCCCGGTTTGGACCCACGCTTTGACCGCCGAGCGCCTGGCGCCAGCCGGGATTCGAGTAGATCGCGAGTTGACTGACGGTCAGCGGATTGTTCTCGATGGCGACCCAGCGATGACCATGCGCGTGATCCACACCCCCGGCCATGCCCGCGGTCACGTGTGCTTTTTCGAAGAGCGCTTGCGGGCGGTGCTGGCGGGCGACTTGGTGGCGGGCGGGAGCACGATCGTCATCGATCCTCCCGAAGGGGACATGGACGACTATTTGAATTCGCTGCAAAAGGTGATTGATCTTGAGCCGCGGTATCTTCTGCCAGCTCACGGGCCGTTCGTGACCCAGGCCGTCGCGAAGCTCACGGAAATGACCGAGCACCGGCATTGGCGCGAAGAGAGGGTGTTGGCGAGCTGGCGGTCAGGGCTACGTAAACCGAAGGAAATGCTCTCCCAGGTATACGAAGACCTTGAGCCGGCAGCCTACCCTTTGGCCGAACGCCAGATCTTGGCGCATCTGGAACGTCTTCAGAAATTGGGTGTAATCGAGTAGGGCCAGGCAGCTCAAAACGGCAACCCTCGCGGTGGTGGGATTTTGCGGGACCCGTAAACGCTGCCTTGCCGACTGGTGATCGGCAGGCCGCTTCGCTCGGCGGTGACTCAGTCGTCGCTTCCGCCAAGCAATCCCGCGCGCATCAAGAAGTAGACCAGCGTGAGCAGCGTGCTGACCGCCGCCGCCACGTAAGTGAGCGCCGCGGCGTTCAATACGCGGTCAACGCCCTCCCGCTCGGTCGGGGAGATGATTCCGTACTCGACGACTAGTCGCTTCGCGCGGTTCGAGGCGTCAAATTCCACCGGAAGCGTGACGATCTGGAACAGCAGTACCATGGAAAACAGCACCGCCCCGATCAAGACCATGTTCTG
This sequence comes from Bryobacterales bacterium, assembly GCA_965226185.1. Classification (GTDB taxonomy): domain Bacteria; phylum Acidobacteriota; class Terriglobia; order Bryobacterales; family UBA6623; genus CBDCYS01. Next base: position 639,152 of record CBDDCT010000004.1, read on the forward strand.
CGAAGCCATGAAAAGCCCGATGAGCATGACGAAGTAGCCGATCGAGGAGCCAATGCTCGCCGTGGGAACCAGCGTCGAGCGCAGCCAGAGGGGCGCGTAGTTTTTGGCGTGCTGGATGGCGTGTCCGGCTTCGTGCGTGGCCACGCCGATCGCGGCGATCGAAGGCGAACCGTAGACTTGTTCGGAAAGCGCCAGGCTTTTCGAGACCGGGTTGTAGTGATCCGAGAGCAGCCCGTGCGAACGCGTGATCTTGACGTCATGGATGCCGGCGCGGTCTAGCAAGGCTTTGGCCGCCTGCGCCCCGGTGTGTCCCATCATCGAGCGAACCTTCGAGTATTTCTTGAAGGAGGATTTCGTGCGGTAGCTGGCCCACATCGACAGAGCCAAGCCGGGAATCATGAACATCAAGTAAAGAGGGTCGAAGAAAAACATGTTTGGTCCTCCCTTAAATGCCTAAACGGCATTCGTCAGCGTTAAACCGCTAGCACGCGATAGGCCCGCCATTACTTCGTTGCACTTGCTCGCCTTGCTCACCGTAGGGTCAACTACGCGTCTTTGATTGAGTGGGGGTCGTCAAACTCCCCTACTTCACCTCGCCACGTGCTGAGAAAAGCGGGTTAAGTTCATTCTACAACCTATGTCATAGCGGGCAATTGACTAGGCTTCCGGCCCGCCGTCCGCCGCGGTGTCCTGAGATTGCGGCTACCGAGCGGGCTCTAGCCGGGATCACTCCTGTCCAAATTAGATTCTCGCTACGGCAATTTGGACAGCATGCAGGCGGAGTCGCCGTGCTCTCACGCCTCCTCCTCGACCTGAACCGGCTCACACAACGCCCCCAGCGTTTCGCGGCCGTGCTTGCGGGCCAAGGCGAGCAGGCGCAGGAAGATCTGAGCCGTAATGAACGCGTCGCCCGGCGCGGTGTGGCGATCATGCGGCTTCACATCGAACAGCTCGCAAAGCGAGTCGAGCGAGAAACTTCGGATTTCCGGCCGGCCGGCGAAGGCGCCATCCCGCTCGAGGTTTAGAGTGAGATCCATCGTGTCCAGCGACCGGTTCTTCAGCTCGAAACCCCAATGCCTTTCGTAGGCGACATTCAAGGTCTCCACGTCATGCATGATGTGGTGGCCAACGATCACACCGTCGCCGAGATAATCCAGAAACCGCCTTAGCGCCTCGGGCTCGTCCAGCCCGGCCTGGCTCGCCTCGCGGGTGATGCCGTGAACGGTCACTGACTGCAAGTTGTACTCGATCTTGATCAGCACTTCGAAGGAGTCATCGAGCAGGATCTCATCGCCCTGCACGGCCACGGCGCCAATCGTGATCAGGCGATCCTTACGGGCATCCAGCCCCGTGGTTTCCGAGTCGAGCACGACAAAACGGATGTCCCGCTCGGAGGCGTCATCGCTCCACGTGCGGTCAAAGCGCGCCACGTAGTCGCGAACGAAAGCCGGCGTTTCCGCGCTGCTCATCTTGGGACTATGCCGTTCCTCTCGGCGGTGAACGCGAGCAGTTTCATAATGGTCCGGAATCCATTCTTGAGCACCTGCTGCTCCAGCTTGCTCAGGGCTTTCGGCTCGATCGCCCAACCGCCGGTGCCATCGCGCAGCCCGATGCGCGCCTGGTGGTAAAGCGCTACGCGAAAGGTGCTGGCTGCATCGGCAAGCAGGTCGCGCTGCTCCTCAACCTCCGCGCCGGCCGCCTCAAGACGGACGATGGTCGGGGTCTGAGATGTATCGGCCCGTTCCAGGGCGAAGACTCGGCCGACATCGGCAAGCGGCCGCAGGGTGCTGCGCCGCAGGTCGAATCGGTCGGTGCGCTTCCCGTCGTCCTCGACCACCAGCCCTTGAAAGAAGGTGAGCGGCGGCAGGTTCGCCATCGAGTCGTTTGCCAGGATGGGAACGAACGATTCGTCCTTTTTCACTTCCTCCCGAATGTGCTGCTGGAGCTTTGCGGCTAGCATCGCGTCCCCCCGCACCGGAGCCAGCTCGAAGAACCGCAGCCCGGCGTAAAGGCCCGAGAGTACCGGATCCGAAATCCACCGCGAATAGCTATCCCTCCACTCGGCCAGCGAACGGCACGCTCTCTCGCTGTTGGGCGTGATCGCATCGTTTGGTGAGTGGTAACCGCACTGACGAAGCGCTCCGGAAACGTGGTCCCCGACCCGCCGGGCAACTTCGCCGTCTCCGTCTTCATAAATAAGGCCGACGTCCGGCATAGCGCCGGTGAGCAACTCGCCGCGGGCCGCGGCTCCAAAGAACACCCAGCACCGGTTTGCAGCCGGCTGGCCATCGGCGGCGCCCTCGGTTAGCTCGATCGCCCGGCTCACGATCAGGCGGTTCAACTCGGTAAAGGCCTCGGCGACCCAGCCCACGGCCGACGGATCGGTGAGGGACTGTGCGGCGAAACGGAGGGCCAGGCGCCGCAGTTCGCTCAGCTCGGCCAGCGTCCGCGCCCGCCGGATCTCGTGCCCGAGCTGCGGCAGATTCGGAACGCCGAGCAGCGTCAGATCGGATTCCGTGACGACCGCTTTCAGAGCGCCTTCGGAATCCATGATGCCTACCGCCGAGCAGCCGCCACGCAGCATCTCCATGGCATAGGCATGCGGCGGGAGCGCGTCGGAGAGGACCGGCAATGGAGTGGCCATCATGTCGGCCACGCCGCCGGCTCCTCCGATGTCACCAGCCACCAGCCGGCGAAACGAAGTGTCGTTGAGATACCCGGCCGGGGCGCCGTTCTTGGTCACGACCATCGTGTCGCGGCCATGCCGGCTCATCCGTTCGACGGCCTCGGGAAGCGGAGTTCCGCCGGCGCAGGTCAGCATGCGGCGGGCCAGGAAGTCGACAGGAAGACAGGCTCCCCCCGACCCGCTGGCCGCGCCATCGCTGGACTTGCCGGTGATGTCCGCCGGCGCCACGGAGAAGTTGGACTCGATGTAGCGGGCGAACCTGGGATACCGCTCGGCTAGCCCCTCGAACTCCGTGGCGAGCAGGGCGTAGATGATGACGTCGCTGGTGGTTTTCGCCGAATACTGGTATTCGCTCTTACCCGCAAGCCGTTCCGCGCCGATGATGTCGCCCTCACCGAGCACGTCCTGCAGCACCTCGGCCTGATGATTCTCGTCGACGAGCTTCAACGTCCCCTGCTGAATGACGAAGATGACACGCCCGCTGCCGGCCAGCCGCAGCAGATCTTCCTCGCCGACGAAGGAAAATGGCGGAAACTCCTTCAAGAAGTCCGCGACACGGTAGTAGATGCTCGAGGATCGCAAACTCGCTTCTCCCTGCGTTGGTGACTAGCGCCCAGAGATCTACGGAGACCAGGCTGGAATGGTTTTTTACCAGGACTTCCGTTTTGGCATCCTGCTAGCGGGAATATTATAAACGACACCCATGCCGCCCTCACCGACGGAGCTTTCACTGAATCCTGACCCGGAGGCATCACGACTGCCCGGAACCGCTCCTGCTCCGTGGCGGGACACGCACGAACGTCTCACCAGAGTCAGGCACGCATGGCGTCGTTCGCTTCAGTCTCGGGGCAGGCGCTAGCGTCTCGTTCGGTGGACGGTGGAACTAGTGGGAAGGCTCAGTGCCAAGGCGATGTATCGACAGCCGCCGTGCTTCGGCCCATGCTAATTGCCGCTGTCGGGTTTTCCAAGGAGTTGCACAATTCGGGAGCGGCCGGCCGCGAGCGCACGTGTCAAGGCCGTTTCGCCATCGGCTTGCACATCCGCATCGGCGCCTCCTTCAAGCAGGGCTTGCGCAGCGTCAGCGTGGCCCTTTTCGGCGGCGAACATCAAGGAGGTCCAGCCCTCGTTCTGCGTCGCGTTCACGTCAGCGCCTTTGTCCAGCAGGAGCTGTACTGTTTCGGCGTGGCCGTACAGCGCCGCGGCCATCAAGGTCGTCATGCTGCCTTCCGCTTTGGCGTTGACGTCGGCCCCTCGCTCCAGCAGCAGCCGCGCGGCGTCAGCGTGGCCATTGCTTCCAGCCATCATGAGGGCCGTCTGGTCCCCGCCGCCTTTCACGTCGACCGCGGCGTTGTTGTCCAGCAGGATCATGACAATGTCGGCGTGACCGCTCTCTGCCGCGGCCATCAAAGCCGTGGCGCCGTTTTCGGCTGTGGCATTCACGTCGGGCCGCTGCTCGATGAGTACTTGCACGGCGTCCGTGTGTCCAGCGGCTGCCGCACTCATCAGGGCCGTCCTGCCATCTGTTGAGTAGGCATTCACCCTGGCGCCCTTGGCCAGAAGCGTCCTGACAACGTCGGCGTGCCCCGTATATGCGCCAACGATCAGGGCCGTGCGGCGCTCGGCATCTCTTGCGTGGACATCGGCGCCAGCCTGCAGCAAGATGTCCACCATGTCAGCGTGCCCCTCCGATGCGGCAAGAATCAGGGCCGTACGAGTACCGGCGGCGGTTTCATCTACCCTCGCGCCCTTTTCCAGCACGACTTTCGCGGCTTCGACGTGCCCGCCGAAGGCCGCGCCGATCAAGGCGGTCCAGCCGTCTTTCCCCTCCGCGTTCACATCAGCCCCTTTGGCCAGCAGGGTTTTGATAACGCCGGCGTGCCCCGAATTTCCCGCGCGTATCAAGGCGGTCCAGCCGTCTTCGGCTTCGGCATCGACTTCCGCGCCTTGGTCAAGCAGGAACTTTACAGCTTCGCCCTGACCTTTATCCGCCGCCAACATCAGGGCCGCCCGGCCGTCGTCGCTTCTCTCATCCACCTCGGCGCCTTGATCCAACAGAATTTGGAGAACGGAAATGTGGCCGTTCTCGGCTGCAAATATCAAGGCGGTTCGGCCACCGCCAGCTCTCGCATCCAAGCCGGCTCCTTTGCTGAGCAAAACTTCCGCGATGCCGGCGTGGCCGGCGGCAGCCGCACCGATCAACGCTGTCCAGCCATCCTCCGTTTTGGCGTTGGGGTCGGCGCCTTGATCAAGCAGGACGCGGGTTGCTTCAGCGTGACCGCTATTCGCCGCAACCATCAGAGCCGTCTGGCCATCCCTGGCTCTAGCATTCGCATCGGCGCCTTCGGCCAGCAAAGCTTCCACGGTATCGGCGCGGCCGCTGGCCGCGGCCTGGATCAGTTCTGAGTTAACGTCCTTCTCTTTGCAGGCTGAGAGCAGGGTTAGCAGGACCCCTAACCCCAGCGTCATGCGTGATGGGTACATGATTCCCCCTCCTTCGTAAGGCACGGCACACACAGTGTAACCCATGGGATTGCACGCACACGCTTCAGGTCAATGAGTTTTCCGCAGGAATCGCAAATGCCGTACTTGCCGCCGTCTAACCGCTGCAAAGCTGCTTCCACGGCCTGCTTAGTCTCCCCATCGATGCTTATGGCACGCACGGCCAACTCTTGCGAAACCTCCGACTGCGAGCACGCTGCGCCCCTACACCAGCGCTTACGGATTCTCACACAGCCTTACTCAACCTAGCGCAGTGCGCCAATCAGACCGTAACGTATGGCGAGTCGCTTCCGTGCCTGTTAGCGGCGTGATACGGGCCATTTGAGCCGCGTTCACGCGGCTTGGTGTGTTTCCAGGCCAGTCGTTTTACGGCTGGTAAGCCCTGCCGCTGAAGGTTTGTCAGCCCGTTTCAACGGGCTTCCCTCTTTCCCAACCGAAATCCATACGTTGCGGTACTATTGGCGCACCACACTAGCGCGCCGGCACTCGTCTCCGTGCCCGCTGCTAATTTCCCGCCTCTTGCGCCTGCTCCGGGAACGGCCCCAGCTCGGCTTGCTCCCACATCGCTCGCAGCTCGACCTTGTCTTTGTCAGAGGCCCTTTCGTAAGAACCCAGGAAAACACTCGCAGCCCCCCGCGCATTATGCGGATCGTTCGCTCGCCGAAACACCGTCAGGCTCTTGATCAGCCACTCACCCGACTCCCGAAACCGTTCCTGAACACCCGCAAGCACTCCAAGCTGACTGTAGGTGATGGCGGCGCCGTGCTCGTTGCCCTGCTTTTCTTTAATCGTCAGCGATTTGCGGTACCACTGCTCCGCCGCCGCAAAATCCCGTTGCTCTTCGGCGATGATCCCCAGTTGGTGATAGGTGATGGCGGCGCCGTGCTCGTTGCCCTGCTTTTCCGCGATCGCCAGCGATTTGCGATACCACTGCTCTGCCGCCGCGAAATCCCGTTGCTCTTCGGCAACCATCCCCAGTTGGTGATAGGTGATGGCGGCGCCGTGCTCGTCGCCCTGCTTTTCCGAGATCGCCAGCGATTTGCGATACCACTGCTCCGCCGCCGCGAAATCCCGTTGATCTTGGGCGTTGATCCCCAGTTGGTGATAGCCCATCGCTGCAAGGCTTTCGGCCCCATGCTTTTCGTAAGCCGAGACCGCTTCGAGATAGAGATCTCCGGCCTCATCGAATCTTCGACGAGCTGCGGCGATCGCCCCGAGTGCGTGGTAGCTCTGAGCAGCACCTAGTTCGTCACCCAGCCTTTTCTTGATATCCATCGAATTGCGAAACCACCGCTCCGCAGTATCAAGATCCCGTTGCTCTTGGGCGATCCTCCCCAGTTGGTGATAGGTGTCGGCGGTCCCGAGCTCGTTGCCCTGCTTTTCTTCAATCGCCAGCGATTTGCGATACCACTGCTCCGCCGCCGCGAAATCCCGTTGCTCTTGGGCGATCCTCCCCAGTTGGTGATAGGTGCCGGCTGCAATGTGCTCGTTGCCGTGCTTTTCTTCAATCGCCAGCGATTTGCGATACCACTGCTGCGCCGCCACAAAATCCCGTTGCTGTTGGGCGATCATCCCCAGGTGGTGATAAGCGACAGCTTCCCCTTCCGCATGATCATTTTTCCTGCCGTGTTCCGCCAGACCTTCGAACAGCCTGCCCGCCTCCGCAAGATTTCTCGTGTTCTGGGCATAGGCTGCCAGCGACTGCGTCAGCGCCGCGAAATGGGTGCCCATCCCTAAGCGCTCCGCCTCAGCAAGCGCGTAGTGAAAACTTGCCCCGTGGGTATGAAACCCGAAACGCTGCTCATGCAAAGGCCGGGGCGTTAACTTGTCCGACACCCTGCCCATCACATCCACAAACGCCCGCGCCCAACGGTTGCGCGCCTCGTCGCCCGCCTTCTGAACCACGGTGGACCTGAGAAAACTCGTTAGTAGTGGATGCATCTGGTAGATGTTCTGCCCCACGTCCCATAGCAGCCCCGCCACTTCCAGAGCTTCGGCCAGCTCATCGACCTGCGGCCGGCTCCAGTCCCCGCCCGCCGACGTGGCCATCTTCTCCAGGTAGGCCGCGTCCACATACCCCTCATGCATCCCCAGAGGTAGGAGCAGCTCCCGCAACTCTTCCGGAAGCGAGTTCTCGACGAATTGCAGCGTTGCGTAGAGCTTTCTCTCAGCCTCGTCACCGCCATCAGCCAGCCCAGCGAGGTTCGATTTCAGCCCCGCAGCCACTTGGCCCGCCGTCTGCTCCTCGAGCCGAGGCAGAATCACCCGCATCGCCAGCGGATGCCCGCCCAGCAGGTTCATCAGCCCGGCCAGGTCTTCGTCGTGCCGGTTAATCTTCTTGCCTAAGTCGCGCAGCACGACCGTGCAGTATTCCCAGCGCTCTTCGCCGTCCAGCCCGCCAAGACGCAGCCGGAAGCGCCGTTCCGGTCCGCCCAGCCAGTCTTCCGGCGAGCGGCTGGTAATAATGACTTTACTTGCGCCGCCGCGAAGCTTGTCCAGAAACCGCTTCAGCAGCTTGCGATCTTCTTCCGACAGATTGGCGCTGACGGCCGTATTAGGTATCCCCTTCGCCACCTCGAAGTTGTCCCAAACGATCACGAACCGCTTCTCGGCGAAAACCTTCGCCAGAGCCTCGATTTTTTGGTCCATCGCGAGCGCACCGAACTGCCCTCCGAAAAGCGCCTCGCCCATGCGATTGAACACATACTCCGCGCTGCGAATCTCTTGAAAGGCGAACCAAAACGCCCCTTCGCCCAGGCCGTTCGTCTGGTCGAGCCATTCGAGAAACCCGCGAGCCAGCGTCGTCTTGCCCACCCCGCCCAGCCCCTCGACCAGAATCGCCGGAGGCGGCCGCTGCATCGCCCGCTCCAGCTCCAGCAGCGCACTGTCTCTTCCAATGAACCCGTGCGGGCTGCGCGCCGTACTCGCTTCTTCCGGAACCTTCGAAGTGCGCGGGGCAAAAGTGCGCTTCGGCTCGCCGGCAAACGAAAAATCGAGCGGCGCCTGCTGGTAGAGCACCGGCAGCACCCAGTCATCAAGCGCAAACTCTCCCCGCGCGCACACCCTTTCCGGATGCGCCAGCATCTGGTGGCGGCCGGCCCGCGTCGCCGCGGCCATACTGCCCGATTCAAACAGCCGCCGGTAAAAGTCCGGCAGAAACTGCTGGCCTCCGCTCACGTAAAGCGAATAGGCCATCGCCACCACGCTGCGGACTCCCGACCGCAACAGCGCCGTCGCCACCGAGGCAAAGGGGTCTCGCGCCCGCTCATCGAGCATCGCGGATTGGCAGGCGTTCAGCACAACCGCCGGAACCGCGTAGTCACGCAGCAGCGTGTTCAGCTTCTCGGCGCTCACCCGCGCCGGGCCGCCGTCTTTGTCCTCGAAAACCAGCCTGCCCTCGGAGCCGCCATAGCGGTGCCGGTCGTTGCCCGCATTCGGGCCGTAGGCGCCATAGCCCCCAGGGAAACTTGACACCCCTGGTACAGTGAAATAAGGAAGCCGGATAAAGCTTGTCATCCGGGCCAGATTGGCGGCAACAGACTCCAGTGACAGCAATCCCAGGCATCCGCACGAAAATGTCAGTTTGCACCACATCTTCAGGCAGTTTTTACCGCTGGCCGCCACTCACCCCAAACCACAAGCTATTGAAAACACAGACACTATGCGATGCACATATACCGAGACCCCCGAAACGGCGGAAAAATGACCTCAAAGCATGACATTAACTGACATTTAACTGATATTTTATAAATAAAATTTACACTCCATCGCGTAACCGCTTTTATTTCAACACTTCTGCTTGTACCTCTGGCCGGGCAAGTCCTCGCCGTTGTCAGGCCCCGTGACGGCGACCGGTCTCACCCGGATCGCAAATAATCCATGCCGGTGATCAAGGTCAAACGCATCTACCAAGCCGCCGACCAGAAGGACGGCTTCCGCATCCTAGTCGATCGCATCTGGCCGCGCGGCCTGACAAAGGAAGCGGCGAGAATCGACCTGTGGCTCAAAGACGTCGCCCCCAGCACGCCGCTGCGGAAATGGTTCGGCCACGATCCCGCGCTGTGGGAGGAGTTCCGCAAACGCTACTTCGCCGAGCTGGACCAAACCCCCGGCCCCGTCGAACAGATCCTGAGCAAAGCGAAAAAGAAACGGGTCACGCTGCTCTTCGGCGCCAAGGACGAACAACACAACAACGCCGTAGCCTTGAAGCAATATCTGGACAAAGCCCAGAGCGCAAGCGACGGGTCAGCCAGCTAACCGGATCCCCAGAAGTCTGGCGATCAAGCGAGGTGACCCGTCGCTTACGCTCTGGGCTTTGTCCCCGCCCTCCAGCGCTTCGCCACCCCTACGAAAACTGATTCGTAAACAGCACGAACTCATCGAGCGTGCCCAGCGCCTTCCCCGAGTCGATCGATTCCGCGGCAAGTTTCGCGCCGTCCCGAAAATCTTCGGCGCGGCCCGCCGCAACCAAGGCGGCGGCCGCGTTGGCCACGACAATATCCCGCTTGGGCCCCGGCCGGCCCTCGAGAATCTCTCGAGCAATCGCGGCGTTCGCCTCGCGGTCGCCTCCGACAAGATCATCGGGCGCCGCGGTGGGCAGGCCGAAATCATCGGGACTGAGTCGGCGTTCCACGACCTTTCCGTCAGCAATTTCGGCAACGAGAGTCGGGCCCGTGGTGGTGATCTCATCCAGTCCGTCGCTGCCATGAACGACAAAGCCGCGCCGCAAACCGAGGCCGGCAAGCGCCTCGGCAATCATCGGAACGAGCCTTGCGTCGAAGACCCCCACGACCTGCGCTCCAGCACCGGCCGGGTTTGTCAGCGGGCCGAGCATGTTGAAGACCGTGCGCATCTTGAGTTCGGCGCGCACCGGCTGCGCATGCCGCATCGCCGGGTGAATCAGCGGCGCGAACAGAAAGCCGATGCCCACGGACTCGATCGACGCGGCGACCTGTTCCGGGGTGAGCTGAACGCTGGCTCCCAGCGCTTCCAGAACATCGGCGCTTCCGCAGCGGCTCGAGATGGAACGGTTGCCATGCTTGGCGACCGGAACGCCCGCTCCGGCTACGACAAACGCCGAAACGGTCGAAATATTGAAAGAACCGGAAGAGTCGCCACCGGTTCCGCAGGTGTCGACAAGCGATGCGGCCTCAACTCCCCTCAAGGGAATCACGGCTGCCCGAGCCCGCATGGCACGAGCAAAACCGATAAGTTCATCAACGGTTTCGCCCTTCATGCCAAGGGCGACCAGCAAGCCGCTGACGAGCACCGGGCCAGCCTCCCCGGTAAGAATCTCATTCATCGCGGCAGCCGCTTCTTCAGCGCTTAGATGCTCTGTTTTGGCTGCCTTGTGCAGGGCGTCGAGTGCGGCTCCCATCTGAATTGCTTTCCTTTCAGTCGATACCCTATAGTGAGAAATTCGTTCCCCGAATTCCCCGATCGTACCACGCGGGCCCTCATTTCATGAAAATTCACGAGTATCAGGCGAAGGAGATTCTGCGCCAGCACAACGTCCCGGTTCCTCGCGGAAATATCGCTTTTTCAGCCGAAGAAGCAAGAGCCCGCGCGGAGGAACTCGGTGGCCGTGTCATCGTCAAAGCGCAGATTCATGCCGGTGGCCGCGGCAAGGGTGGCGGCGTCAAAATCGCCGCCAACGCGGAGGAAGCGGCGGCCCTCGCGAGTCAGATCCTCGGGATGACTCTCGTCACGCACCAGACGGGACCGGAGGGGCGGCTGGTCAAGCGAGTCCTCGTCGAAGAGACTTTGCCGATCGAGCGCGAATTGTACTTGGGCGTCGCGCTGGACCGGGCAATTGGTAAGCCCGTTTTGATGGCATCGGCCGCCGGCGGCATGGACATCGAGGAAGTCGCCGCAAACACCCCTGAGCTGATTCTCAAAGAGGTGATCGAGCCGGGTATCGGCCTCTCGGCGTTCCAAGCGCGGCGGCTGGCGTTCGGAATGGAAGTTCCCGCCCAAGCTGTTGCTGGCGTCGTTCAGGCGATGACGGCGCTCGCCGAGACTTACTGGGCGACCGACGCCAGCTTGGTTGAGATCAACCCCTTTGTGATCACGACGGACGGCCGAGCAATCGCTCTCGATGCCAAGATGGACTTCGATGACAATGCGCTGTTCCGCCATCCGGAGCTGCACGACTATCGCGACCTCGATGAAGAAGAGCCGCTTGAAACCGACGCCCACGGCCACGGACTCAACTACATCAAGCTCGATGGAAACGTGGGTTGCATGGTGAACGGAGCCGGTTTGGCGATGTCGACGATGGACATCATCCAGTACGCCGGCGGCAGCCCGGCGAATTTTCTGGATGTCGGCGGCGGCGCCAGCGCGGACCAAGTCAAGAACGGACTTCGCATCATCCTGACCGACCCGAACGTCAAAGCCATCTTGATTAATGTCTTTGGCGGAATCCTTCGTGTGGACACTCTGGCGGAGGGAGTGGTGGCGGCGGCCCGCGAGCTGGAAATCAAACAGCCGATCGTCCTGCGCCTGGAAGGGACCAACGTCGAGATCGGCCGCAAGATCTTGCGGGAGTCAGGGCTGAACTTCACGGTCGCCGGCGGCATGAAGGATGCGGCCGAAAAAGTCGTGTCGTTAGCGGGTTAGGCGGCGGGTTAGCGGGTCATCATTTCATGAGCGTTCTAGTAGACGAAAATACGCGAGTCCTGGTGCAGGGCTTTGGCCGGGCGGGACAATTCCACGCCGAGCAATGCAGGCAGTACGGGACCAAGATCGTCGCGGGCGTCAGCCCCGGCAAGGGAGGCACGGAACGACTGGGCGTGCCCGTCTTCAACACCGTCCGTGACGCTGTCGAGCAGGTGCGGCCGGACGCATCGATGGTGTTCGTGCCCGCCGCCGGCGCCGCCGACGCCATCATGGAAGCGGCCGACGGAGGGCTGAAGCTGGTCGTCTGTATCACCGAGGGAATTCCGGCGAACGACATGGTCAAGGCGGCCCACTATCTTCGCGGCAAACCAACACGCCTGATCGGACCGAACTGCCCGGGAATCATATCGCCGGGGAAATGCAAGCTCGGAATCATGCCCGGCTACATTCACAAGCAAGGTAATGTCGGCGTCGTCTCCCGGTCAGGAACCCTAACGTATGAGGCCGTGGGACAACTGACGCCGATGGGAATCGGACAGTCGACTTGTATCGGCATCGGCGGCGATCCCATCATCGGCACCTCGTTCATCGATGCGCTTCAGCTTTTTAATGAAGATCCGGACACGCACGCCATCATCATGATCGGCGAAATCGGCGGCGCCGCTGAAGAAGAGGCGGCCGCCTATATCAAGGAGTTTGTGAAGAAGCCGGTCGCGGCATTCATCGCCGGGCGGACCGCTCCTCCGGGCCGCCGCATGGGCCACGCCGGAGCGATCATCTCCGGAGGAAAGGGTACAGCCGGGGATAAGATCGCGGCGCTCGAAGCGGCAGGGATTGCCGTGGCCCCAACGCCAGGCGACATGGCCGCGACATTAGCCAAGCTGATGTAATCTCGGAGCCGCGCGCGTAAGCAAGCGGTAAGCCGCTACGACCGAACAAATCTCGAAAAGAGATCGAGAACCAATCGAGCGCGTCAGGGCTGCTCAAACCAGCAGCTCAGAGGCGACAAACTCCAGGCGCCGACCGTTTACAAGACCCCGCGGAAAAACTACCCATGCCACAACAACGAACGCTCACCATCATCAAACCCGATTCGACCTCCTCGGCTCACATCGGCGATATCATTGCTGAAATCGAGAAAGCAGGCTTCCGAATTCTTGGAATGAGGCTGGTCCGGCTGTCACGCGACGATGCCGAGGCCTTTTATCAAGTACACCGCGAACGGCCTTTTTTCAATGACCTTGTGAGCTTCATGACCGAGGGGCCGGTTGTCCCGATTGCTCTCGAACGCGAGGACGCCATCGCGAGACTGCGCGAGCTTATGGGGGCTACGGATTCAACGAAGGCCGCCGAAGGCACCATTCGCAACAAGTTTGGAACCGACATCGAACGCAACGCCATCCATGGCTCCGATGCCCCCGACACGGCGGCCGCCGAGCTGGGTTTCTTCTTCAGCGATCTTGATCTGGCCGGCTGATGCCGACTGGAGCACATTTGGGAATAGTTGGCCGGCTGTTGCACGCCAATGTCGGGGAATCGGCCGTCGTCAGCAAGTTGTGTGTCAATCCCCCGGCGTGAGCACTTCCTGCTCCGTTTCAACCTTCTTGGAAAAGCCCAGCCCCGCGACCAACTGCTCGATATCGGAGTTCGTCAGGCCCTTGCGTCCGTCGGCAAGATCGCTGAATGCTTTGTAGACGCGGTTGAGTTCGTCGCGGTCCAACTCGGGAAATCCGAGGTCCTTGACCCGCTCGTGGAGAGCATGCCGGCCGCTGTGCTTCCCCAGCACCAGGTTCGTGGACGGCACGCCAACCTGCTTAGGCTGCATGATCTCGTAAGTGAGGGGGTTCTTGAGATAGCCGTCCTGGTGAATGCCCGCCTCATGAGCGAAAGCATTGGCGCCAACAATGGCCTTGTTCGGTTGTACGCCGAAAGTGATGAGGCTGCTCAACAACTGGCTGCAAGGGTAAAGCAGCTCCTGGCGGATATTCGTATGGTAGGGAAGCCGGTCGTTGCGCACCGCCATGGCCATGACAACCTCTTCCAGGGCGCAGTTGCCCGCTCTTTCGCCGATGCCGTTGATGGTGCACTCGATCTGGCGGGCGCCCGCGTTGAGAGCCGCCAGTGAGTTGGCTTCAGCCACTCCGAGGTCATCGTGAGTGTGGACGCTGACGACAGCCCTCTCGCCCACCGCCTCGACGATTTTGCCGATCATTGCCGCGTATTCGTCCGGCATCATGAATCCGACCGTGTCGGGAATGTTGACGGTCGTCGCGCCGGCTTCGACTGCGGCCTTTGAAATACTGCAAAGATAGCCGATGTCGGTTCGGGTGGCGTCTTCGGCGGAAAATTCAACGTCGTCCACATGCTTCTTGGCCTGTCTGACGGCGGCTACGGCGTCATCGAGAACCTGTTCCTGTGTCTTGTGAAGCTTGTAGGTGAGATGGATCTCGCTGGTAGCGATGAAAGTATGCAAGCGGGGATTCTTGGCGCCATCAAGGGCCTGGAGAGCACGTTCCACATCGATCGGCACGGCTCTTGCCAGGGCCGCTACCCTTACGCCGGGGAATTCCCGAGAGACGGCCCGAACTGCCTCAAAGTCGTCCTCCGAGGCGATCGGGAAGCCGGCTTCCATCAGGTCCACCCCCAGATCCACGAGCTTTTCCGCCATCCGCAGCTTTTCGGAGGTGGTCATACTGCAGCCCGGAGACTGCTCGCCGTCCCTCAAAGTTGTGTCGAAGATGTAGACGCGATCGGACATAGTGTATCCCCTTCTTCTTGCATCGGATTCTTCCAGTTAAGCACGACATGGGCCATAATGCAAATTTATAATGGTGTAGATCATGATATTATATATTGATTCAATAAGTCCTGCTAATCGTACGTCATGCTCCTATTAACCATATCTGACGTCTGCAAGCACGAAGGAACACCATGGACCTAGCACTTCTGAAAACCTTTACAACCGTGATCGAGGAAGGCAGCTTTTCGAGAGCCGGCGACAAACTGCTCCGCACTCAACCCGCTGTCTCGCTGGCCCTGAAAAGGCTAGAGAATGAGCTAGGCGAGAAGCTCATTGACCGCTCGTCGAAACAACTCGTTCTAACAGACGCCGGAAAAGTCGTCCACGACTATGCGCAACGGTTCGATAGCTTGGAGCGTGAATTGCGGAACTCCCTGCTCGAGCTGCGAGACAAGCGGGCGGGGAAGCTGACGGTTGGCGCCAATGAGTCGACCGCTCTCTACCTGCTTGGCCACATTGAGCGCTACCGCGGGCTCTATCCGGGTGTAAAGGTGGAAATCCGCCGCAGCCTTTCGAGCCGCATCCCGGACGCTGTGGCCGCCGGTTCTCTAGATCTTGGCGCAATCAGCTACGCCCCCCGGAATCCAGAGCTGGCCTCATTGGAAATCTACACCGATTCGCTTACGTTCGTGGTCTCCCCGAAGCACCGTTTCGCCGGGCGGGAACAAGTCAGCCTCACCGAGTTGGGGATGGAAACCTTCATCGCTCACAACGTCGTCTCCCCTTACCGGGCGACCGTCATTGACACCTTCAAGCATCACCAGGTTCCGCTCAAGATGGAAGTGGAAATGCCGACGATCGAAACGATCCGCAAGCTCGTACAACTGAACATGGGCGTGGCGTTCCTGCCCAAGATGTGCGTGGAGCAAGAGATTCAGGCGGGGACGCTGACGGAGGTGGCGGTCACCGAGATCCATGTGGAGCGCAAAATCAGGCTCATTTTCCCGGCGAAGCGGCAAACCTCCCATGCCGCCCAGGCCTTCTTGGATCTCATCTACCAGAAGCGTTTACATGAAGCCGATAATGCCGATGCTGGCTCCTGTTGACGCGAAAACACGTCGCCTCAGGCTGCCTCGCACCTGCCCATTCCTATTGCTGATCACGATCAAGAAACTTGTCGAGCCCAGTTCGAAAAGAAGAAAGTACGATTTCGCACTTTTCAATCGGAACTGGTGCGAACGATTCGCATCGCAGGGAAGCGGACGGGAATCCATGGAGGTATTGAAAATGGGGAGTTAGACGATTAAAGTGCTGTGTTCGGCCCCGGCGGCTGCTTGGAGCTGAAGTTAGCGCCGAAAAAAGCTATGGTGCCCGGCGAAGCGTTATGTTACGCTTTCGTAAGCGTAGCTTTTTGACACGGCTGTGGTGCTGTTTTGAGGGGGACATTAAATTATGTCTAAGAAGAGCTTTCTGCTTATGAGTTTTGTGCTGAGTGTCGCGATGATCGCTCCGGCTCAGCAAGGCGGCGGCGGTGGCGGTGGAACCACCGGTGGCGGCGGGAATACCGGTGGCGGTGGCGGCCAGAGTGGAAATCAAAGTGGCCGCGGCAGCCAGCAGAACGATCCTTACGGCCAGCAGAATGATACTGTCGGCCAGCAGAATGATCCTTTCGGCCAGCAGAGGCAGGATCGTCCGATTTACCTTTCCGGCCAGGTGCTGCTCGATGACGGCACTGCGCCGTCCGAGTCGGTTACAATCCAGCGGATCTGCCACGGACAGAGCGTTCCCGAGACCTACACGGACCGCAAAGGCCGGTTCAGCTTCCAGTTGGGAGGTGACATGACTTTGGCTATGTCCGATGCCAGCAGCTCGGGCGTGCCCGGGGGACGAGGTGGCGCGTTCGGTAGCCGGTCTGGCGGTTTGGGCGGGTTCGGCGCCGGCAACTCCAGCGGTCTTGGACAGGTGGATCTCTCAGGATGCGAGTTGGTAGGGGAGCTGCCCGGCTATCGTTCCGACAGGATTCAGTTGGGCCGCCGAAGTGTCTTCGACCGCCCGGACGTGGGCGTGATCGTCATGCACCGATTAGGTGGCGTACGGGGCGACGCGGTTAGCATTACGACCCTCGAGGCCCCCAAAAACGCCCAGAAGGCCTACCAAAGCGCTTTCAAGGAACTGAGGAAGAAAGATGCCCGTAAACGCAAGCCGGAAAAGGCAGTGCGCGATTTGGAAAAGGCAGTGGCTGAATATCCGAAGTACGCCATGGCCTGGACATTGTTAGGCCGAACGAAGATGAGCATGAATGATCCGGATGGCGCCCGTGAGGCGTTTCGGATGGCGATGAAGGCCGATCCAAAGTATTTGAAACCATATGCTCCCCTGCTGCGGCTCGAGCTGCAGGAGAGCCACTGGGATCAAGTCTCGGAAATTTCCGCCAAGCTGCTGAAGCTGAACCCGAATATCACCGATGTGAAGTACTATCAATCGGTGGCGAACTATAATCTCGGCAACTACGATGAGGCCGAAAAGGCCATCGAAGCCGTCCACTCGAGCCAGGACGCGGCACGGTTTCCGCAGACATACCAAATTCTGGGATTGATCCATTCCAAGAAGGGCGACTTTACAAAGGCGGCGAC
Organism: Bryobacterales bacterium; assembly: GCA_965226185.1. Classification (GTDB taxonomy): domain Bacteria; phylum Acidobacteriota; class Terriglobia; order Bryobacterales; family UBA6623; genus CBDCYS01. Next base: position 656,331 of record CBDDCT010000004.1, read on the forward strand.
CTCCTATCGCAGCTTTGTAGAAGCCCAGCCTGGTTCGCCGGCAGCGACAAAGGTCAAGCGGCAACTTGTGGAGTGGGAAGCCCTTGGGGTAATTCAAAAGCCGGACTCGGCGGTGGCCGCGAAATAAGGAACCAGCGATTGGCGGGCTAGCCCTCGTGGCGGCACGTCCGCGTGGGTGCGCGACATGAATGTGGAGGGTTGGGGAGATTCCCTTTTTCGAGCACCTTGTCTGAGCGTTATACTATGCTCAGATAAGGAGGTGCTCACCATGCCGACTTCTCTGTCAGAGCTGGAAGCGGACCGCAGCCAGCTGCTCCAGCAGTTCACCACCTTGGGGGACATGCGCCGCGGCTCTGTTTCGGCGTTCACTCGTCGCTGCGGCAAACCGAACTGTCACTGTGCCCAGCCCGATGACCCCGGTCACGGTCCCCAGTACCGTCTCACTCGCAATGTGAACGGGAAGACGGTCACCGAGAGCTTTGCCAATGAGGAGGCGCTGCGGAAGGCACAACGGGAAGTAGCCGAGTTTCATCGCTGCCAACAACTGGGCCGAGAACTGCTGGCCGTCAATGAGAAAATCTGCCAGTTGCGGCCGCTCGCCGAGACGCTGACAGCACAGGAAAAAAAACGGCGCGAACGATCCAACACGAACTCGCCCAAGAAGTGAATCATCTGCTCGAGGTGATCTTCACCGGCTGGCGCAAGAGCGGCAAACTGGATCTGGAGGCCGTCGAGACTGCCACCCGGATGACAATGCATCGCGCCGGAGCAGCGCTGTTGAGCGAGTTGCTGTCGTCCTCGGAGGCGGCGCCGCGCAAAGTCCCCTGCGGTTGCGGAGCTCAAGCCCCCTATCACGACACGCGCCCCAAACAACTCACCACCGTGGTGGGAGAGGTCTGCTTCGAGCGAGCCTACTACGTCTGCCCGCAGTGCCGGCGGGGACAATGCCCGCGCGACGCCGAACTCGATGTGGTGCGCACCGCCTGCTCGCCCGGGGTGCGCCGCATGATGGCGCTGATAGGCAGCGAAACCTCCTTCGAGCAGGGCCGCGAACAACTCGAGGTGCTGGCCGGCCTGGAGGTCACTGCCAAGGCCGTGGAACGGCAAGCCGAAGCCCTGGGCGCCGACATCGCCAGCCGCGAGCAAACCGAAATCCAGCGGGCCAAGCAACTGGAACTGCCCGAAGTTTGCACCCCCGCCGTGCCGCTGCTCTACATCGAGATGGATGGCACCGGCGTGCCGGTTGTGGCGGCCGAGACCGCGGGCCGCGTCGGCAAAACCCCAGGCCGGCCGCCGCGCACCCGCGAGGTCAAGCTAGGCTGCTTCTTTACGCAAACCGCGACCGACGACCAAGGCCGGCCGCTCCGCGACGAGGATTCCACCACCTACACCGCCGCCATCGAAGGGGCCGAGGAGTTTGGTCTGCGCCTCTACACCGAGGCCTGGCGCCGCGGCTGGAGCCGAGCGAAGAAGAAGGTCATCCTTGGCGATGGTGCCCTCTGGATCTGGAACCTGGCCCACCAGCACTTCCCCGGCGCGGTTCAGATCGTCGATCTCTACCATGCGCGGCAGCACCTCTGGGAGCTTTCCGCGAAGTTGTTCGGCAACGATGAGCGAGGCCGCAAACGCTGGACAGCGCGGCTGTTGGACAAGCTCGATCGGGGCAAGGTCGAAGCCCTGGCGAAAACCCTGCGCCAGTTTCACACAACGAGCGAAGAACGGGCTCACCTGCTCTCCAACCAAGCAGACTACTTTGAACGCAACGCCGAACGAATGCGCTACCCCTGGTTCCGCGAGCAAGGTCTGTTTGTCGGCTCGGGGGTGGTCGAGGCCGGCTGCAAGACCGTGATCGGCTCACGCCTCAAGCGTTCCGGTATGTTTTGGACCGTGCGCGGCGCCAACGCGATCATCGCTCTGCGCTGCTGCCGGATGAGCGGAAAGTTCGAGGACTACTGGGAGGCCCGATCAACCGCCGCCTGATCTCCCATATTTATGTCGCGCACCCCGTCCGCGTCGAACACACCGCGGAGCTAGCCCGACCTGCTACAATCTTTAGCGTTCTAGAACTTTCCGCGGATCGTCCGCGGGATCTCTACTGGAGGAAAAGATGAGCGCGATTACCCGCAGACAGGCCGTGTTCGGCATGGCCGCGCTGGGCGCCGGGGTGGCCAAAGCCGCGCCCCTCAGCGTCGGCGACATGGCTCCCGACGTCTCGATCCCGGCCACGACCGGAGGGGAGATGAAGCTGTCCGACTATCGTGGAAAAAAGAATGTCGTGCTGGCCTTCTTCCCGAAAGCGTTCACTGGTGGTTGAACGCGCGAGATGAAAGGATACCAGGCTGGTATCAGCAAATTCACCGACAGCGACTCCGTTGTGTTTGGAGTCAGCACCGACGACCTGGAGACCAATAAGAAGTTCGCCGAATCACTGAATCTGGAGTTCGCCTTGCTCAGTGATACGAGCGGCGACGCTTCGAAGAAGTTCGGCGTCTATAACGCCGAGCGCAATATGTCTAACCGCACCACTTTCGTCATCAGCAAAGACGGAAAGATCGAGCACGTCGAAGCCGGCGGCGGTGCGATCGATATCACGGGCGCGGCCTCGGCCTGCAGCCGCTTATAGGCAAGCAGCGTTTTCAAGCAGCCTTTTCGATCACCCCGGAGACGAGATCCCATCTCGTCTCCACCGGGGTTACTCTATCTACCCAAGGTGCGGTCGAAACAGCAGCCTCCGCTACTTCTTCGGTCCGGGAATCTGGAACTCCTGCGTAAAGCCCCGTGGCCGTCCCGACAACGGTGAGAGAATCATGTATTCCGCATTTCTATACTCGACCTTCACCGTCGAGCGGACATCATCAACCATCTGCTTCAACTGCGCCGCTTGAAGCGGCGTGGCGATCTCGTTGCGGACGTCTTTCAGGGGCTGTGTCCGCACTTCCGTCACCTTGAAAAGATAGAAGCGGCCACCCTCTTGCATCGGCTCGGAAACCTCTTCCACGGGAAGAACGAAAATAGCGTCGCGGAGCATCCTGGGGATTTGGGCGTTGTACTTGAAAAACCCCAGATCACCCCCTTTTTCCGCCGAGGCGTCGTCGGAATGCTGCTTTGCTAGCTCGGAGAAGTCGGCTCCTCCGTTCAATTCAGCCCGCAGCTTTTCGGTCTTCTCTCTCCCCTCATTCTCGGACAAGGGCTTGTTTCCATCCGAGTCTGAAGCCGAGCCTGGGTCGTCCGAGTAGTCGATGTAAATCGCGTACACGTGACGCTCTTCGTATTCGGCACGGTGCTCTTCGTAGTATTGAGCAAAGTCTTCCTCCATCAGCCGAATTCTCATCTGTAACTCGGCCAGATAAATTTGCGCCAAGAAGTTCAGCCGAGCGAATTCGAGCTGGGTCCGATAGGGCTCTTTCTCGGTGACCCCTTCGGCTTGGGCGTTTTTGGCAAACGCCTGTAACTCCGCATAGACTTGGACGAAGGCGCGGTTGTCCATCGCTTGTGTTTGCTGCCGAAACTGCGGCGGCAATGATTTCCGGATCTGGTCCATCTCCTTGGCGGTGTATTCCTCGCCGTCAATTACGGCTACAACTTCGTCCGGGGAGAAGCCGGTTTGAGCGATGGCGAGAGACATAGTGGTCTGCGCCAGAACAATGACGGCGCTCAACGTGGCGATCGAACGCCACGGATAAACACGATAGAACTTCATGGGAAGGGTGTAACTCCTTGATTCGGCGGGTAACTTTTCGAATTGTAACACGGCAAAAGATCTTGTCCGGGAAAGCTAACGCGTGCATCGATCGAGTGAAGCCGCCGGGTTGGACCCGAAATAGATCCATGATCAACCCACTTGAGGATGATCCGGATCGACCTGGAACAACAGGCTGCGCGCCTCGGTAGCTCGTTAGGCCAGCGCTGTTCCGCGCCGCCGGCGACGTGCGCGGGCGTTATGACGGCTTTGCATAGTAGCCGCTGCGAGTCTGGACCTTGACATCCTTTCTTTTCGGAATTAGCTTGATCGTCCGAAACCCGCTAGCGGTTGGATCACCGTCGGACCGGTAGCCAATGCTGTATTGGCTGCGAAGCTCTTCCTGAATCTGCTGGTAAATCTCATCCAACGACGTCTTCCTCTTTACCTCGAACATAGAGCCGCCCGTTTCTTTGGCCAACTTTTTCAAGGTGGATGACCCGCCACCACCACCGAGGTTGATAGTGGATGACCCGCGGCGGCCAGTTCCCATGGAGCGGTTATAGAACTGGTTGTCGTAGTATCGGACGCCGTAAACCACCACATCCGCGCGCTGTGCCGCCGCGATGGCGTCCTCTCGCTTCATTCGGCTGCCGTAATCATTCCCGTCCGATATCAGAACCAGCGCCTTTCGTCCCACTTGAGGCGTCATCATCTCATCCGCCGCCAAGTAAACGGCGTCGAACAGCGCGGTTCCGACCGGCCGCCGGGAAGTCGGAACGGGCCCGGGATGCAATCCGGCCCGGCTGCCCTGTACGCGTAACTTGTTGAGGGCCGCGCCCAGCAGCTTTTGGGAATCGGTCAGGTCTTGCATTAGCTCGATGTCCACGTCGAAGCTGATCAGAAACGCCAGGTCTTTTTTGTGGCGCAGCACCTGCGAAAAGAACTGAAAAGACGCTCGCTTCTGCGGCCCGATCAAGCGTTCCTGGCTGATGCTCGTGTCGACGAGCAGGCCGATCGTCAGCGGTAAATCTGTTTGACGCGTGAAATAGCGAATCGTTTGGGGACGGCCGTCCTCTTCCAGTACGAAATCTTCCTTGGTGAGGCCGGTTAATAAACGGCCCTGCTTGTCACGTACCGTGGCCAACACATTGACCACATTCACGTCGACCGAGATCGTGACGTCTTCTTCCTGGCTGTGCAATGAAGGCAGAAGCGCCAGGCACGCGGCGAGGACCAATCCGACACTGAACAACCGGTGCAGGGACATAGGCTGACGTTAGAAAGACGGTAGCGCGGGATTCGCGGTTTCGGAAACCCGAGACCGCGGCTCTTCGGCCATTGTAGCAGCAGGACTTCAGCGGCTCTCGGCCTTCACATGCGAACACGTAAACGAGCCCCGACCATCCGCGTCGGGGCAATTGCCGTGCCGGAAAACAAGCCCGAGAAATTGATGACGTTGAGCCGGCCGGTGGCGTTGATGACATCGAGCTGCAAACTCACTGATCCGCGATCCTTCTCCCAAAGCTTGACTCCGAGCGAGAGGTCCAAACTGAAATTGGGCCTCAGGCGTCCGCGGGCAAAATTGACTTGATCGAGAATCGCCGGCGGAATCAGCGCAAAGCCCAAACCTGCATGCTCGCCGCTGGAGTTCTGGTCTGGGCCACTACCTTGCCCACCGGCCTCGTCGTCGTCGCTTTCCAGCTCGACGGGCAGGCCGCTGCCGTACCTCCCGCCGACGCCAAACCATAAGCGCCGGTGGGGTTCGTAGCGCGCCATGGCGTTCAGCGTATTGCGCTGATCCTGGGTGATGGGGAACCGCGCCGCAACGTCCCGCAGCTCCCCGGCCTCGCCGCCCTCGATGAACAGTCCGCCGGTTACCGGCGATGTCGCCGTGCCAAGCATATTCGAATAGCTGAGGAACGCACTGCCTCGCCTCCAGTCCGGCATCTCGAGCCGGACTTCGGTTCCTTCGATCCGGGCGCTCTGAAAACTAATCGGGAAGCTGATCCCGGTGTTCAAAAATACGTCGTCGTCATAGTAGTTGTCGAAATCCCGCCAGTAGTGATTCACATCGAGCCGCAACAGATTCCCGAGCGGCTTGCGCACCCCCACTTCATAGAAATTGGCCCGCGAGCCCGGCAACGGCAGAGCGCCCTCCACTTCATCCAGGCCGCGCGCTTCCACTGAAGTGCTCAGCAGCAGATTCTCAATGGGGGGGGGCTGGAAGACGCGGTCGTAAGAACCCCGAATCAGCATGTCCGCCCGCTCCCAGTAGTAGGCCAGCCCCAAACGCGGACTCACCGCCGCGTCGTCGATTCTCAGGTGATAACCGTCAAATCGAATCCCGGCGTCGATGACCAAGTTTCCCCATCGGATATGGTCTTGGACAAAGAGTCCGAATTCGGTGGCGCGGCTCTCGTCTTGAAACTCAAACGGCATTGCCGGCAAAGCCCCTGTTTCCGAAAACAAGAACCGTTCACGAATGCCGGCTGTCCGGAAATCGCCTCCGAACTTGACCGTGTGGCCTTCACCTTCGACCGTGATGCCGCCGACCACGACGCCCTCCCTGAAACCGCGGTCTTGCCCGGTAAAAACCGGGACCGACAGCGGGTTGCTCCAGAGCTTGGCGCTCACATCACGGACCATTCCCCTCGCCGACCCTAGCGTTCTCGGCGAAAAGACGCGCTGAAAATGAACTTGTCCGGCTGTTTCCGAGCCTTGACGGTCCTGCCGCTGGCCGTTGTTCTGCTGCTCTAGGTCATTGGGAACCAAGAACTTTACCCGGTTCGAACGCACGTAGAGGCTGATGCGGTCACGCGGATTCAAATCTTGTTCCAGACGGGCGTTAAAACCCGCCGAACTGCCCTTGTTCGTAAAATTCTCAAGTGAAGGGGGGTCGAGGTAGCGGTCCGTGCGGCCACCGCGAATACCGAGCGATACGATCGTGCTCCCCCTGCGATATTGGTCCGAGAAAGCACCCTCGGCGGTCGTAAAGCTGCCGCCCTGGAGCGTTACTTCGGGATGGTGTCCCTCGCGGTCCGCCCGCCGGGTGTAAAGCTCGATGACTCCCCCCAGCCGGCGGCCAAACTCGGCTGGAATGTTCGCCGTCATTACGTTGATCGTTTCGAACTCGCCGCTATCAAACCCAGGAGCGAAACCAAGTGAGCGGTTGTCATACAACGGGATCCCATCGACCACATACTGCGTATCGTATTCGGACCCGCGCGGATGCAGCACCGCATTGGCCTCGAGCAGCCATCCCGGCATGCTGTTGACGGCGTTGATCGTGCTCCGTCCCAGTGTGCTGAAGGCGCTCGAGTCGAGCTGATCCCGGCCAAGCTGAAAAACCGTTCCAGTTTGGTTGGGGTCGAGCAGAGGAGCCGAGTCGTGCACGGTTAGCGTTGTTTCGATCGGCGTGATATCGAGCGTCACCCGCCGACGCAGGGGCAACTGGGAACGGATTTCGACCTGCTCGATAAATTCCGCGAAACCCGAATGAGTGACTCGGAGCTGGTAGACACCGAAGGGCAGCCGCCTGAGCCGCGCTTGTCCGGCGGCATCGCAATCGACGCTGGTTTCAAAGCGCGGCGCCCGGCTTTGCAATTGAACCCGTGCCGCAGCGGGCAGCCCGGCTGGGTCGCGCACTTCGACGATCAGCTCCCCTTCCAGACGGTTCGCCAGCGAACGGAAAGGACCACTTACCTGAACCAGGCATACACCCGCGAAAAAAACGCGCCGGAGCCAGCTCCTTGCGGACCGTCGAGACATAATGGCGTACCAAAACCACTGGGCACTTCGAGTATAACGGCAGTGCCTCCAACGGGAAGCCCGGCGCCCAAGGCAGTGGCGACGCTCGGCGAGCTGCTTCGCCGGCTGATCCCGATTAGAAGAGTGCCCTATGATTGCGCCGCTGGGCCGCTGCCGGTAGCGCGACCGAAGCGCAACTCAACGGAGCTTGCTAAACGGGCACGAAGGGGAAAACCCCGGATACAGCCAAGCAAGAGTCCTGAAGGGCCACCACGCCAGTTTCCGACCCTACGAAGCCTTCCCGCCAGCTATCCGACCAGCATCCTACTAGCCGCCTGATTGGGCTCGATTTCGGCCCTGCTCGGCGAGCGATTTCGGACGCTCTGACAGCCGATTGCTAGATGGGAAATAGGACGGCGCCTCTTGCGCCCGCGCTCGAGCCACAATCACCCCGGAGCCCTTCGCAGCACCAGCACGGCATTGAGGCCGCCGAAAGCAAAAGAGTTGCAAAGAGCCGCCCCAAGCGGCCGGGCCCTCGCTGCATTCGGCACGTAGTCGAGATCGCAATCAGGATCAGCCTCCGTGTAATTAACAGTTGGCGGGACAATCCCATGGTGCAGCGCCAGCGCGGTTGCCACTAGCTCGAGCGCCCCCGAGGCCCCCAGAGCATGCCCATGCATCGACTTCGTCGAGGAGACGGCAACCTTCTCCGCGAGAGTTCCGAACACGCGCCGAATAGCGCGAGTCTCGGTGACGTCATTCGTCTGCGTTCCAGTGCCGTGGGCATTGATGTAATCAATTTGCTCCAGTGGCAGATCGGCGTCCGCGATTGCGGCCTGGATGGCGCGCGCGGCCCCTTCCTCATTCGGCTGAATCAAGTGGTCGGCGTCCGCTGACATGCCCGCGCCCGCGAGTTCAGCGTAAATGCGAGCACCGCGCGCTTGCGCCCGCTCGAATGATTCCAAAACGAGCACGGCGCTTCCTTCACCCAACACCATGCCCTTCCGGCCCCGGCTGAAAGGGCGGCACGTATCGGGCGCCATCACGCGCATTGACTCCCAGGCTTTCATCGTGCCCAGCGTGAAACAAGCCTCGCTGCCGCCCGTGATCGCTGCTTCCACGAGTCCATGCCGCACCATGAAGAACGCCTGACCTATGGCGTGGCTAGCCGAAGAACAGGCGCTCGTTACGGTGAATGCCGGCCCGGTAATTCCGAACTCCATCGTCACGTGGCTCGTCGCCGAGCTTGCCATCAGGCGCGGAATGACCATCGGATGAACCCGCGGATTGCCCTCCCCGTAAAGCTTCCAGAAGGCCTCGTCGTCCGTGGTTTTGCCGCCGACGCCGGTACCGAGGATCACGGCCGTGCGACCGGCGGATTCACGGCTGAAATCCAGGCCCGCGTCCGCGACCGCCTCGCGCGCCGCAACGAGCGCGAATTGCGAAAAGCGGTCGAGCATCGCAAGCCGCTTCGGCTCGAAATGGGAGCCGGGGTCGAAATCGGCTACTTCCGCGCCAACGTGGATGCTGAGTTTGTCGCGGGGAAGCAGCGTCAACGGACGAATGCCGCACACGCCCGCGGCCAGCGATCGCCAGAAGTCCCCCACGTTCAGGCCGAGGGCCGAGATGCAGCCAATACCAGTGACCCCAACACGCTGCATGTGGTCAGCTCGCGGGCGTGGCCGGCTTTACCGCCAGCAGTTTCTCGACACCGTCAATTACATCGGAGATACCGCGCAGTTGTTTGGCGTCGTCATCGGGAACACTGATATCGAACTCGCTTTCGATAGCGAACAATACGTTGATGCCGTCGAAGGAATCAATATCCAGCTCGGCAAACGTGGAACAGCGGGTGATGTCGTTCGGGTCGATTTGCTGGGTTTCAGCAATGACTCGAATGACCCTTTCTTCGACATCGGACATGGACTTTATCTGAATCCGCGAAATCTCCTGCGGCGAATCGGAAGTGGCCGCGACAGAGGCTCGCCGCGGGCAATCGCCCTGATACGATAGCGCAGTTTCGTTTCGATCGCCGTAAAGCCGGAACTTCTCGATCGAGCGCCACGGCCCCTTTTCATTCAGGGGCCATTCCGCCTGCGTCCAGCCTATCCAGCTCATCCAGCATGCGGCCGGCGGTGACGAAGCTGAACCCGCGCCGGCGAAGGCCCTCGACAATCTCAGGAAGCGCTGCCACGGTTTCGCGGCGGTCAGCGGGATGATATACCTCGTGGCCATCATGAAGGCAAATAATGCCGCCTTCGCGGGTCCGCCGCAACACTCGCTCCGCGATTGCCGCGCGCCGCAGTTTCCAGTCGTTGGCGATCACGGTCCACATGACCGTCGTGAGTCCCAAGTCGGCTTGGATGCCCCGAAGGCTCGGAGCCCGCACGCCATAGGGAGGACGAAACAGGCGGGGCCGTACGCCGGCCACTTCCTCGATGGCGTCCTGGGTTCGCTCCAACTCCAGCCTGATTCGCGAGGCGCTTCGCAGCAACAGCCCGGGATGCGAATAGGTGTGATTCCCGATCTCGTGCCCGGCAGCGGCAATCTCCCGGATGATCGCTGGAAACCGTTCGACGTTCTTGCCGCAAACGAAGAACGTCGCTCGGAGGTCGTAGTGTTGGAGGACATCCAGCACAGCCGGCGTGCTCTCGCTAGGCCCATCGTCGAATGTCAGCGCAATTTCGCGGCGGCCACGGGGGCCGCGATGAAAACCGCGTCCCCACACCTGCGCCAGCGGGCAGCAAGCCGCGTACGCGACGTAGAGCCCGGTCAGCCCGGCTGCGGCAAAGATGGCTTTGCCCCACACTGGGAGCGATTGTAGCAGTGTGCGGTCACACATCAACGGGGTCAGCTGAAGATCCAGGCGCCGCGGGTTGACGATCGCCGAGTCGAGGAGCAGGGCCCCGAACTGTCCCGTATTGGAGGGCTTGCGGGGCTTTCCGGGGGGTTGGCTTGCGAAAGGGGTGCAGCTCTGGTGTGGGGCTCAGCGGGGGCGGTTTCTGTAAGTTGCTTTGTATCAATAAGTTAACTATGTGAATTGCAGTTTTCTGCAGAAACTGTAAGGGTTTCAGCGTTTTTTGGGTCCACTAGAGCCCAGCTCGTGTGATCGTATTTGCATAATGACGATTTGTTCATCGTTTGATCCACTGGTCTCAGAGTAGCAAATGGGGGGTGGGCGTTTTCGGCGTGATCGGGAGAATCCGCTGAAAACACGGGAGATAATTTATTTTAAAATCCGTGACTGGTTTTGGGCAGTTGGGATTTTGGAGAGATAGGGGGCTCTCACGGTGTGGCTCGGACGGGTGAATTCGGGCGCGCGGGGGGGGGCAGCTTCGTAGTGATTTGGGGCCTTCCCGGGTGTAATTCGTGGGGTTTCCGTGTTTCCGTGTTTCCGTGGTTGCCGGGTGCGAATTGTGGCAGGCCGCGGGCTGGCCTCCGGGCGAAAGACGGTCAACCTGTTGAAAAGTCCGGGGTTGACGTGGGAGCCACGACCGTGAGGGAGTGGTCATTGCGGGCAGATCAATCGATTCGAGCAAACCGCTTGCTTACGCGCGCGGCTCAGGGTGGCTCGGACGGGCCGCGGCCTGGCCTCCCGACTTTCTTGTTTTCGCAGAGGTGTCCCCGCAGAGTTCGCCGAATCTGGCATGACGCATGCCTGCCGGAAGGGCCAGGGTTTTTCAGGTCGCGTGGCCCGCAAGCTCGACGAAATGCGCGTGTTCCAATTAGGATGATAATTCTGGCGTGGTTGCCGCGCGGCGGAAGTTGCCACAATAGTCGGTCCGTCCCGAGGCGGAGGAGATTCACATGGACGAACACATTCTGATCGAGTTCAAGCGCGGCGGGAAGGTCGTGCCGGTTACCGGAGTCCGGACGACGAGGCCGGAGCCTCACGAAAACGGAATCATCGTTAGCCGCGAAACCAGCGCCTTTCCGCGCGGCTTCGATCTGGGCCTTTATCCCGACGAGATCACCAAGCATCGCTTCAAAGCTGTGCAGCAACGGCTGGATTGGCTCAACCCCGCCAGGTTCGAAGTTGAGATCGCGCGCGCTGACGGGCGGCTCCGCATCGAGGGCGTCGATGCGGAAGCGCTGCCTCCGGGCGGCTACACCATCAAAATGAAAGTGGACGGGTTTCAGTTCAAGGACACCCAACGCCCCATTCGCATACCAAAGGACGGCTCAAAGAAGGTCGTCTTTGAGATCAAGAAAGAGGAGCTGAAACTCAAGCTCAACCGCACCGTGGAGGAATTCGACGACAACTCACGGAGAATCCTCCAGAACACGAAATCAAGGCTGGACGGCCTGAATGCCGCCGATTGGCTGACGGCCGGCAACGGCCAGGACCGGCGAAAGGCCGCCCTGCTGAACATCCTCGCCAAGCTCAATGCTGTTCCCGTGGCGAGGAAGAACGAGTGCCTGGGCCGGTTCGTGAAACCTGAATTATGCACAGATTCACTTTGCGAGTGTGGCTGCGTTCGTAGCGGGTTGGCGGTCGTCGTGAGGTGGTAGTGGTAGCTCGGCAACTGGCCTTTTGGCTTCTCCGTGTCCGGTTTCCCTTCCCGCCCAGAATCCGCGTCGTCAAAACCTCGCTCGGAAGTGACGTGTTTCCAGTGCGTTACGGCTAGTGCATAAAATTTTATGCATAGCGCATAGCCAGGCTCTCAGATCAGCGCCCTCCCGACCACCGGCAGCAAGCCGCCGTAGGGAGTCGGCTTCCTGCCGCGGAAGTGGTAAGGCGTCGAAGCCCCGATTTTATTGGGCTGCGAGGCCGTCACGGCTGGGCCTTGTTGGACGGGCCTTTGGGAGCTATGCTGTTTTCGTCTGGTAACCATGTGGGTGACCTCCTTGGGGTTGGCTGGCGAAGCTGGTATCTTTGCCAGCCTACCTTTTTACCCCATGTTTTCGGGGGTTCCCAATGGTCCCTTGCGGCTCAGCCCTCCTCAGGTCCACGCCGCAGTGCATAATTCAGGTGAAACACGTATTTCACGCCGAAGCGAATCGTATCTATTGCGCCGTCCGGCCGGAGTTTCTCCAAATCGTCAAGAAAACTTTCGGCCGTGACCTGACTGTTCACTCGACGCACGCTCGTTTGCTGAGCCGGATTCCGTGCAAGCAGGCGGACCGAGACAAGATGAAAGACCGCTACAGATTGAAGAGCTACCGCGAGAAGGTCGCCACGTCCATGCAGGTGGTCGCCGCGCAACCGAAAGAAGGATCGCCGGACACGCTTTACGTCGACCTCGACATCGACAAGGCGAATCCGAGCTACGATGTGGCCCGATTCATCCTGCACGTCGGCGACGTGATTAGCTCCAAGACAACCAATCACCTCAAGCTGCGGAAACGGCTGGCTGGGGGGGCAACGGGAGACTTCATTTACTACGAAGCCGTCAAGGCCTGACAGTCGGCGCTCAAGCAAGTGAGGAGTCAGAGAAACAGGGGTCTCCGCTAGCGAGTACGGCGCGGACGACTTGGGGTCCATGGATTGGAAAGTTGGGGTCTTGACTGCTAGCAGCCCGGTGGGGGGTGATTTGGGGGGCTTGGAGCCAAATCTTTGTATTCCCTGAAGCCATCAACCAATTGCCGGAATGAGGCAGGCTTGTAGTGCTCAAAGCTCTCTTCGTCCACGTAAACAAAGTCGTACACCACGTCCGCCTGCACTCGATTGACGTCTTGACACCATTGCCGCAGCCGGTGCATCTTCAGCGGCACATCGAGGTCTTCCCGCCCCTTCGTTTCCACAACAAAAATCCGCTTCTTGGATAGCTTCACCAGAAAATCCGGGTAGTAGTTGGAGATGTCGCCGTCCGCCTTCACGTAGTCCAGTTTGAAACGCACCGCCAGATAATTCTTGGCGTAGGAAACCACATCGTCACAGTCTTCCAGGAAGCGGGCGAACAGCAGTTCAAAACGGCTGTCCCCGATGATGCGGTTGAAGACGCTCTTTTTCGGGATGAGGTAGCTCTGATCCTTGGCCACGAAGGGGCGCGTCTGCCGCAGCTTGATGGTGTCGCGGATTTCGGCGTCGCCTTTGTCCTGCACGGTGAGGGCGTTGATGGCCTTCTTGAACGTCTCGAGCAGGGTTTTCGCGGCGGCCAGCTCCGACAGGTTGCGCAATGTGTTGGGGTCCTCGAGTTCCACCGGGCGGTCGAACAACTCAGCTTGCACACATACTGGAACTCGGCCGGCGCGCCACTGTTTCACCTTCTTGCGCAGTTGCGACACCAGCGGCGGCGTCAGCTTGCCGGAGCTGGACTCCCGCGGGGCTTCGTCCGCCGGGAACCAGCGCACGCCGGGGTCGAGAACGGTTTAGGGGGAGGCGGGGAAGTCCTTATGCAGCGCCATCAGCGTAAGTCCTCCATGATTTTCTTGATCGCAGCCGATAGCGGCTCTACTTCATGGCTGCAAATCCAGAACACTTGATCCGGGTCGATGTTGAAGTATTGGTGAGCGATGATGTCCCGGAAGCCCATGGCGCCGCGCCAGTCAACCTCGGGGTAGCGCGGCAGCAGGCTTCCCTCCGTGATCTTGTCCAGATTCTTCAGGGCCTCGCCGACCGCCATGAAAAGCATGCACAGGCCATCCATTCTTTCCATGCCCTCGGGCGTCGCGGTAAAGTCGCCCGCGCTCCGGACGGCGGCGCCGCGGCTCTTGATCTTCTCGAGCGCCTCGTCGATCTGCTCAGCCACCGCCAGCGCGAGCTCGCGGTCAAACATAGACGCCTTCCTTCTCGATGCGCGACTTCAAAAACGGGTTCATTTGTTCCCGGAGACGAACGATATCGACGTGCTTTCCGATTCGCTCCTCAAGCTCTTCCTTGATGTGGACCAGCATGAAGGGGTCGGGGGTTTCGGTCTTGACGCAGATATCCACGTCGCTTTGCTCTCCGGCGGTGTCCCGCGCCACCGATCCGAACACGCCGAGCTCAAGAATCCCGTATTTCGTCGCGTAGTCCTGCTTGAATTCGCGCAGAATCCGGAGAATGTCGTCTCTGTTCACTGGCTTCTACCTCCCACGTTCACGTCGACGATCGTCATCGTGTCGTTGCCGAAGATGTCCACCCCCTTGACGGCCAGCTTGCGCCGCCCCGGCAGGCATTCGTGAGAGACGCTGGTCAGTTCCAGCGAGCGATCCTTTTTGACGCCGAAAGATTGCCACTCGTTTTCAAAGATGTAATCCCCCGTCCAGCGCCCTTCCCACTTGCCGCCTCATCAAACGAGACGCCGTGCTTCTGAATGCTCGACTCTGCTTTGGCCGCATTCCACTCATAGACCGCAGCTTCAGTCTAGCGCAGCGGAGCAATCAGCCATTCCGGCCGGCAGCACTGCACGCGGCGCCCGCGGCGTACCCGAAACCACGCCACAAAGCGCCGCAATCGTTCCCCGGCGTCAGGTCCAGCGTTGTCAAATGGACCCAGCGTTTCAGGGACGAAGCCCGAACTCTGCTGGGAGCAGGCCTAGCGATTGTTGCGAGATAGCCTGGCCTAAAATTAGCCACTAATAAAGGCTTCGGGTCCCCATTTTGACAGCACGTGGCTTAGAATCGGGTGCTCAAGCCGCTGCAAATGGCGAATTCGGGCTCCCGTCCTCGAACACCCCGAACTCCTCTAACTGAGGCTGTCCCGGTTTCCCGGTTCCCCCCCCAACACGTCCTCCGAGTAGGTACCGCTGTGCGTTCGCTCGCGGCCCCAAGCGGCGTTTCTTGAACCTTCGACGACCTCCCACCGGCTCAGGCGCGGGTCGGCGACGGCCGTTCGCCAGAAGCGGATTCCTGGGGGTGACGGGTGCCGGTCCTCAAAGGACCGGCCTATTTGAAATCAAGCCGCGTGAACGTGGCCGCCCGCTGTTCTGGAAAGTGGTAGCCGCTCACGGACTTTCGTCTCGCCGCCTTTCGGATCGATCGGGCAAAGATTCTTTATTTGGGCTCTGTCCCCACTTCCCACTCCCCCGAAGTGTGTGTGGAAAAAAAAGGGGCTCCGGAAGTTGCGAAAAAATCGGGGACTGCCACAAGCGGCAAGCCCAAGTCCTTGTTTATCACCTGAATTATGCACAGATTCGGCGTAGCCATCGCCGATGGAGTTGTGGCGGTAGCGGCAGTCGTGTCAACTCAGTGATTTAGCAAGTCGTCTTTTCCTCTGTTTCCCTCCCTGTTTGAGCCGCCTGCCAATCCCGGCGGGCAAAAGCGGGCGGGCAAGCGGCGTGTTCCCAGTACGTTGCGGCGAGTGCATGAAATTTTATGCATGGAGCGCCCCTCAACTCAGCGCACCCTCCACCACCGGCGCGAAGCTCGATCCCGGTGGCCCCATCGCCCGCAGCCGCCGCATCAGCCGTTCAAACAGGCCCTTTTCCTCATAATGATCGCTGTAGCTGACACCCGTTCTGCCGGCGTGCCGCCAGATCTTGGCCGCCACGAACAGAAAGCGCAGCCGCGCCGTCGCCAGGGTGGTGTGCCGCAGTGTCTCCACGCTGGCTTGGGCTTCGCGGTTGAACAGCAGCAGCCAGCAGTTGAGGTTGTAGGCCAGCATGGCCAGCTGAAAGTGATTGCGGTTCATGTCAAAGCGGCGCGAGGGATGGGCCGCCAGCCCGGCGTCGTTGTTGGCCTCCTTGATGAGGTTCTCGGCTGCGGCGCGCTGATTGTAAAACCACACCACCGCCGCGATCGGTTCGGCCAGGTTGGTGACAAACACGCGGTAGGTGTAAGCGCTGGTGGCAAACAGCTGGTATTGCTCGGCCGCGCCGGCCGCGGGTTCGTTTTCGTAACGCAGCGCCAGGAAACGACAGGCCCGCGCCCAGCCCTGCGGCTGGTAGAGGAATTCGCATTCCGCATCCGCATCGCTGTGGGGCGAGGGCTTCCAGGCCGCTTGCTGCAACTGCTCGACCAGCCGCCTGGTCTTGCGCGCCACGATGACGAACTGACAAGCCGCCTTTTCATAGGCCTCCACCGCCTCCCAGCAATAAAACCCGGAATCGGCCCGCGCCAGGATTTTCTTCACGCCGTGCGGCAAAGCCCGAAAGGCGCTCTCGAGGTGGGCGGCGATCTGCCGGCCCGTGGGCCGGTCGCCGTTGCGCAACCCGCCCATCAGGTATTCGCGCGTCTCGGCCAGGAAAGTCAGTATCGGCTGGTAGCTGCGCTTGCCCTTGTTCTTGGGGTTGTAACTCTTGCGCCCGCCCATCTGGCGGCCGTAGAGCGTGTGCACGGTGGTGTCGGTGTCCAGCGTCACCGTCTCCAATTTCACCTGGGCCGCGGCCCAGACTCGTTCCCGCAGCTGGCGCTGAATGGAAAGGATCTGCTTCGCCACGTTGAGGTGCAGCGAGGCCAGAAAGCGCCACAGCGTGGACTGCGGCGGCAGACGCGTCACTTGCAAGATGCCGGTCAAGATGGGGTCGCGGGCGATGAAGCGGAGTTGGTTCAGCCGCGCAAAGCCGACATAGAGGCCCAGCACGAGGGCCAGCACAAACTGGTAGAGGCTCATCACACGGGTGATTCGTTTGTTCGTGATGGTTTCTTCCAGCAGCGCCTGGAAGCCGAGTTTTTCGAGCAGGGTGGCGACGGGCAGCAAGCCGCCGTAGGGAGTCAGATTCTTGCCGCGGAAGTGATAAGGCGTGGCAGCCCCGATTTTATTGGGCCGCGGGGCCCTCGCGCCCCGGCCTTGTTTGACGGGCCTTCGGGAGCTATGCTGTTTTCGCTTGGTAACCATTTGGGTGACCTCCTTGGGGTTGACTGGCGAAGCTGAAATCTTTGCCAGCCTACCTTATTACCCCATGTTTTCGGGGGTCCCCCAAATGGCCCCTGGCGGCTCAGCCCTCCTCCGGTGCACCCCGCAGTGCATAATTCAGGTAGCACCAAATTTCCTTTGTGGGGCCGGAGCGGTCGAAGAACAGAAGATTCGTCGGGATGCCGGTGTAGGGGGCGAAGACGCCGTTGGGCAGGCGCACGATGGTGTGCAGGTTGAAGTTTTTCAAAAGCTCCTCTTTGATGCGGGCGCAGACGCCGTCCCCGAACAGCGTGCCGTTAGGAACGACCATGCCGCAGCGGCCGGGCGGGTTGCCGCCTAAGGGGCGGCGGAGCTTTCGCATGATGAGCTGCAAAAACAGGAGCGCTGTCTCGGAGGTTCGCTTGTCCTCCGCGAAATTTGACAGGATGCCGCGCTCTTCCTCGCCGCCGAACGGCGGATTGGTCATGATCACGTCCACGCGGTCTTTGTCACCTATGTCGCGCAGGCGGACGCGAAGAGCGTTGAGAGGATCGATGTCAGGAAACTCCACCCCGTGGAGGAGCAGGTTCATTTGACAGAGGAGATAGGGGAGGGGCTTCGCCTCGATCCCGAACAGCGTCCCTTTCTGGAGGCGGCTGAAGTCCCCGGTGGTTTTGGCCTGCTTTTTCAGATGTTCGAACGACTCGGCGAGGAAGCCTCCGGTGCCTGCGGCGGGGTCAAGCATGGTCTCGCCCAAGCGCGGATTTATGACCGAGACAATGAACTTGACCACGGGACGGGGTGTGTAGAACTCGCCGTTTTGACCGGCGGCATCGCGCATCTCGCGAAGCATCGTCTCGTAAAAGTGCCCCAGCGTGTGAATTTCATCGCGTGAGGTGAAGTGAATATCGTTGACCTTGGTTAAGACATCCCGCAAGAGGTAGCCGCTGATCATGCGGTTGACAGTGTCGGTGAAAACGGCGGCAATCACGTCGCGCCGGTCGCCGTTCGCGCTCCGAAGGGCCGCAAATACGCAAAGAGCCCGGGGCCTTCGCTGCCGCCGGGAAGGACCGCTTTTTCCTGGTTGATAAAGGCGATCAGCTCGGGGCCGGTCATGCCGCCATTGGTCTGCGCCGCCCAGTCCCGCCAACGATAGGGAGGCCCGATGGCGGGGCGGTACCGCTTTCCGGCAAGGATCGCCTCTTCTTCTCTGGATTTTTCCATGTCGTCGAGGAACTTCAAGAACATGATCCAGGTGAGCATCGGCAGGCGGTCAAGGTCGGTGCTGAGGCCCTTGTCCTTGCGCATGATGTCGCGGCAGGACTTGATGAGGCTTCCCAATTGCTGGGCGGCGGTTGATTGGGGCTGTTCTGCTGATTTTCGTCGGCGGGCCATGTCAGGGTGTTAGAAAGTTCTCCTCGGCGGCGTTTGGCTGCTGAATCAACATTCTAGTACGTGTATAGTTGAATCCTTGCCAATCGTGGCAGGAGATTTCGGGAGCCGGGTCTGAGCCACGAGCCGCGACGTGGCGTGAACCGCTAGGTTTGCCGCGCCTCGATTCGTCGAGGCGTTACCGGTTGTGGCCGCTTCGTTGCCTGAGGGCGGATACGGCGGCCTGGAGCCGGACAAACCGACGAATCGGTTTGCGGCAAGCGTGGACGCTCACGCCACGTCCACTGCCTTGCGGCGTTAGGGTTCATGCCGCGTAGAGTTGCTGCTGCATGCCGCTGACGGCGGCGCGCAGGCGTTCGGGGCCGCCGAACATGCCGATGATGTCCGCGACCGTCCCGCGGTGTGAGATGGGGGGCACCTTTAAGATCTCGGGGATTTGGAACTGGGCGGTTCCGTACTCGATGTACTTCTCGAGAATGTCGTCGAGCACCTGGCGGGCTTCGGGGCCATACTCGTCGAAGAAGTCTTTTTTGTCGCGCCGCAGCAGTTGGGCGCGTTCGCGCCGGGTGCGGAGGGGAGCGTTGTAAGCGATGTTGCAGAGCAGATCGAAGGGATCGGCGTCAGGTTGGTTGGCGGCTTCAGCGAGGGCGTCGAATGTGATGCCGCGCTCCTCAAGCGCGTCGATGATCGTGGCGCGCTCTTGGGCGTTGCTCCACTTTGAGCGAAGCTCGGCCGCCGAGGCGTACATGCCGCGGACCTTTTCGCCGGTGTAGTCAGTGAACTTCACCACTCGCAATTGCTTGCCGTCGGGGTCCAGCTCATAGACCATGTGAGCGGCAATTTCAACGGAGCCGTTGTCTACGTAGAACTTGCGGCGTTCCAGCGGTGGCTCGGGACCGGGAGGCGGATCGGGTTCGGGGTCTTCGATGGGCGGCTCTTCCTCGATGATCTCGGTGCTGGTCGTCGTGCCGTCCTGGTTCATCTCCTCTTCGGTAATCAGAACGGGATCACCATCGAAGTCCGGGTCGGCAAAAAGGCGTGTGGCGCTTCCGGTGTAGTCGAGGATGTTGAAGTAGAGTTTTCCGTACTCGTCCCGGACACGGGTGCCGCGGCCGATGATCTGCTTGAATTCGGTCATCGAGTTGATGACTCGCGCCAGGATGATGTTCTGGCAGGTGGGGACGTCCACCCCCGTAGTCAACATCTGGGAGGTCGTAACGATGACCGGGACTTGGTTTTCGGGGTCCATGAAGCGGTCCAAGTGGCCGCGGCCGATTATTCCTTCGTCGGAGACGACGCGGGCGACATAGTCGGGGTGTTGTTTGACGAGATCAGGGTTACCTTTGCTTAACGCGCCGCGCATGTGCTCGGCGTGCTCTTGGTCGACGCAAAAGACGATGGTCTTTCCAAAGCGGCCGGTCTTTCTCAGAAAGGCAGTGATGTTGCGGGCGATGGCCTCGGTGCGGGCCTTGAGGACAACCGCGCGCTCGAAGTCTTTGGTGCCGTATTCGGCGTCGGGGATTTCCCGGCCGTAGCGGTCGAGCTCGCCCTTGGAGGGCCGCCAGCCGGTTGCATCGACGGAGGAGACAACGCGGTGCACGCGGTAAGGAGCGAGGAAGCCGTCGTCGATGCCTTGGCGGAGACTGTAAGTGTAGAGCGGATTTCCGAAGTATTTGTAAGTGTCGCGGTTGTCGTCGCGGAGCGGAGTGGCGGTCATGCCAAGTTGGAAGGCGTGGTCGAAGTACTGCAGGATGTCTCTCCAGTTGCTCTCGTCTTTCGCGCTTCCCCGGTGGCACTCGTCAACAATCACGAGGTCAAAGAAGTCGCTGGTGTACTCGCGGTATAGTCCCGGCCGGTTCTCGTCTCGGGCGATTGCCTGGTAGGTGGAAAAGTACATTTCACGGCTTTTGACGGCTTCGCCCTGGATTTTCCATCTGGCCTCGCCGAAGGGGGTAAAAGTCTTGTCTTTGGGGCCGTCCACCAGGACGTTGCGGTCGGCAAGGTAGAGGATTCTCGGTCGCCGGTACTCCCCGGTGCGGTTCCAGCGGCTGTTCCAGAGCTTCCAGCAGATCTGGAAGGCTACGAAGGTTTTACCCGTGCCGGTTGCCATCGTCAAAAGAACCCGACGCTTCCCTTGGAGCACTGCCTGGACGGCGCGGTTGATTGCGATCTCCTGGTAATAGCGCGGTTTCTTCTCCGAGTGGTGGTAGGGTTGAAAGAGCTTTTGGGCAACGTCGTCTTGAATGCCTTCGCTTTGCTTTAGCCGCCGCCAGAGCTCGTCGGGTGATGGGAACGTCTCAAGATCGGTCTCCCGGCCGGTCAAGAAATCGTGCTCGACGATCCCATGGCCGTTGGTTGAATAGGCAAATTTCAGACCAAGGATCTGGGCGTATTCCTTTGCTTGCTGGAGGCCGTCGGCAGGGAGCTTGTACTCAGGCTTTGCCTCCACGACAGCGATCGTGAAGTCGGGCCGGTATCGCAGAAGGTAGTCCGCGCGCTTTTGTTTTCGACGGCGGGGCTTTCCGCCGCCGACCACAATGCGGCCATCGGTGAAACTCCTCTGCTCGGTGATCTGATCGTCTGCGTCCCACTTCGCGGCGTAGAGCTTGGGGAGGACGTATTTTCGGCAGGTGTCGGCTTCCGTGGCGCGAGACATGCTGATGGAATTATAGACTTATTGTGGGGTCCATAGGGCAGAAGCCGGTGGTTTTCCGAGACCTGCAGGGTCTCGGCAGACTGTGATTCAAGTCGGCTGCCGTCGCAATGCCGGCGGAAGAAACCGGTGAGGAAACCGGGACGGCCTCAACTATCTTGCTCGCCCCGGAAAAACCCTGGGGGGAGACTGCGGGGAAAGTCGGGGGCAGGCTACGACTTTTTGAGGCAGGTGTGACAGCGCGGAGAGCTGCACGAAAAGACGTACAATGACTTCCGGAAAGACGTTTGCAAGAAATTGTAATCCTTTAAAATCAATAAGATATCTTAGAACTCTTAAAGCGGGCTAATTCTCACGTGCTATTATGCGAATAGCCACCGGAAAACCCCATGAACACCAGCCTGAACAGCAAGCGGCTTGTCCAGCCCATAGCCCGAATTTTGCGGCAACTCCTGAGTGGCTTCACTCTGGCAACGGTAGTGCGCGAAAATCTCCACACGCGGCCCGCCGTGGCGCACGGCTCCAGGCGTGCCGCGCTCGGCCTCCGGCCCGCCGTGAAACATCCGCGCAATCCCCCTCATCCCGATCGGCTGCCAACAAGCCGGTCGCGCCGAAAATCAACCCGGTGTCCGGCGCCGCCGCAAGGGGCGGTTTGGCACCAACTTTCGAGTTCGCATAATAAGGAGCGCGCGCGTGAGGCAAATCCGCTAACTTCCGCTAATTCGCCCGATCGTCGCCCCGCCCGTGGCGGCGCACTTTCGAATAGACGGAGACGCCGGGAACAGGAAGGTGTGAAAAAATCGGGGACTGCCACAAGCGGTTGGGCTTCCGATCGATTTGCTAGACGGTTCTGCGTTCCCAGGGACCTACTCGGGCAGTCCGAAAACGAACAGGCCGTTGCCGGAGGCGATGGCGACTCTTTGTCTTCCTTTGGTGGCGTAGGTCATGGGGCTGGCCTGGACCGGGCCTCCCAGGTTGAGGTACCAGAGCTGCTTTCCCGTTTTGGCGTCCAGCGCCTTGAAGTAGCCGTCGTCGGTGCCGGCGAAGATGACGCTTCCGGCGGTCGAGAGCAGACCCGCCCAGGCCGGGCTGAACATGCGGTGCTCCCAGACCTTTTCGCCCGTTAACGGGTCGAGTGCCCGAACGCCGCCGTACCAGTCATCCATGACGCTCTCGTTCACGAAGCGTCCGCCCCAGAAACGAGTGCCGGGGCTGTAGTCGGCCGGCCCCTTGTAGTACATGCTGCCGCCTTCCCGCACGGTGACACCTGAATTATGCACTGCGGGGTGCACCGGAGGAGGGCTGAGCCGCCAGGGGCCATTTGGGGGACCCCCGAAAACATGGGGTAATAAGGTAGGCTGGCAAAGATTTCAGCTTCGCCAGTCAACCCCAAGGAGGTCACCCAAATGGTTACCAAGCGAAAACAGCATAGCTCCCGAAGGCCCGTCAAACAAGGCCGGGGCGCGAGGGCCCCGCGGCCCAATAAAATCGGGGCTGCCACGCCTTATCACTTCCGCGGCAAGAATCTGACTCCCTACGGCGGCTTGCTGCCCGTCGCCACCCTGCTCGAAAAACTCGGCTTCCAGGCGCTGCTGGAAGAAACCATCACGAACAAACGAATCACCCGTGTGATGAGCCTCTACCAGTTTGTGCTGGCCCTCGTGCTGGGCCTCTATGTCGGCTTTGCGCGGCTGAACCAACTCCGCTTCATCGCCCGCGACCCCATCTTGACCGGCATCTTGCAAGTGACGCGTCTGCCGCCGCAGTCCACGCTGTGGCGCTTTCTGGCCTCGCTGCACCTCAACGTGGCGAAGCAGATCCTTTCCATTCAGCGCCAGCTGCGGGAACGAGTCTGGGCCGCGGCCCAGGTGAAATTGGAGACGGTGACGCTGGACACCGACACCACCGTGCACACGCTCTACGGCCGCCAGATGGGCGGGCGCAAGAGTTACAACCCCAAGAACAAGGGCAAGCGCAGCTACCAGCCGATACTGACTTTCCTGGCCGAGACGCGCGAATACCTGATGGGCGGGTTGCGCAACGGCGACCGGCCCACGGGCCGGCAGATCGCCGCCCACCTCGAGAGCGCCTTTCGGGCTTTGCCGCACGGCGTGAAGAAAATCCTGGCGCGGGCCGATTCCGGGTTTTATTGCTGGGAGGCGGTGGAGGCCTATGAAAAGGCGGCTTGTCAGTTCGTCATCGTGGCGCGCAAGACCAGGCGGCTGGTCGAGCAGTTGCAGCAAGCGGCCTGGAAGCCCTCGCCCCACAGCGATGCGGATGCGGAATGCGAATTCCTCTACCAGCCGCAGGGCTGGGCGCGGGCCTGTCGTTTCCTGGCGCTGCGTTACGAAAACGAACCCGCGGCCGGCGCGGCCGAGCAATACCAGCTGTTTGCCACCAGCGCTTACACCTACCGCGTGTTTGTCACCAACCTGGCCGAACCGATCGCGGCGGTGGTGTGGTTTTACAATCAGCGCGCCGCAGCCGAGAACCTCATCAAGGAGGCCAACAACGACGCCGGGCTGGCGGCCCATCCCTCGCGCCGCTTTGACATGAACCGCAATCACTTTCAGCTGGCCATGCTGGCCTACAACCTCAACTGCTGGCTGCTGCTGTTCAACCGCGAAGCCCAAGCCAGCGTGGAGACACTGCGGCACACCACCCTGGCGACGGCGCGGCTGCGCTTTCTGTTCGTGGCGGCCAAGATCTGGCGGCACGCCGGCAGAACGGGTGTCAGCTACAGCGATCATTATGAGGAAAAGGGCCTGTTTGAACGGCTGATGCGGCGGCTGCGGGCGATGGGGCCACCGGGATCGAGCTTCGCGCCGGTGGTGGAGGGTGCGCTGAGTTGAGGGGCGCTCCATGCATAAAATTTCATGCACTCGCCGCAACGTACTGGGAACACGCCGCTTGCCCGCCCGCTTTTGCCCGCCGGGATTGGCAGGCGGCTCAAACAGGGAGGGAAACAGAGGAAAAGACGACTTGCTAAATCACTGAGTTGACACGACTGCCGCTACCGCCACAACTCCATCGGCGATGGCTACGCCGAATCTGTGCATAATTCAGGTGACATAGAACCTGAATTATGCACTGCGGCGTGGACCTGAGGAGGGCTGAGCCGCAAGGGACCATTGGGAACCCCCGAAAACATGGGGTAAAAAGGTAGGCTGGCAAAGATACCAGCTTCGCCAGCCAACCCCAAGGAGGTCACCCACATGGTTACCAGACGAAAACAGCATAGCTCCCAAAGGCCCGTCCAACAAGGCCCAGCCGTGACGGCCTCGCAGCCCAATAAAATCGGGGCTTCGACGCCTTACCACTTCCGCGGCAGGAAGCCGACTCCCTACGGCGGCTTGCTGCCGGTGGTCGGGAGGGCGCTGATCTGAGAGCCTGGCTATGCGCTATGCATAAAATTTTATGCACTAGCCGTAACGCACTGGAAACACGTCACTTCCGAGCGAGGTTTTGACGACGCGGATTCTGGGCGGGAAGGGAAACCGGACACGGAGAAGCCAAAAGGCCAGTTGCCGAGCTACCACTACCACCTCACGACGACCGCCAACCCGCTACGAACGCAGCCACACTCGCAAAGTGAATCTGTGCATAATTCAGGTAGAACAGTCCGGTCACGGGGCTATACGTCGGCGACATCCAGTTGGTGCCGCCGGCGACCGCCGGGTAGACGTGGTTGCCGTCCTCGGTGGGCTCTTTGCCCGCTACCCGAATCGGGCGGCCCTTCTCGTCGATCCCCTTGGCCCAGGTTTGTTTGACGAAGGGACTGGCGTGCAGGAATTCACCCGTTAGGCGGTCGAGAATGTAGAAGAATCCGTTGCGGTTGGCCGTGATCAGCAGCTTGCGTTGCTTGCCCTTGTACTCGCGGTCGACGAGCACCATCACCTGAACCGCGTCCCAGTCGTGGACATCATGGGGCGTGAACTGGAAGTGCCACTTGCGCTTGCCGGTGTCGGGATCGATGGCGACGACGGAATCCGAGAACAGGTTGTCCCCCATGCGGACATCGCCATTCCAATCAGGGCCCGGGTTGCCAACGCCCCAATACGTGAGATTCGCTTCCGGGTCATACGAGGGAGTCACCCAAATCGACGCGCCGCCGGTTTTCCAGGAATCGCCCTCCCAGGTGTCGCGGCCAAACTCACCGGGCCCGGGCACGGTATGGAACCTCCACTGGCGACTGCCGTCCTCGACGCTATAAGCGTCGATGAATCCGCGGATGCCATACTCTCCACCGGCCGAACCCACCAGCACCTTGTCCTTGACGAGCAGCGGCGCCAGCGTGCCCGAATAGCCGCGGCGGTAGTCAAACATCTCCTTTTCCCACAGCACGGCTCCGGTCTTGCGATCCAAGGCGATGACATGAGCGTCGAGCGTGGCCATGAAGAGGCGGTCCCCGAGAATTCCCAAGCCGCGGTTCACCAGGTCGCAACAGGCGATGATCTTCGGAGGAAGCTCGCGCTCGTAGTGCCAAATCTCCGACCCTGTGGCGGAGTCAAGTGCGTAAACCTCGTTGGGCGGGACGGTCAAGTACATGATGTTGTCGACGACCAGCGGCGTCGTTTCGAACTTGTGCTTGAAAGGTTTCTGAAAGACCCACTTGAGACGAAGATCGGCGGCGTTGGAGGAGCTGATTTCCTTCAGGGCGCTGTGGCGATGTCCCTCATAGTTGCCGTTGTAGGTGAGCCACTGCGCGGGGGTTTTATCGGCATTGAGTAAGTCCTGCTGGGTCACCTGGGCGGAAGCGACGGCGACGAGCAGGATGGTAGGCCAGCAACTTTTCATAATTCCTCTTGACGATTCATGGACCACTATTTCCGGACGCCGGGCTTACTGTCCAGGCTGCACAGATAGGCGAGCAGATTATCCAGCTCTTGCACGCTGAAAACTTCCTGGTAGCCGGGCATCAAAGACCGCGCGGGGCGCTCGATCCGCTTGAGATCCGGCTTGAGGAAGGAGTGAACGTTTTCCTGCCTATCCATCATATGGAGGGTATAGCCGTCCTCGTTCATCAGCACGCCTTCGAACTGCTTGCCGTCTTGATCGGAGACGCGGATCATGCGGTAGCGCTTGGCGACTTTTTCGTGCGGGCGAAACAGCGCTTCGCGGATGTGGCCGCGCGTGTAGTTCAGCCCGGCATCCCTCAAATCGGGTCCCAGCCGGCCGCCCCCCATGCTGGCCCGATGGCACGAAGCACAGTTTCCCTTCTGATTGAAAAGCGCCTGGCCCGCTGTAGCGTCGCCGGGCTGGGGCGTGCAGGGGTTCTGCGCGCTGGGCTCGAGCGTTCGGACGAATAGCAGAATCTTCCAAACCGAGTCTTCATCGAGCCACAGGCCCGGCATGGACGTCCCCGGAATACCGTTCAAGATGGTTTGAAACATCTCCCCGTCGGTATTGCCGTGCCGATGGTTGCGGATCGCCAGCTTGGCCCCGCGGCCCGAGGCTCCGTCCAAGCCATGACAGACGCCGCAGTTGAGGTAGTAGAGTTTTTGCCCTTCCTCCAAGTCCTTGGCCGAGCTATAAGGATTCTGCTGATGAGTCTGCGCCCATGCAGGAAGGCTCAGGAAAATGAGGCTCAGACAGATGTTCAGGACGAAACTCCAAGAAGGAGAATGGGTGAAATTTTTCATGAATTGGCGCCCAAGCGGAATCAGCTTTGCGTTCTCACCAGCACCGGCTCGTGGGGTAGTGGTCCAACTTGAACCGGTCGGCCGCGACTGGGAAACAGTGACGGCCCGAATTGACCCATGGCTTACGCTGTTGATTCGCCGGTCCCCAGATTACACGCGATGCAGGGCCGGGTGCAACCGCAAGGCGCTGAAGACCGCGGGACGGTCCTGCTCAAGGAGCGTACCTGCCACACGGGCCTGGCGCGTCCATAGCGATAGACACTGAGCCGCTGCTGACACTCCAGAAGGCTTGGGTCGTTCTTCCCTTTCTGAGATACTGGGGCAGATGGCGGTTCCTACTGGGTTGCGGGTTTTCGCTCTGGTTTTCACGACGCTCGGCTGCGTGATGCCGCAGCTGCGGGCGGTGGGCGCGGCCCAGACGGGCTCGGCGGACAGGCCCTCCGCTTCCGCGGCAGTCAAACGCACCTCTGCCGGCGCGGCTAAGTCCGCTCCCGAGGCGGCCAAGCCGTCCCCTTCCGGCGAGGCGGCGGAAACTTTTCCCCTTCATGCCGTCAACATCTCCGGCAATGAACACTTTTCAACCGAAGACATCATCGCGGTCACGGGCTTGACGATCGGTTCGCGGGTTCGGCCTTCGGATTTTCAGCGGGCGATGGAGAAACTGCGTAACTCCGGGGCTTTTGAGACGCTGGAATTTCGCTATGGGGCCGAAGGCGACGGCTATCAAGTGACCTTCAAGCTTCAGGAGGCGCCCGAACTCTATGCGGTAACTTTTCGGGAGCTTGGCGTAGCCGACGAACAACTGCATGCGCTGCTCAAAGAGAAGATCCCGCTTTATGACAAGAAGGCGCCGCCAACCGGACCACTGCTGCGAATGATCGGAAACGTGCTGCAACGGTTCTGGAGCCAGCAGGGAAACGACTCGAAGATCGTCGGGAGCCTGGTTCCCACCATTGAGGACGAGTTCGAGATGGTCTTCCAGCCGCCCTCGGCCATCACGACCATCGCGTTCGTTACGTTCGAGAACAGCGGCGACATCCCTCCTGTCGACTTGCAGCGCCACTTCAACCAGTCGGCCATGGGCGTGCCTTTTTCGCAACCGCGCTTGCTGGAGCTGCTGCATCACAATGTCCGCCCACTTTTTGAAGAAAAAGGGCGCCTTGGGGTGACTTTCTGCCCTTGTTCGAGCGAGCCCGACACGGAGACGCAAGGCATCCTCGTGAACGTTCATGTGGAGCAGGGTCCGCTTTACGTGTTCGGGCGGACGAGGTTCCATGAGGGAGTGCGGTTTGAGTCGAGCGAGCTAAGCCGCCGCGTCAAGTTCCGGGAGGGCGAGACGGCCAATATGAAGCTGGTCAATGAGTCTTTGTCCGAGATGGAAAAGCTGCTGAAGGCGGGAGGATATCTGCGGGCTTTTGGGCGCTATGACCGCGAAGTCAACGACGCGGCAAGGACGGTCGATATTGTTTTGGATGTCCGTCGCGGCGATCTTTATACCTTCAACAAGCTGACGATTACCGGGCTTGATATCGTGGGCGAGGCGGCGGTAAAAAAACGCTGGGATGTGAAGCCCGGAGACGCCTTCAACGCCAACTATCCCAAGGTTTTTCTCAGCCGCGTGCAGCGCATGTTCGACAATCTTTCGAAGACCGATTCGAAAACGAACGTTGACGAGGAGAGTAAGAAGGTTGACGTGGAGTTGATCTTCGAGTAGGGAAGCGTGGCAGTCGCAGGCGGTTTCCGCGACCGCAAGGGTGCGGTCGAGCCGCGCATTGTCGAGGTGTTTCGGGAACTAGACCGCACCCTTGCGGGCGCGGCTCTGTCTTGTCCGTCTGTGACCTGCCCTGCACCAGGAATAGGGTGTTGCCTCGATTGACGATAACCTGGTAATGCCGTACGCTTCCGGTGAGTAACGGAACGGTGAAGTGATGATCCCCTTGTTCGTCCTCACGATCGTATTCGCATCAAGCACCCTCGCCGCGACAAGCAACGCCGTCAAGCGCTGTCACCGTGCAAGCGCCCTGCTGGACGAGATCATGAGTGCGCCCGACACAGCGCTGCCTCAAGAATTGCTGAACAAGGCGCACTGCGTGGCGCTAATTCCGGGTGTCAAGAAGATCGGCTTCGGGTTCGGGGGCAAATATGGCAAAGGGGTGTTGTCCTGCCGCGTGGAGGGCGGCACGGGATGGAGCGGCCCCTCGACGGTCCGCATCGAAGGCGGTAGTTTCGGGCTGCAAATCGGGGCCAGCTCAACCGACGTCGTGCTGCTTGTAATGAACGAAGCGGGGATGAAAAAGCTGCTTTCGAGCAAATTCACGCTTGGGGCTCAGACCGACGTCCAGATGCGCGCCAAGATTCTGTCGTATTCACGCTCGCGCGGCATCTTTGCCGGTGTTTCTTTGGAGGGTTCCACGCTGCGTCCCGATAGGGACGCGAACGAACAAATTTACGGCCATGAGGTTTTGCCTTTGCAGATCCTGAGCGGTCAAATCCCGACTCCGGAACTCGTGGCTTCGCTGCCGGCCAAGCTCGGCAAGTATTCGAGAAGGAAAGACGCCGGCGATTCGCCCAAGAATGTTGAGCGCGCCGCGGCGCCGAGCAATCGCACTCCCGCCCAGGGCGTCATCAAGATTACGTCGGAGCCCGCCTATGCGGAGGTCGATATCGATAGCAACCCCAACGGCTTGACCCCGCGAGCTAAGGCGGTCCCTCCTGGGGAGTACGCGATCACGGTGCGAAAGAAGGGCTTTGAGCCGTGGTCCCGCTCAGTGACCGTAAAGGAGGGCGAAACGTTGGCTCTCCACGCCGAACTGGCGGCCTTGAAATCAGGCGTTTCAGCGGATTCCACTCAGCCAAGCGGCCGCGGGCGGCCGGAGAACGCAAAGATTCGCATCGAATCGGTTCGCTGAGCTGCAACATTGGCGAATTTAAGTTCTTTAATTAGCCCGTTCGTGCGGCTCGGAAAGCGATTGCCTGCGCCCCCACAGTGCCACGATGAGCTTGATCCAGCGGTTAAATCTTTATTTTTCTGAGGGATCAAAGAATAACCTCATAAACTACCTTGTACTTCTTTTGGTTTTCTTGCTCAAGCACGCATGCTTCAACGTAGCTTGGGTCAAGCAGGGGGACTGAGGGTGAATCCGCTTCCGGGCCGGCGCCCGGCTCGTCAACTCATCGCCAAGCCAACCGGCTTGCGGCGCCCCTGAGGGCGTGCGCCACGACCGCTATCCCTGAATGGAAGCGGCGATGAAGCTGAGCAAATCCCCTTCTTCGCGGGCAAGTTGCCGGAGTCTTTCGTAATCGCCGGCCAGCTGGCACAACTGCCGCGGATTCGGACAGGTCAAATACGTCGGATCGGCCTCGCTGAGGTACTCGCGAAAGACATCAACGGCTTCGCTGTAGCGCTCCAGCCGGGTTAGCAACTTGACCAGCGTTTGAGCCGGGGCGGTACCGACTTCGTCGGGGTCACTCTCGACGATCTTTCTCCGAAAGTGTGCGATAGCGCCGTCAACGTCTTCCCCAAGCAGCGCCCGCAAGTAGATTTCGTGATCCGCGAAGACATCTTCAAAAGGAGGTTGCCCCTTGAACTGAAACATGGGGGCGAGCCGCTTGCCATAGGCGCAGAGTTCGACCGCCATCTTCAGAGATTCGAGATCCGTCCACTCCACCGCATATTGGACGATCGAGCCGACGTGCGAGGTGTCGATGTAGTAGCTGTTGCCCTCGAACAGCCAGTCGCGGCCTTCGATCAATTCAGAAATGCTGCTCGTCGCGGGCGGTTTGTCTTCGTTCTTTTCGATTGTGCGCCCGAGGTTTTCGGCCAGTTCGTCGTAGAGGGTCTGAGTCAGCAGCCTTGCTGATTCTTCCCGTCCATCCTCGGAGGGGTATTGCCCGAAGTAGGTGATCGCCCGGCAAGTTCCGTAATTCTTCAAGGCCAGCTCGAAGCCCTTTCGCGGGTTGACCCGCTCCTGATAGGCGATTTCGATGATCCCATCCAGGTCATCGCTTGCCTCGAGATTCTCGATCGCTTGCGAGATGGGCGCGGCCTCTCCAATGGCTCTGAAATAGGGCCAGGCGCGCTCGATTTCCCCTTCCGCAAGGAACAGTTGGCCCACCTCGCGAGCCACTTCCGTCGATCCGGCGTCGTAGTCACGTTGTTTATCTTCAGGCAGGTCGTTGAGCGGCCCCGTCGGGATCAACGGAAGCCCCAGCTCGTAGCGCTTCTTCATCAGCCGAGCCTCGAAAAGCTGGGGATACTTCTTCTCCTCTCGAAACTTTTTCACCAGGAAATCAAGCCCCGCCTCGGATCCACCTGTTTCGAGACACTGCTCGACCAACTCGAATGCTTCTTCGCTCATCGGCGCCTTTTGAAATCCGTCTCTGAGTAGTATGGCACGTCGCTGTATTCCGAACGCGGTGAACGGGCCGGACCAAATCGCCGGCGGGGCCTCGCCGCTTGCCTGGCAGCCCTGGGTGCGAGTCCCCGGCTAGAACAATCCACAGGCGACATCCAGAGTAAGGGGGAGTATAATCGTAGTGCCAGGGTTACTAGAGAGGCGACGCAGCGAGTCCGGCAGACTTCCGGCTGCTGAACGTCCGGCTACTCGATGAGATTTCGAGTCGGAGAAACCGTAGGCCCCTACCGAATCGTTTCACTTCTCGGTACTGGTGGGGTGGGCCGGGTGTTCAAAGTAAAGCACGCGGTCACGGGCCGTGTCGAGGCCATGAAGGTCCTGCTGGAGGACTACACCGCCTCGAGTGAGCAAACCAAGCGCTTCCGGCGCGAGATCCGGCTGCACGCAAGCCTCCAACACCCCAACATCGCCTCCGTTCACAACGCCCTTTGGGTTGACGACACCCTGGTGATGATCATGGAGCTTGTCCCGGGCGATTCGCTGGGCAGGCTGCATGAAGAGGGCCAGGTTCCGCTGCGGGCCGGCCTCGATTACATTAGCCAAGCCCTCTCGGCGCTCGATTACGCCCACCGCCAAGGTGTCACCCATCGGGACATCAGTCCTTCCAACATGCTGGTCACGCCCGACGGGACTCTCAAACTGACTGACTTCGGGCTCGCTCTGCTAGCGAACAGCGAGCGGGTCACTCGGACAGGTCTGGTCATGGGATCGGCGCAGTACATGTCGCCGGAACAGGTGGAGGGAAAGGATGAAATTGACGGCCGCACCGACATCTACGCCATCGGGGCCGTGCTGTATGAGTTGGCGACCAATCGCAAACCTTTCGAAAGCCGGAGTGAGTACCATTTGTTGGAGGCGCACGTAAAGCAGCGGCCTCCTCCCCCAATCGAAATCAATCCGTCGCTGCCGGCGGCTCTCAATGCAGCGATCCTCAAGGCACTGGAGAAAAGCCCGGAACAGCGCTTCAAAACAGCCGAGGAGTTTCGGCTGGAGCTGGAGACGATCAGCAGCCTGACCGCGCCTCAGCCGGCATCGGCCGCCACCAAATCTGACTTCGCAAACGGAGAAACTCCCCCGCCGGGGGCGGCCGCCCCGCCGGAACCTTTGCCTCAGCCGCGTTCCGATACGGATGACATGCCGATACCCGGCTGGACCAGCCGCGTGCTGCACTCGCGCGCCGTACGGGCTGGAGCAGGCTTGGCTGCCGTTTTCATGCTGGTCTATCTAATCGCTCTCCTAAGCAGGCCCGGGCCGGAACCTGGG
This sequence comes from Bryobacterales bacterium, assembly GCA_965226185.1. Lineage (GTDB taxonomy): Bacteria > Acidobacteriota > Terriglobia > Bryobacterales > UBA6623 > CBDCYS01. The sequence continues at coordinate 688,822 of CBDDCT010000004.1, forward strand.
CTAAAGAATGACTTGCCGCTCCAGGCCCTGCAGTCTCCCGAGGGCGAGTCGAGCGCAACCCCAATTGCAAGCCCCTTGGAAGGGAGACGCCTGCTCGACTCGAACGACCTCTCCATAGGGGATGCGCGAGATTTGCAGGCGATGGGTCCGCCCAATCTCCCGAACTCCGGGCCAGCTTCGAAAACTGCCGCGGAGGGCTCGGGAGCTGTCCGACGCAACGCTGCCCGGTCGAATCCAAGATCCCGTGATACGTCAATCCAGTTGCCACGGTCGGGTCTTCGGCTGGACTCGGGGCAAGCGCCAAACCGCGAAACTATCGTTGAGCCGCGGCCGGCTCCGCCTGGACTATCCAGCAACCCCAACCGCGCAACCACCTTCTCACGATCCCAGGCCCCCATGGCTGATCCGGAGCCGTCCCAAGCGATTACAGTGTCGGGTGGACATACGCTCGTGAAGTCCATTTCGATAGCGGACTCTGTACAGGTACTGAGCTTGAGCAACAATGGCCGCTGGGTGGCGGTGGGAGCGGCCGACAACACAGTCCGCGTCTGGGACACGACGACCGGCAAACACCACGCCACCCTCAGAGGCCACTCCGCACGGGTCACCAGCAGCAGTTTCAGCCCGCGAGGAGATCGAATTTCTACCGGCAGTTGGGACGGGACGGCGAAGATCTGGGAGCTCTCCTCCGGCCGGGAAGTGGTGACGTTTGGGCATGGGGACTACGTCACGACGGTCGCCTTCAGCCCCGACGGAGTGTGGTTGGCCACCGGATGCTCGGACCGCTCGGTAAAACTCTGGAACCTGCGCGACAGAGAGCGTACCCACGACTACCGTGCCCACCAGCGTACTCCTCAGGCGCTGGCTTTTAGCCCCACTAGCGCGTTGCTCGCATCGGTGTCGACAGTCGGCGGCGTCAGGCTATGGGGCGTCGAGCGTGACAGCGAGCGCGGCGAGCTTCCCGGCCCGGAACTGGGATCCAACGCCGTGGCGTTCAGCCCGGATGGAAAAACGCTTGCAGTCGCGGGTAACAACGAATTAAAGCTGTTCGATTTCCCGTCTCGGCGTGAACGTCAGGTAGTGGAGATACCCGGCTGGCTGCATGCGATGACATTCACCGAAAAAAGGCGTTTCTTGGTTCTCAGCGCCCTGAGCCAGCCATCGCATACCGCAAAACTGTGGGACGTCGAGACCAAACACACGATCAGCACCCTTCAGCACGACCACACCGTGCGATCGATCGCCCTCAGCGCCAACGCTCGAAGGCTAGCCACGGCAGCCGACGGCGGCCAGATTTCGATCTGGGAAGCTCAGGACTAGTATCACGATTGCGGCGAGACGATCGCCGATTGACCGCCGTTGTTGGTCGGCAACAGCGAACCCCCCGCGGCTTAACGGCTCGAAGTCCGCGGCATTCGCTGCTAGCCGAGGTCGATTTTCTTCAGGCGGATCTTCTCGTCGTCGAAGACACCCAGCCCCATGTTGCCGGCCAGCTCGATGTGCTCAACCTGGCAGTTGAGCCATTGGCTGTCTTCATCCGGCTTGAGTAACTCGATCGAGGGGACTCCGACTTCGGCTCGTTTCTTATCAATCTCTTTCCAGCCGATTTTGTCGAGCGCCACCGGGTCCGTGGCGAAATACATCGTCTTGTGTGCCCAGACGTACTTGCCGACTTTGCCGCCGGGGCCGCCGTGGTAGGCCGCTTTGACGCCGTCGAGAATGTGGAGAACGACTTTCTCGCGAAACACCGGCAGGTCGACGACCGCCGGAATGAAGATCCCGCAGGCGTTGGCCGTGGTGCTGGCGTGACTACGGTTGACGTTGTTCACCATCCCGTGTGACATATTCTTCAGCGCCAGCGTGACGCCGGCCGACTGATGGTGTTTGAGCACGCAGAGGTTGATGACTTTGGTGACTTCGCGCGTGAGAAACTTCGCGACATAGGAACGGCGCAAGTGCGGGTCGGCGGGCCGGTAGTCGGAGAAATATTCCGGGTGGACCAGCGGCATTTCCATGTAGACGTCGCGGTCGTAGCCGTCCATGTCGAGCTGGATAGGCTCGTAGCCGGTGGAAGCCGAGGTCCAGCGCACGCCTTCGGGCAGCCAGTCCACGAATCCCGCTTCCTGGAACTGCTTGCCGTAGCGGTCATAGGCAACGATGTCTTTTCGCGGGATTCCAATCGACTCCAGCGCTTCAATGATCGGCCGCAGCACTTCGGGAGCGGAAATCACGTAGGGCGCGCCGACCGGGTTGAGTTTGATGCCGACCACGTCCCCCGGCTGGAAAAACTCCTTCCAGGATTCGCTCCAGCTCTCGGCATGAGTCAGCTCCATCATGCCTTGCTCGAGCATTTGACGAACCGGCTCGGCCTGATATTGATCTTCGACGATGCTGTTGGGGTGCTGAACCGCGACAACGCGGCCTGGATAGGGGCCGGGGATGCCGAGCTTGGACGCCGATTTCGCCGCCGAAGAGGATTGCTTCTCGGAAATGGTCTTTTGGCAGGCCGCGGTGGCTGCTGCTACCGAAGCCGCGAGAAAGGCTCGCCGGTCGACTGAATCGAATGACATGAGACGCCTCCTGGTAACCGTGGCCTATTCTAGCGCGAAATTGGGTTGGCCATGCCACGGGAGTATTGCGCGGGCCGGGAAGGATGGGGACCGCGACTTTCCCCGGACCACGCGCCACAGGCGCGAGGCGGCACGACTGGAGCCGTGCGCCACGTCAGGCCGCCGTCGGCCTCGCGAGTTCAGCCAGCTTCTCGTTGACGGCTTGCCGCACCTTTTCGATCGACGCCGCCTTGATGTCTTCGTATCCCCTGATCTGGTCGGGCAGCCGCGCGATCTCGACGGCCTGGTCCAAGTTGGCGCCGGTGAGTCCTTCCAGCAACGATTCGATGGTCCCTCGGTACCAGCCAATCAGTTCCCTCTCCTGGCGGCGAGTCTTGGCCCAGCCGAAGACGTCCAAGGCGCTTCCACGCAGGAACTTGAAACTCGCCAGCAGCTTCAACAGGGGCCGGAAGCCCGGTCCCAGGGATAGCTTCTTCTTCATGCCGAGCGATCGCAGCAGCGGCGGATGGAGGTGATAGATAATCTTTCGCGGCGCCTCGAAGGTTTCGCGGTATTGTTGTTCAAAAGACGCGTCGGTCAGCAGGCGAGCTACCTCGTATTCGTCCTTGTAAGCCATCAGCTTGTAGAGGTAGCGCGCGGTGGCGTCAGTCAGATCGGTGCTTCCCGGGCGAACCCTCACTTCGGCCTGGCGCACTTGATCCACAAAGGAACGGTATTCGGCTGCGTATTTCTCGTTCTGGTAGGCGGCCAATTCGCCCGCCCGGTGGCCGATGAGCCCGTCCAGTGTTTGGATTTCGAGCGGTGCTTGTTCGTCCGTCACATAACGTAATACGCTTGCCGGGTCGTGCTGATATTTCCGTCCCCAGCGAAAAGCGGCCAGGTTGCGCTCGACCGCCACGCCGTTCAGCCGCAGGGCCTCCTCGATGGATTTCGCACTGATCGGTAGCAGACCCGCCTGGCAGGCCACCCCCAGCAAAAGGATGTTCGATTGCAGATGGCTGCCGAACAGTTTCTCGGCGAGTTTCGAAGTGTCGACCAGAATATTTCGCTCGGCAACGGTCGAGCCATTGATGACGTGAAGAAAATGCCCATCAACCGACAGCACGGTCAAACCCTTGCGCACGGAGTCGGCCGTGGGTGTTTCGTGGCTGTTGATCACGGCGACGGTGCGGCCCGGGTCGGCGCGCTTGATATTCGCGGCGGCGGCGGCGCCCATGACGTCAAAGCCAAGCAAGAGATCCGTGGCCGCGTAGCTGATGCGGTTGGACGCCTCCAGCGGCTCCGGGCTAATCGTCAAGTGCGAGACGACAGCGCCACCCTTCTGCGCCAGCCCGGTTTGATCGAGCGTGATCGTGTGGAGCCCGTCAAGCAATGCCGCTGTCGCGAGCAGAGCGTTCATGGTCACCACGCCGGTACCGCCGATCCCCGGCATCAAGATATGGTAGGGACCGTCGAGCGCTACCTTTTGCGCTGGTTCCTCCATCGCTACGTCAGGCAACTCGGGCAGCGGCTTTCTCTTCAGTTCCGTGCCCTCATCGATCATGACCGAAACAAATGACGGGCAATCCCCCATCACGCAGGAATAGTCGGCGTTGCAGGAGGACTGGTGAACCCGCGTCTTGGGGCCGAACTCGGTTTCGACCGGATGAAGCGAGACGCAATTCGATTGCGTGACGCAATCTCCGCAGGCCTCGCACACCCGCTCGTTGATCATGATTCGCCGCACCGGCTGGGGCATCCGGCCGCGGTTGCGGCGGCGGCGCTTCTCCGCCGCGCACATCTGGTCATAAATCATCACCGTGACGCCGGGATGACCGCCCAACTCGGCCAGCACGTCTTCTAAATCTTCCCGCGGCCGCACCCGCACCTGCTCCGCCAACTGCGAGCGGTCTTCATAGCGGGCGAGATCGTCGGTGAGCAAGACGATTCGCCGAGCCCCGGCGGCATCCAGCTCGCGGGTCAACGCTGGAATCGGCAGGCCGCCGGCGACCTCCTGCCCCCCGGTCATAGCGACCGCATTGTTGTAGAGGATCTTGAAAGTAATGTTGACCCCGGCCGCTACAGCCGCGTTGACCGCCATTCTTCCGGAATGGAAGTAGGTTCCTTCGCCGAGGTTTTGGAAGATGTGTTCCCGCTCCGAGAACGGCGACATCCCGATCCAAGCCGCGCCCTCGCCTCCCATCTGAGCCAGGTAGGCGACACTGCGGTTGTCCTTGAACCGTGCCGCCATTCCATGGCAGCCGATGCCGCCGCCGGCGATCTGATCATCGAGCAGAATCGTCGAGCGGTTATGCGGGCAGCCCGAACAGTAGGTCGGTGCGCGGGGAGCAACCCGCGGCTGGCCCGAGTCCGCGGTTTCTCGCTCGGCGATCCGGGCCAGGCGCCGCTCAATGGCCGGCGTCACCTCAAGCCAGCGGGCAAGGCCCTTGGCCACGACTTCCGCATCCAGCTCACCATCCGTGGGAAACAGCGGCCGGCCATCGGGATCATTCTTTCCATGGATCGCCGGACGGGGGTTGGCATTGAACAACAGGTCCCGCAACTGCAACTCGATGAAGCTGCGCTTTTCTTCGATGACGAGTACTTGATGAAGCCCCTCAATGAACTCTTCAATGATCGAGGTCTCGAGCGGGTAGACCATGCCGAGCTTCAGGATTCGAATCCCCGATCGCCGCAAAGCCTCGTGGTCCACGCCAAGGTTCCGCAGCGCGCTCATCACGTCGTAGTAGGCCTTGCCCGCCGTGATGATGCCGAGTTTGTCGTCCCGATGCGAGACCTTGATTTCGTTGAGACGATTGACGCGAGCGAACTCGCGTGCGGCCAGCAAACGCTTGTAGTGAAGTTCCTTTTCGAGTCCCAGCGAGATCGGTACGATCAGGTGGGGCTTCATCACCTTCTCGTAGGGTGCGCCGTCGATGATCAGCTCGGGCTCGATCGTCTGGCAACGCTCGGGCGAGACCTCGAGCGTCCCGCCACCGTCACAAACGTCGGTCGCGAGTTTCAAGCCGGTCCAAGCGCCCGAGAAGCGAGACATGGCGATACCGTAGAGCCCATAGTCGAGAATTTCTTGGGGGCTGCCCGCCGCCAGCGTGGGAATCGCGAAATTGTAAAACGACAGCTCGCTCTGATGCGGGATCGTGGAGCTTTTCGAGACGTGATCGTCTCCAGCCACGGCCAGCGCCCCGCAATGCTTGCCGGTGCCCGCCAAGTTGGCGTGGCGCAGCACGTCTCCGCTGCGGTCGACCCCAGGGCCCTTGCCGTACCAGATCCCGACGACGCCGTCGACGTTGGTCTCCGGCAGCAACTGATGGATCTGGCTTCCCATCACGGCGGTAGCGGCAAGATCCTCGTTCACGCCCGGAACGAAATGGATATTGTGTTCGTCCAGCAGCCGCTGAGCGCGCTGCAGCGCGATATCATAACCGCCCAGCGGCGAGCCTTCGTAGCCGGAGATGAAGGCGCCCGTTCGCAGACCCTTGCGCCGGTCGCGGCGCATCTGTTCGATGGGCAGCCGCACCAGCGCCTGAATGCCGCTCATGTAAACGACACCTTCTTCCAATGTGTACTTGTCGTCGAGAGAAAACGGTCGGGCCACGGGCGTTTCTACCAGAATCTTCACTTTACAAGAAGCGGGGGGCAGGAGAAAGGCTTGTGTATCTTCAGGGATAGGCGGAGCGGAGTTTCGTTGTGTTGTTTGCGCTCGCATCGGCGTCGCCGCTTCGCGGCGAAGGACCGGCAGGATTGCCGGCCCTACGATCGCAGCCGCTCGCGGCTCTGGGTTCATGCTCCGCGCTTCCGGAGGGGTGATCCGATAGAATCGTGTGTTGCTTGGCTTGAGCGAGCCGTTTGCGCCGCAAGTGGGTCCGCAAGTGGGAAAGCGCCGCGGTGCAAAGCTAGAAATTGCGGGAATCTTATGAGATCGCTTCAACTTGTCGCCCCTCGTACTCTGGAACCCCGGGACACCCCCGATCCGCCCGATCCCGGTCCGGGAGAGGTGCTGGTCCGAATTCGTGCCGTGGGCATTTGCGGCTCCGACATGCATCACTACTTGGAAGGATCGGCGGCGGGAACAACCACGCCCTACCCCTCGATTCTGGGTCACGAGCCGGCCGGGGAGATTGCAGGCGTCGGAGCGGGAGTAGAGAACTTAAAGACCGGGACCCGCGTTGCAGTGGAGCCGACAATCACCTGCGGGAAGTGCGAGCTTTGCCTTGGCGGACGCCGAAACATCTGCGAAACCTCCATCTTCATGGGCGGCCCGCAACTGCCCGGGTTGTTGCGCGAGTACGCGGTCATGCCGCAGCGCAACGTAACCGTGATTCCCGGCGATATGGATTTCCCGACGGCAACCGTGGCCGAGCCCCTCGCCGTGCTGTTGCATTCTATCGAGCTGGCCAAACTTCAATTGGGCGAAACGGTCGCGGTCTTGGGGGCGGGCCCCATCGGCTTGTTGGCCGTCGCCGTCTCGAAACTTGCGGGAGCGGCGTCGATTATTGTCGCCGACGAGATTCCGGAACGTCTCGCCCTGGCGAAAAAGATGGGGGCCGATGCCGTCGTTGATTTTTCGAAAGAATCGGTAGCGGACGCTGTACGTGACGTCACGGGGGGCAAGGGCGCGCACGTTATCTTTGATGCGGCGGGCAAGCCCAAGTCGATCAACGACGGGCTGGAATCGGCCCGCGCCGGTGCTCGCATGGTCGTCATCGGAATCCCCTCTCAACAAGAGGTGCCCGTGAATTTCTGGCGCGGCCTAGACCGTGAAATCACCATCCACGTCCAGAAACGGTCAAACGGCGCCGATCACCAGGCAATTGAGATGTTACAGCGCAAGCTGATTGACACGAGCGCCCTTCTCACCCACCTTTTTCCGCTGGAAGATGGCGCGAAAGCTTTCGAAGCCGTCGCTCATTACTCAGACGGAATCGCTAAAGCGGTCGTCGAGTTGTAGATGAACCTTTACTCTTGACCGGCCTCCTGGTTCGCCTGGATTCATGAATCCCCATCTGAACCCTCGTCCAGCGGCGGCTGGCCCTCATCGGCAACATGATAAAGAAAAAGCAGGCTGGAACGATACGGAAATTCTTCACGGAGTTGTCTAATCATCCGATAAGAATCCCTAGATGGGCGAATCTGTGTTCGGAAGGTTTTGGGATCAAGGAAGCGCCGGGAAAACCGGCGATGACAAGCTGCCTCGATCTCTGGTTGTCTCCGTCTTGGCAATCTGCATCCTGCCCTCTCTGCTGAATCTGGCAGGCGTCGACTTCGCGGCCAATCCCGCGGCGCCGAGTTTCGCCGAGGCCGGCCGCCAGTCCTCGATCGAACTGGCCGATGCCATGCATCGCGCGATGGCCGGGAGCTTCACTCACACGATCCTGGAGTGGAGCGCCTTCACCATGGCGATCTTCGCTGTGCTGCTGGCGCTCATCCACTTCACGATCAGGCGGGATGTCGCCACGCCCATCGTCGGGGTAGCGCTGTTCTGCGCCGGCACGATGGACGCCTTTCACACGCTCGCGGCGGATCGCTTGATTCACGCTGTAGCGGACAACCACAACCTGATTCCGTTCACCTGGGCCATCTGCCGCCTGTTCAACGCTCTGATCATGCTCAGCGGTGTCAGCGTGCTGCTGCTCAGAAATGGAAAACACAAAACCACCGGGGTTCGCTTTGTCCTGACAACGAGTCTTGCGTTTGGAGTGATGGCTTACGGAATTATCCATTTGTGCGCTACAAGTAGCCGGCTACCCCAAACGATGTTCCCGGATTCGATCGTGACCCGGCCTTGGGATATCGCCCCGCTCGTAGTTTTCTTGCTGACCGGCCTGTTTGTTTTTCCGCGCTTCTATCGCAAGCGGCCCACCCTGTTTTCGCACTCGCTCGTCATAAGCGTCGTCCCGCAGATTGCGACCCAGCTTCACATGGCCTTTGGGTCGGCGGCACTGTATGACAACCACTTCAACATCGCCCACTTTCTCAAGATCGTGGCCTACGGTGTTCCTCTTGCCGGCCTGGCGCTCGACTATGTCAGGGCCTATCGCGCCGAGCAGCGGATGGTGCGGCAGCTCGAAGCATCGCGGAGTGACGCGCTGTGGCGGAATGCTGAAGTCGAGCGCATCAACCTAGATCTCGAAGAGGCAAGGAGAACTACGGAAAAACAGGCTACGGAGTTGATGCTGCAGTCAGAGGCTCTGGCGGAAGCGCGCGATGCTGCGCTGGAGTCAACCCGGCTGAAGAGCGACTTCTTGGCCACCATGAGTCACGAGATTCGCACTCCGATGAATGGGGTGATTGGCATGACGGGCTTGCTGCTGGACACCAAGCTGAGCTCCGAGCAGCAAGAGTACGCGGAAACTGTCCGTGCCTGCGCCGAATCGCTGCTGGCGATCATCAATGACATCCTCGACTTCTCGAAAATCGAAGCCGGCAAGCTGAGTTTCGAAATTCTCGACATGGATCTGGTCGAAACCATCGAGGGGGCGGTGGAACTGCTTACCGATAAGCCAAACGCCAAGGGCATCGATCTGGTCACTTTCATCCCCGATGATGTCCCCGCCCAATTGCGGGGTGACCCCGGCCGGCTGAGACAGATCCTTGTCAATCTCGTCGGCAACTCGGTGAAGTTTACCGACAAGGGAGAGGCCGATGTTCGGGTGCGGATAGTGGAGGAGACGAGCGAGCGAGTGAAACTTCGGTTCTCCGTTCGGGATACAGGCATCGGCATCTCTCCGAAGCAGCAAGAACGCTTGTTTCAATCTTTCAGCCAGGCGGACAGCAGCACCAGCCGGAAGTACGGAGGAACCGGGCTGGGCCTCTCGATCAGCAAGCGTCTTGCCGAACTCATGGGAGGTGAGATCGGCCTCGAGAGTGAGCCCGGCCAGGGTTCGACCTTCTGGTTCAGTGCGCTGTTCGACAAGCAGCCGAAGCAAGCGGCATCAGCCCTCCCGAACAGTATTGCCCCCGGACGAACGGCCCTTGTTGTCGATGACCACAGCGCCAGCCGGGATGCGTTGAGGCGTTATCTGAGCTCGTGGGGTCTTTCCGCCGACGAAGCGAGCAGCGGACCGGGCGGTCTCGATCTCATGAGACAGAGAGCCGGCTTGGGACGGCCCTACGACGTTGTTGTTGTTGATCTCATGATGCCGGAGATGGATGGCGGCTCCTTCAGCAAGATTGCTCAGCAGGACCCGGCCTTGGTAAAAACATCCCTCGTGGCGCTCAGGCCCCTGGGCCTCAAGATCCCGCACGACGGGATAGTTTGCGCGTCCGTCCACTTAACAAAACCCATACGGAAAGCTCGTTTCTACCAGGGCATCCGCGCCGCGCTGGGCTTGGATTTAGAACCGGCGGCGGTCCAGTCCGAATCAATGTCCGGGGAGAATGTTGGGGAATCTGAGGTTGCGGGCCCGAAACTAAGAGTTCTTGTCGCCGAAGATAACGTGGTGAACCAGAAGATTGTTCTCAAGATCCTCGGCAAATTAGGCCATTCAGCCGATGCTGTCGCCAACGGACTAGAAGCCGTCCAAGCGAACCAACGGATGGCATACGACGTGATCTTGATGGACTGTCAGATGCCCGACATGGACGGCTACCAAGCCACCGCGGAGATCCGCAAGCTGGAGGGCAAGGAAGGGCATATCCCCATCATCGCCCTCACCGCGAACGCCATGGCGGGAGACCGGGAGAAATGCCTGGACGCCGGCATGGACGACTTTCTCACCAAGCCGATCCAACCCAAGCTGCTGACGGAAACGCTCAACAAGTGGGCGGCCGCTATGAGGAGCGAGTTAGAGATCGCTTGAAGCAGGCGCACCCGAATGTCCCTAGGCGTCTGTCCACAGAAAAACCGAAAAAGGAGTGGAATGTTTTGGGCGGAGAAGCGAAACTGGAGCCATGGGACCTGAATTATGCACTGCGGCGTGGACCTGAGGAGGGCTGAGCCGCAAGGGACCATTGGGGACCCCCGAAAACATGGGGTAAAAAGGTAGGCTGGCAAAGATCCCAGCTTCGCCAGCCAACCCCAAGGAGGTCACCCACATGGCTACAGACGAAAACAGCATCGCTTCCAAAGGCCCGTCCAACAAGGCCCAGCCGTGACGGCCTCGCGGCCCAATAAAATCGGGGCTTCGACGCCTTACCACTTCCGCGGCAGGAAGCCGACTCCCTACGGCGGCTTGCTGCCGGTGGTCGGGAGGGCGCTGATCTGAGAGCCTGGCTATGCGCTATGCATAAAATTTTATGCACTAGCCGTAACGCACTGGAAACACGTCACTTCCGAGCGAGGTTTTGACGACGCGGATTCTGGGCGGGAAGGGAAACCGGGGACGGAGAAGCCAAAAGGCCAGTTGCCGAGCTACCACCTCACGACGACCGCCAACCCGCTACGAACGCAGCCACACTCGCAAAGTGAATCTGTGCATAATTCAGGTGGGACACACTACCGGCTCTATCCCATGTTTGTCATTTTCGGCTGGTTTTCGAGGAGACGGTGCTTACCGGGGACATGGTGAACAAAACATACCGGCTACATGGTGAACAGCTTTTCAGGGGAAACATGGAGAGACGACAATGTTTCCATGCCTTGGGAAGAAACACACGCCATGGATCAACGTATGAAGTTCATCTTGGATTGGAAAGCCGGTCTGGAGTCGAAGACCGAGCTTTGCCGCCGCTACGGCATGCAACGCCGCATCGGCTACAAATGGGTCCAGCGCTACCAGCGCGAGGGCCCCGCAGGGCTCGCCGACCTCTCGCGGGCGCCGCTCCATCACCCGCAACAGATCACGCCCGAGCGAGTCGCCCGCATTCTCGATATCCGCGCCGCGCACCCGCTGTGGGGCGCACCAAAGATCCGCGCCGTGATGCGGCGTGAGCAGCCTCAACAACAGCCGCCAGCCGCCTCGACGATCGGCGAGATCCTGCGTCAGGAAGGGCTCACGCGGCCACGCAAGAAACGCCGCCGCACACCGCCCTACAGCGAACCTCTGGCACACGCCAAAGAGCCCAACGATGTCGTCTCGATCGACTTCAAGGGCTGGTTCCCGTGCCGCGATGGCAGTCGCATCGATCCGCTGACCCTGGTCGACAATGCCAGCCGCTACGCGCTGTGCTGCCAAGCCGTCGATGCCTGCAACTTCGTGCAGGTACGCAGGGTGCTCGAGGCGGTGTTTCTCCAATACGGGCTGCCGCGCGCCATCCGCAGCGACAACGGCGCGCCGTTTGCGAGCCGTGCCATCAAGGGTTTGAGCCGCTTGAGCGTGTGGTGGCTGAGGCTGGGCATCGAGGTGGAGCGCATTCCCCCGGCGACGCCCAGCGCCAACGGCCGCCAGGAGCGTTTTCATCGTACGCTGAAGCAACACACGGCCGATCCGCCGGCAGCCAATCGGCGGGCGCACCAGGCGTTGGGCCAGCAAGTGCCGGCCAGTCTCTATCGCCCCTCGGATCGTGCTTATCCGTCGCAGCTGCCTGAGATCGAGTATCCGTCGAGCTTTCCGCGGCGCCAGGTGGGCAAGCGCGGCGAGATCTACTGGCGCGGGGCGCGGATCTTCGTCAGCGAGCTGCTCTACGGGGAACCGCTGGGGCTCGAGGCGATCGCCGACGGGGTCTATCGGGTCTGGTTCTGCTCGTTGCAGCTGGGCACGTTTGACGAGCGCCGCGGCAGGCTCGCGCCGTTGTCCCGACGCCGGGACAACGGCCCCTCCGGGCCGGCTTCGCCGGTTCCCAACGGCTGTGAAGCATCGAGCAGCTCTGAACCACCGGGCAGTTCTGAAGCACCGAGCAACCCGCAATCAACCAACAACCGTGAATCAACCAACAACTCTGAATCATCCTTGACAACACCAACGAAAGGAGGCAATCTGTTCACTATGTCGCCGGTATAAAGTGTTCACTATGTCGCGGGTAGCACAATCCCGCGCCGCTTCGCGGCTTAACGGCTCAGGGCTCGAAGCTCGAAGGCCCTAAGTGACCGGTATTGGCCCTAGCCCGCTTTTAGCCGACTCTACATGGCTGATGATTTCGGGCGGGAATCGGTGACGCCGATACGGGGATTCCAGCGGTCAATTGTCACCGGCACCGCCGTTAACTTGACAAAGCCCGGCGGCAAGTCGAGCGTCAGTATTGGCTGCGATAGCCAAGTTTTTCAACTTCCTTGCGCAATTTGGGAATGGCGGCGCGGAAGGCCGTCTTGTAGGCTTCGCAGAAGTAGTCGAGGTCTTCGAAGCGGCCGAGGCGTCCCTCGCGGAGTTTCGGACAGCCCCGGCGGCAGATCGAAGCGTACTCGCATTCCTCGCACTTGCTGTGCGGCAGGGACTTGCGGGCCGCGAACTCGAAGCGCCGCGCACGACCGGCGATCTCGTCGAAGGGCGTGTCGTTGACGTTGCCCAGCTTCCATTCCTCTCGGACGAAAAAGTCGCAAGGATAGACGTCGCCGTTGTGTTCGACGACGCAATAGCTGTCGCAGCTATCGTGCATCGAGCAAGAGCCTGGCTGGAGTCCGGCGAGCGCCTCGGCGAGATTGTCAAAAAAGCGAATTCTCAGGCGGCGGCGGTTAGGCCACCACAGACGGAAGGTCTCGGCCAAGAAACGGCCGTACTCCTGAGCAGTAACCGCCCAGGGCCGCGGCGCGCCGCCCGGCTGAAACTCAGCAACAGGGATGTATTGGATGTGCTCCACGCCGAGCTTGCGGAAGAAGCGGTAAAGATCCTTGGCCCGGCGGACGTTGGCTTTGCTCAGGACGCACAGAACGTTGAACTCGACTCCGTTGCGCTGCAGCAGCTCGACCGACTGCATGACCCTTCGCCACGAGCCCTGGCCGCCCCGCTTGAGGCGGTAGGAGTCGTGGATCGCTTACGGGCCGTCCAGACTGACGCCGACCAGGAAGTTGTAGCGCTTGAGTGTCTCGCACCAGCGCTCGTCGAGCAATGTCGCATTGGTCTGAAGCGAGTTGCAAGCTTGTTGTCCGGACGCTCCGTAGCGCTGTTGCAGCCGGCAAGCCTCCTCGAAAAACTCGCGGCCGGCCAGAGTCGGCTCCCCGCCTTGCCAGGCGAAAATGCTGCCGGGGAGAATATTCCATGTAGTTGCGAATCATCGCCGCGAGTGTCTCGCGGCTCATCGTACGGACGGAGCTTTCCCTATAAGGATCGCTGCCGCGCTCGATGTAGAAACAATAGGAGCAAGCGAGGTTGCACAGCGCCGAAGCGGGTTTGATCAGCAGCGAGGAGAAGGGTGCAGCGGGCCGCGGCGAGAGAACTCGAAGCTCGCCGCTTCCGGGCGCCGGTTCGGAACGTTCAGTCAGCAATGGTTCAGCCGGTGACGCCATGGCTTTCGCTGAGGGCCGCTGCAAAGGCGTGAGTCTCGGCGCCGAAGTCGGGATTAAGGCCGGCCCGGCGTAGCGCCTCGGCGGCGGCGGGAGCGTCGAAGGAGCGCGTGTCGAACTGCCTGCCGCCGCGGCCGAGAGAGTAGCCGCCCGGCGTCGTCGAACAGTTGAACGTGAACAGGCAGCCGCCGCCCTTCGACAGCTCGACGCAGAGGCCCCAGTGCTCGCGAGTGCTGATGAAGGGTTGGGTGTAGGGTGAGAAGATGTTGTGCAGGGCGACGCAAGCGCGGAACTCCTGGTCGGTAGGCGGCTCGACGACAGGTTCGAAAGCGGCGCCTCTTGCGGATTTCAGCCGGGGTATGCCGAGGATCGAAGGCGTTACGCCGTAGCGGCGGTCGAGATAGACCTCGTGCTGCATTAGCATCGTCCAGTCGCTCCTCCAATCCGCAAGGCCGGTGAGCACGCCGAGGCCGATGTGGCCGATGCCGGCGTCGATCATGCGTTCATACGAGTTCAATCGCCACTCGAAGTCGCTCTTGCGGCCGTAGGGATGCAGCCGGCCATAAAGCTCACGGTCGTAGGTCTCCTGCCAGAGCGCGACAAACGCCACTCCAGCGTCCCCCAGACGGCGGTAGTCGGCGCCGCTGAAGGGTTCGGCGTTGACGCCGACGGCGCCACCGCCGCTACGGGCCAGCAGGCGGCCCGTCAATTCGACGTGGCGGCAAATCACATCAGCGCGCATGCGGGGGTCGGAGGCGTAGACAAGCTCGATGCAGCGAATGCCCTTCTGTCTACCAGGATGACCGATGCTCGAAAGCAGCCACAATGAGCCAGACGCTTCATTTTGTTGATGCGTCCGCATCAGTTGAGGGCCGAATGGAATCCCGCGACCTCTTCGCTTTATTTGACCGGGCGGGCGACGCGGCGTTCGCTGTCGAGCCCTACGGGTCCATCTACTACTGGTCGGAGAGCGCCGAAAAACTGCTGGGGTTAGGGCTCGTCCATCCGCTCACAGACGTTGATTGCGCGGGCTGAACGCCACTCCGGCCGACACTGCTCCCGTTGGTCTGGCACTTCGGGCAATCGCGGTTGAGGCAGGAGTTTTAGGGGCGCCTCTGGGGCGATCTGTCGCGGCGCGCGATTTTCAGCGCATCAAAAGGCTCTGACGTTTGTTCATTATTTTTCTGTTGCGACTCGGTGAAAATGTCCCCTTACCGACTCGATAGAAATATCCCCCGCGACAGGTGACGAGACTGCCCCTTTCGCGGTCTACGGTGATTGTGGGCGGCGGCTCGGAACCCGCCAAGGGTGCGCCCTTGACTGAACCCGCATCGCCGCGCCAAAGAAGGGGACATTTCTAAAGAGCTACCACATTGTTCATGTTCATTATTTTTCTGTCATTTTCTTCTCATCTTTTTGTTGACAGGCCCGGCCCTCGCGTGTTTCACTAGACAGTGAGTCGATGTGTGCGTCATCGCCGGGAAAGGTTGGCCCGGGACGCAGCCTGCGGCAGCAACGACGTTCGGAGCGGAGTGCACACCGGGGCAATCAACCGATCGAGAGAAAAGACCTGAAGGGAATATGAAGCTCAACAAAGGGGGAAACACTTGACGAGCAGAAGGATCATGAATGAACGGAACCGAATTGTGCCTGGCGTCCTGGTAGTCATGACGCTGGCTATCGCGCTCTTGCTGAGCCCGAGCAATGCCGCGGCTCAGCTGTTTTCAGGAAGCATCACAGGGGTGGTTGCCGATCCCAACGATGCAGTCATTCCGGGGGCCCTGGTCTCGCTGGTGAACACGGAAACCGGCGACCAGCGATCGGGCAGCACGGGGGCCGAAGGCCGGTACACGTTCTCGAGCCTGCAACCGGGACTCTACGAGCTTTCCGTCGAAAGCGTCGGCTTCAAGAAGTTCGTGCGTCCGGAGATTCGCCTTAGCGGCAGTCAGGCGGCCGAGATCAACGCGACCCTGGAGTTGGGAGAAGTCACCGAGACGATCGAGGTGAGTGCTCAGGCGATTGTGCTCGACACGCAGACCTCCAATCAGACCACGACGCTCACCGAGGGGGAGATCACGGACCTTCCGATCAGTTTCCGAAACCCCTTGGCCCTGGTCCATACGCAGGCGGGTGTGAAAACCATCTTCGCCAGCAAGGATTTTCGCAACCGGGTGCGCGACCAGAACTTCGGCTTGTTCTCGATGAACGGTGGCCGGGAAGCGAGTACGACGATCATGGTCGACGGCTTGAATAACCGCGGGGCGGATTGGGGTTCGAACTTCGCAACGCCGAGCGTGGACGCCGTCCAGGAGATGCAGATCTCGCGCAACACCTACGACGCCGAGTATGGCCGGACCGGCTTTGGCGTCGTCAGCATTGTGACGAAGGGCGGTTCGAGCGACTTCCACGGCGTGGGTTACTGGTTTCTGCGCAACGACAACCTGGACGCCAACTCGTGGGCAAACAATCGCGCGGGACGGGCCAAGCCCGAGGAAAAGCGCAATCAGATCGGCGGTACGATCTCGGGACCCGCCTGGAAAAAGAAACGTGTCTACTTCATGTTCGGATATGAGTTGATGCGCCGGCCCGGATCCAGCTCCAGGACCGACACGCTCCCGACCCCGCTCGAAAGAGCTGGCGATTTCTCCCAGAGCTTCAACCCGAACGGCTCACTGGAGCAAATCTTCGACCCATTCACCACCCGGCCGAACCCTTCGGGCAGCGGCTTCATTCGCGACCCGCTTCCCGGCAACGTCATCCCACAGAATCGTATCGACCCGATTGCCGCCAACGTCATTTCCAAGCTCTATCCCCTGCCGAACGTCCCCGGAGTGCCGGGCACGCAGGTTCAAAACTTCTTCGGCGTTGCTCCGATAGCGGAGAATGTCGATCGCTATGACGTGCGCGGCGACTGGGCCGCCAACGAGAAGTATCGCTTCTTCTACCGTGCGACTCGCGTTCTGCAGAATGGGGAGCGTCCCCGCTTCTACGGGACGGGCGGCGAAACGCAAGACGACAACGAGTGGCCGTATTATCAGATGACCCTGAGCCAAACGTTTACGCCGAGCGCGACCTGGGTCATCAACGTCCTTGGCGGAGGCGCCGGCACCATCCGTCGCTCCACCCCGATCACCGCCGTCGACGGCTTCCAGACCGCCGAGATGGGGTGGTCGGACAACTTCATTTCGAACCTGCAAACCGATCAGGGAAGCGGCCGGTTTAACCCGGCGGGCTACTCTACGGTGGGCTCGCACCGAGCCTTTGACAATGTCCGGCGCAGTGTTTCCTGGGCCGTGAACGCGACAAACCAGCGGGGCAACCACACCATCAAGTTCGGCTCCGTTGGCGAGTATCACTACAACAGCTTGCTGAATGTCTACACCTACGACTTGAGTTTCGGCCGCGGCATGACGTCCGGGCCCGTCGCCGCAACGAACAGCTCCACCACGGGCAACTCGATCGCGTCGATGCTGCTCGGTACCGGCTCAGGCGGCAACGTACCGAATCCCGTGGCGCCGGTGACGCTCGACAAGTACTACGCCTTCTACGGACAGGACAGATGGCACGTGAACAGACGCCTGACGCTGACTCTCGGCCTGCGTTACGAAATCCAGCTACCGCGGACCACACGTTACAACCGTCAGAACTGGTTCGACTTCGGCATCCGCAACCCGATATCCGACGATGTCGGCATGGATCTTAGGGGTGGACTGGTGTTCGCGAGCCCGAGCGAGCGCGGCCAGACGGAACTCGACCATTGGAACATGGCGCCGCGCTTAGGTTTCGCTTACAAGGTTACCGACCGCCTGGTCATGCGCGGCGGCTACGGCATCTCCTACATGCGCTCCAACGGCAAGGGCGGCGTCACCGGCAACCAGGGATACAGTGTCACCAGTCAATGGGTGCCCAGCGTGGGTGGCGACGGGATCAATCCGCTCAACGTTCTCAGCAACCCCTTCCCCAACGGATTCGACCAGCCCACCGGGGCCTCGCTTGGGGCGCTGACCCAGATCGGCACAAACGTGGTTGCTTTCAACCATAACAACCCGTCTCCCTACCTGCAGAGCTACAGCCTCGACTTCCAGTACGAATTGACGCAAGGATCCGTCTTTGAGATCGGTTACACAGGTAACGTTGGCCGCAAGCTCAACTACGGCCACAATCCTAACTGGAATCAAATGCACCCGTCGTTCTTGAGCCTGGGCGAGCCGCTGAACGACCCGGTCGCTAATCCCTTCTCCGGAGTGATCACCAGCGGAGCGTTGAGGGGCGAGACCGTCCCGAGGCATCGCCTGCTGCGGGCGCATCCACAGTTCCTCAATGTCTCGGCGCCGAGGGACGAGAAGGGCGCCAACTCGAGCTTCAACGCTCTATACCTCAAGTACACCCAGCGCTTCTCGCGGGGTTTGACCATTCTCGCCAGCTATCAGTGGTCAAAGGCGCTGGACAACGCGTCGGAGGACCAGGGTTGGTTCGTTGGCGACGTCCCCCGTAACGTGTTCGACTTTGGGAGCGAATGGTCACTTAGCGCGCACGACGTCCCTCACGATGTCGCCACCAGCTTCATCTGGGAGGTGCCGGTCGGCAAAGGCAGAGCGCACGGGGGGGGCATGAACAGCATTATGGACGCCATTGTGGGCGGCTGGCAAACATCCGGTACGATGCGCTACTCGAGTGGAATTCCTATCAACTTGAGGGCGACCAACACGCTCGGCGTCTATGGATTCGGCATCCAGCGGCCGAACATCACGAGCTTCGAGGAGCTGGGGTCCATCGAGCGCACGCCGGAGCAGTGGTTCAACAGGGCCGCCGTGTCTTCGCCGGGGAAATTCGAGATCGGCAGCGCTCCTCGTTACCTTCCGGTGGCGCGCAATCATGGGCCGCTGAACCTGGATTTTGCGCTGATTAAGAACTTCAACATGACCGAGAGGGTGAGGACACAGTTCCGGGCCGAGTTCTTCAACATCACCAACACTCCCCGCTTCGGCCTGCACTGGGCCAACAATCAGACGGTGGTCGGCTCCGGCCAGTTTGGCCGAGTGACGACAACCAGAAATCAGGGTCCCCGGCTCATCCAGCTGGGGCTGAAGCTACAATTCTGAATCAGGACCCCGGCGTCGCACCTGCTCGCCGCGGCGCCGGGGCCGCACACCCGTTGGTGACTTCCCGCGGGCTCATTCTCGGGTGCCGCTCGTCCGCCGCCAAGTCTGGATGAGTTCGCCTATCAATCCGCCTTGGAAGCAGAACGGTCCGCCGCACCTAGGGCGACCTCCGGCATATAGTCGACCCTCACGCAGCTTCCGCCCGAAGTTCCCTCCAGCGGGCTCGCAGTTCGCCAAGTGTCTTCTCGTGCGCTTTCTCACCTGCCAGGTTCCGCCGCTCCAGTGGATCATTAGCGAGATCGAAGAGCTGTTCGTAAAGCTGTTCGTGAGGAGGCTCTTGATCGGTGTAGCGGATATATTTCCACGTTGTGGTTCGCACGCCTTCACTCCGAGCTATAGGAAGCCGAGTCGGAGGTGTATTGAAAGTGTGTTCGTAGAACCAGTTATCACGCCACTTTACCGGCTCGTTGCTCACTAGAGGCCCGAGATCACGGCCTTGCATCGTCGCTGGGACCGGGGCCCCGGCCAGGCCGAGCATCGTCGGCGCCATGTCAATGTTCAACGCCATCTCTTCCCGTTGGCTTCCCCGTAAGTTGGCCGGGAGCCCAGGGTCGCGGATGATAAGCGGAACGCGGATCGACTCTTCATACATGATCCACTTACCGGTCAGGCCGTGCGCTCCGCGGAGGGAACCATGGTCAGAAGTGTAGATGATCACCGTGTTGTCGTCTAACCCCAGTTCCTTGAGCGCGGCCATGATCTTGCCCACAGCGATATCGACACCTGTCAGCAGCCGATAGTAGGTCCTGGCCCGCCTCAGAAACTCTCCGCGAGGATCGTCAGGCCACCGGCCATCGGTGTTGCCGTTGAGCGACTTCCGCAGGAACTCCGGCTGAGAGTCGAAGTCGGCCTTTGTATAGGAAGCTGGAGGGGGGATTTCGGCTTCTTCGTAAGGGTTCGGCAAGTCCGGGTCAAAATAGATCGGACCGTGCGGCGCCTTGAAGTTCAGTGACATGCAAAACGGCTGGCCCGCTGGTACAGATCGGAAAAAGTCGATCGCTCGCTCTGCCAGAAGCTGCGTTAGATGGCGTTTCTTGTCGTTTACGACCTGTCGGAAGTCGATTCCTTGCGGAAACCCGAACCAGTAGTCGAACCTGTCGCTGGGCAGCGCCAGACTCGGGTCGCGGAAACCTGGGGCTTCACCCTCGGAATCCACAACGCCTTTAAGCGGCGTCCTCCCGATGGCATACTTGCCCAGAAACGCCGTCCGATAGCCCGCGTTTCGCAGCAGCACCGGGTACGTGGCTTCCAATGCATCCGCGGAGAGTGGGGTGGCGAAGTCCAGTATCCCATGGCGTCGCATGTGCTGGCCGGTCAACACCGACGCGCGGGTGGAGCAGCAGATGGCCGTGGTGGTAAAAGCATTGTCGAAACGGACGCCGTCCGCAGCCAGCTTGTCTATGTTGGGTGTTTGGATGAAGCGATTACCCGCGCAGCCCAGATAATCAAAAGGTTGATCGTCCGTCTGCATGAATAGGATGTTCGGCCGCCTCTTTTGTGTACAGGCCGTCTGTAAAGCAAGCGTCGTTCCGGCACTTGCGTGCAAGAATTCGCGCCGTGTTGCAGTCATTAGGTCCTCCTTTCCCGGGAAACCGCCAAAGCACCCTTAGCAGCGCTTGAAAAGCGCCGAGATCCGTAGCGATTCCGACACTGCTTCAAACGCAGCTCGAAGGGCGCACGAATCAGAGTGGGAGCAAGCTCCCGATCACCGGGCAACCTTTAGGCTCGTCTTATTGAAGAACTCAATAGACTGGGCCATTTCCGGCATGGAATCGAACCAGTCGTAGGAATACTCGAGTCCGAACATAGTCGGCTGAATGCCCAGCCGGTGGATCTCCTTGAGAAACTTCTCGGCTTGTCCCACGCCGGTTCCCCAGGGTACGTCGTGACCCTGGCTGCCAAACTCGTGCAAGTCGTGCAACTGCACGACCATCACGCGGTCTTTGAGCGTCCTGATGCCCTCGATCGGGTCGATACCGGATCGAATCCAATAGCCGATGTCAGGACACGTCCCGATGCGTTTGCTGCGCCCCTGACAGACCTTCAAGAGCTTTTCCGGGTGCCAGTAATAAGGCGAAGCTTTTTCGTCGTGATTGTGGATGGCAAGGTTGATGTTGTATTCGTCGCAGAACTTCTCGATCGTATCCAGAGCTTCCAGGGGCGGCTCCGAAATGAAGGTCTCGACGCCCATCTTGCGGCCGAACTCAAAAACCCTGCGGCAGCCGGCTTCATCACCCGGGATTCGCGCCATGAAATGGGTCAGCATGCGAATGCCCGCGGAGTCCAATTTCGATCGAACCTGCCTCAGCTCGTCGTCCGTCAACGCAGCATCGAAATTCTTCGGGATCTCTTTACTCACCTTCTGGAAGCTCAGCCCGCCCAGGTAGGAGAGCCCCAGTTGAGCGGATTTCTCGATCGTTTCGAAGAGCGTGAATTTGTGAAGGCTGTAGGCCGTCATCCCCAGACGCCAGCCCAGTTTTTCTTGCGCCAGCGTCGCGGGCGTCAATCTGCTGCTGGGCGTTGTCGGCGCGGGCAGGTCACCCAGGGCAAACTGAATCGCCCCCAGGTAGAATTGCAACATGCGTGAATCGTAGAAGACATACGGGTTGTGGCCGATAGAACAGTAGAAGACGCGCCCCCTGCCGTAGTTCCGCACCCACGCCTGCGCATAATCGTTGTCCGCACGCTCGGGCTCTTTTCCGCTCAAGTCCGTTTTGTCGGTATCGATGCTGAAAAGCACCCGGAGCCTGTCTCGAGAATAAGGACCTCGAACACGATAGAACTCGTCGCGGTAATCAAAGCCCTTACCCCCGAAGGGCCGATTGAGCGGGTGGTCAGGGGAGTCCATCTTCAGGAACGCGTGCTCATCCGGTGCGCGATGATTGCCGCCGCGCCCGCCGAGCATGAACCCGAACTCCGGCCAGTCCTCGTGAGCACCCGGCCACCGGGTGAAGGCGAAAGTCGTCCCATGAACCCCCAGCAGGCCGCCGCCGCTGTAAACAAATTCCTCCAGGCTTTGTCGCCAGGCGGGGTCTTCAAAGATGTTTCCAACAGTGCTGTTCAGGAAAACCGCGTCGTACTGCTTCAAGTTGTCCGGCGCGAAAACCGCCGGGTCGTGACTGACCACCGCTTCAAATGCCCCGGTCTTCTTGCCCATTTTCGAAAAGGCCAGATTCGCGTAGGCGATGGCCGGATGTCCTGGATATCCCACGTTGCGATCGAAGATCAAGAGCTTGCGGGGCCTGGCCGGTGAAACGGCCGCCTTTGCGGGGAGCGCTGCTTCTATCTTGAGACGGTCGGCGGCACTCACGACGATTGGCGGCGTGCGCGGCCAGCGTCTTTCTTTCACCTGCTGGGCCGAGACCCGAATGTCACAGACAAGCAAGGCAAGGATCCCGAGCAGCAAAGAAATCGGACGCCTCAGTTCAGGGACGAGGTTCATATTGCTTCTCTCTGGTTCTGAGCAAAGTGCTGGCTGGACCTAGTTCACATGCGCGTAGCGGCGGAGAGCGCGCGGCTCGCTGCCAGACGCACGTGCTTGGCTTGATCCCGGGCGCCGAGGGCCTTAAAGATCGGCACGGCCTCCTTCTTCTTGCCAGCGGCCAAAAGCCGCTGGGCGCATGCCAGGGAGGCGTCGGAGGCCACCCACCGAAATTCCTTAGGCGCCTTCCCCCGGTATGTTTCGAGCGCCTTGGCGGCCTCGGAAGTGCCGATCCGGCCCAACGCGTTGGCCGCTGCCGCCATTACTTCCGGGGCAGACGCGTCGATCTGAGCTGCCAGTAGAGAAGCGCTCTTGCGGTCACGCCGCACTCCCAGTGAATTGATCACACCGATCTTGATGTCGCCCTCGACTTTCGCCAGACTCTCCCGCAGAGCTTTGTCCGCCTCCGGATTCGCTATCTTCTCCAGGGCATGACGGGCCATGGTGGAGAGGTTCTTGTCTGGCAACAGCGCGGCCAGTGCCGGGACAGAATCCGCCGAACCGATCCATCCGAGCTTGCGGCAGACGAAGTCCTTGGCGGCCGGGTGTACATCGGTCCGCAGGACGGACGCCAGCCGCTTTTCAAGCTCTTGCCGTGCCGCCGGCTGATCATGGCAGGCGAGCACCGCGCTATCCATCGGGTCCAGCGCTTCCGGATCCACTCCCCACTCATAGCTCAGTAGGGCTTCAAAGGCCTTGTCCATGGCTTCACTGCTTTTCTTTGTTCCTTCAGCCATCTCGAATCTCCTTTAGCCCCGCTAAATGCTCCACGGCTCGCGCATCGCCCGGGACCGTAGCCGGTTGGCCTCCTCGTCGCCGGGGAACTCCTCCTTGATGGGGTCCCATTTCAAGGCTCGGCCGGTCCAGTAGGCAATGTTCCCCAAATGGGCAACGATGGTGGATTGGGCGCCGACCTCCACGCCAGCCACTGGCTTCTGACGGGTTCGAATGGCGTGCACCCAGTTCCGGTGATGACGATCGATCGGACTTGCCTCGCCGGGCACGCCACGCCAATGAGCAAGGATCTCTTCCGGATACGACTGGATCTCACCTGCGCGGCCAACGTATATCCAGCCGCGCTCACCGACAAAGATGGCGCTGAAGTTGTGGAGCTTCTTGTTGACGTCCCATTTGTCAGGTATGAAGTGCTTCTTCTCGTCGAGTTTCTCGTCAACAACCAGCGCTCGGACGCCGTTGGCGTATCTGAAGGTCAAGGACGGAACCTCGTTCGTCGCTGGAGGGATGATTTCCACAGGCCCGGTCCCGTCCATGCCGAGCCCCCACTGCACGGTGTCGAGGTTGTGAACGGTGCCGTTAGTCAACCTGCCGCCCGAGAAATCGCGGCAGATCGACCAGGGAGTGACTCTTTGGGGTTCTCCGTACTGATGAAACCGGCTGTTATACGGGCGCCAGGGAGCCGGGCCGAGCCACCGGTCCCAGTCCAACCCCTCGGGTACCGGCTCGGGGGGCAGATTGACATATTTGTTCGTGCCCGGCAGGTTAGTATAGATGATTTTCAACTGCCCCAGTCGGCCTTGATGAACCAGCTCGATAGCCTTGCGGAATTGAGGTTCGGATCGCTGCTGCAAGCCCGTCTGGAAGACGCAATCGTAGCGGCGGACAACGTCCACCATCACCCTCGCTTCCCGAATCGTCAACGAGATGGGCTTCTCACAATAGATGTCCTTCCCCGCGCTGGCCGCCATCACCGTTAGCACCGGGTGCCAGCGTTCGCCGGTGGTGATGACCACCCCATCGATGTCGTCGCGGGCCAGCAACTCACGGAAATCGTTGTAGGCCGCGCAGCCGCGGTATTGGCCACTCTTGCGTTCCGCGGCATAGGTTTTCTCGACCGCGGCTTTCGAATTCTCCCGCCGCCAGCGGTCGACGTCGCACACGGCCACCACCTGGACATCGGGGTCTTCCAGAAACCTTCCCACGTGACCCCCCTGGCCCAGCCTGCCGAGGCCGATGAAACCGAGATTGATCCGCTCGCTGGCCGCGACCGATCTATCATTGCCCAGCGCAGCGGACTGAACGAAAAAGGGGGTTGCAGTTACGGCGGCCGCTCTCCTGAGCAGTTGCCGCCGATTATAGCCTCCGCCGGTTGAATGTTTCATCTGTCACCCTCCAGCTTTCCATATCTATGTCCAACAACTCCAGAAAAGCCAACCCTACCACACAGCCGCTAGCTATGCAATTGATTCTGCAAGCTGGTGGGCACGGATTTGGATAAGCGTCCCTGCGACTGGTAATGCGATGGACGCACTTGCTCTACCAAGTCAATGATCCGGAGAACGGGAACGACCTCTGGTATCTCAAGCCGAAAGATGATGGCAGCGGCTTTGAGTTGGTCCCGTTCTTACAAACTCCCTCTAACGGTCATCTCGGCAGCGACTTCTTTTAGCCAGGATCTCCATTTTGGCCCTGGCGCCGCTAGGCGTGCACCCTTACCAAGGCTAACTCAGCTCTGGATGATTGACAATGGTTCATTTGCTTCATTGTTGTGATGCATCTGCATCATTTCACCCGTTTTTGCCGTCCGACGAGGCCTTCAATAATCCGCTGAAAGTTAGCTGAAACGGCTGGCCTCGTTTTTCACCCACTGGATGTGTCTCCTCAGCGCCTTGATTGCGTTCAAACCCGCATAAATAAAGGTGTCGGAGACCACCCGATGGTTAGCAGCGCCGAAACTAAAGTGGAAATCCGGGTTTAGCTTCCGTCGTTCGGCGTAGGACTTCTTGGCAACCGCCGCTCCTTTCTCGTGGCCGATGACGGGGTTGAGCGCGGTCACGAGGATCGGGTTTTTCTCCGCCAGATCCGCGATTCGCTCCTCGTTGGCCTGGAAACCGTCGATGGCCTTGTCCGCGAGCACCCGTGATGCATTGCCGAGCAGGCGGGCACTCTCGAGAATGTTGTGGACGACAACCGGCAGCATGACGTTGATCTGGAAGTTCCCGGATTGTCCCGCTACAGTAAACCTAAAAACGGCGGTTGAATAGGCGGTCCAGGGGGCAAGTGGTTGATACTGTGGTGGATGGCGAAACCACGACGCACAAAGCGGCTTCACCCGTTGGGGGAGCCCCAAAACGCAATCACAAAGCAGAGCAGTGGCAGCCGGGCGGTGGACACCTACGGCGGCAAGGTGCACCTGCGCTGGGACGCCGAGGCGGCGGTGACCGCCTACGGGCAGATGCCCTACTTCATCGAGTTCCTCAAAACCGCCGGGTTGTTCGACGACTGGGTCGCCGATTGTCCGCTCGACTACCGCAGCCCCAATGCGCCGGCGGAGCGCGACGTGTTGGGCACCCTGCTGCTGAGCCTGCTGGCCGGACATCGCCGCTATGCGCACATCAGCTCGATCCGCGGCGACGGGGTCAACCCGCGGTTGCTGGGGATGAGCAAGGTCGTCAGCGAAGACTCGGCGCGGCGGGCGTTTCAAGGGGCCGACGAGAAGGCCTGCGGCGACTGGCTGCGCGAGCATCCGCGGCGGAGCTACGAGGCGCTGCTGGAAGAGCCTTGGATCCTCGACGTCGACTCCAGCGTCAAGCCGCTCTACGGGCGCCAGCAGGGCGCCAAGCGCGGTTACAACCCGGGCAAGCCGGGTCGCCCTTCGCATGTCTATCACACTTACTTCGTGGCCAACCCGCGGCTGCTGCTGGAGGTGGAAATGCAGCCGGGCAACCAGACGGCGTCCTCGTATGCGCAGCCGGAGTTGTGGAAGTTTCTCGACGGCTTGGCGCCTGAGCAGCGGCCGGCGCTGCTGCGCGGCGATATCGGCTGGGGGACGGAGCGGATGATGCTGGGCGCCGAACAGCGCGAGCTTCCTTACTTATTCAAGTTGCGGCAGAGCCGGGGCGTGAAGGGACTGTTGGAGAGGCTGTTTCGCAGCGAGGAATGGGAGCCGGCGGGAAGAGGCTGGCAAGGGATTCGCACCGAGTTGCGGCTCCAAGGCTGGAGCCGGCCCCGGCCGCTGGTGGTGTTGCGGCGCCAGATTCGCAACGATCTGGCGCTCACTCAGCCCGACCCGGCTGCGCCGAAGCAATTGTCGCTGGGCTGGGCCGAGGTGGTCGACCACGGCGTGCTCTACGAGTACGCGCTGCTGGTGACCTCACTCGACGAGGAGGTGGCGACGATCGCGCAGCACTATCGCGAGCGGGCGGACGCGGAGAACAACTTTGACGAATTGAAGAACCAGTGGAGCTGGTCGGGTTTCACGACCCAGGACCTGCTGCGTTGTCAGGTGCTGGCGCGCATCGCGGCGCTGGTGTACAACTGGTGGACGCTGTTTACGCGGCTGGCGATCCCCGCCAAGCATGGCGAGGCGATCACGACGCGGCCGCTGCTGCTGCACGGCATTGCCCGGCGGACGCGCCATGGCCACCAAACGACCGTGACGATTACGAGCTTGCACGCCAGGGCGCGGCGGATGAAGGCGGCTTTGCAGCGGGCCAGCGCCTTTCTGCAATGGCTGCGAGCAACTGCGGAGCAGTTGACCCGAGCCCAACGCTGGCGACTGATCCTGAGCTGGATTTTCCGCCAATTCCTCCGCGGCAGAGTCCTCGGCGCCCCCTTGTATGTCACCGATGCGCCCTCCTAACTGCCGTTTTTAGGTTGATCGGTATTCTTAGCAACCTGAATTATGCACTGCGGCGTGGACCTGAGGAGGGCTGAGCCGCAAGGGACCATTGGGAACCCCCGAAAACATGGGGTAAAAAGGTAGGCTGGCAAAGATCCCAGCTTCGCCAGCCAACCCCAAGGAGGTCACCCACATGGTTACCAGACGAAAACAGCATAGCTCCCAAAGGCCCGTCCAACAAGGCCCAGCCGTGACGGCCTCGCGACCCAATAAAATCGGGGCTTCGACGCCTTACCACTTCCGCGGCAAGAAGCCGACTCCCTACGGCGGCTTTCTGCCGGTGGTCGGGAGGGCGCTGATCTGAGAGCCTGGCTATGCGCTATGCATAAAATTTTATGCACTAGCCGTAACGCACTGGAAACACGTCACTTCCGAGCGAGGTTTTGACGACGCGGAATCTGGGCGGGAAGGGAAACCGGGGACGGAGAAGCCAAAAGACCAGTTGCCGAGCTACCACCTCACGACGACCGCCAACCCGCTACGAACGCAGCCACACTCGCAAAGTGAATCTGTGCATAATTCAGGAGCAATCAAACTCAGCCGGAAACCCTGCTAGAGATATTGCCTTCCAACTGTTAGAATTACTGGAAATGAGTACTCTTGCCTTCACATCCCCAACCGCTCTGGAAACAGGGGAAGGGCGGTTTCGCCCCCCGGCGCCAAAGTCAATCGAAGAACTGGGCATCAATCAAAACATCCTGGTCGACTTGATGCTCAAGATGACTTTGCTCGAGGGGCAGACCAACCTGAACCGGCTGTCCTTCAACATGAAGATCAGCATTGAATTATGCAGTTCGATCTTCGCCCACCTGCGCAAGGAAAAATATCTCGAAGTGAAGGGGATGGTCGCGAATGACTACGAATTTACGCTTTCTCAGGCAGGACGAAAGCTGGCTCAGGACCGCTACCAGATCAGCAACTACATCGGACCGGCCCCGGTTTCACTCACCGCCTACACCCAAGGCGTGCGCCGGCAAACCAAGCGGCAGGATGTAAGCCGCGAAAAGCTGCACACTGTATTCAAGGATCTGGTGATCGAGGACTCGCTACTCGACCAACTCGGCCCGGCGATCGTTTCAAACTCCCAGATCTTCTTGTACGGTTCAACAGGGAACGGCAAAACCAGCATCGCGGAACGGCTCGTGCGAGTCTTTGAAGACACTGTGTATGTTCCTTACGCCATTGAAATCCAGGGACAAATCGTCAATATTTTCGACACGGTCGTTCACGATCCGCTGGAGCCGGAAGACGGAGTCGACGGCCGCTGGATCCACTGCAACCGCCCCTGCATCGCGGTTGGCGGCGAGATGGTCAAGGAAATGCTGGAGCTTCGTTATGAGGAGACGCTCGGCTACTACACCGCGCCGCTGCAGATGAAGGCGAACAACGGCATGTTCATCATCGACGATTTTGGCCGCCAGATGATGAACCCGCGCGACCTGCTCAACCGCTGGGTGGTTCCCCTCGATCGGCGCATCGACTTCTTATCTCTTCGGACCGGCGTAACGTTCCCGGTGCCCTTCGAGACGATGGTCGTCTTCTCCACCAACCTCGATCCGCGGCAGTTGGCTGACGAAGCCTTCCTGCGGCGTATTCAGAACAAGATCAAGATCGACGTCATCACCCCCGAGATATTTGACGGCATCCTGCGAATGGTTTGCAAGAACGAAGGTGTCGAATACACTGTCGAGGCCTCGCGCTACGCCCAAGAGCGTTGCAAGGTCAGCAGCCGAACCGCCGTCCTTCGTGCTTGCTATCCCCGCGATCTGGTGGCCATCACCAAGAACATCTCTGACTACGAAGGTAAGCCGCCAGTACTCGACAAAGAACACATCGACCGCGCCGTCGAACTCTACTTCGCCCGCTAGCTTGGCGCAGGCGCCACCCCAGGCTATTTCGACTTGTCTCCGCGTGGCTGCTTGCTGGCCTTTTCGATTTGCTTGGTGATTCTCTTGAAGATCTTTTCGTGCTGGGATGCCTCTTTCTTTTTCCCCTGCACTCTGTAGACCTGGGCCAGCCGGTGGTGTGCTAGCAGACTCGTTTGAATCGGCGTCTCAGGCCCGGTGAGCTGAGTGAAAGTCTTCTCCGCGAGGTCGAACTTTCCTTCTTCCAAGAGCATTTGGCCTAGCTGGAAATAGGAATCGATCAAGGCCGGATCGAGTTCCAACCCCCTATTCAAGAAAGTAAAAGCCTCTTCCGGCCGGCCCTGCTTGAGAATCACTTCACCGCATCGGAAGTTAAGTTTCGCGTGGCCGGAGCGCTTTTCAAGCTCCGAGCGGTACGCCTTTTCCGCCGCGCCGTAGCGCGCGGCAGCGGCGTGGAGGTCTCCCAGACCAGCCTGGAGTCCCGGGAGGCCGGGCTCCAGTTCGGCTGCTTTCCGATATTCCTCGAGGGCTTGGTCTTTCCAGCCGGAGGCAGCGGCCCGCTCGGCCAGCGCTTGGCGGGCGCGGGCTGATTCCGGCGCGATTTCCAAAAGCCTGTTTCGCGACTGCCTGGCCGCTTCGCTGTGCGCCCTGGTCAAGTAATACAGGATGTCAGCGTCTTCGGGCTTCGTCTTGACGGCGGCTTCCAGTTTGGAGACCGCCTCGCTATATCTTCCTAACTCGAAGTAGGCGATGCCGAGCCAATGGTTGACTTCCGTGTTGGAGGAGTCGCCGGCGTGTGCCGCCTCGAGATGCTTCACGGCGCCTCGAAAGCTGCCGGCCGTCAGCAGGTCCAGGCCCAGCAGAGCGCGCGCGGTGACCAGGTTCGGCTTGATGCGGATGGCGGTCTCGAAAGCCTCTTTGGCTCTTTCGTGCTTTCCTTGTTTACGCAGCGCCAGTCCGAGATTCATGTGGGCCTCGGCGAGGTTTGGCGCCAGGCCCGCCACGATTTCGAACTCGCGCACCTCGTCGTCCAGGCGGTTCTCCTGACGCGCCGCGAGACCTGCCTGGATATGCTCGATGGCTTGGGGGCTGAGTTCCCGTGGTTGCTGGGCAAGCGCCGATACCGCGAGAAGTCCCGCGGCCACCCGAAGACAACTTAGAAACGTTCGGGGCATACGGTGTGATGATTCCAAACTTGTGGTTTCTTCACCTGACTCACCAATGTACCATGCGCCCTGGAGTTTCTACATTTCGGTGGCTGTCGGCGGCGGCTTTGCCGTTGGCAGTGCTGTATGACATTCGGTGGTCAGGGGGTTCGATTATGGCCTTGCTAAGCCGTTGAAATCACGGCGGTTGTG
Organism: Bryobacterales bacterium; assembly: GCA_965226185.1. GTDB lineage: Bacteria > Acidobacteriota > Terriglobia > Bryobacterales > UBA6623 > CBDCYS01. The sequence continues at coordinate 719,211 of CBDDCT010000004.1, forward strand.
CGATGGGGTATAAAGTTTCTTTATAAAATGTCAGAGAATGGCAGGTTTTGGCAGATATATCGGCGATTTGCGTGGTTTCAGGGGGCTGGTGGCCGGCGTCAAGCTATCGTGTCTTTGTTTTCAAGGACTTTCTTAGAGGCGGGCGGATGGACGGTTGGCAGAAAGGCGTCAGATTCGCGGGTTTTCTGGCAGACTTTGGCGGTGCTGCTGCCGCCGCGGAGGACGGACCAGGGGGAGGTTGGGGATCTTGGTGGCTGCTTGCTGGCGGGGTTGAGCAGTGGCAGGCGCGGACTCTCCGTCCGCGCTAACGTTGGCCCGGAGGCCGACGCGGCCCGCCGGGAGGCGCGCGCCACCTCGGAGCGGCCCAACTTGTCCGACAGGCGCAACTCGACAGACAGGCCGCATTCTAGGTGCTGGCACGGCAAGTTGAGAGATTGCTCCACTTGTTTGGCCGCTGGTTTCATTTTTGAGGGGCCCCCTCGGCTCCCTTGGTTTTACCTCGACAGCCGCCCCCATGGGGAGCGCAGGCGCGGCTGCTAGCGGACGGTCTTCTTCCCGTTGCTGATTAGTGAGGACCGGCTGAAGCCGGTCCTCACTGGGCGAAGCCATCCGCGGGGGATGACCACATAACGGAGAGCAACTCGAAACTGTCCAGGCCTGGAAACGGTCGCGTTGGTCCGGTGATCTGTTCCTTACCGGGCTTTCACTCGTAGCTTAGCAAATGGAGGCCGAGTTTTCGGGCCGATCGGCCCTGCGGAATGGGTGTAAATGTTTGAAAACATGGGGCTGTAAGCTTTTTTGCTTATCCGTGACCGGCGGACGGCGAGTCCCTGAAATGCGGGAACTCCAGACGTCGGCCCGGAGGCCGACGCGGCCCGCCGGGAGGCGCGCGCCACGTCAGAAAGGCTAAACTCGAGGCACACGTTGCGATATCGTTTGCGCGCTAGCCATGACGCCTCCTGAAATGGACGGTTGTACCCAAAACGCCATTCAAGAAAATCCAGTCCGGTGAATACGGCCGACTCGTCATTGCAAGAAACCGCACGCCGGCGGGTCGCCCGCGGGTGCAAACCCGGGCCCAAACTTGCTATACCTAAACCAGCTCAAACACTTGATGGGTATACACCGAACAAAGTTCCAATGGACGGCCTGCTTGCTTTGGCTTGCGGGTCATGTTGTGCCATTGCCGGCCTCTCAGCTAGAGCCCAAACAGGAGAGTGAGTATCCGCACGCCTGCGAGTTCAAAGGCGGGAAAGTCGCTGTCGATTACTTGCGGCGGAGTCTCCCCACTCCTCTCGGTACACAGCTCATACCGGGCACATTGATTTTCGAGATCGCGGCTTATCCAGCCGCCGGCAACACGTTCGAGTTCCCCCTCAATAACTTTCAGCTCGACTGGAAGAAGGTGGATTGGCCGCAGCCGCCGGTGCATCCACAATACGTCGTGGCCTCTTTGATGAGACCCGAATTCAGCCGCGGCAACCGCCGATTCACTGCCGGGGCCGGCACGGTCAACCGTCAGACTGGAGAGCTTGAGGGCGTTTCGATCGGCGGCCCGCCGCAACGGAACCGGTTTCCCGGCGACCAGCGAAACCGCGGGCCATTTCCCGAGACCGTGCCCGCGGATCCGCGAGTCACGAAAACCCCGCCTGCCCCCGATTCGCTGCCGTCAAGAATCATCGAGTTGCACGCTCTCCGCCGGGAGCCGATCGGCCACCCTTCGGCCGGCTATGTTTATTTCGCCTACAACGGCAAGCTCACGAAACTGCGCGAGCTGAAGCTAACCATTCGCCAGGGTGAGGAAAGCTGCGAGCTGCTGATCCGTAAGTGAGCAGGGTTGAGGGTGAAACCCGCGGCATACGCCGCTACGCGGACCGAGCGCGCTAAGCGCCCGTCTTGACCTCGCCGCTTCGCGGCGACGGACCGGCAGGATTGCCGGCCGCTACTTACAGCTCCTCCCCGGTCAGAGTGACATAGGCTTCCTCATATTTCGCCGCCGTGTTGGCGACGACTTCCGGCGGCAGCTCGGGGGCGGGGGGCTCTTTGTTCCAGTTGACTGACTCGAGGTAGTCCCGAACATACTGCTTGTCGAAAGAGGGCTGCGGCCTTCCCGGCTGATAGAGTTCAAACGGCCAGTAGCGGGACGAGTCCGGCGTGAGAACTTCGTCCGCCAGCACGATCTCGCCGTCGAGCAGGCCGAATTCGAACTTCGTGTCCGCCAGGATCAAGCCGCACGCCAAAGCGTGCTGCTGGGCCCGCGAGTAGATATTGAGCGTGGAGTCTCGAAGTTTCTGGCACAAGTCCTTGCCGATCAGGCCGCACGCCTGCTCAAACGAAATATTTTCGTCGTGTCCCGTCTCGGCCTTGGTCGCGGGAGTGAAGATCGGTTCCGGCAACAAGCCGTTCTCCCGCATTCCGGGACGAATTTCATGCCCGCACACCTTCCCGGTTTGCAGATATTCCTTCCAGCCCGAGCCCGCCAAATAGCCGCGCGCCACGCACTCGATGGGAATCATTTCCAGCCGCTTGACCAGCATCGAACGGCCTTCGAGCTGGCCACGAAACGGCTGCAACGATTCGGGGTACTCGTCCACGTTCGCGGTGATGAAATGGGTGGGTACGACATCCTTGAGAAAGTCGAACCAGAACATCGACAGCTTGGTCAGGACTTCGCCTTTGCGGGGAATGCCGTTAGGAATGACGACGTCGAACGCCGAGATGCGGTCGGAAGCGACGAAAAGAAGTTGGTCCCCGACACGATAGATGTCGCGCACCTTGCCGCGCGCCACGTGCTCGATGCCCGGAAGGTCGGTTTGAAGAAGAACAGGAAGAGTAGATGGATTGGTCACGCTTGGCAGGTCTCCTGGAATCCGCCGATCGGCGGAGTATAAGTTGACGATGATAACTGGCTGAGACGCTGGGAGCAACTGCCGGGTTTCAACTGGGTCCTTTGAGCCTTCCTGGACGAGCGCGCCGGACGCCCTGAACGTGCCGCCTAGCCCCAATGCTCGTCACTTAGCAGTTCCGCGGGCGGTTTTTGTTGCAGCGCGTGTGTTCTTGTCTTGGGCGTCGTTGAACGCCCGGCGCACATCGCTCTCCGCGGTGACGTTACGGGCCGGTTTGCTCCTCCGCCCATTCAGGGCTTACCCTGGATGGTTTTCGCACCCAGGGTTCCGCTTCGCTCCACCCTGGGCTACGATCCTACGCCGCTTCGCGGCTCAACGGCTCTGGGCTCGAAGCTTGAAGGCCCTAAGTGAACGGTATTGGGGCTAGCTAGCGGTGCGTCTCGCGGCAGGCTGCCGCGGGCGTGACCGTGCGTTTCCTCGCGCCAAGAAATTCACATATTCTCGCGGGTCAAATTCCGGGCTAAAATAGTTGCTGCAATCTTCAGTACATTATGTAACCTGAATTATGCACAGATTCACTTTGCGAGTGTGGCTGCGTTCGTAGCGGGTTGGCGGTCGTCGTGAGGTGGTAGCTCGGCAACTGGTCTTTTGGCTTCTCCGTCCCCGGTTTCCCTTCCCGCCCAGATTCCGCGTCGTCAAAACCTCGCTCGGAAGTGACGTGTTTCCAGTGCGTTACGGCTAGTGCATAAAATTTTATGCATAGCGCATAGCCAGGCTCTCAGATCAGCGCCCTCCCGACCACCGGCAGAAAGCCGCCGTAGGGAGTCGGCTTCTTGCCGCGGAAGTGGTAAGGCGTCGAAGCCCCGATTTTATTGGGTCGCGAGGCCGTCACGGCTGGGCCTTGTTGGACGGGCCTTTGGGAGCTATGCTGTTTTCGTCTGGTAACCATGTGGGTGACCTCCTTGGGGTTGGCTGGCGAAGCTGGGATCTTTGCCAGCCTACCTTTTTACCCCATGTTTTCGGGGGTTCCCAATGGTCCCTTGCGGCTCAGCCCTCCTCAGGTCCACGCCGCAGTGCATAATTCAGGTGTAGCCTGAATTATGCACCGATTCGGCGTAGCCATCGCCGATGGAGTTGTGGCGGTAGCGGCAGTCGTGTCAACTCAGTGATTTAGCAAGTCGTCTTTTCCTCTGTTTCCCTCCCTGTTTGAGCCGCCTGCCAATCCCGGCGGGCAAAAGCGGGCGGGCAAGCGGCGTGTTCCCAGTACGTTGCGGCGAGTGCATGAAATTTTATGCATGGAGCGCCCCTCAACTCAGCGCACCCTCCACCACCGGCGCGAAGCTCGATCCCGGTGGCCCCATCGCCCGCAGCCGCCGCATCAGCCGTTCAAACAGGCCCTTTTCCTCATAATGATCGCTGTAGCTGACACCCGTTCTGCCGGCGTGCCGCCAGATCTTGGCCGCCACGAACAGAAAGCGCAGCCGCGCCGTCGCCAGGGTGGTGTGCCGCAGTGTCTCCACGCTGGCTTGGGCTTCGCGGTTGAACAGCAGCAGCCAGCAGTTGAGGTTGTAGGCCAGCATGGCCAGCTGAAAGTGATTGCGGTTCATGTCAAAGCGGCGCGAGGGATGGGCCGCCAGCCCGGCGTCGTTGTTGGCCTCCTTGATGAGGTTCTCGGCTGCGGCGCGCTGATTGTAAAACCACACCACCGCCGCGATCGGTTCGGCCAGGTTGGTGACAAACACGCGGTAGGTGTAAGCGCTGGTGGCAAACAGCTGGTATTGCTCGGCCGCGCCGGCCGCGGGTTCGTTTTCGTAACGCAGCGCCAGGAAACGACAGGCCCGCGCCCAGCCCTGCGGCTGGTAGAGGAATTCGCATTCCGCATCCGCATCGCTGTGGGGCGAGGGCTTCCAGGCCGCTTGCTGCAACTGCTCGACCAGCCGCCTGGTCTTGCGCGCCACGATGACGAACTGACAAGCCGCCTTTTCATAGGCCTCCACCGCCTCCCAGCAATAAAACCCGGAATCGGCCCGCGCCAGGATTTTCTTCACGCCGTGCGGCAAAGCCCGAAAGGCGCTCTCGAGGTGGGCGGCGATCTGCCGGCCCGTGGGCCGGTCGCCGTTGCGCAACCCGCCCATCAGGTATTCGCGCGTCTCGGCCAGGAAAGTCAGTATCGGCTGGTAGCTGCGCTTGCCCTTGTTCTTGGGGTTGTAACTCTTGCGCCCGCCCATCTGGCGGCCGTAGAGCGTGTGCACGGTGGTGTCGGTGTCCAGCGTCACCGTCTCCAATTTCACCTGGGCCGCGGCCCAGACTCGTTCCCGCAGCTGGCGCTGAATGGAAAGGATCTGCTTCGCCACGTTGAGGTGCAGCGAGGCCAGAAAGCGCCACAGCGTGGACTGCGGCGGCAGACGCGTCACTTGCAAGATGCCGGTCAAGATGGGGTCGCGGGCGATGAAGCGGAGTTGGTTCAGCCGCGCAAAGCCGACATAGAGGCCCAGCACGAGGGCCAGCACAAACTGGTAGAGGCTCATCACACGGGTGATTCGTTTGTTCGTGATGGTTTCTTCCAGCAGCGCCTGGAAGCCGAGTTTTTCGAGCAGGGTGGCGACGGGCAGCAAGCCGCCGTAGGGAGTCAGATTCTTGCCGCGGAAGTGATAAGGCGTGGCAGCCCCGATTTTATTGGGCCGCGGGGCCCTCGCGCCCCGGCCTTGTTTGACGGGCCTTCGGGAGCTATGCTGTTTTCGCTTGGTAACCATTTGGGTGACCTCCTTGGGGTTGACTGGCGAAGCTGAAATCTTTGCCAGCCTACCTTATTACCCCATGTTTTCGGGGGTCCCCCAAATGGCCCCTGGCGGCTCAGCCCTCCTCCGGTGCACCCCGCAGTGCATAATTCAGGTGTTACTGTTATGTTTCAAACATTTATGTTGAAACTGGTTTGAACCGACATGGCATCTTCACAAGGATCAGAACGGCGCAGGTCTCAGCGCTTCGGTCTTGCCCTCCCTCTTGACGTGGTTCGCGTCAGCAACCGTGACGTCAATTTGTCTGGCAGAACCCGAAACGTGGGTTCCTCAGGCGCCTACTTCGTTGTTGGCGAACTGAGCGTTTCCATCGGTTCGCCTATCGAGTTCATCGTCACTTTGCGAAACACCCAGGCCGAAGAGGAACGGATCCGGCTTCGTTGCCGGGGCCGGGTCACGCGCTCGGAAAAGGTCGGCTCTCAGGGCGCGACGGGCGTAGCGGCTACCATTGACCGCTATCAGTTCCTGCGCGGCCTGATGAACTAGACGTCGTTTTAGACTGCCGGGCCGGGCGCGGCGTTCGGTCTGAAGATAGATTTGTATTCTTGCCTGTTAACCACTCCCCGCACCCCGTTGGTCAATTTTTCGCTCCCGTTTATCAAGCTCCCGCACCCGGCCGATTGCCGTAGACTCTCGGGACCCGCTTCGACAGGCCACACAAAACCTCATAAGGAATCGTGCCGCAATGGCCGGCCATCACCGTGGCGTCAAGTCCCTTGCCGATCAGAGTCACCTCGTCGCCGGGCTCGGCTTGCGGCACTGACCGAAGGTCGACCAGCGTCACGTCCATGCTGACGAGGCCGATAACCGGGCACGAACGGTTCCTTATGAGCACTTGGCCTCCGTTTGACATCCGGCGGCTGAATCCGTCTCCGTAGCCCGCGGATACGACGCCGACGCGCATCGGCTCCGGTGCGGTGCAGGATCCGTCATAACCGAGCCGCACTCCCTCCGCTGCGTCACGAACCATAATGAGCCTCGCCTTCCATTCGAGGACGGGCTCCACGCTGAAGCGGGGCTCGGGCGCCGCGCCGGACGGTTCGGGAACGTAGCCGTAGAGCGCCAGCCCGGGCCGCACCATGCTGCAATCATTCCCGGCCCGATACGCAATCGCCGCACTGTTCGACATATGGATGTAGCGCGGACGCACTTCGAGTTGCCGCAACTGTCTGGTCCAGGTCAGGAATCGGCCGCTTTGCTCCGCCGCCTGCTCTCCGATGAAGTCATGCGCCGAAGCCAAATGGGTCGCCAGCCCGTCCAATCGCAGGTGGGAGGCTTTCCGTATCGAGCCGACCAATCGCCGCAACGGTTCCGCGTCCAGGCCGAGCCGGGTCATTCCCGTGTCGAGCTCGATATGAAAAGGGAGCCGGTTTCCGCTCGCCGCCGCTTGCCCATCCCAGCGATCGAGCTGATCGAGGGTCTGAATCATGGGGGTGAGCCGATGAACCCGCGCATCTTCTTCTTCGCCGGGATGGAAGCCGCACAGCACCAAAATCTCACCCTCGATCCCCCCCAGCCGAAGGGCGGCGCCCTCTTCCAGGCAAGAGACCGCAAACCATCCGGCTCCCGCCGCCGACAGGGTGCGTACGACTTCCAGCGCCCCGTGCCCGTAGGCGTCGGCCTTCACCACCGGCAGTACGGTGACAGAGTCCCCGACGGCGGCGCGGACCTTCTGGTAGTTCGCGGCGAGGCGTTCAAGATCGATGCGTGCGTGAGTCCGCATGGCGGTTCTACAAATCTAACACCCAGGGCGGGGGATCTGGATTGAAGCTGATCTAGCCCGCATTTCTCACGGCGCAACTTTTCGGGCATTCTGGAGGCGATCTTGTTTCATCCAGTGATCAAATGGATTTTTTTCAATGTTCGCCGTTTGGTCTTTTTTGCTGTCATCGTGCTCGTATTTGCTAGCAAAAGAGCCTCAACTGACTTGAGTGGTTTGGGCGCAAGTTGTTCATTTATAAGCGGTTACTTTTTTCAATGAGAGGATTTGCGAGGGTATGAGAGGATATCGGGGTTTTTGCCGGGCGGGGGGGCCTGGATCGCCTGCCGGTCACCTCCATATGGAAAATGATTCATCGCTGGGTTTCCCTTTTTTAGGATAGCAAGCCGGCCTCGGGCGGCCTGGCGCTTCCTGGATAAAACTGTTGAAAACAAAGGGAATAATTTTATCAAAAATCCGTGACCGAGTTTGTCAGCCCGGGTTTCTCAGCGCCTGACGGGCGAGGCAGGCGAGAGGCCCGGCAGTCCTTCATTGCACTTGCCGACCGTTCTCGACCTAGCGTCAAGTATGCGTCTTTGATTCAGCGGGGTTGGCGTCAAGCTGAATTCCCGAGCCCTACAAGCTATCTCATAAATGGGCCAAGGACCAGGCTTGACGTCCGCCAGGGATGGAAACCGGACGGGGTTGGAACGACTTGATCTGGAGAGATCGCGACCGTAGCTCGCTCGCGGCCGCGCACCTTCCAGAAGCGTTCATAATCAGGGAACTGCCCCGTCAGCTTCCGACGGAAAGGCGATTTCGCGCCAAGTGTCCGGTACCGAGGCGCGGATAGCGCCTGCATGGATACTTCAGCCGTGGAACGCACAGGTCGCCGAAGGACTAGCGGCCGTCGCTCACTTTGCCGGTCAACGACTGCAGGAATGCGAGCAACGCCGTCTTCTCGTCGTCAGTCAGCTTGAGCGGGCGCAGCTCGGGATCGAGATATGGGTTCTTCCTGCCGCCGTCACTGTAGAAGTCAACAACATCTTCGAGCGTCTGAAGGCTGCCGTCGTGCATGTAGGGGGCCGTGCGGGCGATTTCGCGGAGCGTCGGGGTCTTGAAGTCGCCGCGGCCGCCGCCTGTGTCGGCAAGGCGCCCGCCGTTCCCTCCTTCACGCCAAGCCACGCCGGTGTTGTGGAGCTTTTCGTCGGTGAAGTTTGGGCCGGCGTGACAGGCGGTGCAGTTCCCTTTCCCGCGGAAGATCTGGAGGCCGAGTTGCTCCTTGGCGGTGAGTGCGCCGCGGTCGCCATTCACGAAACGGTCGAAGGGCGAGCCGCCGGAGACGATGCCGCGGACGTAGGTGGCCAGGGCGTTGGCGATCTCCTCTTGAGTCAGGCCGACGCGGGCCGAGGCTTCCGCTAGCGTCAGGTCCATCTCCTTGGGATTGAGGATGGGCTGGACGACCTGCTCTTCCAGGTTGTCCACGTGACCGTCCCAGAAAAAGGCCCGGCCGTAGCCGCGGTTGATGATCGCCGGGACGTTGCGGTTGCCTCGCCGCCCGAATACGCCGACGGCGACAGGCCGATCATCGGAGAACGCGCGCTCCGGATCGTGGCAGGAGGCGCAGGAGATGGACTGGTCGCGCGAGAGGCGGCGGTCATGAAACAAGCGCCGCCCCAGCTCGATCTTTTCGGCTGTGATGGGATTCTCCTCTGGGAATGGCAGGTAAAGGTCCAGTCCCAGAGGAATCGCGAGCGCCGCCGCCCGCAATAGCAGCATCACTCGCCCGCGTTCCGGGTCGGCAGGAAGTTCTCCAGCGCCCAGATTTCCTCTGATCGTTTCCCGGCAAAGAAGGCAATCTGTCGTCCGTTGGGGTGTAGGCGGATGTTGCTGCTGCCGGCCCCCCAATCGCTGACATCGATGTCAAGTTTTCGGGCCGCGGCACCGTTAATGGGTACAAGCCAGAGTTCTCTCCCCGTTTCCTTTCCCGATTTACCAAACACCTTCATCACGATCAAGGCTTGGCTATCGGGTGTCCAAGACATGCCGCCCCAGGCGGCGAGTCTCTCCGGCCGGGCCACGCGAAGCAGCTCTCGCGGCTCCCCACCGTCGACCGGGAAGAGCAGCAGAGTGTTGTATTTCCCGTAGGAATCGCCATATGGTCTTTTGCCTTTCTCGGCCAAGTCTATCGAGACGGCCGCCGCAAATCGACCGTTGGGAGAAAGTTCCGAGCGGCCCATTCGGAAACCCTCCCCGTTTCGGGGGAAGACCTCGCGGGTTTCCCCGGACGCAAGATCATACTCAACCCAAGACTCATTATCCGGATGGTAGCCGTAATAGATCTTTTTCCCGTCCGGTGACACTTCCACCCGACTGACATGTCTTCCGGGCGCGAGGAACGACACCTCGCCGGTATCGGCGTCGAATCGGTAAATTGCTCTCTTTCCTTTGAAGGGTCTGGCGCCGGCCGCCAACCACCGTCCGTCGGGCGACCAACGAGGCTCGCTGAAATAGTTCAGCGCCGTCGGTATCTCTCTGAGTTCACCGGTTTCCACATTTCGGATCGCCAGTACGAAGTCGCCAATGTCCCCCTTCTTGTAAGCTAGGTATTTGCCGTCACGTGACCAATCCGGCCGGGCGGCGCGGTAGCTTTCGACAACCGGAGTGCCCAGCTTCCCGGCTTCGAGATCGATCGGCGCAATGTGGAGGGCCAGTGTGCTGGTGTCCTTGAAAACGTGCAGTGCGCCCGAAGCCGTTAGCCCGAGCGAGGACACCGGTCCAATGTCCGGCTTGAGCAGCGCGGGTGCGCCTTGCGGTTTGCCGGCCGCCATGGGAACTGCCCAGAGAGCGTTAGCCCCGGTCCGGTCGCCGGCGAAAAGTAATTGGCCGCCGTCGGGAGACCAGCCCATGACGACGTCGCTCGCCGGGCCGACGACCACCTTCGTTTCGCTCCCCCCGTCGACCGCTATGACGAATACATCGCGCTGCGCCACGGCGTTGTTAGCCGGCAGATCGTAGGCTATGTATTTGCCGTCGGGCGAAAAGAACAGCTTGTCGGGGCCGCGCCAGCCAAATGTCTTCAGCAGCCTCAGCGAACCGTCGCGCACTTTGAGGACGCCGATCTGCCCACTGTTGTCTTTCCGCCCAACACTGACAGCAAGCCATTCTCCGTCGGAAGACCAATCGAACGGCAAGATACCCCTCATTTTCTCGCTCGACAATACTGTTCGAGGTTCCGGGACTCCGGTTCCCTCGATGTCGACAATGCGAACTTCCGCTAGGCCCGGTTCATAGTTGGTCCAAGCGTACGCCACCCGCTTTCCGTCCGGAGAGAACGTGGAACTGATCGCACTTCCTTCGCCCTCCCAATCTTTGTTGGGAGTGAGAGGGCGACTCTTGCCCGACGAAAGATCGCGCAGCATCATGTTGCCCGTATACGACCAGTCGGTATAGGAAACATAGCGACCATCCGGGGAAACGCTGCCCCACACGTGCAGCGCGTTTTCTCCGGCCCAAACCACCCGGTCGCCCTTGACGCTCTCGGTAAGGTCGCCTTCAGCAAGCCGCGCTTGGGCGACCGCTACGGCCTCCTTCTGATCGCTGTAGTCTTGGACGACGCGCTCGTAAATCTTGCGCGACTCGGCGTCACCGAGCTTTTCATAGGACTCGGCCATCCGGATGAGCGCTTTGGCGGCGATCGCGCGATCGCTGCCTTCCGCAATCTTCCTGTATTGCTCAATCGCGCCCTTCAGGTCGCCCTCGACGGTTTCGGTTTCCATGGCCGCGCGAAGAGCGACCTCCGCGCTTTCCTGTGCGAGCGCCGCCGCCGGAAGTGCCAGCAGCGCAGCGAGCAGCAACGTCGTGATCCATACTCTTGTCTGTTTCATCGGTCTGCCTCCTTGATGACAGTGTGGAGGGCCACCGTCAATCCGCTGGTAGCAGTCCGCCAAGATTCGGTTAATTTTCATTTGTCGAATCGGTAACCGAGTCCGCGAACGCCGATGAGGAACCTGGGCTCGGACGGAACGGGCTCGATCTTCTTTCGCAAATTGAATACGTGCGTGTCGACGGCACGATCCGTGATTGCCGTGCCGTGTCCCCACGCCGCTTCAATCAATTGATCGCGACTCAGCACCCGGCCACGGCCGCGGAGGAACACGCCCAGCAGGCGCAGCTCCCGCGGCGTGATGTCGACCGGCTGGCCGGACCGCCGCAGCTCCGCGCGGTCGAAGTCCACTTCACAATCGCCGAAACGGAAAATCCGCCCGGTTTCCCGGGAGACCCGGCGCAGTTGCGCCCGGATGCGGGCGCGCAGCTCGCGCAGGCTGAACGGCTTGGTCACGTAATCATCGGCGCCGGAGTCGAGCCCGAGCTCTTTTTCGGCTTCCTGCGTTCGCGCGGTGAGCATGATGATGGGTGTCGTGATACCGGCCCGCCGCAACTCGCTCGCAACGTCGAAGCCGTCCATCTTGGGCAACATCACGTCGAGCAGAATCAGGTCCGACCCGCCCTGCTTTCCCAGCCGAAGACCCTGCTCGCCGTCCCCGGCCAGTTGAGTCTGGTGGCCCTGGCGGCGCAGGTCCTCCTCCAGGCTGAGAATGAGATCCGGTTCGTCTTCGACAATCAGGATGCGTGCCATGGTTAGCCGTGTGCGGGCAGCACCAGGCGAAACGTGCTGCCGGCTCCCTCCTCCGATTCCAGCTCGATTGTGCCACCGTGCGCGCGGACGATGTGGGAAACCATCGCCAGCCCGAGCCCGGTTCCCTTGATGCCGAGCCGGCCGGCTTTCTCCCCGCGAACGAACCGGCGGAAGATCTGCTTCTGCTCGTGGCGTGGAATACCGAGGCCATCGTCGAGAACCGCGATGGCCACGCCCGCGGGATGGCGGCGGACCGAGACGCGGATGGTGCGTCCCTCGGGCGAGTATTTGACGGCGTTGTCGAGCAGGTTCCACAACGCGTTGGTGAGCGAGGCCGCGTCCGCGCGCACCGGCAGCGCGCCGGGAGCTTCGACATCGAGGCCGACGGTGAAACCGCGTGGCCCAACCTCTTTGCGGAAATCGGCAACCACCCGGGCCGCAAGCTCGCCGGCATCCAGCGGGTGCAAGTCGTAGGGCTTCTTTCCGCCCTCCATGCGCGCGAAGTCCAGCAGCGATTCCACCAGGCGGTGCAGGCGTTCGGTGTTGCGGCCCAGCGACTGATAGAACGATTCACGCCGCTCCGGGGGCAAGTCATCGTCTTCCTGCATCAGCTCCGTGACGTGCCGCAAGGAAGCGAGCGGGGTGCGGAACTCGTGCGAAACGGCCGAGACGAAATCGGTCTGGAGGCGAGCCATGGCAAGTTCCCGCTGGATGACGCGCCAAAGAACATAACTTCCCCCGCCGAGCAGCAACACAATCGCCACAAGCCCCAGGGTCAACAAACGCCGGCGGCCGGCGAACTCTTGCGCCTGCCGGGATGAGTCGCCTGGGCTGAGGACCAGTGTCCAGGGCAGGCCGGTCTCGGAAGCCGGCATCTTCACCACCGCGGGTCCGGAGGGCGGCTGGGGTCCCGCGAGAAGCCGGCCGGGCACGCTCAACAAGCTGAGCCGATCGCCGGTGGCGGGATTGCCCTGTGCCGCCTTCTCCATCCATGCGTGCAGGACGGAGGGTGAAATCGCAGTCACCGACGCCTCGGCTCCCGCCGCGCGCCAGACGAGAGTCTGCTCTCCGGCCATCAGGCGGCGGCTGGAGGCCGGGAAACGGTCCGCCGGATTGCGCTGCCATTCGTCCCACAACCGATCGGCAACGGCGGAGAATGCCTGGCGCTCGGCGGCGAGCGGCAGTGCGCGGCCGGTCCACCCCTCGAGCTGCCGGGCGGTCAGCTCCCAGGCGGGCTGGTCAAGAATCCAGCGTCCGGCGAGTAAGTCAGCTTCCAGGGCGGCCGCCTCCTGGGCCAGTTCTGGCTCTCCGCCGGATTCCAGAAAAATGGAACAGGTTGCCCGGCGAGCCAGCAGGTCGGCGGGCATGCCATCGATGGCGATCCGATCTATTTGGGCGAGTTGGCGATAGGCTGCCAATGCATCGCCCCACCGTCCCGCCCGCCGGTGGACGCGTGCAAGGCGTAAGAGAGCGCCGGCCCGGACGGCCGGTGCCGCCGAACGCACCATTTCCTTGTAGGCGAGCAGCGCGCGTTCCGCCCCACCCTGGAACTCGAGCTTCTCCGTCTGGTTGAACCGGCGCGCCTCGGCTTCCTCCAGCCCGGCTGCAACCGGAAGCCACAGAACGCGGCCGGCCGGTTCCGCCCTCACACCCAGCCGGGACAGCGTGAACCGCACCATCCCCTCCGGCAGCGGGGTTTCGGTGAGCCGCCCGGCCTCGGCCAGCGACTGCTCCAGCGAACGGATGACGGACTGCGCGGCGGCCTGCCGGCTTTCCAGCTCGCGTTGCGCCCACAGCGAGCGGTCCTGCTCGAGCAGTTGGAGGCCAAGCCACACCAGCGTGACCGCCGGGGGCGCCACAACTCCCAGGAACAGGAGAGCCAGCTTGCGAGAGCTACTGGTCGACAGCCGTCCACCCATACTCTTCACTCCTATTCAACCATTTCTCCGTGAAGAGATAGACAGACTTCTGTCAAGACTCGGTTAAGCCAGGGTTTCGAGCGGGCGGCCAAGCAAAGGCGATCCGCACCGATAAAGCTCGGTTGACTCTGCAATCCAGGCTTACAGAGCGGAATAGATGAACAAACCTGAAGTGTTGACCGATGCCGCTTCACCTGACCGTATAGCCGGCAAAGCGGCGATGTGGTTCCTCGCTCTTCCAAGTGAGCGCGACAGTTCCAGAGTCGCGCACAGTAAGGATGAGTGCCAATCCATCTCAGTGCGCCTTTTCGGCGCGGACACCCTGTGGGAGGAAGGAGCCCACCTATGTAGTTGTCGGTAAGCATGGAAGCTGACGAGCGGCTTGGCCGGGTAACTGGCCAGGCGGAAGCCTCGTGACAAAGTCTGGGGAAAGCCGGGCGAGCAAGCTGGCAGGCCGTAACGCGCAGTAAGCCTGAGCAGGCCTCGAAAGGGAAATCGCGGACGCCGACCCGCCTGAGATACGGGGAAGGCCGCACGGACCGGGAAGCAACCGACATTTGCACCGGTCCGGTCCGCCGGGGTAGTGGGCACGGCATGTCAGCCAAGGGAGACCGCGGTGCAGGAAGGGAGACCCCGGCGGGTGGAGCTCGCAACTCCGCCGTCCTCGGAAAGGAGGGCGGACCCGGCGGGGAGTCGGACAGGGCCATGGTAGCGAAGAAGCCGGGTAACTGCGGTGGAGCGAAGGGCCCTGCCTTCCGGCACGCTTTGGAAGCAGAACAGGTCAGGTGATTGGCATGAGTCTGAAAACGCCGGAAAAGATCGGAAATCTGCGGAAGAAGCTTTATCTCAAAGCGAAGCAGGAGCCGAACTTCCGCTTCTATCAGTTGTGGGACAAGGTCTGGCGCAGTGACATTCTCGAGCACGCCTACCGGTTGGCGAAATCCAACGGAGGCAAGCCGGGAGTGGACGGCGTGACGTTTGAACAGATCGAATCCGGGGACTGGACGGAGTGGTTGCGAAGCTTGCAACAAGACTTGCGTTCGAAGAGCTACCGGCCTCAGCCGGTGCGGCGGGTGATGATTCCCAAGCCTGGCGGCGGCCAGCGGCCGCTCGGGATTCCGACCATTCGGGACCGCGTGGCGCAGACCGCTCTCAAGCTGGTGATCGAGCCGATCTTCGAGGCGGACTTGGACCCGGAGGCCTATGGCTACCGGCCGAAACGGAGCGCGCTCGACGCGGTCCGGAGAGTGCATCAACTGCTGTGTGAAGGCTACACCGATGTAGTCGACGCCGATTTATCGAAGTACTTTGATACGATTCCGCACGCCGAGCTGCTGCAGTGCGTGGCGCGGCGCATTTCGGACCGACAAGTCTTAACTGTCATCAAAAGGTGGCTGAAGACGCCGGTCGAAGAGCGGGATGAAAACGGGAAACGGCGGATGACGGGCGGCAAGCGAAGCCGCTGCGGCACCCCACAAGGTGGCGTCATTAGCCCGTTGCTGGCCAATCTGTACATGAACTGTTTTCTGAAGTACTGGCGGCGGATGGGGAAGGGAAGCGAGTTTCGGGCCGTGATCGTTAACTACGCGGATGACTTCGTGATTCTCAGCCGCGGTTGCGCGGCGGAGGCGCTGCAGTTCACCGCGCGGACGATGGAGCGGATCGGGCTGACCCTGAACCAGGAGAAGACGAAGTTGGTGAAGGCCAACCAGGAGCGGTTTGACTTTCTGGGATACACGTTCGGGCCGCACCGTTTCAAGAAGGATGGTCATTGGTATTTGGGAGCGAGTCCGTCGAGGAAGAGCGTGGCGCGGCTGAGACGGAAGGTGCGCGAGGTGTTGCGTCCGGCTGAAGTGGGGCGCTGGGAGGAGGTCCGAGGCCGTCTCAACCGAGTGTTGGCGGGCTGGTCGAATTACTTTTCCCATGGGACCCGGTTGATGGCGTACCGGGCGGTGGACAACCACGTGCGCGAGCGAGTGCGAGGATTTTTGCGGAGGCGGAAGAAGGTGTCGTCGCGTGGCACCCGGCAGTTCAGCGACCAGGTGGTGTTTGGCAAGTTGGGCGTGGTACGCCTGCGCCGGATACACCTGGGACCGCCGCCCGCGACAGCTTGAGGGATGAAGCCGGTCGGAGAGCCGGATGCGGGAAATCCGCACGTCCGGTTCGATGAGCGGGGACGGGAAACGGGACCACGACGCCCCAGGCGTCCAGAGCACCCGCGCCCGTCCTCGACTCTACCCTCACTAGCGAAGGTCTCAAACGGTGTCTGCAAAGTACTAAAGACACAAGGCTTCTACGATGCTGAGTGATAGATGGTGATTACAAGCCTTACCACCAGCAATCCGGTTCAAGGCCATGGTAACTCAATAGACGACGGGTTTCCAGCTCTTCCGACGACGCGCAAAAGGGCCTCTGACGGCGGATACGTGGTGGTAATGAAATTTAGAACGAAGCCTGACGGCAGACGCTTCGCGTGAACATTCATGCGGCAGCGCTGCGCTGCTCGGAGTATGGTCGGGTCACAGAGAAAGGAGGTCTACTGTGACCCATTTACGCAAGAAGATGCTCGAGGAACTCGAGCGTCGCAACTATTCCGCGAGCACTGTTCGCTGCTATCTCGGCGTGGTGGAGGATTTTGCACGCTACTTCCAGCAAGCGCCCGACCGACTAGGACCGGACCAGATTCGGAGCTATCAAGCGCACCTGTTTCGCGATTGCAAGCTCGCCGACAACACCGTGAGCCAACGTCTGGCGGCGCTGCGGTTCTTCTACATCAAGACGCTCAGGCGGTCCTGAAACCTGAGCCTGACGCCCTACCCCAAGAGGGCGCGACGACTGCCGAGCGTCCTCAGCCAAGAGGAGGTCGCCCGACTGATCGACTGCGCCGGCAGTACGTTCCACCGCATGCTGCTGATGACGCTGTACGCCACCGGAGTGCGCCGAGCGGAGCTGGTCCGGCTCCAGCTCAGCGACATCGACAGCGGGCGCAGGGTGGTTCACGTACGCGGCGGCAAGGGCCGCAAGGACCGCGACGTCATGCTCAGCGAGCAGTTGCTCGCCGCCTTGCGACAGCACTGGCGAGGGCTGCGGCGCCAGCCGACCCAGTGGTTGTTCCCGGGCGGACGTTGGCATAGCGCCGATCATCCGATCAGCGTCAATGTGCCCTGGAACGCTTGCCACCAAGCTTCCCAGCGGGCCGGCATCGACAAGCCGGTTCATCCCCACACGTTGCGCCACTGCTTCGCCACGCATCTGCTCGAAGCAGGAGCGGATCCGCGCACGATTCAAATGTTGTTGGGGCATCGCGATCTGGAACAGACAGCCCGCTATCTGCACCTGTCGGCGCGCCATCTCAGCGCTGTCGCCAGCCCACTGGACTGTTTGCAGCTCACCTCGCCGGGCGAGAAAGATCCCGGGAGGCAGTAGATGCAACGGCCGCCGCTGGAGGTGGCCGATCTGGTTCGCGCTGCCGGAGAGTGTTTCCTTGAGAAGAGTCGCGGCTGGCTCAACTGGCAACATCTGAAGGTGCTGCTAGCGATCGAGCGTTGCCGCACGGCCGCACTCGGCGGTCATCTCGATGAGTGCTCCGACTGCGGCCATCGCCCTGCCATCTCCTAACAACTCGTGTAGAAATCGGCACTGCCCCAAGTGTCAGGCCAACACCCGCGAGCGCTGGCTCCAGGCGCGGCGCAAACAGTTGCTGCCTGCGCGCTACCTGCACGCCGTGTTCACGCTGCCCCACGAACTCTCCAGGCTGACCTTACAGAACAAGCGAGTCGTCTACTCTCTGCTGCTGCGCACCAGCGCGGAAACGCTGTTGGAGGTGGCCCGCGATCCCCAGCGTCTGGGCGCCGAGATCGGCTTCTTCAGCGTCTTGCACACCTGGAATCAGAAGCTCCAACATCATTCCCATGTGCACTCGGTCATCGCCGCCGGCGGCCTCTCCCCGAATCAGACCCGCTGGATCGAGCCGCGCTACGACAGCTTCTTCCTTCCCACCGGGGTTTTGGCAGAGGTGTTTCGCGGCAAGTTTGTCGAAGCTTTACGGAAGGCCTTTACCGAGGGACGACTCGGCTTTTACGGTCAATTGCGGTCCCTCTCCCAACCGCGCGCCTTCTCGGCTTTCCTCCGGACCCTATTTCGCAACAAGTGGGTGGTCTACTTGAAGCCGCCTTTTGGCGGTCCCGAGCAGGTGCTGCGTTACCTGGGCCGTTACACCCACCGCGTCGCCATCTCCAACCATTCGCTGACGGCCAGGTCACTTTCCGCTGGCGCGATTCGGCACACGGCAACCAGCAGCGGCTGATGTCTCTCGCGTTGGACGAGTTTCTGCGCCGCTTCCTGCTGCACCTATTGCCGCCGCGCTTCGTACGCATTCGCTACTTCGGTTTCCTCGCTCACCGCAAGCGTGCGGCGTTGTTGCCGCTTTGCCGCCGACTGATCGCCCGAGCGCAGCCCTCCCAGACGATGTCCCTCGGCGGAGCAGAACCCGCTCGCGCGGGCTGGGCCTGCCCGCGCTGTGGCGGCCTAATGCGGGTCGTCGAGCGGTTCAGCCCCGTTCAGCCGCGGCTGCGTTCGCCCCCGCTCTCGCCGGCAGCCGCCTGATGCAACATCGTTTTCCAGCTCGATCCACCCGGTTGCTTCGGCGCGAACCGCTCTCGTGCGCCCGGCTGAGCTTCTACGACGCGTTCCACTCACTGCGGTCGCTCCACCAACACCAGAATCCCGCGCTTCCCTATGCGATCGCGGCTCCAAACGGACCTGCCCAGCGGCTCTCGCGCCATCGAACGAGTGCCGACCTCCCGTCAGAGCCCTTTGCCCCCTGATTCAAAACGCATAGACTCCCAGATTCCTCGGACGGCTTCCTTCAAATCGTTGTATCGCAAGCGACTAACTCTCTCTCCCGACGAGACTCTTCCTGCTGGGTCGCCTGCGATACAACACTAAGATTTAACATAACGTCATAAGTTATTGCGCATAGTATGCAGGCTGTGCTCTCATGGGGAAATGAGACCACTTCGCATTGCTGACGCTGAAAACATCGTTCTTGGATTGCAGGATGAGATCCGACGCTCCCTGGATTCCCGCTACGACCACCGCCTCCACGGCGTGCTGCTGGTGGCCCAAGGAATGACCTGCCCACAGGTGGCCAGGCTGCTGGGCGACGCACCACGGTCGGTGGAATATTGGGTGGGTCGTTTCGAGCAGAAAGGCTTGGCGGGCTTGCGCGAGGGAGAGCGGGCCGGGCGGCCCCCGCGGTTGAATGAGCAGCAGCTCGAAGAGATCAACGCTGCTCTTCGTCAGACGCCGCGGGAGGCAGGCCTGAGCGGAAATCTATGGGATGGCAAAACGTTGGCGGTCTGGATCGAGCAACAATACGGCATCACTGTGGGCGTGCGTCAGTGCCAGCGTCTGTTCCGGCAATTGGGCTTTCGGCTGCGCAAGCCGCGGCCCAAGATCGCTCGCGCCGACGAGGAACAGCAGAAGACGCATAAAAAAAACTCCAAGCGCTGATGGCCGACCCGGCCGTCGACCTTTGGGCCAGCGACGAAGTGCACTTTCAGCAGCACGGCTCGCGTTGTCGGATGTGGGTGCCTCCGGAGACGAAGGATCCCATCCTGCTGCATCATCCGACCCGGCGAAGCGTCGGATATTTTGGTGCCGTGCGACTACGCGATGGTCGGTTTTGGTCTTGTCGCGAGACGGGGAAATTCAATGCCGGGACCTTTTGGGAATTCATGAAGCAACTCCAGCAGGTGAGCCGCATTGGAGGGCGCCGCGTGGCGGTCATCGCTGACAACGCCAGGTACCACCATGCCCGACTGCACAAAGCGTGGCGCGAGGAAAACGCACTTGGCTTTGAGCTGGATTACTTGCCGCCCTACAGTCCCGAGTTGAATCCGATCGAGCGAGTCTGGAAGCTGACCCGGCGGCGTTGCCTGCACAACCGCTACTTTGCGACCCTGGAGGAAGTGATCGCAGCTGCGGAAGCCGAGTTTGCCACGTGGGGCCAGCCGAATGACACGCTGCGCCGCCTATGCGCAATTAGTTAAGACGTTGTGTTTAGCTATCCGCTGACACGCTCTATGTCGTTCGTTTCGGCGGAGTTAGCTAGCCCGCATGCCACCTCGCGCCTCTGCGAAACGAACTTCGCTGGGCTCGCTCGTACGAACTGCCCGGCCCACAAGGCTCTCGGAACAGCCTAGACCTCGATCACAATGGCGTCTTACACCTGAATTATGCACAGATTCACTTTGCGAGTGTGGCTGCGTTCGTAGCGGGTTGGCGGTCGTCGTGAGGTGGTAGCTCGGCAACTGGCCTTTTGACTTCTCCGTGTCCGGTTTCCCTTCCCGCCCAGAATCCGCGTCGTCAAAACCTCGCTCGGAAGTGACGTGTTTCCAGTGTGTTACGGCTAGTGCATAAAATTTTATGCATAGCGCATAGCCAGGCTCTCAGATCAGCGCCCTCCCGACCACCGGCAGCAAGCCGCCGTAGGGAGTCGGCTTCCTGCCGCGGAAGTGGTAAGGCGTCGAAGCCCCGATTTTATTGGGCCGCGAGGCCGTCACGGCTGGGCCTTGTTGGACGGGCCTTTGGGAGCTATGCTGTTTTCGTCTGGTAACCATGTGGGTGACCTCCTTGGGGTTGGCTGGCGAAGCTGGGATCTTTGCCAGCCTACCTTTTTACCCCATGTTTTCGGGGGTCCCCAATGGTCCCTTGCGGCTCAGCCCTCCTCAGGTCCACGCCGCAGTGCATAATTCAGGTTACAGGAACCACTTTGATTCCTTCTGCCGAGGAGGGATCAGACGCCCGGGCCGTAAACGCCGCCCATCTGGCCACTGTTGCGGACGACCTGTTCGCCACGGGACTCGACTTCGACCAACTTCTCGCTCGGCGAGATCTTCATGGAGGTCTTCTTGCCTTCGATGCAATCCACCACTGAGCCATCAGATGGATAACAATATCGGCCGTCGATGCTGAAGGCTACCCACCGGTTGCCACTGTCTTTGTTCCAAGCCGATTCAATGTCATCAAACAGTTCCACTCTGCCAATGAACCGAGGTTTCTCGGGGGTCTTCGATGTATCGAAGACATTGAGGTAACCCCAAAGGTCGTCCAAGAACCAAACTTCCTGGGTTACGGGTCGAACTCCGATACCGTGACTGAACGGATGATCTCCATGCGGCATGCCGCCATGTGCTGTCATCCAATGCTTCGTGCGCTCGTAGGGAGGGTTTAGCAAGACTTCGCTGCACTCTCCGGTCTCAATGTTCCCAACGCTGAAGCCCTGCGTGTACGTGGTGTTCGCGTAGACGAAGCGTTCTTCGATATCCACCGCGAGCGGACGGACAGGCCAGGCGAACGGTCCGATCCTCTTGACCATCTTGTGTGTCTTCTGGTCTGCCAAGTACAAGTCGTGATGACTCCGGCCCGCGCAGTACATATAGCGGCCTTGTTCGCCCGCAAAGGAGTTGTGGGGCGCACCGGGCCGTTCGATTTCGGTGATGCGTTCTCCGCTCGACGTGTCCAGGATCAAATACCTGCCGTTCTGTTTGATAGGCACGTAAAGAGCGTGTCCGTCGTTAGTGATAGAACATCGGTCGGGCTGGATATACCCATACTTCGTATCGACGTTGACGCCCCACAGTTCCTTGCCACCTGAATTATGCACAGATTCACTTTGCGAGTGTGGCTGCGTTCGTAGCGGGTTGGCGGTCGTCGTGAGGTGGTAGCTCGGCAACTGGTCTTTTGGCTTCTCCGTCCCCGGTTTCCCTTCCCGCCCAGATTCCGCGTCGTCAAAACCTCGCTCGGAAGTGACGTGTTTCCAGTGCGTTACGGCTAGTGCATAAAATTTTATGCATAGCGCATAGCCAGGCTCTCAGATCAGCGCCCTCCCGACCACCGGCAGAAAGCCGCCGTAGGGAGTCGGCTTCTTGCCGCGGAAGTGGTAAGGCGTCGAAGCCCCGATTTTATTGGGTCGCGAGGCCGTCACGGCTGGGCCTTGTTGGACGGGCCTTTGGGAGCTATGCTGTTTTCGTCTGGTAACCATGTGGGTGACCTCCTTGGGGTTGGCTGGCGAAGCTGGGATCTTTGCCAGCCTACCTTTTTACCCCATGTTTTCGGGGGTTCCCAATGGTCCCTTGCGGCTCAGCCCTCCTCAGGTCCACGCCGCAGTGCATAATTCAGGTGCCACTCAGCATGCCGTAGGCTTTGACCGTGTTCTCGTCTTGCTGGGTAATGAATATGCGGTTGGTTGCGGCGTCGGCGCTGATCCCGCCCACCTTGCCGCCGCCCATGGGAAACGAACGGACAAGCGCATGCTCGTCGTTGACATCGAATACATCGACAGCCCTCGTCGCATCGTTCGTGACATAGAGGTGTCTCTTCACAACGGATGACTCGTGATCAGCGCCGATAGCGGACGCAGCTCCAAGCGCGCCGTACGCTAGGCCTGCGCCAACTGCGCTGATGGCGTCTCGACGGTTCAGTTTCTCGGTGCTCATATTTCTGCCTCCAGTTGATGCGTAGACGACCGGACCACTCATTCTCCCCGACAGCGGGCACGCGGTCGTCGGTGACCGTCCGCCAGCGTTCCAGGCTAATTGGGCTGCCGAACACGCACTAGTATGAATGTACTATTCAGCACTGGTCAATTCGATTCTCTATCCTGTCCCTCGCCAAGGCGCTGTCATGTTAAGTGATTTCGGAGGGACCAAGCCACCATATGCAGTATTCAGACGCGGTCTCGCTACCCATACCTTTGGGCCGTCTCAGCCTGTGAAGCGCTAACTTGACCAGGATTTCCATTTTGGATCTTGGCCTCCTCGATTCTACGTTCCTTCTCTCTTGAACGCAAGCCTTTCTTGACCGCAGGCACGCACCGGGCCGGACCGAAGTGCTTCCACTAGACCCTTTCGTTCTCCGAAGGGGACAATTCGTCGGTCGGAAGGCGGTTTTTCAGGCACTCCTCCGAGCTTCACTCCGCAGCATCCAGATTTCGCACTCGCGAGCGACCGTTCTACCCGCTCGGCAGCGGCAGCGCCCAGATCCTGTGCAGCATGTCACCGAACAGCCTGCGGTTCAGATGCCCCTCGGCCAGCAGCAGCCAGTAATACCGCGCGTGCTTGACCAGCCGACCGCCGGTCTTCATCAATCTGTGTTGCAAGCTCGTCAGCGACCAGCTCTTGATCCTGTGCGGCAGTCCCAGCCGCCGCCACAAGTTGCCCAGGTTGTAGGCCAGCACGCTGAGTTGCAGTCGCACTTCGTTGGCCCGAAAGCGATGGCACGAAAGCCGTGTCCAGTGCGTGGCCTGCTTGCCTTCTTTAATCCATTGCTCGGCCGTGCCGCGCTTGTTGTAGAAGCGCACAACAGACCGACTCGGCAACGTCATGTTCGTCACGATAAAACCGACGCGCGGGAACAGCTCACCGAGATGATGCTCGACCTTGGCCACGATGCGTCGCGGCTTGGACCAACTCTCCGCCTGATAGCGGAAGCTCTTGTAGCGCACCAAGGGCTTCCGGGAGGGCCTGCCCGGCGGCCGAAACAGGATGTCTTCGATCGCCAATTCCAAGCTCTTGTTGGCCGGAATGCGAATGGCGTACTGCACTCCGCGTTCCTCCGAAAACTCATAAATCTCCGGCTTAGCAAAGGCCGCATCGCCCCGGAAGGTGACCTGTTTGCCCGCGGCCTGTTGGCGCTTGATCTCGGGCAGCAGCAACTCCTTCCAGTCCTCAGCGCTGTGCACGTTGCCTGGACGCAGCTTCGCCGCCAGGCAATCCCCATGCTGGTTGAACAACAACAGCGGGTGGTAGCAGACCGACTCGAAATGGCCGTTGTAAGCACTGCCCTCTTGCTGGCCGTGGACAGGGCTTTCGGTCGAGTCCATGTCGAGAACGACGCGCTCGGAGTCGTCTTGCGTCTCGGCTTGCGCCACCAGCTCGCGGTTCACAGCCATCAGCCCCAGCAAGTTCTCCTCGCTCGCCAGCATCTCCGTCTCGAAGCTCTGCAGTCGCGAGGTCAGTGCCCCGCCGCGATCCCAGTTCCTCTTCGAGCCGATCAAGCGAAACGTCGGGTCAGCCGACACTCGGACGGCGTCGTTGAGGTCCTCGTAGCCTGCCAGCCGAGAGTAGACTGACTGCCGCAGCAGATCGGCCAGCGGGAACTTCTTGTTCAAGCCTTGCCGTGGGTCACTGAGATGTTCCTCGATCAGCTTCCCGAGCCCGAGTCGTTCGTCCAGCTCGCGGACGAGAATGAGCCCGCCATCGGAAGTGACACGCGATCCTTGGAAATCGACTTTCAATAAGCCGTTGAAGCTTAGCTGGAACGGCTTGTTTTCTTTTTCACCCATTGGGTGTTGATCTCCTCAGCGCCTTGAGTGCTTTCCAACCCGCATCAATAAAGGCGTCCGAGGCCACCCGATGGTTAGCAGAACCGAAACTAAAGTGGAAATCCGGGCTTGACAATGCCGGCTGATGGTAGTGCCAATCACGACACGCCAATTCTACCCTGTTGCCGATTGGTGTTGGTAACAAGCCTTACCACCAGCAATCCGGTTCAAGGCCATGATAACTCAATAGACGAGGGGTTTTCAGCTCTTCCGGCGACGCGGAGAAGACCTCTGACGGCGGATAGGTGGTGGGAATAAATTTCTCAGTGGCTATTCGCGGACGGGCGCTAGGTAGTTCGTTAGAGGGACTTAGTTCTGTTCGTGGGCGGAGTCATGAACGTGTTGTGGATCGTCGGGCTCACCATCTTTAGTCTTGCTAGAGAAGGTAACGCCAGGCGGCGCGCGCATCGGAAGGGCCGCGGGATTGACCCTCGTCGGGTTTGGAGTCTGGGTGATCTCAGCAGCCAGTTGAGGACTCACGGGGAATTATCCTCGTTGGCGGTCGCAACAGCCCATTCCCTCCGGTCAACCCTGATAACTGGCGAGAACAAGGCTTCGGTTGCGCTATCCGTCCACAGCCATTCTAGCCACGTGATCCAGCTCGATCTTGGAGGGGGAAAACCCCTCAGAATCTGAAATTTTCCGCGCAATACTGCAATCGGCGTTTGCGGACGCTGAAACAAAACGACTTAAGTTCCTCCTCCACGTTCATGCCATAACGCCGAGCGTCGAGCTTTAACCCCGGATTTCCACTTTAGTTTCGGTTCTGCTAACCATCGGGTGACCTCGGACGCCTTTATTTATGCGGGTTGAAAAGCAATCAAGGCGCTGAGGAGATCAACACCCAATGGGTGAAAAAGAAAACAAGCCGTTCCAGCTAAGCTTCAACGGCTTATTGAAAGTCGATTTCCAAGGATCGCGCGTCACTTCCGATGGCGGGCTCATTCTCGTCCGCGAGCTGGACGAGCGACTCGGGCTCGGGAAGCTGATCGACGAACATCTCAGTGACCCACGGCAAGGCTCGAACAAAAAGTTCCCGTTCGCCGATCTGCTGCGGCAGTCAGTCTACTCTCGGCTGGCCGGCTACGAGGACCTCAATGACGCCGTGCGAGTATCCGCCGATCCGACCTTTCGCTTGATCGGCTCGCAGAAGAACTGGGATCGCGGCGGGGCACTGACCTCGCGACTGCAGAGCTTCGAGACGGAGATGCTGGCGAGCGAGGAGAACTTGCTGGGGCTGATGGCTGTGAACCGCGAGCTGGTGGCGCAAGCCGAGACGCAAGACGACTCCGAGCGCGTCGTTCTCGACATGGATTCGACCGAAAGCCCTGTCCACGGCCAGCAAGAGGGCAGTGCCTACAACGGCCATTTCGAGTCGGTCTGCTACCACCCGTTGTTGTTGTTCAACCAGCACGGCGATTGTCTGGCCGCCAAGCTGCGTCCCGGCAACGTGCACAGCGCTGAGGACTGGAACGAGTTGCTGCTGCCCGAGATCGAGCGCCAACAGGCTGCGGGCAAACAGGTCACCTTCCGGGGCGATGCGGCCTTTGCCAAGCCGGAGATTTATGAGTTTTCGGAGGAACGCGGAGTGCAGTACGCCATTCGCATTCCGGCCAACAAGAGCTTGGAATTAGCGATCGAAGACATCTTGTTTCGCCCGCCGGGCAGGCCGGGTCGCAAGCCCTTGGTGCGCTACAAGAGCTTCCGCTATCAGGCGCAGAGTTGGTCCAAGCCGCGACGCATTGTGGCCAAGGTCGAGCATCATCTCGGTGAGCTGTTCCCGCGGGTCGGATTTATCGTGACCAACATGAGCTTGCCAAGCCGGTCGGTAGTGCGCTTCTACAACAAGCGCGGCACGGCCGAGCAGTGGATCAAAGAAGGCAAACAGGCCACGCACTGGACGCGGCTTTCGTGCCATCGCTTCCGGGCCAACGAAGTGCGACTGCAACTGAGCGTGCTGGCCTACAACCTGGGCAACTTGTGGCGGCGGCTTGGGCTGCCGCACAGGATCAAGAGCTGGTCGCTGACGAGCTTGCAACAGCGGCTGATGAAGACCGGCGGTCGGCTGGTCAAGCACGCCCGGTATTATTGGCTGCTGCTGGCCGAGGGGCATCTGAACCGGCGGCTGTTCGCTGACATGCTGCACAGGATCTGGGCGCTGCCGCTGCCGAGCGGGTAGCGTTGACCGGGCGAGGATCAACAGTTTTCGGCTCCAAAAAAGTTTTTCAAGGAGCAGTGTCGGCCGGAGCGCCGTTCAGCCCGCTCAATCAACGTCTGTGAGCGGATGGATGAGCCCTGGCGCCTAGCGGCGGAGGTGATGTGCAGGGTTCAGCGCGGAAAGACGTGGTATTCGGGGCAGCGCGGGTGTATACTGTCGCCGTACCAGGGTCAAAATGGAAATCCTGGATTGATACACTTCTTTTGTTTCAAAAGGAGGATTTGGAATGAAACAACAGAATTCTGATTGGCACTTGCAGTTTAAGCACCCAGCCTCTTAGCGAAAAGAACCAGGAGTGAACGATGCCGAAATTGCGCGCAGAAGAACAGCAATCGATCTGTGAGATCCGTAAGAGCAACTTGACGTATTTGCCGGACAGCAGACTTGCCAGTGTCATTGAGGTCATTCGGGATTTAGAGAGATTGAGATTTCCTGGGGTTTTTGTGGAGGCCGGGTATGCACTTGGCGGCTCCACCATATTGATCTCAAGGATTAAGAGCCGGGAGCGAGCGTTGTATGTATACGATGTGTTCGAGATGATTCCTCCGCCAGCGTTTCAAGATAGCGAAGATGTTCACGAGAGATATAAGCCCGGATTTCCACTTTAGTTTCGATTCTGCTAACCATCGGGTGGCCTCGGACGCCTTTATTGATGCGGGTTGGAAAGCACTCAAGGCGCTGAGGAGATCAACACCCAATGGGTGAAAAAGAAAACAAGCCGTTCCAGCTAAGCTTCAACGGCTTATTGAAAGTCGATTTCCAAGTTAACGTGCCTAGTCATCCAAAAGCCAAGGGAGTCGCCGAGAACAGGCCGCTTTGCCCCAATGAGCGGAAATCCGGCCCCGCTCGAGCAGAGCTATACTTGAAGGCGATTTGGAGCGGTGGCGCGTCGTCACGAATCGCTTATTTTCCGCACGGAGGTACATGCCATGAGGTTTCTGGTCTTCTTGCTAGCGCTGTTGCCCCCTAGCGTTGTCGCTGCCGATACGCTCGACATTTACTGGATTGACGTGGAGGGAGGGGCGGCTACCCTGATCGTCACTCCCGGAGGCGACACCGTGTTAATGGACGCCGGCTGGCCGGGGTTTGAAGGGCGCGACATGAAGCGCATCATGAGCGTTCTCAGCGGGCAGGCCAAAGCGAGCAAGATCGACTACTTCATCACGTCGCATTTCCATCGTGACCACGTCGGCGGCTTGCCCCAGCTCGCGGCGGAGGTGCCGATTGGGAAGTTCGTCGACCACGGGGACAGTGTGGAGCAAGAGCGGCCAAACGGAAAGGAACTGTGGCAAAGCTACCTCTCCGTGGCTGAGGGAAAGCGCATGCAAGCTAAGCCCGGCGACAAACTGCCGCTGTCGGGCGCTAGTTTGACGTTTGTCACCGCGCACAGCCGCGTTTTGGACAAGCCCCTGAAGCCTTCCGGCCCCAACCCGCGCTGCGACGGCGCCAAGCTGATGGACGAGGACAAAGGCGAGAACGGCAAGAGCGTCGGTTTCATCGTGAGCCGCGGCGGATTCGAGTTTCTTGACATTGGCGACCTGACTTGGAATGTGGAGCATACGCTGGGCTGTCCCGAAAACCTGCTCGGGGAGATTGATCTCTACCAGGTGACGCATCACGGGCTGGCGAATTCCGGAGCGCCGCAGCACCTGTGGGCGACAAAACCTCGCGTCGCCGTGATGAACAACGGGCCGCGAAAAGGGGGCGCTCCGAAGGCTTTCGAGACGATTTCGAAATCTCCGGGCTTGGAGGACATCTGGCAGCTGCACCGCGCCGTGCAAGCAGACGACGCTCACAACACGGACGAAAAGATGATCGCGAACTTTGAAGAGACCGCGGATTGCAAGGGCCACTGGATCAAGGCGTCGGTCGAGGAAGACGGGGCTTACACGATCACAAACAGCCGCAACAACCTCTCGAAGACCTACAAAGCGCGTTAGCACATTGGAGCCGCGGCCGTGAGTACCTCTATAGTCAAATTCTTGCCAATCGTGGCGGAAGATTTCGGCGGAAGGATCAGAGCCCCGAGCTGCGACGTGGCGTGAACCTCCAGGTTTGCCGCGCCTCGATTAGTCGAGGCGTTGCCGGACGAAAGGGCACTCGGTTGCCTGAACCGGATGACGCGCCCTGGGGCCGAACAAACCGACGAATCGGTTTGCGGCAAGCGTGGACGCTCACGCCACGTCCGCCGCCCTGTTTGGTTCCGGCTTGTCCGTGTCTGGGAGCGGTAAGCCGGCCGCGCATCGAGCCAGCCACCCATGTCCGCTCAAGCCATCACCGCCGAGTTCATCCGCGTGTCGCGGCACGAGTTGAACCAGCGACTGCTCCGTATTGAGTATTGTTTGGATAAACTGACGCTGGAACAAATCTGGTCCCGCGAGCACGAAATTGAAAACTCGGTCGGCAATCTGGTCCTGCACCTGTGCGGCAACGTCCGGCAATGGATCGTCAGCGGGGTAGCCGGAGTTGAGGACAACCGCGACCGTGACGCGGAATTCTCACGGCGAGAACCCATGGCAGCGGAGGAACTCGCCAGGCGGCTTCGTGAAACTGTCGAGGAAGCGAGTGAAATTCTGGCCAACCTGACTCCGGATGAGCTCCTCGGCAAGCGGAAGATCCAGGTCTACAACCTCACGATCTTGAACGCCGTCTACCATGTCGTCGAACATTTTGGCGAGCACACAGGCCAGATTATGTGGGCCACCAAACGGATGTTAGGGCAGGATCTCAACTTTTACGGCTATCTCAAAGACTCTCCTTCGGCCGCTGAGGGAGATCGTCTTCCGTAAGGTCGAGGTTTCGCAACGTTCCGAAATAGAGCCATTCCTTAGTCCGTAAGGCGTTCGGTTGCCTGCGAACCAACTCAACTCGGACGCGCGAATGCCAGTTTATGGACAGATCTGGGGCCGTTAACCCTTCCTCCAAACGGTGGCTATAATAGTGGTTCGAGTACAGTTATGCCCTACCTGCAGAATCAGTTCGAGCGCAACTTCCTGACGACTTCGGTGGACTACGTTTTCAACTGGGCGCGGAAGTCAGCCATTTGGCCCCTCACCTTTGGGCTGGCTTGTTGCGCGATTGAGATGATCGCCTCATCGACGTCGCGTTTTGACATCGCGCGCTTTGGGGCGGAGGTGTTTCGGCCCAGCCCGCGGCAATCCGATCTGATGATTGTGGCGGGGACGGTCACGCTGAAGATGGCGCCGGTCCTCAAGCGTATTTGGGACCAGATGCCGGAACCGAAATGGTGTATCTCGATGGGCGCCTGCTCGAGTGTCGGCGGCCCCTTTAACACCTACGGCGTGCTGCAAGGAGTCGATAAGATCGTCCCAGTCGATGTCTACGTGCTGGGATGCCCGCCGCGTCCCGAGAACCTTTTCTACGCGTTCCTCAAACTGCAAGACAAAATCGACCAGATGACGACGCTGGTGAAGCGGCCCACCCACGTGCGGCTTGACGAGTCGATGCTGGCCGATTTCCAGCGCCGCGTCATGGTTGCGCAGACACAGAACCCGGCTGCTTAGCCCCGGGTTAGTTTTAGGCTCTTCGCAGTGATCGACCACCCATGGAAGAACGATGCCGGGCGCTGCTCACCGAGCCCCGAGTGAAGGATGGTTTAGCCATGAAGGGTGCCGCAAAAGTCGGAACGACGGCGGGAGAGCAGTCCTCAGGCCGCTGGCAGCATGGAGTTCATCTCAAACAGCAAGGAAAGGAGAAAAGCAATGGCTAACCGTAAGATCTCAGAGGTCGACCCTTATGATCGAAAGCGCGTCCAGGTATTGGATAGTGAGATATCTTATCTCGATGTTGGGGTCGGTGACCCTGTGGTGTTTTTGCATGGAAACGGCACGTTTTCTTACTTATGGCGCAATATTATTCCACATGTGGAGCCCCTGGGACGCTGCCTCGCGCCAGATCTGATGGGGTGTGGTCACTCGGGAAAAATACCCGGAGGATCGTACCGTATCGTTGACCAAGCCAGGTACTTGGATGCTTGGTTTGAGGCGCTGGATCTCGGTGAGAGGATTACCCTTGTTTTACACGATTGGGGCGGTCCTCTCGGATTCGATTGGGCTTATCGCCACCAAGAGCGGATAAAGGGCATCGCCTACATGGAAACACTGGTCCAATCATTAAGTTGGGATGACTGGCCAGAAATAAGAAAAGACTTATTTCGGTCGTTTCGCTCACCCATGGGTGAGGAGATGGTTCTGCGGGATAATTTCTTTCTTGAGACAATTCAGACTCGTATGCTGCGGAATTTGACCGAGAAAGAGATGGATACCTATCGCCAGCCGTATCTAGAACCGGGCGAATCTCGGCGGCCTACCTTGACTTTTACCAGGGAGTGTCCGATAGGAGGAGAACCAGCCGACGTCATTGCGATGATTAACCGCTTCGGAGAGTGGTTATCCGCCAGTAAGTTGCCGAAGCTGTTTATTAATGCCTATCCGGGTTCAATCTTGACAGGGCGACAGCGAGATTTCTGCCGAAGTTGGCCCAACCAACAAGAGAGAACAGTGCAAGGCATTCATTACATGCAGGAAGATTCTCCGCACGAGATTGGCGGAGCCATCTCCGATTTTCTTAAATCAATCGGCTGAATCTGACGCAGTCCCATCGAGGGCTAGGGTGGTGCGCCAATAGTACCGCAACACATGGATTTCGGTTGGGGAAGAGGGAAGCCCGTTGAAAACGGGCTGAAAAACCTTCAGCGGCAGGGCTTACCAGCCGTAAAACGACTGGCCTGGAAACACCAAACCGCGTGAACGCGGCTCAAATGGTCCGTATCACGCCGCTAACAGGCACGGAAGCGACTCACCCTATGTTACGGTCAGATTGGCGCACTACACTAGGGTTTGGTTGCGGCGCGCCCGCAACCCAAGGCCCGCCCAGGGATATACATGGTTGACTCCGCTCAGTCCGCCGTATTGGATGATCTTGAGCTGGCCGCTGAAGCAAAGCTGGGCGACCACTCGGCGTTCACCGAACTGGTCAACCGCTACGCCCGCAACATCTTCCGGCTGGCCCGCCACATCACCAAGAACGACCAGGACGCCGAAGACGTCCTTCAGGAAACGTTTCTGAAGGCTTACTCGCGTCTCGAACAGTTCCACGGCGACTCCAAGTTCTACACCTGGCTGGTGCGGATCGGCGTCAATGAGTCATTGATGAAGATACGGCGGCGCAAGGACGGCAAGTTCGTGGCTCTGGACCAAGAATTCGAGACTGGCGAGGGGACTCTTGTGAAGGAGCTGCCGGCGAACGTTGAGAACCCAGAAGAGCACTATGGCCGCGAGGAAATACGCCAGGCGCTTTCAAGCGCGATCGACGGCCTGGCCGACACCTATAAGACTGTTTTCGTGCTCAGGGACGTGGACGGCTTATCGACCGAAGAAACCGCTCAGGCGTTGGAGCTTTCCGTCCCCGCCGTGAAGTCCCGCCTGCTGCGGGCGCGATTGCAGATGCGTGACAAACTGAAACGAATATTGGGAAAAAATGGGCAGTACGCGTAAAATCACGTGTAAGAGCTTTTTGGAAGAGTTGACCGATTACGTCGACGACGAACTCGGTCAAGAGTTGCGCATTACCCTGGAAGCTCACCTCGCCAAGTGCCCCGACTGCTGGGTGACGCTCGACGAGACGCGGCGGACAGTAGAAATTTCCCGCAGCGTCGAGTGCCATCCTTTGCCGGATGAGGTGCATCAGCGGCTTTTGAGCGCCTTGGAAAGTCGCTGGCGAGGCGACCAGGGGTAAGGCGGACGCGCCGGCTGGTTCGCCGCAAACTCCGGCCGTATTCCGAGGTGGCCCTCGTTGTTAGAACCTCTTGCGCTCGGACAACCAGCAGAAACTGGCGCTTAGAAGCGCTCTTGGCTCTTGCCTGCTCGCTGAGGCAGATGCCCGTGTTCCCCTCCCCACTCATGCGGGCTCTCTTCTCCGTTGCAGAAAGCGGAAACCTATCTTAGGCCGGGCCGTCTATATACGGTAGGCAAACCCTAGCGAAGGGGGAGCCTGGAACGCCGATTAAGGCCCTAGGGTAAGCGCCGAGGAGGTTCGAACATGTCCGTCGCTGTCCTGAATTCCCCAGTGATGCCGTACCTCTGGGACGATCCGCTTGCTTTCCTTCCGAGACGGAAACCCCAGCGTTTTCAAAAAGATCAGACGATCTACACCCCCGATGACCCGGCCGGCAGCTTGTTCTTGGTCGTCGAGGGTACGGTGAAGCTAAGCCGGATTTCAGATACCGGACGCGAGACCGTCCTTGACTTTTGTTCAACCGATTCGTTTTTTGGTGAGTCAGCCATTATGGGGCGGCGAGACCGCGGGGAATCGGCGGTCGCGCTCGAGGATTCTTCCGTGATGGAATGGACGAGGGACGAGCTGGGCCACCTGATGATGCGCACCCCGGAGTTGGGTCCTTCCATGCTTCGGGTCATGGCGGCCAAACTCTACGACGCCGACTCCCGGATCGAAAGCTTGGCGATCGACCAAATATCTCAGCGGCTGGTGAAAATGCTGTTGCGGCTTGGCGACCAGTTCGGCGCGCCAAGCGGCCCGGCGACGCTCCACGTCATGCCGCTCACCCACGAGCTTCTTGCCCGCTATGTCGGCACTTCTCGGGAGATCATTACTCAGCACATGAGCCAGCTCCGCCGCAAAGGCGTGCTGGAATACTCCCGCTCGGGTATCGATTTCAAGCCGGATGAACTGAGAAAAGTTCTGTAGGAAGCCACATCCGGCGATCATCTCTCAACCTGTGAAGGCAGGCAGGTATTGGTCCGATTCCTCCCCCCCCTAGCGCGGACAGGCCGCAATCAAAGAAGGCGCCACGCTCGACGCCGGTGAAGCGCGGACTGCCGTCCGCGCCTCTGTCAGGTCACCTGAAATTGTCTCGCACGGGAGGTAACGATTTGACTGCACAGACTGGCCGCGGCGGCGCCGCCCCACAAAATCGTCGCTCGGGTTCTTGACCACGATCCCGCTTCTCGGTAAACTGTAAGTGCAGGAAGGGTTTCAGGCACAAGTGCGCAAGGAAAGCCAGCACCGGGGTTATGGCAGAGGCGAAAGTCTGCTGACGGCCTCTTCCACGCACGCCGCCGCGATTCAGCCTGAGTACAACTCCGCAGTCGAGACATCCCGCCTAGCCGTTCTTCGAATTAGCAACGCCATTATTATTGTCGGTGTACGCGGCCCCGGCTGAGGTCCTCTGAAAAGCGATTCAGAAGGCCACTGACCGGGGCGGCAAACACCGGGCAGTGGTCTTTTTGTTCATGGGCGCCGAGAAATGTGAAAGGGTCGGCCGTTCAATGGCGGATAGCAGTCATGACAATGATATGGATGGGGCACGGAGGAAGATATGTCGTCGCTAATGTCGGGCGCGCGGATCTTGATTGAGAGTCTGGTTCGAGAGGGGACGGAGGTAGTTTTTGGCTATCCCGGAGGCGTCACGCTTCCGATCTATGACGTTCTGTACGACCATCCCCTCAGGCACATTCTGGTACGGCACGAGGAGAATGCCAGCTTTGCGGCCGAGGGTTATGCCCGCGCGACCGGCAAGGTGGGTGTGTGCATGGCCACTTCGGGCCCGGGCGCGACCAACCTGACGACGGGATTGGTGGATGCGCTGATGGACTCGATTCCGATCGTGGCGATTACCGGACAGGTACCGAGCAAGCTGATCGGGCGGGACGCTTTCCAGGAAGCCGATACGTTCGGCATCACTCGGGCCGCCACGAAACACAACTATCTCGTCAAGAACATCGACGAGCTGGCGCAGACAATTCACGAGGCGTTTTACGTGGCGGCGTCGGGCCGGCCAGGTCCGGTCTTGGTGGATACGACCAAAGACGTGCTGATCAGCCAGGCTAA
This sequence comes from Bryobacterales bacterium, assembly GCA_965226185.1. Lineage (GTDB taxonomy): Bacteria > Acidobacteriota > Terriglobia > Bryobacterales > UBA6623 > CBDCYS01. The sequence goes on from CBDDCT010000004.1 coordinate 753,586, forward strand.
GTATCACCCGGTGGAAAAAATCGAAGAGATGCGCGGGTACGAGATTCGCCTCGAGCCCAGCGGCGACGAAGTGGAGAAGGCGGTCCAGTTTTTTTGGGAAGCCGAGCGTCCCTACATCTACGCCGGTGGCGGGGTGATCGCTTCAGCGGCTTCAGCCGAGTTGGCCGAATTCGCGGAAGTTCTCGGCGCCCCAGTCGCCCTGACGGTAATGGGTCTTGGCGCGCTGCCGAGCAACCACCCGAATTTCATCAGCATGCTGGGCATGCATGGCAGCTATGCGGCGAACATGGGCGTCACCGAAACTGACGCTCTGATTGCACTCGGAGTTCGCTTTGACGATCGCGTCACCGGGCGGCTGGATGCGTTCGCACCCAATGCCAGCGTTCTGCACGTGGATATCGACCCGGCGGAGCTTGGCAAGAACCGCAAGCCGGACATCGGCATCACGGGAGACGTCAAGCAGGTGCTGCGCCGGTTCACTGAGCGATTGAAGGCGACGAAGGGTACGCTGGGGCTGATCAACGCCGGCGCGCGCCGCGCATGGAGGGAGCGGATTCAGAGCTGGATCGAAGAACATCCCTTTGAGTACGAATACCTCGACAACGAAATCAAGCCGCAATACCTGATGGAGAAGATCGCCGAGGCCTCCGGCGGAGAGGCCATCATTTCCGTTGATGTGGGTCAGCATCAAATGTGGGCGGCGCAATACATGAAGTTCAATGGGCCGCGCCAGTGGATCAACTCCGGCGGATTAGGCGCCATGGGCTTTGGGCTGCCGGCGGCGATGGGGGCGCAATGCGGCCGGCCGGACAAAACCGTATTCGCCATCGTCGGCGATGGCGGATTCATGATGAGCTTGCCGGAGCTGGCGACGCTCGCGAGCCATGGGCTGCCCGTGAAGATTATCATCATGAACAACGGCTGGCTGGGAATGGTCCGCCAGTGGCAAGAGCTTTTCTACAACAAGCGCTACAGCGCGGTCAAAATGGATTGCTTCCCCCAGTGCGAGCTGCTGGCCGAGGCATTTGGGATCAAGGGGCGCACGGTCGAACGCCCGGCGCAACTGGACGAAGCTCTCAAAGACGCCATGGCGGAGCCGGGCCCTTACCTGCTCGACGTGAAAGTATCTCCGGAGGAGAATGTTTTCCCGATGATTCCGTCTGGCGGGGCGGTCAATGAGATGATTCTTCAGCCGCCGAAGCCGGTCAGCGTGGGGGGCTGATTCCATGAATCAACTGATATCACTTTGTGTCGAGAACAAGCCGGGCGCCCTGATGCGGGTTGCCGGCGTGCTGACCGCCCGCGGATACAACATCGAGAGCTTGACGGTGGCCCGGACGCTGGATCCCACGCTGTCGAGCATGACGATCGTGGTCGATGTCGATCCCGCCATGCGGCCGCTACTGATCAAGCAGATTACACGCCTGGTGAATGTGGTCGAAGCCGTGGACCTGACGGAATCCTCCTCGGTCTGCCGGGAGATGGCGCTCATCAAAATCACGGTCCCGCCGGAGTTGCGGCCGGGGTTACTGAAGGAAGCGGACATCTTTCGAGCGCGGGTTGTGGATGCCTCCCCGACCTCCTACACGCTGGAGGTCAGCGGAGCCGACGAGAAGCTCGATGCTTTGATCGCGCTGCTGCACAACTACGGCGAGATCGAGATGATTCGATCGGGAGCGATGGCGATGGCGCGCGCTCCCATGACCAAGTCACACAAAGCGTTTCTCGATGTGAGCCGCGGACGCGAAAAGACTGAGGCAGCGGTGGAGACTTAGAGGACGCAGCTTGCCGCGTGCTTGGACAGGCGAGAGGACGGGCAAGAGCGCCCGTACCCGCCGGCTTCGGGCCGCGATTGTCGGAGTGTCCCGGCGCGCGACGCTAAATATCGGTTTTACAACTAGGGAATTACAGAAAAGGAGCAACGAATGGCATCGATTTATTACGAAAAAGACGGCAGTCTCGACGACCTCGCGGGGAAAACAGTAGCGATTATCGGCTACGGAAGCCAAGGGCACGCCCATGCGTTGAACCTCAAGGACAACGGAGTCGACGTGATCGTCGGTCTCTACGAGGGCAGCGCATCCTGGCCCAAGGCGGAGGCCGCGGGCCTCAAGGTCATGACCACCGCCGATGCGGCGGCGGCGGCCCAAGTCATCATGATTTTGGTATCCGACCATATCCAGGGTGACCTCTACAAGAACGAGATCGCTCCGCACCTGTCGGCCGGCGATACGCTGATGTTCGCTCACGGTTTCAACATTCACTACGGCCAGATCGAAGCGCCGGCGGATGTCGATGTTTCGATGATTGCACCGAAGGCGCCGGGGCATCGCGTCCGGGAGCTGTTCACCGAAGGCGTGGGAGTGCCGGGACTGCTGGCGGTTCACCAGGACCCCTCGGGCCGGGCGAAGCGGCAGGCGCTGGCCTATGGGTTGGCGCTGGGTTGCCTCAAAGCGGGCGTGATCGGGACGACTTTCAAAGAGGAGACCGAAAGCGATCTTTTCGGCGAGCAGTCGGTTCTTTGCGGAGGCTGCTCGGAGCTGATTCGCGCCGGCTTCCAGACGCTCGTCGATGCGGGCTACCAGCCGGAGATTGCCTACTTCGAGTGCCTTCACGAACTGAAGCTGATTGTCGATTTGATTTATGAAGGCGGTCTCAGCTACATGCGTTATTCGGTCAGTGACACGGCGGAATACGGCGACTACAGCCGCGGGCCGCGGGTGATAGACGAGCACGTCCGCGAAAACATGAAACAAGTTCTGGCCGAGGTGCAATCCGGTAAATTCGCGAGAGAGTGGATTGCCGAAAATAAAGCAGGACGGCAGAAGTTCTTGGATACGCGCAAGGAGCAGCAGGACCAGCTCGTCGAACGAGTGGGCGGCGAGTTGCGCGGCATGATGTCGTTCTTGAAGAAGAAGAAAGAAGCTCCGGCGAGTTAGAGGACGTCGGGCCTCGGGCCTGACGCGGCGGAGCCGTGCGCCATGTCCCGCTAGGAAGGTGAGCGATGAGAGTTTTCACTTATGACACGACGCTTCGTGACGGCGCCCAGGGGGAGAACGTATCTTTCTCCGTGGACGACAAGCTGGCGATCGCGCGAAAGCTGGACGAGCTCGGCATTGACTACATCGAAGGCGGCTGGCCGGGATCGAACCCGCGTGACAAAGAGTTCTTCCGAAGAACGGGAGAACTTGAGCTGAAACATGCGCGGATGGCGGCTTTCGGTTCGACGCGATATCCGCGCAACAAGGTGGAAGCCGATCCCAACGTGCTGGCTTTGCTCGAATCCGAAACGCCGGTTATCACCATCTTCGGCAAGAGCTGGGAGCTTCATACCCGGCGAGCGCTCGGGGTGGAAGAAGACCAGAACCTGGCGATGATCTCCGAAACCGTCCGCCACCTCAAGGAGCACGGCCGCGAGGTTCTCTTCGACGCCGAGCATTTCTTCGACGGCTACGAAGCAAGCGCTACTTTTGCCCTCAAGACTCTGGAAGCGGCTAAGGAGGCGGGCGCCGACGTTCTGGTGCTTTGCGACACGAATGGCGGCGCCGTCACGAACCGGCTTGCTGAGATCTTCGCCGAGGTGCGTAAGCGTTTCGATGGAGAGATCGGAATCCACACGCACAACGACTCCGATCTGGCCGCCGCCAATGCAATCGCCGCCATCGAGCTGGGCGCTTCCCACGTTCAGGGGACGATGAACGGTTACGGCGAGCGCTGCGGCAACGCTAACCTGTGCTCGATTCTGCCGATTCTGGAACTCAAGCTCGGCCACGCGACCATCGGACAGGAACGGCTGGAGCACTTGGCCGCGACCGCGAATTTCGTTGCTGAGATCGCGAACCTCGCGCTGCCGAATGACCGGCCTTTCGTTGGCCGCAGCGCCTTTGCGCACAAAGGCGGGATTCACGTCAGCGCGGTACTCAAAGACGCTTCGACCTACGAGCACATTGAGCCGGAAAAGGTCGGCAACCGCCGCCGCGTGCTGATCAGCGACCTGTCGGGGCGCAGCAACGTCTTCTACAAGCTGAAGGAGAAGGGGCTGGAGGAGCTGCTCGACGATTCGGCGCGCCGGGAGTTGCTCGACCGCATCAAGCAGCTCGAGTACGAGGGCTACGAACTCGAGTCAGCCGAGGGCAGCTTTGAACTGCTGGTCAGGGAAGTCCTGCAGCCCGATCACTTCTTCTTCGATGTCGAGAACATTCGTCTGGTTAGCGAAAAGAAGGACGGCAAGCAGACCGAGTGCAGCGTCGAAATGACGGTTCGGGCAAGGGACGGCTTGCACACCGCAACGGCGAAGTCCTCGGGCCCCTTCGACGCCATGGCGCGCTGCTTGCGGAAATGCCTGTCGCTGACCTACCCTCAGATCGCCGACATTCGTTTGGTCGACTACAAAGTGCGGGTGCTCGAACCCAACAAGGGGACGGCGGCGAAAGTGCGCGTGCTGGTCGAGTGGCGCGACCACAAAAGTGTGTGGACGACGGTGGGAGTATCGGACGACGTGCTGGAAGCCAGTTGGAACGCGCTGGTCGATTCGGTTCGCCTGGAATTGTTGCGGCTGGCGGAAACCGACAAAAGCCTGGAAAAGACCGTCGAGGACTACTGCTGGGGCGTATGAGTTTCGTGCATTGCCGGCGGGCTGAAACGTGACAGCAAACAGTGCCGGCGGCTGACTCGCATGTTTTTGCACTCCGTTTCTTGACTTTCCTGGCTGCGGTGTGCGATCGTTTCGTTTTTCTTTTGCCAGCGGCTGGGAAAAGCCGCCACGGTTCCATGATCGACCCTCGACACATTCGCCTCAAGCTCGAGAGCAACCTAGATGCGGTCGAGGCCGCGGAATTGATCGTTCGGCAACTGGCGCGGGAGAGACAAATTCCGGCGGATGAGATCGAGCAGTTGGGCATGGCGGTCCGGGAGTGCATGGCCAATGCGATCTCGCATGGAAACGGGTATAGTAGGGAGAAATCTGTTTACTTCACGATTGCATCAGAGCCAAGCCGGCTCAGCATTCGCATTCTAGACGAGGGACAAGGGTTCGATCCGGACGAAGTGCCGGACCCGCTCGCTGAAGGGAATCTGCTCCGGACGTCGGGCCGGGGGCTGCTGCTGATGCGGTCTTTCGTTGATGAAATTAGCATCGGGCGCGCCACCGGGGGCGGAACTGAAGTGGTAATGGTCAAGGGGCTGCCCGACAGTTCAAGAGAAAAGGAGGAGGAACAAGTGAGTCTTATAACCAACGTTCGCGAAGTCGGAGGTGTCACCGTCGTTGACCTCAGCGGGAGGATCACTCTCGGCGAGGGGTCCGGCGTGTTGCGCGACACCGTTCGTGAGTTGCTAAGCAAGGGCCAGAAGAATGTGCTGCTGAACCTTGGCGACGTCAGCTACATCGATAGCTCGGGATTGGGTGAGCTGGTTTCGAGTTACACGACCGCCGCCAACCAGGGCGCCAAGGTGAAACTGGTCAACGTGCAGAAGAAGATGCACGATCTGCTCCAGATCACCAAGCTGTACACTGTCTTCGAGAGTTTCGAGGACGAATCGGCAGGCATCGGCAGCTTTGTCCCTTGATACGTAAGCTTCCTTCCGTGCCCAGAGCCGCGGCCATCCGTGACTCTGGGCGCTCGCGCCAAGCGTGGAAGCGCGCCCAGAAACGCCAGCGCCAGGACGTTTGGTTCGCTCTTGGCGAGGCGGCGAGGTCTCGCGAAAGGGCCCGCGGCCTTTGGAAACGGCGCCGTCTCCGGATCGGGTCATGCTCCCCGCGATCCCTGTCAAGAAGGGGTTCAACACCCCATCGCTTGGCTGGCTTGCCCGAAAACGCGCAGGTCAGAGTTCGAGCTTTTCCATGCTTCGCTAGAGCTTCTCAATGCTTCGATTGATACGCCACCTCTTGCTGCTGACGCTGGTTGCTGTTGCCTTTGCCGCGGAGCTTCCCAGGCCTAGCGGTGAGAGTATTGTATCGTCCGACGCGCGATTGGAGCTGCTATTCACTCGTGAGGCGGATATTCAGGGGGGCCTGACCGAGGGGCCAGCGGCCGCCCCGGACGGCAGCATCTACTTTTCGGACATCCCCTTCGGGACAGACAAGGGGATGATCCTGCGATTCGATCCCACGACTGGAAAGACAACGGTATTCACCGACGACAGCACCAAGTCAAATGGATTGACCTTTGACTTTGACGGGCATTTGCTGGCTGCCGAGGGTTCTGACTACGGCGGACGCCGGGTCTCTCGCTGGAATGTAGAGACCGGAGAGCGAACAACCGTGGCTGACCGCTATCAAGGGAAGAGGTTCAATGCTCCGAACGACATTTACCTCGACAGCAAGGGACGAATCTATTTCAGCGACCCGCGCTATCTGGGCCACGAGCCCCGCGAGCTGCAGCATCGCTCGGTGTATCGAATCAACCGCAATGGAAGCGTCGTCGAGATTACCCACGCTGTCCGGAAGCCCAACGGGATCGCGCTGAGCCCCGACGAGAAAACCCTTTACGTCGCGGAGCACGACAACGGCAGCGAGCGCATTAGTGACCCTAACGCCGCCCCGCCCGGCCCCCCCGCCATGAAGATCCATGCTTTCCCTCTTGGCAACGGTGGACTCGTGGCCGGCCGGCCGCGAACACTGGTTGACTTCGGCGCCGAGGCGGGTTGCGACGGCATGACGGTGGACGAGCGGGGCAACGTGTATCTAAGCGTCCGAAGCCTCAAGCGACCCGGTGTGATGGTCATCAACCCTGATGGGAAAGAGGTTGGATTCATTCCGACGGGCCAGCCCAATCAGAAGGCAACGGAAACTCCGGTGGGGCTGGCGAGCAACGTCGAGTTCGGAATTGGGAAGCAGGCGAACATGCTCTATGTCACCGTCGACCTTAGCCTGTACCGGATCCCCCTGAAGGTGAAGGGCTATCACGTTCAGTATCGCTGAGTAAATTGGCTCCCTCGACAGCCCGCGCATCCGCGCTGAATATCTCATCGAGCCGCGCGATTTCTTCCGGGAGCTCATTCCACACCATTTCGATCGCCGCCGCGCCGAGCCTCAGCTCTCTCAAGATCATTCGATCGATGTCGAGCGAGGCGAGATCCAACCCCGCGATCAGCCCGTCCGCGAGCCGGACGGCGATGTGGACCGCGCACAGGCGTTGGCGCAGCAACGGCTCAAACGAACGTTGCAGGGGGCGCGGCCAGTTTTCCGCTGCCTCCGAATAAATTCTTGGAAATGACCACCCTTCCGCAAGCCAGCGACCGATTTGGGGCAGTTCCATCCCGAATGCGATACGCTCGGCTTCTTTCGTGGGCATCGTTCCAAACAGCTCCAGCATCGCGGCATAGTTGTCGGGGAATAGGCGCGCCAGGGCAAAGTCGGCCGCCGGATGCAGCAGTCCCACGCCGAGCAGTTCGGCCGCATCGCCGCAATCCGAGGTCCGCGCGATTCGGTATGCGGCGGCCGCCGTGGCTGTCGACATTTTACGGATTTCTTCCATCACCGGACCGTCGCTTGCCAGCGAGTCGAGCAATCCGGACACGAGCACGAGACGCAGCAGCTCCCGCAGCCGTTTGTGCCCCAGGGCCGTGATTGCCTCTGGAATGGTTTCGGCGGCCGGCTCAGCACCGAAATAGGGCGAGTTTGCCAGTACCAGCACGCGGGAAGCGACCGACGGCTCCACGGTCAAGCCGACTTCGAGCTGAAAGGGGTCTGCTCTTGGATCGACGGCCAATGTGAGGACTTTCTGAACTGTTGGAAACCAGCCGGGCAACTCTTGCAGACTTCGGATAGCAGCGCGTATCCGTGCCGGTTTGGGGGCCGCCGGGTTCGAGGGGGTTTTCGTTGCGGGCATAAACGAGAGGCTACGTCTTCCAAATCGGATGTCCAGGGCGAAAGTCTTAAGCGCGGCCCCCTCCCAGAGAATCGAAAGTGAAGTCCGGCCCCGTGAGAGCCCAGGCGCAGCCCCGAGTGGCAATAGACGCGGGGAGCTCGAATGCATTCCCCGCGCTTCGAGTCCCCACCCTTCGAGACAAGAAAGCCACGGACGGGAACGCCACATAGGAAACGATCCGATAGTAAGCTTAGGTGATTGGATCCCGTTCGACTCGATATACGGTTCGAGCGGGATATTCCATGCGTGCTGGTCCAACGGAGGCCCGACTGCAATGAGCAAAACGCCTGAAACCGCCTACAAGAACTTAGGCTTCCTCAACAGCGCGAGCGCCCGGACGCTCCGCATTCTGTCGGAATATTTGGAGCCCCAAAGCCGCCTCCAGAGGCAGAAAGTGAAAGATACGATCGTGTTCTTCGGCTCCGCCCGGTTTTGCGACTCCGAGACGGCCGGGCGCCGCGTCGCTGAAGCGAACACACCCGATGAGGTCCGCCAGGCGAAGCGGCTGCAGGCCTCCAGCCGCTATTACGAATGCTCCTTCGCATTCTTGGCGTCCTTGAGAATGCCGCGGGCTTCTGCCTCGATGCTCTGGAGCTTCTGTAGCAGGCGGCTCGTCCGGGGTAGGGTTGACCCCACTCTTGTCCAAATTAGCGTTTTGAATTCGTAAGCCGGGGAGGCGGAACCTCTGTTAGGTTGGGATTGGGTTCAGGCCTATGAACCAACCCGCCCGAGGAGGCCCCGCCATGAGTCAAGTATGCAGTATTTTCTCTCAATTGTTAAAGCTGTTCCCGCGTTCGGAGTTTGAACAGGCCGTCCGCCAGCATCGCGGGGAGCGCCACGCCCGCGGCTTCACTTGCTGGGGACAGTTCGTCGCCATGCTGTTCTGCCAGCTCGGCCGCGCCCAGTCGTTGCGTGAGATTTGCGGCGGTCTGGCGGCCAGCGAAGGCAAGCTGCGGCACCTGGGCTTGTCCGCCGCACCGCCGCGCTCGACGCTGGCCTACGCCAACCGGCAACGCCCTTGGCAGATCTACGAAACGGTCTTTCATCAACTGCTGGCGAAGTGCCGCGGCGCGGCGCCGGGCCACAAGTTCCGTTTCAAAAACAAGCTGCTGAGTCTGGACGCCAGCGTCATCGATCTGTGCGCCTCGCTGTTTGATTGGGCCCAGTTCCAGCGCACCAAGGGCGCCGTCAAGCTCCATCTGGTACTCGATCACGACGGCTACCTGCCCAGCTTCTGCGTGGTCACCGACGCCAAGACGCCCGACCTGGCGCCGGCCCGCAAAATGTCGTTCGACCGCGGCACGATCGTGGTCTTCGACCGCGGTTACAACGACTACGACTGGTTCGCCGAGCTGAGCGAGCGGGGCGTTTTCTTTGTCACACGATTGAAACGCGGGGCCAACTACGAGGTTCTCGAACAGCGCCCGTTGCCGCGCCGTCCCGGAGGCGTGCGCCGCGACGAAGTGATCTTCTTTCCCTCGCTGGCCGCCAGCGGCTCCGAGGTGGTGTTCCGCCGCATCGAATACTTCGACGCCAAGCAGCAGCGCACGCTCGTGTTCTTGACGAATCACCTGGGGTTGGCGGCCGCAACGATTGCCGCCATTTATCAAGACCGCTGGCAAGTGGAGCTGTTTTTCAAGGCTCTCAAGCAGAACTTGCGGGTGAAGACCTTCGTGGGCACCTCGGCGAACGCGCTGAAGATCCAGATCTGGACGGCGCTGATCGCGATCTTGCTGCTGCGGTACTTAAAGCTGCGGGCGCGTTGGGGCTGGAGCTTGTCCAATCTGGTCGCTTTGTTGCGGCAGCAGTTGTTTGTGCACCGCGAATTGTTCGCCTGGCTGGACGAACCGTTTCACCCGCCGCCGGGCAGCGAACCCGAGTCGCCACAGCAATTATTACTGGCGGGAATGGAGGCCTAATTGGGACAGCAGCATGATTTCTATCTTGTCCAAACCGGCAACCTGGTTCCCAGATCGGCCTCCTGGCGGGGCTTTCTGGCGTGTTTTCAGCAGCCGAACCCGCTCCGCTCAGCTAATTTGGACAGCAGTGAGAATTTCTAGAGTGGATCGCCCCTCCGGCCCGCGGTAGAGGATTCGCGTGATCTTGCCCTCCAGGGTTTCTTTCTTCGAGGGAACGCGCTGGCCTGTTGCATCTCGAATTGCCGGTCCTAGTGGCAGTGTGTACTCGTCAAAGTCTCGAACCTCGTAGCCGTCGATAAATGAACCGGCGTAGCGTGCGACCTGTGGGTGGTCCGCACTGCCGGGAGAATCCTGACCTTGCGCCCGGCCATCTACCGCGCCGGCGAGCAGGGAGATCAAAATGCTGCTAACAAAGAGTTTCTTGTTCTTCAGTTTTGTAGCCATGTTGCTGTCGTCCTTTACTGTGGGTGGCCACGGGCCCATGGGCTCTCCCTTGCGGACACGGCTCCGAAACCCGCGGCGCGATATCAAGACGGGGGCTGGGTGACAGCTCCCTGGGCGGCGGATGACACCAATGCCGCATACTTGGCGAACACACCGGTCTTGTAATGACTCTCAGGGGCCTGCCAACCCTCTAACCGCTGCTCGATCGTTGCTTCATCCAGCTCGACATCAAGGCGGCGTTTGTCGACATCGATCACAATGATGTCGCCTTCTTGGACGGCGGCAATCGGCCCCCGGCGAACGGCTTCGGGGGCCACGTGGCCGACCATCAGCCCGCGGGTGGCGCCGCTAAAGCGGCCGTCGGTCAACAGCGCGACACTTTCTCCCAGACCCTTGCCGACGATCGCCGCGGTGACTCCCAGCATCTCGCGCATGCCGGGTCCGCCGGCGGGGCCTTCATAGCGGATCACCATAACGTCCCCCGGCTGGATTTCGTTGTTCGTCACCGCTTGCATGGCATCTTCTTCGCGGTCGAATACGCGCGCCGGACCGCGGTGAGTCTCGCGCCCGTGTCCGGCCACTTTGAGCACCCCGCCGTCGGGGGCCAAGTTGCCTTTGAGGATCACCAGCCCGCCGGTCGGCTTGATCGGGTCTGACAATGCATGGATCACGTCTTGCCCTTCGGTTTCGGTGGCAACGGCGCTGGCGGCCGCCAGGGTCTTGCCGGTAACCGTCATCTGCGATCCGTCGGCGTAGCCTCCTTCGACCAGACGTTTGGCGATGAGCTGGATACCGCCGGCGCGATCGACATCGGCCGCCACATACTTTCCGCCGGGCTTGAGGTCAACCAGCAGGGGAGTCCGGCGGCTGATCTCATCGAAGTCGTCAATCGAAAGATCGACCCCGGCATCGCGCGCGACCGCGAGCAGGTGAAGAACGGCGTTGGTGGAACCTCCCGTGGCGGCCACGCTGGCGATTGCGTTTTCAAATGCCTTGCGAGTCAAGATCCGGCTAGGCCGCAGGTCGTTCTTCAACGCTTCCATGACGATTTGCCCGGCGCGGTAGGCGACGTCTTCCTTGCGTTTGTCGGTGGCCGGCACGCTGGCGCTGCCCATGGGAGAGAGCCCGATCACTTCCATCACGGTCGCCATGGTATTGGCGGTGTACTGCCCGCCGCAGGCGCCGGCGCCAGGGCAGGCGACGTTCTCCAGCTCGAGCAATTCCGCATCGGTCATCGTGCCTGCCGCGTGGCGGCCAACAGCTTCGAAAACGTCCTGGATCGTCACATCATGCCCCTGGAATTTTCCCGGCATGATCGTTCCGCCGTAGAGCAGGACGGAGGGTATATTCAAGCGCGCCAAAGCCATGGCGGCGCCCGGAATCGTTTTGTCGCAGGCGACCAGGGCGATCATGGCGTCGAACAGGTAGCCGCGGCCGGTGAGCTCAATCGAATCGGCGATGATTTCGCGGCTGACCAGCGAGGCCTTCATGCCTTCGGTGCCCATCGTGATCCCGTCACTGATCGCGATCGTGTTGAACTCCATGGGCGTGCCACCGGCGGCCCGAACTCCTTCCTTGACGCGAACCGCCAGGTCGCGAAGGTTGAAGTTACACGGCATTGTCTCGATCCATGTATTGGCGATGCCCACGATCGGTTTGGCAAGGTCGTCGTCGTTAAAGCCGATCGCCTTCAACATGGAACGGGCCGGCGCCCGGTCACGCCCGTCCGTAATCGTTGCGCTGAGGTGTTTCAATGGATTCGACATGAGATTCTCCCGCGATGAAACCGTATCAAAAAAGGACTCATCATCTTACCGTACCCGCCGCGGGCGGCTTCGCGGAATCGGGTGGGGCGGGCAGCAAGTGTCGTTGAATGGTCCGGTCGCGTTTTTCCTCGATGGGATTCGGACCCAGGGTTCCGCTTCGCTCCACCCTTGGGCTACGATTGGAGTCACTGCTGTCCAAATTAGCTGAGCGGAGCGGGTTCGGCTGCTGAAAACACGCCAGAAAGCCCCGCCAGGAGGCCGATCTGGGAACCAGGTTGCCGGTTTGGACAAGATAGAAATCATGCTGCTGTCCCAATTAGGCCTCCATTCCCGCCAGTAATAATTGCTGTGGCGACTCGGGTTCGCTGCCCGGCGGCGGGTGAAACGGTTCGTCCAGCCAGGCGAACAATTCGCGGTGCACAAACAACTGCTGCCGCAACAAAGCGACCAGATTGGACAAGCTCCAGCCCCAACGCGCCCGCAGCTTTAAGTACCGCAGCAGCAAGATCGCGATCAGCGCCGTCCAGATCTGGATCTTCAGCGCGTTCGCCGAGGTGCCCACGAAGGTCTTCACCCGCAAGTTCTGCTTGAGAGCCTTGAAAAACAGCTCCACTTGCCAGCGGTCTTGATAAATGGCGGCAATCGTTGCGGCCGCCAACCCCAGGTGATTCGTCAAGAACACGAGCGTGCGCTGCTGCTTGGCGTCGAAGTATTCGATGCGGCGGAACACCACCTCGGAGCCGCTGGCGGCCAGCGAGGGAAAGAAGATCACTTCGTCGCGGCGCACGCCTCCGGGACGGCGCGGCAACGGGCGCTGTTCGAGAACCTCGTAGTTGGCCCCGCGTTTCAATCGTGTGACAAAGAAAACGCCCCGCTCGCTCAGCTCGGCGAACCAGTCGTAGTCGTTGTAACCGCGGTCGAAGACCACGATCGTGCCGCGGTCGAACGACATTTTGCGGGCCGGCGCCAGGTCGGGCGTCTTGGCGTCGGTGACCACGCAGAAGCTGGGCAGGTAGCCGTCGTGATCGAGTACCAGATGGAGCTTGACGGCGCCCTTGGTGCGCTGGAACTGGGCCCAATCAAACAGCGAGGCGCACAGATCGATGACGCTGGCGTCCAGACTCAGCAGCTTGTTTTTGAAACGGAACTTGTGGCCCGGCGCCGCGCCGCGGCACTTCGCCAGCAGTTGATGAAAGACCGTTTCGTAGATCTGCCAAGGGCGTTGCCGGTTGGCGTAGGCCAGCGTCGAGCGCGGCGGTGCGGCGGACAAGCCCAGGTGCCGCAGCTTGCCTTCGCTGGCCGCCAGACCGCCGCAAATCTCACGCAACGACTGGGCGCGGCCGAGCTGGCAGAACAGCATGGCGACGAACTGTCCCCAGCAAGTGAAGCCGCGGGCGTGGCGCTCCCCGCGATGCTGGCGGACGGCCTGTTCAAACTCCGAACGCGGGAACAGCTTTAACCCAGGATTTCCATTTTGGATCTTGGCCTCCTCGATTCTACGTTCCTTCTCTCTTGAACGCAAGCCTTTCTTGACCGCAGGCACGCACCGGGCCGGACCGAAGTGCTTCCACTAGACCCTTTCGTTCTCCGAAGGGGACAATTCGTCGGTCGGAAGGCGGTTTTTCAGGCACTCCTCCGAGCTTCACTCCGCAGCATCCAGATTTCGCACTCGCGAGCGACCGTTCTACCCGCTCGGCAGCGGCAGCGCCCAGATCCTGTGCAGCATGTCACCGAACAGCCTGCGGTTCAGATGCCCCTCGGCCAGCAGCAGCCAGTAATACCGCGCGTGCTTGACCAGCCGACCGCCGGTCTTCATCAATCTGTGTTGCAAGCTCGTCAGCGACCAGCTCTTGATCCTGTGCGGCAGTCCCAGCCGCCGCCACAAGTTGCCCAGGTTGTAGGCCAGCACGCTGAGTTGCAGTCGCACTTCGTTGGCCCGAAAGCGATGGCACGAAAGCCGTGTCCAGTGCGTGGCCTGCTTGCCTTCTTTAATCCATTGCTCGGCCGTGCCGCGCTTGTTGTAGAAGCGCACAACAGACCGACTCGGCAACGTCATGTTCGTCACGATAAAACCGACGCGCGGGAACAGCTCACCGAGATGATGCTCGACCTTGGCCACGATGCGTCGCGGCTTGGACCAACTCTCCGCCTGATAGCGGAAGCTCTTGTAGCGCACCAAGGGCTTCCGGGAGGGCCTGCCCGGCGGCCGAAACAGGATGTCTTCGATCGCCAATTCCAAGCTCTTGTTGGCCGGAATGCGAATGGCGTACTGCACTCCGCGTTCCTCCGAAAACTCATAAATCTCCGGCTTAGCAAAGGCCGCATCGCCCCGGAAGGTGACCTGTTTGCCCGCGGCCTGTTGGCGCTTGATCTCGGGCAGCAGCAACTCCTTCCAGTCCTCAGCGCTGTGCACGTTGCCTGGACGCAGCTTCGCCGCCAGGCAATCCCCATGCTGGTTGAACAACAACAGCGGGTGGTAGCAGACCGACTCGAAATGGCCGTTGTAAGCACTGCCCTCTTGCTGGCCGTGGACAGGGCTTTCGGTCGAGTCCATGTCGAGAACGACGCGCTCGGAGTCGTCTTGCGTCTCGGCTTGCGCCACCAGCTCGCGGTTCACAGCCATCAGCCCCAGCAAGTTCTCCTCGCTCGCCAGCATCTCCGTCTCGAAGCTCTGCAGTCGCGAGGTCAGTGCCCCGCCGCGATCCCAGTTCCTCTTCGAGCCGATCAAGCGAAACGTCGGGTCAGCCGACACTCGGACGGCGTCGTTGAGGTCCTCGTAGCCTGCCAGCCGAGAGTAGACTGACTGCCGCAGCAGATCGGCCAGCGGGAACTTCTTGTTCAAGCCTTGCCGTGGGTCACTGAGATGTTCCTCGATCAGCTTCCCGAGCCCGAGTCGTTCGTCCAGCTCGCGGACGAGAATGAGCCCGCCATCGGAAGTGACACGCGATCCTTGGAAATCGACTTTCAATAAGCCGTTGAAGCTTAGCTGGAACGGCTTGTTTTCTTTTTCACCCATTGGGTGTTGATCTCCTCAGCGCCTTGATTGCTTTCCAACCCGCATCAATAAAGGCGTCCGAGGCCACCCGATGGTTAGCAGAACCGAAACTAAAGTGGAAATCCGGGTTAACAATTGAGAGAAAATACTGCATGCTTGACTCATGGCGGGGCCTCCTCGGGCGGGTTGGTTCATAGGCCTGAACCCAATCCCAACCTAACAGAGGTTCCGCCTCCCCGGCTTACGAATTCAAAACGCTAATTTGGACAAGAGTGCCTCCTCGGGCGGGTTGGTTCATAGGCCTGAACCCAATCCCAACCTAACAGAGGTTCCGCCTCCCCGGCTTACGAATTCAAAACGCTAATTTG
Source organism: Bryobacterales bacterium (assembly GCA_965226185.1). Classification (GTDB taxonomy): domain Bacteria; phylum Acidobacteriota; class Terriglobia; order Bryobacterales; family UBA6623; genus CBDCYS01. The sequence continues at coordinate 768,946 of CBDDCT010000004.1, forward strand.
GACAAGAGTGAGTGTGAGTACTGGTGCTCAATGCATGCCGAACCCCCTTGGCGGCAAGCTCGTTGTTCCGGCTTCAGCAACTGTGGCGAGAGTGTCCATCCCGTCAGCCTTGTTGCGGAGTCACTTCTTAAGACCCAGCGCCACAACAGAGTCTATTGAACTCTTGTGTCCTGCTTTTGCTTTTCGTTTCTCTTTTAAGCTTAGGAGCGCCTTTTTCCTCTTCTCTTTCTTGGCTTTGTCTTTTCTGCCTTTGTCACCCATATCGTTCTCCTTGGTAAGCAATCCGCTGGCGGGCGTGATTTCCGCCCGTTCGGCGAGCGTTTGCGGAGGCACTGACGGCTGATTGCTGGATGGGAAATTATTTCTCGACAGCTATCAGACGGCGGCGCACCCTTTCATGGAATATTCTAGCGTGGGCGGCTGGCAAACGGAGGCGCCTATCCACCGAACCCCAAATCGACTGTGCCGAGGCCGACACTTAGCGCAGCAATACGAAACCGAGGAAAAAAAGGATGGCGCCGTTCACGATCCATCCGATCAGGCAAACCGCGACAGCACGCCCAGTGCTGGTGTAGTCAAGCGCCTGGCGCACGGCCACCACGAAGGCGGCAAGCATCCAAACGCCAGCTACAAAGAAGACGGGGACCGTCAGTCCCGGCACAATCCCCAAAATGCGGAGCATTCCCGGAGCTGCGGCGAAACCCGTCGTCCGTAGCAGTTCACCCCAATCAGCATGTGTTTGTGGTGTTGGGAGAATCCGGGTGCCAATGAAGTAGGTTAGCCCCGCCCAGAGGAGCCAGCCCAAGAGGGCAGCAACCAGGGCGCCGAACAAGCCTGGTGTGCCTTCTCGACCGACAGCACCGATACCGGCCGCCACGCTGGAAAGTGCCACAACTCCCATCGCCTGGCCCATAGCCGTAGTGTCTGCCTCGACTTCTTCGTAAATATGAACATCGAGTTTTGCCGCGCCGATCACGCGTTGAGTAAAGGACGTCATGAGAGTCGTCTCCTTTTGGAAATGATGCAGTTCGATTCTAGACCACCAAGAATTTTGCTAGTAGCCTGCAAGGCAGCTGACGCAAGACATACATATCAGGACCTATCAGCAGCTCGGTCAGCTCGCTCACCTCCTTGCCCGATCGCTCGATCGCTACGTGTTACCTGAATTATGCACTGCGGGGTGCACCGGAGGAGGGCTGAGCCGCCAGGGGCCATTTGGGGGACCCCCGAAAACATGGGGTAATAAGGTAGGCTGGCAAAGATTTCAGCTTCGCCAGTCAACCCCAAGGAGGTCACCCAAATGGTTACCAAGCGAAAACAGCATAGCTCCCGAAGGCCCGTCAAACAAGGCCGGGGCGCGAGGGCCCCGCGGCCCAATAAAATCGGGGCTGCCACGCCTTATCACTTCCGCGGCAAGAATCTGACTCCCTACGGCGGCTTGCTGCCCGTCGCCACCCTGCTCGAAAAACTCGGCTTCCAGGCGCTGCTGGAAGAAACCATCACGAACAAACGAATCACCCGTGTGATGAGCCTCTACCAGTTTGTGCTGGCCCTCGTGCTGGGCCTCTATGTCGGCTTTGCGCGGCTGAACCAACTCCGCTTCATCGCCCGCGACCCCATCTTGACCGGCATCTTGCAAGTGACGCGTCTGCCGCCGCAGTCCACGCTGTGGCGCTTTCTGGCCTCGCTGCACCTCAACGTGGCGAAGCAGATCCTTTCCATTCAGCGCCAGCTGCGGGAACGAGTCTGGGCCGCGGCCCAGGTGAAATTGGAGACGGTGACGCTGGACACCGACACCACCGTGCACACGCTCTACGGCCGCCAGATGGGCGGGCGCAAGAGTTACAACCCCAAGAACAAGGGCAAGCGCAGCTACCAGCCGATACTGACTTTCCTGGCCGAGACGCGCGAATACCTGATGGGCGGGTTGCGCAACGGCGACCGGCCCACGGGCCGGCAGATCGCCGCCCACCTCGAGAGCGCCTTTCGGGCTTTGCCGCACGGCGTGAAGAAAATCCTGGCGCGGGCCGATTCCGGGTTTTATTGCTGGGAGGCGGTGGAGGCCTATGAAAAGGCGGCTTGTCAGTTCGTCATCGTGGCGCGCAAGACCAGGCGGCTGGTCGAGCAGTTGCAGCAAGCGGCCTGGAAGCCCTCGCCCCACAGCGATGCGGATGCGGAATGCGAATTCCTCTACCAGCCGCAGGGCTGGGCGCGGGCCTGTCGTTTCCTGGCGCTGCGTTACGAAAACGAACCCGCGGCCGGCGCGGCCGAGCAATACCAGCTGTTTGCCACCAGCGCTTACACCTACCGCGTGTTTGTCACCAACCTGGCCGAACCGATCGCGGCGGTGGTGTGGTTTTACAATCAGCGCGCCGCAGCCGAGAACCTCATCAAGGAGGCCAACAACGACGCCGGGCTGGCGGCCCATCCCTCGCGCCGCTTTGACATGAACCGCAATCACTTTCAGCTGGCCATGCTGGCCTACAACCTCAACTGCTGGCTGCTGCTGTTCAACCGCGAAGCCCAAGCCAGCGTGGAGACACTGCGGCACACCACCCTGGCGACGGCGCGGCTGCGCTTTCTGTTCGTGGCGGCCAAGATCTGGCGGCACGCCGGCAGAACGGGTGTCAGCTACAGCGATCATTATGAGGAAAAGGGCCTGTTTGAACGGCTGATGCGGCGGCTGCGGGCGATGGGGCCACCGGGATCGAGCTTCGCGCCGGTGGTGGAGGGTGCGCTGAGTTGAGGGGCGCTCCATGCATAAAATTTCATGCACTCGCCGCAACGTACTGGGAACACGCCGCTTGCCCGCCCGCTTTTGCCCGCCGGGATTGGCAGGCGGCTCAAACAGGGAGGGAAACAGAGGAAAAGACGACTTGCTAAATCACTGAGTTGACACGACTGCCGCTACCGCCACAACTCCATCGGCGATGGCTACGCCGAATCTGTGCATAATTCAGGTGATAAACAAGGACTTGGGCTTGCCGCTTGTGGCAGTCCCCGATTTTTTCGCAACTTCCGGAGCCCCTTTTTTTTCCACACACACTTCGGGGGAGTGGGAAGTGGGGACAGAGCCCAAATAAAGAATCTTTGCCCGATCGATCCGAAAGGCGGCGAGACGAAAGTCCGTGAGCGGCTACCACTTTCCAGAACAGCGGGCGGCCACGTTCACGCGGCTTGATTTCAAATAGGCCGGTCCTTTGAGGACCGGCACCCGTCACCCCCAGGAATCCGCTTCTGGCGAACGGCCGTCGCCGACCCGCGCCTGAGCCGGTGGGAGGTCGTCGAAGGTTCAAGAAACGCCGCTTGGGGCCGCGAGCGAACGCACAGCGGTACCTACTCGGAGGACGTGTTGGGGGGGGAACCGGGAAACCGGGACAGCCTCAGTTAGAGGAGTTCGGGGTGTTCGAGGACGGGAGCCCGAATTCGCCATTTGCAGCGGCTTGAGCACCCGATTCTAAGCCACGTGCTGTCAAAATGGGGACCCGAAGCCTTTATTAGTGGCTAATTTTAGGCCAGGCTATCTCGCAACAATCGCTAGGCCTGCTCCCAGCAGAGTTCGGGCTTCGTCCCTGAAACGCTGGGTCCATTTGACAACGCTGGACCTGACGCCGGGGAACGATTGCGGCGCTTTGTGGCGTGGTTTCGGGTACGCCGCGGGCGCCGCGTGCAGTGCTGCCGGCCGGAATGGCTGATTGCTCCGCTGCGCTAGACTGAAGCTGCGGTCTATGAGTGGAATGCGGCCAAAGCAGAGTCGAGCATTCAGAAGCACGGCGTCTCGTTTGATGAGGCGGCAAGTGGGAAGGGCGCTGGACGGGGGATTACATCTTTGAAAACGAGTGGCAATCTTTCGGCGTCAAAAAGGATCGCTCGCTGGAACTGACCAGCGTCTCTCACGAATGCCTGCCGGGGCGGCGCAAGCTGGCCGTCAAGGGGGTGGACATCTTCGGCAACGACACGATGACGATCGTCGACGTGAACGTGGGAGGTAGAAGCCAGTGAACAGAGACGACATTCTCCGGATTCTGCGCGAATTCAAGCAGGACTACGCGACGAAATACGGGATTCTTGAGCTCGGCGTGTTCGGATCGGTGGCGCGGGACACCGCCGGAGAGCAAAGCGACGTGGATATCTGCGTCAAGACCGAAACCCCCGACCCCTTCATGCTGGTCCACATCAAGGAAGAGCTTGAGGAGCGAATCGGAAAGCACGTCGATATCGTTCGTCTCCGGGAACAAATGAACCCGTTTTTGAAGTCGCGCATCGAGAAGGAAGGCGTCTATGTTTGACCGCGAGCTCGCGCTGGCGGTGGCTGAGCAGATCGACGAGGCGCTCGAGAAGATCAAGAGCCGCGGCGCCGCCGTCCGGAGCGCGGGCGACTTTACCGCGACGCCCGAGGGCATGGAAAGAATGGATGGCCTGTGCATGCTTTTCATGGCGGTCGGCGAGGCCCTGAAGAATCTGGACAAGATCACGGAGGGAAGCCTGCTGCCGCGCTACCCCGAGGTTGACTGGCGCGGCGCCATGGGCTTCCGGGACATCATCGCTCACCAATACTTCAACATCGACCCGGATCAAGTGTTCTGGATTTGCAGCCATGAAGTAGAGCCGCTATCGGCTGCGATCAAGAAAATCATGGAGGACTTACGCTGATGGCGCTGCATAAGGACTTCCCCGCCTCCCCCTAAACCGTTCTCGACCCCGGCGTGCGCTGGTTCCCGGCGGACGAAGCCCCGCGGGAGTCCAGCTCCGGCAAGCTGACGCCGCCGCTGGTGTCGCAACTGCGCAAGAAGGTGAAACAGTGGCGCGCCGGCCGAGTTCCAGTATGTGTGCAAGCTGAGTTGTTCGACCGCCCGGTGGAACTCGAGGACCCCAACACATTGCGCAACCTGTCGGAGCTGGCCGCCGCGAAAACCCTGCTCGAGACGTTCAAGAAGGCCATCAACGCCCTCACCGTGCAGGACAAAGGCGACGCCGAAATCCGCGACACCATCAAGCTGCGGCAGACGCGCCCCTTCGTGGCCAAGGATCAGAGCTACCTCATCCCGAAAAAGAGCGTCTTCAACCGCATCATCGGGGACAGCCGTTTTGAACTGCTGTTCGCCCGCTTCCTGGAAGACTGTGACGATGTGGTTTCCTACGCCAAGAATTATCTGGCGGTGCGTTTCAAACTGGACTACGTGAAGGCGGACGGCGACATCTCCAACTACTACCCGGATTTTCTGGTGAAGCTATCCAAGAAGCGGATTTTTGTTGTGGAAACGAAGGGGCGGGAAGACCTCGATGTGCCGCTGAAGATGCACCGGCTGCGGCAATGGTGTCAAGACGTCAATCGAGTGCAGGCGGACGTGGTGTACGACTTTGTTTACGTGGACGAAGAGAGCTTTGAGCACTACAAGCCTGCCTCATTCCGGCAATTGGTTGATGGCTTCAGGGAATACAAAGATTTGGCTCCAAGCCCCCCAAATCACCCCCCACCGGGCTGCTAGCAGTCAAGACCCCAACTTTCCAATCCATGGACCCCAAGTCGTCCGCGCCGTACTCGCTAGCGGAGACCCCTGTTTCTCTGACTCCTCACTTGCTTGAGCGCCGACTGTCAGGCCTTGACGGCTTCGTAGTAAATGAAGTCTCCCGTTGCCCCCCCAGCCAGCCGTTTCCGCAGCTTGAGGTGATTGGTTGTCTTGGAGCTAATCACGTCGCCGACGTGCAGGATGAATCGGGCCACATCGTAGCTCGGATTCGCCTTGTCGATGTCGAGGTCGACGTAAAGCGTGTCCGGCGATCCTTCTTTCGGTTGCGCGGCGACCACCTGCATGGACGTGGCGACCTTCTCGCGGTAGCTCTTCAATCTGTAGCGGTCTTTCATCTTGTCTCGGTCCGCCTGCTTGCACGGAATCCGGCTCAGCAAACGAGCGTGCGTCGAGTGAACAGTCAGGTCACGGCCGAAAGTTTTCTTGACGATTTGGAGAAACTCCGGCCGGACGGCGCAATAGATACGATTCGCTTCGGCGTGAAATACGTGTTTCACCTGAATTATGCACTGCGGCGTGGACCTGAGGAGGGCTGAGCCGCAAGGGACCATTGGGAACCCCCGAAAACATGGGGTAAAAAGGTAGGCTGGCAAAGATACCAGCTTCGCCAGCCAACCCCAAGGAGGTCACCCACATGGTTACCAGACGAAAACAGCATAGCTCCCAAAGGCCCGTCCAACAAGGCCCAGCCGTGACGGCCTCGCAGCCCAATAAAATCGGGGCTTCGACGCCTTACCACTTCCGCGGCAGGAAGCCGACTCCCTACGGCGGCTTGCTGCCGGTGGTCGGGAGGGCGCTGATCTGAGAGCCTGGCTATGCGCTATGCATAAAATTTTATGCACTAGCCGTAACGCACTGGAAACACGTCACTTCCGAGCGAGGTTTTGACGACGCGGATTCTGGGCGGGAAGGGAAACCGGACACGGAGAAGCCAAAAGGCCAGTTGCCGAGCTACCACTACCACCTCACGACGACCGCCAACCCGCTACGAACGCAGCCACACTCGCAAAGTGAATCTGTGCATAATTCAGGTTTCACGAACCGGCCCAGGCACTCGTTCTTCCTCGCCACGGGAACAGCATTGAGCTTGGCGAGGATGTTCAGCAGGGCGGCCTTTCGCCGGTCCTGGCCGTTGCCGGCCGTCAGCCAATCGGCGGCATTCAGGCCGTCCAGCCTTGATTTCGTGTTCTGGAGGATTCTCCGTGAGTTGTCGTCGAATTCCTCCACGGTGCGGTTGAGCTTGAGTTTCAGCTCCTCTTTCTTGATCTCAAAGACGACCTTCTTTGAGCCGTCCTTTGGTATGCGAATGGGGCGTTGGGTGTCCTTGAACTGAAACCCGTCCACTTTCATTTTGATGGTGTAGCCGCCCGGAGGCAGCGCTTCCGCATCGACGCCCTCGATGCGGAGCCGCCCGTCAGCGCGCGCGATCTCAACTTCGAACCTGGCGGGGTTGAGCCAATCCAGCCGTTGCTGCACAGCTTTGAAGCGATGCTTGGTGATCTCGTCGGGATAAAGGCCCAGATCGAAGCCGCGCGGAAAGGCGCTGGTTTCGCGGCTAACGATGATTCCGTTTTCGTGAGGCTCCGGCCTCGTCGTCCGGACTCCGGTAACCGGCACGACCTTCCCGCCGCGCTTGAACTCGATCAGAATGTGTTCGTCCATGTGAATCTCCTCCGCCTCGGGACGGACCGACTATTGTGGCAACTTCCGCCGCGCGGCAACCACGCCAGAATTATCATCCTAATTGGAACACGCGCATTTCGTCGAGCTTGCGGGCCACGCGACCTGAAAAACCCTGGCCCTTCCGGCAGGCATGCGTCATGCCAGATTCGGCGAACTCTGCGGGGACACCTCTGCGAAAACAAGAAAGTCGGGAGGCCAGGCCGCGGCCCGTCCGAGCCACCCTGAGCCGCGCGCGTAAGCAAGCGGTTTGCTCGAATCGATTGATCTGCCCGCAATGACCACTCCCTCACGGTCGTGGCTCCCACGTCAACCCCGGACTTTTCAACAGGTTGACCGTCTTTCGCCCGGAGGCCAGCCCGCGGCCTGCCACAATTCGCACCCGGCAACCACGGAAACACGGAAACACGGAAACCCCACGAATTACACCCGGGAAGGCCCCAAATCACTACGAAGCTGCCCCCCCCCGCGCGCCCGAATTCACCCGTCCGAGCCACACCGTGAGAGCCCCCTATCTCTCCAAAATCCCAACTGCCCAAAACCAGTCACGGATTTTAAAATAAATTATCTCCCGTGTTTTCAGCGGATTCTCCCGATCACGCCGAAAACGCCCACCCCCCATTTGCTACTCTGAGACCAGTGGATCAAACGATGAACAAATCGTCATTATGCAAATACGATCACACGAGCTGGGCTCTAGTGGACCCAAAAAACGCTGAAACCCTTACAGTTTCTGCAGAAAACTGCAATTCACATAGTTAACTTATTGATACAAAGCAACTTACAGAAACCGCCCCCGCTGAGCCCCACACCAGAGCTGCACCCCTTTCGCAAGCCAACCCCCCGGAAAGCCCCGCAAGCCCTCCAATACGGGACAGTTCGGGGCCCTGCTCCTCGACTCGGCGATCGTCAACCCGCGGCGCCTGGATCTTCAGCTGACCCCGTTGATGTGTGACCGCACACTGCTACAATCGCTCCCAGTGTGGGGCAAAGCCATCTTTGCCGCAGCCGGGCTGACCGGGCTCTACGTCGCGTACGCGGCTTGCTGCCCGCTGGCGCAGGTGTGGGGACGCGGTTTTCATCGCGGCCCCCGTGGCCGCCGCGAAATTGCGCTGACATTCGACGATGGGCCTAGCGAGAGCACGCCGGCTGTGCTGGATGTCCTCCAACACTACGACCTCCGAGCGACGTTCTTCGTTTGCGGCAAGAACGTCGAACGGTTTCCAGCGATCATCCGGGAGATTGCCGCTGCCGGGCACGAGATCGGGAATCACACCTATTCGCATCCCGGGCTGTTGCTGCGAAGCGCCTCGCGAATCAGGCTGGAGTTGGAGCGAACCCAGGACGCCATCGAGGAAGTGGCCGGCGTACGGCCCCGCCTGTTTCGTCCTCCCTATGGCGTGCGGGCTCCGAGCCTTCGGGGCATCCAAGCCGACTTGGGACTCACGACGGTCATGTGGACCGTGATCGCCAACGACTGGAAACTGCGGCGCGCGGCAATCGCGGAGCGAGTGTTGCGGCGGACCCGCGAAGGCGGCATTATTTGCCTTCATGATGGCCACGAGGTATATCATCCCGCTGACCGCCGCGAAACCGTGGCAGCGCTTCCTGAGATTGTCGAGGGCCTTCGCCGGCGCGGGTTCAGCTTCGTCCACCGCCGGCCCGCATGCTGGGATGAGCTGGATAGGCTGGACGCAGGCGGAATGGCCCCTGAATGAAAAGGGGCCGTGGCGCTCGATCGAGAAGTTCCGGCTTTACGGCGATCGAAACGAAACTGCGCTATCGTATCAGGGCGATTGCCCGCGGCGAGCCTCTGTCGCGGCCACTTCCGATTCGCCGCAGGAGATTTCGCGGATTCAGATAAAGTCCATGTCCGATGTCGAAGAAAGGGTCATTCGAGTCATTGCTGAAACCCAGCAAATCGACCCGAACGACATCACCCGCTGTTCCACGTTTGCCGAGCTGGATATTGATTCCTTCGACGGCATCAACGTATTGTTCGCTATCGAAAGCGAGTTCGATATCAGTGTTCCCGATGACGACGCCAAACAACTGCGCGGTATCTCCGATGTAATTGACGGTGTCGAGAAACTGCTGGCGGTAAAGCCGGCCACGCCCGCGAGCTGACCACATGCAGCGTGTTGGGGTCACCTGGTATTGGCTGCATCTCGGCCCTCGGCCTGAACGTGGGGGACTTCTGGCGATCGCTGGCCGCGGGCGTGTGCGGCATTCGTCCGTTGACGCTGCTTCCCCGCGACAAACTCAGCATCCACGTTGGCGCGGAAGTAGCCGATTTCGACCCCGGCTCCCATTTCGAGCCGAAGCGGCTTGCGATGCTCGACCGCTTTTCGCAATTCGCGCTCGTTGCGGCGCGCGAGGCGGTCGCGGACGCGGGCCTGGATTTCAGCCGTGAATCCGCCGGTCGCACGGCCGTGATCCTCGGTACCGGCGTCGGCGGCAAAACCACGGACGACGAGGCCTTCTGGAAGCTTTACGGGGAGGGCAATCCGCGGGTTCATCCGATGGTCATTCCGCGCCTGATGGCAAGCTCGGCGACGAGCCACGTGACGATGGAGTTCGGAATTACCGGGCCGGCATTCACCGTAACGAGCGCCTGTTCTTCGGCTAGCCACGCCATAGGTCAGGCGTTCTTCATGGTGCGGCATGGACTCGTGGAAGCAGCGATCACGGGCGGCAGCGAGGCTTGTTTCACGCTGGGCACGATGAAAGCCTGGGAGTCAATGCGCGTGATGGCGCCCGATACGTGCCGCCCTTTCAGCCGGGGCCGGAAGGGCATGGTGTTGGGTGAAGGAAGCGCCGTGCTCGTTTTGGAATCATTCGAGCGGGCGCAAGCGCGCGGTGCTCGCATTTACGCTGAACTCGCGGGCGCGGGCATGTCAGCGGACGCCGACCACTTGATTCAGCCGAATGAGGAAGGGGCCGCGCGCGCCATCCAGGCCGCAATCGCGGACGCCGATCTGCCACTGGAGCAAATTGATTACATCAATGCCCACGGCACTGGGAACGCAGACGAATGACGTCACCGAGACTCGCGCCTATTCGGCGCGTGTTCGGAACTCTCGCGGAGGAAGGTTGCCGTCTCCTCGACGAAGTCGATGCATGGGCATGCTCTGGGGGCCTCGGGGGCGCCTCGAGCTAGTGGCAACCGCGCTGGCGCTGCACCATGGGATTGTCCCGCCAACTGTTAATTACACGGAGGCTGATCCTGATTGCGATCTCGACTACGTGCCGAATGCAGCGAGGGCCCGGCCGCTTGGGGCGGCTCTTTGCAACTCTTTTGCTTTCGGCGGCCTCAATGCCGTGCTGGTGCTGCGAAGGGCTCCGGGGGTGATTGTGGCTCGAAGCGCGGGCGCAAGAGGCGCCGTCCTATTTCCCATCTAGCAATCGGCTGTCAGAGCGTCCGAAATCGCTCGCCGAGCAGGGCCGAAATCGAGCCCAATCAGGCGGCTAGTAGGATGCTGGTCGGATAGCTGGCGGGAAGGCTTCGTAGGGTCGGAAACTGGGCGTGGTGGCCCTTCAGGACTCTTGCTTGGCTGTATCCGGGGTTTTCCCCTTCGTGCCCGTTTAGCAAGCTCCGTTGAGTTGCGCTTCGGTCGCGCTACCGGCAGCGGCCCAGCGGCGCAATCATAGAGGCACTCTTCTAATCGGGATCAGCCGGCGAAGCAGCTCGCCGAGCGTCGCCACTGCCTTGGGCGCCGGGCTTCCCGTTGGAGGCACTGCCGTTATACTCGAAGTGCCCAGTGGTTTTGGTACGCCATTATGTCTCGACGGTCCGCAAGGAGCTGGCTCCGGCGCGTTTTTTTCGCGGGTGTATGCCTGGTTCAGGTAAGTGGTCCTTTCCGTTCGCTGGCGAACCGTCTGGGAAGGGGAGCTGATCGTCGAAGTGCGCGACCCAGCCGGGCTGCCCGCTGCGGCACGGGTTCAATTGCAAAGCCGGGCGCCGCGCTTTGAAACCAGCGTCGATTGCGATGCCGCCGGACAAGCGCGGCTCAGGCGGCTGCCCTTCGGTGTCTACCAGCTCCGAGTCACTCATTCGGGTTTCGCGGAATTTATCGAGCAGGTCGGAAATCCGTTCCCAGTTGCCCCTGCGTCGGCGGGTGACGCTCGATATCACGCCGATCGAAAACAACGCTAACCGTGCACGACTCGGCTCCTCTGCTCGACCCCAACCAAACTTGGAACGGTTTTTTCAGCTTGGCCGGGATCAGCTCGACTCGAGCGCCTTCAGCACACTGGGACGGAGCACGATCAACGCCGTCAACAGCATGCCGGGATGGCTGCTCGAGGCCAATGCGGTGCTGCATCCGCGCGGGTCCGAATACGATACGCAGTATGTGGTCGATGGGATCCCGTTGTATGACAACCGCTCACTTGGTTTCGCTCCTGGGTTTGATAGCGGCGAGTTCGAAACGATCAACGTAATGACGGCGAACATTCCAGCCGAGTTTGGCCGCCGGCTGGGGGGAGTCATCGAGCTTTACACCCGGCGGGCGGACCGCGAGGGACACCATCCCGAAGTAACGCTCCAGGGCGGCAGCTTTACGACCGCCGAGGGTGCTTTCTCGGACCAATATCGCAGGGGGAGCACGATCGTATCGCTCGGTATTCGCGGTGGCCGCACGGACCGCTACCTCGACCCCCCTTCACTTGAGAATTTTACGAACAAGGGCAGTTCGGCGGGTTTTAACGCCCGTCTGGAACAAGATTTGAATCCGCGTGACCGCAGCAGCCTCTACGTGCGTTCGAACCGGGTAAAGTTCTTGGTTCCCAATGACCTAGAGCAGCAGAACAACGGCCAGCGGCAGGACCGTCAAGGCTCGGAAACAGCCGGACAAGTTCATTTTCAGCGCGTCTTTTCGCCGAGAACGCTAGGGTCGGCGAGGGGAATGGTCCGTGATGTGAGCGCCAAGCTCTGGAGCAACCCGCTGTCGGTCCCGGTTTTTACCGGGCAAGACCGCGGTTTCAGGGAGGGCGTCGTGGTCGGCGGCATCACGGTCGAAGGTGAAGGCCACACGGTCAAGTTCGGAGGCGATTTCCGGACAGCCGGCATTCGTGAACGGTTCTTGTTTTCGGAAACAGGGGCTTTGCCGGCAATGCCGTTTGAGTTTCAAGACGAGAGCCGCGCCACCGAATTCGGACTCTTTGTCCAAGACCATATCCGATGGGGAAACTTGGTCATCGACGCCGGGATTCGATTTGACGGTTATCACCTGAGAATCGACGACGCGGCGGTGAGTCCGCGTTTGGGGCTGGCCTACTACTGGGAGCGGGCGGACATGCTGATTCGGGGTTCTTACGACCGCGTCTTCCAGCCCCCCCCCATTGAGAATCTGCTGCTGAGCACTTCAGTGGAAGCGCGCGGCCTGGATGAAGTGGAGGGCGCTCTGCCGTTGCCGGGCTCGCGGGCCAATTTCTATGAAGTGGGGGTGCGCAAGCCGCTCCGGGAATCTGTTGCGGCTCGATGTGAATCACTACTGGCGGGATTTCGACAACTACTATGACGACGACGTATTTTTGAACACCGGGATCAGCTTCCCGATTTAGTTTTCAGAGCGCCCGGATCGAAGGAACCGAAGTCCGGCTCGAGATGCCGGACTGGAGGCGAGGCAGTGCGTTTCCTCAGCTATTCGAATATGCTTGGCACGGCGACATCGCCGGTAACCGGCGGACTGTTCATCGAGGGCGGCGAGGCCGGGGAGCTGCGGGACGTTGCGGCGCGGTTCCCCATCACCCAGGATCAGCGCAATACGCTGAACGCCATGGCGCGCTACGAACCCCACCGGCGCTTATGGTTTGGCGTCGGCGGGAGGTACGGCAGCGGCCTGCCCGTCGAGCTGGAAAGCGACGACGACGAGGCCGGTGGGCAAGGTAGTGGCCCAGACCAGAACTCCAGCGGCGAGCATGCAGGTTTGGGCTTTGCGCTGATTCCGCCGGCGATTCTCGATCAAGT
>CBDDCT010000005.1:0-1083066 GCA_965226185.1 Bryobacterales bacterium
CTCGAAGGCCGCGGAGGTTACCGATGACCCACGCCACCAGCCTGCCACAATCGGCCAACGCGTTTTGGAAGCTGCCGGACAGAATCGACGAGCTTGACGAAGGGCAACGGGTCGAGCAATTCGCCGCCTTTCTCGAAGCCCGTGTCTCCGAGCGCTCCGGGGCGCCCGAGATCGGCCCGGCTCATTCCAAAGGACTGCCGGCGCTCCCGGCTCGTTCGCGTTCGGCGGAAGATAGCAGCGGCGCCGTAGCTCCGCCACAACACGCGCCGGCTCACGAGGTTTCGCGCGGCAGTTTACCCCCGGACCCCCTGCCGGACCAAGCGCGGCCGGCGGCGCTGACCGAGGGGCCCGAGGTCCTGGGCCCGAACGATGAACCGCCTGAACCGGCGACCACGGTGCAACCCTTCACACCGCGCTATCAGGGCGTCCCGGATGCCTGGAAATGGCCGCTCGGACCCTACCAGCAGGCTCCGCTCGAGTTTGGCGGAGAGTGGTGGAAGGTCAACCCCTTTACGGGGCCGGAACCCTGGCGTCCGGTCGAAATTTCCAGCTCGCCTCAACCCGAAATACCGGATGGATTCACTGAGATCTTCGGCGACCGTCCCCAGGCTTCTGACTTTTCGAGCCGCCGCGCGCATAAAGCGGCCGAGCTAAGGTGGGAGCAGGACCTCAAGTTCTTCCAACGCAGCGGCATTCCCGAAGGCTTTGATCAAGCACAGGTCGACTTGGCCGCGGGCGTCTTCGAATATTGGGACATGGGGCGACCCATGTTCTACGAGGGCCGCTACGGCTGGATGGCCCGCTTCCCTGATTCGGCGATACCGAATTTCGAAGCGAATGTTACGGCAAGCTTGGAGGTGTCTCATATCGTGGTGGCCAAATACCAGACGCGGCAATTGCTCCACGGAGTCACACCCGCGGTCGTGCACCCCTTCGTACCGCCTATCTTGGTGTCGGCGAACTCTTAGCGTTGCCAGTTGGACCTTAGCTGCCGCGGGGACGAAGCTCCCCTGGAACATTCATCTACTGGAAAAAGACGGTGTGAGGTTCAAGTTCACCCCGCGTTGACTCGCACCAACTGCAGGAGCCGGTGTAGCCGGCCGGCCCAAAATCAGACTCGTTAATCAGAGTATTCGAGCGGACGTCCCGGTCAATTAAAAAACGCGGGTGATGCTTTTGGATCGTGTCCTTCGCTCCTTTTAGAGCTTCCCGCTCGGCCCCCTCAATATCGAGCTTGATGAAATCCACGCGGCTCAATTCCAGCTCGGCGACGAGAAGGTCGATCGTAGTGAGCGGGACTTCGATTTCTCCTCCATCGCCGGGTTTGACCAAGCTGGCGGCGGCCGGATTGAAGGCGTTGAAATGCATGTTCATGGTTCCTTCGCTGCTCCAAACAGCTTTTGGCACCAGCACGAGCCGCCCATCCTTCAACTCCGAGGGGAAATTCCGCCGCAGGCATTCCAGCTGTCGGGGCTGCGGTTCAACAGCAATGACCTTGGCGGCGCCCAAACTGAATGCCTTCGCGGTAAACACGCCGACGTGAGCTCCGCAGTCAATCACGATATCGCCCTGCTGGACCGCTTTGTCTGGGTCGCGGTCAGCGAGGAAGTCGTTCTCAGCCAATGTGTAGGCGAAACCGAATTCTTCGATGTTCGCTTTATACGGCACCCAGTAGTTTCTCTCGGGATGAGACAGCAGGACAATATCGGCATCTTTGTCGTGCCTTTCGATTCGCAGTTGCTCCCGATGCCCTGCCTTTCGCTCTACGAACTCACGGTAGTCTCCATAGAAACCTGTCACCGCATTCCAGTCGCAGTTCGGGGCTTGACCGGTGGCTTTCTTGCAGAATGCCCATACGGTCAACACGACGGGCTCCACGGTGTCGGAATCCAACTGCAGCGCAACGTTGGCGGCGATCAACACCCCCACCGTTACTCCGATGACTACCTTCGCCCTTTTCATCAGAAGAAGATAAACCAATATATCGCTGGATTTCGCTCACGAGTACTCTCCATTCGGCGTAGGTCCAGCTCCAAAAACACACTAGATACATCCAGCAACCCATCTGTGGACAACCCGGTCGTATTGGTTCAAGGATCGGAAGAAGTGAGAAAGCGGTTTGCCGACAAAGGACATCGAAATCGGGAGTAGTCCACCGGACCGGAATCACCGTCGGAACAGAACTCATTGACACATCCCACCAATTGCTCTTTCCTTCTTTCCTTTCGCTGATGGCGTTAGGGGGCGGACTTGCCCGCGCTATTTCCGGATGGGACGGGCCTGAATTCGCAAGCCTCCTTATGGCCCCTCAACACGATTGCTGGAGAAGATTTTCGCCCTTTCAGGATGAGAAAGCGGACTGGTTCTCTCGACTCTCGCTCCACGTAAACGGCGCCGCCCTGTATTGGCTCGGACCATCGGTGTTGCTGCTGACTTGGTGGCGTTATTTATCAATGCATGACTGGGTCGGAACTTCGTTGCACATCATCGCCCCTACTGCAAGTATCACCCTGGGTGCGCGGGTGGAGTCGAATTAGCAGTTCAAGTGTACTATTTTCCAGCTCGATAAGAAATGGCAATTCAACTTCGGGGGTCTTTTAGGCCGCTTCTTTGACGAGTTCCTGGAGGTTCCGCGCGCAAATCTTGCTGCCTTCAAACTTGTCCCCGTCCGGCCCTCCCCAGTGGGTTTCTAGACTGATCATGCCAGCGTAGCCGTCGGCCACGAGGCGGGAAAGCTGCCCTTTCCAGCCGACTTTGCCATCGCCGACGGCGCACCAGTTCATGCGATCACTTTCCGCCGGCATGACGCCGTCTTTAGCGTGGATATGCACTATTCTGCCGCCAGGAAGAAGGTCGTAGCCGCCGGGGAAGGGGTCCTCGCCGGCAACATAGGCATTGGCTGGATCCCAGACGAGCCCGAAGTGGGGACTCTCGATTGCCCGCATGACCGGGGCCGCTTCGGCGGCCGTCGCCAGATTACAGGCATGCTCGTTTTCCAGCCCAATGACGAGGCCCTTGGGAGACGCGGCGTCGATCGCCGTGCGGAGCGCGTCGATGATCCGATCCGTCAGCCGGGAGGGGTTCGTCGTTCGCCAAAAGCTAAACACGCGGATGATTCTTGCTTCCAGCTTATCGGCAATTTCGATGGCTCGGTTCAGAATACGCGGCTGGTCGTCGTAAGTGTGGGCTGCCTGGAAAGCGTCCTGCTCGAAGCGATGGTCGATGTCTCCTCCATCTGGCAGCGTACATTTGTAGACAGGTGAAGCAATGGACACGATCTCGAGTCCGGCCGCCTTCGCCATCTTGCCGATCTCGCTGTCGGACATGTCGACAATATTCTTATTCCACGCCGTGCGGATCTCGAGCGCCGGGATGCCCATTCGCACCGCGGTTTCGCAGATATACTCGAAGTCTTGCGTGAACTCATCGGTGATAATCGCAACGGGGAACTCAGCCATAGGGCCCCATTTTACCGTAACGGGCCGAACCACCCGGCCCAAAGCACCTCTGCGCAAATAGGCCGCCGGCAGGCTTGCCATCGGACGTGGCATCGGGCTACTGGCGGGCCGGCCCCTTTCAGCTGTCCCTTTCAGCTTGACCGCTCAAAGGCGCCGGCCTACAATCATTAGAGACCGGCGCTATCGTCTAAGGGTTAGGACAGGGCCCTCTCAAGGCTCAAATTCGGGTTCGAATCCCGGTAGCGCTACCAGCCTTCCCGTTGCTCCTTCAACTGCTTGGCTGCCCGATTCGGTGCCCGGCGAGCGCAATTCGGTATACTTGTCTCCGAAAATGGGCATGCATCCATGCGGGTCCCGGCCAAGCTTGGTCAGGCGTCTTGCCCCGATTGACCCTAGCCAGAGGCCCCAGTCGGCAGTGCGAGTGGCTAGAGACTTGCATGGGGAACCAGCGTAAGCATCCTGACGGCCTGCGGTCTCCTTGGGGGGATCAGGAGGTAAAGCTGAAGTGCGGACCACCCTAGGCGATCAGCCAGAAAAATACGAATCGCAGAGCCGGCGGAACGTCATCCGGGCGCTGCTGGGCACGGGTTTTACAGGATCCTTTCTTTCGTTTGTCTACCCGGCGGCCAGATTCATCATCCCGCCAGCCGACACCGAAACCGCGGCCCGGGAAGTCAAAGCCGCCAATGCCGCGGACTTGAATCCAAACTCCGGCCTCATCTTCAAATTCGGCAACCGGCCAGGCTTGCTGCTGCGAACCGAAAAAGGGGAGTGGCGGGCGTTCACGGCGATCTGCACGCATCTCAACTGCACCGTGCAGTTTCGGGACGACACACGGCAGATCTGGTGCGCCTGCCACAACGGATTGTTCGACGTAAACGGCAGGGTTGTCGGCGGGCCTCCTCCCGAACCTCTCGAGGAATACGCCGTGAATATTCGGGGCGAGGACGTCATGGTGTCACGCCAGTCGTGAGAGCCGCATGAGCCGCCAGCAGCAGTTGAAACCATGGTTCGAGGAACGGCTGGGACTTGAAGCCATCCGTGAGTTCATTGCTCATAAGAAGGTTCCTGTTCACTCCGCGACCATCTGGTATTACTTCGGCGGGATCACGCTGTTTCTTTTCGTGATCCAGGTATTGACGGGCATCCTGCTGCTGCTCTACTACCGGCCTTCCCCGGCGGAGGCCTTCGCGAGCGTGCAGTTCATCATGACCCAGGTGGAGTTCGGCTGGCTGGTGCGCTCGATCCACAGTTGGTCGGCCAACCTGATGGTTCTCACCGCCATGATCCACATGTTCAGCGTCTTTTTTCTGCGGGCCTACCGCCGCCCTCGCGAGCTGACCTGGCTGAGTGGAATGGCGCTGTTGTTCATCACGCTCGGCTTCGGCTTTAGCGGCTACCTGCTTCCCTGGAACGAGGTGGCGTTCTTCGCGACCAAAGTGGGCACCGACATCGCGGGCACTGTTCCCCTGGTGGGTTCTTTCCTGGTCAGATTTCTGCGGGGCGGCGAGGAAGTGGGCGGAGCCACCTTGACCCGATTTTTCGGTTTCCACGTGGCCGTTCTGCCTGGGTGACCACACTTCTTCTGCTGTTTCACTTGGCGTTGGTTCAAAAGGCGGGAATCAGCTCACCCAATCAGGACTCCCAGCAGCGGCAGATGCCTTTCTATCCGAACTTCGTGTTGCGCGAGATGATTGCCTGGTACGGAGCGCTGGCGGTCCTTGGGTCGCTGGCGGCGTTGTTTCCCTGGGGTCTCGGCACGGAAGCGGACCCGTTTGCTCCCGCACCACCCGGGATCAAGCCGGAGTGGTTTTTTCTCGCCGTCTTCTACAATCTGAAACTCATCCCCAGCAAGATCTGGATCTTCGATGGCGAGGTGCTGGCGGTTCTGGCCGTGATGGCCGGGGTTGTCGGCTGGATGCTTGTTCCGTTCTGGGACAAGGTGCCGGACGGAGAGAAACCGCGTGCTTGGGTGACCGGCATTGGGGTCCTTCTCGTCGCTTACCTGCTGGTTTTTTCAGCGTTGGGGTATTGGACATGAGGACGGCTGTTTGGTTGATGGTTCTCGCCGCCGCCGCGCCGGCCTATGGTCAGCAGGCGCTCGCGGAAGAGCCAGCCGATACCTGCGTGGAGTGCCACCGCGAGATGGAAGGTGATCTGGCCCGGCCCATGCAGTTGTTCGCCGACGACATCCACAAGCAAAACGGTTTCTCCTGCGCCGACTGCCACGGAGGGGACCCCAGCAGTTATGACCCCGAGGAATCCATGAGCGTGAATAAAGGATTCCGCGGCAAGCTCGGCCGCGCCCAAGTACCGGAGTTATGCGGATCTTGCCACGGCGATCCCAGCGTGATGCATGAGTTCAAACCGCAACAGCGCGTGGATCAGCTCGTCCAATACCGGACAAGCGTGCATGGTCAGCGCTTGGCGAAAGGGAACTTAAACGTGGCGAACTGCGTGGACTGCCATAGTGTCCACGACATTCGAGAGGTCCGCCATGCTCTTTCTCCGGTTCATCCGCTCCGTGTCGCGCGAACCTGTGCTCGCTGCCATGCTGATGCCCAACACATGGAAGGCTATCCGATCCCGGCCGATCAGTTGGAGCACTACGAGCGCAGCGTGCATTGGGAAGCTCTGGACGCTCGGTAGTGGGGTCTTAGTGTGGAGATGGGCAATCGCTCTCCATGATCAATGATCAGTTCGGCAGATTCTTGCCGAGAGAATCAAGGGTGGTCTTCAAGCTTTCGAGCAAAGACTTGCTCATCGGACCGTCAAAACGAACATGAGCAAAGATGATTTGCCCATCTTCATTAGCCCCTACAGGAACCTCTCCGCCCTGCCAAGCCTACAGCTACCGCGCCATGCCGTGGAAGCGGGCGAAGGCGCTGCCTTCGCCTACTACAACTTCTGCCGCATTCATGGCAGCCTGAGGGTCACGCCTGCGATGGAAGCCGAAATCACAGACCACGTCTGGGACCTGCGGGAGTTAATCGCAGCTTAATGGCACGACGCAGGAGGGTTGGGCGCGTGCAGGCCTAGCTGGTCGATGGTATCGTATATGCCGGTGAGATCGCTTAAGCGGGTGGGCGTCTACTGCGCCTCCCTGCATTCCGCAGCTGCTAAGGTCGCCCAGGCGGATGACTCCTTCCTCGACAGGTTTTGGATGTTGGTTCCGGGGCCGCAAGCGTTGCCCACGCCGGTAACAGAGATCTGACAATTGAAATTCAGATTTTGGGGATCTGTTTTGTTCCCAATAAAATCAGCGACGAGATTTAGACGGGCACCCCCGGCTATAATCGTGCATTGCAACAGGTTCCCTGGAACAAACCTGTTGACCGAAACCGCCGTTACGGGCCCCGAATTGGCGTCGAAACACGCTTTCTTAGCATCCAACACCGCTAAGCACTCACATAGGGTCCCGGCGTAAAGTGGCCCTTGGGCTACAGCAAAGCCCAGGATACCGGTCATAATCAATAAAAACCTGGTGGCATATTTTCGTGGGTTCATTAAGGTTAACCTCCGTTGTTCGCGATTGTTCGCCAAGCGCTCGCGCACACCTTACACCTACATGCGCGGGCACAGACCAACGGTAGACTTTGGGAGACTCTAAAGGGAGAATCGCCACTTTGTCTCCAAAGCGGCCGAAGAACTGTGCGGCGACCGCCGGTGTGAGCGCAATTTCCGGGACCAACAGGAGCGAGCCTTTCCCTTGGGAAAGCGCCTCTTCGATCGCGCGAAGATAGACCTCCGTCTTCCCGGAGCCGGTGACCCCGTGGATCAGAAAAGTCCGATACCCCCCGCCGCGGAGAGACGAACAAATAGGGTCCAACGCCGCCTTCTGATCACGATTCAGTTTTATGGCCGGGGTCACGCCGAGCCCCTTGCCGTTCATGATGTCGAACTCGCTCCAAAGTTTCACGACGCCGGTCCGAGCCAACCGGCGCGCAATGGTCTTCACATCTTTTCTCCGCGAAACGAGAGATTCGATCTCGTGAGATCCCGGCTGCTCGCGCAGAAAGTCGACCAGCCAGCGCTCCCCCCGGCTGAGTTTTTCGGGGGCCGCCTGAAGATCCCCGGGGTTCACCATCAGCCGTCCCGAGCGGCTCAGGGAGGGGTCTTTCTTGGCAAGGACTGGCTCGACGGTGAGCAGTCCCTTTCGCTTCAAGCTTCTCAGCGCCGCGTCGGCTCCAGGGACCTTGCGCTTGAGATACTGCTCGCTGAGGGACCGTTTTTCGAGGGCGTGGAGCAGCCGGGCAGCATGGTCCTGAGTGCCAGGGGTGATGAACTGGCGTGCCGCCTCCACCCCGCTGGGTGTCAGCGAGACAATCTTGCCGGCGCGGGTCTCTCCGGCCAGCGGCAGCATGGTCCGCAAAACCTCTCCGAAGGGCGCGCAGTAGTAATCGGCGATCCAGCGGCCCAGATCGAGAAGCTCGGCTGTCAAGGCCGGCTCTTCATCGAGCAGCCGTAAGACCTCGCGGGCTGGCTGGCGAGGAGCTTTCTTATGCCGACGAAGAACGACTCCAGTCAACTTACGGGCGCCAAAGGGTACAACCACGCGACTGCCCGCCTGCACACGGTGATGCAGTGTTTCCGGCAACCGGTAAGTGAAGGGCTGGTCGAGGGGAACGGGAAGGGCGACGTCACAGAACTGCGCTCCACTGGGACCCATGCAGTACCGATTCTAGCGGATCGGTCCGCAAGCTCAGATCGTGGGGCCCTTATTGGGCCGGGCAATAAATTGTGGCTTGGCCGCGGCTGCCGGCACCAGTGACGGCAGGAACGTCAACCTAAATGTTATCGGCCTCCCGGTTGACACCGTCGGCGCAAGAATCTAATCTCAACAGGGAATCAGACTACCTGGTAACCTGAATTATGCACTGCGGCGTGGACCTGAGGAGGGCTGAGCCGCAAGGGACCATTGGGAACCCCCGAAAACATGGGGTAAAAAGGTAGGCTGGCAAAGATCCCAGCTTCGCCAGCCAACCCCAAGGAGGTCACCCACATGGTTACCAGACGAAAACAGCATAGCTCCCAAAGGCCCGTCCAACAAGGCCCAGCCGTGACGGCCTCGCGACCCAATAAAATCGGGGCTTCGACGCCTTACCACTTCCGCGGCAAGAAGCCGACTCTCCCTACGGCGGCTTTCTGCCGGTGGTCGGGAGGGCGCTGATCTGAGAGCCTGGCTATGCGCTATGCATAAAATTTTATGCACTAGCCGTAACGCACTGGAAACACGTCACTTCCGAGCGAGGTTTTGACGACGCGGAATCTGGGCGGGAAGGGAAACCGGGGACGGAGAAGCCAAAAGACCAGTTGCCGAGCTACCACCTCACGACGACCGCCAACCCGCTACGAACGCAGCCACACTCGCAAAGTGAATCTGTGCATAATTCAGGTGGTAAACAAACGCAATGACCGTCACGGCCAAAAACACGAAGATCGCCCACTGAAGTGGTCGGGTGCTCTTGGGTTCCTTCTTGAATACAGTCATCGGGGAACTCTTCTCCTATGACAACGCTCAGAACGCTGCTCAGTTTCTAGTACGTTTGTAAAGGACTGAAGTTTTGATGCCTATGGGTGGTGCGCCTAGATTCCTAACAGGTTTCTCACTAGCGCTAGTAAGTCAAACCTCCTACCACGGTTGGAGAGATGCAGCCTGGCAAGCGCGCGGAGGGATTGAAGGCCACGGGGATGATAGAAAGCTCGGAGTTCGTCTGTTAGAATATCCGCCATGAAGCTGAGAAGCGCCGCGATCAAAGCCCCTAGTCTAAGCTGCCGGGCTAGTGTAGTGCGCCAATAGTACCGTAACGTATGGATTTCGGTTGGGGAAGAGGAAAGCCCGTTGAAACGGGCTGACAGATCTTGAGCGGCAGGGCTCACCAGCCGTAAAACGACTGGCCTGGAAACACCAAGCCGCGTGAACGCGGCTCAAATGGTCCGTATCACGCCGCTAACCGGCACGGAAGCGACTCACCATACGTTACGGTCTGATTGGCGCACTACACTAGTACGTAATAACCTTTTTGCTCTTGCTTCCCACTTGGAATGCTCCGGACTGGAAGATTCCAAGAAGAGGGGTAAAGGTATAGACCAGGATTTCCATTTTGGATCTTGGCCTCCTCGATTCTACGTTCCTTCTCTCTTGAACGCAAGCCTTTCTTGACCGCAGGCACGCACCGGGCCGGACCGAAGTGCTTCCACTAGACCCTTTCGTTCTCCGAAGGGGACAATTCGTCGGTCGGAAGGCGGTTTTTCAGGCACTCCTCCGAGCTTCACTCCGCAGCATCCAGATTTCGCACTCGCGAGCGACCGTTCTACCCGCTCGGCAGCGGCAGCGCCCAGATCCTGTGCAGCATGTCACCGAACAGCCTGCGGTTCAGATGCCCCTCGGCCAGCAGCAGCCAGTAATACCGCGCGTGCTGACCAGCCGACCGCCGGTCTTCATCAATCTGTGTTGCAAGCTCGTCAGCGACCAGCTCTTGACCAGCCGACCGCCGGTCTTCATCAATCTGTGCGGCAGTCCCAGCCGCCGCCACAAGTTGCCCAGGTTGTAGGCCAGCACGCTGAGTTGCAGTCGCACTTCGTTGGCCCGAAAGCGATGGCACGAAAGCCGTGTCCAGTGCGTGGCCTGCTTGCCTTCTTTAATCCATTGCTCGGCCGTGCCGCGCTTGTTGTAGAAGCGCACAACAGATTGACTCGGCAACGTCATGTTCGTCACGATAAAACCGACGCGCGGGAACAGCTCACCGAGATGATGCTCGACCTTGGCCACGATGCGTCGCGGCTTGGACCAACTCTCCGCCTGATAGCGGAAGCTCTTGTAGCGCACCAAGGGCTTCCGGGAGGGCCTGCCCGGCGGCCGAAACAGGATGTCTTCGATCGCCAATTCCAAGCTCTTGTTGGCCGGAATGCGAATGGCGTACTGCACTCCGCGTTCCTCCGAAAACTCATAAATCTCCGGCTTAGCAAAGGCCGCATCGCCCCGGAAGGTGACCTGTTTGCCCGCGGCCTGTTGGCGCTTGATCTCGGGCAGCAGCAACTCCTTCCAGTCCTCAGCGCTGTGCACGTTGCCTGGACGCAGCTTCGCCGCCAGGCAATCCCCATGCTGGTTGAACAACAACAGCGGGTGGTAGCAGACCGACTCGAAATGGCCGTTGTAAGCACTGCCCTCTTGCTGGCCGTGGACAGGGCTTTCGGTCGAGTCCATGTCGAGAACGACGCGCTCGGAGTCGTCTTGCGTCTCGGCTTGCGCCACCAGCTCGCGGTTCACAGCCATCAGCCCCAGCAAGTTCTCCTCGCTCGCCAGCATCTCCGTCTCGAAGCTCTGCAGTCGCGAGGTCAGTGCCCCGCCGCGATCCCAGTTCCTCTTCGAGCCGATCAAGCGAAACGTCGGGTCAGCCGACACTCGGACGGCGTCGTTGAGGTCCTCGTAGCCTGCCAGCCGAGAGTAGACTGACTGCCGCAGCAGATCGGCCAGCGGGAACTTCTTGTTCAAGCCTTGCCGTGGGTCACTGAGATGTTCCTCGATCAGCTTCCCGAGCCCGAGTCGTTCGTCCAGCTCGCGGACGAGAATGAGCCCGCCATCGGAAGTGACACGCGATCCTTGGAAATCGACTTTCAATAAGCCGTTGAAGCTTAGCTGGAACGGCTTGTTTTCTTTTTCACCCATTGGGTGTTGATCTCCTCAGCGCCTTGAGTGCTTTCCAACCCGCATAAATAAAGGCGTCCGAGGCCACCCGATGGTTAGCAGAACCGAAACTAAAGTGGAAATCCGGGTAAAGTCAATGGTACTTGCATGGTACGAGAGGCACAGTACTTTTTACCCGGGGAGCTCAGTCCTGTTTGGGAGACGATCTGATTCATCGCCACGCTAAGACCCCACTACCGGACGCTCGGGGAGACCTGTCAGCGCCGAGCTGCGCCACCTGTCATGGCAACCACGGCGCCGCGCCGCCTGGTGTTGGAGCAGTCGCCCAGGTTTGCGGCAGTTGTCACGTCGTCTTCCAGAATGCGTTCGAAGAGAGCCCGCACAAACCTGTATTCGAAGCCATGGAGCTGGCTGCCTGCATCGTTTGTCACGGCAATCACGAGATCTTGGCTCCGGCGCCCGGCATGCTGGGGGTCGGGGAGGAAGCTTCTTGCGTCCAGTGCCATTCGGAGGGTGAACAGGCCTACACCGTGGCCCGGTTGATGAAAGAACGAATCGACGAGCTGACCACGGAGCTTGCGGAATCGAAACGCGTTCTTGATGTTGCCGAGCAAGCTGGAATGGAGGTTTCCGATGGACGAATTCAATGGACTTCCGCCAATCAGGAACTGATCAAGGCCCGGGTGCAGGTTCACAGCTTTCAGTCCGAACGGGTCAGCGAACCGATTGAGCAGGGGCTCCAGTTGGCTGTTCTCGGCCGACGGATTGGAACGGAAGCACTGGAGGAGAAAGAGTTTCGGCGCAGGGGTCTGGCTCTGTCGATGCTAACGATTCTCATAACGATGGCTGGCTTGTGGCTGGCGGTGCGCGCGCTGGAGTCTCGTGGCAATTACCCCGGTTCAGACGCCGCCGGAGGAGGCTGAAATGAATCGCCTTGTTTGGGGGGCGTTGTTGCTGCTGTTCAGCGGGTCCCTGCTGCGGGGCGCCGACAGGCAGCGGGTCGACCACGCCGAAACATGCGGACGCTGCCACCGGGATATCCTGCTGGCGTGGAAGAAGTCCGCCCACGCCCATGCGATGGAAAACCCGCTGTTCCAGGATGCTCTCGAGCGTGCACAAGACCTTGCCGGAGGGCCGGTCCGCTCGACTTGCCTCGAATGCCACGCACCCTCTGTTCGTTACTCCGGGGACTTGGCGCTAAGGGCGAAGGTCACTTGGGAGGGGGTTACTTGCGATTTCTGTCATTCGGTGAAGGCGGTCCACTTCACGGAAAGGAATCCGAGCTACGAGGTTGCTTTTGACGGCGTCAAAACCGGCCCCCTGGGAGAGGTGTCGTCTCCGGCTCACGGCACTGCATTTTCCGAAGTCCATACATCGTCTCTTGTTTGCGCGGGTTGCCACGAGTATCGCAACTCCACGGGTTTTCTTGTCTTCGGCACGTACTCGGAATGGGCCCAGAGCCGCTACGGAAGAGAAGGAATCCACTGCCAGCAGTGTCATATGGGGGAGCGGGCGGGAAACGTGGTGGATCCCAAGATCAAGCGCGTCACTCGGGGGACCATCAACCTGCACGAGATGCCCGGAAGCCGTTCCGTCAGCCAATTGAATCAAGCGATACAAATCCGCTTGAACACCGAGCGCGAAGGCGAAGAACTGATCGTCAGGGTGCGAATTCGAAATCGGGGGGCCGGCCACATGGTGCCCACCGGCTCCGCGCTGCGCCGCCTCAACCTGGAAGTCCGCGTAGGGGTGAACGGCAAATCATTGCTGCAACAGAGAAGCTATTCACGAACTGTTGTCGACAAGGCCGGCAAGGTGCTGGAGCGCGAGGAAGAGGTGATCATCATGGGGGCCCGGACCGTCAGTGACACACGGCTCAGGCCGGACGAAGAGCGCGAAGAGGTCTTTCGATTCCCCGTGCCGCCGGCAAAGGCGGCGCGAGTCAAAGCAACGTTGTCCTACCACTATTCCCCTCAACTGGAAGATCCGGACGCAACCAGCGTTAATTTCATTGTCTTGCCGCAATACGTTCCACCGGGATAGTAGGGCGGACTTCACGCGCGGAATCGATGCGCTGTCCATTCCGGGTCATTTCCCCCAATCGTAAAGCGCAAGAGAACCCAACTTCCGCCCTCCTTTCGAACCCCCGCGCCTCCGGCTTTGAACGCCCCACCGGAACTTCCGTGGCTGCGAACATCCATGACAGTTCAATCAAGGGGGCGCTAGCGGATGGTCTTCTTCCACGTAGTTTTCTGGACGGACGCTATGTCGCCACGAATGGCGACACGGCACGCTAAAAGCGCGCGCCACGTCAGGCGACGCGCCCTCATTAGAGCTTGCGCCACTGTTGCGTCCGTCGTTGGACCGGCTGAAGCCGGCCCCTACCAGAAGAAGCCATCCGCGGGGGATGACCACAATATTCGGAGAGCAACTCGAAACTGTCCAGGCCTGGAAACGGTCGTGTTGGTCCGGTGATCTATTCCTTTCCGGTTTCTAATCGCAGTGTAGCAGGCGGCGTCAAGTGTTCTGGGGCTCCTTGGTTTGACGACGTTGAGAATAAAGGGTATAAAAATCTAAAATTGTGTGACTGGTCCGTGGCCTTTGGCTACAACGGGGGAGGGCGCGGACGCCCCCGCGCCGTCGATCCGCGTCGTCGAGAACTGGTTCGCCGAGTTCCGCGACCGCGAGCAGGACTAACAGCCCGTGGTGCAAGTCCGAGGAAACGAAAAAAGGGACAGCCAGCCAATTTCCTTTCGGCGAAGCGCTGATTCTTAAACGGATTGGAAAAGCGGAAATAGGTGGCAGTCCGAAAGCGCCGGGATAAACCGGCGGGGAGTAGGGGATGAAGGAGCCCCACAGTGAAGGAGTAGCGAACCACGCTGACCTCGAGTCATGCGCCGGCGATGGCGACATCGCGGGTGAAGCGTTGACAGAGGCACTGGCGGGCCGCCTATTGAGCCGCGAAATACCTAGATTCGGGTGCCGACCTTGTGGACAGAAGGGGAAGGCCATATCAACCGTCGCGCTATCGCAAGCGGCGTGCGAACCCGGCGCGGTCGGAGACCCCGTGCACGTCAGGAAACTCCCTGCGCGAGAACCGGGAGA
Source organism: Bryobacterales bacterium (assembly GCA_965226185.1). Taxonomy (GTDB): domain Bacteria; phylum Acidobacteriota; class Terriglobia; order Bryobacterales; family UBA6623; genus CBDCYS01. Next base: position 14,212 of record CBDDCT010000005.1, read on the forward strand.
CCTCGGAGGCGCCTGCCGCGAAGTGGCAGGCCGGTGGGGGAAGGCGACGGCCGCACGCCCCACGCGTACGCCGCCGAGGAGTCGGACCGGGCCGTAGTACCCGCGAAGGGTCCGAACAAGGGCGGGCAACCGTCGGCGGAGGATCTGGAGGGAAGGGCCGGGACCGAGGAGAACGTCGTCGGGTGCGCCACGGACCGCACACAGAGGCGGACAGGCCGTGCCCCAAGCGCTGGACGGCGTGCGGAGCGGAAGCTGTTGTCGGGCTTGCGCTGACGCCATCATCCGAGGTAAGAGCCGTATGAGTCAACGCTCACGTACGGATCTGTGCGGGGGGTGCCGGGCGACTGGCATCCCTACCGCGACCTACTTTCCCTATTTTCCCTGTTTTCCTATTTTTCCATTTTCCTCAGCGAATTAGCGAGCGCCTATTCATAACGAAGACTGCGCAACGGATCGAGTCGGGCCGCTTGCACAGCGGGCCAGAGGCCTCCGCCTAGACCGACTGCCGACAGCAGCGCAGCCGAGGCCGCGAAGATGATTGGGTCGGTGGCAGATACTTCGAATAACAGTGACTCAATCAGCCGAGCGCCAACGAACGCCGCCGCTAAGCCGACGACAACGCCGGCAAGCGTCACGAGGAGACTAGCCCGAAGGACGAGCCGTACGACCGCGGCGCGTCCCGCGCCAAGTGCAATCCGCAGCCCAATTTCGCGTGTACGTGCTCGAACCATATGTGCCGCAGCTCCGTAGAGGCCAATCGCGGCAAGCAACACGCCAAGCAGTCCGAAGGCCACAGAGAGCTGCGAGACCAGCCTTTCGCGGCGCAGTGATTTCTGAACACCGCCCTCTAGAGTGCCACTGACGACGGGAACGCCTTTCGCCAGTGAATCTAGGACGGCTCGAATCTCCGCCTCTGCGACGGAAGGATCAACCCCCGGGTTGACGCTTGCCACTATAGGAGGGGAACCGCGCGTCGATAGCGGCCTGTAAACCAACTCCCGCGGCGGCTCACGCAGGTCTCCATAGGCGGAATTCCCTACAACCCCGACGATCGACAATGGCGGAGTTCTCCGGCCTATCCGCACGCTCGTTCCCAAAGGGTCCCTGTCGTTGAGGTAGTGCCGAGCGAACTGCTCATTCACGATGCCGATGGTAGGGAATTCTCTCACCGGCCGGTCGTGCTGGTCGAAGTCCCGTCCCGAGATCAGAGGGATTCCCATCGTTTCAAAGTATTTCGGAGCGACGCTAAGCGTAAAAACGGTCGTGTTCTCGTCCGGAGCGGGGTTGTAGCCCGACACAGTGACGCTGCCCCAACTCCACTCGAAACCCCCTCCCAGTAAGATAGGTGACCCAAAGCCTACACTGGCCGAGTGAATTTTCGGCGATCCGTTCAGACGCTCGATTGCCTGTTTCATCACCGCCGGAATGCGATCGCGAGAGAATCCCACCTTCCAAAACTCCGGCCAGCCGTACGCCACCGTTCCGCGCTCTAGGCCACCTGAAGTGCGGTTTAAATTCCACAGCGTCGTGGCAAACAGCGCGGCGCAAACGACCAATACGAGCGTCGCTGCTACTTGCGCGCCTAAGATGACCTCCGATAGCCGGCCGCGACGTCCAACGACGGAAACGGAACTTTCCTTGATGACGCACTGAATCCCAACTCGCGAGGCTCGGAGCGCCGGGAGCAGCCCGAATAGGAGGCCGGTGACCAGCGTCAGCGCGAGGGCGACGCCGAGTACGGCGCCATCCGCCTGAAACTGAAGCCAGCCTCGGTCCGCTTCATCGACAAAAAAGAGTAGAGAGCGGGCGATCCATCGAGCCAACAGTATTCCCGAGACGCCTCCCAAGACGGAGTAGAGGAGACACTCGGTCATCCACTGCCGAATCACGTGTCCACGGCTCGCGCCAAATGCGAGCCTCACGCTCGTCTCCCCGGATCGCTCGATGCCCCTCACGATCAAAAGCGACGCCAAGTTGGCACAGGTGATTAGGAGCACCACCACCACGAGACCCATCAGGGCGTACATTCCGCTCGAGAGCTCCAACCGCAGCGGCGACAATCCGCCACTACCATCTTCTAACTCAAGAAACGCCTGCGAGGCGGCGGCCCCGGACTGTGTCGGAGAATGGAAACTCGGCCAACGCTCGCGCAGGCGGGCTTGCGCCGCAGGCAGTGCGATGTCCGGCTGCAAGCGGCCCATAGTCATGAAGTTCATCCGGCCTTCCCGTTTGGTTGAGCCAGTCTCAGAGCGCTCGTGCGAAAGGAAAGGGACATAGGCGTCGACCGTGACGCCGGGCTCCATGCCGAAGAATTCCGGCGGAACCACGCCGACGATTTGAAACGTCAGACCTCGAACACGAATGGTGCTGCCCAGCACACCCTCGTCCGCCGCATACATCACGTTCCACAGGCGGTGGCTGATGACGGCGGTCTCCCCCGAGCCGATGCGATCGTCGTGGGGCTGTAACAGGCGGCCCAGAACTGGCCGGACACCTAGCGTCTCGAAATAGTTGCCCGTCACCCACGCAATTTCGACGGGCCGGGATTCTTGTCCAGAGGTCAGCGGTTGGATGGAACGCGACCAGCCAAATAGTGTCTCGAACAGATCGAAATTGTCACGCAGCCTTTCGAACTTTGCATAAGACAGCCCATCTCGGCGTCCGCTGCTGGAGTAAAGAACCACATGGTGCAGCCTCTCAGCATCCGCCACGGGCAACGGAGTGAGCAGCAGACGATCGAGCAAGCCGAAGATGGCCAGGTTGGCGCCGATACCGAGCGCTAGAGAAAGGACCGCGACGACAGAGAATCCCGGTCGTTTGCGTATCGAACGCCCGGCATAGCGGAGGTTCCTCGAAAGCTCGTCCAGCCACGCCGTGCCTCGTGCTTCGCGGCACTCCTCTTTCATCTGATCCAGCCCGCCGAAGGCCAGACGTGCTTGCCGGGCCGCCTCCTCACGCGACATGCCGGACGCAAGGTTCTTTTCCACCTGCTGGTCGAAGTGAAACCGCAACTCTTCATCGAGATCCTTCTCGACGGCTTTGCGCCGGAAGAGCGCCCGCAGGCGATAGAGCAAGTCATTGAGCATTTCTCGGAGCATGGAAGCCTCCTAGGCAAGATCGAGAACGTGTCCTACGGCGACGGTCAGTTTGCGCCAGGTGTCGGTTTCGGCTTCGAGCTGTTTGCGCCCGCTACGGGTGAGTTCGTAGAACTTGGCGCGGCGGTTGTTTTCGGATGCTCCCCAGTGGGCCTTGATCCAGCCACGGCGCTCCAACCGGTGAAGAGCGGGGTAGAGCGAGCCCTGCTGCACGCAAAGCACGTCTTGGGAGACCTGCTGGATCCGCTCGGAAATCGCCCAGCCGTGACGCGGTCCGAGCGCGACCGTGCGGAGGATCAGCAGGTCCAAGGTGCCTTGTGGAAGACCGATGCGATTCTCTGCCATTTGCGTTCCCCTTGTACTTCTACAGGGAGATCTTAGCATGCCTCTTGTCGAAGCGAAAGGGCACGAATCGTGGGGTAGATCGGTAGATCGGGGGGAGATCGGGGGGAGATCGGGGACAGCTCCCGAACCTCCGAACCTCGGCTCATCGGGAAAGCGGGGACGCTACGACTTTTCGATGGACGCATGGCAAAGCCAACCGAGCAGCGAAAGGGAAACACGACCAAAGCGAACCCAACTCCTCAGCAATCCGCTGCCCCAAACCTCCTCAACGCCTTCAGCAGCGCCGGCCGGCTACCTCGGGAGCGTGCCCCGCCAGCATTCGCGTCCGAAATGATAGCGGTCGGCTCTCACCCGATCCAGCCTTGACTTCCCCTGGATGCCCAACGCTCGCACGCCAAGCAGCGACGAACCGCTGACCAGCGATCTCCCCACCCAACGGCCGAACCGGCTACCGGCGCGCCACTTTGGCCCCAAAACACCGCTCCCCCCCAGAACCGCAAATCATCCCAACTCAGTCACGGATAAATCATAAATATAGTCCCTTTGTTTTCAACAGAATTACCCGCCGCCCGCAAGGAATCCCAAGATCGGCTTGTTATCCTAAAAGCGACAAGACCAACAATGACTCAGTTGCAACATAAAGGAGAGGACAACAATTCCACGGCCCCAGCGGGGCCCAAAAGCCAGAATACCTCTCACAGACTCTCAAATACTCTCATTGAAAAAAGTCAACCCTTATGAATGAGCAACTTACAACCAAACAGAACAAGACCATTGACCAGGATTTCCATTTTGGATCTTGGCCTCCTCGATTCTACGTTCCTTCTCTCTTGAACGCAAGCCTTTCTTGACCGCAGGCACGCACCGGGCCGGACCGAAGTGCTTCCACTAGACCCTTTCGTTCTCCGAAGGGGACAATTCGTCGGTCGGAAGGCGGTTTTTCAGGCACTCCTCCGAGCTTCACTCCGCAGCATCCAGATTTCGCACTCGCGAGCGACCGTTCTACCCGCTCGGCAGCGGCAGCGCCCAGATCCTGTGCAGCATGTCACCGAACAGCCTGCGGTTCAGATGCCCCTCGGCCAGCAGCAGCCAGTAATACCGCGCGTGCTTGACCAGCCGACCGCCGGTCTTCATCAATCTGTGTTGCAAGCTCGTCAGCGACCAGCTCTTGATCCTGTGCGGCAGTCCCAGCCGCCGCCACAAGTTGCCCAGGTTGTAGGCCAGCACGCTGAGTTGCAGTCGCACTTCGTTGGCCCGAAAGCGATGGCACGAAAGCCGTGTCCAGTGCGTGGCCTGCTTGCCTTCTTTAATCCATTGCTCGGCCGTGCCGCGCTTGTTGTAGAAGCGCACAACAGACCGACTCGGCAACGTCATGTTCGTCACGATAAAACCGACGCGCGGGAACAGCTCACCGAGATGATGCTCGACCTTGGCCACGATGCGTCGCGGCTTGGACCAACTCTCCGCCTGATAGCGGAAGCTCTTGTAGCGCACCAAGGGCTTCCGGGAGGGCCTGCCCGGCGGCCGAAACAGGATGTCTTCGATCGCCAATTCCAAGCTCTTGTTGGCCGGAATGCGAATGGCGTACTGCACTCCGCGTTCCTCCGAAAACTCATAAATCTCCGGCTTAGCAAAGGCCGCATCGCCCCGGAAGGTGACCTGTTTGCCCGCGGCCTGTTGGCGCTTGATCTCGGGCAGCAGCAACTCCTTCCAGTCCTCAGCGCTGTGCACGTTGCCTGGACGCAGCTTCGCCGCCAGGCAATCCCCATGCTGGTTGAACAACAACAGCGGGTGGTAGCAGACCGACTCGAAATGGCCGTTGTAAGCACTGCCCTCTTGCTGGCCGTGGACAGGGCTTTCGGTCGAGTCCATGTCGAGAACGACGCGCTCGGAGTCGTCTTGCGTCTCGGCTTGCGCCACCAGCTCGCGGTTCACAGCCATCAGCCCCAGCAAGTTCTCCTCGCTAGCCAGCATCTCCGTCTCTGCAGTCGCGAGGTCAGTGCCCCGCCGCGATCCCAGTTCCTCTTCGAGCCGATCAAGCGAAACGTCGGGTCAGCCGACACTCGGACGGCGTCGTTGAGGTCCTCGTAGCCTGCCAGCCGAGAGTAGACTGACTGCCGCAGCAGATCGGCCAGCGGGAACTTCTTGTTCAAGCCTTGCCGTGGGTCACTGAGATGTTCCTCGATCAGCTTCCCGAGCCCGAGTCGTTCGTCCAGCTCGCGGACGAGAATGAGCCCGCCATCGGAAGTGACACGCGATCCTTGGAAATCGACTTTCAATAAGCCGTTGAAGCTTAGCTGGAACGGCTTGTTTTCTTTTTCACCCATTGGGTGTTGACACCTCAGCGCCTTGAGTGCTTTCCAACCCGCATCAATAAAGGCGTCCGAGGCCACCCGATGGTTAGCAGAACCGAAACTAAAGTGGAAATCCGGGATTGAAGCTCTTTTGCTACCTGAATTATGCACTGCGGGGTGCACCGGAGGAGGGCTGAGCCGCCAGGGGCCATTTGGGGGACCCCCGAAAACATGGGGTAATAAGGTAGGCTGGCAAAGATTTCAGCTTCGCCAGTCAACCCCAAGGAGGTCACCCAAATGGTTACCAAGCGAAAACAGCATAGCTCCCGAAGGCCCGTCAAACAAGGCCGGGGCGCGAGGGCCCCGCGGCCCAATAAAATCGGGGCTGCCACGCCTTATCACTTCCGCGGCAAGAATCTGACTCCCTACGGCGGCTTGCTGCCCGTCGCCACCCTGCTCGAAAAACTCGGCTTCCAGGCGCTGCTGGAAGAAACCATCACGAACAAACGAATCACCCGTGTGATGAGCCTCTACCAGTTTGTGCTGGCCCTCGTGCTGGGCCGCTATGTCGGCTTTGCGCGGCTGAACCAACTCCGCTTCATCGCCCGCGACCCCATCTTGACCGGCATCTTGCAAGTGACGCGTCTGCCGCCGCAGTCCACGCTGTGGCGCTTTCTGGCCTCGCTGCACCTCAACGTGGCGAAGCAGATCCTTTCCATTCAGCGCCAGCTGCGGGAACGAGTCTGGGCCGCGGCCCAGGTGAAATTGGAGACGGTGACGCTGGACACCGACACCACCGTGCACACGCTCTACGGCCGCCAGATGGGCGGGCGCAAGAGTTACAACCCCAAGAACAAGGGCAAGCGCAGCTACCAGCCGATACTGACTTTCCTGGCCGAGACGCGCGAATACCTGATGGGCGGGTTGCGCAACGGCGACCGGCCCACGGGCCGGCAGATCGCCGCCCACCTCGAGAGCGCCTTTCGGGCTTTGCCGCACGGCGTGAAGAAAATCCTGGCGCGGGCCGATTCCGGGTTTTATTGCTGGGAGGCGGTGAAGGCCTATGAAAAGGCGGCTTGTCAGTTCGTCATCGTGGCGCGCAAGACCAGGCGGCTGGTCGAGCAGTTGCAGCAAGCGGCCTGGAAGCCCTCGCCCCACAGCGATGCGGATGCGGAATGCGAATTCCTCTACCAGCCGCAGGGCTGGGCGCGGGCCTGTCGTTTCCTGGCGCTGCGTTACGAAAACGAACCCGCGGCCGGCGCGGCCGAGCAATACCAGCTGTTTGCCACCAGCGCTTACACCTACCGCGTGTTTGTCACCAACCTGGCCGAACCGATCGCGGCGGTGGTGTGGTTTTACAATCAGCGCGCCGCAGCCGAGAACCTCATCAAGGAGGCCAACAACGACGCCGGGCTGGCGGCCCATCCCTCGCGCCGCTTTGACATGAACCGCAATCACTTTCAGCTGGCCATGCTGGCCTACAACCTCAACTGCTGGCTGCTGCTGTTCAACCGCGAAGCCCAAGCCAGCGTGGAGACACTGCGGCACACCACCCTGGCGACGGCGCGGCTGCGCTTTCTGTTCGTGGCGGCCAAGATCTGGCGGCACGCCGGCAGAACGGGTGTCAGCTACAGCGATCATTATGAGGAAAAGGGCCTGTTTGAACGGCTGATGCGGCGGCTGCGGGCGATGGGGCCACCGGGATCGAGCTTCGCGCCGGTGGTGGAGGGTGCGCTGAGTTGAGGGGCGCTCCATGCATAAAATTTCATGCACTCGCCGCAACGTACTGGGAACACGCCGCTTGCCCGCCCGCTTTTGCCCGCCGGGATTGGCAGGCGGCTCAAACAGGGAGGGAAACAGAGGAAAAGACGACTTGCTAAATCACTGAGTTGACACGACTGCCGCTACCGCCACAACTCCATCGGCGATGGCTACGCCGAATCTGTGCATAATTCAGGTGCTAACGAATACGATCGATAGAGCGGCAAAGAGAGCAAATGTGAGTGAAGGCCGATTCGGAAATCGCGGCGGGCGAACAACCCGGAAGATGCAGCCTGTTTGACATACGTATGCGCGACCAGCATGCTTGTATGCATGAGGACCACTCTGAGCCTCGATGAAGACCTGATGCGCGAGGTCAAGCGCCGCCCCCCGGACGCATTGGGCTATGTAGTGCCTTTGACGATCGTAGCCGGGATCGAAGCGCAACATCGTCTCGCTCAGGAAGAGATCTTTGGTCCCGTGCTTTCGATCATCAAGGTGAAAGATTTTGACGAAGCGCTCGAGGTCGCCAACGGAACCGAGTACGCGCTAACGGGCGGAGTGTTCTCCCGCAGCCCCGAGAATATCGCCAGAGCGAGGCGGGAGTTTCGGGTCGGCAATCTGTATATCAACCGCGGCTGCACCAGCGCCATCGTGAACCGCCATCCCTTCGGCGGTTTCAAGATGTCGGGTGTTGGTTCGAAAGCCGGAGGTCCCGACTACCTGCTGCAGTTCACCATTCCGCGGAACGTTGTCGAAAACACGATCCGCCGCGGCTTTGCGCCAGATGAGGGTTTTTCCGAGTCCTAGCTCAGCCCGCGGATCTGTTCCGCCGCTCAGCGCCCTTCTGGATCCTCGCCGCCATCCACATCTTGCTGCAATTTGGCCTGCTTGAACACCCAGTTCCGAATCACCTGAAAACCCGCGTCATCCGCCTCATACCGCTGCCCCCCCTGGTGCCCGTCCTCTTGGCCGCTTTGAATATTGAGAGGCTTGCGGAGGAATTTGCTGTCTTCAGGATTCCCGAGGTCGACCCGCTCTTGCATCTTGCGATAATTCGCCAACAACTCGGCGGCCGGGATGTAGCCGGCGCCATCCGGCGGAAGCAGATAGAGCGTCGGAACGCGCCCCGGAACTCCGTGGCAGGAGATGCAGGCGCGGTTGTCGCTTGAGTTGATCTTGTTCATCTCGGCGAAGACGTAATCGCGGAAGTGCAGCAGATCCGCCACAAACTCATCGCTCGCCTCAAGCCGCCGGACCTGCAAGTCCGCGGACTCCTTCTTGCCATCGGAAATGAGCTGGCGCAGCGCCTCCCCATAAGTTTCGTCATCGTTCTCTAGTATTCGCCGCAAGCGCGTCTGGATGGTTCGAACAGACTCTCTTTCCACATGCGCCGCAATGGCTTTACGGACTTCGGGGTTTCGCCGCATCGTTGTCGTATTGGCCAGCTTGGCGGCGATCTCTCGCGCTTCGCGAGGTGCATCCGGCGAAAACCATTTGACGAACATCTGAATGACCTCGCCCTTTGCCTCGACGATCGGGTCGATCACGTCGGCGCCGCTTTCGTCCTGAGTGAAAAGCTCCTGCCCGCCGCTCGAAGGCGTGAGCTTCACGTAGTCGATTCCGAACTTGTACTCGGGCTCCGTGGCGGGATTGCTGCCCAGCATCTTGACCGTCAGCACATTCCGGCCTTGGTTGAACTCGAAGACGCCGAGCGAGCGAGGTCCGGTGGAGGAAACATCCTCGCGGTAGAGGTCGATCTGCTCGACGACCGGCCGGCCGTTCAAGGAGATCTCGACAATCCCGTGGGCGGGCCCGTAGAGAAATGCCGCCAGCAAATCATATTGACCAGCCTCCGGCGCATCGAGAGCGAACGAAATCCACGCCCCAACCTTGCCTTCTTCCCATAACAACGCCATGTTGTTGCTGGCGATACCGCCGGAAATCATCTGCTCCGTCGTGCGGCCGAATGTCAGCTCGGCGATTTCCAGATCCTCGGCCTCCGTTGCGCCCTCGACCGCTTCTTCCATCGTCGGGCCGTCCTCGCGATACGCCAGCATCCACTCCGTCGAATCCAGCCAAAGCCTCGGGTCGCTCGATAGGTGCTCAAAGGCTTCTCTCCGGTGAAGAGTCTGGTTTTCCCCGAGAACCCGCGCCATCAGAGTTGCATATCTCTCCGGGGAACTCGGATCGCCGGCCGGATCGGGACTGGGCGCGGGCCGCCCCATGAAACGAGTTCGCGCGGGCTGCAACTCCGCGCGATTGGACGAAGCCGAACTTAGCAGCAACCTGTAGAAGGCAGCCTCCTCCTCCAATTCGACTCCTTCAAAATCCCACTTCACCCGCGCCAAAAAGTTCGCCACGGCGTCGGCATCCTTCTCGCGGTCCGCCGCAACGTAATCCCTTATCACGCGCAGCAGCGGCGCCAGCGTCGACGTCCGGGCCGGCAGCGAAAGCTCCCCAGGATTGGCTAGCGCCCGAGCCGCCACCGCCACGACCTCTTGATCCGTCGTCAGAAGCAGGTCGAGAATCGTGTCTTGTAATGGCGGGTAGGTAATGTTGCGCGCCCCTTCCAGCGCGATCGACTTCCAGGGGACCTCGCCTTCGTCATCGCTTTCGTCAACCGTGTTTTCGTAAACCGACAGCACCGCCTTGCCGAAAAGCTCCGTCGCCCCTGGAGTGCTGTACGCAAACTGCCCCGGGCTCTGCTGATTCGCCCGCTCCATGTAATGCGAAGCCGCCATCGCGGTCAGCCGGCGGTCCACCAGGCGCCGCTTCTCCGGCGGCGCCACTTCGCGCCATGCCGCCAGTTCGCGATAGAAATCCGCCAGCTCGGGATATTGCTGCGCCAGATACTTCCCGCCCGTAATGTTGTTGACCTGACCGTTGACGATAAACAGCGACATGGTCGAATAACGGAGTGCCATGCCGGCCTGAGCTTCGGGCTCCTCGCGCGTCAAGGCGTCCAGCCAGGCCCGGTTGATGGGCTCGCGCATCTCCGGATTCCACACCCACCAGTGCCAGGCTGCCTTGAACGCGAAGGCCCTCACGCCCGGATGACGATCGACCATGCCCGCCGTCAGGACACGAGTCAGCTCACTCAGATCGGCTTCACTGTCCGAGCCGGTCAAATAACCCCGCGTCACCAGCGCCTGCATCACCGACTGCCGCGTCCGCTCCCCGCCCGTGTCGTAGGCTTCGAACAACGCTCCCCAGCCGGCGTCATTCAGCAATAATTGCCGCAACGACCAGAACGCTGCTTCCCGGCAACTTTTCACCGGGTCGTCCAAATGCTCGATGAGAACACCCACCGCTTCATGGGCCAACGCTCCACCAAGGCCCAACAACCCGTAATAACGCACCTGCGGATGCCGGCTCTTGGCCGCCTCGATCATCCGCTCCGCGAACCGGACCTCGCCCGTTGCCTGCAATCGCCTCGCACGCGAGATCGCCTCCACAAGAGACTCGTCCGCGGCGGGTACAAATTCATCCCCCCACTCGTCAGCCTCGACTGGGGCCTCCACCGGATGAAGCAGACTCAGCGCGCGAATCGCATAGGCGGTGGTGACAAAGCCCGTCGCCGCCGCGGCATTCCAAAGCCCGTAGGGATACTGATTTCGCAGCAACCACCCGACACCAGCCTGAACAACGGAATCTTGATTCCCGCGGCCCGCCGCCTGGAGCGCAATCAGCGACACCGATGTCGGAGCCGGATAGCTGTGATCTTCGGGCCGAACCCACGCTCCTTTCTTCTCGTCAAACTTCCCCGGACTGAAACCCCAACCCCCATCTTCCCGCTGAAGAGCAAGCAGCCGCTTCATGTCCACCGCCGCCTGCTCCTCGAACTCCTTCTGAAAGGCCTTCGCCGCTTCAACACGTTCGGGAGAGTTGGTGAGCTTCCGCACAGTCTCCACATAGTCCTTTGGCCAAAGCCTGTACAAGAACTCGATGCGATGCCCCAGGTCGTCCGTAACCTTGATCTTGTCGTTACCCGTGGCGACAATCTTCTTCGCTTTGTCCTCCAGGCCAAAGAAGTAGCGCGGATCGCCCGTGTCGAGCCAAGCCCGCTCCAGAATTTCCGCGGCGAACTTGAAAACCACGTTGGGGCCAAAGTTCGACCCCCGGCCCGCCGCATTAATCCCCTTCGGGTCGGCGGTTTTCAGAACGTAGTTCGCCGTTCGCTGCTGCCAATGGCGGTGGAGCTTCTTCGGCTCGAAGGCTCGCTCATAGAGGACGATGTTGCGTCCCGCCACGCGCGTTCCCGCCGGGCCGTCACCCAGGTCGTTGGGAGCCACGCTGGTGTTGACCGCGCCGTCCTTCAGCTCGTTCGTGAGGCGCAAGCACTCGTACATCGTGTTCACGAGCCGCCGGAAATTCTGCACTGTCCCCTCGGGCCGGTAGCCGTTTCGAAACGCGTCCGCCACGCCCCAAACGCCGCTCTGCGTGTGGCAGCTCATGCAGTTTTCGCCGAACAGCGCCGTAGCGTCGCGGGCGCGCCGGTGAGAGGCGATATTGCGCGGCCGGTGAATCAGCCAGGCGTCGATTTCCGCCAATTGGTAATAGATGGCCTGCTTGACCGCCCGCACAGGGTCGTCATAGGGGGCCGGGTCAAACAAGCGCACTTCCATCTCATAAGCAGGCTGGTTCGCTTCCACCCGCAAATAGTACGTCTGGCCGGGCTCAACCTTGCGAGTCACAAACGTCCGGAACGCGCGGTCCTGCTGGTGAGCCCGCTCGTTGATGTCTCGGCCTTCCTCGTAGGTATAAACCGGAACGGGGCCGGGAATCACTGTCGCCGGCGGGTGGACATACGGAACCGGATTGAAGTTCGAAAAGTCGTAGCTGTTGGGGACCTTGCGCTCGCTCAACTCCTCCTCGCTGGGATGTCCCTCTTTGTAAAAACGGATGCGCGGGCTCACCACCGGCTCGGCAAGTTGCAGATTAGCGCTCAGAAACTTGGACTTTAAACCTTTGTACTCGATGCGATACCAGTCGTCCGGGGTCTCGCCACTCCGCGTGTTGTTGTAGTATTCGATGTCGTCTGCCCCGCCGATGACCCGCAGCACCTGATCCTCATCCGTTGCCTCGAACGGGAGATCGACAGCCTGCTCCGGAGCGTTGTTGGGCTCGGCTTCGAGCACGATGTCACCGGCCGCCAGTTCCCCGATCGAATGCATCTCGACCGTGATGCCCGCATCCTCGACGACGGGCGTGCGAGCCGGCAGCGGAGTGGCCAGCGGAGCCAGTCCCGTGTCATGCGGAATTTCGCCAAGCGGCTGCCGCCTTTCGGTAATCGTATTCAGCCGAAGTGTATAAGTCCCCGAACGGGGAGCGCGGTAAACCAGATAAATATCGGGGTCGAGGGCATGCAGCACCTTGCTCCAGTCAGCGGTCGCGGACACCGCCGCATCACCGCGATCGCCCTCGAAACCCAGGTCCGGAAGCGAAGGCCCATCCCAGCGGACTTCGATCCGGGCGTTCGCCGGAAGCCCCGCGGGGTGGTCGATCCGAATACTCAGCTCAAACGCCTGGTCCTGTTCGAGAGTCCAATCCCGGCTCCACTCCCCGCTAAAGTTAACCTGCTCCTCGAATGCAACCGGCGCGCCCCACGCCGCGGGCCACAACGACACAAAAGCAAACGTAAATGCAGGCAGCCCTCCCCGCGCGCGCCCAAGTAATGCAAACCGAATCCATCGCATGTTGTGTCAATCATATCACCCGCGATGCACGCTCAAAAGCTGCCCCACCTCGAGGTGCATGCTCCCACGCATGCTGCCTCCCGAAGAACCAGGACACGGCGCCTCAACGGACCTGCGCGACGTCGGCCTTTCAATATGGCGGCTTAAGCTGTACGCATGCTCTCGGCCCGATCCTTCGCCAAGGCCGCTTGGGCGGCGGCGAGTTTGGCGATCGGAACGCGATAAGGCGAGGCGCTGACATAGTCCAGGCCGGCGTGAACACAGAATACGACGGACTTGGGATCGCCTCCATGCTCGCCGCAGATGCCAACTTCAAGGTCGCCGCGGGTCTTGCGTCCCTTCTCCAGGGCGATTTTGATGAGCTGGCCGACACCGTCGACATCGATCACCGCGAAGGGATCTTCGTCGAAGATATTCTTCTCCCGGTAGTCGCGGATGAAACCGCCGGAGTCGTCGCGGGAGAAGCCGAAGGTGGTTTGAGTTAGGTCGTTCGTACCAAAGCTGAAGAACTCCGCTTCCTTGGCGACTTCGTCGGCGGTCAGCGCTCCGCGCGGAACTTCGATCATGGTCCCCACCATGTACTTGACCTTCTTTCCCTTTTGGGCGAAGACTTTTTCGGCGGCGGCGACGACGATCTTCTTCTGGTGCGCCAGCTCTTTGACGTCGCCGACGAGTGGGATCATCACTTCGGGAATCACTTTGATTCCCTTCTTGGCGCATTGAACGGCCGCCTCGAAGATGGCCTGCGCCTGCATCTCGGTGATCTCGGGGAAGGTAATGCCGAGACGGCAACCGCGGTGGCCCAGCATCGGGTTGAACTCGTGAAGTTCCTCGACGCGCGAAAGCAGCCCCGCGACTTCCTCTTGGCGTTTCTTGTTTTTCTTGAGCGCCCTGAGCTCGGCCAGCTCGACCATGAGGTCCTCGCGCTTCGGCAAGAACTCGTGCAAGGGCGGGTCGAGCGTGCGGATGATGACCGGGTATCCGTCCATCACTTTGAAAAGCGCGGCGAAGTCCTTGCGCTGCATGGGCAGCAGCTTGCGGAGAGCCTTGCGGCGGGCTTTCTCGTCGGTCGCCAGGATCATCGCTCGCATGTGCTCGATGCGTTCGCCTTCGAAGAACATATGCTCGGTGCGGCAAAGGCCGATACCCTCGGCGCCAAACGCACGGGCGGTTTTCGCGTCGCGCGGAACCTCGGCGTTCGCGCGCACGCCGATGGTACGGAACTTGTCCACCCAGGACATGAACCGAGCCAGCTTCCCGCTGGAGGGATCAGCATCAATCGTGGCGGCTTGGCCGGCGAACACCTCTCCGCTGCTGCCGTCGAGCGAAATCCAATCACCCTCTTTGAGCGTGATCTTGCCAACGCTCATGCGCTTCTTGGCGGAATCGACGCGGATGTCGCCCGCTCCGGCGACGCAGGGCACTCCCATGCCGCGGGCCACGACGGCGGCGTGGCTGGTCATGCCGCCGCGAGACGTCAGAATACCTTTGGCGACCTCCATGCCGTGGATGTCATCCGGCGTGGTTTCGCCGCGGACCAGCACGACCGGTCCCTTGTCGGCGTGTTTCACGGCGTCGTCCGCGGAGAAGACCACCGTGCCGACGGCGGCTCCGGGAGAGGCCGGAAGCCCGGTTGCGAGCAGCGTCAGCGATTTTTTCGCATCCGGTTCCAATACCGGGTGCAGAAGCTGATCCAACTGCTGGGGCTCGACCCGCAGAACCGCTTCTTGCCTTGTGATCAAGCGCTCTTTCACCATGTCGACCGCAATGTTGATGGCCGCCGGGCCGGTGCGCTTGCCGTTACGCGTTTGCAGCATGTAGAGCTTGGAGTCCTCAATGGTGAACTCGAAGTCCTGCGCGTCGCGATAGTGCTTTTCGAGACTTTTGGTGATTTTCCGTAACTGTTTGTAAGCAGCCGGCATGACGTCGTTCAGCTCGCTGATGGGACGCGGCGTGCGAATGCCGGCCACGACGTCCTCGCCCTGAGCATTGATGAGAAACTCGCCGTAGAACTCGTGCTCGCCCGTCGCGGGGTTGCGCGTGAAACCAACGCCGGTGCCCGAGGTTTCACCGAGATTGCCGAACACCATCGTTTGGACGTTGACGGCCGTGCCCAGATCGACGGAAATGCCATTCATGCCGCGGTAGTGGTGGGCGCGCGGGTTGAACCAGGACCGGAAGACCGCGTCGCGGGCCAAGCGAAGCTGTTCGTGGGGGTCCTGCGGGAATGACTTCTTGGTCTTTTTCTCAACCAGACCTTTATAGGCGGCAACAACTTCCTGAAGATTCTCGGGAGTCAGGTCGGTGTCAAACTTGGCTCGTCTCTTTTTCTTGATGCCTTCGAAGAGGTGCTCGAAATCACCCTTCCCTACATCGAGAACAACGCTGCCGAACATTTGCATGAAGCGCCGGTAGCAGTCGTAGGCAAACCGCGGATTGTTGGATTTCCGAGCCAGCCCCTCGGTCGTCTCGTCGTTGAGACCCAGGTTGAGAACCGTGTCCATCATGCCCGGCATCGAGAACTTAGCACCGGAACGCACGCTGAGCAGCAGCGGGTTCTTGTCATCGCCAAGCTTCTGGGCGGATTTTTTTTCGAGTTCCTTGAGGGCGACGCCCATCTGCTTTTCGACATTGGCGGGACACTGATTGTCCGCGGCGAAATAGAGGTTGCAGACCTGAGTTGAAATGGTGAAACCGGGGGGAACGGGCACTCCGGCTCGGCTCATTTCAGCCAGGCCGGCGCCTTTGCCGCCGAGGGTGTCTTTCATCGTGCCGTCGCCGTCGGCTGTTCCTCCGCCGAAGCCGTAAACGTACTTTTTCATTTTCTCTCCGTATTCCTTTATTGTTTTATTGGATCTGTAAAGCTAGCCAAAGATCATTGAAGTTTCATTTGTGAGGCATTTCGGACTCACTCGTATTAATGCTGGCCCGGGGCGTTAGCCCCGGGAACTGGACCAGCCAGTACAAATAAACCGGGCAGGCAGGTCTGGCGGTGCGACCAGTCCGCGGGGCTGACGCCCCGCGCCAGCATTAACCAATCCTTCCCTTGCTCATGGGCAGCGCTTCCTCACGCGGGCTTTTCGGCTGACACAATTTCGCTGAAGTCGGCGATTGTCGAAAACTCCTTGAGCAGATTCGCTAAAACAGCCAGCCGGTTGTTGCGGATGTTGTCTTCTTTGGCCATGACCAATACTTCGTCGAAAAACAGATCGACGGCTTTTCTCAATGAAGCAATCATGTGCAAAGCTTCCTCGTAGCGCCCCTGGGTTTTCGAGGCGGCGACCTTGGGCTTCAAGTCTTGAAACGCCGAATAAAGGGCGGCCTCGGCGCCGTCTTCCAGCAGAGATTCGTCGACCGCTTCAGCGGCGAACTTCTCCACCCCTCCGGCCTTCTTCAGAATGTTCTCGATGCGCTTGAAGCTCACCGCCAGCGGCTCGAAATTGGGCGTCGGACGAACCTTCGAGATCGCTTCCGCGCGGGCTGCAACATCGAGCGGCTGCTCCGCCGAAGCCGAGATAACTCCGTTGACCTCGTCGTAGCGGTGTCCGCGCACATCCCGCAAGTAGTAACGCAAGCGGTCGAGGAAAAACTCTTCCAGGCTTGCCGTGCCGTCGCCCGCGCTGGCGATGCGGCACAACTCGGGCAGCGACAAGGGCAATTCGCCCTCAATCAAAATCCGAACGATGCCGTAGGCGGCCCGGCGCAGCGCGAAGGGGTCCTTGGATCCGGTCGGGATCATGCCGAGTCCGAAGAGCCCGCCGAGCGTGCCCAGCTTGTCGGCGATGGATACAAGCCGGCCGGCGGTCGTGCGGGGAATGTGGTCGTCTCCACCGGCGGGCCGGTAATGGTCGTAGACCGCATCGGCAACTTCTTCCGGCTCCCCTTGATGTTTGGCATAGAGCCCGCCCACGACGCCCTGCAGTTCCGGAAACTCGCCCACCAGCTCGGTCGTGAGGTCGCATTTCGCCAGCTCCGCCGCCCGCAGAGCGTGTGTTGTCGCTTCGCCGGACAGCCCAAGCGCCCCGGCCAAGGCCGTGACCAGCTCTTGACTGCGCTGCGTTTTCTCGTGGTAGGAGCCGAGCTTTGCCTGGAACGTAACTGCTTTAAGATCCTCAACCCGGCCGGCCAGGGAGTGCTTTTGATCGGCGTCCCAGAAGAAACGCGCGTCATTGAATCGCGCCCGCAGCACCCGCTCGTTCCCTTCGCGGATGATGCCGTCGGGATCTCCGTCCAAGTTCGCCACGGCGACAAAGTTCGGCTGCAGCCGGCCGCTTTCATCCTCAACGGCGAAGTATTTCTGGTGGTGATCCATCACCGTTTCGAGAACTTCTTCGGGGAGCGTCAGGTACTGTTCTTCAAAGCCGCCCAGAATCGCGGTGGGGTATTCAGTAACGTTGACCAGCGTTGCCAGCAGCCGGGCGTTTGGGCGGACACGCTTGCCTGCCGGGACAATCGTTGCAATTTCGGCCTCAATCTTTTTCAGGCGATCGCCGGCCGAGAGAATGACGAAATTGTCAGCAAGCTTCGAGCGATAATCGGCCCCGCCGGCGACTTCAATCGAAGCTGATCCCAGGCGGCGGTGCCCGCAAGTCGTCTTCCCCGACCGCACGCCGGCAATCTCAAAGGGGACAACCCGGCCATCGAAAAGGGCCACCAGCCAGCGAATCGGGCGAATAAATCTTGGCCCCGCTCTTCCCGTCCAGTACATCGTTTTGGGAAAGTAGACGCCGACGATTGCGTCGGGCAAAAACTCGCTCAAAATCTCGGCGGCAGGACGGCCTTCGATGCTTCGCTCGACAGTGAGCTTGTCGTCCTCGCCCACCTGAAGTTGTTCCAGCGGCACGCCCGTTCGCCGCGCGAACCCTTGAGCGGCTTTGGTCGGGTTGCCGGCTTCGTCGTAGGCTATTGACCGAGGCGGGCCTTTCAAAGTTTCCACGCGATCCGCTTGACGCTCGGCGATGCCCTCGGCCACGAGAACCAGCCGGCGCGGCGTCGCGTCCACGCTGACACGGACTCCGGAGTCCAGGTTGTATTTCTTCAAACCTTCGAGAAACCTTCTCTCGAGGTCTTCGAGCGCTCCGCCGATCATCCAGTCCGGGATCTCCTCCGTTCCGATCTCGAGCAGGAGTTCCGCGGTTGTCATGGAGCGGCGGCCTCCGCGGGTTGCGCGATCGAACGCTGGTCCATCCAAGCTCGCGCCAGCCCGACTGCGAGGTTTCTCACGCGAGCGATCACGCCGACCCTTTCGGTCACGCTAATCGCTCCGCGGGCGTCCAGGGTATTAAACAGGTGTGAGCACTTCAGCACCTGATCATAGGCGGCCAGCAAGGGAAAGCGGACCTTTTCCCGCTCATCTTCCGTGGCCCCATATTCGTCCAGCAACCGGCGGCACTCGCCTTCGTGAAGATCAAACTCATTCCAAACCGCCTTCACGTCAGCCTTCTCGAAGTTGTAAGCCGAGTACTGCTGCTCATCGGCAAAGCGCACATCGCGATAAGTCCAAGTCTCGTTCCACTGAATGTCATACACGCTGTCCACGTTCTGCAGGAACGCCGCCAGCCGCTCCAGCCCGTAGGTCAGCTCCGCCGGCACGAGTTCCAGCTCAATGCCGCCGCACTGCTGGAAGTAGGTGAATTGGGTGATCTCCAGCCCGTCGAGCATGACTTGCCAGCCAACGCCCCAGGCGCCCAGCGTCGGGGATTCCCAGTTGTCTTCCTCCAGCTTGAGATCGTGCTTGCGCAAGTCGATGCCGACGGCCTCGAGACTCTGCAGGTACAGCTCGACCACGTCTTCCGGAGCCGGCTTGAGAATCACCTGAAGCTGCATGTGCTTGTAGAGGCGGTTGGGGTTTTCGCCATAGCGGCCATCGGCCGGCCGGCGGCTGGGCTGAACGTAGGCGACCCGATAAGGATCGGGTCCCAGCACGCGGAGAAATGTCTCGGGGCACATCGTGCCGGCGCCCACCTCGACATCAAAGGGTTCCTGAATGATGCACCCTTTCTCGGCCCAGTAGGACTTCAGCTTAAAGATGGTTTCTTGGTAAGTCTGCATTCGCGTGGTTCTACAGCCGTGGCTGGCTGCGCGTGGACCAGACAGCTCGGGCGCGTGCTAGCTGTCGGCAGTCTCCCGAGGTTGAAGCGAGAAACGGCTCATGATCTGGGCGAACTCAGCAGCCTGATTCGGGCCTAATCGAATCGGGTGCTCGCGGTTCATAACCGTGATGGCCATCCCCCCGTCCTCAGTCGTCTCGACGCAGGCCACGGCTTCCAGGTTGATGAAATAGTTGCCAAACCTGATGAATGGTCTATCCATGATTCAACTCCTGTCGATTCAGAGCCCCGGCCGCAAGGGAAGGGTCCGCGGCCAGCGGAAGTCTCTTAAAGCTCTGCCAGCGCCTCCGCGGTCTTGAGCCTGGCCTCGAACTGCGCTTCGAGGCGCTGTGTCAGGAACCTTCTTAAGTCCTCCGCCGTTTGCCTCCCCCACTGATCCGGGTCCATATCCAGCAACGACGTTCTCAGCATCTGACTCGCCATCGCCCGGGAAGCCGGTGACATCGCCCAACAATCGCTCGTCCGAAAATCAGTGGAGAACAACCCGGGCTGGGAGCGCTCAAAGTAAGCCGTCTCGTTCGGAGCTAATTCAACACCACTCTGAATGCACACATTGAGCGGCGGCATCCAGCCTCCCAGCTTGACCGCCCACAACGAGAAGTAGGTCACCGTCAGCCAAAGCCAGCCCGGTGTTTCTTCCTGACCTGCGTTGTTCGCCCGCGAATCGGCTGATCTCCCATTCACTGGCGAAGCCGGACCGCTCTCCGAGGACTCGGCGGACTCCGAAGTCTTCGCGGTCCGATTGTCTAGCTTCGACCAGATCTGCTCCAGTACCAGCACCACTAGCCGAAAAAACGCGTCGTTCGGTTCGTTCTCCGGCAACAACCGGCCGCAAACCTCAGCGACATAGTCGAGCGCCACGCTGGTCGCGTAATCGGCCCGCAAGAAAATCGGCGGACCGATCAGCTCACAACGGTCAATTCTGACCAGGTCCCGATTCTGGCGCTGAAAATAGAAGAGCCGAACGTGCGATAGCCGCTCCAGCCCCGATCCGAAACGGCTTTTGGGCCGGCGTGCGCGATTCGCGATGCCCCGCAACTTACCCTGATCCCGGGCCACGAAGCTGACGATCAAATCAGCTTCTCGGTATGGATAAGTACGGAGAACGAACGCTTCGCATTCCCGGACGGGCATCTAGACGAAAATACCGTGCGTAATCGTTCAGGATAACACGGGTTGCTTTGGGGGCTGTCGTCATCGGCGGGGATGGCGATCACAACGCCAGCGGCAAGCCCGCTGCTGCAAACTTCCACATCGGAGGTGACGCGCGAGCCGCGAAGAAGGTCAATTGGCGGGAGAAGCGGGTGTCCGATTCGTGGTGAGGGACTGTTTGGAGCTGCCGCTATCGGGCCGAAGGTGCGGGCTGTTCCACCGGGGCCTCCACGTAGCGGCATCGCGTCGTCGGTTCAGGAATCTTCTCACCGACCAATCGCATTCCTTCCAGGTGAAACTCCATTGCCTCGCGGATTTCGCGTTCGACCTCTTCAGGTGTTGGCCCGGTGGCAATGCATCCCGGTAAGTCGGGCACGTAGGCCGAGTAGTTGTTCTCCGCGCGCTCGATGATGACTGCGTATTTTTTCATGGCGATTGCAGCCCCGCCTTTCTCAGGACGTTCTTCAAGGTTCCGATCGGCAGGTCGTCGCCCGGCTTGCCGGGAACAGTGACCACCATGGGCTTATTGGGATGCCGGTATTGCCGATGACTACCCTTTGTCCGCATCAGCGTCCATCCGCCAGCTTCCAGCTGACGGATCAGGTCTCGAACCTTCACTCTAGCCCATTGTCCCAAACCCGAGGGCGGCTGACGCTATAACCTCGCCTCCGCACTCTAGAGATGCGATCCGCGGCACAGCGGACACACAACGCTACAATGGCGGATGCGAAACGTGGAAATTCGGATCTGAGCGACATCCCGTCGCTTTCAGGCGATGCCCAATGAGCCCAATCGAAGGAGCGGAACCATGCTTCGACTCACCACTCTGTTACTGACCGTTGGTTTACTTTCGTCCTCGTTCGGCGCCGCCCCCCCCCAAGAGATCAACGACCGATATCTTCGGCTCGATGATGTATTCGACCTGGAATACGCCTCGGACCCGCAAATCTCGCCCACCGGCTCATGGGTCGTCTATGAGCGCAACTTTTTCGACATCATGACCGACCGCCGCCGCTCGAACTTGTGGATTGTCCATTCCAGCGGCAGCGGCCACCGGCCCCTCACGGCCGGCAAACACCGCAACTCATCCCCGCGCTGGTCACCGGACGAGAGCAAGATCGCCTACATCTCAACCCGTGATGGCAAGCCCCAGATCTGGGTCCACTGGATGAAGACCGGTCAAGACGTAAAACTCACCAGCCTGCTGAGCGCCCCAACGGCCATTTCCTGGTCGCCCGGCGGAAAGCAGATCGCTTTCTCGATGTTCGTCGCGAACAGACGCGCGCCCTACGTCAAGATGCCGCCCAAGCCGGAGGGAGCGAAATGGGCCCCGCCACCCAAGCTCATCACGCGGCTGCAATATCGCCGTGACGGCAGCGGCTATGTGAAGGACGGCTTCAACCAGATATTCGTGATCCCGGCCGGCGGAGGCACTCCGCGGCAGTTAACCAGCGGTCCTTACAACCACCCGGCGCCTGGTGCCGGCAGCCCCCAGTGGACACCCGACGGCGGGACCCTCATCTTCTCCGCGAATCGCCAGACCGATTGGGAGCACCAACTGCGCAACACCGAAATCCACGAGGTCTCGGTCAGCGGCCGTGCCATCAAGACGCTCACCGGCCGCTTCGGCCCCGATAGCAACCCGGTCATCTCCCCGGATGGCAGCAAGATCGCCTACGTCGGCTATGACGACCGCTACGAGGGCTACCAGCGAACCCGCCTTTACGTGATGAACCGAGACGGCGGCGCGCGGCGGGAGCTCGGAAACCTCGACCGCGACATCGTGAACCCCATCTGGTCCGCTGATAGCAAAGGAGTCTTTTTCCAGTACGACGACCAAGGGAACACGAAGGTCGCCTACATCGGCCTGAACGGCAAGCTCGAGGACCTGGCCGGCAAGCTCGGCGGAGCCACGCTGGGACGTCCCTACGGCCGGGGCTCGTTCTCCGCCGCGGGAACCAGCCGCTTCGCTTATACCTGGAGCGATCCGCGCCATCCAGGCGAAGTTGCGGTGGGCAAACGAGACACGCCCGGCGCCAAAGTTCTGACCGCGCTCAACGATGACTTGTTGGGACACAAGGCCCTCGGCGATGTCGAGGAAATCTGGTATGAATCGTCCTTCGACAAGCGCAAGATTCACGGCTGGATCGTCAAGCCGCCGGAGTTCGATCCGAGCAAGAAATACCCGTTTATTCTCGAGATCCATGGCGGCCCGCGCTCGAACTACGGCCCGCGATTTACGGCGGAAATCCAGCTTTACGCCGCTGCCGGTTACGTTGTTCTCTACGTGAACCCGAGAGGCAGCACGAGCTACGGTTCCGAGTTCGCCAAGCTGATCGACCCCGGCTACCCTAGCCAGGACCATGACGACCTGATGTCGGGTGTCGACGCTATCCTAACCAAGGGATACGTGGACCCCGAGCGCCTCTTCATCACCGGCGGCAGCGCCGGCGGACTCCTATCGAGCTGGGCCATCGGCAAGACCAACCGCTTTCGGGCGGCGGTTGTTGCCAAGCCCGTGATAAATTGGCTCAGCAAGGAACTCACCACCGACTCCGTTGACCAGTACAAATACGTATTCGGCAAGCCGCCCTGGGAGAACCCCGAAAAATACTTCAAACACTCGCCCATCTCGCTAGTCGGCAATGTCAAGACGCCGACCATGGTGATGGTGGGAGAAAGCGATCACCGCACGCCCCCATCCGAGGCCGAGCAGTTCTATCAGGCCCTCAAGCTGCGAAAGGTCGACGCCGTGTTCGTGCGCATCCCCGGAGCCTCGCACGGCATCACGACGCGTCCCAGCAACCTGATCGGCAAGGTGGCTCACGTGTTGAAATGGTTCGCCGATCATAGCGGCGACAATTAGCCACCCAAAACCTTGCTGTTCCTCCGCCGGAGCAGCCGCTCGGCCTTGGGATAGGTGTCGCGAAATCGCCTTGTGTCCAGTTATCGTCCCGTGCCGCGGAATGCATTTAGCCCGCTCTTCTCACCACGTGGCGAGGCGAAGTGCGTGAGAGGCCCGTCAGTACGAGGCGCGCGCCGCTTGACGAGCGGAGGCGTACTTGACAGTACGTCGAGCACCCCGAGCAAGTGCAACGAAGTAATGGCGGGCCTATCGCGTGCTTCGGCCGTCAGGTGGGTAGAGTCGAGGACGGGCGCGGGTGCTCTGGACGCCTGGGGCGTCGTGGTCCCGTTTCCCGTCCCCGCTCATCGAACCGGACGTGCGGATTTCCCGCATCCGGCTCTCCGACCGGCTTCATCCCTCAAGCTGTCGCGGGCGGCGGTCCCAGGTGTATCCGGCGCAGGCGTACCACGCCCAACTTGCCAAACACCACCTGGTCGCTGAACTGCCGGGTGCCACGCGACGACACCTTCTTCCGCCTCCGCAAAAATCCTCGCACTCGCTCGCGCACGTGGTTGTCCACCGCCCGGTACGCCATCAACCGGGTCCCGTGGGAAAAGTAATTCGACCAGCCCGCCAACACTCGGTTGAGACGGCCTCGGACCTCCTCCCAGCGCCCCACTTCAGCCGGACGCAACACCTCGCGCACCTTCCGTCTCAGCCGCGCCACGCTCTTCCTCGACGGACTCGCTCCCAAATACCAATGACCATCCTTCTTGAAACGGTGCGGCCCGAACGTGTATCCCAGAAAGTCAAACCGCTCCTGGTTGGCCTTCACCAACTTCGTCTTCTCCTGGTTCAGGGTCAGCCCGATCCGCTCCATCGTCCGCGCGGTGAACTGCAGCGCCTCCGCCGCGCAACCGCGGCTGAGAATCACGAAGTCATCCGCGTAGTTAACGATCACGGCCCGAAACTCGCTTCCCTTCCCCGTCCGCCGCCAGTACTTCAGAAAACGGTTCATGTACAGATTGGCCAGCAGCGGGCTGATGACGCCACCTTGTGGGGTGCCGCAGCGGCTTCGCTTGCCGCCCGTCATCCGCCGTTTCCCGTTTTCATCCCGCTCTTCGACCAGCGTCTTCAGCCACCTTTTGATGACGTTTAAGACTTGCCGGTCCGAAATGCGCCGCGCCACGCACTGCAGCAGCTCGGCGTGCGGAATCGTATCAAAGTACTTCGATAAATCGGCGTCGACTACATCGGTGTAGCCTTCACACAGCAGTTGATGCACTCTCCGGACCGCGTCGAGCGCGCTCCGTTTCGGCCGGTAGCCATAGGCCTCCGGGTCCAAGTCCGCCTCGAAGATCGGCTCGATCACCAGCTTGAGAGCGGTCTGCGCCACGCGGTCCCGAATGGTCGGAATCCCGAGCGGCCGCTGGCCGCCGCCAGGCTTGGGAATCATCACCCGCCGCACCGGCTGAGGCCGGTAGCTCTTCGAACGCAAGTCTTGTTGCAAGCTTCGCAACCACTCCGTCCAGTCCCCGGATTCGATCTGTTCAAACGTCACGCCGTCCACTCCCGGCTTGCCTCCGTTGGATTTCGCCAACCGGTAGGTGTGCTCGAGAATGTCACTGCGCCAGACCTTGTCCCACAACTGATAGAAGCGGAAGTTCGGCTCCTGCTTCGCTTTGAGATAAAGCTTCTTCCGCAGATTTCCGATCTTTTCCGGCGTTTTCAGACTCATGCCAATCACCTGACCTGTTCTGCTTCCAAAGCGTGCCGGAAGGCAGGGCCCTTCGCTCCACCGCAGTTACCCGGCTTCTTCGCTACCATGGCCCTGTCCGACTCCCCGCCGGGTCCGCCCTCCTTTCCGAGGACGGCGGAGTTGCGAGCTCCACCCGCCGGGGTCTCCCTTCCTGCACCGCGGTCTCCCTTGGCTGACATGCCGTGCCCACTACCCCGGCGGACCGGACCGGTGCAAATGTCGGTTGCTTCCCGGTCCGTGCGGCCTTCCCCGTATCTCAGGCGGGTCGGCGTCCGCGATTTCCCTTTCGAGGCCTGCTCAGGCTTACTGCGCGTTACGGCCTGCCAGCTTGCTCGCCCGGCTTTCCCCAGACTTTGTCACGAGGCTTCCGCCTGGCCAGTTACCCGGCCAAGCCGCTCGTCAGCTTCCATGCTTACCGACAACTACATAGGTGGGCTCCTTCCTCCCACAGGGTGTCCGCGCCGAAAAGGCGCACTGAGATCAGCGGGCTAGTCAAAGGTGACCGGGCATGAGCGGGCTAGTGGCCCTGACTTCTCCAGATCGCGTCCGTCCAGGTCCCGTCTGAGTCCCCCTAACAGACGTCGACTTTCGGTCCATGGCCATTTATGAGGCAGGCTGAAATGTGTGACACACCAATTAGGACACCACCGGTGGGCGCGTGCGAGTCCGGGCGTGCGGTTCGTCTTTCTATACTGGTAGGTTCACCGTTGCAAGTGCGGGCAGGTCATGGAAGCGGAAGAAACCCCAAAAACTCTGATCGAGCTGCGGGAGGAGAATCAGAGGCTTCGCAGAGCACTCCAAGAACTCTCGATTCTCAATCAGATCGGCTCGGTGATCAGCTCGACCATGTCTCTCAATGGAATCGTCGAACTGATTGTTCAGGAAAGCGTCACGCAGCTCAACGTCGAGCAGGGCGCCGTCATGCTGCTCCAAAACATGACGGAAGGTGATCCCTTCCGCACGATGGCGCGCAAGGCCTACTCGGACTCCGACATTGTTCCTTTCCGTTTTGGACAACAGTTGACCGGCTGGATGCTGAAGAATCAGAAGCCGCTGCTGATCAATAATTTTCAGGAGGATGACCAGCTCGGGGCGGTTGTGACTGGGGATTTCGCGATTCGCTCTCTGTTGAGCGTTCCGCTGCGGGCCAAGGGACAGATGGTCGGGCTGCTGAACGTTTTCAATAAGCAGTCGGAAGAGGGCTTTACGCATGACGATCAGAAGCTGCTTTCGATCATCGCTTCGCAGTCCGCTCAGGTCGTCGAGAATGCTCGCCTGTATGAGGAATTGCAGGGTAAGAGCGCCGACCTGCAGCAATCGGAAAGCAAATACCGCTCTCTGATGCAAGAAGCGGGCGAAGCCATCCTGCTGGCCGACTTCACCTCTCGCCGCATCATGGAGGTCAACGATGAAGCGGTCCGCGTGACCGGAACGCCCCGCGACTTCATTCGCGGCCGGGCTCTCTCGGGCGTGATTCCCGTGGATGAGTTCGCCGACGCCGAGGCTTTCGAGCGCCTGGCCGAAGCAGGACGACTGCAGCTCTCCAACATAAAATTCGAAAGGCGCGGAGCGGAACCGAGCTATTACGACGTGAATGCAAGTCTGATTCACTATGGCGACCAGCGCGCCGTGCAGGTGATCTGCCACGATGTCACCGAACGCGAAAAGCTGGCCTCGCACCTTCGCCACCATGCTGAAGAGCTGGAGAACGAGGTGCACCAACGCACCAGAGATTTGCGAGACTCCCAGGCTCAGCTCGTGCAGCAAGAAAAGATGGCGGCGCTGGGCAGACTCGTCGCCGGCGTGGCGCACGAGATGAACACGCCCATCGGCACGATCACCTCGAACGCCGATACGCTGGGCCGTTCGCTGACCAAGCTGCGAGGGATCCTGACATCGGTTTCATGCCCGGACGTAGTCCGCAACGACCGCATGCTGTCGCAAGTGTTGATTGTGCTGGACGACATATCGCGCATCAATGGGATGGCTTGTGAGCGAATTGTCCGAATCGTCGGCAGTCTGCGGAACTTCGCTCGTCTGGATGAAGCTGAATTCAAGACGGCCGACCTGCACGAAGGGCTCGATAGCACGCTCACCCTCGTCCACCACGAGCTGAAGAATCGCATTGTCGTCAAGAAGGAGTACGGTGACATCCCGCCCATTCGGTGCCATCCAAATCAGCTCAACCAAGTCTTCATGAACTTGCTTGTCAACGCTTCGCAGGCCTTCAAGGAGAAGGGCGTAATAACGATTCGAACTTTCAGGGAAGGTGATATAGTGAATGTTCAAATTTCCGACAATGGCGTCGGGATCCCGCACGAAAACCTGCAGCGCATCTTTGACCCGGGCTTTACGACCAAAGGGGTTGGAGTCGGTACCGGGCTTGGTCTCTCGATTTGTTTCAAGATCGCCCAAGACCACGGCGGCACGATTGACGTTGAGAGTGAGCTGGGGAAAGGCTCTACGTTCACGATCCGCTTGCCGGTCAGCGGCCGGAGCCCCAAGTTAAACAAGACATGACCGCACCTGATCGCACTCCTGTTCTCCTGATCGTGGACGACGAGGAGATGGTCCTCACCAGTCTGCGGTCGTTTCTGATGCTGGAGACTGAGTACGAAGTGCTCACCTTTAGTTCGGCGGCTGAGGCGCTCGAGGCAGTCAATGGACGAACAATCGATCTGGTTGTTTCCGATTATTTGATGCCCGGCATGACCGGCATCGATTTTCTGCTGGAAGTCAAAAAGTTGCAACCTTACGCCACCCGGATCTTGTTAACCGGTTACGCCGACAAGGAGAACGCCATCAAGGCGATCAACGAAGTCGGGCTTTATCAATACGTCGAGAAGCCCTGGGATAACAACGAGCTGAAACTGATCATTCAGAACGGGCTGGAGCGGCGCTTCTTGATGGAGAAGCTGGAGCAAAAAATCAGCGAGGTCCAGCAAGTCCAGCGGAACCTGCAAGATATTCAGGCGCAAATCATCAAAGCGTTCATGTGAGGCCCTGTCCACCAGCCCCCAATCTCTAGTAAATTGATAGAGATTAGGTAATGGATGTTTCCGTAAAGGGAGAGTACGCCTTGCGGGCGGTTTTCGACCTGGCCGGCCGCGCAGGCGCCGGGCCGGTGAAGATCGCTGAAATAGCGGCCCGTCAGGAGATTCCGCAAAAGTTCCTGGAGCTGATCCTGGCTCAACTCAAGCAGGGCGGCTTTCTGGGGTCTCGCCGCGGCGCTGAGGGCGGCTATTTCCTGGCGAAGGCTCCAGAAGCGATTACCGTGGGCGAGATCCTGCGCCACATCGAGGGACCCATCGCTCCGGGACAGCGCTTACGGGACAGGGCCCAGCCGCGGGACTCCCCTTTTCCTGAATTGTGGGGTGAGGTGGAACGAGCTCTATCCAGTGTCATTGATCAGACCAGTTTCGCGGACCTCGTCGCTCGCTGGAAAGAAAAAAGTTCACGGCAGGCGGCCAATTGGCAAATCTAGAAGCTGAAAGCGGTTAGAATATTGCCGTCACTCATCTGAAAGCAATCGTATGGCGCAAATCTTCGAAGACAACTCTTATAGCATTGGCCGCACGCCGCTGGTGAAGCTGAACCGCGTTGCCGCCGGCGCTCCGGCGACTTTGCTGGGCAAGGTCGAGGGGCGCAATCCGTCGTACTCGGTCAAGTGCCGCATCGGCGCGAACATGATCTGGGACGCCGAGGAACGCGGCGTCCTCAAGCCCGGCATGGAGCTGATCGAGCCGACCAGCGGCAACACCGGCATCGCCCTGGCTTTCGTGGCGGCGGCGCGAGGTTACCATTTGACCCTGACGATGCCCGAGACCATGAGCATCGAGCGGCGCCAGGTGCTCAAGATCTTGGGCGCCAAGCTCGAGCTGACCAGCGGAGACGAGGGCATGGAAGGCGCGATCCAGCGGGCACGCCAACTGGTCGAGTCCGACCCGGATCACTGTGTGATGCTGCAGCAGTTCGAGAATCCCGCCAATCCAGCGATTCACTTCCAGACGACGGGACCGGAGATCTGGAACGACACGGACGGAGCGATTGACGTCCTGGTGTCCGGTGTTGGCACGGGGGGCACTATTTCGGGAATCTCTTGGTACATCAAGCAAAAGATGGGCAAGCAGATTGTATCTGTCGCGGTCGAGCCGGCCAAGAGCCCTGTCATTTCCCAGAAGCTGGCCGGGGAGCCGTTGCGGCCCGGCCACCACCATCTGATTCAAGGAATTGGGGCGGGATTCATTCCTCAAACGCTCGATCTATCCATCGTTGACCGCGTGGAGCAAGTTACCGATGAGGAAGCCATCGAGTACGCCCGCCGCCTGGCCCGAAAGGAGGGACTGCTATGCGGGATCTCTTGCGGCGCCGCCACGGCGGCCGCTTGCCGCCTTGCCAAGGAACCGGAGTTCGCGGACAAAACCATCGTCGTGATCCTGCCCGACGGCGGCGAACGCTATCTCAGCAGCGCGTTGTTCGACGGGATCGGGTGAGTTGTCAAAGCAGCGCTTGCCGGAACCACGCGGCCCCCCCTCGGCACAGCAAAGCCTTTCATGAGGCCATGCTGGAAGAGACTCTCGAGGAACGTGTGGCCTCCAGCCGAGGACGCCGTAATCCGCGCGGCGTAAAGCGGAAGATGAGCGGCTTTGCCCTCCGGCGAAACCAACCGATCTCGCCCCCCATCCAGGATATCGAGGAACGCATCAGGATCGTGAAGTGAAGAGTAATGGGGCTAACCGACAACTACATGGGTGGGCTCCTTCCTCCCACAGGGTGTCCGCGCCGAAAAGGCGCACTGAGAAATGCAGGCTAGCTTAGCTGAGCGAGCCAAGCGAACATTCGCATCGAGAGACTCCGGTTCCAGCGCACCCAAAACCCGCAAGTGACCTTCGTCTCCCGTCGGCGTCATGGCAACTCTATTCGATACAATGATGCAAGTGAATACTCCAGAAAACGTTGCCGCCTCCCCCTCCACTCAACAAAGCGATCCCCAAGGGCCGCAGGACATTCCACGCCGCGGCGTCATCGCGGAGTGGACCGTCACGATCATCCTGCTGCTGTTTGGAACCACGACTCTGGTCCAGGCTTTCGTAATTCCCACCGGTTCAATGGAAGAATCGTTATTGATCGGGGACCATCTGCTCGTCGACAAGCTGGCCTATTCACCGCCAGGCGGGATCGGGAAGTACTTGCTGCCGTACTTGGACGTGCAGCGCGGCGATATCATTGTTTTTCGTTATCCGATCGACTTGTCGCAGACTTTCGTCAAACGCGTCGTCGGAGTGCCCGGAGACCGCCTGCGCCTTATCAACAAGCAGGTTTATTTGAATGGGGAGCTCATCGACGAACCCTACGTGATTCACAAAACGCCCTACGTAGACGCCTACCGCGACAATTTCCCGTCGAGCCCCAACACGCAGGTCTACGAACCAGCTATTGACATGCTCGAAAACCACGTCGTCGACCAGCAGGTAGTCGTTCCGCCCGGGAAATATTTCGCCATGGGAGATAACCGCGATCTTTCATTGGACAGCCGCTACTGGGGTTTCGTGCCGCGGGAGAACATCATCGGCAAACCGCTGGTCATTTATTGGTCCTATGACGCGCCGACGGAACGCCTGCAGGATTCCACCATCTCGCTCGCTCATCTGCAAGATCTGGTGCTGAACTTCTTCACGAAGACGCGCTGGAAACGTTCGTTCAACTTGATTGCCCCATATCCTCTGGCTGCCCAATGAGTTCCCGGCCGGGACCCCTCGATCACTTCCACGTGGTCATCCTGGCGGGTGGGAGAGGCACGCGATTCTGGCCGCAAAGCCGGGCCCGCCGTCCCAAGCAGTTTCTGAATGTGCTGGGCCAAGAGTCGCTGCTGCAGCAGACACTGGCGCGCCTCAGGCCGGTCGCTCCGCCGCAAAGAACTTGGATTCTCACGAACCAAAGTTTGCGAAAGCAGGTCCTGCGGCAACTGCCCGGCGTTCCGGCGCGGCAGGTCATCGCCGAGCCGGTTCAGCGCAATACCGCTCCGGCGATCGCTTTGGCCGCCCATCTTCTCGAGCAACAAGACCCCGATGCCGTCATGGGCGTTTTTCCTTCCGACCACGTCATCGCTAGGACGGCAACGTTTCACCGTGTCTTGCGCCGCGGGGCCAAAGCGGCTCGGCGAGGCAATCTAGTCGTTCTTGGTATTGAACCGAAATGGCCCGAGACTGGATACGGCTACATCGAATTCCCCCCGGGTACGCTGGCTGGCTCCGGAACCGTGCAGCCCGTCGTCCGCTTCCGTGAAAAGCCCCGTCCGGCAGCCGCGCGCCGCTATCTTAATGCCGGAAACTTCTTTTGGAACAGCGGGATGTTTCTGTGGCAAGCGCGAACGATCTTGCGGCAGATCGAACGCTTTCTGCCCGCGACAGCGAACGCGCTGTCGAAACTGCCTCCCTTGGGCTCCCGGCAGTTCTCGGCTTCACTCCGCCGCCACTACCCCTCCTGCGACAACATTTCGATCGACTATGGAGTCCTCGAACGAGCGAGCGAGATGGCCGGTCTTCCCTGCCCTGACTTTGGCTGGAACGATGTGGGAAGCTGGGAAGCCGTCTATCAACTGCTCCCAAAAGATAAGCGCCGAAACGTGCTGCGTTCGCGGACTCAACTACTCTCAGCAGACGGGAATTACGTCGACTCCAACAAACTGGTCGCGTTGGTGGGCGTGCAAGATCTGATCGTGGTCGACACGCCGGACGCACTGCTCATCGTGCGGCGGCAAGACTCACAACGAGTGGCCGAGCTCGTCAAAGCCTTGGAGGCCGGCGGCTTGACGGACTTCCTCTAACGCGCCAAGACACCCGCTCATCTGTCATGGCTTCAGCCAACGACAAACCTCTCTGGCGGGCCGGGTGGCCGCGGTCACTGATTTCGATACTGATTGGAAACGTCCTGTACTACGGAGCAATCGATTTCCTGCCCGCGACTGCTCGCCACCAGCCCTTTGAATTCGACTGGGGCTTGGCCGTGGACTTCTGGATCTGCGTGGCTGTTTTCGGAATCAGTCTGCTGGTCTGGCCGAGAAAACCCAAAACTTAGCCGGACAACTTCTCGATTGCTGCCCGGCCTGGCGCGATGGCGCCGCGCGAAAGGGCGTGCCCGGCGGAGGCGGCCAGTCGACAATTTACGAGCCACACGCGTCAGCGCGTGGTTCCTTCCAACACACCGGGGAACGTATCCCGTAGCCAGGTTCTATTTTTCGAGGAGAAAGTTTCCGACGAACATCGCATCAATGCCTGAGGCGTAGAAGCTGCGAACCGCCGCCCGGGGATCACACACCATCGGCTCTCCGAATAGATTGAAAGACGTGTTATAGAGGACGGGCAGCCCGCTCGACTTGCCGGCCGCGTGGAGCAGCTCCCAGTAGAGGGGATTGTCCTGTTTTCGAACGCTGTGCACCCGGATCCGCTCACCATCGAGCAAAGCCGCCTCGAAGGTTTTCCGGTGCGCTTCCCGAACCCGGCTCACCGTCGCGAGAGAGCGCGAATTAGCGCCACAGTCGAAATACTCCGAAGCTAATTCCTCGGGTACGGAAGCGGCGAATTTTCGAAACGACTCCCGGTGCTTGATGTAAACATTCAGGTTCTCGGTCGAATAGGCGTTCAACGGGGAAGCGAGAATACTGCGGTTACCCAGGGCACGGGGACCGAACTCAGCCCGCCCCTGGAACCACGCGACGATCTGGTTGTCCGCCAGGCGGCTCACCGCGGTTTCGACCACCTCTTGGCCGGTCATCAAGTATTGGAAGCGCAGTTTGCAGTTCTCGAGCACCTGCTTGATGTGCTCGCGGTCATATTCGGGTCCAAGGAAGAGATTCTCGAGCGGAAACCTCTCGGACTGCCGCAGCACCTGGTGCCAGGAGTAATAGGCGCAACCGATCGCGTTGCCGGAGTTTCCCGCCGCCGGCTGCACCCAGACGTTTTCATACTGACCGCTTCGCTCGACTGCCGCCACCAGCAGAGAGTTCAGCGCCAAGCCTCCAGCAAGACACAAGTTCTCGCCGCTGCCGATCATCCCCAAAACAACCTGTTCGACGATGCTTTGCACGCTGGCGGCCAAATCCGCCCGCTGATCCTCGGAAAGATCCCCTCCGGCATCGATCCCAACGTGAGAAAAGAACTTGTCACTGAATCCGCCGCGCATGGTTCGCGAGGCGTCAAAGTAACTGTGATCGACTTGCGGTAACGACTCCTCCCCCGAGCCGAGGATCTCGAGAAACTTGTCGCGATAGCGGGGAGTTCCTTGGAGAGAAAGCCACTGGACCTTATGTTCTTCAGCGCCCGCCCGAAAACCCAGCAGCTCCGTCAGACGGCTATAAAAAGCCGCCGGAGCATCCGGTGCGTAGAGTTCTCGTTGCAGCTCAATACGCGTTCCTTGGGCCTCCCATACCGCCCCGGACCGCATGTCACCCACCCGGTCGGCGGTCACAACGGTGGCTCTGTCGAAGCCCGAAGGGAAAAAAGCGCTCGCCGCGTGTGCCGCGTGGTGGTCGACAATGGCGATGCGGCTTTTCGGAAACCGGGTCTTGATCTGAAGGTGGAAAGAAGGGTCGCCGCCCGCGCCTAGGGGCCGGGCCAGTGCCACGCAGGCTAGATCCTCCGGCTTGGCCCCAGCCATGCCGAGGCAGGCCTGGATGGCTTCGTCCGGCAGCCCGCCGGAATGCGGCTGACGCAGCAGCTTTTCCTCTTCAATGGCGGCAATCAGCTTGCCGTCCTCTAAAAGCGCCGCCGCCCCATCGTGAAGCAGCCCGCCGATTCCCAGCGTCAGCATCTAAATCGCAGCCTTTGGACTACCCGTTCCTGGCCTAACGCCACAAAAACCGCGAACGCGCTGGGCCCCACCGATTGGCCTGTCAGCGCGGCCCGGGCGGCGTTGATAATCAGCCCTGCCTTGACGTCTCGCTCCCCGGCCAAATCGCGAATTTCCCTCTCGACATTCTCGCCGCTGAACTCCGTCAAAGCCGCCAGCCGCGAGGCGAGTTCATGGAGCAGGTCACGGGCGCCCTCCTTGTCAAGATTCTTCAGCGCCCGCGGCTCGATCTCGAATTCACCGGAGAAATACGCGCGCCCTTTCTCCACGAAGTCCCGAATGGTCGTGAAGCGGGCTCGCAGCAGGTCGATCGTCTCGATCAGCCAGTCACGGCCCTCGGCAACGTACTCCGGCTTCCAAAGCTCTTCATGGAGGAGTTCTTCTTCGACGTAATGCACCAGCTCCTCCAGGTCAATTGAACACAGGTGCTGGCCGTTGATCCAAAGGGCTTTCGGGTCGGCCCATTCAGCCTCATTGGATTCGTCGAAGGAAACCACGGCGTTGGTCCGCGGAACCCCGGAGATCGAGAACACCTGTTGCAGCTCATCGGGAGTGAAGATCTCGCGGTCATCCTTCGGCGACCAGCCCAACAGGCAGAGGTAGTTCACCAGCCCGCGGGCCAGCATGCCGCGGTCGCGGTAGCTCGTCAGGCTCGCGATCGGACCATGCTTGCGCTTGGAGAGTTTCGAGCCGTCGGGACCCATCAGCAGCGGGAGATGACCGAACGCCGGCATCTGGAAGCCAAGGGCTTCAAACAAGAGAATATGCTTGAACGTATTCGTCAAATGGTCTTGGCCGCGAATGACGTGGCTGATCTCCAGCTCGGCATCATCGACGCAAGACGCCAAATGGTAAGTCGGTGACCCATCGCCGCGCTGCAGGGCAAAATCCTCGATGTCTTCGATTTTGCGCGACTGATCCCCATAGACGAGATCGGTGAACTCCACGACCCGGACCGAATCGCGGGGAACCCGAAATCGAACAACAAACGGCTCACTGGCGGCGCGCCGATCGCTTTCTTCGCTGCTCATCTCGCGCATGCCGGGGTTGGACAGCCAAGGCCCGGCTTGCTTGCCGCCAGATTCCGAAGCCTCTTTTGGCGGCGTGAAATCTCGATAGGCGTGGCCGCTGCTCAGCAACTTCCGCGCCGCCTTTTGATGAAGCTCTGGAACCTGAGACTGGTAGTACTGCTCGTCCCAGGGAAGCTCCAGCCACAACAGCCAGCTGATGATGGACTTGATGGCTTCCTTCGTACTGCGTTCGGTGTCGATGTCGTCGATCCGCAGGACGAGTTTGCCGCCGTTTTGGCGCGCGAAAAGCCAGTTGAAGATGTAGGTCCTCACCCCGCCGATGTGGAGATACCCAGTCGGCGCGGGCGCGAATCGAACTCGTGTCATAGGGAAACTGCAGGGGGAAGGCTGCAGGCGTGAATTAACTGTGTAGTATAGCAGCCGGGTTGTTGTGATCAGCCCGAAGCAACTGCAAGAGCCAGCCCGATCCGGCCCGAAACATAGGCCTCTCATGCACTTCGCCCATCAGGCGGTGAGAAAGGCGGGCTGGGCGAAAAGCCGGCGAATCGCAGTATGCCATTTGTACTGGCAGGGGGTTCGATCAGGGCCCTGCGCTACCGTTGAAAAAAAAGAGGTTGCGCGATAGCATATAAAGTTTCTTTACGAAATGTCCTAAAATGTCAGGTTTTGTCATGCCTAGAGGGTGATTTGGGCCGGTTTCGTGGGCTGGCGATGGGCACCGACCTATAGTGTCTTTTTTTTCAATGACTTTTTTTGAGGCAAGCGAGCGGTGGTTGGCGAAAACGTGACAAAATGGCATGGTTTCCGTGCGGATTTGGTTGTTTTGCTGCCACTGGGGAGGATCGACTGGGGAAGGTTTGAGGCTCTTGAATGATGCTGGACGGGTGGAGGTTGACTCGGGGTTTGAGTGCCGGGACATGTCGCCAAGAATGGCGACACGGCACGCAGGAATGCTTGCGCCACGCCGGCCGGACACAGATCCATTCTCGTTCTGTTTGG
Source organism: Bryobacterales bacterium (assembly GCA_965226185.1). Classification (GTDB taxonomy): domain Bacteria; phylum Acidobacteriota; class Terriglobia; order Bryobacterales; family UBA6623; genus CBDCYS01. The sequence continues at coordinate 50,149 of CBDDCT010000005.1, forward strand.
CGCCCGTTCGGGTTGGGCCGTGGTGCTTGCTTGTTTCATTTGTTGAGGGGCCCCTCTGCTCCCGTTGATCGAACCTCGACAGCCGCCCCATTGGGAGCGCACAAGCGGCTGCGAGCGGATGGTCTTCTTGCCCGGTAGCTTACCGGGCGGACACGAGCGCCGATATGCGTGTCGACGCCACGTCGGCCCGGAGGCCGACGCGGCCCGCCAGGAGGCGCGCGCCACGTGGGGCGTCCTTGATTGGACCGGCAAGAGTGCCGGCCGCTACTGGGCCGAAGCCATCCGCGGGGGATGACCACAATGCGGAGAGCAACTCGAAACTGTCCAGGCCTGGAAACGGTCGTGTTGGTCCGGTGATCTGTTCCTTACCGGGTTTTCCACCTTTAGCTTAGCAAGCGCCGTGCCCGCGGTTGGCCTATTTCGGAGGTGCAGGTTGCTGTAAGTGTTTGAAACGATGCAGGGTAAGTCTTTTTCGTTTCTACGTGACCGATGGCGCGGGTTTTGGGAATTGCGTGGTTTCGTGACGGATTGAGCGAATCTATATTGATGGATGCAGCTTCAGAGGCCAGAACGCCAGTGACGGGTCAGCGCGGAGCAAATAAACTTGGAGTTGGCCGCTGCCGCGGGGTTTCGACCTGGAGGGTTGACCCGTCACTGGCGTTCCGGCCTCTGAAGCTGCAAACGGTTTATCACCGCCCCAAAAGGAGCAACTATGAAAAACAACTTGTCCTATCTGACAACTCTGACCACCGCCTTGCTTTTGTTGTCACTTCCAGCGGCTCGAGCCCAGACCCCCGACACCATCTTCCTCGAAGAACTTACCTGGACCGAAGTGCGCGACGCGATCCAAAGCGGAACGACGACGATCATCCTGCCAACCGCCGGCACCGAGCAAAACGGCCCTCACATGGTGCTGGGCAAACACAAGTTCATCATCAACCATGCCTCGGAGAAGATCGCCCGCCGGCTGGGCAACGCCTTGGTCGCTCCCGTGATGACCTATGTCCCCGAAGGTAATCTCGACCCGCCGTCGAGTCATATGCGGTTCCCGGGCACCATCACCCTGCCGAACGAGCACTTCATGAAGGTTCTTGAATACGCCGCTCGCAGCTTTCGATCGCATGGTTTTCGCGATATCGTCTTCATAGGCGACAGCGGGCCGAATCAGCCGGGCATGAAAGAAGTCTCAGAGTCACTCAACAAAGAATGGGCCGGGGAGAAAGTGCGTATCCACTTTGTCCCTGAATACTACTCGCGGAACGGATTTCGCGAGTGGTTACAGGCACGAGGGGAAACCGCCGAGGCCATCGGGCGACATGCCGGGATCACGGACACATCGCAGCTTCTAGTGGCGGCGCCTCAGCACGTGCGCAAAGACAAGCGCAAGCCAGGCGGGGGATTTGATGGCAGCGGCGTAGTCGGCGACCCAACCCGCGCTTCCGAAGAATACGGCCGCAAGGGGATCGAACTAAAAGTCGAAGTGGTGGTTCGCAAGGTCAGGGAACTGATCGCGGAAAGATAGCGGAATCCACAGACTGCCGCGGATTTGACAGATGGGAGGGACCAGCCGTTGGGAACGGCTGGTTTTGTTGCCCACCCCAGGCCCCGCGAGGCCGGAGTACCGGCCTTGCGCCGAGATGAGGATAGGGTATCCACCGGCCGGAGCGCACCGGTCCGGATCAGCGAAGCGAGGCCGAAGCGATGTTCTTTGATCTTCTGAAGGCGGTTGGCACCGTCGTAGCCGTACTCTCGGAAGTCTTGAAACTGGAAACTGAGGTTGTCCTGGTTCCCAGAAATGGAGGCTAGGAGTCTGTCTCACAGAACGAAAAATGGCTTTTTGGACGACAACATCTTGTGTAAGACAAACGCGGATTGTCTATATGTGGCACAGAAAATTTTCTGCGGGACAGACTCCTAGCCGACACGTTCTGGCCCGTCCTCAGCGTCGCGAATCGGTCGCGCGAGCAGCTGAACGTGGAGTGCCAGCGGGTCATCTGACGGCAGGTGCTCTACCGCGCCGACGAGTTTCGATGCTAGGTGGCTCTTGCTCTCCTCGTTTCGCTCGGACTGGAAAAGTCGGAGCCCCAGCTGGAGCATCGGATCTAAGAGTTCACGAGGCAGTAGAGACGCCCGATTGAGAACAGAGTTGACGGCGAAGTCCTGTTCACGACGGCGGCGGTTGCGCACGCGAAGCCAATCCGCAGCCGTCTGCGCGGCGAAGAGCCATTCGGTGTCGGGAGCGTCCTTCTGGCGTAATATCCGGTTGAAAACGAAATCCGCGCCTGGGCGATCCGGGTCCGCGCGAAGCCATTCGCCAGCGAGTCCGATGATTTCGCGATCAAGCTCAGGGTGGCGGACCCGGCAACGCAGCCAAGGCTGGAGGAGGAAGCTCACCCCCTGGTCGCTCGGATTGCGGACCCGGCCACGCAACTTGGCGATCGCCTGCCGCTTGAGATCGGCTATTCGGTCCGCGGGGAGGCCATGCCGGGGCAGAAGGCGTTTCAAGACGAACTCCGCGTCTTGTTGATCCAGAAATCCCGGTAACCAGTCGAGGGCGAAACTGACGGCTGAATTGTCCGCCACGTCGCTTAGGTCCGTCCGCCCCAGCAGCGGGGGAAGAACGAAACCGGCTTCTTTCTCCAACGGGAACTTGGCGAGCCAAGCCAGCGCCCGCCCGATGGCGGTCTCCGCCTGCTCCTTGGCCAAATCCGTCCGCCCCAGCAGCGGGGGAAGAACAAAATCGGCTTCTTTCTCCAACGGGAACTTGGCGAGCCAAGCCAGCGCCCGCCCGATGGCGGTCTCCGCCTGCTCCTTGGCCAAATCCGTCCGCCCCAGCAGCGGGTGAAGAACAAAACCGGCTTCTTTCTCCAACGGGAACTTGGCGGGCCAAGCCAGCGCCCGCCCGATGGCGGTCTCGGCCTGCTCCTTGGCCAAGTCCGTCCGCCCCAGCAGCGGGTGAAGAACAAACCCGGTTTCTGTCTCCAACGGGAACTTGGCGAGCCAAGCCAGCGCCCGCCCGATGACGGTCTCGGCCTGCTCCTTGGCCAAGTCCGTCCGCCCCAGCAGCGGGTCAAGAACAAACCCGGTTTCTGTCTCCAACGGGAACTTGGCGAGCCAAGCCAGCGCCCGCCCGATGACGGTCTCGGCCTGCTCCTTGGCCAAGTCCGTCCGCCCCAGCAGCGGGTCAAGAACAAACTTGGTTTTGTCTCCAACGGGAACTTGGCGAGCCAAGCCAGCGCCCGCCCGATGACGGTCTCGGCCTGCTCCTTGGCCAAGTCCGTCCGCCCCAGCAGCGGGTCAAGAACAAACTTGGTTTCTGTCTCCAACGGGAACTTGGCGAGCCAAGCCAGCGCCCGCCCGATGACGGTCTCGGCCTGCTCCTTGGCCAAGTCCGTCCGCCCCAGCAGCGGGTCAAGAACAAACCCGGTTTCTGTCTCCAACGGGAACTTGGCGAGCCAAGCCAGCGCCCGCCCGATGACGGTCTCGGCCTGCTCCTTGGCCAAGTCCGTCCGCCCCAGCAGCGGGTGAAGAACAAACCCGGTTTCTGTCTCCAACGGGAACTTGGCGAGCCAAGCCAGCGCCCGCCCGATGACGGTCTCGGCCTGCTCCTTGGCCAAGTCCGTCCGCCCCAGCAGCGGGTCAAGAACAAACTTGGTTTCTGTCTCCAACGGGAACTTGGCGAGCAAGCCAGCGCCCGCCCGATGACGGTCTCGGCCTGCTCCTTGGCCAAGTCCGTCCGCCCCAGCAGCGGGTGAAGAACAAACCCGGTTTCTGTCTCCAACGGGAACTTGGCGAGCCAAGCCAGCGCCCGCCCGATGACGGTCTCGGCCTGCTCCTTGGCCAAGTCCGTCCGCCCCAGCAGCGGTGCGAGGACATAGGACGCGACCTCTTCTCTGAAATTCCACTCCAGCCAGACAGCGGCATGTGGAACCAAACGGGGCGCGACCGAGTCCTCCCGGAGACCCGAGTAGAGAATATGCCGAGCCTCCGGTCGGTGCTGATTCGCAACGAGCCACGGTGCGATCAGCTTATCCCAGCACTGCATAGCCGGCTCCGAAAACGGCCGCCCCTTGAGAACCGATCCCAACGCGAAGCCGGTCAAGTCCGGATTGCCGGAGGCCAACAACGCACCAATCGGCGCCGCATGGGCCTGAAGCCATTCAGCCACGAAGCTGTCGGCTTTCTCGACGGCCGCCGGGCTCGGCGATGCCGCCCCGATCCAGCGGCGCAGGGCGGTCGCAAGACGGCCGATGGCGCGAGGTTCAGAGACCCAAAGACTCAGCACCGCCGTCAGAACGCATTCGCGGATTTGGTCACTATCGCGGACGGTTTGGTCGAAGACCTCGTCGGCGACCACGTCATGAGGCGTCGCTAGCGAGGAACCGCTCCCCTCAAGCCAGCCCATCTTGGTTAGCTGGCGCACTACGAAGTCCGCGTCGGTGTTCGATTCGGTGGATACCAAAGCAGCAGCAGCCGCAGCGACCAATGTTTCCGGATTGTTTGGCGCTGCTACCAGGGCCGCACAGGCTGCTACCATCGGATCCGGCGGCGCGCGGCGTTCCCAAAAAGTGGCTGGTTCGGGAATCCTCAGCTCGTCGCCAGCCAGGCGCTTGCGAAGCCACACCGAGAGATCACCCCCGTAGGCCGCTTTCAACTCATCGCGTGCGAGTGTTCCTTCGGCGAGCCGGCGCTCGATTTCGCGCGCGATCAGCAACACGATGACTGGGCGCCTCCCACAGACTCGAAGTAGCTCCGTTGCGCCCCATTCCGCAAGGGCGCGAGCCGCGACAGTTTGAATCATATGCCGGAGCAGGCGCTCCTGCTGTTCCCCGGCCGTCTTCAGTTCAAGGAAAGAGTACACCTCCAGCGCGGCCGGGTTTAGCAGCGCGGTCTCGGTCCACATGGGGCGGCTGTTGGCCAGATAACGTAGGCGTACGCCTCGATTGTCGGCGTCACGCACCTGCCGGCCACCCAGACTGATGTAGTCCAGGCCATACATGAAATCGATATAGTCGAAGCACACCAACGTCGGCCGGGCGCCGGCTGCAATCACCGACATCAATTCCTTCTCGGTCAGTCCTTGTTCGACCGGGCTCACGTGCAGAACGCGCCAACCGTCGGCGTGAGCCCGTTCCGCTACCTCGATGCCACTCTTGTCCAAATTAGCTTTGTCGAAAGCTGACTTGAACAGCACACTGCGCCCGGTCCGGTGAGCAGAGCGGGCCGTCGCGCCACGGAAACCGCTCCAGACGGGCCTTTGGGCTGCCTTTGGCGGTTAGCAGGGGTCGGCTGAATCCGCCTCGACATTCTGGACAGCATCTGGGGCCACCGGGAACCTGGTTTTTGCCTCGACCCTCTCCGGCCAATAAAATCAACAACTTACGCGTCGAGAACAGGGCCTGTTCAAGCTAATTTGGACAGCAGTGCCTCGATGCACAGACGCGACTTGCCCACTCCTCCCGGACCGTAGAGGACCAAGCCGGGCTTGCCGCGCTCGTCGTCCGCCGATAGCAGCTTCCAGATGACATCGGGATGTATGTCAGCATTGGGTTCGGGAGGCTCATAGGCAAGATTTTCGTTGAGGAGGTATTTGCGAAACCCACTGAGCGAAGCAATATACTCCTGGTGGCCCTCGATTCCGGGAAAACCAATTTCCAGCCAGTTGTCGGCGACGCGGCGGAGGGTGTTCAGCCAAGAGGATAATGAGCCCCAATCCAAGAGGCTAACGTTCCGGATTCCAGGCGCCGCAGCCTTCAGGAACTCACGGATGAGGCGTGTGAGTTCGTTCTTCGACTGTTGGTCGGGGATCACGGCGCTGACGCAATAAACATAGGCGCGCGCGCGGCGCCACGGTTCAAACTTGCCGGCGAATCCGCCAGCAGCTTGGCGTTCGAGCTTGTTTTGAACTATGCGCCAACCTGCCTGGATGTTGCGCCAAGTGGTGGGCCATTCCGGCTTTTGCTCATGATCTTTGCATTCGACGATGACCGGGCCTTCCAGCCCGCCGAGTACGGCGCAGCCGGGCAAGGGCTGCTCAACCCAGGCATCGATTGAGCCATCGCGGCCTCGAGTGGCTGAAACATGAACGCCCGGCCCATGAACCTCGCGCAAAGCGTCGCCGACGAGTTGCTGAAAGCAATCCTCGCGGTCAGAGAACTGCCGGGCCCGCCAGCCGCGTAACTCGGTTGGTGAAAACGTTGGCGAGAAGGACGTGAGCACGTGTCTAAGAATACATCACGCTGAGGTGCAGTGGAATTACGGCGCACCTGGACGTATATTGCCTCTTTTCGTTCGTTTTCGCTGACAGACGCACCGAGATCGCTTGAACAGCAGAGGCACAGTCACCTTGACCACACCTAAATCAAGTTCTCCCAAATTGAACGTAAGGTCGCGAACACTCACCGAGCCCAAACTTGACGGCGCTTGCGATTCCACGGGGATTTTGGGCCCTTCTGGCCTATTAAGGTGACTGTCCGAAAGCGCCGGGATAAACCGGCGGGGAGTAGGGGATGAAAGAGCCCCACGGCGAAAATTTAGCCTAGCGCGGACGAGCCGCAACCAAACAGGGCGCCAGACGTGGCGTGAGCGTCCACGCTTGCCGCAAACCGATTCGCCGGTTTGTTCGGCCCCAGGGCGCGTCATCCGGTTCAGGCAACTGACTGCCCTTCCGTCCGGCAACGCCTCGACGAATCGAGGCGCGGCAAACCTGGAGGTTCACGCCACGTCGCAGCTCGGGGCTCTGACCCTTCCGCTAGACGGCTTGAAGGAGAACTTCTACGGAATCTCGCTGGAGAGAAAGATCAAGAATCCGACGCTGGCAGTTGTCGTCGAAGCAGTTCGGGAGCAGGTGTTTGGTTAGCCGCACTCCCACGATGGCTCCAACGCGCGAGCGTCAAAGCCCGCGGCTTGGGCGAGCGGATGCGCGCGAAACCGGACTACGATCGCTGATCTACCTCGTTTCGGACATCCCCGGCGACTGCTTCGAGGGTGGCCCCGATAACTTCCTGCAGCGCGTTAACCAACGCCCACCCCAGCAGGTTCTCTTCGTCGACCGCCCGGTCCGCGCCCGCCCGGGCCAACCTGGAACCATGTGTGTGATACCTGACACGGGCGACGACTGGGATGCTGGGAGCAATCCGCTTGGCCTGACGGATGATGAGTTCCGACATGTGGGGCTCCGGAACCGTAACCACAAGCGCCCGTGAGTGTTTGATGCCCAAGTGATGCAGGATCTCGGGGCGCGCGGCGTCCCCGAATTCGATGGGTATCGCGGGCCTGTGAGCGCTAACGGAACGAGGATTGAGGTCCACCACCACGAACGGCATCGCAGCTCCTTGGAGAGCTTCCGCCACGCGCTGACCGGCGGGACCGAAGCCGACGATGATCACGTGACCTGAAAGGTGCTGGCCGTTGCTGGCTGAGCGCACTACAGCGGGCGATGCACTCGTGAATCGGTACAGGATACGGGTGACGGCTTCACCGAGCTTTGGAGCTCCGGCGATGACATAGGGCGTCAGCACCAAGGTGACTATTGAGACAGACAAAAGCACTTGAAAGGTTTCGTGCGGCAAGAGGCCCTGTCGATAGCCCAGCTCCAGCAGCACAAACGAGAACTCGCCGACTTGACTCAAGGCGAGTCCCGTTGACACGGCAACGGTATGAGGTTGGCGAAAGAGCCGAACCACGAAGCCGACTATCATCGCCTTGCCCGACATGATCACCAAGGCGAGCGGAACAACCACCAGCAACGCTCCGCCGGTTGGCAACTGCGCTAGCATACCGACCGAGGTAAAGAATAAGGTCAGAAATACCGCTCGCAGAGGAGTGATGTCGGCACGAATCTGAGCAGCGAAAGGGGACTCGGCCAAGAGCATACCAGCTAGAAATGCGCCAAGGATCGGCGACAGGTTTGCAGCATGCGACACCCCAGCGGCCCCGAGGCAAACCGCAAATGACAGCACGACCGGCAGATCTCGGTTGCGGTAGGCCGAGGCAATATCGAGAAGACGCGGAAACACATATTTGGTGACCAAGAATATGGCTGCGATCAGCGCCGCGGCCACACCGATACTGAAAGCAAACCTGGCAAACATCGTCGAACCGGTGACCCCTTCCCCAAGGGCGAGCACCAGAAGCACCAGCGGCACCACGGCCAGATCCTGAAGTAGGAGTATCCCCAGAGCGTTGCGGCCATGGAGGCTCTCGAGCTCAGTCCTGTCGGCAAGAACGCGGAGCACGACGGCCGTGCTGCTAAGCGAGAGGGCGGCTCCTATGATGATGGCCTCCACGGTAGACAGCCCGCTTGCAGCCGCCGCCGAACCGCCAACTACACCCGTCACGACGATCTGAACGGTTCCGCCCAAGATCACCATGCGGCCGGATGCTCTGAGCCGGCTCAAAGAGAATTCGAGCCCGATCGTGAACAGCAACAGCGCAACACCCAGTTCCGCTAAAAGCCGGATGTGTTCGACGTTGCTGATCCATCCTGTCCCGGCTGGGCCGAGCAGCAAGCCGGCTAGGAGATATCCGGTGACAGCATTCTGACGAAGGCGCTCGAAGAGGCCTCCGAGCAAGAGAGCTACGCTCAGCACCAGAGCAATCTCGAGAATAACTTCCCAGATGTTCACAGAGCGATAACCGGAACTTGGCCTTCAAGGGAGCGCATCCTTATGGCTAGTTTGAGGCGTGCCGAACAGCTAGTCAAGCTATTCCCAGCGGCATTGCTGAACGTCGCTCGCCGCCGGACAAGATGGACTGAGGCACCCATCTCGCGATCTCCGTCAAAGACGCCTCAGCCGGTTGGGGACGTGTCAGCCGGTTTGTGGGCATGCGTCGAGATGAGCGAAGGGCTCGCGTTGGCAAGCCAAGGCGGTGATGGAACCGGGTGCGAGTTTCCGGAGTGGCCCAAAGCGGACTTCCGCCCGCACCCGGCCGACCTATTGAAGGTGGCCTTTGTGAGCGCTCCTCGGGTTGGCGGCGACTTTGTTCGGTGTCGCCCTGTCAGGGCTCTCTGCTGGATCGGTTTTCTACCTAGGGCTGACGCCCTAGGCTGTTCTTCTTTCGCCGCTTTCGCGGCTTTTATTGTCGTTCCGGCGCCAGATCTTCGTCGCGGCTTTTCTGGTCGTTCCGGCGCCAGATCCTCGGGCAGGCTGAGGCACGGGGTCCCTTAGAAGTCTTGACGCGGCAAACTGAGAGTTTGCGCCACATTGTCGGGCTGGGACGGCCTCGAATTTCAAAATACGGTGTCCCCCATACTCCCGTCGCTCCGGGGCAACCGCGGCGCGATATCATTGTCGAGCTAAACTAGTATTCTGCAGCGTGCCCGCGGACAAGCTCGCCGGCCGTGACCGGACAGCAGGGCAGGCTGAAGATACAGAGTAAGAGCATTGCCGCGGGTTTGCCGGACCGCGGATTCCGCTGATGAGTACCTACTCCCGAAGAGAACTGTTGCGCAAGGGGCTTGGCGCGGCCCAACTGGGGGCGCTGGCTGGCGGGGCTCCGGGCCTGCTCGGCGCAAAGAAGAAGAAGCGACCCGAGCTGAACGTCTTGTTCATCGCGGTGGACGACCTGCGTCCGGCCCTGGGTTGCTATGGGCATCCCCTGGTCAAGACACCCAACATTGACCGGCTGGCGGCCAGCGGCTTGACCTTCACGCGCGCCTACTGCCAGCAGGCGGTGTGCAGCCCTTCCCGCACTTCCTTGATGACCGGCATGCGGCCGGATACGACCCGCGTTTACGATCTGCAAACTCATTTTCGCCGCTACATGCCGCGCGCGCGGACGCTGCCCGAGCAGTTCAAGCGGCATGGCTACACGACCACCGCGTTCGGGAAGATCTTCCACAAGCCGCAACTCGACGATCCGCAATCCTGGAGCATCCCGCCCTGGATTGCCGACAACCACGAATGGGGGAGCAAAGCCAATCGGGCTTTCACTCAACGGAAGTCGAGGGAGTTGCGGCAGGCCAACTGGTCTTCCACGGAGAGCTTTTACTTCGAGCCCTCGAAACGTGGTCCCCGGCCCGAGGGTCAGCGAGGCTGGGGGATGCCGAGCTGGGAGGCGCGCGACGCCGCGGACAACGAACTGCCCGACGGGAAGACGGCGGAAGCTGCTATTGAGGGGCTGCGGAAGCTTCGCGGACAGCGGTTTTTCCTGGCGGCCGGATTTCTGAAACCGCATTTGCCTTTTGTCGCCCCCAAGAAATACTACGACCTCTACCCGGAAAGCGAGATCGAGCCGAGGGAGAACAGCGAGCCTCCGCTGGACACGCCCGGTTTCGCGCTGCACGATTCGGAAGAGCTGCGGGGATACAACGACATCCCGCCCACTGGGCCGATCCCGGACGACAAGGCGCGGGAGCTGATTCGTGGCTACTATGCCTCGATTAGCTATGTCGACGCGCAGATTGGCAAGCTGATCAAGGCGCTGGACGAGCTTGGCCTGCGCGACAGCACGGTGATCGTGCTGTGGGGCGATCACGGCTATCACCTGGGCGAGCACGGCCTATGGAACAAGCACACGAACTTCGAGGCCGCCACGCGGTCACCGCTGATCGTGAGCGTCCCGGGCCAGCGTAACGCGGACAGGAAAACATCGGCGCTGACGGAGTTCGTGGACATCTATCCTTCGCTGTGCGAAATCTGCGGCGTCAGCCGGCCGCGGGGACTGGAGGGATCCAGCTTCGTTCCCTTAATCAACGATCCCGATCGTCTGTGGAAACGAGCGGCTTTCAGCCAATACCCTCGAGAAATTCCGGGCTCGGGCGCGGGCATGGGGCATTCGATTCGTACGCGCCGCTACCGCTACACCGAGTGGACGGTTGCGGGCACGAGTTCCCGCACGTCGGAACTTTACGACTATGAGATGGACCCGTTCGAGAACGTCAACATCGCCAACCAGCCTCGCAACCTGAGCTTGGTGAACGGTCTTTCCGGCATGCTGCGGGAAGGCTGGAGAGGGTCTTTGCCTCCACCGGACGGGCCGGCGTAGCGGGGGACGGCTTGCGCCGCAGGCGGATCACCACGGTGTCCGCGCCAAGCGTGGACTGCCGTCCACGCCTCTTTATCGATCCTTCGATGCTTCTGGGAGACAGCTAAGGAATTTCCCGAAGTTGTCCGATTTCTTGACCTAGTAACTATACACCGCCGTGTTTGGGCCTGGAATGGCGCTACACGCGAGTATAATGGCTGTGTAGTTGGGGAGGATATTGGCTTTATGACGACAGTCCTCTGGGTTCTATTGCCCATCTTCATTGCCGTTGGTTCGGCGCTGCTAGCCGTCTACATCATGCAGCAACGGCTGGAATTGCAGCTTGCTCGGGAGCGACAGTCTCTGAGCGAAGCCCGCGCCTCGATCGAAGCGCAAAAGGGACATCTCGAAGAGCTCAACAATCTGCGGGAAGAGGTCGCCCGCCGCAAATCACTCGACGACTTCCTGGGCGAGCTGCGCACCGAGCAGCGGCAATTCGTTCGCGAGCAGAAAATGCTGTTTGCCTCGCGAAAGTCGCTCGTCGTTCAAGAGCGGATGTACTTCCGCAATATCCCCCTCTGTAACTGGGTGGAACACGAAGTGATGGTGGAAGAGGGCGCGGACATCGACGACCTGGCCAAGACTCTTTCGGTATTTGTCCCTGACTTGCTCGAGGCGCCCGCGTCCAAGAAGAGGAACGGCAACGGTGTCGAGGCCGCGATCAAGCTGTTGCGCTCCTAGCCCGCGCCGGGCTATTGTTGCGTTGCTCTGGCTTTGCGGAGTAATTTTCGCGGGTCCTGCCCCTGGCAATCAGCGGTAAGGCTGCCGCTCCCTTTGTGCTACGTTGGCTGTCAGCCTGCCGACTCCGTCGATCCAGGCTTCAACCGTGTCCCCGGGTTGAATGCGCGCGCCCTTGGGGCAACCTGTCGAAAGAATGTCGCCGGGGTGGAACGTCATCACATCGGTGTGGAAGCTGGCCAGCGACAAAGGCCGGTGCCGCATGTTGCGCACGAAGTCGCGTGAAAAATCCTGGCCGTTGTGACGAGTGACGACTTCGAGCGCCGTCACATCATCGATCTCATCCACCGTCACGATCACGGGACCAAAGCTGAAGAACGTGTCGAAACTCTTCGCCCGCTGCAAGTAGCGCGTATTCCGCGCCAGCACGTCGAGCGCTGTCATGTCGAGCGTGGTGGTGTAGCCGAAAAGCACGTCCCGCACCGACTCGAGCGGCACGTCACGGCACTTCTTTCCGAATACCAGGCCTAGCCCGCATTTCTCATCGATTCCCGAAAACGGGGTTGGCGGGGCGCGCGGGATGGGATTTCATGGTCTTGAGGCGGCATCGCCTCTCGGCGGGGCCGCCGTGGGGCAGAAACGGCCCGGCATGCTGTCCGCGACCCTGGCCGAGGCGTTTTTCGTCTGTTTTTGGGCAAACCTCGATTGCCGCCCCTGTCGAGCCCTGTGTGCTTCAAGTATTACTTGAACTCGCCTTGCCGTTTTCAGCAGCGCCGCGGCTCCCCCCGTTCGAGATTCTCATACGCTTGGGCGAACACCCCCGCCCAGGCGTATCCCGTCGCCAGCGAAATCCACACTTTGCGCGCCGTGATCCGGATGCGCGCTCCGATCTTCAACAACCGCAGCCGGATCGTCGTGCATTGCGCCCGCGCCATTCGTCCCCGCCAACCCCAGCCGCCGCAGCGTCTCCAGCAAACAGTACCCGATCGATGAAAAATATAAGCGGATCTGATTCGACCGCAATAGCGCGGTCGAGGTGCGGTCGGCGAACAGCCCCAGCTGCTGCTCCTTGATGCGGTTCTCCATCTCTCCGCGGGCGCAGTAGATCGTCTCGTATAAGTGTTGCGCCGCCGCTTGCTTGGGCGTCAGCGACGTCACCACGAAACGCGGGTTTTCGCCCTTCGCCAGATACTCCGCCTTGGCCACCACCCTGCGCCCCCGCGCCCAGCTGGTTCGCGTGCGGTAGCGGAAATCCCCGAACGCCCGGGCCGCCTTGCCCCTCTTGGCGAAACGCCGCCGCGCCAGCTTCATCCGTCTCTTGATCAGGCGCTCTAAACGCTCGTTTTTCGCCAGTCCGAACACGTAATCCACGCCCTGGTTCTCGCACCAGCTCATGATCTCGTCGCGGCAAAAACCGCTGTCGGCCCGCAGCATCGACCTCGGGCCACACCCGCCGCAGTTGTTCGACGATGCGCCGGACCTCTTCGAGCGACCCCGCCGAGGCGTCGATGTTGGACGGCCGCAGGCGCGCGCACAGCAACTGGTCCCCGGCGAAAATGTAGAGCGGCAGGTAGCAATAGTGTCCGTAGTAGCCGTGAAAAAAGCGCCCCTCTTGGCGGCCGTGCAGCGCGTCGTCGGTGGCGTCGAGATCGAGCACGATGCGCTCGGGCTGGCACGGCTGCGATTGAATGTAGAGCGAGGTCAGCAGACGGTCGGCCGCGCCCGTGTCGAGAACGATCTTCTTGTAACGGCTTTGCGCGCCGGCCTTGGCCGGGGTCAACTCCAGGCGGTTGAGAGTGCTCTTGCCGGCGCCCGCCTTGCCGCGGTCTTGGGCTCGGCGGCGCTGCTTGCCTTCGAGGTCTTGTTTGCCGCTCAGCAGGGCCAGCAGCGGGTCGGAGCGCAGCTGATCGTGATCGTTGAGGTCCTCATAACCCAGCGCCAGCCCGTAGACGCGCTGCGAGACCAGCTCGCGCACGCTGTGTTCGACTTGCGCGGGCTGGCGGTGATCACGGAAGCAGGCGGCGAACTGCCGCACGATGCCGCTGCGCTGTTCGGTCTGGCGCAACAGCATGGCGCCGCCGTCGGAGGTGATCATGCCGCCGTCGAAACGGGCTACCACCTGGCGGCGGCCATGGTCGGCGAAGGTGAAGCTGGTTTGGGTACACTCTGTCATGGCAGGGGTCGCTTTCTTGCTGGCTGAAACATATTGTAATCATTATGTTTGTGCCACAAAAGGCGGCCTTCCGCCAACCCCGCGATGAGAAATCCGGGCTAGCTCGCCCTCGGCATCCACATCTTTCGAAAGCTCGAGCGGCGGCAGTTCGATCGTCCCGCCGGGTTCAAACAAGGCCGATGCCGGCTTCATGAAGCTGCCCGGCTCCTCGGGCTGGACCGCATCGATATCCTCGGCATGGGAGCGGTAGTTGAGCCCGATGCACCAAATCTTCCCCGGACGGGCGTAGGGCAGCCGCAGCCGGACCTCACCCAAAGGAATCGTGGCGTCGACGCCGGCTGACGCTTCCCGAAGTTCGTCGAGGCAATCGGCCTCGATCAAGGGGAGCAACTCCTCGGGAATTGCGGTGCCGGCGTTTCCATTGATTTCGGCGATTGGGAGCAACGCGGCATCGCGGATGATAGCGGCCTGTGAGTGGCCGTCGTGTTCAAAAGTACAAAGCTTCATGGTTGCGGGTGGGGCTGAGCCGTGAGATGGCTAGCCAGGCGTGAGGTGGCTTATTTCTTTTCGGCCAGCCCTTTTAGTTTAAGGCCGGCGGCTAGTAGCTGCCGACGCAATACATGAGCCCGTTGACAATCACCCAACGCGGCAACCTCTTCGAAGCACGTACAATTTCAAAGATAGGAACAGGGCTGCCACTCCTTTGGCGGCCGATCGCAGCGACAGACTAGACTTCATGCCGACCATACATTCAACTGAACTCCGAAAATTCATCGCCGAGACCTTGACCGCCGCCGGCGCGCTTCCCGAGGAAGGGCGCATCGTGGCTGACGCCCTGGTTGACGCCAACCTGGCGGGACACGATTCTCACGGGGTCATGCGCGCTCCCTACTACATCCGGTGGATGGAGAAGGGCCTGATCACCCCCGGCGCAAAACTGCGGGTTGTCACCGAAACCGAATCGCTGGCGGTGTTCGACGGCGGCTGGGGCTTCGGGCAGGTCATGGGCCAGGAAGCGACGCGCATCGCGATTCGCAAGGCGCGCGAAACGGGGTCGGTGACCGTGACTGGACGCCAGTTTTGCCACATGGGCCGCTTGGGCGACTATCCGGCGATGGCGGCTCGCGAGGGCATGGCGGGCATCATGTTCATCAACACCCATGGGGGCGGCAGGCTCGTGGCGCCCTGGGGAGGCGTCGAGCGGCGGCTGTCGGCGAATCCCATCGCCATTGCCGTCCCAAGAAGGGACCGAGGCCCGATCATTGTCGATATCTCCACCTGCAAGATCGCCGAAGGTAAGATTCGCAACATGAGGACGGCGAATGAGCCCGTCCCGGAAGGCAGCATCATCGACGCCGACGGCAACCCCACGACCGACGCCAATGCCTTCTATGGCCCTCCACAGGGGGCGCTGCTGCCGATCGCGGAGCACAAGGGATTCGGGCTCGGGCTGGTGGGCGACATCCTCGCGGGAGCGCTCTCAGGGGCCGGATGCAGCCGTCCGGGCGACAATCGGATCGGCAACAGTTTTCTGATGATCCTGGTCGATGTCGAGCGCGTACGCGGGGCCGGCGCTTTCGGGCAGGACGTTGACAGCCTGGTCGACTACGTCAAGAGCAGCCGCCTGGCGCCCGGCGTTTCCGAGATTCTCACACCCGGCGAGCCTGAGGAGCGGACACAGGCACGCCGCGAGAAGGAAGGCATCCCGATCCACGAGGCAACCTGGGAAGACATCATCGGGACCGCCGAGAAGTACGGCGTGACGGATGTGCCGGCGTTGGCCTGAGTCACGCGCAGCTGCCGGCGGCATCCGCGCCTGGAGTTTCTCGCATCAGTTGCGTCAGCACTCTTGGGGCAGGGGGCTCCGCCGCCGGCCAGACAGGATAGTTGCGCCGACAAGACATGTCGCCACGAATGGCGACACGGCACGTCTGGAGACCTGCGCCACGCCGGCCGACGGCCGAGAGAGAGTCCGGTGAGTGCGGCGGCTACTCCGGCTCCTTCAAGAAGCGGTAGAGCAGAGCGGCCAGGATTCCGCCCAAGGGACACGCCAGGAAGTAAATCCACAAGGTGGACATGGCAGTCGGGGCGTTGGAGAACAGCGCCGGACCCAATGAACGCGCGGGGTTCAGAGAGGCTCCCGTCAAGGGTCCTCCCATCAGGATGCAGAAGGTCAGAGTGAGGCCGATGGCGATTGGCGCCAGGTTGCCGGCCTTGCCGCTGACCGCCGTGTGGTAGATGACGTTCACTAGCAAGAATGTCAAGAAAACTTCAATAAAGAAGGCTTGCCCCGTCCCGATTCCCTCCGCCGGCACGGTAGCGCCGAGCGCCCCCGCCTTGTCGCCCAATGCAAAGGCCAGCGCGGCGGCACCGGCGACACCGCCCGCCAACTGCGCGACGATGTAACCGAGGGCTGCTCCGATTTCTATCTGTCCGCCGACGAGCAGGCCAATGGTGACGGCTGGGTTAATGTGCGTGCCGGAGATGTACCCGTAGGCGTAGGCCAGCCCGAGCACGACCAGTCCGTGCGCGAAGGCTACGGCTACGAGGCTGCCGCTGATGGTCGCCGCGCCAGCTCCGATGAAGATGAGTGTAAAGGTTCCAACGAATTCCGCTGTCAGTGCTCTCGCGTTCATGCTATTTCACGCTCCCTTGTTGTAAGACATCCGTCCTCCAGTCATTCTGATCACGACAGAGGAAACGAGCACGATAGCATCCAATGGTTCCAATATCAACCCCTGGCATGATCTTCTCGTACGATGCTGAAGATTTGGCCGAGGGGGGCATTGGCTACGGCAGCGAAAGAGACTCAAAAGGCTCGCTGCCAGGATGGCCATGCCCTAGCCCCAATGCTCGTCACTTAAGTTCCGCGGGTGGTTTTTGTTGCAGCACGTGTGTTCTCGTCTTGGGCGTCGTTGAACGCCCGGCGCACATCGCTCTCCGCGGAGACGTTACGGGCCGGTTTGCTCCTCCGCCCATTCAGGGCTTACCCTGGATGGTTTTCGCACCCAGGGTTCCGCTTCGCTCCACCCTGGGCTACGATCCTACGCCGCTTCGCGGCTCATCGGCTCTGGGCTCGAAGCTTGAAGGCCCTAAGTGAACGGTATTGGCCCTATCTAGTGTTTCACGGGTTCGGGCTGGCCGTACCTGACAGCGGGAGTAGCTATCTTACTCGGGGCGGCACCGTTGGGCGTCAGCGGCTGCCGCGGTCGGGAGCGAGGCGCTTTGGGTTCGGGCCCGGGCGCCCGTGAACTCGCCGTATTGCCGTTGGCGGGCTCTTTCCCCGCGGTTAAGAGGCGATCTTCCCTCGTGGGAGAAACTTCTGTCTCATTGCAGGTGTCCACGCCCAGGGCTGTAATGCAATATTGCCCATTGTCGCCCACCTGGATCAGGCCTTTTTCCCGGAGGTACCACAGGCTGAACTCGAGATGCTCGCGCGCGCAGGCAAGCAGATTCTCCATCTCCCGGAGGTTCATTCCCGGTTTGTGGGTCTCCTGCAGGCGCTTGGCGTAAAGCAAGGACAGTACCCCTTCGCGCTGCCTCTGTTCCGTCTCGCGGGCTGTAAGCGCACCGCCCTGGTCGAAAATCTTCCATCTCAGCTTCTGCCGTTGATAGTATTCAGAGTCGTAGGAGGCCCGCGCCTCCGGATCATTGAGAATACGATACGCCTTCAGAACAAGCTCGAACTCACGCTGGTTGCCGGTTTCTTTGTTGTCAGGATGATAGCGAAGGGCCAGCAGGCGATAGACGCGCTGAATCGTTTGTAAATCAGCGCTGGGGCTAATTTGGAGAACTTCGTATAGATCGACGAATTCGGTGGAGTCGGGCACGAGACGGGCAGAAAGCCTTCCCTGTATGATGGGCTACCGAAATCCGTTTGCCAATGGTACTGCGGTACTCAACTACCACCAGGTGTTCTACTTAGGGATTTACGCCTAGTACCCCCAGGCATGCCCGGCTCGATCGATTCACAAGATGGGTGAACCGAACACCTCCGCTGCCCTCCAGACAGATCGAATCCGTAGCAGGGTCATGCCCACGAGTCCTGGTTTCCTAAGAATCATTTTCGGGCGCTTTCAGTGCCTGGCTTTACAGAACGGAGAGTTTGAGTGCTGTTAGAGTGACCATAGGCAGGCGAGATTTTCTCGTCTTTGGACTCGATGGCTCACAGTCTTCTTGTGCTGGGTGGACAGTTTCTCGGGATGATCTTGATCGTTTCGGGTACGGTACTGGGTCTTCACGGCTCGGGAAACAGTGAACCATGGGTGGGCCCGTTTTTCGGGATCGGCGAGACCGTGGCCGGAATCGTGCTGTCCGCCGTGGGTGTCACGGCTCTGGTTCTTGCGACCCTGCGCGGCTCGGCGCCGGCCAGAAGAATCTCCCGCTCACAGCCCCGGAACCAGTGGCTCGCGATGGGTGAAGCTCCCGCCGTCGAGCCACGGGAAACAGCACAAGAAATTTCCCCCGAGCAAGAATCGGCCGCCAGCCTCGAAGCGCTCATTCGCTGGGACGAGCAGGCGCACGAAGAACCCTCTTTGAGCTCCCCGCTCCAGACGGATGCCCTCGCCTCCGGCGTCGAATGAAGCCGCCAAACACCGAAGTATCCGTTTGGCGACGTTTGAGATCCGGCCGGCCTTATCCTCTTCGAGCAGTATCCGGGCGATGGCCACAATGCTCGTCACTTAGTGGCTTCGGGGCTGATTTCGCCTGCCCAAGTTATTGTATTTCTTGCGGAAGCTGGATCCGTCATCAGGCTCATGCGTCTGTTTTCCTACGCCCCTTCCGGGGCTCCCGCCTCAAGGGGTTTTCACCCAGGGTTCCGCTTCGCTCACCCTGGGCTACGATCCTGCGCCGCTTCGCGGCTCAAAAGGCCCTAAGTGAACGGTATTGGCGCTAGCCGTGCACGGCCTCGGATGCGTAGCGCCAAACAGCTTGAGCCAAACGGCCTAAAAGCGGGAGAGTTCATCGAAGTGTTTTATACTTAGCTCTTACCTAAGCTCTTGACTGATAGTTGAGGCATGCAAATGACGAAGCGTTTTGCCGTGCGATTCATCGCAGGTTCCTGCGTTCTGGCAGCAATGGCCGCCGGGCCGGCCCAGGCGGAATCCGCCAGCGGGCTGAACTGGACCGCCCCTCGAACATGGAAATCGCAAGCCGCCAGGCCGATGCGGGCCGCCACCTACGTGGTACCGGCAAGCGGCGGCGACAAGGAGCCGGGTGAGTGCGCCGTCTATTTTTTTGGCGCGGGGCAGGGCGGCAGCGTGCAGGCGAATGTCAGGCGCTGGCTGGGGCAGTTTCAAACGCCGGACGGGGGTCCGGCGGACAAAACGGCTCAGATCGAGGACAAGACCATCGCGGGAATCAAGGTCACGACGGTTGACGTCAGTGGAACCTACCTGTTCAAACCCGCCCCGATGTCTCCGCGGGCGATCCCGAAACCTGGCTACCGCATGCTGGCCGCAATCGCGCAGGGAACCGAGGGGCCGGTGTTCTTCAAGCTGACTGCTCCTGAAAAAACCGCCCATGCGGCGCAAGCAGACTTCGAGAAAATGCTGGAGTCTCTTCGGAAGTAATCCCGGCTCCGCAACCGCGCTTACTCCGGGCTGAAATTGACCGCCGGCGGCGCCTGACGGGCTTCCTCGGTTGTACGAAAGTACGCCTCTTCCCGATCGAAGCCGCTGAAAGACGCCACGAGATTGTTCGGGAAAAGCTGGATATAGGTGTTGTACTGCTGCACGGTCTGGTTGTATTTGCGCCGTTCCACCGCGATTCGGTTCTCCGTACCAGCCAGCTCGTCCTGGAGCCGCATGAAATTTTGGCTCGACTGCAACACCGGGTAGTTTTCCACCACCACGAGCAGCCGGGAAAGAGCGCCGCCGAGCTGCTCGTTGGCGGCGATTCGTTCCGCGGGGCTTCTGGCGCCTGACATCGCCGCTCGGGCACTGGCGATGTTCGAGAAGACCTCTTTTTCCTGAGCCGCGATCCCCTTCACAGTCTCGACCAGATTCGGAATCAGGTCCAATCGTCTTTGAATCACGGTGTCGACTTGCGCCCAGGCTCCCTGGATGCCTTCTTTTTGCTGGACCATGGCGTTGCGGTGAGTCACGAACGCACCGCCGACTGAGACCGCGACGATCAGCAAAAGCACGACGAGAACTCCGACGATGATGAGTGCCTTTTTCAATGGTTTTCTCCTTCCATGCGATTGATAGAGGCTGGAACGCCTGGCATCAGGGCCGGCGCCAAATGCCTGTCCGCCAATGCAAGAAAATTATAACTGGTCCACGTGCTCGGCGACCTTCGTGATCTGTTTCAAATAATCCTCAAAGATCGGCCGGATCTCCCGGTCGTCGAGCCTTTGCGTGCCTTCCCGGTAGTCCATCAGGGCTTCGAACGGTTTCTCGGAAAGCTGAAAACGCCCGGCCGCCGCCCGGAAAATCTCCCGCTTTTTCACCGGAGGGCTGTCGCCGCTGAGTATCAGGGCGTGACGAAACAGTGTCGCGAACGTGGGCACCGAATCAACCATCAGGCGAGTCAGCTCGCGGCGGTCTTTCTGCAAAGCCAAATAACGCTCGCGCAAGCGCAGCAGGCGGGAGCGAAGCTCGTGCTCGACTTGATGGCGATGGTGCGACGGCTCAACCTCGATTCCGGCCACGACATCCTCACCGTGGAGAATCTTGTAGGCCGCTCGAATGTCGAGGAATTCAATCGCGAATGCGTCACGGCCGTTCTCGATCTCTTCCCTCGAAAGAAAGATGGGAGCGGGCTGCTTTTTCTTCAACCACCAATCGGTTGGCTTGTAGGCCTTCTCAAGCTCCGCGATATCGATCCTGGTGAGAACGCAGAGGATATTCAGATCGGACACTTTCTCCTGGTAGTCACCCGCCGCCGCGGATCCATAGAGAACGACGCTAATGAGATCTTCGCCCAGCGCCTCTTTGAGACGCTCAACAAGTCCGTCGATTAATTGCTCTTTCATCGCTTTCGTGCCGGCGCCTCGAGGGCAGGGTCATGCTTTCTACCAAGACCCCGACGCGCCGCCGCCTCCAAATCCGCCGCCGCCGAATCCGCCAAACCCGCCACTGCTGAAACCGCCGCGGCCGCCGCCGAAACCGCGGCCGCCGCCGAGACTTCCGAGCATCCAAGCGGTTGTCATCGCTCCGCCGTACCAGCCGCCGCGGCGTCTTCGCCGCATGAATAGGAACGGCAGGAAGAACAGCATCGGCCATATCCCGAAGCCTCGCGACCGGCGGCGGCTCCCGCCCTGAGATGGCTGGCTCCGGCCCAGCATGGTGAGCGTAACACCCGCGTCTTGGGCGACGATTTGGCCGAGCTCAAGCACTCCGGTTACGACGGCCATGTCGTAATTACCAGCCTGAAGATGGGGCCGCATGTGCTCGCGGATTTCACCGGCCCGCCCGTCGGGAATGATGGGCTCGAGTCCATAGCCCACTTCGATACGTATTTTACGGTCTTCGATCGCCAGCAGAAGCAAAGCTCCGCGGTCCTCTTTGTCGCCAATTCCCCAGCGTTCCGCCAGAATGTTGGCGAAGTTTTCGACGGTGTCGCCTTCCAGGGACTTCACGATTGCGACGGCAATCTCGGCGCCGGTTTTTTGTTTGACCTCGGCGGCGACCATCTCGAGTTGCGATTTCGCCTGGCCGCTGAGCACCCCGGCGAAGTCGTTGATGTGCCCGGTGGGCTGAAGCTCCGGCCCCTGTGCCGGGGCGGGCAAGCACAACCACAACAAGAGCAACAGCCCAAGGCGTGCTTGGCGCTTAGCTGGAGTGGAGTGCTGAGTGAGCATCAATGAGCAAGGTGAAAACCCATCGAACTCTAAGGATAACAACTCTATACGCTGCCTTCGCCAATCTGGAACCGGAGCAGAGGGACAGTTTGGAAGGCCAATACTGGATCGCTTCCGGATGGCCGGCGATCCGGGAGTTCGGGATCTTCAGTCAACCCTTCGCCGTCAGGGAGGATCTACGTCGGATAGTTGACGTATTGTGAGGGCCTCTGGAGGCCAGCGTCGTGGAGGCTCACGAATCAACCGCTAAGGGGTAGTGTGTGGCGCTTTCTTGTAGATGTAGACGAAGCTCATGCCCCCGTCGGCGCCGTCATTACCGCCGTCTGTACCGCAGCGGTCGACACAGTAGTCCTCGATGTATTGGGCGCTTTGCGACGAGGTTGCTTCACCGTAGGTCCAGGTGTCTCCGTGCTCTTTCACAGCACGATCGACAAACAGGCTGATTCGCGCATCGTCCGTCACGCCCACGTAATAATCCTCGGGGGAGCCACCATATTTCTGCATAAACTGCCGAATATCGGCAATTATCTTCTCTCTAGCTTCAGGCATGCCTGCTTTTCCTCCAAGCGCAAGACACTTCCATGTGCGCAGCGAATCTCATTGATCGGCTTGAAGCCGTTGTTGGCGGAGACTACTTCTGACCTCGATCTGTTGCGCCGCCGGACCAATACAAGGGATAGGATCACCAAGGCAGCAGTGGTTCCGCGGGCTGCTTGTACTGAGCGGTGGCACGCCGTACCGTGGTTTGCCGTGCGATAGTGGCTGGCTAGCCCTTCCAAGTCCGCCGCTAGATGGCTCAGGTCCGATACCAACTCGCCGGCATCGATCGAACCTGCTTCGAACCGCTTGCCGATGTGGCGAAGTAGTCGGGCAATACCATCGAATTCCTCCGCTGCCTTCATACCCGGTTTATCGGCACGCCGAGGTGAAACTTGAGGCGGGCGAAAGAAGGGTCGCCGGTTGGAGTACTTCGCTGAGAAGGTTGGGATTGCGGGCAATTCCGCACATAGATCCTGCCTAGTCGGCTCCGCGTTTACCAGTGGCCGGGAGCATCGGTTGGGATTTTTCCGAGTGACGGCCTACTCGGAAAGAACTGCTCTCGACTGTCCTCTGCATAGCCAAACTGACCCACTACCCGAACGGGAGCAGCAGAACACATCTCATCGGAGTGTGACAGGCATCCATGGATCTACGCCCGCAGCGACAAGCCGCCATCTACCGCCAACACCTGGCCGGTGATAAATGACGACGCTGTCAGGAAGCCGAGGACAGCCTCGGCGATTTCATCTCCAGTACCGGGGCGGCGCATCGGCGTTACAGAAACCAGATGCTGGATCGGTGGCGGCATTTCGTCGTCAAAGTTAATCACTCCCGGCGCGACGCTGTTGACGGATATCTCGGGCGCAAGCGCTTTGGCCAGCACTTTCGTCAGCATGATGACGCCGGCCTTCGAGGCGCAATAGGGTGCATGGCGGGTCCACGGGCGCAGGCCGCCCAGCGAGCTGATGTTGACGATTTTGCCGCCACCGTTGTTCAGCATCAACTTGGCGGCGGCTTGGCTGCAGAAGAAGACGGCCTTCAGATTGATGCCGTGAATCGAATCCCAATCATCCTCGGTAACTTCGAGAATCTTCCTTTCGTGGTAGAGCGCGGCGTTGTTGACCAGCCCGTCAAGCCGGCCGTAGGCCGAGTGTACATCGGCAAAGAGCTTTTGAATCTCGGAAACCCGGGCCAGGTCGGCCTGGAATGCCCCGCCGCCACATTCAGCGGCGGTTTGCTTGGCATCCGCCTCGGATCGGCCATAGTGGACGGCTACTCGAGCACCCTGTGCGGCCAGGCGCAGGGTGATCGATCGCCCGATTCGGCGGGCCGCCCCTGTCACAAGAACGACTTTCCCATCCAGTCTTTTCTCGCGTACCCTCTCGCTTGCTCCAGCCACGGGCGCTCTCCACTCCTGCTAACAAACATAGCAGGACGGCATGGATCGTTAGAACCGAGTCAACTAGCGGGACTTCCCTCAGGGGAGGGATCTACTCGTGATCGCGCAGAACGATTTCTTTGGGGTGGGGGTTGAGGTAGAACTGGTCGTCCAAGTAATCAACCAGGTAATCAACGCCGAATCGCCGGACAAGACTTCGAATCAAGGCCAGGGGCGTGCTCAACGGCGCCAGACCGCGGCGGTAGTCTTCGATAAGCCGGCTCAGTTCCTGTCTCTGGGCCGGGCCGAGCCGCTCCTTCAAATATCCGGATATGTGTTGCAGCACTTTGGCATGCCGCCCGCGAGTCGCTCTCGCCTTCATCGCCTGCATGAAGAGCGATTCGTATTGCGTGCGGAACTCCGTCCTGCCACGTTCCGCGATTTCAGCCGCCAGGCGCCCGGTCTCGCGGCAAAGCCGCGGTGAGTGAGCCATCAGCAAGAGTTTGTGCCGGGCCTGAAACTCCACGACGTCTCGATTCTTCCAGCGCTTGTCGAACAGTCGCCTCAGCCGGCGGTAGGCGAAAACACGTTCGATGAAATTCTCTCGCAGCTTGGGATTGGCGAGGCGCCCTTCTTCTTCGACCGGCAGGTTTTCAAAACGCTCGATCAACGCCTTGGCATAGAGTCCCCGCTCGTGGCCCGCGCGGGCTCCGTTGTCTTCTTGGATCTGAACTCGCTCCATTCCGCAGCTTGGCGAGCGGCTCTTGAGGATGTAGCCGGACAAATCTTCCCGGCTGAGTTCACGAAGGCGTTGCTTTGCCCAGCGCTCCATCGTTTTGGTGTGATCGACACGGGCCTCGATCGATACGAGACGGATTTGACCGTTGTTTCGCTCGAGCTGAATCGGCTCGCGGGGCACGCCAAGTCCCATCTCGAATTCAGGACAAACCGGAACCCACTCGACATGCGGGCCCATGACGTCGGTGAGGAAATGGTCCCTCTTGTGACCGCCGTCGTAGCGAACCTCCTCACCCAGCAAACAGGAGGAAACACCGATCCGAATGGGACTATCAGCGGTCACGGCTAGCGGCTATCTTGACAGATTGACAGAGTGAATTGTGACTGGACCAGGCTTCAGCGGCCTCGGGCGCCTTATGCGACCTTTCGCGACAGCGCACCATGGTCGGTGCGTCCAGCATAGGCCAGCCTTTCGGGAACCCAGCGGATCGATCGCCTATAATCTCCCCATGAAGATTCAGACCACCGTCGTCGGCAGCTATCCGATTCCCCGCTGGCTTTACGGAGACAGCTCCCGCACGACCCTTGCCGACGCGATCAGCGTGGTCCTCAAGACTCAGGAACTCGCCGGAATCGATCTGGTGGCCGATGGAGAGCTGAATCGTTTCGACCCCAGTCATCCTGAAACCAACGGGATGATCGACTACTTCATCAGCCGCATGTCGGGGGTAAAAACCCGCTATTCGGTCAGTGATATCGAGCGCTTTCGGGCCGATGAGGGAATGAGTTTTCGCTCAGCCCCGGCCGGCATTGTCACGAGTGAGATTGGCGAGGGGGTGCTGAACCTGTCGGCCGACTACGAGTTCACCCGGCGTTTGACCGCCAAGCCGCTGAAGTTCACCTGCACCGGCCCGCACATGCTGGCGAAGACGGTGACCGACCGGCACTATGGCAGCTACGAGAAGGTAGCCCAGGCGATCGCCGACGTGCTGCGGGCGCAGCTCGCCCGCATTCCCGCCGATGTCGTGCAGCTCGACGAGGCCAACATCTCGGGGCATCCCGAAGACGCTGAGTGGGCCGCGGCTGCGCTCAACCACGTGCTGGACGGCATTGAGGTGACGCGGGGAGTCCACATTTGTTTTGGAAACTACGGAGGCCAAAGCATTCAGACCGGCTTCTGGAAAAACCTGATGGGCTTTCTCAATGCCCTCCATGTCGACCATTACGTTCTCGAATTCGCCCGCCGCGGATACGACGAACTACCGGCGCTCAGGGACCTCGATCCGAAAATCGGCCTTGGGCTGAGTGTGGTCGACATCAAGGACAACGAAGTGGAGTCGGCGGACTTGATCGCTTCGCGAATCGAGAATGCCTGTGAAATCCTGGGCGAAGAGCGTATCCACTACGTCAATCCCGACTGTGGTTTCTGGATGCTGCAACGGAACGTGGCCGACCGCAAGATGCGGGCGCTGGTGGAAGGCAAGGAGCTGTTTTACGGGCGGAAGTAGCGGCTGGGTTCCCACGAAGCGCCGTGCTAACCTTGAAGTGGATGGCAACCAAGACTCAAGTCCCGGTCGAGGAGTATCTCCGGACGAGTTTCGCGGGGCCTGACCGCGAGTATCTTAACGGTGCAATCGTCGAAAGAAGCATGGGAAGCAACCCGCACTCGAAGGCCCAGGGCTGCTTGACAGGGTACTTCTACAATCTAAGGAGCCGGTTTCCGCTCCACATACGTCCCGAAATCAGAATGCACGTTGGCGAACAGAGATACCGGGTCGCGGACGTGGCGGTATATGAAGGGGAGGAACCCAAAGGAATCGTTCCCGCCGAAACACCACTGGTTGTTATCGAGATTCTCTCCCCCGACGATCGCATGAGCGAGACGCTCAAGAAACTGTCCGAGTATCGGGCATGGGGAGTGCGTCACGTTTGGCTGGTCGATCCTGAGACCAGAAGTCTCTATACCTATGGGGACTCAGGTCTGAGGGAGACGGACTCTTTTCAGCTTTCCGAATACGGCGTGCGAATCGCGCTGGATGACGTCTGCTGACCGGTGTGGGCGCTTGTCGCCCTCGCGCGTAACTGTTGCCGCTTGTTGCCGCTGAGAGGAAGTGAACTAATCCAGCACGGCCCAAATCTCATCGACCGGGACGGCCACGCCGGGAAAGGTGTCCGGACGCAACGAGCCGTGACGCACTGTTTCTTTCAACAGGTAATCGGACCCGCCTAGCACGTAGACTTCGACGCTTCGGTCAAACGGATTCACGATCCAGTATTCGCGGATTCCACCGCGCGCGTAGTCGTCGAGTTTCTCGGTACGCTCCACATTTCCGCGCGGAGTGGACAGAATCTCGATCACGAGTTCCGGAGGGTGCTCCGGACGGTAGCGCTTCTTCGGGACATGAGTCGCCACGACGAGATCCGGGACGCGATTTTGGATTTCTCCGATCGACCCCTCCGGCGGAGGAACGAAGACGTTGACGGTCGGCAGAACCCTGCCGATTCCGAGTTCCCTGAGCTGGCGGTCGAAGGCTCTGAACAGCGCAACGCTGATTTCTTGGTGAATGATTTCTGGCCCTGGCGACAAAATGGCCCTCCCGTCCGCCACTTCCCAGACGCCCTCGTCGGGCAGACGATCGAAATCCTCTTCCGTCAGAACCATCACATCTTGCATGGTTGTGATCACGTTTCTATTGTAATAGCCAATTCCGAAAGTAGCCACAGTTGGTCTGCCTGGTTCATCCGTGAATGTTTCTACTGGTCTGGCTGGATTCCCGCTCGCTCGGCTGGTAACTTATCAGTTCTACACTGGTTTCGCGGGCAGCACCTCCAATCGAGGCCGATCAAGGTTAATGAAGCAGACTGTCTCAGGTCAGGCCCCTGGAATCTCGCGGAACCCTTGACCATCACTCGAAAGGAAAATCATGGCCAAAATTGTCACGTTTGGAGAGATCATGTTGCGGCTGGCGCCGCCGAACCTGGAGCGGCCTCTGCAGTCAGGCATGTTCGTCGCAACCTTCGGGGGAGGAGAGGCGAATGTAGCTGTTTCAACAGCAAACTACGGTCTGCCCACCTCGTTCGTCACGGTTCTGCCGCCGAATCATCCCGTTGCCCACGCCTGTATCGCTCAATTGCGAGGCTTCGGAATCGACACCAGCATGATCGTCCGGCAACCCGGACGCATGGGCATCTACATCATCGAGCATGGCGCCAACCAGCGGCCCTCAAAGGTCACCTATGACCGCGACGATACTTCCATTGCGCTGGCCAAACCGGGCGACATCGACTGGGACGCGGTTTTTGAAGGGGCCACTTGGTTCCACATTACCGGCATCACTCCCGCTATCAGCCAGAGCGGCGCCGATCTCTCGATGGAGGCCGTCCAAAAAGCTCGCGAGAAGGGCGTGACCGTCTCCTGCGACTTCAACTACCGCAAGCGGTTGTGGAATTACGGCAAATCCTCGCAAGAGGTGATGCGCGAATTGGTAAAGTTCGTCGACGTCGGAATCGCTAATGAAGAGGACTGCCAAAAATCGCTCGGGATCTCGACCGACGTGGATGTGGAATCGGGCGAACTGGACGTGGACAAGTACCGGGCGCTTTCCGACAAGGTCCTCGAAGAGTTCCCCAACCTCAAAATTCAGGCCATCACGTTACGGGAATCAGTCAGCGCTTCCCACAACGGCTGGTCGGCGTGTCTTAACGATGGCGAGAATTTCTATCTCAGCAGCAAGTATCAGATCACCCATATCGTCGACCGGGTTGGCGGCGGGGACTCGTTCTCCGGAGGGCTCATCTACGGTCTCAACGAGTACGGTGACGATCCTCAGAGTGCGATCGAGTTTGCCGTCGCCGCCTCTTGCCTGAAGCACTCCATTCCCGGCGACTTCAACCGCTTCTCAGCGGACGAGGTCAAGGCGCTGATCAAAGGGGGCGGCTCGGGACGGGTGCAGAGGTAGGCCGCGCGTCTCGCGGCAGTGATCCGCGTGACCTATCGAGTCAATACCCGCGGCTCTTATCGACAACGTTGAGCAGCGGCTCACCTTCAAGATACCGCTGGATGTTTTCGGCCAGCAAGCGGGCGGACTTTTCCGGGTAGCTGGGCGTCAGGTCAGCGCAGTGCGGCGAGACGATGACGTTCGGGAAATCGTAAAACTCGCTGTCAGGCGGCGGCGGCTCGGTCTTGAATACGTCGAGTCCGGCCCCGCCGATCCAGCCCTCCTTCAAAGCCCGCAATAAAGCATCCTCGTCGACCGTGTCCCCCCGGCCCACTTTGATGAAGCAGGCGTCCTGTTTCATTGCGCGAAAGGCCGCCTCATTGAACATGTCCATGGTTTGGGGCGTCAGCGGCAGCGTGTTGACAACGAAATCGGACTGTCCGAGCAGCTCGTGCCACCGCTCCAGCGGCAGGACCGCGTCGACGACGCTATCATCGGCGCCCGCCGCGGTGTTTCGCTTCGTGGCAATAACCCGCATGCCGAAGGCCTTCGCCATGCGGGCGACGACGCGCCCGGTCCCGCCGAGGCCGACGATGCCGATGGTCTGTCCCCGAGCCTCCACAACGTTGTAGTTCCGCCAGCGGCGCGCCCGGCGGTTGTCTTCCATCGTTCGGTAGTCTTTCGCGAACGAGAGAACACAAAAGAGCACGAACTCGCCCAGCGCTTCCGCGTAAAGCCCCTGTCCGTTGGTCAGCACGACAGAGCTTTCGACCAGCTCAGGAAACAGCAGCAGTTCGACGCCCGCCGAGCTGCTTTGCACCCACTTCAATTTATTTGCTTGGCGCCAGCGGTCTCTCAACCATTTGCCCGATTTCTCCCACGTGAAGACGATTTCCGCCTCGGGCAGCGCCGAATCGAGGTCTTCGGGATGGGACGCCAAGCGCATCTCGACTTCCTCGCGGATCGGCCCGAGCTGGCGGAACCAGCGATCGGAAGGTCCACCGAGCACCAGAAGGATTGGCTTTTGTTGCGGCATCGTTGTTAGATTCTGACAGATTCGCTCTTGGACGAGGAATCAGGCGGGCTAGCCCGCATTTCTCATCGATTCCCGAAAACGGGGTTGGCGGGGCGCGCGGGATGGGATTTCATGGTCTTGAGGCGGCATCGCCTCTCGGCGGGGCCGCCGTGGGGCAGAAACGGCCCGGCATGCTGTCCGCGACCCTGGCCGAGGCGTTTTTCGTCTGTTTTTGGGCAAACCTCGATTGCCGCCCCTGTCGAGCCCTGTGTGCTTCAAGTATTACTTGAACTCGCCTTGCCGTTTTCAGCAGCGCCGCGGCTCCCCCCGTTCGAGATTCTCATACGCTTGGGCGAACACCCCCGCCCAGGCGTATCCCGTCGCCAGCGAAATCCACACTTTGCGCGCCGTGATCCGGATGCGCGCTCCGATCTTCAACAACCGCAGCCGGATCGTCGTGCATTGCGCCCGCGCCATCTTCGTCCCCGCCAACCCCAGCCGCCGCAGCGTCTCCAGCAAACAGTACCCGATCGATGAAAAATATAAGCGGATCTGATTCGACCGCAATAGCGCGGTCGAGGTGCGGTCGGCGAACAGCCCCAGCTGCTGCTCCTTGATGCGGTTCTCCATCTCTCCGCGGGCGCAGTAGATCGTCTCGTATAAGTGTTGCGCCGCCGCTTGCTTGGGCGTCAGCGACGTCACCACGAAACGCGGGTTTTCGCCCTTCGCCAGATACTCCGCCTTGGCCACCACCCTGCGCCCCCGCGCCCAGCTGGTTCGCGTGCGGTAGCGGAAATCCCCGAACGCCCGGGCCGCCTTGCCCCTCTTGGCGAAACGCCGCCGCGCCAGCTTCATCCGTCTCTTGATCAGGCGCTCTAAACGCTCGTTTTTCGCCAGTCCGAACACGTAATCCACGCCCTGGTTCTCGCACCAGCTCATGATCTCGTCGCGGCAAAAACCGCTGTCGGCCCGCAGCAGGATCTCGACCTCGGGCCACACCCGCCGCAGTTGTTCGACGATGCGCCGGACCTCTTCGAGCGACCCCGCCGAGGCGTCGATGTTGGACGGCCGCAGGCGCGCGCACAGCAACTGGTCCCCGGCGAAAATGTAGAGCGGCAGGTAGCAATAGTGTCCGTAGTAGCCGTGAAAAAAGCGCCCCTCTTGGCGGCCGTGCAGCGCGTCGTCGGTGGCGTCGAGATCGAGCACGATGCGCTCGGGCTGGCACGGCTGCGATTGAATGTAGAGCGAGGTCAGCAGACGGTCGGCCGCGCCCGTGTCGAGAACGATCTTCTTGTAACGGCTTTGCGCGCCGGCCTTGGCCGGGGTCAACTCCAGGCGGTTGAGAGTGCTCTTGCCGGCGCCCGCCTTGCCGCGGTCTTGGGCTCGGCGGCGCTGCTTGCCTTCGAGGTCTTGTTTGCCGCTCAGCAGGGCCAGCAGCGGGTCGGAGCGCAGCTGATCGTGATCGTTGAGGTCCTCATAACCCAGCGCCAGCCCGTAGACGCGCTGCGAGACCAGCTCGCGCACGCTGTGTTCGACTTGCGCGGGCTGGCGGTGATCACGGAAGCAGGCGGCGAACTGCCGCACGATGCCGCTGCGCTGTTCGGTCTGGCGCAACAGCATGGCGCCGCCGTCGGAGGTGATCATGCCGCCGTCGAAACGGGCTACCACCTGGCGGCGGCCATGGTCGGCGAAGGTGAAGCTGGTTTGGGTACACTCTGTCATGGCAGGGGTCGCTTTCTTGCTGGCTGAAACATATTGTAATCATTATGTTTGTGCCACAAAAGGCGGCCTTCCGCCAACCCCGCGATGAGAAATCCGGGCTAGTGGCTCACGAAAAGGGGTGATGTTTGCGTGCTTCGCCCCTTCAGGGCGATGGACCGGCAGGATTGCCGGTCGCTACTTGGGTCTGGGCGCAAGCTCTCAGCTTGTCGCGCCGGCAATCGTGCCGGCGCTTGCATCGCTTCGGCTGGATCAAAGAGATGAATCCACCAGCCCGGCGTTGCGGGAAGGAATCCAGGACTGGCGGCCGTCCGGCAGCTCGATCTGATGCCAATCGCCGCGGTTCTCCAAAACCCGAAACTCCGTTCCCGCGTGAAGAGGATCCTTGAAGCTCGGCTCGTAGCTTTCTCCGTCGCCCTTGCGGGCAATGACCTGCCGTGAGACGACAACTCCGGTCACTTCGCCGGCTTTCTCATAGGTTTCAACCAACAGGGATCCCAGAAACAGCACGCCGGCGACACCGCTCACCGCCAGCAGCCATCTCGGAGCCCAATCGGACCGGAATAGTCTAATCGAAACCGCCACCCAAAAGACCAGCGAGAACAACGCGAACAGGATCGAGCGCAACCGTGTCGAGAAATCGTAGTGCCAGAAAAGCAGAGTGCGCAGAACTTTCGCTTCCTGGGTCTCTTCGAAACTATCGAGCCGCGTAAGCCGCGCGTGGTTCAGGTTCTGTTGCAGGTTCAGGTCGTTGGGAATATACTGCCCGGCCTTGCGGTAGTTGAGAATGGCGCGTCCTATGTCGTTGGTTCGAAAATAGGCGTTGCCAATGTTGTAGAAAAGTTTTCCGTTCTGGATACTCCCTTCCTTCACCAGGCGCTCAAAACGCAGCGCGGCGCGGCGATAGAGGTCTTCGGCCGCCACCGGGTTTTGCGACGACAACTCGTTCGCTTCCCGGAATAGTTGGTTGCCCTCGGCGAACACTCCGCGGAGTTCGCTATCGCTCATGGCGGCTTGGAGAGCGGTTGGGCTTGGCACAGCTAGCAAGACCAAGACGAGGGCTAGCGGCAGCGTCATCTTCGCCGCGGCCGCGTTTGGCCCTCTTGACCCCAGGCTTCCGCCTGGGGCTCTGAATCTGGGTTTGCTCATTTCAAAAGCCGCTCCAGCTTTTCGGCGGCTTCGCGGATCTGGCCGGCGGCTTCAGCACCGGTATGTCCACCTAACGTGCCACCGGCGTATCGCCCCGCTTCACAGCGATCGAACAGGTTGTTCAGAGTTCGGATCAGCTCTGGATCGACGTTGCGCGCCGCCAGCCGCTGTTCGACATCCGCAAAGGTCAGAGCCCCGGGGGCGAGGCCAAGACGGTCGCCAAGATACCGCCTCAGGGCCCGCAGCAGCGCCGTATCTTGCTCGGTGGCGCTGCCCGAGGGGATCGCAACAGCCTTCAAGTCCTTGGACAGAGCCCGAAACGCCTGCCGGGCCAGGCGCGGACCCGGATCCGAATCGCGGCGCCGCGCAAAAACGACAAAGGCAAGTAACCCGCCATAGCTCAGAGGCGGCAGAAAAATCAGGCTAGCCCAACCCACCGAGTGGAGCCAGGCGGCCGGGCCATAGGCTTGCACTTGGAGCGCGTCGAAGTCCTCATAGTTAGCGGCGATGCCTCCTTCGAGCGACTCAAGTTCCGTCTGGACGCTTCCTCCGATGGCGAGTCCTTCCGCGTCACGGGCCGTCACGATCTTGGCGCTCGCCACCGATATGGGAATGGCTTCGGTTTTCGCGCGCTGGTAACGGCCGCTCTCGGGATCGAAATAGCTCAACTCGATCGGAGGAATCCGATGGATCTCGGAATGCCGCGCGCGAATGGTTTGGGTGAATATCTTCGCGCCACCCCGCGCGGTCCCCACGGCTCTTTCTTGAGGAATCTTGAAATCCCGGCTGAGCCCGCTCTGCGTTGCCAGGGGCGGCAACTGAACATTGTCGAGGTAGGGCGGACCGGAGATTTTCACCGTCAGGGTAATCGGATCACCCACGTTCATCTCCGCGGGTGTCGCTTCGGCGGCGATCTTGTACTTACCCACAAGTCCGCTGAAACCCAGCGGGCGGCCCGTGGCGGGCAGGTCGAACACTTCCAGCGCCGGCCGATTGGAAGGGACAACCGCTGTCTCGTAAACAGCGCGGCGGCCCATGCCGAAAAAGTCACTACCGAAGAAATCGGCCGACGACCCGCGCCTCCGATTCTGACTGTATCCCTTCAGCGTCTGGCAAGTAACAGTCGCCTTGGGCAGGGCGATGTTTCCGGCCTGCTTCGGTATCAATGTCCTTTGGAACCGGACGGTCAAGTAGTCTTTTCCGTCGAGGCTTCCTTGCCCCTTTTCACCGATAATCTGGCTATCGCCCATTGGAATGCGGACGTAGCGGTCACGGCGATTGGGATCGATAGGGGGATCAGAGCCGGCGACCTCAAAGCGGCTGTCGCCGAGCACGGGCACATTGAACGAGAACTCTCGAACGTCCTTCCCGACATACCAGGTCGTCGTCAGAGTCACAGGCTGGCCGACGTAGGCCCTTGTCTCGGAAAGAGACATTCGCAGCTTGAAGTCCTGGCTTTCAACGGGCGGAGTGGCCCGAATCGAAACCGGCCGCGTGGCCATGGACTTGCCGTCCGCCGAAACGCTGATCGACGGAATGACGAGCCGCCCTTCGCGCTTGGGCGTCAGACGGTAGGAGAAGATGTAGCCCCGCTTGACGACCTGGCTGACCTGCCCGTTAATGATCGTCATCGACTGGCTGCTGTTCTGCTGCCCTCCCGCCTCCTGGACCGTGAAATCGGAAATCTCCGACACATCGGGTTTCTCGGGCGAGTCGCTGCCTTCGATCTGGATCTGGAAAACGAAAGACTCGCCGACAAAGACTTGGTTCTTCTCGATCGCAGCCTGGACGTTGAATTGTTGCGCGGACGCGGTAAGAGCGAACGATGTGGGCCAGACACACAACAACGCCGCCAGCAGAGCAAGAAATAGCGCCGGTCTGTTCACTGTTTTCGCGAACATAGCTACCAGTCTTTTTCCACAGGCACAATTCGGATCGCTATTCCGGTTTGACGCCGCTGGCGATCGGCCTTTTCCTTGTTGAGGATGTCTTCGGCGGCTTGCTGCATTTGCTGCTGCTGTTCCTTGCTGGGAGGCTGGTTCCGGGCGGTTTGCTGGGATTGATCTTGCTGCTGCTGGCCGGAGGGCTCCCCACTCATCGCTTGCAGAGCTTTTTCCAGGTCTTTTTGAGCCTCTTTCTGGGACGCCTGGGCTTCGCCGAACTTCTGGTCTTTGAGCTGTTGTTCCGCCTCGGATTGCTTTTGGCCGGCTTGTTCAAGATTCTCTTGCGCCTGTTCTCCGGGGGACGATTGCTGCTGTTGTTGCTCGGACTTCATCTTCTCAGCCAGCTTTTCGGTTTCATCCTTGAGCTGCTTCTGCCGCTTGGCCAGATCCTCGGCCTTCCGCTCCATCTGTTGAGAGTCGGGGTCGCTCTTTTGTTGCTGGACGGCGGACTCGCTCTGCTCGGCGGCATCCTTTTGCTTTTCAATCAGGTCCTTCAGTTGTTCTGATGCGTCTTGTTGTTGATTCTGGTCTTGCTGGTCCTGATTGTTATTCTTCCCTTGCTCTTGCGAAGGACTCGGAGGCTGATTCTTGAGCTGTTCCATCAGCCGCTGGATCGTTCGCCGGGCGATTTCAATATTGTGCCGGGCGTCATTGAGACCAGGGTTGACTTTCAGAGCGTCCTGGTAAAGCCGCACGCCTCTCTCGACCGAAGCCAGCGCTTGTTGCGGGTTGGTTTCCTGCTGCGTAACGCCTTTCCGAAAGGAAGTGTTGCCCTGGCTGAACTTGCTGAGGGACTCGATCACCGTGTCATCGCTGCTCAGCGCCGCTTGTTCGAAGGCGTCCATCGCCTTGTCGTACTGGCCTTCCTTGTAAAGGGCGCTGCCGCGGTTGAACCAGATGTGAGAAGAGCCAGGCGCTTGTTCGGCGGCCTTCTCGTAGGACTCCAAGGCGTTGCTGTATTCTTCGTTTTGGTAGGCTTCGTTGCCCTGGCGGACGAGGCCTCTGGCGGATTGGGCGAAGACCGCGGGAGCGGCGGCGAGCGCGAAAATGGTAAGGACGGCGGGGATGCGGGTGTTGTCGTGAGGCTTGCGGCGGTATAGCATGAAGCGGTTGCTGAGCCGATTGGAGCGCGGACTTCCGTCCGCGCCTCTGTCCGGCCATTTAAGATTTAGCCCGGCACGCGGCAAGTTCAGATCAGGCATGGCGGCCTCCCGGCTTCCTTTCCCTGACCGCCATCTCCAAGCAAAGAAGCAAGAACGCCAATCCCAAGAAAACCTGAAACTTCTCCTCGTAGCGCTCGATTTCCATCGACCCCAGCTCCGTCTTCTCGGCGCTTGCTATTAGTTTGACGTATACGTCGCCCAGGTCGATAGCGCCGGTAGAAACGTTCAGGTAGCGCCCTCCCGGTGTGGCATTGACCATCTGGCGGAGAGTGGCGCCATCCAGTTTCGACCAGATCTCTTGACCGTTGTACCGCAGGAAAGTCTTCCGCCCGCCGCTGGTGACCGGGATTCTTCTTCCCTGGTTTTCGTCCCCCAGCCCGATGGCGATCAGGCGGATGCCTTGTTCGCCCAGCATCTTGGCCGCCTCGACCGGAAAGCTTTCGTGATCCTCGCCGTCGGTAATCAAGATGAGGTCGCGAAACTCCTTCCGGCCCTCGTCGAAAACCTCGCCGATCGCTTTCCGAATGGCATCGCCGATGAGTGTCCCTCCGCGCGAGACGCTGGCGGGAGAAATGTCGGTCAGCGCCAGGCGGAAAAACCCGTAGTCGAGCGTCAGCGGACACTTGATCACCGCCGTGCCGGCGAAAGCTACCAGCGCGACACGATCCCCTTGCAACCTCTCAATCGTGTCGATCATGGCGAGCTTGGCGCGCTCCAGCCGGTTCGGCGCCAGGTCTTCGGCCAGCATGCTCTTCGATACATCGAGAAGGAAAACAACATCCCGGCCACTGCGCCGAACCTCCCGTGCCACCGGGTTCCACGCCGGGCGAGCCAGCGCCACCACGGCGCAGGCAAACCCCGCCAGCAGCAACGCCGCCTTCCAGCGTCTGCGGCCGCTGCTGACAGTGGTATTGATTTGAGTCAGAAGTCCTGTTTCGGCGAATTGCTCCAGAGCGCGGCGGCGCTTCGTGGCGGCGTAGAAGCAGGCCGCGCCCAGCAGCGGGATCACCCACCACAGGTAGAGCATGTCGATCGCAAGCAAACGCGTTTCGCTCCTGGGATTCTCCGAAACACGGTGGCGCCCAAACCCACTTCCAAGATCAGCAGCCCCAAACCGGCAAGCGCGAAGGGGGGAAAGATTTCCCGGTAGTCCAGAAAGCGAGTTGTCTCGATATCGCTGGTCTCCAGCTTGTCGATCTCCTCGTAGACCTCCCGCAGATCCGAGGCATCTTCGATCACGCGATGAATTCCATCCGTTGTCTCCGCCATAACCCTGAGGGCCTCTTCGTCAACACCACCCTGGCCCATCGGCAGGTTGAAGGTTCCGAAGATGGTTTTATAGCGCGAGTTGTTCTCGCCGCCGATGCCGATGGCGTAGATCTTGATGCCCCATTGCTTGGCGAGGTCAGCCGCTTCCTGAACCGTACGCTCGCCGGCATTGTTGACCCCGTCGGTCAGCAGAATGATGACCTTGCTCTTGATCTCGTAATCCTTTACCTGGCCGCTTTGCCGCGCCAGCGTCTCTTCGGCCTTCTGGAGCCGCGCCGCCGCCAGCGCCACGGCGTCGCCGATCGCCGTGCCGTCCTCGTTCTGCTGCTGAACCAGTTTGACCGTGGGCAAAAACTGCAACAAGGCGTCGTGCGCCAGCGTCAGCGGACACACGGTATCGGCGTAGCGCGCAAAAGTAACCACCCCAATCAAGTCGGAGGGGCGGCCCTGAAGCTGCTCGCCATCACCCTCGACGAACTGCCGGAACACCTTCTTGGCCATCTCCAGAACGTTCAGCCGCCGGCCCTCGTAGCGAAGCTCGGCCCCCATGCTGCTCGAGCGGTCCAGCACCATCTCGATGGCCACTCCGCGGCTGACGTCGCGAACCTGTTCGGTGCCCATCTGAGGACGAGCCAAAGCAATCACTAGGACAATCAGCGCCAGCACGCGAATGACGAGCGGCAGAGCCATCAAATTCTGCCGTAGAGAAGTCCCCGCCCGCTTCGCGTATGCCGTCGACGAAAAGCGCAAGGCTCCCGTGGAACCACGCCGCTCGTGCAGGTAGACCACGAGCGGCAGCAGCAACAAAACCAGAAACATCCACGGAGACTCGAAACGAAACATTTTCGCTGGTTAGTCCCGGCGCGGACCCGCCGCAACCAGAAAGGGCCGTGGTCGTGGCGTGAGCGTCCACGCTTGCCGCAAACCGATTCGTCGGTTTGTTCCCCCCAGGGCCCCGGCATCGGGTCCCTGGGATCGGAGCGCTCCCGGGCCGGCAACGCCTCGATTAATCGAGGCGCGGCAAACCTGGAGGTTCACGCCACGCGGCCGCTCGGGGCGTCCCCCGCCTCCCGAAATTTCCCGCCACGTTCCCAAGCATTTCACTATGGTCACGCTAATTCATATTCTACTTCTTCGCGACGAGCGTATCTGGAATGATTGCGGGCGACGGTTCCGTTTCCTTGATGAACTCTCGGCAGGTCGTGACAGCCCCTTCGATCTCCTCCCCCGAGGGCTTGAGTTTGGCGAATTTCACCAGATCGCAGTGTTCGAGAAACCGCCTTAACAAATCCTTATGGCGCCTCTCGAGAGCCGCGCTTCCCCGCAAGGCGATTAGGAATTCCTCCGTTGTACTTTCGGGAGCGCGCAGACCGAAACGATTCTCGATGTAGTGCCTGAGGATGTTCGAGAGCCGCACGTAGAAGAGCTTGGCCAGCCCCCTGCCGATGACGTTCTCCGCTAACAGCGCGTCTAGCTCGCGGTAGGCGACTTCGTGGGGTGGCGAGGGAATTTCTTCGATCCGGGCTTTCGCGCGGCGCCGTCTCCACAAGAAGTAGCCCGCGGCCGCCGCGATGAATACAGCCGCTCCAGCAAGCCAGTAGACCCAGGCGTCCACCCCCGGCATTTCCAGCGGGCCGCTGGCTTCTTTGATGTCCGGCTCTTCTTCGGAGTCTGGAAGCAGCGACCGCACCTCAATGCCGATCGGATCGGTCTTGATGCTCTGCCGGGAGTCTTCCCCGCCCCCCTCGCCGCTAAAGCCGATCGTCAGCTCAGGGATCTCGTATTCGCCGGGCAGGAACGGTTCGAGCACATAGGTCTGGCGCCTTGCCAGCCGTCCGCCGTCAAGGAGCTTCGGATCATCCAAATGAGTGCCGGTAACACGAAACTCACCGAGCTTGTCTTCGACATCGGGGAATACAACCCGCTGTTGCTCGCCCGCGATCACCTCGACCACAAGCTCCAACTGATCAGCCACGGTGATGTTGTCGGCGTTTACTTCGATTGTGACCGCGACGGTTCCGCTCTCGTAAGTTGTCAAGACGGGGGATGCTGCCGGGGAGCGGCCTTGCTCCATGGGAGAGCCGCAACTCCAGGCCGCGGCCATAAGAAGGCACGGGCCGATCAGAGACAAAACGCGCAATCGGCCGCCCGTGCCCAGATTTTTTCTCGAGAAATCCAACTTCTTACTGTACGTTGTCACCGGCGACAATTCTGAACAGAGCCGCGCCCGCAAGGGTGCGGTCCAGTCTGCAGTCACCGCATTCCAGTCTGGCGGCCCCGAGAAGCTCAGCACCCTCGACCGCACCCTCGCGGGCGCGGCTCTGTATCGGCCAAGCCACACTTCAGGCTAATATCAGTCACAGGAGAATCTGCCGGTTTGCAGCCGTTAGGGGTTCAGACTCGATAAGTCGTGAATTCGTACCGTCCCGCCCGAACTTCGAAACACTACGGGAAAGCGCTCTTCCAAGTCAGCGAGGTGTCTTTTGCCAATCTGGGTCTCGGCCGCCATGTCATCATTGGAGGCCACCCAATAACTGGCCCCTACATGGCTGCCGACATCCATGTAGTGGCCAAACTGTCGCTCCAAGGAGTCGTCGCCTTCAAAAAGAATGTCGGTCGTAAACACGATCGGCCAAACCGCTTGGAGGCCGGTTTCCAGATGCAGCCGGGAATCGGAGTAGGCGAGAAGAATGTCGTCCGCGGCGGCATTTTGCTTCAGCCATTGCGCCGCTTCCTCCTTGCCGGCGAACTGGTCCGCTAGTATTTGCAGCGTGCCGCCAAACCGCAGACGGGCGACCAAATGACTGCGCGCCGCATGGAGAAAAACAAAGAGCAGCCCCGCGGCGAAGATCAGAGCAAACGCTTTCTCCACCTTCGGCTGCTGGGAGCGCGCGACATCCAGTAATGCCGCCCCAAGGTAGCGCCCCTCCACCCAGGCTCCCAGATAAAACCACGGCAGAAACACCGCCATGAGCCGCGCCATGATCGGAAAATTCCACAACAAACCGATCACGCCACTGAGCAGGAGCGCCACGTGAACGGGAGCGAAACCAGCCGCCTTCAAGTGACGCAAGAGTCCGCTGAGGATGCCGAAGCTCAAGGCGACCGCGAGCAGCTTGGCCAGCATGACGCCGTCCCCACCGCCGGGCGGGAACAACGCCATACTGGCGGGCGCTGTCAGCAGCGAGACGATATTGGCGTTCAACATGCTCAGAAACACGTCCATGCTCGGGACACTGAGTTTCCAAAACTCCGCATAGTTCGTGTGGTAGGTCCAGATCTGACGCCAGCCGAGACTAGCCGTGCTGGCGACCGCAAGCGCTTCGGAATTCATCACGACCCACAACCCGTGGCCGATCAAAAATGGCGCGCACGCTCCTCCGAACAATGCCAAGCGGCGATAGTGTTTCCGCGCCAGCGCCCAGACAATCACGCCCGCGATAAACGCCACTCCCGCGGTTCGAGTCAGAAAGGCCAGGCCCGCGAACAGGCCCGCCAGGACCGCCAGCCCAGGCCGTTTCTCGGCTTCGAATCCCAGTTCAACCAGCAGCAGAGTCGTCACCGCGAGCGCCATGAAAGGCATGTCGCTCATCAGCGAACTGCTCATGTCCAGGATGTTAGGACGGATACTGGTGAGGGCCACGCAACCGAGCGCGATCCAGGGGCCGATTCCGGGCTGACGGCTTAGGCAGAGGAATGACACGACGAGAAACCAGCAGCCGAAAAACGCGCTGAGCCAAACCGCCGTGTTGACGTTGGCTGGAAAGGCAGGGTGAACGCTCCACACCCAAGACAGCATCCAGGGGTAGAGAACCGGGTATTTCGTCTGTGGCGGCAAGCCGGGCATGCTCGCGACGACGTAGCGCCCCTCTTCGCTGAGCGCCTTGGCGGAATCGAAGTAGACGCCGTCGTCAAAGTGGATGCGTCCGAATAAGTCGGCCGGCGGCGCGGCCGATACAAACGCCAGCACACCCGCCAGGATGGCTGCCAAGGTGATCCACTGTAAAAGCCGTTGTGACATGAACCGTTGCGACGTGAATAGGGAGGCCGCGCAAACCCTCCGTTGCACGACCCGCAAACGTGCCGGCCTCCTTATGTTCGGCGGCTGGCGGTGCGTCCCTCGATTGCAACACAGCCCGAATAAGCTGCCCGTGGTCAAAGGTTCACCCAATCTTACGGGGGATTGGGTAGCGTTTCAATCGGTCTTGCCCCTTATCTGTTATAGATGTTCCGACCGAAACATGCTGTAGCAAGACCGAACCATACTGTCGGCGCTTGCAGCGTTCAGAATGTGGTCGTCTGCCCTCCCGAGCCTTCTGAAGTGGCCGCTCGTGGCCTCGGTGGGCAGCGGCATCGCCTCCCAGCTTCAGATGTTTCTCATTCTGTCTGAATTGGGCGCCGAACCATCGGTTGATCATCGCCGCGCCGTGTTTCTCACTCATGCGCTTACGGGTTGGGAGGGGGCCGCCACAATGGAAGCTTCACTTTCCTGAGCACCAGGCTGAATATGACGCCGCACAGATGGTAAAGCGAAGCAGCAAGATCATCGTTGTAATCGGCAACCCTCCCTACAACCGCTTTGCCGGGGTGCCGCTCGCGGAAGAGGCGGATCTCGTCGATCCCCACAAGGGCATCGAGCGCTACGGCAGGGGGCGACCAGTAGGGCCAAGCGAAGCTGCGAGTGTTGCTGGCGGAGAGGAACTCTCGCATCTCGGCCAGCGTGAGAAGTTAGGCATGCTGCATCGTGACTTGCATTCACCCGCATGGTGCCCTGACCCGTCCTGCTCGCTTTTAGCATCACCTTGCATTGGACAACTCTGGTGTTTGACAGCTGAAGCGCTAGTTTGCGAGCATGAGCATGCGTAGTCGCTGTCCCTGCGTCTACTCCTCAGTAGCTCAATTGGTAGAGCATCCGGCTGTTAACCGGAGGGTTGTAGGTTCGAGTCCTACCTGAGGAGCCAATCTATTCCCTTTTGTTTCAATAGCTTCGGTCCTTCCGTCCGATGATCTCGTGGCCCCGGTGGCCCCAAAGGTGGCCCCTATTGAACTGTTTCACCCCTGCTGAGACGTTTTCGCTCCTCCAGATAACGACCGATCTGTTCACCGGCCTTGGCAACATCCTTGAGGGAAACGATCCGGTAGCGGTCGATCATCGCGCGGGTTTTGTGGCCCACGATCAGCATGACTTTTGACTCGTCCATGCCGGCGTCGAATTTCATGATGCAGGTACTCATGGGGCTGCCTAGTCGCCCTGCCCGAAACAGTACAATGCGCCGTGCGTTCGAAAGTATATGCGGCCGTCCTCGATTGCGGCGGATGCGAAGATTTCCTCGGCGAGGTCGTTGGTCGCCAGGATCTCCCATTCAGCGCCAGCTCTGAGAACGGAAACCCGGCCTTCCTCACTGGCCAGGTAGACCTTGCCGTCCGCGGCGACCGGAGACGCCCAGTAACGCCCGAGCGCCGCCGACAGGCGGGCTTGCTTGAAAACCTCACCGGTCTTGGGATTCAGGCTGGTAAGAATGCCTCCGTCCTTCACCAGATAAAGGACGTTCCGGTAAAGCAAGGGAGAGGGAACGTTCGGCAGCGCCCTGCGGTATCTCCAAACAATGTTCGACTCCGTCAGGTCGCCGCGGCCTCCGAGCTTCACGGCCAGCAAGGCATTGCGGGCGGCCAGCCGCATTTGCGTATTTTCCCAGTCTCCTTCGTCCACGAAACCGTCCCGGTCAAAATCGAAATAGCTGCTGAATCGCTTGCTCATCATCGGGGAAAAGGCTTCGGTCCGTGAGAAGCGCCCATCCTTATCCGCGTCATGCTTGGCCAGGGCCTCGGAAAACGGAGGCAGTTTCTCGTTGGGTGCGTCGCCGGTGGAGGACCAGCCATGGACGTAGAGCATCTCGCCGTCACTGACCGCCAGCGACTTCACCTCAAAGGCGATCCCGCTCGCCCACCACAGTTTCTCGCCATCATCGAGAGAATATCCGGCGACTTGATAGGAGCCCGGTATGATCAGCTCCGCCGGACCGCTGTCGGGCCGATGCACGAGCGGCGTCGCGTAGCCGCGCGTATTTTCGGGGCGTTCGGTTTTCCACAGTATCTTTCCGCTATTGAGCTCGACGGCGATCATGTAGGAGCCGCTGTCCTGATCGCACACCAGGATCAGCTTGCCGCCGGCCAGGATCGGCGAAGCGGCCATGCCCATGATGTTGTCAAAAGGGCCTAGCGGCAGCCTCCAGCGTTCATTGCCATCAGGCCCGTAGGAAAGCAGGCCGAAATCGGCGAAAAAGACGTAGACGTTCTCGCCATCGCTGACAGGGCTGGGTGAAGCGGCGTTGTTGAATCGGTTGAGCGAAGAGGTGCGTCCCCGGGGCGCCTCCCGCCGCCACAGAATTTCGCCTCCCATTCGATCGAGACAGAAGGTGACCAGCTTTTCCCCGTCTAGCGCCGTCAGAAATATGCGGTCTCCCGAGATCACTGGCGAGGAGTGCCCCTGAGGTAGCTGGGTCCTCCAAATCAAATTTTTCTCCGGACCGAACTCCGCCGGCAAGCCGCCGGCATCGGAGACGCCGGACCCGTTTGGACCTCGAAATTGTGACCAATCCGCCGGATTAGCCGCGACCATGAACGTCGCCGTCAGCAAGACAATGACCGTCCGCGCCGCGGTGAACCCACTGAGAAATCGGAAGCGCATTCCCATTCGTTTCCCTTCGACTCATCCCAAATTTCAGGCGCTGATCAAAGCGGCCGAATGGAGAGTCCCGCACGAATCCTTGCAATTATCATAGGTCCATCGACCGGCTCGGCGGCACCGCCTT
Source organism: Bryobacterales bacterium (assembly GCA_965226185.1). GTDB lineage: Bacteria > Acidobacteriota > Terriglobia > Bryobacterales > UBA6623 > CBDCYS01. Next base: position 93,499 of record CBDDCT010000005.1, read on the forward strand.
CCCTGGCGCGCATTTCCCGACCTGACGGGCAAAGCACACGGAAGGCCCGCCATTACTTCGTTGCGCTTTCGCGCAACGCCTCCCCGGACGCAGGCTGCCGCGCCGTTAGCGCGCCGGAATAACAACCGCTCGAACTCGCGCTAACCTGCATTTCTCACGGCGCAACTTTTCGGGCATTCTGGAGGCGATCCTGTTTCATCCAGCGATCAAACGGGGGTTTTTCAATGTTCGCCCTTTGGTCTTTTTTGCTGTCATCGTCCTCGTATTCGCTAGCAAAAGAGTCTCAACGGACTTGAGCGGTTTGGGTGTAAGTTGTTCATTTGTAAGATGTTAATTTTTTCAATGAGAGTATTTGAGGGTATATAAGAGGGTTGCGGGGTTTTTGCCAGGCGGGGGGCCTGGATCGCCTGCCGGTCACCTCCACATGGAAAATGCTTCATCGCTGCGTTTCCGTTTTTTAGGATAGCAAGCCGGTCTCGGGCGGCCTGGCGCTTCCTGGATAAAACTGTTGAAAACAAAGGGGATAATTTTATCAAAAATCCGTGACCGAGTTTGTCAGCGCGGGTTTCTCAGCGCCTGACGGGCGAGGCAGGCGAGAGGCCTGGCAGTCCTTCATTGCGCTTGCCGACCGTTTTCGACCTACCGTCAAGTATGCGTCTTTGATTCAGCGGGGTTGGCGTCAAGCCGAACGCGCCTCGTACTGACGCGCCTCTCACGCAGCTCGTCACGCCACGTGGTGAGAAATGCAGGCTAACTCGCGATCTCTCGGAAGAGGTCTTCGACGTGTTTTCTTTCTTCCGGGTTGATTGGCAGCCCTGGAAGCCTGGGGGGGCCGCCGTAGTAGCCTTGAATGTCCAGGGCATACTTGAGGCCCGCAATGCCGTACTGGCTGGCAAGTGCCCGTGCCGCGGAAGTAATCAGCTCCTGAAGCTCCGCGGCAGCGGCCCGGTGCCGGGTTCGAACCGCTTCTTCCGCGGAGAGGCAAAGGAATGGAGCAGCGGAAGCGAAATCCAGGATCGCCCCGATTGCGCCGGCCTCCAGAGACGGCGCCAGCAGGCAGGCATCTCCCGCAAGAACTTGAAACTCTCCGGATTCGCTATCCCCGGAGCTGCCGCGACCTCCGGCGGCGCCAGACCCGTGGCAAACCCCGGCGATGTTCGGGTGCCGCGCCAGGAGTCGAATCGTTTCCGGTGAGAGGCAGGTGTCCGCGCCATGTGCAACGTTCTCGACTATGACCGGAAGCCGAACCGCATCGGCAACCGCTTGATAATAAACGCGATGTGTCTCTGAGCGGCGCCCGGCAACGGTTGCGCATCTCGGCGGAGCCACAACCGCCGCGGTGTACCCAATTTCCGCGGCGCGATCGGAAAGCCGAACGGTTTCGCGGACACTTTCCGCTCCCGTGGCAGCCAGCAGGATGGCGCCCGATTTAGCCGTTGCGGCAACTTGCTCCCAAACGCGGACCTTTTCTTCCGAAGTGAGCAAGGCCCCCTCTCCGGCGGCGGCGCATACCAGATAGCCCGAGAGTGAAGTGCGATTCCAGCGGCCTAAATTGTGGCGGATCTTCGTGGTGTAGAGATCGCCACGATGATCAAACGGCGTCGGAATCGATGCAAAGATACCGGTCAGTTTCACGGCGGGAACTACTCATTGTAGTGTGCACGCTCGCAGTGTAACTAGCCCGCATTTCTCACCACCTGACGGTCGAAGCACGCGATGGGCCCGCCATTACTTCGTTGCGCTTGCTCGCCGTGCTCAACGTACTGTCTGAGTACGCCTCCGCTCGTCAAGCGGCGCGCGCCTCGTACTGACGGGCCTCTCACGCACTTCGCCTCGCCACGTGGTGAGAAAAGCGGGCTAGAGTTTCGATTTCAAGAAACGATCGATGGTACGGCTAAGCCGTTTCGGGGGGAACAGGGTCGGGGATTGACGGCCCGCCGGGGCCGGGCGAGTCAGAGCTCTCCTGAAAAGTTTCCGCACCCCGGAATTTGGCTCCGTCGGTGTCGTCCGGGCAGGCGCCCACAACACGGTTTCGCCCACGCGCTTTTGCTTCATAGAGCGCCCTGTCGGCCTGTTCGATGATCCCCTGCCAATCGCAGCCGGGCTGGGTGTTAACGGGGTAGGATGCCACCCCGCAACTAATCGTCACGCGCATCTTCTCCGTCCGTTCCCAGCCCCGAAACTCCTGCTGTTCGACGCGCCGCCGCACCCGCTCCGCGGCAGCCACGGCGCCATGAAGATTCTGATCACTCAAGAAGAGCAGAATTTCTTCTCCACCGTAACGGAAGGCCGCGTCGTTGGCCCGCAAGCTCTCCCGGATTGCGCCGGCGATATTCCTGAGAACCTTGTCCCCGTTTTGATGTCCGTACTTGTCGTTATGTGATTTGAAATTGTCTACGTCACACATCACGAGACCGTAGTCACTTGCGCCGTTCACCGCGCGCTGGTGAAGCACGGCAATCCGCTCTTCGAAATCCAAACGGTTGCCGATCTCCATGAGCGGGTCGAGCCGTGACATTCTCAGCAACCGCTGGTTGGCCAGTGTCAGGTTCTCGTTAGCCTGGCGCAGGTCCGTTTCCAGCCTCACGATTCGCTCGGCGGTGCGCAAACGGACCTGCAACTCGTGAGGGTTGAAAGGCTTCGAGATAAAGTCGTCGGCTCCCGCCTCCAGGGCCTCGATCATATGCCGTTTCTGTGTCCTGCTGGTCAGGAACAAGATGTAGATATAGATGGGCAGATCGGCGCCGCGGACCTGGCGGCACAGCTCTATGCCGTTCAGCTCGGGCATCTCCCAATCAGTGATGAGAACAGGGAACCACTCCGCCAGGAATTGTTCGCGGGCATCAGCTCCGTCGCATGCCGTGCTGGGTTCATGACCCAGCACCTTGACTGCGTGACTGACCAGCCGCAGGGTCGTGGGGTCATCATCGGCAATCAGTATTCTCACAGGCCCTCGTCTCGTTTTCTAGCGGCGTGCCCGCTTCTGCGGCGCCCTGACTGGAGCGCGGCGGGAGCGTTGGCGTGGGGAGACCGCGTGCGGAGTTCAGTCTGCCCGCCACCGGGGAAGGAATAACCAATTGCAGTTCGATGAGTCCCGGGATGGGGAATTTGCTGAAGGTCCGTGAAGCTCGGGTAGGCCTTTCATTATTGGCGGAACCCTTTGTAGTCAGAATCTCGTCGAACAGCCGAAAGACACTCCTTCACGCGGGAGAACTCCCGCTCGATATCATTCAGAAGGTCCGGCATCTCCTCAACTCGGTTATCCCGGCCTGATTCTTCCACTCGCCGGCAGAGAGCGGCTAGGGAGTCCGCTCCAAGATTGCCACTGGAACCCTTCAGACGATGTGCGGCTGAGGCCGCGACTTCCCCTTCTCGGCTCTCGATTGCGTCGCGCAGAACTCTGATCTGAGCGGGCGAATCGTCCAAGTAGATATCGATCAACTCCGCCATGAACTCTTCGTCGCCCATCGTGGCTTCGCGGATTCTCCGCAGGTTGACTGGCTGATTGCTCGTCTTTTCTGGGTCTTCCGCCATTAGCTGATCTGCCTCGTTAGCCTACCCCGTGTCTCACAACGCGTACAGAAGAGCTGCCATTCCATGTAGAGTGAATCCGCGCTCAAGGCCGGCCCACAATTTCTGCGATCGGCAGCAGGGCAGGGAAACCTTTAGCCCTCCTTTAGCCCCAATGCACGTCACTTAAGGATTTCGGCGCCTGGTTGCTTGCCCTAGTGCATTGTTTTTTTGGGTAAAAACCGGCCCGGTCATCGGAGTCATGCCGCGTGTTTTCCTCCGCCCCTTCAGGGCTTTTCGGTCGATGGGTCTCTCACCCTGGGTTCCGCTTCGCTCCACCCATGGGCTACGATCCTGCGCCGCTTCGCGGCTCAAAAAGTCTTAAGTGACGTGTATTGCCTTTAGCCCGCATTTCTCGCCACGTGGCGAGAAATGCGGGCTAGCCGTGTCCGCTAGCTTCTTGAACTCTTTTCACAATGTCCGGCAGACCCGCCAGCGCGCTCGTGCGTAGCCAAAAATACTCTCAACTTTCCATGATCGGAGCCGAAAAGAAGGTGGAGGAGACCTACATGAGCATATCGTCTTCCGCCCTCGCAGGCATCACACAGGCTCTCAAGCAATTTGACCAATCAGCCGAAGGCATCCGCCGGGCCACTCAGCCTCAGACGACCGCGGTTGACCAGCTTGATCTCAGTACGGAGGCCGTAAAGCTGTTAGCCGCGCGGACGGCCGTCGAAGCTTCCCTTGCAGTGTTGAAAACGGCCGACGAGATCAACGAGCACGCGATTGACCTTTTGGCTTAGCGATTCTCAACTGCTTCGAGCCGGCCCGTTCGCGTTCCCGGAGTCGCTGTCTGTCTCCAACTGAGCCTTTCGAAGACGATTGACTGTACGCAGCAGTTCGACGATCCGTGGTGTTTGGCGAATGTCTTCCAAACCGTGGCGTGATTTGCGGCGCCAGTTCCGCTCGTTGACAGTTCCCGGTGTATTCTGGGAAACCGTTTCCTCCCACAGGTCTTCGAGATTGACCATCAGGAATTCAGCCTCGCTCGATGCCAGCTCCGACAGGCAGGCGGCCACGACGCGGCGGACATCCTCCTCCTCGCCCGAACCGCGATCACCCTCATTCCTCTCTCTCCCGGGCTCGGCGTTCCCACATTGCCCGGAGCCCGTCTGCTTCTCCTGAAAGTGTTCCAGTAAGGCCCGTTTTACGGCACGGCGGCGGAGCCGGTCTTGCCGCGCGTCCTTTTCGTTCAGCAGCCCCAACTCGAGTTGATCGTCAATATCGAACTCTTGCCAGAAGCCCGCGAAAGGCCTCATGTCGTGGGTATTCAATCCAGCGACCGAGTTTCGTGGGACGCTGCCGAGCGGCTTTTTCGCGTCGGGCCGGAGGCGGAACTGAGCCACATACATTCGCTTCAGTCCATGCTCGGTCATTCTGGCCCGAACGTATTTCGGCACCGTGCCCAAGTCTTCTCCAACAATCACCGCTTCGTGACGGCGCGACTCGATCGCAAGAATGGCGTAGAACTCCTCCGGTCTGTATTGGACATACACGCCCTGCCTCGCATCCATCCCTTTCGGAATCCAATAGAGACGGTGGAGCCCCATCACGTGATCGATCCGCAAGACGCCGGCGTGGCGAAGATGATGGCGCAGGCAGGCAATGAAGTGCCGATAACCCTGCCCGCGAATGTTTTCCGGGTGCTGTGGAGCGAATCCCCAGTTCTGCCCGGACGTAAAGAACCGATCGGGGGGAGCGCCGCCGGCGACTCCGAGCGCGAACCCGTGCGGTTCCCGCCACACGTCGAATCCGCCGGGGTGAACCCCGAGCGGCAAGTCGAGATAGAGCCCGGTCCCTTCGGCTCGGGCTTGCCGGGCGAGCGACGCCAGTTGCTCTTCCGCAACCCACTGGCAGTAGAGATGATAGTCTCGCGCGCCCGCATCGAACGCGCCCTCGGGGAGGCCTTGATCGCGAAATGACCGGGGCCACTTCGGCCAAAGCTCCTTTCGCGTTTCCACCGTGGCCCGGAACCGGGCGTAGGAGTGCAGGCTGGGATGCCCATGGACGTAACGCCGAAACGCTTCCCGCCGTCCCGAAGGCTCGGTCATCACGGTCTTCGCAAGTTCTTCCAGCACGCGCCGCTTCAGTCCCATCTGACGGCGATAGTCGACTGAATCCTGTTGCCGCAGGTCCTGCATCTCCGTTCGAAAAGCATCGGACGACGCAAAGGCTTTTGCCGCGGGACAACGCTCAAATTCGGGCAGGCCGCGCGGATCAACGTAAAACTCATTCCAGAAAAGTCGGCTGACCGGCGAATAGGGGCTGGGGTCAAAAGGCTCGCCCAAATAGCAGGCCAGCAGCGGAAGGGTGCCGACGGCGCTGCCGCCAAGCTCTCGCGTCCAAGCGAGCAGATGCCCGAGGTCCGTGAAATCTCCGGCTCCCCAGCTTCGCTCCGTACGAAGGGCATAGAGCGGCAGAAAGAGCCCCCACAATCGCCCCTTCGAGCAATCGAACGAGTGAGCCGCCGTTGGAGCGCATATCACGGACGCTTCGTGAACTTGGCTCCCGATCTCAACCCGCAGCCGGTGGTAGCCGCTGGGCATTGCGGCCGGGAGCGGCAAAATTTTCGATACATACCACCGCCCGTTCACGAGCGCGCGCCCCCGTGTGCGAAGTTCCGCCAGCGCGTCCGCCCAACGCTGTTCGGCGCCGTCTTCCAATCGCAGCTCGCAGCCAACCGTGCCGCTGGCGGCGCTTTCCGGAATACGCAGCCTGCACTCGGCGGGGCGGCGCCGCCAAAGAACCACAACCGGCTCGAGCACCCGCGACCAAAGCTCTTCTCGCCGTCCAGCGATGGCCGCCGGAATGTCCTTGACTGAGTGCAGTGGAGCACCCAGTTCCTTCAGAACGGCAAGCAGCGCTTCCCGAGAGGGTTCGCGAACGACCTGAAAGCCGTCTCGATATCGGACGAGTACCCGATACAGCCGGGCGAGTTTGCGCAGAGAGTCTGTTTCTGACTGGACTGGATTGCTCACGTGAAGAATGCGGAAGAGTCACTTCGTGGGTATAAGCCGAAATAGCGCAACGCCGCGCCCCTGGAGTGTGTAGGCTTTCGAGGTTTGGACAATTTCTTGTCCCCCTTCACTTTGGGCTGTATCCAGCAAGTGTTCCCAGCCGCCACCTGCTCTGTCGCTTGGCAGCACGAATGGAATCTCTTCTTCGCCGGCGTTGAGCATCAAGAAAAGTGTGTCCCCGATTTCCTCTTCGCCTCGCTCATTGCCCTTTTCGGCTTGCTCGCCCTTCGCGGAATGTTCGCCGCGCAACAGGGCTCCGAAACAAATCAAAGAGGTCTGGTGCCAGCCATGGCCGGCCAGCTCCCGGCCGTCTGGATGATACCAAGCCAGGTCCTTCCCCTCTTTTAGTCCTTCTTTTCCAGGGATCGCTTGGCCATTGAAGAAGTCTCGCCTTCGCAGCGCGGGCTGATTCCGGCGAAGCGCAATTGCGCGGCGCACGAACTCTAAAAAGTCCGCTTGCTCGGGAGTTAACTCCCAGCTCAGCCAGCTCAGTTCATTGTCCTGGCAGTAGGCATTGTTGTTTCCCCACTGCGTGCGGCTCAGCTCGTCACCCGCCGAGATGAACGGAACTCCCTGCGAAAACAACAACGTTGCAGCTAAGTTGCGCTTTTGCCTCTCCCTAAGTATCCGCACCCCAGGGTCAACGCTTGGACCCTCCACGCCGCAGTTCCAACTGTGATTGTGGCTTTCCCCGTCGCGGTTGTCTTCACCATTTGTTTCATTGTGTTTCTCGCTGTAGCTGACGAGATCATCCAATGTGAAACCGTCGTGCGAGGTAATAAAATTGATCGAAGCGGAAGGTTCGCGCCCGCTGTGCGCATATAAGTCGCTGCTTCCGGCAAGCCGCGTGGCCATGGCCGCCGGCATGGCGTCATCGCCGCGCCAATAGCGCCGAACGTCGTCTCGAAATCGTCCGTTCAGCTCCGACCAGCCCGTGGGAAACTGCCCGACCTGGTAGCCCCCCTCGCCTAAATCCCAGGGCTCGGCGATTAGCTTGACCCGTGACAACACGGGGTCCTGGCTCACCGCTGTCAAAAGCGCGCTCCTCATATCCACGGCATCGTCCGTGCGGGCAAGAGCACTTGCCAGGTCAAACCGAAAGCCATCGACGTGCATCTCCGTGACCCAGTAGCGCAGACTGTCGGTAATGAGTCGGACTACCCGGGGATGCGCCGTGTTGAGAGTATTGCCGCAACCGCTGAAGTCCAAACAAGCTCTGAGGTTGCCGGGAGTCAAGCGGTAGTAGACCGCGTTGTCGATGCCCCGCAACGATAAGGTCGGACCCGACTCGTCGCTTTCCGCGCTGTGGTTGTAGACGACGTCAAGAATCACTTCGAGACCGGCGGCATGCAGCTTGCGGACCATTTGCTTGAACTCGCGCACCACACCTTCCGGGCTGCGATCGGCCGCGTAGCGTGTTTCGGGAGCGAAATACGCAAGCGTGTTGTAACCCCAATAATTGCTCAGCCCGCGTTCCATCAAGGCTCGTTCGTCGATGTGAAAATGGACCGGCATCAGTTGAACCGCCGTGACCTGGAGGTCCAACAAATGCTGGATTGCGGCATCGGAGCAGAGTCCGGCGTAAGTTCCCCGCAACTTCGGGGGCACGCCGGGATGCAGCTTCGTCAGCCCCTTCACGTGTGCTTCGTAGAGAATCGTGTCACGCCAGGAAGTTCCCGGAGGCCGGTCATCTTCCCAGTCGAACGCCCCTTCGATTACAGCGCCCAAAGCCGCCCACGCCGCGCTGTCCCGTTCATCGAAAGACGCGTCCCCGGCGGGATCCCCCTGGCTGTATCCGTAAAGCTCGTCGCGCCATTCGATCCCACGCCCGATCGCTTTGGCGCAGGGATCAAGCAGAAGCTTGTTCGGATTGAATCGGTGACCCCGCTCGGGCTGGTAAGGCCCATGAACGCGATAGCCATAGAGCTGCCCCGGTCCGACGTGCGGCATATGGCCATGCCAGACAAGGTTGGTCCGCCGCGGCAAAGCGATTCGCTGACTTTCACCCTCGGCGTCCGGTGAGTCGAACAGGCACAGCTCGACAGCGGTCCCGTGCTGGGAGAAGACCGCGAAGTTCGAGCCGCTGCCGTCCCAAGTTGCACCCAATGGGTAGGGGCGGCCGGGGAGTATCTTCATGATGGAGGTCGGTGGTACGAGGGCTGTCTAAACCGCACCTAACCAGTTCGCTTTATTGTGCATGGTCTCGGAGGTGCCCGTATAGGCTGGTGAGTAAGAATAGGGCTTAGCTACTCAAATTGCGTCAAGGCCGGCTCGGCCAACGGAATGTGCAAAAAGTCTGTCAAGGGCGATCTTCAGTGGTTCCATCGCGGCCGACGCCAGATAGGCCGCGAACGCTCCTTTACGGCCGCGGCTCGGAATCGGCCTTAGTAATCCAGCAAGTAATTGAATTTGACGAACAGCGCTCTCGACAAGGTGCGGCGCTGGATCTCGTGGGGATCCAGGAAATCTCTGGTCAACTGCCGGGTGTTGTAGACGACGAAAAATCCGGTGCTGGAAGTCGACAGCAGCCCCAGCCGCACGTTATGACCGACCTGATTGGTGCGGCTGTTGTATTGGCTGAAGGTCTGCAAGAAACTCTTCGGCGTGAACGACCAGTTGAACCGCAGTCCAACCAAGTCGGTGTTGAAGTCCCCGACAGGCAGATCGATGAAGTTGCGGGCCCAGGAGCCGGTCCAGGTAAGATTCTTCCCGCGGCGGTAGCCGCCGGTGGCGCTCAGCGACCGGATCGTGCCGTCATAGAAGTTTCCCGTGGCGGCGTTGCCGCTGACGAAGAACCGCGCGCTGGGATCGCTGCCAAAGTTCGCGATCACTTCACTGAAGCGATAACGTCCAACCGGGACCCGAATTCCGGGGAAGATCTCGAACGGCTCATCCAGGCGCTCGAAACTGCGGTTGACCGCAACCCCGAGGCGGCCGCCGTTATGCCAGCGGGTGTCGATGTGATTGTGCTCGAATCCAGATTCCCACTCGTTGGTTCCGAGCGTGAACCAGTGTTGCCCGAGGTGGTGCGGCTCGACGCTTCGGATAGGGCCCGATTTGGGGTAGTGGGTGTAGCGGTAGAAATAAGAAGGGTTGCGAAATGCCACGCGGCGCACGAACCCCACCTCGGGATTGAAGTTGCGCCCGACTTCCAGGTATCCCAGGTTGAACTGGTGCGTTGCATCGTCGTACTCAAAACGCGAGGAATAGGCGTGGTCGCTGCCTTCGAGATGCGGACTATTGGTCTTGGCAACGAAGTTGGACCAGTTGCCGAACTCACCGATCCCGAAATTGGCGTCCGCGCCGAAGGCTCGGTTGTAGGGAATCGAATCGCCGAAGCTGGATGTCGATTCGCGATTCACGCCGATGACGCCGATGGAGGAGCGGTTCGGCAGCTCGCGGCTGAAGCGCGCGACGCTATAGTTGTTGGCCGGCGCCGCGCCGTCGACACCGCGGGTTTGCATGTTCAGCAAACCGATCTGGTAAGGGCCCGCTTTTCCGCTCAGCCTGACTCCGGCGTCGATCGGCACCTGCTCGCGGTTTTCGTCGAGGCCGATGCGCCGGGAGAAAAAGACCTCCGCTTGGCGGGCGGCTCCGAACTCGAAGAAGCCCGAATTCTCGATAAAGAAAGTCCGCTTCTCTGGAAAGAACAGGTCGAAGCGAGTGAGGTTGATCTGCTCGTCATCGACTTCGACCTGCGCGAAGTCCGTGTTGAAGGTCGCGTCGAGGGTGAGACTGGGCGTCACGCTGTATTTGAGATCAAGGCCTCCATCCACATCGACGTCGGTCTGATCGCCCGGCAACTCGTAGTTCTGAGTGAATCCGCCCACAACATACGGCAGCAGCTTCAAGTTGCGCTGGGCGGTGGTTTCGAGTCCATGGAGGTCGCCGGCCAGCTCGACTTGCGTTAGCTCGAAGGCGCGCGACACGGGCGCCCAGAAGGTCTGCTCGTTGCGCCGCCGCAGATTGCGCGAGATGTTCATGCCCCAGACCTGATCGGTGCCGGGGTGGTAGCGCAAGGTTCGAAAAGGTATCGCGATCTCGCTCTCCCAGCCGCGTTTTGTGATTTGCGAACGGACCTCCCACACGGCGTCCCAATTCAAGTTGAAGGCTGACGCGCCGCCGCGCTGGGCGCCGCCGACCCCTCCAGCCCGCGCGGGTCCGCCGCCGCCTCCCCGCTGCTGACCTGCCTTCGAGACTTGGGCGTCGAACTCGATCCCAGTGGGGCTGGTACCGAAAATGAATGCGTTCTGGTCGTCGTTGAAGGTGTCCAGCAGAATCTGTATTGAGTCGGTGTCCCGCAGTTCGGCATCCCGGCGGTTCTGAGTGACAACGATGTTTCCCGGGTCGGAATCAAAGCAGATGATTCCGAAATAGAGATTCTTGTCATCGAAGGCCACGCGAACCTCGGTTTCTTCGCTGGCGGGATCACCTTCGACCGGGTTTTGCTGGATGAACTGAGTGGCCGGTTCGATTCGGCGCCACATCTCTTCGATGACCTGACCATCGAGAGTCGGGGGCTGCTCGACGCGATAGGCGCGCACGCGTTTGGGGTGGCCTTTCTCCCGCTGCGGTTGCGCGGTCACGGCAGGCGCTGATGAAAGGAAGATGAAAAGGACGAGAGTGGAGGACCAATGCATGAAGGTCTGTTTTGCAAGGAGCCAGCCTGCTACAGGGCCATCGGAGAAAAGAGCCTCCTATTGTAGATGAACGGCGACGATCGCCAAGAACCGACTGTCTAAGACGACTGTAAGCATTCACTGTTTGGACCTAGACGGGTGTGCGGACCCGCCTTTGCGCGGGTCCGCTGGTGAGTCCGATTGACCGATTCGTGAAAGGTTCAGGGCATCCCCCGAACCCGCTTACCTGGGTGATGTGGCGTTGCCCTCGATGCGGCGGTACACGGGCGGCAAAGGCCCAAGACCTTCTTCGATCGTATAGCCGGGGGGCACTTCGAAGAGGGAAGGATGAGGTTCGACTCTCTGAACGTTCGCGAGGCGAAGAGTCGAGCTGCCGAAACGAGGGTCTTCACGCGTGCTCAAGACCGTCATTTGCAACTCCTCGGAGAACCACTGCTCCGAAATAATCTCGATGGGGTGCTCGTTGCCTATCGCACCCGCGGGAATTGTCGTGACCGTTTTGGAGCCGCGCGCTTCCACACCTTCGATCACCCGCGTCCCCAGCGACTCGGTCTTGACATCGTGCAAGGCGTGTTCTCCGGCTCCTGCTATCGCCCGCACGCCTGCCATGACGCCGCTGCCGCCGTCGGTCGTAAAGTCTCCGGAAACCCGGCGATGCTCTTCGTGCTGATCGGTGTTGCCGGTCACAACGCGGTAACGCCGGATCTGGACGCCTGGCTGAGCGCCTTCGCCTTGGGCGGCCGCGGTTTTTTTGGTGGCGATCTGGGCATCCATGTGGAGCGAGGACATCTTGCGCGCCGATTGATCTTGCGGATTCACGACATAGTGAACGCCCGCGACGGGGTCATGAATGAAGATCATCTTGGCGGTTTCTCCAGCAGTGGCCCAGGGGCCGATCGCCTCGAGCTGTTGTTCGCGGCGAGTACGGCCTTGACTGTCGCGGTAGATCATCGTGGTGTTCTCGCGGACGATGCGGTTCCCGCCCGGAAGCGTTTGAACCATCTCGGTAATCGACTCCGCGGAATAGGGCGCTTGCGTGACGAGTTTGCCCGCGACGCTATAACCGCTCGAAATCATCTCGATCGAGTGGCCACTCGCCAGCACCCCGGCGCCGGCTTGCTGCCGGAAGATGAAGTGAGCTTCCTGCCCTTCGTGGCCGGCGGGCGGCGGGTCAGCTTGCGGGGCCGACTCTCCGGCGGCTACCGTCCCCGCCGCGAGCAAACAGATGACAAGAATGTCTTTCCTATGAGGTCTCATTGTTTTCTCCTTATCGTTGCGTGTTCTCAAAGCAGTTGTAAAGCATGTTCGTGTTAGCGGCCGGTCCCCGCTGTCGTGACCAGGCGCACGCCCCGGGCCATGCCGTCTTCACCTAACAGAATGTTTGCATCCACCAATTGGGAAGCAGCCGCCATGTTCATCGGCAGTCCCAAGTGCACGAGCGCCGAACCTGGCAATCTGACTCGAACAACTCGTCCATGTTCCCAGGGGTTGATGGGTTCGGCGTAGAGAAGGGGCAAGAAGTCCGCCACCGTGGCGGCGGCTGGCGCCGCTTCGGCGATGCCCGCGGCGGGAACATTGCTTTGCGGCTCGGGCGCCATCCAAAGCACCGCTGCCGCGGTTGCTATCAATACGGATGCCGCGGCCGCGCTCACGGCCCAGCGGTTCCAGCCCGAGGCTGTTCCGCGGCTGCGTGAGATTGCCGCCGGCCTGGTCTGGCGGAAAGCCGCTAGCAGGGTTTTCTCCACTCGCGGAGGCGCTTTTTCAGCTCCGAAACTGGCGGCAACTTCAGTGAACGCTCTGGCGAGAGTCTGCTCCTCGGCCAATCGGCGCCCGCAGCGGTTGCATTCTCGGGCGTGAACAAGTGCGTCCCGGCCTGAACTCTGTTCGTTGGAGCCGCGGGCAAGCTCCGTGACGATCTGTTCGAAATCCGGGCAATTCATGATGGCCTCCCCGAAAAACTAGAAGCGAAAATAGAGCGCGCCGCGGGTCTGCCCGAGAGCTTCTTTAGCAGCAGCTCCCGCGCGCGGTGCAGCCGCGAACGGATCGTCCCCACGGCACAGCCGGCGGCAGCCGCCGCGTCGTCGTAGCTCAACTCCTGCAGCTCACAGAGCGCAATGACTTCCCGGTAGTGGGGCGGGAGTGTCGAGACAGCGCGGCGGAGGGTTTCGACCCGCTCTTCCCGGGTCAGCTCCCAAAGGGGGTCCAGTGTTCCTGAAACCTCTCCGCCCGCCGGTTCGAACTCCTCTTTCCCGGAATCGATGGTCGTGTAGCGCCGGTCCCTTTCCAGGCAACGCAAAACGTGGTTACGGGCGACCCCGTACAAGTAGGCGGAAACCCCGCCGCGTTCCGGTTGCCAGCGGCCGGCCTGTTGAATGATCGCCATAAAGACTTCTTGCGTGACCTCCTCCGCCGTGCTTCGTCTGCCGCTCATCTGCAGGGCAAAGCGATAGATCCGGGCTTGATATCGGCGGTAGAAAGTCGTAAAAGCCTCTTCGTCTCCAGCGGCGATTCGGTCCAAGAGGTCAGCATCGCTGCCTGGGGTATCGTTCATCGTCTCTGTTGGACGTTGCTTAACGGGTGCTCGTTAGTGATTCGGGCGAACGCGAGAGAAAGTTCCAAAAGTTCCAATGGTTGCGACCCTCACCCAGGCTCTGGCGCAGCCCTAGCGATCTGCATCGCGTTCGCGACAACGCCGCGGATCGGACCGGACTCGTCTCTAGACTGCTGGCTGGCGCGCGGCCCGGAAGGGGCTTCTCGCGGAACTCACGATTTCTTTGCGTTCTCCACCGCACGGAGGTGCTCGGAAGCCTGTGTTATTCTTGGGGTGAAAGTGCCTGGGGCGGTCGAGGAATGACGAGGACTCGCAGCCGAACTGTCGGGGTCTTGCTGACCCTGTGTTTGCTGCTGAGTTCTTCATTCGCTCAACGCTTCAGGGGGTTCCGTTCGTCCGAAATTCCTTCAGACTGGTTTGCCCCGGACGCCCAGGGCGAGTTTCATTTTGCCCGGCTGGCGTATAGCGGCTGGGGCGGCGGCCGCCGCGGCCGCGGGAGCTGGGCTACGGACTATCCCGAGGCCGAATACCACTTCATGCAAGGCGTCCGCCGCCTGACGAGCATCGATTCGGCGCGGGGCGGCAAGATCTTTCGGCCCGATGACGAGGATTTGTTTGACTACCCCTGGCTTTATGCCGTGGAAGTGGGGCGCTGGGACGTCACCGAGGAGGACGGCGAACGCCTGCGCGAGTATTTGCTGCGGGGCGGCTTCCTGGTGGTCGATGATTTTCATGGGACCTATCAATGGGCGGCGTTTCTCGAAGGCATTAGGAAGGTGTTTCCCGACCGGCCGATCATTGAGATCGGAGAAGACGACCCGCTGTTGCATGTTCTGTACGATTTGGATCAAAGGAGCCAGATCCCGGGCATTTCGTATGTCTGGTCAGGCGTCACTTACCAGCGGGACGGATATGAGCCCTATTGGCGAGGTATCTATGATGATGAGGGCCGCCTGATGGTGGCGATTAATTTTAATATGGACTTAGGGGATGCCTGGGAGCATGCTGACACTCCGGAGTATCCCGAGAAAATGACGGCGTTGGCGTATCGATTCGGGATCAACTACGTCATATATTCCATGACCCACTAGGGTTCGCGGCGCGCTACGTGTTCGAGTTTCTCTTCAAATATCCGCCCACGGTCTTCCGCAAAGGCGACTTCGTTCTGGCCAGCGGCTGGCCCCTTTGGCTGCTGATCTTGCTTGTCCTGGGGGTCGGCGCCGGCTTGGCCTGGCATTTAGGAAGACATCAAGGCTGGCTCGAGGGCAAGAAACCGTTCGTCGTTTGGGGGTTGCAGTTCGCCTCCGCGGCCCTGGTGTTGTTCTTGTTGTGGCGGCCGGCGATCAGCATTCAGTCGCTGCGTTCGCAGCAGAATGTCGTTGCCGTCATCCTCGACACCTCTCGCAGCATGGCTCTGGGCGAGGGCGGGAAGACTCGCTTGCAGCTTGCCTGGGATGCTCTCGATTCCGGCGTGATCGACGAACTCAAGGAAAAGTTCCGCGTACGGCTCTATGCGTTTTCTGGCGGACTTCACCGCCTGGAGTCTCTCGAGAAGCTTCCCGGGGCAGGGAACGCCACGCGCATCGGCGAGTCCGTGGCGGCGGTGCTTCGGGAATCGGCGGCACTGCCCCTGGGTGCTGTTGTGGTGCTCAGCGATGGAGCGGATAATACCGGAGCATTCGATCGCCGGCTGATGGCCGAGATTCGTAAGAGGAATGTCCCGGTCCATACGGTTGGAGTCGGGCGCGAAGAAATCCCGGGCGATCTTGAACTCGCCGAAGTCACGGTTCCGGCGCGGGCCTTGCCCAACTCGCAACTGAACGCGCAAGTGGCTATCCGGCATTCCGGCGCGGAGGAGAGAAGAACCCGATTGACGGTGCGAGACGGCTCGACAATCCTTGCCTCGAAGGAGATCACGCTCCGCCGCGGGGAGAACGTTCACAACGAATGGATCGATTTCAGCGCGGGAGACGCGGGGATTCGCTATCTGAAGTTTGCTGTTGAGCCGGCCGGCGATGAAGAGATCATCGGCAATAACTCTCTCAGCCGTGTCATCGACGTGCCGCGAGGGCGGCGCAAGATCCTCTACGTCGAGGGCGAGCCTCGCTGGGAGTACAAGTTCATGCGCCGCGCGGTATTCAAAGACGCCAGCGTGCAGTTGGTGTCGATGCTGCGGACGTCTCCCAATAAGTTTTACCGCCAGGGGGTCGATACGCCGGAAGAGCTGGAAAACGGGTTCCCGACGGCCGAGGACGAGCTTTTCGCCTACGACGCGCTGATCATCGGAAGCGTGGAGGCGGGCTTCTTTACGCCTGAGCAGCAAGAGATGATTAAGCAGTTCGTGAACCGCCGGGGAGGGACTTTGCTCGTACTCGGCGGACGCAACGCCCTGGGTGACGGCGCGTGGGGCGCTTCGAAGGTTGCGGAGGTGTTGCCCGTCGCTGTTTCAGACGAGTCGGACCGCACGTTTTTCCGCGAGCCGGCCGAAGTCGTGCTGACGGATCAGGGCAGGGACTCGCTGATTTGCCGCTTCGATGAAGACGCGGCGAAGAACCTGGAAAAGTGGAAGGGACTTCCCGCTCTCGCCGACTACCAAAGAGTGGGGGACTTGAAGCCGGCCGCGGTGCCGCTGATCAACGCGCGCGTAGAGGGGAAAGAGATTCCTCTGCTTGTAACGCAGAACTACGGGCGAGGCAAGGCCATTGTCCTGGCGACGGGCGGAACATGGCGCTGGAAGATGGGGCTGCCCCATGATGACACGCGGCACCACGTTTTTTGGCAGCAGTTGTTAAGGAGTTTGGTGGCCAATTCGCCGGGTCCGGTTTCGATCTCCACGAACCGGCGGCTCTATGCCGACGACCCGACGGTCAAGCTTCGCGCGGAGGTTCGCACGAAAGAGTTCGAATTCGCGAACAACGCGACGGTGACAGCGCTGGTGACGCCGGAATCGGGTGATCCCCACAGCGTCGAGCTGCATCCTTCCGCGGAAGAGGAGGGAGTGTATGAGGCGCAATGGACCGCGGCGGGAACGGGCGCCTATCGCGTCGAAACCACGGCTCATCAGGGTGACGAGGTTTTAGGATCCGAGATTGTCCATTTTCGGCGCGAGGATGGTTTGGCGGAGGATTTTCACCCCGCGCAGAATCGCGAACTGCTGGAGCGGCTCGCCGAGCAGACCGGCGGGCGCTATTGGACGCTCGACGAAGTAGCGGATTTGCCGCGGGAAGTTCAGTTTTCCGAGGCCGGCATTACTTCCCGCGAGATCATGGATCTGTGGGATATGCCGTTCTTCTTCTTGTTGCTGCTGGGGCTGCGCGGCGGCGAGTGGTTGTTGAGGCGACGCTGGGGTGTGATTTAGCACCGGGGGTTGGCGTTACCCGGACCGGCAGGGGTTGTTCGGTCTGGTCATCGGCATTTTGGCGGGTTTGGGCGTCAGACTAGAGTAGGGATGCGAGCGCGACTAAGCACTGGTAAGGGAGCAAACCGGGCACGGGGCTTGGCGGTTCCAGCGGCATTGACCGTTGCAACCGTTGCAACCGTTGCGTTCCTGGCCGCGATGCCGCTCCGCGCTGAATCCTACTTCGTGATCGTGGAGGGGCTGGGCGGCGAGCCATCCTACCAAGAGCGTTTTTCAGAGTACGCCGGCAAACTGGAAGAGGTTTGCAAACAGACGGCTGGAGATGAGTCGCGGGTCTACGTGTTGTCTGGTGAAAGCGCCAAGCGCGGGGCGATCGAGGACCTGTTCCAACAACTTGCCGAAAACATCCGGAAAGAAGACACCATCGCGCTTTTCCTGATCGGGCATGGCACCTGGGACGGACATGCGTATAAGTTCAACATTCCCGGTCCCGACATCACGGCGAATCAGCTCCAGAAGCTGCTGGACGCCCTGCCGGCCGGCCGCCAGTTTGTGGCGGTAACGACGAGTTCGAGCGGCGCGTCCATCGATCAGCTAAAGAGCGAACGCCGCGTTGTCGTCGCGGCGACCCGCAGCGGCCGCGAGAGGAATGCGCCGATCTTTCCCGAATATTGGGTGCAAGCGCTTAGCGACGAGGCCGCCGATGCCGACAAGAACGATGCCATCACCGTGCTCGAAGCCTTCAACTACGCCGAGCAGAAGGTGAAAGGCTTCTTCGAGAAAGAGAAGCGCATGGCGACCGAGCATCCCCGGCTCGAGGGCGGATTCGCGGCTAGTTTCACCCTCGCGCGGCTGGAGGCGGCGGTCGAGGCGGCCGAGGACCCGGCGGTTCGGGCATTGATGGCCGAGCGCGAGGAAATCGAACACCGCTTCAACGATTTGAAGCTGCGCAAGAACAGTATTCCGGAAGAGCAATACTTCGAAGAGCTGGAAAAAGTGCTGGTCGAGCTGGCCCGCAAGCAGGAAGAAATTGACGAAGCGACAGAGATAACTTCGGAGCCGTGACACGAATGACTAGCCATCTCCAAAGCCGCCGCATCCCAACCCCCACGGGCCGTATCCTTGTGGCCGCTGTTTGGCCGGCCGCTGCCTTTCGGACTGGGGTCATGCTAGCGGTCGCGCTGCTCGCCGCCGGTGTAGCTGCCGGACAGCAAGGGCAAGGCCGCGGCAAGCGGAGCTCGGACCTGCGGCCCTGCGACGAGCACTGGGATCACGGGCGGAGGGTCGAGGCCCGCGGCTGCTACTTGGAGCTGATCAGCTCGAACGCGGACCCGGCGGCCAAGGCGGAGGCTTTTTGGGGCTTGCGGAACTTCAAGCAGGCCAACGAGATGTTCCGCGAGGCTCTCAAGGCTCAGCCGGAAAACCCGGACGTCCGGGTGCGCTGGGGACACCTCTTCCTCGAAACGCACAACGCGGGTGAGGCGGCGAAGCTGTTTGACGAGGCCTTGAAGCTTGACGAGAACCACGCTCCCGCCAAGTTGGGCAAGGCCAGCGTCTTCTCGCGGCGGTTCGAGGGCAAGGCTCGCGAGCTAATAGCGGAGCTGCTCGAGGCGAACCCAGAGCTGTTTGAGGCCCATGTCCTGATGGCATCGATGGACATCGAGGAGAACGACTTCAAAAAGGCCAACGAGAGCCTCGACAAGGCCCTCGAAAAAGCCCGTGAACAGGACATTTCCCCGCTCGAAGCGTATTCGCTGAAGGCCGCGATCGACTTTCTAGGCGGCGCGGCCGAAAGCGAATGGGTGACGAAGGCACTGGAACGTAACCCTGCATATGGGCGCGTCTACGCCGACCCGGCTCATTTCTATGTGATCACAAGGCGCTATCGCGAAGCCGCGGATCTCTATCGCAAAGCGGTCGAAACGGACATGGAGTTGTGGTCGGCCCACGCCGACTTGGCCGTCAACCTGATGCGGGAAGGGAAGGACGATGAGGCTGCCCGTCATCTCGAACTGGCCTACCGCGGAGACCCTTACAGCGCCAAGACCGTCAACACGCTGCGGCTGCTCGACAGTTTCAAGAATTTCAAGAGCTATTCGAATTTCGACGAGCGTCTTCCCGACGATCCCGATCAGTTGGCGGCGCCGATCGACCGGCCGCAAGTGATCGTCAGGCTCCATGAAAAAGAGTCCGAACTCCTGCGGCCCTATGTCGTGGAGCTGGCCGAGCGGAGCCTGGAGACTTTTGCGGCAAAGTACCGGTTCAAGCCCGAACGGCCGGTGATTGTCGAGCTCTACCCGGACCACGACGACTTCGCGGTACGCACGATGGGCATGCCCGGCGTGGGCTTGCTCGGGGTGACCTTCGGCTACCTCATCGCCATGGACAGCCCGTCGGGGCGGTCGCCCGGCAGTTTCCACTGGGGCACGACTTTGTGGCACGAAATGGCTCACGTCGTGACACTCGAGTCGACGAATCATCTGGTGCCGCGGTGGTACAGCGAAGGGATTTCCGTTTACGAGGAATGGGCGGCTGACGATAGCTGGGGAGACCGTATCTCCCCCGACGTCATCAAGGCGATCGAAGAAGACAAGTTCTTACCCGTGGCCGATTTGGATAAGGGATTCATCCGGCCTGCCTATCCCAAACAGATTCAGATTTCTTACTTTCAGTCGGGCCTGGTCTGCAAGTTCATCGCCGAGAAGTGGGGTTTCGGGAAATTGGTCGAGCTGCTTCGGGGGTTCGGGGAAGGCAACTCGACCGCGGATAACGTAGAAGCTGTTTTGGGTATGCCCAGCGAGGACTTTGACACTCAATTCAAGGAATACGTCCAGCGGGAGACGGGAGAACTCGTCGAGCAGTTTGGCGAATGGCGCAAGCTGATGAAAGAGGCGCTCGAAGCCGCTCGCGCGAAGAAGTGGGAGGACGTGATCGAGCCCGCGGCCAAAGCGCGCGACGCCTATCCGCAGTATGTGGAAGGCGGAAATGCCTACGCGGTCCTTGCCGAAGCCTACCTGGAGCAGGGCGACAAAGAGGCCGCTGTCGAACAGTTGCTCGAATACGAGTCGATCGGCGGAAGAAACCCCTCCCGCATCAAGAAGCTCGCCACTCTTCTCCACGAGATGGGGCGCGATGACGAGGCCATCGAAGTGCTGGAGGGCCTGCTTTATATCGCGCCAGGTGATGAGGAACTCCACGGCCCGCTGGGACGATGGCTTTTGGACGCTGGACGGATCGAGGAGGCGGCGCGGGAGTTCAAGTCACTGCTGGCGCTGGGACCCGTCGATCCGGCTTCGGCCCATTTCAACCTGGCGCGGGCTTATCATAAAATGGAAGACCGTCAGCGCACGCGGCGGCATTTGCTGATGGCGCTCGAAACGGCGCCCAGCTACCGTCCGGCCCAGAAACTACTGCTTGAAATCAACCAATAGAAGAAAGAAGAGAATTCTCCGCCTGCTTCTCTACACGACACTCTGCCTATGAGTCTTCCTACAACTTCCGCCGTTGACACCGTTGACTACCGTGAACTAGTCAATTCCTTCCACGACACGCAGGAACGGATCCGTGAACAAGTGCGCCGCATCATCGTCGGTCAAGAGGAGGTTATCGAGCACCTCTTGATTACGCTGCTGGTCGGTGGCCACTGCTTGATCACCGGAATGCCGGGGACAGCCAAAACATTGCTGGTACGGACGCTCGCGACGGCGCTAGGCTTGAAGTTCAAGCGAATTCAGTTCACGCCGGATCTGATGCCGACCGACGTCACCGGCACCGACATCATCGAAGAGGACGTGACTACTGGGCGGCGCAAGTGGACCTTTGTCGAAGGTCCTATCTTTACAAACGTGCTGCTGGCCGACGAGGTGAACCGCACCCCGCCGAAAACGCAAGCCGCGCTCCTGGAGGCGATGCAGGAGGTCAGCGTCACCGTCCGGGGCCACACTTACGATCTCGATCCGCCGTTCTTCGTGCTGGCCACGCAGAACCCGATCGAGCTGGAGGGGACCTACACGCTTCCCGAAGCTCAGCTCGACCGGTTTCTCTTCAAGGTGATCCTCGACTACTTGGACACCAGCGACGAGATTGAAGTTGTCAGCCGCAATACCAGTGATCCGCTGCCCGACGTCGAAGTTTGCACGAACGCTGAAGAGATCCTGAGCTACCAAAGGATGGTTCGGCAAATCCCGGTCTCCGAGAACACTGCGAAGTATGCGGTGGAGCTGGTGCGCGCCTCGCGTCCCAAGGATCCTCTGGCGCCCGACGTCGTGAAGAAGTACGTGAATTACGGCTGTAGCGTGCGTGCGACGCAATTTCTAGTGATGGCGGCCAAGTCGCGGGCCTTGCTGGAAGGCCGGTTTCATGTGACCTACGGTGACATACGGGCTCTGGTGTTGCCCGTGATGCGGCATCGGGTGCTGACGAATTTTCACGCCGAATCGGACGGCATTTCGACGGACGAGATTCTCAAACAGTTGATGGAGTCGCGCCCGGCTCCGAATGAGTAGGAATAAATCGGGGACAGTCCACTTTGAGCCGAAGCGGCGTATTGAATCCTTGAGATTTGCGGCGGCGGCGCTTGGGGCGGGTTCTTTTGCATGGCTATACAGAGACTACTCGACCCAAAAGTGCTTTCCCGGCTCTCGAATATCGAGCTGGTGGCAAAGACCGTCGTCGACGGCTTTCTGACCGGATTGCACCGATCGCCTTTCTTTGGATTCAGCCTCGAGTTCGCCGAGTACCGGCCCTACGTTCCAGGTGACGACCCGCGGTTCATCGACTGGAACGTCTTTTCAAGGACCGAGCGAACCTACATCAAACGCTACCTTGGCGAGACCAATACCCACCTGATGATCCTGTTCGACGCCAGTGCGTCAATGGGGTATCAAAGCAACGGCGTTGCCAAGATCGAGTACGCTCGTTTTCTGGCCGCGTCGCTGGCTTATCTGTCGATCTATCAGCACGACGCGGTAGGCCTGATCGTGTTTGACGAAAAGGTAACGGACTTCCGGCCCCCGTCGACGCGCCCGGGTCACTTGCACAGCATCCTG
This sequence comes from Bryobacterales bacterium, assembly GCA_965226185.1. Lineage (GTDB taxonomy): Bacteria > Acidobacteriota > Terriglobia > Bryobacterales > UBA6623 > CBDCYS01. The sequence continues at coordinate 115,683 of CBDDCT010000005.1, forward strand.
CATGCGCTGGATCATGCCGAGCCCGCGACAGGAACTGATTTCGAGGCTCCGTTTGCGCACTTCCAGGAGTTCGTTTCGCATCGCGGGCTGGTGGCGTGATTTCCGATTTCTACTGCGACGCTGATGCCATCGTGGAAGCGGTTCGGCCGCTGGCTTATCAGGGCCAGGACGTCGTTTTCCTGCAAATCCTCGATCCGGCCGAGATCGAGCCGGACTTGGGGCATTCAACGCTGCTCGAGGACATGGAGACGGGCGACCGCATGGAAGTCTCGGGCGACTACGCGCGCCGAGAATACCGTCAGAAGATGCGGGAGCATATGCAGAAGATCGAGGATGATGCCGCCGGAATCGGAGCGCAGTACTGGCTGATGGATACGTCCCAGCCTCTGGATCTCGCGCTCAGGAAGTATCTGTTGTTTCGTGAACGGCGGAATAAATGACGCGGCTCGCGTTTGGCGGCCGGCGTGTCGATTGTTACAGAAGGTAGGGCGATCCTCGGAACTTCCGTGAGCGATCGGGCGTACCATGACGTCTAGTGTTTAGTTAGGTTTTCACATGTCGATACTGTCGCCTCTGTTTCTGCTTGGCGGACTGGCGCTCTCGCTGCCGCTATGGCTTCACCTGCTGCAGCGGCAAAACCCCATCCAGTTGCCGTTCAGCTCGCTGATGTTCTTCGAGCGCCGCAGACAAAGTTCCTTGCTACAACGGCGCTTCCGCTATCTGCTGCTGCTGGCCGCGCGGCTCTTGATCTATTTGCTGCTGGCCCTTGTCTTCGCCAGGCTGGTTTGGGAGCGGCCTCCGCGGGTCGCGCTGAGCGGACTGCCAACGCTGCATCTGATCGCTCTCGATACGTCTCTGAGCATGAACTTCGGAGACCGCTGGGAGAATGCAGCCGGACAGGCCGAGTCGATCGTGGATGGCATGGCCGGGGGGGATCTCGCCCAAATCATCGCCAGCGGCCCGGGCGTGCGCCTGGCAAGCGAACGCACCGCGGACCGCGATGAGTTAAAGGAAGCCATCCGATCACTGCGGCCCACCCATTCGCGTAACTCCTACGGTGAATTGGTCGAGGCGATTCGCAACTTGATCCCGGAAAAAAGTGTCCCGGTGGAGGTCCACATGATCTCCGACTTCCAGCACTCCGCCATGCCCAGCCGGTTTTCCGACGTTGCTTTGCCTACGATTGCTTCCTTGGTGGTCCACGATGTCATGGAGTCCGAGGCTCCCAATTGGGCAATAGAGAGTGTCAAGGGATCGACTCGCCTTTTCGGCGGGCAGCAGCCGAGGATCGAGGTCACGGTGGCGGGGTTCGGTACGGCGGAGGCTCGCAAGCGCGTGACCCTGACCTTGGATGGCAAGCAGATCGGCAGCGAATCCGTTGATGTGCCGGCCTCCGGAAGAGCTTCCGTCGTCTTTGAGAAGTTCGAGGTCCCCAAAGGAAACAGCCGCGGAACGGTGACCCTTCAGCCTGGAGACGACCTGAAAAGCGACGATCAGCGTCTCGTGGCGTTTAATAATAGCGAGCCGGCTACCATTCTGTTCGTCTATAGCCAGAACCGCCGGCGCGACGCCCTCTACTACAAGGCCGCCCTGGACGCCGGCTCGGACGGGGTCTTTCAGGTTCAGGCGGCTTCAGCGGGTGAACTCGACCGGCTTGCGCCGGAACGCTTCGCGTTGGTTGTGATCTCTGACATCCCGCGCCTGTCAACGCTGTTCGCCGAACGCCTAAGAAAGTACGTTGAGTCCGGCGGCTCGGTGCTGCTGGCCGTGGGCCCAAAAATCACGCTGGCAAAAGAGGCGCCGCTTTATTCCAACAAGATCGGGGAAGCGCGATACGCCCCGAGAAGCGCGGAACGCTTCCAGGTGGTCGGGGAGATCGACTCTTCGCACCCGGTTTTGGATCAAGTAGAACGCTTCCGGCGGGTCAAATTCTTCCGCTATGCCCAGTTGTGGACCAGCGAAGATGACGACGTTCTGGCCCGCCTGACGGATCGCTCGCCGCTGCTGGTCGAGGAAAAGATCGGCGACGGGCGCCTTCTTGTCTTTGCTTCCTCGCTTGATAACGTCTGGAACGACCTGCCGGTCCACCCTGTGTTTGTCCCTTTCGTGGTCGAATCCGCGCGATATTTGTCAGGGATAGAGGACAGCCGCTTGCAGGCGACGGTTGACTCCGTGCTGGAGCTGCGAAAGCGCCGCGCGCCGGACTCCACGGTGCAAGTGTTCGATCCCGAAGGGGAGCGGGCGCTGTCACTGTCGGAATCGATTTCCGAGCAGGATCTTGAGGTCAGCCAAGTGGGCTTCTACGAGATTCGCCGAACGGGCGAGAGCGAGCTGGTGGCGGTGAATCCCGATCCGCGCGAGTCCAACCTTCGTCCGATGGATGCGGACACGCTGGAATTATGGAAGGCCACCGGCCGCCGCCAAGGTGAGGCCGTCACTGCTGACGATTCCGAGACTGCGGTCCAATTGCCGCCGCTCGAGGTGTGGCGCTGGCTGCTGGCGCTGCTGTTGCTGTTGACGCTGATAGAATCGATACTAGGAAACGTGCATCTGAAAGTCCGCCGGGAGGTCCGTTTATCGTGAGTTACTTTTCTGCTACTCCGACAGAGAAGTTGCAGGACTACCTCAAACGCATTCGCGTGCGGCTTCAGGTCACGACTGCCTCCCGCGGACTCGGCGCCACGGCCGTCGTAGCGCTGCTGTTGACGGTCCTTTTCGTCTATATCGCGAACCGTTTCGCATTTTCAGATTCCAGCGTCGTCAGTACCCGGACACTGCTGTTCGGATCGGTTGTCGCGATCGTTATATTCGCCCTGATTCGTCCGCTGATGCGGCTGGGCCGCGGCAACGCGGCGGGTTACGTCGAGAAGAGCGTGCCCGCGTTTGAAGGCCGCATCGAAACCTTTGTCGACCAGTCGGCGCCGAAGCCCGGCAAGAAGCTGAATCCGTTCCTCGATTTGCTGGCCGAAGACACGATGCGGGTTGCCGAAGCCGCGCCCGTCGAGCAGGTGGTCGAGGCGAAGCGAGTCTTTGGCTACGCCCTGGCGGCCGTGGGCGCCGTGGGGTTCCTGATATGGCTCGGCGGCTCCGGTCCGGGTTATTGGAGTTATGGCACGTCCCGCCTCTGGGGCGGCTGGTTGAAGCCTGCCGTATCGCCTCTGTATCAGATCATTGTCGAACCGGGAGACACGACCATTCGCCAGGGCGCCGACCTGATCGTGACATCACGGATGGTCGGTTTCGAGTCACCGACAGCCCGACTTTTCGCCAAGTTCGACAGCAGCGTGCAGTGGGAGGAAGCTCCCATGCAGCGCCAAGTTGAAGATACGGGTTTCGAGTTTCTTTTCGCGGGTGTGCGCGAGCCTTTCCGCTACTCCATCGTGGCGGGCGGCATTGAGAGCGAAGAGTTCGAGGTTCAGGTGGTCGAGATGCCGAACGTCGAGGCCATTCGCCTGACCTACCACTATCCGAAGTGGACCGGTCTTGAAATCCTGGTCGAGGAGGATTTCGGTGACATACGCGCCGTGGCCGGTACCGAGGTCGAAGTCGAAGTCAAGACCGACAAACCGCTGACCGGCGGCGTGCTGAGGGTGAACGACGAGAGTTCGGTTTCGATGTCCTTCGAGGGACTCCAAGCCGCGGGTCGCATCCAGGTGGAGAAAGAGGGTCACTATTTTGTCGCGGCCATGTACAAAGGCGAGGTTGTGCGGCTGACGAACGACTACTTCATTACCGTCATTCCAGACAAGAAGCCAACGGTGCGGTTTTTGCGCCCCGGCCGTGACTGGAAGGCCACCAATATCGAAGAGGTCATCACGCAATTCGAGGCGGGCGATGACTTCGGGCTGCGGTCGTTCGAGGTCAACTACACGGTCAACGGCGGCGAGACGAAAAAGGCCGCGCTCAGGATTGCGCGCGGCAGCAAGAAGGCCACCGCCAGCCACACCTTCTACCTGGAGGAGATGAGATCGGAGCCCGAGCGTCCGCGTGACGAGACGGGTGAAGAAGCGTCGAGCCAGGAACTCGAGGAACTACTGCCTGGCGACATCATCAGCTACTACGGTGTCGCCCGAGATGCAAAGACCTCCACCCAGACGGACATGTATTTCATCGAGGTTCGTCCCTACGATTTTGAGGTTGTGCAAGGGCAATCCGGCGGTGGAATGGGCGGGGGGGGGCAGCGCCAGGAAGAGATCTCGCGCCGCCAGAAAGAGATCATTGCCGGCACCTGGAACTTGGTCAAGGACTCCGCCGACAAAGACAAACGAACGCGGGCGGAGGTGCGCGACAACGCCTTGATGTTGTCGGAGATTCAGCTCACGCTGCGGGACCAGGCCCGCACGCTGGCCGAGCGCGTCCGCGCGCGTGACCTGGCCGGCACCAATGAAGATTTCAAGGCGTTCGTTGAAAACTTCGAAAAGGCCACCGAGCAAATGGCTCCGGCGGCCGAGCTGCTCAAAGCACAAAAACTGCGCGAATCGCTGTCCCCGCAGCAGAAAGCGTTGCAGTACCTGCGGCGCGCGGAAGCCATATTCAGACGCATCGAAGTGACCCAGGGCGGGCAAGGCGGCGGGGGTGGCGGACAGGCGAGCCGCGACCTTTCCGAGATGTTCGAACTGGAGATGGACCTCAAGAAGAACCAGTATGAGACCGGCGGCGGAGCCTCGTCCCAGCAGCTCGAACGCGAAATTGACGAAGCGCTCGAGAAGCTGAGCGAGCTGGCACGGCGACAGGAAAAGCTCGTGGAACAGGCCAGGCGTCAGCAGACGCAGACGTTCGCCCAGAGGTGGCAACAAGAAATTCTTCGCCGCGAGGCAGAGGAGCTGAAGCGGAAACTCGAGGAGCTTCAGCGCCGCGAGCAGGCCATGCAGCAGCAGGGCGGCCAGCAGCAGGGTCAGCAACAAGGCCAGCAACAGGGTCAACAGCAAGGCCAACAACAGGGCCAGCAACAAGGCGGCCAGCAGCAGGGCGGTCAGCAAGGCGGCCAACAGCAGGCCAACCAGTCCGGGCAAGGCAGCCGGAGTGGCGGTTCCCGTCTTGAGCAGACGATCCGGAGGCTTGAGGAGGCTACTCGCGACATGCAAGGAGCCAGCCAGGCAGGCGGCCGGCCGCAAGGTGGCGACTTGAACCAGCGGCAAGCGCAAGCCCGGGCGCAGCGCGCACAGGAGCGCCTGCAAGAGGCTCTTAGGGCCATGGAGCAGCAGCGCCGCGAGCGGACCAGTGCCAGTATCTCCGACATTGCGCGCAGAGCCGAGCGATTGGCCCAACAGCAGGCTGAAACAGCTCAAACTTTGAAGCAAGCCTTGCATCACGCCTTGGAGCACATCAAGCAGCAGGGTGGTCAGAGCCGCGGAAGAATCCCGAGCGGCATGTCTCCCCGCGAGGAAATCGAACTGGCCGACCGCAAGGGCGCGATGCAACAAGAGGTGGAGGACATCGAGCGCAAGATGCAAGAAGCGGCGCGTCAGTCCAAGGGTTCGGAAACCTCCCGCAAGTTGAGGGAAGCCCTTTCCGATCTGCAGCAGTCCGAGTTGGGGCTGCGTTTGCAGCAAGCATCGCAGTATGTCCGCCAGGGGTACGCCGCCCACATCGCGCAGCGTGAAGGGGCCGTAACCGAAGCGATCAATCACCTGCGTGACCAACTGCGTGAGACCGAGCGCCTAGCCCAAGCAGGCGGAGACCGCGAAGATCAGGGGCTCGATCGCACCCTCGCCCGCCTCGAGGACATGCGCAGACGTCTCGAGGAAGCCGCCGGCCGCGGCCGCGAAGGTGAACGCGAAAACGACGAGGGCGGATCCGGGCAGCAGGGCCAGGGCGGCCAGCAGGGCCAACAGCAGCAGCAAGGTCAGGGTCAAGGCCAAGGCCAACAGCAGGGTCAAGGCCAAGGGCAGGGTCAGCAACAAGGACAGCAAGGACAGGGACAAGGACCCGGCCAACAAGCGGGAATGGGCCAAGGCCAGCAGGGTCAAGGACGCCAACGAGGCGGGGGATCACCTTCCAGCATGGGCGGAGACGGTCAGCGAGGCGGCGTGTGGGGCCCCGGAGGCCGGTTCGGCGATCAACGGAACTGGGGCAGTGCCAGCAACTTCGGAGGGCAACGGCGGTCTGGCGCCGGCAACCCGCTCGATCCCGAAACCCGCCGGGAGATGGAGCGCGCCATGCGCGACTCGGCCCGCCTGCTGCCCAGCCTGACCCAGCAATTGCGCGGGCAAGGAATAGACGAGGAGGACCTCAGCGAAATTCGGCGCTTTGTCGCCGGGCTGCCGCGGGATCGCTTTCCCGGCAACCCGAAGCTGCTTCAGGAAGAGCACCGAAACTTGCTGTCGTTGCTCGAACAGCTTGAGCTGCAGGTGCGGCGACAAGTCGAGCGGGACAGGGGCGGCAACCAAATCCGCGCTATTGCCAACGAGCCGGTTCCCGAACAGTACCGTGAAGCGGTAGCGGAGTACTTCCGGCGGCTCAGCCAGGGCCGCTAATTGGCAGCGACATCCTGCCGCGCGCCGGATGTGGATGTTTTGCTACTATCTGTCGATAATTCAGTGTAGGATGGTCCAGATTCGTTACCGAAGCTGGTGTACAATGGAAATAGAATGAGTACGAACACCGACGTCCGTGATGATGACTCGGGGTTCTTCGCGCCCTTGCCTCACTTCAGCGACGAGATCAACCACAACATTGTCAAGTCGGAGATCGAAGGAGGCGTCTATCTGAGCGACCTTCCCGAGGGTTCGAAGCTTGAAATCCAGACCGAGAACCGTTACTACCGCCTCAAGATTTGCCACGATGGGGAAGCGATCATTTGCGGGCACCCCGAGTTTTGCCCCCAGCCCGTAACCGTGAAGATCAACGGATCGAGCTGGGGAGGCTCCATGCTCAAAGTAGCCTTCATCGGCCGCGGCATGCACCTTGAGTTCCGGCATCCCGTCCACAAGGTCATCACAACCTCACCGATTGTCGATATCCGCTCTGTTACGTAGCTCTCGACTGCCTCGGTCAGCCCCGCGCCAAAGCCTGCACGTGACTCGCCGCCGCTGCCCCCAAACCTTCCAGGTTGTAGCCCCCTTCAAGAACAGACACCAATCGCCCTCCGGCGTGCTGCGCGGCAATCTCCAGCATGATGCCTGTCAGGTCGGCAAAGTCCTGATCATCGAGTGTAAACTCTCCCAGCGGATCGCCCATGCGGGAGTCGAATCCGGCCGAGATCATGACCAAGTCCGGCTTGAACTCATTTGCCAGCTTGACCAGTTTGTTGCGAAACGTTCCAACGATCTCCACCCGGCCCGCGCCCGCCGGGAAGGGTGCATTGAGCGTCGTGCCGCGGCCCGCGCCCGCCCCGGTTTCCCAGGTCTTGCCGGTGCCTGGATACCACGGCGACTGGTGAGTGCTGAAAAAGAAGACCGAACCGTCGCGATAGAAAGCGTCCTGGGTGCCGTTGCCGTGATGGACATCCCAGTCCGCGATCAGAACCTTGCCGATCCCATGCTTTTTCTGGGCGTAGCGGGCGGCGATGGCGATGTTGTTGAAGATGCAGAATCCCATGCCGCGGTCCGGCGTGGCGTGATGGCCCGGCGGGCGCACGACACAGAAAGCGTTTTTCGCTTCCCGTCCGGCGACCGCGTCGACGGCGTTCAGCAAACCGCCCGCGGCCTCGATCGCAACTTCGAGCGACTTCGCGCTCACGGCCGTATCGCCGGTGCTCAACATTCGCGCGCCCGCCGCGATTTCGCGTTTGACTAGCTTCACGTATTCCGGCGTATGGCAGAGCAATAGCTCGTCATCCAGCGCCGCCCGGCGGGCGATCCTTCCCAGCTTTGGCAGCAGTTCAGCTTCTTCGAGGGCCCGAGTCACGGCGTCAACCCGCTCCGGGCGCTCGGGATGATTTCCGCCGGTAGTGTGTAACTTGAAGATGGGATCAATGAGCAGGCGGGTTGCCGAGCTGTCTCCTTGCGGCTTCTTGCCGTCATCATCCTGCTTCGCCGCGGCTGAATCGGCTCCCGAGTCAGCAGCCGCCGCGTAGCCGAAACTGGGCGGAAAGTTGCCCAGCGATTGGCAAAACAAAGCCGTTGTAGCGCGTATCGGCCATTCCAGCAATTGGTGCCGCCCAACAGGCGATAGCGCGAAGGCATTGGCACTCATGGGACCTCCCGTGTTGTTCGCCTGATTCTACCGCAACCCCGCTTATGCCAACGCTTGTCCCACTGCGGGGACCGCGTGGCGAGGCGCGACGGGGCGCACGCTCTTCGTGCCCGGTGTCGACATTCATGCCGGCGATGCTGCTGCGCATGCAGCACTGAACATCGACCAGCAACAGAATGACAAAGGCCTCTTCAGTAAACGAGTTGCATCTCTGGGTAGCCAGCGACATCTCTGACTAGACTCATGTTAGCTACTCAGTTGCAGAAGGCTCCCTAGGAGACACACCGCCTGTTTGGTCCTTTTTCGAATAAACATGCTTATTATGTCAAGTTTCTTGCATCCGGACTGCAACACTTTTGGCCGGTATGTTTTTCTACTTGACACTGAGTTGCAAGTTGCGGTATTCTTCGATCAGATAGCATGATTGCAAATCAGTTGCAAATAGGATCTGCCCCTAACCCGCCGGGCCACCAACCCAAATCTTTCAAATCTTTAGGGACAGTCAGAAAGAAAATGCGTTCTCGTCTACCGTGCATCTTGGGTGTCGTGCCGCCGTGGCCGGCCCCGCTTTGCTGCCGGCATTCCGTTGTTGCTGGGTATCCAACTCCAGCCTGGCCGCCCGCGGGGCTCGCCAGCAGGCTCATATGACGACCCTTTTGAGAAACCTCGTTTTAGCGGTGGCGTTGTTAGCGCTGCCCACCACCGTTTCAGCCGCCGAAGTGCAGGGCTCCGTGACAGGCCCCGACAGAACGCCTGTTGCCGGAGTGAGAGTAACCGCGAGCGGCTCGGCGGAAGAGGCCTGGACTGACATCTACGGATACTATCGTTTGGCCGCGGTTCCGGCCGGAAAACAGGTCTTGACGGCGGTTTTTGAGGATTTCGAGCCCGTCTCGTTGCAGATTCAGGTTGCTTCTGGACAGCCGCTGGAAATTGACCTCCAGTTCAAGGCAATTCGGACGATTGCAACCACCATCGAAGTCGTCGGCCGCACCGACGAAATCCTCACGGAGATCCCAGGGTCCGTCTTCCTCGTCTCGAAGGAAGAGCTTCACGAAACCAAGCCGATCGATGCCAACGAGGTGCTCAAGAAAATTCCGGGCGTGACGCTGCGGGAGGATTCCGGCCCCATGGCCATGCGCCTCAACGTGGGCATGCGAGGGCTCAACCCCGACCGCAGCCGCAAGGTGCTCATGCTCGAAGACGGCTTGCCCATATCGCTGGCCCCCTACGGCGAGCCCGAGATGTACTATTCGCCGCCGATCGACCGCATGGAGCGCGTGGAAGTGCTCAAGGGCAGCGGCCAGATTATGCACGGCCCGCAAACGGTCGGAGGGGTGATCAACTTCGTCACTCCCGACCCGCCGCCGAAGTTCCACGGCGCCTTCAACATCAAAGGCGGCCAGCGCGGCGTCTTTGTCGGCAACGGCTCCTTGGGTGGAAGCAACAAAGACCAGTCCGCCGGTTGGTTCCTCAACTACCTCCATAAGCAGGGGGACGGCTGGCGCGACTTTTGGTTCGACATCGAAGACGTGCAGTCGAAGTTCACGCTCAAGCCGAACGACAAACACACCCTATCGATCAAGGCGGGAGTCTACGCCGAAAGGTCGAATTCGACCTATCTCGGCCTGACGCAGCCGATGTTCGAGCGCGATCCCAATCAGAATGCTGTCCCAGGAGATGACCTGAAGGTGAGCCGGGAGTCCGGCTCGCTCTCGCACACTTACGCACTGAACCCGCACGCGCTGTGGAGTACTTCGGTTTTTGCCTACCACACGATTCGAAATTGGGGCCGCCAGGATTGGGACCGCTCCGACCAGGGCCGAGATTACTTGGGTGTTTTCGGCGACCCGGCAATTCCGGGTGGTGCTGTCTTCTTGCGCGACTCGGCTGGCAACCGCAACCGCGAGTTTTACGTGGCGGGCGTGCAATCGGGCCTTTCGATGGACCACGATTTGGGCGGGAGGCGCAACAAGCTCGACCTGGGCCTGCGTTACATTTACGAGAGAGCCGACGACAAGCGCATCAACGGAGAAGGTTTCCGGGCTCGCTCGGGAACCACTCGTGACGACGAGGACCGCTTCGGTAATGCCTTCTCGGCGTACGTGCAAAACCGCTTTTTTCTGAGTGATCGCTGGATCGTTACGCCTGGCGTCCGTTTCGAGCACTACAACCAGGAGCGCCATATTACCCGCACGCGTGTCCGCACTGAGCAGGGCCGCATCCCGATGAACGTCGATCGGCGCCGGGATAATGGCATTGCCAAGGTCATCCCCGGTTTGGGCGTATCGTTCAAGGCGACGGAGAAACTCACCCTGTTCACCGGCATGCACCGGGGCTTTGCTCCGCCGCGAACGAAAATCGCCATTACGAGTGGTGGCGAGAATCTGGAGCTGGACGCCGAGCTGAGTTGGAACTACGAAGCGGGCGTACGCTATACCGGATCGCGCGCCTTGCGGGGCGAGTTTACCTACTTCCGGATGGATTTCTCGAATCAGATCATCACGGCCGCCGAGTCGGGCGGAGCGACGACAACCCTGCTCAACGGGGGAGCAACTCTGCACCAGGGCTTCGAATCGAGCCTCCGTGTAAACTGGAGCGAGTTCACATCGGCGGCCGGCTGGACGATCTACACCGATTTCCGCCATATGTATTTGGCCACGGCTGAGTTCAGCGAAAACAATCTCTTTGGCGGTAAGCGGCTTCCTTATGCCCCCGCGAACACCTTTTCCGTCCTCCTCGGCGCCCGGCACAGACGCGGGTGGGGCCTCCAAATTGATCTGTCTCACATCGGGGACCAATTCGGGGACAACCGAGAGACCGTTGCCGGCTCAGCAGACGGAACGGCGGGCCAGTTGCCCGCGTATCAGGTCGCCAACCTCATGGTGGACTACCGTATCCGGCGCGAACGCTGGGAGTTCACTCCGTATTTCACGATCAAGAACGTCGCGAACGAGATCTATATCGCCTCGCGCGCACCGCAAGGCATCCAGCCGGGTCTATTCCGGCAAACCATTTTCGGACTCAAGATCAGTTTCTAGACCTCGCCCTTGCCTTTTTGTTCAGGTTGATTCGCGGTCGAGCGCTCGGGTCGGCGCTACCGGCCACAAGGGCTCCTAAGCGCGCTGCTCGTCGTCAAGCAGAACGGCGCCAGCGCCTGCCGCATGTGCCACTCTAGGTAGCGGGCCAGCAGGCACGGCAGCACACGCGCCCGCACCCGATCGGGCGGCCGATGAGGTCAAGCGGCGTTTTGTGTGTAAATGTAAGGTCCACCGCGAAAGAGAGAGTGAAAGCTCCAGCGGAAACAAAACCGCCGGTCACGCTTCTGTATATGGACGGACAAACCTTAGTAGTAGTCCAAGCCGCCGTGCTCGTCGCCGCTCTTTTTCAATCGGCCACTGGAATTGGATTCGGGATCATCGCCGGCCCCGTCCTGCTGCTGGTCATGAACAGCGCTTCGGCCATTCACGTAACAATCCTATTGAGCTTGCTGATTGCCGTTGTGCTGGCCCCATCCCTCTACAGCCGGGCCGAGAAGGCCTTGCTGCCGCGGTTGGTCCTGGGAACCGTCGTTGGTCTGCCAATCGGAGTCTTCATCTATCAGCACAGCAGTGTCGCCCTGCTCAAGTTCAGCGCGGGCCTGGCCGTCTTGTTAATGGCCGTTTCAGTATGGGGTCGTCTTGGCTTAGGCGTCGGAAGCGGAACAACCCGGCAAGGGAACTTGACCGACATTGGAACTGGAATCCTCTCCGGGGTCATGAGCGCCAGCCTGGCGATGCCGGGTCCTCCGGTTGCGGCGCGCTTGTCCGCGCTTGGCTGCGCCAAAGACACAGTACGCGCGACGCTGCTCGCTCTCTTTGTTGTTTCCTACGGTACGGCGTTGCCTCTGCAAGCCCTGACCGCATCGATTTCTCCTCAGACCGTGACTTTGACTCTGACATTGGCGCCTGCTACGCTGATTGGCATCTATCTAGGCCGGAAGTCTGTCGCCTGGATCAGCGAGCGCACTTTCCGTCTCCTAATCACCTCGGCGTTAGCCGCGGCTTCCGTCAGCTTGCTGGTCAATTCTCTCGGAAGTCTTTTTGAACGCTTGAATTGAAAGACAGTTTCTCATGGATCAGCGACTTGGTTGCCTCTATCAGTTGCCTCGCGTGCACCTCTGTCACGTACCAACTCCCTTGGAGGCAATGCCGAACCTGGGCGCCGGATTCCAGGAAGTCGCATTGTTTGTCAAACGCGACGACTGTACCGGGCTGGCGTTTGGCGGCAACAAGGTCCGGCAGTTGGAGTTCTATCTAGGGGAGGCGCGGTCCGTTGGAGCGGACACGGTACTGATCACCGGCGCGGTGCAGTCAAATTTTGTCCGCTTGGCCGCCGCCGCGGCTCGCAAGCTCGGAATGGATTGTCATATCCAGCTTGAAGAGCGAGTACCGAGGACGGATGCTGTCTATCACACCTCCGGAAACGTCCTTTTGGATCGGATCCTCGGTGCAACCATTTACTCTTACCCGGAAGGGGAGGACGAGCAAGGCGCTGACCGGCGCCTGAATGAAATAGCGGGTGAGCTGCGGAGCCAGGGCCGGAGCCCCTACATCATCCCGCTGGCGCCCGGCCACAAGCCTCTCGGAGCGCTTGGGTATGTAGTTGCCGCGCAAGAGATTTTGAAACAGCTCGAAAATCTGAATTTTTCCCTGGATGAGATTGTTGTTCCTTCGGGAAGCGGGCACACCCACGCGGGATTGCTGTTCGGACTGAGGGCTCTAGGGTGCAAGGTGCGAGTGACCGGCGTCTGCGTGAGGCGGGCCGCGGATGCTCAGAAGCAACGAGTCCAGTCTCGCTGCAATGAGATCGCCGAGCTCTTGGGCGTCACCTCACCGGTCGGCGACGATGATATACACCTGACCGGCAAGTTTCTCCAGCCCGGTTACGGGCGCCTGAATCAGGCCACGGTAAGAGCAATTGAGCTGGCCGCCCGAACAGAGGGCTTGATCTTGGACCCTGTTTACTCCGGCAAGGCGATGGCGGGTTTTGTTGACCGGGCGGGGGAAGCCTCCGCCGGAAGTTCGCTCCTTTTGATTCATACCGGTGGGACGCCCGCTGTCTTTGCCTACGGGGCTGATTTGACCGGCGGCCTGATGGAACCTTAGTCAAAGAGATTTGAATCTTGGTGAGCCGGGAGAATCGCTGGAATTGAGATGACTTGACCCGTCACTGGCGTTCTGGGCTCGGATCGGCTTCCAGCGATTCAAACCACCACAGGCCGCGCGGACACAAAAAAGAGGGTGGAGGTTTCCGCTGACTTTGGAACCTCCACCCGGAGAAGAAAGGACGGACTGGAGAGTGAACGTTTCTTAACTGCAGCCCGAGGTGGACCCGCAGTTTTCACATTTGTAGCAACTGCCGTTGTTCGTCATCATCGAACCGCATTCCGAACAGATCGGAGCATCCATCGCGCCTGCTTGGAAGGGAAGCTCCTTTTGGGGTTCCTTTTCGGTCGGCCGCAGTTTCGGCGTTTCGCCCGCTTCCGACTGCTGGTAGTCCGGCGAAATAAACTTCGCCCCCAGCCAGCGGAAAATATAGTCCATGACCGATTTGGCGTAGGGGATCTTGCTGTTGCCGGTCCAGCCGCTGGGCTCGAACCGCACGTGCTGGAACTTGTCGACCAGCACCTGCAACGGGACCCCGTACTGCAGGGTCATCGAGACGGCAGTCGCGAAGCTGTCCATCAAGCCGCTAATCGTCGAGCCTTCTTTCGCCATGCGGATGAAAAGCTCGCCCGGGTTCCCATCGTCATAGAGGCCGACCGTAATGTAGCCTTCGTGCCCCCCTACGGAAAACTTGTGGGTGATCGACTGGCGCTCGTCGGGCAGCTTGCGCCGCATGGGTCGGTAGACGATCTTTTCGCCCGCCGCGGTTCGCTCGCCTTTTTCGCTGTTGGCTTTGCTGGTACTCAGGGGCTGGGCCCGTTTGGAGCCGTCTCGGTAGATCGCCACCGCCTTGAGCCCAAGACGCCAGGCTTCGATGTAGGCGTCCGTTATGTCTTGGACGGTGGACTCTTCCGGCATGTTGATCGTCTTCGAGATCGCGCCGGAAATGAACGGTTGCACCGCGCCCATCATTCTCACGTGACCCATATAGTGAATGGCCCGCTCGCCGTTTTGAGGCCGGAAGCTACAGTCGAATATGGACAGATGCTCGTCCTTGATGTGGGGCGCACCCTCAATCGTGCCGGTCGAGTCAATGTGACTGACGATTTCGCTGACTTGCTTGGGCGTGTAGCTCAGTTTTAATAGGGCTTCAGGGACGGTGTTATTGACGATCTTGATGACCCCGCCGCCCACCAGCTTCTTATACTTGACCAGCGCCAGCTCGGGCTCGACTCCGGTCGTGTCGCAGTCCATCATGAAGCCGATCGTCCCGGTCGGCGCGATCACCGTTACCTGTGCGTTGCGGTAACCATGGCGGCGCCCCAGGGTGTAGGCGTCTTCCCAACACTGGCTGGCGGCCTCATGCAGCGGCTTCTCGACGTGTTCGCCACTAAGGTCGCGGGCTGCGTCGCGATGCATCTGAATCACTTCCAAGAATGCCTCGTGATTCTTTTGATATCCAGCGAACGGGCCGGTAGTGCCGGCGATGCGCGCGCTTGTCAAGTAGGCTTGGCCGCACATCACGGCGGTGATCGCGCCAGCCACGCCGCGGCCTTCGTCGCTGTTATAAGCCACGCCCATTGACATCAGCAGCGCGCCCAGGTTAGCGAAGCCGAGCCCCAGCGGGCGGTAGTTGCGGGAGTTCTCCGCGATCTTGGCCGTGGGATAGCTGGCGTTGGCGACGATGATCTCCTGAGCCAGGATGAGCGTGTCGACGGCGTGCCGAAAGCCCTCCACATCGAACTGGCCCTTGGAGGCATGGAACCTTCGCAAGTTCAAGGAAGCCAGGTTGCAGGCCGAATCATCGAGGAACATGTATTCCGAGCAAGGGTTCGACGCGTTAATCCGGGCAGTGTTCTTGCAAGGATTCCAGTGGTTTACCGTCGTATCGAACTGCATGCCGGGGTCGCCGCATTGGTGAGTGGCTTCGGCGATTTGTTTCAGCAGGTCTCGGGCCTTGTAGCGCTCCTTGGGCTGGCCGTTGAGGACGTATTTTGTCCACCAGTCTTCGTCATTGACGGCGGCCATCATGAAGTCGTCGCTGGCCCGCACGGAGTTATTGGCGTTCTGAAAAAAAATCGAGCCGTAGGCGTCGCCATCAATCGCTGAATCGTAGCCAGCTTCAATCAGCGCCCAGGCTTTCTTTTCTTCACTGGCCTTGCACCAGATGAACTTCTTGATGTCGGGGTGATCGGCGTTGAGGATGACCATCTTGGCGGCGCGCCGAGTCTTGCCGCCCGATTTGATGACTCCGGCAAAGGCGTCGAAGCCTTTCATGAAAGAAACCGGACCCGAAGCGCGCCCGCCGCCTTTGAGAATGGCGTCTTCCTCCCGGATTTTCGACAGGTTCGATCCGGTGCCCGAACCCCACTTGAAAAGCATGCCCTCGGTCTTGGCGAGGTTCATGATCGATTCCATGGTGTCATCGGCCGCGATAATAAAGCAGGCCGAGCACTGAGGCCGGTGCGTGCCTTTGATCAGCCCGGCAACCTTGCCCGTCGCTTCGTCCCAATACCAGCCGTAACCGCGCGCTTCCTTGACACCGACGTTGAACCAGACCGGCGAGTTGAAACTGGCCTTCTGAGTGAGCATCAAATTGGCCAGCTCGCCGCGGAAGTTCTCCACATCATCCGGAGTTGCGAAGTAGCCGTCGGCCGCGCCCCAGTCGGCGATGGTGTCAACGACGCGGTGAACGAGTTGCGCCAGGCTAGTCTCTCGTTCGGGTGTTCCCGCGCGGCCATGAAAATACTTACTCGCGACGATGTTGGTCGCTGTCTGCGACCAGTCGCGCGGCATTACCACCTCGCGCTGTTCGAAGATGACGTCACCCTTCTCGTTCGCAATGGAGGCAGTGCGCTTCTCCCACTCCAGAATGTCGTAGGGAGTCTGTCCGGGCTCCAAGTCTTTTGTGAAATAGCGGGGGAATGCCAACCCCTTGCGCTCGGTGATTTTCGACGACAGCTCGTCGATGCGCGCGGCTAACTCAACGCTGATCTCGCCCATAAACTCCCCTCTGGAATGAAGACTAAAATGACTGCCAGGCACGAAGCACTACCGGCCCGCAGGTGTCCGACATTAGCACTTTTGGGGCGCCGAAATCCTTTCATGCCCTGTGCTGACGTTCACTTAGTGTACACCATCTAGTGGTCAAGTCAAGAAGAATTTCCATATCTTGGGGGGTTTCTTTCTTGATCACCGAAACGGGTCCTAGAACGCCTGATCAAGCCTTCAGGGAAAACCCTCATCCACTCCTGTGTGGTGGTTCTAATAAAAGCCGATTCCCTGATCCACGGAGCTGCCGAGCGCCGCTCCCCGTGCCGGAATGGCCTCGATGACTCCGTCCGTTGGCTACTCCGGCGGGCCCTGTTGGAAGATCTCATCGAGCGCCCCGATCAGCTCGTCAATCTGACCTCGCTCGATGATGTAGGGAGGCAGAAACCGCAACACCGTGTCGGCCGTGCAATTGATCAGCAGGCCGCGTTCCTGACACTGCCCGACAACGGACTTGCCGGGCACCGTCAGATTGATGCCACGCATGACTCCCCGGCCGCGCACATCCCGGGCGAAATCATATTTGTCCACGAGTTCGTTGAGCCGGCTTGCAAAATAATCCCCTGTCTCACGAATCCGCGGCAGCAGCTCGTCGAGAATGTCGAGGAACTCGATGGCGACACGGCAGACGAGGGCGTTGCCGCCGAACGTGCTGCCGTGAATCCCGGGCGTGATGACGTCGGCGGCTTTCTCGTTGGCGATAATCGCCCCCAGCGGCAGCCCGCCGCCGAGAGGTTTGGCGGTCACGATGATATCGGGCAGAATGGGGCCGGCATCGCCGGACTCGTTCCACCACTGGAAGGCGAAGTGTTTTCCCGTGCGCCCCAGCCCGCTTTGGATCTCATCAAAGATCAGCAGCGCATCATTTTGCTGGGCCAACTCGGCCGCTTTCGCGGCGAACGCTCGCTCGATCTGAACAATGCCGCCTTCGCCAAGAATCGGCTCGAACAGGATCGCCGCGGTGCGTTCGCTCACCACCGCCTCCAGCGCGGCGGTATCGTTGGCGTCGATGAATTTCACGCCGGGAATGAGCGGCTCGAAGGGTTCGCGGTGCTTGTCCTGCCCAGTGACGGCGATGGCCGCCAGAGTCCGCCCGCCGAAGGAGTCGTTGAGCGCCACAATCTCGTATTTGTCGGCGCTGATCTTGCGGCCATAACCCTTGGCGATCTTGAGAGCACCCTCGATGCACTCGGCCCCGCTATTGGTGAAGAACACCCTCCGCAGCCCTGAAGCCTCGGCCAGCCGCTCGGCCAGCGGCCCCTGATGGGCGTGAGCGTAGAGGTTCGAGCAGTGAACCAATTGATCGACCTGCTCGTGCATCGCCTGGACGATACGCGGGTGCGCCATGCCCAGCGCGTTCACGCCGATTCCCGACATGAAGTCCAGATAGCGATTGCCCGCCGTGTCGTACATGTAGCAGCCCTCTCCCCGGTCGATCACGATCGAGTGGCTATAGCTGCGAATGAGATATTGGCCTTCGAGTCCCAACGTGTCGGAGCCGTCGGGTGGCTGTTGTTCAACATGCATAATGGTCTCCAGAGTAACAAACGTGCATATGGCCGAAACAGAGCCGCGCCCGCGAGGGTGCGGTCGAGGGTGCGGTCGAGGGTGGTCAGCGCCTCGGGGCCGCCATCCGCATGCGGTCACCGCCAGACTGGATCGCACCCTCGCGGGCGCGGCTCTGTTCATTGGCGCCTTGCTAGCTAAACCGGTGCTACGGAATCAAGAATCCGAGGGGCAACAGGACAAGCAATGAAACCTGACGACCACCTGATTCCGGCTAGACCAAAACCGTGAACGTGGCCTCATCGCGCTCGACCGGACGGTAGAGCGTGTCCCGCTCCACCGGGTCGCGGCCGGCGTGGCGGATCAGACGCAGCAGTTCTTCCCGATGAAGCGATTGTGAGGTGGTGGCGCCGGCATCGTGGTAGATCTTTTCTTCAACCACGGTGCCGTCCAGGTCATCCGCGCCGAACCGCTGCGCGATCTGCGCGATTTTCGGCGTCATCATGATCCAGTAGGCCTTGATATGCGGGAAGTTGTCAAGCAGCAGCCGCGAGACGGCGATGTTCTTGATGTCATCAATGCCGCCCGTCGCCGGCAGGTGCCGCAGCGCCGTGTTCTCGGGGTGGAAAGCCAATGGTATGAAGGTCTGGAATCCCCCCGTCTCATCCTGTAAGGTTCGCAGTTTGATGAGGTGATCAACGCGATCTTCCTGCGTTTCGATGTGACCGTAGAGCATCGTCGCGTTCGAGCGCAGACCCAACTGGTGAGCGGTCCGGGCGGTGTTGAGCCATTCTTTGCCGTCGATCTTGTGATCGCAGATAATGCGGCGGACACGTTCTTGAAAGATCTCCGCGCCGCCGCCGGGCAGAGACTGTACACCAGCGTCCTTGAGCCGTCGAAGCGCTTCTTCGATCGATAGATTCGCTCTGCGTGCCAGATAGCCGATCTCGACCATCGTGAACGCTTTGAGGTGAACTTGCGGATAGCGCTCGCGCAGCCCCCGGATCATCTCGCAATACCAGTCCAGGCTCAACTCCGGGTGCAGGCCGCCGACGATGTGGAACTCCGACACCGCTTCGTTGTAGCCCTCCCCGGCGACGCGCCAAACCTGCTCGAGCGACATGGTGTAGGCGTTGGGGTTACGCACTTGCCTGCCGAACGCGCAAAGCTTGCAAGCGGCTACACAAACGTTGGTGGGATTGATATGGCGATTGACGTTAAAGTAGGTGACATTGCCGCTGAGCTTCTCCCGTAAATGATTCGCCAGATATCCGACAGCGAGCAAATCGTGGGAGCGGTAGAGGGCAACCCCGTCCTCGAAGCTCAGACGCTCCCCCGCCATGACCTTCCCGGCGATGGGTCGCAGTCGCGGATCGTCGATTTGAAGAGGCATGGCTGATTCCGCCGCTCGGGCCGACTAGCGGGTCCAAAAACAAAGAATACCATGCCGGAAACCATTGCATTGTGCTCCACTAACGCGGCAAGGATACCGAATCTCTGCCTAAGAGGCCGAGGCGCCGACGCGCGGCGAAACACGGTTGCCGGACATTCGGATGGCCAGTTTGCGACCAGTCGGGCGGACCGTTAGGACTCGTTGGCGGAAAGCATTGCGGAAAGTCGTCCCGGAGTGGAGGTGGTGAGCACGTTTGATCGGATTTCGGAAATTCTCACCGCTGGCCGGGGTGCGCCAGCAACGAAGGTCCCGAGGAACCGCGAAGTGGGCGCCCAAAACAGCCCCCATGCGCCAAAATCGCCCCCGTGCCGCGGATCTTTTTGGGGCCCCTCTGGTGGCCTCCTGAAACCTGCTCAAACCTGCTCACTAGCGGTCCTTTCGGGGCAAGGCGCACTGCACTGGGTGGGCAGGGCAACGTCCCAATCCGGCGGGGATACATATATTCCAACCCATCGCTATTCAAGATCAAAGCTACTTTGCCGATACTCTAATTGGAAGCCGCCCGGAAAGAACGGATTCGATGGATCGAGACGGGCACGGCCGGATTCGGCATGGATGCTCGGCCGCCCGGCTCGCTTAGGAGATAAACTCCGCATCCGGGAAACGCCGGCGCCGGGTTTGAGGACCACGCGGCCGCTTCCGCGCGAAATCATACGCCGCAGGTGGCGGACGGAAGAACGATCATGGACGATAACGCACTGGCTCATGCCATCCAAGAAAGCACGGACAAGGTTTTCAAGAACATGTTCGGCATGGACGTCAACTCCAACGGCTTCGAACGCAAGTCAGAACTTCAGGCCGGAAACGAAGTCCTGTCGATCATCGGGATACGGGGTGAATGGAAGGGCTCGTTCATGCTGGTGTGCGATCCGGATTCAGCCTGCAAGCTGGTTTCGACCATGCTCGGCACGGACATCCGGACCCTCGACAACGAAGTCTTGGACGGAATCGGCGAGCTGGCCAATATCATGATGGGCAATCTGAAGGATGCTTTCGAAGAAGGCAACAAGGAGGTTGCCATGACGCCGCCGACGGTCGTTCACGGCGACAACATGATTGTGCGCGCGCGCGCCAAGCAGGAATGGCTTGTGGTTCCCTTCACAACCTACAATTCAAGTTTCGAAGTTCGGATGGTCATCAAGGAATAACTTCGCCCGCTACGTCAGAATCAGCTCTATTGAGTCGCCGACCCTTACTTCCGCCAGCTTCGCTGCGGACTGCCGCGAGACAGACACCTCGATATACCCCGAGCTGCCCGCAATAGCAAAAGCGCCGCCCCCTTCCGCCTGGCCGTAGGCCTCGGCACGGGAGCTGACTTCGAGCTTTCCCGCAAGCAAAAGAAAGCCACCGCCGGCTTGCTGCAGCAGCTCTTCACGAAAACTCGTAACGATGTTTCCGAACCGGTCGATTCGCAAGATGCGTCCGAGCCATTTCCCAGGGGCCGTTTCTTGAGGGATTGTGGAGGCAAGCTGGACGCAATTGTCTGCCGGCTCGCCGAATTCCTCGACTGGCCGGCCGGCTGCCAGCCGCGCCGCGACGGGCGCGAAGACGTCTCGTCCGTGAAACGTGCGGCTGACCGGCTGGAGCGCATGGCGCCCCGCATCAATCACGCGTGCCTGGAACGGCGCTTTCTCATAAACTTGAGAAAGCACGCCGTTGTCCGGCGCTACAAAGTAGTGGCCGGCTGATTCGACGACAATCGGGCGCCGCGATGTGCCTACCCCAGGATCCACGACCACCAGGTGAACCGTCCCAGCAGGGAAGAATTGGCAGGATTGGGCGATCACGAAAGCCCCCTCGGCGACCGAGCAGGCCGGGATTTCGTGACAGATGTCAATGACCTGGAGGCTCGGGTCGATTGATGCAATAACTCCTTTCATCACACCGACATAGTGGTCAGCGAGACCGAAATCGGTGGTTAGGCTGATAATCCCGGACGACACGCTATAATCAATCATGTCAGTGTCCGGCCATGGCGCGCTACTACTTTGACCACAATGCCACGACCCCGGTCGCGCCGGAGGTCTTGGAGGCCATGCTGCCCTGTCTGCGGGAGGGGTACGGCAACGCGTCCAGTATCCATTCCTTCGGGCAGGAGGCGAATGCCTTGGTCGAGCGCGCCCGGCGGCAGGTAGCCTCGCTTTTAGGCTGCAAGCCCGCGGAAATCGTCTTCACCAGCGGCGGCACCGAAGCCGACAATCTCGCTGTTTTTGGGACCGTTCGCGCGTCCGGCGGCGGGCCGAAGCATGTGATTACCAGCGTGATCGAACACCCCGCGGTGCTCCACGCTTGCCGGCGGTTGGAGGAAGAGGGCGTCGAGGTGAGCTATGTCGGGGTTGGTGCGGCTGGTCTGGTCTCGCCTGAAGACATCCGGGCCGCCGTGCGTCCTGAGACCGTGCTGATCTCCATCATGCACACCAACAACGAGTTGGGAACCGAACAGCCGATCGCGGAGATCAGTAAGATCGCCCGTGATAACGGCGTCGTTTTCCATTGCGATGGAGTGCAGAGCAGCGGGAAGATCGCGACGCGGGTCGATGAGCTCGGGGTCGACCTTTTCAACTTGAGCGCCCACAAGATTTACGGTCCTAAAGGGGCCGGGGCTCTCTACATCCGCAAGGGAACCCATATTGAAAAGGTTCAGTACGGCGGCAGTCACGAACGTGATCGGCGCCCCGGGACGCTGAACGTCCCGGGCATTGTCGGGCTGGGAGCCGCCGCGGCGCTGGCCGAAAAGAATCTGGAGGAAGAAAGCAGCCGCATTGAAACTTTGCGGGACCGCTTGGAAGAGGAGATCTTGGGACGGATCGAATCGACACGAGTGAACGGAGCAGGAACCGCCCGGGTGCCGAACACGACGAATATCCGCTTCGATTATCTCGAGGGCGAGGCCATGGTCATTGCGCTGGACTTGAAAGGCGTGGCGGTGTCGAGCGGGGCGGCCTGCTCGAGCGGAGCGGTTCATCCGTCGCACGTGCTGACCGCGATTGGGCTCTCAGCCGACGAGGCGCGATCCAGCATTCGTTTTTCTCTGGGCAAGCAGAACGACGAAGAGCAGATTGATGCGCTGCTTGAGATCATCCCCGGAGTAGTTGACCGCTTGCGGCAGCTCTCCCCGGCATATGCGGGGTAGGCTTCGTGGCCGAAACGTGGCGGATTTGGCGCTCGTGAGAAATTGTTGGGTTTGGCGGAGTTGACCCCTCACTTGCGTTCGGGGCTCTGTTCCTGCGTTTAAGGCTCTGTTTTCCATGCAAAACGATCTGATTGCTGTGGCCATGAGCGGCGGCGTCGATAGCTCCACTGTGGCCGGCTTGCTGAAGCAGCGGGAGCAGCCGATCGTCGGCATGACGATGCAGTTGTGGGACCAGCGCCGCTTTCCCGAGATGATTCCGCCAGGTATAACCTCCGGGCGGTGCTGTTCGCTCGATGATGTTTACGACGCCCGCAGCGTGGCCCAGCATCTGGGGATTCCCTACTACGTTGTCAACTTCGAGGACCGCTTCGAAGCCGAAGTCGTCGAGCCGTTCGTGAACGACTACGTCTCGGGCCGAACTCCGATTCCGTGCACCTTGTGCAACAACTTCGTCAAGTTCGATCAGTTTCTGCGAATGGCCAGGCAGGTCGGCGCCGAGCGGGTTGCGACCGGCCACTACGCCCGGATCGATTACGATCCCGACCGTGGGCGCTACCTTTTGCGGGCGGGTGCTGACTCGACTCGGGATCAGTCGTATTTCCTGTTTGGACTGACGCAAGAGCAGTTGTCTCACTCATTGTTTCCGCTGGGTGATACGCCGAAGTCCGAGGTCCGCCAGATGGCCGTTGATATGAAATTGCCGGTGGCTCGGAAGCCGGAGAGCCACGAGATTTGCTTTGTGCCCAACGGCGACTATGCGCGGTTTGTCGAGCGCTACCTGGAACAGAAGGGCGCCGGCAGCATCGACAGGCGGGGTGAGATTGTTACCGAGGATGGAGCGGTTTTGGGCGAGCATTTGGGCGTCCACCATTACACGATCGGCCAACGGAGGGGGTTGGGCGTGGCGGTCGGCAAACCCATGTACGTGGTGCAGATTGAGCCGGCGGACCGCAAGGTGGTGGTGGGAGACAATACTTCGTTGCTGCGCAAGAATTTCTTCGCCAATCGCCTGAATTGGATTGCGATTCCAGAGCTAAGCGAACCGATGCGTGTCGAGGCTAAAATCCGTCACCAGTTCAAAGCGGCCCCGGCCGAAGTGCGGCCCATAGCGGAGACCGGCCGCGTTGAGGTCGAGTTCGACGAGCCTCAGCGAGCCGTGACTCCAGGGCAAGGGGCCGTCTTCTACGAAGGAGATTTGGTAGTGGGTGGTGGCTGGATCGAATGACGGCCATCTTGGCGCTGCAGCCTTCAGCGCGGCGCGTTAAGCAAGTCCGCCACTAAGCGTTTTACGATTTTACGCCGATTGGATGGTGTTGGAAGCCTTCGTGAAGTGGCCAAGCGAACAGACGATGCACAAATATGTAATTTTCGGCCCACAGGGTTCCGGCAAGGGCACGCAGAGCCAACTGCTTTGCGATGAATATGACCTCGTCCACATCTCGATTGGCGAGATTTTCCGGTGGCACGTCGCGCACCACACCAAGCTGGCAGCCCGCGTGAAGCGCATCACCGATTCGGGGCAACTCGTCCCGGATGAGATCGTCGCGGAGGTCGTGCGCAAACGGCTTGAAGAACACGATTGGAACTACGGCTTCGTGCTGGACGGCTTTCCGCGCACCGTTCCCCAGGCGGAATACCTCTTCCAAAACTGGGACATCGACCAGGTGATCTATCTCGAGCTTCCCGAAAAGGTTGTTTACGAGCGCATCATGCAGCGGGCGGCGATTGGGGAGGGGAGTGGCTTCACCAAGAGAGCGGACGATGATCCCGAGACTCTCAGGACGCGCCTGCTCGAATACCAAACCAAGACCCGGCCACTGCTAGACCTGTATCAAGAAAGAGACTTACTCATCAAGATTGACGGCAACCGGCCGATCCAAGCGGTCTACGACGATATCCGGGCAGGGTTAGGCCTGTCTTCGTTGGAGGCCAGCGCCGTCTAACGCAAGACTCGAGTCGTAGCCAACGATTTTGAAATTTCGTTCGGGGCGCGGTCTGGGCGTGCTGGTGTTCTTCCTTCGGGCGCGGGCAGCTCGGCAACGAGGGCGCTTGTCGCGGGCGGGGTGTTTTTTAAACTTGCGGGGACTCTTTGTGGTAATCGGTCCGCTCCCCGCGCGGCCGTTCTTTGAATTCCTTCACGAGGCGCACAAACGCATTGACCACCGCCTCGTAGATCACCTTTCCTTTTTCCGGCGTGGCGAGGGTCGGATCGCCGTGGACCCCCGTCTTGCTGAAACGGGTCCAATGGTCCATCAGATGGATCGGCGCGCCGTCGGTGAGATCGAGCCACATAAACTCGGAGTTCGGCAGATTGATGTCCTTTTTGGCCTTGTCGAATTGGACTTTTTCCGAGGCTAGGTGAAGATAGACGGACGTCTCCAGCTCGCCAGCGTGGGCCATCCCGCCGCGGCCTGATTCGCGCACCTCGCGAATTTCCTTTAGCGCCAGCGATGGCCAGATGAAAGCGCCGCAAAGCGCATCGGATTCGAGGTTCGTTCTGCGGGCGACCAGCTCCAGAATCGGCATGTTCGACCCATGGCCGTCGGCGATGATGATGCGCTCGAAACCGTGGTGAGCAACGCTTTTCGTGATATCGAGAACGAAATTGAGCAGATGCTCGATGCGGACATCGATCGTACCGGTGAAGTCCATGTGATGCGTTTCGAAACCATAGGGAATCAAAGGCATCAGCAGGATGTCGCCGCCGGCCCGTTTGGCGGCTTCCTCGCAAATGCTCCAGATGAGGAAGTTGTCGGTGTCGAGCGGCAGATGGTGGCCGTGATCCTCGACCGACCCTATGGGCAGGACAACGACCGGCTGTTTCTTGGCGACCTCGCCAAGTTCGGGCCAGGTGTGGTGGTGATAGAGATAGCTTTTGAGGGACATGGGTTGATCCGTTGAGCAGTTGAGCCGTTTTTCGGTTGCGCGGTTGATCTGTCCGTTGAGCAGCTGATCGGTTGTTCTGTTGAGCCGCGAACCGCGGGCTTGTGACCGAATTGCGCCGAGGCGTCTAGAGGCGGCGGCTCAACGGCTCAACGGATTATCGGCTCAACTTTTCACGATCTGTTCCTTTTCCTCCGGCAGCAAGCGGTCTTCCGCGTCAATTTCGAACCATAGCAGACCGCCGATGAAATAGACGACCGCGGCCGATACGAACATGGCGTTGAAGGAGCCAAACCTTTCTTGGAGCCAGGCAGCCGCCAGAGGTGAAATCACAGCGGAAATGCTCCCGGCCGTGTTCATGAAGCCGGTCGCGGTGCCACCGAAGCGGCCACCGACGTCAACACAGGTCGCCCATGCCACTGGCAGTGTCAAGTCCTGCGCACCTTGCGCGAATGCCATCCACAATATCGCGGCTAGCGGGTCGCCAGCCATGGCGGCTCCGGCGAAGCCAACGGCTGCCAGGATAAATCCGCCAACGCCGACCAGGCGGCGTCCCCAGCGCATGCTTCCCGTGCGGCGAACCAGCCAGTCGGAAAACGTGCCGCCGCTGATACACCCGATGGCGCCGGCAGCCAGCGGAAGACCGGCGTAGAACCCTGATCTTTCGAGGGTCAGCCCGTGCTCTTCCATCAAATAGGTTGGCAGCCAAGTTACGAAGAAAAAATATCCGTAGGCCGAACAAAAATACATGGCAAACAGGAACCACATGGTACGGTTGCGAAACAGGCGGCCCCATGGCACCGGCGTTTTCGAGTGCTCTTTCGGCAGCGTGGCCCCGCCGCTAGTGATGTAGTCAAGTTCGGCGGCATTGACGGAGGGATGATTGGCTGGATCGTCACGATACCAGCGCCAAAAGAACACGCACCATACCAAGCCGATGGCGCCAAAGATCGCGAAAGTGGAACGCCATCCCACCGCGGCGATCAAGAGCACGGCGATTGGCGGAGCTAGCGCGCCACCGCTGCGCGCGCCCATCCACATCGTTCCGTTAACACGTCCGCGGTCTTGGATGGGAAACCAGCGCGCCAGTGCACGAGCGAGCGTGGGGAACGCTCCAGCCTCCGCCGCTCCGAACAGAAAACGTGTCGCGACCAGCACCGTGTAACTGCGCGCCATTCCGGTCATCACCGTAAAAACCGACCAGCAGACGACGATGCGCGTCAGCAAGACGCGCTGGCCGTAGCGGTCCCCGAACCATCCCATTGGAATTTCACAGATTCCGTAGGCCAAAGCGAACGCGCTGAAAACGTAGCCCATCTCGATCGTCGACAAGCCAAGGTCGGTGGTCATCGAGGGGGCGGCCACGGAAATGCA
Source organism: Bryobacterales bacterium (assembly GCA_965226185.1). Taxonomy (GTDB): domain Bacteria; phylum Acidobacteriota; class Terriglobia; order Bryobacterales; family UBA6623; genus CBDCYS01. The sequence goes on from CBDDCT010000005.1 coordinate 142,363, forward strand.
CACCCGGTCGAGATAGGTAATGACGGAGACGAGAAAAGCGAGCAGCAGGACCGTGCGGCGGGCGTGTGTTGGACTTTGCGCTAGAGTCACGGTGGGTGAATTTGCGGGATGCCGCTCTCGGACGAAGATTTCAGTCTATCACCGGGCATGCTCGCCCCGCTCTCGCCGGTTCAGTCAGCGATGACGATCCTTCGGCGACTCGACGATGTGTGGACGCTCGGGCGCTCGGGCGCTTGCCACTTGAATCAACCACGCATTTGCGTCAGACTAATGCACTTGTGTTTCGGGTAGACTACAAGGTTTGAATGCGTCCCCCCCGCCCCCACGTTCGACTGAGAATTCATGCGCTGAAATCCAATCCGGGATACGAGCGTCTTGTTGCTGAACATGTGCTCGGCCGCGTCCGGAAAGTCGATGCCGGGGCGCGGGAAGAAGGCTTTTCGTCGTTGAATCCCGCAGCCGATCCGCTGGTCCAGATCGGTATGGAGATCGACCGCAAGGGCCGCGTCACCAAGAACGGCTACGGTGTCTTGCACCTTCCCTGGCTGGCCGAGCAAAACCCGCAATGGGCTGATGTGATCGAACAGGAAGTGGGGGAAATCAAGAAAAGCATCAAAGGCGCGCACGGGTCCTCGCTACGCTACGTCATTTGGGCCGGGATGGGCGGCTCGGCCGAGGACAAGGCTTTCTACCAAGGAGCGAAGCTGTTGAACCGCGGGGTCCGGGTCTACCTGCTCGATTCGACCGATCCGGCCAAGCTGAAGGCGATTCTCGAGCACATTGTCACGATTGGCAAGCAGCCCTTGGAGGCGGCTCTTCGCAGGACACTGGTCGTCGGCATGGCGATGGGAATGACTTCGTATGAGCCGGTCCTGAATCTTGAGGTCCTGGACGCACTTTATCGCAAGCTGAAAATCACCCGCCAGGCGAACTTCATTTACATGACGCTGCCGGGTTCCCTTCTGGACAAGTTCGGCAAGTCCCGGGGCTTTCGGCGGGTGGAATTGCAGCCGGACAACGGAAACTCCACTGCCGGACGCCACAGCGGCCCGCTGACCCGCGGCAGCCTATATCCGCTCGCCGTGAACCGCTGCGATCTGGCGGCCTGGATGCAAGCCACGTTTCTCAGCGAAGAGGAGGCCGGTTGCGCGTTCGAGTTGGCCGGATTCATCCAAGCAAACGCGGAGCAGGGCCGCGACAAACTGACACTCTTTCTGCCTCGCGAGTGGAGCGGGGGCGCCATTTGGACCAAACAGGATTTCGAGGAAAGCCTGGGGAAAAGCGAGGAAATCGGCATCAAAGTCGCGATCGGAGAGAAGATCAAGCTGCGCAACTATTTTGCGCCGAAAGAGCCTCAGCAAGACCGCTGTTTTCTTGTAGTCAACGTTCGCGGATTGAAGAACGCCGACGTGACGAAAGTCGGGGCGCTGCGGAGGGCAGGCTATCCGCTGGCTGTCTTGAATGTGCACGGGAAGGCGGCACTGGCGCGTTACATGCAGGTGATTCACTACACGGTTTTCGGCCTGGGCTATCTGAGAAACATGAACTTCGTGACGCAGCCCAGCGTCGAGTTGTACAAGAAAATCGCGAATAAACTGAATGAAGCCGCCAAGAAAGAAGGGGGCATCGAAAAGACTTCAGCGTGGCGTTCGATGCTGGCGTCGGATTGTCGCCTGAAGTGGCGGGGCGGCCTGGTGGTGAGCTTCGAATCGCTTTGCGATCTCGGCCTGCTGAGCCAAGAGGACTTGAATCTCGAAAATCGCAATGCCGCGGCCGTGTATGCGGCGGCGCTGCGATCGCTCACTGAAAGCCGAAAAGCCACCTATGGCGAGCTGACTTACTTCGGCGACACGCGCTACAGCCCGTCAGGAATAGCGCTGCGACGCGTCCTCGACAAGGCGGCGGAGGGTGTGTTCCGCTCCCGGCTCAAAATGCCGGCCGACGTTTATGAAGGGCCGGCGATGAATCACTCCTATCATGAAATGATCATTGGCTATGGGCGCGGTTTCAGCACGGTCTTGCTAACGGAGAAAGCAGAGAGTTTCAGGAGAGTTTCCTATCCAGCGGATTACCATCGCGCACAATGGCTGGCAACGCAGCAGGCGCTGGCCAGCCGGGGCCGGGCAGTCGTTGGGATCACGATCAGGGACCTAAGCGAGCGCAGCCGGCAGACCGTCGCCGAGTTTTTTGGGGAGGTCGCCCGGCGGTTTTCCGGCCGCCGGGCGTAGGGAACGTGGCCAGGTGGAAGCCAGCTACCGGGAAGAAGAAACCCCAGGCTTCGAAGGCCGGGGCGGTTGGTTGCGTAATGGCCATCGTGCTGGTGCTGTTGTTCTTCATCTGGAGTTTTTCGGCGCTGCTGCAGCCGTCGTAGCTTTTCCTTGGCCCCGCGCGGGCGGGATTGACACGGGGTTTTCTGGATTCGGCTCGGATAGGCATCGGATAACAAAAGACCCCTCCCTTGCGGTCGGGGCTCTGAATAGAGGGCACATCTCGAACTATGCGTACTGACGGCCGGCAAGCGAACGAGCCTCGCCCGGCTTCCATCACTCCAAAGTTCCTGCCTACGGCGGAGGGCTCGGCCTTGATTGAGGTCGGCCATACCAAGGTGATCTGCGCTGCCTCAGTAGAAGAGGGAGTTCCCGCGTTCCTGCGCGGAAGCGGAAAGGGGTGGGTAACCGCCGAGTACGCCATGCTGCCTCGCGCCACGTCGACGCGAACAAGCCGGGAAGTTACCCGTGGCCACGTCGGTGGCCGAACCCATGAGATTCAGCGCTTGATCGGGCGATCTTTGAGGGCGGTGACCAATCTTGAAAAACTGGGCGAACGCACCATCTATGTCGATTGCGACGTCATGCAGGCCGACGGCGGTACGCGCACCGCGGCCATTACCGGCGGCTGGGTCGCTTTGGCGATGGCGCTCAAACAGATGACCGATTTCGGGATGGTTCGCGAGTTGCCTCTCCACGGTCACGTCGCTGCCACCAGCGTGGGAATCGTGGACGACGCGGCGATGCTCGATCTTTGTTACGAAGAGGACTCGCGAGCCGAAGTCGACATGAACGTGGTCATGACATCCAGTGACGAGTTTGTGGAAATCCAGGCGACGGCCGAAAGAAAAGTTTTCAGCTCGAGCCAGCTCCAGCAACTGCTCGGTCTGGCGGCTTCTGGAATTCACGACTTGATCGAGTTGCAGAAACAGGTCGTTGAGATTTGACCCCGCTCGAGCTGTTCTGCGCGACGGCAAATCCCGGTAAGCTCCGTGAGTTCCGGCAAGCAGCCCAGGGAGGCATTCTCATCCGGGGACTGCCGCCTTGCGACTGTCCGGAAGAAGGGACGACTTTCGAAGAGAATGCTGTTTCCAAGGCGCTTTGTTACAGCCGCCTCGCGGAGTTCGGGAAGCGACCGAAAGGCGGGACGGAACCCCTGGTCTTCGCCGACGACTCGGGTTTGGTTGTCGATGCTCTCGGGGGCCGGCCTGGGGTTTACTCCGCCCGCTTCGCCGGGCCCGGCGCCAGCGACGAATCGAACAACGCATTCCTGCTGAAGCAGTTGAGCGGCGTGCCGCGGGACAAGCGGACCGCCCGGTTTGCTTGCTGCATCGCTCTGGTCCGAGGGTCCGTCCTGCTAAAGACCTTTCAGGGTGAAGCCGCTGGTCTCGTTCTTGACCGGCCGGCGGGTTCGGGAGGGTTTGGTTACGATCCGCTGTTCTTCTTTCCTCCGCTTGGAAAGGGTTTCGCGGAGCTCTCCGCGGAAACGAAATGGAAGCACAGTCATCGCGGAGCGGCATTCCGGCGGATGCTGGGCTGGCTGCGCCAGCTTTTTCAGAACCTAGAACGCCAGTGACGGGTCCAAGTTCGTAAGGCCGGTGTGGCTGCTCGATCCGTGACCCTCACGTACGCTGACCTCTCGCTAGCTTGACCCCGCGCTTGTGCTTGGGGCTCTGATTCTCCCTAAGCTATAGTGAAATCACAAACCTATGGCTTTCGCCACGATCCCTGAAGCACTCCAAGAACTCCGCGCCGGCCGGTTGATCATGGTGGTCGACGACGAAGACCGCGAGAACGAGGGCGATCTTACCGTCGCCGCCGAAAAAGTAACTCCAGAGATCATCAACTTCATGGCTCAGCATGGCCGGGGTTTGATCTGTCTGGCATTGACCGGAGAGAGGCTCGACCATCTCCACGTTCCGCTGATGACCAGCCGCAACACTTCCATGCTGGGAACAGCCTTCTGCGAGATGATTGACGCCCGAAACGGTATTACAACCGGCATCTCCGCCGCTGACCGGGCTCGCACGATTCAGGTCGCCATCGATCCCGCTACCCGGCCTTCAGACCTGTCCCGGCCAGGCCACATCCCTCCTTTACGCGCCAGCAAAGGGGGAGTACTGGTGCGGGCAGGGCAAACCGAAGCCGCCGTCGATCTGGCCCGCCTGGCCGGGTTGATTCCGGCGGGCGTTATCTGCGAGACGATGAACGAGGACGGAACGATGTCACGCGTCCCTGAGCTCAAGGCGTTCTGTGAGCGTCACGGGCTGAAGATGGTCACCGTGGCCGAGCTGATTCGCTATCGTCTTGAAAATGAGCGTTACGTTCACCGCTTCGCCGAGGGAGCGCTGAGCACTCCGTATGGAGAGTTCCGAACGATTGCTTACCGCAGTGACATCGATGACGAAGTGCACTTGGCGCTGGTCAAAGGCGAGGTCGAGGGCGCGGAGTCCGTACTCGTCCGCATGCATGCCAAGAATCTGATGGGCGACGTCTTTTTTTCCTCCGACTATCCGTCACACCGCATCATCGAGACTTCCATGCAGCGCATCGCGCAGGAAGGCGCGGGAGTCTTCGTCTACTTGCACGAAACCGGGCTCGGCTACGGGCTGGAAGACCTCCCGGGCGGGCGCCAGCGAATCGTATCCAACCCGAAACCGACCCACGGCACGACGGCGGGCGGCGAAAGCCGCTTGCAATATCGTTACGGCATTGGCGCCCAGATCCTCTCTGACTTGGGACTGCGGACCATCCGGTTGCTGACGAACCGGCCCCGCCGACTCGTCGCACTGGAAGGATTCGACATCCGTATCGTCGAGCAGATTCCCGTGTCAGACGGTGTGCCTTCGCGAACGACTGGCGCGACTGGACCGTGAAGCCGAGCCCCCGGCTTCATCCTGGGGTCGACTCCAGCCAACCCAATATTTCAGTCCCGGGGCGAGACCGGCTCCTGCCGGCTTGGAGGATTGCCCCAGGGCTTACTTTAGGTCTTGTAACCTTCGCTTGCCGAATCTGCATGTGAAAAGGGGTACATTGAAAGCACGGCTTCACGTGTCAGTCCCAACTCAGGGGCTCGTCCTGCCGGGAGAAAAGATGGACATTCTTGCACTGTTCGGAATCAAGCAGTCTCAGGCCCCGGAAGAAACGGACGACTCCGCGGCGGATACGATTCGCAAGATCAGTGACTCGCTCGATAAGCTGGAACCCTCCGAGGCGAAGTACATTGCTTCGTTCGCCTACGTGCTGGGGCGCGTCGCCCATGCGGATCTCGACATCAGTGACGAAGAAGTGCGCGAGATGGAAAGAATCGTTCAGGAGTTGGGGAACCTTTCGGAGGAGCAGGCGGTCCTTGTCGTCCAAATCGCCAAGACGCAGAATAAGCTTTTCGGCAGCACCGAAAACTTCGTCGTGACCAGGGAGTTCCGAAAAATCGCAACCCGCAAACAGAAGACAGCTCTGCTAGAGTGCCTGTTAGCGGTTTCCTCATCCGATGACTCGATCTCGGCGGTCGAAGACAACGAGATCCGGCGAATTTCGCGAGAGCTAGGGCTCGATCACCGCGACTTCATCGCCACCAGAAGCACCTACAAGGAGCATCTGGAAGTGCTGAAGAAGAGGCCGCCTGGGGCAGCTTAGATCGATTTCGGCTATCGGAGGTTAGGTTCTCGGAAAATCCCGGCGCTTTCGGACAGTTTCCTGTTTTCGAGGGGTGATGTAAGAGAATGAAGGCGTTCTATCCAGGCTGTCCGGGGCAACTCGGTTTCCATGCCGTGACAAGCGCCGGTGTCGGCGGTGGGTGTGCCGCATCACATCGCCCAACGAGGCAACAACCGCCAGGACGTTTTTCTGTTCGAGGAGGATCGCAGGCGCTATCTTGACGCCCTGCGCGAGCAATGCCTGCGTCACGATGTCACTCTGCTCGGCTGGTGTTTGATGCCGGACCACGTCCATCTGGTGGCCCTGTCGGGGCGAGCCGACTCGCTGGCCAAAGCGCTGGCTCAGACTGTCCCCGGTTACCTCCCGCAGGCGGGGGAGTCTACTCAACCCGGCGTCGCTTAAACCGCTAACCTGGTGATTGCGGGATGCATTCCGCGGATGTCTCGAAGCACGAATCGGGAGTTGAGAAATGAGCGCGGTTGCTGAACCCAGCGGCACTTCACCGGATCTGATTGTTACCGTGCAGCAACACATCCTGCACGAGCAGAGGAAACACTTTCCCGGAGCAGAAGGATCATTCTCGTGGCTGCTCTCCGGCATAACCTTGGCGACCAAGATGATTCAGGCTCGAGTGCGCCGGGCCGGGCTTTTGGACGTGTTGGGAACAGCGGGCCAAACCAACGTCCAGGGAGAGGTCCAGCAAAAACTGGACGTTTACGCCAATAACGCGCTGATGCATTGCCTCGGGGTGAGGGAGAACGTGGCCATGCTGGTCTCGGAGGAGAACGAGGAGCCGGTTCCCCTCAACCATTCGGTTGGACCGGGAAACTATGTGGTCATTTTCGATCCGCTGGACGGCTCATCGAATATTGATGTGAACGTCAGCGTGGGGACCATCTTTTCGATATTTCGCCGGCCCGAAGAGGTGCCGGGCGGCGATCCGAGCGCCGTCGCCTTGCAGCCCGGCTACAAGCAGGTGGCCGCCGGATATGTCGTCTATGGGTCGTCCACGATCTTGGTCTACACCGCCGGGCAAGGAGTGTTCGGTTTCACGCTGGACCCCGCTGTCGGCGCCTACGTGCTGAGCCACGACAACATGCGGATGCCGGACCACGGCAATATTTATTCAACAAACGAGGCGAACGTGGATACGTATCCCGAGGTTTACCAACGATACCTGAGGCGCCTGCGCAGCGGCGAGCTAGGGCGCAAGTACACCTCGCGATACATCGGTTCCCTGGTTGCGGACTTTCACCGCACGCTGCTGAAAGGAGGGATATTCTTGTACCCGCCGACGAAAACGCATCCGGAAGGCAAGCTTCGGTTGCTGTATGAAGCCAATCCGATCGCCTTCATCGCCCACCAGGCGGGCGGCGAAGCGACCGATGGAGAGAAGCTGATCCTTGAAATGCAACCCACGGACATTCACCAGCGCACGGCGCTCGTTGTCGGCAGCAAGACTGAGATGGAACAGTTCGAGCGCTGCCGAGAACAATGAGCGGCCTAGTTACGTGTTTGTCGCCCTTAGCTTCTCGCGCTGCGCCGCGGGATTCCATCTGATGAGTTGAAGCTGGATAGGTCGGGAATATCGACCAAATAGTTGCCCAATGCAAATCTCCCGAAACAGTGTCGGCCTCTAGCCAGTTCCGACCAACTCACAGCGTGAGGCTGCGCTGATCAACACCCGTGCGGAAATAAGTTCAGAGCGCTATTCCCAGCGCCGTGCGGATTCCGGGGCAAGCCGATCAGCATTCCGGGACGATGCCGGTCACGATTCCGGGATGATGCCGCGCGGCGTTCCGAGGCGATGCCGATCACTGATCGGGCGTTTTCGGAATGGTGATCGGGATGGCGGAATCGGCTTGAGGAGACGGCCGGCCGGCCGTGAGATCGAGGTGTGCGGCGATTCGGTCGGCGTCATCTTCGGTCAAGCAGACGTCACCGGCCATGGTGCGGCAATTGGTGCATTCCGGCTGACACTGAAACCGAAAATTGAACTTGCCGATTTGGACGAGCTGGCTCATGAATGCTGACAACGCCAGGGATGGGACGAAAGCAAACTTGTAAAAGAGTACCAAGCCCGTTGCTGTAAAATAACTACGTGTCTGGCGCGCCAGGGCGGATTCTCGGGCTTGACTTTGGAAAGAGGCGGATCGGGCTGGCGCTCAGCGACGAGTTGGGCGTCACGGCTCAGGGCCTGCCGACGTTGAGACGGAGTAAGCGGACCGAAGATCTCACTTTTCTTTCCGAACTCATTGACGGCCGGCAGGTCACGCGCGTTGTCGTCGGTCATCCCCTCAATATGAACGGCAGCGAGGGAGCGCAGGCGCGGCAAGCGGCACAGTTTGGGCGGACGCTGGCAAAGCGCTGCGGTGTTGAGGTAACCCTGTGGGACGAACGCCTCACGACGCGTGAAGCCCAGCGCGTCCTTAAGAGCAGTGGAGTCGGGTTGCGAAAACGCCAAGGGGCCGTCGACAAGCTTGCCGCCGTGCTCATTTTGCAAAGTTACTTAGATTACCTTGGGGGAGGCCGGACTGAGTCTCCTTGATAACACCTGAATTATGCACTGCGGGGTGCACCGGAGGAGGGCTGAGCCGCCAGGGGCCATTTGGGGGACCCCCGAAAACATGGGGTAATAAGGTAGGCTGGCAAAGATTTCAGCTTCGCCAGTCAACCCCAAGGAGGTCACCCAAATGGTTACCAAGCGAAAACAGCATAGCTCCCGAAGGCCCGTCAAACAAGGCCGGGGCGCGAGGGCCCCGCGGCCCAATAAAATCGGGGCTGCCACGCCTTATCACTTCCGCGGCAAGAATCTGACTCCCTACGGCGGCTTGCTGCCCGTCGCCACCCTGCTCGAAAAACTCGGCTTCCAGGCGCTGCTGGAAGAAACCATCACGAACAAACGAATCACCCGTGTGATGAGCCTCTACCAGTTTGTGCTGGCCCTCGTGCTGGGCCTCTATGTCGGCTTTGCGCGGCTGAACCAACTCCGCTTCATCGCCCGCGACCCCATCTTGACCGGCATCTTGCAAGTGACGCGTCTGCCGCCGCAGTCCACGCTGTGGCGCTTTCTGGCCTCGCTGCACCTCAACGTGGCGAAGCAGATCCTTTCCATTCAGCGCCAGCTGCGGGAACGAGTCTGGGCCGCGGCCCAGGTGAAATTGGAGACGGTGACGCTGGACACCGACACCACCGTGCACACGCTCTACGGCCGCCAGATGGGCGGGCGCAAGAGTTACAACCCCAAGAACAAGGGCAAGCGCAGCTACCAGCCGATACTGACTTTCCTGGCCGAGACGCGCGAATACCTGATGGGCGGGTTGCGCAACGGCGACCGGCCCACGGGCCGGCAGATCGCCGCCCACCTCGAGAGCGCCTTTCGGGCTTTGCCGCACGGCGTGAAGAAAATCCTGGCGCGGGCCGATTCCGGGTTTTATTGCTGGGAGGCGGTGGAGGCCTATGAAAAGGCGGCTTGTCAGTTCGTCATCGTGGCGCGCAAGACCAGGCGGCTGGTCGAGCAGTTGCAGCAAGCGGCCTGGAAGCCCTCGCCCCACAGCGATGCGGATGCGGAATGCGAATTCCTCTACCAGCCGCAGGGCTGGGCGCGGGCCTGTCGTTTCCTGGCGCTGCGTTACGAAAACGAACCCGCGGCCGGCGCGGCCGAGCAATACCAGCTGTTTGCCACCAGCGCTTACACCTACCGCGTGTTTGTCACCAACCTGGCCGAACCGATCGCGGCGGTGGTGTGGTTTTACAATCAGCGCGCCGCAGCCGAGAACCTCATCAAGGAGGCCAACAACGACGCCGGGCTGGCGGCCCATCCCTCGCGCCGCTTTGACATGAACCGCAATCACTTTCAGCTGGCCATGCTGGCCTACAACCTCAACTGCTGGCTGCTGCTGTTCAACCGCGAAGCCCAAGCCAGCGTGGAGACACTGCGGCACACCACCCTGGCGACGGCGCGGCTGCGCTTTCTGTTCGTGGCGGCCAAGATCTGGCGGCACGCCGGCAGAACGGGTGTCAGCTACAGCGATCATTATGAGGAAAAGGGCCTGTTTGAACGGCTGATGCGGCGGCTGCGGGCGATGGGGCCACCGGGATCGAGCTTCGCGCCGGTGGTGGAGGGTGCGCTGAGTTGAGGGGCGCTCCATGCATAAAATTTCATGCACTCGCCGCAACGTACTGGGAACACGCCGCTTGCCCGCCCGCTTTTGCCCGCCGGGATTGGCAGGCGGCTCAAACAGGGAGGGAAACAGAGGAAAAGACGACTTGCTAAATCACTGAGTTGACACGACTGCCGCTACCGCCACAACTCCATCGGCGATGGCTACGCCGAATCTGTGCATAATTCAGGTAACAAGAAACATCGAACGTGAGAAAGTTCTCAGCTTGGGGGGTATGGTACGCCGCGGCGCTTGGTGTCCTCGTGGTGATGGGACTGCTGTCGGCGGGATTCGCCCCCCCCTTCCCTGGGTTTGAGGAACCCGTGACCATCCAGATCGAGCCCGGCACCACCAGCCGCGAGATTGCGGAGGCCCTCGAGGAAGCCGGCGTTATCCGCTCCAGATGGCTCTTTCTGGCTGTTCGCGGCTTGCGGCCGCGAACCGTTTTGATGGCCGGGGAATACCGCTTCTGGCGTCCGCTGACGGTCTGGCGGGCTTTTGACAAGATTTCACGCGGGCAGGTTGAATACCACCGGCTGACGATTCCCGCGGGCTTGACGAGGTTTGAGATCGCGGACCTGGTTGCCGGCGCCGGGCTGTCTACCCGCGAAGAGTTTCTCGCCGAAGCCGGGCAGGCGCATCAAATCCAGGGACAGTTTAGGGAAGCGGCGAATCTGGAGGGCTTCCTCTTCCCCGACACCTACTACTTCACACGCAATATCAATGCTCGCGAGTTCGTCCAAATGATGATCGATCAGTTCTATCGTGTCTTCCAAGATGCCACCCTGGGAAACTCGGTTCCGCTCACACCGTATGAGATCGTCACCCTCGCTTCCCTGATTGAAAAAGAGACGGGCATCGGAGGCGAGCGGCCCTTGGTTTCATCGGTGTTTCACAATCGGCTGAGGGAGAATATCCGGCTGCAGTGCGACCCGACCGTGGTCTACGGACTGATCCTGGAAAACCGCTTCCGCGGCAGGATTTACCGATCCGACCTCCAGGACAAACACCCCTACAACACGTATGTCCACGCCGGGTTGCCGCCCGGGCCAATCGCCAACCCCGGCCGGGCGTCGCTCGAGGCCGCGGTCAGGCCGGCCGAAAGCGGCTACCTTTTTTTCGTGGCCGAGCCGCTCGGGACCGGCAAACATGTGTTCTCGAAAACGCTCCAAGCTCACAATCGGGCAGTCGTTGAATATCGGCAAGGCCGCAATCGGTGAGTCCATGCGGGCTCAATGGCCCCGGCGCCCGCCGCGTTTGAAGAAAAAGGGGGCCCGGCTTTACCGGAATTGCACGGACTGCACGATTTTTTGGTAGGGCTCTCGCAGTTGGCCGTACTCGTCTTCAGGAGCGACGAGGATCACGTAGAACAGCCCTTTGGGGGTCTCGCTTGTTAGCAGCCACACAAACTCGCGTTGTCCTTGGATCGCCGAGCTGCCTTCCAGCAGGACACTCTCGGCGGGGCGTCCGGAAACACGGGTTTCACGGCGCTGGCCTCGCAGCGGGTTGAGGTCCGGGTTGGAGGCTCTCAGATCGTCGATCAGTTGGTCCGTCGCGGCCCTGAGACCGCGTTTCCCGACAGCGAATACGCCCGCCATGAGTCCCCGAGCCATCCCCGGCGTGCCGTTTCCGTCCCGCACGATGCCGTTGCCGGGAGCAACCGTGACCGCCACGCCATCGTTGGCTTCGTAGACCTTCCAGCTCTTCGGATGCGAAAGCTGATAGTCCGGCGACTGGTAGATAAGAAAGTTTGGATTGGACGGGTCGCTCTTCCCCGCCCCTCCGCCAGCGCTTTGGCTCACCGCTTTCTTGGAAGGCTTGATGCGGCCCGCCCGCGCCTTCATGTCACGGAATTCGCCGGTGTCACCCTTCGTGTAGTTGCCGGACCCCAACTCGCTAACCTCCTGCTCGACATACCGCACGCGATTTCCGGGGCTGGGGTGGTCGGAGAAAAATTGCGGCATTCCCCCTGCACCGCCTTCCCCCCTGGAGCTTTTCGAAGAACCGGGCCATCTCGATCGGGTCATAGCCCGCTTGGGCCAGCATGCGGGCTCCCAGGATGTCGGCGTCCTTCTCGGCGTTTCGAGAGTACTTCAGGAACAGCGAATTGAGGCCGAAGCCGATGCCGATCTGCGAAAGCGCTCCCAGCAGGCCGCCCTTGTTTCCGAGCATGCCCGTCGCCAGCACGATCGGGATCTGAAAAGCGTAGGCCTTCGATGCCTGATTCGTCGAGTGCCTCAGTGCCACATGCGAAACCTCATGCGCCAGCACTCCCGCCAACTGAGCCTCGTTGTCCGCCGCCGAGATGAGCCCGCTATGCACGTACATCGGTCCGCCGGGCAGCGCGAAAGCGTTGATGCTAGGATCAGCGACGACCTTGAAGCTATAGGGATACTTCTCTCCTGGAGCCACGTCAGCCAGGCGCTTGCCGATCCCAGCGACATATTTGGTCAGCCGCTCGTCGTTGACGATCTCGACTTGTTGCTCGATTTCCTGGGAGGCTTCTTTCCCCAATTGAACGTCTTGAGCCGGTCTGAAAAGGTTCCAGCCCGGCTTGATTTCTTTCGCCGCCTGACCCAGCCCAACGAGCAGGACCAGTCCAGCAATCGTCGCAACAATGGGTCTTGAAATCGGGCGCCGAACGATTTGGCGGAGCATGGGTTTCTCCTTCATTACGAATTGTCTGTTGGACGTGCGAACCCGTTCCGTATGTTACAAGAACTATCGCTTCGACACCAGCCGCGGTGGTCCTGGGCGTCCTGGGCGGCCTTGGATAGGAGCCCCGGGGGCTCAAGCTAAGATCAACAAATCCGGAGGGAGCGGTTAGTGGGGCAAAGTGGCCCGTTCTCGGGGACTTCCTTGGCTTTTGGAGCACTATGCACGTTAAAGCTCGACTCTAAACGCCGCGGCGTGAATTTGGCGGATGTGCGTAAGTCATTTGGTTTCAGTGATTCGGGAGCGCCCATTGCAGTATCCTACAGAAAATGTAAGGGTTTGGGGATTTCTTGCCTCTGCAGAGCCGCAGTTCGCCTTTCATTGGTTTGATGCATGATCTCGTTTGTCATTCGATAGATTCACCGCTATCAGCATAGCGGCCCAATTGCGGGAGTCAATCCCTAAGCAGGCGAATTTGTTGAAAACACAGAGAATATTTTTCTTTGAACTTGGTGACCGGCGCATGGCCTTTGGTCAAAACGGGGTATGAATAGCCGTCTCGACGTTTCGTTGGGCGGTGGCCGACAGCTAGCCCCAATACCGTTCACTTAACAGTTCCGCGGACGGTTGTTGTTGCATGGCGTGTGGTCTTTTTTCGGGCCTCGTTGAACGCCCACCACACATCGCTCTCCACGGAGACGAACGGCCGGTTTGCTCCTACGCCCCGTCCGGGGCTTGCCCTGGATGGTTTTCGCACCCAGGGTTCCGCTTCGCTCCACCCTGGGCTACGATCCTACGCCGCTTCGCGGCTCAACGGAGCTGGGCTCGAAGGCTCTGAACTCGAAAGCTCTAAGTCGACAGTATTGCAGCTAGAACCGGCCGGCCAGGAGCAGCGGTTTCCTGATCGGCCATGGAAGGGAAAGTGGCTCCCCAAACCAGTTGATTCATCAGGCCGAGGGCGCCATCGATACCAGCCAGCAGGCTCCGAAACCAATGGAGCCTGTCGCTGCTGAGGTTTTGGAAACGGCCCGCCGCCGAGGCGCACCACCTTACCCCTTGACTTGTTCGACGAGCTGCTGCAGTTTGGCTGGCATCTCCGCCAATTCCTTAGCCGCTCCGAGCGTCTCGCTGGCTCCTTTTGACGTATTATCAGCAGCCGTGGCGACTCCGCTGATGTTCTCGGCAATCTCGCCTGAACCGCGCGACGCCTCGCTAACATTGCGGGTGATCTCGTTCGTCGTAACGGTCTGTTCTTCCACGGCCGCGGCGATCGTACCGGAGATCTCGTTGATCGTGCCGATGATACCGCTGACCTTGGCGATCGCTTGCACGGCCCCTTCGCTGCCCGTCTGGATCGCTTCGATTCTCTGGCTGATGTCTTCGGTCGCTTGGGCAGTCTGCTTGGCCAGCTCTTTCACTTCGTTCGCCACCACCGCGAACCCCTTGCCGGCCTCACCGGCGCGAGCGGCTTCGATCGTTGCGTTGAGCGCCAGCAGATTCGTTTGCTGCGCAATGGAGGTGATCACCTTGATCACTTTGCCGATTTCCACGCTGGCCTCGCCTAAAGTCTTGATGGTTTCGTTCGCTGAACCGGCAACACTGACGGCTTCCTTGGCAACGGTGGCGGCCTCGTTGGAGTTCTTCGCGATCTCGCCGATCGATGCCGTCATCTCTTCGGCGCCCGCGGCGGCCGTTTGAATGTTTTTGCTTACCTGTTCACTGGCGGCGGAAACCACGCCGGCCTGCGTCGAGGTTTCTTCCGCGTTGCCTGCCATCTGCTGGCTGACGGTGGTCAACCCTTGAGAGGAGGATTCGAGCTGCTCGCCGAACGACCGAACGCCTTTCTCAAACCGTGCGTTTCTTGCTTTCTGCCCGGTAATATCGGTGGCGAACTTGACCACCTTGAAGGGCTTACCGTTGAGGTCGAGGATGGGGTTGTAGGAGGCCTGAATCCAGATCTCCTTGCCGCCCTTGCCGATGCGCTTGTACTCGGCGGCTTGGTACTCGCCCCGGTTCAGCGCCTCCCAAAACTGGCGGTACTCGACGCTGGCTCGATACGACTCCTCGACGAACATGCGGTGGTGCTGGCCCTGAACCTCCTGGAGCGTGTAGCCCAGCGCGTTGAGGAAGTTGTCGTTGGCGGTGATGATCGTGCCGTCGAGGTTGAACTCGATGACCGCCTGCGCCTTGCTGACAGCCTCGATCTGACCCTCGAACTCCGCGTTCCGCAGCTTCTGCTGGGTTACCTCGGTGGCGAACTTGACCACCTTGAAGGGCTTACCGTTGAGGTCGAGGATGGGGTTGTAGGAGGCCTGAATCCAGATCTCCTTGCCGCCCTTGCCGATGCGCTTGTACTCGGCGGCTTGGTACTCGCCGCGGTTCAGCGCCTCCCAAAACTGGCGGTATTCGACGCTGACTCCATACGACTCCTCGACGAACATGCGGTGGTGCTGGCCCTGAACCTCCTGGAGCGTGTAGCCCAGCGCGTTGAGGAAGTTGTCGTTGGCGGTGATGATCGTGCCGTCGAGGTTGAACTCGATGACCGCCTGCGCCTTGCTGACAGCCTCGATCTGACCCTCGAACTCCGCGTTCCGCAGCTTCTGCTCGGTTACCTCGGTGGCGAACTTGACCACCTTGAAGGGCTTACCGTTGAGGTCGAGGATGGGGTTGTAGGAGGCCTGAATCCAGATCTCCTTGCCGCCCTTGCCGATGCGCTTGTACTCGGCGGCTTGGTACTCGCCGCGGTTCAGCGCCTCCCAAAACTGGCGGTATTCGACGCTGACTCCATACGACTCCTCGACGAACATGCGGTGGTGCTGGCCCTGGATCTCCTGGAGCGTGTAGCCCAGCACGTTGAGGAAGTTGTCGTTGGCCGTGATGATCGTGCCGTCGAGGTTGAACTCGATGACCGCCTGAGCCTTGCCGATGGCCTGGATCTGACCTTCGAACTCCGTGTTCCGCAGCTTCTGCTCGGTTACCTCGGTGGCGAACTTGACCACCTTGAAAGGCTTGCCGTCCGTGCCGAGGATGGGATTGTAGGAGGCCTGAATCCAGACCTCCTTGCCGCCCTTGCCGATGCGCTTGTACTCGGCGGCTTGGTACTCGCCGCGGTTCAGCGCCTCCCAAAACTGGCGGTATTCGGCGCTGACTCGAAGCGACTCCTCGACGAACATGCGGTGATGCTGGCCCTGAACCTCCTCGAGCGTGTAGCCCACCACGTTGAGGAAGTTGTCGTTGGCCGTGATGATCGTGCCGTCGAGGTTGAACTCGATGACCGCCTGGGACTTGCCGATGGCCCGGAACTGACCCTCGAAGGCGGCGTTTTTCTCCTCCGTCTTCAACTTCTCGGTGACGACCTCCCAGGTGAGCATCGGTCCCAGGTAGTTGCCCTTGTCGTCGTTGATCGCGCTGACCAGCAGGTCAAGCTTTTCCGGACCGACTTCAATCGTCGCCCGGTGCGGCAGGTTGGCGGTGTCGGCGAGCAGCTTGCGCTGATGGGCCGGGTTCTTGTGAAAGATGTCAATGCATTGGCCCAGAATTTCGTCGGCCTTGCACGGCAAGTACTGTTCCAGCCCTTTCAAGGCATTGAGCGAAACCGGATTCATGTAGGTGATCTCGAGATCGGTATTCGCCAGGATGACCGCGGTGGGGGAGTTTTCCACCATCTGCTGGATGCGCTGCGCCTCTTGCTCCAGGCGCAACTTCTCGGTGACGACCTCCCAGGTGAGCATCGGCCCCAGGTAGTTGCCCTTGTCGTCGTTAATGGCGCTGACCAGCAGATCAAGCTTTTCCGGTCCGACTTCGATAATCGCCTGGTGCGGCAGGTTGGCGGGATCGGCGAGGATCTTGCGCTGATGGGCCGGGTTCTTGTGAAAAATGTCAATGCATTTGCCGAGGATTTCGTCGGCTTTGCACGGCAAGTACTGCTCCAACCCTTTCAAGGCCTTGAGCGAAA
The DNA here is from genome assembly GCA_965226185.1 of Bryobacterales bacterium. Taxonomy (GTDB): domain Bacteria; phylum Acidobacteriota; class Terriglobia; order Bryobacterales; family UBA6623; genus CBDCYS01. The sequence goes on from CBDDCT010000005.1 coordinate 159,060, forward strand.
CCGGATTCAGGTAGGTGATCTCGAGATCGGTGTTCGCCTGGATGACAGCGGTGGGCGAGTTTTCCACCATCTGCTTGATGCGCACCGCTTCTTCCTCGAGGCGCAGCTTTTCTGTGATGACCTCCCAGGTGACCATCGGCCCCAGGTAGGCGCCCTGATCGTCGGTGATGGCGCTGACCAGCAAGTCGAGCTTTTCCGGCCCGACTTCGATCGTTGCGCGGTGGGGGAGATTGTCGGGATTGGCCAGAATCCGGCGCTGATAAGCGGGGTTCTTGTGAAAAATGTCAATACACTGGCCGACGATTTCGTCGGCCCGGCAGGGCAAATATTGCTCCAGGGTCTTGAGAGCATTGAGCGAAGCCGGATTCATATAGGTGATGTTCAGGTCGAGATCGGCCACGATGACGGCGGTGGGCATGTTCTCGACCATGGCCTGCGTGCGCTGCAGTTCGATCGAAGCGGCGTCCATTTCCTCGGCGGACTCGGCATCCGGCTCGGCCACGGCGACGCTGGTCTGGCGTACTTTATTGCGATTCATAGTTTTTCCTCTCTGTTGGTTGGCAAGTTTTCTCGGTTTCTTGGTTGTGACAATTTCGCCGGCCAGCGGCGCGACCGCGGCCATCACTTCATCCATCAAAGTCCCTGGAACGCCCAAGGAGGCGAGCGTGCCGCTGAGGTGAGCGGCCACCCGTTCGAAATGCTTCTGCTCAATCGGCAGGTGCGCGTGGGCTTGCTTCATGGCGGGTCCGCGATAGCGCGCCGGCCCCCCCAGCGCCTGCGTGAAGAAGGCCCGCTGCTGGCTGATCAGCCTCTTCATGTCGACCCCAACGAAGAATCCCTTCAGTTGGGCGTCGGCCAGCACGCGGGAATAGAATTCATCCAGCGCCGCCTCGATGGCTGCTTTTCCGCCCAGCCGCTGATAGATGGATTCGCTGCCGGGCTTCCTGGCCGGTGAGGGCTTTTTGGCTGCCTTCCGCCGCTGACCGGAGGCGGCGGTGCCAGCAGCGGAGATTTTCCCGTTCTTCGCCGTCCTTGTAAGACGCGCAACCGAGGCCGCTGCTTTTCGGACGGCTGTCTTGGATTTTGCCTTCATGAAACGTGCTCCTAAGCTAAAAACCTTCCGTATGTATTCAGCAAGCCGCCCGGTCCGCGATCCCCGCTCCTTTGCCGCGCTGAGGCCGGCTCGCGGCGGCGGCGCCGCATCCCGGCCGGAACCGGACCCGGCTGCCGCGGCCGCCGCGGGCGTCAACGCAGGGCTGGGAGGACCCTCCCCGCCGGCCGCTGGAAACAGATGACTTCCCATCATTCATCGGCCTTACGTGCTCCTGCCGGGTTCAACCCGGCCCGCTGTCAGTTCGCCGCTTCCCGGCTCAGCATCTTCTCGGTGGAGAGCGCCAGCAGCAGCCGGCCGTCCAGCTTATAAACACCGGTCACCAATTCCTGGGCCACGCCGCTCAGCGTCTCGGGAGGGGGCTCGAAAGTGTCTTCGTTCACGTCCATCACGTCACCAATCGAGTCCACCAGGAGGCTGACGGCGCCCACTTCGCTGCGGATGACAACGTTGAGGGGCAGCTCGCTATCCGGCGGCGCGTCGTCGAGCTCCAAACAGCGGCGCAGGTCAACCGCCGTGACGATCTGGCCGCGCAGGTTGATCAGCCCCTTGATCGTCCGGGCCGCCCGCGGAACCGGAGTCATGCGCTGATAAAGCAGCACCTCCTGGACCTTCTGTACCTCCACGCCCAGGAACAAATCGCTAACGAAGAACGTTACGAATTGGTGATTGGCTTCAGTCGCTCCGTTGCCGGACTCGAGTGCGTTTTCCATGAACCTTTACTTCCTTTGTTACTTCCTTTGTTCGGCGAGTTGCTGTTCGCGGCCAACCGCCGCCAGCCGGCTGATCGAGTTCAAGGTCGCTTCCTTGTCAAACCTCATCTGATAGTCGTCGAATTCAAATTCGCGGTCTTCCCGCCGCTCCATCTCTTCCGGCCCGCTGGCGAGCGCAACGGCCGGGAGACCGCGCCACTCCGGTTCAAGCCGCAGCCGGCGCAGCAACTCGAACGGGCCCTCGCCAGGCAGATCGAGACCCGACAACAGCACGTCAACCCGGTCCCGCTGCAAGCGCTCGAGCGCTTCCTGGGAATTGGCGGCTTCGAGCACCTGGTATCCGGCCATCTCCAGATAGTTCCGAACCAGATTCCGCGAGAAGTGCGAACCGTCGGCGATCAAGATTCGTCCGCTGGTTTCCCCGCGGCCCGCCGCGCCGCTGAACCATTTCTGTTCCAGGTTCTCAATCAAGTAATGGAGGTCAATGAATTCGGTGACAAGGCCGCCGACAACGGCCGACCCGAGAATGCCCGGCTGCTTGTGCTGATTCCGAATGGTGACCGACTCGTCGACGATGTCGAGGATCTCGTCAACGACAAGTCCCACTCGTCGTGTCCCTTCGCTGAAAACGATAACCTGTACGGGATCGTCGTCCGCGGACTCGGCCGCCGGGCTCAGCCCCAGTTGCCGGGCAAGAGGAATTAGAGCCAGAATTTGCTCCCGGTACTGCACGACATCACGATCGCCGGCATGTTCGATCTCGGAGCGCGGGAATTCCTCCAGTCTTCCGACCAGCGCCAGAGGAACCGCCAGACGGCTTGTCCCGCTCCGAAATAGCAGCAGACTTTGGCGCTCAACGCCAGTGGCGGTCTTCTGGTCGCTGGCGGCGACCGCCTGATTCCGGGCCTCGTTGACCACGCAGCCCAGTTGCACCAGGCCCACTACGTCGAGAATCAGAGCCACGTTGCCGTCTCCCATGATCGTGGCGCCCGCATAGCAGTTGGTTCCCTTCAGCAGTTCGCTCAGCGGCTTCACCACGATTTCCTGGGTGTTATGGACCTCGTCGACCACCAGCCCGAACATGCGGTCATCGGCCTGCAGAACCACAATATTGAGCGAGTCATCGGCCTTATCGCCGGATAGTTCCTCGCTCTCCTCCGCGGCCAGCAGTTTGCTCAAATAGATCAGCGGTAGCAGTTTCCCCCGCAGCCGGTAGACCGGTGAGCCGTGAATCCACTCAATCGCGGTTTGCGAGACGCTTTCCTCCAGCCGCACCAGCTCCAGCAGATTCACCTGCGGGATAGCGAACTTCTCGTTTCCCACCGAGACGATCAGGGCGGGAATGATCGCCAGCGTCAGCGGGATCTTGATGCGGATGGTTGTTCCGCGGCCGACTTGGCTCTGCAAGTCGATCGAGCCGCCGATTTTCTCGATGTGGGTCTTCACCACGTCCATGCCGACTCCGCGCCCGGAAACTTTGGTAATCTTCGCCGCGGTCGAGAAACCCGCCGCGAATACCAGATTCAGGATTTCTCTCTCCCCCATCTTCTGCGCTTGATCCGCCGTGATGACGCCCTTCTGCAAGGCCTTATCCTTGATTACCTGCGTATCGATACCGGCACCGTCATCGAGAATTTCAATATTGACCTGCCCGCCCTCGTGGTAGGCGCGCAAGCTGATTGTTCCTTGAGCCGGTTTCCCCTTGGCGGCACGTTCGGCGGGCGCTTCAACGCCGTGATCACACGAGTTCCGCACAATGTGGGTCAACGGATCCTTGATAGCTTCGATGATGGTCTTGTCCAGCTCGGTCTCTTCTCCTTCCATGTGGAGAGTGATCTGCTTGCCCGAAGCCTGGCCCAGGTCTCGCACGACGCGGGGAAACTTGTTCCAAATCACTCCGATCGGTTGCATGCGGGTCTTCATTACCTCCGCCTGCAGCTCGGTCGTGATCAGATTCAGGCGCTGTGAAGTCGCCGTCAGGGACGCGTCGTTGTAGGTGATGGAGTGCTGCAACATCTGATTGCGCGACAGCACGAGCTCGCCCGCCAGATTCATCAGGTTGTCCAGCAGCGTCACATCCACCCGGATCGTTGAGTCAGCGACGGAGCGCTGCCCGCTAGCGCCGCGGCTCTTGCTGTCAGCCGAGCCGGACGTGGCCGGAGACGCGTCCTTGTTGACCGTGGCCGCGGCATTTGGCGGCGGCGGGGCCGGGGCCGCGGCAAGCTCCGCGGTCTGGGCCGCGGACACCGCGCTCTGTTCGTCGTCCAGAGGCGCCGCTTCCACCGTCGCCGCGGGCGGCTCCGGCGACGCCGCTTCGTCCAGCTTCTCGTCGTCCGGCGCTGCGGCGGCGGACTCCGCGTCTGTCGGTTTTACTTGGGAGGGGGAGCCGCTAACCGAGTCCGGCGGTGGCGCCGCTTCGGGATCACTATCGCAGGCAGCCTGCAGTTGAGCACGCAGCGTGTCGTAGGCCTCCGAGCCTTCCGAGCCTGTCTCTTCAATCTGTTTGAGGATCTGCTTGATGACATCGACAGTTTCGAGAAGCAGCGTTGTCAGCGCGGGTGTCAGCCTCTTTTCGTGGTCCCGCAGTTGGCTGAGAAGGTTCTCCGCCCGGTGGGCGATCGCCTCCAGGGTTTGAAATTCGAAAAATCCGCAGGTTCCCTTAATGGTATGGATCGTGCGGAAAATGCTCGACAGCAGCTCATCGTCTTCAGGACGCTGCTCGAGTTCCACAAACTCTAGATCGAGCCGCGCCAAGTTTTCACTGCTCTCGATGAGAAATTCATCGAGTATGCTCTGCGAATCATCCATCGTGTCCTCTTGCCCGGTATCAGCTTTTGGTCCGATCAGACCCGGCGCGGGCTGCTCCAATCTGTTCCACATCTACCCACGACCGGCCGACCCTCCATTTGTCATTGCCCAACCCTCAACGCGGATACGGTCCGCCAGAAAAGAGCGCTAGAGCAGCTCCCCATAAAATTAGGCGGCTGCCGCGCCTTTGCCGGCCCAGTAACCTTGCGTCTCAATGGGGCCTATCACCTGCTGATGGGTTGTACGTTTGATTGATCGGCAAGTCGGGAGATAACCTTAGCCCTATTTTTCGCCGGGTGACGAGGTGCGGCGGGCGTGGGGAGCGCCCCTAATCGCTCGGCTCCTCATCACTTAGAAAAGACGGCTATCGAGGTAGCGGTGAGCACGGCAAGCGGACAGAACGAACCAGCCCTCGACGCCGTCCGTGATCAAATGAGGTCGAGCCGGCGAGAACTTTGAGTTCTTGGCCGACCAGGCCCCGCGGTGTCCAGCGAAATCGCGAGCCGGTCACCTGGGCTGCCGCGAAGCGCCAGCGATTTCAGCGATTCGTATTCAGAAGTAACAGGGACCCTTACGCCGCGAACCCCTTGCCGCGGGCTCCCTCGATTCGGAGCCATGCTGGTTCCTGGCGGCAGGCCACGCAGCCCAACAACGGCCGGCTCCCCTAGGGGTGCTTCACGATCTTCATTTCGTAGGTGCGGCCTGACCGATCGACGTAGAATTGTTCAACGTCCGTAGCGAGGACCGCGTTGATTTCCTGGCTGGTTGTGTAGTCGTTATGGATGACGTACCTACCCGCTTTGTCGAATTCTTGCCCAGGGTTGTCGATCGCCTTCTCGATGTCCTGGAAAAGACCGACCGTGAATTGCATCTCGCTGATCGTGAATAGCGGTTCGAGCTTCCGCTCCCGCCGTAGCGCCGCTACCTCCCGCTCGCTCAACAAGCGGGCGACCAATTGGGGTGGCGTTGGGTAGTAGCCCAGATCCCGCATGCGGCGCGTCACGTGTAACGACGCTTCATATTCGCTCATGCCCGCGGCAAGCGCCTCGGCAGTCAATCGCTGGTGTGCGTTTTTTAGATCCTGGACGCGCTCGATGCCGGCTCTTCGCGAAAAAGGCGCGACGTCGGAAGGGCTGATGCCATTGGGATAGACTCGGTCACAGGCGTCTTCTTTCAGCAGAACACGCGCCTCCGCTGCCGAGGAATGAAGAGCAACGATGGCGCACGGAAACGTTTCCTCGCCTTTAGCGGCGATGACTTCCCACTCCCCGGAAAGCGGTGATTCGCTGCCGCCCGAGATCGTCACCCAATCCTGATTCCATTCGTCCTTCTCGTCCATCTGGTTCGTCACGTTATTCCAGATGCGGCTTACGAAATACCGCTCCGCGGTTGGCTGCGCGGGAATGCGGATGCCGATCTTGTACTCGAGGCTCTCCTCGTCCACCCAGCGCAATTGAGTGTTGGCAACGCTGAATGCTCGCCCCCGGTACGTGCGAAGGCGCCGGCCCTCGAGCGGTGACGCCGGCCACGATTGCAAGATCTCGACGTTGCCGGTCTCGGGATCCAGCTTGCGAAGCGAAAAACGGTCGCGCCACACGAAAACGTGGGCGGGCGCAGTGAAAGTTTCGTAGCCAAGCCCGGCAACGAGCCCGGCTGTTTCGCGGGCGATGAAATAGACTTCGCGGCCATCAGGCGAGTAGACCGGAGAGAAATAACCCTCATGGCTTTGAACCTGGGCGAGAAGGAGCAGTCCCGCCGCGACGACGAGCAGCAGCACGATGGCCAAGATGATCTTCTTCATCCCGCGACCTTAGTCTCCCCCCAACTGGTCTCCCGCGGCCTTGTCGTGCCCGCTAAGATTGTTCTCGCCAAGTGCCGCGCCGGAATCATCCTCGATCAGTTCAAGCAGGACACCGCCCGCCGACTTTGGATGCACAAAGACGTATTTGTAACCCCCGGCTCCCCTTTCAATCTGGTCTTTCACCAGACGTCCTCCGCCGGCTTTGACGCGCTCGACAGCAGCGGCGAGATCGGGAACTCGCATCGCGATATGATGCAGCCCTTCGCCGCGCTTCTCGATAAATTTCGCGATCACCGAATCGCCGGAGGTGGCTTCGAGCAGCTCCAGCCGCGGACCGCCGGCTGGAAGCATGACAGCTTCGACTTTCTCGTGCTCCACGACGACGCGAGGGCCGGGATCCACACCCAGCGCATCCCGGTAGAGCGCCAGCGTGGCGTCAATCGAGCGAACAGCGATTCCGATATGGTCGATTTTGGCGGACACGGATTTTTAACCTCTTGTCGAAGCGGAGCCCTGTAGAGGGGTGAGTCAATGCCGGCTCTGGACCGCAACCCCGCTCCGCCCGATCACTTCGTCGACGAATTCGTAGGGGTTCAAGCGCCGCTCGGCGACTTCGCGCGCCGCTTCCGCGATCTTGGCGTCGTCAAGCGTCTCGGCGACAACACTCTCGATCAAACGCTGCCGCACCATGGCGATCAGTCGCTCCTTCCATGCCGTGACCGATCGCTCGCTCTGTCGCGGCAACGCACTCAGGGCGTCAATGAGTGCGGGAACGCCTTTGTTGTCCGTGGCTACAGTTCGCACGATCGGCGGTCTGGCCTGGCCGGCGGGCACTAACGAGAGCAGCGCTTCCAATTGCCCCTGCACTCGGTCAGCACCGGGCTGGTCAGCCTTGTTGACCACAAACAGGTCGGCAATTTCCATGATGCCGGCCTTCAAGGTTTGAACATCATCGCCCATCGAAGGCGTCAGCACCAGCGCCACTGCCGAGGCAAGCTTGACCACTTCGATCTCGGCCTGTCCGACGCCCACGGTTTCGATGATCACAACGTCACGCCCGGAAGCCTCCAGCGTCACAATCACATCCGCCGTCGCCGCGGCCAGTCCACCCAGCACGCCTCGGGTCGCCATGGAGCGGATAAAGACTCCCGGGTCGCCATGATGCGATTGCATGCGGACGCGGTCGCCCAGGATCGCGCCTCCTGTGTAAGGGCTCGTCGGGTCAACCGCGACCACGGCGACCGAGCGCCCCTGCTTCCGCAAATGCGTGACCAGGCCATTGACCAGAGTGCTCTTGCCCGCTCCGGGCGCCCCGGTAATTCCAATCCGCCAGGCTTGGCCGGAGAACCCGAATAAGGCCCGCAGCAGGTTCTCCGCCTGTGCCCCGCCATTCTCGACCTCGCTGAGGCCGCGCGCCAGCGCACGGGGGTCGCCCTGGCGGATCTTCTCCACCCAAGCGCCGAGGTCCGCCGAAGCTTTGATGCTCACGAAGATATCGTCTCAGCTTTTGAGGATTTGGCGGGCAATAATCATGCGCTGGATTTCGCTGGTGCCTTCGCCGATCGTCATCAGCTTTACATCACGGTAAAACTTTTCGACCGGATAGTCTTTGACGAAACCGTAACCGCCAAAGATCTGCACGGCCTCGCCGGCCGCCCGCACCGCCATTTCGCTGGCATAGAGCTTGGCCATCGACGATAGCTTCGTCACCCGCCGCCCCTGGTTGAGGTTCCAGCCCGCCTGATAAGTCAGCAGCCGTGCCGCCTCGATCTCGGTCGCCATGTCGGCCAGTTTGTGCTGGATGGCCTGAAACTCCGAAATAGCGGAGCCAAACTGCTTGCGCTGCTTGGAGTATTCGAGCGCGGCTTCGTAGGCCCCTTGCGCGATTCCAACCGACAAGGCGGCAATCGCGATGCGGCCGCCGTCGAGCGTGCGCATGGCGCCCATGAAGCCGTGACCGCGCTGCCCCAGCAGTTGACCGGGTCCCAGCCGGCAGTTTTCGAAAATGAGCTCGCCGGTATTGCTGGCGCGCATCCCCAGTTTGTTTTCCTTGCGGCCTGCGCGGCAGCCTGCGGTTCCCTTATCGATGATGAACGCCGAGATTCCCTTCTCCGCCCGCTGCGGATCGGTCACCGCCATCGCCACGCAGACATCGGCTAGATGCGCATTCGTCGTGAATGTCTTCGAACCGTTCAGCACCCAACTGTCACCGCTTCTTTCGGCGCGAGTTTGCGTGCCGGCCGCGTCGGAACCGGCTTGCGGCTCGGTCAGCGACCAGCAACCGATCCATTCACCGCTCGCTAGTTTCGGCACGTATTTTCGCTTCTGCTCATCGCTGCCGACAAGGTAAATGTGGTTGGTGCATAGCGATGTCTGAGCTGCCACCAAAAGTGAAACGGAGGGGTCGACTCGAGCCAGCTCTTCGACCACGATCGAGTAGTCGATATAACCCAGCCCACTGCCGCCGAGATCTTCGGGGAAGATCGTCCCGAACAACCCCAGCTCGCTGACCTGGCGGATCAGTTCGGTTGGCAACTCCTGCCGCTCGTCCCACTCCATCACGTGAGGCCGAATCTCGCCCTCGGCGAACTCGCGCACCGACTTGCGCAGCTCGATCTGATCCTCGCTTAGCTCGAAATTCATTTCGGTCTTTTTATTCTCGCCTAATTCGAGTTGCCTGTTAAACCGCGGAACCACAATCCGTCCGCAAAGCGACCTTTGCGTTGCGTCGCTGTTGCCGAACTCCCGTAGTCGCCGAACTCCCGTAGTCGCCGAACTCCCGTAGCGCGGGGCTCGTAAGAGACCCGCGGCCTTTCGTCGGGCCACAGCCGGCGGGTGAACGGAACGAAAGGCCGCGGGTCTCTTACGAGCCCCGCGCTACGGATTTGTCATAACTCTCTCGCAGGCAACCAGAATCCTGATGCGGACGAGCCGCAACTAAAAGGGGGAGCCTCGGCTAAGATAGACCGGTATGGTGATCCAGCCTCGCCCGCCAAGGACCAGGCCGAAGCCGGCCCGGCTGAAATCACATTTCAGATGCCGGCTTCCCGCAAGGAGAAGTTCAGAATGAGCAAGATCGCCTGTCTCGCGCACTTCCTGTTTGCCTCGCTCGGCGCCGCCTCGGCTCAAGCTCCTCCCGGCATTGACCAAATAATGAACGCCACCCGCTATGGCGCGCCCGCTATTTCGTCTGATGGCGGCTTGATCGCCTATACGCATTCCGTCGCCGCCGGGGACGGCAGCCGCACTTCGCTGATTCACATCGTCAACAATGACGGGCGGCTGGACCGAGAGCTGACCGATGGGTCCGCGCCGGCGTTTTCTCCCGACGACTCTCGCGTCGCCTTCTTCTCGTCCCGGAGCGCTGCACGGCAAATCTGGATGATCCCAGCCGGGGGAGGCGAGGCCCGGCCCATTACCGCTCACCAAGGATTTATCGACCGCTTTCGCTGGTCTCCCGACGGACAAAGCATCGCCTTCCTTGCTCGCGGCCAAGACGAAGCCGACCTTCGATATTTCGTGCGAAATCGCGCCGAGGGTGTTCCGACCCTGGTAGACGCCAACAATCTTCCGAAAAACCGCCTGTGGGTGGTCGACCTCCAAAGCCGCGAATCGAAGGCGGTCACATCCGCCGAGTTCAGCGTGGGGGGCTACGAGCAGTGGTTCCCGGATGGCTTTTCCTGGTCGCCTGACAGCCGCCGAATTGCGTTTTCCAAGAGGCCTCACGCAAAAGCCGGCAGCCATCTTTCCGGCGATATCGCAGTCGTCGGCGTCGAGAGCGGCGAGTTGAAAACGCTGACCTCCGCCGATGGGATGGAGGGCTATCCCCGCTGGTCGCCTGATGGAGATGAGATCGCTTTCATCTCAACCGGGCGCCGGGACTGGGTGACCGTGTCCCATATTTACGTCATTGACGTGCGCAGCGGAAAATCGCGGAAGATCACGCCGGAGTTCGATGAGAAGATCAAGCAATTTTTCTGGGCGAATGGCGGCAAGAGCATCTTGTTCGCCGCCGGGCAAGGCGTCAGCACGCAGATCTTTTCCGTGGACGTGGATGAAACCTCGGTGAGCCCGTTAACGAAGGGCCTGGATGTCCGCGGCAATCTCGGCGTGTCGCGGGACGGTCAGTCCATGGCGTTCCTGCGGCAGAACGCCGAATCTCCCGCGGGCGTTTTCTACGCCAAGCTCGGCCAGTTTCGCCCCAGACAAGTTGCCGGAAAAAACTCTCCAAGGTCCAATTGGCCGCGCATCGAAACTGAAGTCATCCGCTGGAAAAGCTTCGACGGGATGGAAATCGAAGGCATTGTTCATAAGCCCCTCGGCTACCGCAACGGCGAAGCTTACCCGCTGCTGGTCGTGCCCCATGGAGGGCCGCATGGGGTGATGACGAATACTTTCGTCGATGGAGAGTACCGGCTTTTCGCGCAGCGAGGATGGGTTGTGTTCCGGCCCAACTTTCGCGGCAGCGGCAACTACGGCGAGAAGTTTCTGCGCGCCAACCTTGGCGGCTGGGGGCTGGGCGACTACCAGGATGTGATGAGCGGAGTTGACCATTTGATCGCCATCGGCCTGGTTGACCCCGAACGCATGGGCATATCCGGATCGAGCTATGGCGGCTACATGACGAGCTGGACCATCAGCCAGACCAATCGCTTCAAGGCAGCCGTTGTCGGGGCTGCTATCACCGACGTCCCCAGCTTCATTCGAACAACCGACGTGCCGGACCGCTTTGAAGATTACCTCGGAAAGGACCCCAAAAACTACCTGCGCGGCTCTCCCATGAATTACGCCGAGAACATCCGCACGCCGGCGCTGATATGGCACGGGGACGGCGATATCCGCGTACCGCTGACGCAGGGGCGGCATCTTTATACGGCGCTCAAGCACTACGGCGTGCCCACCGAGTTCGTGATCTATCACGGCGAAGCACACGGGTTGCGCAACCCTGCCCACCAGCGGGATTTGCTGGAGAGAAAGTTGCGCTGGCTGACAAAGTGGGTCTTGGGCGAAGAGCCAGAGTAGGGCCAATCGTCCGCTTCGACCGTCAGCACCCAGATTTAGAGCCCCGACCGTCAGGGAGGGATTAGCCCGCATTTCTCATCGATTCCCGAAAACGGGGTTGGCGGGGCGCGCGGGATGGGATTTCATGGTCTTGAGGCGGCATCGCCTCTCGGCGGGGCCGCCGTGGGGCAGAAACGGCCCGGCATGCTGTCCGCGACCCTGGCCGAGGCGTTTTTCGTCTGTTTTTGGGCAAACCTCGATTGCCGCCCCTGTCGAGCCCTGTGTGCTTCAAGTACGGGGTTGGCGGGGCGCGCGGGATGGGATTTCATGGTCTTGAGGCGGCAAGTATTACTTGAACTCGCCTTGCCGTTTTCAGCAGCGCCGCGGCTCCCCCCGTTCGAGATTCTCATACGCTTGGGCGAACACCCCCGCCCAGGCGTATCCCGTCGCCAGCGAAATCCACACTTTGCGCGCCGTGATCCGGATGCGCGCTCCGATCTTCAACAACCGCAGCCGGATCGTCGTGCATTGCGCCCGCGCCATCTTCGTCCCCGCCAACCCCAGCCGCCGCAGCGTCTCCAGCAAACAGTACCCGATCGATGAAAAATATAAGCGGATCTGATTCGACCGCAATAGCGCGGTCGAGGTGCGGTCGGCGAACAGCCCCAGCTGCTGCTCCTTGATGCGGTTCTCCATCTCTCCGCGGGCGCAGTAGATCGTCTCGTATAAGTGTTGCGCCGCCGCTTGCTTGGGCGTCAGCGACGTCACCACGAAACGCGGGTTTTCGCCCTTCGCCAGATACTCCGCCTTGGCCACCACCCTGCGCCCCCGCGCCCAGCTGGTTCGCGTGCGGTAGCGGAAATCCCCGAACGCCCGGGCCGCCTTGCCCCTCTTGGCGAAACGCCGCCGCGCCAGCTTCATCCGTCTCTTGATCAGGCGCTCTAAACGCTCGTTTTTCGCCAGTCCGAACACGTAATCCACGCCCTGGTTCTCGCACCAGCTCATGATCTCGTCGCGGCAAAAACCGCTGTCGGCCCGCAGCAGGATCTCGACCTCGGGCCACACCCGCCGCAGTTGTTCGACGATGCGCCGGACCTCTTCGAGCGACCCCGCCGAGGCGTCGATGTTGGACGGCCGCAGGCGCGCGCACAGCAACTGGTCCCCGGCGAAAATGTAGAGCGGCAGGTAGCAATAGTGTCCGTAGTAGCCGTGAAAAAAGCGCCCCTCTTGGCGGCCGTGCAGCGCGTCGTCGGTGGCGTCGAGATCGAGCACGATGCGCTCGGGCTGGCACGGCTGCGATTGAATGTAGAGCGAGGTCAGCAGACGGTCGGCCGCGCCCGTGTCGAGAACGATCTTCTTGTAACGGCTTTGCGCGCCGGCCTTGGCCGGGGTCAACTCCAGGCGGTTGAGAGTGCTCTTGCCGGCGCCCGCCTTGCCGCGGTCTTGGGCTCGGCGGCGCTGCTTGCCTTCGAGGTCTTGTTTGCCGCTCAGCAGGGCCAGCAGCGGGTCGGAGCGCAGCTGATCGTGATCGTTGAGGTCCTCATAACCCAGCGCCAGCCCGTAGACGCGCTGCGAGACCAGCTCGCGCACGCTGTGTTCGACTTGCGCGGGCTGGCGGTGATCACGGAAGCAGGCGGCGAACTGCCGCACGATGCCGCTGCGCTGTTCGGTCTGGCGCAACAGCATGGCGCCGCCGTCGGAGGTGATCATGCCGCCGTCGAAACGGGCTACCACCTGGCGGCGGCCATGGTCGGCGAAGGTGAAGCTGGTTTGGGTACACTCTGTCATGGCAGGGGTCGCTTTCTTGCTGGCTGAAACATATTGTAATCATTATGTTTGTGCCACAAAAGGCGGCCTTCCGCCAACCCCGCGATGAGAAATCCGGGTTAGCCGCTTCGACGCGTCTCATCCGCCACTGGCCACGCTCCCCTTTTGGTTGCAGCTCGTCCGCGTTAGGCAAGAAATGCAGGCCAGGCGGTCGGGTGACGCAAAGTCGCCACCTGATCGGAGACGCGTAGCCGATTGCAGTCGCACTCATTGCGGCCCGGTGAGCCCGGAGCTACACTGTGGCCACGGTAGCGCCCATGACCTGGAAAAAAGCCGCTTCCCTCACCGAGCTCGACAGCGGCCCCATTGTCTTCAACCACGCGCCGAAACAAATCGCCCTATTCAAAGCAGGCGGCCGGGTCTACGCGGTGGACAACCGTTGCCCCCACGAAGGCTATCCGCTCGCCCAAGGTCACGTCGACGCCGACTGCTTCCTCACCTGCAACTGGCACAACTGGAAGTTTCGCTTGCAGGATGGCAAGTGCATTCTGGGCGGCGATCACGTGCGCGGCTACCCGGTCAAGGCCGAGAACGGCGATCTCTGGGTAGACGTCCAAGATCCTCCACCCGAGCAAATACAAGAAACAGTCTTAGAGGCCCTCCGAACCGCCTTCGACGATCGCGACTTCGGGCGCATCTGCCGCGAGATAACCCGCCTCCACTACAACCAACTCGATCCAACAGCAGCCGTTCGAAAGACAATCGAATGGTCTCACGACAGGTTCGAATTCGGCTTTACCCACGCCTACGCCGCCAGCGCGGCTTGGCTGGCTCGGTTTCGGATTTACAAGGACGACTGGGAAAAACAGCTCGTGTGCCTCGCCGAAGCGGTCGATCACATGGCCTTTGACGCCCTTCGCCAGCCGGCGTTCCCGTTCGCCGAACCCGGCGGAACTTTTGACGCCGCGGCCTTCGCGGCCGCCGTGGAGATGCAGCAGACCGGGCGGGCCGAAGCCATGGTCCGGCGCGGGCTTTTGGATGGCCTGCATTGGGAGGACATGGAGGAAGCTTTCGCCGAAGCGGCTCTGGCACACTACAACAGCTTCGGTCATTCGCTGATCTACGTATACAAGGCGGGCCAACTCCTGGAGCACGCGGGCCCAGAGATGGAACCCTACGTTCTGCCGCCGCTGGCCCGCCACCTCTGCTACACAACCCGGGAAGATTTGCTGCCGGAGTTTTCCGATTACAAGGCGGCGCTAGACAGCTTGCCTGAGATTACAATCCGTGCCGGTCGAAACCCGGTTGCCGAAAGCTTCTTTCCCGGAACCGTACGCGAATCCTTCGAACGGCTTCAAGACTTCGCTTCTAACCACGGAGCACTTTCGCTCTTCGACGCGTTACTGCGGGCGCTGGCGCGAAACACCCTCCATTTCGACACGAGTTACGATTCCGCCTGCGATCGGCCCGTCAGTCAGAATATCAACTGGTTGGGCTTCACGCATGGAATCACCTTCTCCAACGCGGCTCGAAACATCTGCACGAAATACCCCCACCTCTGGCCCAAGGGACTCTTGCAAATGGCGTGCTTTGTTGGCCGCAATCGCCACTTTCTTGATCTGGAGCTGGACGTCTCGCCCTGGATCGTCGAGAACCGGGAGAACTTCTTTACCGAAATTCATGAACGTTTACTCGACCATGGCCTGCGCGATCCCATATTTTCGGCTCATTTGCTCAAAACCGCAGTGGCCGTCGAAGAAGAACTTGAGTATGCCTCCAACTCCTGCGCGAACTACCTGCTAGCGGCCCTCAACCGCTTCTTCCACTCTCCGCTAAGGCAAAAGCACACCCGCCGCCTGGCACGTCAAGCCATCGACCTAGTCAGCCGCGATTTCAAGAGCTAGCTTTGTCCAATGAGGGCGCCTCAGACCGGCGTGGCATGGTCGAAACAGAGCCGCGCCCGCAAGGGTGCGGTCGAGAGTAGTCAGCGCCTCCGGGCCGCCGTCGCAATGTCGTCACCGCCAGCGCACCGCACCCTTCTCCAGCGCCCCAAATAGCGCCCGGACGTCACACCGAGTTCAAGCTCTTATCCCCTATTGCCTGCAGTTGTTTGCAGAGAAGAATCTGAACAGCTTGACACGCCTGTTACAGTGAATTTTGGGGGCCGTCGCGGATCGATCGCTGAAACCAGCAAGGCCTTTGGCGATCAAGCTGTTGTGGTCAGGACGCTTTACTGCCCTCGCCGCGGTCCCCGGCAGGATTGGTTCAGCGGCGATAGAAAGCGCGTCAGGAGCAAAATTTTGCGAGAATTCGCTCCGACAAGCGGCCGGCCGCATCACATGAAAGTGGCGTCAACCACCACGCAAACGCACGCAAAAGGGCACAAAACTGCAGTTATCGGAGCTGAAAAAGACCGGGGCAATCAGGGGTGAAATCCATGAAGTCATTGAATTTTATACAACTTACGGGAAACCCCGAGGTTCCGGAGCCGGACCGGAAGAGCAAAAAACCGCGTATACCCTGCAGTTTTCTGCAGTTTACTGCAAAATAGTAGTTAACTCATAGAAAACAAACAGCTTAAAAAATTCCGCCTCAATAAAGCCCGCACGCATTCTGCGTTTGCAAGGCTTCAGCCGTCTGGTCACGGGCCAGGGCTCTCTGCATCGATCCCTTGACTGCTGGCGCGGCCTTAGCTGCTTCTGCTGACGAGGACCACGACGTGCGCCTCGGCGGCCTCGCCCCGTCCGATGGGGCCTAGTCCTTCGGCGGTCTTGGCTTTGACGCTAACGCGGTCTGGCAAAACGCCCAGTTTGTCCGCGAGGCTCTCTCGGATGGCATCTCGGAACGGAGCGAGCTTCGGTTTTTCGAGAACGACGACCGTATCTACGTTGACCAGCCGGTAGCCGCTTTCTTCAACAAGGCGCCGGGCGTGGCGCAGGAAGACGCCGCTGTCGGCATCGCGCCATTGCGGGTCAGACGGGGGGAAGTGTTGTCCGATGTCGCCGAGCCCGGCGGCTCCCAGCAGGGCGTCGGTCACGGCATGCAGCAGGATATCGGCGTCGGAGTGGCCGGCGAGGCCTTTCTCCGCGGCAATCTCGACGCCGCCCAGAATGAGCTTGCGCCCCGCTGTCAGGCGATGAAGGTCATAGCCGATGCCGCTACGGAATTCGGGCGTCATTGCGCCTGGGAGATTCCCTTCTCCAGGTCCGGGCCGGGGGCCTCGCCGGGGGCCTGGTCCGGAGCCTTATCCGTAGAATGTTCGGCGGCCAGCTGCTCGCCGTAGAAGAGTCGCGCCAGCGCCATGTCACTCGGCCGCGTAATCTTGATATTGCGGTCGCTGCCTAAGAGCACGCGAACGTCCTCGCCGAGATGCTCGACGAGGCTGGCTTCATCCGTGCCCATGAACTGGTCCTGCTTGGCCTGCTCAAATGCCCGCCGCAGCAGGGAGGAACGCATCACCTGCGGGGTTTGAGCGAGAACGATGCGTTCGCGGAACAGGGTCGACTGAATCACCTTGCGCTCGACCTGTTTGACGGTATCAACGGGAGGCAACCCCAGGATGACCGCTCCGTGCTCGAAAGCTTCGTCGAAGGTTTGCTCGATCTGCTCGACCGTCACGAACGGACGGACCGCGTCATGGACCGCCACGAGATCCGCGCCGGCGGAAACTCTCGCCAGGCAATTACCAACGGACTCCTGGCGATTGCGCCCGCCTTCAACGAGCCGCACCGGCTTGGCGTAGTTTTCGTCTTCCAGTTGGAGCTGGAATGACTCCATGTCTTCTTGGCGCAGGGCCACGAAGATTTCCGTTACGCGCGGCGCGGCCACGAACTTGCGGATGGTATGAATCAGAATGGGCGCCCCTTCGAGCAGCATGAACTGCTTGCGGCTGGTGCCCGAGGTTTCAGCCGACGCTTTTCCCATTCGGGTCCCGAGCCCGGCGGCTGGGATGATCGCAGTGACCGTCATTTTCTTGTTAGCGTCCCGCGGAATGTTCGACCCCACGCGACACAGAGCCCGGCGCAGGGCCGGCGCGGTGACCTGGGTTGTGGCGCTCTTGCGAGGAAGTGGACTGCTTCTCCTCGAAACGGCCGAAGATCATCTTACCAGCCGTGGTTTGCAGGACGCTGGTGACGGATACTTCGACGGTCTTGGAGATTTGCCGGCGCGCATTGTCGACGACCACCATCGTGCCGTCGTCCAAGTAAGCCACGCCTTGATTGTATTCCTTCCCCTCTTTGAGGATGAACACGCGCATGGTCTCGCCCGGCAACACGATGGGCTTGAGCGTATTCGCCAGCTCGTTGATGTTGAGGACGGTCACTCCCTGGAGTTGAGCGATCTTGTTCAAGTTGAAATCGTTGGTCACGATTTTGCCGCGGGTGTCTTTAGCCAACTGGATTAGTTTCAGATCCACCTCTTTGATCTTGGGATAGTCGGTTTCGATGATCTGGACATTGACGGTCTTGTTCTTTTGAATCCGCTGCAAAACGTCAAGACCGCGGCGTCCGCGATTGCGCTTAAGAGAGTCGCCCGAGTCGGCGACCAACTGCAGCTCCCACAGGACAAACTGCGGGATGATCAAGACTCCATCCATGAAGCCGGTTTCGGCGATGTCGGCAATGCGGCCGTCAATAATGACGCTCGTGTCCAGAATCTTGTAGGACTTCTCCACCCCGGCGTCGCCGCCGAACAAGCCGCCCAGCGCACCCAAGTTCAGCATGTCGCCCTTGGCTCCGCCGACCACCAGACCGACGTAGGCCATCAGCAGCAGCACCGAGAGCTGCAAAAAGGAGACGCTGTCAGAGGTCAAACTCGAGCCCATGACCAGGCTCATCAAGAAAGCGCCGACGATTCCCAGGACGGAGCCGATCGCCGCGCCGAGCAATCGTTTCAGGGTGACTTTTCGGAGACGGATTTCAAAGACGATAATTGCGATTCCCGAAAAAATCCCTAGAACAATCGCTGGGGCGCCCGTAAATCCAAACGGGCCCAGGTGATACGTCATTGCGACGAATACAGCAAAAAAGATGACTCTTACGATCCACAAGTCCGCCACGGAGAACCTCCCAGGCTCGGTTATGAAAATAAATGGACAACTTCATGTCATTCGTGCTGAAAAGAATGCCGCCAAAAGTATATCACCGCGGAGCGGATGGTAGAAACCCGAGCACTAAAGGTGTGCGAAAACCGTGTGCGAAAACCGTTCCATCGAAACCGGGGATCGGCTATCCTGTCCGTGCCAGGACGGCCCAAAAAGGAAATCCTGGTTGAATGGACACATGAGCATGCCATGACCACGCATCGAATCACCGCCGCTTAAAGTTGCCTCAAGCACTCTTGGCGCCCTTTGGCGCCGGAGCCGCTAAGACAGACCCGGGCTCGGCGCAAATATCTGGACCTGACTCCTCACGGAAAATCACGAGCTGGCACGCGCGGGCGCCTGTGCCACGCTCGAAAAATCCCCGTACAATGAAATAGCTTCACCGTTGGCCGTACTATGCCGTACCCCCGTCTCTTACTCCTCGTCTTCGCCTTAACCGCTCCACTGCTTGCCTGGCAGCAGGGCAGCGGCGGGGAGGGTGACATGGGCGAGCAGCTTAAGTCGCTGCTGCGCGTGACGGACCCGAGCACCGGCTTTATCCTCGTTGCTCTCGGGGTATCTTTCTTCGCCGGCGCCGCCCACGCCCTCACTCCCGGCCACGGCAAGGCTCTCGTCGCCGCCTACCTCGTCGGCTCCGGTGGAACCGTGCGCGACGCGGTTTTTTTGGGCTCCGTCGTCACGATCACGCACACCGCGGCCGTGTTCGTACTCGGCGTGGTGACCCTTTACGCCACTCAGCACTTCTTGATGGAAACCATCTACGCCTGGTTGTCAGTGGTAAGCGGTTTGCTAATCGTCGGAATCGGCGCATGGTTGCTGAACAGCCGTTGGAGAGCCTTTCGCAACCCTGATGCCGCTCACGACCATGGACATTCCCACGGTCCGTTCGGCGGTCATACTCACGGCCACTCTCATTCCGAAGACCATCACCCCGCCGACGGCCACGAGCACCAGCACTCGCACGAACACGATCACGGGCACACTCACTCGCACGGGCATTCCCCTCCACCGGACACCGGCCGCAAAAGCCTGCTCTCGTTGGGGATTTCCGGGGGACTCATCCCCTGCCCCGAGGCCTTGGCTGTTCTGCTGATCTCGTTCACCCTCAATCGCTTGTTGTTCGGCCTGATCATTCTGCTGGCTTTCAGCCTTGGTCTGGCAGCTATCTTGATTGCCATCGGAGTGGCCATGGTTCTCGCCGGACCAGCATTGCAGAAGTTCTCCAGCGACGGACCGTTCGTGCGAGCGCTGCCCGTCGGCAGTGCGGCCATCGTGACTCTGCTTGGGGTCGCGATTCTTTACAAGGCGGCTTCCGACACGGGCCTGATCAGTTTCTGACCGGAAGCACGTTCCTCGCGCGGGTGAAACCCTCTCAACGTGGCAAAGAATTCCCCTACAGGTTTGTGGTTCGCGCGTCGATTCGAGCCGTGAGCCTGGGTGAGAATCCAACTTCATCCGAAGTCCATCAAAGCGGCCAGCCCCAGGTGGCGGCCTTTGCCGGCCCTCCACTGTTTCGAGTCTGAGATCCTTACGGCCCTCTGCATCACTGGGCCGCTTGTCTGGCTTGTTTGGCGGCGAGGCGGAGTAGATGCATTCGACCAGGCGGCTGTTTTCGGTTGGATCCTGCTGGTCTTCGGACTGCTCGCACTTTTCCGGCCCGACCGGCTCACGCGCGTCCGCTGGCCACTCGCGCTGCTGGCTGTTTTTCCACTGCTGCAACTCGTCCCGCTCGGACCTTACGGAAAATATTTCCTGTCGACCCACCAGCTAGACCTGCTGGAACAAGCGCGCGCCGCCGGTATCCAGCCATTCACCACTTTGACCATCTACCCATACGCGACACTACAAACCGCGCTAGTCATAGCTGGCTGCTGCGGACTTTTCATCCTCACCCGTTCACTGGTTTCGCGGTCGGAGCGCAGCTTCCTGATTTGCGCCGCAATTCTGTTCGCAATAGCCATGGCCGAGTCCGCCAGCGGCCTCGAGCAGTACCTCCGCGCTCAGGTGGACGACGCAGCCACATTCACGGGCGCCCATGGCACGTTCGTCAACAAGAACCACTTTAGCGCCCTTCTCGAGGGCTGCTTTGGCCTGACCCTCGGTGTCTTGCTGGCCTGCCTCCCGAGAGCTCGGGGAGGCGAGCCATCACGCCAATGGCTCTATGTCATGGCTGCCATCGCCGCCGGCGGGTGCTTGCTCGGCGTCGCCCTTTCCTATTCCAGAGCCGGGATCGTCGTCATTCTCGCGATGGGCATTGTTGCGGGAGTCATTGCCACCTCGATAACACGTCGTCTTTCGACCGCGTTCGTCCCCACAGCCGCCCTGACCGCCACGCTGGCGGCCTTGAATGCGATGGGAGGTTGGAAGGAACGTTTCCTTGATGTAGTGGACGCTGCAGCGCCCCAGGTCCGATTGTCAATCTGGCAAGACACATTGCGCGGCGCCCAAGACCATTGGCTCACCGGGTCCGGGCTGGGAACCTTTCCGTACGCCTTTCAGCGTTCCGCTATGTACCTGCCGCAAAAAACAGTGGACTACGCTCACAACGACTACCTTCAATGGCTTTTGGAGCTGGGGATTCCGGGAGCAACATTACTAATAGGCTGCTTGGGCTTCGTCTTCATCACGACAATTCGGCGCATCCGCGAAACGCCGAGCTACCCCCAGCGGATGTACGCTATTGGCGCATTGCTCGGCGCGGGCGGCATTCTGACCCACGCCTGGGTTGATTTCCCCCTGCGGATCCCCGCTATCGCGGCCCTGACTTCCGTACTGTTGGGGTGCGCCTCGGGTCTGGCCTTGCTTGCCCTGCCCCGCAAGACCGCTTCATCGCGGAAAGTTCGGGGAGCGGGAACAGAGCCCCAGGCGCAAGCCTGGGGTCAAGTCCGCCAAACCCAACAACCTTCCAAGAGTGCCCAATCCGCCCTGTTCGCTTCCGGCTTGCTCGGATTAGGTTACGCTCTGCTGGCGGTCCTTCTCGCTAACGGATCCTTCGATGATTGGAACGCCGAAATTCACCATGCGGCCGGACAACAAGCGTTCCACAAAGGACACCTGGCGGAAGCCGCTCAGGCCTGGAATCTTGCCCTATCGGCGAACCCGCGGGCCGCCGCGATATGGCTCAAGCGCGCCGAGCTGGCTGATGCCGCGGGTGATGTGGAGAGCGCTGTGAGGTACGCCGAAATCGCCGGGCGACTCGAGCCATTCACCCTGCGTGTCGAATGGCCGCTAGCTCATTTTCGCCTCAAAGCAGGAGCCGGGGATCGGGCGGCTCTCGGCTTAAAAACTATAGCCGCTGGCCTCCCCGCCCTGCGCCCAGCGGTCTTACAAACAGCTTGGGCTGCCGGCCTGGATGCGGAGAGCATCGCCGATCTAAACGTGCGGTGTGATCAAAAGAGTTTCGCCGGGTATGTAGCGTTTCTGGCCCGGCGCGAGGACTGGGCTGGAATCATCCCGGCAGCGCAAGCCCTATCCACCGGATGCGCCCCGTTCCTTTCGGCGGAGGCGCTGCGGCCTACTTTCGATCGCCTGTTCGAAGCGAATCAGGGAGGAATTCTAAAAAAGTTGTGGGGCTTCGTGGGACAGTCTCAGCCCCTGCCAAGAGCACGGCCGAATGTCCCTGCGACATCCGCGACAACCGGCCGCCCACTGCCGGAGCCGCAAGCTTGGGGCTTGGGTTGGATCGCGAGGCCCGCCGCCGGCGTGACAGTTTCCAATTCCCGAGACAGAACCGGCGCCGCGGTCCTATTGGTGGAGTTCCAACAGCCCCGGAACACCCGCTACCGCCACTTGACCCGCGGCTTCAGCGTGAAACCGGAGCGAGCCTACTCCCTGCAGGTGGAAGTCAGAACCGAACAACTCCGGGGAAGCGAAGGCATCCGGGTCATGGTGAGTTCTCCCAAGCGGTTCATCACCTCCTCCCAGCCCATCGCGAAAACCACGCCATGGCGGGCTGTGACGCTGGAGTTCATCACACAGCGCGGCGAAGAAATCATAAGAGTGGTCATCGCGCGCAACCGCGGTCAGCGGCTCGACAACCTGATAACGGGGAAGTTTTTCCTGAGAAACCTCAGCCTGCGCCAGCAACTGCCTCAGCGAAGATTCCTGAACCGTCCCGAGGAACGCCCCCAGCACATTCAGTCATCCGGCGCGGGCTAGCCCCAATGCTGGTTACTTAGAGCTTTCGAGCTCAGAGCTTTGAGCCTTCGAGCCCAGGGCCTTTTGAGCCGTGAAGCGGCGCAGGATCGTAGCCCATGGGTGGAGCGAAGCGGAACCCTGGGTGAAAACCCCTCGATGCGGGAGCCCCGGACGGGGCGTAGGAAAACAGACCCATGAGTCTTATGACGGATCATCCACCTTTCGCCGCAAAAAATGCAATGACTTGGGCAAGCGAAATCCTCCGAAGCCACTCACTGAATAGCATTGGGAATAGCATTGGGGCTAGTAGTTGTCCCACTTGTCTTTTCGGCGCTGGGAACCCTTGTGGCCGCGCTTGCCCCGGTTCTCCCGAAAGCCACCGTCACCGCCGCCACCGCCGCCACCACCGGCCTCCATTGGCGGCCGGGCGGAAGGAACTTTGGGACGGGCTTCGTTTACGACAAGAGCGCGGCCCATCATATCTTTTCCGTTGCAGGCCTCAATGGCGCTCACTGCCTGCTCTTGGTCTTCGATTTCGACAAAGCCAAACCCGCGCGCTTGTCCGGAAAAGCGGTCGCGGGCCAGAAAGACACTGGCAAGCGTCGCTCCCGCTTCGGTGAACACTGCTTCGATGTCCGCCTCGGTGGCGCTGTAGGGCAGGTTCCCTACGTAAAGCTTCATGTCAGTTCAACCTCCTATAAGAGCAGGGTTTCCAGCTCGTGAGTAATGAGACCGAAGAAGAAAAAGAGGAGAACCGGAGGTGCGGGAAACCGACCGAGATTGAAATGGTGCAACTCCATCCGTCGACAATCAGGCTCATGGTCTCAGACAGCACGCGCAAAGTCAAACCTTACCTTGCCAGAGTCTCTTGTCAAGGCCGGTGTGTCTCTTGTGCCTTCGGCCAGTGATGCCGCCGTCCGGGTGACGCATTGAGCCGTGCGGGCCTCGGCCCGTAATCCCGCTACCAGCCCGCTACCAGGCCGTCTTTACGGGGATCGGTTCCGCCGATCAGAACTCCCCGGTCCCAGTCGATCTGGATTGCTTGATAGCCGCCGAAGCCGCCGCTAGTCAGGGTCACCTGATGACCCATGCGAGCCAGTTTCGCTACAGTTTCCGGATCAATCCCAGATTCCAGCGCCACCTCCAACCCAGCCTTGTGATTGAACCGGGCCGCTTCGCCCGCTTCCTGAACGTTCATTCCAAACTCGATCATATTGAGCAGTACCTGGACGTGGCCCTGCGGCTGCATGGCCCCCCCCATGACCCCGAATGACAGCCAGGGCTTGCCGTCCTTGAAAACCATTCCAGGAATGATGGTGTGGTAGGGACGCTTGCGGCCCTCAATACGATTCGGGTGCGCGGGGTCGAGCGAGAACAGAGCGCCCCGGTTCTGCAGAATCACTCCGGTACCGGGAACAACGACACCCGAGCCAAATGCGTGATAAATGCTGTTGATGAATGAGACTACGTTACGGTCTTTGTCGGCGGTCGTTAGATAGACGGTGTCGCCGGTCCCTTTGAACCGTTCGACCGAGGGATTGATTCCGGTAGTCACCCCGGCCGCGGCTTTGGCGAGGTCAATGCGGCCGCGCTGTTTCTTTCCGTAGTCCTTTGAAATGATCATTGAAGTCGGGAGATCGGTTTTCTCGGGATCCGCCAGCCAGGCGTCCAAATCCGCGAAAGCCAGCTTCTTGGCCTCGATCAAGCGATGCAGATATGGGGCGGAATTATGTCCCAGGCCTTTTAGGTCGAAGCCCTCGATGATGTTGAGCAGCTCGAGCGCCGCCATTCCCTGGCCGTTGGGCGGCAGCTCGAAGACACGGTGGCCCTTGTAGGTGGTACTGATCGGCTCGACCCAATCGGAATGCTGGTAAGCCATGTCATCCATCGTGATCGGCCAGCCGAGCTTGTTGAGGTGGTCCACGATCTTTCGGGCAACTTCACCCTTGTAGAAGGCATCACGGCCGTCTTGAGCGATTTGACGGAACGTTGCCGCCAATGCCTTGTTGACGAAAACGTCCCCGTGCTCGGGGCGCTTGCCGTTTAGGTAGTAGGAACGCACGAAATCGTCAACGACTGCTGCGCCTTGGGGTATGCTGTCCGCCGACAGCGGTACGTTCCAGGAGCCCGCGATGATCTCCGAGATCGCGAAACCGTTTTCGCCGTACTCGATCGCCGGCTCGAGCACTTCAGCCAGCGTCATCGTGCCGTATTCGCTGAGCAAGGTGGCCCATCCGTCCACGGCGCCCGGCGCCGTGACCGAATAAGGACCCTTGCCCGGTATGGCCTCCAAATTTCGCTCTTTGAAAAAGTCGATACCGGCGGCCGCGGGTGAAAAACCGCTAGCATTGAGCCCGACGAGCTTCTTTTCCTTGGCAATGTAGGCAAGGACGAACAAGTCTCCGCCAGGACCGGTCATCATGGGCTCGACAACGGCCAGCGTGGCGGCCGTCGCAACCGCGGCGTCGATCGCGTTGCCGCCTTTCCGCAAGATGCGCAGTCCCGCCTGAGCAGCGAGCGGCTGGCTTGTGGCGACCATCCCGTTGCGGGCCAGCACGGCGCTTCGCCCCGAGGTGGTGCGGCCGAAAGGGCGGTCGGCGGCGAGCAGAATCGCCGACACCGCCAGGGTCGAGAGAAAGAGTTTCACGGACATGAGCGCCTCCAACATAAGCCTCAGACCCTATACGTTAGCAGCGCCGAAGCGCGGTTGGAACCCGCTCCCGCCCGGCTGGCGGAGTTTTCGGCCCCAATGCCCGAACTTCGCCTCGCCAACTGGTCAGAAATACAGGTTAGCCCGCTTTTCTCACCACGTGGCGAGGCGAAGTGGGTGAGAAGACCGCCAGTACGAGGCGCGCGCCGCTTAGCGCCCCCACTCAACGAACGAGGCGTACTTGAACCCTACGGTGAGCACGGTGAGCAAGCGCAACGAAGTAATGGCGGCCTTATCGCGTGCTTCGGCCGTCAGGTGGTGAGAAATGCGGGCTAGTGCTTGCCGAACGCCAACGAGAGCTGGATATCCTGCTCAGTCCCGTCCTCGTCCCGCAATAAGCTTTTGATTTGTTGATAAATCGCCCTCGTTGCTGTCGAGCGATTCAGAGTGTAGAAGTGCAGCCCTGGAACACCGTCCCGCAGCAGACCTTCACATTGCCGGGCAGCGTGGTAGACGCCGATCTGCTTCACGGCTTCCGTGTCGTCCTCAACAGCTTCAATCTTGGACAACAACTTCGCCGGGATAGCGGCGCCGCACATCTGTGTAAAACGCTTGACCTGCTTGACGTTGAGAACCGGCATGATGCCGGCCAGAATTGGCGGACGGATACCGCTGGCGGCGGCCCGGTCCCGAAAACGGAAGAAGTCGTCGTTGTCAAAGAAAAGCTGCGTAATCAAAAAATCGACGCCGGCATCCACCTTCCGTTTCAGGTTGTCCAGATCGGTTTCCGCGTTCGGAGCTTCCGGGTGCACCTCGGGATAGCAGGCGCCGGCGAGACAGAAAGAGTAGCGGCTCCGGACAAATTCCACGAGTTCGCTGGCGTATCCGAACCCGCCCTCGGTCTTGACGAACTCAGATTCTCCTTTTGGCGGATCACCGCGCAGCGGCAAAACGTTCTCCACGCCCGCGGCCTGCAGGTCGTCCAGCACGGACTGGATTTCCTGTCGCCTGGCCCCGACGCACGTCAGGTGTGCCATCGACTCGAGCCCGATGTCGTGTTTGATCTTTTTGACAAGCTCGACCGTTTTGCGCCGCGTGCTGCCCCCCGCGCCATAGGTGACGGAAACATAACTCGGATCGAGCGGCTTCAGAGCGGCTATGGTTCGAAACAGGTCGTCGAATCCAGCGTCGTCCTTGGGCGGAAAGAATTCGAACGAAACCGTTCGCTTCCCGGCACGGAGGAGTTCTATGATCTTCATCAGTCGAGTTGAGTCAGTGTGGCGTCGCTAACGTGGAAGCCCAGCCGTCCTCCGCGCCTCTGAACCTAGCCTATCACGGAGATTGGAGCGAACTCAGAACGTGGCCGCTTTTCAGCGCGGAAGCCATTGCTGCTAGAACCGCCGATTTTTTGGTGAAGAATCAAGTGGGCCTTCCTCTTGATTCGAATCGGCAAACCTTTCCAGGGAGATTACGATATGACACCAACCTCCCTGCTAGTGTCTCCAAGGAATTTCGGTCCTTGCCGGCCTCCGCGCTGGCCCTTGTTTTTGGGGTTGTAGCTCTTGCGTCCCCCATCTGGCGGGCCTGTCCCGTCCGGCTCGCTTTCAGGATCATCTTGTGTTGGACAACTCTGGCCGTGTCGGAAAGTTAAGCGAACAAGCTATAATACTTTCTTGTCGAGTAGTTTATCGGATCTAGGCTGTGTTGAGGACGCTGGCCGCGGGTCCGTTTTCCGAGCCAATTCATTCTTAGGAGGCTGCGTCCGATGAGCGCCAGCGCGATACCGAAGTCCAAGATGAATGCGAGTGCCGTCCAGGCCGAGTTAGTCCCGTCGATTCCCGGCGTCAAGAGTTTCGTGCGTATAGCGGACTGGATCACGAACGAAAAGTTCGAGCTCATTAACATGACGGATCGCATCAACGAAATCGTCAGCAAGAGTGGTGTTAAGGACGGCATCGTTCACTTGCAGTCTCTCCATACGACAGCGGCCGTGTTCATCAACGAATGGCAGGATGCTCTGCTGCACGACATCGGGACTGTCCTCGAACAGTTCGTTGGCCGCGATGGGAAATGGCGTCATGACGATCCGGCCTACTCGGATTGCGAGCGGAAGAACGCTGCTTCCCACCTGCGCGGTCTCCTGCTCGGCTCCTCGGTTTCGCTCCAAGTCCGCAACACCAAGGTTCTGCTCGGAACCTGGCAGAGTATTATCCTGGCGGAGTTGGACGGCCCGCGGAGCCGTTCCGTTTCGGTCCAAGTCATGGGTGTCTAGCCAGGGGTTTTGTGGCGCGACGTGCCCGACGAAGCAGTCCAGCCATGAGTAAGATTTTCACGCTGCAAGAGGCCGAGCGTTTGGTCCCCACCGTGAAACAGTGGCTCCAGCGGGCGATCGAGTCAAAGAGCGAGGTCGAAACAGTCGAAGGCGAGTTGCAGGGCATCAGCGAACGGATCAACCTCCTGGGAGGCTCCGAAATCAACCCTGCCGCCGTTCTCAAGCTGAAGCGCGGGAAGGACGAGGCTCTGCGCACGCTTCGGAACGTCGTCGGCCAAATCGAGGCCAGCGGTTGTTTGGTCAAAGATCTCGATAGCGGACTTGTTGATTTCCCGGCTTTACTGGGCGATGAGGAAGTTTACCTGTGCTGGAAATTGGGTGAGGATTCCATCAGCTATTGGCACCGGGTCGAGGAGGGATACGCGGGGCGCAAGCCGATCGGCGATGATTTCGGCAGGTCCTCCGGCTCGGAGCGGCCGAACTAGACCGCGGGCTAGGACGTGCGATCGATGATCAGTTCCATCACCTGACCCAGCAGCGGATAGTATTGCAGTTGGACTTTCGATCCCGTCTTCAGCTCTTCCAGAGTCAGTTTCTTTCTTCCCAGTAATTTCGCGGTCTTCTTGGATGCCTTGATCTGTTCACGGCCGCTCGGCTGGGGGAAGGTGAGTTCCAATCCATCCTTTTGCTTTAGGGGAATGATCGTGACGGTGCGATTCTTGAGGTCGACCTTATCCAGCACCCCCTTGACCTTGACTATTTTCAGAACGGAAGTGGGCTTGTTGATCGGTGTTTTGTGCTCTCCTGTATAGCGCTCTGTCGTGCGGACCTTGTCTCCAGTGGGAGTAGTTGACGTTTTCTGCGCCGAAAGCAGGATGGGGCCGATCAGCAACAGCGATCCAAGCAATGCCACCATGCCGAAACGGCTTCGCCGCGGAGCGTTCATCATCAGGTTTCTCATTCCTTCTTTAGTATGGTGAGCCCTCGATCAGGCGTCAAGGTTTCCGCGTGCCGCTCAGCACGGTTGTCTTGCCCCCGTTGCAAGCAGTTCGTGCACCGCCCCCGCCGCTGCTGGCTCCTTGCCTCGGCCAATCACGCGGGCAAGCCCCTACAGCACCGACCTCACATAGTTGACGATCTCGGGGTGCCCCCAATCTTCGGGTCCGATGTATTTCCGAATCACGACGCCCTGGCGGTCGATCAAGTAGGTTTCCGGATACTTCATGGTCCCGTAGCGAACACTGACCGTTCGCGCGGGATCGCGCACCGTCGGGAACCTCACCCCGTGGCGTTCGAGAAAGAGATCGTAAACTTCCTCCTCCTCGTCTACACTTACGCCGAGCACAACCAATCCATCCTCCTGAAATTGCTCGTAGAGATTATTGAGCGACGGCACTTCGGCGACGCAGGGCGGACACCAGGTCGCCCAGAAGTTCAGCAGCACTAGTTTGCCGCGGTAATTGGCCAGGCGAACGCCCCCGGCTAGCTCGAACTCCGGCGCCGTATCCCCGATTTCGACCTCGTAAACGTGCAGGTAGGGAAGCACGCGATAGAACAGTAACGCCGTCAACGCAGCGATCAAGCCGAGTACGACAAGCTCCTTTCTGGACCGTGGCATAATGAGAATTCTTAATCCTCACTGTAGCTAGTCGCAGCCGCTGACCGCAAATGCTCCTGATCACGCGCAAGGCCGAGTTTTCGGCGTCGCATTACTGTGCCAGCCCGGCTCTCTCGCTCGAGGAGAACGAGGAACTGTACGGGCCGGCCTCCCGTCCCAGCGGACATGGCCACAATTACGTGCTGGAGGTGACCGTGGCGGGAGATGTCGACCCCGCGAGCGGCATGATCATGGATCTCAAGGACCTCAAGCAGATCATTCAAGATCGCGTCGTTGAGGTCTATGATCACCGCTTTTTGAATCACGAGGTGTCGCCGTTCGACCGTGTCGTGCCGACGCCTGAAAACATCGTCAAGGACATATGGGAGCGTCTGACTCCCGGCGTGAACGAAAATGGCCGCCGCCTCCACGGGATTCGGCTTTACGAGACGGCTGACCTCTACGTGGACTACTTCGGAGGGGGCGACCCCCTGGAGCCGCGACCGTAAGTACCTGCATCATGAGATTCGTGTCAAACGTGGCGGAAAGTTCGGGAACCAGATTCAGAGCCGCGGCCGTCAGGGAGCGGTTAGCCGCTACGACGCGCCTCATCCGCCAGCGGCCACGCTCCCCCTTTTGGTTGCGGCTCGTCTGCGTAAGGGAGCGGTCTGTTGATTGCCAGCCATGAAGCTACCCGCGGGCGTTCTTCCTCGCGGAGAAGCACGAGAAATGCACTTAGTAAAACGCTATCCGTTCAGCGCCTCCCACAGGCTCCATTCGCCGCGATTCAGCGCCGAGGAAAACGCGCGTATCTTCGGGAAGTGCAACAATCCTTTCGGACATGGGCATAATTACATGTTGGAAGTTGCGGTCAAGGGGCCGGTCGATGCCGGCTCGGGGATGGTGGTTCCGCGAAAGACTCTGGACAGCTTCGTTGAGCGGCATGTGATCTCCAAGCTGGATCACGCTAACCTGAATTGCGACGTCGCGGAGTTGCAAGAGGTGGTTCCCACCACGGAGAACCTGGCGCTGCTGGTCGAGGACTGGCTGGAGCAGGCCTGGGACGACGAACTGGGAGCGCGGGGCCTCAAGCTGGCCCGAGTCCGCCTCGAGGAGACTCCCCGCAACAGCTTTGAGATTCGAAACTAGACCAATTCAAAACTGAACCATGGCTTCTCATCATACTGTTCACGATCTTGCCGGCGAGTCGCCGAGCGGCGATGAGCCAGGCTCCGCGATTCCTGATCTTGTCCGCAAGATGATCGTCGAGTTGGGCGAAGACCCCAGCCGCGACGGGCTCCAGCGGACCCCCGAGCGTGTCGCCCGGACCTTCCAGGAGCTAACCAGGGGCTACGGCATGGACGTCGCCGAGATCCTCAACGGGGCTCTGTTCGAGGTGTGCTACGACGAGATGGTGATCGTCAAGGACATCGAAATGTACAGTCTGTGCGAGCATCATCTGTTGCCCTTTTTCGGTAAGGTCCACGTAGCTTATCTTCCCCGCAAAAAGGTCATTGGCCTGAGCAAGATCGCCCGCCTGGTGGAAATGTACGCCCGGCGGTTCCAAATCCAGGAAAGACTGACCAACCAGATCGCCGAGACGATCCAAGACGCCATTGATCCCGTGGGGGTAGGCGTCATCATTGAAGCAAAACACCTCTGCATGATCATGCGCGGAGTCGAGAAGCAGCATTCCTCGGCGGTCACCAGCGCAATGGTCGGCGCCTTCCGTGAAAACCAGCAAACCCGAGAAGAATTTCTCGCTCTTGTTTCCAGAACCACCAACAGTGTCTAGGCAGTTGGCGCCCTCGGACATCCGCACGCAGAGGCTGAACAGAATTAACGCCGCGATCCCTATCGGCGGCACCGTCTGCCGGCTGCCCGGCCAGCGTCCGGGAAAGTCGTAGCCTGGCCCGACTTTCCGATTTCCCTCGACTGCGAGTTGATTTAACAACAAGTTAACACTGCTCTCGTAACTCCGCCCATACCCGGTCGCCTCTACCAGCATGAACATACGACGCTACCGGTCTTTCGCACGAGCCGCCCTCCTCACTGTTATCCCCATCGTTTGGTTGTGCGCCTGGGTTGTGCCCGGTCACGGCGCTCCGCCGATCATTGCCCAGGGGGGGCTCGTCAACGCCGCGAATTTCATGGGCGGTCCTATCGCTCCCGAGTCTTGGGTGTCTCTGTTCGGAGAGGAATTGGCTAGCACGCTGGTCGTCGCTTCCACGACCCCTCTTCCCACCTCCCTCGACGGTACCCAAGTCACCGTGACTGACTCTCTTGGCGCCGAGCGCCCGGCTCAATTGCAGTTCGTCGCCCCCGGACAATTGAACTTCCTGGCGCCGCCGAACATGGCCCCCGGCCCCGCGGAAGTCACCGTCACCACCGCCAGTGGGGAAAGCGCGAGCGTGGAGGCGCAAGTTGCGGCCGTGGGACCGGGGATTTTCTCCGCCAACGCCAGCGGCATGGGTGCGGCCGCCGCGACGTTCCTCAGAGAGCAAAGCGATGGGTTCCGCGTTGAAGGCGTTACGTTCCGCACCGACCTCCCCGTAGGCAGCCGCATCAATATTCCCATCGACTTGGGAGAAGCGGACGACGAAGTATTCGTGAGCTTCTTCGGGACGGGCTTTCGCTTCCAGTCATCCGTGTCGGTTCTCATTGGCGGTGCTGATGCGCCCACTGTTGGGGCTGTGGCTCAGGGAGAGTTCGCCGGCCTCGATCAATTGGTTGCCGGCCCCCTGCCGCGCAGTCTCCTAGGCCGCGGCGAAGTGAGTGTGCTGGCGAGCTTCGATGGAATCCCGGCCAACGAAGTCACCATCAGCATCGGGCCTGCCGAAGCGCCGCTGGAGCTGAGCGGACTCAGGTTCGACGGCGCAAACGACCGCGTCACGGTACCTTATAGCCCAACGTTCCCGACTGAGGTCTTCACCCTCAGCGCCTGGATCAAGCTCCTGCCGCCGCGCAGGCGGGCGGCCATCATCGCGCGAGGCGAAGACGACAACTCTTTCAATCTGAGCTGGCAGCTCTACGTCATTTCGGACGGGACCCTCGAAATCATGCTCGAGGACTCCCGAGAGAACAACTACTGCTATCCGCGGAATAACTGCAGGCCGCTCGGCTCGTGCAGCATCGAGGGCGACCTCTTCGTGGCGAACGACGTCTGGCGCCACGTCGCCGCTACACGCGGGCAGTCGGGAGACTTGAGTCTCTACATCGACGGAGACAAAAGAGCAAGCTGCGAGGGGACAGGCGTGCCCTCGCCAAACAACTTTCAGGTGCTGTCGGTCGGGAATACCTTCGGTACGATCGGGCCGCCCCCTGGGGGCGTTGAGCCTCCCGTCTGGTTTTTCCAGGGGCTCATAGACGAACCGGCCGTCTGGGACGTCGTGCTGACAGACGACCAGGTCGCGGCCCTTCGGAGCTCGGGAGTGGATGCGGGCTCCCCCGGTCTGGCCGGCTATTGGAACTTCGACGAGGGTGACGGCCAGGAGGTCAACGACCTCTCGCCGGCGGGCAACCACGGCTTCCTGGGAGCGATCCCGCAGCCGGACGAAGCGGATCCGCTATGGGAGGCCAAAGATGCCCAGTGAAGACACCCGATGAAGATGCCCGATAAGGGTAGCGGTCAAACAGACTGATGCGGATTTGACAGATGGGAGGGCCAGCTCCCGGCACCCAACCCGATCAGAGTATTTCGCAAACGCTTCGATTTCTCCCGCAAGCTCACCCGGAGAACATCCGCACGGGGGAGTGCGGCCTCGTTCTCTTTGACTCGCAGCGAAATCACCTCTTCAGAGACACCAAGAAATATCCCCTGGAGGGATTTGAAATTCATTTGAACCACCTGAATCTCGTGTCCCACCTTCAACTGCTTGAGGCTTTCCCAGGATTGTTCGGCAGGCTCGCGGGCTAAGAGCCCCGTGCTGCGGCGTGGCGTGAACCTCCAGGTTTGCCGCGCCTCGATTCGTCGAGGCGTTGCCGGACGGAAGGGCAGTCAGTTGCCTGAACCGGATGACGCGCCCTGGGGCCGAACAAACCGACGAATCGGTTTGCGGCAAGCGTGGACGCTCACGCCACGTCTGGCGCCCTGTTTGGTTGCGGCTCGTCCGCGTTAGGCTAAACTTTCGCCGTGGGGCTCTTTCATCCCCTACTCCCCGCCGGTTTATCCCGGCGCTTTCGGACAGTCACCTTACTTGCAGCCCGTGGCGCGAGTCCCGCTACGCGAAAAATGAGGATAGCCGCCCAAGGGTCGTAACTGAGGCTGTCCCGGTTCCCCCCCCCGATTCCCCCCCTGGTGGACCGGTGCGGGGCCTGCCCGTCGTAATATGGTTGGCGACCAAGTAGATGCTGACATTTAAGTAGTTTATAGAGTTATACAGTTGACAATGTCAGATAAAGCTGATATCCTCATCAGAGTAGGAGGTGGCACCCAGCCATGCCAGACGGTGATCGCTTTTACTGGAAACTTAGAGGTCCTGGCTCCCGGAAATTCGTAGACGTGGCCCGGAGCGGGGCCTCTACGGAGACTATTGGCGACCAAGCAGAAAGCATGTTTGTCCAACACCTTCGAAAGAGAAAGCTGGCAGCCTTCTTGCCACAGATGGCTCGGAAGGTACATCATGCCCTCGTAGAAGGACGTGGCGACTGCCAGGCCTTTGAGCGCCTCCAGAAGTCTCTTCAGCAGCAGGCTGCTGAGGGAAACACAGACGAAGCCTTTATCGCCGCTCGTGCCGCGGAAAGGATCTTCACCGATCTTGAGTTGAAGAGTTCTGTTGCATCCTCCGAAGAGGTGCAGACGGAACTTCTCGGGGCGTTTGCGGGTGATCTCGTTGAACACCACGCATTGGCGCCCTCAAGGGACGTTTTGATGACGGAGTCCGGCCGAGATGCCCGAGAGCAGCTTGAATGGGAGACCAACTTTCGGCGAGACCTAACGAGGCGTGTATCCTCCCTGCGAAAGCGCGTGTTCGAGGGGTCGACCAACCGGATTCGGGCCCCTCGAAGGAGGTCGAAGCAACGGAAGATGACTCTGGAGGAACTACATGAGCCGCTACAGATCCGCGTCAACAAATCCTAATCAGCTCGGCTTTGATTTCGGTGAACCGAACCTTGTGAGGCAATGCGGCGCCTTCCGAGAAGGCGACACCTTAGCCGCACAGTACTATCTCGATGATGAGGACATCGCCCGCAAGTTCGGCCACTTGGTGCCAAGCACCCTCGCGGACCTGATCGACATCGCGGTCGCTGTCCACATGGCTGATCGCCTTGCTCCGCGGCGATGTCGGAACTCGGAGTTGGCTTGGTGGAGGAGAGACCTGCATGTGACTGTGCCGGTTCGGCGCTTGGGCTTGTGGAGCAGCGTCGAAATCCAGAATGCCCTTTTGGAAACGTTGCGTTTCCTGACCGATGATGACTGGAGTATCAAGTTCTCCTCCCGGCTTGAGAGTGGGCGTGTATCAGAGACTCAATATTTTCTGTTCCCCGAGCCGTTCGAAGGTCCACCCAATGTTGGCCTTTACAGCGGCGGGCTTGACTCTCTTGCAGGAACGGCGGCGGCACTTGGCTCAGATTCAGTCTCTGACTTTGTTTGTGTCTCAGGAGTTCCTAACCACAGACAGGGGCTACAGCAGCGGCTTCAAGTCGAGGGTCTGAACCGCCTCAACTCTGGTCGTGTCACGCACGTGCGGGTCCCCTGCTGGCTCCAGTCCGCGAATGAGCTCGCCCAGGACGCATCTCGCAGAACCAGAGGTTTTCTGTTCCTGCTACTGGGCGCTGTCACGGCACTCTCCGCACGAGTGCCTCGCCTGTTCGTCTACGAGAATGGCTTCGGAGCCATCAATCTTCCATACCAACGCGACCAGATAGGTATCCCGAATTCCCGAGGCGTCCACCCGAGGACTTTGCGTCTAGTGAGCAATTTCATTTCACTGGTCACTGGAAAACGCTTCGAGATATTGAATCCCGTTGTCCTCAAGACGAAGGCTGAGATGTGCGGCAGTCCATATTTATTGAGGCTTAGCGATCTGATCGCTGAGAAGTTCTCCTGCGACGGCTACCCTGTCAGGAGACGAGGAAGGCCACAGTGCGGAGTATGCACTTCATGCCTCCTGCGCAGGGTTGCGCTCAAGAATGCTGGTGTTGCCCCGTTCGACACGGCCGGCTATTTGCATGACGTACGCTCCGAAACCTTTCAGGCAACTCGGAAACGCTTGCAAGGGTTGTTGGCCATGGATTGGCAGGTTGAGCGACTGCTCGCCTGTTTCAGAACTCCTGATCCCTGGGCTGGGCTGCTACGTGAATTCCCAGATCTTCGTATTGTCCAGGACGAACTGGCGGGTTCCGACAATCTCGCGAAGCAAAGGGTAGGAGAGAGTCTGATGCGCCTGTTCAGGCGACATTGCGAAGAATGGAGAGCTTTCCAGCCACGTGACTGGATGCGTTCTATTGGAGAGGCGGCCTAGACATGCAGCCAGGCACTTTCGAGCAACTAGATCCACGAGCCTTAGGGTCACGACTGCAGGATGCTCGTCGAGCCGCTGGGCTGACGCAGCAACACGTAGCCGACGAGATGGAGATGGCCCGCACGACCGTTGTCGCCATCGAAAAAGGCGAACGGAAGATCACTCCAAAGGAGTGTGTCGGTTTTGCGAAGCTCTATCGACGGCAAGTCTCGGAGCTCGTCGGCCGCGAGGAAGTGACCGAAGGATTTGTGCCGCAGTTTCGCTCTGCCGAACGACGGGTTCTCGCGGCGCATGGTGACTTCGAGGAAAGTGCCTACGAACTCCAGCGACGAGCCGAGGACTACCTGGAGCTTGAACGTGTCGTGGCGGTGAAACAGCATCGCCGCTATCCACCGGTCTATGAGACGACGGGAGCAAGTCCGGAGCAGCTCGCGAGCGATTTGGCCACTGCGGAGAGGAACCGCCTGGGCCTGGGCGACGGGCCTATTGGTAATTTGCGCGAGCGCTTGGAGATGGATGTCGGAATCAGAATCTTCTACTTCCCGATGCCCTCTAAGATCGCTGGCCTATTCGCCTATAACGGCAACCTGGGCGCATGTGTGGCGATCAATGCTAACCACCCTCGTGACCGACGTCACTGGTCCCTGGCGCATGAATACGGGCACTTCCTCATGCATCGCTATCGTGCCGAAATCACGATTCTGGAAACTCGTCGCTTAGGCACTCCCAAGGAACGAATCACGGATGCGTTTGCAGAGAACTTCTTGATGCCGGCATCCGGGCTGAATCGGAGGTTCACTGAGCTGCACAGAGAAGCTGAAACGGGAATCACGCTCGCAGACATCGTGAGTCTCTCAAACCTCTATCAAGTTGCTGTGCAAGCTCTAGTGTTACGGCTTGAAACCCTGCGCCGACTTCTTCCGGGAACTTGGCAGCGCTTGGTAGCAGAGGGATTCAAAGTACGGGAGGCACAGAGGCTCCTCGGCATTGACGCAAACCCACTCTTGCGGGATCTCCTGCCTCAGCGGTACGTAGCACTCGCTATTGAAGCCTACAAGAAAGGAGACTGCAGCGAGGGACAATTGGCCCGATTCCTGCGCACGGATAGGATGTCGGCAAGATTGTACGTGGAAGAGGGCCGTCAGGGGATTCATCAGGAACGTGAGGGCGAATTCACGCAGCTTGAGTTGGATCTAGCTCAGCCGCTAAGTGTTCGATAGGGGGGAAGGTTGCTCTCGCGTCCGGTCGTCTTTGATGCCTCTGTGTTGCTCAACCTTTTGGCTACGCGACAAGCGGCAAACCTCATCGGTTCGCTTGGTTCTCAAGGTCTAGTCTGCTCAGCAGTCGTGGGTGAGACTCTCTATATCCGCTCGGAGCGACTGGGAGAGCCACCGGAGCTAGTCAACCTCCAACCTCTGTTGGACGCAGCGGTACTCCAATTATGCGAACTCGAGAGCGACGAGGAACACCGCCTCTTCGTTCGTTATGCTGTGAACCTCGATGACGGCGAGGCCATGTCTCTTGCTATCTGTTCCGCGCGCGGCCATGACATCGCCACCGATGACAGGAAAGCTCGTCGGCTTGCTTCCCTCTCGAACGAGATAGAGGTGGTCGGCACGCCGGAGATAATGCACTGCTGGGTGACTGTGGAGCAGCCCGACGCACAACAGATACGAGAGGTTCTTCGACGGATAGAAGTCTCCGCTCGCTATCTCCCTAGTGCTCAACATCCTTTGAGGGTGTGGTGGGATAAGTCCCGCTGAAGCGATACCCCATCATGGCTCTCCCCTCGGGGCTGATGGGGCTGATGGGCTGATGGGGCTGATGGGGCTGATGGGGCTGATGGGCTGATGGGGCTGATGGGGACGGCTGATGGGCTGATGGGCTGATGGGGACAGTCACCGGGTTTTATTGTCAACTCTTGCAGAATCGCCCGCAGCTGCCGCGAAAACACGGTGACTGTCCCCACCGGAAGGTGGCCGACCGCCTTGCTGCGGCTTAAGCCGACGCCCGAGGCGGCGCTCGAGGTCTTCCACAAATGCCTCGCCGCCGCGGGGGCGCCTTTTCAACCGGTCTTACACCAGCTCAATGGTGACGCGCCGCCCAACGATCGCCGCTGCCCGTTGCAGGCTGCCGAGCGTGATTGTCGTTTTTCGGGTCAAGCAGGCGGTCCACCTGGGTCCGGCTCGTCTTGAGCAGTGTGGCCATCTTGTTTTTCGAGATTTTCCGCGACTTCATGGCTTCGGCAAGCTGCCATGCGACGACCTCCTTGACCGCCTGCGCCTGCGCTTCCTCGAAGACGCCCTCCTCCTTGAGGAAGTCATCAATGCTCGATCCCATATGCTTCTTGCTCATCGTTCCAGCTCCTTTTGACGTTTGCGCGCCGTGGCCAGATCCGATCCCGGCGTGGCCCGCGTTTTCTTGATAAACCCGTGCAGCGCGACCAGATGCTCGCGGTAGAGGCAGAGCAGTACACGCGACGTCCGTTTCGTCGGCAGGTCCGTCCGGACTTCCCAGAGGCCATTGCCCATCGGGCGGCACAGCGGCATGCCCACCGGCCAACGCCATTGTGCGCGCAGCAGGTCGTTCCCTATAGCCTGGCCCTATCGCCTGACGCTCGACCTCATCCAGCCCTTTCAGCCACTCCCTGACGGGTTCGCTCCCCGCCGTCGTGCGGTAGAAAATCAGCCGAATTTTCTGTCTCTTCGGCTCCTCCGCCACGCTGTACCTTTCAAGGTACAATGTACCACATAAAGTACATATCTGCAAGCTGAATTCTTTGCTGCCCACCCGGTCCAGCCTTGACTGCCTCTGGATGCCCAAACCTCGCACGCCAAGCGGCGACGAACCGCTTACCAGCGAACTCCCCACCCAACGCCGAACCGCCTACCGACGAGCCCCTTTGCCCCCCAAACACCGCTCCCCCCCCAGAACCGCAAATCACCCCAACTCAGTCACGGATAAATCATAAATATAGTCCCTTTGTTTTCAACAGAATTACCCGCCGCCCGCAAGGAATCCCAAGATCGGCTTGTTATCCTAAAAGCGGCAAAACCAACAATGACTCAGTTGCAACAGAAGGGAGAGGACAACCATTCCACAACCTCGGCGGGACCCAAAAGCCTGAAAACCTCTCACAGACTCTCAAATACTCTCATTGAAAAAACTCAACCCTTATGAATGAACAACTTACAACAAAACAGAACAAGACCATTGAAGCTCTTTTGCTAACGAATACGATCGATAGAGCGGCAAAGAGAGCAGATGTGAGTGAAGCATCCATTTATCGCTGGATGAAACAGGAAAGCTTCCAGACTGCCCTAAGAGCAGCCCGGCGGGACATTCTTGCCCACACCACCACCCGCCTCCAGCAAATGAGCGTTCGCGCCCTCGACACGCTCGAGAACGTGATGGACGACCAGAAAGCCTCCTCTGCCAGCCGAGTCAGCGCCTCGCGCTTGGCCATGGACATGATGTACCGCGGCGCCGCCATCGACGACATCATCGAACGGCTCAAAACCGTCGAAGGGAAACAGTTGAGCCACCGGAACGGATGACAAGCAGCAGAAAGCCCTGGAAAGCAACTTCAGAGCCGCGCCCGGAAGCCCGCGGTCAAGCGCCCGGAAGCCTGCGTGTCAAACGTGCGGAAACCTCCGGTCGGCCACATAGCAGGCTAGCCCGCTTTTCTCACCACGTGGCGAGGCGAAGTGCGTGAGAGGCCCGTCAGTACGAGGCGCGCGACGCTTGACGAGCGGAGGCGTACTCGGACAGTACGTTGAGCACGGCGAGCAAGTGCAACGAAGTAATGGCGGGCCTATCGCGTGCTTCGGCCGTCAGGTGGCGAGAAATGCGGGCTAGAGAAAAACTTGCTTGGAGACCCGCTCTGTGCGACTGTCTCGGAGGTTCTCGGAACAAGTTTTGGCCCGGAAAGCTGCAACCCCTTGGAATCAATCATATGAAAAATAACTCTTAAAGTTGGTCCATCCCCCTCTGCTATGATGCGACTAGCCAGCGGGAAAACCCATGAATACCATCCGAAGCAGGAATCGGCTCGTCGAGCCCGTAGCCCGAATTTTGTGGCAACTCCTGAGTGGCTTCGCTCCTGAAACGGCAGTGCGCAAGCACCCTCACGCCGCGCTGGGCCTCCGGCCCACAGGGAGGCCAAAACCTCCGGGAATTTGATGACCTTGATGACGCCAGGCCTGCTGCTGCGGCGGTCACTCTCCTATCACCGGGGCATCCACGTCGCCGTCGCCCTCGGTGTCGCTGTCGGAACGGCGGTGCTGGCGGGGGCGCTGCTGGTTGGCGACTCCGTTCGCGGCAGCCTGCGTAGCCTTACGCTCGATCGCCTCGGCGCCATCGATCACGCTCTCGTCACGGACCGATATTTCCGCGAGGCGCTGGCGCAAGAGCTGGCCGACGGAGACAGGCTCTACTCATCGATCGACAAGGTTGCGCCGGCGGTCCTGATTCGCGGCAGCTTGCAGTCTGCGGATTCGGGGGCGCGCGCTTCCCGAGTCAATATCCATGGGGTTGACGAGCGCTTCTGGTCGTTGTTTGAATCCGCCGCGGCGCCGTTTGAAACCGCCGCGGCGCGGTCCGAAACTGACGCCCCGTTACCCGAAGGCCGCCAACTCGCCTTGAACGAAGCGCTGGCGAGGGAAGTCGGCGCCAAGGCGGGCGACGCCCTGCTGGTTCGGTTCCAGACCGATACGCTCGTTCCCAGCGAGTCGGTCATGGGACGCAAAACCGACAATGTACGCACCCTTCGCCTGAGGGTCGCAGCGGTTCTGCCCGACCGTGGCATTGGGCGATTCGGCCTCTCCCCGAGTCAGCAGTTGCCCTACAACGTGTTTGTGCCGATGGCGACCCTGCAACAGGCGCTGGAGCAACCTGGCCGCGTGAATGCCATTTTCGTGGCCGGAGGTGAAGTTTTCGAAGAACCCAGCGACACGGGTGGCCTGCCGGGCGGGACCTCCGACTCCTCCGACTCCGCCGGCTCGAAGATGATTGCTATCCCCGGCCACGATCTCAACCTGTCGCTGATGCGGGTGCTGCAACTCGACGACCTCAGCCTTTCGCTTGAAACCCGCGCGGAATCCGGCGTTCTGTCGCTTGAAACCGGCCGCATCGTTCTTGAGCGCGCTAGTGCCGAGGCGGGGGAGGCCGCGGCCCGGGCGGCGGGCCTTGAGTCATCGCGGGTCCTCACCTACCTGGCAAACAGCATGGCCGCGGGTGGGCGCAGCGTCCCCTACTCGACCGTCACGGCGATGGATATGGACGCGGGACCGCCGTTCGGTCCCTTGCAGCTTAGGAACGGCCAAGCCGCGCCGGCGCTCGGTGACGACGAAATCCTGCTGAACGACTGGGCCGCGAAGGACCTTCAAGCCTCCGCGGGAGACTCGGTCGAGCTGAGCTATTACGTCGTCGGTGAGCAAGGCTCGCTCGACACGGCCCATCACATGTTCACGCTGAAGGGTGTCGTCAAGCTGACGGGGCTGGCCGCTGACCAGTATCTCGCTCCCCAATACAAAGGAATGAGCGACGCCGAACGGATGGGGGACTGGGACCCGCCCTTCCCGGTCGAGCTGGAGAAGATCCGCAAGATTGACGAGGACTACTGGGACCGTTACCGTAGCGCGCCCAAAGCATTCGTTTCTCTCGAAACAGCCGAGAAACTCTGGACCAGCCGCTTTGGACAATTGACGGCGGTGCGAGTGGCTCCCGCCGCTGGCCAGTCGCTGGAGGAGGCATCGGTCAAACTCCGGCAAGAACTGAAGCGGCACCTCAACGCGGCTGCCTACGGCCTCTCGTTTCAGCCGGTCAAGACGCAAGCACTCGAAGCTTCGAGCGGCGCGACTGATTTTTCGGGGCTGTTTATCGGCTTCAGCATGTTCCTGATCGCCTCGGCCGCGATGCTGGTTGCGCTGCTGTTCCGGCTGGGAGTGGAGCGCCGCTCGAAGGAGATCGGATTGCTGCTCGCGGCCGGCCTGCCAGTCCCGATGGTCCGCCGGCTGCTGCTCAAAGAGGCCACGGTCGTCGCTTCGATGGGATGTCTTTTGGGGCTGCCCGCTGCGGTCGGCTACGCCGCTCTGATGGTCCACGGCCTCAGCACCTGGTGGAGCGACGCGGTGGGAGGGTCGTTTCTTGAGCTCCATGTCGCCGCACCCAGCCTGATCGGCGGCGCTGTGGGGTCGTTGCTGATGATGGTGATTTCCATCTGGCTTGGTGTCCGGAAGCTGGAACGGCTGACTCCCCGCTCCATGCTCGCCGGTGCTCTCGAAGACGCGCCCGCGACCTCGGCAGGCGTTCAAAAAGCGCGGCGTCCCCAAATTGTCGCGCTGTCCTCGGCGGGACTTGCGGCGCTGCTGGCTGTTGTCGCGGCGACGGTGGAAGACGTTCCGGCGGCCGGGGTGTTCTTCGGGGTTGGGGCGTTGCTGCTGGTCGCATCGCTGGCGTTTTTCCGGGCGATGCTGTTGCGCCAGTCGGCGGGGGCGATCAGCGGGCATGGCGCGGCTCCGCTGGCGAAGCTCGGTGCGCGGAATGGACGACGCTATCCGACCCGCAGTGTCCTCTCGGCAGGGTTGGTTGCCAGCGCTACCTTCGTGATTGTCGCGGTCGCGCTCAACCGCCACGACGTGAGGGCGCAAGAGCCGTCACTGAACTCGGGAGACGGAGGTTTTCGGTTCATCGCGGAATCCGACCTGCCGGTCTATCGCGATCAGTTGGAGTTCGAGGACGCCGAAGAGGCGGCGGCGATGCGAATATTCTCCTTGCGCGCCAAGCCGGGAGAAGATGCGAGCTGCCTCAATCTTTACCGCCCCTCGAAGCCGACCCTGCTGGGAGCCAGCGCCGGGCTGATTGAAAGGGGCGGTTTTGCGTTTGCGGGCACGCTGGCGGAGTCGGAACGTGAGTCGGCGAACCCTTGGCTGCTGCTCGATAAGAAATTGGACGGGGACGCCATTCCAGTGTTCGGCGACGTCAACTCCGTGCAGTATATTCTGCACCTTGGCCTTGGCAAGGACCTCACCTACACCGACGAACAGGGCCGCGGCCGCCGCTTGGTCATCGCCGGCCTGCTCTCGCGAAGCGTCTTTCAGTCCCAGCTCATCATGTCGGAAGCGAACTTTCTCGACATGTTTCCCAGCCACGGCGGCTACAACCAATTCCTCATCGAGACCGCCTCACCCGAGGCCGGAACGCAGCTCGAGGAGCGCTTCGCCGACCAGGGCTTCGACGCCACCCGAAGCGCCGACCGGCTGGCCGGATATTTGATCGTCGAGAACACCTACCTGAGCACCTTCCAGACGCTGGGCGGGCTGGGTCTGCTGCTGGGGACGCTTGGCTTGGCCGTCGTCATGGTCCGCAGTGTCTTGGAGCGGCGCAGTGAGTTGGCGCTGCTGCAAGCCGTGGGCTTCGGCAGCTCTTCGATCTCTTGGCTGGTGCTGGCGGAGAATGGATTCCTGCTCGTTTTCGGCACGGTCACCGGAGCCCTGACGGCTCTGCTTGCCGTGCTGCCTCACCTGTTGAGCGGCATGGCCGAGCCCCCCTGGTTTTCGCTGTTGGTAACCCTGCTGGCGATCGTCGCCGTGGGACTGCTGGCGGGCGCCGCCGCTGTCGCGGCCACGCTGAAGACACCGCTCGTTCCCGCGCTGCGGCGGGAGTAAGGCTGCAGCGAAGCGGCGCCCTGGTAGAATGACTCCCTTATGGACGCGGAAATTGGAATTATCGGCGGTAGCGGGCTTTACAACATGGAGTCGCTCACCGACCGCCGGGAAGTGACCCTCGACACGCCTTGGGGCGCCCCCTCTGATGCTTTCGTCCTCGGCAAGTTGTCCGGCCGAGACGTCGCCTTTCTGGCTCGCCACGGCCAGGGGCATCGCATCATGCCGTCGAACCTCAATTTCCGGGCCAACATTTACGGCATGAAGAAGTTGGGGGTCCAATGGCTTTTGTCGTTCAGCGCCGTGGGCTCGCTCCAGGAGGATCTCAAACCGCTTGACTTCGTCATTCCAGACCAGTTTTTCGATCGTACCAAGGGCCGCGTCTCAACGTTCTTCGACGAAGACATCGTCGTTCACATTGGGTTCGCGGACCCGGTATGCTCGGCGCTGTCTGATGTCGCCCAGGCGGCCTGCCGGACGGTTGGGGTCACCGTTCACCGCGGCGGAACTTACTGCTGCATGGAAGGGCCGGCGTTTTCGACCCTCGCTGAGTCCAACTTGCATCGCAGTTGGGGGTTCCACGTCATCGGCATGACCAACCTGCAGGAAGCCAAGCTGGCACGGGAAGCTGAAATGTCCTACGCCACAATTGCGATGGTGACCGACTATGATTGCTG
Source organism: Bryobacterales bacterium (assembly GCA_965226185.1). Classification (GTDB taxonomy): domain Bacteria; phylum Acidobacteriota; class Terriglobia; order Bryobacterales; family UBA6623; genus CBDCYS01. Next base: position 202,826 of record CBDDCT010000005.1, read on the forward strand.
GCACCCGGACCACGATGCGGTGACCGTCGAGCAGGTCATTCAATACCTGACCCAAAACGCTGAACACGCCGAGGCAGTGGCGGTCGAGGCGGTTAAGAATATACCAGGCGAGCCCAGCCCCTATTCCTCGGCGCTAAAGAATGCGATCCTCACCGACAGACGCCTCATTTCCGCCGAGTCAAAGCAGAAGTACGACCTCTTGATCGGGAAGTATTTGAGTTGAAGCGGTTTTATGACTCGGGGTTGCTTTGCGCGTGCCGGGAGAAGCGGCCACGGAAAATGGAATGTTCTGGGCGGTTGGATTGGGCACGGCAAGCAGCGCTCCGGCGGCTATCGAAACCATTGCGGCACTGGATGAATTCAGCGTCGAAATTATACAATCATCTCGTTTTTAATCAACACTTTACTCAGCCACTATTATGTCATTACTTGTAGTTGGATCTGTCGCCTATGACGGCGTCGAAACTCCTCACGGCAAAGTGGAACGCATGCTGGGAGGCTCGTGCACTTACATTTCGCTGGCCGCCAGCCATTTCGTTGACGTGAAACTGGTGGGCATCGTCGGTGAGGATTTTGCAGCGGAGGACGAGGGGGTTTTGGTCGATCACGGCATCGACCTGAGCGGTCTCGAAAAGGTTCCCGGCAAGACCTTCTTTTGGTCAGGCGTTTACTCGCAAAACATGAACGAGCGAACGACTCTCACGACCGACCTGAACGTCTTCGCCGATTTCAATCCCAACCTGCCCAGTGCCTACCAGTCGGCTCCGTACGCTTTCTTGGGGAACATCCACCCGGCGCTTCAAAAACAGGTGCGCGGCCAGATGAAAGCCCCAAGGTTCGTCGGCGGCGATACCATGAACTTCTGGATTGAAGGAACGCCGGAAGAGTTGCGCGAGACGATCAAAGGCTGGGACTTTATTCTGATAAACGATGAGGAAGCCCGGCTGCTTTCCGGGGACTACAATCTGCGGCAGGCAGCGAAAAGGATCCACGGGATGGGCCCCCATACGGTGGTGATCAAACGAGGCGAATACGGGGCCGTCCTGTTCCGTCCCGAGGGGTATTTCATCGCCCCGGGGTTCTTGCTCGAATCAGTTTTCGATCCCACGGGCGCCGGCGACTCGTTCGCGGGCGGTTTCATGGGCTATCTTGCCGAGCAAGGAATCGAGAATATCGACCAGGCATCTCACGCCCACCTGCGAAAGGCGATGATCTACGGCTCGGTGATGGGCAGCTTTTGCTGTGAGCAGTTCGGAGTGGGGCGGCTCCGCACGCTGAACAGAGACGAGATCGAAGCGCGCTACAAAGAGTTCAAGGAGTTTACGAAATTCTAGCGCCTACCGGCTGAAAGTAAGTAGGTTAGCGAGACTGAAGATTTACTGAAGCGTGACCTAGCCGAAACAGAGCCGCGTCCGAAAGGGTGCGGTCAGGAATAGCCCGTGTGTCGGGCTCCCCTTCGGGACACGGCTACTGCCGGACCGGATCGGACCGCACCCTTTCGGGCGCGGCTCTGTTCGAACACAACATCCGCAGCACGGGGTGAAAAACCGTGGCCATACCCTTCGTGAAAACCCAAGCCGTCGGCAACGACTTTCTCGTCGTCGAGGGAGTTCTCCTGCGGAAACTCGGTATTCCCGAGCGGCTCTACGCGGACCTTGCCCGGCAAATCTGCCATCGCTACCTTGGCGTGGGCGCGGATGGCCTCGAGTTAGTGTTCCCGCGCGTTCCGGACAGCCCCCCCGAAGTCGACGCGGTGATCCGCATCTTCAACTCCGACGGCAGCGAGGCGGAAATTTCCGGCAACGGAACCCGCTGCGTAGCCGCCTGGCTAATCGATGCTAAAGGAGGCCGGGAAACCCTCCACATAGCAACAAAGGCCGGGGTGAGGAAACTCCGGTTAACGGGCCGAGACGGTGATTGTTTCTTCCTAGAGATGTCCATGGGCCTGCCCATTTACGAAGAGGAAGACGTTGGTTGCTTGCTCGAAACGCAATCGGGCACGCACACCGTGACTGTGGTGAATACCGGTAATCCTCAATGCGCGCTGATGGTAGAAAGCTTCGATCTCGACTGGTGCGCGCTGGGCCGCGAAATCGAAACCCATCCCCGCTTTCCGGACCGCACGAACGTGTCGTTCGTCAGAATCCTCGACCGCAACACCATCGACGTCCGCTTTTGGGAACGCGGCGCGGGAGAGACCGCCAGCTCCGGCACCGGCTCCGCGGGCGCAACTGTAGCCGCAATCTTGTCAGGCAATGTCGAGAGTCCCGTGAAAGTCGTGACAGCCGGCGGCGACATGAACCTGCGCTGGGAGGATGAGGACGTCATTCTCGAAGGTCCGGCCGTGATCGTGGCCCGGGGCGAGTATCGCTGGAACCAATGAATGTGACTGTTCAAAGAGAAGAAGAATCCGTGCGTTAGAATTGGGACCCGGTGAAATCTTGTGACTCGAATTCTCCGCCCCAATCTGGCGTACTACATCCATGCCCAGTTTTGACCTCGTCCCGCGGCCCGTGCCCACCATCGATACGCCTTTTCGCCGCATCGTAACCCCAATCCCGGTACCCGATTCAATCCCCCTGCTGGAGCGCCTTCAGGCCGCCGAGCCACGGGCCATGCAGGGCCAGCCGCCGATTTTTTGGGATCACGCGGAGGGCTTCACGGTCCATGACCGCTGGGGCAACCGCTGGATCGACTGGTCCTCGGGTGTCTTGGTCACGAATGCCGGACACAGCCCGCCCGCCGTAGTCGCCGCCATTCGCTCCCAAGCTGAAAGAGGGCTGCTGACTAACTACTGTTTTCCAAGTGAAATACGCCTAGCACTTGTAGGAAAACTTGAATCACTGCTGCCCGAACCTCTCAAGAAAGTCTTTCTGCTCACGACCGGGTCGGAAACCGTCGAGTGCGCCTTGAAGTTGTGCCGCACGCACGGGGTCAAGGTTGGGGGCAAATCGAAAGCGACGATCGTTTCGTTCCACAACGCCTTTCACGGACGCACCCTCGGATCACAGCAGGCCGGTGGCATCCCGGCGCTCAAAGATTGGATTGTCAATCTGGACCCAGGGTTCGCGCAGGCGCCTTTTCCGGACGGCTACCGCTGCGCTGATACCTCGTTCGAGTTTTTTGAACGCTCCCTGAGCGATCAAGGTGTTGAGCCCGGCCAGGTCGCGGGCGTGATTCTCGAGACCTACCAGGGAGGCGACGCGGCCTTCGCCCCGCCGGAGTACATGCGGCAACTCCGCGGTTGGTGCGACCGTCATCAGGCGCTGCTGGTGTGCGACGAGGTTCAAGCCGGCTTCGGCAGGACCGGTACGATGTGGGGATTCGAACATTACGGCATCGTGCCGGATCTGGCCTGCTTGGGCAAAGGAATCAGCGGCTCCCTGCCACTGTCGGCAGTGGCCGGCCGGCCCGACGTGATGGACCTGCATCCCCCGGGCAGCATGACCTCGACCCACACCGGGAACCCGATTTGTTGCGCGGCGGCGCTAGCGAGCATCGACACGATCATCGAGCAAGACTTGGCCGGAAACGCGCGGCGCCTGGGAACACGGTTGCAAGAGTCACTGGGCCGGATACAGGCTGAGTTTTCAGACATAGCCATTGTCCGTGGAAAAGGCCTCGTCGCCGGGGTTGTGATCGCCGATCCAGAAACTCGCGAGCCCAACGCTTCACTGGCGTTTGAAATTGTTCGCCGGTCCATCGAGAAAGGCGTGCTCATGTTTAGCCCGGTCGGGTTCGGAGGCGGCACCGTGAAAATCGCGCCACCGCTCGTCATCACCGGCGAGGCGCTCGACGACTCGATGTCCGCCTTCCGTGAAGCGGTAGCCGAAGCAGTTGCGGCGGCGAACGAATAGCGTCACATTATTGGCCTGGCGAGGGAAGACCGAGCTACGGCCGCGGCGGCAAAAATCGTCTATCAAAGGGAGAGCATTATGAGCGAATCCAATATGAGCAAACCCAGCGAACTCTACCCAGCACTCCTCATCGGCGGCGGCATGATCAGCCGCGAAGTGGTCCTGCCCACTTTATTTCAGCTCCAGCGGTCGGGCGAGATCGGTGAGATTTCTGTCTGCTCCCGCCGCGGACGGACGCTCGCGGGCTTGCGCGAAATGTACCCCAACCAGCCCTTCCGTTCTTACCCTGAAGAATCGGCCGATCCGGAAGAATCGTTCCCCGACCTCTACAAACAGGCGATCGAAGACCTCCCGGACGGCGGCGTGGTTCTCGTCGCGACGCCGGACCACCTGCACACCCCGGTCGTCCTACACGCCTTGCGGCACGGCAAGCATTGTGTCGTGCAGAAACCGCTCTGTTTGAAAACCGGCGAGCTATTCGACATAAAAAAGGCGGCCGATGCCAATGCCATGTACGTCTTGACCGACTACCACAAGAGGCATGATCCGGCTCTCCGCGTGGCCCGGCACCGCTTCCGCAAAGGCGACCTTGGCGAAATGTTGCATGGCCACGCCTGGATCGAGGAGCGCCGGGAGATTCCCTTCAAGCACTTTGCGCTGTGGATACAGAACAGCTCGCCGTTCGAGTACGTCGGGGTCCATTATGTGGACGCTTACTACTACATCACCGGCCTGAAACCCCGTCGCGTGATCGCCTTCGGACAAAAGAAATTACTGAAATCCCATGGGAAGGACGCTTTCGACGCGGTGCAGGCCGTGATTGAGTGGGAAGATTCGTCAACTCTGTGGGTGCAGACCTCGTGGGTTCTCTCCAACAACGAAAGCGCGCTCACGAACCAGGGCCTCATGCTGCACGGTACCGAGGGCGAATACTGGGCGGACCACAAAGCCCGCAACTGCCGCTTCATCACCGAGAAAGACGGCTACGAAGACTACAACCCGAACTTCTTCCGAACCTACGATAGCTGGGATCCCGAACACGAGACCGAAGTTTGGGGCTATGGGTTTGAGTCCATCGCCCAGGGAGTGCGCGACATCATCTCGCTTCAGCGGCGTACGGCCGGCCTCGGCGCCGATGACGCCCGGCGCGCTCGCCGGCGGATTCTTGACGTGCTCGCTCCCAAGCGCGCCCTTCCCGAGCAAGCCTTGGTCGGAACCTCAGTCAACGAGGCCGTGCGTCTCAGCATCGCGAACAACAACTCCGCCGTTGTCTTCAATGAGCACTCCGAACCGCGCCTGGCAGAGTGACTCCGGCTTTGAAGCAGCTCGGGACAATGGGCCAGACTTTAACCTGTTCTGCAAGGGCGAAGTAACTGCTCATGCAGGAGTCCTGATAGTACTACCCGTGAAGTTTGAACCATAAGGCTGCTCACTAATATTTTTGTGCGTGAACAGAGTGCTGCTAATACATTACACAGCAATGGCCTAAGATCAGACGCTAAGTAAGTACGAAATACCACGACAAATCATCCATCCGCAACCCGCGGCAATCGAGGTTTTGCAAGGCGCCGAAATCCGTCGCTTCTGGTCCCCCCCCAGGTGGCGGCCAACGACGAGGAAACGGCAGTCATCTGTCCGTCTTAGTCTTTAAGATCTTTATCACCTTCAAGATACAGAAGACGTCCGTGCGGGTGTCGCGGCAAACAATGAGACCGAAGACAGACGGCCGCACACTCTTTCGGCCGACGAATAATTGTGGTTTTCGGTTAGCTAAGGCCAAAATAAAAGTCTGTCCCTAGGTTGATCTGATTTACCGTATGTGTGACCTGAATTATGCACCGATTCGGCGTAGCCATCGCCGATGGAGTTGTGGCGGTAGCGGCAGTCGTGTCAACTCAGTGATTTAGCAAGTCGTCTTTTCCTCTGTTTCCCTCCCTGTTTGAGCCGCCTGCCAATCCCGGCGGGCAAAAGCGGGCGGGCAAGCGGCGTGTTCCCAGTACGTTGCGGCGAGTGCATGAAATTTTATGCATGGAGCGCCCCTCAACTCAGCGCACCCTCCACCACCGGCGCGAAGCTCGATCCCGGTGGCCCCATCGCCCGCAGCCGCCGCATCAGCCGTTCAAACAGGCCCTTTTCCTCATAATGATCGCTGTAGCTGACACCCGTTCTGCCGGCGTGCCGCCAGATCTTGGCCGCCACGAACAGAAAGCGCAGCCGCGCCGTCGCCAGGGTGGTGTGCCGCAGTGTCTCCACGCTGGCTTGGGCTTCGCGGTTGAACAGCAGCAGCCAGCAGTTGAGGTTGTAGGCCAGCATGGCCAGCTGAAAGTGATTGCGGTTCATGTCAAAGCGGCGCGAGGGATGGGCCGCCAGCCCGGCGTCGTTGTTGGCCTCCTTGATGAGGTTCTCGGCTGCGGCGCGCTGATTGTAAAACCACACCACCGCCGCGATCGGTTCGGCCAGGTTGGTGACAAACACGCGGTAGGTGTAAGCGCTGGTGGCAAACAGCTGGTATTGCTCGGCCGCGCCGGCCGCGGGTTCGTTTTCGTAACGCAGCGCCAGGAAACGACAGGCCCGCGCCCAGCCCTGCGGCTGGTAGAGGAATTCGCATTCCGCATCCGCATCGCTGTGGGGCGAGGGCTTCCAGGCCGCTTGCTGCAACTGCTCGACCAGCCGCCTGGTCTTGCGCGCCACGATGACGAACTGACAAGCCGCCTTTTCATAGGCCTCCACCGCCTCCCAGCAATAAAACCCGGAATCGGCCCGCGCCAGGATTTTCTTCACGCCGTGCGGCAAAGCCCGAAAGGCGCTCTCGAGGTGGGCGGCGATCTGCCGGCCCGTGGGCCGGTCGCCGTTGCGCAACCCGCCCATCAGGTATTCGCGCGTCTCGGCCAGGAAAGTCAGTATCGGCTGGTAGCTGCGCTTGCCCTTGTTCTTGGGGTTGTAACTCTTGCGCCCGCCCATCTGGCGGCCGTAGAGCGTGTGCACGGTGGTGTCGGTGTCCAGCGTCACCGTCTCCAATTTCACCTGGGCCGCGGCCCAGACTCGTTCCCGCAGCTGGCGCTGAATGGAAAGGATCTGCTTCGCCACGTTGAGGTGCAGCGAGGCCAGAAAGCGCCACAGCGTGGACTGCGGCGGCAGACGCGTCACTTGCAAGATGCCGGTCAAGATGGGGTCGCGGGCGATGAAGCGGAGTTGGTTCAGCCGCGCAAAGCCGACATAGAGGCCCAGCACGAGGGCCAGCACAAACTGGTAGAGGCTCATCACACGGGTGATTCGTTTGTTCGTGATGGTTTCTTCCAGCAGCGCCTGGAAGCCGAGTTTTTCGAGCAGGGTGGCGACGGGCAGCAAGCCGCCGTAGGGAGAGCATTTCTACGCCGCCATTCTGGCGCCTTTGTCGTTGATCCCGTTTGCGGCGGCTTTCTGGGTCTGGCTGGCTCTTCACTCCGTTCTGTTGATCGGATGCTGGACCTGGGCCTCGCAGCGCTTTGGACCGGATGCGCTCATCTTCGGCTCGCTGTATCTGCCGACGGCCGTGGGGATCGCTCACGGGCAGGATTGCGTGTTTCTGCTGGTCATCGTAATCGCCGCCTACGTGGCGGCCGATCAGGGTAAGGATATGACGGCAGGCGCGCTGCTTGCGATCGGCCTGATAAAGTTCCACCTGTTGTTCCTCGTGCCCGTGGCGATGGCGCTTCGCGGGAAATGGCGGCTTCTTCAGGGCTTTTGCGCGGTGGCGGCACTTGAGGTGGCTGTTTCCGCTGTCGTCTCCGGTTGGAGCGGCATGAAGCAGTATGTTGATCTGCTGCTGGCGAAAGATATACGGGGCCTCTCTCCGTCGCCGGAGCTGATGATCAACGTCCACAGCATCCCGAAGAATTTTGGGATCGATCAGCCGGCGGTCTCGGCCCTATCCGTGGCTCTCGTAATAGGGCTAGTCGTAGTGGGGGTCAGGGGGGCTCCGCTGTGGCGCTGGTTGTCGGTTGCACTGGTTGGATCGCTGCTGGTCCCGCCGCATGTTTACGGGTATGACGCATCCATGCTGCTGCTGCCGGTGTGGCTGGCGCTGTTCTTGTCGAAGAAACTGTGGACCCGGCTAATGGCTTTGGCCCTGGGGACTCCGCCGGTCTTCTTTGTCTCGATGGCAGGGGCGCCCTGGTCGGTTCTGCCGGCCCTGGTCTTGTTACTGTTTCTGACGGCGCTGGCGTGGGAAAACTATCAAGAACAACGAGGGGAGACGCCGTTGGCGTCCGAGACTGCGTAAGCGCGAACTCGCGCGAATGGGGCAAAACATCCGGAAAACGGGATCGAGAGAATTGGACCCAAAACACACAATGCCGGGTTAGTTGACCGGGGGGTCAGTTGATGAACTGCTCGATTTCGCCGGCCTCCACCCGCCGGATCACGTGCAGTCCCACGAGGTAGCCATTCTGATAAGACGTACAGTAGCAGGTGGATCCGAAACAATCCGCCTGCTGCCCTTCCAGCCGGACAACGGCGGGCACGGGCACCGGGTCAGGGACGTGCACCTGCACGCCGTAACCGTTGGCATCGCGGACTAAGGCCTCGGCCTCCTTCTGCCCGCCTCCGGGGGCTTCCCAGTGGAGTTTCCCCTTTTTGCCCGCCGGCTGCCTTTCCGCGCGGCGCCTTTCCCGCGGCACTCGTCTCACGCCGACGAAATAGCCGCCCGTTTCCTCACGGCAATAGCGAACGACCCCTTTGCACCTCGGGTCGTTGTCCGTCGAGATCCAGACCGTCTGGCAGACCCGCAGCAATTCGGCCAAACTGATCCCGAGTCCTGAATCGGACCTGTCGCGGATATTGATCTTCATCTCGTGGCGGCTGCCGCCAGAGTTCAGCCACTCGACAAGGCCCTGTTCATTCGTGGGCAGACGAGACCGCTCACGCCGCTCTTGGTGTTTTTTGGCCGTGCGGCGCCGAGACGAGCCGAGCACGGCCGCAACCCGCCGAATCACCCGAACGCTACCGCGGAGAAAGTCCCGGAGAAGACTTGGCACACTTCGATTATGCAGGTATTCGCCTTAATCATCAACCCTACTAACGTACTACGACCCTTAGTACTAATTACTAATCATCGACCGCCGCGGACCTTCAGGGTTCACCGAAAAGCAGCCTGGCAGGGACGGCCTGGCAACGACGGGTGGTGTCAAAGCCTCTTGAGCACCCACCGCCACGGGTCCTCGACGGGGTGTGTGGAAGGGGCTTAACGGACAGTGAGAGGGGTCACTGTAACAGGCCGCCATGCCCCAGAGTCGAGATCTCGCCCGCCGAAAGCGAGTAGCGAGCCAGCAGCGGCGGCAGAATCAGATCGACCACATTGGGTTTCGGAGACCGGAAACACCCGGGCGCCGATACGACAGGAATCTCGCCGGCGTAAGCTAGCAACAGAAGGTTGCCGGGCTCCACCGGCGCAAGGAAATTCTCAATGCGGCAGCCCACTCGCTCCATCGCCCGCCCGACGACGTCGGAGGGTCCGGCCGGCGCCGTGGTGGAGGCCACCAGCAGGATGGTTGGCCGCGGCCGCAGCAAGTGCTCCAAGGCCCGGCCCACGGTCTCCTCGTCCTCGACGCAGGAAAGGGCGTAGCTTGCACTCGTATGAAAACGCTCGAGGCGCGTCTTCATGATGCCTTCAAACAACTGCCTGCCCCGCGAGCCGCTGCGCAAATCGCTGTAGAGCACCGCTACCGTAGGAGTTCCAATGGGACGGCCCTGCAGGATCGGCCCCTGTTCCTTCAAGAGAGAAAGCGTGGCCTCAAAATCTTGCCGCTCGACCGCGAAAGGAGTGGTTTTTACGGTCGCGACTCTCTGACCCGCCAGCGCGAAACAGAAATTCGGGGCGGTGGCGATCGTGACATTCCCCGAGCGATTGATACGCCTCAACAGGTCTTCGTCCACTAAAAGGGAACAATTCTCCGTCGCGAATAAATTGGATCTTCCACCCGCCGCGAGACGAATTTCCATCGCCCCGCAAGCCGCCTCGGCGGCGATTTGACTCGCGGCCTGATCCTCGGGGATCTCATTATCGTCTAGTATCGCCACCGGAACACGATCGTGTCCCTCTGAACCCAGCAGACGGATATCTTCTTCGTTGATTTGGTGCCCCTTCGCGAGCAGCTTCTTTCCAGACGCCTGAAAGATTGGTGTACACAAGAGCTTGCCCACGGCACTGCTGACATCGACGACCTCAGTTCGCAAAACGATTCCCTCCCCTTGGCGGATTCCTCATCTTTAACTTAGCGCTAAAAGTATATACATCATTGCAGTAAAAAGATATCAATTTACGAAAATTTTATCGATTTGTTAATATTCTCTGACATCTCCCCCCCCCCTTTTGCATTCGAGGGCGCCGCCGCCGCAAGTCAAGGAGGCGAACGGGCACGCATTGCGGTGACCAACTCACAACATGGAACTTGACCGTGACGGCCGAGAGGCGGGGCTTTCGCCCCAACGCCGGGAAGTGGACTGCCTTATGCGGAAGTGAGCGTGGTGCCCATCTGCTCACCCCGCGCGACCCGGGTCAGGGCTCCCTTCGCGGCTCCCGCAACGATGCGGACACAAGCAATTCCCTGCCCGAGTCCGGCCATGGCCGCACGGAGCTTCGCTTCCATTCCACCGTGAGCGGCCCCGCTCGTGATCAAGTTTTCGGCCTGGCCGGCGGTCAGTTTGGGAACGAGCGTCCCGTTCTGATCCAAGACCCCCTCGACATCGGTGAGGAATATCAGCTCGTCCGCCGCGAAGCCGCCCGCGCAAGCAACGGCCATCTGGTCGGCGTTGATGTTGTAGATGTCGTCGTGCCGGCCGCCGGCGACACAAGCGACCGCGGGAAGGTAACCCTGAGCAGTCAGCAGATTGAGAATCGAGGCATCGACCTGATCGACTTTGCCGACCGCCCCCAAGTCTTCAGCCAGCGGAACGGCGCGGACCAGACCGGCGTCAATTCCGGAAAGGCCCACGGCGCGTGCACCGGCGTTATTCAACTCGGCGACCAGATGGTGATTGATCTCGCCCGCGAATACCCGCAGAACGGCATCCAGCATTTCCGGCGGGGTGACCCGGAATCCGTGGCGGAATTCGCTTTCGATTCCGTGGGCGCCGAGGTAGCGGCTGAGTCTCTTGCCTCCGCCATGGACCACCACGGTTTCGTGGCCGGCCTCAACTACAGCGGCGATCTCCGCCGCGAGGCGCCGCCGGGTTTCCTTTTCCTCAAGCAGGGTCCCGCCAAGTTTGATCAGGAGTTTCATGGCAATACAGGGCGCGAAGCTAGATGAGGCCCTGGGTTTCAGGAAAGCCCAAGACCAGGTTCATGTTCTGAACCGCCTGGCCGGCGGCGCCCTTGACCAGGTTGTCAATCGCGGCGACGATGACCGCCCGGCCGGTGCCGGCATTGACCTGAACGCCCAGGTCGCAATAGTTGGTATGGGCTACCGATTGCAGATCGGGAAATTGCCCGTCGGGGTAGATACGGACGAAAGGCTCGTCCTGATACACCTTCTGATAGACCGCCCGCAAATCGTCGGCGGACATTTCGGCCGCGGTCTTGACGTAAATCGTTTCAAGAATCCCCCGATGAACGGGCAGGAGTTGGGCGGTGAAGCAGAACTCCTGCTCCTCCACGTCGGAAGTGAGCAGAATTTCCGGAATGTGCCTATGTTTCAGCACTCCGTACGCGGAGAAGTTCTCCGTCACGGAACAAAAATGAGTGTTGCCGGAAGGTCTTTTTCCCGCGCCGCTGACGCCGGACTTGGCATCGCAAATAACACCCGCCTCGCGATCCAGCACGCCCGCGGTAATCAAGGGCCGGATCGCTAGATTAGCCGCTGTCGGGTAGCAGCCCGGGTTGGAGACCAGCCGCGCGACCTTGATCACCTGCCGAAAATACTCCGGCAGGCCGTAGACTGCTTCGGCCAGCAGGTCCGGCCGATTGTGTTCCATCTGATACCAGCGGTGGTAGTTGGACGCAGTCCGCAGCCGGAAAGCGCCGCTCAGGTCGACGACCTTTGCGCCGGCGTCCAGCGCCACCGGAACCAGCTCCAAAGACACTTCGTGGGGCGTGGCCAGGAAAACGAGAGAGATATCGCCTTCTTTCAGATTATCCGCCGACCATGGCAGGCGCTTGGTTTCCTGATACCAGACCCGCTTATCGATGTTGGTCTGACTGCGATGCTCGAGCAGAACGACCTCGACCGCGCCGTGTCTCTTGAGAATCTTTACGAGTTCAGCACCGCTGTAACCGCTAAACCCAACAACTCCGACTCGCAAAGTATGCGGCGCCATCCAATCCTCGCCCGAACCGATGATGATACTGGATCAGCAGAAATCCGACAACTCCAGCCGCCAACTCAGCTCACCCGGCTCAAGCCCCACGGCGCCCGCCTGATATCATCCAAAGATGTCAGCCCCGCTGTTAGAAGCCTGCCGTCGGCGTCCAGTGGACCGCACCCCGGTGTGGTTCATGCGGCAGGCGGGGCGGTACATGCCCGAGTACCGGCGAATCCGCGCAAGCCATTCAATCCTGGAGCTTTGCAAGCGTCCAGACCTCGCCGCGGAAGTAACCCTGCAGCCGGTCGAGATCCTGGACGTTGATGCCGCCATCATCTTTGCTGATCTGCTGCTGCCTGTCGAGCCCATGGGGCTCAAGCTGGAGTTCTTGGCGGGAGAGGGCCCATCCATTGACCCGCCCATTCGCAAGCTGGCTGACATCGAGGCGCTCAGTACCGTCAATGGCGCCGAGCTTGGTTACGTCGGAGAAGCCATTGCTCGGGTTCAGCAGCAGTTGAATGGCCGCATTCCCGTGATCGGATTTGTCGGCGCCCCTTTCACGCTGGCCAGCTACATGGTGGAAGGAGGCAGCTCGCGCCACTATCTCAACACCAAGCGGCTCATGTACGGCGAGCCCGCCGCCTGGCGGAACTTGATGGAAAAGATCGTGGAAGTTCTCGCTCCCTATGCTGCCAGCCAAGTCGCCGCCGGCGCGGAAGTCATCCAGGTCTTTGACAGTTGGGTCGGCGCCTTGTCTCCCGGAGATTACGCCAAAAACGTTCTGCCGTACTCTCGAAAACTCATTCGCCGGATTCAGACGGCCGGTGTTCCCGTCGTCCACTTTGGAACTGGCGCGGGACCTTTCCTCGACTTATTGCACCAAGCGGGAGGCGACGTACTCGGGCTGGACTGGCGAATGCGCCTCGACGAAGCTTGGTCATCCATCGGCCACGAAACCGCGGTTCAAGGCAATTTGGACCCTGTTGCTTTGTTCGCGCCCTTGCCGGAGCTGCGGCGACAAGTGGAAGACATCATGCGCCGGGCGGGGGGGCGGCCCGGCCATATCTTCAATCTGGGACACGGCATCCTGCCCGAAACACCCGTGGAAAATGTAAGGGCGGTTGTGAAGATGGTGCGCGAGTATCCACGCGCCGCCGGCGCCTAGCCCGAGCTAGCACGGGCTGGCGCCAATATGGTTCCCTTAGAATCTTCGGGCCCCGGAGCCTTGAGCCGTAGAGCCTTTAAGCCGCGAAGCGGCGCAGGATCGTAGCCCAGGGTGCAGCGAAGCGGAACCCTGAGTGCCTCCTCAACGGCGGGAGCCCTGAAGGGGCGCAGGAAAACCGGCCTGGTTCTGAAGACGCACCCAATTTCGCGACTCTGAACTAACGGATAGTTCCCGCTGCCAACCGACCCGGCAAGTGCTATACTCGTCGCGTTCCGCCAGAGGAATCCATGGCTTCCGCGGGCCGCCTTTGCCCTGGCGATCGAGCCATGAGCGGCGCGGGCACAGGAGGGAAGTTGCCTATTCATAACCACCACCACGGACTTTCCGGCACACGCAGACATTTCCTAAGACAATCCCTAGCCGGTTCTCTTGTTTGCAGTTGGCTGACACACGATCACCCGACCCTGCGGGCACAAACGGCATCCAGCCCGCCCTACGATCTGCTCGTCAAGGGAGGCAAGCTGATCGACCCTTCCCAAGGCCTCTCCGCGCTGCGGGACGTGGCCATCGCCGGGGACAAGGTCGCCCGCATTGCCGCCGGCATTCCGGAGATCCAGGCGCGGCACGTTCTCGATGCAGCGGGCAAGATCGTCACTCCCGGACTGATCGACATTCATGTTCATGTCTACGACGGTGTCGCGCCATTGGCGATTCCGGCGGATCCTACGTGTATCGCCAAGGGCGTCACGACCGCCGTGGACGCCGGCTCAGCCGGAGCCCATACGTTTCCCGGTCTGAGGAAATACGTCATCAACGTGGCCGATACGCGGGTCTTCGCCCTGCTGAATATCTCCGTTGTCGGCCAGTCAACGCTCTCGCAGGACAATCCCTGGGGCGAGCTGCTCGACTTGCGCTACGCCAACCCGAAGCTGGCGGCCAAAACGATCGAGCGCAACCGTGACGTCATTCTCGGGATCAAGGTTCGCCTCACGCGTAACATCGCGGGAACCGACGATCTGAAGGCGCTATCGCTGGCGCGCGAGGCCGCCGACGCCGTCAACTTGCCGCTCATGGTTCACATCGGCGGCTCCCACTCGCCCCTGCCGGACATACTGGCATTACTAAAAAAGGGTGATGTCATCACGCATAGTTTTCGCGGAGGCGAGGGCGGGATCCTCAACGACCGCGGCCGTGTGATGCCTGAAGTCCACCGAACCATTGCGCGCGGAGTCAGCCTCGACATCGGCCACGGCGCCGGCAGTTTTTCCTTTGATACCGCTGAAAAGGCGCTGGCGCAGGATGTGTTGCCCGGCACGATATCGAGCGATGTTCACCAATTCAATGTCAACGGACCGGTGTTCGACTTGGCCACGACGCTTTCGAAGTTCCTGCACTTGGGGCTCACGATCGAGCAAGTCATCGAGCGGGTGACGAAAAATCCCTCCCAGCTCTTCGGGCGGCTCAACGGACTGGGGACCCTGCGGCAAGGCGCTGAAGCCGATGTGGCGGTATTTTCATTGGACGAGGGTGACTTCGAATTCGTGGACGCCCTCGGCGCCAAGCGCACGGGCCACCGCAAGCTGCGTCCTGTCGCCACCGTCAAAGCGGGAAAGATCTACGGCTCGGCGTCGATTCCAGTCGTGCGGCTATGAGATTTTTCAGAGCCCCGAACGCAAGTGAGGGGTCATCAAGTGAAGCATCAAACTCGAGTGTAAGGACAAATTTAGACAGGAGGTCAAGTCCCCCAACCCCAACATCCTTCCCAAAGCGCCAATTGCGCCCGGTTCACTCCCGGCCACTCACTGCACTACTCTGCCTTATTTGCACCCACGCCACATCCACCTCCGCGCAGCGAACTCCACCAGCCCCTCCAACCGAGCCTAGCCCGAAACTGCGCCCCGCCGAAGTCCGAGCAACGGCCGGCTCTCAGCCAGTCCTGAGCCAAACCAAGACAAGCCGAGAGCTTGTCGTGCTACGAATCCCCAAATTGACACCCTTTCCATCTGACTGCTAGCTTGAGTCTTAGCGTTCCTCCGCT
This sequence comes from Bryobacterales bacterium, assembly GCA_965226185.1. Classification (GTDB taxonomy): domain Bacteria; phylum Acidobacteriota; class Terriglobia; order Bryobacterales; family UBA6623; genus CBDCYS01. The sequence goes on from CBDDCT010000005.1 coordinate 218,163, forward strand.
GGCCATGCGGCCATCCCTCGATGGACCCCTCCCTGATCCGAAATTTCTCGATCATCGCGCATATTGACCACGGCAAATCGACGCTGGCGGACCGCTTGCTCGAGATGACCGATGCGCTCACTCATCGAGAGATGAGGCAGCAAGTGCTCGATTCGATGGACATCGAGCGCGAGCGCGGCATCACGATCAAGGCGCAAGCCGTCCGGGTCAGCTACCGGGCCAAGGACGGCAAGACCTACCAGCTCAACCTCATCGACACTCCCGGGCACGTCGACTTTTCCTATGAAGTTTCACGGAGCCTCGCCGCCTGCGAAGGAGCGCTGCTTGTGGTCGACGCCGCCCAGGGAGTCGAGGCCCAGACCCTGGCGAATACCTATCTCGCGCTTGACCACGACCTGGAGATCATTCCGGTCATTAACAAGATTGATCTGCCCGCCGCCGAGCCTGACCGCGTGCGCGAGGAGATCGAGAACACCATCGGACTCGACGCCGCGGACGCTTTGCTCGTCAGCGCGAAATCGGGCCAAGGGGTCGCCGAAATCCTCGAGGCGATCGTCACCAGAATACCGCCGCCTAAGGGCTCGGAGAGTGCTCCGCTGAGAGCACTGCTTTTCGATTCCTGGTTCGACCCCTATCGCGGCGTTGTCATCCTGGCGAGGGTTATCGACGGAAGCCTGCGCAAAGGGATGAAGATCCGCCTATGGTCCACGGGCCGCGCTTACACCGTCGAAGAAATGGGATATCGCACGCCCAAAAGCCATCCGTGCGAGGAGCTGGCTTCGGGTGAAGTCGGCTGGGTCGTCGCCAACATCAAGGACGTAACCGAAACCAAAATCGGTGACACAATCTGTGATGACGGCAACCCGGCAGCCGAGCCTCTGGAGGGGTTTGAGGAAAGCAAGCCGATGGTTTTCGCCGGACTTTACCCGGTGGAATCGCACGAGCACCAAGTGCTCCGCGAAGCCCTCGAAAAGCTGCAGCTCAATGACCGCTCGTTCCAGTTCGAGCCGGAAAGCTCGACCGCGCTGGGCTTCGGGTTCCGCTGCGGTTTTCTCGGCCTGCTCCATTTGGAAATCGTCCAAGAGCGGCTGGAACGAGAGTTCGACCTCGATCTCATTACAACCGCGCCGAGCGTCCGCTATCGGGTTTCGAAGGCCGGCGGCGAGGTGCTGGAAGTGGATAACCCGAGCCATTGGCCGTCCATCCAGGACATCCAAAGGATCGAGGAACCGATTTTCCTCGTCACCGTCATCACCCCCGACGAGCATCTCGGCGGCATACTCAAGCTGTTGGACGACAAGCGCGGCGAGCAGAAGGGCTTCGAGTACGTCGCGGGCAGCCGCGTGATGCTGACGTACGAAGTTCCCCTCAACGAGATCGTGCTGGATTTCTACGACCGCCTCAAAACCGTCTCCCGCGGTTACGCCTCGGTCGACTATCACTTCTCCGGATACCGCGAGTCGCCGATGGACAAGCTGGATGTGCTGATAGCAGGCGATCCCATCGATGCGCTCTCGATGATCGTGTATCGGGAGCAGGCGCATGCCCGCGGCAAGGCCCTGATCGAAAAGATGCGCAAGCTCATCCCCCGCCAGATGTTCGAAGTCGTCTTGCAGGCCGCAATCGGCAATAAGATCGTGGCCCGAGAGAGCATCGCGGCGTTGCGCAAGAATGTGACAGCGAAATGCTACGGCGGCGATATTTCGCGCAAGCGCAAGCTGCTGGAGAGACAAAAGGAAGGGAAGAAACGCATGAAGCGCGTGGGGCGCGTGGATATCCCGCAAGAGGTCTTCCTCGCCGTGCTGCGGGTATCGAAGTGATCGGCAGCCCTCCGCCAGGTTGGTCAGCCGGCGTGTACGGTTTGCTGACCGTCCTGTTTCTTAGGAGCTTCCACCCTCACGTGCTGATCCCGCGGGGCTCCTTCGACAAGTTTCGAACCCGGCTGCTAAATAAAAATTGTTGAGCTGTGGTAAAGTGGTTTATCGTTTGATCACTACTCGACCGCCGCAGTGTTGAACCTGAAATCTTAGCTTTACCCGCCCTTGTACGGTCATGATCAAAGTTGAGCGCCTCACCAAGCGTTACGGGTCTACCACCGCTGTCAGGAATATCAGCTTCGAAGTAGAAAAGGGGGAAATTGTCGGCTTCCTGGGCCCGAACGGCGCCGGAAAAACAACGACAATGCGCATCCTGACGGGTTTCCTGCCCCCCACCGAAGGCACGGCAAGTGTTGACGGCTTGGATGTGCAGGAGCAGCCGATCGAAGTCAAACGACGTATCGGCTACCTTCCGGAAATCCCCCCCCTCTATCCAGAAATGACGGTGCGGGACTACCTTGAATTTGTCGCGCGCCTCAAGGGAATTGCGGGCGCCGACGTCGCGGCCCGGGTGGACGCCGTGATCGACCGCTGTTCAGTGGGCGACGTCCGCGGCAAACTGAATGGCCAGCTTTCGAAAGGCTACAGACAACGGGTCGGATTGGCACAGGCGTTGATTCATGATCCGGACGTGCTGATCTTGGACGAACCGACCGCCGGCCTCGATCCCAAGCAAATTATTGAAGTGCGGGAACTGATCCGCGAGCTGGGCGGGGACCACACGATCATTCTCAGCACGCACATCCTGCCGGAGGTATCCACCACGTGCGGGCGCGTCATCATCATCAATGAGGGCAAGATCGAAGCCAGTGACACGCCGGAGAACCTGACGGCGCGGCTCCAAGGACACGACTCGGTTTGGGTCGAGGTGGACGGGCCGGCTGAAGAAGTGGAGGCCAAGATTCAGGGTGTTCAGGGTGTGGAGAACATCTCCCGCGCAACAGGCCAAGCCGGCCGCGCCGCTTGGCAGGTGGAAACCGGCAAAGACCCGGCCATTCGGAGTGAACTGGCGCGAGCCGTGATCGAATCGGGATGGGGACTCTATGAGATTCGGTCCGTCGGATTAAGCCTGGAAGACATCTTCCTGAAACTCACCGGGGCCGAGGCCGAGGCCGCGGAGACCGTGGATGGCCCAGGCGCGGAGGATGTCTCGGAGGAAGATTCGACAGCGCAACCGCCGGCCGAAGACGCTCCGGAAGTTGAGAAAGGGGCCGACGCATGAGAAACATTTGGACCATCGCCCGAAGGGAGCTGAACTCCTATTTCGCCTCGCCGGTCGCCTATGTTTTGCTGGCGATGTTCGCGCTGATCTTTGGCTACTTTTTCTTTAGCGCGGTGGCCTTTTTCGTGGACTTTAGCGGCCGGGCCGCGATGCAGGGCGGCACCGGGCCGATGAACGTCGATCAGTTCATCATTCAGCCGACGCTCGGGAACTTCAGCATTATTCTGCTTTTCTTGTCTCCGATGATCACGATGCGGCTGTTCGCCGAAGAGAAGCGCAGCGGTACAATCGAGCTGCTGCTGACGTCCCCGATTTACGACTATGAGATCATTTTCGGAAAGTGGCTCGCCGCCATGCTTCTCTATGCGTGTATGCTCGGCGTTTCGCTGCTGAGCCTGGGCATCCTGTTTATCTACAGCACGCCCGACGCGAAAGCGCTGGCGGTTGCCTATTTGGGATTGCTGCTGATGGGCGGAACGTTTCTTTCCTTGGGAACCTTTATCTCCACGCTGACTCGGAATCAAATCGTCGCCGGCGCGGTAACGTTCACGTTATTCCTTCTCCTTTATGTTCTGGATTGGGTGAACGCCTATAGTTCATCGACGATCGGCGAGGTCTGCCAATACATCGCCATTGCTCCTCACATACAACAGTTCTCCAGAGGAGTCATCGAACTCAAAGACACGCTTTACTACTTGAGCGCAATCGGCCTGGGTCTGTTCTTGAGCAAGCGTTCGATGGAGTCTCTCCGCTGGAGAGCGTAGGGGAGGGTTAGCAAGCCATGAACCTAGACGTCCTAAAGTCACGCCAAGCCAAGTCCGGCAGTTACATGGTGGCCTATATCCTGGTCTTCGCCGCCATTCTGGTTGCCGTCAATTACCTGGGAGTCCGCTACAACAAGACCTACGACGCCACCGAAAACAAGCTTTACAGTCTCTCGGACCAAAGCGTCAAGATACTCAACGGGCTGGAACAAGACTTGAAGATTTATTACTTCGATCAGGCGTCTTCGTTCGAACGCGTTCGCGGCTCGCTGGTGCAATACGAAAACGCTTCCAGCCGTGTGAGCGTCAGCTACGTCGATCCCGATAGCAGGCCGGAACTTGCGAGAGAGATGAACGTCCGGACCTATGGGACGCTCTACGTCGAGTACGCCGGCAACCGGGAAGAGGCGAATTCCACCAGCGAAGAGGACATCACCAACACCATCATTCGCGTCAAAAAGGGGCAGGAAAAGACCGCTTGCTTTTTGACCGGACATGGCGAGGCCGACCTCGAAGACAGCGATCGCGAAGGGTTTGCGGGAGCAAAAGAAGAGACCGAGGGAGCCAACTACAAGACTCAAACCATTTCGTTGTTGGAGAATCCGGAAGTCCCCCAGGATTGCACCCTTGTGGTTGTCGCCGGGCCGGAGAACGACTACCTGGAGCCCGAGATCGACATTCTCAAGAAATACGTCGAGAGTGGCGGCCGCATGGTTTTCATGCTGGACTACGAAAATAGCCCGCGCCTCGTTGAAATGCTCGGCTCCTGGGGAATCCGTGTCAAGGACGACCTCATCATCGACCTCTCCGGTATCGGACAATTGTTCGGCGGCGGGCCGTTGACGCCGCTGGTAGCGGAGTATGAGTCGCACGCCATCACCGATGTGATGGGGAGTTCGGCAACTTTTTTCCCGATGAGCCGCACCGTGGAGCCGGGTGATTCCGCCGACGGCTGGACCACTTCAAAGTTGTTCAGCACGACCGCGGGCAGTTTTGCCACCGAGGATTTTGAGGTCGTGGAAGGCGAATTGCGCCGGAATCCCGACAAGGAAACGGAAGGACCGATCTCCGCAGGAGTCGCGGCGACCTTTGAGGTGCCGACCGAAGCGCCAAGTGGCGACGCCGAGAACGAGGACGACGAGAACGAGGACAACGAGGGCGAGGACGACGAGGCGGATGCCGCGGCAAGCGACGACGATGCAGAGGAAGAGAAGCAGGGACGAGTAGTCGTGGTGGGCACATCCATGTTTGCCAGAAATAACTTCCTCGGACGGGGCAGCAACTTGGACCTTTTCCTTAACATCCTCAACTGGCTCAGCTCGGACGAGGACCTTATATCGATTCGCCCGAAGGACCCCGAAGACACGCCGCTCGACCTTTCGAGCTCCGATATGTCGCGAGTGTTTTTCCTGACCGTCATTGGCTTCCCGCTGGTCATCATCGTGGCGGGGATCAATGCCTGGTGGCGCCGCACCTGGTGGCGCCGCCGCTAGCCTGACCTCGATCACGATGTTGCGCGTCGTCAATTTTCATACTCTTTTTGTCTCAAAAGCCGTTCCCGGGGAGGTGCGCCTGTGAAACCCATGCCGCTAATGATCGCCTTCGGGGTTCTCGTCATCCTTGGAGGTTTGGTCTACTACACCGAGGAAAACCCGCCTTCCTCCGGCGATGATAAGACGCCGATCGTTGATGCCGAGGAAGACAGTATTCAGAAGGTCATTGTCACCCGGCCGGACAAAGATCCGATCGAGCTCCGGCGCGGTGAAGACGACGAGTGGGCCTTCGGCGAGCCTTTGACGATTCCGGCCGATCAGTCCTCCATCAATTCGATGGTCTCCTCGCTGGCGTCGATGGACTCGGACCGTGTCGTCGAAGAAAATGTCGTCAACTGGGAGCCCTACGGCCTCAGCGGCCAAGGAACGCTGCAAGTGGAAGCTGAAGTCGAGGCTGAAGCCGGGAATGACAAGACCTACCGCGTGATCTTCGGAAGCGACACGCCCACCGGATCCGGCGTCTACGCCCGGCTGGAGGGCGACCCGCGGCTGTTCACCGTTTACAGCTACGTCAAAACAGGATTCGAGAAGGAACCCTTCGACCTTCGCGACAAAAGGTTGCTGTTCGTGGACGATGACAAGATGTCTCGCGTTGTACTGAAGGCGGCCGGCGGAACCATCGAATTCGGCAAGACCGGGGACAGCGCTTGGCACATCCTCAAGCCCCAGCCGCTTCGGGCCGACAACTTCACCGTGGGCGATTTGGTCCGCTCCTTGCGGAACGCCGAGATGATGTCAGTGCTCGAAGAGGGTGAGGAGTCGTCAGGAAAGTACAATTTCTCCAAACCCTCCGCCACTGCTGAAATCGTCGACGAAGGCGGAACGCACACGCTGACAGTGGCCAAGGGCAAAGATGAAGAGTATTACGCCAAAAGCTCGGATCTCCCGGGCGGCGTATACGAAGTCTCCAGCACCATGGCCGGAGGGCTGGACAAAAAGCTGGAAGACTTCCGCAACAAGAAGTTGTTCGACTTTGGGTTCAGAGAGATTTCCAAGCTCGAATTGCGGGATGGCGATACGCGAGTGGTGGTCGAGAAGAAAGAAGACAAGTGGCGCCTGACCTCCGGTGACGACCGGGAACTCGACTCCGGCAAAGTGCAAGCAGCGATCGACAAGCTGCGTAACCTGACAGCGACGTCCTTTACCTCCGACGACGAGTCCGATCTCGGCAAGTACGGACTCTCCTCGCCCGCTATCGAAGCCAAAGTGGCGCCAACGGAAGGAAGCGGGGACGAGGTCGTCATCAGCTCGTCTGAAAAGGATCAGGTCTACGCCGCCCGCTCAGGCCAGCCCAGCACCTACGAAGTCGAAAAGAGCGCCGTGGAAGCGATCCAGCAAGCGATCAAAGACCTGCTCGAACAAGAAGAAGCCGAAGACGAAGAAGACCCGCCAACCGAGCCGTGACCGTCAGGAAACGGTGCGGCGCCAAATCGTGGATGCCGCGACTTGACATCGTGCGGGGCCGGCTGGGCGCTGATCTTACTTGACCGCGATTAGCGCGACCTCGACCAAGATCTGTTCGTGATCGCCTTCCTGGAGAATGGCTACCGTCGTTCGCGCGGGCGGATTGTTGGCGAAAATCTCGCGGAACACTCCATTCATTCCCTGAAAATCATCGCTGTTCTTTAGATAGACATTCGCGTTGACGGCGTTGCTGTAGTCCAGCCCCGCGTCTCGCAGATCCTTGCCGAGCTTTTCCATCGTGCCGCTCATCTGGGAGGCGATATCAGAACCCGACTCGGGCGATGACCGCACAGGCAAATAGACGGTGTCGTCAACCTGGCGTCCCTTGCCCGCAAAGAAAGTGATTTCGGTGCTGATCGTTCCCGGCAGCCTGGGAAGACAGAGGTTCGAACGCGGATGCGTCACGCCAGCCGGAAAACTTGACGCAAATGCACTATCTAGTTCGGCTCGCTTGTCACAGCCCAGGAAATAGGCGTTTATATAGACAACATCTTCGAGTCCCAGGCCCGCGGCTTTGACGACTTCGTGGATGTTCTGAACAGCTTGAGCGGCCTGGGCTCCAACCGATTCAGCGATCTCGTTCGTTTCGGGATCACGGCCACCCTGACCTGAAAGGTAGAGCGCATCGCCGGCTCTTACTCCAGGGGAATACGGTCCCATCGCGGCGGGAATGGTTCCTTCCGCCGGGTGAATCACCTCGATGCGAGACTTATCCGCGAACGCGATGCAACTGATTTCGACATGAGCCTTGCCCACGAGTCCGGCGATCTCAAGAGTCGTTCGCGCGGGATAGCCGCCTGGCTCAAAAAAACCGCCATAGGTCTCGTTCATCGGTGAGTAGTTGTCCATGTCATCGAGCAAGACGTGGCATTTCACCAGGTTGGCGTAGTCGAGCTGCGCTGCCCCGAGGATGAGGCCAATGTTCTCCATCGCCAATCTGGTCTGGTTGACAATGTCTTCAGGTAACTCGCGAGTCGCTTGGTCACGGCCCACCTGACCCGCAAGATAAAGCGTATCGCCCGCCAGCACGCCCGGACTAAAGGGGCTGCCTTCGGCAAACTCCGCTGGATAGATAATCTTTCGCTCGACGCCGCCGGATGTGGTTGCAGGTTCAGCAAGGGGCTCTTCTGGGGCTCCTCCGCAGGCGCCCAGCAGCAAGATCAAGCCAATCGGAATCAGACGAAAGGAACTGTTCTTCAGACAACTCATCACAATGCACTCCCTGTTTTCGGGCGACGCCCGACCGTCATCGCTGTCCCTAGAAATCCGGCGAAGCATCGCTCCGGGGCGTTTCTCGGGCCACATGCGTTCCCCCCATTATATTCAGTGTTGTTGCTCGTTATATTCAGCCTGGCTATGCGGGCCGGCCGCCGCCTTCGAAATCAGCTTGGCGCGATTTCGCCGCGGCCAAGTTTGGATTCGACGCTGCAGGGCCGACATGGTCCTTCATCTGTTCCAGCATCCGCTCCATGCGCTCGAGGCGTTGGTGGATCGCCACAATTCCTCGATCGGCGTCGCTGCCGACGAAGTAGGCGCTGATCGAGGCTGCCAGCGTCGACAACAGCCCCAGGCCGCTGAGCATCAGCACGACCGCCAGAGCCCGGCCGATCGGGCTGACGGGAGCGATGTCGCCGTAGCCGACGGTCGTCACCGTGACCACGGCCCACCACAGGCTGCTGCCGAAATCGCCGCGGACGGTCTCGGGCTCAATCACCGCCAGGAGAGCCGCCGCCGAGACGGTTAGCAAAGTTGTGAGAGCCGCGACGTAGATCAGGCTCTGCCCCGCCAACGAAGACCGCATCGCGTGCAGGCCACGCCCGGTTACCAGCAATACTCGAAGGAGACGCGCAATCCGCGCCACGCGCACCAGGCGGATGGAGGCCAACAGATCCGGCAACATCGGAAACGAGAAAATGACGACCGCCAGCCCCAGCCAGTTACGCCGCACGTAGGTTTTGCGGCTTTTGACAACCGTGATCCCGAAAGCGTACTCCACAAGAAATATGGCCCAGATCAGCCAATCGATCAGCGATACCGCCAGATGATCAAAATTACGCTCCTGAAGGATCACGATCGGGATCGTTGCCAGCGCCGCGAGAATGACCAGAAGATCAAGAGGCCGCTCCCACTTCCGCTGCAGATCCAGATACTGAGGCTGTGTTTCGTCGTTCATCAATCGTGCTATCCCGCGCCGGCAACGACTCTAGTTCTTCACCGAAACTTCCGCGCTGTCTTCGTATCCCAACCTCGTGGCTATCGCGCGAAGAGTCGATCCGCGCGATAAGGTAACCGGCTTGCTGTAGAGCAGCCAGCGCTCCTTCTCCTGGGCCGCCGTCCCTTCCGCTTCTATTCGATACGCGATGGAAGCTCCCTCCGGATCTGTCCTCAGCGACACCGTTTGAGACCCATTGCTCGCCTTCGAAGGGCTGGCAACGGGCTTCGAGGTCACGGCTCGCTTGCCGTCCGGCCGCATCGTCCTGTTGATCTCTGGCTCGGGAATCAAGCCGTGGTCGTTCGTTCTCCTCATCCACGCGATGAGTTCCGCTCGCATGGTTTCGAGAGTCTTTTCATAGCCAGGATGATCCGCCAGGTTGTGGACTTCGTAGGGATCCGCAACCACATCGTAGAGTTCTTCGTGGGGTTTGGTGTCCGCCATGAATAGCGCCGTGATGGGGCCGAGCTGCCCTGCCCTCTTCAGCCGGCCGAGTTCCTGGTAAATCGGTCCTTGGCTGGGAGTGCGCATGAACTGCACCCAAGGCTTGTGCGACTCGAAGTTACGGATGTACTTGAACCGATGGCCGCGCACCGCGCGGATCATGTCGTAGCGTTCATCCATGCGGTCGCGCGCGTGGTAGAGGTAATGCGGCTCGGCCCCGCTGCCGGGTCCTAAAATGATTCGGCCGTGCATGTAGCTCGGCGGCTTGACGCCCGCCACGGACAGCATCGTAGGCGCGAGGTCGAGAAACTGGACCAAGTCGCCGCGCACCGAGCCCGGCTCGATTTTGCCCGGCCAGCGCGCGATCAGGGGCACCCGGACCCCGGAGTCATAGAGCCAGCGTTTGGCGCGGGCCAGGCCGACTCCGTGGTCGCCCCAGAACAGCACGAGGGTGTTCTCAGCGAGTCCGGCGTCAACCAGCTCCTGAAGCAATTGCCCAATCGTCTCGTCCGTCTTCGTAACAACGTCGTAGTAGGCCGCCCAGGCTTCGCGAACCTTCGGCGTATCGGGATAGTAAGGGGGAAGAGTCAGCTCGTTTGCGTCGTGAATCTTGTTGGACGCATCTTTGTTCCGGGCCGCGAACTGGCGCCGGACGCCGCCCTCATGACTGCTGGTGAGATTGAACACCGCGAAGAACGGCTGCCCTTTGTCAGGCCGATTTTTCCAATGCGCCTGATTGCCGTTCTGGTCCCAGGCAGTGAGCGGAGCCGGGAAGTTGTAGTCGGTCTTGCGGTTGTTCGTGCAGTAGTAGCCGGCGGCGCGCAAGTATTCCGGAAACGCTTTGACCTAAGCGGGAGGCACTTTGTCCGAGCGCATGTGATGAGTGCCGATGGAGGTCGGGTACATGCCGGTGATGATCCCCGAGCGGGTCGGTGCGCACACGGGAGCGTGAGAGAACGCATTGAGGAAAACGGCGCCTTCGGCGGCAAAGCGGTCGAGATTGGGCGTGCGCGCGAGCTTGTCGCCGTAAGGACTCAGCTCGGGCCCGGTGTCTTCAATGCTGATCCAAAGAACATTGGGGAGCTGCTCGGCGGCGGCCGCCCGCGACGATAGAAGGGACGACGATAGAAGGAGCGGCGATAGAAGGAACCACGGGGGCAGCAGCAACAGTGCGATCAGAATCTTCGTTATACGCATGATGACTACTCCGATTCACAATTCTGATAAGGGCACGATCGCTCCCCGAGCACCCACAAAGCGTGCCGTGCCGTGCGCTTTACGTAGTCGAACTCGTCGTCAAGCGCCTTTTTCAGCGCCTCGGTCGCGGACCGCGCCTTCTCGCCCAGTGCGTCGAGGGCATGGGCGGCCTGTAATCGGGCGCCGCGTTCTTCGTTGCCTAGATCCTCAATCAGGACCGGCATCGCCCGATCGGCCTCTCCGAGTTGAACGGAGGCGTATGCCGCCCAGCAGCGAACCTCGGGCGCGGGGTCTCGCAGTGCCCTTCGCAGCCGGCTGAGACCGGGCTTGCCGCGCTGACCCATCTGCCCGGTGGCAACGACAGCCCAATAGCGCACAGCGCTATCATGGCGCCCGATTGCCGCGAAGAGCGCTTTGTCGGCGCCGTGCATGCCTGCGATTGCCATCTCGCCGATCGCTCGAGATGCCAGCAGACGATCCGTTCGATCGGGGGCTTCGAGCTGGCTTCTCCACTCCGCCAATGTCTGGCCCAGATGCAGCTCAGCGCCGGGGGCCGAACAGGCCAGCGGCAACAAGCCGAGCAGCAAACTCATGATTGTCTTCATGCTTCTCCCATGAAATGCTAACCACTTAATGTAACCCGCGGACCGAGTTGGCCGGGCGATGCTCGATGATCGCGGGTAGTGCGGCATTTTGTGTGTAAATAAAGGTCCACTGAGAGAGGGGATGGAAGCTCCAGCGGTACTCCATGGTTTGGGCGACGTAGACTAAACAGCGATAGGTGGAGATTTCTCCTCCGGTCACTTCCATCGCCCGGGTTCTTCGTTTAAACTCTTTGTTCAAACGCTCAATCGGGTTGGTGGTTCGCAAAACGGTCCAGTAGGCCGGGTCAAATTGAAAGAAGCGCGGCAAGGCATCGAAATCCTTCTCGATGACTGCCACCGCACTCGGAAACACCTGGCCCCACTTGGCCTTGAATTCATGAAAGGCCGCGCGCGCTGGGCTTTCCCGCGCGGCATGGAAAACCTTGTTGAGGTCTTTGGGAAATCCTTCTCGTTCGCGCTGGCGCACCCGCCAGCAAGCATTGGCCTTGGCGTGCTTTTGACATCGTTGCGTCCGCGACCGCGGGAAGTAGCGGCCGAACAGCTCTTCTAAGCCAGCAGACCGCCGGAGTGGTGTGCCCGAGAGTCCCTGCGGCCTTGCGGCGCCTGGGGTGGGCAAAAAAAAGACCAGCCGTTCCCAAGGGTCGATGCGGAAACCCGTGGCCCCTCCGTCGCGGTAGGGTGGAGTTGGAAGCTCGGCCGCGGCGAGTGTTCGCGAATCGAACCCTGGGCCCGCCCATCCGCTGCTTGAATCAGGCAAATGAATCCTCAGGTCGAGTGCGTACCCAATTTCTCGGAGGGGAGAAAGCGGGCTGTGGTCAGCGGAATCCGGCAGGCAATCTTGTCGGCCGCCGATGTGCTGTTGCTGGATCAGACGATGGACGCCGACCACAACCGCTCCGTCTTCACGCTGGCGGGATCGCCCGGAGACGTTGTGCAAGCCGTGCTAAGGGCGGCCGAGGTAGCCGTGGAGACCATCGATTTGCGAGAGCACCGGGGCGTCCACCCGCGCATCGGCGCCCTCGATGCCGTACCGCTCGTGCCGCTGGAGGGTATCACCAGCGAAGAGTGCGTGGCGCTTGCGCGACGGCTCGGTCAGCGCATATGGGACGAACTGAAAGTGCCGGTATACTACTACGGAGACGCTGCCGCGGTGGAACACAGACGACGGCTGGAGAACATCCGGCGCGGAGGGTTCGAGGGACTGCTGAAGTGTTTACCCGCAGAAAAGGAACGCCGGCCTGATGTCGGTGGCCCTGGTTTGCATCCGGCGGCGGGCGCGTGTGCGATCGGGGTTAGGAAGTTTCTGATCGCATATAACATTGATCTAACCACTCCGGACGTTTCGATCGCGCGGCGAATTGCACGAGAAATTCGCGAGTCCTCGGGCGGCTTGGCTGGCGTGAAAGCGCTCGGGCTGAAGCTTTCGAGCCGAAACCTGTCGCAGGTATCCATGAATCTCACCGACTATGAACGCACGCCGCCACACCGCGTCTTCGAAACAGTGCGAGACCGGGCCAGGGAACTAGGCGCTTCGGTGGCCGCAACCGAGCTGATCGGATTGATTCCGAAAGCCGCGCTGCAGGGAGCCCCCGCCGGCTTCGCCGCGACTTTCCGCGCCGATCAGATCCTTGAAAATCGTATCGACTCCAATCGGCGGGGTGAGCCGACCGAGTACTAGTCCGGGGCCGCGAAACAGAGCCGCGCCCGCAAGGGTGCGGTCGAGGGTAGACGGAGCGGCGGGCTTCCCATCGGAGTGCGGTCGCCGCCAGACCGAATGCGGTCGCTGCCAGACTCGACCGCACCCTTGCGGGCGCGGCTCTGTTGGAGAACCCCCGCTCGAAGCTGACCGCCTGAGAGGCAAGTTGCTTTAGTGTTGGCGATTGAAACGAATGGAAAAAACCTTTGAACACCGCGCGGAAGAACAACCAACCGTGGAAGAAAAACCGCTCGTGGATGAAAGTCCGGCTGCCGAAGAAAGCCCCGCACCGGCGATTGAGCCGGTGGCGGAGGGGGTTTGGCTGGTTCGCCTGCCGCTGCCGTGGCCGCTGGCCATCGTGAACGTCTATTTGCTCGAGCAACAAGACGGTTTGCTGCTCATCGATTGCGGTGTCAAGACGGATGAGTCGCTCGGCGTGCTTTCGCAAGCGCTGGCGATACTGGGCCGAACATTCCAAGACATCCGGCAAATCGTTGTGACGCATATGCATGCCGACCATGTTGGGGCGGCCGCGGAACTGCGTCAGCGCAGCGGAGCGCCGGTCCTCATGGAGCGCACCGAAGCGAAGCTGATTGCACCGCGAGAACCCGGGGAGCAGTTTTTCGTCAAAGCGGAACGTTACATGCGGGAGCACGGGGTGCCCGAAGAACTCATCGGCCGGCTGCGCGAGATGTCACGTAAGGCTTCCGGCGTCAGCGAGCGGCTCGTGGCGGACGGCTATCTCGATGACGGCGACACGCTGCCTTACCGCGGCGGCGCCCTCGAGGCAATGGTGACGCCAGGGCATTCTCCGGGGCTTCTATCGTTTCTTTGCCGCGAACAGCGTTTGTTGTTCTCTTCCGATGTCATTCTCAGCGGGATCACGCCGAACATCGGTGTTCACCCCTTTTACGACGACAATCCGCTGGATGACTACCTCAGGTCGCTCGATCGGCTGCATGAATTGGACATCGGTCTTGCCGTCGCATGGCGACCCATTTCGAGGACACCGCGAATGGATTACCGAAACCCGCGGACATCACGACCAGCGCCTTCGGTGCGTGCAGGCGGCCGCCGAGGGCGGAGGGTATACGGCTTTCGAGCTGGTTCCTCGCATTTGGAAACAGAAGCTCGGCCTGATCGATCAGCGTCTCGCCATGGCGGAAGCGCTTTCGCACCTGCACTTCCTGCGCCACCGCGGAGATCTGGTTTCCGAGCGCCGCAACGGACGCGTCCTTTGGGCATCGGAGCCCCGTCCGTCAGTACCTGCATAGTCAAATTCTTGCCAATATGGCAGAAGATTTTGGCGGAAGGGTCAGAGCCCCGAGCTGCGACGTGGCGTGAACCTCCAGGTTTGCCGCGCCTCGATTCGTCGAGGCGTTGCCGGACGGAAGGGCAGTCAGTTGCCTGAACCGGATGACGCGCCCTGGGGCCGAACAAACCGACGAATCGGTTTGCGGCAAGCGTGGACGCTCACGCCACGTCTGGCGCCCTGTTTGGTTGGGGCTCGTCCGCGTCAAGGAGGGTCTGCCCTTCGGCGCGCCTCATCAGACAGCGGCCAAGCTGGTCGGCGGCACGTCGTTTACGGCCCACCGAAGCATTTTGTTGTTGCATCAAGTGCGCCAGGCGTTTAGCATAGGGCGTGCGGTAATTCCCGAGGGAGGTTCACCAATGATCCGTCGATTGGCGTTATTCATCGTTTGCCTGAGTCTTGTTGCTTTGTCGGAAGCTCACCTGGCCAAGCTCCCCTACCAGGCGGACCCAAATTGGCCGCAGCTTCCCGTCGGCCGAAACTTTAGCGAGACAGCGGGCATCGCCGTCGATGCCAAGGAAAACGTCTACGTATTCCATCGCGGAGAAGACCCCATCTTCGTTTTTGACAAGAACGGCAAGTTCCTCCGCTCGATGGGCAAGGGAATCTTCAGCCGTCCCCACGGAATCCATATCGACAACGAAGGCAACGTATGGACGGTCGATGACGCCGGCCACGTGGTCGTGAAGATGGACTCCAGCGGACGGATACGGATGATTCTCGGCCGCCTCGGCGACCCGGCCGAGGGACCCGACCGCTTCAATCGTCCCACCGACATTGCCTTCGCCGCGAACGGGGATTTCTATGTCACGGACGGCTATGGCAACTCGCGTGTCGTCAAGTTTTCCAAAGAAGGAAAGTTTCTCAAGGCCTGGGGGAAAAAGGGTGTAGGAGAGAGCGAGTTCAACATCCCTCACGCCGTGACCGTTGACAAAGAAGGCCTGGTCTATGTCGGGGATCGCGAAAACTTCCGCATCCAAGTTTTCGACGGCGAGGGAAATTTTCTGCGGCAGTGGAACCATGTCGGCTCCCCTTGGGGACTCGACATCACCGAAGACCAAAAGCTGTTCATGACCGACGGGCACAACAACCGCGTTGTGAAGCTCGATTTGGACGGCGGCATCCTCGGGGTGCTCGGCGAGTTCGGCAAGCTGCCCGGTCAGTTCAACTTCTGCCACCACATCGCCGCCGGCGCCAGCGGTGCCATCTACACCAGCGAGATTCTCAACTGGCGGGCGCAGAAGTTTGTTCCGCGCTAGGGCTGCGCGCCCCCGTCTTCAGCAGTCTGGTGTGGCGAGACCGAAGCCTGTGATTAAATAAGTTGGGTTCTAGGATTGGGTCGGATCGCACGCTCCGCGGCAGCAATGCGCACGCTACGTGGTAGCGGGTTCACGCTGGTGACGGTGGCCAGTCTGAACTGTCGTCTTTCGCCTAAAAATTGCGACAGTCGAGCGTATCCCATCCGACGGGATCGGTTCGCCCGATCGTCCCTCGATAGAGCTGTCGGGGAAATATATTTCTCACCACCTACCGGCTTCCTGACGCCACTCACCAGCTCGCCAGATGGCCGGAAGCCGGCCCCGAATCAAGCGTTTGGGTCGGGCTCCGACCGATCGAGAGTGACATCGCTTGTTTTCCGCAAGGTAACCGCGTCAGAGTCCTAAGGAACGCTTGTCCACTCAGCTTCGGCGTACGGCGTCTTGCTTGGTGGTGTCTCGTCAGGCAGAGGATGTGTGGGGCTGCCCGGAGCGCCTCTCACCGGCAAGGGGGCTGCGTGTCTGCCGTGCATTTCGACTTTCGGAAGCGCCTCGAATGCACCGACTAGCCGTTCTAGGATTTCCGGGTGGTCCGCGCCAGATCGGTAGACTCGGTCGGGTCCTGGACAATGTTGAAGAGCTGCCGCTCGGATTCCTGAGTTTCCGGGTTCGGCATTTGGACCAGTTTCCACTCGCCGTCCAGGTAGCCAAATCGGTAGTCCCGCTCTGGGGGGAAGTGCCAGACCTGTGGGAACGGCTTATTGTTCAGCTGAGCTTCCCCGCCGAGCGCGGGCCAAGCGTTTCGGCCGTCGAGCGACTTGGGCGGCTCCACGGAAATTCCTGCAGCGGCCAGTAATGTCGGCAGCATATCTTCCACCGAGATAGCTTCGGCGAAGGATGATCCGCCCGGCACCTTGGCCGGCCCGTGTAACAGGGCCGGAACGCGGATACCTCCCTCCCACCCAGAGAATTTTCCGCGGCGCAACGGGCCGTTGTCTGCCCCGACACTCTCCAAGCCTCCGTTGTCGCTCATGAGGAAGATGAGTGCGTGGTCAGAACGCCCGGCTTCACTGAGCGCCGCCCGGACTTCGCCGATCCCGGAGTCCACTTCCGTCACCATCGCCGCAAAGATCCGGCGATGCTCATCCTCGATCGCGGAGTACGCATCGATCGCTTCTTGCGGCGCCTGCAGAGGCGAATGAGGAGCGTTGTAAGACAGGTAGAGAAACATCGGTCTCTCTGGATCGCTCTCGCCGATCAGGCGGACGGCCTCTTGGGTCTGTAGGTGCGTGGCGTAGCCCTCTTCCATCACGGTCGACCCGTTGCGCTGCCAATCGACCGCGCCCCAAACCGTGTGCTGGTAGTAGTTCATGAAGCCGCCCAATCCGCCATAGAAATGATCGAAGCCGCGGTTCTGCGGATAGTACGGTTTCTTGTTCGGTCCGAGGTGCCACTTGCCGACCGCGAAGGTCTGGTAGCCGGCGTCCTGGAAATACTCCGGCAGGAGCTTCTCGTCGAGCGGCAGTCCGGTATCGGCCCAAGGCTCGAACGCGCGCAGGACTCCCGTGTTTAGTGGCGAGCGACCCGTCATCAGCGCGGAGCGCGTCGGAGAACACAGCGGGTGGACGTAGAAACGATCGAACGTCACTCCTTCCCTTGCGAGCGCGTCAATCTGCGGCGTTCGGATCTCGCTTCCGTTGTAACCCACGTCACCGAAGCCAAGGTCATCCGCCACGATCACTACAACGTCGGGGGGCGCGGCCGCTTCTTCTTCGGCGGCGCAGCCCCCGATTCCCACAACTGCTAACGCGATCGCGAAGCTCAGATTCCGTTCTGTTCGATTCATGGTTGGGCTCGTGAAGGGCGTTCGGATAATAACATGGACTGATCCAGGAAAGCGACTTGGCCATTGATCGGGTAGCCCCCGACAACTTTCCCCACTGACCTGGCGACCCATGGGAATGACTCAAAGCCCTACGGGCAGGGACTTAGATTGCTTCAGAAGGGCGTTTCCGCGGTGCGGCCGGGAGTAGCGCTAATCGATAGAACCGAAGGGACTTAGGGGCCATTCGCCGGATTCGTGTCGGAAAATCCGGTACCGTCCACCTTTCTGTCCGTGTCGTCTGATCGGCTTGCTCCCCGCTCCGATCCCCGGCTGTCGCTTTCCCCCCTTGATCGCGGCGCTTCCCAGTTTGACTTCTCCGTAACCCATTGAGTCTTGGTCCCATGGACAAGAAGGATTGCGTCATTCTGTCGCAATCCGTCAACAGAACCGACACTAAGCCTCCGCGGGGGCCTCAGTTCTCCAATCGCTCGGTTGCAGGCTCAGTGGGGCTGCGGTTACTTCCGCTTCACACGTGTTTGGGTTGTTTTGTTCGTAATGAGGGCTTCGTCCCGGGGGAGCGATCGCACCTGAGCCGCAGGGCCAAGACGCTCTTGACATCCCCTTCCAACCTGCTATGCTTACAGTGTTCAACGTTACTCAATTTTAAACAAGGAGTTTTCCTTGGGAAGCAAAACCGTCACTATAGTCCGTCGCATTCCACTTACCAAGGCCCGCCACAACCTCGGCGCGGTCATCAAACGGGTGCACGTTAACAAGGAGTACTTTATTCTGGAGCGCGACGGCATACCCGTTGCCGGACTCATGGATGCCGACGAGATGGAGGATTACCTTGAGTTGCGTGACCCGAAGGTTGCGGAGCAGATTCGCAAGAGTCGAGAGGACGTCCATGCCGGGCGAACCCGTCCAGCCGCCGAGTTGCTCGCCGAGCTAGCCCCCCCTGTCAAGCGGGCAAGCAGAACAAAGCGGCGTCCGAAGAAATGACGCTGGCCTTTTCCGTCCGAACCACCACCCACTTCGACCGGGTCTTCAAAAAGCTCGCGCGCCGCCAGCCCGAACTGCCAGTGCGCTTGGCTTCCGTGGCCTCGATTCTTGAGACCGATCCCTATAACCGCACGCGGGCGCACCCGATCAAGAAACTCGAAAACGTGCCGGCGGGAAAGGGTCAGTACCGCATCCGCTCTGGGCGGTTTCGGTTTCGCTATGACGTCGAGAAGCAGACCGTCTACTTGGTGGCTTGTGCGCTTCGAAGAGAAGACACCTATTAACCTTTGGCCATGGCGGCCCGCTGCCCGCGTGTTTTGGTTTTCTTGTTCATAATGAGAGCTTCGCCGCGAAGCCGGCAATCGCCCGCGACCGTCTCGCTCCGGCAGCGGCGTTCTAACCCCTTCGCCTCTGACACATGAGCCAGCCCATCCGTGCCGCCTTCTACGACTTTGATGGAACGCTGGTTTCGAGCAACGTCGTCACCCGCTACGCTTTTTTCGCGAAGAATCACCCTTCGAAGCTGCGGGCTTGTCTGCGTTACACCAAACTCCTCGTCACGGTTCCCTTCTGGATCGGCCTCGACATATATTCACGGCGTCTTTTCAACCTCGTTTTCTACCGCGAGTATCGCGGCATGAACGAGGACTGGCTCAGGCGGCAGTCCGAGAAGATGTTTGACCGCGACATCATCCCGAAGGTCTATCCGGGGGCGGAATCCCTCCTCGAAGCCGACCGCAAAGCCGGTTTCCGCCTTGTCCTCGTCAGCGGCGGCCTCGACTTCGCGCTGGCGCCGGCGGTCCGCTATTTCGGATTCGACGACGTGATCTGCAACCGGCTGGTTTACCAGCAGGGCGTTGCGACCGGCGAGATCGCCCCTCCGCTGCTTGCCGAACAAGAAAAGCTTGCCGCGATTGAGCGATTCTGCCGCGAGTATAATGTGGACACGGCCCGATCCAAGGCCTACTCCGACAGCTATTCGGACATACCCATGCTGGAAGCAGTGGGCCTTCCGGCCGCCGTCAACCCCGGCCGTGGTCTCCGGCGAGTTGCTTCGCAGCGAGGCTGGCCGATCTTGAACCTGAAAGCAGGCAGTCATGGCCACACCCGCTGAAAGCGCCCAGGTCGTAAAGGATTTCAATTTCGGCGACCCCAAGCCGAATGCCGTTGGACGCAACGCGCTCGTTCCCCACGAAGGCTGTGTCGTCCACCTCGAAGCCAATTCCGCCGCCCGGCTGCTGTGGTATGGCGAGGACCTGCTGTCGGTAAAGCTCCCGGCGGGAACGCGGGTCGTTTATCCCAAGCCGTCCATTCCCGGCCTGCCCGATCGTGCCTCGGCCATTCGCCACGCGCTTGGCCACCCTTCCGAGTTCGAAGCGTTTGGCGCTCTGCTGCGGCCCGGCATGAAGGTGACGATTGCGATTGACGACATCTCGCTTCCGCTGCCGAAGATGAGCAAGCCCGACATTCGCGAGTCGGTGCTCACGATCCTGCTCGACTTGCTTGCTGCTTGCGGCGTCACCGATATCCACATCATCATCGCCACGTCTTTTCACCGGCGCATGGAGCCGTTCGAGATCCGGCATGCGGTGGGGAATCGTATTTACGACGCCTACTATCCTCACAGCCTCTACAACCATGACGGAGAGGACCCAGACGGCATGGTCGAGTTGGGCCAAACCGAGCTGGGAGAGAGGGTCCGCATCAACCGCCGCGCGGCGGAGTCCGATCTGCTGATCTACGTCAACATCAATCTGGTTTCGATGGACGGCGGCAACAAGTCGGTCGGGATCGGCTTGTGTGACTACGCCTCTTTGCAGGCTCACCACAACCCCGAGACAATCCTCAAGAGTGATTCCTATTTCGATCACACGCGCTCGGCCCTGACAGCGTCGGCGGACCGCGTTGGCGAGGTTGTCAACAAGAACCTCAAGGTTTTCCACATCGAAACGGTCGTCAACAATGCCATGTTCAGCCCGGAGATGAAGTTCTTCGTCAAGAACGAGGACCATTGGGGAACTTTCGACAAGATGGCCTTCGGGACCGCGAAGTTCGCTCTGAGCAAGCTGCCGCGCCCGATGAAGCGCAAGGTGCTGTTTTCGATCCCGGCGCCTTACGAGCTGATCGCCGTTCACGCTGGAGCGACGAACGCGACTCACCGCAAGACGCTGGCCTACACCTATCAGCAATACTGCGTGCCGATCGAAGGGCAGTCGGACGTTCTTGTCCTCGGCATTCCGTTCATCTCGCCCTACAACGTCAACTCGATCTTGAACCCGTTGCTGGTGCAAGTGCTGGCGCTGGGCTATTTTTTCAACATGTACCGCGGCATGCCGGTGGTGAAAAAGAACGGGGTGATAATATTGACGCACCCCCTCTATAACGAGTTCGATCCCCGCCATCATCCCTCCTACATCGAGTTTTTCAACCGTATTCTGCCCGAGACGAACGACTCGCATGAACTCCAGCGCAAGTACGAGGCCGAGTTCGCTCACAACGAGGAATACATCAAGATGTACCGCAGCGGTCACGCCTACCACGGCGTGCATCCGTTTTACATGTGGTATTGGGGCGAAAACGGGCGCGCCCACGCCGGCAAGGTCATTGTCGTCGGCGCCGAAGACCCCAACGCCGCCAAGGTCATGGGATGGGAGTGCGCGGCAAGCATGGAGGAAGCGCTCGAAATGGCGCACTCCCACGTCGGCCGCGCGCCCAGCGTGACGCACATGCACATCCCCCCGGTCAACATGGCGGATGTCAGCGGACCGCGCGAATCCGTCTAGTTGAGAAATGCTGGCTAGCCGCCCATGAAAACCATTCTCGTCACCGGCGCCACCGGTTTTCTGGGCAAGCACCTGGTGGATCAGTTAGGCCGCGCCGAACCAGAAGCCAACTTGCGGCTGCTCTGCCGCACTGGGTGGAAGGGCACGGCCAGCCCCCGGATCGAAGTCGTTCAGGGGGACATTACCTCGGCGAAAGATGTCCTCGACGCTGCCGCCGGCGCGTCGGAAGTGTACCACCTGGCTGGCATCGTCGAGCGCGACCCAAAAGACGCGACCCTGCTCTATCGGGTGCACGTCGAAGGCACACGGAATGTCTGTGAGGCAATCCGCGAGCACGGCATATCCAAGGCTGTGCTCGTTTCATCGTCCGGCACGGTCGCGGTCGGGCACACGCCGGAAGTCCGCGACGAAGAATCCGGCTACACCGTCGACGTAGTCAGTGAGTGGACCTATTACACCAGCAAGATTTACGCTGAAAAGCTGGCGCTTCGCTATTTCGAGCAGGAAAGGCTGCCGATCGTCATCGTGAATCCGAGTCTTCTGCTGGGCCCGGGCGACGATCGCGGCTCCTCGACCGGGGACATTGCCCTGTTCCTCGAAGGACAGATCATGGCCGTTCCCAGCGGCGGACTGAATTTGGTCGATGCGCGCGATGCCGCCGCCGGATTGATCGCCGCCATGAAGCGCGGCAGGCCCGGTGAGCGCTACATTCTGGGCGGTCCGAACTGGACGTTTCGCGAATGGATCGCACGCACGGCGCAACTCTCCGGCCGCAAGGCCCCGTCGCTTCAGCCGCCGCTGTGGGCGGCTTTATGGAGCGGCCGCATCTTGAGGCGAGTGCTTCCTCTGGTAGGGAAGTCGTTCAAGCTGGACGACGCGTCAATCAAGATGTCGGCGATGTTTTGGTACTGCGATTCAAGCAAAGCCCGGCGCGAGTTGGGCTTTACCACGCGTGACCCCATGATCACCCTGCGCGAAACGATTGAAGACATCCGAAGAAGACCGATACCGAGCCCGGAACGCAAGTGACGGGTCAGGCGACCAGGCGACCCAAGGCCGGGAGTGACTCAGGCTAGGCCCCGGCCGGCTTGATGTATTTCTCAATATCTGGATTCAGCAGCTTCTTTACCTCGGGGTCATCCAGGTCCGCCGCCCGAACGACCCGCGCCGGCGAATCGATATGTTTTTCCGGGGTTTTTCCGTCCAGCTTATCGACGATGGTTTCGACGCCGATGTATCCGATGCTGAAGGGATCCTGGACGATCAGAGCGTCGATCACTCCGTCACGGAGGTCTTGCTGCAGGCTGGGACTGGCGTCGAATCCGACCAGCCTGATCTTTCCGGCCGCCCCGCGCGAAACCAGCGCCCGGGCGGCGCCGATGGTGGCGGCTTCGCTCGAACAAAACAGCGCGTCCAAGTCAGGGTGCGCGGTCAGCATGTCTTCGGTCACGGCCAGGGCCTTGGCGCGGTCGGACATGCAATACTGCTCGGCGACAATTTCAAGGCCGCTATGGGTCTTTGCCACGGAGGCCTCGAACCCTCGTTCGCGGCTATCGGTGGAATCGCTTCCCGGAGCGTGCTTGACGAGCGCAATCTTCCCCGCTCCCCCCACAAGCTGGGAAACCGTTTCAGCGGCCAACTCGCCGGCAGCCGTGTTATTGGTCGCGACGTAGGACACGTAGTTTTCCGTGTCGATGCCCGAGTCAAAAATCGTAACCGGAATGCCTTCCCTGGCGGCTCTTTCGACGACGCTGACCAGTGCGGTGCGCTCGGTGGGCGAGAGCACGATTCCGTCAATCCGGCGATTGATCATGGCGTCGACAATCTGGATCTGACGAGCGTATTCCGTCTCTTGAGTCGGACCGTTCCACTCGACTTCCACGTCAAACTGCTGACTTGCCGCGATCACGCCGGCGTGAACCGATTGCCAGAACAAAGAGGTCGTTCCTTTGGGCACCACGCCGATGAGTCTCCTGCCCGAGCGGTTACAGGCGAGGGCGCCGGCCATCAAAGGAAGAGTGCCGAGAAAGTGGCGGCGGTCCAGGGGCAAATTCAACTCCAACGCGGGGTGTGGTTTCACATTCCCAGTTTAGACAACTAACTGCCTGCTGATTGACAGCCGACGTGAAAACCCTCGGCGCCCGGCCCCCCGACGTAGCGTACGCATTCTTGCGTGCCGTGTCGCCATTCGTGGCGACATAGCGTCGGTGCGCTACGGCCAACAAACGCAGCGAGAAATAGCAGCCCATCGCCCACCTCGCCTGCCAGCCAATGAGAGAAGCGGCTAGAATAAATCCGTGGCCAGCGCCCGTTCCAAGCTGCGTGACAAATAACCGCATGGTCACGCATTGGGCGGACCGGCCGATCTATCTCGACCGCGGCGCAATCGCCATCCAGAAAATCGCTATCAGGTCTGGTGACCCGCGGCAAAGGTGAAACAATGAGCAACCAGCGCTTCCTCGGCGTCACGGTCTTACCCGAGTACATCCAGAGCGAGGGTGTCGATGGAGTACTCGACAACCTGGTCATGAAGGTCGGCGCCAACGCCGTCGCCACTTCTCCTTACTTGATGGAAGAGGCCGACCAGGAAACCGGCGCCCGCGAGCCGCCCGCCGATGCGGGCGCGGGGGCGGTCCGCCTTCTGGACCGGCCCCTTTTCGGCAAACGCGAAGTCTGGGTGCGGACGGCGCCGAGCTTCGTCCCGGACCGCGATCTCTACCGCGGACTGCGCTATCAGCCCGCCGAGCCCACCGCCCTAACGCGGCGCGAGGGACACATCCTGCACGACTTCATTCGCGCCGCCCAGGCACGGCATTTGAAGGTCTATCTACAGGTTCAGGCGGCCATTCCGCCGGGCTATCGCGTGCAATTCGGCGGCCCGGTCGAAGATGACCGAGCGCGCCTGCCCGACGGCCGCATCCCGCCGCGGCGTCTGGCCAAGAACGGCAGTCTGGCGAGTCCGCACATTCTCGAATACGAACATGCGCTGCTCCGCGACCTCTGCAAGAACTACCCCGATATCGACGGGATTCGGGTCGACTGGCCGGAGTACCCGCCTTACTTTCTCGATTCCGTCTTTCTGGATTTCAGCCATCACGCCGACCGCGCCGCCCGCCGCCTGGGATTCGACTTCGAGCTGATGCAGCGGGACGTGGGCGGGCTGTACCAGAAGCTCCATGGCGGGCTGACCGACGCCGACCTGGCGCCGTGGACCGAGGCCGACGGCGGGCGCTTCCCTCTCCTGCGCTTGATGTCCCAGCATCCCGGCATCGGCCAGTGGCTGCGCTTCAAGGCCAAGCTCGTCGAGCGCATGCTGGCGGGATTCCGCAAGGTCATGGACGATTCCGGCGGAGAGCACATGGAGCTGATGCCCAACGCTTTTCCGCCGCCTTTCACGGCCGTCTCCGGCATGGATTTCGGCGCGGTCGCCAAACACAGCGCCGCCATCAGCGTGAAGCTCTACACCATGCACTGGCCGATGATCTTGCGCTTCTACGGGGATCAGATAATGAACGCCAACCCCGGCCTCTCCAGTCAGGCGCTGGTGCGCGCCCTGGTAAAATGGCTCGACATCGCCGACGACGATGGACTGCCCCAACTCGAGGACTACAACTACCCGCCCCCCGACGTGCCGCATCCTGTCGGCCCGAAAGCCCAGGCCCGCAAGATCCGCCAAGCGCAGGCCCAAGCCGGAGACACCCCCATCTACGTCCTAGCCCACGGCTACGGCCCGCTAGACGACTTCCGCAAGCGAATCGAGGTAGCCCACAAAGCCGCCAAACACGGCCTATGGGTCAACCGCTACGCCTATCTGACAGACGAAAAGCTAGAGGCGATCGGGCAGGTGGCCAAGGGCTAGTGTAGTGCGCCAATCAGACCGTAACGTATGGCAAGTCGCTTCCGTGCCTGTTAGCGGCGTGGAAGAGATCTTTGCGGCCCAAATGCGCACGGTGATACGGGCCATTTGAGCCGCGTTCACGCGGCTTGGTGTTTCCAGGCCAGTCGTTTTACGGCTGGTGAGCCCTGCCGCTCAAGGTTTGTCAGCCCGTTTTAACGGGCTTCCCTCTTCCCAACCGAAATCTATTACGTTGCGGTACTATTGGCGCACAACACTAGCCCACGGTTATGGCCCAATCGACGACTTCCGCAAACGAATCGCAGTAGCCCACCAAGCCGGCAACCACGGCATGTGGGTAAACCGCTACGCCCACCTGACGGACGAGAAACTCGAGGCGATCGGCCAGGTGACCAAGGGCGAGTGTAGTGCCCCCATCAGACCGTAACGTATGGAGAGTCGCTTCCCGCCTATTAGCGGCATGATACGGACCATTTGAGCCGCGTTCACGCGGCTTGGTGTTTCCAGGCCAGTCGTTTTACGGCTGGTAAGCCCTGCCGCTCAAGGTTGGTCAGCCCGTTTCAACGGGCTTCCCTCTTCCCCAACCGAAATCTATACGTTGCGTTATCATTGGCGGACTACACTAGCCCACGGTTAAGGGCCAATCGGCGACTTCCGCAAACGAATCGAAGTAGCCCACCAAGCCGGCAACCACGGCATGTGGGTAAACCGCTCCGCCTGCCTGACAGACGAAAAGCTCGAAGCGATCGGGAAGGTGGCCAAGGGCTAGCCTTATGCACGAAACCGCACGCCACAACCCTCTCGTGGCTAGGTCGGCCGATCAAGGACCGGTGGCCGTGCCGACCCAGTAGTTCCTCGCTTCTCAAGACGAATCATGGGGTCATCTCAGCGGCTGTGAATCCTCGGACACCAGGAAGACAGATGGTATCCTGACCTTTTTTCGGCGTAGTGATCAAGATGTTGACATAATGGGTGTCGCGTAATGATTCGTTTACCCCTATTTACCTACCTGCGCGTCGAGAACTACCTGTTATTTCCTGGCCGGCCAAGCGGTACAGGCATTGATTGGTTCTTTAAGGACGGCCTATTGAGTCTCGCATAATATAGAGTTAATCGAAGCAAAGAGAAGATTGTTTCCAGAAGGCAGTTATCAGGCGCGGTTTGCGGCGCATGCGGCGCAGCGCTCGACGGGCGCGCTGGTTCAGTTCCCCGTAGTCTTTCGGGCAGACGTTGGGCAGCTCGTGCTGTTTCCAATAGGCCCAGATGTACTCCACTGGATTCAGCTCCGGAGCATACGGCGGCAGGTACTCGGTTTCGATGTGGCCTTGAGAAAGCTCGATGAACTCCCGCACCAAGCGACTGCGGTGCGCTGGCAGCCGGTCCCAGATGATCAGCAACGGCGGCTCGATGTGGCGCACCAGCGCCTTGAGAAAGTCGATCACCTCCCACTGGCCGATCGCACCGGGATAGAGTCGGAAGTAGAAGTTGCGCAATGTCAGCCCCGCTGACACGGAAAGCTTGGCCCAGTTGAAGTTGAACTGCAGCACGGGCGTCTGGCCGCGGGGCGCCCAGGTACGACAACGATGCGGCTTCTGACTCAATCCGCTTTCGTCGATGAAGACAATCGTGCGGTTTTCTTTTCGGGCTTTTTTTTAATGGCCGGCCAAGTCTTGCGCTTCCAAGTGCGGATCGCCTCTTCGTTGCGCTCGCGGGCTTTGCCGACAGGGCGTTGCGGGCTCCAGTTGAGCGCCCGCAGGATCTTCCAGACATGGCCTTCGTGGTAGCGCACGCCGAACTCGTCGGCGATCAGACGAGCGACGCGCGGGCAGCTCCACAGCGGCGTCGGGAAGCCGTGGGCTTCGGGACCTTGGAGCAACAGCGACGCCAGACGCTCGAGCTGCGCGGCGTCTAACAGCGGCTTGCGTCCGGCACGCCCCGCCTGGCGCAACCCGGCTGCACCGCGCGCGCGGTACTCACCCACCCAACGGCTCACGCTTTGCTGCGCCGCTTTCACCCGCCGCGCCGCCTGAGACTGACTCCAATCCTCTTCCAGCACCAGCCGCACAGCCTCCAACCGTCGCTTCTCGAGAGCTTCAAAATCTCGTCGTACGCCTCTTGGGTTCCCCATGTTTATAAAGACGAGGGAACCTCCAAAAGGTTACTCTATCTTATGCGGGATTCAGTAAGTGTCATCGCTGGCATCAACGGTTTGGGCAAGACACCTTTGCTGACCATGATCCTGCGGTGCTTGACTGGTCCATATGATTTGGCTGGAGGGGGCGTGCCTGATGCTCTCGAGTCGATAGTGCCCGCCGAACCAGTCTCTTTGAGAGCGAACGTCGTCCGGTTCTTCAAACAGAGGGTCGCCGACCAAGCTGAAAATGCGACCGCGACGCTCAAAGCTAGATTCGCTAAGGATGAGGTAGAGATTGTCAGACGTTTATCCGATCTCAGGCTAGTTGGCTTCAGTCTGAATGGGGAACCAGTCCCCATCCCCAGCAACAGAACTTCCCGGGAAGGCCAGTTTCAAGAGAGGATGTGCAGTCTGTTCGAACTTGGATCTTTTGTTGATGTCATTTTGATCCTCCATCATCTCGTGTTCTTTGCCGAAAACCGCTCTGGAGCGCTGTGGGACGAGAACGCACAACGGCACGTTCTTCGGGCGCTTTGTCTGGACAAGGATCTTGCCTCACAAGTCTCTTCTCTCGAACGCCAAGTGAACAGTGCTGATAGCAACGCCCGCAACTTTCGTGCCAGCGCTTTCAAGATTAGGGATCGTCTTGATGATGCACAGATTCGAGACCGACGCTCGCCCGGTGTTGCCGCGGATCTGGGGCTTGAGCAGAAACTGCTCGACGCCGAGATGGAAGAACGCGACAGGCTCACCAGTCTTTTGAGTGCTCTTGACGATGAACGGATAGACGCGCGTCGCGAGCATGAACAGGCCAAACTTGACCGGGAACGCGCTGAAAATCTAGTCGAGGAGCTGAAGCTTGCCCAACTAGCCAAGTTGTTTCCGAAGATGGAAGACGCCGCTCGGCTCGTGGTCCTCAACACATTGGCCTCCGGTGAGTGCCTGGTATGCGGCGCCGATGCCAAGGGACGTCAAAATGAGCTTGAGCGCATGCTGGCGAATGGTTTTTGCCCTTCGTGCGGGGCGGAGCCAGAAATGCAGGAGAACCTCGTTCCCCCATTTAGAGTAGCCCGGGCGCAAGTCAAACGTGCGATGGGACACGCTGGGTTGACTAGACAGGAAGAGGCTGCAAGTCGTCAAAGTCTCGAGACGGCGACATCGCAGTACGATGACACACTCGACCGCCTGACAGCCCTTCGAACAAGCATCGTTGACCGGACCAATAGGACACGGAAGCTCTCCGCATTGCTTCCCCTCGAATCGGAGGAGGTTAGACGACTTGGAGACCTATTGGATGAAGCTCGACGCGCTCAGAAAGAGTCCGAAGCCAAACGGGCCGAATTGTCAAGAAAGCTCAAGGTGGCGCTCGAAAAAGGTCGATCACCGATCGAACGAAAATCAAAGCAACTTGCTGCTAATTTCAGCATGTACGTCAAGAACCTCATCTCCGAGGAGGCTAAACTCGTGCGTGTAAAAGCAAGGGCCAAGCTGACACAGGAGAAGGAGGTCTTTGTAGTGCCGGCGTTTCGACCACAAATGACTGCTTCCAGTAGACCAGGTCTGACAAGGCGGAACACACCGGACGACGTCTCGGAATCCGAGCGCGAACTGATCGACCTTGCGTTTCGACTAGCCCTCATGCGCCTAGTGACAAGAAGGACATCCTGCTCCCTGGTGATGGAAACACCTGAGGCGAGTTTGGACGAACTGGCGATGCATCGAGTCGGAAGTGCTTTGTGCGAATTCGCGAGACAAGGAGAGAACAGGCTTATTGTTACAACAAACTTGACCAATGCAGGGATGCTTGTGTCTATCTTTGGCGGTCCGGCCAAGGGAAAAGCTGATTCAGAAGATCGAAAGAGAAGAGTGCTGAATCTCTTGGAGATAGCAGCACCAAACAAAGCTCTTGTGCGGGACCGGAAGAAATACGATCACATTTTGGAAACGGCTTTGAAGGGCAGGCGCTGACGTGGATGCGAGGAGAGAGCAACTCGCGCTTTGGAGCGACAAGGCGAAGGCCACACTAAGACAGAGAGCTAGGATAATCCTGCTACTATACAGGCGCGCATAATTAAGGAGACATAAGAGGGACGAACGTGGCATACTTCTCTTAGGAGGTGTGGCCATGCGTCCGCGATTGCTGCGATTACACCCGAGCCGCTATAAGCGCTTGCTGCGCCTCGGCAAAGAAGCCGAACGAGACGGGGCCTACCGTGTGGCGAAACGCCTGCAGGCGGTGGTGCTGAACTCCGAAGGCCGCACCAGCGGCGAGTTGGCCGGGATTCTCAAAGCGCCCCGCTCGAAAGTGTCCGAGTGGTTGGCGCGCTATGAAGCGCACGGCATCGAAGGTTTGCTGGAAGGCTACCGCTCAGGAAGGCCGCCACGGTTGACTGCGGCTCAACGGCAGCAGCTCGGGGACATTCTCGATAGTGGTCCCGTGGCCTACGGCTTGGACAGCGGCCTTTGGACCTCGCCCATGATTGCCTGGGTGATCGAGGAGGAATTCGGCGTGCGCTATCACCCGGGCCACGTGCGAAAACTGCTGCACGGGCTGGGCTTCTCGGTGCAGCGGCCGCGCCGCGTGCTGGCCCGCGCCGACGCCGACCAGCAGGACCGCTGGCATCGCCGCACCTATCCCAACCTTAAAAAAAGCCCGCCGGAAAAACTGGGCGCTGATCTTCACCGACGAAGCCAGCTTCCGCCAGGACTCGACTTTGCATGCCACTTGGAGCCGCGTCGGCCGGCCGCCGGAAATCCCCGTCACGGGACAGCGCAAAAGCGTCAAGATCCTGGGCGCCATCGAACTGTGGCGCGCGCGCTTCCACTACCGCCGGGACACGGCCTTCAACGCCGGGACTTACTTGGCATTCCTGAAACAGTTAGCGCGGCGCTATCGCCGCCAGGGGGCGATGCTGATCCAGGACAACGCTTCCTACCACAAGGATGCCGAGGTCTGGGCCTGGTTCCGGTCCAACCGTCACTGGCTGGAAGTTCACCAGCTGCCGCCGTACTCGCCGGAGTTGAATCCCACCGAGCGGCTCTGGCAGCACACGCGCCGCACGGGAACTCACAATCGCTACTTTGCGGGCGAAGCCGAACTGCTGGCCACGCTGACAAGAGTCTTCGGCGAGATGCAGTCTCACCCTGTCGTCATTCGCTCCTACCTGAGGCCTTTTTGTTGACTCTTTATGTCCCTTTATTTATGCGCACCTGCATAGACGCCGCAGAGCGGGCGGGCATCACGCCATTGAGGGCACGACGATTGCATGCTTTTGCCTATCTCGCGGATGTCTTGAGTCCAGTATGGAATCTCCAACCGTTCGAAGGGAAGATTCTCAAAGTGGAAGGTGGGCCGCACTATCCGGATCTACAAAGAGAACTTAACCGACTGGCGGTTCTTGGTACCTGAATTATGCACAGATTCACTTTGCGAGTGTGGCTGCGTTCGTAGCGGGTTGGCGGTCGTCGTGAGGTGGTAGTGGTAGCTCGGCAACTGGCCTTTTGGCTTCTCCGTGTCCGGTTTCCCTTCCCGCCCAGAATCCGCGTCGTCAAAACCTCGCTCGGAAGTGACGTGTTTCCAGTGCGTTACGGCTAGTGCATAAAATTTTATGCATAGCGCATAGCCAGGCTCTCAGATCAGCGCCCTCCCGACCACCGGCAGCAAGCCGCCGTAGGGAGTCGGCTTCCTGCCGCGGAAGTGGTAAGGCGTCGAAGCCCCGATTTTATTGGGCTGCGAGGCCGTCACGGCTGGGCCTTGTTGGACGGGCCTTTGGGAGCTATGCTGTTTTCGTCTGGTAACCATGTGGGTGACCTCCTTGGGGTTGGCTGGCGAAGCTGGTATCTTTGCCAGCCTACCTTTTTACCCCATGTTTTCGGGGGTTCCCAATGGTCCCTTGCGGCTCAGCCCTCCTCAGGTCCACGCCGCAGTGCATAATTCAGGTGGTATCGTTCTCATTTCGCAGCTTGAGTATGGTTCTCGTGATAGCTCAGGGCCACTCGTTGATGCCTATTACGCTATGAACCTCAGTTCCCCAAGCCTCGAGGGTTTATTGCGCGCGCTCGGGGCGCGAGATGTTGCGGAGGTCGTTGATCCCCGTGATTCTCAGATCCACACCTTCCTAGTCGATCTGGCTGTCGCTCTTGCCACATTGCCAGATGATCAGATCCACACTGCAGCAAGCCTTGACGCGACCTACGCTGACACTCGAATAGACTACTCAAACGTCCTTGATTTCGGAAGCTGGTCCACAGACATCTACGCAGACAATCTGAGTTTCGCTGCAACGGAGCGCTTCCACAAATTTCTTCCAGAGAGCGCCCAGCTTCAGGCCGGTGAGAAACTATACCTCTATGCCTCCTTCCTCGGCCGGAGGGTGGATGCGGCGTAGATCATCTGGGGTGATTCCTGGCGTAAATGACCAGGAGCTGCTGGCAGCATTGAAAAACCTGGCGAGCGTACCGGCACCCACCACTGATGACGCAGACCGCTTCGCGAGGGAGACTCACGCGATCGCCGAGTCGCGTGCCCAAGGCGGATGGAGCGGTGAGGGTGAGTCCGACCTGGCAGTATTCGTGCTGACTCCCTACCCTAGGTTGGCCGGCGACCGGTTCGGAGCGGCGGCTGTCTCCAACCTCATCGCTTCCAGTAGGCCGATTCTCGGTGAGATGTTTTTTCTCAATAGGGACGCGTCGTATGGCCGGTGCATGGAACTTCCCACTGATTCCGATGGTATCGTCGATTGGTTAAGCGAGAATGATCTCGGACAACACCCCGTCGCGTTTGTACACCGAACTAGCAGATTGATGCTCGTAAAGGCAAGCGGTGCGACCGGTGACATCACTCGCAAAGAATGGGTCAGGGACAAACCGGCTGTAGCGACAATCGACGAGATCGATCAGGCCCTCAATCATACACACATTCAAATCCTCATAACGCCTGCGGTGTGTCCGCCTGGGATCTGGGAAAAAGGCCGCTCGGCACAGTATATTCCTGGGGTTGAGCCGGAGAAGGTTATCCAGCGCGAGATTAGGTCCGGCTTAGGATCCTGGTTCCGTGGATTAGTACGCGCCGAGCTTGAGGACACGATCAGTTCCGGCAGGATTGACGTTCGGCTGCTGGCGAAACAGAATGACGGGAAATGGGCGTATTGGGCCATAGTTGAACTGAAGGTGATTCGGTCCAGTCGCAACGCGAGAAAGGGCAAGAAAGCCACTCCAGTGAGACTTAAGAACAACGCTGCTGTGGTGGCGGAAGGTGTGCGGCAAGTTTACGCCTTTGCGAGAAACCGCAATGCGGAAGCTTTGCTTGAGATTTTCGGTCTTCGCAAGGACAAGAAGGAGGATGTACTGAAGGAGCAAGCTGTGGTCGTCGAATTGGCGAAATGCACACCATCGCCACCCTGTCGGGTCTGGCCATTGTTCGGATCGGCGAAGGATGCTCGAATTGCTGGGTTCTGCTAGAGTCTAGGTCTTTCGCAAAACCAAGAGCGTTTCGACAAGCGAGTGCTGACCGCCCTGCTGCGGTGACACCCTCATAGACCTACATCGTTCACTGCGATGGACCGACAAGCCTACCGTAGGCGTGATCTCAGCAAGTATATTAGCAACGGGAATCTGTACACCTGCATAGCAACTGTCCCCAACGACGAGATATATTCGGCCGCCTCGTCGCAACTTTTTTCCGACTGCCGCTAGGATATCTCCCATGTCGCAAAAATAGGCAGATATCATGTCTGGAATTCGGCGGTTCCAGAGTCTGTCAAGAACCTTTCGGAGTTGAGCAATCGTCCTTTTCAAACGTCGGCTCGAGTAGACCGTACCGCGCATGTCCCGAGCTATTTGCACATGGCTCCGCAATGTCGCGTTCCGGAGTTTGAGGTTCGCCTCGGCGCCGTCAAGATAACCGAGGCTCCAAAGTTCGATGTTGTAGACATCAGTGTAACCTGAATTATGCACCGATTCGGCGTAGCCATCGCCGATGGAGTTGTGGCGGTAGCGGCAGTCGTGTCAACTCAGTGATTTAGCAAGTCGTCTTTTCCTCTGTTTCCCTCCCTGTTTGAGCCGCCTGCCAATCCCGGCGGGCAAAAGCGGGCGGGCAAGCGGCGTGTTCCCAGTACGTTGCGGCGAGTGCATGAAATTTTATGCATGGAGCGCCCCTCAACTCAGCGCACCCTCCACCACCGGCGCGAAGCTCGATCCCGGTGGCCCCATCGCCCGCAGCCGCCGCATCAGCCGTTCAAACAGGCCCTTTTCCTCATAATGATCGCTGTAGCTGACACCCGTTCTGCCGGCGTGCCGCCAGATCTTGGCCGCCACGAACAGAAAGCGCAGCCGCGCCGTCGCCAGGGTGGTGTGCCGCAGTGTCTCCACGCTGGCTTGGGCTTCGCGGTTGAACAGCAGCAGCCAGCAGTTGAGGTTGTAGGCCAGCATGGCCAGCTGAAAGTGATTGCGGTTCATGTCAAAGCGGCGCGAGGGATGGGCCGCCAGCCCGGCGTCGTTGTTGGCCTCCTTGATGAGGTTCTCGGCTGCGGCGCGCTGATTGTAAAACCACACCACCGCCGCGATCGGTTCGGCCAGGTTGGTGACAAACACGCGGTAGGTGTAAGCGCTGGTGGCAAACAGCTGGTATTGCTCGGCCGCGCCGGCCGCGGGTTCGTTTTCGTAACGCAGCGCCAGGAAACGACAGGCCCGCGCCCAGCCCTGCGGCTGGTAGAGGAATTCGCATTCCGCATCCGCATCGCTGTGGGGCGAGGGCTTCCAGGCCGCTTGCTGCAACTGCTCGACCAGCCGCCTGGTCTTGCGCGCCACGATGACGAACTGACAAGCCGCCTTTTCATAGGCCTCCACCGCCTCCCAGCAATAAAACCCGGAATCGGCCCGCGCCAGGATTTTCTTCACGCCGTGCGGCAAAGCCCGAAAGGCGCTCTCGAGGTGGGCGGCGATCTGCCGGCCCGTGGGCCGGTCGCCGTTGCGCAACCCGCCCATCAGGTATTCGCGCGTCTCGGCCAGGAAAGTCAGTATCGGCTGGTAGCTGCGCTTGCCCTTGTTCTTGGGGTTGTAACTCTTGCGCCCGCCCATCTGGCGGCCGTAGAGCGTGTGCACGGTGGTGTCGGTGTCCAGCGTCACCGTCTCCAATTTCACCTGGGCCGCGGCCCAGACTCGTTCCCGCAGCTGGCGCTGAATGGAAAGGATCTGCTTCGCCACGTTGAGGTGCAGCGAGGCCAGAAAGCGCCACAGCGTGGACTGCGGCGGCAGACGCGTCACTTGCAAGATGCCGGTCAAGATGGGGTCGCGGGCGATGAAGCGGAGTTGGTTCAGCCGCGCAAAGCCGACATAGAGGCCCAGCACGAGGGCCAGCACAAACTGGTAGAGGCTCATCACACGGGTGATTCGTTTGTTCGTGATGGTTTCTTCCAGCAGCGCCTGGAAGCCGAGTTTTTCGAGCAGGGTGGCGACGGGCAGCAAGCCGCCGTAGGGAGTCAGATTCTTGCCGCGGAAGTGATAAGGCGTGGCAGCCCCGATTTTATTGGGCCGCGGGGCCCTCGCGCCCCGGCCTTGTTTGACGGGCCTTCGGGAGCTATGCTGTTTTCGCTTGGTAACCATTTGGGTGACCTCCTTGGGGTTGACTGGCGAAGCTGAAATCTTTGCCAGCCTACCTTATTACCCCATGTTTTCGGGGGTCCCCCAAATGGCCCCTGGCGGCTCAGCCCTCCTCCGGTGCACCCCGCAGTGCATAATTCAGGTGTAATCAAACGAGTTCGGATACGGAGGGGAGAATACCGCCAAGTCAGCTTCGTCGATTGACCCGAGCAGTTCTCGGGAATCACCTCGGAGAACCACGTAGTCTTTGCCACTGCTGTCCAAATTAGCTGAGCGGAGCGGGTTCGGCTGCTGAAAACACGCCAGAAAGCCCCGCCAGGAGGCCGATCTGGGAACCAGGTTGCCGGTTTGGACAAGATAGAAATCATGCTGCTGTCCCAATTAGGCCTCCATTCCCGCCAGTAATAATTGCTGTGGCGACTCGGGTTCGCTGCCCGGCGGCGGGTGAAACGGTTCGTCCAGCCAGGCGAACAATTCGCGGTGCACAAACAACTGCTGCCGCAACAAAGCGACCAGATTGGACAAGCTCCAGCCCCAACGCGCCCGCAGCTTTAAGTACCGCAGCAGCAAGATCGCGATCAGCGCCGTCCAGATCTGGATCTTCAGCGCGTTCGCCGAGGTGCCCACGAAGGTCTTCACCCGCAAGTTCTGCTTGAGAGCCTTGAAAAACAGCTCCACTTGCCAGCGGTCTTGATAAATGGCGGCAATCGTTGCGGCCGCCAACCCCAGGTGATTCGTCAAGAACACGAGCGTGCGCTGCTGCTTGGCGTCGAAGTATTCGATGCGGCGGAACACCACCTCGGAGCCGCTGGCGGCCAGCGAGGGAAAGAAGATCACTTCGTCGCGGCGCACGCCTCCGGGACGGCGCGGCAACGGGCGCTGTTCGAGAACCTCGTAGTTGGCCCCGCGTTTCAATCGTGTGACAAAGAAAACGCCCCGCTCGCTCAGCTCGGCGAACCAGTCGTAGTCGTTGTAACCGCGGTCGAAGACCACGATCGTGCCGCGGTCGAACGACATTTTGCGGGCCGGCGCCAGGTCGGGCGTCTTGGCGTCGGTGACCACGCAGAAGCTGGGCAGGTAGCCGTCGTGATCGAGTACCAGATGGAGCTTGACGGCGCCCTTGGTGCGCTGGAACTGGGCCCAATCAAACAGCGAGGCGCACAGATCGATGACGCTGGCGTCCAGACTCAGCAGCTTGTTTTTGAAACGGAACTTGTGGCCCGGCGCCGCGCCGCGGCACTTCGCCAGCAGTTGATGAAAGACCGTTTCGTAGATCTGCCAAGGGCGTTGCCGGTTGGCGTAGGCCAGCGTCGAGCGCGGCGGTGCGGCGGACAAGCCCAGGTGCCGCAGCTTGCCTTCGCTGGCCGCCAGACCGCCGCAAATCTCACGCAACGACTGGGCGCGGCCGAGCTGGCAGAACAGCATGGCGACGAACTGTCCCCAGCAAGTGAAGCCGCGGGCGTGGCGCTCCCCGCGATGCTGGCGGACGGCCTGTTCAAACTCCGAACGCGGGAACAGCTTTAACAATTGAGAGAAAATACTGCATACTTGACTCATGGCGGGGCCTCCTCGGGCGGGTTGGTTCATAGGCCTGAACCCAATCCCAACCTAACAGAGGTTCCGCCTCCCCGGCTTACGAATTCAAAACGCTAATTTGGACAAGAGTGAGTCTTTGCACCTGAATTATGCACTGCGGCGTGGACCTGAGGAGGGCTGAGCCGCAAGGGACCATTGGGAACCCCCGAAAACATGGGGTAAAAAGGTAGGCTGGCAAAGATCCCAGCTTCGCCAGCCAACCCCAAGGAGGTCACCCACATGGTTACCAGACGAAAACAGCATAGCTCCCAAAGGCCCGTCCAACAAGGCCCAGCCGTGACGGCCTCGCGACCCAATAAAATCGGGGCTTCGACGCCTTACCACTTCCGCGGCAAGAAGCCGACTCCCTACGGCGGCTTTCTGCCGGTGGTCGGGAGGGCGCTGATCTGAGAGCCTGGCTATGCGCTATGCATAAAATTTTATGCACTAGCCGTAACGCACTGGAAACACGTCACTTCCGAGCGAGGTTTTGACGACGCGGAATCTGGGCGGGAAGGGAAACCGGGGACGGAGAAGCCAAAAGACCAGTTGCCGAGCTACCACCTCACGACGACCGCCAACCCGCTACGAACGCAGCCACACTCGCAAAGTGAATCTGTGCATAATTCAGGTTGCATGGTCTGGCCCGATAACGGTGCAGATCATATATGACCATCTCCGCAGTACGACGAAACAAATCGTCCAAGGTGTCCGGTTGCGGAATTCGTTCTTTCCATTCTCGTCGATAGCGTCGTCCCTTTCCGCTGATCGTGACGTTACTCACTGCAACTACGACACTTCCTAAGACCATACGGAAGAGTCGGCGTATGCCCTGATCTGAAAGCTGGTCGATCAGATGCCTATAGAGCAAGATCTGTCGAGCGATTCCTCGCGAAAATATGTACCGTCCGTTGACGCCGGGTTCCACAAAGGTCTTGGGCGCGCCGGAAAAGCGTGGAGCACGAGGTGACTCAGCTCTGAATACACGATCCACAAGCCAAACATAGCTATCCCGTACGCAATCGATGTCTTACATAGCCAGCTTCGCCTCGATCAGATCGGCGAGGTAGGGGTTTACCTCGATGAGGGTAGGGCGAACACCGAGAAACTGCGCGGCCAATCCGGTCGTTCCTGAACCTGCAAATGGGTCAAGGACATGCTCAACATGCCCGCCCATTTCGCCAACAGCTTGCGCAACGAGTTCCGGGGCAAAGGCTTCCTTGAAGTTGCGCCAGCGCTGAAAGGGTAGTGGTTTGGAACCAACGTTGGTCCCGATGCTGAGTAAATCTCGATTCCCAGTCCAATCATGGAAGCTGAGAGCGCATCCGATTGCGCCCGACGAACCGTATTGTCCCATCGACACTCCTGATCCAGTTGCCTGCATGCTCTTAAGAGTTAATAATCGCAGATCGCGCGCGGTTGATCCACAACGGGCTGCCTCACCGGAAGTTGGCGGACCGTGGCTGCAACGCTCGCTCTGCAGCGCTTTGGAGGTCCCGCCTGTCCCGAATCACGACAAGCCGGGGACGTGCTACGACTTTTCAGGACTCCGATCGGCCAGCCGCGTTCACGTGGCTTGATGTGAATAGGCCGATCCTTCGAGGACCGTAGTCCTGGCACGCCCAAGAATCTGCTTGTTGGCGGACGACCGTCCCCAACGGTCGTTCGGGGGTAGGGGTGGGCTCCAGGGACCGGCCGCCTTGCGGCCGGTCCCTCGCAAACCCCACCTCACCAACCAGGGTCGGAAAGGAGCGCTCGTCCATGTCTAGCCCGTCCATGTCTGACAATGACCCGGTCCGTCCG
Organism: Bryobacterales bacterium; assembly: GCA_965226185.1. Classification (GTDB taxonomy): domain Bacteria; phylum Acidobacteriota; class Terriglobia; order Bryobacterales; family UBA6623; genus CBDCYS01. The sequence goes on from CBDDCT010000005.1 coordinate 256,342, forward strand.
CCTGCCCCGCACCTGCATGACACAACCGAAACCGAGCGCCGCACCCTCGCGCAAAATACCGGCCGTCCTCTGAGCGAAGCCGGCGGTCAGCGAATAAAACACCCCATTCCCCAAAATCCCCGCAACCGGTCACGGATTTTTTAAAAAACTATTCCCAATCAAATTAACCATTTAACCCCCAAGACCCCCAAGTCACCCTCCGCCGGCTTGCTAGCGTAAACGTGGAGGCCACGCGCGGTAGAAAGAACATCCAAAGGCAGCTTGACGTCAGGCGCCAAACCAGGCATCAAACCCCAGGCATCAGACCAAAGCAAAGGTGAGCCGTCGAAAGAACGAACCGGAGGCATCGAGACAATGAAATACTGGTGTTACTACACAGACGTGGTCCGCTATCTGGAGAAGCTCGAAGCGCTCCATGCCCCCAAGACCAAAGCCCCCGCCTATCTCATCTGGCAAGACGACGGCGGCCCTTCGATGATCGTCGGACCCGGAGTCGAGTGGTACCGAGGCGACGGCCCGCCACCCAACATCGACGCCATCACCATATCCCTAATTACGAGAGCCGCGACCGTAAGGGAGCGGTCAGTTCGTACGCCCTCCAGCCGGAAGAAACCCCATGAGATTTCAAGCGAGCGGTCAGCCTGTGTCCGACCCAACCGCAAGAAAACCCGCGGGTGTTCGACCGAGCTCTCAGCTCGTACGCCACCCAACCGCAAGAAACCCCATGAGATTTCAGCCGAGCGCTCATTCACCGAGACCCGGCCCAGCCGCAAAAAACCAGCGGGGTTTACACCGAGCAGTCATTCGTCGAAGCCCCACCCAACCGAACCACTCAAAACCAAGCCGCCCCTCCCGCCAGAAGCAAGCAAAGCAACCAGAGCAAAACCCCCAGGATGATCGGGTCGGGTGCCGGGGATTGCGCCCCGGCACCATCCCACACCACCGGACGTACGGTTTTCCATATCCGGCGGTTGGACCGGCGGCAAGTCTCGCCGCAAGGCAGGCAGGCCGCCGGAAACCGACTGCCTCCCGCACCTTGTGCATCGCGTTCTGTCGGGAGTTTCGCGGCTCGCGCTCTGGTTTCCACCGGCGTCGGCTCGCCACGGCTCCACCGCTTCTGCCTCCGCCTGCTCCCCATCTCGTTCCCCCAGCGGGGAAGGACCTTGCGGCCCGGGACTCCGGGAAAACCTCTTTCACGCTGTGCCAGATCCTCCTCTAGCTTTGCTCCTTGGTCCTTCAGCCCTTCGCTCCAGCGGCGTTAGCCGCCTTCTTGGCTACTACGGCGTCTGCTGACTTCTCCCCCGCTCTCACGGGGGAGCTCTCCCCAGGTAAGGCGCTGATTCTGTTCCTTCGTGCCGTCCGGCTCTACCTCGCACGTCTTCGTATGGATTTTGGGCTTCGCGGTGGCCAGCACGCTTACCGCCCGTACGCGGCCTCTCTGCCGGTTTGTGTTCCTACAGTCGAAGTATTTGTTCCCCGCTTCCTTCGGCTTTCACCGCGCGGCTTGCGCCCCGCGACTTCCGCTCTGCGGTTCCCTACGGTTACCTCCATCGGTCCCGGCAGGATCGTTTCATCCTGCTAGAATCAGCCCATGCTGGGCACACTGGCGCGCGCCTCCCGGCGGGCCGCGTCGGCCTCCGGGCCGACGTTGTCGGCATTCCTGCCGGCATCACCAAAACCCCGATCCGACCCGCAAACCTGCCACCCCACCCGCCAGAAAGGCGAACAAAAGGCGTACGAATTTTCCAAAACCCGCTCAAACCTGCTCACTCTCGTCCTAAGAAACAACAGAGATGAAATGAGGAGGCTCGTCATCGGGGGAGTGAGCTAGACTCCCCGCGAAGGGCTTCGCCGCCCGCGGGCGGCGACCCCAAGTTTCTTGCAAATAACAAGGAGATGACGAACCCCATGAAGAACCATACCTGAATTATGCACTGCGGGGTGCACCGGAGGAGGGCTGAGCCGCCAGGGGCCATTTGGGGGACCCCCGAAAACATGGGGTAATAAGGTAGGCTGGCAAAGATTTCAGCTTCGCCAGTCAACCCCAAGGAGGTCACCCAAATGGTTACCAAGCGAAAACAGCATAGCTCCCGAAGGCCCGTCAAACAAGGCCGGGGCGCGAGGGCCCCGCGGCCCAATAAAATCGGGGCTGCCACGCCTTATCACTTCCGCGGCAAGAATCTGACTCCCTACGGCGGCTTGCTGCCCGTCGCCACCCTGCTCGAAAAACTCGGCTTCCAGGCGCTGCTGGAAGAAACCATCACGAACAAACGAATCACCCGTGTGATGAGCCTCTACCAGTTTGTGCTGGCCCTCGTGCTGGGCCTCTATGTCGGCTTTGCGCGGCTGAACCAACTCCGCTTCATCGCCCGCGACCCCATCTTGACCGGCATCTTGCAAGTGACGCGTCTGCCGCCGCAGTCCACGCTGTGGCGCTTTCTGGCCTCGCTGCACCTCAACGTGGCGAAGCAGATCCTTTCCATTCAGCGCCAGCTGCGGGAACGAGTCTGGGCCGCGGCCCAGGTGAAATTGGAGACGGTGACGCTGGACACCGACACCACCGTGCACACGCTCTACGGCCGCCAGATGGGCGGGCGCAAGAGTTACAACCCCAAGAACAAGGGCAAGCGCAGCTACCAGCCGATACTGACTTTCCTGGCCGAGACGCGCGAATACCTGATGGGCGGGTTGCGCAACGGCGACCGGCCCACGGGCCGGCAGATCGCCGCCCACCTCGAGAGCGCCTTTCGGGCTTTGCCGCACGGCGTGAAGAAAATCCTGGCGCGGGCCGATTCCGGGTTTTATTGCTGGGAGGCGGTGGAGGCCTATGAAAAGGCGGCTTGTCAGTTCGTCATCGTGGCGCGCAAGACCAGGCGGCTGGTCGAGCAGTTGCAGCAAGCGGCCTGGAAGCCCTCGCCCCACAGCGATGCGGATGCGGAATGCGAATTCCTCTACCAGCCGCAGGGCTGGGCGCGGGCCTGTCGTTTCCTGGCGCTGCGTTACGAAAACGAACCCGCGGCCGGCGCGGCCGAGCAATACCAGCTGTTTGCCACCAGCGCTTACACCTACCGCGTGTTTGTCACCAACCTGGCCGAACCGATCGCGGCGGTGGTGTGGTTTTACAATCAGCGCGCCGCAGCCGAGAACCTCATCAAGGAGGCCAACAACGACGCCGGGCTGGCGGCCCATCCCTCGCGCCGCTTTGACATGAACCGCAATCACTTTCAGCTGGCCATGCTGGCCTACAACCTCAACTGCTGGCTGCTGCTGTTCAACCGCGAAGCCCAAGCCAGCGTGGAGACACTGCGGCACACCACCCTGGCGACGGCGCGGCTGCGCTTTCTGTTCGTGGCGGCCAAGATCTGGCGGCACGCCGGCAGAACGGGTGTCAGCTACAGCGATCATTATGAGGAAAAGGGCCTGTTTGAACGGCTGATGCGGCGGCTGCGGGCGATGGGGCCACCGGGATCGACCTCGGCGACAAGCACAGCCAGCTCTGCCTGATCGATCTGGACGGCAACATCGCCGAGCGCAAGAAGCTGCGCACCTCGCCGGCGGCGTTCGAGCGCTACTTCGGCGGCTGGGCCGCGATGCGGGTGGTGCTGGAAGCCGGCACCCACGCCAACTGGGTGTACCGCCTGCTCACCCGGCTCGGGGCGAAGCTTCAGAGCCCTGATCGTAAGGGGGGCCACCGCTTATCCGGATCCCACCCGGCCACGGCGACATATCCCTGCTCGTTCCGGCTCGTCCGCGTCAGGAAGCGAACCGCTTTCACCTGTTCAACTGGAGCTTCCGAAAGCAAATGGCTGCCCTCGAAGAGCGGGTGCGCGAGGTCAGAGACGCAACCTCAAGCCCTCCAAATTTTCGCGAAAACTACTGCCCCGACTCGCCCGCTCGGGCCTGCGGAGTTTCAGCGGATACGGCGCCGAGTGCTGGGGATGTGGCCCCAGAGGACTGGTTTTGCGGGGCTGGAGGATTCGTCCGAGGGGATTTGCCCTGAGATGCCGTCTCGGTACGATCACCCGGTTCCACGCGAGTCAAATGAAGCACGAATGGCGTGACGCGGAAAGGCATCTTGTCTTTAGCCGTGAGCAAGACAACCGGTTTGGTCTTGATGAGGCTCAGCTCATTGGTCCAGGGATTGAGCTTGACTCGGGAACCAAGCGGGAGTGCGGCGATCTGATCGATCTTGTCTTCGTCCAGATCAGGAGCGCTTTCCGCCAGCTCGCCCAGGCGCGGCGCTTGGCCCTGCTGGAGCAGACCGTTTCCCAAGTTCGGCCGCAGCAGATTGGGCAAGGTTGCCGCGTGGGCGACCAGTGATTTCAAGAACAGGCCCGCGCTGGAGAGATCTTCCGCGTAAGGCGACTTCGAGAGGATTTGCACGGCCTTTTCGTTTGCCGCTTTGATCTGTTCGTCGCTGCGCCCAAAGCCCAACTCGTTCAGCACATCCATGTCATCGAACATCGTCTGGTCGCTGAAGGCGTACATGGTTTCGGTCCCATGCCCAAGAACGATGTGGGCCAGCTCGGTCGCCAGCATACCGGCCAGGCTCGCTTCATCCGGCAGGACGTCCAACAGCCCCCGGCTGATGATGATCGCTTGCCCCACCGAGAACGTTTCGAGCGGGGACGTGAGCAATACCCGGCAGTGAACGTCGATGTTGATCTCGTTCGTGATAATCAAGTTATTGATGACCGTGTTGAGCACCTCATCGACCTCTCCTTTGGGAGCCAGCAGGTCGGTTCTCTCCAGGCGATCGAGAATGTTTTCTTCGGCTTGCCGCGCCCAGATGCGCTGGCTCTCAACGGGGGAGACATGCTTCGGGTTGCTATCGTCCCGAATCGGGTCCTCGGCCTCAATCAAGATGTCCGTCAGTTCATCGAGCTTGCTAGTGCGGGAAGGCTTGTAGCCCCACAGTCTCGTCTGCGCCTTGAAACGTTTTTTCACCTGCTTTGGGTCGTAACGGGCGTCTTCGACGTAGACGAATGCCGGCATCCACACTCCCGGGGCGGTGTTGATCCTCCAACTGTCAAAGTGGAAAAACAACGACGACGCCTTGCTCATAGTGTAGGTGCCGTTAAATCTAACAACGTTGTATTCGCGATCCTCGACCCAGATTCGCCCGCGGAACTTGCCCTCCGCCGCGCCGTCCTTTGGGCCCATGTCGAAGACCAGCGCCCGGATGTCCCCGAGAAACTCCCGGCGCAGGTACTCGAACTCGTAGGTCTCGCGGTTGAAGTCGTAGGCGTCAGGGATCACCATCTGGGCAAACCCGACCGGAAAGAAGACCGTGGAATCACTCGTGCGGAACCCGGCGCTGACGAAGAATTCCTCGTGGGAAACTCGCTTTGAAGTGTCGATCTTGCCAATCATGTAGTGATCGGTGACCGGAAGCTGGCCATGGCCCAGATCGTCGCTAACCTCCTGTATGTAGGTCTCGATAATCGGGTTGTATTGGCGCAGCCGCTCCAGAAAGTCTTGCTCATTCGAGACGATGCGGTCAATCAGTTGGTCCACCAGGTTGTTGGCGGGCGATGGCGCCGGCGGGAACAGCAAGAAGATGGTCAGCGGAATAATGATGCGGAATGGGATTCTTCGGGGCATGGCAATCTCGGTTCAGCAATCTCGGTCTAGTAGGCCAGTTGAAAGGTGATCCTCACTCTGGCGCGCGAGTCGATGGGCTTTCCTTCACGGCTGGCGGGCTTGAAACGAATTTTCCGGGCTGCCTCCACGGCACGCTCGTCGAGACCGTATCCCAGCCGTTTGATAATTCCCAGTACCTGAATTGTCCCCGCGGCCTGGAAGAGCACGTCGAGCAGGACCTCTCCTTCAATCTGTTGCTCTCGGGCGGCAGCGGTGTAGGCGGGACGCAGTTTCTCGATGATTTGAACTTGGGAGGAAAGATTCTCTTCCGTCTTGGCGCGCCGACGTTCTCTGGGCTGCTGCTCGACGACAATTTCCTCAAACGCCGCCGGCCGGACCGTCCCGCTCACTTTTCCGAGCACCTCGTGCGCGGTCACCGCGCCAAATGAGGAAGTGGTCGTCACCTTGCCGCGGGTCTGCCCGCGCGAATCGCTGCCCAGACGCGGTCCGCCGAAGTTTGCGGCAACAACTGTTCGTCGCACCGCCCCGGTTGGCGCGGCCCGGGCTTCCGCGGCGGCCTCGAAACCTCCGGTCTTGGCAACAACGCCATTCCGGCGTTGGATGCCCTCGATTTCTGCCTCGGCAAACTTTCCTGCCTGGACCTGTAGCTTCGGTGGTTGTTGTCGTGCAGGCTTGCCGACAGCACTGGGCAGTAGTCCAGTCCTCACTGCTGGTTCGAGTACCGGGACCGGCGGCGGTTCAACGCTGGGAAGCACTCGGGCTGGAGCAGTCCGTGCCACCAGCGGCGCCGGCTCGATTGGCGCCGTCGCGGGAGAGGGTGCTCTTGCCTTCTCGGGAGCAGGCGTTTCAAACCGGGGCGCTCGTACTGTTTCGCGGGCGTCCGGAGGTTTGGGTGAAACTCGAGGCTTCGGTTGGAGCCGACAAACCTAGCTTGGAACGGGTTCCGGCTGAACCGGCACACTCGGATCCGGGTTTTCAAGCTCGACAACGCGCGGGACGATCAACGGCACAATAGTCTGGCGCTTTGCGTCCTCCCATCGCTCGACGTAGGTCACCGGCAGCGCGACAAGGGTAAGCCCGATAACGATGTGAAGCAGCAAACTGGCGCCGAAACCGCCGACCTTGGCCCGTTGGGTCAGGAGAGTCACTTCAAACAGCTTTGTCGTGGATTTCGCCATGCGCTCCGATCACCGGCCGGCGGCAGGGAGACCCACGCCCCGACCGGCATGCGGCCTCAAAGGCAGAATCGACGAGTTCGAAGGGGAGCTTTACTCGGAAGCTCCGGCCCCTGACCGCAAGCACCGGCCCGTGTCGGGCCTGATGTCGGCTGCGTCGCCGCTGGCGCGGCGAAGGACCGGCACTCCTGCCGGTGTCTACTTACTGAATCCCGCATAATATAGAGTAACCTTTTGGAGGTTCCCTCGTCTTTATAAACATGGGGAACCCAAGAGGCGTACGACGAGATTTTGAAGCTCTCGAGAAGCGACGGTTGGAGGCTGTGCGGCTGGTGCTGGAAGAGGATTGGAGTCAGTCTCAGGCGGCGCGGCGGGTGAAAGCGGCGCAGCAAAGCGTGAGCCGTTGGGTGGGTGAGTACCGCGCGCGCGGTGCAGCCGGGTTGCGCCAGGCGGGGCGTGCCGGACGCAAGCCGCTGTTAGACGCCGCGCAGCTCGAGCGTCTGGCGTCGCTGTTGCTCCAAGGTCCCGAAGCCCACGGCTTCCCGACGCCGCTGTGGAGCTGCCCGCGCGTCGCTCGTCTGATCGCCGACGAGTTCGGCGTGCGCTACCACGAAGGCCATGTCTGGAAGATCCTGCGGGCGCTCAACTGGAGCCCGCAACGCCCTGTCGGCAAAGCCCGCGAGCGCAACGAAGAGGCGATCCGCACTTGGAAGCGCAAGACTTGGCCGGCCATTAAAAAAAAGCCCGAAAAGAAAACCGCACGATTGTCTTCATCGACGAAAGCGGATTGAGTCAGAAGCCGCATCGTTGTCGTACCTGGGCGCCCCGCGGCCAGACGCCCGTGCTGCAGTTCAACTTCAACTGGGCCAAGCTTTCCGTGTCAGCGGGGCTGACATTGCGCAACTTCTACTTCCGACTCTATCCCGGTGCGATCGGCCAGTGGGAGGTGATCGACTTTCTCAAGGCGCTGGTGCGCCACATCGAGCCGCCGTTGCTGATCATCTGGGACCGGCTGCCAGCGCACCGCAGTCGCTTGGTGCGGGAGTTCATCGAGCTTTCTCAAGGCCACATCGAAACCGAGTACCTGCCGCCGTATGCTCCGGAGCTGAATCCAGTGGAGTACATCTGGGCCTATTGGAAACAGCACGAGCTGCCCAACGTCTGCCCGAAAGACTACGGGGAACTGAACCAGCGCGCCCGTCGAGCGCTGCGCCGCATGCGCCGCAAACCGCGCCTGATAACTGCCTTCTGGAAACAATCTTCTCTTTGCTTCGATTAACTCTATATTATGCGAGACTCAATAGGAGTCTGTCTCACAGAACGAAAAATGGCCTTTTGGCCTACAATATCTAGTGTAAGGCAAACTCGGTTTGTCAATATGTGGTAACGAAAATTTTCCGTGGGACAGACTCCTAGGATAAGGATCATGTTGATTGATCCGTCAGGCACGTGTTCATTTTCAGAAGCTCCTGCAATACCGCGAGTTGCTAATATGCAGGCGGTTCAATAGGTCGAGGTTTTAGTGATGAGTAGATTCCGGTCTTACCTCGACTATGATGGATATAGTACTCACCTTCACTATAATGATCCGTCTTGAAACCGGTCAGCCGCATGATTTCGCACCACGAAAATCTAGTCAAGTTCGCCGAATGCGGGAGGGCGGACGCGTACAATCCCAAAGACCTGAAGCTCGTGTTGAAGGGCGATGAAAATGTCCCCTAACGGAGGCAATAGAAGTGTCCCCTTTGGATAGGGGTTGGCGTCCGGCCCTTCGCCTTGAAAGTCGATGATGGCGACGCCGAGGGACCCGTCAAGGGTCCGCAAAGCCAAGCCCTACGGGCCCGCCCTTGACTGCTCCCTCGCCGCCGCGAAAACAGCACTCGGCTCAACAAGGCGAATGGGCTCAAGAGCTTAGCGCTCAAGGAGACATTTCTACTGGGCTACCGAGGGGGACATTTCTATTGGGCAGCGACACCAATAACATGAACAGTGTCAAGAGGCGATAGAAATGTCTCCTTGGGTTTGTTGTTTGTAAGTTTGTCAGAGAGTATATTCGTCGGGGCTGTGGGAATGTGGGAATCGCGTCAGCGATTTCCAAGGGACGGTGGGAAGGGTGGGAAACCTGTTGTTGCGATGCGAACCCTTTTCGCTGTTCGCCGAGGTTTTCCACGCTTCCCATCCGGCCCGTCATTTCCATAGCCCTGCCTTTTTTTAGGTCGTCGCCGCAGGTTTTTTCAACGACATCGACTGGCGCCAGGGGTGGTTTGCCGCCGGTTTGCGCGTCGCTGCGGCTGTGCGGCGCTGGGCCGGCGGAGTCTTCGGCTGCGGCCGGGCGATCTCTTCAAAAGCTACCGCTCGGCCTCCGTAGACCACTTGCAACTCCCCCTCGCGCGCTTGCTGCACAGTGACTCCGGCGCCCGCGCCCAGAGCCTGATTGCGCTTCGGTTTCAACTGCAGAAAACGGTTCTCGAAACGGACCACCAGGTCGTTGGAGACAACCCGCTCGGCCTCCGAGCAAAACACCCACTTCAAGTCCAGACGCTTCGATAGACGCCGATGAAAGTCCGCTCCCGCCGCCGCTTCGCAGACAAATTTGGCGTTGTGTTCCCCCAGATACTGCTCTTCGAGATAGCGGTTCGCCGCCTCGTAGTCGGCAATGCCCTCAAGCCGCATCTTCTTGATCAGGCGGTCTTGATGGGTGCTCGTGATGGCGCTCCACGCCACCCTTCGCCCGCGGCGACGAAGCGGCGATGATGCCTATGCCTCAGCAAGGAATGGAGGGTATGTGTACGAGAAGCTGTCACCGGCTACTTGGGGTCGGTGCTTGCCCTGAATGTCCAGTCCAACCACTGGGCGGTTGCTACCCCGCCAGAATCTACCACCGTTCAATGTCCCGTCAAGAATCCTTTCGGGTCGCTCGCGTGGATACAGGTCCAATAGCTGTTCAAGAAGCTCGGAATCCGAGCCTTCCCACACGGACCCCAAAGGTACGTACTTGCGTTCACTTGTCGTCTGAATCTGGTAAGACGCTGGCATCTCGAGCACGAGTTGGCGATCTTGACCAGGATTTCCATTTTGACCCTGGTACGGCGACAGTATACACCCGCGCTGCCCCGAATACCACGTCTTTCCGCGCTGAACCCTGCACATCACCTCCGCCGCTAGGCGCCAGGGCTCATCCATCCGCTCACAGACGTTGATTGAGCGGGCTGAACGGCGCTCCGGCCGACACTGCTCCTTGAAAAACTTTTTTGGAGCCGAAAACTGTTGATCCTCGCCCGGTCAACGCTACCCGCTCGGCAGCGGCAGCGCCCAGATCCTGTGCAGCATGTCAGCGAACAGCCGCCGGTTCAGATGCCCCTCGGCCAGCAGCAGCCAATAATACCGGGCGTGCTTGACCAGCCGACCGCCGGTCTTCATCAGCCGCTGTTGCAAGCTCGTCAGCGACCAGCTCTTGATCCTGTGCGGCAGCCCAAGCCGCCGCCACAAGTTGCCCAGGTTGTAGGCCAGCACGCTCAGTTGCAGTCGCACTTCGTTGGCCCGGAAGCGATGGCACGAAAGCCGCGTCCAGTGCGTGGCCTGTTTGCCTTCTTTGATCCATTGCTCGGCCGTGCCGCGCTTGTTGTAGAAGCGCACAACAGACCGACTCGGCAACGTCATGTTCGTCACGATAAAACCGACGCGCGGGAACAGCTCACCGAGATGATGCTCGACCTTGGCCACGATGCGTCGCGGCTTGGACCAACTCTGCGCCTGATAGCGGAAGCTCTTGTAGCGCACCAAGGGCTTGCGACCCGGCCTGCCCGGCGGGCGAAACAAGATGTCTTCGATCGCTAATTCCAAGCTCTTGTTGGCCGGAATGCGAATGGCGTACTGCACTCCGCGTTCCTCCGAAAACTCATAAATCTCCGGCTTGGCAAAGGCCGCATCGCCCCGGAAGGTGACCTGTTTGCCCGCAGCCTGTTGGCGCTCGATCTCGGGCAGCAGCAACTCGTTCCAGTCCTCAGCGCTGTGCACGTTGCCGGGACGCAGCTTGGCGGCCAGACAATCGCCGTGCTGGTTGAACAACAACAACGGGTGGTAGCAGACCGACTCGAAATGGCCGTTGTAGGCACTGCCCTCTTGCTGGCCGTGGACAGGGCTTTCGGTCGAATCCATGTCGAGAACGACGCGCTCGGAGTCGTCTTGCGTCTCGGCTTGCGCCACCAGCTCGCGGTTCACAGCCATCAGCCCCAGCAAGTTCTCCTCGCTCGCCAGCATCTCCGTCTCGAAGCTCTGCAGTCGCGAGGTCAGTGCCCCGCCGCGATCCCAGTTCTTCTGCGAGCCGATCAAGCGAAAGGTCGGATCGGCGGATACTCGCACGGCGTCATTGAGGTCCTCGTAGCCGGCCAGCCGAGAGTAGACTGACTGCCGCAGCAGATCGGCGAACGGGAACTTTTTGTTCGAGCCTTGCCGTGGGTCACTGAGATGTTCGTCGATCAGCTTCCCGAGCCCGAGTCGCTCGTCCAGCTCGCGGACGAGAATGAGCCCGCCATCGGAAGTGACGCGCGATCCTTGGAAATCGACTTTCAATAAGCCGTTGAAGCTTAGCTGGAACGGCTTGTTTTCTTTTTCACCCATTGGGTGTTGATCTCCTCAGCGCCTTGATTGCTTTTCAACCCGCATAAATAAAGGCGTCCGAGGTCACCCGATGGTTAGCAGAACCGAAACTAAAGTGGAAATCCGGGCTTGATTGATTGTACTGGACCTCATAGCAACTCTTCCAGCGAGCAGACATGGTCTGTGCAACCAGTTTCCATTTCCAGCGATGGCCCTTACGGCTCACGGCTGGCAAGTCGTTTCGCGTTAGGGTCTAGTGTATTGGTGATCCGTGTTGCGCCTGATCAGAAAAAGGCGTGCAATGCTCGACGCTTTCGAGTATTATCTTGAAACGGGGCTGGATTGGCCCAAACCGCACTCGGCAGTCAGCCACGATCCACTCGCCGAGCCAGAAAGGACTTTCAGTAAATGAGCACCAACAACTTCCCCAAACTTCACAATGCCGCCTGGCCCGGCGTGGTCGGCAAAGGACCCGATTCCGAACCTCCGATCGATCTCGACACCATGCTCGATCTGACCGCTGGGGCTGAAGTCAACGGCACGAAGTTCGACGGCGTCGACCTGTTCCTGTATGACCCCCACATCGACATCGATATTTCCTCTGACGAACTGAAAGTCTGGGCCGACAAGTTCCAGTCGCGCAATCTCGTCATTGGCTCGGTCGTCGCTCCGGTGTGGCCGCCGACGGGCGGCGGTGCGGCGATGGATCCGGGTGAAGGACGCACGATGTTCCTCGATTCCGTCCGCAAGGGTTGCCGCATTGCCAGCAAGCTTCGCGAGCTGGGAGTGCGCCCCTACGGCGTCGTCCGTATCGACTCGGCGACCGGCGTCGCGGAATGGGCCGAGGGGGATACGGTAGCGCACAACCGCGAGATCGCCGAAACGTTCCGGCAGGCGGGCAAGATCGCCGAGGACCACGGTGAACGGCTTGCCGCTGAAGGTGAGATTTGCTGGGGGGGAATGCACAGTTGGAAAACGATGGTCCACCTGCTTGAGCTGACCGGCCGCCCCAACATCGGCTTCCAAGCCGACATGGCCCATACGCTGCTCTACACGCTTGGCTACAACGCTCCCGAGGACGCCATCCTGCCTCAGGGGTTCGGCTGGAACGACCCGGCCCAGCTCGACGACGCGCTCAAGACGCTAACCTCCGCCCTGCGCCCCTGGACAATCGATTTCCACGTGGCCCAAAACGACGCCACGGTGAAGGGTTCGGGCAGCCACGACAAAACCGGACGCCACTGCCTCCCGACCGACCCCAACGGCAAGCTCGACATCCCGCGCCATGCCGGCTACTGGCTGCGCGACGAGAACGGCGAGCTGACCAAGGCCTGCCGCCACATTTGCTGGGACGGCTGCATGTTCCCGAATGAGGTCATGATGCAGGGCCAGACCTGGAACGACATCCTCAGCGCCATGATCTCCGTCCGAGACGCCCACGGCTGGAGCGAGTAGCGCAAGCAGGCCCTTTGTGATCCTTCCGGCTCGCTGCGCCGCCGGCCTCCGGGCCGACGTCTAGAGTTTCTACATTCTTTCGAAGAGAATTGGGCGCCAGAACGACAGGAACGCGCAAAGAGTCTTTGGGCTTGGCGGGTCTGCAATTATGTAAGTTGTTTTTTATCTATGACTTAGGGTGTAGTTTTCCAGTAATTTGCAGAAAACTGCATGGTATAGGAGTTTTTCTCCCTTTCGGCGCTGCTGGTATTGCCACAAGTTGCATAAGAATCAATGACTTGTGATTTATGTGTGTAATATATATTACTATTATTCTTGCAGTTTTGCAGGAGAATGCGTCCCCATCTTGCCCCTTTGCGGTTGGTCCGAGCCATTTCCCGGTGCCGACGCGGCCGACGGGGGTGTTCCGTTTGATTTTTCTTGGCAAGGACAATTTTCTTCGCAAATACAGGGGGCGCACTCCGCTAATCGCGTGGTTCGATCCTGTGACAGAGACCCTATTCGTATTATACAGCGTGGCATCGCTCGCTTCAGGGTTCTTGAGGACTAGGTTGTTGATATAGTCGGCAATGCCGGAAGATGTCGAAGAGCAAGTCGATGTTCAACAGATGAGCGACTTGCTGGAGCACCTAAAAACGGCGCAATAGAGAAATATTGGAATGAAGGGTTTGACGTGTTTTCGCGCCCTTGCGAGCTGGCCGGGAACCGAAAACGCGAAGTGATTTTTTGGAGGTATCCTATGCGGAATTCGTTAACGATTGTTGTGACTGTTGTGTTGGGGTTGCTGGCCGCGGGAACAACCGCGAACTCAGAATCCCTCACGGTATCGAAAGTTGATCTGCCTGTCAATCCCGCGGACAGGCCGTTCTGCGTCAGCCTTCCAGAGGACGGCAAATTGATCGCCTTCCAGTCGTCCAGAGCCGGCGGACACGGCAAGGCGGACATTTGGCTGTCGCGCTGGGAAAACGGCCGCTGGTCCAAGCCGTATAACGCGGGTCCGGGCGTTAACACGGCCGACAACGACGTGGACGCCAAGCTGTCGCCCGACGGCTCCTCGATGGTGTTCATTCGAGGCGCGGATTTCCAGAAGTCGTCCCGGATCTACATCTCCCGTTTGCGCGGCGGTAAGTGGTCCAAGGCCGAATGGATCGGTCCCCCCGCGAGTCCGCCCGACACATTGGAGTTCGGCGCGGTGATGTCCGGCGACGGGAAAACATTGTATTTCGCCAGCAACCGGGAGGGCGGTCACGGCGCATTGGATCTATACTCGAGCCAGCTGAACGGCGGGAAGTGGTCCGTGCCCGTGAATCTCGGCCCTGCGGTCAACACGAAGGAAAGCGAGGTCGACGCGGCTTTGAGCCGGGACGGCAATGCCATCGTTTTCCCTGCGAAACGAGCTGATTCGATCGCCGACAGCACGGACCTGTACATTACCCGGCGTGTGAATGGCGCTTGGTCGCCTATTGAAAATCTGGGACCCCGCGTCAATACGCCGGGCACCGACACTTGCCCCTGGCTCGGCCACGATGGTCATACGCTCTATCTCAACAGCGATTGGGACGGACTTGTCCCAGGCGAAAAGGGTCCTCTGCTGGTTTGGAAGATTCACTACTCGAAGGGGTTCTAGCTGATCGTGTTACGTCTGAACTAGCCCCGAGTGTGGGTCCCACAGGAGGAGAAAACGTTCGTGCACGAGGACGGCGGCCCGTTATGGAGCTTCTCAATGAAGTTGTCTTCGTAGCACGGAGCTTTCCCATCTGAGGCCTCCGGGCGAAACGAACTCTAAATATTAAAAATAAGAACCAGCAGAACTGGATGCGGTGATTTCGCAAAAATAAGATGTCTTTTGGGCGAGCATGGCGACACGGCTGAACGCGGTGCAGCCCGCCGCCCCAATCCTTCGCTCACTTGCTTCACCTCTATAATGCTTGTGAGTAAACGAGCATGAACGAGATCTTCGATTCCGGTGACCCTTCCCTGCTGCAAATACGCACCAGCGCCACAGGTCCGCAAGGTCTGCTTCCATTGACAGAAGAAACACTCCGGAAGCGTCCGAGCGGTGACATTTTCGGATGGACGCAAAACGCTGGAATGGGCTGGAACCCCTCCGAGCTTGGACGCAAAGAGTTTCTCATCTTGAGCACGCAGGGCGGCATTCGCGCGCCCGATGGCACTCCCATCGCGCTCGGCTACCATACCGGACATTTCGAGGTTGGGTTGCTCATGGAGGCGGCGGCGGAAGAGTTGAAGAGCAAGGGCGCCATTCCTTTCGCGGGTTTTTGCAGCGATCCTTGCGACGGGCGCACCCAAGGCACCACCGGGATGATGGACAGCCTGGCTTACCGCAACGACGCCGCCCAAGTGTTCCGGCGGCTGATCCGCTCTCTGCCCACCCGGCGCGGCGTGATTGGGGTGGCCACCTGCGACAAAGGCCTGCCGGCAATGATGATCGCACTAGCCTCCATGCACGAGCTGCCCTGCGTATTGGTGCCGGGAGGCGTCACCTTGCCTGCCGAGGCCGCCGAAGATGCCGGCGCCGTGCAGAGCATTGGGGCCAGGTTTTCATACGGCGAGCTGAGCTTGGAGGACGCCGCTGCCCTGGGCTGCCGCGCTTGCGGATCCCCCGGTGGCGGTTGCCAGTTCCTCGGCACGGCCGCGACATCTCAGGTCATCGGCGAGGTGCTTGGATTGTCACTGCCGCATTCCGCGCTTGCGCCATCCGGACAGGACATTTGGCGCGACATGGCGCGGCGCTCCGCTCGGGCTGTCATCGAACTCGAGCGGCGCGGCGTGACAACGCGTGACATCGTGACCAAAGCAGCCGTCCGTAACGCCATGGTCGTTCACGCCGCCTTTGGAGGTTCAACGAACCTGTTGCTCCATCTTCCGGCGATCGCCTATGCCGCCGGCGTTGAGAGGCCGACAGTCGAGGAATGGGCGGAAGTCAACCGTCAGACGCCGCGCCTCGTCGACGTGCTGCCAAACGGGCCGCTGGGACATCCCACCGTAAGGGTGTTTCTCGCGGGGGGGGTGCCGGAGGTGATGCTCCATTTGCGCCGTCTTGGGATGCTCGACACGTCCGTCCAGACGGTCAGCGGCGAGTCCCTGGACGCCGTGCTCGATTGGTGGGAAGCGTCTGATCGCCGCCGCATCCTGCGAGAGCAGTTGACGGCCAGTGACGGCGTTGATCCGGACGACGTCATCATGAGTCCCGAAAGAGCAAGCGGTAAAGGCCTCACGAGTACGATCACGTTCTGCCGCGGCAATCTTGCGCCGGAGGGTTCCGTCGTGAAAAGCACCGCGATTGACCCCAGCGTGGTCGACGCCGATGGGGTGTACCGCAAGAGTGGTCCCGCGAAAGTGTTTCTGCGAGAGGCTGACGCGATTGAAGCGATCAAAAGCGGTGCAATTCAGCCCGGCGATGTGCTGGTGCTGATTTGCTGCGGTCCGATGGGCTCGGGGATGGAGGAGATCTTTCAGATTACTTCCGCTTTGAAATATCTGTCTTTTGGAAAACAAGTCGCGGTAATCACCGATGCTCGCTTCTCCGGAGTATCGACAGGCGCCTGCATCGGGCACGTTGGCCCGGAAGCCCTCGCCGGAGGCCCGATCGGCAAACTGGCAGAGGGAGACCGCGTCCAGATCATCATTGACCGTAACAAGCTCGAAGGATCGATCGACTTAGTCGGTCACGGCGAGGAGGTGTTTGGAGCTGAGCGGGGAAGCGCCGTACTCGCCGAACGCCCGCTTCGGCCTGACCTGTCTCCGAATCCCGATCTTCCCGATGACACGCGCCTCTGGGCGGCATTGCAGCGCGTCGGGGGAGGCACTTGGGGCGGATGCGTCTTTGATGTCGACGCGATTGTTGAGGCGCTGGGTAAGGGCGACTCGGGAAAACGAAACAGTTAGCTTGCGGTGGTGCCAACGCGGCACGATGGAGCCGTGCGCTGCTACCCCGAAGAATGCGCGGTTTTGACTGCCTGCGTTTGGGTCCCGCGGGGAGCTGGGCGGTCTTGGCGGTCATTTGCTGCAACCGATTTCTTACTCGGACGCATTGCTGGGATGACCGCGGACTTCCGTCCGCGGCTCTGTCCGGCCGTCTGAAATGTTCTGCCGCAAGTGGCGGCAACTACACGGCGGTTTTTCGTCAGTCAGTTGCCGGCAAGCGCACGCGCGATCGCTTGCTCGGCGAGCGGGGCCATGACGCGGTACCCTCCGTCATTCGGCAGGAACCCGTCGGTTGTCAGCTCTTTCTTGAAGGCGCGCTTTTCGACCAAGGCGGCATAGTAGTCGAGATAGACCGCTCCGCTCGCGGCGGCGTAGTCCTTCAGCCAGCCGTTCATGCCGATGATTTTTCCGATGGGTCTGCGCCGGGTCTGGTTCGTTGAGCAATCACAGACCGGAAGGATCGAACCCAGCACGACGCGGATACCGTGCGCCTTGGCGAGTTCCACCATGGACATGAAATTCTCGGTCATCATCCCTTGTGTCCCGGGGCCCATGACGGCGGCAATGTCATTCGTTCCCGCGAGGATGACGACAACTTTCGGTTTCAGCGAGATCACGTCCTGGCGAAAGCGGACCAGCATCTGAGGCGTGGTCTGCCCCTTGATTCCGCGGTTGAAATAGGGCTTGCCGGGAAAGAATTTCTGGCCGCCCCGGCCCCATCCCTCGGTGATTTCGTCTCCCAGGAACACCACTCGCTCTTCTCCGGGGGCTGGGGGAGGTACTTCCGTATTCTCGCTGCCGTACCGGGTGAGGCCGCCCCAGTCTTTGAGCAGACGCCTCTGGTTGGCAACTTGGCGATTGAGCGCTTGGATGGTCTGCTGGGGATTTGGCGCTTGTGCGGTGCTAGGGTGGACGAAGATCGTTAGTGCTAAAAGGAATCCGGCCGGACCCCAGGCTGACGCCTGGGGCTCTGATGTTGCTTTCCGAACTTTCCGCCACATTGGGGTGGATTTCACTTCATAAGTTCCGCACGCGCGGCTCGGCTTCGCTTACGCGCCCGGGTCGATGCCGAAGCAATAAAGGATACCGTCGAAGGTGGCGATGTAGACCCGGCCGTTTGCCAGCGAAATGCCGCTCCAGTGGTTCCATGATTTGATCTGGTCGCCGCTCGACCATAGTTCCTTACCGGTGCGGGCGTCCAGGACGTAAAGCACTGCGTGGGTCGATCCCGCGATGCGCTCCTCGGCGGTGTTGGTCAGACCGGCGTCATACATTGCCTGGTGGGTGTCTTCGCCGTTGCCGTAGGTGAACACCATATCGTTCGCGATGATCGGCGGTTCGGCGCGGTTCATGTCTCGCGAGATCCAGATAGGCTTCAGCCACAGCTTGCCGTCCGGCTCTTCCACGTGGAATGCGGCGATGGCGCCGTCTTTCACTTCGCCGTGTTCGATCTCCGCGTGGAAGGTTGAATGCTTCGGCCCCCAGAACGGGGTCAGCACCCAGCGCGTGCCGTCCGGCTCTTCCCAGCTTGCCATCGAACCCCAAATGCCGGCCGAGGCGAAGTTCACTTCTTCGTTACAAATCAGCGGAGTGCGGTAGACCGGCGTGCGATGGTCGTCGCCGCCAATGGACTCGGTATCCATCAGGTAAATGCGGCATTCCTTTGCGGCATCGACCATCAACTCCTTGCCCTTGTAGTCGAAGATCGCCGGCGTGACCTGCATGTCGAGGTCTCGCTTGAACAGCCACACCGCATTGGAGGGACCGTAGTAGTCCACCAATTCCATCGCCTTCGTATCGGGATTGAGCTGCACGCCGATGATGCCATTGCCGTAGACGCCGTTTTCAGGGTCCCAAAATCCGTCGCCCGTTCCCGTGTACAACGTGCCGTTCGAGCTGATGGCGGGACCGGTCCGTCCCCACATGCCGCCGCCCGCCGGTCCCCAGGAGCCGACCAGGCCGGTTTCCAAATCGTAGGAATAGACCATGTTGGGATTTCCGCCGCAGTGCTGCGCCGAGTGCGTGTAGATCACGTTGTCGACCAGATTGAGGGCGTAGGGCTTGCCGTTCGGAGGCATGAACTTCGCCGGCGGCGCGATGTCCTCGCCGTCCGCCACGTTCAAACGGCGCAGCCTGCCGTCCCAGGAAGCGACATAGACCGTGTATTTGCCCGGCGTGCCAGTTGGCCCGATGACCGGCGTAGCGGTTAGTCCGCCGGGGCAAAGAATGCCGGGCCCCCGCCCGCCCGCCGCGGGTTTCCAGTTGCTTTCAAAGCGCTTACTCCAAAGCAGCTCGCCCTTCTCGACGTCGATCGCGAAAAGATTGTCCGACACCCCGGCGACAATGGCGACTTCCTTGGGGCCGCTGGAGGTAGTCACGCTGCCGACAATCAGCGGCGGAAACAGCGAGTGCATTTGCCGCGGTTCGTTGTCCAGCTTCATCGTCCACAGCAGCTTCATCTCGCTGATGTTGGCCTTCGTCAGGATGGTTTCGTCCTTCTGCCAGGCTGTTCGTTTCGAGTTGCCGCCATCGGTCAGCCAGTCCGCCCCCCAGGCCGTCCCACAGCCAACGACGATCAAAATCACAGTCAGTAACATTCGCATTCCAAAAACACCTCTACCAAAAACCCGTCCACCGAAAGCGCCTCGTAAATCGTTTCGTGAAACACCTCTTAACGCCTCGTCTTGATACATTCTATACAATCACGATGTATCCTTAGTTGAGATGACGAGTCGGGCCGCGCAGTTTCGCATAACCTGCTTGTTGCGCCGCGCGTCTAAACAAGGGGCTAATGCACCAGGCCGATCATCTGGACTACCGAATGAGGACCGGCGTCCCCCACGTCCCGGACCGTGTAGCCTGGACAGAGGAAGGTAGTTCCGGAACGCAAGGAGATCAAGTAGTCGCATGGAGAGAGCAATGAATAGACTTTCGGCTTGGGCCGTTGTTTGCGCCGGCTGCTTCTTATTCTGGACGAGTCCCGCGCGGTCTCAGTCAGACTGGACGACGCCTGGCTATGACGCCCAACGTTCCTCCTGGATTCGGGCTGATCCCAAGATCTCGACCACGAGCGTGCAGGGCCAGGATTTCAAGCTCTTGTGGAAAATGAAGCTCGATAACCAGCCACGGCAGTTGAACTCCTTGACGCCGCCGGTCTTGTTCGATTTCTACATTGGCTACCGGGGATTTCGGTCTTTCGGGTTCGTGAGCGGCAGCTCAGGCAAGATTTTCGCGATCGACACCGACCTTGCCCGGATGGACTGGGAGAAGCTTCTTGGCTCGCAGCCGCCAAGCGGGTCGCTCGATTGTCCGGGCGGCATGACCGCGAACTTGACGCGCCCCACGGCAGCGGCGATCCCGCCGCTGATTCCTTTTGTAGGCCGCGGCCGGCGTAATCCCGCAAGCAGCGGGGTTGGCAAACCGAATGAAGGCGCGGTGACTCTGGCCGTTGCGGACGGATCGGGTTTTCGCCGGCGGCCGCGCCCCGCCAGCAGCTCTTCGCGCGTGCGCGCCGCGCCCATCCGGTCTATCCGCGGACTCCGGCTCGTCTACGCCTTGTCGAACGACGGCATGCTGCACACGATGTATGTCTCGAACGGCCAAAACCGTGTACCGCCGATGAAGTTTCTTCCTCCGAACGCTAATGCACAAGGGCTAATTGTTGTCGATGACGTAGCGTATGTCGCGACGACGAACGGTTGCGGCGGCGTTGCCGATGGCGTTTGGGCACTGGACCTGGAATCGGAAAAGGTCACTAACTGGAAGTCGAAAAGCGGCGGCGTGGCGGGGTTGGCGGGACCGGCTTTCGGCGCGGAGGGCACGCTCTACGCAGCGACGGCCGGGGGAGCGATCGTTGCGTTGGAGGCGAAGACGCTCAAGCAGGTCGGGTCCTATGCGCCGGGCGGTGCGGGATTCACCTCTTCTCCCGTTGTGATCGACTACAACGAAAAGGACTATCTCGCCGTGACCGCTAAAGACGGGACGATTCACCTGCTTGACGGCACGAAGCTGGGCGGTTCCAATGGCCGCACGCCTGTTGACAAGACACCGGCCTACGCCGTCGGGTCCGATTTTGTTCCCGGGGCGCTTGCCACCTGGCAGGACTCGGACGGCACGAAATGGGTGCTGGCTCCGTCGGGCGGCGCGCCTGCGCGCGGCGCGAATTTCCCAACTACCAACGGCCAAGTGAAAAACGGCGCGGTTGTTGCTTGGAAGGTTGCTGACAAGAATGGATCGCCGTCTCTGGAGCCCGGCTGGATCTCGCGTGACATGATTTCCCCGCTACCCCCGATCGTCGTCAACGGCGTTGTTTTCGCCGCGTCGAGCGGAGCGTTCCGCGCAAGCGACGCTTCGATGAGCGCCGAACAGCGCGCCCAACGTTCCTCGCCGGCGAAACTCTATGCGCTCGACGGGGCAACCGGAAAAGTTCTCTGGGAAAGCGGCGACTCGATCAGCTCATTTGCCCCCAATAACGGCCTTTCCGCCGGGGCTGGCGCGGTGTATTTGAGCGACTACGAAGGAACCCTCTACTGTTTCGGTTTTCCAATGGAGCATTAGCGCAGATGAAGCATAAAACTCCAAACAGAGCCCCAAGCGCAAGCGCGCGACCCATCGCGGGATCAAATTCTCAAAACGCAATATACCCCGCAAAGGGCCCCAAGATCGCTGCTCGTCTATTACGTTCGACCCTGTGGCCCGCCCTCTTCCTCGCCGTGCAAGCCTGGGCAGTCCTCCCCGACGGCCCCGGAAAAGCAGAAACCGAAAAGCTCTGCGTCCAGTGCCACGAGATGGCGAAGTCGGTCTCCGTCCGCCAGGACCGCAACGGCTGGGGAGTCACCATGACCAAGATGGTTTCTCTCGGCGCCAAGTTTAGCGATCAGGACTTTGGCACGATCCTCGAATACCTCACGAAAAACTTTCCAGCCGACGAGATTCCGCCGGTCAACGTCAATAAAGCCAGGGCGATCCAACTGGAAAGCCGCCTGTCACTCAAACGCTCCGAAGCCGCCAAGATTCTCCGCTACCGCAAAGAGCACGGTGACTTCAAGTCGATCGAGGACCTAAAAAAAGTTCCCGGCATCGACGTCGCTAAGATCGAAGCTAAGAAAGACCGGTTGGTCTTCTGACTAGCCCGGACGTGGCGTGAGCCACGCTTGCCGCGCCTCGATTCGTCGAGGCGTTGCCGGGCGGGAGGGCAGCCGGTTGCCTGAGCCAGATGCCGCGCCCGGGGGCCGAACAAACCGACGAATCGGTTGGCGGCAAGCGTGGACGCTCACGCCACGTCGCCCAGGTGACCCACCTGCCGAAACTTTCCGTCACGATCAGCAAGGACTTGGCTATCCAGCTGCATCCAGCTACCTCAAGAGCGCCCCAGCGTACGCGGATGTGATATTTTGCGGAAGTCGCCAAAAGGAGACCCTCCACCATGACTCGCCTGATCAATCGCCGTGACTTTCTGGGAGCCGCCACAGCCGGTCTCGCATTCTTGCCGGGAGCCCGCGCAGCCGGCTCACCGCGCAAGGTCGGAATCATCGGGCCGGGCTGGTATGGGAAGGTCGATCTGTTTCGCTTGATTCAGGTCGAGCCGGTCGAAGTTGTCGCGATGTGCGACGTAGACCGCAACATGCTCGACCACGCGGCGAAGATGACCTCGACCCGGCAGAAGTCAGGGCGGGAGCCGCGCAAGTACGGGGATTACAAGGAAATGCTCGCCCAGGAGGAGATGGACCTCGTCCTGATCAACACTCCCGATCACTGGCACGCGCTGCCGATGATCGACGCCTGCCGGGCAGGAATTGACATCTACTGTCAGAAGCCAATCAGCGTGGATATTCGAGAAGGCCAGGCGATGCTCGCCGCCGCCCGCAAGTACAAGCGCGTTGTGCAAATCGGCACGCAGCGCCGATCGACGCCGCATCTGGCCGAGGCCAAGGAGCGCATCGTCGAGGAGGGGCTGCTGGGCGACATCGGCCATATCGAAATCTGCTGCTACTACCACATGCGGGCGAACCGCAATCCTCCCGACAGCGACCCGCCCGGCTACCTCGACTACGAGGCCTGGACCGGACCCGCGCCGATGCGCCCCTACAACGAAATGCGCCATCCGCGCTCCTGGCGGGCCTTCATGGAATACAGCAACGGCATCGTCGGCGACATGTGCGTTCACATGTTCGACATGGTGCGATGGATGCTCGATCTGGGCTGGCCGCGGCGGATCTCCTCCTCAGGCGGCATCCTGGTTCAAAAGGAAAGCAAGGCGAACATTACCGACACGCAGACGGCGACCTTCGAGTACGAGAAGTTTCCGGTCGTTTGGACGCACCGCTCCTGGGGCACGCCTCCCGATCCGGACTATCCCTGGGCGGCGTTTATTTACGGCTCGAAGGGCACGCTCAAG
Source organism: Bryobacterales bacterium (assembly GCA_965226185.1). Taxonomy (GTDB): domain Bacteria; phylum Acidobacteriota; class Terriglobia; order Bryobacterales; family UBA6623; genus CBDCYS01. The sequence continues at coordinate 279,520 of CBDDCT010000005.1, forward strand.
GCCAGCGTTCATCGCTATGATTTCATTCCCGTCGACAAGAAGGCCAAGCCGATACACGGTGACGTAGTCTACGAACTCGAGCAGTTCCCGGAAGACAAGACCGAAAAGGACATCGAGAAGCACGTCGCGCCGGCGGTTCGCTACCACATGCAGGACTGGCTGAAAGCGGTGGACGAGCGCTCCCGTCCGGTGGCCGACATCGAGCAAGGCTACATCTCAACGGCATCGTGCATCCTGGCCAATATCGCGCTGGAGGCGGGCCGGACACTGGAATGGGATCCGGTCCAGGGCGAGGTTAAAAACGACAAGGAAGCCAACCGTCTCTTGGCGCGGGAGTACCGCAAGCCCTGGCGACATCCGGACGCGAACAAAGTGTAGACGGCGGGCGGGTCATTAGCCCGGCTGGGTGCGTTGAAGAGCGCACTTTTGCCAGACGCCCTTGGCGCTGAGCGTTGCGAACAGTTGGGCGTCGCCGCGTTGCGGCGATGGACCGGCAAGATTGCCGGTCCCTACGGCGGTAGCTCGAAGAGTCTTCGCTACTCGAGCAACGCTTCCAGCTTCGAGCCGTCGCGGATAATCGTCTCGTCTCTTTCCGGGCCCGTGGAAATACCGCCGATCTCCACTTCGGTCTCGTCTTCCAGATAGGCCAGATAGTCTTTCGCGGCTTCGGGCAGATCGTCGAACGCGGTGATGCCTCGTGTGGAGCTGTGCCAGCCGGGGCGTTCTTCATATACCGGCTCGATGGCGGCGAAGACATCAGCCCGATCCGGCATCTCCTCGAGCACTTCCCCGCGATAGCGGTAACCGGTACACACCGGGATCGTCTCCCGATGGTCCAGGACATCGAGCTTGGTGACGATGTAGGAGGCCAGATGGTTGACCGTGTGGACATAGCGGCTCAGCGGGATGTCAAACCAGCCGCAGCGCCGCGGACGTCCGGTGACTGTCCCGAACTCGCCGCCGTGCTCGCGCAGTTTGTCTCCTTCCGGCCCGGTACATTCCGAAGGGAAGGGACCGCCGCCCACGCGCGTGCAGTAGGCCTTCACGATACCCACGGCGGCGTCGACGAAAGTTGGGGGAACCCCTAGTCCGGTACAAACCCCGCCCGCGGTTGCGTTGGATGAAGTAACGAACGGATAGGTGCCGTGATCGATATCGAGCATGGTGCCCTGGGCGCCCTCAAAAAGGATGCGCTTGCCTTGCCGAAATGCCTGACCGATGTAATGAGCCGTGTCACAAACGTAGGGCCGCAAGCGCTCGGCGTACTCCTGGTATTGGGTGATGATGGCGTCAATGTCCCAGGGCTCGTGAATCCCCAGCGCGGTGGCGATGATGTTCTTTTCCTCGGCGATCGCGCGGAAGCGTTCGGGAAATTTCTCCGTGTCGAGAACTTCGCCAAGGCGAATCCCCCGGCGCCCGATCTTGTCCTCGTAACAGGGGCCGATCCCGCGCGAGGTAGTCCCGATTTGGATCTTGCCTGGCTTGCCTTCCGTGGCCCGTTCCATCATGCGGTGATAGGGGAAAATCACATGAGCGCGATTGCTGATGAAGAGATTGCCCGCCACTTCGACGCCCAGGCCCTCGAGCATGTCGATCTCCTTTAGCAACGCCGCCGGATCCAGCACCAGGCCGTTGCCGATGACACCCTTCTTGCCGGGGCGAATGATGCCGCTCGGAACGAGTGTGAGGACAAAGCGCTGTTCACCGACATAGACGGTGTGGCCGGCGTTGTGGCCGCCTTGGGCGCGGGCGATAACGTCGAAACGGCCGGAGATGAGGTCAACGATCTTGCCTTTTCCCTCATCTCCCCATTGCGTACCCAGAATGACGATATTGGACATGAAAATCTCTTCCGCTCCCCGCGTGGAGAGCTAGGATCGACGCACACCTATCGAACGAGCTGTCCGGTGAAATGAAAGCTGCCGGTTAAAAGCTGTCCAGAATAAAAGAACGCGAAGGACTCGCGGAGGAGTGCTGGTTACTTATCAATTCTAGCCGGTCCGTGATGCAGGTGTAAATTCGGGTAGTGGGGTCACTGTGGGATGATGGCTTGGTGGCCGCCCAGGGGTTTTTCCTGTGGCTCACTGTAGCGCTTCCCGCAGAGCTCACACAGGTATCGCTGGATTCGTTTCTCGCCGTACTTCACAGCTTTCACGCAGCCGACAGAGCAACAAATGGCACGTCTAATTTGTCCCTTGCCTTTCCGGGCCTCTTGGGTGAAAATGACAGTGGGTACAGACCCTGTCTTTTGTTTCCGGCCCAAGGACACGCCCTGCGGCCGGCGAAGGATCTGCCGCTAATAAGGTGGCCCCCGCAACCATGCGGACACCCCCTGTCACGACGAAGGCCAGCGGAACGGAGTTTGTGCTGGCCTTGTATTTTTTCAGCCGTAACTCTATGGTATAAGAATATTCTTATGAAGTCAATACTAGAGCTTGCAGAAATAAGAATTTTCTAATACAATGGAGAAGTGGATCTTCCTCGACTTCGTGAGCGAACGCGGCGAGAACCAGATCTTGTCGTGGTTGGATTCCATACCCGAGAAGGCCAAGGCGAAGATCAACGCCCGGATCTTGACACTAGCGAGCTGTCCGGAATTCCCCCCTCAGTACATCAGCGCATACAGCGGCTGGGAAGGTATCTTCGAGCTGAGGATTGGATTCGGTGGGCGGGAGTTTCGCCCCTTAGGGTGCTACCTACCAGACCATCGATTCGCCATCTTGGTTGGTGCGGAGGAGAAGGGCGACAAGATACCAACGAATTTGCTGGAGGTGACACATGAGCGGCGAAAACTTGTCATCAGGGACAGCAGCAAGCTCGTCCCCCACGATTTCAGCTAAGACTCAATTGCTCAATAGCTTCCAGGGGGACGAGTACCGCCATGCTTTTCTAGCGGAACACGTCCGCTCATTCATCGCGCTTCAGGTGCGCGCTCTACGAAAGGAGAGGAAGATATCGCAGACACAGCTAGGCGAGTTGATGGGCAAAGCGCAAGCCTGGATTTCCCGCCTGGAAGACCCAGACTACGGGAAGGTCACGATTGCTACGCTTTTGGATCTTGCTGAGGCGTTTGATACTGCACTAGTGATCCGCTTTGCCACGTTCTCGGAACTGCTGGATAGACTCGTGACGCTGAGCCCGGAAGACTATTCGGTTGTCAGTTTCAGGGACGACAATTTTGTGCAAGTAGCCCCACTTGTGCAGGCGGCGAAATGGGCGAGCTGCAGCACACGGTCCATTGCAGATGCTAGGTCACAGCTCGCCGAAGAAATGTACAGGGAACCACAACCGAAATCTATCCGCGTCCGCGTAAGTCAAGGCAGAGCACCGTTTGCCTTAAGTTGAGAACCCATGGCCAGAAAACGCAAAACCGAAATCAAGCAAGAAACCAAGGAGCTACTCGCGCCGGAGACTATCACGATCGAGGTTCCAGACGCTCTCGGTCTGGTCGAACATTTCTCTTACGTGAATCACATGAGAGTGTCTGCTACTGGAGCGGACGTTAGGGTCGCCGTTGCCGATCTGAACCCGACATCAAAAAAGCTCTCGGGCGTAACTGGGATCGTCATGTCGCACGCACACGCCAGAGACTTCGTGCGTGCAATGAAAAGCGTCGTCGATAGCCTCGACAAGAACGACTTCTCCACGAAGACGGAAGACGAATAGGGCTCGCTTGCATTGCGAGTGGCATTCGCGCGGGAGGCAGAACTCTATGATCACCCGACGCCGATTCATCCAATCATCCGTCGCGGCCGCAGCCGCCGTGCCTCCCGCCGCTTTGGCACAGCGTGAAGACACGCTTCATCTATGGACGTTCAGCGACGCCCACGTAGGCACCGACAGACGCCAGGGGCGAGAAAGCCTCGCGGACGCAATTCGCCACTCTGAGTTCGGGGGCGAAGGAGGCTCGCCGCCTTTCGACTGGGAGGTCGCGCTCGACTTGGGCGATATGTCGGGCGGACAGGACACTCCGAAGGACGACGAAGGCGAAGAACTGGTCCGGCAGTTTCAAACATCGCTCAAGAAACACGCCCGTGAACAGATCTACAACCTCGGGGGCAACCATGACCGCGGCGGACTTGACGAACCAAAGAACTGGTGGTGGCACAAGTGGCTGGATCCGATTGGGGAGAGCCCGGCCCACTCGCGAGTCGATGCCAAGAACCGTCCCTACGAGGTGGAAGGAACCTGGGAGCGATATTCCTTCCAGATCGGAAACATCTTGTTCCTGATGATGAGCGACATCAACGAGCCAACACAAACCATCGGCCGCGGGCCGCTTGGCGGCAACCCGGGCGGGGTTGTCTCCGGTGAAACCTTCGATTGGTGGAAGAAGATGGTCGAGACGAATCAGGACAAGATCATCGTCTCCGCGCATCACTACGTTCTGAAGAACACGACCGTGGCCTCGGGCGAGTGGGAGGGGATGCGGCAAGGTCCGGACGGCAAATGGCGTTCGCACTACCACGGATACAAGGAACGAGGGACACCGAAGGGCGCCTCCTACCTCTACTGGGTCAACAGTGTTCCCGACGCACAGGCATTCGAGGCGTATCTAGAGAAGAATCCAGGCGCCATCGACATATGGCTCGGAGCACACACGCACACTCATCCCGACGACACGTTCGGCGGCAAGTCACACATTGAGAAGAAGTGGGGAGTCTGGTTCGTGAACGCCAGCGCGCTGGCGCGTTTTCACGCCCGGCGGACGACCCTGCCGATGAGCCGTGTGTGGACGATCTCAGGTGACGAGGCGCTGGTTCGATGCTATCTTCACACGGACCAGCATGCCCCGCAAGGCTGGTACGAGAAAAGTGAACGGCGGCTAAAGCTGGCGAAGCGTTTCGTCCGCGGGTAGCGATGGCCAGCGCTGGAGTCTGGATGTGAACGATGGGCCGCGCCCGGCGAAGTGCATGCTAACAGTTAGAGGCGCCTGACACGCCCGCGGCCAGAGCCACTGTTTTCGCAATCTTGCTCGCCAGCCTCGCCCAGGGTGTCGACGCGGCCGGGAAGGCCGCGGAGAGAGTGACGGCAATAAAGCCCGCCAGCAGAGCGTACTCCACCATGTCTTGCGCGGTGGTCTCGCGCAGAATTTTTCGCAGGCGATTTAGCAGTTGAGACACGATCTGTCCAGGATGAGGTGCGGTTAGACAATTATCGGCGCGCAACCTTTTCTTGCCAATCCCTCTTCGGTACTCAATCCGCCTAGAGTGAACGCCCTATCGCTACTAAACAGCACACCCTATGTCTTCTCGGGGAATGAACCGGAAAGACGGTTGCAGCAACAGTTTTGCGCTTGATTGGGAGCGCAGTTAAGCCTCGACTCCAATCACTGGCTCGGCGGCGCCAGGCTGTCTGGCGTAGTGGCTGACAACATACTCGTTGAGAATCTCGATGAATTCCTCAACGATCCGGTCGCCTTTGAGGGTGGTCATCAGCCGGCCGTCGACGTAGACCGGGGCTTTGGGTTCTTCAAACGTACCGGGTAACGATATTCCAAGGTTGGCGTGTTTGGACTCGCCGGGCCCGTTGACAACACAGCCCATGACGGCAACGTTCATTTCTTCGACGCCGGAGTAACTCGTCTTCCAGATCGGCATCTGGCGGCGCAGATACCCTTCGATCTGGTCGGCCATCTCCTGGAAGAATGTGCTGGTAGTTCGGCCACAGCCCGGACAAGCAGTCACTTGCGGAGTGAAGCTGCGCAGCTCCAGTGACTGCAGAATCTGCTGGCAAACGAGAACCTCTTCGGTGCGGTCGCCGTCGGGTTTTGGCGTCAGCGAAACGCGGATCGTGTCGCCAATTCCTTCCTGCAGGAGGATAGCCAGCCCGGCTGCGGAGGAAATGATCCCCTTGGCGCCCATCCCGGCTTCAGTCAGCCCCAGATGAAGCGGATAATCGCAGCGGGCGGCGAGGTCGCGGTAGACCGCAACCAAGTCCTGAACGTTAGACACCTTGGCGCTGAGGATGATCTTGTCGCGGCCGAGTCCGTAAGCTTCCGCGGCCTCCGCCGACGTGACAGCGCTGAGGACAATCGCCTGGCGGGTTACCTCTTTGGCGTCACGCGGGCCGCCGCGCCGAGAGTTTTCGTCCATCAAACGCGTTAGCAGCGCTTGGTCGAGAGATCCCCAGTTGACACCGATCCGCACCGGTTTGTCGTTGTCGATAGCGACTTCGATCATGGTGCGGAAGTTGTCGTCGTGCTTCTTGCCGATGTTGACGTTGCCAGGATTGATGCGGTATTTGGCCAATAGCTTGGCGCACTCGGGATACTTCTTCAGCAGGATGTGGCCGTTGTAGTGGAAGTCTCCGACGATCGGCGCCGTGACGCCAAAGTCCTGGAGGGTCTGTACGATGCGGGGCAGCGCTTGAGCCGCTTTATCGTGATTGACGGTAACACGGACCAGTTCCGACCCGGCCTTGGCCAGCGCCATCGCCTGGTTGACCGTGGCGGCGCTGTCGGCCGTGTCTGTGTTGGTCATCGACTGGACGACGATGGGGTGATCGCCGCCGATCTTGACGCCACCGACGCCGCAAACAACAGATTCTCTTCTTACGACGGACATGAGACCGGCTTCCAGGACAACTGCTCGAGGAAACTTGATTCTATCAAAGGGGTTGTCGGAGGCTTCACCGCCAGCCGTGCATTGAGCACGCTTTCAGCCCGCACGGGACTGGAACCGCGCGGAACTTGAACCCGAATCATACCTTTAACCGCAAACCCGATCCCCTGGAGCCGATATGGAGAAGGGCGGCAACATGGTCAGGGTTACCCGACTGAACGGCACTGAAATCGTCCTCAATGCGAGCGTGATCGAATCCCTTGAGTCGACACCGGACACCGTAGTCCGCCTCCTCAATGGTCAACGGCTGGCGGTGCGCGAAACGGTCGATGAGGTCATTGGGAAGGTGATCTCCTATCAGAGAGAGGTGCAGCAACCTCTGCGTGGTGCGAAGACCGAGGATCCGGCCCGCGGCAGCATCCGTCATGGTGACGCCTAAGAATCATGAGGATCGACTGGGGAACACTGGCCGGCTTGATAATGGCTTTTGGCGGGATTGCCACCGGGCTGATGCTCGAAGGGGGGTCTCTCTACGAGATCCTGCAACCGACCGCGGCTCTGATCGTACTCGGGGGGACGCTCGGTGCAACCTTGGTGGCACAACCCCTCCCTGTCGTATGGGGCGCCTGCCGCCAGCTTGTGGCAATCTTCACTGAGCCTCGCTACCAGCTCGAAACCGCCATCGAGCAGATCATCGAGCTTGCCACCCAGGCCCGCCGGCACGGCATCGTTTCTCTGGACAAGAAGATACAGGACATCTCCGATCCGTTTCTGCACAAGGCGATGTCACTAGCCGTGGACGGCACGGACCCCAAAGACTTGCGGGGCATACTGGAAAACGAAATTGACCAGGACATGGCTCGGCGGGAAGCTGAAGCACAGGTGTTTGAGTCAGCCGGGGGGTTCGCTCCGACGATTGGCATCATTGGGGCGGTCCTCGGCCTGATCCAAGTTATGAAGCACCTAGAAGACATCAACCAAGTCGGCAAGGGAATCGCCGTCGCCTTCGTGGCCACAATTTACGGCGTTGGAATCGCCAACCTGGTGCTGCTGCCGGGAGCCAAGAAGATCGTCGCCCGCGCGCGCCAAGTTGAGACGGTCAAGTGCTTGATGCTCGAGGGCGCTATCAGCTTGGCCGAGGGCCTGAACCCGAGACTGATTCGAAGCCGGCTGGAAGCTTTTGTGGAATCCACGAATCCCGCCACCCTGGGGAAGTACGAGGAATAGTACATTTTCGCTGGAGGTGACCAACGGCAAGAAGAACGAGAAAACGGAGGGCGCGCCTCGGCGACAATCACGAGCGCTGGCTTATCTCCTACGCCGACTTCATCACGCTGTTGTTCGCGTTTTTTGTGGTCCTGTTCGCTGCATCCGACCTTGATAAGAGCCGCTTATCCGCTCTGGCTGAATCGTACTCATCGTACCTTCACGGGACTCCGCCGCAAACCCTTTCGGCCAGCGATAGAGCCACGGATAGTGGCGGCAACCCGGAACCGGACAAGCACAACATTCTCACGACAGCGGAACTCCTGCCTATCAAAAAGAATCTCGAACAACGGCTTGCCGGGATGGTTGGGGAAGGCCAAGTCTCGATTTCATTGCACCCACGAGGGCTCGTGTTGAGCCTGCGCGAAGTCTCGTTCTTCCCCATCGGCAAGGCGGCATTTCGTGCTGGAGCGGAGGATCTGTTCGAGCAGATTGGCGAGACGATTCGGCAAATACCCAGGCAACCGATTCGTCTCGAAGGCCATACCGACGATGTGCCCATTCAAAACGAAGAATTTGCATCGAACTGGGATCTGTCAAGCTGGCGGGCGATCGAAGTCATGAATCTTCTCATTGAGCGGTTCAAGATTGCTCCGGAGAGGCTCTCGGTTGTCGGCTACGGCCAGCTCCGTCCCGTGGCGGACAACAACTCTCCACAGGGCCGGGCCGCCAACCGGCGCGTGGATATCGTCATCCTCAGCCGCTCGGCGGCGGCCATGGCGCCGCGACAAAAGCTGCGGAACCGCGCCGCCGACACCGATCCATGATGGCTTGGCAAACATCGCAAGATGAACCGCCGACGGGTCCCCTCGTGTGCCGTGAAGAAAAAGATCCGCCTTTCCGGCAAGATCTCTCGTTCTCCTAAAATCTTCGTTCAGCACCCGATCCAACCACAGAATCCATGAACCTTGCCTTACACTACATTCGTGAACGAACCCAAGGCTTTGATCGCGCGGAAAACAGTGGATGAGAACGTAAAATGTTTCTGTTCAGTGTTTTGTGTGCGTGAAGCAGTTTCAAAAAGTACTACTAGGCGTAGGTGTGGGCAGTCCTATTGTACTAGCTGAAGTAAACAAAACAGCTCAGGCCGGGAAACCAAAAGTTTGGCAGAAAAAAAGTACGTAGGGACTACTTAGAAACCGCAGGACACCTGATTGCTGGATACCCTGTCGGGCGTTAGCCTAGATTCATAGGAAGGCCCGAGCCGTCACGAAGAAACAAAAAGCCAACAAGCCTGTGGGCGGTGACGATAAGGAGGGTGGAGGGCATCGTGAGTGATCAGCGACTAAAAGGCCTTATGGAGCAGTTGGGGGATGCGGTGCATCGGACTCTGTCCGACTCCAGTACGATGGCGGACGTCCTCGATGACATCAAGCAAGCCGGATACTCCGTTTCTCTGTCGGTAGACGCAACCTTTTTGCAACCTTCGGGCGGGACCGATTTCCATGAGAGGCCCGCGGACGCCAAAACGCCGATCCCGCAAACGAATGGGGCCGGTCTGTCGTTGACAGACAGCGATGAGTCTTTCTTGCGGGAGCTCCGCATCGCTGTCTAGCAGGCACCCGCCTGGCCGCCGGTGAGTGACCGCGCAACGTGCTGGACAAGCGGAAAAAGGACAAGCGGAAACAGTATTGCCCGGGTTGTCAGGTCGCGGCAATCGGACCTGATTGAACTCTTTGGAAGCTCCCTCCCACCCCCAACAGACCCTGAAAATCCACACAGGTGACAAGCAGGTGAACCTTGCTCCGGCAATCGAGGGGCATTGTCGGCTACAATTACAGACACGTTTCTACTCGATGTCAGGAGGAAAGGCCCACCATGTCTACTCGTTTAGCGATCTTCGCCGCGTTCAGCGCAGTCTTGCTCAGCGCCAGCGGGGCGCCCGCCGCTCATCACGAAGAGCAGCAATACCTCGAGTTCAGGACCTATCATCTGAGCTCGGCTGATGAGATGGCGCAAGTTGATGTTTACCTCGAAAAAGGACTTCTTCCGGCGCTGAAACGCCAGGGAATCGGGTCGGTAGGCGTGTTCACCGATGAAAAGCCGGACGGCGCCCCGAACGTCTACCTGCTGATCCCGTACGATTCGATCGGGCAGTTCTCGGCGATGCAGGGCAAGCTGGACGCGGACGGCAAGTACCAATCCGCGGCCGCGCAATACTTCAGCACGCCTCAGAAGGAACCGCGCTTTTCGCGGATCGACTCCGAGCTGATGCTTTCATTCAAGGCGTTCCCTCGCGCCGCCGTTCCGGCGCTGCACAAGCAAGGCAAGCCGCGGCTGTTCGAGCTGCGCAGCTATGAGAGTCATTCGGAGAAAATGGGAACGCTCAAGGTGGAGATGTTCAACTCCGGGGAGGTGCCGATCTTCCTCGACTGCGGCATCCAGCCGGTCTTCATGGGCCGCGTGCTGGCTGGCCCAAAGATGCCGAATCTCACGTATATGACAGTTTACTCGGGCCGGAACCAGCTCGAAGAAGGCTGGGCCAAGTTTGGCAAGCACCCCGACTGGCAGGAGCTAAGACAGGTGGAGAAGTATAAGGGCACGGTCTCCAAGATCCACAAGGCGCTGCTCGTGCCGCGGCCTTACTCGGGTTTCTAGCCGCCACCGAAGCGTCGCCGGTGCTTCCCGTCATCGAGCAGCCGTGGTAAGTGTGCACGGATTGGCAGCCAGAGCGATTGGGGCCTCTCTAGGGGGCCGCCAACAGTTCCTGGGCCATCTCGAGATGCCGAGGCATGCCGATAGTTTTGTATTCGCCGATCGACTTTCCCCGACTTTCCGACTTTCCGACTTTCCCGACTTTCCCGACTTTCCCCCGACTTTCCCGACTTTCCAGGAAACCGTCGCGTGGGCAGCTCCAATTCGGCTACCATGGAAGCGCCGGGGGACCAAAACGGAAATCCCGGCTTAGGAGTCTTGATGCCGGAATGCCGATTGGAGTACCTCTTCTCATTCTCACTCAACCTGAAATTTCCGCCGGAGGTTATCGGGCCCGTTCCTGAAGGAATTCGTGCCAACTTCCATCTCGCTGGAGGGTCCGTGGAAGGTCCCCGATTAAGGGGGAAGATTTTGCCGGATGGGGCTGATTTTCTGCTGCTCCGCAAAGACGGAATTGGGGTGCTAGATGTCCGCGCTACTTTCGAGACAGAGGACGGCGCGCTGATCTATGTTGCCTACTCGGGCACGGTTGACGCGGGACCTGACGGTTACGAGAGATTCCTAGCAAACGATCTGCCGGCAAAGATGCCCCTTCGTAATGCGCCGCGGTTCCAGACGGCGCATCCAGATTACGCCTGGTTGAACCGGCTGCAATGTTTCGGGGTCGGAGAATCCGACCTGGGCAAGAACCGCGTCTCCTATGACATCTACGCCGCGCCCTAAGAGGCCCGCAACTTAGCTGGCTTCCGGTGCCAGAGGGGCGTGAAGACGCTCCGCAATGGCAAGGTGCTTGGGCATGCCGAGTTCTCGGTAAACCTCTATCGCTTCTTCGAGAAGCTCTCGGGCTCTCTCGCGATCGCCGGTTCCGCTCCGATCCAATAGCATGCGTGCGTACCAGCGACGAATGTCAGCCTGCGCGATGCGGTGCGGCATCTCATGGGCCTGATCGAGCGCCGTCTCATAGTGCTCCTCCGCCGCGGCCCAGTCACGACCGCAAGCCGCCGCGATGCCGGCCGCGAGTTGGGGCATCGCGGTTGTGAAGAACTCTACTAACGTGCCAGTCTCGATCGCCAACTTGGCCAAGGGGTAGAGCTCGGCCGCTTCTTCCTGGCGGCCTAAGACAGCCAAGCCTTCGATCACCCGCATGAGCGCGACCCACGCTCCGCAGTTGTTGAAAGGGCGCATACGAGGAAGCATCGACCGCTTTTCTTCCAGCAGCTCAAGCGCGCGGGGGTCGCCGGCGTAGGCCATCGCCATGAAGTAGTTCCCCCAAGCGTAGTAGCCGTTCGGCCGCGCCTCTTCAGCCTCGATTCCACGCTGGAAGTCGTCGTGAAAGCCGCCCCAGTCTCCTCGCCAGAACCGGCAGAGCCCGAGATGTGAGTAGGCGACAAGACCCCAAGGGTAGTCCAGGCTTTGGCTCCAATCGCGGTACCACTCGGCAAAGACCCGGAACGCGTCGATGTCTCCCGACCGCACGAAACTTCCAAACTCACGGCCAATCTTGAAGCAAACTTGGGCATTGTGATGACCCAGCTGCGTTGCGACCTTTTCCGCCTCGCCCCGTTGAAGCGCTTCTTCCAAGCGACCCGCGAAGACCAATCCGACTCGCGTCCAGCCGGCGACGTACGCCCACGCCCACGGATTTCCAGCGGAGCGTTCAAGCTCCGCCGCGCGCTGCCCGTCTTCCACCCACTGCCGAGCCCTCATGAGCGCCCAGTCCGCGTTGACCTTGCTGCCTAACACCTCGCCGAGTAGCACGGGGTTGCCAAGTTCTTCGGCCATCGAGACCGCCTCTTCGAGCAGATCCGGGGCCGCGTCGCAGTCACCCGCGGTCACGAGCAAAGCGCCGCCTGTCGACAGCAGCCGGCAGCGTTCCGGCGTGACGTCTCCCTCTGTCATGGCGAGACCACGTCGGAGAATCGGGATCGCATCATCGTACTCAGCCCGCCAGGTGGCTTGGACGGTGATGTCAAGACACGTTCGCGCCATGCCTTTGACGTCGCCGAGACTCTGGTAGAGCGTCGCGGCCTCATTCCAGGCGGCCAGCGACTGCTCGGTTCTTCCTTGGGTATGCTCGGCGCGCCCTTTGAGGAAGAGCAGGTCGGCGCGTATTTCAGGAGATTCGTCCTCCAGCAGGCTTAGGGCGCTGTCGAAGTGTTCGAGCGCCTCTTGGAATGCGCCGGTCTCGAGCTCTCGCTCGCCGGCCAGCTTGAAGTAGTGAACCGTCTTATCCAGGTCGGCTGACACCCCAGCCTGAAACAGGTGATGCGCAAGGTTACTGACGTTCTCCGCGCCCTTCTTCTCGAGTACATCCGCGATCCGCAGGTGCGTCTGCTGGCGCCGCCGAATCGAGAGTCCGGCAACCAGCGTGTGCCGAATCAGCTCGTGCGTAAAACGGTAGCTCACTTCACGGCCGGCCGAAACTGGCGCAATGAGTCTCGCCGATTCCGCTTCTTCTATCGCGTCGAGAACGTCGTCGGGGTCGAGGCCCTCGAGCGACTCCAAAGTTTCTAGCTCAAAGACCCTGCCGATAATCGCCGCCGCACTGAGGATCTTCGGAGACTGCGGACTCAAGCGATCGAGTCGCCGCCCGATAACGAGCCGCACGCCCTCGGGAACCTCGAGTTCACCGGTTTTCACATCGCTCTTCCAGCGACCCTCTTCGTCAAAGAGCTTTCCCTCCTCACTGAGATGCTCGAAAACCTCTTCGACGAAGAACGGGTTCCCCTCTGTCTCGTGATAGATCACCCGGACCAGGGAATCCGGCGGCCGGCTTCCGGCGAGGCTTTCGAGCAGATCCCCGACGGATGCTTGGGGCAATCTCCTGAGGGTTATCCTCCGCGCCAGGCGCTGGCGAACCAATTGCGAAAGGGCTTTCTCGAAGGGCTTACCGACTTCAAGCTCCACGTCACGATAAGTGCCCAAGACGAGCACCGGCAGGCTATCCATGCCCTGAGCCAGGTGCTGAAGCAGCAGCAAGCTCGACTCTTCGGCCCAGTGCAGATCGTCCAGCAGCCAAACGATGGGCGTCTGGCGACTGAGACGCTCGATGAACTCTCTAAACCCGTTGAAGAGATATCGCTGCTGCTGTTCGGCGGGAAGCTGCATCGGTTCTGGAATGTCGGGGAAGGTGCGCCGCAGCTCCGGCATCAACTTCGCGATCTCGGGCGCCGCCCCGCCGAGGGCCGCGCGAAAGTTCGTGCGAGGAACGGCTCGGGAAGCCGCTTCCAGACTTTCGACAAACGGAATGAAAGATTGAACTCCCTCGCCCTCGTAGCTGTGGCCGGTGAGCACCAGCATCTGTTGCTCGCCGGCGTCGGCAAGCATTTCTTCGCAAAGCCGCGTCTTGCCGACACCAGGCTCGCCGCCGATCAGAACCAGACTCCCATTGCCCTGCCGGACGCTTTCCAGGAGCCGCCCGAGTTCCGTCTTTTCCGCCTCACGCCCAACAAAAGTTCGCCTCGGTTTGGGCGGCTGAGTTTCGAGGGGTTCAGGCGGCGGCCCTTCGCCCGATTCCGTGGCTCGTTTCAACGCACTGAGGTCGGCAAGCAAGTCGCTGATGGTTTGGTAGCGCTCCCCCGCGCGCTTGGCCAGGCACTTATTGACGATCCTTTCCAACTCGGGAGGGACACCCGTGTGCACCGCCGCGATCGGCTCCGGCGGTTCGTTAAGAATCGAGTAGAGAATCGCCTGCTCGTAATGGCCTTGGAACGGGACTTGCCCAGTGGCCATTTCATACAGCACCACGCCCAAGGCCCAGACATCCGTGCGGTGATCGAGCTTCTCGCCGGTTGTCTGCTCCGGCGACATGTAGGCCGAGGTACCGACGGTCGTTCCCTCCCGGGTCAGCTTTGACGCCGCCGAGGCGAGCTGCGCTAACCCGAAGTCCATCAGCACGGCCTGGCCGCTGGTGGTGTCCATGATGTTGGCGGGCTTGATGTCCCGGTGTACGACGCCCTTGCTGTGCGCCTCCTGTAAACCCCGCGCGACCTGGATAGCGATGTCGAGCAGCCGTTCCACGCCCAGAGGGCCTTTTTCGATGCTCTTGGTTAGCTCTTCGCCTTCCAGATAAGCCATGGCGATGAACGTGCGCCCGTCCACCTCGTCGATCTCATAGACCGTGCAAATGTTGGGGTGCTGCAAAGCCGCCGCCGCGCGGGCCTCGCGCAAAAAGCGCGCCTTGGCTTCCTTGTTACCCAGCAAGTTTGAGGGCAAAAACTTGAGGGCGACCGGACGCTGGAGCTTTAGGTCTTGGGCTTTGTAGACGACACCCATCCCGCCCTTACCGAGCTCAGAGAGGATCTTGTAGTGGGAGATGGTCTTGCCGATCATCGACGCTAAATTATACCGCTTTGCGGATAGATGGCGGACTGCTGGGAATCCGTGAAAGAATTACGGGGCTCCACCGAGCACCTTCGGCTCAAGCCTCAAGGAATCAACACGCCACATCGGCGCCTAGCGAACTTGTCCGTAAGCCTGGCGCGCCGACAGACCGCTATCTCGGGTCGTGGCAATAGTTGCATTCGAGCGAGCCGCCCCTCGCCCGGTGACAGTCCATGCAGGCGGCCATCGAAATATCTCGCTCTTTCCCAAGGACATCACGCTCTTCGACAGGCCCGTGGCAATCCTGGCACTGCGCTCCCACCTTTTCGGTGTGAACGCCGTGATTGAAGAAAACATAGTCGGCAATGAGGTAGACGGGTTCCCAGGGTACCTCACCGTCCTCCTTGTGGAACCGGGCCAGCTTCTGAATCAGGGGGCTGCCGGTCTTTATGGTGACATGACACGCCATACACTTCTCGGTGCCTACGATCTCAGCGAAATCCCCTGGGGCGGGGATGGGATGGCATTCGGCGCACTTCAGCCCATTGCTGACATGCAGGCGGTGACTAAACGGAATCGGCTGCTCGGGAGGTTTGGGCAGCCGCTTGAGTACGGGCAGTTGTTGAGCGAAAGCAGCGGACGACAAGCTTGCCAGCGCAATTGCCAACCACTTGCGCATCATGATCTTCCCGGCACTTCTTGTCTCCCCGTCCTCACTCCGGCCCCGCCTCCGTAAACTCCACCGCGGCGAAGCTTACCACCGACTCCTCATCGATATTCCATTGCTCGTAGTTGAGGACCTTCCCCTTAACGCCTTTCACGGCGCTGAGGAAGGTATACAGGGGCGAGTACCCGCACCACCGCAAATCATCCTGATTCGGATGGACCAGCTCAAAAAAGCCCTGCGCGTCCCCGGCACAAACTTTCTCCAGCCGGTCTGCATCGCGCTCGCGCACCTCCATCATGTGACTTTGGCCGGCGTACGCTGCCGTTGGGTCGCCGTAGCGCCGCCCGATATGTGCCATGTCGATACCGAGCACCCAGATGAGGTCCTTGCTCCGGCTATCCGCCAGCTCTCCGAGCGCATCGAAGAACCCTCGAACGCTGTCGTTCGATTCCGGAGCCTTCCCCGTGTACAAGCTCTCGGCCAGCGGCCCGCAAAGAATGGGCAGGATCTTGAAATCCGTCGTGCCGAGCACGTGCGCCAAGAATATGCATTGGAACTCAATCGAATGCTCGTTCGAGTGGCAGTAATCTTCCATCTCGATGGCGCCCGCGGCCTGCTGCTCCAAGCGGCCGACCAATGCCCGATCGGTTTCGATCGCGCCGAAGGGTGTCCGGTAAGGCTTTCTCGTAAGGCCAAACTTCTCGGGCTCGCCGTAATGGGACGTCCCCAGAATCACGAAAGTCTTGCCGGCATAGCTGGGATTCAGCCGCCGGTAAGCCGCCGCGTAACTCTTGAATCCGCCCTCCGGACTCACATGCGGAGCCGCTAAAGCCACCAGCGAGTCAGCGCCTGAAGTTTCAGGATCGGCGCCGTAATCCCTCAGCTTTGCACTTAGTTCCTCCGCATCGTCCGGGTACCCGCTGCCTGCGTGAGCTGGTTCGCGGGTCTCGGCTTCGGCGAACTCCCGGCGCTTTCGGTCGCACAAATCGAAGAACCGCGGAGACTGGAGAAACCCGTTTTCTTCGAGCGCCTTAATAAAGTCGCGAGCGATGTCGGCGGCCCGAATGATGTCGCCCGTGACATGCGTCAACAGCGCCTTTAGATCGGCGTCGGTATGCTCTCCGTCAAACAGCACAAGCGTCTGAGCCAGCACTGGCGGAACGATGATCACCGCATCGCTGTAGCGATAGGGATCCCGCATGAGCAGACCCGGCTGCTCAGGCGCGGGCGAAGGCATGATGTCCAACTCGCGCCGCAACGGCGCCAACACTTCAGCCATGAGCTGTATCGTATCGTGATCCGGGGGGCAGACGCTGTTCTCGGATACAACAGAAGGAGCAACCTCCCAAGGACTCCGTACAGATGCCCTGGAAATTTACTTGTGGACGAATGGCCGGCCCCCGGCAAAGGCTCACTTCCAAGTCACTTCCATCGCGAAGAAGTGGTCGAAAACCTTCCTGTTCGGATTGTTCTGTTCGTCCATTTCAGGACTCCGAATGAAAAAGTCCAATTGCTGAGCTGCCGGGTTCACCGCCCCCGCCGGGCTTTTCTTGTTCAGCAGCGGGTAGTTGACTTTCAACGTCTTGCGGTCGCGCATGCCTTGCGTCACCATGAAGTGGATCTGGTAGTCGTCATACAGTTTCTCGCCGTTCAGCGTCGCGTGGCCGTACCCCCAACCCGCAACGTAGAGAATCGACTTCGGCCAGTTCGTGTCACCGCACCCGGAGTCGCCGTGCTCGAAAATGAATGCCGCAATCCCCCCGTTCTGGCAGGGGCTGAACTCGTGAAACCGATCCATCTCGATGACCAATTTCCCTTCAGGGAGCGACAGCCTGGCAACAAACTTGCCTTCGTTCTTGATTTCGTCCACGTCGATGTCAATCGTCCCCTCGATGGCACGGGCGTTGGTCGCGTCATTTCCCACGTGATCCCAGCCAGGTGGATCTTTCAGCGTTCCGACTTGGTGGATGCGGCCGGCCGAAAGGACAAAATGCCCGTCATAAAGATCGTGCTGCTGGGGAGTGTAAACGCCCATAGTGGTCCCCGGTTGCGGACCGGCCTGCCCGTAAGCTGACTGGGCGAGCACCCCCAACGCAAGCAACAACGGAAAAAGACCCATGACTTGCCGCGGAGCAGCTTTCCTCACGGTGCGATACCTTCCTTTCGAGACTCGGCCGCCGTTTGATAGGCGATCGTAACCGGCAAACTTGAATCCGGCGCGACTGTCACATCATACTCCATGGGACCTAGAAACTCGTGCCACACCTCGAGGGTGTGAGGCCCCGGCGGAACTCCTTCGATCTGGAAGCGGCCATCCTCGCCGGTCACCGCGTGGAACGGGTGTTTATCAACGCGCACGAATGCTTGCATCCATCCGTGCACGTCGCATTTCACGATGACGTATCCCGGCCGGTTCGGAAGCTCCACCACTTTGGATCTGAACGGGCCGAGGGCGACGTTGAGCTGCTTCAGTCCGTAGAGGTGAACAGAATGATAGAACGGATCCCTGTTGACGGCCTCGATCGTGCCGCCCGTGGTAAGAACCGCAACGTGGGGCTGGAATCGGCAATTCCGGTTTTCGAGCACAAGACTGGATGCGGGCGGCTGGTAGCTATCGGGGAGCGATACGTTCTTCACGGCAACAATCGCGTTCTTGAGCCCTCCCTCGGCCGAAACGATGATGTTCTCGAGCGAGTGGGTCTCGCCGCAATCCTCGGGGTCCGTTGTATTTTGCACCTCCGTAGCGGCGGGCAGTTCCAAATCGCCGACAATCACCCGGCCCTGAAGAACCGCGCCGGACTCCAGAAAAGCCGAAGGCCGTTCGGCGCCATCGCTCCCCTCGGGGCCGGTTCGTTCCAGCGGTGCACTCGAACAGCCGGTTGATACTAAAGCCGCAACCAGCACGGCCGATGCAACGAGCCCGCGAACCTTCATTCCACAAACATCTTACCGGAAGGTCACCCGCAACAGATTACATGAATGCACGCCGGGCCGGTTACTGATCCGTCTGAATAGCGGCAGGAGTGCCGGTCTCTACCGGTGCGTATGCCGCCTGTTTCGACGGAATCAGTGTTGAGGTTAGCTCTGCCGATATTGGATCTCGCCTCGCAAATCGAGGTTCTTGATCAGCCGGTGGAGATAGTTGGGGTGCAGGCCCAGCAACTTGGCGGCTTCGGTGAAATTGCCCTCTGACTGCCGCACTGCATTGAGTATGAGCCGCCTCTTGGTTTCATTGACTGCTTCGTGGTATTTCGTGATCGGTCCCGACGCACCCGCTTTTGTTTCGAGAACGGCTTCCGGCAAATCCTCGGGGGAGATTACCTCCGATGAGCCCAGCACAACGGCGCGCTCCATGGCATTTTCGAGCTCCCGGACGTTCCCCTGCCAGTCGTAGGCCAAGAGGCACCGGCGCGCTTCGTGTGACAGTCCTTTGATAGGGCGTTTGCTTCGCTTGGAGTGCTTGGTGAGGAAGTACTGAGCCAGCAGCGGGATATCCTCGCGGCGCTCCCGCAGAGGCGGCAACTCAATCGAGACAACGTTGAGACGATAGTAAAGATCCTCACGAAACTTGCCATTCTCTATGTCCCTGCGCAGGTCCCGATTGGTGGCGGCGATCAGGCGGATATCCACCTCGACCGGGCGCGTCCCGCCCACCCGATCGAACTTGTGGTCTTGCAGCACGCGCAGTAGCTTCGCTTGAAGTTGCGGCGCCAACTCCCCGATTTCGTCCAAGAAAACCGTCCCTTGATCAGCTACTTCGAGCTTGCCCTTTTTCCTTTCGAAGGCGCCTGTGAACGCGCCCTTCTCGTGTCCGAACAGCTCGCTTTCGAGCAGGGACTCGGTCAGCGCGGCACAGTTGATCGCGATGAAAGGTTTATCCGCCCGCTCGGAGTTCGTATGTACGGCACGAGCAACGAGTTCCTTACCCGTTCCGCTCTCGCCAGTCACCAATACAGTCGAATCGGTCGGCGCCACTTTGGAGATGAACTGATAGACCCGGCGCATCTTGCCGGTCTCGCCGACCATGCTGTGCTCAATGTCAATTTCTTCTTGCAGACGGCGATTCTCGGCCTGCAGCCAGTCGACGTGCCGGGCGCCTTCGAGCGGCATCGCCGCCATGCTGCCGATGGCCGAGAGCAACTGCAGATGATGCTGCTCGAATTTCACGCTGGGGTCGCGGGTGTCCAGGTAGACAACCCCTCGGACCTTTTCGAAGGCCACAATCGGCACGGCCAGAACCGCCTGCACCGGAGATTTCTCGGGTGCATCGAGGGCATACTTGCTGTTGGGAAAATCGTTGCCGAGAACCGCTTTACCTTCGCGAAGCATGCGATGAACGATGGCACGGCTCACATTGACCACGCCTTCACCTTCAGAACCCCTTTCCCTTCCGAAGATCGAAACAAACTCGTTGGGATCGTCTTCCACCAAGAAAATCGCGGCGCGCTCTGCCGGTACGACTTCAAGCATCGAATCGAGCAGTTGCTGCTCAAGCGCTTCCAGACCGTTTTCGGAACCGATCGTGGCCGCAACTTTGAGAAGCGCTTGCAGGTCGTGCTCGAGGCGTCCGGCGGAAGGCAGCGCCTCGACTAGTTTCTCCGGGTGGAGGTAGAGCAGATCCTCCGTCCTCATGCGCGTGGTGGCGCGTCCGCTGGATTCGCCGGGACGGTCAAATTCGACAGCGCTCGAAACCGCGCCGGTTAATCCGGATTTGGCTGGGTCCGTTGTATCCACGCGCCGAAGCCCCTTGGGCGATTCAACTCCGCGCTGAGCGAAAAGGAACAAAGAGTCGCCGATGGCGATCAGGTCGCCCGCTTGTAGTTCGCGCTCCTTGACCGGCAGGCCGTTGACGAACGTGCCGTTGAGGCTATCCAGATCGAGGACCGCGTATTCATTCGCGCTCCACGTCAGTTTGCAGTGGCGCCTTGAAACCGAAGTGGAGTCGATCGGCAACCAGTTTGACGGATCACGGCCGACCGAGACCTCCCGCTCCGGAATGCTGATCGTTGTTCCCTTCAGCGGGCCGGCAAGCGCTACCAGTTGCGGATTCATCATTTGAGCGACGCCCTGCGAAGGCAACAGACAGAGACAAGTATAGGGCAGAGCAGCCGCTGCGTGAAGGGCTGTGCCGCTAGCCTCCGGCAAAGGAGCTGGCTTCCAGCGAATGAGTTTTTGGAGCGGGGCAGAAATCAGCAGGCTGCCCGCAGTGAGGCTGGCGTTCGGCTATGTGACCGCGGTGTCGGCAGGCCCTCGGAGGCTAGTGCCCAGTTTCTGCGTTCGATGATCGTTCGCGGCTCATAGGTCTGGCCGCGCTGCAAGCGTTTCTCTTCCCGCCGGACCGTCCACAACAACACCGGCCCTATCAAGCCCGCGGCCAGTTGCGAGAGAGCGCCAAACTCTTCTCGCATCTCCCGGCGCAGTGCGTGGATCTCCTGGCTGACCGCTTCGTTGGTTTTCTTCAACTGCCGTTCCATCGCCCACAGCATGCCCCCGTAAGTTGTCTTCAGGGCTCGCGCTTCTTTCACAAACCGTTGCCGAATGCGCGGGTCCGGGTGATCTTTGTAGCGCTTCCATCCTGCGAGGCTTGTGCGGCAAATGCGGTACAGGCTGGGCCCGTTTTGCATAAAGTCGTGCTCAAAGGCCCAGTCCAGAAACTTCTTCGAATCATCGCGCGAAATTGCCGCGTGCTCGAAGTTGAATTTGTGCTGGCCGTGGATGTCGGCCAGGTCAACATCCAGCAGCCGTCCCTGCTTGTCCACCTGGTCATAGAGCGGCGTGCCTGGCACGGGAGTATAGAGCATGAATTGATGGAAATCCGTATCATGCGCCACCGCGTGGCCGATCTCCTCGTGGATGTTTTCCGGCGTATGGTGCTCCAGGCCCACGATCGTTGACCCCAGCACCTTGATGCCGTGCTCGCGCAACTGCTGGACCAAGCTTATCGTATCGATGCCCTCTAGCTTGGCGTACTCCGAGTTCGGCGACTCCAAACCCATCCAGATCCAGCTAACCCCTAGCTCGACCAGCTCTTCCATCGTGTACTTGCGAATGGCGTTGGCCGAAGAGAAGACGTATAACTCCCAGCTCTTGCCATGCTTCTTGATTTGTTCCAGTAGTTCCAAGCAGCGCCTGCGGTAGAGCAAGAAGTTCTCATCCATCACGAAAAAGGCGCGCACTCCCCTCTTCTTTTCCAGCTCTTCCATGACTTGGAACAGCTCCTCGCCCTTGTCATAGAAGTTGATAAACTTTCCCTTGCCGCCGAAGAAGGCCGAAGTCGTACAGAAGTTGCATCCCAACGGGCAACCAGCTGACGGAATGATGGTAGCCGCCGCCGGGCCGAACCCCCCCGGCAACCGCAAGCCCATGGCACGATGCCCGAATCCTGACATGATCTCCGGGTGGCGGATCGGCGCCGATACGTCGTCACCGAGGTACCGCCGCAGCCAGGCGATACCCTCTCCCTTCACGATGTGGTCCGCATCCACCAAGCGTTCGATGCCCGGAATCGCCGCAACATGCCCGCCGATCACAATCACGGATTGCGGCGAAAACTTCCGCACCATGCGGCACATCTCGGCCACCTTGCCGACGTTGACGATAATCGAAGAGATCCCCACCACGTCATAGCGATTTGTGGTGAGTTCCCGCTCGAAGTCTTCGCGCTTGGGGAAGTCCAGCACCGTCGACGGCGCCGAGATATTTTTCTGGATCAGCATGATTCCCCAGGAACGGTGAAACAAGCGCAGCGAAAAAGCCCCTTGCACCCGCGTCACCTGATTGTGATACAGCTCCATGGGATTAATGGCGCGGCTGCCAAACTCGTCATCCTGAGCGTAGGGACCGAATACCGAAGTCAATAGAACACGGGCGTGGCGGCCCTTTGGGTGAGTCTCCATCATCTGCTCCAAAAGTAGTTGTGAATTAGATCGTATGAATGCTTTTCAATGTGGCAAGGACGCGGCGCGCGGCTACTAATCTGATCCGCCGGCACGCGTACTCCCTCTACTCCACGAACATGAACCCGTTGCTGCTGAGCAAAGCTCGCAGATAACCGGCCCAGGCCCGCTGGCCGCAGCCCGTGCCCTCGCAGCCGCTTGAGCGGAACTGCTCGCCAACCGCGGCCAGGTATTGCTCCGTCTTCTCGACTTCATCCGCGCGAACCGGGCGGCCCAAGACAGTCTCGAAAGCCCACATTGCGCGCTCGGCGGTCGAGTCCCCGCGAACCAGCAAGCGCTCGGCGATCACCTCGGCCTGACCGTGCAAGAACTCCGAATTCATCATGAACAGCGCCTGCAACGAAGTGATGCTGGACTTCCGCTCGCTCAACGGCAGGTTCCCGTCCGGGCCGTCAAACAGATCGAGGTAAGGATTCTTTTGTATGCGCTGCTGCAGGCTGTAGACGGTCCGGCGATTGCTCTCGTAAGACTCAGTGAAGGGCTCGTGCTGGCGATAAAAATACGTCAGCTCGTGCGGGAAAGGATGCCGCTCCCCGCGAGTGAGATCCAACTCGCCGCTGAATATCAGGATCGAGTCCCGCATCGATTCCGCGTCCAGCCGCCGCCGGTTATGGCGCCACAGCAACTCATTTTGAGGATCGGCCGCCGAGTTGGCCGCGACATCGGCGCTCGAAAGCTGATACGTTTCCGACAACAGGATCAGCCGGTGAAGCTGCTTCAGCGACCAACCGCTGTCGATGAAATACGACGCCAGGTAATCGAGCAATTCGGGGTGGGTCGGAGGACTCCCGCGCGCGCCGAAGTCGCTTGTTGTCGAGACGATGCCCCTGCCAAAGTGGTAGTGCCAAACGCGATTGGCCATCACGCGGGCGGTCAGCGGATTGTCAGGATCAGCAATCCAGTCAGCCAGCTCGCGACGGCCGCTGCCCGTGGCTTCGGGCGGCAGTCTCGCTCCGCCCAAGATCCGCAAGAAGCCCCGCGGCGCCAACGGACCCAGCGCCTCGGGGTCCCCCGCCCGGTGTACGCGGACATCGTGCGGTTCCCCCTCCAGCACCGCGTAGGCCTTTTCTAGAGGCGGAAACGCTTCGGCATAAGGCCGCCGCTCTTCGCGCAAAGCGAGCAGCTCTTCCCAAATGACTTTTCGGGTCCGCGCCGGGTCTTCGCTCTTGCGCTGCTGCAGCGCTTGGTACTCGAGAAACTTCTCGCGCTCCTTCTCGTTCCAGCGGTCCAGCACTTCCCGGAACGGCTTGAGCGCTTTCTCGGCCTTTTCACGGCCCACCCGGTACACGAAATTTTCCCGGTGAGGCTTGTGTTCCGCGCCCGGGTGAGGATAGACGGAGCTGTCGAAAATTCCGTAAAGCGCGTAGTAGTCAGCCGCCGGAATCGGGTCGAACTTGTGGTCGTGGCAGCGCGCGCAGCCGACCGTCAGCCCCAAGAACGTCTTGCCCACGTTGTTGATCGTGTCTTCGATCGTGATGTGCCGCAGTTTGTGGGGACTGACGCCGATCCGGCGGGAAATCGCAATGTAGCCGGTCCCAATCGTCTGCTCCCAGCGCTGATCATCGTCGTCGTAGGCCAGCAAATCGCCCGCGATCTGTTCGCGGACAAACTGGTCGTAAGGCTTGTCGGCGTTGAAGGAGTCGATCACATAGTTGCGGTACTTGTGGGCCTCCGGGACAGGAAAATCCCCCGAGTCTCCCGCTGTATCCGCATAGCGCACCAAGTCCAGCCAGTGCCGGCCCCAGCGCTCGCCGTAGTGACGCGACCCCAGCAGCCGCTCGACAACCTTCTCGAACGCTTCCGGCGACTCGTCCGCAAGAAAACCGTCGATCGCATCCGGAGTCGGCGGCAGGCCGGTCAGATCGTAAGTCACCCGCCGAATCAGCGCTCGCTTGTCTGCTTGCCTGCCGGGAGAAAGCCCCTTGTCCGCAAGCTTGGCGGCGATGAAACGATCGATCGGGTTGCGGCCCCAGCGCTGATCTGGTTCATCGGGAACGGGCGGCCGCCGCAGCGGCTGGAACGACCAGAACGAACGATGCTCTTCGCTGATCTCGTAGGGCTCGGCCGGCGGTATGTCCTCACTCCAGTCAGCCCCATCGGCGATCCACTTGGTGAAATCCGCGATCGCTTCCTCGGGCAAGCGCCCCGCCGGAGGCATCTTGATCTTCTCGTGCTCATAGCGCACGCTCTCGATGAGCAGGCTCTGCTCGGGCTTGCCAGCTACAACGGACGGGCCCGAGGCGCCGCCCTTGAGCCAAGCTTCTCGCGAGTCAAGCCGCAATCCTCCCTGTGGATCTTGCCCATGGCAGGCCAAACAATGCTGCTCAAGCAAAGGCTGAATCCGTTTCGCGAAAAACTCCTGCTTTGAAATGGGCCAAATGGCCCCATCCTTGACCCACTCGATGAGATAGCCGATCTCATGGGGCTCGAGCTTGCCTGGAGGAGGCATGCGAAGCCGCTCGTGCCGGTGGCTCACCGCCTGGATCAGCAGGCTTGCTTCAGGATCACCCGGCGCAATCGCGGGACCCGAGTTTCCGCCCTGGAGCATCGACTCGCGGGAATCCAGCCGCAAACCGCCGCTCTTTGCTTCGGTGTGGCAAGCGTAGCAGGCGCCCGCAAGCAGGGGCCGCACCTTGGATTCGAAAAACTCCGCCTGGCCGCTATCGGCTGCCGCAAGCCAGATCGGCCCGAACCATAGGCAAACAAGTAAAGCTGCCGGTCTCATGAATCCACTGGCTCCGATGGAAGGTCCCTTCCGCTAACTACGAGTATCATACTCCGGGCAACACTTTCTCCAGGCAAATCAAGGGAGTTCATTGTTCGGGAGACACCCCTCCGCCATCGTGTATGCATTTGCGTTGCCATTCGTGGCGGCGTTCGTAACACGAACTTGCCCGAGCCCATGTCCGCTCTTGGATTAGCCCAAATCAAATCCAAAAATTCCCAACTGAGACAACTTTCGCTCAAACCCCTCAGCCGTGTTGAGCGTATGCAGGTACTTACCGTTCCCCTTCTTGTAGGAGATCAAACCGCCTTTGTCGATCCAAACAACCACAACCGGATCAGCAGTTCGCCCGGCCTCGAAGACAACGGCTTCAGCGCCGGGACCTGCCATGGTCCCTGGCTCCCCACAATAATCCGCCATCGAAAGAACCCACCGCCCCGGACAACGCGGGATCGGCTTCCAGGCCCAACGCCTCATGATTTCGTCGAAACTCATTACGGCCGCGAACCCTCGCGAGCGAAGCGCAACAGTTCAATTGCTACACTGTAGCTTGATCGAGCCATGACCGGCCCCGCATGCCGAACAGCATAGCTGACAACCGAACGCAAGCCGTTCCCGTTCCTCTGGCCATTGCCGTCGGCGGGATGCTGGTGGCGGCGCTCTACCTGATTTTCGTCTGGGCGCCCATGGAGCGCTCCATGGGAATCATCCAGCGGATTTTCTATTTGCACGTGCCATCGGCGTTTACCGCCTTCACCGCGTTCTTCATCGGCGGCTACGCCAGCATCCAATATCTCATCAAACGCGACATTCGCTACGACGACCTCTCGGTCGCTTGTAACGAAGCGGGACTGGTCTTTACCGTCGTCAATCTGGTGACGGGCTCGCTCTGGGCGAAGCCCGTTTGGGGCGTTTCCTGGGCCTGGGACGCGCGGCTCACCACGATGCTGCTGCTGGCGCTGATCTATGCGGGATATCTCATCCTGCGGCAGTCGATCAGCGACCCTAGCCAGCGCGCGGTGGCCTGCGCCGTCGTATCGATCTTCGGCATCGTCGACATCCCCATCGTCTACATGGCGAACCGCTGGTGGAGAACGCAGCACCCGCAACCCGTCATGTTCGATTCGGACGGCGCGCTCGACACCGACATGCGGGTGGTTCTCTATTTTTCGTTCGCCGCCATGTGCTTCCTGCTTTGGGCGATGGTTCGAACGCGCAGCCGGCTCGAAGGATTGCGCCACGAGATGGAAGGATTGCGCCGCGAAGTGCACGCGCTGTAACCAGCCCCGTGCAATCATGGACTATCCATAGAAGTGCTCAGCAACGAAGTGCCCAGCCACGTGGCGCACGCTTGTAGCGTGCCGTGTCGGGCTTTCGAGCCCGATATGAGCTAGCTTTTTGAAAGGTCGCATAAGGAGACGGCAACAACCCCATCCAGTCAAGCAGCAGGGGGAGACATCAATGCAAGAAAACTTGGAATGGCTATGGTACGCCTTCAGCGCCGCATGGGTTCTGCACATCCTCTACCTAGTTTTAATCTCCGCTCGCGAGAAGAAGCTGCGCCAACAAATCAGTGACCTCAGATCGCTGCTGGAAGAACACGACAGCAAGGCGGCTGGACCCTAAGCCGGAGCCGCGAACCTGACTTCTTGACAAGGACCGCTCCCCCAGGGGGATGCGGTCGGCCTGATAGCGGCCGGCAACAGCCGGTCAGCCAGTTCGCATTTGGGGTACCAGCGGCAAAAAACGTCGGCCGGACCACGCCGTCGAAAAAACCCATGGGTTTTCATTCCCGTTAGGTGGGGCGTAGGGACGGTGATTATGATCATCGCCGTCCTGGTTTGTCTGCAACACCGCGGATCTTGTCGCCGCGAAAGAAACTCTGACTAGGAATGTCAAGAATTCTCTAGACGCCGCCCAAATCGGCATTCCGATCAGATGTACCTGCTTGTAGACGGCACCATGGCTTCGTTCCAGTAGCCCCTCGTCAGCGACAACAGTCCGGACCGAGTTGGGCAGTCAAGCGGGCTTTGACCTAGAATAAGGGCACAGGCCTATCCGTCGGGGCGTGGCGCAGTTTGGTAGCGCGCCTGCTTTGGGAGCAGGAGGCCGGGGGTTCAAATCCCTCCGCCCCGACCATTGTTTTCAATAACTTACGGCCCATTTCGGATCCCTGAAAACCCACTGTAGATAATTTTGTAGCTGTTCAAAGCCTCACAGATCAACATGCGGTTTAGTGGACACCACGGGAGTGACGATCGAGGCCACCTCCGCGAGCACCTTGTGGCCGAGCTTATTAGCCCGGACCGCCAAACGGCGGCGCTGCTCGTCGTTGAGTCGCAGCCGTCGATTGCCGAGTTGCTCCCGCAGGACCTTATTCTCTTCTCGGAGGTAGTCAATGATGTCGTGTTGCTGTTGGTTGAGCCAGCTGGCAAGCGCGACGGCAACGAACCTCAGCGGAGTCAGATCAAGCGACATTGGGCTCCAGACTATCATCAGAGCGTTCAAAATTGCTCGTTTCCAGAGCCGCGGACCCCAGACGCAACTCCCTACTAAAAAACAACTTGGGACCCGATCGAGTATTTGGACACTACGAGGTTCAGCAGCCTAACGAGCCGGAAGACGAAGGGAATCACTGCTACAGAATGCGCGAACGGCGGACCCGGCTGTCAAGGGCGTGTGGGCGCAAGCTCCTCAATCTAAACGGCTACGTACTTTTGGCGAGGCACAAGACATAAGGACACCTATTTTCGGCCGAGCAAATACGGATCTCTCAGCCGCCTTCTGTTGTACGGACTCTTAGCCATGTGGTGGGCGCAAGCCAAATTCTACAGCGTCGTCAAGGTCCATCTTGCGGCCCCGCTGCTGTGCAGCTTCAAGCTTGTCCTTTCCAAGAGAAGCACCGGCCGAACGGAACGCGCTCTCGACGGCATGGCGATATCGCTCCGCCATCGGCGCCTCCAGCTCTTCCCGAATGCGACCGGCGGCAGCCAGCATCACCGCGACGCGGTCTGGGGCTTGCACGTCCGCATCGAGGACCGCCAGTCCCTCCAGACACTCGGCGACGCCCCGGTGAACGCCGATCTCCCCGCGAATCTTGAGACTCTCACGGAGCTGGATCTCTCCGTTTTTGTCCGCCCGCACGATCGCCGCCATACCTTGCTCGTAGAGATTCTCGGCAACACCCCAGGGGCTTTGAATCGCCTTCCAGCCCCGCAACCCTTGGTCGAAATACGCCCGTCCGCGTTCGAACTCGCCCATTTCGTGGAAAACCGCCCCGAGATCGGTATGGGCCCAACAAAGCAGAGTGGGATGTCCGCCCGCCGACCAGCGGGCCAGGCTTTCCTCCAAAATTCGGACCACCTCGTCCAAGCAGCCCCTGTCTCGCGCGATCCTGGCGCGGTTCAGCAAGGCAAAACCGGTCAGAACACCGTCATTCAACGGGCGCAGTATTTCCATCGCCTGGTCCACCAGCGAATCAGCCAGGTCTAGATCACCGTGGTATTGCTCGGCCCAGGCGAGGTTGCTCAATGCAAACGCGATGCCACGCTGGTCCCCGATCTCGCGCCGCAGCGCCAGACTCCGTTCGTGATAGGAACGCCCTTTGCGGTAGCGCCCCCGGTAGTTGTGCACCCAACCGATGTTGTTGAGCGCCAGTGCCACGCCGCGCTTGTCTCCAGACTCCTCATGCAAGCGCAGAGCTTCGTGCGATAGCGCCCAGGCCGATCCGAAGTCGCTTAGTTCCGAATCGACCCACGCCAGGTTCGTGAGCGCCTTCGCCATGTCTCCCTTGCTGCCGTGGTCTCTGGCAAGTTCAGCACACTGCTTCAGCACCTCCCTCGCCTTGGGCGCCTGTCCCCCGTAGTGATAGAGCGTCCCGAGGCCATTGAGCGCCCGGACGCGGCTGTCGACGGGAGTATCCGATGTTAGCCCGGCCAGCGCCTTTTCGTAGATGGGAAGACTGTCGGCGATATGGCCCCGCACGATCCAAAACCGCCACAGCGCCGTACCGAGGCGAACCCCGAGCGCCGCATCACCACTCCGCTGGGCCCAATCAAGAGCCGCACGGAAGTTGGCGTTTTCCAGTTCGAGGCGGTCCAGCCAGGGTCCTTGCTCCGCTCCGGTCAGCTTGGATTCGGCCCGTTCAGCGAGGGCGAGAAAATGCTCCGCATGCGCGCGAAACGCGGCTTCTTCCTCTCCAGCCTCGGCAAGCCGTTCGCGGCCGAAGTCGCTGATTGTCTCCAGCATCCAAAAGCGGGGCTCGTCATCCGCAATCGCTGAATGGCGGAGCAGACTGTGTTCGGTCAGCCCGGTGAGCAGATCGAGAACGTTGGATTCCAGTTCCGCGTCCCCGGCGCACATGGCCTCCGCCGCTTCCAATGTCCAGCCGCCGGCGAACACCGAAAGCCGCCGGAACAAGCGCTGTCCCGGGGGATCGAACAAGTCGTAGCTCCAGGCGATTGCTTCCCGCAGCGTGCGATGCCGTTCGGGGCGCTCCCTTGAGCCTCCGGCAAGCAAGTCCAGCCGTTTCGCCAAGCGTGCCAAAAGCGCGTCAGGCGAGAAGAGCTTGACGCGCGCTGCGGCCAACTCGATCGCCAGCGGCAACCCATCCAGATGGATGCACAGTTGGGCGATGTCGCTGGCGTTGGAGTCGGTCAGCGAGAATCCCGGACGCGCCTCTCTTGCCCGGTCGGCAAACAACTTGACCGCGGAATGCTGCTCGGCGGAGACAATCGTTACGTCTTTCGGGCTCCTTGGCAGTTGGAGAGAGGGCACGGGGAACTCTTGCTCCCCCGCAACCCGCAGCGGCGCCCGGCTCGTGATCAGGATCTTGATCTCCCGGCAGGACGCTAAAAGCTCGGCCACAACCGCCGCGGCTTCGAGCACCTGCTCGAAGTAGTCGATAACAAGCAACATGTTCTTGTTTCCGAGGCTGTCCGTGAGGGTCTCGACGGCTGACATTCCCGGCAAGTCAGCAAGGTTCAGCGCCCGGACAATCATGGAAGGAACCAAGTCCGGGGAAGTGACCGGCGCCAGTCCGACGAAGCAAGCGCCATCCCGAAAACCGTTCGCCAATTCAGTCGCAACTCGCAGGCTCAGCCGAGTCTTGCCAGTGCCACCCGGCCCCGTTAGCGTGAGAAGCCTGCTGGTTTCGAGGACCGCCGCGATGGCGCGAACTTCTCCCTCGCGGCCAATAAAACTGGTAATGTAGCTCGGGAAATTGCGGAGTTTCGGAGGCTCATCGCTCCAACTTCGCGGTGAGGCTTCAACGGCTTCCGCCCGCCCCGCTTCCGGGCGGCTTGTTACGGGCCGGCTCGGCTCGGTTCGGTCGGTTGGCGGTTCAGCGGAAAGAAAGTCGTCAATCGCTCGCAGAACGGAGTCGCTATCCTCCAGCCAAGGGAAGTGGACCTTCCCGGGCAAGCAGATGAAACCGGCATCCGGAACCAGATTCGCTACTTCGCGGCCCAGGCGAAAGGGTATGGCACGGTCTTTCTCTCGGTGGATGACCAGCGTCGGGACCTGAAGCCGCGGCAGCAAAGCCGTTATGTCGATGCGGTAAACCAGGCCCAGCAGTTCGCGCGCCATCTCAGCGGTTGCCGAGGCGCGCTGTAATCTTGCGAAGCTCTCGGTGTCGGCGGCATCCGCGCCTGGCATGAAGATATCGGCGAGAGCTTTGGAAGCGATTCCCCAATGCGCCCGGATCAGGCCCAACATCGACTCCCGAATGTCCGGTGTTGCGATGGCCTCGCCATTGGCATAGCCGCCGAACACAATCAGCCGGCTGACGCGGCGCGGATGGCTTGCCGCATACGCTGCCGACACGGGCCCGGCTTGGGATGCTCCCACCAAGGCAACTCTTTCCAATCCGAGATGATTGATAACCGTGTCGAGGTCGCGCACTTCCGCCTCTAGCGAGAAATCCGTACGTCCCCGATCCGACAAGCCCGTGCCGTGCTTGTCGTAGAGAACCAGTGTCCGGCCGCGCGCCAAAGCTTCAAGGAATGCCCGGCGCGGCTGGTCCGCCCAGCCCTCCTCGAGATGACTCACCCACCCGGGCGGAAAAACGAGAGGAGGCCCGCTTCCCACGGTCGCGTACGCAATTCGCACTCCGTCCGGCCGCGTGCAGAAGCGCGGCTCCAGGCGCGTTGCCCCGGTTGTCTGCCGTGTCTTGCGCCGCTCCGCCGTGCCTAACCTGCCCGTGGAAGTTTCACCAACGGCCGTTCCGCCGCTTGCGTCGCCCGGCCCCAATTCCGGCCGCAAGGCAACCGCGCCTTTCAGCTTCTCGGCAACCGCGCGCGAGATCTCATCTTGAATCTGAAAAATGTCGTCCATCACGCGGTCGTAGCGATCGGACCAGACCTCGTAACCGCTGGCCACATTACTCAAGCGGACCGTCACGCGCACCCGGTTGCCAACCCTGCGCACGCTGCCAACCAATAAGTTGTCGACGCCCAGCCGCTGACCAGCGTCCTGTATTTCAGGTGTCTCTCCCTTGAACTGAAGGGCTGAGTTGTGGGCGGCCACGCTCAAACCTTCGACTTTGGTGAGGGCGCTGCTGATGTCTTCGGCGATCCCGTCCGCGAAAAATTCGCCTTCCGTGTCGCGGTTCATATTGACGAACGGCAGAACCGCGATCGATGGCAGCGAGCGCGGCCGCCGCACCACGCCCGAAATTCGGGACGACCGCGATTTCGTTGCGCGCTGGATTCGCTGCAGATCAACCACCAGATCGTCCGCGTGCTGATAGCGGTCGTGGCACTGTTTCTCGAGAGCCTTTTCGACGATGCGCTCCAACTCCATGGGCACACCCGTTCTCAGCCCGGTGACCGGTTCGGGGTCTTCGTTGAGAATGGAGTAGATGATCGCCTCGGTGTATTCGCCTCGAAAAGGTGGGCGGCCGGTGATCGTTTCGTAAAGAGTGACTCCCAGCGACCACAGATCCGTGCGAACATCCACCTTCTCTCCGCCGGCCTGCTGGGGAGACATATAGGTCACCGTACCGACTCGGGTATCCGGATCCGAGGCCGGCGACAAGTTTCGCTTGGCAAGCCCGAAGTCCAGGATCTTGACCTGCCCATTCGAAGTAAGAAGGATGTTGGAAGGCTTAATGTCTCGATGGATCACCCCGGCCTCGTGAGCGTGACTGAGACCCCGGCTGACTTCAATCGCAATGCCGAGAACGTCCTCTATGGGAAGCGGCCCTTCGCCAACCCGATCCGCCAGCGTTTGGCCGTCGTAGTAGGCCATGGCGAAGTAAAGTCTGCCGCCGGGTGTTTGTCCGATGTCGTGAATGGTGCAGATGTTGGGGTGGTCGAGGGCCGACGCCGCGCGGGCTTCGGCCAGGAACCTCTGCTTCGCGCGGTCATTCGCCATCAAGTGAGGAGGCAAGAACTTGAGCGCCACGAAACGGCCCAGCCGGGGGTCTTCGGCCTTGTAGACCACGCCCATCCCGCCCCGGCCAATTTCGCTGACGATCCGATAGGGGCCGACTTGCTCGTCGCCGGACGCCGGTTCCTGTGCATCGCGAAGCGCCTCCGACGCCAGCGCCTTCATCGGCAGATCGAGAACACCTTCCGCGCGCTCATGCGCGATCAGAAGCTTCTCGACTTCTTGATAGAGCGCCGTGTCGCCCTGGCATTGGCGTTCAGCCCAGTCCGCACGCTCTTTCGCGGGGCGGTCGATGGCCCCGTCGAATATCGCCGAGATGCGTTTCCAGGAAGGTTGCGTAGGCATCGTAAGAAAGGAGTGTGACGCCTAATTGTCGTCCGAGTACAGCTCTTTGTAAAGCCAGGCGCGAGCTTTGACCCACTCTCGCTGAACAGTCCGAACCGTCACGCCGAGCAGTTCGGCGGTTTCTTCTTCAGTGAGTCCGCGGAAGAATCGGTATTCAACAATGCGCCGGAGTCGCTCGTCGACAGCGCTCAACCGCTCCAGCGCCTGGTCGAGCGCCAGCAGATCCGCTACCGGAGCGTCGAACGGCAGGCCTTTGTTCTCCAGGGACGTGCGGTCCCAGTCGCCGCCGCGCTTTTCCGCATTGCGCTTCCTGGCGTAATCGATCAGAATCTGCCTCATGGCACGCGCGGAAATAGCGAAAAAGTGCTCGCGGCTTTGCCAGTCGACCTGCAATTGGTCGGCGAGCTTCAGATACGCCTCATTGATCAACCCGCTGGCGCCAAGTGTGTGATCGCGGCGTTCGTTGCGGAGCTGTCGCCCGGCCACGCGCCGCAACTCCGCGTAGACCAGCGGCAACAGCTCCTCCATGGCCTCCCGGTTGCCTTCCCGGGCGCGCACAAGAAGCCGCGTCACATCGCCTGTCGGTTGGCCGGGTTGCGTCACGTCTCACTATTTTGTCACGGTGCGTGTCGTGTTGGCGGATGGTTCCGCGCAATAGAGACTAAACGCAGTTGGAGACAAGCCATGAACGAAATGATGAACCAAGTTCTGGGGTCGGCGCAAAGCGCCTTTTTCTGCGGAACAGCGCTCTACGCGCTGTGCTATGCTGGCGACGTCTTGCTTTCGAAAATTGCGGATTCACGTAACGTCGAGAGCTACCGGGCGGTTCCGGACGCCGGAGCTTTGGAACAGAGTTCGGACAGGATTGCTGCGCAAATATTCCGTCCGCGTTCAAACATTGAGGCTATCGGAGAACACAGCGAGGCTCGATTCACCGTTCATCGAGAGCTTCGCTTATCTTCGGCGGACCCTGCTCGATCTTCTTGTCGAGGCTTTCGCCCTCGATGAAAGCCATCGAGATAGGCGTGACTCGGGGTGCGACTGCCGTGAAACCTGCTTTGGGAGCAGGTGTGCTGTGATAATCGTCACATTATAACCAACTTAGATTCAACAACTTGCAAATCCTGGTAGTTGAGGCTTGTTGAACCTTGTGGAAACTAACAGCTACAGAATTATCTACAGCGTCTCCTTTCGGGGAAGCACTGCTTGAAGCAACCCCCTTGGAATCAACGAAATGATGGCTGTGGAACTTGCCTAGCACACCTGCTCTTGGGACAGGTGCGCACGGGAGGGTTGGTTTGACCGCGACCTGCTAAGACGGCAGTGGCCCGCAGTCATTCCGTCGGGGTGCTCTTCGCCAAAAATCCGTAGCCGATCGAAATTGATGACCGGACTCTTGAACGATCCGGCCTTTTGGGTGTTGTTGCGCCGGGCGCGCGCCGTTCGAGCCGACACCCGGAGGCCTTTGGATCAAGCCCCAGAGTGTGCGAACAGTACGCTTGGCTGTCAAGTGAGAATCGACGCAAGCACTTCAATCTAAACGGCTACGTAGTTTTGGCGAACCACCGGTGTAAACTAGTTCCAGCGGGTTGGGGAATCTTTGGCAACTTTCTCGCGACAAAGAGTGCGGCGTAGCGGATGGATTGGCGGTCTCGTCTTCGCCTGCGTGGTCGGCCTCGCGGTCCGGCCAGGAATCGCGGCGGACGCGCCCTCCGAGCCGAGCTTACTGTCGGTGTTTCCGCTCGGCGGGCAGGCTGGCAAGACGTTCCGTACGACAGTTCGGGGCCGCTCGCTCGACGGAGCTCACGCGCTGTGGTTCAGCACGAAAATGATTGAGGCCCGCGTGCTTTCGATCAAGGACGAGCCGCAAGAGCGGGCAGAGAGCGCCAGGGACAAGAAGAAGGCGAAGATTCAGCTTCTTGAAGTTGAGGTTGAGCCGCCGGAAGATTTGGCGCCGGGCAAGTATCCCTTTCGCGTCGTCACGCCGCGCGGAATTTCGGACGCGCTGGAGCTTCACATCCACAGTGAACCCCCGTTGTTCGAACAAACCGAGGCCCACGAGCTCCCGCTGTACGCGCAGCCGCTTCCCAGCCACCCCCTTGCCGTTCACGGCCGGATCGACGAAGTCGGACAAGTGGACTACTACTCGTTCGACGTACGCAAAGGCGAGGAGCTGTTGTTCGAGGCGCTTTCGAGCGGGCCCCTCGACCCGGCCATATCGCTGTACGAGCTGACCGGAAGCTGGTTCGACGAGAACCGCGCCACCCGGCTCGCTTTTCACGATGACGACGTGCCCTATCCCGGCCTCTCGACCGAAGCGGCGTTGAAATATCGGTTTGAGAAAGACGGCAATTTCCTGGTCAGAGTGAACGGCTTTTGGGGCTACGGCGGAGCCGGCCATGCTTACATTTTGCGGATGGCGCCGGTGTCGCCGGAGCAAAAGCCAGAGCAAAAGCCAGAGCCCGACAGCAACCCCGGTAGCATCCAGGAATGGTCAGAGCGAAAGTGGACCCGTAATCTCGATACGGACCGCATGAAGGTGTTGTGGTCGCGATCGGTTGCCGAACTCGCGCCGGACCCGATGAACGACAAAGGAGAGCCGAAGGAAGGCGCTATCCCGGCGGCGCGCGAGATCCCGATCGTCGACGCCGACGCCGAACCGACCGTACCGCCAAAGATTCCACTTCCCGCGATGATCGTCGGAACATTCGAGTATCCAGGAGACATCGACCGCGTCCGCTTCTCGATCAAAGCGGGTGACAAAGTGGTGCTGGAAGTTGAGACGCCGATGAAGACCATTCCGGAGATGAACCCCTATCTGCGCGTTGTCGACGATGCGGGCGTCGAGGCGTTCACGAACGTCTATTCCAAGGTCAACGCTAACGGCAACATCGCGAAGCAGGTCCAACCTAAGACAGCGTTTGCCTTTTCCCGCGACGGCGAGTTTACTCTGGAGATTCGCGACATCACCGTCACGTACGGCGACCGCGATATGCGGTATCGTGTGCTGGTTCGGCCCTGGGTGCCGCACTTGGGCGAAGTTCACATCGCCGAGGACCATATCAACCTGGTCGCCGGCGAAGCGAAGAAACTAAGCGTGATCACTGATCAGGAAGAGGGCTACGACGGTTTCGTTGTGCTGTCGATCGACGGTTTGCCGGAAGGCGTGCAGGCTGTGCCTGGCACCGAGGTGGAGCCCGACCGTCCGCCGCC
This sequence comes from Bryobacterales bacterium, assembly GCA_965226185.1. GTDB lineage: Bacteria > Acidobacteriota > Terriglobia > Bryobacterales > UBA6623 > CBDCYS01. The sequence goes on from CBDDCT010000005.1 coordinate 315,622, forward strand.
GTTCAGTGAGGGCAAGAAGGAACGGTTCCGGACCAAGAGCCAGAAGGCGACGTTCGTACTGCTGCCCGGCCGCGATGCCCCCGCGACGCACCTGCCCGCGGTAGCGCGAGTCTACGCGCAACCTGTCGTCGACGGCAAGCTGGGCGATCGAATCCCCGTAAAGGATTTGCTGTTGATGGTGACTCGCCCTCCGGAAGCCTCGAGTGACGACAAGATGAAGCAATCTACGGAGGCCTTGCGATGAGAAGACTGCTGCTAACGTCTGCTTTTGCGGCGCTGCCACTGTTTGGCGCGGCCGGATCCGCCAGCGGCGACATCGTTTCCATTCGCCTCGTGCCGGAAACCCGCACGCTTTCCGGCAAAAACGCCTCACAGCAGTACATCGTGATGGCGAAAACGGCGGACGGCGGCGAACGTGACGTGACTGAGCAGACGCACTTCTCGCTGGAGCATCCCGAGACGGCCACGATTACGGAGACCGGGCGAGTCGTCGCGGCGCGGGATGGTGAGACGAAACTTCGGGCGGCGTTTGAAAGTCACGCCTCCGAGGCGGCGCTGCGCATTGAGGGTTCGGCCGACCAGCGGCCGTTCAGTTTCTCCCGCGACATCGCCGGCATTCTCACCCGCCGCGGCTGCAACGGAAGTGGTTGCCATGGAGGCGTCAAGGGGCAGGCGGGCTTCAAGCTTTCCGCCAGCGGCGTCCATCCCCATGACGATTACAAGTGGATCGTCGAGGGCGGCGTCTTTAAAGTGCTGACGGATGAATCCGGCGGTCCGGCGGAACCTCGCATCAATCTGGAGTCGCCGCAAGCGAGCTTGCTGCTCCAGAAAGCGGTCATGGAGGTCCCGCACGGCGGCGGCCCCCGTTTTGATAAAGGATCAGACGATTACACAACGATTCTGAATTGGATCAGAGCCGGTGCGCCTTATGGCACGGAAAGCGGCACGGCTGCGCCCAAGATCGTGAAGCTCGAGACCTACCCAGCTGACATTGTTCTTGAACAAGGCCAGAGGCAGCGCATCCTCGTGACGGCCCATTTCTCGAACGGCCGCCAGGAAGACTTCACCCACCAGGTGCTCTATACAGTGGACGAGCCGGCGGTTGCCGGTGTCTCGAGCGATGGTGTGATCGAGGCCGGGAAGCCGGGCGAGACGGCGGTGCTCATCAAGGCCGCCGGACGCAATGCCCGCGTCAGCGTGGGTGTCGTGGCGGAAGCGCTGCCGAACTACCCCGGCGTTCCGACCAACAACTTCATCGATGAAGAGGTTTTCTCGAAGCTGCGGAAGTTCAACATTGTTCCTTCGCGGCTGTCGGGCGATGGGGAATTCTTGCGGCGTGTCTGTTTGGACTTGACCGGACGTTTGCCTCCGCCGCATCGTATCCGGGAGTTTCTGAAGGACAAAAATCCGGAGAAGCGAGAGAAACTGATCGGCATTCTGCTTGACTCGCCCGAGTACGCCGACTACTGGACGTTCAGGTTCGCCGATCTCTACCGGGTCGCGATCTTCCCCGTCGGCATCAATCCCAAGTGGACTCAGAGGTACTGGGAGTGGATTCGTGACGCTATCGAGCGGGATCGCCCTTATGACGAGGTCGCCCGGGAACGCATCGCCGCCCAGGGTTACAGCGCGCCGTCGCGGCACTATTTGCCCTACCTGCAGATTCCTCCACCCGAGAACATGATGGGCGAGGAAGTGCGCGTCTACTTAGGCAGGCGTCTCGATTGCGCGCAGTGTCATGACCATCCCTACGAGGAATGGACGCAGGATCAGTTCTGGGGTATGACTGCGTTCTTCGGACCGATGTTCAAGTTCGGCGGCAACGAGCAGTCGGTGATTTTCGATTTTCCCGGCGGCAAGGAAGTGGCCCCCGACGTGCCCAGCCCGAAGGAGATGCGCGTCGTGCACCCCCGTACGCGGAAACCCGTGCAGCCGGCGTTGCTTGACGGCACTGTTATTCGGTTCGAGGATACGGACCTGCCCCGCCGTGAACTGGCCAAGTGGATGACCGCGAGCCCGTATTTCGCCGAGGCGGCGGTCAACCGCATGTGGAGCCATCTGTTCGGCCGCGGCATCGTGAATCCGGTGGATGACTTCCGGAGCACGAATCCGCCCACGCACCCGAAGTTGCTGGCCCGGCTCGCCGAGGATTTCGCCCGCAACGGATACCGGCTGAAGCACTTGCTCCGGACAATCGTTATGTCGCGCATATACCAGTTATCCAGTGAAACGAATGAGACCAACGCCGCCGATAGCATCAACTACTCTCACGCCTACTCCCGGCCGCTGGACGCCGAGATTCTGCTGGACGCTATCAGCGACGCGACGGGTGTCTCGCAGCGTTTCGAAGTGGGAACCAATCGCGGCATCTGGAAGGGCGGAACCGCCCCGCTCGGCACGCGCGCGGTGCAGTTGAAGGAGACCGACATCTATCCCTCGGTTTTCCTCGACCTCTACGGACGGGCGAATCGTTTCTCGGTCCCCGAGCGTGACGCCTCTCCACAGCTGACGCAGGCCCTGCACATGCTGGCCGGCACGACTTACAACGACAGGCTCTGGACGGACGGGGGGCGCGTGTTCGACATGTATCAGGCGGGCGCTTCAGACGAGAAGATCATTAAAGAAATCTATATCTCCGCGCTCGCGCGCTATCCGGCGAAACGCGAGGTCGCTGATCTTAAGCGGCTGATCGGGCAGACGCCCACGCGCGAGCAGGCTCTGCGCGATTTGCAGTGGGCGGTGATCAGTTCACGAGAATTCTCGGAGAATCACTAGGCCTTGAGGTAGACTAGTAGCGGCGGCGTTGTACGCGCCAAACGGCTGTCAGGGATTCACTATCGTGCTGAAGAAATTCGGTTGTCTGACCGGAACAGATCAGCAGTGGGGCCGGCGTGACTTTGTCAAAGCCGGGTCACTGGGTTTCCTCGGGATGAACCTCGCGCAGTCGCTGCAACTCCAAGCGGCGACGACGCCGCGGCTTTCTTCCAGCGCCAAAGCGAAGGCTTGCATCCTGGTGTGGCTCGAGGGCGGTCCGGCGCAGATGGACACCTTCGACCCCAAGACGAACAGCTCATTCCGGCCGATCTCGACGAACGTCGACGGCATTCAGGTTTCCGAGCTTCTCCCGAAGCTCGCCAAGCGCATGGACAAGCTGGCGCTCATACGGTCGATGAGTTCGTTCGGCGATGACCATCCGCAGGCCGTTCATTACGTTGCGACAGGCCATCTCCACAACCCGGCAATGCAGTTCCCCAGCCTGGGTTCGATCGTGGGGAAAGAAATGGGGCCGGCGAAAGGCCTGCCGCCCTACGTGATCGTGCCGCGCTGGGAACGCAGCCAGCAGTATCAGGAATCTTTCCGGTCGGCGTTTCTCGGACCTGACTATGCGCCGATGCTGATCCCCGACCCCTCGAAGAAAGGTTTCGAGGTGACCGACCTGAGCCTGCCGAAATCGCTGGCGCCCGCCGCTGTCGAGAACCGGCGAGCCTTCTTGGACGTGGTGGACCGCATGTATCGCAGCCGGGTCGAAAGCGCCGAGCACGTCAAGATGGATGCCTTCACGCAAAAGGCCTGGGAAATGCTGCTGACCTCTGGTGTAAGGAACGCCTTCGACCTTTCCCAGGAATCCGAGAAAATGAAGGACTCCTACGGGCGCGATTCCGTCGGGCAGAGCTTGCTGCTGGCGCGGCGGCTGGTCGAGGCCGGCACGCGGTTCGTCACCGCGGCGGGCTACCACAGCAACTCCTGGGACACGCATTCCGCCAACGACAAGGGCCACCGCGACCGTCTGACGCCTCCGCTCGATCACTCGCTCTCGGCTCTGATTGACGACATGTCGGCGCGCGGTCTCTGGGACGAAGTGATCGTAGTCGTGATGGGCGAGTTCGGCCGAACACCGGACATCAACCCCAACCTGGGCCGCGACCATTGGCCCCAATGCTGGTCCTTGGCGATCGGCGGCGGTGGTCTCAGGACCGGCCTGACCGTCGGCGCGAGCGATGAGCGGGCGGCCAACGTCGTCGGGCGCAAGACCAGCATCGGCGATCTGTTCGCGACCATCTACAAGGCGCTCGGCATCGACTGGACGCGCGAGTACATGACCCCGGTTGGCCGTCCCGTCAAGATCGCCAACTCCTTCGAAGACTCCACCGGCGGACCCCTCAGCGAGTTGGTCTAGGCGATCGTTTGACGTCGAACTTGCTGATAGAACGTGGTTTACTCCGCCTGTGGTGCGCAAATATTCCGTCCGCACTCAATACATAGGCGTTATCGGAGAATACGAAATTTTGGTGAGGCACAGGCCATTGTAGTGCTTCGAGGGCTCTCTATAATAGAGACCAACCATGCACCGACCCTCCCGCCGTTCGTTCCTGGCCTCGCTCGCGGGCGCCTCCATTCCCGCCTGGCTGTCGGGCTATTGCCATCTCAGCGCCGCCGATCGCAACAAAGTCAAGATCACTGACATCAAGACGATGATCTTACAGGGTCCGCGAACCTATACACTGGTCCGCGTCGACACTGACGCCGGCGTACACGGTTTCGCTGAGGCGTATGGCTCCCCCGGTCTCGGCATCCGGGAAGAGATACACGGCCTGCGCGAGATGTTCGTCGGCAAGGACCCGCTCCAGATCGACCGGCTCTACACGGGCTACCGCTACACCGACGGCAGCGCGCACGCCCAGCAGCGGGCGATGAGCGGCATCGAAATGGCGCTTTGGGACCTGGCTGGCAAGTTGCTGAACGTCCCCACGCATGTCCTGCTCGGCGGCAAGTTTCGCGACAGGGTTCGCTTATACGACCATTCGCACCCGGACGACTTTTTCGACGAGGCCGTTCTGCGCGACTGGGCGCAACAAGTCAAGGAAAGCCCTTACGGCATTAACATGCACAAGTTCGGCCCCTTGCGGAACAGCCCTGGCATGGATCCGGGCCGTGACCCTTCGAACCGCATGCTCTCGAGCGATGAGTTGCGGCGCCTGCGGCAAGGGTTCGAGAACTGCCGGGAGGCGCTCGGCTTCGAGCACGACATCTTGATCGGCTGTCACTGGGAGTTCGACTTGCGCAGCGCCATCGACTTGGCGGCAGCCCTGACCGACGTCAAGCCTCGGTTTCTCGAGGATCCCTTGCCGGTCGCCTATTCGGAAAGCTGGAAACGGTTGGCCGAGATGTCGCCTGTTCCTATTTGCACGGGAGAGAACTGGATGCGCCGCGCCGACGCGCTGCCGTTCGTGGTGAACGCCGCGATCGATATCCTGCACCCCGACCTGCGCAACTCAGGCGGCTTCCTCGAAAACAAGCGCATGGCCGATCTGGCCGACCTCTACTTCCTGCCCATGGCGAACCACAACACCGGCAGCATCGTCAACGGGATGGCCACGATCCAATGGGCCTCGACGATTCGCGACTACTTCGCTTGCGAAACCGTCTTCTTCGACGGCGGCTGGATGGACGACGTGATCGTGCATGACGGACCGTTGTCGAAGGGCGGTTTCGTCGAAGTGCCCGACAAGCCCGGCTTGGGTATCGAACTGAATCCGGACGTTGTCAAGGCTCACCTCGCACAGGGCGAGACCTGGTGGGGCTAACCGGTAGGCCTAGTCCGCTAATAGCGTCGAGCTTGAGCTCGCCGAAGCGGTGATCGACGATGATGAGGAAGCTCGCGCTAGGCATTGTCAACTTAACTGGTGGCGGAGGGACCAAGCCAATGTATCGAGTATTCAAGCGAAACCTCGCTACCAATACCTTGGGGCTGTGTCAGCTCGTTATCCGTTAACTTGACAATGCCCCGGCATCAGAGTGGGGAGCTACCACGCGAGCGTTTGGCATTGTTCGATCTGAGCCGGCCCCCGCTTGAGAATCTGGAGCTGTGGGCCATTCCGGTCTTGGCCGAAGGGAAAGGCGTTTGGACCGGCCTAGCGGGAGCGAAGGCAGTCGGGCGCCTGGCGCGAGAAAACTGGACTTTCGCCTTTCGAGGACCCGCCTTTCCCTGCGATACTGATCGTGTTCGCGCGGCCGATCGGGACCGCGCGACGACTAGGAGCGCCGAGCCGACATGAGAACCATCGCCTTGGCTGTCGTACTGCTGACCGCAACGTGTGCTCAGACGACGGCCGCCGAATCGAATAGCCCTGCACTGCTCTACAAGACCCACTGCTCGGCTTGCCACGGCGTGAACATGGAAGGCGCCCAGCACACGCCCTTGAAAAAGGACCGCTGGAAATACACCTCCGATCGAAGCGCCATCTTCCAGGTCGTCATGTACGGAGTCCCAGGGACCGACATGGCTCCGTTTTCGCGCGTACTCTCCAAGCAACAGGCTGAGTCGCTGGCCGACTACATACTGGAGAATCAAGACCAGCAGCCGGACGCGGTGAAGGCCGTACCCGATTCGATCCGAACCGCGGACTACGTCGTCAAAACCGAAACGCTCGTCGACGACGGATTTAGCTCAGCCCCCTGGGGGATCGAATTCGTCGATGCGCGCCGCGCGCTGATCACCGAGCGGCGGGGAGGCCTAAGGTGGATGATCGACGGCGAGCTCGATCGTACCCCGATCGACGGTGTTCCGGCGACGACCCAGTACAGCGACTCCGGCATGTACGACATCGTTCTGGACCCCGACTACCAGGACAACGGCTGGATCTATATGGGCTACGTTGACGCCCTCGGCGATCCTTCCGTCAGAGAAACGCCCGCCATGACTCGCGTGATCCGCGGTCGGGTCGAGGGCCATCAATGGGTCGATCAGGAAACGATCTTTCGCGTACCCGACGAGCTGCACTTTTCGGGGGGTACGCGCTGGGGATCCAGGCTGCTGTTCGACAAAGACGGCCATCTCTACTTCACCATCGGGGACATCGGGCGGAACGATGAAGTCCAGCAGTTGAGCAAACCCGGCGGCAAGGTCTATCGCATCTTCCCGGACGGCTCGATTCCGGCCGACAACCCCTTCGTCGGCAAACACGGCGCACTCGAGGCGATCTTCACCACCGGCAACCGCAACATGCAGGGGATCGACCAGCACCCCCAGACCGGCGCCCTCTGGGCGACGAGCTGAACATCCTCAAGCTCGGCGGCAACTACGGCTGGCCGATCATCACCTACGGGATCAACTACGACGGCACAATCGTCTCAGACCTCACGCACAAGGAAGGAATGGAGCAGCCGATCAAGTACTGGATGCCTTCGCCCGGCCTCAGCGCGCTCGAGTTTTACACCGGGGAGATGTTCCCGAAATGGAAGAACCACGCATTCGTCGGCGCGATGCGGTTCGAGCAGATCAAGCGCCTGGAGCTTGGCAGCGATCACGTAGCGAACGAGGAAGTCCTTCTCAAAGGCTACGGCCGCGTCCGGGACATCAAGACTGGCCCTGAAGGCGCCATCTACGTCCTCCTCAACAACCCCCACAAAGTCGTGCGCCTCAGCCGCTAGGAGGGCATTGTCAAGTTAATGAGCCCGAGGCGGTTTTGTCCCTGAAGCGCGCACGGACTTACTCTCTTTCAGCAAGCACATGTCAGCGTCTTCCAGTCAGTGAAAGCTCGCTCCCTGAGCACGCCATGGTGGACCGCTTTGAGATGATGACGTCCAACTCGGAACAGATTGTGAATGGGGCCGTGGACGCAGAGAAAGCGTTGGACTTGCGCCGCCGACTTTGAATCGACGCATTTGCCGTTCCTGCTCTCTGGTGCGTTGGTGGGAAACCTCAGCTCGGTTGTTCTCGTACTGGCCGGTGCGATGGGTGACGGATGGGAAGACCTCTCGGTGGGCCGCCGGATAGCTTAGGAGCTTGTCGGTAACGAGTTGCCATGGTGGACTCCCCTGGTGTTTCGACACCGTGCGAAAGAAGCGCTTGGCGGCTCTCTTGTCTCGATGGCGTGTGACAAGGATATCGAGGACATCGCCGTCCTGGTCCACCGCTCTCCAAAGATAATGACCGCCGTTAACTTGACAATGCCCTAGGCGCGATTGAAGATCGAACCGCTCAGCGTGCTGGTGCTGTCAGCGAACGATTCCTGCCCGATGCCCAGAGATCTCAGAATACTGAGATACATGTTGGACATCCGCGTCTCGCCATCTCGCCAGTAGGTCCCATGTCGGAGGCCCATATTGGCTCCACCGGCGATCAGAGTCGGGAGGTTGCGGGGGGTGTGTGTTGTGCTCGCGCCGCTTCCGTATAGCACGATCGTGTTGTCCAGCACGCTGCCGTGGCGATCCCGACAACCAGCCAGCCTCTCGAAGAAGTGTACCAACTGATGGCTCAAGAACAGATCGTACTTGGCAAACTGCAACTGCCCGTCTTTGTCGGTCGCATGCGAAAGATTGTGATGTGTCTTCGAGAGTCCCAGCTTGAGCGGGAACGTATCGCTGATGCCCATGCCGTCTTCGCGGTTGAGCATGAACGCGACCGAGCGAGTGATATCCGCGTCGAATGCCAATGCGATCAGGTCAAACATCGTGCGGTAGTACTCAGCCGGCTCACCCTCGGACGTTGCGTCGAGATTCAGGTGCGAATAGTCCTGCTTCTTGAGCGGAATGTCGATCCAGCGCTCGGAGGCGATCAACCGCGATTCCACTTCATTGAGTGAAGTCAGGTATTGATCCATCCGCTCCCGGTCGGACTTGCCGAGTTGCTGATCAAGTAAGCGCGCACTGTCGGCCACGGCGTCCACTAACTTGATGCGGCCCTGTAGCTTGTCGCGCTGCGCCTGCACCGACGCCCGGTCACCACGAAACAAACGGTTGAACACGCGACGCGGGTTGTTTTCCGCCGGAATCGGCCTACCTTCGAGGTTGTAAGAGATCGTGCCCGTCCGCGAGAGGAATCCCGTGCCCGCGTCGATCGACAGCACTAACGAAGGTTGCCGGCAGTACTGCTTGGTGTGCTGCGCCACTACCTGGTCGAGTGCTACGGAGTTGTAGGTTGCTCGCGTCGGATTGTGCAGAGGGGCACCGGTGAGCCACATGTCCGAGCACGTATGCGGGTCGGACTTCCGGCCGCTCGGATGGTAGAGTCCGCCCATAAAGCTAAGCTGCCTCCGGAAGGGACTCAGCGGCTCAGTCGACTTGCCGAAGACGAACTCACCGTCGTGCTCGGCTGTGGGAAACCAACTCCACTCGTCGAGGCTGTTCTCCGTCCTCGGGAGCGACATGCCGTTGGCCGTGTAGAGCGCGCAGAAGCGGCGCGCAGCCTGCTCGGTAACTTCCGCGCCCATGGCGTCGAGGACGGGCAAAGCCAGCGCGGCTCCTCCGATGCCTTGAAGGAAAGCGCGGCGGTCGATCTTTACGGGAGTTCTCATCGGTCTCTGTCTCCTGCTGTCTCTCGTATGTACTACTTCTCAAGAAACAGGTTGCTGTTGACGACATAGCGGATCATGTCCCGCATACGGTAGTCGCCAGCCCGCAACTTTAGCCCGTCCTCTTTTAGGTGGTTGAGTTCATTGTACGTCAGGGTGCGGCCATTCGCGTAGGTCACGAGATGCTTGAGAACGCTGAAGGCCACTTGATCGATGCGATCCTGAGCGAGATAACGCTTCAGATCGTTTATTCCTGACACCTCCGTGCTGTCAGGCAAAGTAGACCGCGCGTCCGCAGGGTGCTTCTTCAGGCGGCCGCCGGCGTCGAACTCCTCGAGCGCCACCCCCCACGGGTCGATTTTCGTGTGACACTGCATGCAGCCGGGCTGACTGCGGTGCCGCTCGAGCCGCTCGCGAAGAGACAGCCCTTCTGTGTCCGCCTCCAGGTCTGGCACGTTGGGCGGGGGATCATCGGGCGGTTCGGCGATGATCTTCCGCGCCAGCCACGCCCCGCGCTTCACGGGGTTCGATTCCCGGCCGTCGGACAGCCCCGCCATGATTGCCGCCTGAGTGAGTACGCCCCCGAGCTCAGGCCGGCCGTGGCGGATGGGTACAAACTCGAAACCGCTTTCGGTCTTGTGTCCCAGGTCGTAGTAATTGGCAACGACCTCATTCGCAACAACGAAATCGGACTGGACTAGATTCCGTACTGGCAGGTTGTTCCGGATCAGGTACTGGAGAAACTCGACCGGCTCCCGGCGCAATTGGTTGCGGGTGTCGCGTGTAAGCTTTGGAAACTGGTCACGGTCTGGTTCGAGCACATCGAACTTGTCCAGATTCAGCCATTGGGATGTGAATTCCGCAACGAACTGGGAGAAACGCGGGTCCTCGATCATCCGCGCCACTTCCGAGTCCAATTGCTTCCGGAGCGTGCCGCTATCAGCCAACTTCAACGCTGTGTGATCCGGCGGCCCGTTCCACAGGAAGTACGACAGCTTGGAAGCCAGCTCCCGGTCGTCGATTGGCTCCGGTTTGGGAGTGCTACTGGCTTCGACCAAAAACAAGAACTGCGGCGACGTCAATACGACTTGCAGAGCGTCCTTGACGCTTCCCTGAAAACCGTTCCCAGAGTCAAGTGATCGCCGGAACACCGCCATCAGCCCGGTCTCTTCGGTATTGGTGATGGGCCGGCGGTAGGCGCGGGTTGCAAATTTGCTGATAATCTCGCGCGCGTAGGCCGCCGCGTCGTATCTGCGGTCAGAGTCGACGAAGATGTTCTGATGTGACTGTTGTGGCCACGTATCGTAGAGCGGTCCCTCGAATTCCACGGACCGGACCAGCAACCGGGGCATGTCGCGGCCGTCGGTGTACTCGCTACGGACGCCGATTTCACGAATACCCGCTAGATAGTTGACATTGTCCTTTTCGACATCCGGGCTGGGAAAATCCCTGATAGCCCCTTCGAACACAAACCGCGTGAGCTTGTCGCTCGCCACGGTTTGCGGGGCCCCGACTGGAGCCAACGTGCTGCCACAGTCACGGCGAAGCCCCAAATGCACGCCTAGTCGCGGCAAACGCTTCTCAAAAGCGACAAAACGTCGCGAGGCTTCGTGCTCGGCGGCGAGCGGGGTAAAAACGACCCGGTCCAAATCCTTCACGCCGGTGTGTTGCGCGTTGACGCGTAGCGTCCCAGCCTCGAGCCTCAATGCCAGGAACGCGGGCTGCTCTAACGCGCCTGAGAATTGCCGGCTGCCAAGGGTCAGCGTCACGTCTTGCGGCTTTTCGGGAGGCGGCTGCGCAAATTGCCGTCCAGGTTCCACCAACGCTTGGACCTCGGCTTCGTCGAGGGCACGGGAGTAGAGGCGCACTTCATCCAGTTCGCCCCGGAACTGCTGGGCGTCGGGTATGCTCCCTAGGTGAAGATTGATCTCCGGATTGTCCAGGTTCGCCGGACCAATCTCCCCTTTCGCGACTGGGTAACCGTTTACGTAAAGGCGCGTTTCGCCGTTCCGTCTAACAACGGCGGCAACATGCTGCCACGCGTCGGCGCGAATGACTCCCGGCGGGGAGGTCACAGCCCCGTTGGGGTCGTTGTCGGGGCCGGCTGTTTCCATCTGAAAGCCACCTTTGCCGCCGGTCATTTCCAGGTACCAGCCTTGCGTATACTCATATGCGCCAAGAGCAACGATACCCGCTCGCTTCAATTGCTTCGGGTGGATCCAAGCCGCTACGGTGAAGTCGCCGTCGGCGACATTCATGGCGTCGCTGCGAGGGATCGTCAGCGATCCGTACTCACCGTCGAGAGACACAGCCGTGCCGAAAGGTGAATCGACGAGCCGCGGGTGTCCCTCGATGTTGTCCGTTGCATCTCTGTCGAAAGACCATGATCCGGCCAGCCCCTCGCCCAGCCGCGACGGGTCCGCGGCCGGCGACTCGCTTCGTGTTGCCTCGTGGATGTCGACTTGGTAAATGCCGGCCTTCTGAATCGTGACGGACTGCCGCGATGTTGGATGCTGGCTAACCACGGCGTCTGCGCCATCGGCCCCCTGGGCGGGATCGCCCGGATCGAGCAGCAGGCCGTCGTTGTACTTCGCCGCCGTGACGGTGACCCGAAAGCGCCCCTGGTCGGGCAGTTCGCGAAGCGAGATTTTGAAGTTCGCCTTTGGCCCGTAGGTGCCATCGCTTTGGAAAATCTCATCGCTAGGAATGGCCGGCCGCAGCAACAGACCCTCCGGGACCGTGCTGTAAGGGAGCCCCTTGGGATAGCCGCGGCTGCCGCGCATGCAGGCAAAGACCGCGTGATAGATACTGTCAAAGTCTCTCCAGCCGCGGACCGTTGCGTTCCCCTTGTAGCCTTCGATGAAGCGATACTTGGTCCGCATTCGCAGCGGCTCGAACGAGAACGCTTTGCTCGGCGTGAGTTGCTCCACCACGTAGTCTTGGTTCTCTAGCAGAAGGTTATTCGCGCCGAGGATCAACTTTCTCGGAAGCGGTTCGGGATTGATCGACGCGCCCAGATCGACGCGGAAGTTTTGGATCGAGGGCTTCGAGTCCGGATTGACGATGGATCGGCCCAGAGCCTCTTCGGCGATTTCAAAGTAGGCCTCCATCAGCAATGGCGACAGTTGCAATGTCTCCGCGTCGTTTACGAATCCATCTTTGGAAACGCCATCTGGGGGAAGCGCACCCGTCACGTTGTCGTCCAACAACAACAACTGGCGGATAGTGTTCCGATATTGAGATACCGTAAGACGTCGTATGATTCCGTTCTTCGGCGTCGGACGGGAGCGCGCCACGTGCAGCGCTTGCGTGATCCACTCGACCATCCGCTGACGTTCGGCGACAGCCGGTTGTGCTGCGCCTTTGGGCGGCATGGTGGCGTCGCCAATCCTTTTCCTGACCACTTCCCACAATGGAAGATGCCGATCATCGAGTGATCCGTCTAAGTGGTCGACGCGGACGCCCGAAATCATCGTGTCCAAGTTGTGGCATTGGATACAGTTTTTTTTCAAGAACGGCTGCACATGCTGCTCGAAGGATGCTTCGAGCGTAATTGGAGTGCCATCCGCCGCCAAGGCCTGCTTGGAACGCGTTGTCCACGCTACCCCCAACAGCAAAAGCAAAGCGAGTGAGCATGCGGCTCGAAGTCCGAACCGAGAAGTGCTTGAAGTCATGTTCTGCCGCGCTCGAAGGTTTCGCTCACACAGCGTTGTCCAGTTCGGCTTGATCAACAAATCCTATGTTACCCCGAAACTTCCCTGATGGCGATCGCGGCAGGTATAGCCTGGCCGAACTGGGCCTCCTCGCGTGTTGCCGCGACGATTGGCCGACTTCAAATTTGGAATTGCCTCCCGTCAACTGGCAGGCTCGACGGCTCGATCATGGCGGCTGGATCCTGTGTAACGTTAGGACCCGATTGGGAGCAACCCGGCGGGACAAGCTGCGAGTAAGGTCGACGATAGTGATGGCCGGGTTGCTTTGGATAAGGGCGTTTAAAGGAGGCCGCGCGCCGTGGCGCGTCCGCGTGCAACCGTTTGTTCGGCCGTTGCTTCCTGAGTTTCCAGGACCTCGCAAAGCCTGTCTTCGGCTTTCCCCCCCCAATGAGGAATCTCCTGCTTTCCTCGAGGGGAAAGTCCGTATGCACCAAGTGACTCTCTCTCAAACCAGCCGTACACGTCCCTGTACAAGATATCCCTGGCTTTCGGCTCTCGGAGAGTTTGGGCTACGCGTGAGGCTTTTGTCGGTCCGGCCTCCGTTCCGAGTTGGACGTCATCATCTCAAGGCGATCCATCATCGACTCCTGAGAGAGCGAGCTTTTACTGACTGGAAGAAGGTGACGTGTGTTTGCTGAAAGGGAGAAACCCCGGACGATTTTCCTGGGCAAAACCGCCTTCGCGTTGTTAACTTGACAATGCCTTCGTGGGTCCTCTGATCGACTCCGAACCCGAAGTCATGCCGCCACAGTTCTTTGCCGCTATCACGATGGAAGCACATCGTAAGTAGCGACTTCACGCCGGCCTGTTCCAACTGCGTTGTGACGAACAGCCGGTCCCCGAAAATAACCGGGGAGTTGGTCCCCCAGCCCGGCAGCTCCACCGACCAACGGACATTGCTTGTCCGGCTCCACCGAGTAGGGAGACTCACTCCATCGGCGACCCCGTTGGCAGTTGGCCCTCTCCAACTGGGCCAAGTGGCCGCCCTGCTCGCGGCGTGCGCTGGGAGGCTGACCGCGGCGGGTAGAACGACGGCGCTGAGTGTGCCCAGTGCCGCTCGTCGATTGATCCGATAATCGCTCCCAAAGCTGATGTTTCGCGGTACGGAAATGATTTTACTAGCACAAGGACATCCGTTCTTAACGCGCCACTCCTCGGGACTTTGCAGCGGGTCAAATCGTAAATTGGCTGCGAGGACGATTCATTGAGCGAGCATACTTTGCGTGCGCCACGCCCTACCGCCTTAACGTTCGATCGCGATCGCCCGCACCGGCGCCCCGTCCGACCTCGGGATATTCAACGGTAACGCACAGATCTCGATCCGCGGTGCCTTCACTGCTCCGAGATTGCAGAGGTATTCGATCATCGGCGTACCCTTACGGAGAATCACGTCATGCGATACGAATTCAGTGACCGCGGCCTTCCTGCCGTCCAACAGGTCGCGAATCGGCCGGTCTTGCGGGAAGTCGAATCCTACAACCGCAGGCTCTCGGCGGGCGAGCCACTCGCACGCCTCGCGCGTCAGATAGGGCGCTTCCGTCCAGAATTCCCGGCTCGTGAGCGGAAAGCGCTCGTCCCAGGAGGTCTTGAAGATCACCATGTCGTCCGTTCGAATGTGCTCACCGGCGTTGGCCACCATGTCGGCGGAGATCGCTGTATTCTCTGCAATGCCGCTCAAGTCCACGATTGCCGCATCACCGACCAACGACTCCAGCCGAAAGTCCGAGGTCGTCGGACCGTCTGGAAGCATGTGGCGTGGCGCATCGATGTGCGTGAATCCGTGTGTCGCGAAGCATAAGCGGGTAACCTGAAAATCGTTGCCACGCTCAAACGCTGCCGCCAACTCGCGCTCGACCTTCCAGCGGAAGTGATCTTCGATCGGGTAGGTTAAGTCGATAATCCGATGCATGGACAACAAGCCTAGAGCCAATCGGCCCTTGACGCAAGCCGCCTCGAAAACCGATCACGGATGCAGTCTACTGGTACATAGGAGAACTTCAAACCATGAACTCAGAACATCGAGTCGCCATCATCACCGGGGGTGCCGCGGGTATCGGTAGGGCTTGCGCGATGCGATTTGCGCGCGAAGGCTTTCACGTTGTGATAGGAGACATCTCGCCCGATGACGGCGCTCAAACGCTCGAGGCCCTCGAGAAAATCGGAGCCGGCCCAGTTTTCGAAATGGGAACGATCGCGGACGAGGCCTTCTGCGAACGTTTAGCCGGCGTTGCCATCGAAAAATGGGGGCGTGTTGATGTGCTCGTGGCCAATGCGGCGAAGCGCAACTTCTCCCGTCTGATCGACGCCTCCGAGCGCGAATGGGACGAGATGCTCGAAGTCAATCTCAAGGGCACCGCCTTCTCTTGTAAAGCGGTGCTGCCGCATATGGTTCGGCAACGCTCGGGCACGATCGTCCTTATCTCCTCCGTTCACTATCAAGCGGGCCGCAAAGAGATGCCGGTTTACGACGCCACCAAGGCCGGTATCGTTTCGATGACAAAGAGCCTCGCCGTTGATCACGCGGCGGACGGGATCCGCGTCAACGCCATCTGCCCCGGCCTCACCATTACCGACTTCCACATCCGAAAGGCGATTCGAGAGGGACGCTCTGTCGACGAGCTGAAGCAAACAAGGGTCGGCGCCCTGGAGAGGCCGGCCGACCCGTCCGAGATCGCCGCGGCGGTCTACTTCATGGCGAGCGACGAGGCGTCATTCATTACCGGGCAAGCGCTGATGGTCGATGGCGGCTCTTCGATCTGACTCGCCAAGCCGTTGTGTGTAGTCAAAACCGGATCCGGGTAGGCGAGATTCGTCCTGCAAGGCCTCCAAGGCGACAACCCGCGGACTTTGGAGATCCACTCGATCCTGCAAGCTCAGAGATGGTCCGGACGAGCGTCGAGTTCGGCAAGGATTTTGGGGATGCGGTGACCTAACATCTCCGGGTCTGCACTCTGATCCGAAAGATCTGTCATCCGCCCTACGCTGTTTCCAATGCCGTCGCTGGCAGCGACGAAGACGACCTGCGAATGTCCTACGCTGCTTCGCGCCAGGAGTAGCGATGATGCAGACCGCCGAAGCGCGGGCTGGAGATTACTGTCGCCTCGGGACACGGCTTTTTCTCTATTGGCCGGCGCTGCGGGGTGTCTTTGTCGAGCGCGTCGTAAATGCGGGCTTGCTCAAAGTAGGCAACGTATTCCCGGACCAGCCGAGCAAGTGCCTTTCGTTGAGCGGGATCACGTGATCGAGCAACTCGCGTCGACAACTTCCCACCCAGCGCTCGGCGATGCCATTTTGCCAGGGCGATGCGATGCTCGTTCGCTTGGGTTTCAGACCCGTCGCCTTGAGGAAGTCGACGACGTCGGCATTGAACTTTGCGTCACGATCCAAGATGACGTAGCGGTAGGGATTCGCTTCGGGAAACGTTTCGCGTAGTTGTTCCAGAGCCGCGGACCCCACACGCAACTCCCTACTAAAAAACAACTTGGGACCCGATCGAGTTTTTGGACACTTCGCGATTGCGCGTGCGGGAAATTTTACACGGTTGCTCTTTTAATCTTGGAAAATCGACACGTCAAAAACTTCCGTAACTTCTTTGGGATCGCCGCGGAATACTGACGGTTGAAAAGAGCATAGCGATCGAGACGGGGACAAGAGGCCGTAGCCGCTCCGTTGCTTGGAAGACCATAGACAGTATTCATGGGCATTCCCGGAGGGCTTCACGCGGCGGGGCGCTCGATATTCGAACTCAAGGAGGGGCCTGAATAGCTGCTGGCCCGGTAGTTCGATCCGGTCTCCTGATCTGTTTGGCACACCACTTGCTAATCAGTAACCGAAAAGCGCCGAACCCTTGAGATGAATTAATGCCGGAACTCGGAGGAATAACCACATTCGCTTCAATTGCCGATCGCGTACTCTGAGGAAGCACGATGCGAAATAGACAACTCTCGTCGAGGCTGATGATAGGGGTTGCCGTGACCGGCGCGGCGGTGGCGGCTGGGTTTGCCGGTTATGTTTTCTGGGATGCCTCGAGCGCCGTAGGTGACTCGCAAGTCCAAGTCTCCGCCGAGTCACTGATCCCGTTCATCACGCAACCGGCCGCGGGATCGAACTCGGCCGGCTTCGAATGGATCAACGCCCCTTCGTCCCACACGGATTCAGCCTTGTTCGCGGGGCGAATTTATCTGGCCGGCCCAACGGGCATTGTGCGGTTGGGGTTGGTTGGAAAGGCGGAGACGGAATACCGCGTCGGCCTCGAGCTTCCGGCGGCCCCTCCGGTAAGTATCGCCAGCGGAGTTTCCACCGAAGGCGCGGGGCTTTCCCTTTACGTCGCCACGGCGGGAGAGGGTTTGCTGATACTGAGCGACAATTCCCTCGACTTGGAAGCTCCAGATAGAGATTCCGCGCCAGCCGGGCCGGGCGGCCCCGGCCGGAAACTTGAGAACTACGCGAACGGCCCGCCTTTCCGGCAGGTGCGGGCCGAGGAGGCTCGGTATCGTGACCTGACGGCGGTTTTGCCGCTGAGCACGGGCCGTGTGTTGCTCGGTTCGCGGACGAAGGGCGTACTGGTCTACGACGGGGCAACCATGAGCGTTCTGCACCCATCGCTGGCCGGCCTGCACGTCACGGCACTGGCCGGCGATGAATCCAGCCTCTGGGTGGGGACCCTCGGCAGCGGTGTATTGCACTGGCACGGCGGGCGGCTCGAGCGCTTCAGCGAAGCGGAGGGGCTGCCGGACCCGCAAGTTCTCACAATCGCTGTCAACGGAGCGGCGGCTTATGTGGGCACGCCGCTCGGCGTTGCGGCATTTCGAAATGGCCGGTTCGAGCGGGTTATCGCTGAAGGGCTATTCTCGACCGCTCTGCTGGCGGGGGAGCAAACGCTGTCGGTTGGGACGCTGGACGAAGGAATCTTCGAGGTCCCCGTTGAAGCAACTCGATCCCGGGCGCGGAGATTGAGCCGGGAGACTTCCCGGCAGCCACTCTTCAGCCGCGTCGACAAGCTCTTTGAGCTGAACAGCACCCGCTATGCGCTGGCGGACGGCGCACTCTACACCAGCCAAGCAAGGGAATCCGGATGGACGAAAGCTTCAGCAACAGACGCTTCGGCGCTCAGCGATGCGAACATCTCCGCGCTGGCCGCGGACTCATCCGGCAAGCTGTGGGTCGGCTACTTTGACCGCGGGCTGGATATCCTCGCCCCGTCCGGAGAGCTGCTGCGCCACATCGAAGACGAGCACGTCTTCTGCGTCAATCGAATTGTTCACGATCCGAGCCGGGGGCTGACCGCGGTGGCTACGGCCAACGGGTTGGTGATGTTCGACGGCAGCGGCCGCATCCAGCAGGTCCTCGAACGGCGCGACGGTCTCATCGCCAGCCACGTCACCGACGTGGCCATCGGTCCCGAGGGAATGACGGTTGCCACGCCGGCCGGGCTGACGTTCCTTGACAGCGGCGGAATCCGCAGCCTCTACGCCTTCCACGGGCTGGTGAACAACCACGTTTACACGATTGCCGCGGCCGGTCGGACGCTGCTGGCCGGGACCCTCGGAGGACTCTCTGTTCTTGACGCGGGAGTCGTCAAGGCCAGCTACAGCACGGCCAACTCGGAGTTGAAACACAACTGGATCACCGCCGTTGTTCCTTTTGGCCAGGAGTGGATGGTGGGCACTTACGGGGCGGGCATTGTGAAGCTCGATATGTCGGGCCGCTTGGAGACGTTTCCCGAGGCGAGCGGGCGCTTTGAGGTCAATCCCAATGCCATGCTGGCCAGCGGCACGCGGATCTACGCCGGGACGCTCGACCGCGGTCTTTACGTCTACGAGCGGCCGTCCAAGAGCTGGAGCTCACTCATCGAAGGTTTACCGTCTCGGAGCGTCACGGCTCTCGCGGTCGCGGGTGATTACCTGTATGTAGGGACCAACAACGGGCTGGTGCGCATTCGCGAGCAGGAGTTGAAGCTGCGGTGAAAGGCTGGATCCAATTGCTATTGGCGGCGGGGCTGGGAGCCTCTCCGGCATTTGCCGACGCCGGCATCCTGATCCCTTCGACGGGGCCGCAACCGGATCCGAAAGTCCTTTCCATTGAGGAAATGTCGATTGACATTCGAATCGACAACGGAGTTGCGAAGGTTGCGATTCGGCAGATCTTCGCCAGCCACGTCGATCGGGTACTCGAAGGCAACTGGATATTCGCGCTGCCGGATCGGGCGACGGTCTCCGATTTCGCGGTTTGGGACGGAGTGACCCGTATCCCCGGAATCATCCTCGAGCGCCGGCGAGCGGAGGAAATCTACCAAAGTCTGCGTGTGCAGATGATCGACCCAGGCCTGTTGCAGCAAGGGCAGGCCGGCGAGGCGCGGCGCACGGCTGTCTTCAGCGCCCGCGTGACGCCGATCCCGGCTTACGGCTTCAAGCGCATCGAGATCGAATATCACGAGCGGATTCCGGTCGAAAACTTGCAGTCGTATTTCGCGATTCCGCTTCGGCCCGACGCCTACCAGGCCCAGACCGCCGCGAAACTTCAGATTCGGCTGGAGCTTTTGTCCAAGCATCCGATCCGAAACTTTGAAGTTGTCGGGACGGCCTATCCGTTGGAAGTGACCGAGCGAACTCCCAACCAAGTCCGCGCCCGATTCGACGGTGCCGGAGTGAACTTTGCCGAGGATCTGGCCGTGCGTTATGACCTCGATGCTTCCGGCGGCGACTCTCTCGAAATCTTGACCTATCGCAATCCCAAGCCCGCGGCGCCGAATCCGACCACCGTTTACCCCGAACCCGAACAGCCCGAGCCTGGATTCTTCCAAGCTTCGGCCTTGCTGACCAAGCCTGGGTCGGAACTGCGACCCCCCGCTGACGGCGTGGGACCGCCAGCTCCGGCCGACAGCCGTGCTCCGCGCACGATGGTCTTGCTGTTCGACACGTCGCTATCGATGCAGTGGGAGAAACTCGAACGCAGCTACCAGGCCCTCGAAACTCTGCTGCACAGCCTGGGTCCCGCCGACCGCTTCAACCTTTTGCTGTTCAGCACCGAAGTGTCTCCTTTCTCTGAGACGCCGGTTCCGGCGGATCGGGCAAACATTCAGAAAGCGCTCAATTTCGTGAGAGCCAGCCGTCTGCGCGGCGGGACCAATTTGCAGCAGGCACTCGCCGATTCGCTGCGGCAAGCCGCGGCGGGCGATGGCGAACGCTACGTCGTCTTGCTGGGCGATGGCGGCGCCACGCGGGGCACGATCCATACCGGCCGCTTGGCCGAATGGTACGAGTCCCAAATCGAGGCGATACCCGTCGAGCGGCGTCCGCGGACTTACGTCTTCGGGGTCGGTGACGATGCCAACCTGCGTCTGCTGAGAATGCTCGGAGGCGCCGACGGGGTGGTCGAGTGGGTGCGCTCCACCGAACCCATTGAATTCAAGCTGAATGCTTTCGTCTCGAAGATCGGCCGCCGCCCGATCGCTGATCTGCGGCTGACCGCGGCTCCCGAGCCGGTCTTCGATTTCATCTATCCGCTAGAAGCCAACTGGTTCGCTGGATCGGTCGCGTCTTGGGTCGGACGTTACCTGAGGCCGGGAACCGAAGCGCGCTTCCAAGTCAGCGGAGTGCGCGACGGCGAACCGCTTGAGATGCAAGCGTCGGCGGCTCTGCCCGAGCAAGACACCACCCACGAGCATCTGCCTAGAACTTGGGCCCGCGCGAGGGTTGACGCCCTGCTCGAGAAAATCGAGCGCGACGGCGAAGACCAGGCGACCATCGACGAAATCATTCGGCTGGCGAGGAAGTACAAATTCGTTACACCCTACACGTCGTTTCTGGCCGCCCCCCGCTCGCTGCTGCGGCCTCGCGCGATTCGTCCCGGTGACCCGGTGCTGCGCGTTCGGACCGACGAATCGGTCGTTTCCGTAACGGCATTGTTTCCGTTCGGGTTGATCAAGAAACTCAAATACCTCGGGGGTGAAGATATTTGGCAAACCCGCTTCCTGGCGCCCGTCAGCATGGAAGACGGCGAACATGAAGTGCGCCTGATCATGCGCGACCGCCAAGGCCGCGCGTTCCGGGAAAAGAAGAGCTTCGTCATCACCAGCAAGCCGCCCACCGTGCGGGTTCATCTTGAAAAGAAACTCTATCGCCAGGGCGAGGCTGTCGAACTGCGGGTCAGCGCGAGTCGAACCACGCGCACGCTGGTGGCGCGCATGTATGGTGTCGCGCCGGTCCACCTTCGATGGAATCCCGCCGCACGCTACAACACAGGCGAATTTGTCATTCCCGCCGACTTGCCAGCCGGACAGTATCCACTGACAGTGACCGCGGAAGACTTTGCCCATAACATCGGAACCGGGGAGGTGACTCTTGAAGTGGTTCCGTAGCCGGGCCTTGTTAGGTCTCCTCACCGCCGCGCTTCTGCTCGGCGGCCTGGCGGCCCGCGGAGAGCTTCGCGAGTGGGTCCGCTTCGTCGAGGCCGACAGTGACCTGAGGCAAGTTTTCTTCAAGACGGTATCGCTGCCTTCCGGTGACGTCCTGACGCCCCGCCCCGCCCGCGAGACCGTCGAGGCGCTGGGCAGGTTGATCCGAACAACGCCCGCCGAGGCGGACCTCTACGCCCTGCGCGCCCGCGAGGCCGAACGACAGCTTGAGTTTGAGGCAGCCGAGACAGACTGGAAAAAATTCACGGAGCTGAGCCAAGACCCCGCCGAAGGGCAATTGGCCCTGGCCGATTTCTACCAGCGGCGCCTGAGGCCGCAAGACGAGGTCGCGGCATTGCTCGCCGTGGGGCGCTCTCCGACTCTGCCAAAGAGCGATTCTTTCCCGCCCG
Organism: Bryobacterales bacterium; assembly: GCA_965226185.1. Classification (GTDB taxonomy): domain Bacteria; phylum Acidobacteriota; class Terriglobia; order Bryobacterales; family UBA6623; genus CBDCYS01. The sequence goes on from CBDDCT010000005.1 coordinate 337,433, forward strand.
GCAACAGCGCTCCTGGCGCGTCTTCGAGCGCAGTCTTGCCGTGATCGAGGCGCAGGCGCTGCCGGGAGAAACCACGGCGCTTCAATACAGCGCCTGGCTGCGGCGTTACCCAGAACAGCAAGTGCTCTACTCGCGTTTTCTCGACGTGCTTGTCGGGCAGAATCGCATCGGCGACGCCGAAGATCTGATCGATCGCTACGCCAATGTATTTCCAACCGACCCGCTTTTCGCCGTGCAGGCGCGCGCGAAATTGGCCGAACTCGCCTCCGGCGAAGACGCCCTGGCGGTCTACGACGAAGCGTTCCAACCGTTGTGGCCCCAGGGGATGATCAGCGAGTACTTTGGGCTGGTCGCCAAAACCCGGCAGCTCCGCGGTTTCCTTGACCGCGCGAAAGCAACCTTGTCGTCCAACCCCGAAGATCTCAAAGCAACGGCCTGGATCTATCACTACTATCAGCGCCAGCGAAACAGCGCGGCCGCGAATGCCGCCCTGTCGAGCTTCCGGCGGAACAAGGAAAATCGCGGCCTGCGATGGCAAGCCGATGAGCTGCTGACCCTCGCCAAGCTTTCTCAGCGTGCGAACAACTATAACGAAGCGGCGCGCTACCACTACGCGCTCTACAGCCTGCCGACCGCGACGCCGGAGGACGCCGAGCAGGCTCTTGCCGGTCTGATCGACCTGCTGTTGACGGCTCCGGAGCAACCCATCGAGTTTGGGTCCGGCGATCTTTCCCTCTACCGCGACATCGCCACGATGGACGACCACCCCGGCTTCCTCAACGGAGTCTTGTCACTGCTGTTCAACTCCGAGCGCCCACGCCAGGAATTCGCGCGGCAGGAGCGAACCTCGGTCGCTTACTTCCACCGCGCGCGCGCCTCGGAACTGCTCGACCTATTTCACAGCCGCTTCTCCTACTCGCAACTTCGGCCGGCTTTGCAGGTGAAGCTGATCGCAGCCTACAACACCTATGGGGAAGGCGACGGGGTGATCCGCGCGGCCAAGGCTTTCTTGGAAGAGTTCACGGAATCGCGACAGCGAAGCCGCGTCGCGCTGCTGATGGCCGACGCCTACGCCCGCCAGGAGCAGGTGAATCTTGAGTTCGCGGCTTACGATTCCCTGTTGCGGGAGTTGGCCGGGCAAGCCGATAGCGTTCCCATCGGAACTCCGGAATTGACAGGCGCACTGCGGAGTTCGCCGCCAGGCATGACGGCCGCCGCTCGCGGGGCGTGGCTGAGAAATCAAGCGCGCTACCGGCGCGGCCGCGGAACCACCCCGGCCCGGTCGCCTGAGTACGCGCGGGTCCTGAGCCGCTATATCGCCCGGCTGGTTTCGTTGCGCCGCGGAAGTGACGCCCTCGCCCTCTACGATCAAGCCGCCCCCTACTGGAATCGCATGGCCGAGGTCGAGCCGGGCAAGCCGGAAGGTTACCTCGAAGCGGCAACCGTGTTCTGGGATTACTACCAGTTTGACGACGCTCTGCGGCTGCTCGATCTGGGCCGAAACAAACTCGGGAATCCCGCGCTATTCGCCTACGAGGTCGGTGCAATCCACGAGAACCAGCGCGACTACGAAGCCGCGATTGATGAGTATGTCCGCGGCTCTCTGGCTCCCCAAGGCGACGCCGGTGCCCGGCGCAGGCTGTTGAGGATTGCCCGCCGCGCCGCTCATCGCGACCGAATTGATCAAGCGACGGCCGCGCTGGTGAGTGGAGCGACGCCGGAGGCGGCCGCCCTAGCGTTGCGTGTTGGGGTGCTGGACGTCCTGCGGCGCCACGACGACTTGGCGGCGCTGCTGACGCGGCTTGCCGCTCAAACCACTTCGCTGGAGCTGCTCGACCAAGTCAGCACACTGGCGGTGAATCACCGGGTAGAAGATGTTCGAGTCAAAGTCGTCCAGAAGCAGATTGAGTTGACCAGCGATCCAGTGGAGAAGATGCGCTTGCGGCTGGCCTTGATGAGGCTCTACGAGGGACAAAACGACCTGGACTCGGCCCGCGGTGTCATCGACGCACTCCATGCCGAGCAGCCCAAAATTCTCGGGGTGATTCGCGGAGCCGTGGACTTCCATTGGCGCGCGAAAAACTATGACCGCGGCCTCGAAGTACTGCTGGAAGCCGCCGCCGCGTCCTACCCCGATTTGCAAACGAAGTTCCGCTTCGAGGCAGTGCGCAAGGCGACCGGCATCGAGCGATACGAGTTTGCCCGCGAACATCTGCGGCCGCTGCTTGAGCAGAAACCGTTCGACGCCCAATACCTGGCGGCGATGGCCGTCACCTACGGCAGCGAAGGGCGTTATGACGCCTTGCGCGATTTCTACGTCCAGAAAATCGAAGCCTTGCTGGAAGCCGATCTCCCCGCCGAGGCAAAGAAAGCACGGATCGCCGCTTTACGTCGCGGTGTCATCCCCGCCCTCACCGAGCTTGGCGACTTTTCAGCCGCCGTGGACCAATACATCGAGATCATCAACCGCTACCCGGACGACGAGCAGCTCATCCAGGAGGCGGCGCTCTACGCCGGCCCCCGCGGCCGCCGCCGGCAGTTGGTGGACTACTACGTCCGCACGACAGCAGAGTCGCCGAAGGACTTCCGTTACCACCGCGTGCTGGCGCGGGTGCAAACTCACTTCGAAAACTACGACGCGGCGATTCGCGCGTTCACAAGGGCAGCGGAGGTGCGTCCCGACGACACCGGAGTGCTTGCATCCCGGGCGGCGCTCGAAGAGCGGTTGATGCGCTTTGACGATGCGCTGCGCGGTTACCAGCGGCTCTACGAACTCACCTACGAAAACCCGCGATGGATGGAGAAGATTGCTGAGATCCAGGTGCGTCAGGGGCGATCCGGCGATGCGGTTGCGTCACTTGAGAAAGCGCTGATCGAAGGGCGCCCGGAGCGGCCGGAGAACTACTTTGCCGTGGCCCGCCGCTTGGAAGAGTGGAACCTGTCCGCACAAGCCGTCCCTTTCGCCGGCACGGGCGTGAAGCTGGCGGGCGCTTATCTCTATCGTGAATCAGCCTATGTCCAGGGCACCCGGCTTTACGCCCGGCTGATGACGAGGGCGCGGCGCCACGAGGAAGCCTACGAGCACCTTCAGGAAGAATGGGAACACTCGGGCCGGAATAGCTGGAGAAGCCGCTTCGTGTCAGCGATCGGGGAGATAGGCGGGACAGTGGATCGTTACTACACGCCGGAAGAACAATCCACTTTTGCGGCTTTCTTGCTGCACGCGAAATCTGAACTCAACGCCAATGAATTTGAGGCAGTCTTGATCCCGCTGGCCCAGTCGGCGGGCTTGGCGGGCTTGGAAGTTCAGTGGCGGCACGAGCGTATGCTGGCCAACCCCGGCCGCGGCCAGGCAAGCGTACATGAACGCAGGCTCATCGAGCTGCAACAGAAGCGTCTGAAACACGACGAACTGGGGAATCAGCTAGAGGCCTATTGGAATGTCTACCCCCGCAATAGCAGCCGGGCCTACCTCCTCGATCGTGCCGCCGAAGCATATCAAGCAGCGGGCAACGAAGACGACGAGTTCCGAGTCAGGCAGCGGCGGGGCGCCAACTCCGAACGCTATCTGGAACTGCTGTTGAAACGCCAGCCGGACCGCCTGATCGCCCTTGCCGCTTCGGGAGGCGGATCGCGCGTCGATAACCGAGCGGCCAACTACGCCGTCGCCAGGGGCGGCGTTGATCTCGCCTTGCGAGCCGTCGCCGCGCGCGGCCGCCGGCTGCCGCCTGTGTGGACCAAGGCCTACCGGGGACTGGTCGGGTTGCATTACTCCCGCCTCGCTCCCGAAATCGATGACGCCTTTGCCGAGATTCTCGACAGCGGAGCCATCAGCCAGCGAATCGGCCAGCCGCTGGATCGAGACCAAGAACTTGCCGGGGACTTGTGGTACTACTACGGCGCGCGTTACGGCGAGTACCTGCTGTTGGACGGCCGCCCCGAGGCGGAAGACTATTTGCCGTCCTTGCTCGAAGGCGCATCAGCGCGGGTATCGGCCTATTCCGATCTCGCGAACTACTACCGAGAAGAAGGCGCTTACGACGATGCTTTGGCCGACTACCGACACGTGCTGGAGTTACAGCCGGGAAACGTCGAGGCCCATCATTCCATCGCCGGTGTTCTTTGGAGTCAGGGCAAGCGTGATGAGGCGATCGCTGAATGGACAACAGCGCTAGAAGCTTATACGGACCAGGTGCAGCTCGGCCGATTGGCCCCGACCTTTTGGGATGCGGTTCCCGCAATCATCGAGACCATTGGACAACACGACTTAATGCCGTCGTTGGAAGAATCAGTCATCAAGCTTCTTCGTGCATATGTGAGCCGAAACGGTAGCTATCGCGTGTCCCCGCTGCTTCAAGCATTTGTCGAGAGTTCACCCAACCGGCAAGCGGCGCTCGGGAGCGTCCTTGAGTTCGAGAGCGAGGCCAATGACCGCGTCGGCTACCTGGAAGTGCTGGCAAACGCCGCGTGGGTTCCCGCGGATCAACTCGAAACCGTGCTCGCGCGGGTGGTCGAAGCAGCCCAACAGCATGCTTCGCGTGCCCAAGGGCAGGCGATCTTCGTTGCCCGGCAAGCCGTCGACAAATGGCGCGTTCGGTGGATTGAGCACCTGATCGAGACCCAGCAGACCGCCAAGGCTGGGGAAGCGATGGAGATCCTGCTCGAAGACTTGGCGCCTTCCCTTCGCCTGGCACACGCTCCGCTGACGATCCGTGTCGCGGCAGGGAACGGCGTCCTGGAAGAACTGCTTTCCCGCTATCGGCGGCAGCCGCGCGAGGCGCCCGCGTTACAGCATCTGCAAACGGCAGCGAAGGAACTGCGCGACAACGGCGACCCAGACTCCGCGCGGCGATTGCTCGACTTCGCCTACTCCCGGCAACTCGAACGTCGTGATCTAAGCGCCGCCAACTTCCTCGGCCTAGCCGAGCTGCGCTTCGAGCAGGAACGCGCCGAGGACGCGCTGGCTCTGTTGCGCCGCCTGACTCTCGTATCCGGCGAACCGTTTGAGCAGTTCGTTCCCGTTGCTGCGTTGCTCGCGAAGGCGGGCCGGCACAGCGACGCAGCCGAATTCCTCAGCGAGCGCGTCGAGACCGTTCCCTGGGATGTACCCGCCCGGCTGAAGCTTGCCGAAGCCCGCATCGCTTCCGATGAGACTCCGGAAGCCTCCGCGCGGGCGCTGACCGAGACCGCCTCTTCGAACGGGGCCGAATACGAATCACGAGTCGCTGCCGCCAAGCTGCTGCGGCGCATCGGAGCCAATCCGCGTGATCTTGGATCCGAGGAACTGGATGTACTGGCGTCCGATGTTGCGCCAGCCTCTCAGGCTTTCCGGGACTATCACAGTCGCCTCGCTGCTTCGGAGCGCGAGGCGTCAGCCCGGAACACCGACTCCCAGTTGCAACTCTTGCGCGACGCCCTGGCGATTCGCCCGGAGGCGATAAAGCCAAGAGTGGCCGCCTTCCGTGCCGCGCGGCAGATGGCTGACCACACGCTCGCACTCGCCGCGCTGATGCCGTTGATCAATCAAACCGGCTTGGGACAACAGTTATTCAAGCAGGATTCCGTTTTTAGCGAAACGCGAAATCAAGACAAGCTGCAGCCCTGGATGGCGGACCAGTTCCTTTCCCGAAACGGACTCGACAATCGCGAACGAGCGACGATCGCTCGAGAGCTGGGCGACTCGGCTGAAATCCTCGGCCGCCTCGATGCCGCCTCGCTTCACTTCCAACTGGCTCTGAAAATGGATTTGCCGCCCGATGCCAGGCAAGAAGTGACCGAAGCGCTCGAGCGAGTCGAGGCGGAACGCAGCCTGCGCATGGACAACGCCAAGCGGCGGCCCGTGGTCACCAAGAACCTGGAGCAGGACCGGGCCGTGCGTCCCAGGCTTAGCACGGTTGCCGGAGGAGGCTCACGATGAAAACCGGGCTCGGTTTCGCTGGCGGACTGCTCGTGCTTGCGCTTGCCGCCTCGGCGCTGATGCAGGTCCCCGCCGGCGCCCCGTCCCTGGCGCGGTTCGTGCCCTCCGGGCCGTTGCTCGTGCTCGAAGCTCGCGACTTCTCTAAACTGCTGGCCGACTGGAACGGCTCGCCGGAGAAGGTGCGGTGGCTTGGAAGCGCCAACTATCAAGTCTTTTCGCGCTCAAAGCTTTTCCTGCGGCTGCAAGCAGCCCACAAAGAGTTCACCGCCGCCGCCGGCTTCCCGCCGGACATGTCCCTGGTCGAATCGATCGCCGGCGCTGAATCTGTTTTGGCGCTTTATGACGTCGGCAAGATCGAGTTTCTCTACATCACCGAGCTTCCCTCAGCCCGCCGGCTGCAAAGCATTCTGTGGCGGACGCGCGCTAACTTCGAGCCGCGAAACGTGGCGGACTCTCCTTACTACGTGCGGGTGGAGTCGACGTCGGGACGCATCATCGCCTTCGCGGTGACCGACGACTATCTGCTCCTGGCTACCAGCGAAGACGCGCTGGCCGACGCGCTGAAGCTCCTTGCGGGCGAAAGCGGAACCCCGGTAACTGGGCAGCCATGGTACGCCGACGGCGTCCAAGCAGCGGGACAGCCCGGCGAGCCGCGCATGGTGCTCGACATGGGCTCGATCGTTCGCAGCTCCCACTTTCGCTCCTACTGGATTCAACAGAACGTCTCCGAGCTGCGGCAATACCGCGCGGCGGTCTCCGACCTCCATCGGAGTGCGGGCGAAATCCGCGAGAGGCGCGTTTTTCTGCGTCCGGCGGCGACGGACGGCGCTGAACCGCGGCCCGAACAATCAAGTCTGGTCGCTGAGTTGACCCGGCTTGTCCCCGATGACTCGGGCCTCTACCGCGTCTGGAGTGCGCCGAAACTCCAAGACACGATCACGTTGATCGAGCGCAAGATCCTGGCCCGCCGTACGGGACGCCCACCGCCCCCGACCGTTGCTCCGGCGACCGTCCTCAGCGGCGGCCGAGTAGGCAGCGAAGCCGCGCTCGAGACGCGCATAGACGAACCGCCGCCGGCCCCGCTGCAAGGTGGCTTTGCCCGAGAGCCGCTGAGAGTCATCTTGGAGCGCGCCGGGCTCAAGGCGGTTCTGCATGCGCAATCGAGCCGGGCGCTTTCCGATAGCGTCTTTTTCGGAGACGAGTCGCTGATCGTCCTGCTAGCTGATTCGGACTGGAACCTGGAGCAGGCGCGTAACGCGCTGGCCGACTCGGTCCGCGGACTTTGGACAGCCTCCAGACTCGGCGCTCAGTGGACCGGCCGCAACCAAAACGGCGAAACCTACTCCGAACTGAACGGTTTGACGCCGTTGCTGGCCGCCGCCCGAGGCCAGTACCTGTTCGTGGCCAATGCGGCCGAGCCGCTGCTGGCCGCCCTTGGCCGAATGACGGCCCCGGCCGGCGGCCCAGCTTCCGGATATGCCGCGGCGTTTCGGCACGCCCGCGAGAGTGGCAGCTACGGCCGATTCATGGGGCAGCTCGACAGTCTCCAGATCCAGCGCTACGGCTTGTTACGGAATCGGACGCCAGCGTTTTTCTCGGAGAATGTCGGCAGCTTGAGTACAACACTCGCACGCGTCAAAGAGGTTTCGCTGCGCACCGAGGACCGCGGAAGCACCGTGCTGCAAACCGTCACCTACGAGCTGAACCAATGAAGATCAGCGTCATTTCGCTGGCCGCCCTGTTAACCCCAATGGCTGCGGTGTCCCTGGCGCGCGCCGAACCGGCGGGCTCGCTGAACCCAGCAGATACGATCGATCCTTCCAGCATTTCTTACGTCATCGTAAGCACCGAAACAAGCGAAATCGTCGAGGCCAACTGGAAACGTTTGTACGAGCCGATTCCCCTGGGTTCTCTGGTCAAACCCTTCACCGGATTAGCCTATGCCGAAAGTCACTTCTTTCGCTATCCCGAGGTCCGGTGCCGGGGAGCCGAGGATGAATGCTGGCTCCCCAAGGGCCACGGGACGTTGGGAGTGGAGCCGGCGCTGGCTCAGTCATGCAATACGTATTTCCAATGGTTGGCCGACCGCGTGTTGTGGGCCGACATAGAGATGGTTGCACGGCGCTTCGGTTTGGCGGCACCTCCCATGGATGCTCCGGCCAGCGCGTATATCGGCCTCGGCGCTGAATGGAAGCTGCCGCCGCTGGCGCTGCTGCGGGCTTATCAAGAACTGGTTCGCCGATCAGCCGACCCCGGCATCGAGCCATTGGTTCAAGGACTGGCGTTGGCTTCTCGAAGCGGCACCGGCAGCGGTATCGGAAGGGCGCTTGATGGCGCACCCGCCCTCGTGAAGACAGGAACCTCGCCGTGCATCCATCCGCGCAACACAGGACACCGGACCTCGAACGGGGACGGCTATGTGATCGCTCTCTATCCCGCCGGAACGCCGCGTTACACCATGCTCGTTCAAGTCCACGGCGTGCCCGGCCGCGTCGCGGCGAATATCGGAGGAAAGATCCTGGCACGGGTCGTCCAAGGCCAATGAAAATATTTCGACGCCTGCATGGTCGAATCGTTGCCCATTGTGATAAGAAAATTGCAAACGACCGGACAGAGGCGTGGACGGAAGTCCACGCTTTGGAGCGTGCGGAAACCTGTCCATTCCAAAACAATGTTCCCGAGCCGGCTCCTCCCTTGCCTGGCCGGCATTCTCCTTTACCTTCCACTGGCTAACGCCTCCGAGACGGTGCGAGTCGGGGTGTTCGGTCTCTTCCGTCCGGTCGAGCTAGCTGTTGAAGCCACTATCGGCTCGACACTAACGGTAGAAGCCGGCCCCTCTCGATTTACCGTTGCGCATGCCGAGACGGTTCGCCTCCGGCGATCGGGATCAGAGATTGAATGCCGCGCCGGCGGGACGGCGGTGAAGGCGAAAAAAGTGATGATCCGAGTGCGCGGGCCGGGTTCTCGGTTTCGTCTTTCCGTGCCGGGAAAGATCGGCCGGCTCTATCAAGGAGAGCTGGAAGTTCTTCCATCGGACGGAGCCCTGCGCGCGATCGTCGTCATGAAAGTCGAAACCGCGGTGGCATCGGCTGTCGCCGCGGAGAGCCAGCCGGGCACGTCTCTGGAGGCCCTGCGGGCTCAGGCGGTTGCGAGCCGCTCCTTCCTCCTCGCTAGCCGGGGCCGCCACCGGGGATTCGATCTCTGCGACACGACACATTGCCAATTCCTGAAGCAGCCGCCCGCAGCCGATAGCCCTGCCGTGGAAGCGGCTCAAACGACGCGCGGACTCGTCTTGCGTTATCGCAACCGCATCGTGCCAGCCATGTTCTTCGGCGCTTGTGGAGGGAAAACCTTCGCTTTGCGGGACGTCGGAATGGAGCCCGGCAACTACCCGTTCCATTCGGTCGCGTGTCCGCCGTGTCTTCGCAACCCGAACCGCTGGCAACGGCGAATCACGCGCGCTGACGCGGAATCGCTCCTCATCTCAGGCAGATCGGAACTTGCCAGGATCTCGCTCGCGCGAAAACTCGGCTGGAATGCCGTTCCCAGCAACGCCTACAGCGCCCGCTTCGAGGGCGAAATCGTAAGCCTGCGGGGCAAGGGCGCCGGTCACGGCGTGGGGCTTTGCCAGCAGGGCGCGGCCGGGCTAGCCGGTCAGGGCATGGACTTCACCGAGATTCTACGGCACTACTTCCCGGACACGACAATAGAAGCAAAGCCGTAGTAAGAAGGGCGTGCGGCTGCGTCGCCGTTACTCTCATCCAGTGCCTCGGGGAAGCGGAGTGCTTTCGGATCAGACGGTCGTGCTGGCCGCCGCCGCATCGGCCAAACGTTATCCGGATGCGCTGCGCCGCGTTCGCTACCACGACCCAGGGACGGATCGAAGGCTGGTGTTCCTGACCAACAATTTCGATCTGCCGGCGCTCACGATCGCCCTGCTCTATAAGTCGCGCTGGAAGGTGGAATTGTTCTTCAAATGGATCAAGCAGCACCTTCGCATCCAGACGTTTTTCGGCACCAGCGCCAATGCAGTGAAGACTCAAATCTGGATTGCGGTCTCCATTTACGTCCTGGTGGCGATTCTCAAGAAGCGATGGCATTCGAGGCTGCCAAACTACGCTCCACGACTCGACGCCAGGGCCTGTCGCTCGGCGACCGGGCGTGTCTGGCTACGGCCGCTGTTGTGGGCGGCACGGCAGTCACCGCCGATCGTCGCTGGAAGCGGTTGAAATTGGGATTCGATATCCAGCTCATCCGTTAAGCCGGTTGAACCGCAACCAACTCAGGAGACACTCAACAGGCCGCGGATATTCGCGCCGCTGCGTCCGTCGAGGCCCCTGCTTCAAACCCGTATCAGGGCGTTCAAGCAGCCGTGTCACCCAGCAACCAGGCAGCCAGCTCTCGAAAATCATTGACCGTGGTGTCCGGCTGCAGAACCGAATCCTCATAGGGAAGCCGATAGCGATTGACGTAGGCCCCGCGGAACCCGCAGGCTCGGGCTCCCATCACATCAAAAGCGTGGGCAGCCACCATCATGATCCGGCCCGGCTCGCGATCGAGAGCCTTGGCCGCCGCGCGATAGACCGACGGGTGTGGCTTGAAACGCCCCACGGCGTCGACCGAAAAGGTGGCGGCGAAAGGAGCGTCGATGCGGTTGGTGACAAGATGTTCGACCAGCCAGCGGTCACCATTCGAAAGGGCGACAAGGCGATAGCGGACGGCTAACTGATTCAAGCCGTCAACGGCGTCTTGGAACGGATTCAGATTCTCGAAGACTTTGAGGATTTCTCGGGCATCGTCGTCCGTATGCCCGACCTCGTTGTTTCGTAGCGTGTAAACCAAGGCCCGGCGAGCCACTTCGAGGTAGCCGCTATGCCCGAGCATGACGATCGTGTCTTGGTATTGCTCGATGCGCTGGCGGGCGCGCCATTGGGCCCAGAAATCGGCGCCGCCGATTGCGGCTTGCTTTTGCGCCAGGAAGCCATCTAGCGTCGGGACGATCCCACCGGCCAAGTCAAGGACAGTCCCGAAGATGTCGAAGGTGAGGGTGTCTACCCGCTCGATAGGGTTTTCTGGCATGGTTGCCGGCTTAGCTTGCGCGAGCCTCCCGCGCTTGTTTTCTTTCGCCCCATTCGGGGCTTCTCGCTCTAGGGATTGTTACCCAGGGTTTCGCTTCGCTCAACCCTGGGCTATTCATCTGACGCCGCTCCGCGGCTGCAAGGCGCTAAACGCAAACCGTGTTACCTTTAGCCCGCCTGCCAATAGGGCTCCTTCTACTTCCCGCTGACCCAGATGGGCGAGCTCCAGCCAAGCTGTTTGTCGCGATCGGTCTGCCTTACTCTGAGGTAGTAAAAACTGGCTTCCTCTCCCGGAATTTCGTTGTCGCGGTATTCGAAATCGACGACCTGCGTGCCCGGATTTTGGGAGTAAACCATCTCATTATCCTTGACAATCTCCACGTCGCCGATCGGCGCTGTTCCTTCCACGTGAATGCGGAAACGAGGCGGTGTGGAGACGCTGGTTTCATCTCCCATGAGGTAGTATTCGTCTCCGTCCAAAAGCCGGAAGTCGATGATGATGTTATCGGTCGCTCCATAGGTGTGACGCTTGCGGATCGCATCGACCAGCGCTTCGCGAGAGTTCTCCTCGGCCAGGATCATCGAGTAGGCGGTGTGGACGCCCAAGTGGTCCGAGCTGGCCTGCACGCCGAGACGGTAGCCCTTGGCCCAAGCCTTGGAGACGAACCCGGCCGGTTTCAGTCCGCCGTACTGCTTGCTCACCACGTCCGGATCGGCTGCCCGCCAGCAATCGGGGCATTCGTAATTGGTGCGATCGCTTTGGTAGATCTCAACAACCGGCTCGACTTCCGGGTCGTAATCGGCCCAATCGGTCCCCATGCCGGTCGCCGAGGTGTGCGGCATGGCAATCGCGTTGTACTTGCGGAGATAGGCGAAAAATCGCTCCGGCCCCTGCCGGGTATACGCAAAGTTCGCGTTTCCCGAGTCCCACTCGTAATGCTGCACGTCGAGAATCGGAGCGCCGCGGTAAGGGAAAATTACATTGCGATGCCCGTTCGGATATTTCACCGATCGCTCGTATCCGAAAAGAGGCACAAAATAGCGTCCGACACGGAAAAGATCGACGAATTTCTGGCTGCGCCACCAGTCGTACTCATCCATCACACCGAAGTTGTGATCGGTAATCGCCAGGAAATCGAACGAAGCGGCATCAATCGCGTAGCGGTAGGTGTCTTCGGTCGATCCGTCGCTGTAGCCATCCCAGGAGATCTCGGTGTGGCGATGCATGTCGCCCCGGTAAATTTTGTAGTTCTTGTCACCCATCCGGTAGGTGTAGTCACGAATGCGTTGCACGTCCGCCGCTTCGTTGAGATGGACCGGGCCGACCCCGTGACGAGGCTGCAGCGCCTCGGGCACGTGGGGCGCGCGCGGCGCCGGCCGGGCCGGCGGGGGCGCGTAGGCAGTCAGTTGCGCCGCCGGAGCCGAGCCGCCGGGGCTGGGCAGCCGGGCGGCGAAAACGTCCGGCAGCATGTTGACGAAGTCGCGGAAATTGCGGCGGTCCGTCGGCCAAGCAGCGACCAGGTTGCTCCGCGAGTCGCGCGCAACCGAAATACGCATGTCATTGCGGCCCGAGCTGTAGGGAAGCAGAATCATCGGCGACCAGGCGCCACCCTCGTAGTAGGAAGCATGGATTTCCCACAGCGCATGATGGGAGGGAGTGCGGTTATAGAGATTGTGTTGCGCCGGGCGGCGATGCCGGAACAACGCCCAGATACGATTCGAGGCGTCGACGGCGAGCTGCGGGTATTCGTAGAAATTCCCGCCGGGGCCCGGTCCCGGGAGCGCGTCTTCGAGCGGCTGCACGGGCTGCGAAAGACGTCCACCGTCGTAGACCGCCATGCGAATGTTTCGCGAGTTGTAGAGCCCGACGGCGTTGGCCGTGATGTCGAAGGGATAGCCCCAGTCCTTGCCCCAGTTGATTCCGGATTCATGCCACCCCATCCAGACGCGGTCTTGCTGATCGATCGCCAGAGTAACGTAGGCTTCGAAGCGTTCGGTGACAGCCACGCCCACCGGTGACGCCCAGTCACCGCTGGAGCGCGAACGCAGCCAGACGTCATAGCCCTTGGGGCCATATTGATCCCAGGCGACGTGCAGATTGTCTTTGCTGTCGATTGCGATCGAGGGTTCCCAGCAGTTCGGCGCATCGGGCGAGCTGATTCGCGTCTCGCTCGACCAGCCGTTGCCGGCGTCGTAGCTCTTGTGGAAAATGCCTGCGCGGTTGTTGCGGTAGCCCTGCCAGACCAGATGCAGGCGCCCTTGCGAGTCACGGGCGATGTTGTGCTGCGTGTCGGGCTGGGAAGAGCGCGTGAGGCGCTGGATGCGAGACCACGATTGCCCGTCGAAGGCGCGGGCGTAGAGGTCCCAGTTGTCGCTGACCCGCCCGGACCACACAACCCATATCTTGCCTTCTGAGTCCTCCCCCGCGGCGGTGCGAAAGACATCGCCGCCTTCAGGGCTGACTTCATGGGGACGGCGGCCGCTCCCGATGCTCGTTCCGGCGGCGATCTTTTCGGCGTAAACGCGGTCTGCCCCGTCGCGAAAACCGGTCCAGGCTGTCCAGATGGAACCATCCCGCGCCACCGTCACCGAAGAGAAGTCGTTGTCGGTTAGGCGCTCCGAGGATGGCCGTTCGCCACCACGGCCCACCAGAATCGCGTACGCGGAGTGCTGGATCGACACGCGTCCGTTGAGAAAGCTTTTCGCACCGGCAACGGGGATCTCACTCACACGAAACGCCACTTCGCCTTGCGTCGTGTTCAGGACAACCAGGGTAGCCTCGCTGGCTTTGAGATAGATGTGGAAGCGCGGACTCAGATGCACCGAGGGATCGAGATCTTTCAAGATGCCCTCGTCGTGAGGACGGCGCGAAAATGGAAAAGGTTTGCGCGTGGCCGCCTCCCAGCGGCGCGGCGGGTGGATGATGTCTCCCACCCGCATCTCGTAGCCGATCAGCTTGACGAGCTTGCCATTTTCGACCTCGATCGAGCCATCCCACTTGGTCTCGGCGGTGTCACCGATCCCGAGGGTCGCCAGCAGGACCGTGTCGGCCCCCGAGGGCGGGTTGCGAAGCGTTGTTTGAGTCGAGGACTGGGCGAAAAGAACGGTCGTACAAGCACAAGATAGGATGAGCGACGCGATGAAAACCAAACGATTCGAGGTGAGTGACGACCTTGCCATTCTATCGGTCCTTTCAGGCTATTCGTGCGAAGAGGATATCACAGGCGTTCCGGCGGCAGCCTGCATCGCGCGCCTTTTTATCGCGCGGCGGGTAGTGCCTCCGAGCGCATCGTGGTCAACCTTATCGGGCAGCAGATCAGGATCTGCGTGAGACTCCTCGTCCTTAAACAGATGCAAGTATTGGCTGCGGCCCGCGGCGAGTCCGGAGGATATTGATTTGGGCCAGCGTTGCGGTACACTCACCTTGAGGTCAGGTCGCCAACTGGTGAATTTGACCATCCTGGCATTCCATGATTTGGACGACATAGGCATAGGGAACGGGTCCGGGAACGTAGAACTCAAGCCCGCCTCCCCGCCAGACGTCCTGAAATTCCGCGGAAGGTTCGGCCAACCCCGGCCCCCAAATGTCCGTGATATTGCTGACATCGATGAGCAGGCAGCGGTCGGGCGGTTTGTCCAAACCCAATTCATAAGGAGCCAGCCAGGTTGGATATCCCGTTGGGGTTAGATAAAACCCCTGCTTGTCTGTTCCCAGCCTGTTGGAGCGTTTGATCTCTCGAAGGAAAAACTCAGTGGTGTAGTGCGCGAGGTAGCGGAAGGATCGGGCGACCTCCGACCCTGAGACCGGCTTGGTTTTCGCGCTAGCGTACAGGCGCCGGGCGGACGCCGGCGTTGGCCCAAGAAGTTCGCTACAGCGGAGGAGATCGAGAACAGCACCCACGTTCCGTGCCCGATCCAAGCTGGGTCGCCTTTTCAACTCGTCGCCCGTCATGCCTAATACTCCCGGCCTCGAAGGCCGATATCTGAATACCGTCTATAATACATGGCCAAGGAACCTCCAGTCATGACCGGGCAGCCAACTCCCACTACAGAACTGGAAAACTGTCGTCGGAGGCTCGACCAGGCGGTCGAAAAAGCGGCGAAAGACGTGAAGTTTCCAAAAGCTGCGACGACGCTCGCTGGAGCGTGGCAGTGGGTCTGGTATCCGTTGGAGGACGCTGGGTATTCTGCTCGAGTGGAAGTTCTGGCCACGCCCGATGACGATGGCGTTCAAGTTGCGGTGTACGCCTTAGCCTGGAAGGATAACAGCCCTCGCCAGGTCAAACGTCGCACATATTACTCTCACTTCTACCAACAGCGCTTGGATGATCCCGACGTTGTAGCGCGCGAAATCCAAGATCCTCTTCGGAAAGCTTTCCAGGAGGTCAAGGATTTCACCTTCTAGCGTTGTGTCATTTGAGCATAGTCAACTGCTTCCGCGCTAGGCCCATCGCCTCAACCACGGAATCCAGCCTTTGCGGGCGAATAGTTCGATGAGGGTAAACAAGACAGCCAGCGCCAACAAGCCCGGCCAGAGGTCCATCGAGCTGGGAATCGCCTGCGCGCCGGCGAAGATGTCCTCCGGCTCGGGGTTGAATTGCCCGCCGGTCCAGGCGGCAATCTTGCGGAGCAGGTCCGGGTTCGATCCATACTCGTTCAACTCCGCGTTCTGGCGATAGTACGCCACCTCGGGAAAGTGTTCCAGCGCCGCTGACGGGCGAATCCGAAACAACCCATGGCGTTCTCCAACCGCAACTCTGGCTTGGTAGGATCCCGTCGCTTGCTGCTCGAGCTGCACGACCTCTTGAAACTCGGACGGCCCCAAAACGTAAAGCTCTGGAAGCGGCGCCGGCGGGTCCGGGCGGGCATCAGGCTCCCAGCGATACTCGACAACAATCTCTCCCTCGGCGCTGTCGAATCGGGCGGTTGCTTCGGTCTTGGGCGACCTTGGCAGCAAATCACGCATCACGTTCGCCCAGAACGTATCGAAACCCGCCCACTCGACCCAGTTCCCGGCCCAAACATCTTTGGCGTCGGATGCGAAAACCGCCGCGCGCCCCAGCCCATACTGCCAGCGCACCAGCAGCGGGTCTTCCTCGTCGACCCGCAGGATCGTTTCCGCTTCCGGCTTGGCGACGAACTTCACCCAGCCCAGCAGCGGACCGGCCTCATCGAGCGAAACCTCATCAAGAATCTCGACCTGCTTGACCACCTCGGGCCGGACGTCCTTTTCTATTACGGATGAACCCGTGTGCTCCATCACGTCCCGCAGCACCAACTGTGTCAGCGCTGAGATGTCGAGCAGGAAGTGGGGCTCGCCTTCGGCCGTGCGGGCCACCCGCTCCAGGTAGGCGCGGTTGACGTCTTGCCCCAGGCCGATCGTCGAGATCGTAACCTTCGCCTTGGCCGCCTCGCGCGCCAAAGCGATGCTGTCACCTTCTTCCGAGATGCCGTCGGTGAGCAGCAGCATGTGCCGGTAGGCGGCTTTCGCTGGCTGAATGCGCTGGAAACCTTCGTTGAGCGCGGGCGCAATCTGCGTTCCGCCGTCCGCAATGATGCTGGTGATCAGTTGTTTGATTGCCTCGGGATCGTCGTTCTTGCGCAAAGGAACGGTCCATTGAAACGAGTTGTCAAAAACCAGCACGCCCACCAGGTCGATCGGGCGCAAGTTCTCCACGACACCGATCGCGGACTGCCGCGCCAGCTCCATCTTCTTGCCTTCCATGGAGGAAGACTTGTCCAGGATCAGCACGACCGCGGTGCCTTCCGGCGTACGGGGCGGCGCCAGCTCGGCGGGCAGCGCGTCTCGCAGCGGATCTGGGTCGTCCTCTTCATGCTCGATGTAGAGGCTGTTCTCGCCTGCTATCAGCAAGAAACCGCCGCCGTTCTGGATGAACTCGGCGGCACGCTCTTTGCGCCGTTCGGGCCACCCTTCCAGGTGGTGGTTGTTAGCGATCACAAGGTCGAACTCTTCGAGCTTTGGAGGAAGGGAGCCGGTCGTCCGCCGGATTTCGAATCCGGCCGCCGACAACACGCCCAGCAGATGAGTCTCCCGGGCTTGCGGATCGCTTGAAATCAGCAATGCGCGCGGCTGGGCAAGAGCAATCGTGTGCTCGAAGTGAACCTCGCCCAGCTCCGTGGCGGAGACCGTTCCGCTGATGAGCGCTGATCCGGCTGTTTCGAGGCGGACTTTGACGCGGACCGTATTTTCACCGGGAGCCAGGCTTACTTCCGACCTTCCGATCGACTTCTCCTCAGCACTAATCGCCACCTCGGCCCGCGTGGCGCGAGGGCTTTGGACCGTCAAGGAGATCGTAAACCGTTCGCCGCTGAAGGCCTGACTGGGAACGCTGAAAGCCAGCAAACGCAGCTCCGGTTGCTTGCGGCCGTCAAGCGCGATGGTGCTCACCGGAATACCCCGTTGCTGAACTTGATGGATGGCGCGCTCGAGCGAGCCTTGGTTCTCGTTTCCGTCCGAGATCAGCAGCAAGCGCGGTACGCGCCCGGGAGGAAGCGCCGCCATGCCCGCGCGAAGCGTTTGCTCGAGATTAGTCGCGGCGGCAAGTGCCGGGGAGCGCCCGGTGGATGGCAGGCCCGAACGGGTTTCGCCATCGAAGGCAAACACCCGCACTTGATTACCCTCCCGAAGCCCGGCAATCCGCTGGATCGTTTCACGCATCTGCTCGACTTGCTCATCGGGAATGCTTGGAGAAGCGTCGGCAAGCACGGCAACCGCCATTTTCGTTTCGAAAGTCGTCAAGCGCGGCTCGGCCAGTGCAAAAACGATGAGCATGAAAACGAGTGACTTCAGCAAAACTCCCGCGACGCGATACGTTCGCCGCCATTCCCAAGCGGACCAAAGCACGGGAATAATGAGGAACCACAGTATCCAAGGGCTGGCGAACGTCATACGGCCACCTCCCTCGTGCGCGGTTCCGAAGAGGAACCGTCTGGAGCAACGTCCGGAGTAATATCCGGAGTAATGCTCAGTCCTCCGGACGGCTGGAGGGGCCCGCCGCGGACAGAAACCGGCGCCACGCCCGCGCGCGTCGCACGGCCGAATAACATCCATTCGACAACCATGCAAATCAGTGCGGCCAGCGCCAGCCAGGGCCAAAGCGGAACCCCGTCGGGACTCGCGCTTACCGAGGGTGGCGGCACCCCCCGCAAGGCGCCTTCCGGAGGCGTCCAGCCGGCCGCGGCGACCTGCGGCAAATCCAGCGCAAGTTGTGTATCCAAAGACGGGGTGCGTACGCGGACTGTCCCCGGCGAGCCGGCGAAGAAACGCAGCCGGCCGTCGCGCAAGACCCATGGCAAGTTGGGGTTTTCCGGAGACGTAACCGCGATCGATTGTTCGGGCTCGTCGCCGACCTCAACCTCAACGAGGCCCGGCGCGCGCGTTGCGACTTGAGATGACTGGAAAACGTCGGGGGACAACCAGCTCACCGTGTTCGCGAAAAGCAGCGGCGTGATCAGTTGGTTCTCCAACTCCCCTTCGGTTGGCTGGAATCCGAAGAAGACTTCTTTGCGCCCACCCTCAACACGCGCGACGATCACGGGGCCTGCCTCGCACTGGGCGATGACGGCGTCCCCAGGGGCGGGCTCAAACACGGACGCGCGGCTCAGAACAATGTCGCGGCTCCGGAGCCCGCGGACAAGTGGATGATCCGCCGCCCACTCGATGATCCGAGCGTCCTGAACCACCCGCGCAACGGGCAGCGGTGAGCGCGCCGAAGGAGGATCGACGTAAACGGCCGGCGCTTCGACTACCCGCTCCGGCACGAAGCGGTCGAAGACAACAATGCCCGGCTGGCCGGGTGCGGATTGAAATGCCGCCGGAGGCAGAAACTTCGCGTCGAGCCTCGGATTCGAGGTGAAAAGAGGCCTCAGCGGTTCGGGCCTTCCAGAGTAGACATTGACGGCACGCGCCTGGAAAGGAGTCAGACGGATTCTTGCCTGGTTGTTCGCTGGAAAGCTGTCTTCCGTATCGAGCCGGGCTTCGAGAAGGCCGGCCTGTTTGGTGCGAATGCGAAAGTTGAACTCGCGCGCGGCGCCAGGCGCCAGCGTCGCCGTCTTGTTGCCCAACGGCCGCTTCTCAAACGTGAAGTCCACCCGCACAGGCTGTTGCTCCGCGCTATCGTTGCGGATCTCGATCACCACTTCCCAGCGGCTCGGGTCGTCCAGCAGCCGGCGAGCCGCGAAGTGCGTGATACCCTGGTCCGCTACGTCGGCGCCAAGGTCGATAAAGCGGAAATGCGGGACGCTCGCGCCTGAAACATCCGCGCTCATCACGCGCCCGCTGCCGATGTAAGCAACTTCACCGGCGGAGGGCGGGGAGCCATCATTACTCGCGCCAAGACCCAAATCCAGCGCGCTAGCGGCAAGCTTAAGCGCCGAATCTAGATCCGTGGCCGTCCAGCCAGGTTCGGAATCCTCGATGGCCTGCTGTAGTTCTTGGCGGTCGGTCGTAAAGACCGTGGCGGGCGCCGGATTGCCGTCGGCGCGGACCAGCATCACGGGCTCATTGGCCGGAATCGCCCGCAGGTAGGCTCGCGCACGATCGCGGGCAATATCCATCAGGGTTTGATCGCCGCCGGTGTCCGCCGTTGCCCGCATCCAGGCCGAGGTTTCCAGCAGAACCACGTGATGCCGCGCCGACCCCGCGTCTCCGCCAAAACGAAAGTCAGCGATCGCCAAAAGCAGAAGCAGCAGCGCCAGAAGCTGCAAAAGCAGCGATAAAGGCTGCTGCAGCTTCCGCCGCCGCGTGACCATCGGCGGGTCCGGACGCCGCGGCCAGAAACGCAGTGTCGAAACCAGCCGGCGTTTCCTCGAGCGGTCGTAGAAATACAGAGCCACCATGATGCTGGCCAAAGGCAGCAGAATGGTGAGGAATTCGACGATGGTCAGATTGAGAAAACCCATGAGCTAGCAAATGTTTCCACAACGAGCAGGCCCGTGGCGCAAGCTCTCAGCTTGCCGCGTCGGCACTCGTGCCGACGCTTGCACGCGCGGGCGGGCCGCCGGAGAAGACAGTGTGCAGTGCGAAAAGGCGTCTTCCAGCACGTCGCGGCATCCAACAGCAACCGTTTTACTCTACTGCAAACTAACCGCCCCGGAGCCGATCAGCGACCCGTAAAGCGTGTCCTCCATCTCGACATCGGTTGTTACATGGACATAACGCCCCTGGCTGCGAAGCGCGACGTACCTCAGCTTCTCCCGAAACTCGTCATAAGCGGCGGTATGCTGCTCAGCGGTTTCGCTATCCACGTTGATGCGCTGGAGCTCGCCCGATTCGGCGTCGACGAGTTCCAGTTCACCGCGCCAGGAGGGCGTGCGGTCCTCGGGTCCGGCGATTTGGATCAGCAGCAGCTCATTGCCGTAGTCCGCCAAATGTGCCAGCGCGGTTTCGCAACCCGACTCATCCAGGAAATCCGAGAGCAGAATGACCATCCCTGGGACCGGAGACTCCGTCAAGAACTGCCGCGCGCACTTCATGAAATCCGATCGGCCGCCGGTCGAGAGACCCTGGATAAAACCCGCCGCCCTGGCAAACCTGTGGCGCCCGCCCCCGGCGCGATAACTCTCTCCCAGGATCGAGGCAAATGGTTGAATCTGAATGGTTTCCAGACGAACCAGCCCGACGTAGCAAAGCGCCGCGGCTAAGCGGCAGGCGAACTCGAACTTCGATTCTCCGGGACCCTCGTCGGAGCCGCCGCAGGCCATCGACTCGCTGGTATCGAGGAACAAACGAACCGGTGTCCGCGGCTCGGTCCGGAACATCTTGAGGAAAAGCCGCTCCAGCCGCAGGTAGGCGCGCCAGTTGACCGCCCGAAAGTCATCTCCCTGCTGGAATTGCCGGTGGTCAAGGAACTCGTGGCCGACACCGGGGTAGCGCGAGACATTCTGGCCGCCCAGCAGCCCGTTGAAGGAGTGTTCCCAACGGATGGCCAAGCGCTCCAGGCGCTCCAGCGTGCTTTTCTCGAGCAGAGGCGACGGTGCTTGCACGTAATTAATGTATCAGTTTAGGGCAGGGGAAACAGGGTACCCGGCCCGGCACTAATCCGTCCGCGAGGCGTTTGGACGGCTCGCGATAGTAACTCTAACCTCCCGCGCCCTTTCACCTGCCGCGGCGCCGGGTCTCTCCGAGACCCGCGGCTTTTCCCACGCCATCAGTCACGTAAAAACAAAATAAACTTGCACTCCATTTTTTCAAGCACTTACATCCACCCGCCACTGCCAAGCGAACCGAAATCCCGCACCCCGCCTGCTACAATACAAACGGAAAGTCGCCAAGGAAAAAGCACTCGAGGCGGTTCAAAAAAACCCGGGAACAAGCGATGTGGCGCACGGCTCCAGACGTGCCGTGTCGCCATTTCTGGCAACATGTCTTTACCGGCATTTGGCCCCCGGGTCAGCCGGTCAGTCAGAGAAAAAATAGACAGAATCACACGAAAAACAGCTCCTTTGTCATGGAGTCTGACACCGGGACACCCGGCGTCCTCAACTCAAACAATTGAAAACAAAGACACTATACGCCGACACGGCACGCCGGACAGCCAAAACGGCCAAAAATACCCCGAGAGCATGACAAAACCTGACATTCTCTGACATTTTTTACGGAAACTTTATACCTCACCCGGCAACCTCTTTTGTTTCAATGACTTCTTGAGGCCCTGAAAAATGACCTGCCATGCCGGCACGGAGACCATAGCCGCCGCCGGAGCCTCACTGATCATCCAGCGGTTTCAGCCGGAAGGGAATCCGAACCACGACCTCCACATCGACGGGAACTCCACCCTTTAGTGCGGGATGAAACTTCCATTTACGGAGTGCCGCGATCGCCGCCTCGTCGAGCCGCTCGTCGACCGACTTGATCAGCTTGACGTGGTCGACCGCGCCGTCATTGCGAATCATCGCGGAAAGGATCACCTCTCCCTCGATTTGTTCTGAGATTGCAGCGCGCGCGTACGTGGGGTCCACTTTCACGCGCGGCGCCGGGGCGAGCAGTTCGCCCTGCAACTTCTCGCCTTCAACTTCCGAAAAGCGAACGACCCAACTGCCCGCTCTGCTGTTGATGTTCGGCATGTTGATCGCCAGCGTGCGGACCCGGCGCCCCCCCAACCCGGCTTCAGGATTTTCCGGCGTGGGTTCGGCCCGGAAGTTGTCAAATGAAACGTCGATCAGCGAGCGGTTCCGAAGCTTGGCCAGGAACGCCCCGCGATCGAAGGGTTCGGGACTGCCCGGTCCATCCGCAACGCCCGCGGCGCGCGCGAGGGACGCAACCGACGCGCGAGAAGCGCCCGAGATCGAGAGATTCGGAATTCGCACGCCCGCGCCGCTGCCGAGTGTTCCGGGAACTCCTTCGCCGCCGGGTCCGCCATTGGGAGAAGCGGAGAAGTTTCCTCGCCTTCGCCCAAAGGGCGCCGTTCCTGTCGCCGAGGGGTTGACGCCGATCACAGCGAGCTTGCGGCCTTCCATGTCGGCAGCGTCGGAAGGTCCGCCGGGGCGGGCGTTGCTACTCGGAGGTGACCGTTCGCCGCCCGCCGGACCTCCCGCTCCCCCGCCGCCGACACCGCCGCTTGGCGGAGGAGGCGCGATCCCGGCGAACGAAACGTTGACGCCGGCGAGGATCGCATTCGCCCCGGTCTCGCCGCGCGAACCCACTGGGACCAGGTCGGCCAAGGCGGGCGCCTGTTCCGGTTTCAATGCCACGGTGACCGGACCCTGAGCGGCGGCCGCCTTCATTTGAAACCGCGGCTTGGCCATGGGCTGGATCTGCGCAAGGTTTAGGCCATTCGATGCGGCGCCGCTGACCCGCGGAGCCGGCCCCGCCAGCATTGCCTGCTTTTCCGGGGCCTCCCTCTTCTGCTGGCTGGTCCAATAGCGCAACGGATCAAATTCTTGAAGCTCGGCGAGGTCCAGAGTGGATTCAGCAGCGGCATCCAGCTCGGGCGCGGCCGCGGCGTCGAGCGCTTGCTCATCGGGACGCTGTTGTTCGGCCGCCTCGGTCTGGTAGCGAAGCCGCTGAATCGGTTGCAACGATTCGAGGTCGAGAGTAGTGTTCGCAACCGCGTCTAGCGCGGGCGCCGCCTCCGCCCGCAGAGCCTCTTCCTCGGGCCGGCTCGATTCGGCGTCCTTCATTTCGAAGCGTGGCAGCGGGATATCCGGGGGAGTCCAGATCAGCACGTTCGGAGAGGGGACGTCCTGGGTGATCTCGGGGGCCGGCTCGGGCGTCCAGATCATTTGGCGGCTGCTCTGGGGATCCGGGTCGCTGGCAACGATGGTTTGCGGCGCTTTGAATCTCGCCTTCGACTCGATGGAACTCTCCGGGGGAGATTCTTCGGGGGTGACCGCCGGAAGGGTGTCCTCAAACTTATGCCAGACGAGTTGGTGGTCGCTGTCGTCAAGCAGCTCGTCGAGCCCGGCGATCTCGGGCGCGGGGCGCCTGCTGCCGGGGTTGATGCCCGCCAGGAGCGAAACGACCGTGATGTGCAGCACCAGCGAGGCGGCCCAGGGCCTAAAAGAAGCCGGCCGATTCCAGGCGCCGAATAGTAGCGCTGGCCCGACGGCCGGCCCGGAGGGCTTGGCTGGGGGATCAGCCATACACACCATTATCGGCCCGCCAGAGCGCGAAAGGAACTCTCACTCGCCTGAGTTTCGCTATTGTTACATCCTTGAGATCGCACCGCGCTTGCTGATGCGCCGCTCCGGCGTGGGCTTCTTCAGAGAGGCAGACAACTTGCGGGAGGGTAACGCACCTCCCGCGGAGCAGCCGGAGTGGGGAGTTGCCGAGAGGCAAGGTCGAGGCCGCGTCGGCGGGGTGGGCGCGAGCGGGGCCGGATTGCCCTGACCGGACGCGATCCAAGGGCCAGATCGACGAAGACAGGAGGACCGAACGTGCAAGCAGTGCGAAGAACATGTTGAAGGGCGATGATAATGTCCCCATGAGAGGGCGATAGAAATGTCCCCTAATCTAAGGCTCCGAAGGAGGAGCCTAGATTGGAGAGGACATGGATGAACGACAAGGAATTGAGACGAGGCGAGGTGCTGGGCCGGGTGAAGCGAGGCGAGTTGAAGCTGAGCGAGGCGGCGCGGATGCTGGATTGCAGTTATCGCCAGAGCAAGCGGATCTGGAGGCGCTACAGCGCGGGAGGGACAAAAGCATTGAAGCACGCCAACGTGGGCCGGGTATCGAACCGCGCCAAGCCGGCGGAAGTTCGCAAGCGAGTGCTGCAACTGGTGCGCGAACACTACTCCGGCGAACCGCACGAGCGCTGCGGGCCTACTCTGGCGGCCGAGCATTTGCGAAAGGACCACGATCTGCAAGTATCGGTGCGGACATTGCGGCTCTGGATGCTCGCCGCGGGCCTGTGGAGCCGCCGCCGCAAGCGCCAGCCGCATCGCTCGCGGCGGCAGCGTAAAGCGCACTTGGGCGAGCTGATCCAGCTCGACGGTTCGCACCACGAGTGGCTCGAAGCCCGCGGGCGGAAAGGTTGCCTGATGAACTTCGTCGACGATGCGAGCGGTCTGGCGCTGTGCCGCTTCTCGAGCGAGGAAACGACTTGGGCGGCGGCCGATTTACTCCAGGCCTGGGTGCGTCAATACGGCGTTCCGAAGGCGTTGTATTGCGACTGGAAGAACGTCTACAAGCGCCAGCCAACGTGGCGTGAAGCGCTGGAAGGCAGCGAGCCCGAGACGCAGTTCGGACGCATGTGCGCCAAGCTCGGCATTGGCATCATCGCCGCTTCGTCACCGCAAGCGAAGGGCCGCGTGGAGCGCCATCACGGCACCCATCAAGACCGCCTGATCAAGAAGATGCGGCTCCAAGGCATTGCCGATTATGAGGCGGCGAACCGCTATCTCGACGAGCAGTATCTGCCAGAGCACAACGCCAAGTTCTGCTGTGAGCCGTCGGCGGGAGCGGACTTTCATCGGCGCTTATCGAAGCGTCTGGACTTGAAGTGGGTGTTTTGCTTGGAGGCCGAGCGGGTGGTATCCAACGACCTGGTGGTACGTTTCGAGAACCGTTTTCCGCAGTTGAAACCGAAGCGCAATCAGGGCTTGGGAGCGGGTGGGAGAGTCACCGTGCAGCAAGCGCGCGAGGGCGAGTTGCAGGTGGCCTGCGAGAGCCGCGCGGTGGCGTTTGAAGAGATCGTCGGGCCGCAGCGGCAGCCGCGTCCAGAGCCGGAACAACGAGCGGCTCGGAAGCGGCCCAAGCCGGCGGCGGACCACCCCTGGCGTAAATCGCTGAAGTCGAAAAAGCGCGTGGCGGCGACATAAAAAAGGCAGGGCTATGGAAATGACGGGCCGGATGGAAAGCGTGGAAAACCTCGGCGAACAGCGCCGAGGGTTCGCATCGCAACGACAGGTTTCCCACCCTTCCCACCGTCCCTTGGAAATCGCTAAAGCGATTCCCACATTCCCACAGCCCCGACGACGACGATTCTCTCTTACGAACTTACGAACAACACAACCAGGGGACATTTCTATCGCCTCTTGACACACCGTTTCGGTCTGACTCCACCCAGCAGTTGCTCTATACTGAATCTGGGAGGACGATTTGATGGCTGACAACAATGGCAGCGCCAATCTGGCTTGGTTCCTGGTAGGAGCCGCGCTAGGCGCCACTGCTGCTTTACTGCTTACCCCCCAGACCGGCACGGAAACTCGAGAGTTCATTCGCCGGCGCACTGAGAAAGGCCGCGGCAAATTGGCTGAATCCGGCCGCGAAGCGTTGGAGAGAGGACGCGAATATTACGATCGCGGCAAAGAGATTGCCGACGATGCCGCTGGGCTGTTCGAGAAGGGCAAACAGGCTCTCGGCCGCGCGAAGTCCGCGGCTGGGCCGGCGGAGGACTCTAGCGACGCGTCGGAAACCGCTGGCTGAGTCAGGGCCCCACACGCGGAACCGTACGTGTCAGGCGGACCAACCGCCGAGTACGTTCCCTGCGCGGGTCGTTCAAGGACCGTGCATCCGGCGGATTCCCCGGACCCTGCTACCTCGGGGTGACGCATTCCCGCTTCAGGGCGGACGAGGAGGTAGAACCCGCATCGAGCGCAAATGCCGTGCCCCTGCGTCCAAAGGCGCTTCCCGGGGCTAGCTCGGACCGGCAATTGTTGTTTTTACAGCCTTACAACAGCTTTGTGAATCTTCGGCCCGCCAAACGCGGACCAACTGAGACGGATCAAGTCCGACCAGCAAGTCCCCAGGGCCTGAAGCGATTTTATCTGCGGTATGAGCGCACCCGTCCGGGCGGCTCTTGCTCAACCGACAGTTCTTCCTGGCACGTAACGCAGTACTTCGCCCAGCTTACGGCTTCCAGCCGTTTGAGCGAGATCGGTATCTCACACTCCAAGCAAGTTCCGTAATCTTCGTCTTCAATGCGATCGATCGCTTCGTCGATTTCGCGCAACAACATGACTTCGATATTGTTGCGGTTGAGGAAGATCCATTCTTCATGACTCTGACCCGGTAATTCCTCAAGGTCGAGTGGCTCGTCGCCTCGCGCCAGGGCTTTGGCAGCCGAAGAAGACTGCAGGTTGGCTCTAATCTCAAGAGCCTTGGTCTCCAACATTTTCTTGAAGCGGTTGATCTGGGTTTTCGTCAACCCTTTACTCGCTATCCTCGTCATGACTCACCTTCCGTTTGTTGCCCCTCTCCAGCCGACTTGGACTATATCGTCCCTTTCACCTAGGACTGTTAGACTCCCCCCGCGGCTTGTCCGTTACACGGACAGCTACCGCCCGAAGGATCAGCTACCTAAGGGTCGATGGGGATAATATCCGACTATGTGACCGACTCCGGCCGTGGTTAGACGGCTGTGTCGACCAGAATCGCTGAAGCCACAAGAGCTAGGCTCACGAACCCACCCGTTCGATGAACCGTCGCAGCAAGTATCAAGATTATACGCAGTTCAACCACGCTTGGCAAGAAAAAAATTCGCCAGACGGGCCGGCTGGGCATCAAGCGTCCAAGCCACTGAGGGTATACAGGACCTATTCTTAAACTCACCGATAGTATAGCAGGCAGCTCCAAATATTCCGCGGCATTTTGGGGACGACCGGCGCGAAGGGCAGGCTGCCGGGCCCCATTCGCTATCATAAATGGAGGCGTGAGAGTCTCGGCCGGCAGTTAGCGATGCATGATGTCCAGCAACCATGTATTCAACTCGCACTGTTCGTCCGTTGGCTCAAGCGACCGGCTTGACGCCTTGGATGCGACCTGTTTCAACTCAGTGCTGAACTTCGTGGGACGCCGATAGATCGTTCTGAGTCCTGGCTGATAAGCCAGCGCATCGAAGCTCCGGACAGAGCAAGTCGTAACCTTGTCGTAACGTGACACGAATGAATTGGATGTGGCAGCTAGTTGCGCGGTTGCGCCTGCGCCGCCCTGGTGCGGAGTGAAGGCGGAGAAAACTGTGGATGCCTCCGGCAGCGCGGCTAGCGCACCTGCCGCGAAGGATGCGGACCAGCTCCAAGAGCTGATGGCGAGTTATCAGAACGCCGATCGCGACGCCGCGAATCAGTTGGTCGAGCAACTATCTCCGATGTTGCTGCGCTTTTTTGCCGGCCCGCTCTACACGCGGGCGTTTGCCGAGGACATGCTGCAGGATTGCTGGCTTCGGCTTCACCGTGCCAGGCACTCCTACCGCCCAGGAACGCCCGTCCTTCCTTGGATCTTCGCTATTGCCCGGCACACGCGCATCGACGCCTACCGCCGGCGGCGGCGGATCGAGACCCGCGAATCGGCGCTCGATCAGGTCAGTGACAGCGACGGCCGGGCTTCAACGCCGGCGGTTACGCCCGAGATTGACCTTTGGCGTTTCGTTCGGCAATTGCCGGCCAGCCAGCAGGAAGTCATTATTATGCTCAAGGTTACGGGGATGAGCCTTGAAGAGGTAGCGCGAGCGACCGGCGGCACCGTGGGCGCCGTGAAACAGAAAGCTCACCGAGCCTACGTGAAGCTTCGAGAGCTTATGGACAATCGGCCCAAGGGGTCCGAAAAATGACCTGCGGCGAAGTTAGCGAGCATCTCGACAGGGCGAATAGCCGCGCGTGGGGCGACCTGCCGGCTCAGGTGCGCGAGCACCTCGAGCAGTGTCAGTGCTGTAAAGAGCTTTGGGATTTTCTGACCGTCCAGGACGCCGCCGAGTTGACGCCGGAGCTTCGCTCGCGAATCAATCGCAGCGTTCAGCAATCCCTGGAACCCGTCAATCCCCTGCCCAGTACCCGTGTGCTCACACTGGGATTCTTGTTGATCTTCGGCCTGATTTCAGCGGGCTTTGTCGGGATTTCGGGCCTAAGAGGCGCGGACGCCAAGGGGAATATGGAATTCGCCGGCATGCTGGGCGTTATCGGGGCGGCCGCTTTTTTTGTTGCCTTCACGTTGAGCCGCGAGATGGCGCCAGGTGAGAAAAGGGTGCTAAGCGCGCCCAGACTTTTTCTGTTGTTGCTGGTGCCTCTGTTTCTCGCGGCGTCCGTATTGTTCCCCTGGGATTTCAGCCGCAACATCCTGCCCCTTAGTTGGAGATGCTTCCGCGATGGCTTCATGTTTTCCTTGCCGGCGGCCGGGCTCGTTGTGATGCTTCTGCGGCGCGGAGCAGTTCTGTCGTTAGGCGTTGTGGGCGCCGGCGCGGGATTGCTGGCGGGACTCGTCGGCGTCGTCGTGCTGCATTTCGGCTGCGGCATGAACAACGCCGCGCACGTGGCGCTTGCCCATCTCGGAATACCCCTGGCAGGCGCGGTGATCGGCGCCGCAATCGGACGTTGGCTGCACCGCATGCGGCCCTGGCGTGGTGCGGCCGGCCAGAGCAGCTAACAACCTTTCCGGTCGCTAACGGCCGCCCCGGGCTCCGTCAAGAATCTTCGCCGGGAATTACGAGCAGATGGCGCGGCGACCATTTTTTGGGGTCCCACTCGTAGCAATCGGCGAACTCCAACCCAACAAGATAGCCGTAATCGCCGATGTTGCAGTAGCGGACGCGCGCTTTCCCCGAAAAGCCTTCGATTTGTACTTTGATGTCTTGGCCCTCTGGCAAAGGGATATTCAGGCTGATGTTCAATCCCTGTTGGCTGACATCTTCAAGCAGTCCGGTGTCTGAGACAGTGCGGCCCTCTTGGTCCGCGAAAGATACTTTGACAAAGTCAGAGCACATCTGGCGCGGCGAGCGGCGTTTGTTGATGCTAGGTGTCATGACGGATATCCCTTTGGTTCTTATCGTTCAAGCCAGAGGCGATACAGCATGGATCCGGCGGGATAGTTCCGCCGAGCGCCGCGGATTGGGTTGCGAATCTATCGCGCCGGGAACCCGGGACATGATCGAAACGCGGTGATACCGGCACCGAGAAATCACGGCAACGAGCTTGGGCTTCGCAAGCGGGTATGAGGGATCTTGGGATCCCAAGTCCGGCTCCGGCCGTCGGCTAGCCCGCCAGGCCGGGGGCGGTGTTTCTCGCGGGCGAATATCAGGTGATTGGTATACTGGTGGCAACTAGAGGGGATTCGTGTCCGAGAAGACTTTTTACATCGAAACTTTTGGCTGTCAGATGAACGTGCATGACAGCGAGAAGGTGCGCGGCACTCTGGTTTCCAAGGGCTACGAGGAGGTAAGGGAGGCCGAGCGCGCCGGCTTCGTTCTCTACAACACTTGCAGCATCCGGGATAAGGCAGAGCAGAAAGTTTTCTCGCGGCTAGCGAACTTCAAGAAACTCAAAGCTCAGGGGAAAATTTTCGGAGTGCTCGGTTGCGTTGCCCAGCACAAAGGAGAAGAGATCTTCAAGCAGGCTCCGCACGTCAGCTTGGTGTGCGGCTCGGCAAGCTACAACACCCTCTCCAGCCTCATTGACCGTGTGGAAGCCGGCGAAAAGCGAGTTGCCGGCCTCGACCTCGACACGGATGAAACCTTTGAAACTCCCCTGACGCGGCGCGACAATCCCCACCGTGCCTACATTACGATCATCGAAGGATGCGACAAGCATTGCACGTATTGCGTAGTGCCGTTTACTCGCGGTCCGGAACGGAGCCGCACCAGCGAAAGCGTGCTTGCCGAGGCACGGCAACTGGCATCGAACGGCCATACCGAGATTCAACTGCTGGGCCAGAACGTCAACAGCTACCGAGACTCCTCGAGCGCCGCATGGAACTTCGCTCAAATGCTGGCCGCGGTGGGGCTCGTTCCCGGAATCCGCCGTGTTCGCTTCACGACTTCCCACCCCCGCGATTTCACGCCCGACATCGTCAGGGCCATCGAGCAGAACCCTGTTCTGTGCAACCACGTCCACCTGCCGGTGCAGTCAGGCTCTAGCCGCGTTTTGACTCGAATGGAGCGACTCTACAGCCGGGAAGAGTACCTGGCACGGATCGACAACCTGAAGCAGGCCCGGCGTGAAATCGCTCTCAGTACGGACATCATCGTCGGATTTCCGGGCGAGACTGAAGAGGACTTCGCTCAAACGCTGTCGCTACTGGACGAAGTCCAGTACGATTCGGTCTTTTCCTTCAAGTACTCGCCGCGTGCAAACACCGCGGCCGCCGCCTGCGACAACCCGGTTCCCGAGAAAGAAAAGTCGCGCCGGCTGGCGACTCTGCAGGAACAACAGCGTCGGATTCAGATCCGCAGGAACGCGCGGCTCATCGGGCGGGAAGAGGAAGTTCTTGTCGAGGGCTGGCGCGAAAAGTGGAACCAGTGGATCGGCCGAACCACCCAAAACCGGGTGTTGAATTTCTCCAGTCCGGCCATGGAGTCCGTTGGCGCCGATTTGCGCGGTTCCTATTGCCGCGTGCGAGTGACCGCGTCGGGACCAAACTCGTTGCGGGGCGAGTTCGTTTCCAAAGTAGCCCAACCACAGTTTCACGGGTTCAAGATTCTGCAGTAAGATTAGGATCGTAACGGGAATACAACACAGGGGGCAGCCGATGGAAGTCGAGATGAAAATCCGAGGGTTGATGATGGACCCGGTGACCAACATGCCGATTGTCATCCTCAAAGACGTTGAGGGTAAATCGGTCTTGCCCATTTGGGTCGGCGTTTATGAAGCCAATGCCATCGCGCTGGAAATCGAAAAGGTGGCTACGCCCCGGCCGATGACGCACGACCTGATCAAGAACATCCTGATGGGAATGACGACCGGAGTCCGCAAGGTCGTCGTCAGCGAGTTGAAAGACGATACGTTTTTCGCGCTGATCTGGATCGAACACAACGGTGAGATGATCTCGATTGACGCGCGTCCGAGTGACGCTCTGGCCGTGGCTCTGCGCCTAGACTGCCCAATCTATGTAGATGATGATGTGCTGAAGTCGTCGAAAGTCAGCAATGCGGTCAGCGACAAGGCCAATAGCGAGGAACTGCGGCGATGGCTGGAGAACTTAAACGACGAAGACCTCGGCCAATACAAGATGTAAGACCGGCGCCCTCCAGCTTACCGCGCCGCTTTCGTTTCCAGCACCCCCGTCTAAACCCACCGCATTGCAGGCGCTCCACATCGACCACGTAGTTTGAACTGGAGGTCTCGCGGCTGGCTCGTAACTCAGCCGACTGGCATCGGCTGATCGAGCTATGTTCTCTGGCTGGCACGCTGATCCTTGACCAGGACGGCATCCATGACCCCGCCAGCTTCAATGACAGACTCTTGCTCGGGTTGAAGGGGACCATGTCGGAGGCCGAATTTCACATCCTCAAGGCGAGAATGCGAGGCGGGGTCATCAACAAAGCTCGACGGGGTGAGCTGGAGATGGGGCCACCGGTCAGTCTTGTCTATCAGCGCGCACAACACCTGCTGGCCGCTGAAAATGTAGAGCGGCCGTTGGAGAAAAGGG
The DNA here is from genome assembly GCA_965226185.1 of Bryobacterales bacterium. Classification (GTDB taxonomy): domain Bacteria; phylum Acidobacteriota; class Terriglobia; order Bryobacterales; family UBA6623; genus CBDCYS01. The sequence continues at coordinate 369,243 of CBDDCT010000005.1, forward strand.
CTCCCCGCGACGATGGTATCAGAGAGGATTGCGGTCGGCGCCGGGTTGTTTGGCTGCTGGTTCCTTGTTTTCAGTGACGGGGCGGTTGTGTTAGGCTGGTGACGAATGTTCAAAACAATTGCACCTGTTGCTGTTTTGGGCTGTGGGCTTCTGGCCCACGGCTTTCCGGCGGGAGCGGCGGTTCGCACGAGCTTGCGCGGGACGCGGCAGTCGCAAATTGTCCAGAACCAGCGGGCCGATCGCGACCACTTGTCGCGAATGACGGACCAGAAGACGCTCGATCGCTTCAAGCGCCTGGAGTTGATCGTCTCCGTTCCCGCGAAGACGAGAGACTACTACATCCACGACGTCCCCGCCCAATACCAATACCTTCGTCCCTGGACGAAGCTGTTCCTGGACCGGCTGAGCAGCCAGTTCCGCTCGCGCTTTGGCAGACCGTTGCGAATTACGAGTTTGATTCGCACGTCCGCCTATCAAATCCAGCTTTCGCGCCGGAACGGGAATGCGGCATCGTCTGTGGGCGAGAAGCGTTCGTCACATCTCACCGGCGCCAGCCTCGACATCTCGAAAAAGGGAATGACGGCCGCGCGGCAACGCTGGGTCCGCAACGTTTTGGCTTCCCTGAAGGCGAAAGGCTATTTATTCGCGGTCGAGGAGTTCTATCAGCCGAATTTCCACGTCATGGTGTACCGGAATTACCCGGAGTACGTCGCGATGTTACAGGCGCGGCGGAAGAAAAGATAGTCCCATCCGAGCTTCCTTCCAGCGACAGGCCGGATGATCGGCGTGTCTCGGAGTCCAGCGAATGTCCTGGTACGTAACCCGGCCGGGGCGGAGCGCGTTGTATTATAGAAGCAAGGTTTGGGGGACGTTTTTCTTTGGCTCCTATCGTTCACCCGGGCCAGAACTTCTTTCATCGATGAGGCCCCGCTTTGCCGGCCGCCTAAAGGCTCACTGTTATGACCCCACGACTGAAATTCTGGATCGTTTTCTGCTCGACGCTGCTGACCGTGATGCTGGTCATCGGCGCGCTGATGGGCAAGGACCAAGGCAAGGAAGGCGCATATAAGCCCTTGGGTGTTTACTCCGAGGTGCTGCGGCACATCAAGAGCGACTATGTCGAAGACCCTGATATGAGCAAGGTCACGCGCGGGGCTCTTCAAGGCTTGATCGAGCACTTGGATCCGATGTCGAGCTATCTCGGCGCCGAAGAACACGCGAGTTTCAAGGAGAGCCAGGCCAATCCCGACAAAGGAACGGGGCTGTCAACAGGGTTGGTAGTACATAAACGGGTTGGGTATGTGACGGTGCTTTCGGTGCTGCCCGGCTCGGCGGCGGATAAGGCGGGCATCCGGATGGGCGATCTGATCGAGGCGGTGGACGGACTCAGTACGCGCGCGATGCCGCCGGCCTACTTGTACGCTTTGTTGAGCGGGAAGCCGGATACAAGCGTGAAGGTGCTGGTGCGCTCACTTCGTAATTCCGAAGAACCCCAGGAGTACACGCTCAAACGCGGCCCGGTCCTCCTGCCCGCGGCCGAATACAAGGTTCTCGACGACGGCGTGGGTTATCTCGATGTCGATGTCCTGGATAAGGATCGAGTCGATCAGGCCGCGAAAGCGATCAAGGCGCTGGAGTCTCAAGGGGCCGGCAAGATCGTGCTTGATCTTCGGGGTAACTCGGTCGGAGAGACGGCGGAGGGCATTCGCCTGGCGAACTTTTTCATGGACGAGGGCAAAATCGCTTCCCTCAAGGGTCAGCAGTATCCGGAAGAATCATTCGAGGCCGACTCGGAATCGACTCTCACGCGCCTGCCGCTGGTGCTGATCACCGACCGCGCCACGGCGGGTGGAGCGGAGCTGGCCGCGGCGGCGCTGCTGGACAGCAAGCGCGCCAAACTCGTGGGTGAGAGAACCTACGGGCTGGCCGCTCTGCAGAAGACCATTCCTCTCGACGATGGAGCGGCGCTTATTCTGTCCATAGCCAAGTATCACCGGCCCAGCGGTGAGGCGCTGCAAGACGGCGGGGTCACGCCGAGCGACCCGGTTAGCCCGGCGGATGTGCGGCGCTATCGCGAGTCACAGTTTCCGTCGGACCTGAAGGATCATCCTCCGACGGGCGTGCCCGCCGAGGAAGACGGCGAAGATCCCTACCTGAAGAAGGCGCTTGAGGTGGTGAAGGAAGCGGCGGCGCCGGAGCCCGCGAAAAAGGCGGCGTAATTAGTCAAGACAAGGCCAAACGCCCACCTAGAGATGGCGATACCGCCCCTCCGCCGCGGCAACCGCCGTGTCCGTGGGATTCTCTCTTCGAAAGTCTGTCCCGGTTCTCCGACGATTTTCCGTCGGCGCGGGAACAACCCCAAATGCAGGAGCGGCCAAACCTGAGCCTCCTGTTCGAGCCAAATCCGTTGCCGCCGAGTTCACAGAAACCTCAATAGTCCCTACCGGAAGGCGGCTTTAGGCTGGCACAACATTGGGAGATGCTAGTTAGTTAGTAACCCGAGGCGAAGGACTAAGCGCCTCGTTTTGTGGCACAATTTACCCTCGATGCAAGAGGACCAGTGGTAGAAACGGCGCGAGAGCAGTGGGGGTCCCGGCGCGGCTTCCTGATGGCCGCGGTCGGCTCGGCTGTTGGTCTTGGCAACATGTGGCGGTTCCCCTATCTCGTAGCCGAGAACGGTGGGGCCGCATTCGTCCTGCTCTACCTCGCGATCATGCTCGTGGTCGGCCTGCCCTTGGTGCTGGCGGAGCTGGTGATCGGGCGCGGAGCCCGGAAGAGTCCGATCGGCGCGTTCGTCCACTTCGGTGGTCGCGCATGGGCGCCCCTGGGCATGCTCTTCGTGGCCGCCATCTTCCTGGCATCCAGCTATTACTTCGTGATCGCCGGCTGGACCCTGCGCTACGCCGTCGAGTCGATCGCCATCGGCTTTCCGGGAGAACCGGATGCGCACTTTGAAAGGATGTCGACGGGGGCCGCGGCGATCGGCTGGCAGCTTTGCTGTGTGGCATTGACGGTCTTCGTGGTGCTGCGAGGGGTTCGTGCGGGGATCGAGCGCTTGGGACGGGTGCTCATGCCGCTGCTACTGGTCATCCTCTCCGGCCTCGCGCTGTACGCCGCGACGCTTCCCGGCTCCGGCGCGGGCTACCAGTTCTACCTGGCCCCGGACTTCGCGATGCTGCTCAGTTGGAAGGTGCTGTCCGATGCGGCCTCCCAGGCCTTCTTTAGCCTGGGCATCGGCGTCGGCATGTTGCTGACCTTCGCGAGCTATCTGAACGAGCAGGAACACCTTCCCAACGCCTCTGTCGTGATCGCGATCTCCGACTTCGCCGTGGCGTTCCTAGCGGGCCTTGCGGTGTTCCCGCTGATCTTCGCACTCGGGCTCTCGGACATGCTCGCGGAGAACCCCCTGGGCGCGCTTTTCATCATTCTGCCATCTGCCTTCGCAAAGATGGGCGCTGCCGGTCCATTCGTCGCCCTGCTCTTCTTCCTGGCTCTCGCCATGGCTGCGCTGACTACGACGGTGGCTGCGCTCGAAGTCGTCGTCGCGGCAGCTATCGACGGCCTTGGCTGGCAGCGGCGGCGCGCCGTCCTGGTCATTGGGGGAACCCTCTCCGTCATCGGGATCGGTCCGGCGCTCGATCTTCGCGTGCTCGAGTGGATGGACAAGCTCGTCGGCCACTTGGTGCTCGTGGCAGCAGGCTTGGCGCTCGCCATCTTCGCCGGCTGGTTCATGAAGGAGCCCATAGCAGAGGCTTCGAAGGGAGCGAAGGGCATTCGCTGGTTCGTGCTCTGGCGCTGGCTGCTGCGCATTCCCGTACCGTTGGGCCTGCTGCTCGTCTTGTTCGCGAGCATCCAGCTCCTCAGTGAGTAGACGGGCTGATCCGAGACTCGCTGTCAGGGCCGCCATGACCTCCTTGGGCCAGGGGGCTGGCACAGTGGTGGGAAGACGTAAAATGGGCGAGGAGTCTGGCCCACGGAAACCCGGCGCGGAATAGCCGCGTCAGCGGCGAAACAAGAACAGCGTAGGGCGTGAGCCCTAGGAACGAAACCGACCACAACCCAGCCCTGACAGGGCGACACCTGCTACAGACAGCACAAACCCCGACTCCTCGAGCCCGCATTTCTCACCGCGCGGTGAGACCAAGTGCGTGAGAGGCGCGTCAGTAGGAGGCGCGAGCTGCTCGGCGACCCCCACTGAATCAAAGACGTGTACTCGGACAGTGCGGCGAGCACGGCGAAAACCGCAATCACCCCAACTCGGTCACGGATAATTAGCAATAATATTTCCTTTGTTTTCACCAGGTTTGCCGGCCAAGCGCAAAGAATCCCAAGATCGAACTGCTATCCTAAGAACGGGAAAATCAGCCACCACTCATCCGCCAGTGGGGACGGAAAAGGACAAGCACTTGACGGCTGCGGCGGGTAAAATGGCCAGAATCCCCTCATATACTCTCAAATACTCTCTTTGCAAAAACTAACCAACGATGAATGAATAACTTGCGCCGAAACAGCTATGTCCATATAAGCTCTTTTGCAAGCAAATATTGCCGTTTTGGATCGAAAAAAGAGAGAATGTTAGCGAAAAAATGCATACGAGGCAGCCGCCGCTTGGCGCGCCGAGGCGTCAAGACAGTAGGGCGAGCACGGCAAGCAAGCAACGAGGTAATGGCGGGCCTCTCGCCGCCTTCGGCCGCAGGCGGGGGTCCTTCTGGACAGCTCGAAAGAACCATCAGAATAATGGCGGAACGCCGATGAAAAACCAACTGTTCCGCGCGCTCGTCCTGGCCGTCATCGCCCTCTTCTCCGGCTGCTCCGAAAGTCCCGAAAACGACGGCTCCTCGAACCACGCCGGGGACACCTTTCGCGAAGAGTTCTTGGAAGGCTTCTTCGAAACGCACCCGGCCTTCGCCGTCTACCAAGGGCGGCACGAGTTCGACGGCCGCCTTCCCGATTGGAGCGCCCAAGGCCTTGCCCGGACGGCCGCATTCCTCAAACAGAGCCGCGAAAAAGCGCTCGCGTTCGACGCGGCCATGTTCGACGCGCGGCGCCGGTTCGAACGTGACTACCTCGTCTCGGTCGTCGAAGGACACATCTTTTGGAGCGAAACGTCCCGCTGGCCTTACCGCAATCCGTTCTTCTACATGTTGTGGTTCTCGGACAATCTCGACCCGAACGTCTACGTCTCGCGCGAATACGCGCCGCTTGCGACCCGGCTGAAGTCCTACACCCGTTTCGCCTCCAGCGTGCCCGCCGCCGCCGGGCAGATTCGGACCAATCTGGAGACGCCGCTGCCTCGGGCCTACGTTCAGATCGGCCGAATCAGCTTCGGAGGACTGGCGTCGTATATGGAGAGTGACATTCCGCAAGTGTTTTCCGCGGTTGAGAATCCAGTGCTGCAGGCGGAGTTCGGCGAAGCGAACCGGATGGCCGTCGAGGCGCTGCAATCGCTCGATGCCTGGCTGGCCGGTCAGGAGCAGGAGGCCACGGACGATTTTGCCATCGGGAGCGAGTTATTCACCGAGATGTTGCGCCGCACCGAGGGCGTCGAAATTCCGCTCGATCGCATTCGCGAAGCTGGGGAACAGGATTTGGAGCGCAATCTCGCGGCCCTCGAGGCCGCCTGCGCCAAGTTCAGCCCAGGGAAGTCCGTCCGAACGTGCATTGACGAGGCCAGCGCGCGGAAGCCGCCGGGCGGTCCCATCCAGGCTGCGCGCGCGCAACTGGACTCGCTCAAGCAGTTTCTGATTGACCACGACGTCGTCACGATTCCCGGCCCGGAAGAGGCTCTGGTCGCCGAGTCGCCTCCGCACATGCGCTGGAACTTCGCCTACATCGACACGCCCGGCCCCTACGAGAGAGGATTGCCGTCGATTTACTACATTTCGCCGCCCGATCCTTCCTGGAGCGAGCAGGACCAGCAGAGCTACTTGCCCGCATCGGCCGACTTACTGTTCACCTCGGTGCACGAAGTCTGGCCAGGGCATTTCCTCCACCTGCTGCGAGCGAATCGTTCCGAGTCCAAGTTCGGCCAGATCTTCCCCGGTTACGCCTTCACCGAAGGCTGGGCTCACTACGCCGAGGAGATGATGTGGGACTCCGGGTTGGGCGCGGGAGACCCGGCAACGCACATCGGCCAGTTGCTTGGCGCTCTGCTCCGGAACGTCCGCTACCTTTCGGCGATCGGCCTCCACACCGGCGGTATGACGGTCGAGGAATCCGATCGGATGTTCCGTGAAAAGGCTTTTCAGGATCCCGGCAACGCTCGCCAGCAGGCCAGGCGCGGCACGTTTGATCCGGCCTATCTGAACTACACCCTGGGCAAGTTGATGATCCGCAAGCTCCGCGACGATTGGACGGCGAGCCGCGGCGGCCACGAAGCGTGGAAAGCCTTTCACGACGAAATCCTTTCCTACGGCGGCCCCCCGGTTCCGTTGGTGCGCCGCGCCATGCTGGGCGAGGGAGCGGGAGATCCGCTTTGAGGCGCGCCCGCGCGGGTTCAAATTGCCGTTTACGGCTCGATCTTCCAGGGCCCGCGGGACCCCTCACTTGCGTTCGGGGCTCTGAAGGATCGGGGCTCTGAATCGTATCAGGTGGTCTCGACTAAGTCCGAAACCTTCATGCTGTAGACGGCGGGCTTGCCTTCACGGTCGCTGACGAAATAGACCCACTCGCTGTCGGCGGAAAACACTGGCTCGGGCCACGACGCATAGGGGTCTTCGCGCTTGGTCCCGGCGATCGGGTAGGGCTTGCCGCTCGTGGAGTGCTCGGCCAGCGTCACCTCACGGCGCAACTGTGGAAACAAGACGTAGATGTTCGGACCCGCCAGGCTGCGGCTGGCCCCAACCAGAGCGGAACCAGCTTGGTTGCCGCTGACCCAGCCAAACTTCGAGCAGCGAGAGAGAGTCCTCTCCCGGCCAGAGGCGGGGTCGAGGCAGCGGATCTCGGCTCCCCGGCCGCTGGCGTCGGGATAGTACACGTAGCAGACTTCGGCTCCGTGGCGGGACCAGAACTCGTGGCCGATCTCTTCCTCTCCCTGCCTTGGACGCAGGTTGCGCTTGTATTTGCCGTCCAGAGAAGAGAAGCGCAGACGTCCGTCGACCTGCCCCCAGGGGCCTTCGCGGGCATAGAGCAGATCCCGAGTTCGCGGGCGGAACTGCGGATGGGCTAGCCAGTGGTCCTCTTCAGCGGCCGTCCAGTTTTCCTTTCTTTGGATGTCTACAACTTGGATGCGGCAACGCGGGTGGCGCTTGAACTGTTCCTCGAATCCGTCGGTCTGTTGTCCGGGCTTGATCTCAACCAGGGCGGCAAACCTGCCGTCGTCGCTCACGGTGAGATGCCCGCTGGGGCGCCAGCCGGCGGGCGAGCGGTAGAGCGCCTTCTCTCTTCCGCCTCGCGGAGAGGCTTGTTTCAGACTGTCCTGCTGTAAGTAGAAAATATTTCGCCTGCGGGCGTCCATGGCCGCGGAATAGGAGTGAATGCCGGGTCCCTGCGTGAGCTGGAGCATGTCGCCCTTGGGCAGGTTGAGGCGGTAAATTTGACGCGTTCCCGAGCGCTCCGAAGCCAGCAGCAGAAACGAATTATTCCGCGCGATGAAGTGGTGATGGTAGTGCGGCAGGTGATGCAGGATGGCCGGGTCGGTGAGCCGAAACAGGGATCTTCCCGTCAAGGGATCGGCGATTTCCACCTTTTCGGAGGGAATCTTGGAGCCCTTGCGCGCGTGGCGTTGGGCGGCTAGCAGAGGAGCTGCCGCGGAAAGAAATGCCCTTCGAGTCAACCTCCCCATCGGAAATAGTCATGGTAGCATCGCACCAGTTTTCTTTCGGTGACGCGGAGGGGTTTGGTTTCACTCGCAAGGGTTTTGAACAGAGCCGCGCCCGCAAGGGTGCGGTCGAGGGTAGTCAGCGCGTCGGGGAGGCGCACCAGGATCCGTCCCTGCTTTTGATCGCCGGATTCCTGTCTCGCGACCGGCTTCGGAACCCACGTTCGCTACACTAGACAAACTCCGCACCGTCAGCCAGCGGGCGCGGGCACGAACATTGAACAATATGCCGGAAGTCAATCTGCAAATTCCGATCCTCGACCTGGTCATCATCGTTACCTACATGCTGGGCATCTTGGCGGTCGGCATTCTTTCGACGCGCCATCAGAAACTGACCGGTGAGGTCTACTTTCTCGCCGGGCGTTCGCTGGGGTGGGTGATGGTCGGGGCGGCGCTGTTCGCGTCAAACATTTCGACCATCCATATCGTTGGCTTGGCGGCTTCCGGTTACAACGAGGGGCTGGTTTGGGGAAACTTTGAGTGGGCCGCCGGCTTCACGCTGATCATCCTGGGCCTGGTGTTTGCTCCCTTCTACTTCCGCAACCGCATTGGTACGCTGCCCGAGTTCCTGGAGCGCCGCTTTGGGCCGGGCTCGCGGTCGGTTTTGGCATTCATGGCGATTCTAGAGCAGTTTCAACTATAATATAAACGGCACTGGCGAAACTTCGGCGCAAGGACGATGGCGAGAGCTTACTCGGATGATCTGTGTCAGAAATTGATCGAGGCGCATCAGCAGGGAGACGGAAGCCTGTCGGCGTTGGCCCAGCGGTTCCACGTCAGCGAGGGCTGGGCCAGGAAGGTGTCGGCGGCGTTTTACCGCAGCGGCAGCTGGGTGCGGCCACCGTCAGGGCCGCGCGGTCCCCGCAGCAAGTTCAGCGACGAAATACGGCGGCGGCTGTATGAGTGGATCGAGGAGCAGCCGGATCTGACCTTGCAGCAGTTGCAGTCGCGGCTGCGCGGCGAATTGGGGTTGAAGGCCAGTATCGGACGGCTGTGGAGTGTGTTGCGCGAGATGGGGCTGCGCTTAAAAAAAAGTCGGTCTACGCCGCCGAGCAGGATGTCGCCGCCGTCGCGCGGCGTCGCGCGCTCTGGCGTGAACAGGTGAGCCGGATCGACCCGGATCGGTTGATTTTCCTGGACGAAAGCGGCATCACCACCAGCATGACCCGCCGCTGCGGACGTGCTCTTGGGGGCCGCCGTGTGCGCCAAGGCGTGCCTGCGGGGCATTGGCGAACACTCAGCATCTTGGGGGCGATTCGGTCTTCCGGATGGCTGGCCGCGATGAGCATCGAGGCGGCGACCGACAGCGAGATCTTCCTCACTTATCTGGAGCGGGTGTTGGCTCCGCAACTCCAACCCGGCGATGTCGTGGTGATGGACAATCTGGCGGCGCACAAGGTCGCCGGGGTGCGCGAGCAGATCGAATCACGCGGCGCTGAGTTGCTCTACTTGCCGCCCTACTCACCCGACTTCAACCCCATCGAACAGTGCTGGGCCCAGATCAAGCAACACCTGCGGGCTGCCCAAGCCCGCACGCTTTCCGCCCTCGAACAAGGCCTCACCGACGCCCTCGCCACCGTTGCTCCGCACCACGTTCAAGCTTGCTTCCGCCACTGCGGCTATGGACTATGAGAGCTCTAAATTTGCTCTAGGGGCGCTGTTCATCCACATTGGGATGAGCCTTTACGCCGGGGCCACGGTCTTTGAACAGTTCTTCGGAATCAACGTAGTCGCGTCGATCCTCATCATCTCGGTCATCACCGGCATTTACACCGTGCTGGGCGGACTGAAGGCCGTGGTGATTACGGAGGCGATTCAGACGGTGGTGCTGATCGTGGGCTGCATCGCCGTGACCGTCTATGCAATTTTGGCGCTGCCCGATCACGGCATTCACACCATGGTGGAGTTCAAGGCCGCGTTGCGGCCGGGGCAGCTCAGCATGATTCACACCGACAACTCGGTCGGGCTGGCCTGGTACGCGGTGCTGCTCGGCTATCCGGTCTTGGGGATCTGGTATTGGTGTACCGATCAAACGATTGTGCAAAGGGTGCTGGCGGCGCGCTCGGAGCACGATGCACAGATCGGCCCTTTGTTTGCCGGGTTTATCAAGATTCTGCCGGTCTTCATCATGGTTCTGCCGGGCGTCGTCGGCTATGTTCTGTTCCAAGACGAGATCGGGGACGACGCCAATCAAGTTCTGCCGATGCTCATCAACCGGCTGGTACCCACCGGGCTGAAGGGGCTGATTTCGGCCGGTTTGCTGGCGGCGTTGATGAGCACGATCGCGGCGGCTCTCAATAGCTGCGCGACACTCGTCGCGGTCGACATCGTCACCCGGCTGCGGCCCCAAACGACCGACTTGCAGCAGGTGCGGATTGGGCGCTGGAGTGCCGTCGGCATCATGCTGATCGCCATGGCGTGGTCAACTCAGGGCGGGCGTTTCGGCAGCATTTTCGAGGCGGTCCAAGTCATCGCGGCGGACTTGGCGCCTCCCATCACCACTGTATTTCTGTGGGGTGTTTTCTGGCGGCGGGGAACTTCGCAAGCTGCTCTGGCGACGCTCATTTTTGGCTTCTCGATGGGCGCGGCCGCCTTCGTTGTCGATCTGCCATTGATCGGGGACCACAAGCTGATCACCGAGGGCTGGGGCATACCGTTCATGATGCAGGCCTGGTGGGGATTCGTGATCTGCAGCGTCGTCTTCGTGATCGTCAGCCTGATCACGCCGCCACCGCCGCCCGAGAAAATTGATGGCCTCACCTGGGAACATCCTTGGGCGGTCATCTCTCAACCCAAGAAAGGCGACAAGATTGACCCGCGGACGGTTGCGGCAGCGTTGCTGGCCGTGCTGGCGGCGCTGTACTTCATGATGAGCTAGCTGCGCAAGTCGTCACCGGATTCAGATCTGTCTACACAACTGGTATTCGAAACGGAGAGATGTCGTCCGTCGCCCGCAGCTAAAGTCGTAGGTCTCCGCGAGCCCCGCGACACGGGCGATTCAAAATGGTTTCGCGGTCAACCAGTGTGCCTTGCCAGCGGAGACGGACGTACCCCAAAGATACGCGATTCTCCGGGAAGCGTTTGGATAGCGCACCAGTTCGGCATCCCGAACATGGCGGTGAACAACAGGAGCTTCGGCCGCATCACGTCACAAGCGAACGCGCCCCGGCGGATTCAATTCGGGCTCAAGCTACTCTGGTAGTATTTTTTCATCCGCCCGGGACCGGATTTTCTCTTCGTCCCGGGCGGTTCCTTACCCAAGGCGGGAGAATTGAATCATGTCCGCCATCACAAGGCGAATGTTCGTTCAAGCGGGAGCGGCCGGTGCGGCGGCAGCCCAGGCGCGGGATGCTCCTCGTCCCGCTCCGGATAATCCTCGCCCTAATGTTCTGTTCATCATGCTGGACCAGTGGCGCTTCGACTGCCTGGGCGCCAACGGCAATGAGCTTATTCGCACGCCTAATCTGGACAGGCTGGCGGCACGTTCGGCAAACTTCACCCAAACCTGCGTGCAGGCGCCGGTCTGCGTGCCTTCGCGGCTGAGCTTCTTCACGGGCCGCTACCCTCACTCCCACAAGAACCGGGTCAACTACACTCCCTACCAAGAGCGCGCGCCGAAGATGCAGCGGCTGCTGCGCGAGGCCGGCTATCAGACCGGCTCGGTAGGCAAGCTGCACTTCCACCCGCCGACGGCGGAACACGCCCGCGAGACCGGCTTCGACCGCGTCCTGCTCGACGACGGCATCGGCCGCACGGACCGCTACTCCGACTATGTTCGGTGGCGGAAACAGAACGACCCCAACGCGGACGTCTATTACCAGAGGCCCGCCGAAAATCCCGCTCCCGGGCAGAACCCCTACCGGGCGGCGATCGAGAAGCAGTACACCCCGGCCGCCTGGACCGGACGCGAAACGCGGAACATGCTCCACGATTTCACGTCGTCGCCGAAGCCGTTTTTTCTCTTCTCTTCTTACTTCAAGCCGCATTCGCCGCACACCATTCCCGAGCCGTATGACTCGATGTATAACGATGCCGACATCCCTCTTCCCAAGCAGGTCGACCTCGAATACATCCAGCGGCTGCCGCTGCCGGTCCAGAAAATGATCCTGCGCGGATCTCCGCGCTACAACACCGACCGCGAGCGGCTGCAGTGGATGTACCGCAGCTACTATGGCGACGTCACCTGGCTCGACGAGGAGGTCGGCGCGACGATCGATGAGTTGGAACGCAGCGGCAAGGCGGCCAATACCATCATCATCATCTCCTCCGATCATAGCGACCAGTTGCTGGAGCACGGGCTGTTCGGCAAGAACGTCTTTTTCGAATCTTCGGTGCGCATCCCCCTCCTGGTGAGCTGGCCCGAGCACATTCGGCCTGGAGCCTACTCGGATCTTATCGAGACGGTGGACGTATTGCCGAGCGTGCTCGAGCTATGCGGCCTCCCCGTTCCGGATCACATTCAGGGCCGCGGCTTCGTCCCGTTGGTGGCGGGCAACCCAAGCCTCTACAAGCCTCGTAACGTGCTGTTTGCCGAGAACATCATGCCCGAGGTGATCACGAACGGCGAGGAAGGATACTTCTTCGTGCCGGGGAAAGGGGTGGGCGGCATCCGCCACCCGGACGCCAAGATGGCGAGGACGAACCGCTGGAAGCTGAACTACTACGTGGGCCGCGGCGGGGAGCTGTACGACTTGGAGAACGACCCCGGAGAGTGGGACAACCTCTACGACGACCCGGCCCGCCAGGGCATCGTGCGCGAGCTGAAGGGCGCGCTGCTGGACTGGATGATCAGCGCCGACGAAAACGACCAGATCGCCCGCAAGTGGCTGATCTAGCATTCCCGGCGCAAGCTTCAGTTTGCCGGGCGAACTTCAGTTCTCAAGGACTCAAGCCAGTCCCGAATACCAGGACTATTTTTTCTTCTTGCGTCCCCTTCGGCCACTCTTCCAGTCTTCCCACAGGCCGAGGAATCTGAGCTGCTCGTCAAGGCGTGTGTCCTTGAGTAGCCGCTCGACCTGTTTACGCGAGAACCGTTCACCTATCCGCTGGGGACGGTCGGCGATGTTGTAGGCCGTTACCGCCGCGATGCTCGTGCGGTCCTTGAGATCGCGGATGCTCACTTTCTCAAACGTGTCAGCACTGGAGTGGTAAACCGGCACGTAGTCTTTGGTGTCTTGCAGGGCCACCAGCGCGGGCACGCCCTCTAGCAGGAAGTCAAAGTGGTCAGTCCCGAAAAAGGCGTCCGTCGTATGGTCGTTGGCGCCGCGGTCTTCGACGGGTTTCATCGCTTCCACCAGCCCCTCTTCGAGGTCGTGACGACCGCTGAGCGAATAGCCGGTGATTCTGCCCACGCCCATGTCGTGAATCATGACGGCGACGATTGAGTCGAGTTCTCCGCGGTGAGCCTGGACGTAGCCCTGAGATCCAAAAAGACCCTGCTCCTCGCCATTGAAGAGCACGAATCGAATGCTCCGGCGTGGCCGCAGCTTCGCCGCGGCAAGGGCGCGGGCCACTTCGATCGCCAGCGCGATGTTGCAGCCATTGTCCAGACATCCGGTCCCCAGGTCCCAGGAATCCAGGTGCCCTCCGAGAATCACGAACTCGTCCGGCCTTTCGCGGCCCCGAATCTCGGCGACTACGTTGCGCGCCTGGAACGGCCCCCCGGTCTCGTTCGGCATGGACAACCGCATCCGAACTTCTTTGTCAGCCTCCAGCAGGCGCAGTATCCGCAGCCCGTCCTCGCGGCGAATCAGTACGCTCGGCACCGCATCCAGCTCGCCGTTGATGGCGTTGATGTGACGGTAGAGCAAACCGTTCGGGCGCGTGGAAGTAAACAGAAGGGCCGCGGCTCCGACATCAGCGGCCTCGCGTGAGGCGATTGTGGCGTCGCGCTGCTCGTTTGCAAGATCTTGGAAGGTCCGCACTTCCTGAGACCGGATCAAGAGAATCTTGCCGCGAGCCTTCTTTCCCATGCGGCGGATGCGGCCTTCAGACCCGCTGCCTCCGTCAAGGACCTGAGCCTCGATGCCCTCCGCGGGGGTGGCGGGCGACCAGGCGGAAGAGGCGCCCTTGACCGAGAACGGCAACGGGGCCGTCACCTCGATTTCGGTCGCGCCCTCCCGCCACGAGCTGGGCATCGTGAAGGTTTCGGTGTGGATCTCGTCCACCCCGGCCGCGTGGAATGCCTTGACCGCCCAGTCCACGGCTCGGGTCATATTAGAAGTGCCAACCATCCGGCCGCCCACCTCATCGCAAAGGACGCGGAGGTTCTCTTCGAGAGACGGGGATCTTTCAATCTGCCGCAGGAGCCTTTCGGCGGCGCCGGAATCGGGAAACTCGGATGAAACAAGGGGGAGCGCGAACACAGCCCACAGCACGAGCAGATAGAGACGTGAAACTACGTGCCGATACCGGGGGACCCTGAGCAAGGAAGATGCTACCACGCCGTCGCCCTGACGCGGGCAAGCCGCAACCAAACAGGGCGGCAGACGTGGCGTGAGCGTCCACGCTTGCCGCAAACCGATTCGTCGGTTTGTTCGGCCCCAGGGCGCCTCATCCGGTTCAGGCAACTGACCGCCCTTCCGTCCGGCAACGCCTCGACGAATCGAGGCGCGGCAAACCTGGAGGTTCACGCCACGTCGCGGCTCGGGGCTGTGACCATTCCGCCGAAATCTTCTGCCACGATTGGCAAGAATTTCACGACGTAGGCGCCAACGCTCTCCCCTGACGAGCGGCCGGGGACGAAGGCCCGCGGGCACGGGCAGCAATTTACGCGGGCTAGTCGACCCGTACGCTTCCCGACACGGTGTGGACGCTCAGAAGATGACCGCCGCCTCGCACTTGACCCTGAATCCGGCGCCGGTCCATGCTTCCTTGAGTCGTCAACGGATGGTCAATCGACAGATTTCCCGATATGGTGCGTGGCTCCCGGACTAAAACGTTAGACGGCGGATCGAAGCTTTGGATAGCTGATTCGTGGTTCCATGCGGATGTTTCAACAGCAGCCACGCTCGTCGCCTGCCGGCCGGGACCGGCTGGCCCGTTTTCGCGTGGCGAATTTCGTCACTCGCTGAAGCGACAGCGGCTCTTTTTCTTCCAAAGCCGTGACTCAACTTAAGGAAACAGCAGGAAGACCTCGCTGGCTATTCGGTAACCTAGAGAAGAAGTCGTTTCCGCCTTCATGGACCCCCAAGCAAAAACGGAAGGCATCGTCTATCTGGTCGGCGCCGGTCCCGGCGACCCGGAACTAGTGACGGTTCGGGGCCTGCGCGCGATCGAATCAGCGGACGTCATCCTCTACGACAACCTCGCTACACCTTCGCTGCTGACTCATGCTCCTCAGGACGTGGAAACCAAATACGTGGGCCGCAAGAGGGCCGAGCACGCCTATACGCAGCAGCAGATCAACCAGATGTTGATCGGCTACGCGCGAGCCGGGAAATGCGTCGTGCGGCTCAAGGGGGGGGACCCCTATCTTTTCGGCCGAGGCGCCGAGGAAGCCGAAGCACTCGCTGATGCCGGGATTCGTTTCGAGGTGGTGCCCGGTGTCACATCGGCTGTCGGCGTAGCATCTTATGCCGGCATTCCGCTGACGCACCGTGACTTTACTTCCGCCGCTACGTTTGTCACTGGACATGACGCCGGCCTCATCGACTGGAGCAAACTCGGCACCGCCGAAACGCTGGTCATCTTCATGGGGCTCACCACGTTCAGCGAGATTTCTCGGCGGCTGATCGAGGAAGGGCGACCGCGGGACACTCCGGCGGCGGCTGTTCGTTGGGGGACTCGTGGCGATCAGCGAACCGTTGAAGGAACGCTCGGGACACTGCCGGCCCAGATCCGCCAAAGCGGCCTCAAGCCTCCCGCTTTGATCATCGTCGGTGAAGTCGTTTCCCTTCGCCGAAAGCTGAATTGGTTCGAAAAGCTCCCGCTTTTTGGAGTCAGCGTCGTCGTCACCCGCGCCAAGGAGCAGGCCGCGGATTTGTCCACCCGTCTTCGCGGCTTGGGCGCCAGCGTCATCGAGCTTCCCACCATCGAGACCCGCCCGCCCGATGACTGGGGGCCGCTCGATCGGGCGATCAGCGGCCTCAACACCTACGACTGGTTGATCTTCACCAGCGCCAACGGCGTGCGCTATTTCACCGATCGCCTTGATGCGGGAGCGGGTGATCTTCGTGATTTGCGCTCCAAGATCTGCGCCATCGGCCCGGCCACCGCGGAGGCAATCGGCTCACTGCACCTCAAAGTCGACCTGATGCCAGAGCAATACGTTGCTGAAAGCGTACTGGCGGCGTTCAGACAGCACGACCTGGAAAGTAAGAAAATGCTGTTGCCACGTGCAGCGGTGGCGCGCGATGTCATCCCTGTGGAGCTAGAAAAGCGTGGCGCCTCGATCGATGTCGTAGCGGCCTATCAGACTGTTTCGCCGACGGCTTCGGGCGCGCTCGCTGAAAGAATCTTCGGCGCGGATGAAAAACCCGACTGGATCACCTTTACCAGCTCCTCCACGGTGAAGAATTTCGCCAAGCTGTGTCCCCCCGAACGGCTCCAAGGAGTGCGCCTCGCTTCGATCGGGCCGGTGACGTCGCAAACGATTCGAGAGCTGGGTCTGAGCGTTGACGCCGAAGCCCGCGAATATACGGTGGGCGGTTTGGTCCAATCCATCATTGCCCATTGATGGACAAGCATCGGGACCCGGCGTAAGGTTCCGCCCTCTGGAAGCGGTCAATCTGCTTCCAACCGGCGCAACTCTCTCCTCCACCAGCCGTGCTCCAGTAGCTATAAGGGCTCTTTGCTGGGGGTAACCGAGGCTCGGAGACGTTTGTCTCCCAGCGCGGCGGCTGGTTGGCAGCCTACTTGCTTCTGTTTATACCGACTGGGATGAATGCCGCCTTGCGTTGGATGGCGGCGGGCTCTAACGGTCGTGAGGCGGATCGGCCAGTCACCTACTCCGCCATGGAATTTAATCGAAGGAGAAATACGATGAAAATAACTCGTTTGATGACAACGTTACTAACCACGGCAGCGCTGTTGGTTCTTTTCCCCACATTGAGCATCGCCGGCGGGGAACAGGAGTCTCTGAAGGTCAACAAAGTTACCACAGTCACCTACAACCTGAATTATGCACTGCGGGATGCACCGGAGGAGGGCTGAGCCGCCAGGGGCCATTTGGGGGACCCCCGAAAACATGGGGTAATAAGGTAGGCTGGCAAAGATTTCAGCTTCGCCAGTCAACCCCAAGGAGGTCACCCAAATGGTTACCAAGCGAAAACAGCATAGCTCCCGAAGGCCCGTCAAACAAGGCCGGGGCGCGAGGGCCCCGCGGCCCAATAAAATCGGGGCTGCCACGCCTTATCACTTCCGCGGCAAGAATCTGACTCCCTACGGCGGCTTGCTGCCCGTCGCCACCCTGCTCGAAAAACTCGGCTTCCAGGCGCTGCTGGAAGAAACCATCACGAACAAACGAATCACCCGTGTGATGAGCCTCTACCAGTTTGTGCTGGCCCTCGTGCTGGGCCTCTATGTCGGCTTTGCGCGGCTGAACCAACTCCGCTTCATCGCCCGCGACCCCATCTTGACCGGCATCTTGCAAGTGACGCGTCTGCCGCCGCAGTCCACGCTGTGGCGCTTTCTGGCCTCGCTGCACCTCAACGTGGCGAAGCAGATCCTTTCCATTCAGCGCCAGCTGCGGGAACGAGTCTGGGCCGCGGCCCAGGTGAAATTGGAGACGGTGACGCTGGACACCGACACCACCGTGCACACGCTCTACGGCCGCCAGATGGGCGGGCGCAAGAGTTACAACCCCAAGAACAAGGGCAAGCGCAGCTACCAGCCGATACTGACTTTCCTGGCCGAGACGCGCGAATACCTGATGGGCGGGTTGCGCAACGGCGACCGGCCCACGGGCCGGCAGATCGCCGCCCACCTCGAGAGCGCCTTTCGGGCTTTGCCGCACGGCGTGAAGAAAATCCTGGCGCGGGCCGATTCCGGGTTTTATTGCTGGGAGGCGGTGGAGGCCTATGAAAAGGCGGCTTGTCAGTTCGTCATCGTGGCGCGCAAGACCAGGCGGCTGGTCGAGCAGTTGCAGCAAGCGGCCTGGAAGCCCTCGCCCCACAGCGATGCGGATGCGGAATGCGAATTCCTCTACCAGCCGCAGGGCTGGGCGCGGGCCTGTCGTTTCCTGGCGCTGCGTTACGAAAACGAACCCGCGGCCGGCGCGGCCGAGCAATACCAGCTGTTTGCCACCAGCGCTTACACCTACCGCGTGTTTGTCACCAACCTGGCCGAACCGATCGCGGCGGTGGTGTGGTTTTACAATCAGCGCGCCGCAGCCGAGAACCTCATCAAGGAGGCCAACAACGACGCCGGGCTGGCGGCCCATCCCTCGCGCCGCTTTGACATGAACCGCAATCACTTTCAGCTGGCCATGCTGGCCTACAACCTCAACTGCTGGCTGCTGCTGTTCAACCGCGAAGCCCAAGCCAGCGTGGAGACACTGCGGCACACCACCCTGGCGACGGCGCGGCTGCGCTTTCTGTTCGTGGCGGCCAAGATCTGGCGGCACGCCGGCAGAACGGGTGTCAGCTACAGCGATCATTATGAGGAAAAGGGCCTGTTTGAACGGCTGATGCGGCGGCTGCGGGCGATGGGGCCACCGGGATCGAGCTTCGCGCCGGTGGTGGAGGGTGCGCTGAGTTGAGGGGCGCTCCATGCATAAAATTTCATGCACTCGCCGCAACGTACTGGGAACACGCCGCTTGCCCGCCCGCTTTTGCCCGCCGGGATTGGCAGGCGGCTCAAACAGGGAGGGAAACAGAGGAAAAGACGACTTGCTAAATCACTGAGTTGACACGACTGCCGCTACCGCCACAACTCCATCGGCGATGGCTACGCCGAATCTGTGCATAATTCAGGTACAAGGGGCCGCACAAAGTGGGCGATATGACCCTACAGCCGGGGGAGTACAAGGTGGAGCATCGGGCTAACAGCTCCGGCGAGCACTACGTGCATTTCACGCCGAAAGATAAATCCCTCCAAGAAGTCGTGACGCCGGTGCAATGCGAGTTGGAGCCGTCGGGAAAGAAAATCTCCAACACGCGGACGAGCTTGGTCTTGGAGAACGGGATCTGGAGAATTGTCACGATGAAGGTCGCGGGGAACAACGCGGCATATGTGTTTTAGCCGGATCTCCGAGGAGAGTTCGCGGAGCCAAGAAGGAGTAAGAGTAGAATTAGATAACGCTTACTGAATCCCGCATAATATAGAGTAACCTTTTGGAGGTTCCCTCGTCTTTATAAACATGGGGAACCCAAGAGGCGTACGACGAGATTTTGAAGCTCTCGAGAAGCGACGGTTGGAGGCTGTGCGGCTGGTGCTGGAAGAGGATTGGAGTCAGTCTCAGGCGGCGCGGCGGGTGAAAGCGGCGCAGCAAAGCGTGAGCCGTTGGGTGGGTGAGTACCGCGCGCGCGGTGCAGCCGGGTTGCGCCAGGCGGGGCGTGCCGGACGCAAGCCGCTGTTAGACGCCGCGCAGCTCGAGCGTCTGGCGTCGCTGTTGCTCCAAGGTCCCGAAGCCCACGGCTTCCCGACGCCGCTGTGGAGCTGCCCGCGCGTCGCTCGTCTGATCGCCGACGAGTTCGGCGTGCGCTACCACGAAGGCCATGTCTGGAAGATCCTGCGGGCGCTCAACTGGAGCCCGCAACGCCCTGTCGGCAAAGCCCGCGAGCGCAACGAAGAGGCGATCCGCACTTGGAAGCGCAAGACTTGGCCGGCCATTAAAAAAAAGCCCGAAAAGAAAACCGCACGATTGTCTTCATCGACGAAAGCGGATTGAGTCAGAAGCCGCATCGTTGTCGTACCTGGGCGCCCCGCGGCCAGACGCCCGTGCTGCAGTTCAACTTCAACTGGGCCAAGCTTTCCGTGTCAGCGGGGCTGACATTGCGCAACTTCTACTTCCGACTCTATCCCGGTGCGATCGGCCAGTGGGAGGTGATCGACTTTCTCAAGGCGCTGGTGCGCCACATCGAGCCGCCGTTGCTGATCATCTGGGACCGGCTGCCAGCGCACCGCAGTCGCTTGGTGCGGGAGTTCATCGAGCTTTCTCAAGGCCACATCGAAACCGAGTACCTGCCGCCGTATGCTCCGGAGCTGAATCCAGTGGAGTACATCTGGGCCTATTGGAAACAGCACGAGCTGCCCAACGTCTGCCCGAAAGACTACGGGGAACTGAACCAGCGCGCCCGTCGAGCGCTGCGCCGCATGCGCCGCAAACCGCGCCTGATAACTGCCTTCTGGAAACAATCTTCTCTTTGCTTCGATTAACTCTATATTATGCGAGACTCAATAAGATGGGTGAAATGCCCTCTGGTAAGTGTTTGCTGTCAAGTTTAGGCCGCTCTCGCCGATTATATTCGAGAGCGGCCATGGCGGTACGTCACCTGAGTTTCTCGCTTGGCGAGCGAACCATCCACGCCGTCATATTGCGCCAGCACCCGAAATTCCGCTGGAACGCGTTCCTGTGGGGAGCGGGTCTGAGCTTTGCCCATACCTTCGCGCGCCGCGCAGCCGCCGAACGCTGGCTCATTCGCCTGCTCGGGAGGCGTTTCCCAACGCTCCCGCACAATTCAGCCAGCGGCATTCCCCAACCATCCTCGTGCCATCCGCATATCCCACGGCTTCATCGAGACGCGACTTACCGGGCGTGACCGCCCGTTTTCCCAACTTGCCTGTTCTGGCGGACGGGGATCGATCGTCCGCACGGCTATACCGGCTGAATGCCACGTTTTTCTCAAGGGCCTATGTCCCTTGAACTATGTATCCAGCCCTCCAGTTTGATCTAATGGAGGGAGGAGGAGTCTTGCATGGAAGCGACGCAAGTCCTAGAAGACGAACAGGTCGGGGTCCAGCGGAAGGCCGCAGTCGTCATTCGCTTCGCCGGTGACTCCGGCGACGGGATGCAGTTGACGGGAAATCAGTTTACGACGACCTCGGCCTTGCTGGGGAACGATATTGCAACGCTTCCGGACTTTCCGGCCGAGATTCGCGCGCCGGCGGGAACAGTGCCCGGTGTCAGCGGTTTTCAGTTGCAGTTCTCCTCGGAAGAGATTTTCACTCCCGGCGATGAGCCGGACGTGCTGGTCGTCATGAACGCGGCCGCGCTGAAAGTCAACCTGCCGGCGCTGCGAAAAGGCCGCACGGTCATTGTCAACACGGACGGCTTCAGCGCCGCCAATCTCTCGAAGGCCGGCTATCAGTCCAACCCTCTCGAGGATGGGACGCTCGACGGCTATCAGGCCATCCAGGTTCCGCTGACCACGAATACCACGAAGGTTCTGAAGGACTCGCCGCTTCAGAACCGGGCCAAGCAGCGCTCGAAGAATTTCTACGCTTTGGGTATCATGTATTGGCTCTACTCGCGGCCGATGGAGACGACCGAGCGCTGGATCCGGCGGCAGTTCGCGAAAAGGCCCGATGTGGTGGAGGCGAACCTAACTACGCTGCACGCCGGCTACGCGTACGCCCTGGCAAGCGAGCTGTTCCAAACGCAATACGAAGTTCCGGCAGCTCCGCAGAAGAGAGGACTCTATCGCAGCATTACCGGCAATAAAGCCCTCGCGCTTGGGCTTTACGCAGCGTCGGTGAAGAGCGGCGTTCCATTGTTCGTTGCGGCCTATCCGATCACGCCGGCTTCGGACATCTTGGCCGAGCTGGCCCGATTGAAGCCGCAAGGTGTAGTCACGATGCAGGCCGAGGACGAGATGGCCGCTGTCTGCGCGGCGATTGGCGCTTCGTTTGGAGGCCACCTTGGCCTGACGATGACAAGCGGCCCGGGGCTCGCCCTGAAGGCCGAGGCGATGGGACTGGCGATCACAACGGAGCTGCCGATCGTCGTAGTGGACGTTCAGCGAGGCGGTCCCAGTACCGGCCTGCCCACGAAAACGGAGCAAGCCGATTTGCTGCAAGCCCTATTTGGGCGTAACGGGGAGTCGCCGATCGCGGTGGTCGCCTCCCGCAGCGCCGCTGACTGCTTCGACACCGCTTTGGAAGCAGTGCGGATTGCGACCGAACACATGCTGCCGGTCGTGCTGCTGTCCGACGGCTACATCGCCAATGGATCGGAGCCTTGGAAGGTCCCGGACGCGGACGCTATTCCTGAAATTCCAGTGACGTTCCGCACGGATCCAGACGGGTTCCAGCCCTTCGAGCGCGACCCCGACACCCTTGCCCGGCCCTGGGCGCGACCCGGAACCCCAGGACTCGAGCACCGCATTGGCGGCCTGGAACACACGGACGGAGAAGGGAACGTCTCCTACGACCCCGTCAATCACCAGAACATGACCAATCTGCGCGCCGAGAAAGTGGCCCGCATCGCAAGAACGATCCCGCCGGCAATACCCTACGGCGACGACTCCGGCGATTTGCTGGTCTTGGGCTGGGGCGGAACCTACGGGGCGCTCTACGCGGCGACCCGAGCCGCGCGAAAGAAGGGGATGAAGGTTTCGCACCTGCACTTGCGTCACCTCAACCCATTCCCAGCGAACCTGCAGGACGTGCTGCGGCGTTTCGCAAGGGTTCTGGTCGCGGAACTCAACATGGGCCAGCTCAATATGATCGTGCGCGCCCGTTTTCTGACCGATACATTAAATCTCAATAAGGTGGAAGGGCAGCCCTTCACTGTCAGTGAAGTTCTGGCGGCGATCGAGAACGGCGTCCAAGGGATTCAACAATGAGCGTGACGACGAACGCTAATCTTCAGACGATAGCCGAGCCGCCGAAGTATTCGAAGAAGGATTTCGTCTCGAATCAGACCGTGCGCTGGTGTCCCGGATGCGGCGACTACGCCATTCTCGACGCCGTCCAGAAGTCGTTCGCGACACTTGGGATTCCCCACGAAAAGATAGTCGTGATCTCCGGGATCGGCTGCTCCAGCCGTTTTCCGTATTACATGAACACCTACGGATTCCACACGATCCACGGTCGCGCGCCGGCTTTTGCCACCGGACTCAAGGTAGCCCGTCCTGATCTCTCGGTCTGGGTCGTGACCGGAGATGGCGATGGCCTCTCGATCGGCGGGAATCATCTGCTCCACGCGATGCGGCGAAACATCGACCTCAAAGTGTTGCTGTTCAACAACCGTATCTACGGCCTAACGAAGGGGCAGTATTCGCCAACTTCGGAGGTGGGGAAGATTACGAAAACTTCGCCGTATGGATCAGTCGATCGTCCCGTGCAGCCGGTGTCGATTGCTCTGGCGGCGGAAGCGACGTTCGTCGCGCGGGGCGTTGACATTCACGGGCCGCACCTGCGCGAGATCATTGGGCGGGCGGCGGCTCACCGGGGATCCGCGTTCGTGGAGATTCTGCAAAACTGCAACATCTTCAACGACGGGGCTTTCGCGGACGTAACGGACCGCAAGAGCAGCGCGGAACACAAAGTGGAATTAGAGCATGGCAAGCCCCTTATTTTCGGGGCCGCCCGCGATAAGGGAATCCGGCTTGACCAGAGTTTTGATCCGGTCGTCACCGCGGTCGGCGAAAAGGGAGTACCAGAGAAGGAACTGCTGCACCACGATGAAAAAAACCCGAATCCGTCGCTGGCTTACTTGTTGAGTCAGCTCGGCCCGCCTGAGTTTCCGACCCCGGTGGGTGTGTTTCGGGACGTGGAACAGGAAACCTACGAGGGAGCGGTTCATCGTCAGATCCACGAGGCGAGGCAGGCGGGGAAGGTGAAAGACCTGAATGCGTTGCTGCGCGAGGGCGATATCTGGGAAGTTGACTAGGCGCTCGCTCTGGCGGTGCATTAGAGGTCCAGTTCAGCGATTCATGGAGGCGGCGGGCTCGCGACGTGGTGCGTGCTGTCAGCGCGACGCGCCGAAACTGGTTACGATGTTCGGGCCGCTCAGTTCCGGGAGTGGCGCGGGCAGCCCGTTGCGAAACCGCTCCCTTACGGTCACGGCTTGCAACCTACGTTCCTGAAAATGGGTCTGATCGATGAGTCAGCCCTCGTTGGAGGTAGTGATGAGTAACGGCTACGAAGAAGATCTCGCGATGTACGAAGAGGCTCAAGGTCCAAAGAGAAAGCAGCTCGACAACCGTGCGCTGCTACGGCCAGTGAGTGACATCAACTACCCGAAAGAGCCGGTTTGCTTTGGACCGGATGAGCGGCTGGGGGACGTAATCGACACGATGGCCAGCAGGCGCATCGGCGCCGTTCTGATCGTTGAAAACGGAAAGATCGCCGGTATTTTCGCCGAGCGCGACTTGTTGATTCGGCGCCTTTACGAGGGCAGTAGTCTCGACCGGCCCGTGCGCGAGTTCATGACTCCCAACCCGGAATGCCTCACGCCCCATGACTCGATCGCATCCGCCCTCAATCGGATGGTCCAGGGAGGCTACCGGCATATCCCACTGATCGATACCTCCGGCGCTCCCGTTGGCCTGCTGGTCATGCGCGACATGGTGGGTTACATCGTGTCGTTCTTTCCCTCCGAGGTGCTCAACGTTCCCCCACACAGCGAGCACAACCCGCCCGACCGCCGTGCCGAAGGTGGTTAGCCCTTGGTTAGCCCGCGTTTCTCGTCGGGTGGAGGCCCAAGCACACGACATACCCGCCATTACTTCTTTGCGGCGGACTTCCGTCCGCGCCTCTGTCCGGCCTTCTGAAGTTTTCTGCCATGGTCGACGGCGATTTGCCTACAGGCACTACGGTTTCGTGGCCGGGGATTTCTCTTCGCCATCGAAGGTGATATCGGAGTCGGTGGTGACAATCGTCGACTCGGCGCCGAATTTGCGGTAGTTGCGAAATTCGATCTTGTTGCGGGAGCAGTTGTTCGAGCCCCGCCAGCAAGCCAGATTCTCCGAGGCAACCGGCAGAAGGTATTCCTCGCCGCCGATGCGGACGAAGCCATAGTCGACCGTCATCTCGACGGTATCCAGCTCGAAATCAGGAGGCAAGTTGAACGCTTCGGTCTCGATCCGCAGCACCCGGGCGGTTTTCTCATGGATCCAAATCGCCCCTTTGTAGGCGGGTTTGATTGTGCCTTTCCCGGCCCCTACAATCCATTGAGAGTTCTGCTCTTCGATTCGAAAGTCGTAGACGACGGCGGGTTCGCCGGCTGCCCGCGAACTTCGGCTGAAGCGGAAGGTCGTCCGCGAAGCAGGCATGAAGATGCTGAGCAATGTGGACGCGAACTCGCCCATGGACCAGCTTCCCTCAAGCTGCTTCATATCCTTCTTCACGGCCCGGTTGTTGATCTTGATGTTGCGGTAGTCTTCTTTGCCGTCTTCGTAAACAAGGTCAGTTTCCAGGATGTCGATCGTCCGCCAGCCCGCTTGCCGTCCCGGGCGCTGCATGCGGTTCATGACCTCTCGGCAGACGAAGTTCGGCAGTTTGTCGGAATATTCGAATGCTTGGTAGCGGGCTTGTTCGATGAGGGGGTCGAGCTGAGCCGCCGACACGGAAGCGGCGCTTGCGGGCGGATACTCTGGAGATCCTGGGGCTTCGACGCGACGGGGCGGGGCCGCGGCACGGGACGGTTCTGTCGAATCCTTGCGGCGGAGTTTGGGCGGTCCCGGGTCTTCATCCTCGGGCAGGGCGGGCGGCTCGCGAGGCGGTGCCGAGCGCCGCGGCTCAGCCGTTTTGCGGCGGCGCAGTACGGGCGGGCCGGGGTCGTCGTCCTGAGGCAGATCGGGCGGGGCGGGGCGGGCCGTTGACGCGGCGGCGTCTTCCGCGCTCCGCCGCCGCAGCGTGGGCGGACCTGCATCCTCATCGTCTCGAGGGGCCGGCGAACGTGGGGCCGGCATGGCGCGTCCCGGCGGACTGGCCGGAGCCGCGGCTGGGGTGAGCTGCACCATCACCGATTCAGACAGCAGAACTCCCTCGTCGGTGCGCCGCGCGCGCACCGTGATGCTGTCACCGATCTTCAGCGAAGCCGCCGTGACAGGCCGGTCGTCCAGCAAGAACTTCGTGCTCTTGCGGTAGACCACCCGCACCGTGCGGTCGTCGCGCGTGGTGAGGACCAGCGCCACATCGTCCACCTGCTCGAGAGTTCCCTGCAAGATCATGACCGTTGTGCTCTGCACCGGAGGACGGGGAGGGCGACGGCGGCCTGGGCTTAGGGGCCCGCGCACTTGTGCCAGCGCGGCGGCGGCCAGCAGGAGACAACAAAGGCCGGCGGATACCCGAGTGAGTGTCACGGCCAGCGTCCGTTTTGTGCTGGAAGGGCCGGTGGCTTTTCGGGGCATCGCTTGGCTAGACGAACGGAAGCGTGCAAACGTTTCGCCCGGGGGGGCTTTCGAGCTGGCAATTGTCCTCGGAAATCGCACGGTGCTTCTTCATTTGAGCACAGGGGGATAACGGCTGGGGGAGACGTGTGGAGACGAAGCGCGCGGACTTCCGTCCCCGCCTCTGTCCGATCGTTTGAGATTTTCTGCTTCCATCGGCAATGATTTGACTGCGCGGGGGCTAGCCCGCGCCGGCTGCTAGCAACTCGGCTAGCTTGGCCGGCTGAATGTTGCCGCCGCTAAGGATACATACCACATCGCGGCCGCCGGTCTGGATTTTTCCTGAAAGCAGCGCGGCGACACCGGCGGCTCCGCCGGGTTCGACGACCAGTTTCTGCTCGATGGCGAGAGTTCTTACGGCGCCGGCGATCTCTTCCTCCTCGACGAGAACCACATCTTCGACCAGTTTCCGGACGATCGCGAACGTTCGTTCCCCGGGCGTTGCCACGACCAGCGCATCGGCCATGCTGGGGGCCGGCGTAACGGTCACCCTCTCCCCCTGATCGAGCGATCTTCTCATGGAGCCATTCGCCAGCGGCTGGACGCCGATCACCCGGCAACCGGCCCGCTCCGCTTTGAGGGCCGAGGCAATTCCGGAAATCAGCCCGCCTCCGCTGATTGGCACCAGCACGGTGAAATCGGAGTCGAGTTGCTCAGTCAGCTCGAGCCCAATTGTGCCGTCACCCGCGATCGTTTCCTCGGAATCGTAGGGATGCAGCAGCAGCCGGCCCGATTCTCGCTCGATGCGAAACGTCGTGTCCCAGCGGTCTTTGAAGGTGTTTTCGCAAAACACGACCTCCCCACCGAGCTTTCGGGCGCCATCGATCTTGAACGGCGAGGAGTTCTTCATCATCACGATCTGGGCGCTGACGCCGAGCTTGCCGGCGGCGTAGGCCACGGCTTGCGCGAAGTTGCCGGAGGAAGAAGTGATGACACCCGCTTTGCGAGCCTGGTCGAGGCGGACCAGCATGCCATTGAGCGCGGGTCTGACTTTGAACGCTCCGGTCGGCTGTTGCGACTCGAGTTTGAGCCACACCCGCCCGCCGGCCGTGCGGCTCAAAGTTTCGGAAAGCACCAGCGGAGTGGGCTTGAGGCAGGACGCCAGCCGTTCTCTGGCCTGGCGGATCTGTTCGATTGTCATGGATGCGCGGGTGTCTAGCCTAGGCTAAGAGCGTACTCGCAGAAAGAGGTACATTCCGGTCAATCCGAAAATGGCGCTGGGCGCCCAGGCCGCAATCACCGGCGTCAATTGACCGGCGCGTCCTAACTGTTCAAACAGAGCGTTGATCGTGTAGTAAGTAATTGCCAGGCCGATGCTGAGGGCGACACCGGTCAGCGCTCCCCGATGTCCGGCCACGAGCGAGAACGGAATGGCCAGGACCGCCATGCTGACGGCAAACAGAGGAAAAGCGAGCTTCTTGTGAAGCTGCACTTGCAGCCGCACCGTGTCGAAGCCGCTCTGGGTTAGGTCCGAGATGTAGGCGCGCAGTTCGCGCCAGTTCATTTGCTGGTGTTGCCGCTCCTCTTTGAGGAAGTAACTGGGCTCCTCGTCGAGGTCGGGAAACGCCCGGGCCTCGAAAGTTTCGAACTTAGTCGGGCGGTTGCCGTCAATCTCACGAACCCAACCGTTCTCGAAAACCCAGGCGCCTTGCTGCTGGTCCCAGCGGGCGCGTTCCGCCGAGATGTGGCGCTTGAGGCGAAACGGCTCGGAGTCAAAGTCGTAGACATTCGCCGCGGCGAGCACTTGCTCTTCTGAGTCGAAGAAGCGGTGGTAGAAAATGCGTTCCTTCTTCCCGAAGGTCCAGCGGCGATCCGGATTGACGAATGTCCGCACCGGCCGGCCTTTGATTTCGTCGCGGATGGCATCTTGCTTCCGGTTCGTCTCGGGCAGGTAGTAGTAGTCGAGGGCGAATAACGACCCACTGATCATGAGCGCGGTCACCAGAATCGGGGCCGCCAAGCGGTACAAGCTGACACCGCAGGCCTTAAAAGCCGTCAGCTCGTGGTGCTTGGCAAGGATCCCGAAGCAAACCAGGGTCCCGACCAGCACGCTGAGCGGCATCGTTTCGTAGATCAGAAACGGTGTCAAGTAGTACATGTAGCCGACAAACAAGCCCATCTTTTGACGCGCCAGCATGTCATTCAGCAGCTCGAAGAAACTGAAAACGAACCAAATCATCACGAAGGCAGCCACGAGAACCGCCAGGTAAAGAAGGAACGATCGCAGGACGTAGCGATCGACGATACGGAACGCAGGCGCGGATCCGGCGCTTGCCGGCGCAACCAGCGACAGCTTGCGTTCGCCAAGCGGCCTCACCGCGCCGTTCGTTTCGACCGTAGACGGCAGCCGGACATCGGGGGAAGAAGATTCTTCACTTCCGCGCAGCAGGCCCGCCACTCGGCTGAACTGACCCAGAATCGCCGCCTCGATGTCCCGGCGGTTCGGCGCGTCGAGTTGGAGCAGCAATATCGCTCCCGCGATGGCGAACATCACATTCGCCAGCCACATCGCCGGGATGACCGCTAGAAGCTGCTCTTTTGCCAGAGCGATTCCGCCAAGCTGGATCATGTAGTAAACAAAAACCAGGACGAGACTGAAGACGATTCCAACCGACTTGCCCGAACGCTTTGAGGAGATGGCCAGCGGAATCCCCACCATCGGCAGCACGAAACAGGCCAACGGAAGCGCCAGCCTTTGGTGCAATTCGATCGAGGCATCGAGGTGTTTCCGGTCGCCGCTGACCTTGACCATCAGATCCGCCGTGGACATGTGAGCGAATGGCTGGGAACTCTGCTTCAGTCGCGCCGGGTTCGTGTCCAAAACTTGATCGCTGTCGTGGAACTCGCTTGTCTGGTACTGCGTGGCATCATGGGACTGCTCGAAGGTGAGCCCGTGCGGGAGGTGCATCTGCAGGCGGTTCTGTTCCGGACGGGGCACGACAATCGCTTCCTCGGCAACGGTAATGCGCGGACCGTTCACGGCGGCATTGACGCCCCCGAACGAGCCACGGTCTTCGGGCGCTCGCTCGTCAGCGATGAAGACCCCTTTCCAGCGAACCACTGGCCCGGGAATCACGTCTTGGACGTAAAGTACTGTGTTGGGAAAGCTTTCAATGAACACACGCGGCTGGATCTCCGCCGTCGCTTGCGAAATCTTGAGGGTTTCGCTGATCCGCCGGGTTTCCTGGAGCGCGATCGGATTGAAGTAGAGAGTAGTGGCAGCGCAGAGCACCACGCCTAAGGCGGCCAAAACCGCGACCGGCGTGACACAGCGGCCCCCAGGAACGCCTGCCGCTCGCAGGGCGATGATCTCACCGTCGCTCGACATGCGTCCCAGCCCAACCAGGACACCAATGAGCACCCCGATCGGGATGGTGAACCGGAGGGTCTGCACAACCGCCAGCCAGAAAAGCTGAACGACATCGCCGCTGGAGCCACTGGGCCGAATCAGCAGCTCGATCAGCGGCCCCACGGCCTTGAGAAACAACACGAAGGTGAAAAGCAGCGTCCCGATCAGAGAGCTGAAGACAACTTCGCGCAGGATGTAACGAAAAAGGATGCGCACGGCGGCGGACCAACTATCGGATTCGTTCGAAGCGAACGGTAAACCAAATTCTAACGCACGCTGAGCTTGACTTCGCTAAATTTTCAACAGTCCGCCGGACTCGCGGGGCACTTAACCGAGTCGGCGGACTACTCCGGAGGCACTGAACAGCGTTGGGCCGTCATGCCGCTTCGGGACAGCCAGTGGCCTAGTCCATCGATCTCATGAGCTTGGCGAACCGCCGCCGGGATTTTGCAAGCTCCACCGATCTCCGCCGGCTCCATTCACTGAACGGATCGCTTGCAACTACCAGGAAGGGCTCGAGCGGCGGCTCACCGTCCATTCCTTCCAGGTTGTCAACTTTCCCAAGCAAGACGGATCGCTTCTTACGAACTTCGTACTTCTTCTGGCCTCTCTGAACGGTTGCGATGCCGCGATGCACCGTCAACCTGAGGCTCTCCAGCCCGGGTGCGCAGTCAAAGCGATAAAGGCCTTTACCCGGCAGTTGCACCTCAGTTTGTCCCCAAACGACCGACAGCGGGCCAGCTTCCTCCATGCCGGAATACTCCATGACTTGGATGATCGCGGAGCCTTGGTTGAGCCGAACCCGCACATTTAACAGATCATCGGAAAGAAACTCCAGCTCACTGTGCTTGCCCATCCAAAGCAGCGCCCGCGGACTCAGCAGCAACTCCGCGCGCCCATCGCCTACACGAAATCGTTGGCCCGATCTTAGGGTTGGGAACTGAGCGGGCGCGAACTCCACCTGCTCTTCATCCAGGAAAACCCGACCCTCCGCGTAGTGCAGTAATCCAGGCGTGGCCGAGATGGCCACCTGGGCAAAAGTTGCAAAGACTGACAACGCCATCCAAAGCGCGATCAACACCATGATGCGAGTTGTCAACAAGTCTTCCCCCTCCTGGCCCGCTATTCGTGATACCTTAATAAGTCTGGTGTGCGCAATGGCTCAATCGGGCTAGTACATTTGTGAGACACCCCATGAACAAGGTACGTTCAGCAAATCCACAAGTCCCCGGCGTTGCCGCCAATCCTCCGCTGAGTTTAAATCTGGAGTAGCTTCACTTAAGGAGATTGCCTCCCGCTTTTTATCGCATGGGCGTGGTGCAGGTTGAACCGAAGCAAGGTTAGAAGCGTATGGCTGATGTGTTGATTCTTGGGCACCGCGGGGCGGCTTCGCTGCCCGAAAACACCGTTCCTAGTTTCGAGAAGGCTCTTGAACAAGGAGCGGATGGGTTCGAGCTGGACGTGCGCCAAACGGCGGATGGCCAGCTCGCGGTGGTTCACGGATCGGTCGTTGGAACTCGCGCCGTGCAAGCGAGCACCTACGACCAGATCCGCAAGCTGAAGAAAGGCTTCGAGGTGCCGCTGCTGGAGGATGTGCTCAAGATTTTCGGCAAAAAGACTTTCCTTGACATCGAACTGAAGACACCCGGGTTCGAGGAGCAAGCCGTGGAGATGATTCGCGAGCACGCCGACCCTGACAAGGTTCTCGTGTCCGGCTTTCATCCCGAGGCCTTGTCCAAAGTAAACGACCTCTTCCCCGAAATCCAGCTCGGCTTTATCTACAACCGGACTCAGGATGAAGAGTTACGCCACAACTGTCCAATCGACGTGGTGATTCCGCAGTTCCGCCTCGCATCGCGCGAGCTGATCGCAGAAGTGCATGACGAGGGTCTGCGGGTGATTCCGTGGACGGTCAACGAAGACCGTGAAATCAGCCGCCTGTTGGAGTTGGGCGTTGACGGCGTGATCACCGACTACCCGGAGAAGGTTGTGGCGCTAACCCGCGACAAATAGCCGCCGATCAGAAACCGCCCGCGGGGCGCCTACTTGCGTATACGTACCCGCACTTGGTTGACGACCTTCTTTACGCCCTTGACTTTCTTGACGACCTTCCCTACCCTGAGCCGCAGCTTTTCGCTCTCCACCGTTCCGGCAACGGTCACGACTCCATCCTCCACGGCAACCTGCAATGCGTTGGTCTTGAGCTGCCGGTCGTTGACGAGTTTGCGAATCACTCGATCGTAGAGCAGATCGTCCGGATTTTCATCCTGGGCCCGCGCCGGCCCGGGCACGGACGCCGCAAGCAAGAGACAGACAATCAGCACCAAACAGGGCGAGGGTCGTCGTGCGTGAAGCAGCCGTTGCCGTGAAGCAGGTTCGCGGTCGGGCCCGATTCGGCGAGTCAATCTCATACTGATCATTTTCGCACGCGAACGGCGGCTTGTTATCCGGAGCGGGCGTTTCCTAAGCTTGGGTCAGCCGTCAGCCGCATCGCCACCGCCCAGCAGGCGGTGAAAGTCGAGAGATCTCACAAATCCCGGCTGATCTCTCCACTTAGGACGCACTTTCACAAACAACTCCAAGAATATCTTCCGGCCGAAGCATATTTCAACTTGTTGGCGAGCGAAGGTGCCGATCTGCTTGAGCTTTTCCCCGCCCGCGCCGATCAGAATGCCTTTTTGGCCCGCTCGTTCCACGTAGATCGTGGCGGAAAGTCTCAACATCGGAGGGTGCTTGCTCTTGTTCGCGCCAGCCTGGGCTTCTTCCTCTTTCCAGGTCTCGATCAGTACGGCGATCGAGTGCGGCACTTCTTGCTCGGTCTGTTTGATGACTTGCTCGCGGATCAATTCCGCGGCCAGAAATCGTTCCGGCTGGTCCGTGATGTAGTCTTCCCCGTAGAAGGGAGAAGCCTCCGGCAAACGCTCGAAAATCAGCTTCAGCAGCAGGTCCCTGTTCTGGCCGCTTCGCGCGGACGTGGGCACAAACTCGTCGAAAACGTCCAGCTCGCGATAGCGTTCGATGTGAGGCAGCAGGGGGAGCTTCGACTTCAGTAAATCAATCTTGTTCAGCACCAGCAACGCCGGCATATGCAACTTTTGGGCCATCTCGATAGCGGCCCGGTCCCCGCGATGAAACGGCGCGGCGGCATCCACGACGACAACGACGAGATGGCAGCCGGAAGCTGCTCTTCGGACCTCCCGCATCATGTGCTTGCCGAGTTCCTGACGCGGCTGATGGATTCCCGGGCTGTCCACGAAGACGATCTGCCCCTCGGCGCGGGTGACGACGCCCTGGATGGCATCCCGGGTGGTTTGAGGCCTGTGGGTGACGATCGAGACTTTCGAGCCAACGAGCGCGTTAAGCAACGTTGACTTGCCGACATTGGGACGTCCGAGGATTACTACAAACCCCGATTTCACGGCTTCTCCCGCATGTCTTGAAGCGCGGAAGCGGCGGGGGGCTCGGGCGCTGTTTCGGCCGAGAGCCGGCTGATCCGCACACTCGAGACTCGCTTCTGGTCGCCCGCGAGGACTTCGATCTGGATCCCGGCGAGTTGCATTTTCGCACCCGGCGAGGGAACCTGCCCAAGCTGCTCGCAAACGAGGCCGCCGATCGTGGTCGACTCGAAATCGTCGTCGGGCCGGAATCCGACCAGCTCTTCCAGGCAGTCGACGTCCAAGTTCCCGTCGACGATGAAGGAGTGATCGGGTTGCTCGATGACGTCCGCTCTGGAATCCGACTCATCGTGAATCTCGCCGACAATCTCCTCCATCAGGTCTTCCATCGTCACCAAGCCGGCGGTGTGGCCGTATTCATCGATCACCATCGACATCTGGGCGTTGCTGTCCTGCATCTCTCGCAGCAGTTCGTTGATCGGCTTCGTCTCTGGCACCAGAGCGATCGGCCGGATCAACTCCTTCACGCGCATAGTCCTGGTTTGGGCTTGGTCGATGTCGAGTGTATCTCGAGTGTGCACCAGGCCTTTGATATTGTCGATCGTCCCCTCGTAGACGGGCACGCGGGAGTGCTCGTTGTCAATGAGCAGCTTTCTGAGTTCTGCCACGGTACGATTCGCTTCGATCGCCAGGATGCGCGGCCGGGGCGTCACGACCTCACGCACCGTCTTGTCCCCGAATTCGACCACCGACTGAATCAGCTTGCGGTCTTCTCGTCCGATAACGCCTTCTTCTTCGCCCGCATCCAGCAACGCCTCAATATCTTCGGCCGTGCTGGAGGAGCCATTCGCCTGGGGCTCATCCCCCCCCAACTCAGCTACCGACGATGCGAACCTGACAAGCGTGAAGAGCGGCTGAACGGCCAGCCCCGCTACCCGCATGAGAGGAATCAGGGGAACAAACCACTCGCCGGCAGTTCGGGTGAACAAAACCGAGGGCAGAATATGGGCAAACAGGAGCATCCCTGTCAGCGCCAGCACCAGCGGCTCCACGAACGCAAAGTCCGTCTGGGACTGGTTTAGTGTCAGCATCACGAGGTCCAGCACCAGAAAGATCAATGCGACTTGCCGCACCAGGGTGAATCGCGAAAGCCCTTCTTGAACATCAAATTTCAGCTCCGGGAGGATATGCTGCTCAAAGTACTTCAGCGACGCGGTATTTCCGCGAGCCAGAAACCGCAGCGACTGCACGCAGAGCAGGTGGAGGTAGGACGCCAAGGCGATCACGCCGCAGAGCACGACAGCGAGGATGATCCCGGCGATCGTCACTTCTCTACTCGCTCGACGACCCCGGCGGGCAGGCCGAACTTCCTCCGCCAGCGCGTCTCTGCCCGCCTCATGCGCCCGTTGTCTGTCTCGTGGTCGTAACCGAGAAGGTGCAGAACGCCGTGCAGGACCAGCACCTTGAACTCATCTTCGATTCGATGATCAAAGCGCTCCGCCTGCTGCTGGGCTTGCCCGGCGGAGATAAGAATGTCACCGAGGCGTCCGCCGTCGCCGTCGGGAAACGAAAGGACGTCCGTCGTAGTGCGCTTTCCCCGATAAACCCGGTTGGCGCGCCGCAGAGCGTCATCGGAGCCGACGACAACGGCGAACTCGCGGTCGCCTGCAACTTCACTCGAAAGCCGCCGGAGAAAAGAGCGGAAGTCACTTTCGTCGAAGCGAACCTTGCGCTGTCGGTTGAGATACCAAGGAGGGTCTTCGCTGTTTTTATCCACCATCGTTTTTTTCCGGACGGCCCTGGTCTGGTCGGCCCTGGTCCGGATCTTGGGGAGGCGCCGCCCCGGAGTTTTCACCAGCGGGCGGTTTCAGGTCTTGTCGGGGAGGCAGGGGGCTATCCCCAGATGCTTCGAGGCGGGCGTTGTCATAGCCTTCGTACGCCTTCACGATGCGTTGCACCAGGCCGTGGCGCACGACGTCCTTCTCGTTGAAATAGACGAAGGCGATCCCCTCAACGGCGCTCAGCACATCGATCACTTCGAGCAGGCCGCTGCGCCGGCCAACCTGTAAATCGATCTGAGTTACATCGCCCGTGATGACTGCTTTCGAGCCAAAGCCCAGCCGCGTGATGAACATTTTCATCTGTTCCGACGTTGCGTTTTGGCCTTCATCGAGGATGATGAAGCTTTCGTTCAGCGACCGTCCCCGCATGAAAGCCAGCGGGGCGATCTCGATCAGCCCTTTTTCGAGCAGCCTCTCCACCCGGTCGTGGTCCAGCATGTCGTAGAGCGCATCGTAGAGCGGCCGCAGATACGGATCGATTTTTTGCTGTAACGTGCCGGGGAGGAAGCCCAAACGCTCGCCCGCCTCGACCGCGGGACGCGCCAGAACAATGCGGCGGACCTTCTTGTTCAGAAACTCCGACACGGCCATGGCGACCGCCAAATAGGTCTTTCCGGTACCGGCCGGACCGATTCCGAATACCATGTCGCAACGCTCCATGGCTTCGAAGTACCGCATCTGATTGATGCTGCGGGGAGCGAGGGCCTTTTGGCCGAACTTGCGCTGGCGGCTGCTCAACACCAGGCTGCGCAGCGTCAGGTCGGGGTCGGAGGTCACGACCTTGAGGAAATTCTTGATGTCCCCGTTGCTGAACCGATGACCCTGATGAAGGAGAAACTCGTAATCGGAGAGGATGTCTTTCACGCGCCGCACGGGAGCCGGCTCGCCCTCAATTTCGAGGCTGTCTTCCAGTAAGTGGGTCGTCACGCCCAGCGACTTTTCGAGAAAGCGGATATTTTCGTCACGAGTGCCGAACAGAGGTCCGATGCCGTCAATAAGGGGAACGCGCGTTTTCATCAACTTAGACAGTCATGGCCTCCTTCCCGAGCCGTGACCGTAAGGGAGTGTCCATGGGCCCGCGGCCCAATCGGAGCCGCGACCGTGAGGAAGCGGTTGCCTCTACTGACTGATCCGCCCCTGTCGGCTTCCGGCCCACCCAGAAAGATGAAAACCCGTGGGTTTTCGACCGAGCGGTCCGCCGCCTATCCGCAGCCATCCGGCAAGCGGAAACGCCGCCTTTTCGGTTGCGGCTGATCAAATGGAAGCGAGCGCTCTCGGAGAAAACCCCAATCGTCAAGTCCGCGGTTGATCGTGACGCCGTCGTCAGCTTCAAAGCGCGGGTGGCAGGCAGCAGGCCTATCCGAGGCCGGTCACTCGGAGGCGCGGACGGATCATCCATCTCTACGTCGAATATACCCAAGGACCGGCGGCAAGTCAATCGGTGAATCTATCTAGCCCGCTTTTCTCACCACATGGCGAGGCGAAGTGCGTGAGAAGACCGCCAGTACGAGGCGCGCGCCGCTCAGCGATCGAGGGCTACGCAGCAGCGTACAAGTACGCCGTGTCGGCCAGTCGGCTGCCGGAGCCGTCGTTGACGACGAACTTTCTTCGGCGGCGTTTTTCGCCCGTTCCGGAATGGCTCCACAGCGAGGCCGCTCCGTACTCGCCGTCTTTTCGCAGGGCGTAGAAGTTCAGCCCGAAGCTCAGGCGCGCTTTGTCGTCGTTGTAGTTGCGCGACACTCGGCGCAGGGCGTCGAGGCAGGCTTCCGTGGGGCTCATGCCGTGCCTCATGTTCTCGACGACGGTGTGGGCGCCGGCGATGCGGATGTTCTCCTCGCCGCGGCCGGTAGAGCCGGCGGCTCCCACATCTTGATCCAAGTAGAGGCCGGCGGCGATGATGGGCGAATCGCCGACGCGTCCGGGGATCTTCCAGGCCAGACCGCTGGTGGTGGTGCAGCCCGACATTTCACCCGTGCGGTTGAGGGCCAGACAGTTGATCGTGCCGCTGGGCCGGTCCACGAGCACTCCCCGCGCCCAGGCCAGCCACTCCGGTTTGGCATCGGGGTAGCGCTCGCGCAGCTCGGCCTGGCCGGCCGGCTTCGGCGGCGCATCGAGGCCGGGTCCCCAGTCGCCGTTGCCTGATTCTTTCCACATGAGCCAGGCCAGCCGGGCTTTTTCGGTCAAGATATTCTCTTCTTTGAACCCGTGGGCCTTGGCGAAACGCAGAGCGCCTTCGCCGACGATCATGACGTGGTCGGAGCGCTCCATGACGAGCTTGGCGATTTTCGAGGGAGTCTTGATGCCGCGCAGCGCGCCGACCGAACCGGCCCGGCGAGAGGGTCCGTGCATGACGCAAGCGTCGAGTTCGACGACTCCTTCTTCGTTCGGCAACCCGCCATAGCCAACACTGGTGTCCTCGGGGTCTTCCTCGACGATGTTGACCCCGGCAACGACGGCGTCGAGGGTATCGCCTCCGGCGCGGATGACGTCAATGACCTTTTTGCAGCAGGCCAGGCCGTTGGCGCTCGATATAGCGATGTCCTGGTTCGGCGGGGCGGAAGGAGCTGGAACTGCGGCTGCCGCGGCGGCCAAGCTTCCCTGGAATAGGGTTCTGCGGGTCATTGGTTTGGTCTCCGGTGAGTGGTTGGTCTCCGGTGGGACATTTCCGGGCGGCCCGACCCCCGGCTCACGCCGGGGGCTCTGAGTGTTTTCTCCGAAGCACGGTAACGGCACTACTGAATGCGGATCGAGTAGGGGGGCATCCGCAGGAGGCCTCCTTCGAGCAGCGCCGGCCAGTGCGGAACGTCTTGAAGCGCCGAGCGAAGTAAACGCAGGGCCGGCGACTCACGAACGAACCAGTCGCCCTTTAGCAAAACTTCAACGAATGGTTTCGGCGCCGGATAGGTGACGAGCGTCACCTTGTCCTCTGCGTCAATCCCAGCGGCTTCCTTGGCCATCTCAATAGCTTTGTCAAAGCCGCCGATCTCGTCCACCAGACCGTTGCGCTCGGCCTGGCTGCCCATCCAGACACGGCCTTGAGCGATCTCGTGAATCTCGTCCCACTCTTGGCCTCTCGATTGAGCCACCTTCTCGACGAAGCCTTGGTAAATCGCCTCCATGCTCTCGCGAACCTTGACCCTTTCCTCGTCCGTGAAGCCATGGTAGTCGCTGTCGATGGCGGCGAATCGCCCTCGCGTGATGACTTCTTTCTTGACTCCGATCTTGTCGTAGAGGCCGCGCAGGTTGACCTTCCCGTAGAAAACTCCGATCGAGCCCGTATAAGTTCCCGGATACGCCACAACCGGCGCCTCGGCCATGGCGATGTAGTAGCCGCCAGACGCAGCCAGGTTCGACATCGAGACCACCATGGGTTTCTCTTCTTGCAGGCGGTTGACCTCGCGCCACATTTGATCGGAAGCAATGGCGTCTCCTCCTGGGGAGTCGATCCTGAGGATTACCGCTTTGATGTCCTCGTCTTCCTTGACCTCCCGCAAGGTGCGGGAAAAGCTGTCGGAACCGAGTATGTCAGCGCCAAGCAGACCACCGGTTTCGCCCTCGCCCCGCAGGATGCTGCCCACGGCGTAGACCACGGCGATTTGCGCCTCGCCCGTCAGATCGAGCGACTCCAGCGAAACGTTGCGATAACGGCTAAAGCTGACTTTGTTGAGCTCTTCGAGGTCGAGTTTCTCCTTGAGCGCGTCGTAGAATTCGTCCTCATAACCCAGCTTGTCGACGAGCCCGGCTTCGAGCGCCTTCCGGGGAATAAACGGGCCGTTGTCGACCACCTCTCGCAGAGCGCCGGAGGTCATATCGCGCGAGGGGGCAACGGTATCCAAGAACTGACCGTAGACCTCATCGAGGATCGACTCGATGACCTCGCGGGACTCGTCGGACATACTCGAACGCGACCAGGGCTCGGCGGCACTCTTGTACTTGCCGATCTGTTGCAGCTCGGCCGTGACGCCCAGCTTGGCCAGCATGTCCTTGTAGAAGGAAACTTCCGCCCGCAGGCCTTTGAGATCGAGAAACGCTTCGGGCGCGAGGTAAACTTCATCGGCGGCGCTGGCCACGAAGTAGTCGAGCGTGCCGGCCACTTGCATGAACGCCACGACCGGTTTCCCGGATTCCTGGAACTCTTCGATCGCCCAGCGGATTTCCTGGGATTTCGCCCAGCCCGCGCCGAGGCCGCCGCAGTGCAGCGCGATGGCGCGGATGCGGTCGTCTTTCGCCGCTTTCTTGAAAGCGTTGCGAACTTCAAGCAACGTGGCCGGCGTCTTGGAATCCCAGGAACCGAATGACATCTCGATTCCAACGTGTTCCGGAACTTCGCCCCGCAGCCGGATCACCAGAACCGAATCGTCCTCGATGCCGGGCTGGGCCGAGCCCAAGGTGAAGGCGACCAGGACCACCACGCCTAACAGTGCCACCACCAGCACGATTCCGGTGAGGATGCCTAACAGAAACTTGACCATGGATGGGTGCTCCGGCGCGGGCGCGGGTTCAACGAGGCGAGCGCTCAGCGCGTCTGGCGCGCAGGCCGAGGCTCAGCTTCATTATATCGTGGGAGCGCACCGGGGCTGCTTCCTGCCAGAACCGGCGGTAGTCGGCGATCCAGCGGGGGGCGTCCAACAGGGGACGGGGATTGAGCATTTATTGGTGCACCGGTCCCCGCTTCCGCCGCGAAAGCAATCCCGCTTGCTCCAGCACGCGAAGATGTCTGGAGATCGCGGGCGCGGAAACCCGGAAGGGTTTGGCCAGCTCGCTCACCGAGGCTTCGCCGCGGGACAGCCTCGCGAGGATGCCGCGTCGAATCGGGTCGGCTAGGGCGGAAAATGTTGCGGCGATCGAAGCCGGTGGTTGTTTAACCATCATGTTAAATATCGGGCGCGCTGTTTGTGAATGTCAAGCCGCGTGTGTGAGTTTTGCTTGAAGCGGATGGCGTCCGGCCAGCCGCTCGGGGGGCTCTGAGTGTTGGCGGCTGGGCCGGGGGCTTCAGTCGCCGACGGCCCGCGGGGCTGGCGTCAACGATCCTTGCTCGCTGGGCGCGCTGGAAGCAGTTCAACGTAGGGATCGACAAACGACTGGTCGCCATAGCGGTCGTGGTGGCGTACCCACTCCATGCCGTAGGCCAGGTTATCTTCATCCCTGCCCTTCGGGACAATATCCAGCAGATTGTAGACGCCAATGAAAATGTCGAGACCCCGCGCGAACGAGGAGTAGGAGTGGAACACTTCACCCTGGTCATTCTTGCTGAAGACGCTGATTCCGGAGCCCTCCGACGACGGAAACGGGTGGACGCCGTAGTTGTAGTATGTCTTCTTTTCGGCTTGTTCTTCGGGGGTGAACGAAACGTGATAATCCCAGTTGAAATCGCTTCCCAGTGAGGAGACCCACTTGAAACTCCAGCCCATGCGTTTCTTAAACGCCTCGAGCTTTGCAAGCGGGGCCCTGGATACTGTGACCATGGCCACATCACGCTGGCTGAGATGAATGACGGACCGATCGTAGTGGTCGCCAAGCAGCGAGCAGGACTTGCAGCCCTCCGACCAATCCGGATCGAACATGAAGTGATAGACGATGAGCTGGCTCCGGCCGTCGAACAGGTCAGAGAGTGTTTCTTTGCCGTTCGGGCCTTCAAAGGAGTACTCCTTTGCGACCCTTTCCCACGGAAGGTCTCGCCGCTGC
Source organism: Bryobacterales bacterium (assembly GCA_965226185.1). Lineage (GTDB taxonomy): Bacteria > Acidobacteriota > Terriglobia > Bryobacterales > UBA6623 > CBDCYS01. Next base: position 409,610 of record CBDDCT010000005.1, read on the forward strand.
CGGCTTAGTTCGTCGCGCAAGCGGGTGAATTCCTTCTCCTTCGCAAGAAGCTCCTTGCGGGCGGCAAGCCATTCGCCGGAGGAAACTACCTTGTGATTCTCCATCGCCGGTCTCCTGTAACTGGGTTCTTAGCAAGTTGCGAAGCGCGCAGCGGGCCGGTTACGGAAAGGCCGTCCGGCCCCAGGCGAGCCCCCCCTTCACACTTTGGTAACTGTCTCTCAAGCGGGGTGACTTGTCAAGCGGCTAGGTGCATGAGAGTCGAAAACCACGATTCTTTTCTCTCCCGAACAACACCGCCGGCTCACTCGGCTGGCGCGGAAGCAAAGGACAAGCCTCGGGAATCCGGTACGGCTTGCCGACAAGACTTGACACGGTTTCGACAGGCCGCATAACATCCATATATGGAGGTGGGTATGGAGCTTTCCATGAAAACCACTATCCTCTTTTCTCCGGAACAACACCGGCTTCTCACTCGGCTGGCGCGAAAACGCAAGACCAGCCTCGGAGATTTGGTGCGGAGCGCATGTGAATCGGAGTATGGGACGTCATCGCTCCAACGGCGCTTGGAGGCGGTCGAAGAGTTGAGCCGCTTGGCCCTGCCCGTTTCCGGCGTCGCCACGATGAAGCGGGAATCAGTGGCTGCCCCGGACGAACTGCTTCCGTGACGCTTGTGGACACGAACATCCTTCAGTACGCAGCGGGCCGGGCGCACCCGCGCGGAAGCTCTTGTCGGTCTCTCAAGCGAGTACTATATGTACTAGGCTGCTTCGAAAGCCGCACGGCAGCGGGGGTTCTCGAAGCCGGCTCCGCATCGCCATGCGACTTATAGAAACTGTCCGTTTTACACCGGCCGCCGCCGTTTTTGCTCTCGCCGGCTTCGGGCCTCTCCTCTCCGCCCAACTCGCCCCTGACTCAGTCGAATTCTTCGAAAAGAAAATCCGGCCGGTACTGGCGGAAAAATGTTACGTCTGCCACGGCTCGAAGACTGAACCCATGGCCGGCCTTCGAGTCGACTCCAAGGAAGCCTTGCTCAAGGGTGGCAGCCGCGGGACGTCGATCGTCTCGGGCGACCCGGACGGCAGTCTGCTGATCCGGGCGATTCGCTACAGCGATCTCAACTTGAAGATGCCTCCGACCGGCAAGCTGCCCGACGAGCAGATCCGCGATTTCGAGCAGTGGGTCCGGATGGGGGCGCCCGACCCGCGAACGAGCGCGTCCGACCCGGCCGTCACCGAGAAGAAAGGAATCGATCTCGAGGAAGGACGCAAGTTCTGGGCCTTCCAGCCGATTCGGTCCGACACTCTTGCCGGCGTCAGAGCGTCTGTCAAGCGAAAGGACTGGGCGACTTCGCCGGTCGATGACTACGTCCTGGCGAAACTCGATCAGAAGGGGCTTGCTCCCGCCCCGCCCGCCGACAAGCGCGCGCTGATCCGCCGCGTGACGTTCGACTTGATCGGGCTGCCGCCGGTGCCGGAGGAGATCGGCAATTTCCTCAACGATCATTCTCCGGGGGCGTTCAAAGCGGTTGTGGAACGCCTGCTGGCCTCGCCTCATTACGGGGAGCGCTGGGGCCGCCACTGGCTGGACTTGGTGCGCTACGCCGAGACAAACGGCCACGAGTTTGACAACGACAAGATCGATGCCTGGCGTTACCGGGATTACGTCATCCGGGCCTTCAACAACGATCTTCCCTACGACCAGTTCGTGAAGGAGCACATTGCCGGCGACTTGCTCGCCGCCCAGCGTTTACGGGACGACGGCGCTTATTGGGATTCCCCGCTGGGAACAGGTTTTTACTGGTTTGGCGAAGTCCTGAATTCGCCAACGGATTCGGAGAAGTCCCGCGCCGACACGGTCGACAATCAAATCGACGTGCTCAGCAAAGCCTTCCTGGGACTGACCGTCGCTTGCGCCCGCTGCCACGATCACAAGTTTGATCCGATCCCAACCGCCGACTACTATTCGATGGCGGGAATTCTCCACAGTACGGCAATTCGCGAGGGAGAGATCGATTCGCCCGAGCGGGCGCGGGAAGTGGACGAAGTTCACGGACGTGTCGCGGAGCTCAATCGCAACATCGAATCACTGCTCGCCGACGCCGGCCCGACTCCCCCCGGCACCTGGAAGCGTTACTTGCTGGTGGCTGGGGAACTGCTTTCGACTGATGAGATTGATCTGCCCTGCCGGCTGGAAGAACTGGCTGAAGAACAGGGCCTGGACCGGCTGGCGCTGGATCGATGGATGGCCTACCTTCAGCAGGCCGCCAAGCAGCCCGATCACCCGCTCCACGCTTTCGCGGCCCTGGTGCAGGCGCCGGAAGAAAGCGAATCCAAGTCATTCCAGGTCCGGTTGGCCGCGGTCCGCGAGAAGCTCGCCGACCTCGCCGTGAAAGCCGATCCGAATCACCCGGAGAACAAGAAGCGCGGCGACGTCGTTTTCGAGGACTTCGCCAAGCAAGGCTACGAGGGCTGGACCGCTGAAGGACAAGCCTTCGGTTCAGGGCCGACCAGCGCCATTCCGCCGAACCAGCCGCTGGCGGGCTATGCGGGTGAGCGCATCGCCAACTCTTTTGGCCAGGGCACGAACCGCCTGATCGGAAGCCTCACGACACCGAAGTTCCGGATGCCGAAGCTTTTTGTCCACATTCGCATGGCGGGCAATCCGGACCGCACGCGCTTCCCCAAGAACGCGCAACTGCGCGTGACGCTCGACGCCGACGGCCACAAGTCCCAAACCTTTACTTCGGTCCAGGGCGGCGTTTGGCAATGGGTCACGCGCCGCATGACCAAGGAGATCGGGCGGATCTGCTATTTCGAGATCGTCGACCGCAGCCGCGAGGGTCACATAGCGGTGGACAAGATTGTCTTCTCTGATTCCGAGGAGCCACCGTCGTCGGCGCCGGACCCGAGAGTCGCCGGACTGCTCGCGCAGACTGCTTTGTCTTCACTTGACGAACTCGCCGGAAGCTACGCCAAGCTCTACCAGGATATTTCGGCTGGTCCGAACGCTGACTCCGAAACGCACGTGCTTCTCGCGGCCCTCAGCCCGCCGGGTTCCGCGGAGGATACTGCTTCCCCGTTGCTGCCGGCCGAGCAACGGGACCGCCTGGCGACGCTGCGGCACCGGCGGCGGACGATCGCCAATGAAATTCCCGAGTCGGCTTTCGGGATGATCAGCAGAGACGAGAACCCCCGCAACGTAGCCGTCCATCTGCGCGGAAGTCATCAAAATCTCGGCGAGGAAGCGCCGCGGCGGTTCCTGCAAGTCATCGCGGGCGAGGATCAACAGCCCTACCGCAACGGCAGCGGGCGCCTGCGGTTCGCGGAAGTGATGACGGGCGCGGACAATCCGCTGGCGGCGCGGGTCATGGTCAACCGCATCTGGCGGCACCATTTCGGCGCGGGCATTGTCGCCACGACGGATAACTTCGGCAAGACCGGCGAGCGGCCCACGCATCCCGAGTTGCTCGACTTCTTGGCCCGCCAGTTCATCGACAGCGGCTGGTCGGTCAAAGCGATGCATCGCATGATGCTCTTAAGCAGCACCTACCGCATGTCGAGCGAGGCTGGCGAGCAGACCGCTCAACTCGATCCGCGGAATAAACTGCTGCATCATATGCCGGTGCGGCGTCTCGAGGCGGAGGTGATTCGGGATTCCGTCTTGGCGATGTCGGGAAGCTTAAACCGCGATCAATTCGGCCCCGGCGTGCCGCCCCACATCAGCAAATATCAGGACGGCCGAGGCAAGCCCGCGAGCGGGCCGCTGGACGGCAGGGGCCGCCGCAGCATCTACTTACAGGTGCGCCGCAACTTCCTGACGCCGATGTTTCTTGCGTTCGATTATCCCTCGCCGATTTCGACGATCGGCCGGCGAGGCTCTTCGACGGTCCCTTCACAAGCGCTGATCATGATGAACAATGAGTTTGTCAATCAGCAGGCGAGAATCTGGGCGGAGCGTGTCGTCGACGAGAGGGCGGACGCGAACGGCCGAATACAGGGCATGTTTCTTGCCGCCTTCGGGCGACCCGCCGACCGTTCGGAGGTTGAAGAGACCACTTCATTCCTCGACGAACAGCGGGCGCTTCACGTTGGCGAAAACAATGGCGGCGCAAACAATGGGGGCGCCGGAAAGGACGACGTGCGTCCCTGGGCTGATTTGGCCCATGTGTTGATGAACTCGACCGAGTTCATTTTTGTGAGGTGACTAGCGATGCACCGCATTGACCTGAGCAAGCCGGGCGTTTCGCGCCGCGAGATGCTTTGCCGCACCGCCAACGGATTCGGCGGTTTGGCTCTGGCCGCGATGCTGGCCGGCAAGGCTTCGGCGGCGGCCGGGGGCAGCCGTAGCGGCGATCCCATGATGCCCCGGGCGCCGCACTTCGAGCCCAAAGCGAGTTCGGTCATCTTCCTTTTCATGGACGGCGGCCCGTCGCAGATCGACACCTTCGACCCCAAGCCGCTGCTCGCCAAGGAAAACGGCAATCCCATCAAGATGGAGACGCCGACCACGGTGTTCAACATCAGCAACCTGGTCTTCGGCTCTCCGTTCGAGTCTAAGAAGCATGGCCAGTGCGGAGCGGATGTCAGCGAGCTGTTTCCTCACGTAGCCACCTGCGTCGACGACATGGCGATCATCCGCTCGATGGTGTCCAACCACTCCGAGCACACCGCCGGCAATTATTTCATGCACAGCGGCTCGGGTTTCCAGGGACGCCCCAGCATGGGCGCCTGGGCGACCTATGGGCTGGGAAGCGAGTGCGACAATTTGCCCGGCTTCGTCGTCATGGAATCGGGCTTGATTCCTCCTGGCGGCATGGATTTGTTTGGAAGCGGTTTTCTGCCGGCCGCCTACCAGGGGACGCTTTTCCGCGAAGGCAAGCACCCGATCGCCGACATCGAGCCGCGCGAGACGAATCCGCAAGTGCAGAAGAATAAGCTCGGTCTGCTGCGGAAGCTCAATCAGGGAGTGCTCGACCGTTTCGGCGCCGTCTCGGAGCTGGAGGCCACGATCTCGAACTACGAGCTGGCTTTCCGCATGCAAGCCACCGTCCCGGATCTGATCGATCTGACGACCGAGAGCGAGGCGACCCGAAAACTCTACGGCCTGGACGAGCCCGATACCGAAGCCTTCGCGCGGCAATGCCTGCTGGCCCGCCGCATGGTCCAGCGAGGGGTGCGGTTTCTGGAGTTAGTCACTCCGCGCCGCGCCCGCCAGGACCGCTGGGACCAGCACTATAGCCTGATCGAGGGGCATCGCATCAACGCCAAGGCCGTCGACAAACCGATCGCCGGACTCATGAAAGACCTCAAGGCGCACGGGCTGCTCGATCAAACCTTGATCGTGTGGGGCGGCGAGTTTGGCCGCACCCCCACCGCGCAGCTTTCAACCGACGGCGATACCAGCAAAGTGGGGCGCGACCACAACCCCTTCGGCTTCACCATGTGGATGGCCGGCGGCGGCGTCAAGGGCGGAACCATCTACGGGCAGACCGACGAGTACGGCTATTTCGCCATCGAGAACAAAGTCGAGGTACACGACCTGCATGCCACGATGCTTCACCTGCTCGGCCTCGACCACAAGAAGCTGACCTTCCGTTTCAGCGGCCGCGACATGCGGCTCACCGACGTCCACGGAAACGTGATTCACGACCTGCTGGCTTGAAAACTTGTCTGTTCGCTCTTATAGCAGTGTCATAACCACGAAACTGTATTTGACTGCGGGCACGGGCCGACCTAGAATTTAGACATGCCGAGTACCGTGACCAAGACACTGTCGTACTCCGTGTTCTATGAACCCGCACCGGAAGGAGGGTATGTGGCGACCGTTCCGGCCCTGCCTGGATGCCACACCCAAGGTGACTCCATCGAAGAAGCGGAAACGAACATCAGAGAGGCAATTGAGCTCTATGTCGAGACGCTGCTCTCTCGAGGTGAAGACATTCCACGGGAGGATGGCGCACTGCAAGGCAAGATCACTGTGCCAATTGCCATGCCCGTCTAGTCTAGTCGATGGCTTCTTGTTTGCCCGCACCCATTTCAGCGTCTTCCTGACCCGCTGACTTCGTCCGACGGGCTGTTGCGAACAGATCGTCATCGCCGCTTCGCGGCGATGGACCGGCAGGATTGCCGGTCCCTACGGAAACCAAATCCAGGCGAGCCCCTTGCGGCTGGTGACACGGGTGCTCAGCCTGTTCGGCTTCTCCCAATAATAATGATGAGCGAAACCACACTGTTTGGTGTACAATTACGTTGCAACTGGACGCAAACGTGAAAATCCCGTTTGACAGGAGGCAGCCATGATGCGCGACAAAACACGCGGCCCGAGCCGCCGGAAAGATTGGGCGGCGGCGGTTGCGCTCGGCGCTTGCTTGATACTGGCAAGCTCCGCGGCCGGTGCCGAGCTGACCGAGAAGCCCGTCACCTTCGCCAAAGACGTCGCCCCGATATTCCAGCAGAAATGCCAGGAGTGCCACCGCCAGGGAGCCATGGCGCCCATGTCGCTGGTGACCTACGAAGAGACGCGTCCCTGGGCGCAAGCCATCAAGGAGCGCGTGCTGATGCGCAGCATGCCGCCATGGCACCTCGACAAGACGGTCGGCATCCAGCACTTCCAAAACGACATGTCGCTGAGCGACGAGCAAATCGCCACCGTCGTCCGCTGGGCGGATACGGGCTCCCTTCCCGGTGACGAGAAGGACATGCCGCCGCCCAAGAAATGGCCGGTGTATGACGGCTGGCAGCTCTCGGGCCAGTTCGGCTCGCCCGATCTCGTCATCAAGTCAGAACCCTACGACATGCCCGCCGCCGGACAGGATGTCTGGTGGAAGCCGCTGACTCCGATACCGCTCAGCGAGCCGCGCTGGGTGCGGGCGGTCGAGATCCGGCCGGGTTCGGAGGCCGGGCGCGAGATGGTGCATCACGTGCTCGCGCGGCTTCAGCAGGAAGAGCCGGATCGTCCCGTGATTCCCGACGGCAACACGGGCGGTCCCGGGATGCTGATGGAATGGGCCATTGGCAAGAACTACGATATCTACCGCGAGAACACCGGCAAACTGCTGCTGCCGGGCGCGCATATCTGGTGGGAGCTCCACTTCCATGCCGTGGGTAAAGCGCTTCGGGAGCATGCCGAACTCGCCATCTATCTCTATCCCAAAGGTGAAGAGCCCAAATACCGCACATACCTGATGGCGCTGCATGCCGCCAGGCGGATCAAGGGACAGATTCCGCTACTCGACATTCCGCCCCACTCGGTCACCCAGACTCAGGGGTTCTACACCCTCAGACAGGCGGCGCGGTTCGAGAACTTCCAGCCGCACATGCACCTTCGCGGCAAGTCGATGTCGCTGGAAGCGATTCTGCCCGACGGCTCGCGGCGCGTGCTGAGCTCGGTCGACAATTTCACTTTCAACTGGATGACCAACTACATCTACGCGGACGAGGCGGCGCCGGTCCTGCCGAAAGGAACGGTGATTGAGATTACCGCCCAGCATGACAACACGATTGCCAACCCGAACAATCCCGATCCGAGCCAGTGGGTGGGATGGGGGGACCGTACGGTCGACGAGATGGCACACGCCTGGGTGAACATTACTTATCTGCCCGAGGAAGAGTATCAGAGGCTGGCCGCGGCGGGTCCATCGGAATAGTTGTTTGTCGGACCGCTCTCTTACCTGCGGAATTTCTAAAGTGCGGATGCACCCATCGACTGCCTGGGGCATGTGTCTGGGGATGGTCCTCTCCAGTGCGCCGGCGATCGCCCAAAACGTCCCGGTCAGGCATCTGCACGACTCCGGACAGAGCATCACCGCCGCCTATGAAGGTTGGTTTCAAAACAAGGACGGCAGCTACAGTCTTCTCTTCGGCTATTACAACCGCAACGAAAAGCAAGTGCTTGACATTCCGGTCGGGCCGCAAAACCACATTGAGCCCGACGGCCTCGATCAAGGCCAGCCGACCCATTTCCTGATCCGCCGCCAGTGGGGCGTTTTTACCGTGCGCGTCCCAAAAGATTTTGGCGACAAAAAGCTCACGTGGACGATTACCGCCAACGACCAAACCACGACAGTGCCGGCGAGTCTCGACCCCCTGTGGGTGATCTCCCCAGTCCTCGACGCCGACGGCAACACACCACCCCTGATTCGGCTGGAAGACGGAGGCCCTACCGGACAGGGGCCGCTTCCGATTGAAACCACCCTCGCCGCAACGGTGGGGGATCCGCTCGGGCTAAACGTCTGGGTGGGCGACGACGCAAGAATGATTCCTGGAATGCGCAAACGCAGCACTCCCCCAGTCATTCTGACCTGGAGCAAGTTCCGCGGACCCGGTGCGGTGGCCTTCGAGAACATTCATCCAGCGGTCGAAAACGAAGACCCGCCCGCCGCAAACACCGCTGTCAGCGGCCGCGCCACCACGACAGCAACGTTCAGCGAGCCGGGCGAGTACGTACTGGAAGTGGTAGCCAACGACTGGACCGGCCTAGGTGGCCGCGGTTCCCTCTGCTGCTGGACAAACGGCTTAGTGAAGGTCTCGGTGAAGACCGCCCCTTGATCGCCTGCCTCCCCTCGGTCGCCAGGCTCATCATCTCGACTCCGGACGAAGCGGCCTCAGTTCCTGCTCGATTCGCTCCGCCAGAAACACTTTCATCAGCGACTGGTAGGGCACATCCCTGCGCTTGGCAAGCACCTTCAGTTGGTCGATCATCGACTGCGGCAACCGTACCGAAATGGTCTTCAGCGACGGTTTGAGGCTGGGGAGTAGTACGCGCCGAGCGGAGGACCAGTCGACGTGCTCGGTCGAGTCGTGCGAGGCCCAATAATTTCGCTCTTGGTCTTCGGTCTTAAACCTTGGAACGCCCTTTTTCATGAAGCAGAATAAACCTTCCTTTCCTTGCGGCTCATATCCCGAGCCGAGATGACTCGAATCAGATCACGGCGCAACGTAAGAACGACAAACAGCAGCCGACCCGCTTCCGTCTAGCCGCCCTCGAGCACGAACAGCCGCTTTCGTTTATCCCGCTCCGCGATGACCAGAACCGCTTGCCTGCCACGCCCGGCCAGAGCCTGCCGCAATGCCGCTACGTTTCGGGCTGTCCGACCGTTGACTAGCAGCACGCGGTCGCCCGCCTGAAGACCGGCGTTCTCGGCGGGGCTATCCGCCGCCACCGCCTCGATGACGAACCCGTTGGCGGCGCCTGCGAAGGCCAGCCCGCCGCTATTCGCATCTTCGGCCGAGGTCCCAGGCCGGCCGCGGGCGGAGAGCTCGAACGATCGCGAACGGGAGCCGCGGCGCACGCCAATCTCGATCAATTCGCGCGCCACGGGAAGAACCAGCGGCAACAAGTCATCGGCGTTGCCAACATCCCGTCCGTCGAGCGAAACGATGAAGTCGCCTGGCAGCATTCCAGCGCGGTCCGCCACATCCCCCGTCCACACCTCGCTCACCTGCACGCCCTCGGAGGTGGTTGCCCCGAGCCCTGAGGAGCCTTCATCGGAGCCGCCCGCGCCGCGCTCGATCCGGAAGCCGTAGCGCTCGAGCAACTGCGATTCGAAGGAGTGCGCTTCTTGGATGGCGGCGGCGATTCTGTCCGCGGCCATGGCGGCGTAGCGATCGCCGCACTGGATGACCATCCCCACCAAATTTCCGTCCAGGTCGAACAACCCGCCTCCCAGCATGCCGTCAGCAAGGCTGATGTTCCAGGTGATTTCCGGAAATTGAAATTCGCCGCACGATGCAGACGCCAATCCCCCGTAGATTCCGGGAGCGAAACTGTATCGGCCATTCGGCAGTCGCGCCACCGCAATAAGCCAATCACCGGGGATCAGAAGATCGGGCGAGGCCGCGTTTACCGGCTGGAATACGGGGCTGGCAATGACTCGCAGCGAAACAACAGGATTGATCGGCGAGACGACGGCCGTTTGCGCCTGGGCCTCACCGGCGGTCTTCCCTTGCTGGGAGGTGCGGACTCGGCTTGCTGATGGAAACCCGCTTTCGGAAACCGCCGAGATAAGCGTTCCCTCGGTGTCCCAGCAAATGCCGCTCGAACCTGCATCCGTCAGATAGACCAGATGCCGGGCGGCATTGGCCGCGACGTCGGAAAAGTAGGCGGCCATGTTCTGGACCGTTCGCCTCTGCGCCAGTTGCTCCAGCCGAATCAACTCAGCCGGAGACGTAATCGCCTGCGACGACTGGTCGTTGCTCTTCTTCGGCCGGGCCCAAACGCCCAGAATCAGGATGAGACCGGCGGCTATGGCCAGCAGCAGTACATGCCTGCGATCGGTGCTTTCGGCCGGCATAGGTCGCGACGCGGACGGACGGTGGAGGGAGTTCCGGAACGGCGAGACGGGTCTCGCGAGCCATGGTTCCCATTCAACGGTATTGTGTCCGCGTAATAGGCTTATTCTCCCATACGGGTCACGCCCGGGGGGCCGTTGGCGCTGCTGGAACTAGCCCGTATTTCTCATCGGCTGGCGGGCCAAGCACACGACAGGCCCGCCACTACTTCGTTGCGCTTGCTCGCCGTGCTCACCGTACTGTTTAAGTGCGCCTCCGCGCGCCAAGCGGCGCGCGCCTCGTACTGACGGGCCTCTCATGCACTTTGCCTCGCCGCCCGATGAGAAATGCGGGCTGGAGTAAGACAGTGATCCCGTCAAGACTTCGCCCGGAGGCCGGCAGCCGCGTTCACGCGGCTAATCCTCGATATGTTGCCGCGCCCCGGGACAGACTCCTAGGCGTCGAAACTGGGCACGCGGAGTTGCTCGCCGCTCTTGAGAGAGGACTGATGCGCGACAATCCCCGGCGCCGTCATGGCCAGCGACTCATACACATCGACGGCCGGCTCGCGGTCTTCAACCAAGGCGTTGATGAACTCGGCCGTCAGGAACGTGTGGCTGCCGTCGTGGCCGCTTGCGTGCCGCATCGCTTCCGGCAGCATATCGCTTTTCCAATAGTCGGGAATATCGAGCTTGTCCGGGTCGGCATGTCTGTCCAAAACGGTGGAGCGGGGGACCCACGTGTCGGGATAGAGACCGCCGACCTCCATGTGCAGGGTTCCCTGATCGCCGAACCAGCGGGCGCGCTCCCCGTGCGCCCCGGCCAGCCAGAAAACATTACAGCGCACCATGTGGCCGCGATCGGTTTGCATCAGCGCGGACTGGCACCAGTAGGGATTGCCGTAGCGGTTGTCGGTCAGCAGGGGGTGATCTTGGCCCCAGCCCAGGCACGACACGCGCGCGATACGTTCGCGGCTGACGCCCACCAGCAATCCCAGGCAGTGCGTCGGATAGTGCATCGGCGGCAAGCCCCAGCGCCAGGAGCGTGACCCGTCGGGGTTGTAGTGCCTTGTCGATTTATCCGTCAGGATCTTTTGAAGATCCCCCCGGTCGTGGTAGTACTCCAGCTCGCTATAGAAGAGCTCGCCGAAGCCCTGCTTGTTGTAGAGATTGCGGGCATAGATACAGGCCTGGCGGTAATAGCTGGTTTCGGCCATCATGTAGCGCAGACCGGTTTCCTGTTTGAGGGAGCGAAGCTTAGCGGCCTCGTCGAGCGACATGACGGCGGGAACAGCCGAGATGACGTGCAGCCCGCGCTTCATGCACATCTCCACGTGGCGGTAATGATCGGGCGCCCCGCTGAACACGGCCACCGCGTCGAGGTCCCGCTGCTTGCCGAGCATTTCCTCGAGGGATGCGTAAAAGGTGTCGCAGCGATAGGTGTCGCGCAGTCTTTTGCGGCGGTCCTCTCGCAGGTCGGTGACGGCAGCGACGATGCAGTTGGGATGCTCGTGCCAGTAAAAGGAAGTTCCGAAGCCGCCGCCGACCACTCCGATGCGGATCTTTTTCGATGAGCCGGCGGGCGCCGCCGATCCTGCAGCCGCGGAAGCCGCGCTCGTCAGGGCCGCCGCTCCGAATCCAGCCTGCCCCATGAAACTACGTCTTGTCATCATGGCGATCCTCCCTGCTTTATCAGCCTAACCGATGCGGTACTTCTCGATCGCGTCGTCGTCGAGCGTAACACCGAGGCCTGGTTTGGTGGGCACTTCGTAGAATCCTTCCTTCATGGTGAACGGTTCACTCATCAAATCGTCTTCCAGAACGTGGGTCACGCTGATGGTGTATTCGATGCCGGGGAACGCGGCCGCTTGGTGCGCCTGGAAGACTTGGTTCACTCCCGAGTGAATACTGTGCTCGACCCACAAGGGGATCTTGGTTACTTCTGCCATTAACGCCCGCTGTACCAGAGTTTTTCCAAGCGGTCCTCCCACGACGAAGGCGCTGAGGAGGCCCTCGCGCACAAAAGGCATGGGGTCGGCGGGCATGTGTTCGCTCACCTGTAGCGCGACCTTGCCCTTCAGCTCCCGGTACCCGCCGATTTTCTCCCGGCGGATTGGCGACTCGATCGCGAAGTAGTTGTGGAACTTCTCCAGGCGCTCGGCGAAAAAGAGCGTGCGGCCGACCGATCCCCACCAGGCATTGGCATCCACCCAGACTCGCATGTCCCGCGGAATCGCGCCGCAGATGGCGGCGGCTTGTTCGATGGGGTCTTCCCAGGGCCGGGCCTTCACTTTGTGGACGCGATAACCCAGCTCGGCCCCGCGTTTCGGCTCGGAGGCCATCAGATCCGGGGGAAAGCATTGGCTCCACCAGGTTTGCTGGATGTGGGTTTTCACGGCCGGCGAGAAGAGCCGCGAAACCGGCAGCCCTAGTATTTTCCCAACCAGATCGTAGACGGCAACCAAAATGCCTCCCAAGCGGTCGTCTCCCAGATACTCCCAGGGCGAATGCCCCGTCATTTGCTCCAACAGTTCCTTGGCCTGTTCCGCGGGCATCATGGCGTCGCCGATTCCGGTCACCCCGGCGTCGGTCTTGACACGGACGATGATCGGCTCGTAGTGCGTTTGAAAACGGTTTTGGCGGAAGAAGCTGGCCTGCCAGGCTTCACGGACGCGCTCGTCCATCGGCACGCGAGTGGAGATTAGTTCGAACCCGCTGATACGGATTTTTTGAATTGAGGGAGTTGCGGCCCCTGGCAACGAGGCGGCCAAAGGCAGTGCGGCCGCTCCGCCGGCCACCCGCCGGATTAGTTCACGCCGTGTGGGCATAGCTCATTTCACGTCCGATCGTCGTCTATAGTGTAGCGGCGTGGAGGACGAGCTTCATGCAGGCGCGGACAGATTCTTGTCAGGAACTCTCTTCGATGAGCCGGAAGACCTCCTGGTCCCATTCGTAAAGCTCGCGAAGTTCCACTTTGGGCGTTGACGGCTCGATCACTTTGCCGCCGCGCACCAAGAACGACGGCACGATCTTTTGAGAACCCTTCTCAATCCGGCAGTGCGTGTCTTCGAAGTCAAATGCGCCATCCTCAATTTCGAACACAAAAATGTCGGCTACCGTGCCCACTCGCAATGTCCCCAGCTCGTCCTCGCGGCGGATCGCTTTTGCCGGATTCCAGGTTGACTTGAGAATAACTTCCTCCAGCGACATCCCTAGATGCAGGAACTTGGACATCGTCGTCGGCATGTCGAAGGCGAATCGTTCGACCGAGAAGCGGTGAAGGTCGGTGCTGATCGTGTCGGGCAAGAAGAAGTACTCGAAAGCTTTCTTCGCGGTTTCAAAACTGAAGCTGCCGCAGCCGTGTCCCACGTCGAACAGGACACCGTTGCGCCGAGCCGCCAGAGCCTCGGGGATGATGGAATCGTCCGCCAGAATCGTGTCGCCGCGGCCTTGGTAGCAATGCGTAATGACGTCGCCCGGCCGAAGCCGGCGCAGGATGCCGGGCGTATCGGCTCCTTTCGCAAAGTGAACCATCATGGGGACGCCGATCGCCTCGGCGGCCTCGAGCGACAGGGCCAGAGCTTGCTTGCCGTTGGCGCCTGACATTCTCTCGCCGATCCGAACCTTGACGCCCAAAAGGACCTCGCGGTGTTTCTCGATAAGAGCCGCTGTTTCTTTCGGCCGCGCATAACGAATGTCGAAAAGCTCGCCCACGACCGCGGCGGGAATTCCAATCGCCGAGATATTCAGGTAAGCCAGCAGTTGAACTTCCGAGGCTTCAAGGCGGTCGCGGCGAAACTCGTCGAAGTTCAGGAAGCCCGTCGTACCCGCGTCAACAGCGGTGGTAACGCCTGTCTTCAGGCAGATCGCGGGATCGATGCCGAACGTGCTGCCGCCGTACCAGTGCCCGTGGAGGTCGATCAGGCCGGGACTCAGATATTTCCCGCTGAGGTCACGCACATCCGACGCCGGACCGGCGCCCAGCGACTCCCCGATGGCCGCTATCTTGCCGCCGCTGACCCCGACATCGAGCACTGCGTTGATGTTTTGTGAAGGATCGATCACGCGCGCGTTGCGCAGGACCAAGTCAAGCGTGGGATTCAGGTTGTCGGGCACGGTTCGGGTGGCTCCATCTCTAACAAGGAAGACGCGGCTGCTACAGTGGACAATTCTCGATCCCGGCAATGAACTGAATGCCCGGCACGTTCTTCGAACCAAGCCGCCGGTCGTTCGTTACGAAGAGGTCGACACTCGCTTGGGCCGCGCAGGCTAACTGCATTGCGTCCGTCCGGCTGATGGTCCGATCCGTACGTATGCCCGCATAGATCTCGCCGCATTCCGCCTCGAATGGGATGACTTTCACTAGCGGTGGCCGAAGGATTGATTTATACTCGCGGATCATGTCTTGATCACCCTTGACGGTTGGACCGACTAGCGCTTCTCCAACCGTAAGTGCGCTCGTGCACAGATCGTCCCGCCGGGCGAGCATCCGAGCGCGAATAGCCTGGACTTGCGGACTAAACAGGGGATGCTCCTCCACCAGATAAATGAACAGGTTGGTGTCCCAAAAGATTAGGCTCATAAGCTGGCCGCTAGGTCGTTGCTAGTTAAAGAAGACAGTATCGGCCACGACCAGTCCGACCGAACCTTTCTGTCTCTCCGCCAGGATTGCGGACTCGGTGTTTAGGCAAGAAGGTGCCAGCCCAGTGGATCCCAAGCTCCCGGTTGACCGCACCGGGCGTAAAGTCGTCCCCGTTCAACCGGCCAGCTGCCACGGCCTCGCGAATTCTCCTCATTGTGTCCCGTTCCATTTTCTTCCCTTCCTGTCAAAAAACAACCTACTCTGCAGGGCGATCATCACTCGCTTTGCTGTTCGAATCTTTCTCCCATGGTGGAGGTGTGACCGTGTCCGCGCGCAGCCAGGCAATGACCGCGTCGCCTCCCCCAAGCTCTCGCCAGAGTTCTTTTCCGAGCCCCTTGAGCTTCATGATAGGATCATTCTCTATCGTCAACTCCTCCGGCTCAACGTTCTGAGAGCGATACCAATCAACCAGGTGCCGGTATTCGCGCGGCAGAGTATCCTTCCCCGGCACTACCTTCCCTTTTTCTCTTTTTGGGTGATAATCATCGCTCCCGCGAAACAGCCGATACTTGCCATCGGTGGTGCGATAAAGCATTCTGTAGCGGCCCGAGGCAGGTTCAAGGTTGGCCACGCAGTGGCTGTAGATGTGCGGCAACACACCCGCCCGGCATGGTTCGCCGGGATGCATTTTTTCCGCTCTTGCGACGACCTCCGCGGCATCGAATCCTTCACGGGAAGGCTGTTCGCGATGGAGCAAAGCGGTCGCAACCCAGACTTCGTCGGCAACCTTTAGCCGCTGCTGGTCAGAGGAGACCGAATCCCCGTTAGCTACTGCGGTATGAACTGTCCTGTAGTTATTGATATACCAGTCAGCCAAGTGCCAATACTGCCGCGGCAAGGCATCGCGAATCGGCATCGATCTGCCCCTCGATCGATCTGGATGACAGTCGTCTCCGTCGCGGAACAGTCGAAAAGTTCCATCCGCGTTTCGGTAGAGCATCCGCAGGCGGTTGGGGCTGGGTTTTCGATTGGCAACACAATGCCCCGAGATGTGGGCCCTCATACCTGGACGGCAAGGGACGTCTGGATGCAACGATTGCGCTCGCTGAAGAATCTCGCTGCTTCGAAACCCTGCTCGTAGCGGGTAGTCTTGATGTTGCAGTGCAAGCGCTACCCACACCTCGTCAGCCACCTTTAATTCGTTCATGAGAAGCCTCCTAAAAGGAGATTACCACTTTTTCTTGGTTCTGTCAATCTCCATTTTCGGGGGTCCGTCTCGGTTTGACTGGGGTCCGTCTCGGTTTGACTGAACGTTAAGTGCAACTATGCTGCTGGTAGGGGCGAGGGCGTTACGAGTTTTCGGCCTTCTTGCCCCGGCCCGGCAGCCCGGCGGGGTTTTCATGCACCCGCTCTTGCCTGCCGTGTTTCATGGCTGCCGCCAGGCCGACCGCGGATTCGCCGAAGCGGTCGCGAAGCGCGTCAGCGGCCTTCAGGGCGCGGCTCCACTTTTGCTTGCGGGGCGCTTCCACCCAGTTGAGCTGGCCTTCCTCGGGTTGGAGCGTCCCGACGTGAACGCCCAGCAAACGGACCGGCCGCCCCTTTTTCCAGTTTCGCTGGAATAATTGGCGGACGGTTTCGAGGATCACCGTGTCGAGCTGGGTTGACTCTTGAAGCGAGCGGGCGCGCGTGATCGTCGAAAAATCCGAGTAGCGCAGCTTGAGCTGAACCGTCCGGCCATAAAGACGATGCTCGCGCAAGCGCCGCCCAACGAGCTGCACCAGTTTCGCCAGCGTGGCGTTGATCAGATCGATATCGGCCGTGTCTTCGCGAAAGGTGGTTTCGTGACTGATGGACTTGGGCTCATCACGGGTTCCAATAGCGCCTTCCAGCCAGGCGCCAGCGTCGATACCCTTCGATTTACCGGCCAGCGCCAGGCCGGCCTTGCCCCAGGCGCTTTCCAAAAACTTTCGATCCAGCTTGGCCAGTTGTCCGATTTTACGGATGCCGCGGCCGTGAAGGCTCTTGCGGGCCACCGTGCCGACGCCGGGGATCTTGCCGACCTCCAGCGGCGCCAGGAAAACGGCCTCATTGCCGGGGACGACGAACAAAACACCGTTCGGTTTGGCCATTGCCGAACAGACCTTGGCGACCAGCCGCGATGTCCCCGCACCGATCGAGCAAGGCAGTTGCGTCGCCTCGCGAATCGCTTCGTGAATTCGATGAGCGGCCTCGAGCGGCGGTCCCAAAAGGCGTGTGGAGCCGCCCATGTCCAAGTACGCCTCGTCAATGGAAACCATCTCCACTTTAGGAGAAAACTTCCCCAAGACCGCATGCACTTTGTGGGAGTAGTCACGGTAACGATCCGGATGGCCGGGGATGAAAACCGCCCGCGGGCAGAGGCGCGAAGCGCGCCGCAGGGGCATGGCCGAGTGAATCCCGAATCTTCGGGCGGCATAGGAAGCGGCCGAAACCACGCCGCGCTCATTCGGGCGGCCGCCGACAACAACCGGCTTGCCTTTTAGGCTGGGGTCGAAAAGCTCTTCGACCGACACAAAAAAGGCGTCCATATCGACATGAAAAATAGTTCGTTCCAGCAAGGCCACCTAGTGGGGACCGGCAATCCTGCCGGTCCATCGCCGCAACGCGGCGACGCAGAGATCCACGCACGAAACGCGCGGCGAATGCCAACGCCCAACGCTACGCCGGGCGGGTCCGCGGCCGCGGCTAAAAACCAAGTGCATCCACCGCGTAAGCCAGCGACCTGCGCACGTTCTCGTCTTCGAGACTCAACTGTTGCTCGGCGTCCATCTCGCTGACCAGCGGCAAAGCTTCTTCCCGCTGATTCTGGCGGACCCAGCCTAACGTGCGACCGACGCGCCAACCGGGAAGCTTCGGGAGGCTCATCCAATAGCCGTCCGTGAGAAACGGCACCTCGATTGGATCGCCGGCGATCACATCGAGGCTGAAAGTAGCAGCGGGCCTCGCCTGACGAACGAACTGAACGATCTTCGGCAGATCAAGAATCCCTTCGCCCAGCGGCGCCTCCGCAATTCGGTAGCCGTGCTCGTACTCCTCCACCGCAACGTCCTTGAGGTGAACGGAATACGCGTAGGGAGCCAGCGCCGCCACTACCTCCATGGGAGATTCGAGCAGCGCCAAACCATTCGCCGGATCAATACAAACTCCCAAAAACTCGCTGCTGATGCTCTTGACAAAACTCCTCAACTCGTCGAGCCGCAAATCGCGATGGTTTTCGAGCGCCAAGCGCATTCTCTGTTTACGAAGCATCGGTTCGGCGAGTGTCAGCGACTTCCAGGACTGAGCGGCGAAAGTCTTGACCGCCTCTTCGCTGTCAAATATTCTGTAGCGCGGACTGTCCATCATCGACGCGCGAACGACCGTGGCGCCGGCATTGCGCGCGGCCCGAAGAGCATCCTGAAACGGCGAGAGATCGCACTGATCCCGCGGCAGCGAAACCGAAGCTTCCACATACATACCCGCCGACTCGGCGGCCCGGCGCACCTTGCCCGGCGAGGCCGCTTCGATCCATTCCACCGGCACTTGGATACCGCCCGCCCCTTTCCCCTGGCAAACGCCCAGGAAATTGACAGCGTTTGCAAACGCCTCGTCGCCGCCGGTACTGCGTGAAGCGCGGGCGCCCAGCCGGTAAGATTCCCATGTGATTCCCATCTGGCTGCGAGGGGCCGGCGCGGCAGGCGCGCCCGCGGCAGAGACCGCCAACCACATCGGACTGCTTCCGGCGATAGAGAGCCAATGCCTGCGGTTCAACATGAGTTGTTCTCCTGTTAGCCAATCATCGCGGGCCCGCCGGCTACCGTGGTGCACGGCTCCGCCGTGCCGCGTTGGGCCTTCGGCCCACCGTCTCTCGCAAGAAGCCGGTTTTTCGCGCAGCGTCCTCCGCCCCGATTCTTTCACATTCCCTGACCGTCACCGCCCGGAATCCGGGATTCAAGGGACCATCATCCGGAGCCGCAACCCAACTCGGAACTTGCCCGTTGAGGCGAGAATTTGTAGCTAGTCTTCCAACTTCACGCCGATCTTGTCAGCGAGTTGCCTTATCCACTTGTCGTGCCTGTTATAGCCGGACTGGAGAGTAGCGGCTTCGGTTTTCCAGTCTTCGCTTACCGCCCTAGGAGCGAGCGACTCGAAGTGTTGCGCCTCCTGCGGCAACCCTATCTGCACGAAGTGTTTCGCTAGTCCCCAAGGTCCAGACAAGAACTGTCGGGACCTCTCAAGGAGCGTTGCTCGATCCCGCTCGGTGGGAATACAGAAGTAGAACCGAACCGACTGGCGCTTGAAGACGAATGCCCACGGATGAGTTGCCCCAGGCAGTCGTGACAACCTGTCGATCTCCGCTTCGACCTGGTCTTGTGCATGACCCTTGCGTGTCGAGTGGTGATAGACCAACACGCTCTTTCCCGATTCTAGGTACGGCGTAATCTCCTCGAAGTACACGTATTTCTGGCCTCGTTTCGTCAACGGTCGAGCCGAGCGGCATTCAAGGCCGTTGTCAGGGTCCAAGAAGACCAAATCGGCGTCGCTGACTGCCTTATTCGCGTGCTTGTTGTACAGAGCCCTGTCACGAAAGGTGAGTGGAGTTTCAAAGAAACTCGTTCCTGCTGGCAAGATTGCTCTACGGCGAATCGCCTCGACATTCCGGTCGTCTTCATCGACTATTGCTTCAAGTTTGTCGAATAAGACGCAATCACATGGTCGAAGCTTGCGGCTCTTCAGGTAGCCGATGCGTTTACCGTCATTATTGGACTCTGCGTCGGGGTTGAGGTACCAAACGACCCCGAGGCGCAAGTCATCCCTCGCCAGTGCCTTCAGCAGTCCGTACTTGCCAAAATCTCCGACGTCGCCAACATAGCGGTTCTGCATGTCTACCGAGATTATTTCACACAAGGTCGATGCTTGTCGGCCTGTCTCTGCCGCAGGCTCGGTCTGTTTTCGCTCAGGCATCCTGATAGGGATGACGAGCCGAAGCCAACCGTTAGGTAGGCCCTAAGGTACGGTTTCTCGGCTGGCTGACACCCGACGCATAAGGGGGCAAAGTGAGAGTTCGAGGCGTCGCCATTTTTAGGTGAAAGACGACACCTAGCGTCTAGCAAGCACGGTCATCCAACCTGTGTCCAGCTAGCTAAGCGAGGTCTTGGCCAATCCAAAAAAAAAGGTCCCAGCGTGAATTGTCTGCAATTTCCTGCAATCTTGTAAGGAAACTCTGTAGAGACAAGCTGCGGCAACCCTCCACTCGTATCGCCAGTCCTCCACATCTGTTGAGCGTGGCCGTTGAGAGTTATTCCGCGGCCGCGGATCTAGAACTCGATGGCGAACGCCTTGCGGGCTTGGAGGGGAGCCTCGCTCTCTTCGACATTCTCCACCCGGCCGAATCGCGGGCCTGACCACAACTGCTTCTTGAGCGCCCCCAGTTGCTTGGAGTCGCCAATCGCGTAGACTTCCACGCTCCCGTCGAAGCGGTTCTTGACGTAGCCGGCAACCCCCAGCCGCTGCGCGCAATCTTCGACGAAATAGCGAAATCCCACGCCCTGCACCCGGCCCCGAACGACGTACCGCCGAGCCTGTTCCACATTTCTATCCGTGCCGTCCAAACTGGGAAATCCTTACACGGTGATGAAAGAACTACCGCCCCGCGGGAATCCGTCGTGCCACCCGTTGACTCCACGCTCCCTGGAATCAATGGTGGCCGGCTTTGGCACGGCCCGTGCATCAGCGTGCCGAGTCATGCTGCTGCCCGCCCTCATCCTCGGAGTATTGATCGGCTCTTTCACGCTGGCGTTCGTGCTGGAGTGGGGGCTGCTGAAGCTCATCGTTCGGGTGATGGGACAGGCGGCGGATCGACATACCCCGTTCCATTAGATGGATTTGGAATAGATGGAACCGGGGGCTTCTCCTATTTCTTTCGCTCAGCCCCGCGGGATTTGATCCCGGCGACCCCGGGAACGCCTCCCCTCCCGTGGGGCTCTTTTTCGGAACCCTGAGGGCCCTCCGCTTGCGGCTTCGTGTTCGCGGGATTACTTGCGCGCGCCGCGGCGCGGCTTCTTCACGCGGGATTGGCGCAGTTTTCGTGGTTTGCGTTTTGGTTTGGAGATGTTGAACGTGCCGCTTCCGATCGCTTCGCTTTTGTACCCCTTGTCGTTGTCTGCCATATAGCTCCTACGAAATTCATTCTAGCCTAGTTTCCGGACGCAGCCTCGGAACCGGACTTTGCGAGCGGACTCACCGGACCCGGTCAAACAATCCGCTCGCGCCGTCGATGACTTTTTGCGCGGCCCCCGGACCGTAGAGCGTCCGCTCGACTTCGTAGCCTCCGAAGGTGTACTCACTCGCGATCGGCATATAGCCACCGCCAACCCCGTCCGAGTAGCCGCAAAACATCGTGTAGGCGAACGGCGAGGCCTTCTTGACCGCGGCGCCGATCTCGCCGAAGGGCTCGCCCGGCATGGCGGCAATCGCCAGGTCTCCAATACGCAGCATTTCGACCTCGACCTGGCGAGGACTGGGGTCGGCCGGCTGCTTCCACTTCGCTAGCAGATCCGCGAAGCGGCGAACGCGCACGGCGGCTTGACGCCGCTTCCATCCATCCGCCGCCGTCCCGGTTTGATCGAGCTGTTTCTTGGCCCTGGCTAGGCGCTTTTCCATGCCCTCGATCTCCTCGGCTGAGTAGGATCGGCGGGGCACATCAATCAGTGTTGACGCAAACCGCAGCGTGGCGTCGCGGGGACCCTTCACTCGCCAGTGCTGTTTGGCTTGGTAGGCGGTGGATTCGACGAAGCCTTCAAACGCCGGCTCGCGCCGCACGGTTTCAATCTGCATGGCGAGGGCGGCAATCTGGTGTCCCAGGATCGCCCCCAGGCGGTGGGGCACGGCCAAGTCTCCGGTGAACCCCTCGATCGGCCCTTGATTGCCCGCGGCCCCTTGAAAGAATAAACACGTCGCGCCGGGGAAGGCCTTTTCGACGACCTTGCGCGTCATCCCGACCCAGTCAGGCGAAATGAACTTGTTTTCGTAGGCCAGCACGGTACCGTGGCACTGGAAGTTCGCCAGGATAGCGTAGGGATTGCCCTGAGCGTCATCGATCCGGAAGACGACCAACTCCCGGTCCACGAAACCGTCCGGGTTCCTGCCGACAGCCGGCGGGTCTTCCCCGCGGGCACGGACCCGGCGGTTGATATTGATCGTGCCCGTCCCGCGAGCGCCGTACATGTGCGCCGGCCGCAGGTTGGCGTTGGCCTCGATGATGGCGCCGGCCACTTTATCCACAATCTGAAGGCGGTATCGCTCGACCATGTCGCGGTGGGAGGTCAAATCCACGCCCGGCAGCCCCTTGGCGGCCGACACCGCCGCTCCCGCATGCGTATGCGTGGCCGCCAGCCGGATGTGTGCCCTCGGAATACCGGTCTGCTCCGAGGCCCGGCCGATCGCTTCCTCGAGACCCGCGGTGAACAGGCGGTCGATGTCGACCATGGCGAACTTTTGCCGGCCGTCGGACAAGACCAGGGCCGTGGCAACCATGCCGGCTGGGTCCACGCCGACTGATTCGATGTGAGACTGTGAACCCCAATTCATTTGCGCGATGCCCACGGGAGGCGTGATATCGGCACGTGCGACCCCGGCTAGCAATCCCGAAGGCTTGGCGTCTTTCGGACCCTGCTCAACCGTGTCGGCACGTCCGAGCGTGCCGGACATGAGCGCGGCAATGAGCGCGGCCGGCAGCAGCGTGCTGAATCGTGTACCCCTGCGATCGTTCATTTCATTTCTCCGTTGGGTCGTTGTTCTCGAACCCCCGTAGCGCGGGTCTCTTACGACCCCCGCGCTACGGATTTTTCATCATGCTCCCGCAGGCTGCCAGAATCCTTACGGAAGGATTGTGGCCCCGTGAGCCAGCTTCTCTTCGGCTCCACGCTACAATATTCTATACCAGGAGCGCCAAAGGTTTTGATTCTCCGGGCAATGAGCCTGCTGGCGAAAAAAATGCAGGCTAGTGCGATCCCCGCCCGGACCCCTCCGCGTGCAACATCTCTTCGATGAATGGCCCCAGGTTCGCGTGGCGCTGGAAGCGTCGGCTCACTGGCTCGTCATGCTCGATTTTGACGGTACGCTGGCTCCGATCGTAGCGCACCCCGATCAGGCGGTTCTCCCCGCCGCGACGAAACAGCACCTCTCCAAGCTGGCGGCGTCATCTGGAATCAGCGTGACCATCCTGAGCGGCCGCTCGATTGCCGATCTTCACCCGAGAATTGGAATTGACGGACTCGAGTTCAGCGGTAATCATGGCCGCGAGCGCTGGAAGCCGGGATCGCCCCGGTCCGAACTCGACTCCTCCGTCAGGGCGATTGTCGCCCAGGTGTGTGAGCAGATCAGCCATCAGGCCGCGGGGATTCCCGGGGTCTTCGTCGAAGACAAGGGGCTCACTGCGTCTTTGCATTATCGTCAGGTCCCGATGGAATTTCATGTCAAGATCCGCAACGTGGTGGATGAAGTCGGGCGAATCTTTGGAAATGCAATCGAGATCTCGGAAGGGAAGCGCGTATTCGACTTTTTCCCCGCGGACGACACGAACAAAGGCAAGGCCGCCATGGCGCTGCTCGCCGAAAGGGGAGGCGCCGCGGAGGTGCTGCCCATCTACTGTGGCGACGACACGACCGACGAGACGGTGTTCCGGGCGCTTCCCCCGGAGTCGGTCACCGTTTTCGTGGGGAACGGTGAAACTCCATCCGCCGCCCGTTACCGGGTGGACGACACAACTGAAGTCGCGGAGTTCTTGCGGCGACTTGCCTCGCTGCGCGGCGCATCTCCGACGAGAGCGCAGCCGATTCGGTAAGCGGCACAAGCGGCGCCGCTTTGCTTGCGCGGCCGCTTTGCTTGCGTGGTTCGATGGAGGCGTGATAGCATCAAATCAGTTGGCCTTGAGCATCACTTGGGATGCTGAACGCCTTCCGCGGGAAGCCATTTCATCCTGCCTGAGCGGAATCCCGCTTTCATCCAAACCTAAACCGGGGACGTAGTTCAGTTGGTTAGAACGCTGGCCTGTCACGCCGGAGGTCGCGGGTTCGAGTCCCGTCGTCCCCGCCATGGTTTAGTACCCGTATAGTCAAATTCTTGCCGAACCCGAAACAGAGCCCAGAACGCCAGTGACGGGTCCTGGGGTCAAGTCCGCCAAACTTAGGTTGATCTTCTCCGCCCAACCGGCTACCTGAAATCTTCAGCGAGTTTTCCGTCGCGCACAAGCACCCGGCCCAGCACTTCGACCGTTGCGCCGGGGAAGAAAAACCAGCGCACGAAATCACCCCTGACGAAGCCTCCGAGTTCCGTGTTGTCCCCCAGGCTCAGGCGTACGACGCCATCTCCGTATCCGAAGTAGGGCAGAATGCCGCTGCCGGCGGGCGGAGTCAGTACAGGATTGAAACCGAGCCCAAACTCGCGAAAACTCCTGGCGGCCCTGCCGCCTTCTCTTAACACCTTCTTCACCGCCCCGACGTTCTCCCGCGCCTCGGTGCTGACGAGCTGTCCGCGCCGAAACTCAAGGCGCACGTCCCGGGCTACTTGGTCACCGAAACGGGCTTCGGGGATAACGATCACGCCCTCGACACTCTCCTCGATCGGCGCCACGCGAAGAACACCGCAGGGCAGCTCAGCCTCGCGGTCGATCCGGATCTTCGCCGAGCGCGCGCGAGTGGCCGACGCATCCCCGTCCTGTTTGTTAAACGGCCGAGTGCCCACGCGGAACTTCAAGTCCGTACCGGCTGGAGTGCGCACTCGCGCCGTTCCCAATCGCATGACATGAATCACGCGGTCTTGCGCCAGGCCGATCGCGCGGCAGTCAGCGGCCAGCGCCTGCTGGTAGATCTGGTCGAGCTCAGGCGTGTGCTCGCCCCCCAAACCATCGGCGCGAACGCTTCCCCGCGCCCAGTGAAAATGAACTTGCCGCCGCCGCGCCCCCTTGTCCAGCCACTCGCGCAGCGCCGCTGTCTCGGCTGCCGGAGTGCCGCGCACGCCAACTTGCTCGGGCAGCCAGATGTAAACATCCGCCCTCTCGAGCAACTTCTCGAAGGTTTGCTTCCCCGCTGAATTCGCGCCCTGGGCGAAGCCGAGAGGCAGATACTGCAGCTCGATGATTTCGCCGGCTCCGGCTTTCAGCAGCCGCTGGCGCAACGGAGCCACGAGTTCCCTGAAATAGACCGGATCGGATCGCAGTATGACTACTTCACCCGGCCGCAACTTGAGGGCCCCGACAATCCGATCGGCCATCGCTGGATAGTCGAGAGCAGGGGCTGCCTGCGGGAAACAGAACGGTGGGGCCGACAGAACAAATACCGCAAACAACAAGAGAACCATCAGACGAGAGTAGTACGGTTGTAAATGCACAGCGATGATTCTACCGCGCCTAACTACTTTCCGGCGCAAAAAGGAGCGCTCCGGTCAGCTCGATAGAGGGGTTGGCTGGCGGGCAAGCTGCCGCGACACCGAATAGATTTAGGATCTTGAGCGCGTGACGAAGCGTTACAATGACTGTCCGATGGGTTTCGGCGGCGCCACGCTCGTACGGCTCGGTCACTATGAATCCCTTTTCACAATCTGCACGGTTGACGGCGCCGATTTCGAGACCTGTCGTATCAGTGGGAAACGCAAGTTCCGACATTTCCCGGCATCGTGCCCGGGTACTAGTTCGCTGCCGTGAAGGCGACAAAGGCGGTTATTATGCGAGGTCTTCCATCTCAAATCGGTGAACTTATTTCGCGCCGGCGTCCTTTGCTGATTCTATGTCTTTGGCCGGCTCTGTTTAGTTGCGGCTCTGCGCCTCCCGAGCAGCTGGCGGCAGGCCTTGCGATCACTCACGGGCCCATTCTCGGTCGCCTCGCTGACGGCCACGTCGGCGTCTGGGCGCGGACCGCGCGTCCCGGCGAATTCCGGGTCTTCTACGGCACAAGCCCCGGCAACCTCTCGTCCGAGTCAGCGCCGGCCGGGACGAGTTTGGATCACGACAATACCGGGTGGGTTTTGATCGAAGGGCTGGAATCGAACACCAAGTACTACTACGAGGTCACGGCGGACGCCCGTCCGTCCGGCGTCGATCGGCTGCGCGGTCATTTTCATACGCTTCCCAAAGCAGCGGACTTCGCCGACCCCGAACACAACCCCAAAGGCCTCTTCAACTTTCGGTTCGAGTTCGCCTGTGGCAACAACCAGAAAACCATGGGCGGCGGCGCCTACGGGCCTGAGCTGCCTACCTACGCCACGATGCTCGACCGCCTCGTGCGTGACGATGAACCCAGCAAGGTCGACTTCGCGATTCTCAACGGCGACTGGCTATACGAAGAAAAACGCGACTACACGGGCGAGGAATGGCGCGAGCAGGTCGGCATCACCGAAGCGCAAACGCCGCGGGTCATCCGTCTGATGCCGAATGTCGTCGGGGTTTGGGAGAACTACAAGATCTTCTTGAGCCGCGGCAAGAACCTGGCGGACTGGCACCGCTACGTTCCGTCCTATTACACGTTTGACGATCACGAGCTGCTGAGCGACGTCTACGGCGCGGGCGAGGTCGGACGCCGCAACTGGAAGTCGGTTTTCCGCGACCCGGCAACCTTGGCCTGGTACGACTATCTGGGCTGGAGCAACGAGGTTCCTCCGACGCAAGACATCCTGTATGGGCGCTCGGAGTTGAAGGCAGGCAGTGACGTCCTGACCGACTCCGAGGCAAGCTTCTCGAAACTCAACCTGGAGCAGTCCCTCACCCTGCACGTTCATTGGGGATCCCCCGAAGGCGCCCGTCCCTCGGGTGTCGCCGACGAGACGGGTGATCCCAACTCGCGCGTCTACGAGATTGTCGAAGTGCTGGACGACCGTCGCTTGCGGATACGGCCCGCCGCTGTCGCCGACGGGGAGGCGACCTATTCGATCGGCCGCGTCTCCTACTTCAAGAAACGGGTCAGCAACGTCGACCTGTTTTTCGTCGACACGCGCTCCAGCCGCGAGATGCACGACGTCACCAAGCCCGCCCAAAAGGGTCTCTCGATGCTCGGCAAACGCCAGACCCGCTGGCTGAAGCAAGAGATGGAGTCCAGCGACGCGGACTTCTTCTTCGTGGTTTCCTCGGTCAACTTCACGATCCCGCACATCGGGGGGAATAAAGGCAGCGGCGGGGGAAACCCCAACAAAGACGACGCCTGGACGGTCTTCCTGGATGAACGCGAGGAGTTGATCAACTTCTGGGATTCGCTCGGCAAGCCTGTGTTCGTGCTCACCGGCGACCTGCACAACAGCTTCGCGATCAAGGTGACAGACCATGTTTGGGAGTTCGCTTCGGGACCGCATAACTCCGTGCAGCACCCGCTCTCTAGCGAAGGCGGCCGTCCGCCGAACGGGCCTTATGAATACAACGGACGCAAAGTCGATATCCGCTGGTCGAGCTTCGTGCTTCCCGATACGCCGGTCGAGCTGCGCAACCGCGTGATCTACTGCGTGGTGCAAATCAGCAACGTCTTTTCGAACCCGAACGAGCCGGGTAAGCCGCGCTGGGTGCCGTATCCGCGGCCCCAAGCGACATTTCAGTATTACGACGGCCTCACCGGCGATTTGCTCTACGCCGAGTCGATCTTGGCCCGGTAGCGAAAGGTTCGGCGAGGGGGGCGCGTGAACTGGTTTCTTTTGCGGCGCCATGGCGCCAAGTGGCCGGTATGGTGGCCGGAACCGCAAGACACCCCATCTCGGTCACGGATATTTAATAAATATAACCACTTTGTTTTCAACAGACTTTCCCAGCGGACAAGCTGCAAGGAATCCCCCGATCGGCCTGCTATCCTAAGAGCGACAAAACCAACAATGACTCATTCGCAATACAGAGGAACAGGACAACCAGTCGACAACATCGGCGGGACCAAAAAGCCCAAAGTCTATCAGATCCTAACAAATACTCTCATTGAAAAATATCAGCCCTTATGAATGAACAACTTACAACCGGTTAGCACGGGGCCATTGAAGCTCTTTTGCTGGCGAATAAGGGCGTTATGGGGCCAAAAGAGGCGAATGTGAGAGAAATATCCATTGATCGCTGGATGCAACAAGAAAGCTGCCAGACGGCCCTAACGAACAGCCCGTGGCCGAACTGTGTGCGGGCGAAAACGGGGGGCGGCCGCCCGAAGTCGTTAAGTGAACAGCATTGGGCTTACTGATGCTCGCGAAATACGGTGTAGGGGCGCAGCGTGCTGCGCCCGCGCCGGCAAGGCATGCGCTGTATCCGAAAACAACGCTATATTCTGCGAGTATCAATAGATCGTAGAATCAATGAGGCGAGTCAAGATGAGGTACGGAGATTCGGTCCGATCAGCAATGGCTTTGATTCGGATCGCGCTGATCGCGTCCGCGCTGCCAGGCGCCGGCGCGGCGACCCATCGCGTGATCTTCGACACGGACTTCCTGATGCCTCCACAGGACGATGGAAGCGCCCTGGTGCTGGCGCTGAACTCGCCCGGCGAGATTGAAGTTGTTGGCGTAACGATCGTCGCGGGCAACCACAACCTAGAAACCGAATCCGCGCACGCGCTTCGGATGCTGGAGATCATGGGGCGCGAGGACATTCCGGTCTACGCTGGAGCCGCCAAGCCCCTCGAGCATAAAAAGAGCGACTACGCGACCATCGGATGGGGCAAATGGTGGCTGGCCGATCCGCCCGAGGAACCCACCGGCGGTTTTGCCAGCAGGAAGAAGCTAGAGGACGCCGGTGCGGTGGATTTCATCGTCAAGACGGTGATCGAGAACCCGGGTGAAATCACCATCTTGGCCGTGGGGCCGTTGACCAACATCGCCCTGGCGATTCGCCGGGAGCCGCGCTTCGCCGCCAGCGTGAAGCGGATGGTGATCATGGGCGGCGCGATCGCGAGGCTTCCCAACGGAGCGGGTAATCAAACGCCGAACGCCGAATTTAACTTCTGGGTGGACCCGGAAGCCGCCAAGGTCGTGCTGCGTTCGGGGATACCGACGACCCTCTCGCTGCTGAACGTCGCCGCCAAGGCCCGCTTCACCCGCGAGTGGCACAAGAAACTGTTGAGCGCCGACACTCCGGTAACGCGCCTCATCAAGCAGCGGCTCGCCGGGCGCGACCGTCCCATGAGCTTTCCCCGCATGATGTGGGACCAGCTAGCCACGGCGACGCTGATCGACCCGACACTGTTCAAGATGAAGGAGCTTTACGTGGACGTGGATACCAACCGGGGCATCAACTACGGCGTTTCCGTGGGCAGCGAAAAGATCTGGCCCGAAGCGGAGGGAGCGCGGAAGATGCAGGTAGAGTATGACGTCGATGCCGAGCGATTCAATCGGATCTACGTGGAACGCATGACCCGGACCAGGCGGGCCGAATAGGGCGGCAGCAGAGTATCTGTGCTCTTAGCTGACGCTGCGGGGGGCCCCGCAGACTTCGAGACGATCCGCATCGCCTGTTAGCCTGCCGAGGACCACGAGGCGCTGCTGGAGGGGCCGTGGATTGCCCACCAACAACTGCCGCTTTTTAGGATTATCGGAAGCGAGGCCAGTCTCAAAACGCACTTCTCCAAGGTCGGGCGTCAACCAGGCTGGGTGGATTGTTTGCGTGTGGGCGACCATATTCCGACGGGGGGACGGAACGATGCCAACGGGTCGGGGTCGCCACATCTACGGATAGGGCGTGACACGTCCAAGTGGGCGCACCGTCAAGACACACACTTCCCAGAAAACCGTTTGGGGCCAACTTCCGAACCGACGATCCGGACGGAACCTGCGCAAAGAACTGCTCCTGGATACAAAAAGGATTTAAGGACAAGCCGCGGTCGTCGTGCTCAGAAGATCGGAATTCAGACCAGAGCACCAAGCTGGCGGAGTATGGTTGCGTTATCAAAATACACCTTCTCGCATACCAGATCGCTTCCCTCAAAGACGAAGATGAGGACACACTCCACCTGCACCTCTTTTCCAGTCGGTGCGACTCCTGCCCAAACACCGCGTTGCGTGCCTCCAAACTTGGCCTCCACAATCACCGCGTCGTCCGCATGGTGCAAGGCTAGTTGCCGAACCCACAGATCAGGGAACGCAGTCAGTACTTGTTCCACAAATGCGTGCACACCTTCCGCACCGTCGACTATCGCTCCCACGGCCGGGACCTCATAGCGCGGCTTAGAGAATGTTGCCACCGTCGCGGCGACATTGTGGTCCACTGCTTCCGCTTGCAAATGCGCTTTCACTACGGCTTCCCGATGCATCCTCACGTCTGAAACTGATGCTGTCGCCATTGCCCCTCCAGCCCTACGAACTTACCACAGTTGGTGCCTTCGCCGTGAGTAGATCGGGCAGTCGAGGTCAGAAGATTTTTCGCCAATTTATCGTCGGGCCGCCGCAGATATGTGTTCGACCGTTCCGGCCGGATTCCGGCCAATCCGGAGACTATCAGCCGAACAGGGCCGCTACGGCGATTCTCACTCGGCGGTCTTGCGATGCCTCAGCCGGTCGAGTGTCACCGCCGCGACGATGATCGAACCGGTCAGCACGTCTTGGACCCAGTTCGGTACTCCTTTCATGCTGAGCCCGTTGCGGATGACCGCCATCAGCATGGCGCCCGCCACCGACCCGAGAACGCTGCCTTCGCCTCCTTGCAGGCTGCCGCCGCCGATGACCACGGCCGCGATGATGTCTAGTTCCATGCCGCGGGCTGCTGTCGGGTCTCCTACGGTCAGGCGGCTGAACTGCATCAATCCGGCGACACCGGTCAGCAAGCCGCTCAGCGTGTATACGTAGAGTTTCATGCGCTCGACGCGGACTCCGCAGAGCCGGGCCGTGTTTTCGTTCGACCCAATGGCGAAGATGTACCGGCCCAGGACCGTGTTGCGCAACATCAGCGCCACCACGATGGCTAGCAAGAGCGTCAACCACACTCCCGGCGCCACGATCAGCCAGGGCGGATCAGGAAACTTCGCCAGCATTTCGTTGAGCCAGGTGATGGGCGCATCGATTTTTTGTTCGCGGGCTACACCTGTCGCGATGCCGCGGTAGACCAGCAGGGTGCCCAAGGTGATGATGAAGGGAACGAGCTTGAGCCGGGTGATCAGCAAGCCGTTGAGCATGCCGCAGCAACCGCCCATGGCGATCCCCGCGATAGCCGCGATAGCCGGCGACACGCCGGCTTCGAGCAGCCGAGCGATTACGACTGTCGACAGCGCAATCATCGACCCGACACTAAGATCGATTCCGCCCGAGATGATGATCAGCGTCATCCCCAATGCGCCCGCCGTCACAATCACACTCTGCGTCAGAACCGTAACCCGGTTGAAACCCGAAATAAAAGGCTCGCCGGCCCAGACGACGAAGAAAAGATAAACGGCGATCAGGCCGACGAGGGGGCCGAGGTTTTTCACGGCCGGACCTCGGAGGAGGAGTCGTGGGCCGTGAAGCAGGAGTTCGGCAATCGCGGAAGATCGCAAGCCGCCAACGAGCCACATGTCACGTTCACGACCTCAACCAACCTTCTCCCACGCGGTTCCTTCGTGGCCGAAGTGGAAAGTCCCGGGATGCAAGATCTCCGCCAGGATCTCGAGGGATTCCACAAGCCTCGGGCCGGGCCGGTTGAAATACTGGTTGCCGTCGGCGATGTAGACGGCGCCATCCCGGACCGCTTTCAGGTCATTCCACCCCGATTGAGCTTCGAGCAACGGAAGATCCTGCCGCGTGCGGGGCATATCGTAGCCGCAGGGGGAAATGAAGAGGACATCCGGGTCGGCTAGAGCAAGTTCCTCGAACTTCATCCACGGTGAATGTTTCCCCGGCTCGCCGAAGAGATTCTCGCCTCCCGCCATCTGGACCAGCTCCGGCATCCAGTTGCCCGCCGCCATCAGCGGGTCGGCCCATTCAATACAAGCGACACGAGGCGTTGCGCGCAAAGGGCGCGCCCGTGCCTCGATCTCCTGGACTCGCGCTTGCAAGTTCGCCACGAGACGGACCCCGGCCCGCGTCATACCGAGCCCCGAAGCGAGGCGGCAGATGTCGGCCCAAAAATCGGCCATCGAGTTTGGTTGCAGGGAAATAATCGTTGCTTGGCACTCGGCTACTTCCGCGACCGCCCTCTCAACGTCCCGCAAGCTGACCGCACAGACTTCGCATTGCGCTTGGGTGACGATGTGAGTCGGCTGAAGCTCGCGCAGCCGATCCGGAAACACTTCGTAAACGCCCAGGGCGTCCTTAACGAGGGATTCCCGTTGCAGCGATTTCACCCGCTCGTCAATTTCCCGGCTGCTTCCCGAAACGTCGAACCTCGGCTTGGTGCAAACCGGCAACCGGCTGACCCGCGGCGGATAGTCGCATTCGTGCGAGCGGCCAACAAGGAACTCCTCCAGCCCCAGGGCGCAGATGGTCTCGGTCGAGCTGGCAATTAGCGAGATGATTCGCACTCTGTTGCTCCGTTTTTTTCGTGTCCCCGTCGCCCGGGAAACCCGCTGAGGCGCCATTCGCGCGAGCGGCGACAAGGAACTCTTCCAACCCGTTCGTGACTCAGCCGGCGGACGGGGAAGCTGTCTCGCCGCGGAAAAGATCCATCTGATCCTCGGGAGTCTCTTTGGGCTTCCGCTTCGGCCGGCGAACGGGACTTCCGATCACACCGAGCACCGTCAGTTCTCGCACTGCCGCTCGCGGGACGAAGACCCTCCGCGCGTTGGCGTTCGGATCGGGCGGCGTCGCCGTCACACCCTGTTCTTCGACTAGCAGCAGGTTGTTGGGCAGGATCCCTTCCAAGATCTCACCGTCGCGAAATGTGAATCGGACCCAAAGCCCCCCCTGCTTGGGACGCGTGGCGAACACGGTCTTCTGTTTGGCTTCGGCATCGCGCGCGAATTCTCGAACGAAATACACGCCTTTGACTTCGGCGTAGGGGATCAGCAGCACCTGTGCCGAGCGATCGAGAACCTCGATGCCATCGGGACGCAAGTACGTCTGAGGGCTGGCGTATCCGTGTACGGTGGCAGCGTCGAATCGCCGGACGTAGACCTTCTTTGTGGTGGAGGCAGACAAAGCGGATGGCCCGAATTACGAGTCCTCTGGCCGGTATGCTAATATGCCCTCAGACGCGGTGTCAAGCTCGACACTTACGATAAGTCATTGATATCTAAGGTGTTGGTCTGAGTGTCCCAAACCGTAATTCAAGAGTATATCGATTACTGCCGGGTGGAAAAAGGGCTTTCCGCTAATACACTGTCGGCCTATCGGCGCGACCTTCGGCGGCTGGCTGCATTCTGCGAGAAACAGCCGCGCTCGCTGCTAGAGGCCGGGGGAGAAGACCTCCAAGGGTTCCTCGACTTTCTCTATCAAGACAAGTTGAGCAGCCGCTCGATTGCCCGCTACGTTGCCAGCATCCGAAACTTCTACCTGTATCAATTGCGGCAAGAGCGCATTGCGGCTGATCCCACCGTCGATATTCGTTCACCAAAACAATGGAAGCAGTTGCCGAAGTTTCTTTCTTTGGAAGAAGTCGATCAGCTACTCGATGCGCCCGATCCGGCCACGCCGAGGGGCGCTCGCGACCGTGCCATGCTGCAGTTGCTGTATGCGGCGGGGCTGCGGGTTTCCGAGCTGGTTGGAATTCAGCTCGCACAGCTCAACTCGCAGCTCGGAGTACTGAGAGTCACCGGCAAGGGAGACAAGCAGAGGATGGTGCCGGTAGGCAAGGTTGCGCTGGAGGCCATCGAGACCTATCTGGAGCATGACCGTCCGCGGATTCTCAAGTGCCGGCATTCTCGCTACCTATTCGTGACTGCCCGCGGAACATTGCTCACCCGCCAGGCGTTCTGGAAGCTGCTGAAGAACTATGGCCTACAGGCCCAGATCATGAAGAGCTTAACGCCTCACGTGCTGCGGCACAGCTTCGCGACGCATCTGCTCGAGCGGGGCGCCGACCTGCGCAGCCTGCAATTGATGCTTGGGCACGCCGACATCTCGACAACCCAGATCTACACCCACGTCATGCGAGAGCGCCTGCGGAAGGTATACGACGAGCACCATCCCAGAAGCTAATCGAGAGTTTCCGACACGTCGGCTGCGAACACCTCAAAAAAAGTGTTGACAAACAGCAAGTACGTGTATATACTCCTATTAAATGTTTGGCAACAGCGAGCACGGGGAACTTACGGGAGGGGCGCGGTCAGCGCCCCCATCCAATCGCCACGGCTAGCTGAGCAAACTTTGGCCTCAATAAGTGTAATTACACGTAACAGCCATCAAAGAGGGAGAATCCCACTGACCAACAGAGGAGATGAACATGGAAAGCATTACGAACCAACAATTCATTGATTTTATTCCTTACGTGACCGTGCCGTTACTGGCGGCGACGGTGCTCGGCTTCGTTCTGTTCATCACGAAGCGCGCGGAGAGACGCGGCCACGTCGAGCGGCAGCAGGCCCGCGCCCTGCAAGGCCTGGTCGCGGTTTGGGCGCTGTGGGGGCTGGCCAGCGCTGGCCTATCGTTCTCGGGAGCTTACGCCTCGGATTCGTTCTACGCCATGCTGCCGGGGCTGTGGATGTTTTTCATCCCCGTCTTCATTTTTGTCGCCTTTAGCGCCGCGTCCCGTTCCATTCGTGACGGGATCGGCAAGGTACTCGCCGCGACACCGCTTCACTGGCTGGTCTACTTTCAGGCGCTACGCCTGTCGGCCCTGGGAACCGCGTTTGAAACGGCCCGAGGTACATTCCCCCCCTCGTTCGAGCTAGCAGTCGGCGTACCGGACCTGCTCTTCGGACTGTCGGCGCTCTATGTGGGCCGGCGTGCAAGCGAGGGGTCGATTTCCAGGCGAGCCGTAGGCTGGTGGAGCTTAGCCGGCGCGCTTGTCATCGTTCCGGCCGCGCCGCTCGTCGCCCAGATGGGACTTGCCGGACCGCTCCAAGTGTTTACCGCCGAGCCTTCCGCGACAGCCCTCTTTGTCTACCCAATGGTCCTGGCGCCGACTCTCATTGTGCCGTTGTTCGTACTGTTCAACCTTCTCACCGCCCAAGCCCTGATCGGGCAGTGGTTCCCGAAGCGAAGCCAAATAGATCGCGCGCTGGCGGCGGAGGCTCGTTCGTAGAGCCACGGGTGCAGCCCAAGAATCTTGCCGCGACTTCATCGGCGCCGGGTTGGAGGCGCGGGCGGCGGGAATAGACGTCCGGAGCCGCGAGCCGCCGCAGGCAGCTCGCCCCAATACGGATCACTTACAGTAGTAGTTCCGCGGACGGTCTTTGTTGCATGGCGTTTGGTCTTGTTTCGGGCCTCGTTGAACGCCCACCGCACATCGCTCTCCGCGGAGACGAACGGGCTGGTTTGCTTCTACGCCCCTTCCGGGGCTTTTCCCGTGATGGGTTTCGGACCCAGGGTTCCGCTTCGCTCCACCCTTGGGCTACTATCCTGCGCCGCTTCGCGGCTCAACGGCTCTGGGCTGGAGCGGGCGCAGCACGCTGCGCCCCTACACTGCATTTCGCGAACATCAATAAGTGTTGAGCGGCAGGGCTTACCAGCCGTAAAACGACTGGCCTGTAAACACCAAGCCGCGTGAACGCGGCTCAAATGGCCCGTATCACCCCGCTAACAGGCACGGAAGAGACTGCCATGCGTTACGGTCTGATTGGCGCACTACACTTAGGAACGGACCACGCGGGTCTTCTCCGCTGATAGCAACTCGTAGACATACCCGCGCCATTCGATTCGGCGGGTCAGGGCCGAAGCCACGAACACATAGAGCCAGGTCCAGGTTGCGATCGGGACCATCCAGAAGTATGCCCAGCCGAAACGGTCCAGCCATTCTTCCCGTTCCGGGAACATCAAGCGGGCGACATATCCCCGCATCCCTCCCTTGCCCATCCCGGGCACAACGGTCAAAACCAGCCCTGCCAACCCCCAGGGAGCCTCCCCGAACAGGAGCATCAACAGACTCGCCAGCATCGCTCCACAGTAGAAAATATGCGCAACGAAGCCGGCCAGCCAGCGGTTGCGCCGGTAGACCCTGGTGATGATCATCTGGCGCGTCGCCCAGCGCAGGAATTCGCTTCCGCCGCAGTTCCCCGTCGTTGCTACCATCGCTCCGGGCACAAAACGGATCCCCAGTTGGGCCGCGTTCACTGCCGCCGAGAGGCGGTAGTCGTCGCTCACCGTGCCGCGCCAAAAATCACGCACCCTGGCCGTGTCAAAAGTCTTGCGGCGGATGGCCGTCGCCCCTCCCCACGCGAAATTGCTGTCCTTGGGACTCATGTTCCCAGCGATCGTTGAGTCCCAGACACTGCGAAGCAGGGACCAAAAATCACCGCCGGAGGGGAAATACCAGCGGAAGCCCGTCGTGGCCCCGACGGACTCGTCAGCGAGCGGAGCAACGAGTGCTCGCAGCCAGCCGGCTCTGACCTGGCCGTCGGAGTCCGCAAAGGCCAGCACCTCGCTCGCCGGCCGCGCCTGATCGAGGGCGGCGGTCAAGTTGTGGACTTTCTCACCCGTGCCCCGCGGGGGCTCGCCAGCGACGACGAAGCGGGCCCGATCCCCGAGTAGCGTCCGGGCGGCTTGAACCGCCGGATCGCCTGCATCACGCGAAACGATCAGCAGTTCGAAGTCAGGATAGTCCTGCCCGGTGAGTGAGTTGAGATTCTCGGCCAGGCCGTTGTCGAGCCCTTTCACCGGGAGTATCAGCGAAACGGCGGGCAGATACTCAACCGCCGTCTCTTCCGGGCCCTGTTCGCCGACGGCCATATCGGGATCCGGCGCGCGCAATTCCCCTTCGACATACTCGAGATATTGCCGTCCCGACCGGACCGACAAGAGAGCAGCCGCGCCGGCAGGGACGACAAACAACCAGAAAAGCAAGCTCAGCACCGAGAGAGTCTATCACAGGCGATGGAGGGCAGCGATCGACGCCTTACTTCCGCGCTGGCTGCCGACCCTTCCCCGACGCGGATCAGACGCAACCAAAGAGGTCCACGGGGTTGACGGGATAGAGACGCGACTTCGAAGAAGCGCGGACTTCCGTCCGCGCCTCTGTCCGGCCGTCTGAACTTTCCTGCTTACGACGATACTTGCCTCGGTGTCAGATCAGGGTTTGCGGCGCGGGAAGGGTCAATAGGTTGCCCGGCCGCCGCTGACGTCGTAGCACTGGCCCGTGACGAACGAGCAGTCCGGGCTCGCCAAGAAATGAACGACCGCGGCGACCTCTTCGACAGTTCCGGTCCTTCCTCGCGGGATTCGCGAGATCATGTACTCGACTTGCTCGTCGGTGAGTTGATGCAAGATCGGCGTACGGATGACGGTTGGCGTCACGGCGTTGACGCAGATGTTGTTCGTCGCCACTTCCTTGGCCATCGATTTCGACAGAGCGATGACACCTGCTTTGGACGCTGAGTAGGCGACCATGTTGGGGTTTCCCTCTTTACCCGCGAGGGAAGCGATATTGACAATGCGGCCGTAATCGCGTCCGCGCATGTGGGGTATCACGGCCCGGCAGCACAGAAAGACGCCGGTGAGGTTGACGGCGATGACTTTTGACCAGTCCTCGTCCTCTTGTTCCCAGATCGGCGCGGCGCGTCCGGCGATGCCGGCGTTGTTGACGAGGATGTCGAGCTGACCGCTTTTTTCGACGACTTCCGCGACGGCGGCCTCGACTGAGGCGCGTTCGGAAACATCCAGGGCGACGGGATAGGCCTTGGCGCCCTCCCCGCCAAGCCGCTCTGAAACTTCGCGGGCCCGGTCCATCGCCAGATCCGCGACGGCAACTTCCGCGCCGGCCTTGGCGAGGCGAACGACGATTCCTTCACCAATGCCCTGGGCGCCTCCCGTAACGAGGGCGGTTTGCCCGGTGAGATCGAAGCTCATTGCGATTCTTCCCTATCGGTTGCGGCTTGCTCGCCGCTATCATCGGCAGCAGGCTCGCCGGCCGGGACCGCTTCGGCCTCAGCCGCATTGCTCGCGGAGGATGAATCTTCGACAGACTCTTCGGCCGCTTCGGTGGCTGCCTCCTCTTCGCGGCCTTCGGCCAATACCCGAATCTTCAAAGGAATATCGATATCTCGATGCAAGTGGATCTTCACGTCGTGTTCGCCCACCATTCGGATTGGGCGGTCCACGAGAATCTTGTGCCGATCCACGGTGTAACCCATCTGCTCGAGCTCGGCGGCGATGTCGCGCGAGGTGACTGAACCGAACAACTGGTCGGCATCACCGGCGCGGGCGACAATCTTGATCGTCAGTCCCGACAGGATTTCACCCATCATTTCAGCGTCGCCCTTGAGGCGGGCCGCTTCACGGTCGGAAGCCACTTTCATCTGACCAATCTGTCCCTTGTTTGCCATCGTAGCGGGGATGGCCAGACTTTTTGGGAAGAGATAGTTGCGAGCGTAGCCCTTGGCAACCTTGACCACGTCGCCTTTCGATCCTAGTTTCAGGACCTCCCGCGTAAGAATGATTTCAACCATATGTTTTTCCTCACCCGTCCGGTGACTCGGCCGCCGGTTTGGTTTCGGCTGAGGCGGGCTTATCGGCCTTGGTTGCAACTGGTTTGGCCTCAACTGGCTTGGACTCAACCGCCTTGGCTTCAACCGGCTTGGCTTCAACCGGCTTGGCCTCAGCCGACTTGACTTCGACCCGGGGCGACCTCAGTGAGTCTGATGCGCCGGCGAAAGGCAGCAACGCGATATTGCGAGCACGCTTGATGGCGATTTTCAGCTTTCTCTGATGCATCGCCCCCAATCCGGTATGCCTGCGGGGCAGGATCTTGCCACGATCACCGATGAATTGCTTCAGGACGTCAACGTCCTTGTAGTTGATGTCGTCAATCTTGTTGACGGCGAAATAGTCGACCTTCTTTCTTCGGAAGAAACGACGTCCGCCGCCACCACCACCCGGCCGGCCGCGAGGCCGCTGGTCTCTTGATTCTGGCCTGCTAGCTGGTCTACTATCTGGTCTGCTAGCTGGTCTACTATCTGGTTTGCTGGCTGGTTTACTTGCCGTGCTTTGTTCTTCTGCCATGAGTCATCCTTTTCCGTGGTAATTCGGCCTCCGGCTACTCGCCTTCGGCATCTGGTTTCGCCGACGCGGCAGGTTTCGCCGACGCGGCGGGTTTCGCTGGCGCGGCGGGCGCCGCCGGGCGGGCCTTTCTCTCCGCGGAGGCTGGTTCCCGGGAGCGTTTCTTGGATGCCCGCTTCTCGCGTTTCTTGCGCATCTTCTCGAGCCGCTTCATCTCCACGTCGATGCGAACGGTCATGAACTTGATGATCGGGTCGGCGACCTTCATGCGCCGCTCGACCTCTTTGGAAAGACCCGCGTTTTCCTCGACCGAATAATTGACAAAGACGTAATACCCCTCAAAATAGCGCTGGACCCGATAGGCCAAACGCCGTTTCCCCCATCTGTCAACTTTGTTGATGGTCCCGCCGCCCTCGGTGATCGTCGAGGTCACCTGGTCGATCGAAGCGTCAAGTTCCTCCTCCGGCGCATCCGGTTTTACGATAAAGATGGTTTCGTAGATTCTCATGTTTCCTCAGTCGATCCGGCGGCGCGACGATTATAAACCGTCATGGCCTTGGCGGCGCCGTCGGATATAAAAAGTCGGACAGCATCGGCCGCTTGTCCGAGTACGTCTTGTAGCTGCTCCAACTGAGCAGGCCGGAATGGCCGAAGCACAAATTCAGTCGAGTCGCCCGTGGGGCGCCCCGGGTGAATTCCCACCCGCAAGCGAGGGAATTCGGAGGTTCCGAGAGCCTGAATGATTGACTCAAGCCCGCGATGCCCTCCAGCCGAGCCATGCTCACGTATTCGAATACTTTCCCAAGGCAGCGCCAGCTCATCAAAGATGACGAGCAACTCCTTCGGTTCCATTTCATACTTGCCCAGCAACGACTTCACCGGGCCTCCGCTCAGGTTCATGAACGAAAGCGGCTTGGCAAGCAGCGCCGGCTTGCCACGGATTTCACCCTTCCCAACCAAACAATTAGCTTCGGGCCGGACTACCCGAATTCCTTCATCCGACGCCAAACGGTCAATGGCGAGGAATCCGAGATTGTGGGGAGTGCGTTCATATTTCGGGCCCGGATTCCCGAGCCCCACGATTAGATGCATGACTCTTGCAGCGGTGTCATCCGCCACCGGGGCCCGAGAGCCCTAAGATCCATCACCATCGTTTCGCACTGCAGCGGTCACTCGCTTTCCTCGGTCTTGCCCTTCTCCGCTACTTCTGGTTCGGCTGCGGCTCCCTCTTCGCCCTCCTCGGCTGTCACATCTTCTTCTTCTTCCACTTCAATCTTCGGCGCGATCACGTGTACCACGATCCGCTCGGGAGGAGTTACATATTCGTATATGTCAGACGCCGGCAAGTCGCGGACTCGAATTGCATCTCCGACCGCTAGAGCGGTCACGTCAATTTCAATCGACGCCGGAACCTCCAGCGGTAAGCACTCGATCTCGATCTCACGGGAAACGATGTCTTCCAGTCCGCCTTCGTCCTTGACTCCAATGGGGGTTCCCTGCGTTGCGATCGGCACCCGAAGCGTTACTTTCTTGGCTAGGTCAACGCGTTTCATGTCGACATGAAGCAGATACCCATGCAGCGGATCGACCTGCCAGTCCGCGGCCATGGCGGATGCTGTATCCATCCCATCAACCTTGATGTTCAGAATCTGGTTGTGGCCCGAAGGAGACTTGAGGATACGAGTCATCTCTTTGGTGTCCATCGAGATGGCGACCGGGTCGGCGGCCAAGCCATACAGGATCGCCGGGACCATGCCCTGCCGTCGCAGGCGCCGGGCTTCATTCTTTCCCCGGCTGTTCCGAACAGTAACTTCGAATTCAAGCTGTTGTTCCACAGCTACCTCCTCCTACTCGCCCTAGCCCGCATTTCTCACCGCCTGACGGTCGAAGCACGCGACAGGCCCGCCATTACTTCGTTGCACTTGCTCGCCGTACTCAACGTACTGTCACGTACGCCTCCGTTCGTCAAGCGGCGCGCGCCTCCTACTGACGCGCCTCTCACGCACTTCGCCTCGCCACGCGGCGAGAAAAGCGGGCTGGCCACTTCACTCACTCATGAAGTAACACACGACCGGCTTTCACATCGACCCTGGCACACGCCGGAGATCACACGAAGAACCGGCTCACCGAAGTCTCTTCATAGATCGACTCGATTGCGCCGGCCAGAATGGGGGCTACGGTCAGTTGACGAATCTTTTCACAAGCGGCAGCTCTTTCCGACAAAGGGATAGAGTCGCTGACAACCAGTTCGGTCAGGCAGGATCCCTCGATGTGATCCAGCGCGTCGCCGGACAGCACCGGGTGCGTACAGCAGGCGGAAACATCCACCGCTCCCTGATTCATCAGAGCCTCAGCCGCTTTTACTAGTGTACCTGCTGTATCCACCAGGTCGTCAACAATTAAACAGGCGCGGCCGCGGACGTCCCCAATCACGTGCATGACTTCCGCTACGTTCGCCTGATCCCGCCGCTTGTCGATGATTGCCAGCGGGGCGTCGAGCTGCTTGCCGAAAGCTCGTGCCCGCTCGACGCCCCCGGCGTCCGGGGAGACAACCGTCAAAGCAGGCCGTTTGACGGTCTTGAGATACTCCACCATCACGGGGGCAGCGAAAAGATGGTCCACTGGAATATCGAAAAATCCTTGAATCTGGCCGGCATGAAGGTCCAAGGAAAGCACCCGATCCGCCCCGGCCGTCACAATGAGGCTCGCAACGAGCTTCGCCGAGATGGGAACACGCGGCTTGTCTTTGCGGTCCTGGCGAGAGTAGCCGTAGTAGGGCAAGACTGCCGTGATTCGCTTGGCGGAAGCCCGGCGAAGCGCGTCCAGCATTAACAACAGCTCCATCAGATGACGGTCGACCGGAGTGCATGTCGGCTGCACGACGAAGACGTCCATCCCGCGCACGTTTTCCTTGATTTGCAGGTAGATTTCTCCGTCGGAGAACGTCTTGACGGAGCAGGCGCCCACGGGGACTTCAAGCGCTTCACAGATTTTTTCCGTCAGGGCGCGATTGGCCATGCCGGCAAATACGCGCAACCGCTCACGGCTCTTTCCTCGTGCGAGTTGCGGTAACGCCATCGCCTATGAAAACTCTCCTAGTTGCTCCAGCTTGCCTGATAAGACGATCGGTCGAGAGTCTCCGCCAGATAAACCTTGCCGCTGAACCCGCGAAGGACCTTGCAGGCCTCCCGGGCTCGCCGGCGGCTTGAGAAAAAGCCGAATACAGCAGAACCGCTACCCGACATCATGGCGACCGGCGCACCGGCCTCGATCAGCCGCTTCTTCCACTTTCTCAAGACGGGAAACTGTTGAAAAACAACGGACTCGAAGTCGTTTGCCGGCAGCTTGGCGGGGTCTAGCGCACCGCTTTCCTCAGACGAGACAATACTTGCCCGGAAACCATTTATGATATGTTGCCGCTGGGCGGCTGTCAATCGAGCCCGCGACTTCCACAGCGCCCGATAAGCCTCGGGCGTGGAGACGAAAATCCCGGGTGCAACCAGCACGAGCCAGCGGCGCGGCTGGTCGGGAAGCGGGCAGACTTCCTCGCCGCGGCCCAACCCAACGGCTGTCCCGCCTTGGAGGAAAAACGGCACGTCGCTGCCCAGTTCCGCCGCCACTTCCGCCAGCATCTTCGAATGCGGCCGAGGTTTCAACAGCCGCCGCAAGGCAAGCAATACAGCCCCGGCGTCGCTCGATCCGCCGCCCAGACCGGCGCCGGCGGGGATGCGCTTCTTCAGCTCAATCGCAACGGCGCCCGGCCAGCCGCCTGCCCGCAGCAAGCTCTCCGCCGCCCGGACGGCAAGATTATTCCTTGTCGAAAGCGAGGTATCGTCGCAGTCCAGTGCAACCGCCCCGTCGCCACCAGGATCGTAGGCAACCCTCAGTTGGTCCGCAAGGGATATCGTCTGGAAGATCGTACGAAGTTCGTGATAACCGTCCGAGCCGCGGTTGAGAACTCTCAGGCCCAGGTTGATCTTGGCTGGCGCCGGCCCCGAGAGCGTTCGCATTAGGGCTAGCCGTGGTATTCCAGAAGCGAGAAAACGTCGTAGCCGGGAAGCTTGTCGCGGCCGTTGAGAAACGTCAATTCGATCACGAAGGCGAGGCCCGTGACTTGACCTCCCAACTTCTCCACTAGCTTGCAGGTGGCCGCGGCGGTCCCGCCGGTGGCTAGCAAGTCATCGACGATGAGCACGCGCTGACCGGGTTCCACCGCATCCCGGTGAACCTGGAGCGTGTCGCGGCCATATTCCAGATCGTAGGACACCTCGACCGTGTCGGCGGGGAGTTTGCCGGGCTTGCGAACCGGTACGAACCCTGTCTTCAGGCGCGTGGCCAGCAATGGACCGAAGATGAATCCCCTGGCCTCGATGCCCACCACGACGTCCGGACGTTCTTCCGCGTAGCGCTCGGCGAAACGGTCGCTAAGCGCCTGAAGACCGGCGCTGTCTTTCAGCAGCGTCGTGATGTCGTAGAAGAGGATGCCCGGCTTGGGGAAGTCAGGAACTTCGCGAATCAGCTTTTTGAGTTCTTCCATGGGAAATGCGGAGCCAAATCGAATTCTACTACGCCCCGACGTGGGGCACGCTTTCAGCGTGGGGTGGCGCCATTCCTGGCGCAACCTTTCTTGCCGGCACTGCGCCGACCCTCGCGTCAACTCAGCCGGGGTGCGGCGCGAAACCCCTGGGCGCCGTCTGAAGCGAAGTCCTAGCCCCTCTTAGCCTGCATGTCTCACCACCTGACGCGGACGAGCCGCAACCAAGAACGCTGGCGGATGAGGCGCGGTGAAGCAGCTAACCGCTTCCTGACGGTCGCGGCTCCGAGTCTGGTTTCCGAATTTCCTGCCACGTTTTGACAAAGGAGCGAGAGCAGCCGGAAGTGAAGGGAGCGTAATCCGCCAATTCCGGCACTGCGGCTACTATTCGCCCCGCAGCACTTCCAGCGGCTTCCTTCCAAGAATCCGGAAACTGGAAAGCCACCCGGCCAGGTTGGCGAGCAGCGCCGTGGCGAGGATGCAAACGCCGTTCGCAACCGCGTCGAATTGAAACTCGGCATCGAGCACCCGTTCCAAGAGCAATCCAGAGAACCCGCTCGCAAGGATCGCCCCCATCAGACCGGCAACCGAGCCGAGAATCAAAAACTCGGCGGAGAACATGTTGGCTACCTTTCCGCGCGTGGCCCCTAGCGTTTTCAAAATGGCAACTTCGCGAATACGGCGAAAACGGGTCGACATCACTCCCGAGACCAGGATAATGATGCCGCCAAGAATGGTAAACGC
Source organism: Bryobacterales bacterium (assembly GCA_965226185.1). Taxonomy (GTDB): domain Bacteria; phylum Acidobacteriota; class Terriglobia; order Bryobacterales; family UBA6623; genus CBDCYS01. Next base: position 453,758 of record CBDDCT010000005.1, read on the forward strand.
AGAGACAAACCGCACCACCAGACCGATTTGATCGACCACCTGTTGAACGATTTCTAGAACGTCGGCCGCATTGATAACGGTAATCGTGGGAAAGCGGTCGAACGCGATTCGCTGCAGTTCAATCGCTTGCTGGGCATCCACTCGCACGCCGCCGTAGTATGTCGCCGGCAGACCTCGCAGCGCCTCCGGCGTCAAGATAAACCCGATTGACGAGCCGGGACGAATCCTCTCGGAGCGATGAATGGCCACCACCTTCGCCAAGACTGTCTGGCCGCCCACCGTCCATTCCACCTGCGAGCCGAGTTTTATCCCCAGCAGCTCGGCAGTGCCTTCCGAGGCCGAAGCCAGGTGCTGGCCGCCATCGGGACGCTCGGGCGGCCACCATTCCCCTTCCAGGATTTCAACGTTTTCCGGCTGCTCCGGTCGCCATGTAATAGTTCGAGTTCTGCGGAACCTGCGGCCGGATCTTCCCAGATTCAGTTCCTCGATCGGTGCCGCATCGACGCCAACCAGTCGCGCCGCCACCGAGGGTATCAACTCCGGCTCGTCCTTAATGCCGGGAGTTTGCTTCAGGACCTCGAGTAAGCCGTCACGCTCCTGATCCGTGACGTTGATGAAGAAAACGTTCGGCATGTTCGGCGGGGCGCTGCGCACCATTTGCGACAGCACCGACGACTGAATCAAGTAGACGCAAAGAGTGAACGTCACCCCAATGCCGAGAGACACCAAGACCGCCCCGGCGTGATTCCCCGGCCGATGCAAATTCGCTATCCCATGACGAAGCGATGTGGGCAGCCGCCAGGGCAGCCAGCGCGGGAAAACTTTCAGGAGCCGCAGAAGCCCCGATGCCGCCGCCGTCAGCGCTAGCAGGCTTACCACGAGCCCGCCGGCGAACCATACCCCCAGTTCGATCGAGTCGCCGAGCCACACCGCCAGCCCCCCGATACTCGCAAGGATTGCCGCAGCCGGCCACGCCGAACCACGCCATTGCCGCAGGCGTTCGCCAATCGTCAGCCGGGCGCGGTCCATGTCCCGGCGGAAAATCAGTGCCGGACGCACTTCCCTAACGCTGAGAAGCGTCGGCACCGTAAACAGCAGCGTCGTCAGGACTCCGATCAGCACGCCCTGCAGGGCCGCGACCGGCTGCCATTCCAGGGCGGAAAGCTCCGGAAAATAGTTTGCGATCAGCGCCGGAAACCAGCTCTGCATCCCATAGCCCGCCAGCACTCCCAGCAAGCTTCCGGCAAGTCCGAGCCCCAGCGTCTGCAGCAGGTAGATCCGCATAATCTGACCCGAGCGCCCGCCCAGGCACTTCATGATGGCGATCGTGTCGAGCCGTTGTTGCAGGTGGGAGTGCATGGCCATGGCGACGCCCAGGGCGCCGACAATCAACGCGATGAGGCTCACCAGGCTGAGAAATTTGGTCGAGCGGTCCAGGCCGCGCCGCAAGGTCGGGTGGGTCTCGCGGAAGTCCACGATGCGGTCGCCCCGAAAGGCTTTCTCAAGGACGCCGCGCGCCTCGGCAATCGAGAGGCCCCGCGGGGGCAGCCGGAAAAGATAGCGCTGCGAAGCGCGGCTTCCGGGCTGAATCAGCCGGGCGCGGTCCAATCCTTCGCGGCTGATCAGCACTCGCGGACCAATGTTCATCGTCCCGGTCATGCGGTCCGGCTCGACGAGAACTTCCGCCACAATGCGAAATTGCTCGTCGCCCAGCGTGACCGAATCGCCCCGCTTCAGGTCGAGGCGAAGCAGCAGATCACTCGAAACCACCATCGATTGTTCGTCGAGAATGTCGTTCAGGCTTGCTTCCGGGGACAGTTTGATTTCGCCGTAGAAGGGGTATTCGGCCGGTTCCACGGCTTTGACGGCAACCAGCAGCGGGCGCGGCGCGCGCTCGGAAGACATCATCGAAACCGTCTCGCTGATCCAGGTTCGCTCAGCGCCCCGCTCGTCGAGTTTTTCGAACGCCGCTTGCTGGTCAGGGTCGGGGAGGGTGAACAAACGGACCGAGAGATCCCCGGCCATCAGCACCCGGGCGTCGCGCAGCAGCATGCTTTGGAAGGCGCCGCTGAAACCCCGCACGCCGGTCAGTGCGCCGACGCCCGCCGCCACTGCCAGGATCACAAAAACGAACTTCCCGGCGGAGGCACGAGCTTCCCGCCCGGCGATCTTGACGGCGCTGCGCCAGCTAAAGTGATTGTTCATGTTGGATCAATCGCGGGCCGACTACCGCACTGCTGGATCCGCCGCGCTTCGGACCAGCTCATCGGAAACCACCTCGCCGTCCTTCAATGTAATCAAGCGATCCGCCTGGGAAGTCAGGTCACGATCGTGCGTCACGAGAATCAGCGTGGTCTGCTCCTGGCGGTTCAGATCGAGCAGCATTTCTAGCACATGGCGGCCGTTCGTGCTGTCCAGGTTGCCTGTCGGCTCGTCCGCCATCACGACAGGCGGCTTGCTGACGAACGCTCTCGCCAAGGCCACCCGCTGCTGCTCGCCACCTGAAAGCTGCACCGGGTAATGATCCAGCCGGTCCGCCAGGCCGACGCTCTCGAGAAGCTCGCGAGCCCGTTCCGCACCCTGGCTCCCGTCACCCGCCAGATCCAGCGGCAGCAGGACATTTTCCTCCGCCGTCAGAGTAGGGACGAGATGATATGACTGAAAGACGAAGCCAATCTTGCGCGCGCGCAACAAGGCCATCTGGTCTTCGCTCAACCGGTTGATCTCTTCACCGTCGAGAAGAATCCGCCCTTCGGTGGGCGTGTCGAGCCCCGCCAGCAAACCCAGCAAAGTACTCTTGCCGCTGCCCGACGGCCCCATGATCGCCACGAACTGCCCGGCCGGTATCGAGAAGTCGACTCCGCGCAGGATCTCAACCTCGTGAGAACCGCTGTTGATTCTTTTTACGAGGCGCCGCACCTCGATGATCGAAGACTGATTCGACATAGACCCCAGAAGAAATTTATTATGACATGCAGTGCCTTTCTTTGTACTTCTGCTCGCCTTCCAGCTTGGCTGCGGGTCTCAGTCTTCCTCCCCACCGGAGAGGCCCGCAGTGGAGATTCTCGACGGCGGCGATCGCCAAGCGGGCGTGCCCGAGGAGTCTCGGCCCGTTATTGTGGCCTTCGGCGACAGCTTGACCGCGGGGCATGGGCTTCCACGAGGCCAAAGTTACCCCGACTTCCTGCAACGGGAGCTGGACAGCAAGGGTTACTCCTACCAGGTGCGCAACGAAGGCATCAGCGGCGACACCACCAGCTCCGGGCTGGTTCGCACGGGAATTGTCGCCAGCCTCAACCCGGAGTTCGTGATCGTGGCCTTTGGCGGCAACGACGGCCTTCGCGGCCTCTCGCCGGACAGCATGAAGCAGAATCTCCGCAAAATCGTGGCCTCGCTGCGGAACGACGAGACAACGGTCGTCCTCGCCGGAATGAAGCTGCCTCCAAACTATGGCCCCGAATACACGAAATCTTTTGAAACCGTGTTTCACGAACTCGCTGAAGAACTGAACGCACCTCTCATCCCCTTTTTGCTCGAAGGGGTGGGCGGTTATCCGGAGTTCATGCAGGAAGACGGCGTGCACCCTAACGCTGAAGGCGCCCGCAAAGTAGCGCGGCTCGTCATGGAGACTCTCGAACCGCTGCTGGTTGAGAAAAAGCGATAGGATGATGCGAACCTGGTGGTGACTGCCCCGGCTAACGGAAAGCAAACAGGCTGGGCCGTTTTCTTACCCCCCCGCCGCCGGATACGCAAGGCCGCCCTCACTGCCCGAACGAGTGGCATTTGGGAGGCAGATACTGCTTCCGGAGCAGCGTGGCGATCGAGCCATAATACGTCACGATCTTGTGTTCGACGACCGTCCCCAGCAGCATGTGCGCCTCCGGTCCGCTCAGCTCGCATTCTTTGGTCAGCCACTGCAACATGTCGGAATTGGCCGACCGCAGGCCGGCATCCATGCTGCTGCTGAACTCGGGCTGGCTGGCGACCGAAATCAGGTGCTCGCCGTTGATGAGCCGCGGGATTCTTAGGCGCTTCCCCTTGTGCAGCCGTACGGTCAACTGCACGTCCATGGAAGTCTCGATGCCGTTACCAAACCCCTCGCCGTCTCCCTGCCGGGCGTGTCCGTCGCCGACGTAGAGGTAAGCCCCCTCCGTGAACACCGGCAGCAAGAGGGTCGTTCCCTCGACGATGTCGTTGTAACCTGAATTATGCACAGATTCACTTTGCGAGTGTGGCTGCGTTCGTAGCGGGTTGGCGGTCGTCGTGAGGTGGTAGCTCGGCAACTGGCCTTTTGACTTCTCCGTGTCCGGTTTCCCTTCCCGCCCAGAATCCGCGTCGTCAAAACCTCGCTCGGAAGTGACGTGTTTCCAGTGTGTTACGGCTAGTGCATAAAATTTTATGCATAGCGCATAGCCAGGCTCTCAGATCAGCGCCCTCCCGACCACCGGCAGCAAGCCGCCGTAGGGAGTCGGCTTCCTGCCGCGGAAGTGGTAAGGCGTCGAAGCCCCGATTTTATTGGGCCGCGAGGCCGTCACGGCTGGGCCTTGTTGGACGGGCCTTTGGGAGCTATGCTGTTTTCGTCTGGTAACCATGTGGGTGACCTCCTTGGGGTTGGCTGGCGAAGCTGGGATCTTTGCCAGCCTACCTTTTTACCCCATGTTTTCGGGGGTCCCCAATGGTCCCTTGCGGCTCAGCCCTCCTCAGGTCCACGCCGCAGTGCATAATTCAGGTGTAATCAACATTGCCTCCGTAGTCGCCGGCGGGTCCGGAAGTTCGGACTTCACCATAAGCCGGCGCCACGCCGATGCAGCCGAGCATCGGGCGAGCCGGCAACTCAATCTTCCAGCCCGAACGATCTTGTTCTCGAAGCTTCGGCCGCACAAGGCCTTTCTCGGGATCGATCTCCCACGGGATCAGCGTGGCTCTTCCCGGACGAACAGCGCCCATGCCATAGTTCTGATCGTGCAATGTCTCACCGGCGTTGAAGAAGGCGGCGTTTACCCGGAAGCTCGAATAGCCGTCTTTTCGATTCAGACGTATCTTGTCGATGCGGACTTCCAGCGCGTCGCCATAATCGGCGTTCTCGATGTAGAACGGCCCGGTCAGAGGGTTGCCGCGGGCGGGATAGACGTAAGGGTGGCGGATGTGCCAAACGCCTTCATGATCCTTGCCGCCCGAATCCCAGGTGCGCGTAATGATCGTGTCACCGGACTGGATGCGGGCGATGGGTTCCGCCGAGGCCGTGAAGACCTGTGAATGCTTCACCGGGTAAACTTCATGGGTCTCGGCCCAGACAGCGGTGACGCCTGTCGCTACTAGAAAAAGACAGCATTTACTCCAGTACATGATTTCCTCCCAGCCTGAGTTCATCTTGATCTTAGGCTAATCCGCTAGAATCCGATCATGATTCGCGCCGTCATCTTGCTCCTGGCCGCCTCTTGCGCCTGGGCGCAGTCTGATCCTTCCGCCGGCGCCGCCCGCCGGATGTTTGCTGATCTCGTCAAACTTTCCCTCGATCCTCCCGGCGTCGAAGTGGAGCTGATCGAAACGCGGCAAGAGGAAGATCTGCGCGTCGAAGACGTTTCCTGGGAGGGACTCGATGGTGAGCGCGTGCCTGCTTTCGTCATTCGTCCTGTAAACACTGACGGCCCTCTTCCCGCAATCATCTGTTTGCACGGAAGCAGCGGCAGCCGCGAAGCCATGACCACGAAACAGTTCGGGCCTGGAGAATGGGTCCGTTACGGCCGGGACCAGCCGCACATTCGAATGCTCGGCTGGGCGCGGGAACTAGCTCGCAGGGGTTACCTTACGCTGGCGCTGACTCAACGCGGGCTGGACCGGCGAGGCCCTCCCATCAACACGCAGGCGAACGCTCTACTTGTCGAAGGCCGGACAGCGATGGGGGCTGTATTGCACGAGATCCGCCAGGCGGTCACTTATCTGTCCAGGCGTCCGGATGTCGACGCTGGCCGCATCGCGACGGCGGGTATGTCCTTCGGGGGGATCACCGCCTTCTACACCTGGGTGCTGGATGAGCGGGTCGCGGCCGCCGCTCCGATTTGCGGCGGTGTTGGCTCGGTGGAAGTTTTCGCGCGGCAGGGACGAGTCAGCTATCACGGCACCTATTGGTGGCTGCCGGGAATGCTAGAAAAAGGCGACCAGGCTGAGTTCGCGGCGGCCATGGCGCCGAAGCCTCTGATGTTGTGGGCGCCGACAGAAGACGTAGGAATGCCGAAAGAGGGGGTCGACCGCTTCATCGCCAAGGTCCGGCCGGCCTATCAGCGCGCCGGGCAAGCGTCGTCGTTCGTCGTACACCAGTTGCCGGGGCAGCACTCCTTCACGTCAGAGGCCTTTGAAGCCGTTACCGAGTTTTTCGGCTCGGTCTTCGGGCGGCGCTAGCCCACATTCCGGGAGTTCATGCGCGCTTACAGGTTTGCGTTTGCGCAACCTCCGGCCGTAGAATATCGGGTGGATAGAGTGGTTCTTGAAGAGGTGATTATGCCTGCCGAAAAGCACATGCCTGTCGAAAGTCAAATGAAACGCAGAGACTTCGTCAAATCCGCCGGAGCAGCCGGCGCCGCTGTAGCGGCCGCCCTGCCGCGAGTGAAGGCAGCACCCGGGATTCTCACCGCCAAGGCCGCCGGCGAAAGGGTGAACTATGGCTTCATTGGACCCGGAAGCCGCGGCTCACGCTTGCTCGGCCGGCACCTGCAGCACATGGACATTGGCAGATGCGCGGCCCTGTGCGACATCTACGAAAAGAATCTCAAACGGGCCATGCGGGTGTTCAAAGGGAAGGACGAGCAGCCCGACACCTACAGCGACTACCGGGAGATTCTCGACCGCAAAGACATCGAGGCGGTCTTCATTACGACTCCCCTGTTCATGCACTACCCGATCATGAAAGACGCGCTGGAGGCGGGCAAGCACGTATTTTGCGAGAAGTCGCTCGTGTTCAAGCCCGAGGAAGTCCACGGTCTGCGTGAACTCCACGAAAATCATCCCAACCAGGTCATCCAAGTCGGATTGCAGCGCCGTTACAGTTCCTACTACGCCGCCGCGAAACAACTCATCGACCAGGGCGCGATCGGCAAGATTACCCATATCCACGCTCAGTGGCATCGCAACACGAATTGGCGGCGCGGCGTCAAGGACCCCGCACTCGAAGAGCAGCTCAACTGGCGGCTTTACAAAAAGTATTCGGGCGGGCTTTGCGCCGAGCTGATGTCCCACCAAGTGGATGTGGCCGACTGGATGCTAGGTTCGAGCCCCAAATCGATCGTCGGCGTCGGCGGCCTCGACTATTGGAAAGACGGCCGTGACATCTTCGATAACATCCAGCTCATTTTCGAGTATCCCGGCGGTGAAAAGCTGCTTTACAGCGCCATCAGCACCAATCGCCACATTGAAGACCGCCGCGTGCCCGGCGACGGCTGCCGCGAGATCATCATGGGGACCGATGGAGCCATTGAGATCACGCTGATTCCCTACGGCGACGGGATGTGGTTCCGCGACGCGATGAAGGTCAGGATGGGAGCGGAGGAAAAGCCGAAGGAGGACTGGGTCGCCGGCGCTACTGTTGCCGACACACTCGAACAGGGAGAGGGTTTGCCGATTATCCCCGGGATCAAGGACCTCAACTCGCCCGAGATCGGTTTCGTCGAAAAAGAGCTGGAGTTCGCCAAGCGCTGGCTCTACCAAAAAGGCATCATGGCGCCCGAGGAAGACAAAGATCCCGAGTACAAAGAGCTGGAGAGCTTCTTGCTCAACGTGCGTGATGGCGGCAAACCCAAGGCCGATATCGAGGTCGGATTGCAGGACTCCATCGCCGTCATCTTGGCCAACAAGTGCATGGAAGACGAGCGCAAGATCTACTTCTCCGAAATCGAGGAGATGGGCAACGTCAAGCTCACCAAAGGCTCTAACGGCAACCGGGCGTAAGTAGCGGTGCCGTGCCCAGTAGCGACAGGCAATCTTCCCGGTCGTACCCCAGTGGGGACCGGCAATCCTGCCGGTCCTAGCCGCCGAAGGCGGCTTGCGATTTCAGCAAACGCGTGGGATTTAGATCGCGTCGCCGCTTCGCGGCGATGGACCGGCAAGATTGCCGGTCGTTACTGGCCCCCTTCAGGCACACCCGCGCCGGCCAGCGCCAAAATCCCCGACTCGGCTCGCTCCACAACTACGCCATCCTTCAAGCGGATCGTCTCGGCCGCCGCCGAACTCACCCGCGGTCCCGGCAGAATCGTCCCCACTAAGTTGAGAGGATCGCTGGCCGCAATCTCGATCTCCTCTCCATCCGGTTGCGACCGCCTGATCGAACGAACTAATTCAACCGCCTCCGGAAGCGCGAACTGCTCACCAACGAACGCCCCGACGAAACGGCCGCCGCGGATTTCCCCGCGCGCTTCCATCCGCCGGAGAACAACCAGCAGATCGCGCCAGGCGGGAGCCAGCGTTTCGTGCCGCAACAGGTCACGAAACAGCACGCCCCAGCGCTCGAGCAGGCAGCGTGCGTAGGCTTCGACCGGACCGTCCCCGGACTGGGGTGTGGCTGGCGCGACGCCATTCGCCGCCTCGGCGCCGTCGAGCCCCGCGATTTCCAAATGCAACGCTTCACGCAGCAGGGCCCAGCGCCCGGGTGCATGGCGGGGACGGGCGTGGCGCCCGCGGCCTTCCCCTCTGCGCCGTTTGGGATCAATCAGCGCCCGCAAGTTCTCAAAGCCGTCGGCGGTCACCAGTCCCGCCGTCACCAACTCCCAGAGCCCGTCCTCGACTTCACTCGGAAGGCGCTTGGTTGCGCGTACCAGGTCCGTGAAGAACGACGCACCCCGGCTTTGGAGCGCTGCAAGAACCTCGCGCGCCGCATGCGAGAGACGAGAATCCGGGCTCGGCTCCGGTGGTTTGACAGACCGGACAAGCAGCCACCCGGCATTTTCGCGAAGAAACAGCGCCAGCGGCGCTACACGCGTCGGGCGCACGCGGCGACTGACCTGAGCGGCTTCGCCCGCCCCGCCGTTCGAATCGAAGGCCGGGTGCGGTGACAGCCGTCCCCAAGTGACTTCGCCCGAAAGAGACAACTGGTCGAGAAGTTCCGGTTTGTAGTCGGCGATGCGGCGAGGGAGAATTTGCGACTCCCAGGCAGCCGCCGATATCTCATACCCCTGGAGCTGCTTGACGATCTGCAGCGCGCCGTCCACGCCGAACAACCGGGTGCCGGAAGCAACGTGCTGCCAGCGGCACAAGAAGCGCATGAAGTCAGCGCTGCTCACCGGTTCGATCTCGCGCCGCAGACGGCCCAGCGTCAAGCGGTGAATGCGTGCCAGCAGGCGGCGGTTGCACCACTCGGTTTCGTCTTCGGGCAGAGCCGCGGAGAAACGGCCTCGCAAGATTTGACCTTCGGCTTCGAGACGCAGGAGCCCGGCGTCGACCACCGGCCTCTGAAGTCCCAGACGTTGCGCGAAATCATCGGCGGTTGTCGGCCCGGTCGAGTCGAGCCAGCCCCGCAGGATCTCGGCGACGCAGGCTTCTCGGGAATCTGGAATTGGGCGTGAGGTTTGAACGGCTGCGATGCGGGGACTCAGAACGGCTTGCGGATGGGCGGCGGTCGCCAACGCAAGGCGCTCGGCGGCGGCCCATAGGCTTGCGCCGCCGGCTGCTGCCCGCGGGTCGTCAGGCAGCTCGACCGCACCCTTCCGGGCGCGGCTCTGTTGCGGCGCTCCGTACTCTTCGGGCACTTGCAATGTCGTGGCGCGGCCGGCTTGGCTCAGCTCGCCGAAGTACTCTTCCCACTCCGGCGTTGGTGGCAGAGTGATCAGAGTGAGCAATGCATCATGCAGTTCGTCGGCATCGCGGACCAGCGGCCAGGCTTCGTCGGCGACTTGTGCGATGGCTTCGGCGTCCAGCGCCCCCGGTCCCTCGACCATATCCGCACTGAGGGTGCGGCGCATCTGAACAGCTCGCGTGCGGCGTTCTTCGAGAGGCGCGTCGTCCAAGAACGCATAGGGGTTGGCGTTGAGTATTTCGTGACAGAACGGCGACGGTTCCGCCGTGTCGATGGCGACGGCTCGAACCTGACAGTTTGCGATGCCCTCAATCAGGCTGCGCAGTCCGGCCAGGTCCATCACTTCGTAAAGACAGTTTTCGATCGTTTCCTTCACCAAGGGATGGTCGGGGATGCGGATCTCGCCGGTCAGGTTCTCGGCACATGCTGCCTGGTCCGGAAAAACCGCTGCCAGCATGTCTTCGGCGCGCATGCGCTGGATCGGAGGAGGTGTCTTGCGTCCGAAAGAGAAGCGCAACACCGCCAGCGCCCGTGACAGGTTCCAACGCCACCTTACGGTGAACATCGGCGCCGCCAGCAGCGCCTGAGTCAGCACGTGCTTGAGCGATTGCGGCGTAAGGAATTCGAACACGATTTCCAGAGGAAAGGCATGCTGGTCACTTAACGAGATGACGATTCCGTTGTCGGTCGCCGCCGCCTGCAACTCCAGATTGAACGAGCGGCAGAAACGCTTCCGCAGCGCCAGTCCCCAAGCCCGGTTGATGCGTACGCCGAAGGGGGCATGGATGACCAGTTGCATGCCTCCGGATTCATCGAAGAAGCGCTCGGCGACAACGACTTGGGAAGCGGGCAGAACGCCGAGGGCCTTCTCACCCGCTCTGACGTACTCCACAGCCTGTTCCGCCCCGAGACGGTTCAACCCGCACTCGCTCACAAGGAAGCTGACCGCCGCTTCGCTGGGGTTTGATGCACGTTTGTCTACATGGCGGGAAATTTCCTCGCGAACACGCGAGACTTCCCGCGAAAGCTCGGCGGTGCGCCCCGGCGCCTCCCCCGTCCAAAACGGGATCGTTGGGGCGGCGCCGTGGGCGTCCTCCACCCGCACGCGGCCCGGCTCGATACGCCGAATTCTCCAAGACGTCGTGCCCAGCAGAAAAACGTCGCCGGCCAAGCTTTCGATCGCGAAGTCTTCGTCAAGCGTACCGACGGTCGCCCCTTCCGGCTCGGCCACGACGAGATATTGTGCGCTGTCGGGGATTGCTCCGCCGGAGGTGATAGCCGCCAACCGCGCTCCTCGCCGGGGCCTCAAGCGGTGGTTGACCTGGTCGCGATGGAGATAAGCGCCGCTGTGCCCGCGCGAGCTGGCGATTCCTTCCGACAGCATTTCGAGAACCGCGTCGAAATCGGCGCGTGGCAGGTTGCGGTAGGGATACGTCATCCGCACAAAGTCGAATAGTTCGTCCTCCGCGAATTCCTCGCAGGCAACCGCTGCAACCATCTGCTGCGCGAGAATGTCGAGCGGAGCTTCCGGGATCTCAAGCCGATCCAGCTCGCCCCCGCGAATCGCCCGGACCAAAGCCGCGCATTCGATCAGCTCGTCTCGCGTCGTGGCGAACAGACGTCCTTCGGGCATCGCACCCACCCAGTGTCCCGAGCGGCCGATGCGTTGCAGCGCCACGGCGATGGATCGTGGCGAGCCGATTTGGCAAACCAGATCCACAAACCCGATGTCGATGCCAAGCTCAAGCGATGCAGTCGCCACGACCGCTTTCAAATTCCCCGCCTTCAAGCGCTGTTCCGCCGACAGGCGCAGTTTGCGGGAAAGGCTGCCGTGGTGCGGCAACACAACTCCTTCACCGAGGCGCTGCTCGAGATGGTGCGTGACGCGTTCGGCCAGCCTTCGCGTGTTGACGAACACCAGTGTGGTTTGGTGCGAGCGAATCAACTCCGCCAAGCGGTCGTAGATCTCCTGCCACATCTCGTTGCTGGCGATAGGGCCAAGTTCGTCATTGGGAACTTCGACCGCCAGCTTCATCTCGCGCCGATGCCCGATCTGGACGATGCGGCCCGAAGCGATGTCAGCCGCCAAATCGGGGCGGAACGTCTGACTCAAGAAGCTTGCGACTTCGCCGATCGGCTTGACCGTCGCCGACAAGCCGATTCTCTGCAGGCCAACCCTGCTGCCGTGGCCGTTCGTTTTCCGCCCCGTCAAGCGTTCCAGCCGAGCCAGCGACAACGCGAGGTGCGAGCCCCGTTTATCGTCCGCCACCGCGTGGATCTCGTCGACGATCACCGTGCGCGCCGAGCTCAACATCACGCGGCTCTTCTCGGCCGTCAATAAGATGAAAAGCGACTCCGGCGTGGTGACGAGAATGTGAGGCGGCTTCCGCAGCATCTTTTGCCGCTCCCAGGCTGGAGTGTCACCGGTTCGAACCGCCGTGCGAATCCGCGGCAGCGCCAGCCCTTTCTTGGCGGCCAGTTCGTAGATTTCCGCCAAGGGAGCTTCGAGGTTTTTGTGTATATCGTTGCTGAGCGCCTTGAGCGGGGAGACGTAGACCGCCACCGTCTGGTCACTCAATGAGCCCTCGCGGGCCGCGCGAATCAGGTCATCGATGCAAATCAAAAATGCCGCCAGGGTTTTGCCCGACCCCGTCGGCGCCGAGATCAGAACATCGCGGCCAGAGCGGATTTCCGGCCAACCGAGCCGCTGCGGTTCGGTGGCGCCTTCGAAGCGCTGTTCGAACCATTCGGCGACCAGGGGATCGAAATCAGGGAGGGGCATAGCCAGCGGGTTCATTTTAGCTTAGTGGCCGCTTCAGCTTTTCGGTAAGCCTGCTGTTTGCGTCCTGTAGGTCGCGGCCGTCTTCGCTCGGCCTCCGCTGGACGCCGGCCCGGAGGCCGACGCTGCCCGCCGGGAGGCGCGCGCCACGCCGGAAAGCCATAACCCGAGTGCGCCGTGTCAGAAAGGTCCAGCTCGGGGAGCGCGGACTTCCGTCCGCACGTCTGTCCGGCCCTCGGAGATTTTCTGCCATGAGCCGAAAGAGCTACTTGGATCAACGAGACTGACATCGAACTCGAACCGCTCGAGTGAAAATCCAGTCTCCCGTAAAGGTTCTGGCCGCCAGTGGGTATTTTCGCGGCGTGCCGGCAGCGTGCTTGCGTATGATGGTGTTGTAACCCTGGCATGAAGATCTTCCTGGCCGAACTAACTGTCTGGGCGCTGGCATTGACTCCCGCTGCTGCTCTTCGTTTCGCCCAGAGCGGTCCAGCGGCTGCTGGCGACGAGACAGCCGAAGCCCTCTTGGAGCGTGTTGCGGAGACCTACAGGAGCCTCGACCAGTTCTATTTCTCGGCGACGGAACAATCTCGAACTCACTCCGAACAGGTCGACCGGCGAACCGAATCGCGATACGTCGTCGCCGCGGACTCGTCCGGCCGCGCGCGGATGGAGCTAGTTGACCAAACCAACGACAGCTTGTCCGTTTTCGATGGTGAGGCAAGCTGGTTCTACGTTTCGCACATGCGGCAATACATCAAGCGCGGGGCGAATCCTTTCGCGCCGGCAAAACCTGGCCGGCGGGGCGCGAAGCCGTTCGACATTCGCAAAGCAGCTTCCCGCTACGTGCAACGCTACAGCGGGGTTGCCGACCGCTTGGAGAGCGCCCGCATCACTCACGTGAAATCTGTCGATGAATCGCGCGGCAAAGTCAACTACACCGTCGTCGAGGCGGAATACAAGACACCACCCGGAACTTCGCAAGGGAGGGTTCGGCGCACCTTTTGGATCGACCGCGCCGCCGGCATCGTTGTGCGAGAGGTCTCGATCGCCAGCATGACACTACCCCATGTCGACAAACCGGCCAATGTCGGCAAGCCGGTCGAGGTGACACAAACGATCTCATTCCAGAGATTGATTGTGGACGGTCCCGCCCCCTCGGGCACTTTTCATTTCGTGCCACCCGATAACGCGGAATTGGTCCAAGAATTCGGCCCGACCCGGGCATCGGCCTCGCGCATGGTGGGGAAACCAGCGGAGGATTTCACTCGTGACGATCTCTTGGGTGATACGTTTCGGCTCGAGGAGCTGCGGGGGGAAATTGTCTTGCTCAACTTCTGGGCAACCTGGTGTACGCCATGCCGTATTGATCTGCCGCACATCGAAGCCTTGCACCGCGATTTTTCAGAGCAGGGACTGGTCGTTCTCGGTGTCAACGGCGAGCCTGCCGCACTCGCCGCTCGTTTCTTTGCGGACCAGGGTTATAGCTTTCCTTCTTTGGTCGACATCGGGAATCAATTGGCTCGCCAGTACTCCGTCAAGTCACTGCCGACAACCATCGTGATCGACCGAAGCGGCAACATCTCAACCTATCTGATCGGCCTTCACCCGGAAGGGCGCTTGCGCCGGGAACTCGCAAAGGCCGGCATGAAGTGATGCTATATCCTCAACGAGTTCTTGGAAATTTATCATAATTTCTTTATCAATTGAGAGGAATTATGATTCGTTGGTGATATAGTAGAACCTGCGCGAGCCATAACCTCTCGCCTCCCCAATGATCTGGCTGGACCGGCTTATCGCCGAGGTCCTGGCGCCGCTAGCCGTCTGGGTCTTCATCAGTGGTCTGGATGACTTGTTCCTGGATATTTCCTACCTCTATTTGCGTCTAAGCGGCCGCCGGCGCGAAACCTCCTGCTCCGCTCGATCCCTGGAGAACTCCGCCAACCGTCCCCAGCGAAAGATCGCCCTGATGGTTCCTTGCTGGCGGGAGGACGAAGTGATCGAGCAGATGCTCGACCACAATTTATCCGAGATCGATTACGAGAATTACGACTTTTGGGTGGGGGTCTATCCGAACGATGCGGCGACGATTGCCAAAGTGGTGGCGTCTGAAAAGAAGAGTCCAAAAGTCCGGCACGTCCTTTGTTCACACGATGGGCCTACCACGAAAGCTGACTGCTTGAACAGCATCATTCGGGGGATTCGGCGCCATGAAGAAATGACTGGCGAGCAATACGAGATTATTCAGCAACACGATGCCGAAGACCTGATACCGCGCCTGGCCCTGAAAAGGGCGAATCAAGAGATCGAGCGCCATGGCATGATCCAGTTCCCGGTTCTGCCTTTGAAGACTCCCGTCAGTCACCTGGCGCACGGCACCTATTGTGACGAGTTCGCCGAGTTTCACCTCAAAGAGCTGTTTGTTCGCTCACGCCTGGGAGGGTTCATTCCTTCGGCGGGTGTCGGGACGGCATATCGCCGCGAGGTGATCGAGCGGCTGTCGGAGCTAAATGACGGCGAACCGTTCGATTCGCAAAGTCTGACGGAAGACTATTTCGTCGGCCTGCAAGTGCATAAATTAGGCTACCCGCAGTTGTTCGTTGTGCCGACCGGGGCCTTCTCAGGCGAACAAGAGAGGAACCCCGAAACGGTTGGCGCCGGAACTTCGTTAGCGAACGAAGCCACGCGCTCTTATTTTCCTCGTACCGTCAGGCAGGCGATTCGCCAGCGATCGCGCTGGGCGATTGGAATCGCCCTGCAGTCCTGGCAGCGCTTTGGCTGGAATGCCGGCGCGGGCCAGTTCTACTGGCTTTGGCGTGACCGTAAAGGGCTTGTGAATCACCCGGCGGCGATGCTGGCCAACTTGGTTTTTTGCTACGGCGCCGGGCGCCTGGCCTGGGCCGGGCTGACCGGCGGGGATTGGCATCTCGGCATGCTAGCGGCCACCTCGACGACGCTGGTATGGCTGTTGCTGGCCAACGTGTTTCTGTTGCTGTGGCGGCAACTGGTCCGCGGGGCGTTTGTGTGGAGCGTCTACGGTTGGCGGCACGCTCTAGCCACGCCCCTGCGAATTCCGTTTTCCAACGTGATCAACTCTTGCGCGGTGATTGCAGCGCTGGGAACGTTCGTAGCCGCACGCCTGAATAAACAACCATTGGTCTGGAGCAAAACGGAACATTCCTACCCAAGCGGGGAAGCCCTGACGGCCCACAAGCGCTTTCTTGGTGAGATCCTCGTTGCGACGAGGGAGATCGTGGGGACTGATCTCGAGGAAGCTCTGGCGGCGATTGACGGCGGCGAGCGAATCGGCGAATACCTGGTCCGCAACGGCATGCTTCGTGAAACGCAGATTCAAAAAGCGCTCAGCTTGCAGCGGGGTCTGCCCTTTCGGCGGCTAGGCCACAACGATGTTGAACTCGAAGCGCTCAGCGTTATTCCCCGGCCGACAGCGAAGCATTTGGGGGTGATTCCCTTCCGTGTCGACGAAACGAGACGGTTGTGGCTAGCGGGTGCGGAAGCGCCCAGCGAGGCGCTGCGCCAAACCATCTCGCGCTATTCCTCGTTGTCTCAGGGTTTCGTGCTAATTACCCAGTCGAACTTCGACGAGCTAGCGGAAGTTCTGTTCAGCCAGGCTCCCCCGGGGCGGTCCTTTCGGGCAGCGGGGGCGGGGGACTAGCGTGGATCAACGCGTCAGACCCGAAAGCGGCGCGTGTGGCAGCCAAATAGGTAGACTGTATTGCAAAACGTGTTACAATGAATCTGGTGTCGCAAACATTCAGTATTCGTGCGAGCGAGGAGCTACTTGAGCGACTGGGAGAATTCGCGCGGCAAACCAATCGTCGCCGGAACGCAGTCATCGTGCGAGCCATCGAAGATTATCTGGACCTGAACGAGATGGAGTTACTGAAGGCTGAGGCTCGGCGACAGTCCATACTTGCGAGCAAACAGACGCACCCGGAAGATGAGGCTTGGCCGGAGTTGGCGGCGGACGATACCGGGTGGAACTAACAAGAGGCGATGTTGTCATCGCCGTGATGCCTGGAGACTATGGCAAGCCCCGTCCGGTCGTGGTTGTGCAGTCTGACGTGTTTAATCCCACTCACTCAAGCATCGTTGTCTGCCCGATCACATCCCATATCGTGGAGTCACCTTTGTTCCGCCTGACGGTATCGCCAGATCCCAGCAATGGGCTCCGAACTGAATCGCAAATCATGATCGACAAATTGGTTGCCCTGCGATCTGACCGAATCCGCAAGCGCATCGGGACGTTGCGGACTTCCGAATTGCGAGATCTCGACCGAGCCCTTCGCGTCTGGTTAGCACTGGACTCCCGGTAGCAGTCCAGAGTACCCCGCACATGCTTTCAGGGCAGCAAGAACGACGCCTCTCGCCCAGCCGCCCGCGCCACCGCCTCCGCCGCGATATACCCGCTCCGTACCGCCCCTTCCATCGTCGCGGGCCAGCCGGTATTCGTCCAGTCACCCGCAAGGAATACGTTAGGGTACTTTGTCTTCGGACCCGGCCGAACCGATTGCAGGCCGGGAATCGTCGAATAGGTCGCTCGCGCTTCTTTGATGACGTGCGAGCGGACTAGTTCGGCACCACGGCAAGCAGGAAAGAACTCTTTCAACTCGCGGCAGGCCAACTCGACAATCTCCTGGCGCGAAAGCTCGAGCAGCGAGCGCGAGGCGCTGACCACGCATTGAACGTACCGGTCCGTCTTGCGGAAAACCCATTGCAGTGTCCGGTCCAGCAGAACAGCGTGGGGCAGGTCCGTGATCGGGCGATCGAACCAGAGATGAATTCCCGTGATCGGTGAATGGGTGAACTTTTCGAGCTTGAGTTCCAAACCTGGGAGAAGTTGCCTCGCTCTTTCAAATGGTACGGCGCTGATATAGAAGTCGGCGGTGTTGTCGTTGGGGTCGATTCGATCGAGGGAGGACCGCGGATGAACTCGAACTTGTTCTCCCAGCCTGTCTTCGAAGGCTGCGGAGTAAAGCTCTGCTAGCGGGACCGCCGGCAAACCCATCTGATAGCTTTCGCGGGTCGCCATCGTGCCTTGCATGAAAACCTGAAAGGCGGGCGCCGCCGACGAACGGTCCAGCTCTTCGTTGAGGGCGCTTACTAGAATCGGACGCCAGAACCGCTCCACGGCTCGCGGAGTGGCTTGCTTCGAGGCCAGCCAGTCCGCGATGGTGAGACTGTCAAGATCGGTGCGGTCCGCTTCTCGCTGCATCGCGGCCATGGCGCGAAGGATCGAAAGTTTGTCGGCAAAATCGAGAGCCTTGAAGCGCAGCAGCGACCCCAGCAGATGCGCCGGCGCGGGCAAGACGCCGGCCTTGAATACATCGACCGCCCCGCCCGGCCGCACGAAATACAGGCGGTCATGGAAGCGAATCTTGTCCTCCACTCCGCAACGGCGGTAGAAGTCCAGCAAGTTGGTGAAGCAGCGCAGCAGTACGTGCTGGCAGTTGTCGATGTGGTCCGAGTTTTCGTCCGATGGATTGACGGGGAAAGACGTAGCGCGGCCCCCCAGAAACGGACGCGCTTCGTGCAGATCGACCTCGAAACCAATCGAGCCCAGCGCGGCGGCGGCGGCGAGTCCGGCGAGTCCTCCGCCGGCGATGACTACGCGGGGAATGGCGGAGCCCCTCCCCTCAGGCGGAGCTTCAGCGCTCGCGTGACGATCCACAGCTTTTCGATCGCGCTAAGACTCGCGCGGCGGGTGTGGACGTCGTAACGGTCGCTGCGGATCCGGTGCAGGATACCGTGGTAGATCGACATCATGGCCCACAGCGCGGGCCGGCTTTGCGGGCCGACCATGCCGAGCAGCGGCGCGGCTTCTTCGTAGTAGCGGTTGGCCCGCTTCCATTCAAACTCCATCAGCTTCGAAAAGCCGGGACCCGGCTGGCCGCTGAGCAGGTCTTGGGCCGTGAGATCGAAACGCTCCAAATCCTCCCCCGGCAGGTAAACGCGCCCGAGCCGGGAGTCCTCGGGAATATCCCTCAAGATGTTCGTGAGTTGAAACGCGATTCCGCACTTCTCGGCGAGATCGAGCGCCTCATCGGATTCAAAGCCGAAGATGTGGATACAAGTTAGTCCGACGACCGAAGCCACCTGGTAGCAGTAGCGGTAGAGGTCATCGAAGGTGCGGAGCCGCCGCGGCGACAGGTCGCTGCTCACTCCCTCGATCAGCTCGAAAAAGTATCGCGGCGGGATTCTATATTTGGCAATCGTGTGGTGAAAAGCCGGCAGAATAGGATCGTCTCCATAGCGGCCCTCCAGGGCCTCTTCCAATGCCTTTTTCCACCGATCGAGAGCCTCGCGCCTGGCGGCCAGCGGCGAGCCGGTCTCGTCGCTAATGTCGTCGCAATAGCGCATGAAGGCGTAGATCGCGCACATCGCCTGCTTCTGTTCACGCGGCAACAGCAGGAACGAGTAGTAAAAGTTTCGCGCGCGTGCCCGTGCGACTCGTTTGCAGTGATGGAAGGATTGCTCAACGCTAGCTGGCATGCCGTTCACTCAGAGCCCGAGCCGCGAAGCGGCGTCGGATTGTAGCCCAGCTTGAGCCGCGAAGCGGCGCAGGATCGTAGCCCAGGGTGAAGCGAAGCGGAACCCTGGGTCCGAACCCCCGCGAGGAGAAGCCCCGGAAGGGGCGCGGGAAACAAACGGATGCGGGCGCCACGTGGTGAGTGCGGACTAAACATGCCGAGCCTCCCCGCCGGAGTCAGAACGGACAAAGAGTTGATGCGTCACCACGCTCACCAACAGCCTAAGCCTCCGCAATTTCCCCAGCTCTGGGCGCTTCCGAATCGTGTCGTAATGCTGGCGGCGAATCATCTCCAGGATAGCCATTCCACCGCGGCTGAATAGTTCAAAATCAACGGCTAGCCGCCGGTCCACCATCTTGGCCAGGGGAAGCCCTTTCAAAAACAGCGACTGGGTATCGCCGACCAATTCGCGCATCACGGCGCGGAAACCCGGTCCGGCCACTCCTGACTTCAAGTCCTGCTCCAACAATTCAACGGAGTATTCGCGGGAAGCCATCCGGTCAGCCGGGATGTAGACCCGGCCCATGCCCCAATCGCGCCGCACGTCTTGCCAGAAATTCGCGAGCTGCAGAGCCGTGCAGGTCGCATCAGATAGACGGCGCCGCTCGTCGTCGGTGTAGCCGCACAGGTGCAGGACGAGCCGTCCGACCGGGTTCGCCGAGTAGCGGCAGTAGCCCAGCAGATCGGCGTAGGTGGCGTAGCGGGTAACCGTCTGATCCTGCACGAAGGCCCGAATCAAGTCAGCAAACGGTTGCTCGGGAATGTCGTGCTTCTCGATCGTTCGACGCAGCGCCACATAGACGGGATGCCGGGCCTGACCGGCGTAGACCGCGTCCAGTTCTTGTTGCCACCAATTGAGCAAGTCGAGGCTGCGCGCCGGGTTGCCCATCTCGTCCCCGAGGTCGTCGGCCCAGCGGCAGAATGAGTAGACGTTAAAAAAATCCTGGTGCAACCGGCGCGGCAGCAGCCAGCTCACTACGCTGAAATTCTCGTAGTGGGACCGCGCCAGCCAGCACGTGTATTCGAGAGATTCCGTCTCTGTCCAGGCAGCGACGTTGGTGCCGTTCGCTGCTACGAAGTCCGCTGGTGAAAGGAAGCGACTCATACTGGCTTGTAACGAACTCTCGGTCAGCAGCCGTGACTCGCCCAACTCACGGCCATCGTGGATACTCTCCAATTCCAAAACTAGCAGGATTCGAACTCCCAACGACCAGAAGCCCTGTGAGCGATTCTCGAGTCGGCGTCGAATGTGAGAACAAGCGCGACAAACGAGCAAGACAATCATTCAATCGCACTGCTCGCTGCAGCCGGACTCCCAGAAGAGCTATCATGACCCGAGTCACGCCCAACCTCAACCGCCTCGCCGCCAACGGACTGCGTTACACGAATTTCTACAGCAGCGGCCGCTGTTGTCCGACGAGGGCTTCGATTCTTACGGGCCTCTACCCCCATCAAGCGGGCCCGCGATGTGAGGGTCGGCAGGGTCTGAAGGCTGCTTTTTCGCGGGGCGCGAGCGTCCGCCAACTCAAGATCGCGGACAGGCGTACTATAAGTGAACGGCGCGTCGTCCGCCTTGCGGAAACGGATGGATCTCACCTATGCATAGTCGAATGTCTTTGTACGGTGCCGGAACCGTTTGCCTTCTCGCGGCTGGCGTCTTGGTCTGGCCGGGAAACGGGGATGCGGCGCCTCCCGCGCCGCCCGAGTCGCAGACCTGGATATTCGACCGTCTTGACAAAATCGGCGGTCACAAGACCGCGGTTTCGGGCGAGCCGCGCGTCATCGACACGCCACTCGGGAAAGCGGTCGAGTTCGACGGGGTCGATGACGCCCTGTTTTTCGACGTGCATCCACTCGCCGGCGCCGAGACATTCACCTGGGAAGCCCTCTTTCGTCCTGATGGCGGAGCAGAGGAGCAGCGCTGGTTCCACCTCAGCGAGACCCCGGCGACAGGTGCTCAAACCGAAAACCGCATGCTATTTGAAATCCGCGTCGTGGATGGCCGGTGGTGTCTCGATGCCTACGTTCAGACAGGCGCCGCCCGCAAGGCACTGCTCGATCGCCGGCGCCTTCATCCGCTGGGCGCCTGGTACCATGTGGCCGCGGTCTACGACGGCCGCGAATTCCGAAGCTACATCAACGGAGTGCAGGACGGCGGGGCCGAGTTGAAGTTGGGCCCGCAGGGGCCGGGACGCACTTCGGTCGGCGTGCGGATCAACGAGGTTTACTATTTCAAAGGGGCGGTCCGCCAGGCCCGCTTTACACGGCGGGCGCTTGTGCCGGATGAGTTCTTGAAGTTGCCGGGACGGTAGCTCAACACTGGGATGGTGCGGTAGTCCGTCAGGGGAGCGGAGCGCCGACTTGACGCTCGCTCACAGGGCCGCGGCGCCGGATATCATGCGGGCCTCGACGCCCAGCGAAGCCTTCAAGCCGCCGCAAGGACCATCGGCGAGACCTTCTCCGAGAATGTCTCTAACTGTCGCAGCTCGTCGGCCAAAGGCCAGAGAAAGACGCGCTGAGCGCCGGCTCGCGCATAAGCCGAGAGCTTCTCCGCACACGTCTCCGGGTCACCGATCGGCAGCTTGTCTCGCAGTTCTTCCACCGGACGCTGGAGCATCGGGCTGAGAACGTCTTCGATCATGCGGTCCGCCGCGCCGCGGTCTTCGGTCACATAGAGCCACATCGTGGAAATCCCGTTGGGGAACCCCCCAGCGTCCCTTCCCTGTTTCAAAAGCGCGGCGCCCAAGGACTCGACGTTCTCGCCGAATTGCTTCGGCGTGGTGTTGTAGCCGGAGGCCAGCCATCCATCCCCGAGGCGAGCCACTCGTCGAAGCCCAGCCGGCGATCCCCAACTCCCGATCCAGATCGGCGGGCCTGGTTGCTGCACCGGGCGCGGCTCCAGCAGAAGGCCTTCCGTCGAGTAGTACTTCCCGCGGAAGCCCTCGGAGGAGAGGTCCCACAGCGCTCGCAGCGCCCGGATGATTTCATCGAACCGCTTCCAGCGTTCCTCGAACGGAAGGCCTGCCGCGGCGTAGTCTTTCGCCGATGACCCCGGACCCACCCCGACGATGAGACGTCCTCCGGACAAGATATCGAGTGCCGCCAGAACTTTCGCGGACGCGACCGGCCCGCGGACGATCGGGATCGAAACCGTGGTCGCGAGCTTCATCGTTCCCGACGACGCCACGACGGCGGCCAGGGCTGTCGGCCCGTCCAGCCACGGCCGGCTGAACACGAAGTGATCGTTCGCGCAGAGAAACTTGTAGCCAAGCGCAGCGGCGAGTTTCGCGTACTGCTGAAGGTCCGCCAGACCGCGATGCTCGCCTTGAAAAGAGATCAGCGGTAAGTGCGCTCCGAATTCCATGTCAATTGTCACTCAGATCGTAGCCCATCAGACGCGCACCTGGTAGTCCCAGAGCCGCTGCATCGTGAAAAGATTCCCGAGGGCCGGGACTCAACAAGCAGCCGCCGGGGTAACTGTCGATAGAATAGCGTTCGCACCATCTAACCGCTGCCTGACGTTCTTCAGAAGCCCGGACTGACCCGTAGGCTCTCACCTAGGAGTCTGTCCGAGTAACGGCTTGGCACAGTTCCGGCAAGGCGGGAAATTCGGATGCCGTGGTTAGCAAAGCGTCGGCGCGGAAGGCTCGTCGACCGCCGGACTGCAAGAACGCACCGCGCGGGCCGCCAAGAACGGCTTTGAGAGCCTGTAATAGGCCTCGCCCGGCGCCCCTTTTCCGGTTTTTTCCCATCACGCTCCGCCACATAGCCCGTGCATCTTCAAAATATTGTGCGTCAGACACACCAAGGCCCATTCCCCTTACACTTTCTTCAACCCGCGTAAGAGAAATTGACGAATGCCGCGGGCCTGTTTGATCAGTCCGAATATCGGCTCCACGATCCCTTTGCGCCGCGCGTAAATCTTCGCCCCGGCCTTGGTCCGTAGCTTGCGCTGCATCCGCTCGACTCGCGGGGCGTTGTTCGGTATCCGCCCCCGCGGCGGCGACGCCCGTTGCCCGCGCTTCTGTTTCTTAGTGGCGATATAGGCGTCGATCTTTTGCTCTGGCTTCTCGGGCGCTTCCAACGATTCCAGGTTCTTCTCCGAACAATAGCCGCTGTCGGCCAACACTTCCTCGGGGCGTTGTCCCGACTGCCGCTCGACCGCTTCCAGCAACGGCGCCAGTTGCTCTTTATCGTTCGCCGCTTGCGTCAGCGTCTGCCCGACAATCAATTGCGCCACGTTCTCGACCGCCGCCTGCGCATTGTAGCCCTGCACAAACCCGTCGCCGCTTTTCATAATGCGCGACTCCGGATCCGTGAAATTGTATTGGTCTTTGTCGCGCGGTTCGGCTTGCCGCGCTTGCTCGTCACAGCGACCCGCGGCTTCGGCTTGCTGTCGCGCCCGTTGCTT
Source organism: Bryobacterales bacterium (assembly GCA_965226185.1). GTDB lineage: Bacteria > Acidobacteriota > Terriglobia > Bryobacterales > UBA6623 > CBDCYS01. The sequence continues at coordinate 477,277 of CBDDCT010000005.1, forward strand.
CGCTCGTTGCTCCAGCGCCTGCTTGGCTTCGCGAATCTTCTCCAGCCGCGTCTGCCGGTGTTGCAACTCCTCGGGCAATTCCTCGCCCTGCTTCGCGGCCCCGTAGTGCGCGTCCTCTGCCGCGTCAACCGTTTCGGCTTCGGCCAACATTTGCTTTACTTCGGCCGCTAACTGTTGCTCGCTCTGCTTGATCCGCCCGTGGCTCATGGCCTTGTGCTTGGAGGCGTTGGCCTTCATCTTCGTGCCGTCGAGCGCCACCCGGCCCAGCTTCATCGCCCCGCTCTCCAGCGCCACCCGCAACACTTGCTGGAAAAGCCCCTCGAGGGCTTCCAGATGGATTTTGCGAAAATCCGAGATCGTGCGGAAGTCGGGCTGGTTGCCGGCCGCCAGCACGCGAAAGGGCACGTCCTCGACCAGACGCTGGGCGATCCGGCGCGAGGAGCGCACTCCCAGGCAGTAGCCGTAGAGCAACAGTTTCACCATCAGCCGCGGATGATAAGGCGGCTGCCCGCGCTGCTCCTTTTCATAGACCTTCTCGATGGCCGACAAGTCCAGTTGATCGACCAGGTCGCTGACGAAGTAGACGAGGTGGTTTTCGGGCAGCCAATCCTGCAAACTGGGAGGCAGCAGCAGTTTCTGCTCGGGGAGGTAGGCCCGGTAGGTTTTGCCCATAAACCATTATCGCCCACTTTTGTTTGTTCTCCACGAAGAAATGAATACTCGGACAGACTCCTAGTAGTGGTGTGAGCATCTGAGGTAACACGTGTCAATTAGATCGCCCTTGCGTACAAACTACCGCTTGGCCATCAACGGGGGAAGCCGGGCCAGGGATTCCGACCTGAGAACATTCCTAGCGAGAACAACCGATCCCACTCACTATGGGTCCGGGGGCTCGCTAGCCGCCTGAGCGGACTCGATTTGGGCCCGCTCTACGCCGGGCTACGGCAGGCTCTGAGGCCTGATCGCTCGATGCGAAATCATTTCTCGACATCAATCCGACGGCTACGCCCTTGCGCCCAACATTCTAACGTGGGCGGGCGGTACGAGGGCCTGCATCCTTTTGCTCACGGCTCCCAAATCCTCGCTAACGTTAGGACCTTATCTGGAGGAACCCGGCGGGACAAGCTGCGAGCAAGGTCGACGATCGTGATCGCCGGGTTGCTTTGGATAAGGGCGTTTGAAGGAAGCCGCTGGGGCGGCGGACGCGTTCAGTCTGCGTCCAAGCTATGGGATTTGAATCGAGTTTCTTGGCCTCGGGGCAGGCGTTTGGAGTTGGCAAGACCGACGGACGAGCTGGAACGCCGCGTTGCTGGCGGTGGCCGAGGCTCGCAAGAGTGCTGTTTGGCGGAGATTCCGGCAGGTTCGGCGCTCGGATCCGAGTGGCAGACGCACTCCCGGCGCGCGCGTCGAAGGACACGCTGGCGTGACCGGCAGTTGGGTGGAGTTAGGACGTGTCAAAGTACTCCTGCTCCAGCTGCCAGGCGTCGAGTCGCTCGACCACGACCATCGCACCGCCACAGCTTGGACACGTCCAAGTGGCTGGAAGGCAAGTCGGGCCGGACGCCGAGGGTTTGGCTGTCGTCGCTTGGTTGGTTTCCAGTAGTTGTTGACATAGCGGCAACAACGCCCCACGTTTGCGGGCGGCGAGGAAGCCGAAGAAGCGGATACGAATGAAGCCGCGCGGCAGCACGTGCTGCAGGAACCTCCGAAGGAACTCTTCGGCCGTGAGCGTCATCAGCCGTCGCTTGCTGCCGCGGGCGTAGTCTTTCCAGCGAAAGGTGACCTTGCCTTGGGCGAAAGCAACCAAGCGATGATTGGAGATCGCGACCCGGTGGGTGTAGCGGGCTAAGTAGTTGAGGACATACCGCGGCCCGCCGAAGGGAGGCTTGGCGTAAACGACCCAGTCTTGGCGGAACAGCGATCGCACAAACGCGCGGAAGGCCTTCTGCTGCGTCAAGGGCTTCAGCGCGCCGGGAAGACAGAGTTCGCCATTGCGATAAGCGCGCTTGAGAGCGGCGACGAACTTGCCGCGAAAGACGCGGCTGAGCGCCTTCACCGGCAGAAAGAATCGATACCGTGGACGAACCCAGGCTTTGTGATCGGGCGAGAGACCACCCGCCGGAATCACACAGTGGAGGTGTGGATGGTGCATCAGATTCTGTCCCCAGCTATGCAGCACGCTGAGGAAGCCGATCTGGGCGCCGAGGTGCTTGGGATCAGCGGCGATTTCCAAAAGGCTGTCCGCACTGGCACGGAACAACAGGCCATAGAGAAGTCGCTTGTTGTGGAACATCAACTCCGCCAGCTGCCGCGGAACAGTGAAGACCACATGCACGTAGGAAACCGGCAGCAGCTCTTTCTCACGAGCGGCGAGCCATTTGTCCCGCGCGCCGGTCTGGCACTTGGGGCAATGGCGGTTGCGGCATGAGTTATACGAGATGGCCGCGGTGAAGCCACAGCGAGTGCAGCGGTCGCGATGTCCGCCCAGCGCCGCCGTACGACAGCGTTCGATGGCTGAGAGCACTTTCAAGTGCAGCCCGTTCAGCCGCGATCGATGTTGACGGATGAAGTCTTCGCCTGCCGCGCGAATGATATCGGCCACCTCGAGTGGCGGCCGTTTCACTTCTTCTTATGTAGCTTCTTGGATCGCTTGACTCTGTCAGGGCTGGAGAACTCCGCTTGGTCGATCGGCGTGCCGGCCGCCTTGAGATGGCGCTCGGATAGATGCAGATAGATCGACGTCGCCTTCAGCTCGGCGTGAGCAAGGAGCGCTTGTAGCGTTGGCAGATCGGCGCCCTGTTCGAGCAGATGTGTGGCGAAGCTGTGCCGCAGCAAATGAGGCCGAACGGGTTTGTCGATCCCCGCTCGTTCGGCCGCTTCCCGGCACGCTAGCCACAGCACCTTGGGGGTGATCGGCTTGTCGACTCGCCAGTTCCTGATCGTGCCGGGAAACAGATACGTCTTGGGCTTCATCCAGCGGTAGTACTCGCGTAGCGTATCGAGCAGTTTCGGGCTCAACGGGACAGACCGATCGCGGCCTCCTTTGCCGTGACGGATGTGGACGAGCATGCGCTCGCTGTCGATGTTCTCCACTTTCAGGTTGCACAGCTCCGCCCGCCGCATCCCGGTCGAGTAGAGCGTCATCAGCATGGCGCGATGAAACAGGTTGCTGGCCGACTCGATCAGCCGCACCGCTTCTTGTTGGGTCAGGATGATCGGCAGCTCTCGCGGCTTCTTCGGGTAGGGGAACTCCTCGACTGGATAGTTCCGCCTTAACGTTTTGCAGAAGAAGAACCGCAGGCCTGCTGTGTGGAGGCCGACGGTGCGGACGCCCATCTTCCTTGCCTTCAGCAAGTACACCTGGTAGGTCCGGATCTCGTCCAGGCCGAGCTGATCCGGCGGACGGCCGAAGTGCTTGGCGAAGCTCTCGACGGTGCCGAGGCAGTTCTTGATCGTGGTCTGAGCGTAGTTGCGACGCTGGAGTTCCTCCAGCATCTTCCTGCGTAATTGGGTCATTGGGACACCTCCTTCGTTGGTGTCCCAACCTTACTCCCAGCGTCCCGCCAATGCTGATGAACCCCTCACGCGTAGCGTCCGCCGCGCGAGCGGCTTAGTTCAAACGGCGATCTGCCGATCTAGCTCCACAGATGCACAGATTGTCGGAAGTGACGTCGGCGCCGCGAAATCGCTAAATCCTGTGTAACGGCGAAGTGTAATTCTGGGCTCGTCGCAGGGTCACTCGGGGACCGCTTGCTACGCCAAGCTCCTACGAACGCGAAAGGTGGGATCGTAGCGAAGAGGCATCACTCGCCTGCATCCGGCTGCGGACCCGCTATTCGTCGCCGGCGAACGGCGGCCCCTCGTATCGAGGCGGATCTTCGGTAACTCTGGGGTCGCCGCTGCCTTCGAGAATCTTCATCAGTCGTGCGGCCAGCTCGCGCTTCTGATCGGCGTAACTTGGATCATCAGCAACATTGGTCAACTGATGCGGATCCCGCGTCATGTCGTACAGCTCCTCGGCCGGCCGCTGGATCAGATCGCGCTCGAAATGCGGTTTGGCCAGCGGATCGTCGCGATTGGTCACCAACCAGGCTTTGGTCGGACTTGCGTCGAGATCCGCAAACGCCGTCCTCGTGTCTTCCCTCAACTGCTCGTAAGGAGGCATCTCGCTCGGGGGCAGGCCGAAACCCGGTGCCACGCCCATCGGCCAGCGCTCAGGTTTGAAGTTGCGAATGTAGAGAAAGCGATCGGTGCGCAGCGCCCGCATCGGGTAAGGCAATCTCCCCGGACGCGCGTTTCCCACATGCCGCTCCCGCCCCGCCACCACATGATCGCGGGTGGCGTCGACGCGACCATCTTGCTTCGACTCAAGCACGGGGACGAGGCTGCGCGCCGTCATCGTCTCGGGTGGCACTACGCTGGCGACCTCGAGAAACGTCGGCGCAAGGTCGGGCAACGAAACAAAGTCGGTCAGCACCCGGCCCGCCGGGATTCGTGACGGCCAACGGATGGCCAGAGGAACCCGCAGCCCCAAGTCGTAAAGGTCGCACTTGCCGCGCGGGAAGCCGGGCAGACCGTGGTCGCCGCTAACCGCCACGACCGTGTTGTCGAGCTCTCGATTCGTTCGAGCTCCTCGAGCAGGACCCCCAGCCCGGCGTCAAACGCCATCGCTTCGCCGAGATAATCGGCCAGGTCTTCTCGAACGGTCGGCACGTCCGGCAAATCGGCCGGCATCTTTCCTTCGAGCTCATCGGGATCGATCCCCCAAAGCTTCTTGCCAGAGCCTTGGATCCACTTGCGATGGACGTTGGTCGGACCGAACCAATAGCAAAACGGTTGGCCGTCTTTTCGATCGGCGAGAAAGTCCTGGAAGTTGCCCCGGACTTCCTCGTAGAGCTGCTGTTTGGCCTCCTCCAGATCGTCCGCCTGGCTAACAAACTGCGAGAAGCGGTTGAAGTTTACGCCTCGCTTGGCGTAGGCCGCCGCCTGACCGCCATGCGGCTCATCCCTGGGAGTTCCGGGCGACCAGACTTTGTAGGTGAATCCGATGTGATAGCTCTGATCGCGCAGCAGCAAGGGATAAGTCGGGATCGACGAATCCCAGACGGCGCCGCTGAGGATAGCGCCTTGCCCGGTTCTCCAGAAGTATTGTCCGGAAAGCAGCGAGCTGCGACACGGGGTGCAGGAGGGGGCATTCACAAAAGCGTTCGTGAATAGCGCACCTTCGTCCGCGATTCGGTCGAAGTTGGGCGTACGAATCAGATCGCTAGGGCTCCAAGCCTAGCATGACTAACACGCCCAGCTCCGGAACTGGCTGCACCGAGGAGGGAGAAGGGGTCGGAAGAAGGCCGTCTGGAGCCAACAGATCCAAGAATCCGAGTTTGTTGGGTCGTGAGGCAGTGTTCCCTGCGGATCAAACCAAGTTCGCCGCTTGATCGGCCCTGGCGACGGGCAGAACCGCTGGATCCTGTGTAACGGGGCAGCGTTGGACCAGCGCATCCACATGGCCGTGTTTGTCGGCAAGCCGCGGATGTGGTTCGTCTTCTTCACCGTGCGGACTCGAAGCTTGATTCTGTCCGACTGACGGGCGACTCGGAACGGATTTCCACGCGACTGCTCCACTGCGGAGCCAAACTGACCCACTACCCCAATAGCCCCAAAGAGTGTTGGTTGACGAGCCCGTGGTACAATGCCCGCAACTCCATCCTGTTTTGTGAGGTCCATCATGAGCAAGAATTCTCCCCGTCGCCGTGAGTTTCTAGCCAGTGCAGCCGCGGCGCCACTCATCCTTTCCAGCTCCGCCAAGGGAGCCAACGAGCGCATCACCTTCGCTCTGATCGGCGCCGGCGGACGCGGCCGCCGCGTGGCCGGGACGTTTATTGAATTCGGCGGCGCGAAAATGCTGTCGGTATGCGACGTCTACAAACCCAATCTGGAGAAAGGGCTTGAAATCGGCGGGGCCGACGCCAAGGGCTACGTCGACTACAAGGAAGTTCTGGCGCGCGATGATATTGACGCCGTTCTGATCGCAACCCCCGACCACCATCACGCGCCCATGCTGATCGCCGCCGTCAAGGCGGGGAAGGACGTCTACTGCGAAAAACCCATGACGCACTCGATCAGCGAGGGTGTCCGGGTGATTCGCGAAGTGCGCGCCACCGACCGCATCGTTCAGATCGGCATGCAGCGCCGCAGCACCCCTTGGATCATTGAAACCAAGAAGATGGTCGACGACGGGCTGATCGGCGACATCTACGCCGCAAAGGCTCAATGGAACTGGATCCGCTCAAGGCCGCTGAATAACTCCACGCTTGAAGGTGAACTGGACTGGAAGCGTTTTGTGGGGCGCGCCGCCTACCGGCCGCTCGAGCCGATGCGTTTTCGGTCTTGGCGGAATTTCTGGGATTACTCCGGCGGCAACCTCACCGACCAAGGCACGCACCTGATGGACGTCATCCAGTGGCTGAGCAATTCAGGCACTCCCAAATCGGCGACCTGCTTGGGCAAGGTGTTCGAGATGGACGGGGCCGAGACGCCGGATCTCTTTTCAGCGGCGTATGAGTACCGCAACATGATCGCCACCTGGACACTGAACTACAACAACGACTACCAAAACGGCTGGACCATCCGGTTCGAGGGAACCAAGGGGACGCTGATCCTCGACGGCACCGGCTACCGCGTCTACGAAGCGCCCTGGAAAGACAACCGCGAGCCCATCATGACGCACGAGGATCGCCTGCCGACGCCGCCTCATGTCCAGAACTTCCTCAACTGCGTGAAGAGCCGCGAACAGCCCAACGCTCCGGTCGAGGTCGGTCACTCCGCCGTCTGCGCTCCGCACCTGGCCAACATCGCTTTCCACACCAAGCGCGTAGCCTACTTGAACCCCACTGCAACCGAGGCATACTAGATAAGACCGTGCTTGGGTAACGGTTGAGAAAACCCACCCAGACTGAGGTGCCAGCGAGCACCCTTATGTGCGCTTCCGGAGCGCGTCAATGTCTCCCTCCCATCGCAGTCTGCCCTGGGAGTCCAGCAGTTCCTTCCGCCGCTTGCCGCGGGCGAATTGCCGGAGCGCCTGGTTGATGAATTCTGTTTTCGTACGACCTTCCGCGTACGTCATTGCGGAGGACAGGGCCTCGTCATCGATGTTGAGCGTCGTTCGCATGATCTGTATTCTTGTGCATACAATACAGCGGAATCTGTCTGCATCGTGCCGCGGACGAATCGCGGGCATTGCAAACGCCGCCCGACGTGCCGTGTCGCCATTCTTGGCGACATGTCTTATGTTAGCCCTTACTGCCGAGCGCCCGGTCGAGGTTGAAAGCCGCGCTGATGAGGGCCAAGTGGGTGAAGGCCTGCGGGAAGTTGCCAAGCGCTTCTCCGCTATGTCCCGTTTCTTCGGCATAAAGACCGAGATGGTTGGCGTACCCCAGCATCTTTTCAAAGACGAGCCTGGCCTCATTAAGCCTCGCGGGATCGGTTCGCCCGGCCCGGGTCAGCGCCTCGACGAGCCAAAACGTGCAGAGATTGAAAGTCCCTTCATCGCCGTCGAGGCCGTCCGCGGTTTCCGAGGCGTTGTAGCGGTACACGAGGCTGTTGGAGACCAGCCCCCCCTTGGAAGGCGAGCGGTTAATGGCATCGAGGGTCTTCAACATGCGAGGGTCGCTCGGTGACATAAAGAAGACCAAGGGCATGATCAGATTCGAGGCGTCGAGAGTCTCGCTGCCGTAGTACTGCACGAACGCTTGCCGTTTCTCGCTCCAACCCTTTTCGAGAATCTCTTCATAGATCCGGTCCCGGGTGTTGATCCAGCGGTCGCGGTCCGCGGGAAAGGAACGTTTGTCCGCCAACCGCAGCCCGCGGTCGATCGCTACCCAGCACATCAACTTCGAATAGAGAAAATGCCGCCGCCCGCCCCTCACTTCCCAAATACCCTCGTCGGGCTCTTGCCAATGGTCGCAGACCCAGTTCACCAGGCCACGCAGGTGGCCCCATAGGTCGGATGAGATCGGGCTGCCATATTTGTTGTAAAGGTAAACGGAGTCCAACAGCTCGCCGTAGATATCGAGCTGCAACTGGTTGTAGGCGCCGTTGCCGATCCGTACAGGACAGGAGCCTTTGTAACCTTGGAGGTGGTCAAGCGTCTCTTCGGCCAGCTCCCGGCGGCCGTCGATCCCGTACATGATCTGCAGCGAACCGTCCGGATTGAGATCGTGCGAGCGGCGCTCGAGCCAGTCCATGAATCTTGCGGCTTCGTCCGTGAAACCGATTCTCAGCAGACCGTACAAGGTGAACGCCGCGTCTCGAATCCAGGTGTAACGGTAGTCCCAGTTACGTTCTCCTCCGATCTGTTCCGGCAGACTACATGTCGGCGCCGCTACGATGGCGCCGGTCGGTTCAAAGGTCAATAACTTAAGGGCGAGCGCGGAGCGATGAACCATCTCGCGCCAGCGCCCCTTGTACGTGCACTTCGAGATCCATTGCCTCCAATAATCCACTGTCTGCTTGAAGAGCTGAGTTTCTTCTTCTTCTGAAAGCGGGTCCCCGCACACCTCACCGGCTAGAAGCCCTTGAAACTCAAACGTCGCGGCTTGTCCTTCATGCAGCGTGAATTCGGCGGCCACTCCCTGGTCGATTTGCCTCAGAGGAACACTGCTTGTCAGGCAAAGACTGAGGGTTTTCGATCGAAAGCAGACGCCTTGACCGATCAGCTCCACTTCATGCTCGTCGCGGGCATAGTTGAAGGCCGGCTGGCATTCCAGCCGGAATGTCATCGAGCCCCTGCCGACGTTGACGGACCGGATCAGCGAGCGCCGCCGCGGCTCTCCCGCGCGTCCCCCAACCGGCATGAAGTCGGTAATCTCCGCGACGCCTTTCGAGGACAGAAACCGGGTCACCAGCACATTCGTGTCCGGCCAGTAGAACTGTCTCCGGGTGATGTCTTGCTTCGTTGGGCAGATCTTGAATGCACCGCCCTGGTGGTCGTCGAGAATCCCGGCGAAAACGCTCGGGGAGTCAAAATGGGGCAGACATAGCCAATCGATGGAGCCGTTGATGCCAACGAGCGCAACGGTATGCATGTTGCCGACGATTCCGTAGTTCTCAATCGGCTGATAGCCCATTGGTGGTTCTCTCCATACACTTATCGGTAGAAACGAGGCGAAGATCCTGGCGACTGAGACGCTGGAAGGCGATGTTCGACTGATGGAACCCGGGTTTGGATGACGGCTAAGCCGAATTAGCCCCTAAACGATATACTAGCTTGGTTTGACGGGCCTGGCGGTTGCGGATCTCACCTGAGTGGACGAGCAGTCCCGAATCGTTGATCGCCTGGAAGTGCAGTGTATCCTCGGTGAGTCCCAGATCCATGAAGTGGTAATCGGGAGACGCGCCTTCGACGTCCGGGTGATCGCTTCTGACCCCCTTACGCCGTTTCCCGGCCGCTCCGGAGGTGATGTGGTGAACGCCCTTTATGGGGCGAATCTTCTGGTAGAAGTGTTCGTGCCCGGCAAAGACCACGTCCACGTGCTCGATGATTTCGGGCTCGAGCACCCTCTGCAAGTAGGGATTCGAGCCGTGGCCCCGCGGCAGGAACCAACTGTCGTGAATATAGGAATGGATTGCATGGTGAAAATAGATAATGTTCCAGCGATAGCCGTCTGAGGTGCGCAGGCGCTCGCGCAGTCTGCTCAGCATGCGTTCGACGGCCTTATCCTCTCGCTTTTCGATTGCCTCGACCCAGCTCGTGGAGTTCAGACAGATGAATCGAACCAATTCCTTGCCGTCGTCCAGCTTTGGCCCCGCCGAGAATTCGTATTCGTCTTGCCCTCCGATGTAGCCGAACGCCTCTTCTTGAAGTTGTTCGGCGCCGCCCTTGTGGCGGATATCGTGGTTTCCTAATGTCGAACGGAATTGCACGCCGTCGTCGAGCAGTTCGCGGTAAACGTCGATGAACTTGCTCTCGAAGTACTTGGAATTGCCGTTTTCGTAGATGTTGTCGCCCATTGTCAAGATGAAACGCCACGGGTCCGCCAAACGAACTCGATGAAGTCTCTTCATCTGGGCGGCGACACGGTGCTGGGCGGGCTTGCCCGATCCGCTGTCGCCGATGACACCGAACCGCAACAGCGCCGGAACGTCCACCCGGGGTCTGAGCTGTTGGGCAGCCGTAGCGAGCCCTTGTTCCACAACGGCAGGCGCTCCCGCGGCCAGCAAGGGCAGCTTCAGGATCGTCCGGCGATCTAGATCCATTGGCATGATCTCTTTCTTCATTCTATTGGTGTGACGCTTACCGAGTGCGCCTTGCGGAGGAGCCAACGCAAAAAATGAACTGCTCGCCGCCTGCCGCTCGCGGCGCTAGAGCGCCGCTTGTCACGGCTACCGAGGCGTGCCACAATCTCTCTGCCTCTCTCCGCATGCTGCGTCTAGCGTGTGTCCACCACAATTAGCACTAAAGTGCGCAATCTATTCCCCCGATTAGTGGAGGCATAAGCACTTGTAAAGCTGTGGGATAATCGAGTCGTATGCAAACCGCTACCACTATGGTGGAGTCCGGCACTATCGCCGCTGAATTGAGCGAGAAGATCCGGGCGCGCGCGGCCAACACTTGCGTGGTTGGCCTGGGTTATGTCGGTCTGCCGCTGGCTGTCGAGCTGGGGCGGGCGGGCTACCCGGTGACGGGGATCGATCGCGACCCCGAGAAAGTCCGGGCGATTCGCGGCGGCGAGTGCTACATTGCGGACGTCGAGCCGGGCGTGCTGGCAAGCTTGGTCGGCTCCGGCACGCTGCGGGCGACGACTGACCCTTCCGTGCTGGAAACGGTGGACGCAGTCAGCATCAGCGTTCCAACCCCCCTTCGCAAGACGCGTGATCCCGACCTGAGTTATGTGGTAGCCGCCGCGGAAGACCTGGCCGCGCATATTCACCCGGGGATGCTGGTGATCTTGGAGTCAACCACCTATCCGGGGACGACGGAGGAAGCGATCTTGCCGGTGATCGCAAAATCGGGTCTCAAGGTGGGGCGTGATTTTTTCCTGTGCTTTTCTCCGGAGCGGGTCGATCCCGGAAACAAGCGCTTCCATACGCGCAATATTCCCAAAGTGATCGGCGGAGTGACGCCGGCTTGTACCGAGATCGGGACATTGTTCTATTCGCAGTTCATGGATCAAGTGGTGCCGGTCAGCTCGACGCGCGTCGCCGAGATGGTCAAGCTGATGGAGAATACTTTCCGGATGATCAACATCGCCCTGGCGAACGAAATGGCCTTGATGTGCGATCACATGAACATTGACGTCTGGGAAGTGATCGAGGCGGCCGCCACGAAACCGTTCGGATTCATGCCCTTCTATCCAGGACCCGGGCTGGGAGGGCATTGCATTCCCGTCGACCCGCTCTATTTGTCCTGGAAGACTAAGCAGACCGGACACGAGGCCCGCTTGATCGATCTGGCTGCCCAGATCAACATTCAGATGCCGCGCTTCGTTGTGGACAAGGTTCAGGCGGCGCTCAACGATCGCGCCAAGCCGGTCAAGGGGTCGCGCATTCACATTGTCGGCGTCGCCTACAAGCGGGACGTTTCTGACGTAAGGGAGTCTCCGGCGCTCGACATCATCAAGCTACTGACAGAACGGGGCGGAGAAGTGAGCTACACGGACCCGCTTGTCCCGCGGATTGAAATTGAGTCCCGCGTTTTAGAATCAAGGTCGCTCGATACGATGGCCAAGACCGCCGATTGCGTTTTGGTGGTAGCCGACCATTCCTCCATCGACTATGACCGCCTGCTCGCGGACGCCGATTTGCTGGTCGACACGCGCAACCGTTATAAGGGTGTCACCAGCAGCAAGATCGTGCGGCTGTAATCTATTGCCCACTCATCGGCGCGGCTGCTTTGCCGACGGTATTGCTGCCAAACGCCGGGCGGGCTGCTCTTGCAGCAACCTAGGTCACCCTCTCTCCCGTGGGGTCGGAGGACTGGCTTCGATGGGCTTCCATATAAGTTCGCAGGACCGCGTTGATTTGCGTCTGGTAGCCCTTGCCTTGGGCGCGAAACCAGGCCAGCACGTCCGGGTCGATGCGCAGATGGATCGATTGCTTGCGCCGGGGCAGGACAAGGCGGGCACGGGTCCAGTCGAGGTCGCGCGCTTGAGCGTCCGGATCCTCGGCGATAGCCCGTTCCAGTTCGTCTTCGCTCATTGAATCGACGCGGTTCCATTCGGTGAGACCGGGCTTCCTGTCAGCCAACCGCCGCTTCGTAATTTTCTCGCTCACTTCTGCTGGCCCTCCTGGCGGAGATGATTCGCCGCGCCCCACCGCGATCCATGCACACCACGGCAATTACGCGACCATCGAGAACGCCGAAGGCCACCAACCGATTCTCGCCGTGTCGTCCCCAAGTGGCCGGACTCAGCCAAGTAATTCCCGGAAGGCCTTGTCGCGGAGGCCGGCGCTGCGAATGATGCTTCGCAAGGTGTATGGATTAAGCCGCTTTGAGCGCGGAATTGTTACCAGCCGCTCGCCGTCGCTTAGCACCATGTGCTTGCCCTGCCGGATTACGTGAAAGCCGACCTTTCCGAGTGCGCGTACAGCCCGCTCCGTCGAAATGTCGGGGAAGAGCATCAGACGGCAACATCAATCGTCATCACCTTTTCGTTGCGTTTCAACTCAGGGAGAGCGGCCAAATATTCCCGAATCGCATCACGGATGTTCTCGATCGCTTCTTTTTCCGTCGCCCCTTGGCTGTGGCAGCCCGGCAAGCTAGGACAGGAGACATCGTGGCCGTGCTTGCTCCTATGAATCTGAATCAGAAACTCCGCCATCACGCTGATTCTAGCATTCCCCCGCAGGCAGGCTCTTTGCTTGCGGCGACATCAGCAGCCGCCATCGAACCTTTTCTAATTCGACGGCTTGAGCCCTTCTTCCGCTCCCGCGGCCTTCTCCAGCCAGCCGGGATACCAGCGAAAGACGTTGCCGCTCAGGCTGCCGATGAAGATGTTTTTCTCGGGCGTAACGTGGATCCAGTGGCCCGGACTTTCCATTGCGCCCAGGATCTTGCCGGTCTTGATGTCAATTCGCATGATGCGGCCGGCGAGCGTGTCGTAGGTGATGTTCTCGATATTATCGCGATGGGTGATGATCCACATCTCATCTTCGGGCGTGATGAAGATGTTCTGGGTTGCACCGAGGTGAGTCCACATCTTGAGGAACTTGCCGTTCGAATCAAAGATCTGGATGCGGTTGTTCTCGCGGTCACTGGCGTAGACCGTGCCCTTCGAATCGAGCGCGACCGAGTGGACAATGTTAAACTCACTCGGACCCGTGCCATGCTTGCCCCAAGCCGTGATGTACTTGCCCTTGGATGAGAACTTGACGACCCGAGCGTTGCCGTAACCGTCGGCTACGTAAACGGACCCGTCGGGTCCGAAGGCGATATCCGCCGGGCGGTAGAAATGCTTGTCATCTTCACCGGACTCGCCCTTGACGCCCAGCGTTAGCAGCCGCTCGCCCTTGTTGGTGAACTTGATGACCTGGTGATCTCCGTTGTCGGTGACCCAAACGTTGCCATCAGGGTCGACGCGCAGCCCATGCTCATTGCCGAACATGCCACGGCCCCAAGAGCGGACGTATTTGCCTTTTGCATCGAAAACCACGAGCGGGTCGGCCACATCACCCCGCTGGAAGACGTAGACCAGCCCAGCGGAATCGCTGGCGACAGCCGAGACGCGCCCGAAATACCAGCCTTTGGGCATGGTGTTTTCGGGCTCGAAGCCGAATCGGATCTTCACGCGGTATTTCATCAGACCGCCTTCGTGCGGATACCAACCCTTCTGGTCCGCCCACAGAAAAGTGGTCAAGCACGTCATCAGAAGCACGATCTTTTTCGTCATGGGGTTTCTCCTTTATCCGTTGAGCCGTTGTCCGTTGAGCTGGCGGGATGGTGGCGGTTTGGAACCGACGCTTGCCGTTTGCCCGCGTCGCCCCTAAGACGATAGCGCCCCCGCCGATGATTTGTCTATGGCTGTCAACGATATTCGGAGGCGTGACGAATGGACCGGAGAACGTACGCTTGGCTCTGACACCTAATAACCAGGATTTCCATTTTGGATCTTGGCCTCCTCGATTCTACGTTCCTTCTCTCTTGAACGCAAGCCTTTCTTGACCGCAGGCACGCACCGGGCCGGACCGAAGTGCTTCCACTAGACCCTTTCGTTCTCCGAAGGGGACAATTCGTCGGTCGGAAGGCGGTTTTTCAGGCACTCCTCCGAGCTTCACTCCGCAGCATCCAGATTTCGCACTCGCGAGCGACCGTTCTACCCGCTCGGCAGCGGCAGCGCCCAGATCCTGTGCAGCATGTCACCGAACAGCCTGCGGTTCAGATGCCCCTCGGCCAGCAGCAGCCAGTAATACCGCGCGTGCTTGACCAGCCGACCGCCGGTCTTCATCAATCTGTGTTGCAAGCTCGTCAGCGACCAGCTCTTGATCCTGTGCGGCAGTCCCAGCCGCCGCCACAAGTTGCCCAGGTTGTAGGCCAGCACGCTGAGTTGCAGTCGCACTTCGTTGGCCCGAAAGCGATGGCACGAAAGCCGTGTCCAGTGCGTGGCCTGCTTGCCTTCTTTAATCCATTGCTCGGCCGTGCCGCGCTTGTTGTAGAAGCGCACAACAGACCGACTCGGCAACGTCATGTTCGTCACGATAAAACCGACGCGCGGGAACAGCTCACCGAGATGATGCTCGACCTTGGCCACGATGCGTCGCGGCTTCGACCAACTCTGCGCCTGATAGCGGAAGCTCTTGTAGCGCACCAAGGGCTTGCGACCCGGCCTGCCCGGCGGGCGAAACAAGATGTCTTCGATCGCTAATTCCAAGCTCTTGTTGGCCGGAATGCGAATGGCGTACTGCACTCCGCGTTCCTCCGAAAACTCATAAATCTCCGGCTTGGCAAAGGCCGCATCGCCCCGGAAGGTGACCTGTTTGCCCGCAGCCTGTTGGCGCTCGATCTCGGGCAGCAGCAACTCGTTCCAGTCCTCAGCGCTGTGCACGTTGCCGGGACGCAGCTTGGCGGCCAGACAATCGCCGTGCTGGTTGAACAACAACAACGGGTGGTAGCAGACCGACTCGAAATGGCCGTTGTAGGCACTGCCCTCTTGCTGGCCGTGGACAGGGCTTTCGGTCGAATCCATGTCGAGAACGACGCGCTCGGAGTCGTCTTGCGTCTCGGCTTGCGCCACCAGCTCGCGGTTCACAGCCATCAGCCCCAGCAAGTTCTCCTCGCTCGCCAGCATCTCCGTCTCGAAGCTCTGCAGTCGCGAGGTCAGTGCCCCGCCGCGATCCCAGTTCTTCTGCGAGCCGATCAAGCGAAAGGTCGGATCGGCGGATACTCGCACGGCGTCATTGAGGTCCTCGTAGCCGGCCAGCCGAGAGTAGACTGACTGCCGCAGCAGATCGGCGAACGGGAACTTTTTGTTCGAGCCTTGCCGTGGGTCACTGAGATGTTCGTCGATCAGCTTCCCGAGCCCGAGTCGCTCGTCCAGCTCGCGGACGAGAATGAGCCCGCCATCGGAAGTGACGCGCGATCCTTGGAAATCGACTTTCAATAAGCCGTTGAAGCTTAGCTGGAACGGCTTGTTTTCTTTTTCACCCATTGGGTGTTGATCTCCTCAGCGCCTTGATTGCTTTTCAACCCGCATAAATAAAGGCGTCCGAGGTCACCCGATGGTTAGCAGAACCGAAACTAAAGTGGAAATCCGGGAATAAGCACTATGCCGGCTCGGGAAGCCCTATGATGGACGATGTACGGCGACGATTTGCGCCGCCCTGGGGTTCTCCCTTTTGCTCGCATCAAGCTGACAGCGATGTTCGAGAGGCAAGCTCTTCACTGGTTGCTGCTGGCGGGGTTGCTCTCAGCCACCGCATTGATTTGCCGCGATGAAGCGTTTCTGACCGGCTCATACGAGGGGTTTTCGACGGCGGCGTGGTTTTGGATGGCGATTGCTTTTCCGGTCGCCCACCAGACCTACGTCTGGCTGTGCTGGCGTCTGGAATTGCACCAGCACCGGCTGACGAGATATTTCGGTGAGAACGTGTTTCGGTTTTACGCCGCGGGTTTTGCGTTTTTCGGCCTCGGCAGGATTGTCGTTCTCATTGGTCTCGGTATCGCCAATCAGAACACGCTACCCGCGGACAAAACGTTGCTGCATGCCGTGGCGACCCTTCTGCTGGCGCCCGTGGTGTATCTTCTCTACTCAGTGGCGCGCTATTTCAGTTTCAAGCGGGCCATGGGGATCGACCACTTTGACCCGTCCTATCGGACGAAGCCGCTGGTGCGGAAAGGCATCTTTCGGTATACGCGAAAGGGCATGTACACTTTCGGATTGTTGGCCGTTTGGCTGCCCGGGCTCTACACGGCGTCTCGAGCCGCTTTGCTGGCCGCGCTATTCAGCCATGCCTACATTTGGGTTCATTACTACTGCACCGAGCTTCCCGACATGAAACGCATCTACGGGGGACGAGCCCTGCCGGGTTCGTGACTGACCACCCCCGTGCTGGAATGATGCGTTGGCATGATGTGTTGGAATGAAACGGCCAGCCATCGGCGTTCCGGCATCTCGTTCAACAATGGGATTCAAGACCATGCATCTTCGGCTTCAAGACAAAGTGGCGCTGGTGGCCGGCGCCGGCTCGGTTGGGCCGGGATGGGGGAATGGCAAAGCCACCGCCGTGCTGTTCGCCCGGGAAGGCGCGAAGATCTTTGCGGTTGACATCAACGCCGCCGCCGCGGATGAGACCAGAGACATCATCCAGGCCGAGGGCGGGGCTTGCGAGTCCTATCGGGCCGACGTCACCGTAGCAGATCAGGTCCGGGCCATGGCTGCTGCTTGCGTCGAGCGTTTCGGGAGAGTCGATGTTCTTCAGAATAACGTCGGAGGTTCGTTGCCCGGCGGGGCCGTGGAGATGTCGGAGGAAGACTGGGACGCGCAAATGCGCTTCAACCTCAAGAGCGTCTTTCTGACTTGCAAGTACGTCCTTCCGGTGATGGAGCTGCAGGGCCGGGGAGCGATCGTCAACGTTGGCTCCATTGCCGGCGTTCGATACCTGGGCCGCGACATGGCCGCCTACTACGCCGCCAAGGGTGGTCTGCTTCAGTTCACGAAAGCGACGGCGATGCGCTACGTCAAACAAGGAATTCGCTGCAATTGCGTCATCCCCGGACTCATGCACACGCCGCTCGTCGCCCACCGCATCGCCGATCAGTACGGTGACGGCAACGTGGAAGAAGCGGTTGCAAAGCGCGATGCCATGTGCCCGAGCGGAAAGATGGGAGATGCCTGGGACGTGGCCTACGCTTCGCTCTACCTGGCATCAGACGAGGCGAAATATGTCACCGCCACCGAACTGCTCGTGGACGGCGGGCTCTCGGCGAAATTCTGACTGGCGGCCAGGCGAGTCAGCGCGCGACGCTTGTATCTTCACTGGCGCCCTCGGGGCGGGCGTTTACTCGACGAATAGCCCGGCAACATCCAAGGGCATCTCTCCCAAATCGAGGGAACCCGTGTTGATCATCATTGCCAGAATCACCTGGGAATCGGGATAGATCACAAGCCGCGCTTTCCCTCCGACGGAACTGCCTCCGTGTCCAACCTGGCGGCGGCCCCGGTCGTCCTCGCTGCTGCGCCAGCCGATGCCGTAGCCGGTTGATTTGCCGTCCGTCGTTCGCTGCGGGGTGAGCAGCAGTTCCACCGTCTTGGGTTTCAGGAGCCCGCCGCTGATGATGCCCCGGCCAAAGCGCAGAAGGTCCCCGGCTGTCGAGATAAAGCCGCCCCCGGCCCACTTGTAACTGTTATCAGCGTAGGGCGCGTTTTCCCAGACCCCGGCGTCTCTGCGTTCATAGAAACGGGTTCGGTACGGAATCACCTGGTCCGTGTGGTCGGCACTTGTGTTCTTCATGCCCAGGGGATCAAAAACATTCTCTTGCATATAGGAAAGGAAATCCTGTCCTGACGCCCCCTCGACCACGGCGCTGAGAAGGTTGAATCCGTGGCTCGAGTAACTATACTTTTCTCCCGGCTCGAACAACAAAGGGTCGTCTTGAAACAGCTCCAGGCCCGCCGCGACCGAGTCGTAGTGGCGCGTATTGAACATCTCCGACTCAGCTCCGGGCAGATAGCCGCGAATTCCGGCCAGATGTCCGCCAAGCAGACGGGCCGTGATCGGGTAACGCTTTTTCGGAAACGAAGGAACATACTTTTGCACCGGGGCATCCAAATCGAGTTTGCCCTGTTCGTAGAGCAGACCGGCCGCTGCGGAAGTCAGCGACTTCGACACGCTTCCGATGCGCATCTTGGTGTGGGGCCGGACCGGCACGCGGTTCTCCAGATCCGCCATCCCGAAGCCTTGCGACCAAACGATCTCTCCGTCGGCCATGACGGCGATGGTGAGACCGGGTGCGTCGTGCTCGGCCAGCCATACTTTGACAAGTTCGCGGGCTTCGGCGGCCGCTGATGAGAAGTCGCGGCTGGCGTGACCGGCAGCAGCCGCCGATTGAGCGACGAGTGGCGTCCCGGCGACAAACCACGGACTTGCAATCAGGAGAACCAGCAGAGGTGCAATTTTTCGCTGCGTCACTTTTCTCTCCTAACGCGGACCAGCCGCAAGGAAAAAGGGCTTCGGCGGCCGCTGCCGTCGTGGGCATGTTTTCGGGCGAGGACTGCGGGTCTGACGCCGCGGCTCTGATCGGCGCCCCGAAATTTTCTGCCCGAACACGACAGGATTTCAGTATAGGCGGACTGACAAACCCGGAAAGCTTCCGGGCTGACAGGGGGCGGGATTTCGTGTGTCAACGCCAAGTAGAAATGTCCTATTCGCTGCCATGTAGAAATGTCCGGTTGAGGCCAGGTGGCTGGAGGGGCGGTGGTAGAGTGATGGCTGTCGAGGGCCGGGTCGCGCCGGCTTTCCAAGTCCGAGGCCGCAGCGACGGGGCTGGCTCCGAAGCAAGCGGCTGATCGACACGACCCTCTGGCGTTGCCGTCAGAGGGTTTTGTGTTTGTCGACTCCGCGGCCCCGCCCTGCCGCGCTGGGGACCGCCGGCCAGCCTGCGCCTCAGCGGATCGTGCGTTCCTGGCGGGGATTGCTTTGGTGAAGTCTCGGAGCTGAGGCCTTGGGCTTCGACAACGCCACGATCGCCGGGCGCCTTTTGCCCGGCGCTCCCCATGGAATCTTGGTTGGGCGGCGAGCCCTAGGTAGAGTCCGGCCCATCGGCCGGACGGGTGCCGGAAGCTCGCGCCGCCTTCCACACCGGCGGGCTCTTTTTCAGATCGAACTCGTCCATCCAGTTGCTGCCACGCCGGCGGGGAGTGCGGCGAGCCTTCTCGACCGGCGCGGCAGCGGGCTCTGGCTCTACCTGGGCGCTTGCGGGCTGGGGCCGCGCCAGACAGCGCTTCAGAGCCAGTTCGTGCTTGCCGAAGCGTGCCGCCAGGTTGCCGTCCAGACGGCTCTCCAGCCGCACCTTCCCGCCCCGCAGGCCGGGCACAATGGCCTGGCGGCCGATTTGATAGAGCTTTCCCTGGAAGCGAATCGTGTAGTCGTTGGCGACCCGCCGGGTCTCGACGTGACTCAGCGCCGAGTCCAGATCGTGCTCGGGCCCCAGCTCGCGATGAGCTTCCTCGGGGTGGGCCGGGGTGACCCGCAACGTGGCGTTCCACCAGGGCAGAAACTCGCTCTCCAGATAGGCGTTGGCTTGCTTGATCGTGCTGGCCCCGGCGACCCGCAGGCCCTTCACCAGGCGGTCCTGGGCCGTGCGGAAACCGCGCTCGACACGGCCCTTGGCTTGCGGCGAATAGGCCAGGATTGATTCGATTCCCAGCTCCTCGAGCGCCCGCCCGATCTGAGTGGGAGGCAGGGTTTTGGGGTCCTCGCCGGCGCTGTTTTTGGGCGTATTGACAAACAAGCTGGCGCGGTCGGTGTAGAAGGCCGGGGGCCGGCCGTTTTTCTCCAGATAAGTCTTCAGCAAACGGCGGTTCTCCGCGCTGGAGTCGTGCCCGGCGAAGCGCGCCAGCAACTCGCTGCTGGCGTCGTCGATCATCCCGATCAGGTACAGCTTCTCGCCGCGTCCTTCCAGCCAGTCGTGCTCGGATGGCCAAGCGGTAGAGCGCTGGCTAAGAAACCCAGCGAGCGTTTCCAGTCGGCGGTCAACTTCCGAACCGCTCTTCAGGGCGTGCCGCGGCCCCTCCCCCAGGGGCCACCTCAACAGAGGGGCGGAGCGCCCGGCCCATCTCCCCGGGCTGAGAGCATGGCGGCTCCGCGGCCAACATCGGAAGCGCGGACCGCTGACTCTTCAGCCTCCTCACTCCCAGTCAATCAGACCAGGCCGGCTGCATCAGCGGCCCCCCAGCAGGTCACGCAGCTCTCGCGAATGAGACCCGTTGGGTCACGGAAGAAAAAGAAGGTTTCGTGGTCCAAGGCCTTACAGGATTTGTTGTGGCCCTGGGGCTAACCCGCTGATCTCACCACGTGGCGCGGCGAAGCGCGTGAGAGGCCCGTCAGCACGAGGCTCGCGCCGCTTGACGACCTCCGCTTCATCAAAAATGAGTACTTGACTCTACGTTGAGCACGGCGAGCAAGCGCGAAGTGATGGCGGGGTTGTCGTGCAATCATTTGCCGGTAGGGTGTTTCGAGGAGATCTAGATCTTGTCAGGTATAGTATCGTAGGACATTGGTATAGGTCCTCGATTTACACCGTAGGTATAGCGGCATACGCTCATGTGGGAGACTCCCGTCGAGCGGCCGAGATTATTAGATGAAAGGGCACGGCAACCAATGAGCGTAAAGAGCACTCTGGCCATGAAGTTCGAGATCGGACAGACCGCTGGCGGCTATGAATTCTTGGCCTTGCTCGACACTTCCGAGAGCGGCGTCACCTACAAGGTCCGCAACGTCCTCGTAAAAAGGCTGGAAGCGCTCAAAGTCCTTCCGAAGGAACTACAGGAAGACCAGCAGCGCGTCGACCGGTTTCTGAGGGAAGTCAACATCCGGGCACGCCTATCACATCCCAACATCGTTTCGTTTTACAACGCGATGCCGCTCGAAGATCAGCTCGTCATGACAACCGAGCTGGTGGAGGGATCGACGGTCGCGCAGCTTGCCAAGCTGGACCCCTTGCCTCTCAAGGACGCCGCGGACTACATCTGCCAGGCTCTCTCCGCCTTGGTCTACGCACATGCTCACGGTGTCGTTCACCGCGACCTTTGCCCCTCCAGCATGATCATTACCGACGAGAACCGCTTGAAGCTAAGCGACTTCGGTCTCGCGAAGATGTACGCGGACCCGAGCCTGACTAAGACCGGAACCCTGGTCGGTTCCTTAGACTACACTTCACCGGAGCAGGTGAAGGGCATCACAACGCTCGATGAGAGAACGGATATTTACTCCATCGGAGTCATTCTCTATGAACTGGCGACCTCACAGAAACCGTTCGCCTCAAAAAGCCAGTTCGAGATCATGCAGGCGCATGTCGAGAGAGAACCCCCGCCGCCGGGCGAACTCAACCCGGAACTATCGAGTGAGCTGAACAACATCATCCTGCGCGCTCTCGCAAAGGCCCCTTCCGAGCGGTTCCAGTCGGCGATGAAATTCCGCACCGCTCTCCAAGACGCCCCGCTAACCCGGCAAGACGAGCGATCCGCCCGGCAGCGGCCCGTGATCCGCAAGTCCCCGGCGCCTGAAACAGAGAAAACGGAAACGCCGCTGGCCAAAAGAAGACTCCGTTCCGCCGCCGCACGCCGGGCCGCGGCAAAACCGGCGGTCGCAGTGGCAAATTCGACGACCAAGGTCTCCCAACTGAGGAAGGTGAAGTCGGCGAAACCTGCCGCGAAGTTGCCCCAACTCGCCGCCGAACGGCTGGAGGACGAGGAGGTCCCGTCCAAAGACCCCGACATTCTCCTGATTGGCGCCCTCACGTTCGTTGGCGTGGCGCTGATCTTCTTTGCGTTTTTGACGCTGGTGGACTGAGTCCTCCGCTGGGCGCCGCTGGATGTAAGAAGTCAAGCCGAATCGTCAGGTGTCATCGAGCCGGCCGGAGAGTCATCCGAAGCGCACAAAACCCCCCGTGGTCTTTGGGCCTTGGCGAAACATGGTTTCTTCTGTCGCAAAGGCGCCGAGAGCGCAAAGAGTCCATGATGAAGCAGCCGCGGGGCGTGGATTCTTCAGGCGGTCCGTAACTCCAATCACACGTCGCAGATGATCGCCGCCTGACGCAAAGACGTCATCGGATCCTGGGCAGGAATAAACTCCTGGGCCAAGTAGCCGTCAAAGCCGAGATCCACGATGGCTTCACAGATCGCTTTGTAGTTCAGCTCTTGCGTCTCGTCGATTTCGTGGCGGCCGGGATTGCCGCCCGTGTGGAAATGGCCGATGTATTGGAAGTTGTCTCGAATCGTGCGGATGACATCGCCCTCCATGATTTGCATGTGATAGATGTCGTAGAGCAGCTTGACGCGAGGTGATTCGACTCGTTTCATCAACTCGACGCCCCAGGTGGTCTTGTCGCAGTGGTAATCGGGATGGTTGACTTTGCTGTTGAGCAGTTCCATGATAATCGTCACCCCGGCGTCCTCGGCTTGAGCCTTGACCTTGTTCAGCAGCAGGGCGCAATTGTCCCAGGCCTCTTCGTCGGCGATGTCGCGCCGGTTGCCTGAGAAGCAGATTAGGTTGGGCACGCCGTGTTGCTTTGCGAGCGGCAGCAGGCGCCGGAAGTTGCTTTCGATCTCGGCGTGGTTGGCTTTGACGTTGAGCCCGTCCGTGATGCTGCAAATGCCGCTCCCGACCGCGCACACCAGACCGTATTTCTCAACAGCCGGCCATTGATCGTCGGTCAGCAGCTCGACCGACCGCAGTCCCATCTTTGCGGATTGTTCGGCCAGCTCGTCGACAGACATGTCCCTGTAACACCACTTGCAGACCGACTGCTTGATACGTCCCTTGGTAACGGCTTTTCCGGCCGCGGCTTCACCGGACTGCGCGCCCGCCGCGAGCGCGCCCGCCGCACCTGCCGCCGCCGTCACAACGGACCTTCTCGTGATCTTGGAGCCGTGCTTGCTCATATTGAAATTGTCCTTTCGAAAATCAGGTATCGCCCCGAAACGAAAACGGGTGCACCGACTACTGGTTGATCTGCTTACTCATACATTAGCGCAAGAGATGCGGCTTAGCACGCAATCGCTTTCCAGCGGAGGAACCGCGGCAGTTCCGGCCCCTACGATTGGACATTTTCGCGCTCGCCCGCCAAAGCTACGAATCCGGGCAGGCCTCCTGAGCGTCAGTCCGAACCTGCTCCACTGGAATGATCGGCCCCACGCCAATCCCGGGACAAAAGCGGCTGAGATTCTTCCACGAGCGCCTGTTTGCGACATATTTTGCAGTGCGGTCGTTTGGTGAGGCCAGCAAATAAGGTCGCGGTAGGGATGCCGGTCGCCCGGCACCGCCGAGTAGCGCCGGGGAATTGCACCCCGAGGCTCTCACAGAACCGCGGTTAAGCCTCTCGACTTATCCGGCTCGTGCCACCCCCTGAAGGCTGCCGCCGTGCGACGACGTCAGCAGGTTCCTCCTGTTGCCAGATGACCTCTGTCGATCTCGACGCGGGTGACCCGCTCCCTTCGCTCCACGGGTGTTACCCCGCTTCCTCACTACCGCGAAACAGTCCGCCCCTGGCTCGCGCAGCGGTACTTTCTGCCTCGCGGTTCTGCCGCTTGTGCCTTTTTCCTTGCCATTGCCAGCCAGGTTCTCAAGTTCCGCACGAGAGCCCGGGTTAGGCCTGTCGTTTTACGGCTGGTGGGCGAACGATACCAGCCCAGGATGGCAGCCCGTTTCAACGGGCTTCCGAAACCCGGGACCGAATAAGGTGCCGGATTATTGGCGAGCTGCGCTAGACGAAGTAGCGCTCTTTCTTCTTGCCTTCCTCGTACTCTTTCCGCGCGGCCTGGACCGCCTCGACCTCGGATACCTCGGCGATCGGCACGTCCCACCACGACTCGTATCCGGGTACCCGTGAGTTGATGTCCGTCTCGACCACGACCACGTTGGCGCCGTCGCGGCTTGGCATGGCGCCGACCGCATCGACCAGCTCGTCATGAGTCGTGGCTCTGACGGCGTGCGCGCCGAGGCTGGCTGCGTTGGCGACGAAGTCGATCGGCAGGACGTCTCCGGAGAGGTCTCCGTTTTGGCGGTAGCGCAACTCGGTGCCATAGCCGGCAGTGCCGCAAGCCTCGCTCAGCCCGCCGATACTGCTGAAACCGTGATTGTCGACCACGATGATGTTCAACTTGTAGCCTTCTTGCACCGCCGTCGCGATTTCCTGCGCCATCATCAGGTAAGACCCGTCGCCGACCATAACGTAGACTTCACGATCGGGATCGGCCATTTTGATCCCCAGTCCGCCGGCCACCTCGTAACCCATCGTTGAATAGCCGTATTCAAGGTGGTACCCCTTGGGATCCCGCGCGCGCCAGAGCTTGTGCAGATCACCCGGCATGCTGCCCGCCGCGCAAACCACGACATCCTGAGGACGGGACAAACGGTTGACCACGCCGATCACTTCGCCCTGGCTCAGCGGAGGTCCATGACGCACGTTGTGTATGCGGTCGACTTCCTCTTCCCATTCCATCCTGTGGCGGTCGATTTGCTCGCGGTAGCCGTCCCCGACGCGGTAATCTTGCAACGCTCCGGTCAGCTCCTCGAGCGTGATTTTAGCGTCGGCGACGAGCGGCAGCGCGCCGTGTTTGTAGGAATCGAATTCGGCCACATTGATGTTGATGAAGCGAACGCGGGGATTCTGGAAAGCGGTCTTCGAAGCCGTCGTGAAGTCACTGTAGCGCGTCCCGATACCGATGACCAGGTCGGCCTCGCGGGCGACGATGTTCGCGCCCGGCGTGCCGCTGACCCCCATCGCTCCGAGCGCTTGGCCGTGGTTGTAGCACAGGGCTCCCTTGCCGGCCTGAGTTTCGGTGACGGGAATCCCGGTACCCGCGGCGAAACGCGACAGCGCGCCGGTGGCTTCGCCATAGATGACACCGCCGCCGGCCACAATCATGGGGCGCCGTGAATCACGAATCCACTCCACCGCGCGCCGCAGTACGTCGGCGTCACCGCGCGGACGCTGAATCAGCCAGACGCGCCTTTCAAAAAGCTCTTCGGGGTAGTCGAACGCCTCGGCCTGCACATCCTGCGGCATGGCGAGCGTGACGGCGCCTGTATCAGCCTGGCTCGTTAGCACTCGCATCGCTTCGGGGAGAGCCGTAATGATCTGCTCCGGCCGCTGTATGCGGTCCCAGTAGCGGGAGACAGGCTTGAAGCAGTCGTTGACGGAAATATCCTGCGTCGACCCCGACTCCAACTGCTGCAAGACCGGCGCCACATTCCGGCGGGCGAATATGTCCCCGGGGATCAGCAGAACGGGCACGCGGTTCACGGTCGCGGCCGCCGCTCCGGTCAGCATATTGGTCGCCCCGGGGCCGATCGATGACGTGCAAACCAGGGTCCGCAGGCGGTTGCTCATTTTGGCGAATGCAGCGGCGGTATGAACCATGGCCTGCTCGTTGCGGCAAACGTAGTAAGGGAATCCCGGGTCCTGATGAAGCGCCTGGCCGATTCCCGCCACGTTGCCATGGCCGAAGATGCCGAAGCAACCAGCGAAGAACTGCTGCTGGGCGCCGTCGCGTTCGACGTACTGCTGTTTGAGAAACTGGATCGTTGCTTGTGCGGCCGTTAGTCCGCGGGTCATGGGATGCTCTCCTTAGCAGCTACGCTGATGTGAATCTTGTCATGCGGGCTAGGCCGAAACAGAGCCGCGCCCGCAAGCGTGCGGTCCACTCTGGCAGTGACCGCGTTCCGATGGCAGCCCCGTCCCACGGACTACCCTCGACCGCACCCTTGCGGGCGCGGCTCTGTTTCGGCCTAGCTACAACCGGTGGTCGTGTTTAGTCTCTGTCGTGATGGCCGGCTAGCAGCTTCTCGATTCCGACTAGGTCGGTCGGATAGTCGCCGGTGTAGCAGGAATAGCAGTAGTCGCCGGCGTCGTCTTGGACGGCCTCCTTGAGTCCTTCCATTGACAAGTAGGCGAGGGAGTCGGCCTCGGTAAATTCGCGGATTCCTTCGAGAGTCTTGTTGGCCGCAATCAGCTCGCCCTTGTCAGGGGTGTCCACCCCGTAATAGCAGGGGGAAATGGTCGGCGGGCATGAGATCCGCATGTGCACTTCACGGGCTCCGGCCTGGCGCATCATGCGGACGATCTTGCGGCTGGTGGTGCCGCGTACCAAGGAATCATCCACAAGGACCACGCGCCTCCCCTCGATGAGGTGGCGCACGGGGTTGAGTTTCAGCTTGACGCCGAAATCGCGAATCGACTGCTTCGGCTCGATGAACGTCCGCCCAACGTAGTGGTTGCGGATCAGCCCCATTTGATAGGGGATTCCGGATTCGGAGGCGTAGCCGATCGCGGCGGACACGCCGGAATCCGGGACGGGCACGATCACGTCGGCGTCCACGCCGGATTCCCGTGCCAACCGCCGTCCCAGCCGCTCTCGGGATTCCTCGACGGAGCGGCCGAAAACGATCGAGTCGGGACGAGAAAAATAGACATGCTCGAAGACGCAATGGCAGCTCTGGCGTTGCGGCGTGAAGCGCTCTCGGTGCAGGCCCTCGGAGTCGACGATAATCATCTCTCCCGGTTGCACGTCGTCAACATAGACGGCGCCAATAAGATCGAAGGCGCAGGTCTCCGAGGCAAAGACGTAGGCGTCGTGCCCGTTGTGGACCAGCTTGCCGAAGGCCAAGGGCCGAAAACCGTGCGGGTCACGCGCGACGATCAAGCGGTCTTTCGCCAGCAGCGCGAGCGAGTAAGCCCCCTCCATTCGCAACAACGATTCCCGCAAGGCGTGTTTCAGGCGCCTTTCACGCGAACGCGCCATCAAGTGGACGATGACCTCGGTGTCACCGTTTCCCTGGAAAATCGAGCCCGACATCTCAAGCTCATGCCGCACGTCGATCGCGTTGGTCAGGTTGCCGTTGTGGGCGACGGCGATTTGTCCCTTGCTGCACTCCACAAAGAACGGCTGGGCGTTGAGAAGGGCGCTCTGTCCGGCGGTTGAGTAGCGCGTATGACCGATGGCAATCTTTCCGGGAAGCTCCTTGAGGACCGCTTCGGTAAAGACTTCGGCCACCAGGCCCATGTTCTTGCGGCAATGGAGTTTCTCGCCGTCGCTAGAGCACATTCCGGCGCTTTCCTGGCCGCGGTGCTGTAAGCCGTAAAGGCCGAGGTAGGCAAGATTAGCGGCCTCCGGATGGCCGTAGATTCCGAAGACGCCGCATTCTTCCCGAAAGCCGTCGAAGGACGTTGCTCCGTCGTTTCGTTGAGCCGTTGAGCCGTTGAGCGGTTGAGCCGTTGGCGAATTGAGATGTTGAGCGGCGGTGGGCGATGTAGTGCGCGTATTCCGGGAAAGGGGATTGCCGTGATCGTGCCCGTGACGATTCATTCCTGCTCCAAGACGTGAGTCAGCTTTCGCTTTCTAAAGCTTCGCTTCTTTACTGATCGTTCGTTGTGGCGTAAACTTTGTCAGCTCCATCCGTCCGAAGCAGTTATGCACTGCGTGCCGGGATGTCCCTCCCGGTCTCATGCCGCCGGTCTCGTATTAGTTTGCTGCTATCTTGACTGCGTTCTCTATCTTGACTCTAGCAATTTCTCGAGCGCACCGTCCCAGGGCGCCTTCAGCGCATCAATCTCCTGGCGGACCGACTCTTCGCCGTTCACCGAAACCGCGATTTGGCCGGTAACGGTCACACCGATGACAGGCGCCGCCACGCTGAACCGGCCGGCGATTTCCAGGACTTTCGCCTCCGCGTCACTCGAAAGCGAAAGCAGGATTCGCGAGGGCGCTTCGTGAAACAGCACGTAATGCGCCGGCAACTCGGACTCGATCCGCAGGCGCGCGCCAATGCCGGATGCGCCGAAGGACGACTCAGCCACCGCAACAGCAAGTCCTCCATCGCTTAGGTCGTGGGCCGACTCCGCCAGCCCCGCGCGCGCGATCTCGCGCATTGCATCGTGGACTCGTTTCTCATAGTCCATGTCCAAAGCCGGTGGCAGACCCCAAGTCCGGCCGAGCACCACCTTGGCGAACTGGGAGCTGCCGAAACGGCGGCCGAGTTGATCGCCGGAACCCGGCAAGAGCCCCCCGAGCAAGACCAGTTTGCGTCCAGGCTGCCGAAAGTGAATCCCCAACGGGACATCCATATCAGGGAGCAAGCCAACAATACCGAGGACAGGCGTAGGGTAGATTCCCTCGCCGAGGGTTTCGTTGTAGAGGCTGACGTTGCCCCCGGTGATCGGTGTTCCAAAATGCCGGCAGGCCTCGCCGATTCCCTCGATGGCCTCGATAAGCTGAGCCATGATCTCCGGCTTTTCGGGATTGCCGAAGTTCAGGCAATTCGTTGCGGCGACCGGGTCGGCTCCCACGACCGCCAGGTTGCGGCAGCACTCGGCGACCGCCAGCTTGGCGCCTTCGCGCGGATCGAGCGAACAATAGCGCCCGTTGCCGTCGAGCGAGATGGCCAGCGAGACGCTGGCTTCCTTGACGCGCACGACAGCGGCGTCGGCGCCGGGTCCGGCGGTCGTGTTCGTGCGGACCATGTAGTCGTATTGCTCGTAAATCCAGCGCTTGGAGCAGATGTCGGGCGAGGCGAGCAGCCGCAGTAGCGCATCGTTCAACTCCCCGGCTCCGGGAGCCGTCAGCACCGGCCCGTCCAGAGGGGCCGACCTCATCGGTTTCGTGGCCGGGCGGTCGTAGATTGGGGCGTCGTCGGTCAGCAGCGGGTTGGGGATTTCAGCAACGACTTCGCCGTAATTCTTGACCCGTAACAAGCCGTCTTCGGTCACAACGCCGATTTCGGCGGCATCGAGTCCCCATTTGGCGAATAGCTCGTAGACCTCGTTTTCACGTCCGCGTTGGGCGACGAGCAGCATGCGCTCTTGGGATTCCGAGAGCATGATCTCGTAAGGCGTCATGCCCGTTTCGCGCTGCGGCACGAATTTCAAATCGATTTCGATGCCGCTGCCGCCGCGGCCGCCCATCTCGCATGTCGAGCAGGTCAGCCCGGCGGCGCCCATGTCCTGAATCCCGAGGATCGCTCCGGTTTCCATCGCTTCGAGACAAGCTTCAAGCAGCAGTTTTTCCAGGAAAGGGTCGCCGACTTGAACGTTGGGCCGCTTGGCTTCTGATTCTTCGTCGAACTCGCTGGACGCCATCGAAGCGCCGTGGATGCCATCGCGGCCGGTTTTCGCTCCAACGTAGATCACCGGGTTGCCCGCGCCGGAGGCCTTCCCGAAGAAGATGGCGTCCTTGCGAAATATGCCCAGCGCGAAAGCATTGACCAGCGGATTCCCGTCGTAGCACGGTTCGAAAACACATTCCCCGCCGATGGTCGGTACGCCAAAGCAGTTGCCATAGTGCCCGATGCCGCCCACAACGCCGCCGACGATGTGCCGGTTCCGGCCGCCGGTTTCCGGGTCTTCCGGCATGCCGAAGCGAAGCGAGTCCATCACGGCGATCGGCCGCGCGCCCATGGTGAAGATGTCGCGCAGAATGCCGCCGACGCCAGTTGCCGCACCCTGGAAGGGCTCGATGAAACTCGGGTGGTTGTGCGATTCGATCTTGAACGCCGCTGCATACCCGCCGCCGATGTCGATGATCCCGGCGTTCTCGCCAGGGCCCACCAGCACCCGGTCTCCGGTCGTCGGCAGCTTCTTCAGATGAATTCGCGAGCTTTTGTAGGAGCAATGTTCGCTCCACATGACGCTGATGATTCCAAGCTCGGTCAGATTGGGCTCTCGCCCCAGGCTGCCGACGATGCGGTCGTATTCGTCCGTGGTGAGGCCGTGCTGAGCGATGAGGTCGGTTGTCAGCGCGGCCATGACTAGCGGGCCGTCACCAGAGCGGACAACATCGATTGGAAGACAAACAGGCCATCGCTGGACCCCATGGCGGGATCGGAGGCGCGCTCGGGGTGCGGCATCATGCCGAGAACGTTACGGCCTTCGTTTAGGACGCCGGCGATGTTTCGCAGTGATCCGTTGGGATTGGCCCCGGGGGTGCGGTTTCCGTCAGCGTCCGTGTAGTGGAAGGCAATGCGGTTCTGTGCTTCGAGCCGGTCGAGGGTTTGCTCGCCGGCAAAATAGCGCCCCTCGCCGTGAGCGATCGGGATCGCCAGCGCCTGGTCCGCCTTGCAGGAGTTCGTAAACGGGGAATCGAGCGTCGCCGGGAGCAGATGGATCGTGCGGCATACGAAGCGCAGATTCTCGTTGCGCATCAGGGCCCCCGGCAGGAGCCCGCTTTCCACCAGGACTTGAAAGCCGTTACACATCCCAATAACAAGCCCTCCACCGTCGGCGAAACGCTTGACCGCCTTCATGACCGGGGAGAAACGAGCGATGGCCCCGGCGCGCAAGTAGTCGCCATAGGAGAAGCCGCCCGGCAACACAACGGCATCCAGTCCCGAGAGGTCTTCCGATTCATGCCACACGAAAGAG
Source organism: Bryobacterales bacterium (assembly GCA_965226185.1). Taxonomy (GTDB): domain Bacteria; phylum Acidobacteriota; class Terriglobia; order Bryobacterales; family UBA6623; genus CBDCYS01. Next base: position 507,845 of record CBDDCT010000005.1, read on the forward strand.
ACCGGCTGATCGAGATTATGGCCCAGGGCGTAGTAAGCGTCGTGGTCGCAATTGGAACCGGGAAAGACGACGACGCCGAACTTCATCGAGGCCGCTCCGGGTGGTTTGCGCGAGAAGCAGGCAGGAAATTCGGCCGGGCAGCGCTCGTTGAGGAGCGGGTATCCCGCCCTCGTGGCGCGCCGCAAGAAAGCCTTGATTTGCTAGCGCGTTTGAATACCCGAGGGTAGCTTTGCACTGAAAGGTGTTCCGGGAACGTTTCGGGGAAACCCCTAGTTTAGCATCCCTGGATTGCGGGTCCGCGTCGAACTTCATTGTGAGGCCTCTGGGAACGTCAATGACAAGTTGGGGGCAGGCTAACCGGTATTTCTCTCCGGTACGCCGCAGCTTCGCGAACCCCCCTTGAAGTGATCAATCATGAAGTGATCGATCAGCAGCACCGAGTCCAGCAGGACAGTCAACGCCATTCCTCGCGCAGGCGGCGTTGAAAGGAAAGCCCGTTCTCTCCGCTCAACAGGCCGCTTGTCTGCTGGAGCAAGCGCTCGAATGACATCTCCTCCTGGCGGCGCATTCTCCGAATCGCTTCTCTCACAAGCTCGGTCATAGGTACGCCAGTCGACTTCGCCGTGCGCTCCAACCAGGCTTTCTCATCGGAGTCCAGATGGATGGTGGTTCGAATCATCGATGTCACCTACTGATATCATTGTCGCGACTTTGACCGGTCTCGATAGCACCAAAACTGGGGCAGCCAGAAATGTGGCGGAAATCGCTTGACCCAGGACCTAAGTCCAGGGTTTATGATGAAGGTGAAATGGCTGCTTTGACCATCGGAAAAGTCGCCGAGCGCGCTGGCGTGAATATCGACACGCTGCGCTACTACGAGCGCCAAGCCGTGATCCCGCCACCCGAGCGTAACGGCTCGAACTATCGTATTTACTCACAAGACACGGTGCCTCGCGTACGCTTCGTGAAGCGCGCCCAGGAACTCGGTTTCACCCTGGCTGAGATCAAGGAATTGCTCGATTTGCGCGTAAGCACGGAGGCGCGTTGCGCTGACGTTCGCGATCAGGCCCTCGCCAAGATCGAGGACCTGAACGGCAAGATTCGCTCGTTGCAGGCCATGCGCCGGGTTCTCTCCAAGCTGGCCGACGAGTGTTCGGGTGAAGGGCCGGTCAGCGAATGTCCGATTCTCGAGTCACTTGGTTCAAAGCAAGCGCGGAAAAGGAGATGAAAGGTATGAACACCAAACGCAAAGTAGAAATCTTTAGCGTCGCGTGTCCGGCGTGTGAGCAAGCCGTCGCCCTGGTCGAGTCCATCGCATGTCCGTCTTGCGACATCGAGGTTCTGGACATGCATGACGATGCGGTGGCTTCAAGGGCGAAGGAATATGGAGTGCGGAGGGTGCCCGCGATCGTCGTCAACGGGAAGCTTGCGGACTGCTGCGCTACCCCGGGGATTGACGAGGCGACGCTTCGGGCGGCCGGCGTGGGCGTGCCATTGCCGGAATAGCGCGCGTCTGGAATTTGGATGGGAGGGGAGAGGTCAAAGACCATGAAGGAGAAATCACTCACGTTTGCTTCGATTGTGACCGCAGGTGTGGCGTCAGTGTGTTGTGTCGGTCCGATGCTGGCGGTCGGCTTTGGGCTGGGGACATTCGGCTGGGCGCTATCTGAAGAGCTGCGGCCGTGGCTGCTCGGCGGGAGTGGATTGCTGCTCGCCGGAGCGTTCTATCTGACCTATCGCCGCCGACCGGAAGCCGAGTGTGCGGACGGAGCGTGCGCGGTCAGCCCGGAGAAGACGCGCAAGCGGAAGATGCTGCTTTGGCTGGCCACGGCCGCCGTCGCGGCGCTGGCGGCCTTTCCGCACTATTCCGCCGTCCTGTGGGGTGAGTCGATAGTGGCGAATGAAGCCGCGGCGCTGGCCGGCGGTACCAGCGACGGGAAAGCCGTCGCGCTCTTTTCGATCGACGGCATGACTTGCGCCGCCTGCGCGTCCGGAGTCAGAGCGACGCTGGAGCGTCAGAAGGGGGTTCAGCTCGCTGAAGTCGACTACGAGAACGCGACGGCGCGTATCCACTTTGATCATTCTCAAACTTCGGCAACGAAGCTGATCGCCGCCATCGGCCAGCTCGGTTTCAAGGCGGAGGTCAAGGAACCTCAGTCGTGAAATTGGAGCTGTACTATTTCGGTGACTGCCCCTCCTACACGAGGGCCCTGGAGAATGTGCAAGAAGCGCTGCGGCTCGAAGGGCTGCCCCAAAACGTTGCGCTGATTCGCGTCGAATCGGAGGCCGACGCGCAGGCAAAACGGTTTGTCGGCTCGCCTACCATCCGCATCGACGGGGTAGACGTGGAGGGCGCCGCGGCCGAAGAGAAGGGCTACGGGTACGCCTGCCGCGTTTACGCCGACAACGGCAAAAGCGCCGGATGGCCGTCAATCGAAAAGATTCGAGAAGCGCTGGCGGAGAGTAAGAAAGCATGAGCAGAAAGCGCCGCTTCATCTTTGGGTGGGCGCTGGCCGCGGGTCTCATTTTGGCGTCCTGCACGGCGGGCCCGCATGCATCCTCCGTGCCCATCACGGATATACACAGTGTCGCGGAGTTGCAATCGCGCTTCGCCGAAGATGCTGGTGTGCCGCGGCTGATTCTTCTGCTCTCTCCCACCTGACCAACCTGCGTCGAAGGCGCCCGGGTGGTGCAAGAAGAGTTCCTCGAAACGCGGAAAGACGTTCCGCTCAAGGTTTACGCGGTGTGGTTCTCCATGGTGAAGGGCGATAAGCGGCAGGCGTTCAAACCGGAGCTTCTGAGCGACTCTCGGGTGACGCACTTGTGGGATGAGCAGAAGGTTGTCGGGCGCTGGTTCGCGGAGAATTTTGAAGTGGAAGACTTTGGCGGCCAAATCACCTGGGACGCCTTTTTCTTGTTTGGAAGCGGTGCGGAATGGGCAAACAAGCCATCCCCCCTGCTAAGCTCCGGCTTCCCGATTCGGTCGAAGCGAAACGATCTGCGCAAGGCGTGGGACGCTTTGTTTCAGTAGTTCGGGACGCCCTCGGCGCGCCACCGGGTTGAGGCGGCCGGCAGCTAGCCAGCCTTGAATATGTAGAACCCCCACAGGCCGCTATCAGGCGGTCAATCAAGTGGCGGCGACAACGGGTCACGCCTTTCCGGCGCCCGAACATTTAAGAAACCTACTAACGACTTTGTCTTCGGTGCGTCTAACCTATTTGCAGGCGGCGCAGGTGGAGACGGTTAGCATGGCGGGCCAGCCCCGTGCGGCTCACATCAGTGAGACGGCACTCGTGCAGGCGGCCCAACAGGGCGATGCTGACGCCTTTGAGCAGCTCGTTCGGCTGCACGACCGCACCGTGCTGCGGGTGGCTCTCAATATCCTGCGTTCGCCCGAGGATGCTCGCGATGCTTACCAAGAGGTGTTCTTGCGGGCCTACCGCAGTCTCGGCAAGTTTCGTTTTCAGTGCAGTTTTCGGACTTGGCTGTATCGCATCGGCACGAACGTCTGCCTTGATCAACTGCGGCGAAGGAGTGTCCGCAAGGAGCGGACCGTCGGAGCGGACGAAGAGGCGCCCGGAGGCGGCATCCTCGCGAACGCCGAGGACGAGCGGCCCCACAGCAACCCGGACCGCGTGCTTGCCGGGCGTGAAGCGGGCCGCAGCATTCAACGGGCCCTCGAACAGCTTTCGCCGAAGGAGCGGATGGTCTTTGAATTGAAACACCACGAGGGACTGCGGCTGCGTGCGATCGGCGAGACGCTTTCGATGAGCGAGGAAGCGGCAAAGAATTGCTTGTTCCGCGCCACGCGCAAATTGCGGGCAGCATTGGAAGGAGCCCAGGCATGAGCTGTGAAAGGGTGAAGGATCGCATACTGCTGTACCTTTACGACGAGCTAGACGAGAGCAAGCGGGATGCCCTTGAAGAGCACGCCGACTCTTGCGAGAGCTGCTCGGCGGCGCTTGACGATGAGCGTCAATTCCTGCGGTCGCTGAATGAAAGGGAAGTCCCTTCGGCGGCTTTGCTGGCGGAATGCCGTCACGACCTCATGCGCGGCGTCTATCATTTGCAGTCGGAACAGCCTTCCTATATCGCGGGCGTTATTCCTCTGGCCTGGTGGCGCCGGCTGCAGCAAACTTTTCCGTCGATGCACCTAGCGTGGCAACCGACCGCGGCCATGGCTCTGCTGGCGGTGGGCTTCTATGCCGGGCGGTTCGCCGAATCGGCGCCAACAGGGGGTTCTCTACCCCTTGCTAGCGGCATTCAGCAATCATCGCTGGCGCCGCTCGGGGTGTTCGGCGACATCCAATCGGTCCAGCTCGGTCCCGGTCAAGACGAAGTGGAGATCGTGGTGGAAGAAGTGACGCGGCGAACCATTCGAGGAGCGCCGGGCGATCCGCATATTCGCGGGATGCTGATCTCGACTGTTCGCGAATATCCGAACTCCGGCATTCGTTTGGACACGCTCGACATCCTCAGCGCCGGGGCCGCGGACCGCGAGGTGCGCCGCGCGCTCCGGGAAGCGATGATTGGCGATCGAAACCCGGGAGTGCGTCTTCGTGCTTTTGAGGCGCTGAAGCCGCACAAAGGCGACCCTGAAATGCGCCAGGCCTTCGTCGAGGTGCTGCTGAACGACGACAACCCGGGAATGCGGGTGCAGGCGATTGACCTGCTTACCGAGAACCCGGACCGCGACCTTGTCGGGCTGCTGCAAGGGCTGGTCGAGCGAGACCAAAACAACTATATTCGGTTGCAGTCGCGCCGCATCTTACACGACCTCAACGCATCGGTCGACAGGTTCTAACCATGAAATTCATGTCCAGCGGGCCGGAAAATTCGGGAACCAGATTCAGAGCCCAGAACGCAAGTGACGGGTCCCCCGCTACCATGCGCCTCATCCGGCAGCGCCCACCCTCCCCCTTTTGGTCGCGGCTCGTCCGCGTCAAAATTCAAGAGCGTCAGCACTTTACGAAAACACGCCTCCACCTCTATATCGGCGGCTTGCTGGCGATTGCTTGCGTTTTACCGGGGCAAACGGTTAGCCCGGTCCGGCGCGAGGGGCGCTACTGGGTTCAGGTCGAAGAAGGTTCGCTGCCCGGGGGCGGCCGGCTGCGAATCCGGTCGGTGGGAAGCATTGTGGTTGCCGGCGCGGATTCCCGGCAGGTTCGATATAAGGCCACGAAAAAGCTGAAAGCCCGCAATGCGGAGGAAGCCAGAAGGCTACTCGAGTCCGCGCGGCTGACAGCGTCTCGTCAAGGAACCACGGCTGTGCTGTCGATCACGCGGCCGAATTGCTCTCAATGCAACTTTTCGGCGGAGCTGGATGTGCAGGCTCCGCGCTCGACCAGCGACACCATCTTGAGCACGGAAGGAGGGTCGCTGGAGGTGAACGGCCTGGTCGGCCGAGTCAACGCGGATACGGCGGGAGGGTCGATCCGAATGGACCAAATCGGCCGGGGTGTTCGGGCGACGACTGCCGGCGGAGGCATTACGCTCGGCTCGATTGGAGGCGGGGTTCGAGCGGAAACGGCGGGCGGTTCGATCCGGTTGGAGCGCGCCGGGGCCGACGCGATTCTGACCACGAGCGGAGGCGGCATCACCGCCGGGCATGTGGAAGGCAAGCTTCAGGCGGAAACGGCCGGAGGCAGCATCCGCGCCGAGCAAGTAGGCGGCAGCGTCTTCGCGGCCACGGCGGGCGGGTCCATTTATCTGGGAACCGTCGGCGGTCTTATCAATGCCGAGACGGCGGGCGGGTCGATCCATGTGGCCTCGGCTCCCTCCGGGGTTCACGCGGAGGCGGCGGGTGGCCGTATCCGGCTTGAGAACGTGGCGGGAGCGGTGTGGGCGGCGAGTGCTTCGGGCAGCATCGATGCCATTTTTCTCGATCGCCCTCTCAAAGCATCGTTCCTTGAGACGAACGCCGGCTCGATCATCGTTTGGCTCCCAGCGACCCTGGCTGTAACGATTGAGGCAGTCGTTGATTTGGCCGGCAACGCCAATCGCATCCGCAGCGACTTTCCGGTCATCCGGGTGCAAAGGGAGGACCAGGGATTCGGGCCGGCCAGTTTGACGGCGCGGGGCGAGTTGAACGGCGGAGGCCCGGTATTGCGGATCCGCAACATGAGCGGCCGCATACACATTCGCCGTAAGGAGCAGCTACCCTAGATCGCGGCCAGCCCGGAGGCGTGTTCGCAGCCGGGCGCTAGTACTGGAGGTTTCCATGAGGCAATTCAATCTTCTAGCAATCATCGTCTTGATGCCTGTTTTCCACGCCTCGGCGCAGCCCCCTCCCCCCAGACCTCCGGCAATCTCGCGAGGATTCCTCATGGCGGCCCCGCTTGCGGGAGGACCCTACCTCGGTGTCGGGATCGTGGAGGTGAACGACAAGCAAGCAGCGGAGCTTGGGATGCAAGAGGTCTATGGGGTCGAGATCAGCAGCGTACAAGAGGATAGCCCGGCGGATCAGGGCGGACTCGAAAGAGGCGACATCCTGCTGCGCTATGCGGAAGAGAAAGTGATTGGCGTAGAGCACTTCGTACGCCTGGTTCGAGAGACGCCGGCCGGGAGAGAAGTGAAACTCCTTGTGCTCCGGGCGGGATCGCAAATCGATGTTACTGTCACGATCGGCACCCGAAAAAAAGCGCGTTCCGGGCTTGTCGTGTGTGAAGGAGGCGAATCGGACTGCGAAGTGCGCCTGCCAGGTTTCAACTTTACGTTCCCAAGGCTCGACATCGACATCCCGCGCCCGCGTATCACCGTACATAGCCGCTATCTAGGCGCGGAGCTGGAACCCATTGACGGGCAGTTGGCGAAATATTTTGGTGTTGACGAGGGCGTACTTGTGCGAGCCGTGGAGGCGAACACTCCGGGAGAACGAGCCGGGCTCAAGGCGGGGGATGTCATCGTTTCGGTCGACGGTAAGGCTGTCGACTCATCCGGCGGCGTGCGCGGCGCCATACGTTCGGCGCCCGCCGACAAGGAGATCCCTCTCGAGATCATGCGGCGCCGGTCGAAGCAAACCCTCGCCATGGAGCCTCGCCGGCCGCCCTCTGATAAAGCTGACGAGACGGGGGCAAGGCCGGTACGGAGCCGCCGGGGCGGGAGATTCTAAAACCGGCGGACGGGCAAACAGAAGGCGCGTTGAGCAGGCCAGCCCAACGCGCCTTTGTATTTAGTCATGAAAAATTGACGGGCTCGCCTTTACGGCCGCGGTAATTCTGAACCTTACATCATCCGCTGGAGGATGCGGGCAGACTGTTCCTGTGTCACTGCTTCGGAACGAGCGGACATCGGCGTGCCGTCTTCGAGCACCGGCTCCAGCTCGTCGAGTGAGGGCCGCCTGACCTGATAAAAGACTCCCGTGTAGATCGTGTCGCCCCATTCCAGAGCTTTTTCACAGGCAGCTTTCCAGTCGCCCGAGTCATGGCCTTCGTCCTCGAGCCTCTTGACACGCGGGCGGAAGAAAGCATAGTCGTTGTCGTGATTGAAGGTCACGCAGGGGCTGAAGATGTCGACGATGGAGAAGCCTTTGTGCTCGATCGCCTTCGTCAGGACCATCTGCATGTGCTTCGGGTCGCCGCTATAGGCGCGGGCTACAAACGTGGCCCCGTTCATGATCGACGAGGTGATCGGGTTGAGCGGCGTTTCGACGCTTCCGAAGGGCGTGCTCTTCGTCTTCATGCCTTCGCAACTGGTGGGAGAAACCTGGCCGGTGGTGAGTCCGTAGATCTGGTTGTTCATCACCAGGTAGGTCAGGTCGACGTTGCGGCGCGACGTGTGGGTCAAGTGGTTGCCGCCGATGCCATAGCCGTCCCCGTCGCCTCCCGTGCCGATCACGGTCAGGCTGTGATTGGCCATCTTGACGCCGGTAGCAACCGCCAAAAGGCGGCCGTGGAGGGTATGCATGCCGTAGGCGTTGAAATAGCCGGGAAAGTTCGACGAGCAGCCGATGCCGCTTACGACGCACAGGTTATGGGGCTGAATCCCCATTTGGGCCGTCACTTTTTGAAGGCTGGCGAGAACACCAAAGTCCCCGCAACCTGGACACCAGTCCGGGTCAACTTTGCCCTTAAAGTCTTTCGCTGTAAGCTGAGCTAGTTCTGTATCTTCGGTGATAGTAGTTCCTGCGGCCATGAATATCTCCTTGTTAAACCATGATTTCCTGATAGGGCACCGACTGCGTTGTCTTGCCCGCGAGCTGCTCTTGCACGGCGCCGACGATGTGGTGCGGCATGAAGGGCTCCCCATCGTATTTGCGGATGTGCCCGCCGACATCGAGCCCGGTCTCGCTGCGCAAATAGCGGTAGAACTGACCCGAGTAGTTGTTTTCCACGATGATGCTGCGCTTGGCGTTGTTGATCACACTGCTAATCACATCGGCGTGAAAGGGAACAATCCATTTGACCTGCAAGTGGTTGGCGCTGACGCCCTGATCCCGCAGCTGCTCACAGGCTTCGCGGATCACGCCATCGGTTGATCCAAAGCCAATCAGCGTCACCTCGGCGTCCGCGGGCCCCTGGAGTTCGGGAGCGGCGACCTCTTTTTCGAGGCCGGCCATCTTGCGGGCCCGCCTCTCGACGCTCTCTCGGCGCTTGTGAGGATTGGTGAACTCATCACTGATCAGAATGCCGTCCTCGTCGTGCTCGTCCGTGGAGACCACGTGTATGTATCCTTCGAGGCCTGGTATTGCGCGGGGCGCCACACCGTCTTCGGTGCTCAGATATCGCTTGTACTCGTTGCCGTTCGATGATCCTTCGCGGATCAATTTCCCGCGGTCGATCTTGGGCTGCATATTGATCTTGTCCGGGTCGACGCTGAAGGTTCCTTCCGAGATGAGAAGATCGGAGAGAACCAAGGCCGGGCACTGAAGCTTATCGGTCAGGTTGAAGACGTCGGCCATCGTATTGAATGCATCGAGGGCGTCGTAAGGCGCCACAATGAGGCGCGGGAAGTCGCCTTGGCTGGCGCCCAGCATCTGCCACAAGTCACCCTGCTCGGTCTTGGTGGGAACTCCGGTCGAAGGGCCGGCCCGCTGCACGTTAATGAAGACCACCGGAATCTCCATCATGGCGGACGCGCCGATCGCCTCGGTCATGAGAGCAAATCCGCCGCCCGAGGTGGCGCACATGGTGCGGCAGCCGGCATGAGCGGCCCCGATCGCCATGTTGGCGACGCCGATTTCGTCCTCTACCTGGCGAACCATGATGCCCAACTCGCGGGCATTCTTGGCCATCCAATGCAGAACGCCCGTTGCCGGACTCATCGGGTAGGCGCAGTAGAACTTGCAACCCGCCGCCGCGCCGCCCATCGCCAGCGCCTCATTGCCCGTCCAGACGGCCAGAGGCTTCTCGCCGGCCGGAATCGCGTCCGGAAACGCCGCGAAGTTGGCGGCGGCGTAGTCAAAGCCGGCCCGCGCCACGCTAACGTTCTGGTCGACGACCTCCTGACCTTTGCGCTTGAACTGCAGCGTGAGAGCGTCTTCGAGGATCTTGAAATCCAGTTCGCCCAAATGCATAAACGCACCCAAGGCCACCGTGTTCTGCACCATTTTGTTACGGTCGTTATTGGTCAGCTCCTTGACCGGCAAGCCGCACAACTGGACGCCTTCGGCCGATTCTCCCGGCGTGATCGTGTCGCTGTTGTAGACCGCCCGCGCACCGGGCCCCAACAGGCCCAGGTGACGGGTCATCGTGTCCTGGTTGAGAGCCAGCAGCAAGTCCAGCTTGTCGCCGTGGTCGCCGAGTTCCTGATCGCTGACGCGAATCGTGAGGAAAATGTGTCCGCCGCGAATGATGGATTGATAGGCGTTGTAGGCGTACAGGTGAAGACCGCGCCGGACAAACATCCGGGCGAGGATGTTGCCTGGCGTGGCGATTCCCTGTCCGGCTGCTCCGCCAATCGCCAGTGCAAAATCTAAATTCCTAGTACTCATATACGCTCCTCAAGGTCAAAACCCTATCTTACCCTCTTATCGTACGGACCGCGCCCAAAGCAAGCAGTGTCCTCCTTGCACTGGAAAACTTCGGGGAACGCCACTTGCGTGGCACGGTTGGCGATAGGGCGGTGGACTACTTCTCTGGGTCGATGCTTTATTTTACTCTCTTTGGCCTGTAAGGAGCTACGACGACGCCCGCTGAGCCAGGTGAGCTGCCGGAAACATCCTCTTCTTTGAACATCCCGCGACACCATTCCAAGAATCGCACCCGTCGATGAGGGCTGGTTTCCGCCCGCCGGTCCGGCGCTGGAACTTCCTGCTATTCTGACCGTTGCTCTAACCATTAGGAGGACCCTCCCATGCTGGTTGAAGAACAGATTCAGGTGCGCCGGGAACGCGCTCCGGATGCTATTCGAAAGGTCATTTCGAGGCCCCGCAAAGGAGCCTACGGCGATTACGAAGTGCGGTCGGCAAGCGGCAAGAAGTACCGCGTGGCGATGCGGGGTCCCGGGGTGTTCGAAAACTATTGTTCCTGTCCCGACTTTGCGGTGAACACGCTGGGTACGTGCAAGCACATCGAGGCGCTGCTGTTGCGGCTGCAAAAGCGCCACCGTTCCGCTTTGGCCAAACAACGGTACAAACGGCAGCGCGCTTCGCTGGCGCTGCAGTATGGCGCGGCGCTGAGCGTGAAGCTCCAACTTCCAGACGAGCCGAGCCCCCAGCTTCAAGCGCTCGCCGGGAAATACTTTGATTCTTCGGGAGCCATGCTCGAAAAGCACTACCCGAAGTTCACCGGGATACTCGACAAATTGCGCCGCGCTGACGACACCACGGTTGTCTACAGCGACGTGCTGGAGTTCATCGGCCGCCAAAACGAGCTGTCCGGCGGGCTGGCTCTGGAGCGCCGGGAGCTTCGCAAGCTGAAAGCGGGAACACTGGCGCTCGACGGGCTGCTGAAGGTTCCTTTGTATCCGTATCAAATGCAGGGGGCGCTGTTCGCCGCCTGCCGCGGCCGCGTTGTGCTGGCTGACGACATGGGCCTCGGGAAGACGATTCAGGCGATCGCGGCGACGGAGTTGCTGCAGCGGCGCCAGGGCATCGACCGGGTGCTGGTCGTCGCGCCGGCCTCGGTCAAATACCAGTGGAAAACCGAGATTGAGAAATTCTGCGGCCGCTCCGCCCAGGTCATCGAGGGTAATGTGCCGCAACGCCGGCGCCTTTATGCCTCGCCCTGTTTTTTCAATTTGACCAGCTATGAACTCGTCATGAGGGACCTCGAAGAGATCCACAAGCTGCAGCCGGACCTGATTATTCTCGACGAGGCGCAGCGCATTCGCAATTGGGAGACAAAGACGGCCAGAGGCATTAAACAGTTGAAGAGCCGGTACGCTTTCGTGCTGACCGGCACGCCGCTTGAGAACAAGCTAGAAGAGCTTTACTCCGTGGTCGAGTTTGTCGACGGACGCCGGCTTGGACCGGCCTTCCAGTTCCTCCAGGAGCACGTCATCAAAAGCGACACCGGCCAGCTCATCGGCTACCGCGGACTCAAGCGCATTCACAAACAGCTCGAACCGATTTTCTTGCGGCGTACGCGCAAAGAGGTGTTGACGCAGCTTCCCGAGCGCACCGACCAGATCTTTCGCGTGCCTCTGACGAAAGAGCAGGCCGATCCCTATTGGGAGCAAAGCGAAATCTTGGGCAGGCTGATGCACAAATGGAACCGGCAGCGCTGGCTGTCGGAAGTGGACCGGCGGCGCATCCTTTGCTGCATTCAGAACATGCGGATGCTGTGCAACTCGACCTTCCTGTTCGACAAAGAGACGCATCACTCTCCGAAGCTGAAAGAGTTCCGGGAGATCATCCGCGAGCTGGCGATCGAGGAAGGACGCAAGGTTGTCGTGTTCAGCGAATACGAGCGCATGACGCATCTGGCCGGCGAAGAGCTGAAGAAATTGAATATCGATTTCGAAAGGCTGCACGGGGGAGTGCCGAGCGGCAAGCGCGGCCGGCTGCTCGAGCGGTTTCGCAAAGACCCCGATTGCAAGGTGTTTCTTTCGACCGACGCCGGCGGGGTGGGACTGAACCTTCAGACCGCTTCGGCTGTGATCAATTTCGAGCCACCGTGGAACCCGGCCCGTCTGGAGCAGCGCATCGGCAGGGTTCACCGCTTGGGGCAAACGAGGCCGGTTCAGGTGATTCACCTGCTGACCGAGGGCAGCATCGAGGAACGGGTGTGGAAGACGCTGCAGTTGAAAAAAGCGCTGTTTTCAGGATTGTTTGACCAGACGGCCGACGAAGTCAGCTTCGAAAAGTTGGGCCGCAAGTCGATGATGCAGGTCATCAAGGAGACGTTCGCGGAGGGCTCCGGGCGGCCCGAGCCTGAAATGCAGCCCGCTGCTCCGGTGCCGAAAGCCCAGGAGCCTGAACCACCGAGCCAGCCTTCTGGCAGCCCGCGGCCCGCACCGGAAGCCGAGCTGGCCGCCGCAGCGGGTAATCTGCTGGAAGCGGGCGTGCGGTTTCTCGAGTCTTTGTCGCAACAGCCGGCAAAGACCGGGCAGGCCAGCGGTGGCCACGGCGCGGGCGACGGCGCGCAGCCAAGTGCCGGGATTGAGCCGCTCAAGCACGCGGTCGCGAATCTGGTCCGCACCGACCCGGAAACCAATCGCCCGGTCCTTGCCTTCCCCCTGCCGGAGACGCTGACGGCCGAGCGGATCAGCGATGCGGTTGGCGGACTGCTGAGCCGCTGGACCCGCGGCTAGTTGTTGGCGGCCGAAGTGGCTGAGGCCTGTGGGGCGCTTCTTCTGGCGCGCTGTCGTGGCTTAAAATGGGCGTGCTCCCCCGGAACTCAACAAACAAGTCAAGGTTCCGGACTTCCCTTGGCTCTGGTGACCCATTCGTCAAAGGATTAAACTAGACAATTATGCCAACCAAGGTCGCCATTATCGGCTCCGGCAACATTGGGACGGACCTGATGATCAAGGTCCTGCAAACTTCCGAAAGCCTCGAGGCCGCCGCATTAGTCGGTATCGATCCTGACTCCGACGGACTGGCGCGCGCCGCGCGCATGGGAGTCCCGGTAACTCACGAGGGTCTCGACGGCCTTGTGAAGATGCGGCATTTCAACGAGATCGAGATCGTCTTCGATGCAACGTCGGCGAAAGCGCACGCGCGCCATGACGAAGTCCTGCGGCGGCACGGCAAGCAGATCGTTGACCTGACGCCGGCGGCGGCCGGTCCCTACGTGGTGCCGGTGGTGAATATGGAAGAGCACTTCGGCGCGCCGAACATCAGCATGGTCAGTTGCGGCGGTCAGGCGACCATCCCGATGGTGGCGGCGGTGAACCGTGTCGCGAATGTCCACTACGCAGAGATCGTTGCCTCGATCGCCAGCAAATCCGCGGGGCCCGGCACCCGCGCCAACATCGACGAGTTCACGCAAACGACCGCCCGGGCAATCGAAACCGTGGGCGGCGCGGGACGCGGCAAAGCCATCATCGTCCTGAACCCGGCTGATCCACCACTGATGATGCGCAACACGATTTTCTGCCTCAGCGAGGACGCGGACACAACAGCCATCTCCGCTTCAGTGGATCAAATGGCCGATCAGGTCCGGCGCTACGTGCCTGGGTACCGGCTCAAGCAAGAGGTGCAGTACGAGCGCTTCGGGCCGGAGAATCCGCTGGCAATGGAGGGCATGAACGGGTTCAGCGGCATTCGGTCGTCGATCTATCTGGAAATCGAAGGGTCCGCGCATTACCTTCCGGCCTACGCGGGGAATCTGGACATCATGACTTCGGCGGCGCTGAAGACGGCGGAGCGGCTGGCTGAGAAAAAGAAGGTGGCGTGACTACCATGGCCAACAAGAAACTCTACATTCAAGACGTCACGCTTCGCGACGGCATGCACGCCATCCGTCACCAATACAGCGTCAATCAGGTCGTGGCGATCTCGAAAGCTCTGGATTCGGCCGGGGTCGACGCGATCGAGATCTCGCACGGCGACGGCCTTTCCGGATCGAGTTTCAACTACGGCTTCGGAGCCCATTCCGACCTGGAATGGATCGAGGCTGTTGCCGGCAACGTGCATAATGCGATCGTCACGGCGCTCTTGTTGCCCGGGATCGGCACCGTCGGGGACGTGAAAGACGCCTACCAGGCCGGCGCCAGGTCGATTCGCATCGCCACGCACTCGACCGAGGCCGACGTCTCCAAGCAACACATGGAATACGCCCGCGGCCTGGGAATGGACGTTGCCGGCTTCCTGATGATGGCGCACATGACGCCGCCCGGGGAGCTGGCGCGGCAGGCGAAGCTGATGGAGTCCTACGGAGCGCACTGCGTCTACGTCGTGGACTCCGCCGGGGCGCTTTTGATGCATGATGTCGCCGACCGCTTCAAGGCGTTCAACGAAGTCCTCGATCCCGCAACTCAAACAGGCATGCACGCCCACCATAATCTTTCGCTCGGTGTAGCCAACACTCTGGTCGCGATTGAGCACGGGGTGACGCGCGTCGACGGCTCGCTGGCCGGGATGGGGGCCGGGGCCGGTAACGCGCCGCTGGAAGTTTTCATCGCGGTCGCCAACCGCATGGGGCTTCAGCACGGTTGTGATCTATTCCCTCTCATGGATGCCGCCGAAGACCTCATTCGCCCGCTCCAGGATCGCCCCGTCCGCGTGGATCGCGAGACTCTTTCGCTCGGCTATGCCGGCGTTTACTCCAGCTTCCTGCGGCATGCCGAAGCGGCATCGAAACGTTACGGAATCGATACCCGCGAAATATTGGTCGAGCTGGGCAAACGAAAGATGGTCGGGGGACAGGAAGACATGATCGTCGACGTGGCGCTGGACTTGTTGAAAGAGCGCGGGGAGCCCCAACTAGAGCAAGAAGCGGCCCCTGAAGAGCAACCGAAAGCGGTTTCCAGCCGCTAGGCTGGGTTTTGCCTGGAGAATTTCGAAGCGGCCCGCTGGCCCGTCACTGGCGTTCTGGGCTCTGTTAGCGGCCTAACTGGGTTTTGCCGCCATCGATCAGAATCGTCTCGGCCGTGATGGCAGTGGCGTCGGCGGCCAAAAACAGCACCACGGCGGCCACTTCTTCCGCTGTCGCGATTCTTTGCAGGGGCGTGTGCTTGGGACCTTCGTCAAATACCGACTGAGGCCAGCCGGCAAAACGCGTGCGGACCAGCCCCGGCGCGATGGCGTTGACGCGAATCTCGGGGGCCAGCACCCGGGCCAGTGATTTGGTCATGTTGACCAAGGCGGCTTTCGAAGCCGAATAGACGATCGAGCTTCCCGCCGCGTGCCAAGCAGAGGCCGACGTGTTGTTGATGACCGAGCCCCCGCCGGATTTGCGCAAGAGGGGAACGGCCGCTCGGGTGGCATAGAAGGCGCCGCGCAGGTTGGTGTTGAGCGTGCGGTCCCATATCTCGTCGGTTAAGTCTTCGAGTTGGTGGTGGGGCGTGACCTTGCTCCAGCCGGCGTTGTTGACCAGCACGTCAAGCCTTCCCCAGCGCTGTTCGGCGTCGGCGGCCATCTTGCGAGCTTCGGCATCAACCGCGACGTTTGCCTGACAGGCTTCCGCTTCACCACCCTTTTCCCTGATCCCGGCGACGACTTCCTCGGCCGCGTCTTTCGAGGCCCGGTAATTCACCAGAACCTTGGCCCCCTCGGCGGCGAATCGTTCAGCAATGGCTCGGCCCATCCCTGTACCGGCTCCGGTGACGATCGCGACTTGGTCTTTGAGTTTCATGCTGTCTCCGATTTTGGTTGAAGAGATGTTGCTTGAAGAAAGGCCGTTCGCTGCAGGCGCGTTGCGGGCAACCGCCTATTGTAGACAAAGTTGCAGGCCGGGCTGTTCACACGAGCGTATCGAGAACTTTCTGTAGCCGGCCGCGCGCTCGCTTGGCTTCCGCGCTTTCTTGAGCGGGCAAGATTGCGTGTTCTTCGAGCACGTCGTTGGGTACGTCAAAAAGTCTGCCGTCGTCGTAGAGTTTGTATCGCTGGTTGCGCGCGAACCGCTCCAGCTTGGTGTAGGCTTCCTTGTTCACACCTGGCCGGGGGTCGTGGTGAACCAAGATCCACTCCCGCGGATTACCCTTTTCTCCGCGCAATTGGGGCAAGAAACTGCGTCCGTCGATCGTGACGTCTTTGAGGAGCGCCGCGCCGCTCAGTTCCGCGATCGTCGGCAGAAAGTCGGTCGAATCGATCAAGTCGCCGGTGACCAATCCAGCGGGTG
The DNA here is from genome assembly GCA_965226185.1 of Bryobacterales bacterium. Taxonomy (GTDB): domain Bacteria; phylum Acidobacteriota; class Terriglobia; order Bryobacterales; family UBA6623; genus CBDCYS01. The sequence goes on from CBDDCT010000005.1 coordinate 524,011, forward strand.
TCGTCCCCTTCCAGTTGGCGATCAACGGAACGCGGGTGCCGGCGTCGGTCGGCAAGCCCTTGCCGCCCTGGATCACCTGATCTCCGAGATTGGACTGGACTTGCCGCGGTGAGCCGTTATCGCTGTAGAACAGGATCAGCGTGCGCTCACGCAAGCCAAGCTGGTCGATCTTTTCGACGATGCGGCCGACCACGACGTCCATATACTCGACCATGTCGCCGAAGTATTTCGTATCGCTTTTGAGGCGGTCGCCCTCCTCCCAGTCTTCGCTGTGAGGAGTGGGGTTGAAAGGCCCGTGAGTCAGCGCCATCGGGTAATACACGAAGAAAGGCTGATCGCGATGGCGGTCGATGAAGCCGGTAATGAAATCGGTATAGACGTCGGGGCCGTACTTCCCGCCGAGGTCCTCGCGGTAGTTGTCGTTCTCAAGGACGACCGGCTCGGCATAGCGGGAGCCCTTGTCCTCGGTATGCTCGGCGTGCCAGAGGCAATACTCATCGAAACCGGCGTCCTCCGCGCGCATGCCCTTGCCGCGCCACTCTGGCTCGAAGTCGGGCGGGTTGTAGCTGTAGAGTTGCCACTTGCCCGAGATGCAGGTCTTGTAGCCGGCGTCCTGCATCATGTGGCCGAACGTCTTCTCGTTCGGGTCGAGGACGCCGAACGCCTTCCAGTTGCGGAAATTGTATTGCCCGGTCATGAGCTGCACGCGAGTTGGCGTGCACAGAGGCTGTGAGTAGGCGTGGTTGAAACGCAACCCGGTTGCGGCCAGGCGGTCGAGGTTGGGAGTTTTGTAGGAGGTTCCTCCGTAACAGCCCAAGCATTCGTATCCGAGGTCGTCGGACATGATCAGGACGACGTTGGGTTTTTGCTCTGTCCCGCTGCTTGCGGATTGATTCGTGGAGTCGGTTTCCCCGGCGCCGCATCGTATCAGGGGCAGACTCGCGGTAGCGCTGGCCAGGGTTTTCAGGAAGTCTCGGCGGGGCGAGCTTGTGTTTGGCATAGCACTTTCGATAGCCTCGTGCGACGAGCCTATCGAATGGGGAGGTGGGTGTCAATGTGCGGGGAATGTTCTCGTCAATCGTTGCTGGGGCCGCAGGCCGATCAGGCGCTGGAAGTTCCGGGGGCTCACGTCTTCATTTATCCCCTCGATAGTTGGGAGAGCTTTCGTCTCGAAAGAGTGTGAGAAACCCTTCCTGCTCGAAATGCCGGTCATTGGTCAGGACCTCGGTGAGCCCCTCCCGGCGCATCGTCTGCATGGAGATGCAATCGGTGAGGCTATACCGTTTGTCGGGGCGTTCGATGTAAAGCTCAAGGCCGGACAGGAAGGAACCGCGGCTCTGTGGCATGACGCGAATTGTGGGATTGTCCAGAAGGTCTTGGACGCTGCCAGCCGCTTGGCGGCGCATCTGCTCGGGCGATGTCGAGAAAAACGTGAGGTACTCGGCCAGCACTTCATCGGTGGTGACAACAGATGAAACCGCCCGTTCGGCTGTGATCGCCAGAGCGCTCTCATGGGCGCTGTCGGTGGTGTCGGTCAGAGCAATCCAGTAGAAGGTGTCGGCGAAAAGAGCCGTCATGCCTCTCCCTTGGGCCAGCCATGGATATAGAAGTCGTGCTGGCTTGCGCCGTCCTTCGGCATTTGGGCCATTACTTCTGGTGGGACGTTACGCATACGCTTCAAAATGATATCCGCAGCGGTCTGGAGCGGACGTGTTGCACCTGGCACGTCAGCAGCCTCCTGTTCCAAATCGCGCTGCAGGACCTCGCGGGCATAACGTTCCACAGGCATGCCGGCAGCTTGCGCTTTCTGTTTCAGCGCCTGTTCCGCGTCTTCGGGCAGATCATCGATGATCAGTGACATGTCCTTTCGGTTCCTTCTGCCGTTGTTGGGTGTACTCTGCTGATTCTACTTGATTGCACGGTTCCATTCGTCGGATGGGCCAGCCTTAGGTTTTCAAAGTGGGGTGATGTGACAACCTAAGGGACCACGCAAGAACAACTTTACAGTTGGGGCTTGATGGTGTAATTCCACTGGGGCAGAGTTTCATGGCGCTGCAGGCGGAGTGAGGCGATTTGTTCCGGGGTGGGCTTGCGGCCGCGAGGATAGTAGCGGCGATCCAGGTAAGCGGAGACGCGGAGCCCTGTTTGGGTCGTGGTCGTGCGGGCGTAATTGAGAATCTTCTGGTAGGAGTCCAGCGGTTCCCCCGCCCAGGTTCGTGAGATCTCCGAGAAGAGGCGATGCTCGATGGGGTTCCATTTCGAAGCGCCGCTCGGGTAGTGGGCGACGGTAACGGCAAGGGTAAACGCGTTGGCCAGTTGGGACTGCAGTTCGGTCTTCCAGGCGTGGCAGCGACAGCTGTTGCTGCCGCCGCTGTCGGCCAAGATGAGAAGCTGGCGTGAGCCGGAATAGCGCGGCGCGCCCTGCCGCTGCCACCAGTGGGCAATCGCATGAGCGGCGAAGGCGGGCGTGTCGTGCGAAACACCGATCACGAGGGCACCGCGATTCTCGGTGACATCATAGATGCCGTAGGGGATGGCGACGCCGATGGAGTCGGTGCGGAAGTCGTGATCGAAGACGCGGCGAGCCTCGCCTTCCCAACGCCGGCCGGCGTTCTTGAAGTTGCCGACCAGTTCGCGCTTCTTGGTGTCGACACTGATCAGGGGCAGGTGACGGCGCCGGAAGCGATCGCGCAACTGGGCGAGGTATTCGAACTGGAGGTTGCGATCAGGGCTGGAGCAGGTGGAGATTTGCTTTTGATTCAGGCGTAGGGAATAGCCCATCTGGTCCAGCAGGCGCGCGACGGTGTTGGGGGAAACACGGATGCCGAGGCGCTGAAGTTCGTCGGCGATGCGGCTGGTCGTGCGCCGGGACCAGCGCAAGCCTGTCATCGGATCGCCGGCGGTGTCGTGTTCCAGCAGGTCGTCGAGGATGGCGATTATGTCGGGCGTTTTTTTTCCGTGGAGGGACGGCCACCGCCCGGCCGGCGTGTCCGGCCGGTGACCACATTCTGATCCAGCAGTTGTCGGCGGCCGCGGGCGACGGTGTGCGCATCCAAGCCCAGGAAGTCGCCCAACAGGGTGTCGCCGCCGTGCCCCAAGCGGATCGATTCCAAGCCGGCGAACAAGCGGCGCTGCTGTTCGTCGAGCAGTCCATGGAACAGCAGGATGGCGGCCTGGAGTTCGTCGGGCGAGACCTGCAGGGCGTCGGCGCGAACGGCAAGTGGAACCGCTTGGGCACTGCGGCGCGCCAAGACTTGGTTGCGCCGAACGGCGGAATCGATGGCGGCGTAGAGGAATTGGCCACCGCTTGCGGTTCGGCTCAGGCGCTGTTGCTGCACCAGCAGGCGCAACGGCTCCTGGACAGCGGTCTGGAGGAGGTCAGCCAGCTCCCGAGCGTAGTAGCCGTTGGGGGAGGCCAGGACGAAGGCTTCCACCGTGGCTACCAGGGTGCCGTAGCGCGAGAACCAGACCCCTTCGTGCGACCACAGTCCGCGAGCATCAAAGCGGGCGATCTCGACCAGAGTGTAGAAGCGTCCGCGATGGGTGTAGCTGGCGAGATAACCGAGTTGCTTGAGTTTGCGGAATACGGTGAGATCGGTGGCGGTGCCGAGCACGCGTTTGAGTTCCGGCAGATCGGCGATCTTGTGACGGTGCAGGTACTGACGCAGCAGAGCCGGGTCGAAGGCACTGCTGTCCAAATTAGCTGAGCGGAGCGGGTTCGGCTGCTGAAAACACGCCAGAAAGCCCCGCCAGGAGGCCGATCTGGGAACCAGGTTGCCGGTTTGGACAAGATAGAAATCATGCTGCTGTCCCAATTAGGCCTCCATTCCCGCCAGTAATAATTGCTGTGGCGACTCGGGTTCGCTGCCCGGCGGCGGGTGAAACGGTTCGTCCAGCCAGGCGAACAATTCGCGGTGCACAAACAACTGCTGCCGCAACAAAGCGACCAGATTGGACAAGCTCCAGCCCCAACGCGCCCGCAGCTTTAAGTACCGCAGCAGCAAGATCGCGATCAGCGCCGTCCAGATCTGGATCTTCAGCGCGTTCGCCGAGGTGCCCACGAAGGTCTTCACCCGCAAGTTCTGCTTGAGAGCCTTGAAAAACAGCTCCACTTGCCAGCGGTCTTGATAAATGGCGGCAATCGTTGCGGCCGCCAACCCCAGGTGATTCGTCAAGAACACGAGCGTGCGCTGCTGCTTGGCGTCGAAGTATTCGATGCGGCGGAACACCACCTCGGAGCCGCTGGCGGCCAGCGAGGGAAAGAAGATCACTTCGTCGCGGCGCACGCCTCCGGGACGGCGCGGCAACGGGCGCTGTTCGAGAACCTCGTAGTTGGCCCCGCGTTTCAATCGTGTGACAAAGAAAACGCCCCGCTCGCTCAGCTCGGCGAACCAGTCGTAGTCGTTGTAACCGCGGTCGAAGACCACGATCGTGCCGCGGTCGAACGACATTTTGCGGGCCGGCGCCAGGTCGGGCGTCTTGGCGTCGGTGACCACGCAGAAGCTGGGCAGGTAGCCGTCGTGATCGAGTACCAGATGGAGCTTGACGGCGCCCTTGGTGCGCTGGAACTGGGCCCAATCAAACAGCGAGGCGCACAGATCGATGACGCTGGCGTCCAGACTCAGCAGCTTGTTTTTGAAACGGAACTTGTGGCCCGGCGCCGCGCCGCGGCACTTCGCCAGCAGTTGATGAAAGACCGTTTCGTAGATCTGCCAAGGGCGTTGCCGGTTGGCGTAGGCCAGCGTCGAGCGCGGCGGTGCGGCGGACAAGCCCAGGTGCCGCAGCTTGCCTTCGCTGGCCGCCAGACCGCCGCAAATCTCACGCAACGACTGGGCGCGGCCGAGCTGGCAGAACAGCATGGCGACGAACTGTCCCCAGCAAGTGAAGCCGCGGGCGTGGCGCTCCCCGCGATGCTGGCGGACGGCCTGTTCAAACTCCGAACGCGGGAACAGCTTTAACAATTGAGAGAAAATACTGCATACTTGACTCATGGCGGGGCCTCCTCGGGCGGGTTGGTTCATAGGCCTGAACCCAATCCCAACCTAACAGAGGTTCCGCCTCCCCGGCTTACGAATTCAAAACGCTAATTTGGACAAGAGTGGGTCGAAGGTGGTGGGGCGCATAATGTTAGAGTTCCGACTGAGGGCTTCTTACAGTCCGAACTATAACATAATAACCCGGAGACTGTTGCGGGATCACATAGCGTGTATAATGCCAGTGTTGATTGGGTTCCTGCTCTGATTCGACCGTGCTGATCCGGGTAGCCGAAGCGACGACGAAATGTCTGAGTTTAGATCAATAGTGAGATCTTATTTTTGTACGATCCCTTAGTATCAAGAAAAACCCGAAGCTGAGAGAGCGCTATAGGCTAGGAACATCGGGTTTCGGTGATAAGTTTGACCATGTTCCCTTTCAGGCTGCCGACATATTTGCTTACGAAAGCTCAAAACATTGGACCAAGCTCCGGCGGCTCGGCGAGATCAGCACAAGACCATCGTTAAGAAACTTGATGAATGTTCCAACCAGGATTTCCATTTTGACCCTGGTACGGCGACAGTATACACCCGCGCTGCCCGAATACCACGTCTTTCCGCGCTGAACCCTGCACATCAGCTCCGGCGGCAGGCCCCAAAGCCCGTCCGTCCGCTCATAGACGTTGATGGAGCGGGCTGAACGGCGCACCGACCGACACTGCTCCCTGCGAAACCTTTTCGGAGCCAAAAACTGTTGATCCTCGTCCAGGCAACGCTACCCGCTCGGCAGCGGCAGTGCCCAGATCCTGTGCAGCATGTCACCGAACAGCCGCCGGTTCAGATGCCCCTCCGCCAGCAGCAACCAGTAGTAGCGGGCATGCTTGACCAGCCGCCCGCCGGTCTTCATCAGCCGCCGCTGCAAGCTCGTCAGCGACCAGCTCTTGATCCTGTGCGGCAGTCCCAGCCGTCGCCACAAGTTGCCCAGATTGTAGGCCAGCACGCTGAGTTGCAGTCGCACCTCGTTCGCCCGGAAGCGATGGCACGACAGCCGCGTCCAGTGCGTGGCCTGCTTGCCTTCTTTAATCCATTGCTCGGCCGTGCCGCGCTTGTTGTAGAAGCGCACCACAGACCGACTCGGCAACGTCATGTTCGTCACGATAAAGCCGACGCGCGGGAACAGCTCACCGAGATGATGCTCGACCTTGGCCACGATGCGTCGCGGCTTGGACCAACTCTCCGCCTGATAGCGGAAGCTCTTGTAGCGCACCAAGGGCTTGCGACCCGGCCTGCCCGGCGGCCGAAACAGGATGTCTTCGATCGCCAATTCCAAGCTCTTGTTGGCCGGAATGCGAATGGCGTACCGCACTCCGCGTTCTTCCGAAGACTCATAAATCTCCGGCTTGGCAAAGGCCGCATCGCCCCGGAAGGTGACCTGCTTGCCCGCGGCCTGTTGGCGCTCGATCTCGGGCAGCAGCAACTCGTTGCAGTCCTTGGCGCTGTGCACGTTGCCCGGCCGCAGCTTTGCCGCCAGACAATCACCATGCTGGTTGAACAACAACAACGGGTGGTAGCAGACCGACTCGAAGTGCCCGTTGTAGGCACTGCCCTCTTGCTGGCCGTGGACAGGGCTTTCGGTCGAGTCCATGTCGAGAACGACGCGCTCGGAGTCGTCTTGCGTCTCGGCTTGCGCCACCAGCTCGCGGTTCACAGCCATCAGCCCCAGCAAGTTCTCCTCGCTCGCCAGCATCTCTGTCTCAAAGCCATGCAGCGTCGAGGTCAAGGCCCCGCCGCGATCCCAGTTCCTCTTCGAGCCGATCAAGCGAAACGTCGGGTCAGCCGACACTCGGACGGCATCGTTGAGGTCCTCGTAGCCTGCCAGCCGAGAGTAGACTGACTGCCGCAGCAGATCGGCGAACGGGAACTTCTTGTTCAAGCCTTGCCGCGAGTCGCTGAGATGCTCCTCGATCAGTTTCCCGAGCCCGAGCCGTTCGTCCAGCTCGCGGACCAAAATGAGCCCGCCGTCGGAAGTGACGCGCGATCCTTGGAAATCGACTTTCAATAAGCCGTTGAAGCTTAGCTGGAACGGTTTGTTTTCTTTTTCACCCATTGGGTGTTGATCTCCTCAGCGCCTTGAGTGCTTTCCAACCCTCATAAATAAAGGCGTCCGAGGCCACCCGATGGTTAGCAGAACCGAAACTAAAGTGGAAATCCGGGTCCAATAGTTGGAACCTACTGGACTGAAGATAGGTTAAGTAGATACCTTCTACACCTTGGCGAAAAAAACCAAGAGAGACGGACACGCCGACTGGAACCCTGGAACGCCAAAAAGCAGGCAAGGTTGGAGAAGCGGAAGCAAGCCCGCATATTACACCTGAATTATGCACAGATTCACTTTGCGAGTGTGGCTGCGTTCGTAGCGGGTTGGCGGTCGTCGTGAGGTGGTAGCTCGGCAACTGGTCTTTTGGCTTCTCCGTCCCCGGTTTCCCTTCCCGCCCAGATTCCGCGTCGTCAAAACCTCGCTCGGAAGTGACGTGTTTCCAGTGCGTTACGGCTAGTGCATAAAATTTTATGCATAGCGCATAGCCAGGCTCTCAGATCAGCGCCCTCCCGACCACCGGCAGAAAGCCGCCGTAGGGAGTCGGCTTCTTGCCGCGGAAGTGGTAAGGCGTCGAAGCCCCGATTTTATTGGGTCGCGAGGCCGTCACGGCTGGGCCTTGTTGGACGGGCCTTTGGGAGCTATGCTGTTTTCGTCTGGTAACCATGTGGGTGACCTCCTTGGGGTTGGCTGGCGAAGCTGGGATCTTTGCCAGCCTACCTTTTTACCCCATGTTTTCGGGGGTTCCCAATGGTCCCTTGCGGCTCAGCCCTCCTCAGGTCCACGCCGCAGTGCATAATTCAGGTTACATAATCCATCCAATCGCTAGTGGTGACCTGTCACGCCACCTTCTAGCACCTGAATTATGCACAGATTCACTTTGCGAGTGTGGCTGCGTTCGTAGCGGGTTGGCGGTCGTCGTGAGGTGGTAGTGGTAGCTCGGCAACTGGCCTTTTGGCTTCTCCGTGTCCGGTTTCCCTTCCCGCCCAGAATCCGCGTCGTCAAAACCTCGCTCGGAAGTGACGTGTTTCCAGTGCGTTACGGCTAGTGCATAAAATTTTATGCATAGCGCATAGCCAGGCTCTCAGATCAGCGCCCTCCCGACCACCGGCAGCAAGCCGCCGTAGGGAGTCGGCTTCCTGCCGCGGAAGTGGTAAGGCGTCGAAGCCCCGATTTTATTGGGCTGCGAGGCCGTCACGGCTGGGCCTTGTTGGACGGGCCTTTGGGAGCTATGCTGTTTTCGTCTGGTAACCATGTGGGTGACCTCCTTGGGGTTGGCTGGCGAAGCTGGTATCTTTGCCAGCCTACCTTTTTACCCCATGTTTTCGGGGGTTCCCAATGGTCCCTTGCGGCTCAGCCCTCCTCAGGTCCACGCCGCAGTGCATAATTCAGGTAGCAAACTACTTGCCCTGAGGGGATAGTTACCTTTCCAAAACCAGCTCAAACCTGCTCACAGCACCGCAAGAAACAACAGAACCGCAGGCGTTAGCCTGCGGTCAAGACCCCAAATCACCTCCCATCCAGCAGCCCCGAAGCGCCCCTGCTCGGCAAAGCCGCTCAAGAATTCTTTTCGTCGGAATACGGGTAGTAATAGCCGTAGTCACGATAGTAGCCGTAGTCGAGGTTGTCGAGGTTGACGCGGTTCATGACGAAGCCGAGAAAATGCACGCCGGCCTCGTCGAAGGTCTGCTTGGTTCGCATCAGCGCGCCGGTCTCCGTGCTGTCGGAGACAACCATGATGACCCCTTCCACCATGCGCGAGATCGTGCGGGCATCGGAGAGAACCAGCGAGGGCGGCGAGTCGATCACGATGTGGTCAAAGCGCTTGCCAGCCTCGCGCAGCAAAGTCGCAAGCCGGGGGGAGTAGAGCAGGTCGGAAGCAACGGCGTTAGAGCGTCCGGCGGCCGCCAGCCAAAGCCCGTCGATGCGTGTTCTCGTGACGACCTGATCGATCTCCGCTAGTCCCTGCAAATAGTCGGTGAGTCCCGAATCGCTCTCGACATTGAGTTGTTGGGCGCAGTTGGGACGCCTCATGTCCGCATCAATCACGAGCACGCGCCGCTTCAATTGAGCCAGGCTGCAGGCAAGATTGAGGCTGACGGTCGTCTTGCCTTCCTGTGGCTGAGAGCTAGTCACAAGGATGCGCCGCATCGATTCGTCCAACCCCAGCAAAACCGAGCTTCGAAGAGTGCGATAGGCCTCCGACAAGGCGGGCTCGGGCCGCCAGCACATTGCCCCCTCCCCGTCCGCATCAACTGCATCGGCGCTAAACCCATTGCGGACGCTCGCATTGGCGGTCCCGTTTGGGCCGGCCGCGTTGTGACCGGCAGCGGCGAGGCCGGGTTCACTTTGACCGGGTTTCGTTTGGCTGGACTCGGGTTCCAATACCGGCGCGAGCCGGCGCCGTCCCTCCGCGGGAAGCTCCGCCGCCGGAAGCGAAGGACCGGTCGGTTCCATGATCACCTTGGCTGCGTCCTTCGAGCGGCTGCGAGGAATCACCGCCAACAACGAGAGCCCGGTCATTCGCTCAACCTCTTCAGGTGTCCGCACCAGGGTATTCATGTGTTCTTGCACGAAGGCCACCGTGGCTCCCAGGAGCAGTCCGCCCAGCAGGCCAAGTGCCGCGTTGAGTAATCGCTTGGGCCGGTAGGGGCGCTCCGGCAGCTCCGCGCCGTCGAGAATCGCGATATTGGAAGCGCGCAATCCGGCTGAGACTCCGGCTTCCTTGAGGCGCTGCAACAGTCCTTGGTAGAGCTGCCGGTTGCTTTCGGCATCACGCTTCAGAATGTCGTACTGGATGAAGTCGCCGCTCAACCGGTTGACCAGAGTTCGATGCTTCAGCACCTCTTGGCGGAGCAACTCTTCCCGCCGCAAGGCCAATTGGTAGGACTCGCTGACGCTGTCGAGAATGCGCTTCCTTTCGATCGCGAGCGCGGCGTCCAACTGTTCGATCTGGCGCCGCACCCGCTGGACACTCGGATAGCCGGGCGCGAACGTCACCAGGAACTGCGCCTGCTCGCGCTTCAAGTCGGTGAGTGTTGCCTGCAGTTGCTGATACATCTCGCTCGTCAAACTGCCGGGCAGCTCGTCGCCGCGCGCGATCGCGTCCTGAACGAGCATGTCGCGAGACTGTTCTTGAATCCTGTCGGCCTCGGCCGCGGTGAGCGAACTCTCAAACTGGGCGAGCTTTTCGGTGGTGATGTTCTTGCGCTCTTCCACGAATAGAATCGAGTGCCGCACGGCGTAGTCCGCCAGTTCGCCTTCGCTGGTCTCCAGAGCCGCCTGCAGCGTCGAGAGTTGCTGCTGGAGCCAGGTCGAGGCCTTCTGGGTCGCATTCCACTTGGCCTCGAGGTTGTGCTCGATGTACTCCTCCGCGAGCGTATCGACGACGCTGGCGGCCAGCACCGGATCCACGGACTCAAATGTAACGTCCACCAGGCGGGTTCCCTTGGCGGGATGTACGCCGAGATGATCCAAGTACTCCTCGACGATCGCCGGGTGCACGGCTGCGCCGATGTCGCTGATCTCGCCGACAGCAGCATTGGCACCCGGCGCTGGCGCGGCTGCCAGGCTATTTGCCGGCGGAGCCGCCGTGGTCCCGGAATCGAGCCGGACGCGAAACTCAGCCCGGTTGTGAAGACCGAGTTTTGCGATCACACGCCGCCCCAGCGTGCGGCTCTTCAAAACCTTGTATTGGGTTTCGAGGTAGTCAGGCTGCTCGGGCAGGCGGCGATAGCTCTCGTCCAGCTCGGCGATATTGGGTTCCTCGCGGTCGATCTGCAAGGTGCCTCTGGCCCGAAAGGTCGGAGTGGTCACGTAGCTGTAGACCAGTGCCGCGCCAAGCGACAATGCCGCCGCCCAGGCAATGGTTCCGCGGCGCGCGTGGAGCACTCGCCAGTAGTCCCGCAGCGAAAACTCGGAGACCGGCTCGGGAAGCTCGACCGGAGCCTTCGACACTGGAGGAGATGGCGTGACCGATGAGCCCGCCGCGGCGGACTTCGGGGTCATGGTCCGAGCGGGGGTCGTAGCGGGCGCGCCTTGGGCGGTCACGGCGACGGAGACGTTTGCCAGGTGGTTATCCACGATTGGTTCTACTAAGGCCGCCGGGGCATATCGGGTTGGTGAAGTTAAGCAGCCGCTACTCAGCGCCGCCAGATGACCAGACCTGTCGCCATTTGTATCGCCGCATCGGCTCCGCGGCTGAGAGCATTCTTCGCTCGGCTGTCGGGGATAAAGAGAATGTCGTTGGTTTCGAGCTCTATGTCCCGTGCTCGCCCGTTGAGAATGTCCCGCACGGCGACGGGAACTTCGAATTTTTCCGCGCCGAGGTGGCGGATGATCCGGGACCTCTGCGGAGCGGCGTGCCCATCGAGACCCGCCGCCAACGAGATGGCGCGCAGAACGGTCACCTTTTCCTGGTCCTTGATAGGAAACCCTCCGGGCTGCTTCACGGCCCCGAGGACGTAGACGACACCGGCCTTTGCCACTTGAATCACGTCGTGCGGTTCGATGAGCGGGTTGTCGAGCTCGCCCGGCGCGCCGCTGAGCAGATCGCGAACCAAGACCCGCATTTCTTCCGTTCTTCCTGGCTGGACCTCTGTGTCCGGCGGACTTACGCCCTGGACAGGGGATGACGATATAGGCAAGTCCAATTCGTCAGAGACTGGGCTCTTCGCTCGGGGACGAGAGATCGTGATCGTCTCGCCAACTTCGGGTGAGAGGCCACCCGCAATCGCCAGCACATCCAGCAGCCGCCGCCGGCCCTGTAATTGATACACGCCTGGCTCGCGTACCGCGCCCAAGATACTCACGGGCTGGCTCCGAAATTCTTCCACCCGGACGCTGATTTGAGGATCGCGAAGCAGGTCTCGCCCGTAGAGTGACTTGAGTTTGCCCTCGATCTCGGACGTCGTCAGCCCCTCGACGTTGACCTCGCCGACCAGGGGAAGGGGAATCGATCCTTGGGAGCTCACGACGGCCGGCTGACTCAGTTCATCGACTTCGAAAACGGTGATCTGGACCACGTCTCCGGGGCCCAGGCGATAAGGGCCACTGACGCCAATCAGGGTCTGAGCTTGCGGCCAGGCGACCAAGGGAGCAACCAACAGAGCAATCCCGAGCCATGAGATCTTCATGTGCGCACCGCCATCCGGAGACAGCTTCACCTCGAATGTGCAATCGACTAGGCTCTTCGCAGGCTTTAATCGGCCGGGAAGTCAGGCCAATCTCCCCGCTCCCGTCTTGCGGTAGGCGACCCGCAGATCCCTGCGCCAATCAGCCCCCACGCCAACCCTCTCGACGGGGATTTCGGGGGAAAAATACTTCAGAATCGTTTCCGTGGTTGGGTGGAAATCAAAGGCGGGTGAGACCAGCAGCAGGCGCGGTGGCAGAGCGGAGAGTTCCATACCCGGGAAATAGCCTCTCGACGCGATTTTGTGGCGGTCCAAGTGCCACTTGACGCGCATCCAATAGTCGAGCCCCTGAAGAGGAAGGTGCATGTCTTCGCTGGCTTTCAACTCGAGGACCGCCAGCCGCCCTCCGCTATCGCAGGCCACCAGATCAATTACGCCCCGCTCGACGCCGGCGACCGCGGGCACATGGCTGTAGATCGGGTCCTTGCGGATACGGCTGTCGATCTTGGCGATCCCTCGCCGCACCTGAGATTCGAGCCAGCTCTCGGGATATCGGCGATAGAGCGGATTCTGCGGATCAGCGGCATCCGGCGAGCGAAAACGCGCCAGCTCGCGCGCCAGTGCGAGAGCTTCGGGCAGGCGCTGCTCGGTCAGCGGTGTTTGCGTTTCGAGACCGTAGGTCATGACTGTCTTACCGGCGAGGGCGAAATTGACCCCCCGCACGCGCAACGACCGCAGCCCGTCCGGCCGCGGAATCGATTCCACGTTCGGCTCCGACGTGATCCGCCGCAGCCACTCTGCCATGGGCCCGGTTGGCGGGGGAATCTCGACACAGGGCCGAAGGTCGGTCGAGAGGTTGCCGTAGTCATCGGCGTCCACGCGGCAAAGGCCCCCTTGTTCGTCAAAACCATAGAGGTCGAACTCAAGCGCCGCGCGGTTCAGGAAGGCCATTCGATTGGCGGTAGTCTTGAGCCGTGAATACGGGAGGAAGACCTTCAATCCCCGGTAGATGTGCTTGTGGCCGCGGCTGCGTTCCAGATCCAGCCAGATCAGCCCGGACGTCAGAATCTGATCACAGGTATTTCTATCACCGGCGCACCCGATCACGGCCCATGCCTGCTGCCCGCGTCTGAGGATACCCCGGCTGTAGACCGGTGATAGCGAGTGTTCCAGGTCAGCGGCGCAACTGAGCCTCGCGATCTCCCACTCGCGAAACTCCCTTTGGAGCAGCCGGCGGAAAGATTCCCGAAACTCGATGCTCTCGCCCTGGCGGTCGAAAGCTTCGCCTTTCCTTGCCCGGTCGATCAGAGAAAGCGTTGTGTCGGATGCTCCAAAACGCCGTACCCGCACGTCTAGGCGGTCGCTTCGCTGAGAGCGAATCGACATGATGCGGCGAACGATATTGCCCCCTTCGCCCCAGACGTGCAGAACGCAACCCGACCGGTGTCCTTCGAGGACGTAACTACCCCGCTCGATACGAACCGGCTGCAATCCAGGTTCGACGGCTATAGGGGTCCGGCACCCGGCGAGAAAGTCTCTTACGCATTCCAGAAGTTCCGCGGGCGACTGGGCTGTTTGCCTCTTGGTTCCGGGGTTCATTTTCGTCCATCCGAGAACGGACAACTGTCCTGCGAGACAGCTTGCTCGGTCACTCAGGCGTGTCAGTTGGCTTGAAACAGGCCGGACGGCCCGCAACGAATTCTTCCGCTGGCGCGGAACAATATGCCACCATGGCAGGCGGCTTTTCTATTCTAACCAAATGGGCCGTTCAGGGGCAAAAAAAAGCCCCGGCCACCCCTAGCCGGGACTTTCAACCCCTGCCCTGATATTGCCGAGGCAACCGGCCAAAACGGCCTGAACCTCAAGGAATTCGACCCATTCTGATGCTACGACGTTAAATCTTGCATGTTCAGTTCCATTCCGCCATCACTAGCTAAGTGCTTGAAAGATAACAACAAACAAATGAATCGATGAAAACAATTGTTGCAGCGTCTACCAAATCACGGATATGCAAGCACCTTGGCGCTCCGTATTTTGGGATCTCACCGGTACTGATGGTACTTGTTAGAATGCCGGGATGGCTTCCGCAGTGTCGAGGCCCGTGGCCAACATCGTCAGGCGTACTCCAGATGCATCGGTTATTCGCCGGGCAATGAGCGGAGCCATGCTGCTCGGGATGCTGGCCGCGCTGCCGGGGGCTATGCTGCCAATCTGGTCGGTGCACATGGCCCTTGGCACCGCAGCGGCCGGCCAAGCATTGCTGGTGTTCGCAATAGGCTCAACGGCCGGTGTCATCGCCTCTAGCCGCTCCGGGATTGGCGCGTCCACTATGCAGTTGTTCGCGACGGTAGCCGGTGTATTGGCCGGCTCCTCTCTGATCGCCCTCTCGGGTGTCTACAGTCCGAGCCAGCTTCTCGTGCCGCTGCTGGGACTGGGGTTGTCGGCAGGCGTTCTGCTAGCGACCGAATCCACATCCTTGTTCGAAGCAGTCGTCGCGGTGCCCGCCTCACGCACTCTTGCCTGTATGTCTTTCGGTGCGGGAGCAACCCTGGTCTGTTTCCTTCTGTGGGCCGGCACCGACATTGCGGCGCTGCCGCCGGCCATTCTCTTGGTTGCGGCGGTTCCCCTTCTATTTGCAGCCTATGTATGGAGCGGAAGCAGGGACCGGTTGTCAGCCGTGACGGACACGGGCGAACCTGCCGGCTGGAAGGGTCTGGTCACTCCGATGGGAATTTTGTTCGGACTTTCGATTGTCCTTCACGCGGCGGCCCACGGGACGATCGCCTACTGGATCGCGATCTACATGACCCGGCGGTTTGGCTTCAGCATTAGCGTGGGCATGATGATCCTGACGTTCTACTGGCTATCGCTCACTGTTGGTTCAGTGATCGCCGCCCGAATACCGCCTTTGGAAACTCGGCTCCGCTGGCTCGTTTGGACTGTGCTGGGATGCGTCGTCAGTTGCGCTTTTCTGCTGGAAACCGCCGACGTCTCGGGCGCGGTGGTCGCGGGCGTTGTCTTGGGCGCGGCGTTGGGGACAATCCAAACATTGACCGCCGGGTGGATCTCGCGCCGCATCGAGTGGCGGCGCCTAACGTTATTTAGAGTCCTTATTGCTGGATACCTTATCGCGGCGATGGCGGCGGCTTCTGGCATGAGCAAGGTTGTGTCAGGATTTGGAATCCAGGCGGTTGTCTGGGCAGTTTTGGGGGCGACTCTCACGTTATTCGTGATTCTTGCCGTGCTAGTTGTTGAAGCCAAGCTAACGACGGGGCGATCGGCGTCGTCTTAGGGGTTGCCGCGGAAGAACATTTACTATCCGAGACATTGTGATCCACGTGGTCGGTGTAGATCTCCCGGTCGAGGATCACGGCGTGAGCTCCTGGATTAAGGTGGTTGTCGCGTAGTGCCAGTTCTTCGGGAGGGATCGGTGGCCAGTCAGACTCAGACCTGGCGTTCGCAGGCGCCAAGTGGTGGCAAATAAGTGAAATACTGGCTAAGATCGGACGGGCGGAAGTGCCGGCCATGAGGACCCTTTAGTCAGGAGCATGAGCAGAAGCAGAGAGCGCGCCTTGAAAAGCGCGTCTGCAAGTTACGCCTGCGAACGCGAGCCGATTCGCTCTGTTCTGTGTTCAATGAGCCGTTCGCCCACAAAGATGCACCTGTAGCGCACGAGTGTCAACCATCAAGTAACCCCTCAACGAGCAACCGAGCCGATCACGTCAGTCCGCGCCGGCACACCGACCAAGCTGCATTCCCAGCGCAGAGGCGGGTATGCCCGGGGTCGAGAACGGTCCGGCGGCAGTGGCTCTTCGAGGGTGCTCGGCTCCCTACAGGTCCCCGCTGAGTCGCACTGACACCGCAATCACCCGCAATCTGTCCACGGTCTTTTGACGAAACTATGTGGTATTCTGTGGAAGCCTTCGGGCCCACAGGTCCCTTGTATCGGTAAGATCACCAGTAACCTCCGCTGTCGGAATAACGCCCCTGGGTCGTAGTGGGTTTGAGCCTGGTCGGACGTGCTGGTTGGGCTCGTTTCGAATGGACGGATAAGGGCTTATCCGAAAAGTTTTCGAGGTGACGGGATGTCGAAAATTCTTTTTCGTGGCATGGTGATTGCTTCGCTGAGCGCCGCGGCTCTATGGGCGGCGGATTTTTGGGAAAGCAAGAGCTACACGGAGTGGTCGGAAAAGGAAGTCGGTAAGCTGATGGCCAATTCGCCCTGGTCACAGAAGGTCACGGTCTACATGAGTGGAGGCCGGGGCGGCGGTGGCGGCGGTGGCTTCGGTGGCGGCGGCGGTGGTGGAGGTCGAGGCGGTGGTGGCTTCGGCGGTGCTGGCGGCGGCGGCGGCGGTGGCGGCGGCGGAGGTGGCGGCCGAGGTGGCGGCGGCGGCCGAGGTGGTGGTGGTGGCGGCTTCGGCGGTGGCGGCGGCATGCCCCCGGCAACGAACCTCTTTGTGCGCTGGTTCAGTTCTATTCCGGTCAAACAGGCGATGGTGAAGTCCAAATATGGCTCCGAGGCGGCAACAGCTCAGGAGGCCATCGACTATCTCGCCCGCCAAGAGAACCACTACATCGTGGCGGTCGTGGGACTTCCGGGACGCATGGCGGGATTCGTACAACGAAATCCGGACGCGCTGAAAGAAAACACGGTGTTGAAGCGCAAGAAAAAGGAGCCGATCAACCCGGACGGCATTCAGGCCCAGTCACAGGAAGAGACCGCGAGCTTTTACTTCATGTTCCCGAAAACCGATGAGATCACGGTGGATGACAAGGATGTTGAGTTCATCATGAAAACACAGCGCTTCGAGGTCAGGCGCAAGTTCAAGCTCAAGAACATGGTTTTCAACGGCGAACTCTCGTTGTAGGCCGGGTACTTCTTCAATCGAAGCCCGAACGGGCCGCGGGTGCGCTGGAGACGGTTTCCGCGGATGAACCTTCGTTCACGGCCGAAGGCGGCATGCCGCACCCTTCGCTTCTCAGCGTTCAACGCGTCTCAGCCACCCGCGCCAGCCGCTTTTCTCTTTTTCGGTGAGACGGAGCCGGGCAGATACAGGTGATCCGGCTGCCATAGCTCCGGGCTCCAGCGGATATCCTCGTCAAATAGCAAATCAAGACAGAAATCGTTCTCGCGGGCGCGGCATTCGGCAACACGGGAGCGAAATTCGAGGCTGTCAGCCGTAATGGTGACGACACTGTCTGGGGGATAAGCCGTGTCGACCGCCACGAGCGCGCGATCCGCGCCGATCTCCTCGAGCAGCGCCGTCTCCGACAACTGAGGTTCCCCTAGGAAGACGAGCCTTACAAGGTGGGAACACATCCAGCGTCCGGCGGTGTCTGGACTATGGTCAGAACTAGCTTCTGGCCTGGGCATGGTACGGGGTCCAACCGTGCCGTCATTATACGTGACCTTGGGGTTGCCGCTCCGAGAACGCTTGGAGGGGCATACAAACTCGTGGAGAGCTTGCGGCGCAGCTTCGCGGCGATGGACCGGCAATCTTGCCGGTCCCTACTTTTGCCGCGCTTTAGGCAAGCGAAGCCATGATCTCGTCCAGCGCTTCCTTCGGGGGGCGTGCGCGATCCTCGCTCAGTCTGGCCAAGGGCTCCTCGGTCAGAGCGAGCATGTCGACGAAATTAGCTTTCTCCGTATCGACGTAGAACACGCCGGTTAGTACGTGGCCGTCCTGGTGGGATGAGTTGAGGACTTCAAGGGCTTTCATCCGGTTCGACGGATCGTAGTCGTCCTCGACCTTTTTCAGCAAGAGTTTCGATCCGTCGTGAAGCCGCACTTCCCGGACGCTCCCTGACTCGTGTCGCTCGCTGAGATGGATCTCGTCGAAGAACGGCACAAAGTCCACCGTTTGCAGCTCTTCGCGATGCTCCCGAACGTAGCCGTAGCTCTTCGTCGAGCCTTGGTGATCGTTGAACGTCACACAGGGGGAAATCACGTCGATCATCGACGTGCCGCGATGGGCGGCGGCGGCTTTGATGACCGCCAGCAATTGTTTCTTGTCTCCTGAAAACGAGCGCGCCACAAATGTCGCTCCGAGCTGAATCGCCAGCGCGCAAGTGTCGATGGGGGGAAGCTCGTTCGCCACGCCGCTCTTTTGCGTCGAACCAAGATCCGCCGTGGCCGAAAGCTGACCTTTCGTGAGACCATAGCAGCCATTATCTTCAATGATGTAAATGATCGGAAGATTCCGCCGCATCAGGTGGACGAATTGACCGATTCCAATCGAAGCGGTGTCGCCGTCGCCGCTCACGCCCAAAGCCGTCAACGAAGAATTGCCAAGCATGGCGCCCGTGGCGACCGAAGCCATTCTCCCGTGAATGGAGTTGAAAGCGTGCGAGGTGTTGAGGAAATAGGCCGCCGACTTCGACGAACAGCCAATTCCGGAAAGCTTGATCACTTGGGTCGGATCGACGCCCATCTCAAAGAACGACTCGATGATCCTTTCCGTGATCGAATTGTGACCACAGCCCGGACATAGCGTCGTCTTCGACCCGCGGTAGTCGCTGAGCGGCAATCCGGCGCGATTCATCTTTTCCTTCCGGGACGACGGGGGCCTAGACGTCGGGGGCGATTCCGGGGAGCGCGGAACGGTAGTCGTGGTCCTCACATTTCCTCCTGCCGCACAATCTCGTCCGTAACGGTTCGGGCATCAAGTGGAAGGCCATCGTAGTGGCGGACGCTTCGCAGGCGCTCCGCCAGCTCGACGGGTACGTCTCTCAAGATCAGATCCCGCAACTGACCATCGCGGTTCTGGTCAATCACATAAACACGTTTGTGATCGAGGATGAAGCGGGCCAGATCGTTGTTGAACGGATACGCGCGCAATCTCAGATAGGACGTCTTCGTTGCGTACTCATCCCTTAGTTGACCGCGGCTTTCGGAAAGCGCATGGTGGCTTGTTCCGCATGCGATCAAACCGATTTCGGCGCCGCCCACTTCATCTATCACGGGCAGGGGCACCATCGTTCGGGCGGTTTCAAATTTGCGGCCCAGGCGGTCCAGATTCCGAACCCAGTCCGCGGGACGCTCGCTGTACCGCGCTTTCTCGTCGTGACCGGTTCCGCGATTGAAATAGGCCGCCGTCGGATGTTTCGTTCCCGGCAGGGTGCGGTAGCAGACGCCGTCTCCATCCACATCTTCGTAGCGGTTGAACTCGCCGAGGCGATCGAGATCCTCGGCGTCCAGAACCTTTCCACGCTTGAAAGGCTCGGCCGGATAGTCGAACGGCTTCGCCATCCAGTAATTCATACCCAGGTCAAGATCGAGCATCACGAAAACCGGCGTTTGGAGCTCTTCCGCCAGGTCAAAGGCCTTGCCCGCCATCTCGAAGCACTCCTCCGGGGTGGAAGGGATCAACATGGGGTGACTGGTGTCGCCGTGAGAAAGGGTTGCGCAGGCGAGCAGGTCTCCCTGCGATGTGCGAGTCGGCAGACCGGTGGACGGTCCCATCCGCTGGACATCAAAGATCACGACGGGAACCTCGGCGAAATATCCCAGGCCTACGAATTCAGACATAAGCGAAATGCCCGGCCCCGCGGTCGCGGTCATCGCGCGGGCCCCGCACCAGCCGGCCCCAATCGCCATGCCGATCGACGCCAACTCGTCCTCGGCTTGAACAATTGCGAATGTCGCCTTGCCGGTTTCGCTGTCGACACGGTATTGGCGGCAGTAATCGGTCAATGACTCCGCCAAGGATGACGAAGGCGTGATCGGATACCAGGTCGCCACGGTGACCCCGCCGAACATCGCCCCGAGAGCCGCGGCCGCATTCCCGTCGATGATGATTTTTCCCTCATTCAAGTTCATGCGCTCGACACGAAACGGGTCTATCTTCGTGATCTCATTCCGGGCGTACTCGTATCCGGCCCGAACGGCCCGCCAGTTCATCTCCGCCGCCTTGGGCTTGGCCTTGAAGTGTTTGAGGAGCGCCTGGTGGATCTCCTCCAGCTCGACACCCAGCAGGTGCGCCAAAATCCCGTCATAGATGATGTTGCGAACCAGACGCCGCAACTTGGCGTTGGGGCAAACCGGCGCCACAATCTTGTCGAAGGGAACTGGGTAAAAGCAAATGTCCGTTCGGGTCTCGTCAAGGTGGAGCGGCTCGTCGTAAACAACCGCTGCTCCAGACGGCAAGTCCCGGACGTCTTCCCGAGCTGTCTCCGGGTTCATCGCCACCAGGAAGTCAATCTCTTTCTTGCGGCCGATGAAGCCGTGCTTGCTGGCTCGGATGGTGTACCAGGTCGGGAGGCCGGCTATGTTGGACGGGAACAGGTTCTTGCCGGAAACCGGAATCCCCATCTGAAACAGTGAACGCAGCAGCACCAAGTTCGCGGACTGACTGCCGGAGCCGTTAACAGTCGCGACTTGAATGCTGAAATCGTTAATAATCGGCGCCGCGAATTCAGGTACAGCCGTACCCGCGGGAGCAACTTCAGCGGATGGCATGGGATTCCCTTAGAGAGAGCGCGCGAGATCGGTCCAAAAACAGCAGACCACTAATTCTCAGCATATCACTTCAGATGCACGTGAGATACCAGTTGGTTGCCTTGCTCCTCTGAGACGATGGAATTAATGCGGATCGACGTCTTCCCTTTTCTCATCGGCAACTTCTCTCAGTAGATGGGCGCGAACCGGCTCATGACCGAGGACCTGGTTCTGAGGACCGCTCGCTGTTGGACAACTCTCTCTATCCAACGTGCTACAGTGAAGACGTAAGTTGAAACTCTTACCTGGCTAGCTGACTGTCACAAGTCGCTTTGCTCGGGAAGTTGGGCCTTCCGGCCTGGTCTTTGGCTGCATTCAATTTCGAGACGAGGGCTTTCATGAAGCGACTTTACGTCGGCAATCTCAATTTTGCCACCACCGAAGACGAAATCCGGGCTGCGTTTGAGCCGCACGGCGAGATCGACTCGATCCATCTCGTACAGGACCGCGACACGGGTCGCTCGCGCGGCTTTGCCTTCGTCGAAATGGTGGACGCGGACCAGGCCGAGCAGGCCATCGCCGCGCTCAACGGCACCGATTTGTCCGGCCGCGACCTGGTCGTGAACGAGGCACGTCCGAGACCCGAGCGCAGTGGCGGCGGGGGCTATGGCCAGCGCGAGGGCGGGGGTGGCCGCGACAAGGGCCGACGCGGAAAACGCGAGCCACGCTGGTAGAAGAGTTGCTAAAAACACGGAATCCGCGAGGGAGGAACTTCATTGGCCAGTCGCTCAAATACTAAGTTCCAGAAACGTCAAAAAGAATTCGCGCGCCTTGAAAAAAGGCAGGACAAGGCAGCTCGCAAAGAGCGCCGCAAGGCACAAAAGGATACCGGCGGGGGAGGTCCCCCTATCGAGGCGATGGATCCCACCGATCTCGGTTTGCCCCCTGTGGAAGAACCTGCCGAAGCGCCAACCCAATCTTGAGCGCGTGGCTGCACGGCCACCTGTAACATGTCGTAAGTGTCCAGTTTGCAAGTATTTGCGAACAAAACCCTCGCCAATCGTGGCACAACTCTCCTTACACAATTCAAGGCCCCAGACGTAAGTCCGCGCTCAAGCCAATCTCAGGCTGTCCAGGCAACGTCTGATTGCCTGCTTTGGCTCCGGTTGCCGAGCTAGCCGCCCCTGCCATTCCGTGGCTTGACGGCTTTTAGTGAACAGCATTGGTGGTCCGCCAACCGCACGGTTTCCCTGCCGCCGCCAACCTCGTACCATAAGACGATGCCCGCTGAGGTCGCTCCTTCTTCCCTGAACGAACTTTCAGAACTGCTCCAAGACTGCGGCTCCGCGAAGAAAACCGTCGAACTAGGCGGCAACTTCACCAAGCGCGCCATGGGAGGAGAAATCGCTGAAGCCGATGTCGTCGTGTCGACTCGCCAGATGAGCCATGTCCTCGCTTACGAACCGAAAGATCTGACCATCAGCGTCGAGGCCGGAGTGACATATCGCGAACTGCGAGAAACTCTCGCCGCCAACGGGCAGTTTCTGCCACTGGACCCGCCCTTCTCCGAAAACGCCACCATCGGCGGGATCACAGCCTCAAACAGCAGCGGTCCGCGCCGCCGCCGCTATGGAACCGCCCGCGACATGGTCATCGGGATGAAGTTCGTCACCCTCGAAGGCAACACCGTGCAGTCGGGCGGCATGGTGGTCAAGAACGTCACCGGACTCGACATGGGGAAGCTCATGATCGGGTCTTTCGGAACGCTGGCGTGCCTAGCGATCGTCAACTTCAAGATTTTCCCAAAGCCGAATCAGAGCCTGACCTGCGCTTTCTCGACCAGCTCGCTCGACACCGCGCTTGAGCTGAGAAAGGAGATCATCTCCGGTGTCCTGCAACCCGACGCGATCGACCTTCTCAACGCCGAAGCAGTACGGCTCGGAGGCCTCAATCTGCCCGACAGCTATTCGCTCGTGCTCGACGTGGGGGGCAACCGCGCCACGGTTGAGCGCGTCGAGCGCGAGTTCCGCGAACTGGCTCGGCAGCGTGCCGGCACGGACTTCCTCGTCTTCGGAGAAGAGGAGGCAACCCGCTGTTGGCGCAGCGTCCAAGAGCTGACTTCCGCTGCCCTCGCGGCCGACCCGGAGATGCACGTCGTTCGGATCTCGACGATCCCAGCTCGGATCGGTGACATCGTGGCGGCGGCTTCAGCCGGCGAGAGCTCGCGGCCCGCGCTGATCCGGGCTGGCAACGCTGTGGGGTACATCTACTGCTCGGGGGTTGACGATGCTCGCGAATGCCTCAGTGCGGCCCGGTCCCAAGGGCTCACCGCGGTTGTCGAATATGCTCCGGTCAATCAAAAGAACGCCCTCGAGCAATGGGCGGCCCCCGGACCCGAGTTCGAAGTCATGCGCCGCATCAAAGATGACCTGGACCCCGATCATCTGCTGAATCCCGGAAGGTTGTTTAACCGCCTTTAAACCGGGACTCTTCGACTTGATTTGAGGTGATCATCTCCCACTACATCGGCGCCGCGATGAAGCGCTGGCGGCAGGCGAACTGAAATCCGGGCTGCTGCTTCTTGTTAGACTTGATCGGACAGCTTTCGCCTTGAACTTGAATCCCTGCTTGAACTTGTATCCTTGCTTGAACTTATATCCTCGGAGGACTCCAATGTGTAAACTTCATCTATCGAGTCTCTGCCTGACGGCGGTGGCAGCCGCTTCTCTGTTGATCTCGTGCGGACGAGAAGCCGCCGAAGCTCCTCCGAACATCGTGTTCGTCTTCGCCGACGACCATGCTTACCAGGCGATCAGCGCCTACGGATCGAAAATCAACCAGACGCCCAACATCGACCGCTTGGCGGAAGAGGGCATCCGTTTTGACCGCTGCCTGGTGACCAACTCCATTTGCGCCCCGGCGCGGGCGGTGATTCTCTCCGGCAGATACAGCCATCTCAACGGAGTGGTCGATAACCGGCTGGAATTCGACGGCAGCCAGCAGACATTCTCGAAGCTGCTGCAAGGCGCCGGCTACCAAACCGCGATCGTCGGCAAATGGCACCTCAAAAGCGATCCGACCGGCTTCGATTACTGGGAGGTGCTGCCGGGACAAGGCGCCTACTACAACCCCGACTTTCGCACCGCCGCGGGTGAGACGCGATACGAAGGCCACACCACGGACCTCATTACCGACCTGACACTGGCTTGGCTGAAGGAAAAGCGCGACCCGGACAAGCCGTTCATGCTGATGTACCAGCACAAAGCGCCGCACCGCAACTGGATGCCGGGCGCCGAGTATCTGTCGATGTACGACGGCGAGACCCTGCCCGAGCCCGAGACGCTGTTCGACGACTACAGCCACCGCGCCAGCCCCGCCAGCAAGCAAACGATGGAAATCGGGCGGCACATGACCGAAGCTTACGACCTGAAGCTGGCGCCTCACAGTCCCGACGGGCTATCGGAGCAGCAGGCGCGCCGCTGGAATAACACGTTCGGCCGCCTGACGGACGAGCAGAGAGCCACCTGGTTCGCGGCCTACGACCCGAAGAACGAGGAATTCCGCAAGCAGAACCTCAAAGGCGACGATCTCGTTCGCTGGAAATATCAGCGTTACATCAAGGACTACCTGCGCTGTATTGCTTCGGTAGATACGAATCTCGGCCGTGTTCTCGACTATCTCGACGAAGCGGGCTTGGCGGACAACACCGTCGTCATCTACTCTTCCGACCAGGGCTTTTATCTCGGCGAGCATGGCTGGTTCGACAAACGCTGGATGTACGAGGAATCCCTGCGCACCCCGCTGGTCGCGCGCTGGCCCGGCATGATCAAGGCGGGCAGCGTCAACAAAGAGATGGTCTCGAACATCGATTTCGCGCCGACCTTCCTCGAAATCGCCGGGGTCGAGCCTCCCGCCGACATGCAGGGCGCCAGCCTTGTTCCCTTCCTGCGGGGGCAAGATGTCAGTGACTGGCGTCAGAGCTTCTATTACCACTACTACGAAAAGGGCGCGCATTCCGTGGCGGAGCACTACGGCGTCGCGACCCAGCGTCACAAGCTGATCCGTTATCCCGAAACCGATGAGTGGGAACTTTTCGATTTGGAAACCGATCCCAACGAAATGCACAGCCGCTACGGCGAGGCGGACTACGCGGACGTCCAGAAAGAACTCAACGAAGAATTACTTCGGCTGCGGGCGGAGCTAAAGGTTCCGCCCGAGGAAAGTCCCGCCGAATAACCAGCCTTCACCGATTGTCAATGCGCATGCGGCCAGTGACCCCCTGGCGGCCAGGCCGCACCATTCGCGCGCCGCGGCTTGCGCAGCAGCGCCCCGGCGGTGCGGCAGCTTCCCCGATCCAAAATGCTTTGCAGTCCCAGAGCACTCGCCCCGGTTTTCTGGCTCGTCGCCCACCACATCGCCCGCTACCAGGTGGGCAGCGGCAGACGCGTGTCCTGTCGTCCGCCAGCGAGAACCCGATTCAGTCTGGATCGTGACTGCTCTTGCAGAATTAGCGGAAATTAGCGGATTTGCCTCGCGCGCGCGTTCCTTGTTATGCAAACCTCGAATTTGGCGCCAAACCGCTTGCTTGTACGAACGCCTGGGACCCGGGGGGATTTCCGGCGTGACCTGCTTTTTGGGAATCCAGGAGCACATGGAGTTGTTTGAGGATTTGCTCTGGCGCGGGCCAGAGGCCCAGCGCGGCATGGCTGGAGCCGTGCGCCACCGCTGGGTAAGCTGCCTGGATGGTGTTCAAGTAGTATTCTCCTTTGGCAAACCAGTCCGCGCACGTTCGCGGTCTGGAGCCGATGCGTCGAGCGCGCTAGTCACCTCAGACTCGCGGCCAGCGACGCGTGGATTTGTTTCAAGTCTGAAGCCGGGTCTCTCGGCTGCTGCTCTCTACCCCCACAATATCACTTTGGGGAAGGGTCATTTTCGGGAGTGCAGCGTTAAGTTGTTGATATTGCGGGCATTATTTTTTTAAAAAATCCGTTACCGAAACGGCGGGTTTTGGGGATTCGCGGTTTTTCCGGCGGCGTCTCCGTCCGCGTTAGAGGCTCGCCGGGGGGCGGCCCGCCGTGGCCCTATGTCCTGATGATCCGTAAGCTACCAGATCATTTTCGGCGGATCGGATTCGTCTCTGCTTTGGCCCTGGGGCGACACCCCGTAGTATAGTCCTGACACGCTCTGACCAGCATTCCACGGACCGGGAGGGCGGAGAAGTAGAACGGGCGTTCCGTACATCCCGTTCGCGCTAGCTATCGTTCGTCAGAGGCCCTCCTCCACATCGTAGGAAGAGCTGAAAATCCTAGTGTTGTATCGCAGGCGACCCAGCAGGAAAAGCTCCGCCCGACGAGAGAGTTAGACGCTTGCGATACAACGATTTGAAGGAAGCCGGCCGAGGAAGCTGGGAGTCTATGGGTTTTGAATCAGGGTGCAAAAGGCTCTGACGGGAGCTCGGTACCGGTTCGACGGCGCGAGAGCCGCTGGGCGGGCCCGTTTGGAGGCGTGATCGCACGGGGAAGCGAGAGAGTTTCCTGCCGCCGCAGCGGTCGCAGCAAGTGGAACGCGCCGCGGAAGCTCGACCAGGCGCACCAGAGCGGTTCGCGCCGGAGCAACCGGGTGGATCGAGCTGGAGAATGTTGTGGCATCAGGCGGCTGCCGGCGAGAGCGGGGGCGAACGCAGCCGCGGCTGAACGGGGCTGAACCGCTCGACGACCCGCATTAGGCCGCCACAGCGCGGGCAGGCCCAGCCCGCGCGAGCGGGTTCTGCTCCGCCGAGGGACATCGTCTGGGAGGGCTGCGCTCGGGCGATCAGTCGGCGGCAAAGCGGCAACAACGCCGCACGCTTGCGGTGAGCGAGGAAACCGAAGTAGCGAATGCGTACGAAGCGCGGCGGCAATAGGTGCAGCAGGAAGCGGCGCAGAAACTCGTCCAACGCGAGAGACATCAGCCGCTGCTGGTTGCCGTGTGCCGAATCGCGCCAGCGGAAAGTGACCTGGCCGTCAGCGAATGGTTGGAGATGGCGACGCGGTGGGTGTAACGGCCCAGGTAACGCAGCACCTGCTCGGGACCGCCAAAAGGCGGCTTCAAGTAGACCACCCACTTGTTGCGAAATAGGGTCCGGAGGAAAGCCGAGAAGGCGCGCGGTTGGGAGAGGGACCGCAATTGACCGTAAAAGCCGAGTCGTCCCTCGGTAAAGGCCTTCCGTAAAGCTTCGACAAACTTGCCGCGAAACACCTCTGCCAAAACCCCGGTGGGAAGGAAGAAGCTGTCGTAGCGCGGCTCGATCCAGCGGGTCTGATTCGGGGAGAGGCCGCCGGCGGCGATGACCGAGTGCACATGGGAATGATGTTGGAGCTTCTGATTCCAGGTGTGCAAGACGCTGAAGAAGCCGATCTCGGCGCCCAGACGCTGGGGATCGCGGGCCACCTCCAACAGCGTTTCCGCGCTGGTGCGCAGCAGCAGAGAGTAGACGACTCGCTTGTTCTGTAAGGTCAGCCTGGAGAGTTCGTGGGGCAGCGTGAACACGGCGTGCAGGTAGCGCGCAGGCAGCAACTGTTTGCGCCGCGCCTGGAGCCAGCGCTCGCGGGTGTTGGCCTGACACTTGGGGCAGTGCCGATTTCTACACGAGTTGTAGGAGATGGCAGGGCGATGGCCGCACTCGGAGCACTCATCGAGATGACCGCCGAGTGCGGCCGTGCGGCAACGCTCGATCGCTAGCAGCACCTTCAGATGTTGCCAGTTGAGCCAGCCGCGACTCTTCTCAAGGAAACACTCTCCGGCAGCGCGAACCAGATCGGCCACCTCCAGCGGCGGCCGTTGCATCTACTGCCTCCCGGGATCTTTCTCGCCCGGCGAGGTGAGCTGCAAACAGTCCAGTGGGCTGGCGACAGCGCTGAGATGGCGCGCCGACAGGTGCAGATAGCGGGCTGTCTGTTCCAGATCGCGATGCCCCAACAACATTTGAATCGTGCGCGGATCCGCTCCTGCTTCGAGCAGATGCGTGGCGAAGCAGTGGCGCAACGTGTGGGGATGAACCGGCTTGTCGATGCCGGCCCGCTGGGAAGCTTGGTGGCAAGCGTTCCAGGGCACATTGACGCTGATCGGATGATCGGCGCTATGCCAACGTCCGCCCGGGAACAACCACTGGGTCGGCTGGCGCCGCAGCCCTCGCCAGTGCTGTCGCAAGGCGGCGAGCAACTGCTCGCTGAGCATGACGTCGCGGTCCTTGCGGCCCTTGCCGCCGCGTACGTGAACCACCCTGCGCCCGCTGTCGATGTCGCTGAGCTGGAGCCGGACCAGCTCCGCTCGGCGCACTCCGGTGGCGTACAGCGTCATCAGCAGCATGCGGTGGAACGTACTGCCGGCGCAGTCGATCAGTCGGGCGACCTCCTCTTGGCTGAGGACGCTCGGCAGTCGTCGCGCCCTCTTGGGGTAGGGCGTCAGGCTCAGGTTTCAGGATCGCCTGAGCGTCTTGATGTAGAAGAACCGCAGCGCCGCCAGACGTTGGCTCACGGTGTTGTCGGCGAGCTTGCAATCGCGAAACAGGTGCGCTTGATAGCTCCGAATCTGGTCCGGTCCTAGTCGGTCGGGCGCTTGCTGGAAGTAGCGTGCAAAATCCTCCACCACGCCGAGATAGCAGCGAACAGTGCTCGCGGAATAGTTGCGACGCTCGAGTTCCTCGAGCATCTTCTTGCGTAAATGGGTCACAGTAGACCTCCTTTCTCTGTGACCCGACCATACTCCGAGCAGCGCAGCGCTGCCGCATGAATGTTCACGCGAAGCGTCTGCCGTCAGGCTTCGTTCTAAATTTCATTACCACCACGTATCCGCCGTCAGAGGCCCTTTTCCGCGTCGTCGGAAGAGCTGGAAACCCGTCGTCTATTGAGTTACCATGGCCTTGAATCCGATTGCTGGTGGTAAGGCTTGTAATCAGTAGCTATCTGGTAGCGCTACAATTTGACCGTCATGGTCGGCCGCACCATCAGCCACTACAAGATCCTCTCCGGGCTCGGCCAGGGCGGGATGGGTGTGTTCCCTACGGAGATCATGCGTTTGGCGCGGGATCCCGGCACGAACATGTTACGCGCCGGGGACGGATGCCGAACGCAAGATCTCTGCTCGGCGTGGACAAGTCCCAACAACCTCGACGACATATAGCTCGATCCAATTTTGGACACTACGCCTTTGCGCTCCTCGTTCCCACGGACTGGCGTGGAGGGGCTAATTTGCAGCCGTTCCTCCGGAGCTCAATCAGCGAGCGGCGATGACCTTTTCGGAGCCGTCTCCCATGGCCTATCCTAGGAGCGAGATGAGAGCACGATCGATCTTCCTTTTTGCCGCAGTCTGCGGCGCTGGCGTTTTCGGATTGGTGGTCAGCAGCTCGGAAACGGCGCTGTCCGTGTTGGATCATTCCTCGGCCACGGCGGTCGTCAAGCTGGAGTTCGGGCTGAAGCACGCTCAGCCGCGGCGTTGGAGAGGGTCGGTATCGGTTTCTTCCGGCGAGGTTCTGTCAGCATGGGGATGGAACTTCAGTCGCCCGGACCGAATTGAGGGGCAATCGGACTGGGATTTCCAGGCGCGCTTGTTCTCTCCGCCGGAGGCGCTCTATCGGCCGCGTGAGGAGTTACACAAGGGCGTTCAGATTCTTCCCAACGGGGTGTACTTGAGCGTCAAGGCGCCGGAAACCGCGGAACTGAGCGTCAAGACGAATCATGGGGACTTTTCTTTCCGGCTGTCCGAGCTGAAAAAGGCGGGGCGTGTGGCGTTTGTCGACGGAGATGTACAAGCTGTCCACACACCAGCGATTCGGCCACTGACTCGGGGAGAGGCGAGTCAGCATGACTTCCCCGCGGTCGTGGCTGTCGGGGACGATCTGTACGTCGCTTGGACGACCTATCACAACGAAGCGAACGTTTTGTATTTAGCGCGGCGACGCGCCGGTGAATGGTCTACCCACCGCGTCACGTCGGCGTGGGGAGACTACTACGGTACGGCGGCGGCCGCGGACGGGAACGGTGTGGTGCATGTTATTTGGAGCGAATACAAAGAAGACCGGTGGCGGCTGGTCGACCGGATGTTCGATCCGGCGAAGGGCGAGTTGGGCCCGCTGCGCTACATTGCGCCGGCGGGACGCCGTCAGATGTTTCCCCAGGCGACAACGGACGCCGCGGGAAAGGCCTGGGTCGTGTGGCAAGAGTACGCGCGCGCGAACCTAGACGTTATGGCGGCCTGGTGGGACGGCGAGCGGTGGTCGGAGCCTTTGCGGGTCAGCGAATCGAAGGCCAACGATTGGGCGCCTTCGATAGCAGCCGCTCCGGACGGCGCGGTCTGGATCGCCTGGGACACCTATGAAGCAGGCAACTACGACGTGTTCTTGCGGGCGATCCGAAACGGTCGTCTCAAGCCGGCGATCCAGGTGACGCACGGGTTGACTTTCGACGCTCACGCCTCGGTGGCGGTCGATCCGCAAAAGCGAGTGTGGGTGGCCTGGGCCGAAGCTGGGCCCAACTGGGGCAAGGACTGGGGTGTGCTGGGGCGGCCCGGGACGCAGATCCGCGCCTCGAGCCGGATTCGATTGGCCCGCTACGCCGAGGGCCGCTGGAGCGAGCCGAAAACCTCGCTTGAAGACGCCGTGCCGGCCTGGATGTCCGACCTCCACGAGTACCCGCATTTGGCGATCGGCCCGAACGGACTGCCCTACCTGTTCTTCCGCAAATCGATCCATCGTATTCCGATCGAGGAGCATGCGCTGAAGCTGAAGTTCGGCGAGCGGGAGCGCTTTCTACAGCCCTGGTACGACACCATCCGCGGGATGTCGTCGATTCAGATGATCGGGTTCGACGGAGCGAAGTGGCTGCCCGTGCGGGAGCTGCCCTTGAGCGAGGGGGGTGCTTTTGCTCAAAGCGGCGCCGCCTTGCTGGGCGATCGGCTGGCGTTAGTGTGGCCTTCGGACGGCCGCTCGTATGAGGATCCGCATTTCCGGACCTCACAGCTTCGTTATGCCGAGTTTGATCTGTCGGAACGCCCGGCGGAACGAGACGACATGCAGCCGTTTGTTTCCGAACCGGAGGGAGCGCCAGACGCCGCTCCGACGGAAGCGCGGGACCTGGCTCGGGTGCGCGCCGCGCGTTGGGACGACAAGCAGCCGCTGCGTCTGTTCCGCGGCGACTTACATCGCCACACGGACATCTCAGCCGACAGCCAGCGCGACGGTGACATCCTGATGCAGTACCGCTACGCTCTCGACGCTGGAGCGCTCGACTTCCTTGCCGTCACCGACCACTCCGGCGCGGAGCGGATGCACTTCTACAAGTACCAGTGGTGGCGCACGCGGCAGATTGCGACGATGTTCAATAAACCCGGCCGCTTCGCGACGTTCTTCGGGTACGAGCGGACGGTCACTTATCCCGGCGGACACCGCAACGTGATCTCGACTCGCCGGGACATGCAGCCGGTCCCCATCTCCGACGAGGAGTTCACGGGAGTCGAAAGCTGGGCCGAGCGGCTTTATCCGTCTCTGATCGCCACCGGCGACATTGCGATCGCCCACACGACGGCGGGGGGAGGGGGGACGGACTGGCGCGACGGCGACCCGCGCGCGGAACCCGTCGTGGAAGTGTTTCAGGCGCTGCGGGGTTCGTACGAAGAGCCGAACTCGCCCGCCGCGCGCGGCGACAAACCGGAGGGATACGTCTGGAACGCATGGAAAAAGGGACGCAAGATGGGCCTTATCGCGAACTCGGATCACCAGTCTACACATCAGTCCTACGCTTGCGTTTACGCGCCGGAGCTGACGGCCGAGGCGATTCACATGGGGATCAAACGGCGGCTGACGTTCGCGGCGTCCGACAACATCGTCCTGCAGTTCGAGGCCGTCACGCCGGACGGAGAGATTCACAAGATGGGGAGCGAAGTGGTCTCCGACTCGACCCCTGAGTTGCGAATTCGAATCGATGGCACGGCGCAGATAGAGAAGCTCGAAGTGATCCGAAACGGCGAGATTCTTCACTCGATCAGCCCGGGGAGCTCGTCCGTCCGTCTTTCGTATCGCGACAATGTCCCTCTCACCGGGGAAGCCTACTACCATGTGCGGTTGATGCAGAAGAACAAGCAGATCGCCTGGTCCAGCCCGATTTGGGTGAGGATGCGGTAGACAGCCCATCAGCACCTATGTCAACCATTTCTGCGCAACGCTGGCAGGAATTTCTCAAGCGGTCGCGCGGATCAGCTCCAGCTCGGGCAGCACGACGGTTTCACGAAGCTTGAACGCCAACGCGATTACATTACCCGCTTGCCGAATCCCGTCAAATGGTAACGGTAACTGCGCGCGATCTTGCAAATCAACCCATGCACCCGCAAGCGCTTCAACAAACGACTCACTTGTCCGCTGGTGCGGCCCGGCAACTGCGCCCGCAGTTCGCCGTTCGTCATGCCTCGCAGTTGAAACTCTCCGCGGGCGATCACCTTCAACACCCGCTCGTCCTGCTCGTCGAAAAAGTGAAACCCGCGGTAGTTGCGCGCCGCCTCGCGGTGCGGTGTCG
Organism: Bryobacterales bacterium; assembly: GCA_965226185.1. Classification (GTDB taxonomy): domain Bacteria; phylum Acidobacteriota; class Terriglobia; order Bryobacterales; family UBA6623; genus CBDCYS01. The sequence continues at coordinate 556,191 of CBDDCT010000005.1, forward strand.
CTACAATCGCGTGCATTGCCCGACACTGCGGGACGATGCGGGCCTGTAAGACGTCCGATCGCTTACTTCGTCACCTTTTCCTGCTACGGAACACATCTGCACGGTAGCGCCGCCGGGTCGGTTGATCGCCGCCACAACATCCCGGGCACGCGGTTGATCGAGGCGGACCCGCTTCGTGAGCACACTCAGGCGAACCGGATGACGGCGCCGGCCTGCGTTTTAGATCGCGGGGCGAGGTCGACGGTCCTGGAGTCTATTCGGAAATCTTGCGCGATCAAGGGCTGGCTGCTGTTCGCGGCGCACATTCGCCGCACCCATGTGCACGTGGTCATCATGAGCCGCGAGACGCCGGAACGGGTGATGGCCTATCTGAAGCACTACGCGAGCGGGGCCTTGAACCGGCAAGACGGCGAGCGCAGGCGGCGCTGGACCAGCCACGGAAGCACTCGTTGGCTATGGGAGCCCGACAACGTCGACCGAGCGATCGACTACGTTTTGAATCAGCAGGGCGCCCCAATGGCGATGTATCGGTTGGTGCGCCACTGGGCGGAGGCAGTTGAGCCTTCTCGGGCGGTCAAATGACTTTTTGCGACGCCGAACGCACCCCCGACGCCACCCACCCGAGCCGCGCCGCCTCGCGGTGCGGTCTTAGTCTGTGACGACGCGAGCGAGAAGGCCATGGCAGAACCGCACCGCGAGGCGGCGCGAAGGGTTTTGGCAAGGCTCGTCGATCAACTTTGCGCGGCAGCTTGAAGGAAACCTGCTATTGATCCACGGTACAGGAGACGACAACGTCCACTATCAAGGGACCGAGGCGCTCATCAATGAACTTATCCTGCACGATAAGCCGTTCAGCATGATGTCCTACCCCAATCGCACCCACGCGATCCGCGAGGGCAAGAACACCATGCTGCATCTGCGCCGGCTGATGACACGCTATCTTAGGGAGCATCTGCCGCCCGGCCCTGTCGCGCGATAAGGCCGCCGATTTTCAGGTAGTGGGTCAGTTTGGAAGGCTAATACTTTGTGCTGAGCGTACCCGAGCCGCCTCGCGGTGCGGTGTTGCTACGGCCTTCTCGCGTCGTCACAGACTAAGCCCGCACCGCGAGGCGGCGCGGCTCGGGTGGCTACGACGACAACTGCCACTAACAGGGGACCGAAGCGCTCATCAACGAACTCATCCGGCACGACAAGCCGTTCGCCATGATGGCCTACCCCAATCGCACCCACGCGATCCGCGAGGGCAGGAACACCACGCTGCATCTGCGCCGGTTGATGACACGCTATCTTAGGGAGCATCTGCCGCCCGGCCCCATGGAGCCATAAGGCCGCCGATTTTCAGGTAGTGCGTCAGTTTGGAAGGCCAATACTGGATCGCTTCCGGATGGCCGGCGATCCGGGAGTTCGGGATCTTCAGTCAGCCCTGCACCGTTAGCAACGTTAGTCACGATTTGGAGAGAATAGCGCTCCGCCGCCGAGTCGGGAAATCACACTCAAGTGGCTTTGTTAGAACAAGTTAAGAACAGAAGCCTGGGATTGTTAACGAGATTTCGCTAAGCTAATGAGGGCTGAACGCCAAGTGCCTCGTTTTGAGGGGCTTTGGGGCGAGTAGCCCCTGAAAGCGAGTGGCCGGAACAGTTGAGCGAAGTGCGCTGACTCGGCCTCTTTCCGCTCGGCGTCACGCGCGCCTGGACCCTCGCACCATCTGAACGGAAGCCTCTATTGACAAACTGTAGGAGATCAGCTACTTTCTTATAGGTTTTATATAGGAGTGTTGTGGCCAAAGACAAAGCGGACGTTCTGCAAGGGACCCTCAACCTGCTCGTACTCCAAACGGTCGACACCATGGGACCGATCCACGGGTGGGGCATAGCCAAGCGAATCGAACAGGTTTCCGAGGATCTACTTGAGCTGAAGTACGGAAGCTTGTACCCGGCTCTGATGAAGCTGGAGCAAAATGGCTGGATCGAGTCCGAATGGGGCACCTCGGAGAACAACCGCCGCGCCCGTTTTTATTTGATCACCAAGCAGGGCAAGAAGCAGCTAGCGGTGGAGGCTGAGAACTGGGAGCAAATGGCGACTTTCATCGCCCGCATGCTCCACGGCGCTCGGTAGGGAAGTGGCATGACCGGACTACGCTCGATCGTTTCCCGACTCAAGGCTATGTTCAGCCGCCAGGAACTCGATGAGCGGATTGATGAAGAACTGCGCTTTCACATCGAGATGCAGACAGAAGAGAACATGCGCCGAGGAATGCCGGAGGAAGAAGCGCGTCGGCAGGCCTTGATTGAAACCGGCGGACTTTCACATCGAGATGCAGACAGAAGAGAACATGCGCCGAGGAATGCCGGAGGAAGAAGCGCGTCGGCAGGCCTTGATTGAAACCGGCGGAACCGAGCAAGTCAAAGAGATGCATCGCGCTGCCCGGGGCCTGCCGATCCTCGAGGCGCTGCTCCAAGACGTCCGATTCGCCCTCCGCTCGCTTCGGAAGAACACGGGCGTGACTGCCTCGGCGCTGATCACGCTCACACTCGGCGTGGGCATGGGCTCGGCGATCTTCTCCGTGGTGAACGCGGTTCTCATCCGCCCTCTTCCATACGAGGTTCCTGACCGCCTGGTCATTGTTGAGAGGTTGAAAGGTGAGAGGGTTTCTTACACGATGCCCATCGCTGAATTCTTCGAGTTGGAGCGCAGCATTCAGTCGTTCGAGGCAGTGGGCGCGTTCGAGGACGGTTGGGCGCCTGTCATCACCAGCTTGGATCCCCCGGAAAGGGTGGTGATCCAGCCCTGCGGACCGGGCTTTCTGTCGGTGCTTGGTGTTCAGCCGCTGCTAGGCAGAACTTTCTCGCCAGAGGAAGAGCGCCAAGGTGAGCCGGTACTCATCCTCCAGCACGAGATCTGGCGGCGTCGGTTCAACCGGGATCGAAACATCATCGGGAAGGCGATCCGGCTGAGTTCCGGTCCACCCCGGACAGTCATTGGCGTGATGCCCCCGGATTTCTTGTTTTACAACCGCACCACCGACATGCTGATTCCACTGCCGTGGGTTCAAGTCGGAGACGCCAACAACAGTTGGCGATGGTTCGGCGGAGTTGCTCGGCTGAAGCCGGGAATCACGCTTGGCCAGGCGCAGGCCGAAGCGGATGTCTTCTCGAGAGCCTACGACCAGCAACGACCCAGCAATGACCGAGGCTATCGATTCCGCTTGACGACCATTTCGGAATTCGGCACAACCGACTTCCGGCCTGCCCTTCTAGCGTTGCTCGGAGCAGTGACGGGGCTTATCCTCATCATGTGCGCCAACTTCGCCAATTTGCTGTTCGCCAAAACTGTTGGACGTACAAAGGAACTAACCGTACGCGTTGCGATGGGAGCCTCGCGTGGACGGCTGGTTCGGCTGCTGCTGACTGAGAGCCTCCTGCTCTCGCTCGCGGGTTGCATTTCCGGGCTGATCTTATGCACCGTCCTGCTTCCCGTTCTCAAAGCTCTTGTCCCCGACCGCCACGGTACCGGGCAGTGGCTGATCCATTTCCAGTCGATCGATATTGATCACACCGTATTCTTCTTCGCATTGGGAGCGTCGCTTTGTGCCGGGCTGGTCTTCGGCTTGCTACCCGCAATCCGCTGCTCGAGGCTGAACCTTAACGAGCATTTGAAAGACTCGGCCACGAGTGTGGGGGCCGGTCGTGCTTCGCTGCGTCTCCGCAGGACTCTGGCGGTCGCCCAGGTCGCAGTGTCGTTGGTCCTAGCAGTCGGAGCGGTTCTGCTCGTGCGAAGCGTAGACAAGCTCTATGCCCGAGGACCAGGATTTCAGGCCGACAGACTCCTGCATCTACACGTGCGATGGCCGCAGTGGGCACTTGATGAGATTCTTCCAGGCACGGAGGCGTCAAGGGAAGAGCGGACGCAGGCTCAAGCTGCCCTCTCCCATTCGTTTTTTCAAGACGTCTTCGCAAGAATTCGCGCGGTTCCCGGTGTCACTGCGGTGTCGTCGGGTATCGGCAGGATAGGCGTAGGAGTTCCCGTAGTGGCCTTCACCATCGAGGACTTTCCGGGACGACCCGACCGGGACAGCGGTAGCGCCTATTCGATCGAGGTAACCGACGGCCATTTTCGGACGATGGGAATCCCGCTGCTGTCCGGCAGAGCTTTCGAGGCGTCGGACCGACCCGATACTCTCCGCGTCGCAGTCGTAAACCAGGAAGCAGCCGCTCGATTCTGGCAGGGCAACGATCCGATCGGCAAGTTCCTAAAGCGCGGGAAGACCGACTCCGCCAACGAGTGGATACAAATTGTCGGGGTGGCGGGGAACGTCAGGTACGCGGGGCTTGACCAGCAACCATCGCCGGCCGTCTACACGTCGGCCGCACAAAGTGCCCGGTCTCGGAGCGGACACCATTTGGTCGTGCGAACTGAAGGCAGTCCGCGCGCTTTGGCGCCAGCGGTGGTAGCGGCAATTCAAGAGGCAAACAGGGCGGCAGTTGTTCGCGATGTTCGCGAGGTGCAAGGTTACGTCGATGACACGGCTTGGAACCGTCGGCTGGCCATGCATTTACTAGCCGGGCTCGCTGGTCTGGCCCTCTTGCTAGCCGCTGTCGGCATCTTCGGAGTCCTCAGTCACATGGTTGGGGAGCGGCGCCGTGATATCGGCATCCGCATGGCGCTGGGGGCCGAAAAAGGCACTGTGCTCACCGCCGTGATTGGACAGGGGCTTGTGATCGGCTCTGCCGGACTTGCACTCGGGCTTCTGCTGACGGTTGCTCTAACGCGATTCCTCCAAAGCCTGCTATTCGGAGTGGAGCCACTCGATCTAATAGCGATTGCTATCTCCGCCGGCGCGCTGTTTGCGTCGATCGTTCTGGCGAGCTACTTGCCTGCACGGCAAGCCGCGAAAATACATCCAATGATGGCGCTCCGCCACGAGTGAACCCGCGTTTACCGCAAAGGCCGGAGTGGCGTAAGACCTCCTAATTGCCAAACCAGCGCTTTCGGATTTGCCAATCGTAGGCAAGTTGTGTACGGCGTGAATCCTCCCTTGTCGGCTAGCGTCTACCGATGGCTGGGAGCGCCGGTTGGGATTCCTCCCGAGTGACGGCCTGCTCGGAAAGAATTCTTCTCGACTGCCCTCTGCATAGCCAAACTGACCCAATACGGATTTTCAGCACGCGAACGGCGTATGTTCCTTGAGCCCAAGAGCTATAATCTGGACCAGCATTCGATCGTCTTGACTCATGCCACACACCGCCCAGCAGGCCCCGGCCTTTACTCTTTCTCGGCTGGACGGCACACCGTGGCAATACCCGCTCGAGGCCGGAAAGCGCCACACGTTGCTTGTATTCTTCGAGACGGACTGCCCGACCTGCGCGCTCACGTTGCCTTATCTGAACCGCTTGGCGGAGGAGATCGGCGATGAGGGAATCGTCGTGGGCGTCTCCCAAGACGGCGAGCCGGTCACTCGCGAGTTCGCTGAGCGGCTAGCGCTGCGGTACCCCGTCCTGCTGGATCGTGATCTGAGCGCTTCCAAATTGTTTGATCCCGTTGCGGTGCCGACTATCTATCTGCTCGATCGCGTTGGGAAAATTCACCGCACCATTACCGGCTTCTCCAAGACTGACTTAAACGAACTGGCCGCTGAACTCGCCCGACAAGCTGGCAAAGATCCGCTGGTGATCGCCGATCCCCACGACGGGGCTCCGGAATCGAAACCCGGCTGCATGTCGCGGCACCGTGAGCCCCAAAGCGATCTAGAAGCCGCCCCAGCCCTCGATCTCCATTCGAAGCAGGGGCCCAGAGCCGGCCGTGTGGAACTCCCCGATGACGCCGACCTGGAAGCCTACTGCCGGCAAGCAGGGTTTGGCGACCCTCTCCCGGTCGTGCCGCCGACAGCCGGGCGAGTGGAAGAGATGCTGGCCGCGACGCAACTTCCGCCTGAGGAAATCATCGGCCGAATCCCGCCCAACTACGGATTGGCGACCGTCGAAAAAATCGCGGCCAACGCCGTCATGGCAGGTTGCGAGCCCGCCATGATGAAGGTGCTGATTCCTCTAGTCCATGCCGCTTGCGATGAGAAATTCAACCTGCATGGGATCCAAGCGACGACACATTTCGCCTCTCCTTTGATCATCATCAACGGGCCGGTTCGTGACGATCTCGGATTTGCCAGCGGCAGCAATGTCTTCAGCAACGTGGCCCGGTCAAACAGCACGCTGGGACGAGCTTTCCAGTTAATCGCTACAAACCTCGGCGGCGCCCGCCCCGGCGAGATTGACATGTCGACGCTGGGCAATCCTGGGAAATTCTCCTATTGCATTGCTGAAAACGAAGAGGTCAGCCCCTGGGAGCCATTGCATGTCGAGCGCGGATATGACGCAGGCCAGAGCGCCCTGACGCTATTTGCGGCCGAGCCGCCGCGCGGAGTGAGCGAGCACACGGCCCGCGACGGAAAACGGGTGTTGAAGACGATCAGCCGCACACTCGTTACGGTTTGGTCCTACCGCATCTGCCTGGTGCATGAGGCCATGGTTGTGCTGTGCCCCGAGCACACCGCGACACTGCGGCGAGACGGCTTTAGCAAAGCGGATGTAAGGGAGTTCCTGTTTGACAACACCGGCGTGCCATTGCGCGAGTTCGCGGACGACGGCGGCGAAGGCACCCAAGCGCGGGGACGCTACGAAGAGGTCATAATCGACGGCGAACCCAACTACCGCAAGTTCGCCCGGCCGGAAGCGATCCAGATCTTGGTCGCCGGTGGGCCGGCCGGCAAGTTTTCAGCGGTAATCGGCTCTTGGGCCGCTGGTCCTCGCGGTAGTCAGATGGTGACTTATCCGATCGATTGATTCGGTCGTAACGGGTCCCGTGCTGAACAGAGCCGCGCCCGCAAGGGTGCGGTCTAGTCTGGCAGTGACCGCCTTCCGATCTAGCCTGCATTTCTCACCACGTGGCGTGACGAGCTGCCTGAGAGGCGCCTCAGTACGAGGCGCGTTCGGCTTGACGCCAACCCCGCTGAATCAAAGACGCATACTTGACGGTAGGTCGATAACGGTCGGCAAGTGCAAAGAAGGACTGCCGGGCCTCTCGCCTGCCTCGCCCGTCAGGCGCTGAGAAACCCGCGCTGACAAACTCGGTCACGGATTTTTGGTAAAATTATTCCCTTTGTTTTCAACAGTTTTATCCAGGAAGCGCCAGGCCGCCCGAGGCCGGCTTGCTATCCTAAAAAAAGGGAAACCCAGCGATGAATCATTTTCCATGTGGAGGTGACCGGCAGGCGATCCAGGCCCCCCCGCCCGGCAAAAACCCCGATATCCTCTCATACACTCTCAAATCCTCTCATTGGGAAAATTAACCGCTTATAAATGAACAACTTGCGCCCAAACCGCTCAAGTCCGTTGAGACTCTTTTGCTAGCGAATACGAGGACGATGACAGCAAAACAGACCAAAGGGCGAACATTGAAAAAAATCCGCTTGATCGCTGGATGAAACAGGATCGCCTCCAAAATGCCCGAAAAGTTGCGCCGTGAGAAATGCAGGCTAGGCCCCGGCGCACTGGCTACCCTTGACCGCACCCTTGCGGGCGCGGCTCTGTTCAGCACGGTCATTTTCGGCATTCCCCGACCCGGGTTTCCTGAAGTATTATCCAGTTAGCACTAGAGATAAGTGAGGTCATAAACAGCCATGCCGAATATTCTCGTCAACCCACTCAATGAGCAGAAGCCTGCTCCAGGACACGCAGCGCCCCGGCTCGCCTCGCTCGAAGCCAAAACCATCGGCCTGCTCGACATCAGCAAACCCGGCGGCAGCGTGTTCCTCGATCGCCTCGAGAGTTTACTGAAACAGAACTACGGAGTTCGCGAGGTGATACGCGAGGCCAAACCCACCTTCGCCAAGCCGGCGCCTCCCGGAGTTCTCGACCGTCTGCGGCGGGCGCGGGTGCAGGCAGTGATCGAGGCGCTGGCCGATTGAGGGTCCTGCACAACGTGCAGTTTGCACGACTCGACCCGGCTGGAAAGTCTCGGCATCCCAACCGTTGCTGTCGTGACGGACGTTTTCCAGACGGCTGCCCGGGCCCAGGCGAGCGCTTTAGGCCGCCCCGACTTTGACGCCGTCTATGTGCCTCATCCGATCCAAGACCAAAATCCGGAGGAGATTGCGGCAAGGGCGGAAACCGTCGTCGCGGAGTTAGCGGCGCGCCTTACCGGCGCGTAGTCCGTCGTAGGGACCGGCACTCTTGCCGGTCCCGCGCCGAGAGGCGCCGCCCGAACCGAAGCCCCAGGTCCAACCGTCAGAACCGGCCCGATTTGAGATAGGCGATGATCGCGTTCAGCTCTTCGTCCGTGTAGAGGGACCTGTACTCGGACGGCATGGCGGAGTGTCGTTGCGTGCCGCGGCTCTTGATCTCGTCCTTGTAAATGGTTCTAAGCGGAGCAGGAATGGAAGCAGTGTCGTAGAGACGAACCAGCTCTCGTGTTTCTTCCTTCTTCAGGCCGATGACCCGTTCGCCTTTCTTCGTATCGACAACGATCAGCTCGAAGCCTTCCGCAACGGCGGCTTGAGGCTCGAGAATATCGCGCCGTATCTCCTCGGCCGACTTTTTTCGGGCCGCGGCGGCCAGCTCAGGTCCAATCGGCGCTCCCTTCGATCCCACGCGATGACAAACCGAGCACCTCTTCGTGTTCGTCAGATCGAAGAACAACTCCCGGCCCTTGCGAGCTTCGTCCGTCAGCAAGTCCGATCCACCCGAACCAGTGAGCCGCACGTCGCGGGCTACGTCCGATTCAGCGGCTCCGATGCTAATGACGTAGGCCACGACCGACCAGATATCTTTCTCCGGGAGAATGTCTTTCCAGGGCGGCATGGTCGTGTTAGGAATACCGTCATGAGTGACGCCGAACAACTTCTCCGCATTCCACGTCCGGTCACGCAAACGCGGCCCGCGGCCGGCGCGGCCTTCCGAGCCGTGGCAATAGCCGACGGCACAGTTTTTCGCGAACAGCTCACTGCCGGCAGCGATGAAGACCGCATCGCGCAAACTCACTGTCGTGGTTTGCGCGCTGAGCGAAGCGGGCAAAGCGCAAGCCGCGGCCACAAGACACAGGCGCATCCAGTGGGGGCGGGGAATGAACCGGCCGAAGACCTTCATTACTCGCCCTCCGGTAGCGCGAAGACGAACAACGTCGAGCCGCTCGGGAAGTCTTCTGTCTCGGGCCAGAGCTGCGGCATCAATCCGGCTAGCGCGGAGCCCCAGCCGCTTGGCGTCGCGATATATTGCCTGCCGTTCACCGAGTAGGAAATCGGCGAGCCGCGGTGACCCGACCCGGTTCGAAACGACCACAGCTCCTTGCCGTTCGCGGTGTCGAGTGCAAAAAACTTTCCGGTCGCGTCTCCAGTGAAAAGCAGATCGCCCGCGGTGGCGAGCTGCGAAGCCAGCAGCGGGTACTTGCTCTTGTAAAGCCAGTGCCGCTTGCCTGTGATCGGGTCGTAGGCGCCCAGGTGCCCATGAGCCTCCCCTTGGAGAGGTTGGGCCAGCTTGAAGGATCCTCCGAAAAACGGCATACCCTCGCGCGGCGCTTCACGATAGGCGGTTACTTCTTGGCACCACTCGATGCCGGTCGAGTAGAACCAGCCGGTCTTGGGATAGTAGGCGCCGTGGTTCCAACTGCGCCCGCCGCCGATCGAAGGGCACAGCACTTTGGTCTTGTCCAGCTCCGGTTCATTGCGCCCGATCAGTTTGCCCTTCTTGTCAATGCCTTTGATCCAGTTGCTGCTTTCGACCAGCGGCCAGGCGTTGATGAACTCGCCGTTCGTGCGGTCCAAAACCCAGGTATAGCCGCTCTTGTGCGGGGTAACGATCAGCTTCCGCTTGCGGCCCTCGTATTCAAGATCGAGCAGCATGATTTCGTAGCCGGAGTCGAAATCCCATACGTCATAAGGAACCTGCTGATAATGCCACTCCAGCTCGCCTGTGTCGGGATCGAGGGCTACCGTGGACTCGGTGTAGAGATTGTCGCCGCGGCGCGAGTCGCCGTAGAAGTCGGCCGCCGGATTGCCGACGCCCCAATAGAGCAGGTCAAGCTCGGGATCGTAAGAGCCTGTCAGCCAAGTCGAACCGCCGCCGTATTTCCAACTGTCGCCTTTCCAGGTCTCGTGGCCGGGCTCGCCGGGGCCGGGAATGGTCCAGAAGCGCCAGGCGTGGCGGCCCGTCTTGGCATCGAAGGCGTTGAGGTAGCCGCGATGCGCCGAGTCCCCGCCGGTGACTCCTACGATGACCTTGTCTTTTACAACAAGCGGCGCGCCGGTGATGTCGCAGCCGCATTGGCCGGCGTTCTCGATTTCGACTTTCCAGACTTCCCGGCCCGTCTGGGAGTCGAGCGCGACCAGGTAGTTGTCGAGGGTGCCCATGAAGACCAGCCCGTGCCCCACGGCCACGCCGCGATTCCAGGTCCCATAGGTGGCCGGAGAAGCTTCGGGTTTGGGATGGAAATAATGCCAGATCTCTTCCCCTGTCGCGGCGTCGATGGCGAAAACGCGGTTCCAAGCACTGGTGATATACATGACACCGTCGACCACGATCGGCGTGCATTGCAAACCGCCGTCGACGACACCGGTTTCAAACGCCCATACCGGGACGAGCTTCCCGATGTTGTCATGGTTGATTTGATCGAGAGCGCTGTAGCGCCGGGCAGAGTAGTCGCCTCCGTAGGTAAGCCAGTTGTGCGGTTCTTTGGCGGCGTTGTTGAGGCGTTGCGAATCTACCTCGCTGGCGAAGCCTCCAATGACGGACAAGATGACCGCCACGAGACTGATTGAAATACGCATGGATTGCAACAAAGTTCTCCTCACCCCTCTCCTCACTCAACGTAAGGCGGTTACGTCTTGCTTCTGCTCGCCCGGCCCGCGTGGGAACGCCGGAACCGCCGGGCCCGTGCTGAACTCACTATTGTAAGCCAGCGAGCAGCAACTTCTCTGTAGCCTCAACTCGATGACCTCAACTTGATCAAGGCCTTCTCCGCGCGTTGGACTATAATGCGCATCTGCGGCCACGCCTGTGTATCCTCCTCATCTCCAAAAGCGTTACGAGCAGGAAGAGCGGCTGCGTGAAGAATTTAACCGCTGGGCTCTGGCCGGCCGTGGCCCGGAGATGGAAAACCAGCACCGCCGCATCACCGAGAAAACGATCGAGCGAATGGAGCTTGGCCCGGATGAGCGAATCCTCGAACTGGGGTGTGGCGACGGCTGGGCGTCGCGGCTGCTTTCCCCGCTCTGTCCCCAGGGCGCCATTCTCGGCGTGGACGTCTCGGACGAGATGATTCGCTTGGCCCGCGAAAAATCCGTCCACCACGAAAACGTGTTGTTCGTTCCTGGTTCAGCGGAAGAGATTCCCTGGGCGGAAGCCTACTTCACGCGAGTGATCAGCGTCGAGTCGGCCTATTACTGGCCGTCGCTCGAGGGAGCTGCCCGCGAGATCTTTCGAGTGACCGCGTTCGGCGGCCGCATTTACCTGCTGATGAACATTTACGAGGAAAACCCGCAAAGTCGCCACTGGGGCGGTCTGCTGAATGTTCCCGTGCATTTAAAGTCCGCCGCCGAGTGGGCTGAGCTGTTTCGCGCCTGTGGATTCGAGAACGTAGATACGTGCCAGATTCCCGACGATACGCCAATTCCGGACGATTTCGAGTCCGATGTGCATTGGAGGTCGCGCCAACATCGCGAGCAATTCCAGCAGGCCGGCGCCTTGCTGCTGACTGCTTCGAAACCCGAACTGCCGCCGCCAGGCCCAATCTCGGTGGACCCCGGCGCCCCCGGGCCAATCGACGCCGACCCGGATCCGTTTCGCATCGTTGGGTAAGACCTGGTTGGCGCTTGTCGAATAGGGTCCCTAACCTGGGCGAGCAAAGGCGAATGCCTTTCCCTAGGGCGTGTTAACACGCCCTAGTCAAAATCCCAGGCGGCGATTCGCCGGCCGCTGCCGTCCCTGAGGCGAACCCAATCGATTTCGATGGAGCCGCTGGCGCTCGCGGGCTGAATGCGGAGACCATTCAGGACCCTCTTCAGGTCGAGTGACACGGTGTAAGTCTGCCAGGTGTTGTCATGCCGCAGGTTCAGCGGCGCCGACTGCTTGTCGTTGAACGTTTCGCGGTTGACGGACCAGACCACGCGGGCCTGGCCCCGACTGGCGGACCTGATGCGCAGTTCCACCTCCAGTGGCTCAAGCAGCCTCGGGATGTAGCTGGTTGTGATGTGTGGTTCGGCACCCCTGGATTCCAGAACAAGGACGCCGTCTTTCTTCGAAAGCTTTGCCTGCTCGCTCGGCCACCAGTTGTCCACGCCGTGCCGATAGCCGGGATTCGGCAGGGGGATGAGGGGATCGGTCTCCGCGAGGTGCCGATCGATGAGCGCGTCCAATTCGTCCACCAGCTCGGGGCGGCTGCCCGCGAGGTTGTTCGTTTCGCCGATGTCGTCGGCAAGGTTATAAAGCTCGAAACGGTCGGTTTGATCCTCGCGGTCGCAGTAGAAACGGATGAGTTTCCAGTCCCCCTTGCGGACCCAGGTGCCGGGCAGGTTGCCGGTGGCCGGCGTGTAGTGGGGGAAGTGGCAGAAGATGGCGTCGCGTGGCAGCGCGCGGCCTCTCAGCGCCGGAACAAAGCTCACCCCGTCCACCACCTGGTCGGGATTGGGCCGCGCGCCCGTCATCTCGCGGAGCGTGGGGAAAAAATCCACCGTGGCCACTACCGCGTCCGAACGGCGGGCCGGCTTCACCACGCCGGGCCAGACGACGATCAACGGCACTCGACTGCCTCCTTCATAAAGATTGCCCTTGCCGCTGCGCAGCGGCGAATTGTTCGTTGGGGTGGTGCCGTCGACGGTATCGTACATATTGCCGCCGTTGTCGGAGTAGAAGATGATGACCGTGTCCCCGGCGATACCTAGGTCGTCCAGTGCGTCGATGACCTTGCCGACGTTCTGGTCCAACACGTCGATCATGGCGCCCATGGTGGGCGAGCGCTGCGGATTGTCCGGCCGGACTTTCCGCAGGTACTTTTCGATCAGCTCTTCCTTGCCCTGGTACGGGGCGTGGACCGAGTAGAACCACAGGTTGCAGAAGAAGGGTTGCTTCCGCTGGGCGGCATCCCGGATGAACTTCACCGCTGCGTCGCCTATTACGTCGGTGATGTGCTTCCCGTCCGGGTGCTCCGGGATCGTCTCGATGTCCCACGGAGCGAAATATCGGCCCGGCGTCGGCGGAGCCGGATGATGGCGGCCTCCCACGACGACTTCGAAACCCTGGTTCTCCGGAATGTAAGGTGCACGGCCGAGATGCCACTTGCCGAAAAAACCGGTCCTGTAACCGGCTTCCTTCAGCGCCTCGGCAATCGTGAAATACTCGTTCGGCAGGCGTGTGCGGGTGGTGGCCTGGAGAGCGCGGTGCTCCGGCTGACCTTTCTCAGCCAGTTGCGGATCCAGCACCACTTTTTCCAGATGGCCGGCCGGCGTGGTGAAGCGCAACCGTCCCGGGTATTGGCCGGTCAGGACGCTGGCGCGGGTCGGCGAGCAGAGAGGGTGCGCGTAAGCGTTGATGAAGGTAATGCCGCGCTCGGCCAGCCGGTCGATGTTCGGCGTCTCGTAAAACGTGCTGCCGTACACCGTCGTGTCCATCCAGCCCAGATCGTCCGCCATCATGAACACGATGTTGGGCTTGCTCGGGGCGCATGCGAAACTCAGCAGCGCGACCACAAGCACTGGGCCGAACCAAAGTGGTTTGTAGCGGTCCATCGGTCCTCCTTCGCCAGAGAGTATATCCTACTACACCGCCGGCTGTACTACGATGGATCGCGTGATGTGCTATACCTCTGGCTCGCAGTTCCGCTTCTTGCGTCTGGCCTGGGCCGGGTCCATTCAGCCTCATCACCCGCGCTGCGAATATCGCGTCGACCCGCTCGGCATCGACGAGCTGAAGCCGCGGTTGAGCTGGGAGCTCCGGGCAGCCGACTCCAGTGCCCGAGACTTGCGGCAAACCGCCTGCAGAATCCTCGCCGCCCGCGGCAGAGAGGGGCTGGAAGCCGGGTGATCTGGGCGGCTGGCTCTATGAACCGGCTGCTACAGCCGCCTCGGTCAGCGAATCGTTTCCCGGCCGGCGAGCCAGCTTATCATTTCGCTTCATCGGATAGAGCAGTAGTCGCCGCTCCCCTCCGCGACGACCGGCTCCCTATCGCTACGCCAAACATCAGAACTGCAATCTTAACGCCAGCTGAACCTGACGCGGGCCATTCGCCTGGCTGGTCACCCTGCCGAAGTTCGGGTTGCCGACTGTTGTGTTGGGATTGCCAAACACAGGATGGTTGAATACATTGAACGCCTCTGCTCGGAACTGCACTCGATACCCCTCGCCAAAGCGGAAGTTCTTGAATATGGAAAAGTCCAAGGCCTCCACAAAGTCGGCGCGCAGACTAGGATGGACCCTTCCTACGTTGCCGAAGGTGAACTGGTCCGGCCGGACAAACTGATCCGTGTCAAACCAGCGAGCTAGAGTCCTCTGTTCGAGTTCAGCACTCTGGCCGGTCGAGTCCGGGCGCTGTAATCCTCCGAACGAACGGCTGGTGTTCTGATTAACAGCAAACCGAAGCGGGAGGCCGCTGTTCAAGACCCCAATCCCGTTGATTTGCCACTGTCCCAAGATGGCGTCCGTGACCTTGCTCCAGCCGCTCCCGAAGCTCTTGTCACGGCCGAAGGGCAACTCATAGGTGAAGTTGGTTACGAGCCGGTGTGTCTGATTATAGACAGACACGGAACGATCGCAGTGGCGGCAATAGGCGTTGCGCTCTCGCGAGCCGGACCACACGTCGTCGCCTCCGTCCGAGATGGTCTTCGCGAACGTGTAAGCCACCGAGAAGCTCGTGCCCGCGGCGAAACGTTGCTCCAGGCGCGTTTGGAAGGAGTGATAGTTCGAATTGCCCCAGCCTTGTTTCGGCAGCCGGGCTCCGGGGTATTGCGGAAACGGCGTCAGCAACTGACCTCGTTGCACCCTCGGCTGCGCCATGACTCCCGTGGGAATGATGCCGAAGAAGGGGTTATCCACCAGCTCCAGAAGATTGTTGTCCGCCGAAATCACGTTCGGATGGAGTTGATCCATCTGCCAGTCGAGCGGCAGGTGCGTACCCTTACTTCCCGCGTAGGAAACCTCCCAAAGCAGGTTGCTGCCCAGGGACCTCTGGATGGTGAAGTTCCACTGCTGGTTGTACGGGACAGGCATGCTATCTGGGAACGGAGCCTGTGAGACCGCTTGCCCGAGGGCGGCCGCCACGCCGTTCGTCGAGCCCTCGGCGAAGTTGATCCCTTCGGGGAAGGGGTCGCTCTGGTCGTTAAACGGCGTGATCCCGTCCAGCGTCGAGAGCCACTGCGTGCTGGCGTTGTATACGGTTCCCGACCCCAAGCGCCCGGCCGCCCTGTAAATCGCGGCGTCATCGAAAATCCCGTAACTGCCCCTCAGCAAGGTTTTTTCAGCCAGTTGGTAAGCAAAGCCGAAGCGCGGATTCAAGTTCTTCCATTGGGTGGGGTGGAGCTTCGTTCCGTCAATTCCTTTGCCGGGGAACAGATAGCCGCCCAGCACCTCGAATCCCACGTCATCGCTGACTGGGTTCCTCACTACCGGGTCGAACACGGTGATGCGATCGTACCGCTCCGTTTTGCCGGTCTCGACATCCCACCGCAGTCCCAAGTTCAGTGTCAGCTTACGGTTCACTTTGTAGTCGTCCTGAACGTATAAACCCGGATTTCCACTTTAGTTTCGGTTCTGCTAACCATCGGGTGGCCTCGGACGCCTTTATTGATGCGGGTTGGAAAGCACTCAAGGCGCTGAGGAGATCAACACCCAATGGGTGAAAAAGAAAACAAGCCGTTCCAGCTAAGCTTCAACGGCTTATTGAAAGTCGATTTCCAAGGATCGCGTGTCACTTCCGATGGCGGGCTCATTCTCGTCCGCGAGCTGGACGAACGACTCGGGCTCGGGAAGCTGATCGAGGAACATCTCAGTGACCCACGGCAAGGCTTGAACAAGAAGTTCCCGCTGGCCGATCTGCTGCGGCAGTCAGTCTACTCTCGGCTGGCAGGCTACGAGGACCTCAACGACGCCGTCCGAGTGTCGGCTGACCCGACGTTTCGCTTGATCGGCTCGAAGAGGAACTGGGATCGCGGCGGGGCACTGACCTCGCGACTGCAGAGCTTCGAGACGGAGATGCTGGCGAGCGAGGAGAACTTGCTGGGGCTGATGGCTGTGAACCGCGAGCTGGTGGCGCAAGCCGAGACGCAAGACGACTCCGAGCGCGTCGTTCTCGACATGGACTCGACCGAAAGCCTTGTCCACGGCCAGCAAGAGGGCAGTGCTTACAACGGCCATTTCGAGTCGGTCTGCTACCACCCGCTGTTGTTGTTCAACCAGCATGGGGATTGCCTGGCGGCGAAGCTGCGTCCAGGCAACGTGCACAGCGCTGAGGACTGGAAGGAGTTGCTGCTGCCCGAGATCAAGCGCCAACAGGCCGCGGGCAAACAGGTCACCTTCCGGGGCGATGCGGCCTTTGCTAAGCCGGAGATTTATGAGTTTTCGGAGGAACGCGGAGTGCAGTACGCCATTCGCATTCCGGCCAACAAGAGCTTGGAATTGGCGATCGAAGACATCCTGTTTCGGCCGCCGGGCAGGCCCTCCCGGAAGCCCTTGGTGCGCTACAAGAGCTTCCGCTATCAGGCGGAGAGTTGGTCCAAGCCGCGACGCATCGTGGCCAAGGTCGAGCATCATCTCGGTGAGCTGTTCCCGCGCGTCGGTTTTATCGTGACGAACATGACGTTGCCGAGTCGGTCTGTTGTGCGCTTCTACAACAAGCGCGGCACGGCCGAGCAATGGATTAAAGAAGGCAAGCAGGCCACGCACTGGACACGGCTTTCGTGCCATCGCTTTCGGGCCAACGAAGTGCGACTGCAACTCAGCGTGCTGGCCTACAACCTGGGCAACTTGTGGCGGCGGCTGGGACTGCCGCACAGGATCAAGAGCTGGTCGCTGACGAGCTTGCAACACAGATTGATGAAGACCGGCGGTCGGCTGGTCAAGCACGCGCGGTATTACTGGCTGCTGCTGGCCGAGGGGCATCTGAACCGCAGGCTGTTCGGTGACATGCTGCACAGGATCTGGGCGCTGCCGCTGCCGAGCGGGTAGAACGGTCGCTCGCGAGTGCGAAATCTGGATGCTGCGGAGTGAAGCTCGGAGGAGTGCCTGAAAAACCGCCTTCCGACCGACGAATTGTCCCCTTCGGAGAACGAAAGGGTCTAGCCCGGATTTCTCATCGCGGGGTTGGCGGAAGGCCGCCTTTTGTGGCACAAACATAATGATTACAATATGTTTCAGCCAGCAAGAAAGCGACCCCTGCCATGACAGAGTGTACCCAAACCAGCTTCACCTTCGCCGACCATGGCCGCCGCCAGGTGGTAGCCCGTTTCGACGGCGGCATGATCACCTCCGACGGCGGCGCCATGCTGTTGCGCCAGACCGAACAGCGCAGCGGCATCGTGCGGCAGTTCGCCGCCTGCTTCCGTGATCACCGCCAGCCCGCGCAAGTCGAACACAGCGTGCGCGAGCTGGTCTCGCAGCGCGTCTACGGGCTGGCGCTGGGTTATGAGGACCTCAACGATCACGATCAGCTGCGCTCCGACCCGCTGCTGGCCCTGCTGAGCGGCAAACAAGACCTCGAAGGCAAGCAGCGCCGCCGAGCCCAAGACCGCGGCAAGGCGGGCGCCGGCAAGAGCACTCTCAACCGCCTGGAGTTGACCCCGGCCAAGGCCGGCGCGCAAAGCCGTTACAAGAAGATCGTTCTCGACACGGGCGCGGCCGACCGTCTGCTGACCTCGCTCTACATTCAATCGCAGCCGTGCCAGCCCGAGCGCATCGTGCTCGATCTCGACGCCACCGACGACGCGCTGCACGGCCGCCAAGAGGGGCGCTTTTTTCACGGCTACTACGGACACTATTGCTACCTGCCGCTCTACATTTTCGCCGGGGACCAGTTGCTGTGCGCGCGCCTGCGGCCGTCCAACATCGACGCCTCGGCGGGGTCGCTCGAAGAGGTCCGGCGCATCGTCGAACAACTGCGGCGGGTGTGGCCCGAGGTCGAGATCCTGCTGCGGGCCGACAGCGGTTTTTGCCGCGACGAGATCATGAGCTGGTGCGAGAACCAGGGCGTGGATTACGTGTTCGGACTGGCGAAAAACGAGCGTTTAGAGCGCCTGATCAAGAGACGGATGAAGCTGGCGCGGCGGCGTTTCGCCAAGAGGGGCAAGGCGGCCCGGGCGTTCGGGGATTTCCGCTACCGCACGCGAACCAGCTGGGCGCGGGGGCGCAGGGTGGTGGCCAAGGCGGAGTATCTGGCGAAGGGCGAAAACCCGCGTTTCGTGGTGACGTCGCTGACGCCCAAGCAAGCGGCGGCGCAACACTTATACGAGACGATCTACTGCGCCCGCGGAGAGATGGAGAACCGCATCAAGGAGCAGCAGCTGGGGCTGTTCGCCGACCGCACCTCGACCGCGCTATTGCGGTCGAATCAGATCCGCTTATATTTTTCATCGATCGGGTACTGTTTGCTGGAGACGCTGCGGCGGCTGGGGTTGGCGGGGACGAAGATGGCGCGGGCGCAATGCACGACGATCCGGCTGCGGTTGTTGAAGATCGGAGCGCGCATCCGGATCACGGCGCGCAAAGTGTGGATTTCGCTGGCGACGGGATACGCCTGGGCGGGGGTGTTCGCCCAAGCGTATGAGAATCTCGAACGGGGGGAGCCGCGGCGCTGCTGAAAACGGCAAGGCGAGTTCAAGTAATACTTGAAGCACACAGGGCTCGACAGGGGCGGCAATCGAGGTTTGCCCAAAAACAGACGAAAAACGCCTCGGCCAGGGTCGCGGACAGCATGCCGGGCCGTTTCTGCCCCACGGCGGCCCCGCCGAGAGGCGATGCCGCCTCAAGACCATGAAATCCCATCCCGCGCGCCCCGCCAACCCCGTTTTCGGGAATCGATGAGAAATGCGGGCTAGCGGAAGCACTTCGGTCCGGCCCGGTGCGTGCCTGCGGTCAAGAAAGGCTTGCGTTCAAGAGAGAAGGAACGTAGAATCGAGGAGGCCAAGATCCAAAATGGAAATCCTGGATAAAGCGAAATAACGGTTCGCACTCGCCGGACGGCTGTTGTGGGTGAGAGCACCGCTGGAACCGGTACCTAACATGAACGACGCCAGGCCATGTCCCGCTTGGCCACTTGGCCTGCGCGGGTCCGGCCCCTGCGACATCGCCCGCGTGAATCCGAACACCGGATTGTAAACACGCTGACTGTAATTAACGAAGTTCCATCTTATATCCGTGCCGAACTTCAGATTGTGCCGGCCTGCCACCCGCGTGAGGTTGGCCACCAAAGTGTGCACCATGATCGAAGATTTGTAGTTCAAGTGATGCTGCGCGGCCGGGGCTTTGAAGTCTTGCACGTTGTAGCGCGGGAACATCAGCACGTCGGCGCCCTCCTCCATATAACTGGGGTAGCCGAGCGTCGAGGGTGCGAAGCCCAGGTGCCCGACCTCGCGGTCGAGAATGGACCGGCCGACCCCCCACCGCAAGTTGAACACGGTCCGAGCGTTGAGTGTGTTTGTGTAGTCCAGGGCCGCGTTCTGCTGGCGGCTGTAGATGCTCACGCAGTCCGGGTGCGGACAGGCGGGGTTGTTCGGCCATGTCTGCGGCTGGTCGTTTGTCGAACCGAAATAGTTGTAGCGGAAAAAGATGCGTTGCCGGTCGTTTAGGTTGTGATCAAACTTCGTCGTGAGGCGATTCGCATCGTTGGGCCGGGAGAACTGACCTACCCAATTGAATTGATTCGTAAACTGATTGCCGGGCACGTTCGCCGCCGGATAAAAGTCCAGAATGTTTTGCGAAACGGGGTCGATCATGTTCGCTGGGATCTGGTTGTTAGGAAACGGATCCCGGATGGATCTGCCGGGGTTTGCCGGGTCCGCCCGTGTGGAAAACGGGTCGTAGATCGCTCGCAACTGGCCCCCGGCGTTCAGCGTTTCCGAGAAGTCGCCCTGGTGCTGCAGGTCGGTAGGAAGCGTGAGGCGCCTCAGTGTCGCCGCCGACTCGCGGCGCAATTCCGCGTTCACAAAATAGAACGTCTTGTTCTTGGCAATCGGGCCGCCCAAAGCGCCCCCATATTCCTTCCGGTCAAAATCGCCGAGTTCTTGTCCGCTCGCATTGGAGAAGAAGTTGTTGGAATCCATGGCGCTGTCGCGCGTGTACCAGAATGCGGTTCCGTGCAGCTCGTTCGTGCCCGCCTTCGTGGCCAGCGTCAAAACGCCGCCGCCGGTGCGGCCATATTCGGCCGAAGCCCCGTTCGTCTGTATGCGAAATTCTTGGATGCCGTCGGCTGAAGGGACGCCAGTCGCAAATTGCCGCCCCTCCGCGATGCCGTTCGAGTTGACCGACACGCCGTCGAGCAGAATCGCGTTGGACGACTCGCGGCCGCCGTTGGAGATAAATCTCCCTTGTGTGTGAAACGACTCTCCGATTCCCCCCGTTGCCGACGTGGGAATGCTAGCGTAGACTCCCGCCGCCAGTAAAGCCAGGCTGAACACGTTACGGCCGTTCAGCGGCAAGTCCACGATCTTCTTGTTTTCGATCACCGCACTTAGGGTCGAGGTGCCGGTTTCGAGTTCCAGCGCGTTGGCCGTTACGGAAACCGATTCCGTGACGGCGCCTAGCTCTAAAGTGATGTCAGCCACGGCTTTCTGCTGCGTCGACAACTGAATGGAATCCAGCACGTGGCGCCGGAAGCCGGACTTCTCGGCCGCCAGGGTATAAGTTCCCGGCGGCAGAGAAACGACCAGGTAAAGGCCTTGTTCGTTCGACACACTGTTGAAGATCACATTACGGTTGATGTCCGTGACCGTGATCGCCACATCCGGTACCGATGCGCCCGTCTGATCCATGACCAGGCCGGAGATCGAAGCGCTCGATGTCTGGCCCGGTGCGACTGACACGAGTGACGTCAGCGCCATCGCGACGACACAGAGGAATCTTCCTATTGCTTGCATGACTAACCTCCCTCCAACAAAATAACGATTGACTGTGTCATTACCGCACCCGGATGTCAACCAACCATGAATGGAGTGTCAAGAGGCAATAGAAGTGCCCAGAGGAGCGGCCTGGAGTGAAAAATGGCGGAGGCTCATGTGGACGCGGTTAGGTGTATACTGATGGCGAGCCGGGAAGCCAAAACGGAAATCCCGGTTACCATGCTCAAGACTCTTCTGCGCTTCGCCGCCGCTTGCTTGCTGACCGCGTCTGCGGTTTCGGCGGCACCGCCCAATATCGTGCTGATCATCTCAGATGATCAAGCCTGGAATCACTACCGTTTCATGGGCGACGACGTCGTCCAAACCCCGCACCTCGACAAGCTCGCCAGCAAGAGCGTGCTCTTCCGCCGCGGCTACGTCCCGACCGCCCTGTGCCGCCCGTCGCTGATGACCCTCGTCACCGGCCATTACGCCAGCGTCCACGGCGTCACTGGCAACGACCCGTCGCCTAAGTACGCCAAGGACGGGTCCGAACTCTACAATCAGCGCCGAGCCCAGCTCATCTCATACGTCAAGAAGTTCGACAGCCTGCCCAAACTGCTTGGCGAGAAGGGCTACCTCAGCCATCAGAGCGGCAAATGGTGGGAAGGCAGCTTTCAGCACGGCGACTTCACCCATGGCATGACCCGCGGCTTCCCCAAGCCCGGCGGCCGCCACGGCGATGACGGCCTCAAGATCGGCCGTAACGGCATGGCGCCGGTCACCGAATTCGTCGACATGGCCGTCGACCAGAGGAAACCGTTCTTCCTCTGGTACGCGCCGTTCCTGCCGCACGCCCCGCACAACCCGCCGCAGCGCCTGTTCGACAAGTACAAGGACAAGGTCAAGTCGCCGCATGTTGCCCGCTACTACGCCATGGTCGACTGGTTCGATGAAACCTGCGGCCAGCTCGTCGACCACATCGACAAGAAGGGCATCACGGACAACACCCTGTTCGTCTACGTCACGGATAACGGCTGGATCCAGAACCCCGTCAAGCGCGGATTCGACAAACGCTCCAAGCATTCCCCGTACGAAGGCGGCATCCGCACACCGATCATGTTCAGCTGGGGCAGCAAGCTTAGGCCGGCCGACCGCCCCGAGCTCGTCAGCAGCATCGACATCGTGCCGACGATCCTCGCCGCCGCCGGTGCCCGCACTCCCGACGAACTGCCGGGCCTCAACCTCCTGCCGAACCTGGAATCAGGCTCAAAGATCGAGCGCACGGCCATCTTCGGCGAATCGTTCGTCCACGACATCCCCGACATCGAAAAGCCGTCCGCCTCTCTACGCTTCCGCTGGTCGATCGAGGGAAAATGGAAATTGCTGCTGACCTATGACGGCGATGTGAACCGTTACAAATCCATCGAGAAACGCCCGCAGCTCTTCGACCTGCTCGCCGACCCGCACGAGAAAACCAACCTCGCCTCAGCCAACCCAGATGTCGTCGCAAAAATGGCCGCCAACATCGCCGCCTGGTACCCCGTCCCCGACCGTAAAGTCGTCACCAAGTGGGAGTAGCGACCTGGTCGAACGTCCAACGCCCAGCTTTTCAGTAAGCGTCCGTTATCCAAGGTCGACCCCGAACTGATTGCGCGGGTCCGACGCCTCGCTGGAGAAAGTCTGAGACGGGGAAGCGAACCTTTCCCGGTGGTGAGTCCCTGAGTGAAAAAGACGGCGCTTTCGCGTGCCTCTTCTAGACGGCCCCGGCGCGCACCTGGAAGCCATCCTGCTGACGGTCGACCGCTAACAAATAGGCCACCAGCTTGCGGGCCACCGCCAGCGTCGCGCGGTTGCGCGAGCCGCGCTGAAGCTCGCGTTCGTGCACCCGGCTCAACTCCTCGTTGTAACGCGGCGCCAGCTTGGCCGCCTCCACCAGCATGCTCTGCAAATGTTTGTTGCGTTGCTTGGAGAGCGGCCCGCGCCGCTCCTTGCCCGCCGACTGCCGCTGGGCCGCGCACAGCCCGCAGTAGCTCACTGCACGGGCAATCGAGTCGAAGCGCGACGGCTCGCCGACCTCCAGCGCCCAGCTCAACGCCAGCACCACGCCCACGCCGGGAATCGTTCGCAGCCTCGTCACTCGCGCGCGCAGCAACTCGTGCTTCTCCAGAGCGGCCAGCAGACGCCGCTCCAACTGCGCGAACGTTTCCATTTGGCCGCGGCTGATCCACAACAACTCCCGCACCGACTCGGGGATTTCGCTCAACTGCTCGACCAGCGGATAGAAGTATTTCTTGCGATGCAAACGCTGCGCGTCGTAGGGTTCGCCGAGTTCCATCAACAGCCCGGCGACTTTGTTTTTCATGCGCACGGCCTGGCGCACCAGCAGGTTGCGATAGCGCAGCACGCGCCGCAGCTCGCGAATCTCCGTCGGCGCCATGTAGCAGCGCGGCAGCAGATCGCAGCGCAACGGATCGCAGATTTTGTCGGCATCGAGGCGGTCGTTCTTCTTCTTGGCGCAGGCAATGGCCTTCAGCATCAGCGGGTGGGCGACCTCGAGCCGCCGCGCCCACGGGCGCAGCTGATCGTACACCCAGCCGCTGAACATCGTCGCTTCCAGCGCTCCGATCCAAGGACGTTCGATCGCCGCGGCCCAAGCCTCGACGGACGCACGAGTGGCTTCGACCGACCCTTGCCGCACGAGCTGGCCGCCGCTGGTTTTGATCACGAAAGTGATGCTTTTCTTGTGAATGTCGAGTCCGATATAGTAGAGATCGTTCATTGTTTTCCTCCGGGTGGGTTTCTGAGCCGGCTTGCACGCCGACCTCCGTATTTTGCCACCAGGAGGACTTTTTCATCTCTACCCTATGCATTGAAACACGCTACGACTTTCCGGACTGTCGGTAAATACCCTTTGCAAATTTCCCGGCCGGAGACCCAAGGTTTCAAGCCATTCTGCGCCGCATGAACCTGGCGGACTGACACTACGTGATGACCGGCCAAACCGGGCGAGCAGGATAGCGTGTCTGGCGCCCTTTAGGCTGCTGATGGACCGGCAAGAGTGCCGGTCCCTACGATTCCTGCACCGCCGTGCCGCAGTTTCCGGTGCAAACCACGGGTTCGATTGCCTTAGAATAGAAGCAGCAATGACTCGACGACTGGCGATCGTGGCGCTGCTCGCCGTGGGCGCCCTCCAGGCGCAAACCGGCGACGTTCGCTTCTTCGAAGAGAAGGTCCGGCCGATTCTCGCCAACAACTGTCTGGGTTGTCACAATGCCCAGGCAAAAGTGAGCGGCCTGTCGCTCGCTTCTCGTGAGGGTGCGATGCTCGGCGGCAACCGGGGCTCAGCGGTGATTCCCGGGCAGGTGGATGAAAGTCTGCTCGTTGAAGCCGTCCGCCGGGCCGGTGCTCTGAAAATGCCGCCCGCCGGACCGCTGCCTCCCGAGGACATCGAATCACTTGTCTCTTGGATTCGCAGCGGCGCCGCCTGGGGCGAACCGTCCGGCCGACAACGGGCCACGGCTTCACACTGGTCCTTTCAGCCGATCGCGAGACGGGAGCCTCCGGCCGTGCGGAACAAGGAATGGGCCCGGAACCCGATTGACAACTTTGTTCTGAGCAAGCTTGAAGGGAAAGGAATTGAGCCGTCTTCGGAAGCTGATCGCCGTACTCTGATCCGGCGCCTGAGCCTCGACCTGACCGGTTTGCCTCCAAGTCCGCAAGAGGTTCAACAATACCTGGAAGACAGCGTTCCTGGGGCCTATGACCGGCTTGCCGGTCGTCTGCTGAATTCGGCTCACTACGGCGAGCGTTGGGGACGCCACTGGCTTGATGTCGCGCGCTATGCCGACTCCAACGGCTACTCCATCGACGGCGCGCGGTCGATCTGGCGTTACCGTGACTGGGTCATCGAGGCGCTGAACCAGGATAAGCCGTTCGACCGGTTCGTCATTGAACAGATCGCCGGCGATCTGCTGCCAAATCCAACCCGGGAGCAACTGGTGGCCACTGGTTTTCAGCGCAACACGATGATCAACCAGGAGGGCGGCATCGACTACGAGCAATACCGCGTCGAAGCCGTCGTCGATCGCGTGAGCACGACCGGTGCGGCTTTCCTGGGACTGACCGTCGGCTGCGCGCGCTGTCACGATCACAAGTTCGACCCCATTTCGCAGCGTGAGTTTTACCAGTTGTTCGCGTTTTATAACAACGTCGACGAGCTAGGCGGCAACATTCTCGACGGCGAGGGCCGGGTCCGCATGATGGACCCGCTGCTCGAGTTCGGCACACCGGAGGAATACGCCCGGCAGGGGGCGTTGAAACATCAAATCGGGCTACTGGAGGACGAGTTGCTCGAATATCGCAAGTCCCTCGAGTCGGACTGGGAGACGCGTTTCGCCAGCGGAGGGGACACGGTCGGAGAGCGGGTTCGTCACGTTCTCGATACGCCGAGGGCTCAGCGCTCGACCGTTGATCGGGGAACCCTCGATCGATTCTTTCGCGCTCGCGACGCTGGCTGGAAAGCCCGCCAAGACGGCATCAGCGCTCTTAAGAAACAACTTCCAGAAATCGAGTCGACCATGATCATGCGCGACTTGCCCCAGCCGCGCGAAGCCTACATACATATTCAAGGAGACTTCACCCGCAAGGGAGACCCGGTGCGCCCGGGAGCGCTGTCCGTGCTGCCGCCCTTGCCGCAGAGCGAGAATCCGAATCGCCTTGACCTCGCCCGCTGGCTTGTATCGAAGGACAACCCGCTCACGCCCAGGGTGACTGTCAACCGCATCTGGCAGCGCTATTTCGGGCTTGGAATCGTGGAGACCGAGAACGATTTTGGCTCACAGGGCACGCCGCCCTCTCATCCGGAATTGCTGGATTGGCTGGCGTCGGAGTTCGTGCGCCGCGACTGGAGCCTGAAGGCCATGCATCGCCTGATCGTAAACTCGGCAACCTACCGGCAATCGTCGGAGGCACGCCCGGAGGCTCAAAAGATCGATCCCAGCAACCGCTTGCTGGCCCGCCAAAACAGGATTCGGCTGGAGGCGGAGACGATTCGTGACTCGGCTTTGGCCGTGTCGGGTTTGCTGACTCCCAAGATCGGCGGTCCCAGCGTCTTTCCGCCACAGCCGCCTGGCGCGGGTCAATTCACCCAAGTCGACCGCCAGTGGAAAGCGGATGAAGGTCCCGACCGTTACCGCCGAGGCATGTACACGTTTTTCTGGCGCTCCGCCGCGTATCCGGGACTGGCTTTGTTTGACGCTCCGAACGCCCAGGCGTCAACGACCCGCCGCAACCGCTCCAATACGCCGCTGCAGGCATTAACCTTGCTGAATGACGAGGCTCAGACCGAGTTTGCCCGTGCGCTGGCCGGGCGCGTCGTGGCGAAGGACGAGAACCGAGACGAGCGCATCCGGTTTGCGTTCGAAACGTGCCTGGCTCGTCCGCCGCGAGAGGATGAGCAGGAAAGAATGTCGCGGTACCTGGCCCGCATGACGGACGAATTTAAAACAGATCGCGAAGCGCTGGAAGCCTTGGGGGCCAAGTCCGCATCCTCGGCGGCATGGACCGCGGCGTCGCGCGTGCTGATCAATCTGGACGAGTTCGTGACAAGGCAGTAAACAAGCACGGAAGAGTACGCGAGCAGAGGCGACACCATGAATCTCGAAAAGAAACTGCTGCAGCAAGTGACGCGCCGCCAGCTTTTCGAACAGTGCGGCATCGGCGTCGGCAAGGCGGCGTTGACGTCGCTGTTCGTGGGCGATCAGTTGTTCTCCGAGCCGGCTGTCGGACTCCGCGGGTTCCATCACGCGCCACGGGCCAAGAACATCATTTACCTCTTTATGGCGGGCGCGCCGAGCCAGTTCGAACTTTTCGAGCGCAAACCCGAGCTGCAAAAGCTTAGCGGCAAGGAGATTCCGCCTTCGATGATGGAGGGCAAACGCTTCGCCTTTATGGAGTCGTTTGCGAAGTCGCCGCCAAAACTGCTGGGCACGCGGCGCGAGTTCAAGCAGCATGGCGAATCGGGCCAATGGGTTTCGGAGTGCCTGCCGCATACAGCCCAGGTGGTGGACGAGCTGACGTTTGTTCGCTCGGTTCATACCGATAACTTCAACCACGCGCCGGCGAAAATCATGATGAACACCGGCACGCCGATCTTCGGCCGCCCCAGCATGGGCTCCTGGGTTAGTTACGGAATCGGCAGCGAATCGAAAGACCTGCCGGGTTTCGTCGTGCTGCAGTCGGGGCCGCGCGGCCCGCGCGGGGGAGCGATGAACTGGGCCAGCGGTTTCCTGCCGACGGCTCATCAAGGGATACCCTTTCAGAGCGGCGGCGCGCCAATCCTGAATATGACGAGCCCGCCGGGCTTCGACTCCGGCCGGCAGAGGGCTGCCATCGACGCCATCCTCGATCTGAATCGCATGAACCTCGAAAAGTTCGGCGACCCCGAGATTGAAACCCGCATCTCAGCCTACGAGATGGCGCACCGCATGCAGACCAGCGGACCGGAGCTGATCGATTTTTCAGCCGAGAGCAAGGCAACGCTCGACATGTACGGCGCGGAGCCTGGAGCGAAGTCATTCGCCAATAATTGCCTGCTGGCGCGGCGTCTGGTCGAACGCGGTGTCCGGTTCGTTCAGCTCTATCACGCCAGTTGGGACCACCACGGAGGCCCCAACGAGAATCTGGACAACAATCTCGACGAGGTGTGCCTGGCCGCCGACCAGCCCTGCGCGGCCCTGATCCGCGACCTCAAGCAGCGCGGGTTGCTGGATGACACTTTGGTCGTCTGGGGCGGAGAATTCGGGCGCACGCCGATGGGCGAGCAGCGCGACACGCTTGGCCGCAACCATCACATTGACGCCTTCACCATGTGGTTCGCCGGCGGCGGCTCCAAGCCCGGTCAAAGCATCGGAGAAACCGACGACATCGGATTCTCGCCCGTTAAAGACCCCATCCACGTACACGACATTCAGGCCACGATCTTGCACTTGCTTGGCATCGATCACACCAAGCTGACGTTCAAGTTCCGCGGCCGAGACTTCCGGCTAACCGACGTCGCCGGAAATGTGATCCACAAGTTGCTCGCGTAAATCGGGAAGGATCAAGAACCCAATCGGGTCTACTTCACTCAATCATTAACCGAACGAGCATTGTCCGCTCTCGATCTCTCACGATGCCGATTCCAACGGTGACACTCTATTCCCGCCCAGGTTGCCACTTGTGCGAAGTGGTCATGGAACAACTCGAGAGGATTCGCCGCGAAGTGGATTTTCGAATCGAGGAACGCAACATCGATGAAGATGCGTCCTTGCGCGAACGCTACAACGACGACATCCCCGTCGTCGCCGTGAACGGTCAAGATGTATTCCAACATCGCATTGACATCCGGAAATTGCGGGAAATGTTGAGGTCCGAAAGCAGCGGAGGCCAGGCCGAATGACAGTTGATGTGCTGGCCATCGCCGCTCATCCGGATGACGTCGAACAAACCTGTGGCGGCACGCTGATTCGCATGGCCGAAACCGGTTATCGCACCGCTGTTGTCGATTTGACGGCCGGTGAAATGGGGACGCGCGGGAGTCCCGAACAGCGGGCGAGGGAGGCTCAAAAGGCCGCCGAAATCATGTTGCTGAGCCAGCGGGACAATCTTCACCTGCCGGACGCGCGCCTCGAGAACACCTTGGACGCGCGCCTGAAAGTCGCCGCAAAAATTCGCGAGTTTCAACCCCGCGTCGTGCTGCTTCCCTATTGGCAGGCTCGTCACCCGGATCACTACCGTTGCTGCGAGATCAGCGCGGAAGCTTGCTTCTTGGCCGGCCTGAAGAAGCTGGAGCTGGATGGCCCGCCTCATCGGCCGTCAAAGATCCTCTATGCTTCGGTGTACGCCGATGTCCGGCCAAGTTTCGTTGTGGACATCAGCGCCCAGTTCGAACGGCGTCTCGAGGCTTTGTTGTCCTACAGCTCGCAGTATCAAACCCAGACCGGCGGTTCCAGCGTCTTCCCCGAGCAGGAAGCGGTGGCGGAGCGGATTCGCGCCGCCGCCAGGCATTACGGAATGATGATCGACGCCCGCTACGGCGAGCCCTTCGTCATGAAGGAGATGATGAAGGTGGACGATGTGGCGGGCCTGGGCGTGCGCAGCATCTGAGTGGAGCGGCGATTTCGCCCGGTCTCAGCCGCTGCGCGCAATGGCCCGGAGGTAGTTCTCGATCCGTGTTTCGTAGCGCTTAATCTTGCCTTCGGCTTCAAAGCGCTTGCGAACCTCGCCCTTGAACAGATTGAAGATTTCTTCTTGTCTGCGGCCGCGCTCGCTCTCGAGCAGCTCGGCGCGCTCGTCGTCGAATCGGAACATTTCCGCTTCCTGGTGATCGAGCACGCGAAGAACCGCCCAGTCGCCGCCGGTGTTGACGGGGCCCACGATCGTGCCCGGCTCTCCCTCAAAACCTTCGTCGCCAATGAGCTGAGCCGCTCCCAGGTCAGGGATTGAGTCGCCGCGAGCCACGAAATCACTGGCCGTCGTCTTCAGCCGGTAGCGCCGCGCGGCCGCTTGCAAATTCTTGCTTTCCTTGGCCGCCTCCGCCAATTCCTTGGCGCGCTCCTCAGCCAGCCGGCGAGCCTCTTGCGCCACATATTGCTGCTCGACATCGCCGCGAACCTCGCTCAACTCGGCCTGCCGGGACTGCACGATCTCGGTAACGGCCGCAATCGCGGTCTTGCCCTCCTGGTTGGAGGTGACCACTTCGCCGTCGGCAGTCGCAAAAACAGATGTCAGCAGGCTCGCCAGGCCTTCCAGCTCCGGCGGCTGCTCGCCTCGCTTTATGTTCGTCAGGGTCCGCACCGGCAAATTCAGTTGCTGTCCCGCCGACTCCATGTCTTTGCCGAACTTCCTGGCTGTCGAAATGGCCTCATCCATAATCTTCATCCGCGCCGAGTAACTTTGGTCTTGCGTGATCTCCTCGCGAATTTGGCCCCGCACTTCCTCCAGAGCCTGAACGTGGGAGTTCTGGCGCTCATGGACGTTGATGATGTGGAAGCCGTATTCGGTCGTGATGACGTCGCTGATCTCACCGTCTTTGAGGGCAAAGGACGCATTCTCAAAGTTCGGGACCATCTGCCCGCGCGTGATCCAGCCCAGGTCCCCGCCATTCGCCGTCGTCCCCGGGTCATCCGAGTGCTCTGTTGCCAACTCAGCGAAATCAGCGCCTTGCTTGATCTCATCTAGTATGCTTTGAGCCTTTTCCTGAAGGGCAGTCTTTTCATCGTCGCTTTTGCCCTCGGTTGCGAACAAGATATGGCTTGCCAGGATGCGTTCGGAAACTTCGAAACGCTGACGATTCTGCCGGTAGTACCTCTCGATCTCCGCGTCAGAAAGCTCGACCGGCGGCAGGCTGCTGTCGTCTACAACCATCAATTTGAAGGACCTTGTTTCAGGGGTACGATACTGCTGTTTCCGTGACTTGTAGAACTCGCTGATCTGCTCGTCAGTGGGTTTGACCTGGGAATTGAAGTCCGACGTCTGAACTTTCACGAATTCGATCTTGGTCTTCTCGTTCTGAATTCGGAAGGTCTCCTTCAGCTCTTCATCCGTGACCAGGACGTTGTCGGTGACCATCCGCCTGAGCCGAACATCAACGATCAGACTGCGGCGAACTTCTTCCTCGAACTGCGGCACCGTCTTTCGGAACCGCTGCGAGACAAAAGCGCGGTACTGCTCCGCTCCGAGGAACACCCCGTCTTGGAACAGGAATGGCATCTGCTGTTTGAGCCACATTGCCAGTTCCTCTTCGCCCGCCGACAGACCCAGGCTATCCGCTTCCTGAAGGAGAACCAGATTGCCGATCTGGTTGTCCACGACCTGCCGCCCTAGAAAACTCAGGGTTGCGGCGTTGATTTGACCGCCTTGGGAGTAGTCGCGCAGGCCTGCCTGGACATCCTGAATGGTTACTTCCAGGTCTCCCACTTCCGCCAATACCGTGTCGTTGGGGTTGACGCCGGTATTCCAGTCTCCGGGAATCAGCGTGATCACCATGGAGACGGCGACAATCATGAGCAAGCCGCCGAGAAAGATCTTGACCGCTTGTTTTTGGCTTCGGAACAAATTGAACATCTTGCTGTCATTATACTATTGGGATTCCCATTTGCTTGCTTCTTTTCCTCTTCCAGAAACTAGTCACGAAGCGGGCCGCCTCAGCCGTCTCCAATGACCTGGCAAGACAGACTTCGCATTGTGCTTGTTTGCCCGCGAAACCCGCTCAACATCGGGGCCGCTGCTCGGGCGATGTTGAACTTCGGTTTCTCGAACCTCTGGCTGGTTGACCCCTACGAGGTGGCGTTTCGAGAGGCCCGCTCGGCTGTGGGAGCCGCCGAAGTCCTAAGAAAGGCGCGAGTGACATCCGAGATGAAGCAGGCTCTGGGAGGAGCTTCTCTCATCGTCGGAGCTTCCGGTGTTCAAGGGCGCTTCCAGCGGCACGTGCAACGGCAGTTGCCCGCGGCCGGGCTGGCGCTCCGAACGCACCTCGAAAGAGGCCAAGCCGCACTGGTATTTGGGTCAGAGAAATTCGGGTTGTCGAACCAGGACTTGAGTCACTGCGACTGGGTTCTGACGATTCCCACTCAGGATGATTGTCCCTCGATGAATCTGGGACAAGCTGTCGCCTTGTGCTGCTACGAAATCGCCCGCGTCTCGAAGCCCCTGCCAGAACTCAAAACGCCTGCCTCCATCAGTGCTAATCAGCGTGAACACGTTGTGGAAATGCTGACACCGATTCTCGAAGCAAGCGGTTTCATCCTCCCCAACACCCGCCAATCGCAGTTGCTGAAGATCCGGCGCTTTGTCAACAGGCTGCGGCTGGCTCCCGCCGACGGGCGCGTTTTTCAAGGGATGCTGCGGCAGATCCGCTGGAAGCTGGATCAGGGCTGAGGCAGGGGCTCGGGCAAGGGCGCGGCGAGCGCGAGTCCGTGCAACGCGCTCACGGTTCCCGCAACACTCTCGCGCCCGTGTAGAAGAGAAAGAGTCCGGCCATTTGCACCAAGTGATACATGTCGTTGTAGTTGAAATGCTCGTGCAGCGACCAGCCGCTTTGCTGGATCCCGGCGGCGGCAAAGGAGACCGCCACGCCGGCGATGATCCACGGCGCGGCTTCGTCCCGCTGTGAGTGCCAGCTATAGCCGTGCAACGCCACCAGCCCAATCATGCTTGGCACGTAGTCATAGATCACGTAGACGAATTCGTCGTGAGTGAGCATCCAGACCGCGTAAACCCCAAACTGGATCACCGCTACCGCAATCAGCCACTGCCGCAGCCATCGCGGGACCGAGGCGATAGTCGAGCCCGCGAGCATCAGCAAGGACGCCACGCCAATCGAGTAGACCGTGAGCTTCCAAGCCACAGCATGGCCGGCCTCCCCGAGGTAAAGGGAGAACCCGTGGGATGTGCCTCCGGCAACTGCTCCGGCCGCTGTCGCAAGGAGGGCGAATCCCCAGAGCCGGATCGATGCCTGTGACAACAAGCGGCCAAGCCGCAGCAGCCGCAGGGCCAGCAAGACGGCAAAGGCCGCCAGCAGGTAATCGGACACCATCGTCATGGGTTCGGTTATTTGCATGTCTTAATGCCAATGGCCGGCGAATGGCGGCACGGTACGCGGGAATGCATGCGCCACGTTCGGGGGCTCACGAGTTCGGTGCATTGGCCCAGGCTGTCAGTTGAGAGACGCGATCGAGGTCCATCTTCTCCCGGCCGATGGCCAGCGACCAAAGAGCGAAGAGCATCGCCGCTCGGCGCTCGCCGCGCATCCAGCGGCCTTTTGCGGAGCGCCAGTAGGAATTAGCGAAGAAGCGCCGGCGCATGCCGTGCGAGTTGATGAAGGCTCGGTGCCGCCGATAGATGAACTTTCGGACTTTGTGGTAGTCCGGAGGAATATGCGAAGTCATGTTGTTGCCGTGGCGGTGATAGAGATAAGTCACTTTGCCGGCATGATAGACTTCGACGCCGTGTTCGAACGCAGTGATCCAGAAGTCGGTGTCTTCTTGTCCGATCTTGAGCGTTTCGCCCTCGCAATAGCCTCCCGCGCTCCGCCAAAAATCACGACGCAACAGAAAGCCGGCGCCGGGCATGAGGCGCTGAGTGAAAAACTCGCGCGGTGTCTGACGGGTCTGCGGCATCGCTCTATTAGTGACTCCAAAGGTTTGAATATCTCCGAAGAAGGCGTGTCCGTTGGGGTGGTGGTCCGCCAGTGACAGCAGTGTTTCAAGAGCATCGTCCGCGAGCTTGTCATCAGCGTCCAAGCAGAGTACCCAGCGAGTCCGTGCAGCTCGAATGCCGGTGTTGCGAGAGGCGGCCAGTCCACGATTGCAGTCATGACGGATGAACTGGAAGCGAGAATCTTTCTCTGCCTGAACGACAGCCCCGGCATCCCCAGTCGTGGAGGCATCGTCAACGATGATCGCTTGCCAGGTACTGATCGTCTGGGCTCGCAGACTCCCCAGGCATTCTGGGAGAAACTCAGCTTGGTTGTACACCGGGACGATAACTGTAACACCTGAATTATGCACTGCGGCGTGGACCTGAGGAGGGCTGAGCCGCAAGGGACCATTGGGAACCCCCGAAAACATGGGGTAAAAAGGTAGGCTGGCAAAGATCCCAGCTTCGCCAGCCAACCCCAAGGAGGTCACCCACATGGTTACCAGACGAAAACAGCATAGCTCCCAAAGGCCCGTCCAACAAGGCCCAGCCGTGACGGCCTCGCGGCCCAATAAAATCGGGGCTTCGACGCCTTACCACTTCCGCGGCAGGAAGCCGACTCCCTACGGCGGCTTGCTGCCGGTGGTCGGGAGGGCGCTGATCTGAGAGCCTGGCTATGCGCTATGCATAAAATTTTATGCACTAGCCGTAACACACTGGAAACACGTCACTTCCGAGCGAGGTTTTGACGACGCGGATTCTGGGCGGGAAGGGAAACCGGACACGGAGAAGTCAAAAGGCCAGTTGCCGAGCTACCACCTCACGACGACCGCCAACCCGCTACGAACGCAGCCACACTCGCAAAGTGAATCTGTGCATAATTCAGGTAACACGAGGGCTCGTCGAGCAGTGTTTGTCCGTGAAAGGCATGTGTCAAGAATAGGCGGCAGGCGCTTGGCCAGGCCGACGACCGAGTAGTCCTGAGTCACCCCACAAGATTTCATTCGCCAGCGCGCTGACAGCGGTCAAACCAAGGTTTTCAGCTCCCGGTAGGCGTCACGGCTCTGCCGGATCTGCCATTGGGCGGCTTCGATAAGCTGTGGCCGGATGCCGTCGGCGGATTCCCAAGCCGCGTGCAGTCGTCGTATCAGTATGTCTTCCAGGTTTGGATCATGAAGAAAGACGGTTTCGCAGCCAACGCTGAATTGATTCGCCAGACCGAGAAATTTGTCTCTGTAGTAGGCCGAGTTCGCCAGGCCGATCACCGGAATCCCCTGAGAGAGCGCGAAGACACCGGCATGATAACTGCCGGTCACGACGACGCGGCAGCGGCCAATCTGCCGGATGATTTTCAGCGGCGTGTCAAGCCCCGCGCCTCCGTCGTCTGATCCTCCCGAGCCGTCAAGTATTTCGCGGATTGCATCAGGATCCGACGTATTGGGCGGCAACGAGATTGGGACCGGCAGCAAAGCGGAGCCTAGCTGTTCGCGGGCTGTGTGCAGAGCGCGTTTCACGGTCTGAACTTGGCTGCTTTGGACCGCGGAGTAGCTCGCGACGCGCAGGTTGACGCCGATCGCCTCGCCGATCTGCTCGCGGCGGTTCTCATGGGCAGGCTCGATAGCGTCGTCGCCAGTGGCGCGAATACGGCCGCGATCGACTCCGAGAGATTCAGCGAACGGAAGCCCTGACCGGCTCTCGCGCAGGCACAGTAGCGGAATCCGCGGAAGAACCTCCGCCGCGCGGCGCTGCAAATCGGGATCTTCGACGGGCCCCAAGCCTTGGCTGAACATGGCGACGAGCTTGTGTTTCCTGCGGGCGAACTCCATCACGTCCAAAACCGAAATGGCGTGTTCTCGAAAGCAGTCGGTCAGCCCTCCGGCGCCGCTGACGACGAAAAGGTCGCTGTTCTCAACCGCCATTGTAAACTCCCTCAGCAAGCCCGCGTACTGGGTCTTGAACTTCAATTTATTGATGAACGATTCGAAGCCCTTCTGCTTGTTCTGTTCGGCCAGCCGCTTCCAGTGCCGGAGGCGGAACCAAACGGAGCGGCCGCCGGCAGGCAGTGGACTCACCTGGGGACACAGGGCAGCCAAGGTTGCCGGGGCTCGCGTGATGACCCGCAGTTGCGCGCCGGGCCACAGCTCGAGCAGCCGCGAGACGGTGACTTGCAGCATGGCCGCGTCTCCCATGTTGCCCAGTTTGTAGCCACTTGGCTCGACGAGAATCCGCATGCTCGAAGCGCGCCGCGCGTCCGATTCTTGTGCGGCCGCGCGGTATCCATCCATGGTATCGATTTCAACCGCTGCCACGAGGCCGATCGAGCCACCGTGCTACAATGCCCCCGATGGGAACTCGGAAACGGACCTCACGCCGTTCTTCCCCAAAACCACGGCAGGCAAGAAGCACTTCCGGGCGCCCCTCGCCACGGAACAACTCCTCACTTCTGCTGAGCAGGAAACTTCGGATTTCTCTGGCCGTGGGCGCGGCGATTGTCGCTGGAGCCGGGGTGTTTTATCAGCGGTCCGCGGTTGAGGACACGGGGGCAGCGGAGATCGGCGCGCCGGAGGCGACATCGAAGGCGTTCTACATTTCAGGAGCCGACGCGGGCTACGTTGATAGCGAATCCTGCATCCCCTGCCATCAACAGATTTGGGAGACGTACCGGCACACCGGCATGGGGCGGTCTTTCTCTCGCCCTCGTTCCGAGAACATGGCAGAAGATTTTGAGAGCGAGAAACCATTCCATCACGCGGCGTCAAAGCGTTTTTACACGATGTATCAGCGCGCCGGAAAGTATTATCAGCGCCGCCATCAGATTGGCTTCGGCGGCAAAGAGACCAACGTCGTGGAAAAGGAAATCCGCTTCGTCATGGGCTCGGGCAATCACGTCCGAAGCTACCTTCACCTTGCGGGCGACGGAACCTTGTACCAGTTGCCGGTCGCCTGGTACACGCAAACGGATGGCGGCTACTGGGCGATGAATCCCGGTTATGACCGGGCCGGCCACGATGGATTTCGGCGGGTGGTGGACACCGGGTGCATGTTCTGCCACAACGCCTATCCGGAAATCGAGGCCGGGTCGGACGCGGAGGGAAACAATCGTCTTTTCGGGGGCAAGATCCCCGAGGGCATTGACTGCCAGCGCTGCCACGGACCCGGCCAGGCCCACATTGAGGCTCTCCAGGACGGAAAGGACGTTAGCGCGGTTCAAGCGGCCATCGTGAACCCGGCGCGGCTAAGCGCTGATCGGCAAATGGAGGTCTGCATGCAGTGCCACTTGGAGTCGACCAGCCGTCCGCTGCCCCACGCCATTCAGCGGTATGGGCGCGGACCGTTTTCCTACAAAGCTGGTGAGCCTCTGGGCGAATACATGCTCCATTTCGATCATCTGAAGGGGGCCGGCCCCGACGACAAATTCGAGATCGCCCACGCAGCCTATCGCTTGCGAAAGTCAGAGTGCTTCCAGAAGAGCGCCGGTCAAATGACCTGCACTACCTGCCACAATCCGCACGAAGTTCCTCACGGAGAGGAGGCTGCCCGGCACTACACCCGGACTTGCCGGCGCTGCCACGACGGGAGTTTCGATCGCTTAGTCGAGAACGGAAAACACACGGAGGCCAGTGACTGCCTGTCGTGTCACATGCCCAAGCGCCGTACCGACGATGTCGTGCATGTGGTGATGACGGATCACTACATTCAGCGCCACAAGCCCGCCCGGGATCTGTTGGCTCCGCTTCAGGAGTCGTATGAACCTTATGTCGGAGAAGTCGCCCTCTACTACCCGCCTTCCTTGCCGGAGGGAA
The DNA here is from genome assembly GCA_965226185.1 of Bryobacterales bacterium. Taxonomy (GTDB): domain Bacteria; phylum Acidobacteriota; class Terriglobia; order Bryobacterales; family UBA6623; genus CBDCYS01. The sequence goes on from CBDDCT010000005.1 coordinate 593,235, forward strand.
CCGCGCGGGATCTGTATTTGGGAATGGCACAGGTGGTGCAGAGAACAAACTTGGAAGCGGGGGTGGAGATGCTCGAACGCGCCATCGAAATGCACCGCCCCGACGAACCTGGGTTCTACTTCGATCTGGCCGAAGCCCATTGGGCGCGGGGTGAAAACGACCGTGCCATCTCGATGTATGAAGAATCCATCACGCGGCGGGACGGCTTCAAGCGGGCGTTGATGCGCCTCGGCGCCGTGCTTCGCGAGAGCGGACGCTTGGCGGCGTCGGAAGAGAGGCTGCGACAGGCGGCGGAGATCGACCCTGCCGACGCCTCCGTGCTGAAGGAACTGGGGTTGACTTACGTTCGACAAAATGACCTAGCGAGGGCGGCTAGCACGTTTCGCAAAGCCTTGCGAATTGATCCTGATATGGCTGAGGTCCATAGCAATCTGGCGGGCGTGCTTTGGGACCGAGGCAAGGGCAAGGAAGCGGAAGCAGCGGCGCGCGAGGCCATTCGGCTGGAACCTGACTTAGCCGAGGCTCACAACAATCTCGCGAACATCCTATCCAGCCAGGAAAACTTTCGCGAGGCCCGCTACCACTTTGAAAAGGCCATCGAACTCAACCCTGAGCACGCCCGGTCCCGTCATAACTACGCAGTAGCGTTGATCCAGTGGGGACGGGAGGGAGAAGCGCAATTCCAGCTTCAGGCCGCCGTAGGGCTGGACTCCTCCCTGGCCGATTCGCACCTGCTGCTGGGTAGTCTATCTGAGATGGATCGCGACCTTGAGCGGGCGGCCATTCACTATAGACGCGCCATCAAAGCGCGGCCGGACTTTGCTACAGCCCACCTGAGCCTGGGCATTGTCAAGTTGTCTCAACGCCGCTTGGGCGAAGCGAAGGAAGCGCTGAGCGAGGCCGTTCAGCTACGCCCGGACCTGCGGGAGGCCCATCTTTTACTCGGTAATATTTTCGTGGGGGAGGGCAATCAAGCAGAGGCGCGAACCCATCTTCAAGAAGCAAGCGCCAGTCAAGACCAAGCTGTGCGGGAAGCGGCACTGGAGTCCCTCTCCGCACTCGGCCCTGGATAGCCCGCTGCCCGAGTGCATATCCGATAGAGCGGCTAGGGTGCGCCTATTCGGCGTTGGGAAAATGTGCGACGATAAGTAACCACGAGTTCGGTCGGATAGTCAATTCGGTCCGGAGGCTTTTTATGAGGGGTTATCCCTGGCACATACTATCGGTGCTGCTTGTTTCGTTGCTTGTTTCACCTTCGCTGAGTTGGGGCCAGGATCCGCAAAGCCTGAGCATTGTCGTTGTGGCGGGCCAAGGAGCGATCCACAACATTATTAGCCAAGTTGCAGTCGAGCCGATCGTCGAGGTCCAGGATGAGCAAGGGCGGCCCGTGGCCGGGGCGACCGTCGTTTTCAGCTCTCCGGAAGCGGGGCCGAGCACGTCGTTTCTTGGCGGCTCGCGCAGGATGAGTGTCAGGACGAACGAGTTGGGCAGAGCGCGAGCACGGGGCATGGTGCCTAACACGCAGGAGGGTGCCTACACGATCGAAGTGACGGCCACCATGGCTGGGCGAAGAGCTGCCGCCAGCATCGCCCAGACGAATGCGGTTCCGGCCGAGGCCGCCGCCAAGAAAAAACCTTTCGCTTGGAAGTTTCTGGTCGGCGTTGCGGCGGCGGCGGCGGCCGGTGTGGTGGTCGTGGTGCAGCGAAGTGATAAGGCAGGGCCGTCGCAGCCGACGAGTGTTACGTTGGGAACCGTTCAGGTGGGTCCGCCCCGTTAATTTCAGGCGCAATGCGTTAACCGGGGCGGACCGTGACGCGGACCGGCTCAGTTTATGGCTCGTCGCCATTTCCTCCAGGCTCAATAACGCGAGGGCATTGTCAAGTTAACGGCGGTCGGCGACAATTGACCGATGGAATCCCTGTATCGACGCCACCGCTTTCCACCCGAGATCATCAGCCATGCCGTCTGGTTGTACCATCGCTTCACTCTGAGCTTTCGAGATGCCGGGGACCTTCTCGCGGAGCGTGGCATCACCGTATCCTACGAAGCCATTCGATTCTGGTGCCGCAAGTTTGGGCCAGCGTATGCTCGTACTCCGCGGCGGCGACAAGGCCGGCTCGGCGACATCTGGCACGTGGACGAAGTGTTCATCACCATCCGCGGCGAACGCCATTATCTTTGGAGAGCGGTGGACCAGGACGGCGACGTCCTGGATATTTTGGTCACACGCCACCGAGACAGCAGAGCCGCTAAGCGCTTCTTCCGCAAGGTTTTGAATCACCAGGGGAGCCCACCATGGCAACTCGTTACCGACAAGCTTCGAAGCTATGCGGCCGCCCACCGAGAGGTCTTCCCATCCGTTACCCATCGAACCGGCAAGTATGAAAACAACCGAGCTGAAGTTTCCCACCAGCACAACCGAGAGCAGGAACGGCAAATGCGTCGATTCAAATCAGCGGCACAAGTCCAACGATTTCTCTGTGTCCACGGCCCCATTCACAACCTGTTCCGAGTGGGACGTCATCATCTCAAAGCGGTCCATCATCGACTCCTGAGAGAGCGAGCTTTTATTGACTGGAAGAAGGCGACGTGTGTTTGCTGAAAGGGAGAAACCTCGGACGATTTCCAGGGCAAAACCGCCTTCGCGTTGTTAACTTGACAATGCCCCCGCTGCGGCAGCGGAGCCATACCTATTCTGATGGAAGCGATTCACTTGCCGCACGGGCCGAGGCGGATTTCCCGGCGGCGGCGCCGTACTTGAGAAAGGCCATCAAATCGACGATCTGCTCCCTCCTTAAAGTGTCCAGAAGACCCTCCGGCATGATCGACACCTCGCGCTTGTCGCGCTCCAGGATGTCCCTTTTGTCGATGGTTACAGCATGGCCGGCGTCACCGCTCGACTGAACGGTCAGGAAGTTCGCATCTTCCGCGGTGATGATGCCGGTGGTCATCTCGCCGTTGGCGAGGACGAAAAGGTAATTCTCGTAATTCTCAGTGATCGTCTTGGATGGCTCCAGGATTTCCGTGAGAACCGCCGCGCTGTCGTCCTCATAACTTTCGAAGATATCGCTGAGATCAGGACAAAGATCTTTGCCCAGTTGACCGACCCTGTGGCATTTGACGCAGGTAGCGACGTTGAAAATCTCCCGGCCCTCAGCGCTTCCTTCGGCCTCGATGTCGGCCAAATCGTCGGCCAGGTCGCTCAGCGTCCACTCCTTGTAGTCTAAGTCTGTTAACGGAGGCGGATTCTTCAGGTATTCCTCCATGTCCTCCACCACCAACAGATGGCCGTACATCCGCCGCCAGTGTCCGTTGAAAGTACACAGGTAGGGATAATCGCCAGGCTCCGCGGGAGCTTCAAAGTTTAGCTTCTCTGTCTGGCCGGGTTCGAGCAGCTTGGTCGCATAGAGGACTTTCGGGGACGCGGGGATGTAATACCGTCCTTGCGAATCGGGTCGAGCCGGCGTGGGCATCCCGTCGGCGGCCAGTCCGATCTCTTCACGAGCGCCCGGCACGGCAATGACCAAGTTGTGAGGCATGAAATCCTCGTTCTCCAGAACGATCTCCACGCGCTTGCCTGTCTCAACGACTATGAGCCTCTTGTCGTACCTCGTTTGATCCACCAGGGTCCGGAGCTGGATGACCGTCACGCCGAGATCGTCAAGAATTCCGCGGATCCTCGTGCCGGCCTCGGCATCGAGCAGGGAGGCCAGCTCGTTGCCAAGCTGGACTGTTTCCAGAAACGGCGCGTCTGTTCTTTCATTCGCCGGCGTCTGGAGGGCATGGGCCACGATGGCCTCGGCGAGGGGCGCGATTTCCCCGTCCGGCCAGTGCTGCTTGCCGATACGCTGGATCGATCGAATGGCGGCCGGCTGCTCGACGCTGTTGCGGATGAAACCGGCTAGCGTCTTGAAAGATTCCTCGTCGTGACCCGTGAAGAAGGGCAGGACCTCGATCGCCGCACGGCGGATTTCCGCGGCGTCGTTCCGGTGCAGGAGAGGTTCCACCTTCGGGTAGAAAAGATCCCTGCGCTTTGCGTCGGGCGCCATCGGTATGGCCTGCAAAAGATCGTACACGCCTCCATTCCCGCTAGAGGCTAGCCGCCACACCTCTTCGGCCGGCACACTCATGACCAGCGCGGCGTAGGATGCAGTTCTGGCCGCACTGACTTCTGAGCCGGCCGCGGTTTGTTCGAGACGGCCGCGCGCCCCTGCCAGCTCAGAGGCTTCTCGCTGCAGCAACATATTGCTCAGTTCCCGCTGAAGCGCGCCGGACTGCTCGCCGATCCTCTCGATGCCTGCCAGGATCTCAGTAATCACGTCCGACTTGTTTAGATCGGCCAGCGCGCCGATGGCCTCATGCCTGTATTCGCTCGCCAGACCGTCGCGCATCAGCAGCGCCTCGTAGGCCGGCCGGTACTTAGCATCGCTCTCGTCGCGTTCCACCCGCACGAGCTGATCGTTAGACAGCCGTTGGAGCTGGTAGGCCACCACGCCCTGGTCGTTATCGAAATAGATGCGTGGTTGGACGCCTGAAGTGTCCGGCTTCGCGGCATTCTCATCCAAACCCAATGAGAAAATCACCAACGCGATCGCTCCCGCCGCGAGCAGGCTTACGCCGAGCAAAAACCTGTACGAAGTGCGGCTCACGGTCCGGTTGATCTGGAACGTTCAAAAAAGTTCATGGTGTCGTCCAGAGCTTTTTGGATCCCGAGATCCATCGGAAACTTCGCTGCTTGCAGGGCAACTTCGGGAGCTCGTTCCGAGGAGCTGAATCCGCAGGCCAGCACCGCTTCCTGACGCACCCGGATGTGCTCATCTTCAACCAGTTTGGCGAGCAGATCGATGGAATTGTCAACTCGGTCCTGCCAGTAACGCAGCACGCGGGTTGCGGCCTCGCGGGACCGGTAGTCCTTTGCTTGGAGCAATCTTTTGAGCAGATCCGGCTCCACCACCTCCAGCCCCTGGTAGATCCAAAGCGCCTCGAGCAGAAGGCGTTCATGCTGAGGATCCGCCGGGTCAAGGGCCGCTACCCATTTTTCGAGAGCCGGGATGACCTCATCGGGGTTGCGCTGTTGCAGTTCACGGCGGGCGAAGTGGCGGGTGGTGTTTTCATACTCTTTGAGCAGGTCCAGCAGCACGGGGTCTGGCTGGCCCACGATCCGGGGCTGTTTCAGCAGCGGATTGGCTAGGTAGGTGATACGCCAGACGCGGCCCCGGTAGTGGTCGCGTCCCGGATCGCGTTTTGAGAAGTCAGTGTTTTCGATAACCGGCGAGAAAAAGTCCAGAACATACATGGCTCCATCCGGTCCAAACGTCATGGCAGTCGGCCGATAGAAAGGATCTCGGGTCGCCACCAAGTGAGGCGTCACGCGCTTGACTTCGTAGCTCGTTCCCTTCTCCTGGATGTCATACCAATAGGTGCCGAGGAATCCGTGAGTCGACAACTCGTTGACCACAAACCGGCCTTGGGCCTCTTTCGGGAAGTGACGATTGCGGATGAGCTCTATGCCCGCGGAGGGGGCGGTACCTTCCGGGGCGAACGAAAGGAGGAGATTTCCCTCGTCTTCGCTGCTTCCTCTTGGGATAGGCAAAATTAGCGGTCAAGACCGGCCTGCTGTAGTAGTTCCCGCTTGAAGCGTCGAGCAGCAGCCACTGTCCCCAGTGATCAAACACCTGCCCCCATGGATTCGCGAATCGATGCGAAATCAACACATCGAATCGCTGTGAGCCGGGCCGGTAGCGGAAGACGCCGGAATTGTATAAGCGGCGCGGGCCGTAGGGCGTTTCCACCTGGGTGTGAAAAAAGGTGCCCTCCATGAAATAAAGGATGCCGCCGGGTCCCCATCTGTAATTGTTGATGGAGTGCTCGACATCCTCGGCTCCAAAGCCATGCAATACCATGCGGACATCGTCAGCGTGGTTATCGCCGTCCGTATCTTTGGCGTGGATGATGTGCGGAACCTGGGAAATGTAGGCGCCCCCGTCACCCAGGGCAAAACCATGAATCATGTTGAGCTTGTCGATAAAGACCGTATGCTTATCCGCCACGCCGTCCTGATCGGTATCTTCGAGAATGACGATCGAGTCCGAGGGTTGCTCGCCCGGAATCGGCTGCGGCCAGGTGGGCGTATTGGCGACCCACAGACGGCCCTCGGCGTCGAAATTCATCGCCATTGGGTTCGCAATTGGAAAATCTTCTTCCGAGGCGAAGAGGTTGATGGCGTAGCCCTTGGGTAGCCGGAATGCCCTGAGGGATTCCCGCGGGCTGAAGACCTTAAGGTCTTGATACTCATCGGGTCCTTTGGGTCCTGGCGCGGTGGCCTTGTATTGGGGCGTCGGGTGCCAAACCGGATTCCCCTCTGGAACCTGCTGCCAGACCTGTTCGGGGCCGGGCTTGGCCATCCGCCAGATCTTCTGATCATAGGCAGCGATGATCTGATCGTACTCGGCCATCTCTTCCTGCAAATTCTCCGCCCCCCCCATCTCGTTGCGCTCGCCATGAATGTACTCGGCGTTGGGTCCACGCCAGCGTATAAAGAAGTAGTAATTCTTTTCGTAAATGGTCCGGCGGAGTTCCTCGGACGTGGCGTTTCCAGCGGCATCCGGCGGCGCGGCGTCACTGACCAAATCTAAAGACCGGGCCATGATCTGGCTGACCATCCAGTAGCCGTATTCGGTGAGGTGAATCCCATTAGAAGTCAGCTTGCGATCAGAGCCGGCACTCATCGAATCCCGCGTGGGCGCGTACAGATCGACAAAGAGCAGCTCGTGCCGCCGGGCGGCCGCGGCCATGGCCCTGGTGTAAAGCTCGAGACGCTCGTTGTGCTCCGCGGAATCGGGGAGACTCCCCCCCAGGTTTTCGTGCGCGATGGGTGAGACGAGCACGATCCGCGGGGCGGACCGCTCGTTATACTGATGTGCCTGAAGGTCCTGGATGAACGCGTCGAGATCCTGCTGAAACTGCTCCAGGCCCTCCGCTCCCTGGAACGACTCGTTCATGCCGAAGCAGGCAAAGATTACGTCGGCTTTTTGTTCGGCCAGGTACTTGTGGAGGTCGCCAAAGCCCTTCGGACGTGGCATCAGCGTCAGCTCATCCGCCGACCATCCCATGTTTCGAACCTGTAGCTGGTGATCGGGAAATTTGGCGTGCAGCAACGTCTCGAAGTAGCCGAACAGATGCATGCGTTCGGCGAACGTGTTCCCGATGAAGACAACGCTGTCTTCCCTGCCGAGCTGCAACTCGTTGTCCGGCATGGAGGAGCAGGTGAAGGTCAACCCGCCCACCAGAAGGGCGATCAACAAGACCACCACGCGGGTTGGCGCCAAAGAAGTGGGCTTAGGAGGCAATTTTTGGAAGGGTTTCATTTTGGCGGACTTTTGGCGGCTTTTAGCACGTACGGAGTCAAATCCTTGCCAAGAATAGCAGAAGATTGCGGGACCCAGATTCCGGGCCCCAGCCGCCGGGCCGAGCTCTGCCGCCACGACGCGCAAGGGCCGGCGGTAGCCGCGAATCCCTGTTTGGTTTCGGCTTGTCCCGGCAAGGGTGAAGCTGACGAGGGACTTGAACAGTGGCGGTCCGGCATGAAATTAAGATGCACCCTGCGCGGCAAATCGCAAAACACGTCAACCGCGGCAGCAGAGGGTCAGAGACCTATCACAAGTGCGGGGTCGGAGTCCGCGAACGCTTACTTCATCTTCGCCATTTTCCTCGTTGCCACAGGAAGATCGGAATCATTGCGAAGGGGAAGACCTCGTGAGAACAATGTGGCTGCAAGAGGCTCAAAAAAATCCCCGCTAGGCTTGGCGGAACCTCTCCCATCGAAGAGCTATTCGTGAACACTCTCGGTTGTACTTCTCGTTTGCTAATTTGCGTTGCGGTTGTTCTCCGACGCCCGCACCAGCGCCCGGTGGCGCTGGCTCTGTCGTGATAGGCATGCAGATCTTACGACACGGCGCCGACCCCTAACCGGCGGACCCAAACCAACTTTGCCTCAAGGGAACCTACCCCTCACCAGATCCACGGCCCGCCAGTCGGTTATACAGCCAAGCGACGACCGCACCCCCCGCAGCGCCATCCACCAGTCCATACAGCGTACCCACAATGACATCGCCGAAGTTCGATGTCGCGTGGTAGCCGGGATACACCGACGCCATCACGTCGAGAAACGCTTCACCGTAACCGCCGGAGATTACGTAAGCGACTCCGGTCAGCAACACCGCCGCTCCCCAGACCAGACCTACGGTAAAGGCCATAGCTTTCACATTCAATTTCATGCCAGCCACCTCCGTTCTCGCTCTCGGCCGCAACCAGATGCGGCTCCAGCCGCTCGATGTCGAACGCCTGATCGACCAGCAGCATCCGGCGCGCAAGATTTGGCGTGTCGTCGGGGGGCTGGATCTGTCGGGCTTCGAAGCCGACGCCCGCGCCGTCGAGGGCCGCGCCGGCCGTAGCGCTCATTCGCCCCATCTGGCGCGCCGGCACATCGAGGAGTTGGAACGCCAGGAGGCCGCGGAGCAGACGACCAAGCGGCGGCAAGCCGCGCGGCAGCGGGCGGCGCGCCAGCATACCCCTGCCGGAAGTCCGATTGCTTCACAGCTTCCCGAGCCCGAACTGCCCGAACGCGCATCGTGGGCGACAGGTGTTCGTCCTTGGCCTTCGTCAATCAGGGCCCGCTGCTTCCCGACACAGGTGTTCCATTACGCGGTACCCGAAGCACCAGCATGCGTTTTGGAGATTTTCCCGCGCCTACGTTGATCCTGGTTTTCTCTTTCTTCGCCGCCACGTCGAAAACCGACACCGTGTCGTCGCCGGTGTTGGCGATGTAAATCGTGCGGCCGTCCGGAGTAAACGTCAACCAGTAAGGAGTTTTGCCGGTCTCAAGCCGCGCGATTTGTTTCGGGGGTTCTTGAGTAATGTCGAACACATGAACCAGGGAATGGGCAGTGTCGGTAGACCAGACTTCCTTCTGGTCGGGGGTCACGCCGATGCCGTGTGAGCGGCTGCGGACCATTTTCTCCTCTTCGGTCAAGTCGTAGGGCACCGTGTGGAGCAGCTTGTGCTTTTTGACGTCGAGCACAAGGAACCCCAAAAAATCATCGGTATTGACGTACAGCCGATTGCCGTCCGGGCTCAAGGCAATCGGACGCGGCGTGTTGCCGGTGTGAATCGTCGCACTGACCTTGTGGGTGCGTGTGTCGACGACGTAGACCTTCTTGTTCAGGGCAGTCGGCAGGCCCTGCTCCTTGGCCCGCTCGACGGTCTGGCGCCCTCGATCGTAGGGCGAAAGGTACATGTAGCGGTCGTCGGGTGAAACGACTACGTTGTGCGGAAATCCGTCGGTGGGAATGCGGGCGATGATCTTCTCGGTTTTCGTGTCAAATACTTCATACACGCCGTCTCCTAGCGCTGGAACGTAGACGTATCGTCCGTCAGAGGTGACTTCAATCTCATTCGGCCGGTCACCGAGAATGTTGTGCGTTTTGATGACTTCGTCTTTCACTGTGTCGACGACCGCCAAGCCCCGATCGCCTTCGGTAGCGACGTAGAGAACTTTATGAGATTTGGGCGCCGCAATACCGTGGGGGTGCTCACCGACTTTAATCCTCTTGATGATTCGGTTCGTTTTGACGTCAATCACCATCATGTCGTCCGACTTGCTGCTGAGGACGTAAAGTTTTTCGTGGTACTGGCCGGGAGCGGACGTGGCTATCACCGCGGCGACTACGATGAGAAGCAATACTCGAGATAAAACTGTGACCCTCATGGGGACCTCCTCTCGGTTGTCTCTTTCCTGGGATCGCCGGGCTCCAGGCGCCTCCGTTTACACCAAACGGTCCAGGATCGACACCCGCGCTGCCTAGGGTAACAGATGTTGTTCCTGAACGGTTGAACAATCCGGCCGTTTTTCGGGACGGGAATTGGGAAGGCGCGGATTTCTCGCCTTGCGATCTCACCGCAGCGCGTCTTCCTCCACGGCGTCGATCTCGACCTCGGCAGCGGAAACCCGCAGGCGAAACCGATAGAGCGCACGTTGGGCCGGGCCGGTCAGGTGGGCCCCGTTCGCCGCCGGATCGAACACGCTGAAATGACACGGACAAACAAACAGCGGATGGTCGGGCTTTTTTGCGGCCTCTGGAACGGGCACGAGCCCGGCGTCTTCGGTGAGGCTTACGTCGCACAATTCATGGGGACAGCTCAAACAGAAGGCCCGCAGCCCCGAATCATCGTCGCTTTCCTCATTGACCCGCAACAGAACTCCGGGCAGGAGCAGGGCCGAGCCAACCCGGCCATCCGGCAGCAGCTTGGAGGTGAGAGCGCGGAATGCGAAGGGCTCCCACAGCTTCGTCACTCGATCGAGCGGAACGGTAACGCCCTCCTTCAGCTCTCGGTAGCGGGAGTCTTCTGGGGCTGCAATCAGGGACGTCGGCAGCCCCGCGGCTCCAAGCAATCCTAGGACGAGGCGGCGAGCCAAGCCGGGCGGATATTCGTCAGAGATTCCCACTGTGGTCCACCATCTTACTCAAAAATCTTATCCGACGGTTGAGCGGGGGAAGCAAATCTCGCTCTTCAGGTTTTAGGGGGGTAATGCCGTCAACGAGTTGGGGCTGATGATCCTCGTTTCCTTGCTCAGCAAGAAACTGAGCCCGGAACGCCAGTGACGGGTCCGAGATTCAGGTGCATGACCAGCTGGGAAGTTCGGGGAGGAGTTCGGCGTTGCTCGAGGTTTCTCGATCCGGAGTCTTTACAGGCACGCGACAAGTGTGCCATCGTGAGACCAACCGGAGGTTTCCGATGTCCAAGAATTCAATTTCCCGGCGCCATTTTCTCGGCGCCGCTGTTGCTTCAACCGTCACCGCCAGTGGCGCCAATCCTCGCATGGAGAGCGGCTTGCCGACCCGCGTCCTCGGCGGCACGGGTGAGCGGGTGTCGATGCTGGCTCTGGGCTGCGGCAGCCGTCTGGGGATGTACAAGGAGGAAGACAAGGCCGTCGAGGTGCTCGACATGGCCATCAAAGCCGGCATCACCTACCTCGATACCGCACAAAACTACGGCGACGGAAAGAGCGAAAGCTGGGTCGGCCAAGCGATCAAGGGCCGCAGAAAAGGGCTCTTCCTGGCGACGAAGACCGGGGCCCGCACAGCCGACGATGTTCTGCGCCGCGCCGATGAGAGCTTGAAGCGCATGGGCGTCGACCAGATGGATCTGCTCCACATCCACAGCCTCGGGGGTCCCGAAGACCTGGCGGTCATCGAGAAGGAGGGGGTTATGGAAGCGCTCTACAAAGTGAAAGAGCGCGGCTTGGCGCGCTACATCGGCATCACTTCCCATACCGACCCCGAAACGCTGGCCAAAGCCCTGACGCGCTACGACGTCGACTGTACGCAAATGGCGCTGAACGCGGCCTTGCAGGGGATGAAGAGCGGTCCCGGCAAAATGGTCATCAATCCCGTCATGTCCACAAGTTTCGAGAAACTGGCCCTGCCGGTCGCAATAAAGAAGAACCTGGGCATCATCGCGATGAAAGCCTTTGGGCAAGAGGACATCATCGGCGAAGACGCCACTCCGGCGAAGCTGCTGCGTTACGCGCTTTCGCTGCCGGTTTCGATCGTGACCATGGGAGTCCCGAAGCACGAATACCTGCGCGAAAATCTGGCCACGGCCCGCAACTTCACGCCCATGCCGCCCGAGGAGATGAAGGAGTTCTCGCACCGCATGGCGGCCCGCTACAAGATGGCGCTCGATCGAAAGTTCGCCCGTCACATAGACGCCTAGCGCGAAGCCGGGGACGAAGATTCAGAGCCCTGACCGCAAGGGAAGGGTCCGTTGCTCAACGCTCGCCGGGTGACCAAGCAACTTCCCAGCGTCATCCAGCCAGAGCAACCAGAGCACCCCGTCGATCTCCGGCGAAGGATCCGAACGCAAGGCCGATGAGAGACAAGAGACGTTAGGGAGGCGTGAGCGGACACCGGCGGATCAACAAGATTACGGGTATACTCGCATTCTTCCTAAGAGCTCCGCACGGCGTCCTCTCGGTCAAATCACCGAGACGGAGACATGGGTGCTTGCATACCGAGACAGTTTCGCTTATGATTTCTGAAACCCGTATGTGAAACCCGCGGCGACGAGAACCGTCCAATCATTAGGCCGCTGGATGCTGTGCTGGAGCGGGACATGGAGATTATCGGGAATCGAAAGTACCTGAACATCCCCGGCGGGAAAACGCACGAACTCCCCCCGCTGTTGCTGAAAGAGCGCACCACGCCGGCTCCGCTCGAGCAGATCGTCGCGCTTGCCGAGCAAATGGTTGAGACAGAAGCGCTCGGTCCCGAGATCAGGCGGGCCTCCTACGAAAACGCCAGCTCGTTCCAACAAAGAAAGTTCAACCTGGCGATCAATTTCGCCGAACACTACCTGCAGTTTCTGAGGCATTGGGACTGGGGCGAATCGATCGTTGAATGGATTCGGCAGTGTGAGACCACGTTCGAAAGCAAGCCCGCGCTGCGTCCTCTGATGCACGCCGACGTTTGGCCCTACGTGAATCACAGCAGTTTCGTAACTTTGCTCTCGGACAAGGCCGTGCCGAGCGGTCAGGTGAATCTGGAGAATGCGGTCGGTTTCCGGCTGACTTTCCGGCAGCCGCCGCCGATCGAGTGCCTCTCGGACAATTTCCTGGTCTTCAACGCACCACTGGCGCAGAAGGCCTATCACACCTGGGCTGACGCGGCGAGACAGGGATCGCTTCCTCCCGAGCGCTTCCACTTTTTGGTGGTGGGAGAGGATATCAAACAGGTCTGAAGGCCGTTGAACCGTTGAGCCGTTGAGCCGCGAAGCGGCGAGGGATTGTAGCCCAGGGTGGAGCGAAGCGGAACCCTGGGTGCGAAAACCATCAACGACAAGCCCTGGAAGGGGCGTAGGAGCAAACCGGCCCGTTCGCCTTCGCGCAGCGCCATATGCGGCGGGTGTTCAACAGATGCCCGAAACAAGACCACGCGCCATGCAACAAAAACTATCCGCGGAACTGCCAAGTAAACAGTACTGGCCAACCCCGCCTACTTCACGACTTCAAACTCAAACACCATCGCCTTGCCGCGAATCACGAAGCACAAATAGTGCTCCCAAAACTTGCGAAACGCGAACGAGTGGTTGACCGCCAGCTCGAAGCCAAGCAGTTTCCACAGGCGCAGCAGTTTGACTTGCAGGCGATTCTGGCGCAAGCGACAGCGCGTGTAGTAACCGAAGCCCGCATCATCGTCGGTGAAGTAGCGGAATGAGAAGCTGTTGAGGTGCCAGCGGTGGGTCGGGTCGCAGAACGAGCTGAAGTCGGTGTAGTGGGGAGTTTCGATGACGATCACCCCGCCCGCCCGCGTCAGGCGGTGCAGTTCCTCGATGGTCGAAACAACGTTTTCGACATGTTCGATGACGTGGACGACCCAAACCTTGTCGAACGAGTTGTCGCGAAACGGCAGGGCGCCGCTGTCGATGTTGCCAATCACATCGGCCGCGGTGTCGCGGTTCTGGTCGACACCGATCGCGCCAGGGCGCTTGTTTTGGCCGCAACCGAGGTCGAGGGTCATGGGGATGCTGCGCCGACTGATGTACGCCGGAACCGATGGGCTTGACCCCACCCTCACGGGCGGGGCTCTGAGTTTCGGTTTGAGAGTCCGCGGCCGGGCGACGAGTTGCCTACGTTCCAGCGTACTTCCAGCGCGTGCCTTCGCGGGTATCTTCCAGGATAACGCCGCGTTCTTTTAGTTCATCGCGAATCTCATCCGAGCGCGCAAAGTCGCGAGACTTGCGGGCCTCGACGCGTTCGGCAATCAACCGACCGATTTCCTCTTCGGACACTCTCAAGGACACCTCGACGGTGTCCTTCATGCCGGGCATAGCGTCGGCACCGGAAACGCTCAAAGGTACGGTTAGCACGTCAAAAATCGAATCGAACAGGTCCAAGACCGCCTTCGCTTCGGAAATGTTGTCCACACGAAACCCACCGTTGTCCATCCGGGTGTTCGTCTCGCGCAAGAACTCAAAGACCGCTCCGAGCGCCTGGGCCGTATTCAAATCGTCGTCGAGACCGGCGTCAAACTGCCGCCGAGCTTTGTTCGCTAGATCGGTAATCTCCGTGCTCCGGCCTTCCGGGAATGTTTCCGTTTCGAGTCGTCGTTTGTAATTCCGCAATCTCTCGATCGCCGTGGCCGCGGCACGCAGGCCGTCAAAGGTAAAGTTCAATTGCCGCCGATGCGGCACCGAGGCCAGCAAATACCGGATCCCTTCGGGCGAGAAACCCTTTTCAAGCAGGTCCCGCAGCGTATGAAAGTTGCCGAGCGACTTCGACATTTTCTGCCCGTCGACAAGCAAATGCTCGGCGTGCAGCCAGAAGCGGACGAAAGGCTTACCGGTAGCTCCTTCCGATTGCGCGATCTCGTTTTCGTGATGGGGGAAGACCAGGTCGACTCCGCCGGTGTGAATGTCGAATGTTTCCCCGAGGTACTTCATCCCCATCGCCGAGCATTCCAGATGCCATCCAGGCCGCCCGGCGCCGTAGGGACTGTCCCAGGAAGGCTCGCCCGGCGCGGCCGCCTTCCACAGCGCGAAATCGCGGGCATCGTCCTTTTCGTACTCGTCCTGATCGACCCTGGCGCCCGCTTTGATGCCCTTGACATCGAGTTTGGAGAGCTTGCCGTAGCCGTCGAAATTTGCGATGCGGAAGTAAGTCGATCCGTCGCTTTGGTAGGTGTAACCGTTCTCATCGAGCCGCCGGATCAGCTCGATCATGTCGCCGATGTGCTCGGTCGCCGGCGTGATCTTCTCGGGGCGCTCCAGGCGAAGCTTGGCCGTATCCTCTTCGAACCCGCGGACGTAAGCGGCGGTGTAGTCCTGTATCGACTGTCCGGCTTTCTGGGCATTGGCGATGATCTTGTCATCCACGTCGGTGACGTTCATGACGTGGAGCAGTTCATAGCCCGAATGCCGCAAGTGACGGCGCAAAATATCCTGGAACATGAACGTCCGGAGATTGCCGATATGCGCGTGGTCGTAGACCGTGGGGCCGCAAGAGTAGATGCGCACGGTCTTTCCATCGGCGGGAACGAAAGGCTCGAGAGTGCGAGTCAGCGTGTTGTAGAGGTGAAGAGGCATCTCTGTTTACGATGTCGGGTTCCAGGTATCGGCTGAAAACTCTCGGGATGAGATCGGGGGAGGCGCCGACTTGGTTTTATCCGTGCGCCTAACGCTCTAATGCAGCGGCTTCGTATCCCCCTAGTGCGAACTACTCTGCCTCAGCGCCGCTTCGCGCGCCAGCTCATCACAGCGGTTGTTGTCGGCGTGACCGGCGTGCCCCTTGACCCACTTCCATTTCATATCGTGGCGCGAGACGGCCTGGTCGAGTTTTTTCCACAGGTCGACGTTCTTGACGGGCTTTTTCGCTGAGGTGATCCAACCACGCCGCTTCCAGTTGTGAATCCAGGTTGTGATGCCGTTCTTGACGTATTCGGAGTCGATCTCGACGCTAATCTCACAGCGCTCCTTGAGCGTATCGAGGCTGGCGATCACGGCCATCAGTTCCATGCGGTTGTTGGTGGTGTGCTGCTCCGATCCCCAAAGCTCCTTGGAATGGCCGCCGAAGCGCAGGATCGCCGCCCAGCCGCCTCGTCCCGGGTTACCCAAACAAGACCCGTCGGTGATCAGGGTAACGGCCTTCATGCGGCGTGAGTCAGGGCCTCGTCAAAGAACTCGTCCACGCGGAGGCGCACCTCTTCCGCCGTCTGGCAGGCGTAGATCGTCTTTCGTAATTGCGCGCCGTTGCGCACGCCGCGCGTGAACTGACTGGCGAATTGCTTCATCTTGCCGCGGATGTCGCCGGAAACCTTGTCCGGCTGCTGAACCAGCATGCTGTAGTAGTCGCGGATCATGTGGTAGCGGTCGCGTTCGCTGGGCTCGTCGTAGCTGCCGCTCGCGATGTACTGCTGAGTCTGGCGGAAAATCCAGGGGTTCGTCGGCGCCGCCCGGCCGATCATCACTCCGTCGCAGCCGGTGTATTCAAACATGCGAACGGCGTCTTCGGGAGCGAACACGTCGCCGTTGCCAATCACCGGAATCTTGACGGCTTGCTTCACTTCGGCGATCAAGTCCCAGTTGGACTTCCCGGCGTATCCCTGCTCGCGCGTGCGCCCGTGCAGCGCAACCGCTTGCAAACCGCAATCCTCGGCCAGCCGCGCCATCTGGACCGCCACGATCTCGTCGTCGCTCCAGCCCGTCCGAAATTTGCAAGTGAACGGAATCTTCACCGCCGCGCGGACTGTCCGGAGAATCCTCTCGACCAGTGGCAGGTCCCGCAGCAGCCCCGAGCCCCCGTTGCACTTCACGACCTTCTTGACCGGGCAGCCGAAGTTCAGGTCAACGGTGTCAAAGCCGTGGCTTTCGACAACGCGCGCGGCCTCCGCCATCACCTCGGGGTCGGCTCCGAATAGCTGGGCCGAAATCGGGTGCTCGTCGGGTTCGTAGTAGAGGTAGCGGAAGCTCCGCCTGCCCTTCTTTGGGCTGCGGCCATAGGCCATAATCCCGTGCGAGCTGGTGAACTCGGTCATCATCAGCCCGCAGCCGCCCAGACCGCGAATGAAGCGCCGGAAGACAGTATCGGTGACGCCCGCCATGGGTGCTAGTACCATGGCCGGCTGGACGGTCACTTGACCGATCTGAAGCTGCGTGGGAAGGCCCAAACGATTAGTTTAACAACGTTGAGCCGTTGCTCCGTTGAGCTGTTGAGCCGTTCTCCGTTGTTCGGCTAAGCTGTTGAGCCGTGGCGCCGCTTTGCGCCCCCGGTCCGTCAAACCCCTCCTTCCACAACGCAATTACGAAACCTGCATTACGGGCTCGCCGAGCGCGTCCATGATGGGCCTCACGCCCAAGCCGGGCGCCGCCGGGGCGGCCATGCGGCCGTTGACGCGTTCGGGTGCGCCCTCGGCGGTGCTGACGGTGACGTAGCTATTGAAATCGGTCGCGGTGAACAGGAATTCCGTCGGTGTACTGTGGGCCAAGTGAGCGATGGCGGCGGTAGTAATGTCCCCTCCCCAGCTATCCTCGATTGTCATCGCGATGCCGAGCGAAACGCAAAGATCCCTCGCTTGCCGGGCCCGCGTGAGGCCGCCAAACTTGCCGATCTTGATGTTGACGACATCCATGCCTTGATCGCCGGCCGCGCGCAGCAGAGCGTCAATCCCGTCAATCGATTCGTCCAGGACGAAGGGATGGTTCGTGCGGCGGCGAATCGAGAGGCAATCTTCATAGCGCAAACAAGGCTGTTCGATGTAGACGTCCACATCGCTCACGCCGCGCACAACGCGGGCGGCATCGTGGGCGAGCCAGCCGGTGTTGGCGTCGGCCACCAGGATATCGCCGCGCTCCAGTACGCGCGAGACCGCCTGAATGCGCTCAATGTCGGTTTGAGGATCGGCGCCCACTTTAAGCTGAAAGCGGTGATAGCCTTCCGCGCGATACGCGGCCACGTTCTCGGCCATTTCTTCTGGAGACCGCTGCGAGATCGCGCGGTAGAGAACGAAGTCTTCCCCGTAGCGCCCGCCAAGCAGCGTACAGACGGGCAGCCCGCAACTTTGCCCGAGAATATCCCAGCAAGCCATGTCAATCGCGGATTTTGCGTAAGGGTGCCCTTTGAGCGCCGCGTCCATGCGGCGATTCAGGCGCTCGAGCTGGGCCGGATCCTCGCCGATTAATTGAGGCGCCAGCTCGCCGATCCCGGTGCGCGCGCCCGCCGCGTAAGCCGGCAGATACGCCGGGCCCAGCGGACAAACCTCGCCATGGCCCGCCAGACCAGCATCCGTTTCCACCCGAACGATCGTGCTGTCAAAGACAGAGACCGACTTTCCGCCCGACCAGTTGTAGCTCCCCTCATGCAACGGAAGGTCGACTTGGTAAACCAGGATCTTCTTGATCTTCATGGATTGGGCGCCGACGACGGCAGTTCGCGTGCAAATGATGAGTTTCGCGCACCCAAGGCAAGAACGCAAACCCGCCCGCTGGGTCCGCGCTCAGCCGAAACTTGCTGCGACGGGGCGGTCACAACCGCGGATCGCATCATCCAAAAACGGCACTTAGCCCGATGTCGTCCCGCCTCAACTGGAAATTGGAGAGAGCGTTCCAACGTTGCGTCAAGCGACGCGGACGGGCCGTCCGCTGGGTAATCAGGAGTTCATCTCGGCGCTCGAAGCGCGTCTGCAGAGAACGCTGACGAGGCAAGAACCAGGGCCAGCGCCGCCGAAACCCCTCGCCGCCACCGCGAAAATGAATTAAGGTGACTAGTCCTGTCCCTCTGTCGCCTGTCCCCCTGGGACTGCTATCCATACCCCATTTGGGCCGCAGGGCATGCGCCAGTCACCAAGTTCAAAGAAAATAACCCCCGTGTTTTCAATCAACTTCCCAGCTCAGGGGTTGACACTCGAAATTGCCCCGCTATGCTGATAGCGGGTCAATCAATCGGGTGCTGCCCTAAGAGTGCGTTGCTGCGAAAACTCAACCCATCGGCCAAAGGTGGGAAGAAGACGGCACAGCGCGGGCCTGAATATTTTCTCAAGATCACAGGGATGCGGAAGAAGCACACGGGCGGCAGACCCCCGAAAGACTCGTTGTCCCCGCGCCAGGGGGCGGCGAAACAGAAAACTACTTGACAGAACAGTTTAGATATGCGTAAACTTTAGTTTGTACAGGTATAGGTATGCCTAAATTGCTAGAGGTCGGCTCTGGCGATGCTCAGCAAAACATACATCGTCACGCGCATAGAGCTGCTGAAGATGTCAGCTCGGCGAGCCGTTGTGTTTTTGTGCTGCCAAGAAGACAATGAGATTGACGCGGCTGTAGTATTCGCAGGCTTAGACGATAAGAAGGACCGAGACCGTAGGAGTCGATTTGAGCATTGGATTGACGGTGGCACAAACAACAAATGGTTCCATGGCTTCAACGAAGAAGGCTATAGGGAATGCTTCGTATTTAAGTGGAAGGCAAAACGACAACACCATCGTTTATATGGCTTTCTTTGTCACCCCATGCCACGCACCAATCGGAGGTTTCAGCTTTGCGTTCTTGTCTCACACGCCAAGAAGAATCAGAGAGAGACAAATAAAACCGAGTTGGATGGAGTCAAGGCTTTACACTGTGACCCTTCGGTGTATGCGGCCATCACAACGGAGTTTCCAGATAATGGAGGTAGTGAACCGTGGGTGAACTAAAGCATTGGACTGAACGGAGCACAGACGATTTTCTGTATAAGATTGGCTGGGATTTCGTCGCTCAAATTGAGAGATTGATAGATTCAGGAGAAACTACCCAAGCGGCCCTTGCCGAGAAGCTGGGGGTCTCGAAGGGCCGCGTTTCGCAGGTCTTGAACAATCCGGGAAATATCACCCTCAAGAATATTGTGCGCTACGCTCGTGCCCTGGGCAAGAAGGTATCCATTGTTGCCTACGATGACGGTGACCCTGACAATCACAAGGGCCCAGTTAACTCTGAGATTTTTTTGACTTGCTGGGAACGCGCTGGGGGGCCCGCCGATTTTTTTTCATTGAATGATGGCAGTTCGTATACTACTGTGCTTTCGTTGCCAGACAACCGACCAAACCTTCAGGGGGTGCTAGGGGGTGGGGTTGACAGCAGCGCCGGCACGCTGCTTACCTTCGGTGTGCGTAACGATGTACCTGCGAAACAGTCCGGAGCCGGGCTTCTCGGCATCCTCGGGGATGCCCTCGAAGAAAGCACTCGAGAACAGTTCAAGACGGCGGAGAATTCTGATTTCTTTAACCACGCCAACGTGGGACGTGACGTGGGACGTGTTTTGGAGTACATTTAATGGCTAAAACAAAGCAGATCATTTTTAGCTACAAAGAAGTGGCTGAGGCTCTGTTGGAAAAGCAAGATATCCGTGAAGGTCTTTGGGGTGTCTATGTTAGGTTTGGCATCAAAGCCGCTAATGTCGGAGAGACCTCAGAAGATTTGCGCCCGACTGCTATCGTGCCAATCTTAGAGATTGGTCTTCAGCGATTTGACGAAGAGAGCAATCTAACAGTGGATGCGGCTCAGATGAACACCACAGCCATCCCGTCAAACCACAAACCAAGAAAGCGGTCGGCAACGCGCAAAGCGCTAAAAAAAGCTGCTAGTTGATCCCCGCCTGGGCCGAAGGCCATACGCCGGTCACCAAGTTCAAAGAAAAATATTCCCCGTGTTTTCAACAAACTTGCCGTCTCAGGGATTGACACCCGCAATTGACCCGCTATGCTGATAGCGGGTCAATCAATCGAATGCCAAACGATCATGCATCAAAGCAACGAAAAGGCGAACTGGGTTCGGCGAAGGCAAAAAACCCCAAACCCTTACATTTTCTGTAAACAACTGCAATCCCAATTCGCAAGTATCTGAAACAACATGACTTACGAGCTTACCAAAAATTCATGCAACAGTGCCTTAGGGTCGAGCTTTAACGTGCATAGTGCTCCAAAAGGCAAGGAAGTCGCCGCGAACAGGCCGCTTGAGCACCGAGTCCCGGCTAGAGCACGCTCGGGCCGCAATCTCTGGCCCCGGCGCGCCCCTTGATGTGCTCCTGCCCAGGCAGACCGGCTGTTTTGAGCCAAGTGGTGCTTTTCGAGCACGGTCGGCCACACAGACGAGTCGTATTTTCAACCACTTAGCTATGGCCGCGCAGTTGCAATCATTCGCGGTGTCCCGCCACAATGACAATAGGCTTCTAACACGTCCGCGGGGCCGTGACCCTTCGGCGGTGAATTCGACGCGCAAACGGAATCGCAAGATGGGGAAAAGAGTTTTCGCACTGGCCTGCCTGGTTCTGAGCTTTGCTCTATGCGCATGGTCGCAGAGGGCGCCAAGCCGCTCGCGTTCCTCGGCTTCGGCCGCGCCCGCCCGGTCCGCCGCGCCGCGCGCCCCGGCGGTTAGATCGGGAGGCGGCTCTAGTTCCGGTTACGTCAGATCCGGAGGCTACAGCAGGAGCAGATCCGGCGCGTACGGGCCCGGCCGAAGCCGGCAGTTCCAACCCACGAGGCTGACGGGAAGAATTATCTTGCCGGGCGGCGGCGGATCTGTTGAGCCGGCGCAAATCCAGGCGATCTGTCCGGGACGCGTCTATCCGCTGACCTATAGCGGCTTGGACGGACGGTTTAGTGTTTCACTCCGGGATTTGTCGTTGTTGGGGTTCGCTTCCGGACGGGGCGGTTTTTCCCCATTCGCGCGAGGGGGCTACGGCGGGTGTGGGGTCCGGGCTTTCCTGCCGGGCTACTTTTCGCGGACTGTTTCCATGCGAAGCTGGCTCCGGACCGGCACTCTCCAAACGGGCGACAACTTTCTCCGGCGAATCCCGAATATCGAAGGGCAGACGGTCAGCATCACGACCCTTGTGGCGCCGAAGGAAGCAAAGAAAGCCTACAAGAAAGGCTTGAACCACTACCGAAACAAGCGCTACGAGAAGGCCCAGGAGCAATTTGAGTTTGCCGTGGACGAGTACCCCGATTACGCCGCGGCTTGGGCTTTTCTTGGCGAAACGCGGCTTACGCTTGACAACGAATCCGGTGTGCGGGAGGCGTTTGAGCGGGCATTGGAGATTGATCCCAAGTACCTCAAGCCTCACCGGTTCTTGATCCAGCAGGATTTGCAGGACGAGGATTGGGAGCGAGCGGCTGAGTTGGCGAAATCCGCCATTCGTCTGAACCCGTTCGACAACTCGATTCGCTACTATTTGGGGTTTTCTCAGTACAAGAGCGGTGATCTTGAAGAAGCTTTCGCGTCCGCGCGGGCGGGATTATCGAACAGGCCGGGCGACCTGGCTCAACCGCAAATCCACAAATTGCTGGGCATGATTTTCGCCAAGCAAGGCAAGTACGAGCAGGCCGCCGCGCGCTATCGAAGAGTGCTGACCGCTTGGCCCAACTCGGACTTCGCTCCGGCGCTGAGAGAGCAGCTCCGCCAATGGCGTGCCTCGGGGGTCATTGCCCAATCGCGGACGGAAGGGCCGCTGGCGGAAGCTCTGCTGCTTCTCAGCCCCAACGAGCCCTCGCAAGACTGACCACCGACCCTCCCCCGGCCTTGAGGCATCCCGAAAGCAGTTTCCCCGGGCTGTCCGCCCCGGTCTGGACCGCGTTTCGTGTACTTCAAGCGCTTACCCAGGAAAACTTACAGCTTCGGTCCCCGAGGATGTAGAATTCCGGGGACTTTCTTTGAGAGAATCGATTCCCATGGGACAGCAAATCATTTTGGCCGCTAACGGAGACCTGCGGCTTGCCGCTAATCGGAAATGTTGGCCGGCGCAGGTGGAGGTCGAGTCGCAACTGATCGCGGCCATCGAGCGTGAAGGCCGCGGCGTGACTCGCGCCCACGCCTACGACGAGCAAAAGCAACACGGCTTCATCGATAGCCAGACTCGCGGCATGGAAGTTTTCCGCGGCATCGACCGCAAAGCTCCGCTGATTGTTGTGGAGGCCGTTTGGCAATATAGCCACCACCTCTTGCACGGGCTCTACACCCATCAGGGGCCGATTCTGACCGTGGCGAATTG
The DNA here is from genome assembly GCA_965226185.1 of Bryobacterales bacterium. GTDB lineage: Bacteria > Acidobacteriota > Terriglobia > Bryobacterales > UBA6623 > CBDCYS01. The sequence goes on from CBDDCT010000005.1 coordinate 615,805, forward strand.
GAGCGGTCAATGGCCCGGCCTTGTCGGAATGCTGAATCTCAACGGCAGCCTGACGAAAGCCGGCGTTCCCCACAGCACGTTGTGGAGCATTGATTTCACCGACGAGTTTTTTCTCGATGGGCTGCGGAAATGGCTTGCCGACGGCGTCGTTACCCACGATACGCGGCATGCCAAAGACGCGAGCGACTTAGCGCTGCCCCACCACGACTCTGTTGCCGGGATCGAAGTGGCGCGCAAGCTAAGAGAAGACAAGGCCATCATGGGCGTCTTCGACGAAGGATGCATGGGGATGTACAACGCCATCATTCCCGATGAGTTGCTCCATCCTGTTGGCGTCTTCAAGGAGCGGCTGAGCCAGTCGGCTCTTTTCGCGGCCATGCAAGAAGTCACCGGCGACGAGGCGCGGCAAGTGCGCAACTGGCTGGACTCCAAGGGGATGACGTTCCGAACCGGCCCGGATGAAGAAACCGACCTGACTGATGCCCAGATCCACCAGCAATGCAAGATGTACATCGCGGCGCTGCGAATTGCCGACGATTTCGGCTGCGACACGATCGGCATCCAGTATCAGCAGGGCTTGAAGGATTTGACTCCGGCGTCGGATCTGGTGGAAGGCTTGCTCAACAACGTCGACCGGCCGCCCGCTCACGCCAAGGACAATGGCCGTGTCTTGTTCGAAGGACAAGCTTTGCCCCACTTCAATGAGGTGGATGAGTGCGCGGGTTTGGATGCGCTGGTGACCAACCGCGTTTGGAACAAGCTCGGTTTTGATCCCGAGACGACGCTTCACGACATCCGCTACGGCGAGCCCTACGAGATCGATGGTAAAGAAGAGTTTGTTTGGGTCTTTGAAATTTCGGGTTCGGTCCCTCCCCAGCATTTGATTGGGGGATACGAGGGCGCGGTCAGTGAGCGCCAGCCGCCCATGTATTTCCCGCTCGGTGGAGGCACGATCAAGGGCATCAGCAAGCCCGGCGAGATTGTCTGGAGCCGCATCTTCGTGGAGGATGGACAGCTCAAGGCCGACGTCGGCCGGGCGAAGGTCGTGGAGCTTCCCCAAGAAGAAACCGAGCGGCGCTGGCGGATCACCACGCCCCAGTGGCCCATCATGCACGCCGTGACCTACGGCGTCGGCCGGGACAAAATGATGGCCCGGCACAAGTCGAACCACATCCAGGTAGCCTACGGTCCTGATGCCAAGGGAGCCAATCGAGCACTAGCGGCCAAGATGGCGGCGTTCCGCGAACTCGGGATCAAGACGTATCTTTGCGGCACTGATCACGGTTTGGTGTAGCTGCTCTCTCACCGCCGATACATTTCGCCGACGCTGGTCCCCTTGTTGATCGGTTTGCTAATCGTTGCTTAGGCCGCGGTTTGACCGCTGTCCAGGGTCACCCCTATAATGAGCGGTTAGCGAAGGTTTCGGGCAGGGGTCTGAAGCTATTCGAATAGGTAAGGTATATGTACGCCATCATTGAAACCGGGGGGAAGCAGTACCCAGTCGTTCCGGGGAAACAAATTTTGATCGAGCGGGTCAAGGGCGAAACGGGCTCTTCGGTCGAGTTCACGAATGTTGTCGCCGTGTCGCAAGACGGCGGCGAATTGCTCGTCGGGGACGCGGTCAAGTCGGCCAAGGTCACGGGCACCATTGAGTCCCAAGAGCGCGCCAAAAAAGTGCTGGTGCTGAAATTCAAACGGCGCAAGCACTACCGGCGCCACATCGGCCACCGTCAGAACTACACCCGTGTCAAGATCGCCGAAATCGTGGTTTAGACGGTTCCAGAGGCCACTCTCGAGCAGCTCCCCCCGCTGACAGGAAGACAAGAAACAGGAAGGCAATAGAGCCATGGCTCACAAAAAGGGTTTAGGCAGTTCACGCAATGGGCGCGATTCCAACGCGCAGCGGCTCGGCGTCAAGCGTTTCGCCGGACAATTTGTCACGGGCGGTTCGATTCTCGTGCGCCAGCGGGGCACAATCTTCAAGCCCGGTGATAACGTTGGCAGGGGCAAGGACGATACTTTGTTCGCCAAGGTCAGCGGTGTTGTCGAATTCAAGAATCGCGGGCGCCTGGGCCGAGTCATCCACGTTCGGACGGACGGCGCCGCGTAGTTGCCGATTCCTCAGCGGCTTCTTTGACGATTCCCCTCGGGCCGGTCTTCCGCTAAGTTTTTCGAGTCACCGTGCTTCCAGGCTACAGGGGTTCCAATCCTGTTTTCGAACGTTTGTCTTCTCCGTGCGCCTCGCCGCAGCCTGCCCGTTCGGGTGTTCCGGCGGTGATGGTAGGCTACTTCTTTGAGTTGGAAACAGCCGCGGGACGGCCATTCGGTGACGCCCGCCAGCCGTATCGGAACTGAGCGCCGCACTCTTCGCGGGAGAAGTCGCGTTTTGACGGACCCGATCTCGGGCTTACGCCTGGGGCTCTAGTTCTGTTTTTCGAATGGTTCAGTTTCGCGGGGAGCTTCTTTTTGCGTGCTCCTTGCGGTGAGATTACTTAATCGCTCCATGTTTGTTGACGAAGCGAAGATCTCAGTCAAGGCGGGGAACGGCGGAAGCGGCTGCCTCGCGTTTCGGCGGGAGAAGTACATTCCGCGAGGCGGCCCCTCCGGCGGAGACGGCGGGCGCGGCGGCCACGTGATTCTGCGCGCCAACAAGCAGCACAATACGCTGGTGCAATTCCGGTTCAAGCCGATTCAGCAAGCCCGGCGCGGGCACGATGGAGAAGGCAGCAACAAGACCGGTCGCGATGGCAAGGATCTGATCCTCGAGGTTCCGGTCGGCACCATCGTTCATGACGCGGAGACCGGCGAGAAGCTTTTCGACTTTGTCGAGCACGGTCAGGAATTTGTAGTAGCAAAGGGGGGCAGAGGCGGGCGTGGCAATGCCCGCTTTGCGACCTCGACGAACCAGGCCCCGAGGCATTTCGAGCCGGGAACCCCCGCGGAAGAAAGGGTAGTCAGACTCGAGCTGAAGCTGCTGGCGGATGTGGGGTTGATCGGCTTTCCGAATGCCGGAAAATCGACTCTGATCTCTCGCATCTCGTCCGCCCGCCCCAAGATCGCCGGCTATCCGTTCACAACGCTTCAACCGCACCTGGGAGTCGTGGCGATCGGCGAGTACCAAAGCTTCCTGATGGCCGACATACCCGGGCTGATCGAAGGGGCGCACGAAGGTCAGGGGCTGGGCATGCAATTCCTGCGGCACATCGAGCGGACGCGCCTGCTGTGTCACCTGATCGACGTTGGCGAGTTCAGCGACCGTGATCCGGTGGAGGACTTCGGCGTCATCGTCCAGGAGCTGGGCAGCTTTTCCGCGAAGTTGCTGGAGAAGCCGATGGTTGTCGTCGCCTCGAAGATTGACACGATGCAAGACAGTGACCGGGCCGACCAGTTGAGGGTGTTGTGCGAAGAGCGTGAACTGCCGTTTTTCGCTATTTCAGCGGTTACCGGCGCGGGCGTCGACGAGTTGAAATACTACCTCGGCGACCGGGTGAGGGAGAGCCGTCAAGCAGCAGCGGAAAAAGCGGCGGGAAACAAGTGAGCGTTGCTATCTTCGGAGGAACGTTTGATCCGATCCACCGCGGCCACGTCGAGATCGCGCGGGCCGCGGCAAACCGTTTTGGGCTGGAGCAGGTGCTATTCATCCCTTCCGGGCGCCCCCCGCACAAGCAGGATCACCCCGAAGCCGGCTATGAGCACCGCTTTCGCATGGCGGCTCTTGCCTGCAAATCAGACCCGCGATTCCGGCCCTCCCGGCTGGAAGCTCCTGATAGGGGATCAAGCCCTCACTACTCGGTGGACACGATTCGCCGCACTGCTGATCAGCTCGTTTCCGGGGAAAAGCTGTTCTTCATCACCGGCAGCGATACTTTCGCCGAAGTCACCCAGTGGTACGAGTGGCGCAAGGTGGCGGCGGCGGTCGAGTTTATTGTCGTGAGCCGCCCCGGAGCACATTTTCAGCCTGGCGAAGCTCCCACCGAAATTCACACTCACTGGCTGGGTGGCCTCGATCTGCCGATTTCTTCGACCGATGTACGGGAGCGTCTGCGTTCAGGCGTCAAGATCGATGAACTGTTGCCCGCGGAAATCGCCGGGTACATTGTCAGGCATGGTCTTTACGTGAGGCCGAGGGTGGGGGAGTGAACCTCAAGAGAGCCGCGCGAGCACCTTCGGCGGCTGGGACAAACAAGAGTGTTCGTCCCTACTGTTTCGTCGGTCGCTCCCGCGACAAGCAGGAGTGCTTGCCGCTACTGTTGTTCGCCGGCTCACTTCGGCTCCGGCCATCGGTAAACCCTAGCTGCCTTGAACGAAGCCGCTGGTACGAAGCACGCCTTAGACGTCGGGCAGTCTCGGCGTGCCGTCCATTTCCGGGCCGACCGTGATTTAGGAGGAATCCCACCCCGGCGGTCCGGCCATCGGCAAACGGCAGCCGACCAGGGAGGATCTAGCGGCTGAGGAATTCCTGCCGGGTTGGTTTCCGAGAAGCCTATTTCCAGGTAGAATCGGACCGGCATAGTCGGCACTACGATCTCGCATTGCCGCATCACCGAGAAACTCGGTGAGGGTTGGAATGGGTGTTGTCTACAAGGCGGAAGACACCAACGTCGACCGCGCTGTCGCTCTTAACCGGGATGGTCAGGTCCAAGTCTCTCCACGACGGCAAAGCCCTCAAGGTCGCGGCCCGGGCGTGCTTCCCTCGTTGTGATCACTTTCCAGCCGGGCCCTATGTACTCAGCCAGTTCCGCCGTCATGGCCGACGACAGCCAAGGCTCTCCGGTCAGGCGCAGAATCATGCGAGCGATGGGGTGGTCTCGAAGATCGACGAGATGCGAGAAGGCAAACCAATTGCCCGGCGTCGAACAGGCTGCGACCTCAGCAAAGAGATTTCGCACTTCGTCCGCGGTGAGGTAGAGCAGGAGTCCCTCGGCCACGAAGGTCGAGCGAGCGCCTGCGTCCCAGCACTCGCACTCGGCCATTACTTTCGACAGTGAGGTTTTACCGAGATCCGCGGCAATCAGGGTCAAGTTCTCGGGCTGTCCCTCCTGAGCGACGCCCTTTGCCTTGGCGGCAGAAGTGGCAGGATGGTCGGCCTCAAAGAATCTCACTTTGGGGAAGCATGGAGCGAGACGTAAGCAAAGCGTGTCGAAACCCGCACCGAGGACCAATACCTGCTCCGAGCCCGCCTCGATGGCGTTTAGCAATTGCTCATTCATGAAGATCTTGCGCTCGCCGATCCCCTCGAAAATTCCAGGCATGATGGACTCGTACCAGTTGTAGAACCGGACCATGCCCTGTGTTTTGGACCAGCGCATCAGCCGTGGCCCGTATCCGAGAATTTTCGCAGCCAGAAGCAGTCTCTCACTTACCCCCGCGAGACTGGCAGGAAGACGGTTGTTCCAGCCCCCCTTCTCGTTGAGTGTAACCATAGTGAGAGCGATCTTAAGAGCGGTTTGGCTGACGCGTCCGGACTTCATGCGGGCATTTAAACGAGGATTCAGTAGTGCAACAAAGTTTCTGTAAATTTGTTTGTTCCCACGTTGTCTCTCTATTTCAGGTTTGCGCTGAGTCGGGCCGCAGGGAGCCCGTAGGGCGACCGCAGGTCCCGACTCAGCGGCGGCGCTCTCAGGCTGCTTGCCGGTCCGCCGGACCCAGCTCCTCCAGATCGGCGTTCTCCATGCTGAAGTAGGGCCGCGACTCCAGTTGCCACTGCTCGTGCCGCTCCAGCAAAATCGCCCCGATCAGCCGCTCGCACGAGCCCGGTTGGGAAACACTCCCACCACTCGCGTGCGCTGCTTCAGCGTCTTCATCAGCCGCTCCAGCATGTTCGTCGATCCCAGACGGCGGCGATGGCCCTCGGGAAAATCCAGCACCGTCAGGCAATCCTCGAGTCCGTGCCGCAACATCGCCGCCACTTTCGGCCGCCGGGTCTCCCAGTTTTGGGCCATCTCCTCGCCGCGCCGCAAGCACTCGTCCTTTTCTCGGGCGGCGAACACAGCGGCCAGCTCACTCAGCACCTCGCGGTACTCCCGGTGGGCCACCTTGCGTGCCAGCTCCCGTTTGAAATGCACCCGGCAACGCTGCCAGCGCACCCCTTGAAAGTGCCTCCCCAGCGCTGCCACGATGCCGCCATGGGCGTCGCTGACGATCAGCCGCAGCCCACTCAACCCGCGCTCGTTGAGCTGCCGAAACAGCTCTCCCCAAGTGGCTTCCGACTCGCTGTCACCGTTGCGCCAGTCTAAAATCTCACGCTGCCCTTGCCCGTTGAACCCCGTGACCACCAGCACGGCCTCGCTGAGGATGCCCCCTTGCCGGCGTACTTTTTCATAACGCGCGTCAATCATCAGATAGGGGTATTCGTGCTGATCCAGACGCCGCCCGCGGAACTCCGCCAGCTTCTCATCCAGCTCGCCGGCCAGCCGCGAAACCGTCATCGCCGAGACATCGCAGCCGCACATTTCATCCAGCACCTGCTGCACCCGCCGGGTCGAAACGCCCTGGAAATACATCTCGGCACAGGCCACCAGCAGAGCCCGCTCGCTGCGCTGCCAGCGTGCAAACATCGACGGATGGTAGGGCTCGCTATTGCGCAGCTGAGGCACTCGCAGCTCTAGTTCTCCCACACGAGTCTTCAGCTTGCGGGGCTTGGCGCCATTGCGCCAGCCTTGCCGCCGTGGGTTGCGCTCGTGCCGCTCCGCACCCAGTTGTTCGGTCATCTCCGCTCTCATCGCCGCGTTCAGCAGCTCTTCGAGCAAGCGCTTGACGCCGTCTCTTTGCTGAAACAGCTCTTGCACCAGCTTCGCAATCGTGTCACTGTGATCAGGGGTCATCGTTTCGTCTCCTTTGTTGATGGTTTGTCTTGAATCAATCCATCGTGGAAACAAACGATGACCCCAGTCAATCAGGCCAGAACATTCTACAGAAAACTTGTTACACAACCGAGGATTTCCATTTTGGCCCTCCTCGCGCTTCGAGTATATACGCCCGAGGTTGAGTCCAACACAATGATTTTCGTCCTCCGTTCCCATCTCGGGCCACTCCGCACATCCTCCCTCGATAGCTGTCTGGGAAATAACATTCTCACCACCTAACGCCTGCCCGAGGCCCTTTTCCGAGTCATAGAAAGAGCTGACAATCCCTCGTCTATTGAGTTATCATGGCCTTGAATCCGATTGCTGGTGGGAAGGCTTGTTGAACCTAACCGCTACGCGGTGGGTCGAAGCTTCGCTTCGCGAGGCTATTTGAAGTTCCTTTAGATAGACCCTGACATTGACGGCAAGGGCAGCACCCCTTGGCGGACGAGGTGCGCCATCATTGGCGGCATCTTTTCTCTCCAAGGAGCATGCCATGACCCGATTACGTCAGAAGTTTATCGAGGACCTCGAAGTCCGCAACTATGCGGCCTCCACGATCCGTGCCTACGTGCGGCACGTGGCGGCGTTTGCCCAGTATTTCTCGCAGTCTCCCGACCGCCTCGGCCGCCAGCAGATTCACCGCTACCAGCTCTATCTGGTTCGCGAGTGCAAGCTCGCTACACCGAGCCTTTCCCAGATCGTCTCAGGCCTGCGTTTCTTCTATGAGACGACGCTCGGCCGCCATTGGATCAGCGAACGCATCCCCTATCCGCGGCACGAACGCCGCTTGCCCACCGTGCTGAGCCGCGCCGAAGTGGCCGTGCTGCTCGACACACCACGCAACCTCAAGCACCGCGCCATGTTGATGACGCTCTATGGAGCCGGCCTGCGCGTGTCCGAACTCGTCGTCCTCCGGCTCGACGACATCGATTCGAAAAGAAAGTTCATTCGCGTGCGCCAAGGCAAAGGGCGCAAGGACCGCGAAACCTTGTTGCCCGACAGGCTGCTGGCAGCGCTGCGCGCCTACTGGAAAGTTTCGCGGTCCACGGAGTGGCTATTTCCCGGTCAGGACCCGCAACGGCCGATCACCGCGAACGCCGTGCGGCTGGTGTGCCGCGAGTCGGCCCAGAAGGCCAAGCTCTCCAAGCACGTCAACCCCCACGTGCTGCGTCACAGCTTCGCCACACACCTACTGGAAGACGGTGTTGATCTGCGCACGATCCAAGTTCTGCTGGGGCATCGGGATCTGAAAACGACGACCGTCTATTTGCACCTGTCTCCCACGGCGGCCGCCTCGACGCGCAGTCCCCTGGATCGGCTGACCACACCCTCACCGTGAGCGCTCAGCGGCCCACGCTGGCCGCTGTCGTGAGAACCCACCAGCAACGTTTCCGCCGCCAAGTGGCAACCTCGGCCGAGCAGCGCCGGGTTCTCTCCGACATCGCGGCCTGCCGCACCGAGGCTTTGGGCGGCCACGTGTTCGAGTGCGACCAGTGCGGCCACCGCAAGGTGGCCTACAATCCCTGCGGCAATCGGCATTGCCCGCAATGCCAATCCGCGTCGCGCGCCAAGTGGCTCGACAAGCGACTGCTCGACTTGCTGCCCGTCGTTTACTTCCACGTCGTGTTCACGCTGCCGCATCAGCTCGGCCCCTTGGCGCTGCAGAACCCGCGCATCGTCTACGGCATCCTGTTTCGCGCCGTAGCCGAGACGCTGCTCGAACTCGGCCAGAGGCGGCTCGCGGCCCGTTTCGGTTTTCTCGCCGTGCTGCACACTTGGGGGCAGACACTCGGGCATCACGCGCATCTGCACTGCATCGTTCCTGGCGGAGGCATCGCCTTGGACGGCTCCCGCTGGGTGCGTTGTAAGGGACGGCGGTTCTTCCTGCCCGTCCGGGTGCTGCGCCAAGTCTTCCGGGCCAAGGTCTTGGACCACTTACGGCGAGCGTTCCTGAAGGGCGAGTTGTCGTTTCACGGCCAGCTTCAGCACTTGGCAAAAGAGCGCAACTTCCGGCGCTTGCTGGCCTCCACGAAACGAAAACCCTGGATGGTCCATCCCAAGCCGCCTTTCGGCGGGCCCGAGGTCGCGCTGAAATACTTGGCGCGCTACACCCATCGCGTGGCCATCTCGGATCGAAGGCTGTTGTCCTCCGACGACGGCACGGTTCGTTTTTCTTATAAGGACTATGCTCACCGCGGCCAACAACGCGAGATGACACTCGACGCCCTTGAGTTCCTGAGGCGCTTTTTACTCCATGCACTACCCAAGGGCTTCGTGCGCATCCGTTACTACGGCTTCCTGGCCAACCGCCAGCGGCGCGAACAGTTGGCTCTGGCCCGCGAGCTGTTGGCTGTGCCCGTCGCTGAGCCCACGAACGAAACGACCGGCGCGGACAACGCGCAACAACACTGCTGTCCGCTCTGCCGCCAAGGACGCATGCTGTTGGTCGAGACGTTCGAACCGCCGCGGCCCGCGCTGTTCGTTTTCTTCGACACTTCTTAGCACCATGGCCACCACAGCACAGCGGCGGATCGCTCAGCACTGCCTCGATGCAGGCGCACTCGCGTTGCGTCCAGCGCCTGCATTCTTGTGTTTTTGTGCTTCTTTACTCGGCCCTGGCGCACCATCGACCCTCGTCCGACCGCCCCAAAACAAGCTCTCAGAGCACTCTCGGCGACCTACCGGAGCACGGCTACGGTCGCTCAAAAACATTCAAATCCCTACCCCTCCCCAGCACTGCGGCTAGGTTCAACAAGTTGTATCAAAAACGCCCGCCATGCAGTTTCAGAGCCTCCTCGCGAGAAGCCCTGCCCGCCGGGCGCTTCCGATACAACCCTCTGCGTAATCACCAGCTATCCGCGAACAGGTAGAGTTAGACGATCAGCCACTACAAGGTCCTCTCCGAAGTCGGCCGGGGCGGCATGGGGGTCGTCTACAAGGCCGAGGACACCAAGCTCGATCGCACGGTTGCTCTAAAGTTTCTCGCCTCCCACCTACTGGAAGACGAGGAAAGCCGTGCACGCTTCATTCGAGAAGCTAAAGCCGCTGCTTCACTAGATCATCAGAACATCTGCACCGTCCATGAGATCGATGAGGTTGAGACCTTTATCGCCATGGCCTTCATCGAAGGCCAAACGGTCAAGGACAAGATCGCCGAACGTCCGCTGAAGCTGGAGGACGCTCTCGACATCGCGATTCAAACTGCGCAAGGACTCCAAGCTGCCCACGAAAAGGGCATCGTCCACCGAGACATCAAAAGCGCCAATCTGATGGTCACGAGGCTAGGCCCGCATCCGTTTCTTCGACTCGGTCTGCAGCTCGAAAATCGACTTGAAGTCAGCCACGATCCTCGGCATCAGCGGGGGCGGACCGGAAAACCGGGCGTACAGCTCCGGCTCCCCCCGTAGCTGCCGCTTCTCTCCCTCTGGATAGGCTGCCTGCCGCCCATAGTAGATCGGATAAGAATCCCCGGCTCGATACTCGTAGATCAGTGTTCGCCGGGACCTCGACGAGCGGTTCGGCAATGAGCTATGAGGCGTCAGGCAGTGCATGAAAATCACGCTGCCGGCCGGGGCTGCCAGCGCAACGGGCTTCCCGTAACATGTGATGTCTTCCGTCACCATTCCCGCGAAAGCGCCGTCGCTGGTGTGGCAATCGAGATACCGGTTGTGGCAACGAGGGACGACCTGGAGACAGCCGTTCTCTTCACTCGCGTCGTCAAGATAGATCAACGTGGCGACAAGGTCCGTGTTCGTATGCGGAAAGTAAGTCAGGTCCTGGTGCCACTCGACAGCCGAGCCGACGCGCGCGCCCTTCATGTTCAGCTTGCTGTGATGAAGTTGAATCGAGGGGCCGATGAGCGACTCAATGCGATCCAGGATTCGGCTATCGTTTGCCAACCCGCGAAACGTCTCATGCTGACCGAAAGGGCTTAGGACCCGCTGGACGACCTGCCGTCCGTTCGAGCTTTCGGGCTCAAAATCCAGAATGCCATCATGCTTTCCGGACGATAAGGCTGGGGCAACCAAGTCCGTAATCGCGCGGTCGATCCTGCTGAAATCGGAGTCTCGCAACAGCGACGTGACGACTACATACCCATCGCGCCGGTATTGAGCGATCTCGTTGTCCGCCAACGGGCTTCGCGTCGCGGCGCCTTAGGTCTCGAGTTTCCGCCCGGTCGCGACCTTCCCGTTCTCGCGCGCCTCAGGCGCCGAGACAGTGCAAAGCTGTCGCCGGTAGGCCGTCCCGATCTCTATCGTCCTGGTCGCTTCGGCATGGTATCTTTGAGCCTCTTCCGCACGACCGAGGTGCGCCAACAATCCGCCGTGCTGGGACAGTAAATGCGGATTGCCCGGCGAAAGCTCAATGGCTCGCTGTCCGAATTCGAGTGCTTCGTCCGCCACGCCACGCTGAGCCAGTATTCTGCTGAGCACAGCGTGGGCGCTTGCTGCGTTCGGCTCCAGCCGAACCGCCTCCCGTGCCGCGACTTCCGCCTCAGCCAACCTTTCGGAACCGGCTTTGTCCTCCGCTTCACGAGCCCAAAACTCCGCCAACAGGGGCCTGGCTTCATCACCGGCCAGCGCGGAAAGAGCATCTTGGTCCGCACCGAGCGCGATGCCCAATACCTTTGTCATCCACCGCCCCAGCAGTGCGCCGCGGTCCACGGTTCCCAAACCGGTGATCCGCGCGTAAGAACACAATGTCCTGGTCATCTCGACCGTCCGGCTCATGCACGCACACAGGAGCAAACACTGCTCCTCGGCGGAGAAGCTCTGCTTCAACACCAATTCCGCACATTGAGCACAGTGCTCGATCCAGGCGGACAAGGCATAGGGCCGAGTCCACAATTTCCATTGATGATGCTCCGACGATTCGGGAAGTCTCTTGATATAGAGCGGTTCCGCCACTCGCTGGAGCGTCCCTCGAAACGCCAGCTCCAGATTCCAGATCGTATCTGCACCAAAGTTTCCACACGCGTTTTCCCTCAACCGGAGCTGGTCGCCCGCGATCGACCGTCTCACCACGCCACGAAACGCGACCGCGTCGAAGTGGGATGACAGGAAGCGCATCACGCGCTCGAGTTTGCCGCCGGTCAGCGAATCCTCGATGAGCCTGTCCTCTGCGAGACCAAACGCGCATATGTCTGAGAAAGCCGCTGCGGCCTCGGGAAATCGCGAGAGTTCCTTGAGGAGTCGCTCGACGTAGGTAGTGTGAATCAGGTCGTCGTGCGAAACGAGGCAAAAGTATTCCGTGTTGACTTTATCGAGAAGGTAATTCGTGTTGCGAACCCATCCCAGACGTTCCTGCTGCGCGAAGACCTGGAATCGACGGTCCTCCATGAAGGCGCGGCAGATTTCGAGCGAGTCGTCATCCCCCCGGTCCACCGAGATCAGCACCTCCAAGTTGCGATGCGATTGGTTCTGAATCGCGGCGAGGACGTCTCGTACAAACGCCGCGCCCTTGTAGACGGGAACACAAACCGCGACCTTCGCCGCCATGGACATCCTCCTTCTATCAACCGCCGCTCCGGGCTACCGATTGCAATGTCCGGGAGACATTGTTGTGATGGTCTTCTCGAGCGGAAGGGGCGCTACGCCGTCTCCGGCACTAAACCACGATGACGATTTACGCCGGCGAATTCCACTTAGCCCTCTCCGGCAATTCGCCGACCCACTTGCTCCGCGAAATAAGGCGCCATGCAGTACTTGCCGGTATCTACGGAGTGATAATTTCCGTGCGAACGAACTCCGATGTCAAATCGATTGTGGAGTCCGCTCGTAGGATCGGTGATATCCGTTCTGCCGCGCGCGCAGATCACGCCGCCGCCGATTCTTTCCGCCCGGATCTCGTCGGAAGAAACAGTACGCAGGCCGGCGTGAACGCGTGCAAGCCCGGCAAGGGTTTTGGGAACGATGCCTGCGGCCTTGAGCTCATTCGTATCAGGCCGCCATTCGCGCGGCGGTGGATGGTGAGCCATTGCAAGCATGCAGTGAGGATACCAAGACAGATAGACCTTGCCCGCGTTCGCGAAGTTGACTACGTCCCCGAAGGGACCGAGCAGTATTGTCGTCGACGCCAAAGAATCGCGCGGCCGAGCGAGCTCGACCGTGATCGCCAATTTGAAACGGTACAGCCAGTCTCCGGAAGACCGCAGGCCAAACGATTCATCAACCTTGAGCCGTCCGTCCCAGAGGCAATTGACCACATGGTCATACGATTCACGGCAGGTCTCCTCGTTCCTTCTGAACGTGACATGAACTCGGCAGTCATTGCCCAAGCCCGCGCTGTCAACGACGGTTTGCCCGCACCACGTGATCCGCGGGTCGCCGAGCAAGGCCTCTCGCAAACGCTGGGCTACCCACACCGGATCGACGGCATACTCGGCCGTGCGGTAGGCAGCAACGACGTCCGGCGACCCGAAGATCTCCCGAGCGTCGCGGCAAGAGAGTTGATCGAAAGGAAACGTATCGGGCAGACCGAGATAAGCGGGGACGCCACCTTTGGTCATCTCGATATAGAGATCTCTGACCCCGGCGAAGTGTTGCGTAATCTGTGAGGGTGACAGCCCTGATTGCGCTTCGGTTTCAACTGCAGAAAACGGTTCTCGAAACGTACGACCAGGTCGTTGGATACCACCCGCTCGGCCTCCAAGCAAAACACCCACTTCAAGTCCAGACGCTTCGATAAGCGCCGATGAAAGTCCGCTCCCGCCGACGGCTCACAGCAGAACTTGGCGTTGTGCTCTGGCAGATACTGCTCGTCGAGATAGCGGTTCGCCGCCTCATAATCGGCAATGCCTTGGAGCCGCATCTTCTTGATCAGGCGGTCTTGATGGGTGCCGTGATGGCGCTCCACGCGGCCCTTCGCTTGCGGTGACGAAGCGGCGATGATGCCAATGCCGAGCTTGGCGCACATGCGTCCGAACTGCGTCTCGGGCTCGCTGCCTTCCAGCGCTTCACGCCACGTTGGCTGGCGCTTGTAGACGTTCTTCCAGTCGCAATACAACGCCTTCGGAACGCCGTATTGACGCACCCAGGCCTGGAGTAAATCGGCCGCCGCCCAAGTCGTTTCCTCGCTCGAGAAGCGGCACAGCGCCAGACCGCTCGCATCGCCGGCGAAGTTCATCAGGCAACCTTTCCGCCCGCGGGCTTCGAGCCACTCGTGGTGCGAACCGTCGAGCTGGATCAGCTCGCCGAAGTGCGCTTTACGCTGCCGCCGCGAGCGATGTGGCTGGCGCTTGCGGCGGCGGCTCCACAGGCCGGCGGCGAGCATCCAGAGCCGCAGTGTCCGCACCGATACTTGCAGATCGTTGTCCTTTCGCAAATGCTCGGCCGCCAGAGTAGGCCCGCAGCGCTCGTGCGGTTCGCCGGAGTAGTGTTCGCGCACCAGTTGCAGCACTCGCTTGCGAACTTCCGCCGGCTTGGCGCGGTTCGATACCCGGCCCACGTTGGCGTGCTTCAATGCTTTTGTCCCTCCCGCGCTGTAGCGCCTCCAGATCCGCTTGCTCTGGCGATAACTGCAATCCAGCATCCGCGCCGCCTCGCTCAGCTTCAACTCGCCTCGCTTCACCCGGCCCAGCACCTCGCCTCGTCTCAATTCCTTGTCGTTCATCCATGTCCTCTCCAATCTAGTTCTTTGACCGCTTGAACATTTTACGAAAACACATGTTCGTATCGAAATGTTTTGGGGCATACTTGAGACATGTCTCGACCCGCCCTGCGTGTTGAAGTCTCCAAGAAAGATCAGGCAGCGCTGAAGAAGCTTTTGCGTGGCGGCATCGAACAGGTCCGCGTGGCGATGCGCGCCGTTGCGTTGTTGCGGCTCGCAGAAGGAATGGGCGCGCCGCAGATCGCCGAAGTCCTGCCCCTGACGCGGCAAGCCGTGCGCAATCTCGCCCGGCACTATCAGCAAGGCGGCCTCGAACGGACGCTCTACGACAAGCAGCGGCCCGGTGCGGCAAGCTTGCTTTCGGCCAAACAACGCCAGCGCATCATCGCCATGGTCTGCAGCGATCCGCCGCAGGGCCGCGCCCGCTGGACGGTGCGGCTGGTGGCCGAAGAAGCTATCAAGCGAGGATTGGTCCCGCGCGTCGGCCGAGAGACCATCCGCATCTTGCTGCTCAGCCACGACCTCAAGCCGTGGCGGAAAAAAAATGTGGTGCGTTCCGGAACTCGATGAAGCTTACATCGCAGGCATGGAAGATGTGCTGGAAACCTATGAGAGACCCTACAATCCAGCGCAGCCGGTTGTCTGCTTGGACGAGAAGCCGGTGAGGCTGCACGCCGACGTTCGTCCGCCGACGCCCGCCGCGCCGGGACGCGAGGCTCGTCAAGACAGCGAGTATGAACGCCGCGGAACCGCGAATGTCTTCTGCGCGGTCGAGCCCAAAGCGGGCCGCCACTTCACCTTCGTGACGCCGGACCGCTCGGGGGTGGAGTTTGCCAAGGCGCTGTTTGAGGTGGCGATGGCCTATCCCGAGGCGGAGACGATCCACTTGGTGATGGACAACCTCTCCACGCACAGCCGCAAGTCGCTGACGGATTTGTGCGGAGAGGAATTCGGCGGAGAGATCTGGGACGCCTTCACGCCGCACTACACGCCTGTCCATGGCAGTTGGCTGAATCAGGCGGAGATCGAGATTGGATTATTCTCGGGGCAATGTTTGGGCAAGCGGCGCATCGAAGATCTGGTGAAGCTGCGCCGCGAAGCGGCTGCCTGGAACCGCCGAGTCAACCGCGAAGGGGTTAAGATTGACTGGAGGTTCGATCGCAAAGCCGCGCGTAGAAAATTCGGCTACAAAAGACCACTTATCAAGCGGTCATAGAACTAGGCTCCTCCTTCGGAGCCTTAGATTAGGGGACATTTCTATCGCCCTCTCATGGGGACATTATCATCGCCCTTCAACAACCGGCCCGTAACGTCTCTGCGGAGAGCGATGTGTGGCGGGCGGTCAACGAGCCCCGAAAAAAGACCACGCGCCATGCAACAACAATCGTCCGCGGAACTGCTAAGTCGACAGTATTGGGGCTAGCCCCTACCAAGGTTCCTTCGTGAGATGGGCTACCTGCTCAACCTCGAGACGGTTCTCAATCTCGCCCCAATAGCGCGGCAGCCCTCCCCTTCCATCGGCGATCTCAACGGCGATCGATTCCTTGTGGACATCCAGTCCAATGAACTTGCTAAACTTCGTCATGAACTGTCCTCCTCGATGCGGCTCTGCGCATCTGTTCTCACGTTAAAGCGTAATCGGCGACTCACGCGGATGGACAGGTCACTCCATCTTCTCTAACCCGCCCACAATAGAATCGGATCGGCATGGGTTGGCCATACTATCAGCCACTACGAGGTTCTGGGGCGTATTGGCGCTGGCGGGATGGGAGAAGTCTATAAGGCGGAGGACACGCAACTACCGTCCCGCGGTATCTGTCAAGTTCCTCTGCAAAGAAATAGTTGACGACGAGGAAGTCAGGGCGCGTTCGATCCGCGAGGCTCAATCCGCCTCCTCTCTTGACCACCCTAAAACCTGCCCGGTTTACGGAATCCTATTGGAGCAAGGCCGGACGTTCATTGTGATGGTCTGCGTAGCGAGGCGCTGCCGCTGCAAGAAGCGCTGCACATCGCCGCCCAGATGCCCGAGGGACTCCAGGAAGGGCGCGAAGTACGGGGCGGGGCATCGCGACACCAAGCCCTCGAATGTGATGCTCGACTCCAAGGGCCGGGTCAAGATCATGGACTTTGGATTAGTTAGCCGGCACTGGCGGTCGGACGAGGCTCGCCATGAGCGGCACCGCGCTGCGGACCCCGGCTTGCATGTCGCCCGGGCGGACCAGGTTCAGAATTTCGCTTGAAGGCCGAACGCCTCGCTGAAAAGCTCATGCAATCGAAGACACGAATGGCACGGCCGTGGCGCCGCCCAAGAGTTCAGCGTGCAAACTGCCTTGCGACTGCTGATCCGCGCCGCCGGAGGCCCGTGCGCGCCGGCTTGTCCGTCCTTCCTCTTTTCGCTTTCGCCTGGCTGCAGGGCGGCGTTTTCGCGCAGAGCACGGTCACGGCGGCCGGAGATCTCAAGCTCGACACCGGGAAGGAAATCTACCGCGCGGCCTGCGTTTCGTGCCACGGCGCGGACGGCCGGGGAGAGGCTCAAACGACGGTCGGGTTCGAGACGCCACTCCCGGACTTCAGCGATTGCAATTTCTCCACGCGCGAACCCGTTGCGGACTGGATGGCGGTGGTGCATGGCGGCGGACCGGTGCGAGCGTTTTCCGAGATTATGCCGTCCTTCAGCGAAGCGCTGACCTTGGAGCAGATCGAGAAGGTCGCCAATTACGTGCACGGCTTTTGCGGCGACCGCTCGTGGCCGCGCGGCGAGCTCAATCTGCCGCGTGCGCTGGTCACCGAGAAGGCTTTCCCGGAGGACGAGGCAGTCCTCACAACCTCGATCAACACCACTGGGGCCTCGGCCGTTGAGAACGTGATCGTCTACGAGAAGCGTTTCGGTGCGCGCAACCAGATGGAGTTCGTGGTGCCGTTTAGCTTCCAGCGTCAGAACACGGGTACTTGGTTCGGAGGCGTCGGCGATGTCGCCCTGGGTTATAAGCGCTTGCTAGCTCACAGTTTGGAGTCGGGCTCGATCTTCAGCGTTGCGGGCGAGGTGATCCTGCCCACCGGCAACGAGGACAGAGGCTTTGGGAAGGGGGTAACGGTTTTCGAGGGGTTTGCTTCGTATGGGCAGATCCTGCCTGCGGATTTCTTTGCCCAGTTCCAGGGCGGAATCGAGACGCCGACCCACAAAGACGACGCATCGAACGCCGCGTTCTGGCGCGCCGTTATCGGCAGGACCATGAGCGAAGACCAGGGTTTTGGACGCGCTTGGTCTCCCATGGTCGAGTTCTTGGCGGAAAGGGATTTCGCCACTGGAGCGAGCGTGAACTGGGATATCGTGCCGCAAATGCAGGTGACTCTTAGCAAAAGGCAGCACATCATGGCTAACTTCGGGGTGCGTATCCCGCTGACCAACACGGCTTCGCGCTCTACGGCGGTGGTCTTTTATTTGCTGTGGGACCAGTTCGACGGCGGCGTATTCGAGGGCTGGAAGTGAACGAGATGACATTTTTGGCCGCGGTTCATGCAAGGTTCAACCGGACCTGGCTGCTTCGCCCGCTGCTGCCGGGGGCATTTTTGGTTTTGTGGATGCAGCCGGGGCAGGGCGCGCCTGGGGGTGGAGCAGCCCGGGAGCCGCTGTTTCAAACCTCGGACCGCTGCTTTGCTTGCCACAACGGCCTGTCGAGCCCGTCGGGCCAGGACGTGTCCATCGGCTTCGACTGGCGTGCGACGATGATGGCCAATTCCTCGCGCGACCCTTACTGGCAGGCCGCGGTCCGGCGGGAAATCATCGACCATCCCGAGGCACAAGCGGAGATTGAGGATGAGTGCGCGGCCTGCCACATGCCGATGTCGCGTTTCGAGTCGAGACGGGCAGGCCACGAAGGTCAGGTGTTTGCTCACCTTCCGTTCGACCCGGATCAGACAGCGGACCGGCTCGCGGCGGACGGCGTGTCGTGCTCTCTGTGCCATCAGATCAGTGAAGAGAAGCTCGGGGAGCCGGATAGCTTTGGCGGGGGATTCACGATCGACAAGACACGGCCCCGAGGCGAGCGGCGGGTTTACGGCCGGTTCGAAATCGAAGACGGACAGACCCGAATCATGCGAACATCCTCGGGCGGCTTCACGCCGACGCAATCGGAACACATCCGCCGGTCGGAGCTGTGTGCGGCGTGCCACACGCTGTTTACGAAGACACTGGGTCCGGAGGGCAAGGTCGTGGGCGAATTGCCCGAACAAGTGCCCTACTTGGAGTGGCTGCACAGTGCGTACAAGGAAACGAAGAGCTGCCAGTCGTGTCACATGCCGGCGGTGGGCGCGGACACCCCGATCACGAGCGTGCTAGGTAAGCCGCGCGAGGGAGTTTCTCGTCACGTTTTCGTCGGCGGCAACTTTTTCATGCTGCGCGTGCTGAACCGCTTCCGCAATGATCTCGCCGTCGCGGCCCTGCCCCAGGAGCTGGAATCCGCAGCCGCAAGGACTGTGGACTTCTTGCAGTCGGAAGCGGCGAGCGTTTCGATCAGCAGCGTTGAAACCCGGGCGGGCTTGCTGCAGGCGGAAATCTCCGTCCGGAATCTGGGAGGCCACAAGCTGCCCACCGCCTACCCGTCGCGCCGCGCCTGGTTGCACGTCGTCGTGCGGGACCGCAACGGCCGGGCGGTCTTCGAGTCGGGCGCGGTAGCGGGGGACGGAGCGATTCTGGGCAACGACAACGACGCGGATCCGAACAGCTACGAGCCGCACTACGCGTTGATCGATAGCAGCGGTCAGGTGCAGATCTACGAGTCGATCATGGTGGATCCAAATGGCTCGCCGACCACCGGGTTGCTCTCCGCTGCTCGATACGTGAAGGACAACCGCCTGCTTCCGCGCGGATTCGACAAGCACACGGCGGGTAAAGATATCGCGGTGATTGGAGCCGCCGCGGAGGACAAAGATTTCAGCGGCGCCGGGGACCGGATCCGCTACGCGGTGGCGCTCGGCGACGCCCAGGGGCCATTTCAGATCGATGCCGAGCTTTGGTACCAGCCCATCTCATATCGTTGGGCGGCGAATCTCCGGACGTACGACGCCGACGAGACCCGCCGATTCAGCCGCTACTACGATTCGCTGGCTGACTCCTCGGGTGTCATCCTCGCGCGCGCATCGGCTACGAAATGAGCGTCAGTCGTGGTGCCGCGATTTTGGGGACGCCGAGCACAGCCCTCACGATCCACTTGTCCGCGCGGCGGGCTAGCTCGGCGGGCCGCTTTGCACCATCTCTGGCAAAACCTTGCCGATCTCATCGTTGACCACCAAATCCGCCAGCTCGTCCAGCGGCGTTTCGGTCCGATTGAGGATGACCAGCTTGGCGCCCGCGCGCTTTGCCAGCACAGGCAGGCCTGCCGCCGGATGCACCACTAACGACGAACCAACCGCAAGAAAAACCTCACAGGAAACCGCGGCCTCCTCGGCTTTGCGAAGCACATCCTGAGGCATCGACTGCCCGAACGACACGGTAGCCGGTTTGAGCAGTCCTCCACAGCGGCCGCAGCGCGGCGCCTGTTCGCCGCCCTGGACCCGTGCCACGGCCTCGTCCATTGGGATGCGATCCGCGCACTGCAAGCAGGCGGCTTCCACCGTTGTGCCGTGCAGCTCGAGGATAAGAGCGGGATCGAGTCCGGAGCGCTGGTGCAGGCCGTCGATATTCTGCGTGATCATCGCCTTCAGTTTGCCCCGGCGTGCCAAATCCACAAAGGCGAGGTGCCCGGCATTTGGCTGAGCGTTACGCATGTCAGGCCAGCTTTCCACCTTCTGACGCCAGTACTCGACGCGGTCTCGCTCGTTTTGGACGAACTCGTCGAAGTAGATTGTGCGATTCCGTGCCCAAACGCCGTTGGGGCTGCGGAAGTCCGGTATTCCCGATTCGGTCGAGATTCCAGCTCCGGTAAACGCAACGATGCTCCGAGCCTCCGCGATCCACTGTCGACCTTGCTCAACGCTCACGTCATCGACATCGTATCACGGCGCCCTGGCGCTCTTCGGCTTCCCGGATCGAGGCCCTTCCGTTCCGGGACGTTGGACACTCGATTCGGTTTGCATCCGCCGTGGCTTGAACGGGAACAGGTAACTCATGATAGTATGGTCGCCAATGCCGACGGCCTTCTACATCTGGACAAGGGATCTGCATCTGTACCTCGGGTTGTTCGTTAGCCCGTTTCTGGTGGTTTTCGCGGTCAGTGTTTTCTTCGTGAACCACCTTCACCCAAGTCCGCCTCGGTCTGCTACAACAACCGCGACGGTTCGCGATCTTCGCGTTCCCGGCGGAATCGAACAGGCAAAGGGTATGGAGAGAGCACAACTTGCCGCTCAGATTCTCTCCCAACTAGGGGTAACCGGGGAGATCCAATTCATTCGCTCCCCCTCGGAAGAGCATCAGCTCGTTATCCGTGTCGGCAGACCGGGCGTCGAGGCCACAATTAACCTCGACGTCGAAGAGCGGACCGCCGTCGTCTCGGAACACCGCACCGCCATTTGGGAGAGGCTGGCGTACTTGCACCGGGCGCCGGGCCCGCACAATGTCGCCATCCGGGGCAATTCGTTCGGGACACGCGCTTGGCGCTGGCTCGCCGACGCCACCGTCTATCTGGTGTTGTTCCTCTCCGTGAGCGGCATCTATTTATGGGCGATGCTTCGACTGGAGCGGAGGGCCGGCCTGATCCTGCTGGCCGCCGGGGCCCTTTCGTTTGGTGGAATCATATATGCCGTCGTCGATTAGTCCGAAGTTAGAGGCCTGGAATCGGAGGCTGCATTTCTATCTCGGCCTGTACTTCCTGTTTTTCCTGTGGCTTTTCGCGTTCACCGGGTTGCTCCTCAATCACTCTCAGTGGCGATTTGCGGACTTCTGGCCCGACCGAACCGAAACGAGTTACGAGAGGTCGATCCAACCGTCCGCGTCAGAGAACGGCGTTGATCGGGCCGAAGAGATCATGCGCGAGTTGAACTTGGCCGGCGAAATCGACTGGCCGGCTCGGAAGCCAGTGCCGGGCCGGCTGGACTTTGTCGTGAACCGCCCGGGCAATGTGAATCGTGTCAGCGTCGACTTGGCTCGGAACAGGGCTACGGTCAGGCACATTCAGGTCAATTCCTGGGGCGTGATGAAGGCGCTGCACAGCTTCAGCGGAACTCGCGGCAACAACCCCGCGGCAAAGCGTGATTGGATCCTGACCTCCATCTGGGTCATTGCTATGGACGCGCTCGCGGTAGGCCTTCTGCTCATGGTCTTCAGCAGCTACTACATGTGGTACCGCCTGAAGCAGAAACGGTTGCTGGGATGGGTCTCGTGGGGGGCAGGCATGCTAAGTTGCGCTCTCTTTGTCGTCGGACTAGCTTGGCTGGGATAGGAACACAGGGCTCTGCCTCAAGAGCGCTACAAGACGACGAAGGCAACCCAAGCTCACCGCAAGGCGCCCTCTCTTGACTGCCGTGCGGGGCCGAACGCCTCGACGCGGCAAAGCTTCCGACAAGTCCGGCTCGCGGAAGTGACTCCGCTCACTTCCGGCAATCCCCACTGTCGGAAGTAACTCCTGAGCTTCAATCTCCGGCGATGGAGGCGCTAGTCGTAGTAGAATCGCAGTGCAATGACCGGATCGCATCTCAACTCTGGCTTCCCTACATTCGCCAACAGCTCGCGCAGGTTTATCGTGGTCGGGTTCTTGATAGCATGCCTTGCGCCCACTGCTTCGTCGCAACAAAGGCCCCCCATCATCGACATGCATATGCATGCGCAACCGATAGCTTACTATGGGTCCCCTCCGGTTGCAGTATGCACGCCGTATGATTTCTGGCCCAGCCGAGAGTCTGTCTTGTCGCCATTGGCGTATCGCCTGAAGAATCCTCCCTGCGAGGATCCGGTTTGGTCGCCAAAGACGGATGAAGCCGTGATGACGGAATCGATAGCTGCAATGGAGCGATACAACATCTATGGCGTGCTCAGCGCCCGGTCCGAGCATGTCGCCGCCTGGACGGAGGAGGCGCCTGAGCGCTTTCTGCCGGCGCTCACGCTCGCTCCCACGTCGAAAAGGTTTGCCTACTCTGTGGAGGATGTACAGGAACTCCACGCTCAGGGACGACTCGCAGTACTGGGAGAAGTCTTGACGGCATACGTCGGTATTGAGCCCGACGATCCGATCATGGAGCCCTACTGGGAGTTGATGGAGGAACTCGACGTGCCGGTCGGTATCCACATTGGCCCAGGTCCCCCGGGCCCCTTCCACGAGGGATACAAGATTCGAGCCCGTATGCACAGCGCGCTAACGCTCGAAGAAGTACTGGTGAAACATCCCAGCCTGCGCGTCTACATCATGCACGCCGGATTTCCGATGCTCGATGATCTGTTGGCCCTGTTGTACGCTCACCCGCAGGTCTATGTCGAAGTGGGCTACATCGTATGGGGACAGCCGCGAGCGGCGTTCTACCGCTATCTGCAAGGGATTGTCGAGGCCGGCTTCGGGAATCGCGTCATGTTTGGAAGCGACCAGATCGTGTGGCCGGGTGTAATCGAGCGATCGATCGCTTCAATAGATGACGCTCCTTTCCTGAGCGCCGAGCAAAAGAGGGACATCTTCTACAACAACGCCGCCCGCTTTCTTCGGCTGAGCGAGGAGCAGATTGCGGCACACCATGGCCGCTGAGTCGAGTCCCGGGGTCGTGAACGAGTAACCTCAGTCTGCGCTTCCTAACTGCTCCAGCTCCGAGTCACTTCCGACAAGTCCGGCTCGCGGAAGCTCCGGTGTCAGACCGTACCTCTCGATGACCTTGACACACTAGGCGGTTGACATTACATAGAAGTACAATGCATAATTCTTCCAGGTATCGCGACGAGAGATGGATGTCGGTAAGGATCTGGTTGCCGCCTCGGCGACGCCGCTCGTGTTGGCCATCCTGGCTGACGGAGACAGCTATGGCTACGCCATCATTAAGCGCGTCAGCGAGCTCTCCGGCGGTCAATTGCAGTGGACCGACGGGATGCTCTACCCCGTGCTGCATCGGCTCGAACGGCTCGGTCAGATCGAGGGTCGGTGGGGGACGTCGGAGACTGGCCGCAAGCGAAAGTACTACCGCACTACGACGCAGGGCCGGGAGCAGCTAGCTATTCAGCGGCGGCAGTGGCAGGCAGTCGACGCGACTTTGCGCGGCATCTGGCCACCGGCGTCCCAGGCCCTCCTGGAGGGGGGCTAAGGCGAGTGAGGGCAGCCGAGAGCGAGGGGCCGCTGGAGCGCCAGATCGCCGAGTGGCGGGGCTACCTGAACCGCCGACAGGCCGTCCGGGCCGTCGACATCGACGAGCTGGAAGACCACTTGCGCGATCAAGTCGCGGCGCTCATGGACGTCGGTCTGAAAGCCGACGAGGCGTTTCTGGTAGCGGTCAAGCGGATGGGAGAGATCGATGCGCTATCACGGGAGTTCGCGCAGGAGTATTCCGAACGGCTGTGGAAGCAGATGGTGACGCCCGGCGCCGAGCCGGTCGAGTCGGGAAGCTCTGTAGGCGTCGAACCCGTTGTGGTCGTTTCGCTGGCGATAGCCGCGGCGCTGGCGGTGAAAGTTCCGACGCTGTTCGGCCTGGAGCTAGGAAGCGAAGCCGCCGCGTGGTTCTACGCACGAAACCTCAGCTTGTTTGTGCTGCCCTTCCTCACCCTCTATTTCGTTTGGAAGCGGCGCCTCCGGGCGGCAACTTGCATCCCCCTGTTCTTGGCATTCGGGGCAGCGGTCGTCTTTGCCAACATCTTTCCCTTCCAACCCGGAGGGTCCACGGTGTTGCTTTCGGTGCTGCACATGCCGATCGCACTCTGGCTGACCGTAGGAGTCGCCTACGCGGGAGGACGCTGGCGTAGCGGCCGCGAGCGCATGAACTTTGTGCGATTCACGGGCGAGCTGTTCATCTACTACGTGCTGATCGCGCTGGGCGGCGGCGTGCTGACCGGCTTCACGATGTTCATGTTTCGGGTGATCGGCCTCGATGCGGAGTGGCTGGCGCAGGGCTGGTTGCTGCCCTGTGGAGCGATGGGCGCCGTCCTGATCGGCGCCTGGCTAGTGGAGTCCAAACAGAGCGTGATTGAGAATATGGCGCCGGTGCTGACGCGCCTGTTCACGCCGTTGTTCACCGCCGTAATGTGCGTCTTCCTGGCGACCATGGCGTGGACGGGGAGCGGCATCGATGTCGAGCGCGAGGTGTTGATCGGATTTGATTTGTTGCTCGTGCTGGTGCTCGGCCTGCTTCTCTATGCCATTTCGGCGCGCGACCCGCAAGCGCCGCCGGATGCCTTTGACGCGCTGCAGTTGTTGCTGGTCGTCAGCGCCCTCGTTGTCGACGCCGTGGCTCTGACCGCCATCACGGCGCGCATCTCTGAGTTCGGCTTCAGCCCGAACAAGGTGGCGGCTCTGGGAGAGAACCTCATCTTACTCGTCAATTTGGCGTGGTCGGCATGGCTCTATGCGCGCTTCTTGCGCGGCCGAGGGCCTTTCGGCGCCCTGGAGCGCTGGCAGACGTCCTACCTGCCGGTGTATGCCGCGTGGGCGGCGATTGTGGTCGTCCTGTTTCCGCCGCTGTTTGGCTACGTCTGAAGTCTCGCGGCGCATGGACTACCGGCGATTCGCGCGTCCAGCGCGGTTCTGGAAGGCCCAGCCAATCGCCGAGCGGATGCGTGCGACCTATCTTGCATTGTTTGATCTATCTCTCAGCCGTTACGAGCGAAGGTCAAACTCGTGAAAGCGCGTTTTCAAGCAAAGCCGCCAGTCAGTCACGGATCTTTCCTCGTTGAATCTTAAACTACTTACGCCAAAAACACCCCGAAACACTTGACACCATCTGCTACATTGCGAATAGACACCGGAAAGGACATAGATCACCGGACCAACACGACCGTTTCCAGGCCTGGGCAGTTTCGAGTTGCTCTCCGAATTGTGTGGTCACCCTCCGCGGATGGCTAAATGAAAGCAGCAGGCGTCGCACAACGTTCGAAAAGCAGCATCAGAGCCCCAGGCGGCAGCCTGGGGTCAAGTCCGGGGTCAAGCCTGGGGATAAGTGTGTGTGGTCAAATCCCCAAACGCACGGTTCCAGAGTCCCAAATGCTTCCTGTCCGATTCCGGCTGTTCCCCGTCAGGGACAGGCCAGCCAAATTGCGCCAGAAAACTGACGCTGTGGCATGCTTTCTGCCACTGGGTCGCCCGCCGCCCCTAATTCAAAGCACTGAAAACAAAGACACTAGACGACGAACTCAAAGACGAGACCCCAAATCTCCAAAAAATCGCCGATATGTCTGCCAAAGTCTGACATTCTCTGACATTTTGTAAAGAAAGTTTATATCACAACCGCTAACCTCTTTTGTTTCAGTCCCTTCACAGGACCACGATCGGACCCCATGGGGTCCGAATGGCATACGGCACTGCCATCAGTAAGCCCGTGGCGAAGGTGTCGTGGCGTACGGCTCCAGCCGTGCCGCGTTGGGCCTCCAGGCCCACCGTTCGGCTAGCAACTTCCCAAGTATGAGGTTGTGCGAACACGATGAATCCCTGTATCGTGGTGGTCAGAGGAAAAACCATGAATCAGTCCCAAAGCGTGACAAAGCAGCGAACAAGCCAGCTCGCCCGAAGCGGGTTGTCTCCCAAATCTGGCGGCGCCTATTTCCCCCGCCGGGAATTCCTGCG
This sequence comes from Bryobacterales bacterium, assembly GCA_965226185.1. GTDB lineage: Bacteria > Acidobacteriota > Terriglobia > Bryobacterales > UBA6623 > CBDCYS01. The sequence goes on from CBDDCT010000005.1 coordinate 641,939, forward strand.
ATTACTTTCCCTGGCCGCGGCCGGCAGCGCTCTTCCGCGCATCGATGCCGCTCCGAGTCACCCGAGCAAGCCACTGAGCGGAATCTTCCCGATCTTCCAAACCCCTTACACCGATGCCGGTAAAGTGGATTTTGCGACGCTCGAAAAGGAAGTCAAGTTCGCTGGCCGGATGGGTGTCCACGGCATCGTTTGGCCGCAGCTCGCTAGTCAGTATTTTCTCCTCTCATTTGAAGAGCGGATCCGTGGCGCCGAGGCCATCGTCGGCGCGGGCAAAGCTCTCAAGCCGGCGGTTGTCATCGGAGTTCAGGCGTCGGATACGGCGACGGCCGTCAAGTTCGCCAAGCACGCCGACAAGCTCAAGCCCGACGCCATCATCGCGCTTCCCACCAGCCGCGGAGACGATCTCGACCTAAACGAGGCCAAAAAATACTACGCCGCCATTGCCGATGCCTGCGGGCTGCCGTTGTTTGTTCAGACCACCGGCAATATGAGCGTCGAATTCGTGATGCAAATGGCGCGCGAGATTCCCACGCTGCGGTTTATCAAGGACGAAGCCGGGCACACGCTCTCGCGCATCACCGAGTTCGGCGAGAAGGCCGGCGACATGGAGCTTTCCGTTTTTACCGGCGGACATGGCAGAACCCTGATCGATGAAATGATGCGTGGCTCGGGCGGCACCATGCCAGCCGTTAGCTGGGTGGATCTCTACGTGAAGGTGTGGGACGCCTGGCATGCGGGCAACAAAAACGAAGCCCTCGACATGTTCTCGAAGGTCCTGCTCTTCGTGACCCAGGCGCGCTCGTACGGACTACCGGGGCTCCACTACGTATTGCATCTGCGGGGCGTTTTCCCCAACTGGAAAGTGCGAGGAGAGCATCGCCCGCTAGACGACTACGCCAAAAAGTCTCTCGAGCAGAACCTCGACTTCGTCAAGCCGCATTTGGTGGCGTAGGGAGGGCATGGCAATCCACTGTGACCGAGGGCACAAAAGAGAAGCTCGCCTCGCTTCGCGTACAGCTGGTCGAGCTCAACTCCCGAACTCGACACTATGCAGCCCGCACCTGGCAACTACCGCTCGCGTATTTCGGATTAATTGGGGTGAGCTTGGCCTCCATTGCAGAGAAACACCCGTCACTCTGGTGCGGCGGGCTCTTGACCTTGGCCGGAATCGGCGTGTTCGTCTCTTGGCACCTCCTGCGCATCCTACGCGCGTTGGTGCAAGCGCGCAAAGCTCTGCAAAGCATCGAGAACATGCTCGACCTGCCTACGACACACTCGTACATCGTCAGTCGTCCGTTTCTCCTGCTCTCTTTTCTCTTCGTAATTTCCTTTTTCATTATTGCCGGATGGTCCTGCATTAGGTGTGCCTCTCAATCGCTGCTTTCACTAAGCTCAACGCCATGACTCAGCTCACCCAGGAGCACTTCGACAAAAAAATAGCGGTGATCGGCACCAGAGATAAACTCGACCCTTTAGGTTTTCGGGTGACGAACCGTTTCTGCCTAGCCGGCATTTTCTGCGGGCTGCTGCTCTCTGCCGAGGCGTGTTCCGAGATCCGGTGGGGGATGCACAATACCGCCGGCCAGGAAGCTTACGAACAAGGCCGCTACACTGAGGCCGAGAAAGCGTGGTTGGCTGCCCTCAACGGAGCAGAAAGCTTTGCACCAGAGGACCCCCGCCTCGCTACGAGTCTCAACAACCTGGCGTTCCTCTACTACTCCCAAGGCAAGTACGCCGAAGCAGAACCACTCTGGAAACGTTCCCTAGCGATCGATGAGAAAAGTTTAGGCCCTGACCACCCAACTGTTGCCACGAGCCTCAACGACCTGGCGACTCTCTATCAAGCCCAAGGCAAGTACGCGGAAGCAGAACCACTCCATAAGCGTGCTCTGGCGATCCGGGAGAAAGCGCTTGGGTTAGAGCATCCCGACCTTGCTACGAGTCTCAACAACCTGGGGGGAGTGTATGTAGCCCAAGGCAACTATGCCGAGGCCGAGGCGCTCTTGAAGAGCGCCCTCGCGATCGCGGAGAACGCCCTGGCACAGGAGCATCCGGATGTGGCCCTAATCCTGGAGAACTACGCCGTATTGCTACGGGAGACGGACCGGGAAGCCGAGGCTGTAGAGATGGAAGCCCGCACGAAGGCGATTCGGGAAAGAACAGCGAGGTAGGAGGGCCACGGCGCTTCGGAGGACTGCCAGTTGTGACACGCGCCGACACACAACTGGCAACAAACTGGTCAACCAAGTTAGTTAGAATCCTATCTGCCAGGAAACCGTTCCACGACCTTCATGAACGCGCGCCTGGCCGCCTCAAGCGTCGTGGCCAGATCCCCGTCACTGTGAACGGTCGACACATACCAACGGCCGTCTGGCAGCAAGTAAACTCCCTGATCGAGCATGGCTTCAAGCCACGCGCCTAAAAGGCCGGATGGCGGGCTGGTCAGACCACGAGAATCGGTAACAGTTCCAGCATCGGGGAAGGAAAGGCGAAACACCGTCCCGACGCCGCGAATCGTCAGCGGCGCTTCCGCGTCTTCAGCAGCGGCATTGAGACCGGCCATCAAGCGCTGGCCATGATGGTCCGCCGCTTTTAGGGCAGCTCCGTTGTCGCGGGACAGCTCGCTGAGCGTCGCTTCCGCTGCCGCCAGCACCGTCGGATTGCCGTTGAAACTTCCGCCGTGCAACAGACGCCCGGTCTCGATCAGCTTCATGATTTCGCGGCGTCCAGCGATCACGCTCAGCGGGAATCCGGCGGCCACCGCTTTGCCGAATGTCGCGAGATCCGGCGTAATCCCGTAAAGCCCTTGCGCGCCGCTCAGGTGTACACGGAACCCGGTGATCACCTCATCGAAAATCAGGACGATGCCGTGCCTCGCGGTAAGCTCGCGAACCGCCGCCAAGTATCCTTCCTCGGGAAGAATGCATCCCCCGTTGCACAGGATCGGTTCCATGATCACGCCGGCGATCTCGTCTCCATGCCGGCGAATCGCATCCTCGACAGCGCCCGCATCGTTCCATGGCAGCAGGAGCGTGTCCGGACGCGGCTCGAACCACCCGTGGTAGTGTCCCTCGAACCGGACGATGCGCCCGCGGCCGGTAAACATGCGGGCCAGACGAAAGGCGACCTGATCGGCTTCCGTGCCGGTGTTGCTGAAGACAACCCGGTCCGCGCACGGGATCAGCCCGGCCAGCCGCTCGGCGACGCGAATCTCGCCTTCGTGCTGAGCGCCATAATCCCAGCCGTCGCAGAGGGTCTTCGCGACGGCTTCGGCGACGGCGGGGTGGGCATGTCCCAGAATCAGCGGCCCCCATGCCAATGCGTAGTCCAGGTATTCGTTGCCGTCGACGTCGACGATGCGGCTGCCCCGTCCCCGCTCGATGTAGAGCGGGTGCGGAACGGCCTTGGCGCGAAAAGCGCTGCTGACGCCGCCCGCGAGAGATTGTTTCGCCCGCTCGAGCAGTTCGCGAGAGCGTGCGTGTGTCGCCGAGGTTTCCAGGGGACTTGACAGGGGCATGGGAGTCCCACTTTAGCAGACACGCGAAACGAAATCGGCAGCCTCGCGGGGCAAGCGCCCATGCGTGCTACTTCCCGCTTCGGAGCTGCTTCGGCCGCGCCTTGCACACGAACTTCAAGAAAGCTTCCGTCTCGGGGTCGCCGTATTCCTGCAACTCCACATCGAAATCAGCGGTGATGCCATAGAGTTTCGGCCATTGCAGGTCCTGGTTCCAGTAGAGCGCCGAGCGAGGCACGAAGGCCCTCTGGTGCGTGGGATCTTGCCAGGCAGCCTGTGACCGGCCGTCAGGAACGATGATCGTCGCGATTCCATCGGGTTTCAGAACACGATAAAACTCGTTGAGCACGAAGACGAAGTCCTCACTCGGCCCGATATGTTCGAGGACGTTGTCGCAATAGATCTCAGCGACACTGGAGTCAGCGAAAGGCAGCCCGCGCGTGATGTCCCGAACGATGTCGGTCGCCTTGGTGCGAACGCGGTCGATGCCGAGCCAGCCGGGCATTTTCTGATTCCCGCAACCCACGTTCAAGCGCGGGGCGGCGGCCGCCCCGGCTGTATTGAGAATCGTTGTCCCGTTGCGAGTTCCAGGGGCCGCTGCCCGTTGCACCCTCCAACCCGCCGTGTTGGAGGGCCGCGCGGCCCCTGCCCAGTTCTCGGGCTTGCGCGCCATCGCGAGATAGCTCAGACCGGGTGCGGCGCTCGGAAAATCCGTCTGCGCCGAGAGATCCTTTGCCATCCTCCAAACGACTTGCAAGCAGCTCTCGACGTGCCCTTTCCATTCCGGCGGCAGTCCGGCGGCGTTCCTGATCGAGTTGAGGTTCTTGACGCTTTCGTAAGCAACCGCGAAACCCACGGACGAATCCGGCACGACCTCGATTTCTTCGAATCCGTTGTCCTCCAAAAGCGCCGCCGCCCCGAACCGCGTGAAGCGAAAGTAATCGTGGGGAAGCTGATGCTCGTGAACCACGAAGGGCAGAAAGATCATGAATTGTCCGCCGGGCTTGAGAATTCTGGCCACCTCTCCGACCATGCCGATCGGGTCGCGGACATGCTCGGCCACCCAAATATTGATCGCTCCGTCGAGGCTTCCTGAACGAAAAGGCAATCGCTGAACGTTCGACACGATGTCCAGGTTGGAGTAGTCCCATTCCTCGTCACCGACAGCCGCGTCGGCTGATACGTATCGGTAGTCCTCGAAGAAGCGCTTCGCTTCGCATTGCCCGGCGCCCACATCTAGAATCTTTCCGCCGAGGGGCAGCCGCTGAAGGAACTTTTGCAAGAATTCGAATTGCTTGCTGATGCGAACATCCCAGTCCATGTATTGGTGAGTTTTCACCATGAACTCGACCCACTCGTCCCAGCCTTTGGCGGTTTGAACAGCCTGACTCATGCCCGAATCTCCTATCGTGTCTCCCCACAAACGAGCCGCCGCGGCAGCGCCTCGACCAGGGGTTCCAGGAACTGAACCATCGGCCGCTGACGGAACAACTCCAACCCCCGCGCGGCCACGATTCTCCGCGCTTCCGGGTCCCCCAGGTAGCGTTCGCACAAACCCGTCAGGGCGTCATGGGCGCCGGTGACCATTCCCCCGGCGAAGATGTCCGATTCGGACTCCTCCGATTCGAACTCTTCCGACAACACGAAGCACTCGTTGTTCAGCAAATACGACAGACGAACCTGCTCGGCGACTTTCATATCGTAGAAATGGATATTGAGGACCACGCGGGAGCGCGCGATCCAGCGGTCTCGCGCCTCTCCGTAATCGCCGAAAAGCGTGCGCAGCCAGAAGCGTTCGCGGAGCTGATTCAACACCGCGGCGCGGCGCTCGTTCCGCGCGCCGTAAAAGAGGACGTCCACATCCTTATCCCCCTCCGGGCGGTGCTCGATGCGCTCGAAGGACGGATGATAGCCCAGAGGCAAGTGCGAAACGTTCCCGAATCCCTTCGCCCTCAAGAACGCAACGTTTTTCTCGGAGTAATCCCAAATCGCGCTCGCGGCACGAAGAACCCGCTCGCGATCCGCCGTCAGCCAGCCCTCGTGAACCGATAACTGTTCAAGCTGATAGAAGATGAAAGGCGCATGGGAGAACGAGGCGATATGCTCGGGTTCTAGGAAGTGGTAGCCGATGACGATATTGAGCGCGCCGGGCTCAACCCAGTTCATTCGCAGGGGGCAGCGATGCCCCAGCGACTCGAATGACGCGCACAGCAACTGCGCGACTTCCAGAAAAGCCTGCCAGTGGGGATAATTCTCGGGCTGGATGAGGCAGACCGAAACCTTCACAGCTCTATGATCGGCAGCCCCAGGAGCCGAACATTAAGAAAGACACCACAACAGCACCAAAAATTTTCAGACGCCGCAGCAGAGGCGTGGACGGCAGTCCACGCTCGCGCCGGAAGGGGATTCGCTGGAGAGGGGAAGGGAAATCGCAGGAGCGTCGCAAGGGAGTTCGCGCAAGCGTGGACTAGAGTTCGCGCAAGCGTGGACTAGAGTTCCCTCGAGCGTGGACTGCCGTCCACGCCTCTGTTGCGGCGTCCCGAAATGTCTTTGGCCATCAACCGGCGGGCCGTTTCGAGATCTTCCGGCGTGTCGACCGAGACTCCGCGCCCCCGCGACCTTGTCAGCACTACGCGGATTCGAACCCCGTTCTCCAGCGCGCGCAACTGTTCAAGCCGCTCGATTTGCTCCAGCGGAGTTGGTGACAGCGAGGAAAGCTTTGCCAAGCAGTCTTTGGAGTAGGAGTAGAGGCCCAGGTGCTTGTAGGCCCGGTAGTCTTGTGCCCGAGAACTCAAGGACGGAATGAGCGACCGTGAAAAGTAGAGCGCATCCCCGTGAATGTCGCACACGACCTTGACGACATGCTGGTCCGTCAATTCCTCTTCTTCGCTAATCAGTTGTTTCAGCGTCACCATCTCGGTGGCGGCTTCACCGCGGAAAGGTTCTACTAATTCGTCGATCATCAGCGGGTCGAGCATGGGCTCGTCGCCCTGAATGTTGACGACAACGTCACAATCAACATCTCTGACAGCTTCGGCTACGCGGTCGGTTCCGGAGGCGTGTCCGGGGTCGGTCATCACGACCTCTCCGCCGAACAATGCCACAGCCTCCTGGATGCGAACATCGTCCGTCGCCACCAGCAGTTGATCGAGCGACGTCACGCGCCGGCAACGCTCCCAGACGTGCTGGATCATGGGCTTGCCATGAATATCGGCCAGAGCCTTACCCTCGAGGCGGGAGGACTTGTATCGAGCGGGGATGACGCCAACTACACGCATTTGATGATCTTCAAATCCTCCATGCAGCCCGGCGAGAACGCAGGACTTGCTACAACTCCCGCTCCCGCGAACAGGAGTTCACCCCAACAAGGCCAAAGGAACCGATAGCTTAACACCTCACCAATTCCATTCTCCAACCGAGCAGCACGGAGGTCAAACCGCAAGAGGTCAAGCTGGACATGCAACTGGTCGAGAGCCTGGCACTCGGCAGCGAACCCGCTTCACATTTGACAAAACATTCGAAAAAGGAAGGCACGCAAGCTATTCGGCGCCGGCCGCTTGCTGCAGCACCCGCCACTTGGCGGCGAACGTGGTTCGTTTGATGCCGAGCAAGTCAGCGGCTCGCTTCTTATTGCCTCCGGAGCGCTCCAGGGCTTGCGAGAGCAGGCTGCGCTCGAAGTCGCCGATCACGACGTCGTAGTTCAGTCCCTGCGCGGGGATTCGCAACTCCGGGGCCCCCGACGAGTTGGCGGGCAATTGCAGGGCAGGCAACGGGAAATCGCTGGGATAGAGGAGTTGGCGGTCTCCGCTGAGAGCGGCGGCCTTCTCGATAGCGTTTTCCAGTTGGCGAACGTTGCCGGGCCAGCGGTATTCCATCAGGCGGCGCAGCGCTTCGGCACTCACTTGTTTCACCGCCAACCCTTCGCGATGGCAAATCTTTGCGACTAAGTGGTCGACCAGCAGCGGGAGGTCCTCGCTTCTTTCCGCCAGGGTCGGCAGATTGACCGGGACGACATTCAAGCGGTAGAAGAGGTCTTCGCGAAACTCCCCTTTTTGGACCATCTGCTTAAGGTCCTGGTTTGTCGCGGCGATGACTCGGGAGTCCGCGGTGATCGTTTCCGAACTGCCCACCCGCTGAAACTCACGCTCTTGCAGGACACGGAGAAGCTTACTTTGGGCCTCCAGTGGCATCTCACTGACTTCGTCCAGAAAGATTGTGCCGCCATGGGCCTGCTCAAAATGGCCGATGCGCGCGCCAATAGCCCCAGTGAAGGCCCCTTTGACGTGGCCAAACATCTCGGCTTCCACGAGATTATCGGGAATCGCTCCGCAGTTGACGACCACCAGAGGCTTCGCGGCTCTCGGCGACGCCGCGTGGATGGCTTTCGCGACGAGTTCCTTGCCTGTCCCGGTCGGGCCTGTAATCAGAACCGTCGAACGGCGCGGGGCGATGATGCGGACGAGCTGTTTGACGTTGAGGATGGGATTGCTTTCACCGACTAATCGCGGAATCGATTGGTCGGGCGCGGGGGTCTGCTCGGAACCCCGGTGCAAGTCGGCGATGCGGATTCTTTCATCAACCCAGTCGAGTGAGGTTAGACGGTCAAGGGGCAGGTAGTCGACCGCGCCAAGGCCGGCGAAGCGGACGGCTTCCGAGTAATTGGGCCGATTCGCCACCGCCAGCGCCGCCAGCGATGGCTGCCGCCGCAACGCTTCTTCCAGAAAGCGTTCGGCCGAAACATCGGGCAGCTCGGTTCCAAAAAGCAGAATGTCGAAGCGCTGATCCAAGAGATGGAGGAGACCTTCGCGAGCGGTCGGGGCCGTCTTGGCCGCCCATCCCTGTGAGCTGAGATGCGTGGCGAGCCGCTGGAGGATCAGTTGCGGCAGGCCGACTTGGATGACGCTGAGGCTCTCGGTCATGCACTTCTCAAATGCAGCTTTGGTGGCGTATCAGACGGTTTCCGCAGGGGACGGTAGCGATGGGGCAGGCGCCCTTTCGGTCCACTCACAAAGATAAATCGGTGTATTTGCGGGCGTCGTGCATCTGCTGGGCTACTGAACGATGTCTATGACTGGATCGATCTAGCCACTTGATCCGAAAGGAGATATAGACCACTAGTGCCCGCGAAATCGATGTATCCGGCTTCGGCTCGGTCTTGGGGAGTTACAGACCCGAGCCTGCCATCACGGGTCGCGGGGCAGGGCGGGGTAACGCAGGCTGCCAACCAGTGTCAGCGATGAAACGCGACCGGAAACGTTATTGAAAACGCCTCCTCCCGTGATTGTGTGCTGTTCGGCGCTGTCAGGCGGCTGCGTTCCAGCCGTCCTGGATATGCTTGAGTCCGAGCACGGGCACATCTTCTACCCGCTCAAATAAGGGGCGCCAGAGGTGCAGAGGCGTGATAAGCGACCCCACGTCGAGGCCGAAAGCTTCAATGGTCAGCCAGCGGTCATAACCGGACGTCCTGAGCGCTCGGAAGACGTCGGGTGTCACGGCTCGTCCTTGGCCTGGGACGCCGCGATGATTTTCGGAGATGTGCACGTGAAAAATCTGCTTCGATGCCCGGCTCCAGGCCCTTCCGGTATGTTGCTCCTCGATGTTTGAGTGGTGGGTGTCAGCCAGGATTCCGACGTTCGGCATGTTGACGTCGCGGCAAAATTCAGCGCCCTTGTCGATGGTGTTGAACAGAAACATTTCGAAGCGGTTCAGCGGCTCGACAGCCAGCTCGACATGCATCGTCGCGGCGTGCGCGGCCGCTTCGCGGATCACTTCGGCGGAGCGCTTCCATTCGTCCGCGGTGGGCCCGGCGCCGGTGAAACGTCCCAGCCCCTGTTGTATGGGCCCGACAAGGACATCGGCTCCGATGTCGCGAGTCTTGTCGATACTGCTCTTGAGAAGGTCGACAGCCGCCCGGCGGAGTTTTGGGTCGGGGTTGACCGGGTCGGCTTGGTCCGCGCCGAAAGCCAGAATGGCCGAGCGGTCAAGGCCGAGGTCGTCGCAGCGCTTGGCGAGTTCGCTGATATCGTCTTTCTCCATCGCGATCACGGGAAACTCGACCCCATCGAAACCCCACTTCTTGATCTTCTCGAGCAGAGGACCGTGCTTCTTAGTGGGGTGATCCGTCCATAGCAGAAGATTCATTCCTATTTTCATGGTGTCTCCGGGCTTGACCGGCGTTGGCTCGGCATCGCCAGCCGCGGCGTTTCCGCAATGCGCATTTTACAACTTTCGGCGCGAACGTTCCGTTGGCGCTGGGTCGGCCGGGCCCACATATCTAGTCTTAAGCCTGTAGAGCGGATACCCACTTTACAATGGGACTTGGCAACCGAAGACACGCTGGCTGCACCTTCCCCGCCACAAGCCCAACTTAGGTCCGAGCCCAAACGTGAATATGAAAAGCGCCTGGCTGCCCGTAGCGCGGTCCTAGAGCGCCGCCAGCGACTGTTCATCAGCGTTAGCAATTGGAGGCTCGTCTGCGTGCTCGCTGTTCCGCTGATGGCCTGGCTGTCGTGGGGACGCGGCCTCTTCAGTCCCTGGTGGATGGCAGTACCGCTGGCGGCCTTCATCGCTCTTGTCGTTTATCACGAATTTGTTGAGCGCGGCATTCAGGCTGCCAAGCGGGCCGTGCGGTTCCACGAGCATGGGTTGGCCCGGCTCGGTGATCGCTGGAGCGGCATCGGCGAGCGCGGAGAGAGTTTCGCCGATCCCCACCATCTCTATGCCGGCGACCTTGATGTGTTCGGGGAAGGGTCCCTGTTTCAATTGCTGTGTACTGCCCGGACAAGCGCCGGAGAGAGTGCGCTGGCTGATTGGTTGTGCCGGCCGGCGCCTCCCGGCGAGATTCTGGACCGCCAGCAAGCCGTCGAGGAGCTGCGTCACAAGCTCGACCTGCGCGAAGAGCTGGCGCTTCTGGGCACTGATGTGCGCAGCGGCGTCCATCCGGAAGCGCTCAGCCGGTGGGCGGCGCGTCCCGTGGTTGTTTTCCCCAAAGGCGTGCGATGGGTGGCGTTCCTTCTTTCCGCGCTGACCCTCGGGTCTCTGGCACCCTTGTTCTGGGAAACTCCTCGCCTGGCGCCTTTTTTGATCGCGCTGCTGCTTGAGGCTGCTTTCGCGGTGCTTGTCCGTTCACGCGTGAACGAAGTGATCGAAGCAGTAGACTCTCCGGCTCGGGACTTGAGGCTTCTCTCGGACGTTCTTTCGCGCCTCGAGGCGGAGAAGTTTGACTCACCGTTACTCAAGAAATTGCGAGCGCGGCTGGACACAGCCGATCGTCCCGCCTCGGTCCGGATCGCGCGCCTCGAACGCTTGGTGGAATACCTCGACTGGCGCGGCAACAACATGTTTACCGCGGTGGCGCGCCTGCTGTTTTGGGGCACGCAGTTTGCGCTGGCGATCGAAGCATGGAGGCAAGAAAGCGGGCCTCATATCGAGGGCTGGCTGCGGGCGGTGGGTGAGATCGAAGCACTCTGCGCGCTTTCGGGATATGCCTACGAGAATCCGGAGGATCCGTTCCCTGAACTGGCTGAAACGAGCTGCTTCGAGGCCGAAGGTTTGGGGCATCCACTCGTGCCGCGCGCCGAGCTGGTCCGCAATGACCTGAGTATCGGCGGTGACCTTCGCTTGCTCGTGGTCAGCGGTTCCAACATGTCCGGCAAGAGCACGCTGCTCCGTTCGGTGGGGCTCAACGCGGCTCTGGCGCAGGCGGGAGCTCCGGTTCGCGCGCGGCGCCTCAGGCTTTCGCCGCTGGCGATCGGCGCTTCGATGCGTCCGGTCGACTCGTTGCAGGAGCACACCTCCCGTTTCTACGCCGAGATCAAGCGGCTGCGGGCGATTGTCGCCTTGACGGAAGAGGAGTTGCCCGTGGTGTTTTTGCTGGATGAGCTTTTGAGCGGGACCAACTCCCACGACCGCCGCATCGGCGCTGAGGCCGTGGTCAAGGGTTTGGCCGGGCGCGGCGCCATCGGACTCGTGACGACACACGATCTGGCGCTGACGAAAATCACCGAACAACTTGGAGTGCGGGCGGCCAACGTCCACTTTGAAGACCGCATCGAGAACGGCGAGATGGTCTTCGATTTCAAGATGCGGCCCGGTGTTGTGGAGAGGAGCAACGCCTTGGCTTTGATGCGCTCGATTGGCCTTGATGTCTAGCGCGCCGGTAACGAAATCCTTGCCGATCGGCTGGAAATTTCAGACGGCCGGACAGAGGCGCGGACGGCAGTCCGCGCTCGGGCGTGGCAAGCTACGCCCCTACGTCGGCCCGGAGGTCAACGCTGCCCGTCGGGAGGCGCGAGCCACGTCGGGCAGCGGCGAAATCGCACATAATAACGGATACTCATGACTGTGGACTCCCAAACTTTTATCGAAAACGGCCGTGAACGCCTCCTAGAGGAGCTTTGCGAGTTTCTGCGCATTCCCAGCGTCAGCACATTGCCTGATCATAGGGGCGATGTCTTGCGAGCTGCGGAGTTCGTCGCCTCCAGCCTTCGCGACGTTGGCATGGAGACGGTGGAAGTCATCGCCGGCGAAGGCCATCCGCTTGTCTACGCCGAAAGCCTCGAAGCTCCCGGCAAACCGACGGTGCTGTGTTACGGCCACTACGACGTGCAGCCACCGGACCCGCTGGATGAGTGGGAAACGCCGCCTTTTGAGCCCGCCGTGCGCAACGGCAGCCTCTACGCCCGCGGAGCGGCCGACGACAAAGGCCAGATGTATGCCCACATCAAGGCCATCGAGGCGCTTCGAGCCGCGGACGGCCGCCTGCCGATCAATGTCAAGTTCCTGATCGAGGGTGAGGAGGAAGTCGGCGGCAAGGCCATAGCCGCGTATGTTCCCGCGCATCGCGACAGGCTCGCCGCGGATGTAGCCTTGGTGTCTGACACAGCGATGTACGCCCCCCATACGCCCACTATCTGCACTGGGTTGCGCGGGATGGTTTACATGGAATGGGAAGCGACGGGGCCGGCCCGCGACTTGCACTCAGGCCTTTATGGAGGAGCCGTGCCCAACGCGGTGTTCGGGCTCGTCGAGTTGCTTGCGAAGTGCAAAGACTCCGCCGGCGTCATCCAAGTGCCTGGAGTGTACGAGAGCGTGCAGGCTCCCGCCGCGGCCGAGATCGAAAGCTGGCAAAAGCTTCCTTTCGACGAAGCGCGGTACCTGGCTTCGGAAGTCGGCTCGCCCGCCCTTACCGGTGAGCCGGATCACGGCGTCTTGGAGCGGACCTGGGCGCGCCCCACGTTCGAAGTTCACGGTATCGGCGGCGGGTTCACCGGCCCCGGCGGAAAGACCGTCATTCCGGCCAAAGCGACGGCAAAGGTGAGCATGAGGCTCGTGCCCGAGCAGGACCCGGAGGAAATCCTCCGCGCGGTCCGCGATTTTGTTGCCGAGAACACACCGTTAGGGATTCAAGTGGCAGTGCGCGAGCTATATTCGGCGCCGGCCAGCCTGGTCAGCCCGGATCACCCCGCGATTCGCACCGCCGCCCAGGCGCTCGAAGACGTCTTCGGGCGCCCGGCGGTTTTCATCCGCTCGGGCGGGTCGATTCCGATCGTGGGGGACATTACCGAACACCTCGGTATCCCCACTGTGTTAATGGGATTCGGCCTGCCCGATGACGGCCTGCACTCGCCGAACGAGAAGTTTTCCATCGACAACTATTACAAGGCGATCCAGACCGTCAGCCACTTTTTCGAACTGCTGGCAAACACGGACATGGGTCCAGCGTGAACGCTTAGTCGGCGTTCCGCGGGGGCTCAACCCCTCCGCGACGGGCATTCTCGCCCGGCGACTTTCATCGCCTTTTCGTACTTTCAGCCTCGTGACAGAGCCAGCTCTAATAGGTTGCGCCGGATTCAGGTCAGGGCAATGAGCAAAATAAGTCGGATTGAAAACGTCCCAACGACTTGATTCCCGCCGCCGATTGGCGTAACATGCTGAGGACACGGTAGCCAACACCCCTGGGGAGTGGACTCATGAAAAAACTAGTGCTTTACCTTTCCATCTTTTGCTTGCTCCTGGTTCCTGCAATCGCACAGGAAGAAGAGGAGTACGATTTCCGAGACGTGGACATCAATACGGGCAGCCCCGAAGGCCAGCTCATCACTCAAGCGAGTTCATCCGAGGACACGGCGGAGAAGATCCAGTTGCTCGAGACCTTCGTCGAGGAGTACTCCGACGATCACGCCATCGACTGGGTTCGGCTGCAGTTGCAAAGCCACTATCTGGAAACGCAGAACTTCACCAAAGTTGTCGAGCACGGCAAAGCGATTCAGGAAGTCGCCCCGGAAGATATAGAGGTTCTGCACAATCTCACCAAAGGTTATGAGGGGACCCAGGAATGGGCCACGCTGCTGCCGCACTTGCTGGCGACCAAGGCTGTCGCCGACGCGGAAGCTGGCGTAGAGAACTACGAAGATGCTGACGAACAAGAAACAGCGCTGTGGAAAGGTCAGGTGGAGTACGCGGAAGGCGTGGTTCAGTATGTCGAATACTCCCTCTACACTTCTTCGTTCAAGATCACCGACCCGGCAACAAAGATCAGCTACCTGGAAACGCTCAGAGAGCAATACCCGGAGGGCCAGTACAGGCCTCAGGCGCTCGATCCGCTGGTGATGGCTTATCGCCAAGCGGGCAACTTCGACAAAATGGCTGAGACGATCGCCCTGGCGCTCGAGAAAAACCCCGGTAATGAGGAATACCTCTACACCCTGGCTGAGACGCGCCTCGGCCTGCAGCAACTCGATCCAGCCAGGATGTGGGGCCAGAAGCTTGTGGACGTGATGGCAACCAAGCAGAAGCCTGAAAATCTAAGCGAAGAAGACTGGACGAACAGGAAGGAGCTGTTCTCGGCATATGGAAACTTCGCGCTCGGTAAGGTATCCTTCCACGAGGCGGGCGACGGCAACAAGGATAAGTTTCGGGAATCGCGGAAGTTCCTGCTCGAGGCCGTGGAACCCTTGAAGGCGCAGGGCGGGCAAAACTACGGAATGCTTGCCTATTTCCTGGGCATCTGCTACGTGAAGCTCGACATCGACGGAGACAACCTTGCCCAGGCAACCCAGTGGATGGGCATTGCCGCCGGCATCGAAAGTCCCGGTCAAGCGGGGGCGAAAGACATCCTCTCGAAGATCAAGGCTTCCCAAGAGTAAGGAGGCCCGAACAGAGCCCCGACCGCAAGGGAGGGGTCAGCGGGCGCCCGCCAGCTTCCAGGCGGGTGTCCCCAGCTTCCAGATGACGAGCGGCTTTTGTGAACATCCTGGTTCCCAATCTCGGCTCGACTTCCCTCAAGTACCAGCTCATCGATTTCCCTTCGGAAAAAGTCCTCGCCAAAGGGCGATTCGAGCGAATCGGCTAGCCGGGCGGCGATGCCCCCGGTCACCGCGAGGCCATTCAGCAGGCTCTGGAATTTCCCGACTCAGCCGATGCCGTTGGTTTCAAGGCGGTTCTCGGCGGCCCGGACTATCGCGGATCCTATCGCGTTGACGCGAGCCTGCTTGCCGCCATGAAGCAATACGAGCCGGCGGCGCCGCTCCACAACGGTATCTACCTTTGCGGACACGGTGACGCCATGGGCGCGCCGGGCTCAAAGGCGGCCCGTGCTAAAGTCCTTCAGCGTCGCACCGATCTAACGAGTGTCGGATGCCGACGCAACGATGAAGCCTCAGTCTGATAACTCCACCACGAAGCCGCTCCGGTTACGCTCTTCCGGGGAAAAAGCAAGGCTGCTGCACATTGTCACCAGCCCGATGGGAGCCGAGACGATGCTGCGTGGCCAGCTTCGTTTCCTGCGTGAGGAGGACTTCGACGTATATGTGGCTTCATCTCCCGGTGGGGGCTTGAATCGAGTGGCGGCGTCAGATGGCGTGACCGCTTTCGCGGTACCGATGGAACGCGAGATGGCTCCACTGAGCGACGTTGTGTCCTTGTGGCGATTGTGGCGGTTGATGATACGGCTGCGCCCTGATATTTGTCATGTCGGCACGCCGAAGGCCGGCCTGCTCGGTGGTTTGGCGGCGCTTCTCGCGGGAGTGCCTCATCGGTTTTATACACTGCACGGACTGCGTCTCGAGACCGCGGCCGGCGTCAAGAGGGCGTTACTCACCGCGGCCGAGCGGATCTCGTGCTTGCTGGCGCACCGGGTCATTTGCGTGAGCGAGAGCCTGAGGGAGAAAGCGGTCGAGCTGGGTGTTGTGACGGCTTCGAAAACTCGGCTGCTTGGGTCCGGCAGCGCCAACGGTGTCGACGCATCGCGGTTCGACTCCACCGGCCTCCGGCTAGCCGGCGCCCAGAGAGCCCGCCGCAGCCTGGGTTTGCCGGACCAGGTTTCCATTGTCGGTTTCGTCGGCCGGCTCACGCGGGACAAGGGCATTGTCGAGTTGATCGAGGCGTTCCAAGCGCTCGAGCGCTGGTTTGCGGGCATAAGACTGTTGCTAGTGGGCTGTCTCGAGAAGGCGGATCCGCTGCCGCCTTGTGCGGAGGCATCGATTCGGGCCAACTCATGCATCGTACATACCGGTTTTGTCGACGACCCCGCTCTTCTCTACCAGTTGATGGATGTCGTGGTTTTGCCGAGCTATCGCGAGGGCTTTCCAACCGTTGCTCTCGAGGCCGCCGCCGCCGGCAAACCGATTGTCGCGACGAGGGTCACCGGTACTCAGGACGCGGTCGTCGACGGGGAAACCGGGCTGTTGACGCCGCCGCGGGATCCGTGCTCGCTGGCGGCCGCGATAGGAGCCCTGCTCGACGACAAGACCCGCGCTGACCGGCTCGGGCTTGCGGCTCGCCGGAGAGTCGTGCGCGAATTCCCTCCAGAGCGAGTCTGGGAGGGTCTGTTGGCTCTTTACCAAGAGGCCCTAGAGGCCCGACGTTCGATCGGCCAGAGTTCGCGTGACACACGGAGCCTCGTCTTCAACGGAGCCGCGCGCGTAAGCAAGCGGTTACCCGCCGCGGGCGCCGCGCCGGCCCGAGCGAGCTTACTGATGGGAAGTCTGAGGGCATGGCGCAGGCGGGCTGCCGGAGCGGCTTTTGCAAACAGGGGTTAAGAGACCGTTCGACATGGCCTCCGCGGCGGCCGGACTCGTGCTGACCGCCCCGCTGACGTTACTGACCGCTCTGCTCATTCGGGCGACGATGGGACGGCCCGTGCTGTTCCCCCAACAGCGAGCCGGACTCGATGGAGTGGTCTTCCACCTCTACAAGTTTCGAACGATGCGGACGGGTCCGGAGCCGGACGAGGCGCGCCTCACAACATTAGGCAGGTTTCTAAGGGCGACTAGTGTCGACGAACTGCCGCAGCTTTGGAACGTCCTTCGTGGTGAAATGAGTCTCGTCGGCCCGCGGCCCCTGATGGCGCGATACCTGCGGCTCTATAGCCCGCGGCAAACGCGCCGCCATCAAGTCCGGCCGGGAATCACCGGATGGGCCCAGGTCCGCGGGCGCAACTCCCTGCCGTGGCAGAGGAAGTTCGAGCTCGATCTTTGGTACATCGACCATTGGTCGCCGTGGCTGGATCTGAAGATTCTCGCTTTGACCTCGTGGCGGCTGCTCTACCCCAAGAACATTCGCAGTCCCGGGCATGCCACCATGGAACCGTTTGAAGGGGATGTCCCGGACGATTCCATGATGCCTCATGCCTAGGAAGCTAATCATTCTTGGTGCCGGCGCGCACGGCAAGGTGCTGGTGGATCTCGCCGGGCAACTACCAGATTGGGAGCTTGCCGGGTTGCTGGATGACGCCTCCTCGAAGCAATCCGGGGATATCTTTGGCTTTCCGGTTCTCGGCCGGACGGATCAGTTGCGGGTGATAGCGGCCGAGAAACTCGTTGACGCCGCGGCACTTGCTTTCGGCGACAACGCGGCGCGTCAGCGGTATTTCGAGTTTGTCCGGAAGACGGGAATCGAGCCGGCGACCCTCGTTCACCCCTCCGCCGTCATTTCTCCACATGCGAGGCTGGGAGCGGGCGTGGTTGTGCTGGCCGCCGCCGTTGTGAACGCCGGGGCGGTCATCGGCGACAACGTTTGTCTCAACACGGGCTGCAGCATCGATCATGACTGCCGTGTTGAGGACCATTCCCATGTGTTCCCGAACGCTACTCTGACCGGAGGTGTTCAGGTGTGTTCCGGCGCCACTATTGGTGCGAACGCGGTCATCAACCCGAATCTGAAGATAGGCCGAGGTGCCGTCGTCGGCTCGGGAGCCGTTGTCATACGGGATGTCGAAGACGGGCAAGTGGTTGCCGGGAATCCGGCGCGCCCGTTGGAAAGCCGCCTCGCATGTGCGGATGGCCCGGATAAAGCAGATTGAGATTGTTCGAGAGAACGATGATTGGACCTGAGTGCGCCCGGCATGGGCTGATTTCTAGCAGGATGAAACGATCCTGCCGGGACCGGGCGGCAGCCGGTTTTCGGCGGCCAGCCGGCCTTGCGGCGAGACTTGCCGCCGGGTCAACCGCCGGATACGGAAAACCGTACGTCCGGTGGCGTGGGAGGGCGCCGGGCCCAATCCCCGGTACCCGGCCCGATCGGGCCGCGGACGCTGCTACGCTCCTTGGATGCCGACCAGGTCGCCAGCAAGAACGGCTTCGGCGTCTTCGCTCGTGAACCCGGCCACGCTGTCTGAAACGTTCATCGAGCAGAAATTCGGGCCGCACATGGAGCAGAACTTCGCCGACTTGTAGCCCTCCTCCGGCAGCGTCTCGTCGTGCATGGCGCGGGCGGTTTCGGGATCGAGCGACAGCTCGAACTGGCGGTTCCAGTCGAACTCGTAGCGGGCTTTCGACAGCTCGTCGTCGCGGTCGCGGGCGCCGGGACGGTGCCGCGCGATGTCGGCCGCATGCGCGGCTATTTTGTAAGCAATCAGCCCCTGCTTGACGTCTTCTTTGTTCGGCAGCCCGAGGTGCTCCTTCGGCGTAACGTAGCAGAGCATCGACGCGCCGTGCCAGCCGATCATGGCCGCTCCGATGGCGGAGGTGATGTGGTCGTAGCCGGGCGCAAAGTCGGTCACCAGCGGGCCCAGCGTATAGAACGGCGCCTCGTGGCAGATCTCCATTTCTTTTTCGACCTGCAGCTTAATCTCGTCCATCGGGATGTGTCCCGGGCCCTCGATCATGACCTGCACGTCGTATTCCCAGGCCTTTTTCGTCAGCTCGCCCAGCGTCTTCAGCTCGGCGAACTGCGCTTCGTCGCTGGCATCGGCCAGTGACCCGGGCCGCAAGCCGTCCCCCAGCGAGAAGCTGACGTCGTACTTCTGGAAGATCTTGCAGATCTCCTCGAAGTTCTCGTACAGCAGGTTCTGCTGGTGGTGCCCCACCATCCACTCCGCCAGCAGGGCGCCGCCGCGGCTGACGATGCCGGTGACGCGCTTGGTGGCAAGTGGCACGTACTGAATCAGAACGCCGGCGTGAATCGTCATGTAATCCACGCCCTGTTCGGCCTGCTCCTGGATGACGTCGCGCATGACGGGCCAGCTCAGGTCGGCGATCTTGCCCTCGACGCGCGTGAGCGCTTCATAGATCGGCACGGTGCCGATGGGGACCGGCGAGTTGTCGATGATGGCCTGGCGAATGCGCGGAATGTCGCCGCCCGTCGAAAGATCCATCACGGTGTCGGCGCCGTACTTGATCGAATAGCGCAGCTTCTCGAGTTCGTCGTCAATCTCGGAGGTGACCGCGGAGTTGCCGATGTTGGAGTTGATCTTGCATCTCGACTCGATCCCGATAGCCATCGGCTCGAGGTTGGTGTGGCGGACGTTGGCGGGGATGATCATTCGGCCCCGTGCAACCTCGCCGCGAACGGTCTCGGCCGGCAGTCTTTCGAGGCGCGCGACGTACTCCATCTCGCCGGTGACAATGCCCTGGCGAGCATAGTGGATCTGTGTGCGAATCGGATCATTCTGGCGCTTGGCTACCCACTCGGATCGCATAGATACTCCCTTGAAAAGCTTTGGCGAAGTCGCTATCCATTATGTCACCGCGCTTGAGCTACTAGCAAACCTGGCGGCCCGGCAAGATGAACGGAGCCGCGGCTGCTCGCTGGTTGACTTCCAAAGTGAGGCGCTTGGCGGCGGGCTCGAAACCTTCGACGCGGTCTACGGCGTGAACCGTTGGGCGATGGGGAAACGGCGGCCGACGCCGAAGGCTTTGGAAGTCACGCGCAAGCCGGGCGCGGCTTGCTTGCGTTTGTATTCGTTGCGGTCGACTTTTTGTGTAATATCGCGGACCAGCTCTTCTGGCAACTTCAAGTCCCGGGCAATGGCGGCGGGGTCCTGATACTCCTCGACGTAGGCTTTCAGGATCGGGTCGAGCACTTCGTATTCCGGCAGCGAGTCGGTGTCCTTTTGGCCGGGCCGCAGCTCGGCCGAAGGCGGTTTCGTGAAAACGCTCTCGGGGATGGCATCGGGATGCCGCCGGTTGCCGGCCCGTCCGAGTTGGTAGACGAGCGTCTTGGGAACGTCACTAATGACAGCGAGTCCCCCGCACATGTCGCCGTAAAGAGTGCAATAGCCCACGGCCAGCTCGCTTTTATTCCCGGTTGTCAGCACCAATGCTCCGAATTTGTTTGACAGCGCCATCAGCGCATCCCCGCGCAAGCGGGCCTGCAAGTTTTCCTCGGTAACATCGCGGTCCCGTCCTTCGAAAACGGGAGCCAGAGTTCGATCGAACGCTTCGAAGATTTCGTTGATGCTCACGATCTCGAACTCGATTCCCAGCTTTTCGGCCATGTGCCGGGCGTCCGTGACGCTGCCCTCGGACGAAAAAGGTCCGGGCATGGCGACGCCGATCATATTCCCGGCGCCAATGGCGTCGACACCGATCAAGGCAGTCACCGAGGAGTCGATTCCGCCACTGAGCCCCACGATCACCTTGGCGAAGCCGCATTTGCGGACATAATCTCGCGTGCCGACCACGAGCCCTTCGTAGACGGCCTCGCATTCGTCTTGCACTTGCTCGTGGCGGTCGCCCTGTCCTGTCTCGGTGTCGTAGAAGATCAGGTCGGGCTCAAAGGTTTTGGCTTGCGCGCAGACGCGGCCGTCGGGGGCGATGACGAAACTCGATCCGTCAAAAACGAGCTGGTCGTTGCCGCCAACCTGGTTCACCATCGCGATCGTAACTTGATGGCGGCGCGCGATCGCCCGAAGCATTTCGAGGCGAATCTTGCGCTTGCCCATGTGGTAAGGGGAGGAGGCGATGTTGATCAGGATGTCCATGCCTTGGGAGGCGAGTTCCTCCACCGGGTCGCGCTGGTAGAGTTCGCGGTCCCAGAACTGTTTGTCGTTCCAAACGTCCTCGCAGATGGTGATCGCCAGGCGCGAGCCGCGGGCTTCGTGGACGGACTGGCTTTTCGCCGGCTCAAAGTAGCGCCACTCGTCGAAGACGTCGTAAGTCGGCAGAAGCATCTTTCGCTGCCGGAAGGTGACGTTCCCTTGAGACAAATAAGCGGCGCAGTTAGCGGCTCTCTGCGGGCCTTCGCGGTCGGCGTGCCCCACGTAGCCGCAAATGATGTCGATGCCGAGTGCCGGCGTCTCGGCCGCCAGCCGCTGCAGTTCGGACTCATTTCGGTCGCGGTAGGCGGGGACCTCGGCGAGGTCTTGCGGAGGGTAGCCGCCAAGCGCGAGTTCCGAAAAGGCAATAAGCGAGGCGCCGGCTTGGGCGGCGCGCCGGGCGGCGCTGACCATGAGGCCTACATTGCCCGAGAAGTCGCCTACGGTGGGATTGATCTGACCGAGGGCGAGCTTCATGTGCTTCGTCAGGAAGACGCTTTCGGAGCGGCCGCTTCCGGCGACGCCCCTTTCACCGGGGGAACTTTCCGGGCAATCAGGGCCGCCGTTCCACGGCCCTCCCACTCTTCTTCGTAGCGTAGCACGCGAAATCCCGTGAAGACCCGCAACAGTTCATTGTGCTCCAGCATTTGCAGGCGATGGCGCGGGCGACCGGGATAGCGGAGCTGGTCGGCCGAGTAGGTCTTGTAGACGACCAGCCCGCCGGGGCGCAGGCAGCGCCGCAGGGCATCGAACAACGGCCGGTGGAGGTAGAAGAAGACAACGGCCAGGTCGTAGGCCTCGTTGCCCAGATCAACTTGTTCCGCCTCTAAGTCCTTCTCGATGCAGCGGATGGACACGTCTTCGGCCGCGGCAAATTCACGCACCCGCGCGAGTGCCTGGGAGGAAAAATCCGCCGCCGTCACCGAAAAGCCCCCCTTGGCCAAATAGACCGCGTGACGGCCGGCTCCGCAGGCGACGTCAAGGGCCGCCAGGCCGGCCGCGGAAGCAGTTTCCGAATCGCTCCTCCAGCCCGGCAACAAAGGCCAATAGTTGCTGGAGGTCAGCAGGAACGGGTCGGGAGTTGAGCTAGCGTGGTCACCGCTACGAAAGCGGTCGTCCCACTTAGCGGAAGAAGCCATGTAGGTTGAAACGGCGCGGACAGACCGCCCGCGCCGCGTGAAATCTGATTTGCCGATCGGCTGTGCCCGCCGAAGCCGGTTAGGCGCTGAACGAGCTGCCGCAGCCGCAAGTGGACTTCACGTCCGGGTTGTCGAACTTGAATCCGGCTCCCTCCATCGTCTCGACGTAGTCAATTCTGACTTCGTTGAGATAGAGCAAACTGGCCTGGTCGACAAGCACTTTGAGGCCGCCGTCAAACTGGTAGGACTTATCCAACGGCATCTGGCCGCTCTCAAAGGCCATCGAGTACTGAAAGCCCGAGCAGCCTCCGCCCACGACGGAGACGCGAAGCGCTTCGGGCTTCGGGTCTTGCTGGCCCATGATTTCGTTGACTTTGGTGATCGCTTTCTCAGTCATCTGGATCATTGTTCTAGTTCTCCTAACTGCCTTTGTCTCACTTTACCACACAGTTGATTATACATGTGAGGCGGCTGGAGGTTCCACCGGAGATTCGGCATGTTCGCGCGGCAGCCGCGTTGATCGGGATAAGTGACCCGTCACTCGCGTTCCGGCCTCTGTCTTTTCTCGAAATCGCTTTCCCGCGCCTCGCGAAACATAAGGGACGGCTAGTAAACGCCGCGATAGAGTTCCAGCAGTTCGTTCGCTGTCACTTCCCGGGGGTTGAACTTAGCGGTCCACTGGCCGGCGGCTTGCTCGGCCAGCCTCGGCAGCGATTCTTCGGGAATGCCGTGGTCTGAAAGGCGCGCCGGGAGACCGGCTTGCCGCATCATCTGTTCGATTCGGTCCGCCAATGCGGCGGGCCCCGCCGAGTCGCCGGCGAGTTCAGCGTAGAGATCTCCGGCCTCAACAGCATTGAAGCGGATGACGGCGGGCAGCATCAAACCGACCGCGGCCCCATGCACGACCCCGTAATTCGCCGTCAACGGGTTGGCGCAAGAATGCGCCGCGCCCAGCATCGAGTTCTCAATCGCGGTACCGGCGTAATTGGCGCCGAGCTGCATCTTGCCGCGCGCCCCGGTGTTCGACGGGTCGCGCAAGACGACCGGGAAGCTCTCGCTCAATAATCGCCAAGCTTCGCGCGAATAAAGCCGGGAAACCGGACTGCGCTTCTTGGTCACCCAGGTTTCGACTGCGTGAGAGATGGCGTCGATGCCGGTGACGGCCGTGACGGCGGCGGGCTGCGTCACGGTCAGTTCGGGATCCAAAATCGCAACGGCGGGCGCTGCCTTGGAATCCCCGCAGGCCATTTTTTGGTGCGTTTTCTCGTCCGCTATCAAAGCGAACGATTGCGCCTCGCTACCCGTGCCCGCGGTTGTGGGGACGGCAACGAGCGGGAGCATCGGCTTCGTGGCTTTGCCGACTCCCCAATAGTCCGCCATCCGGCCTCCGTTCGTCAGCAAGAAGTTGATGCCCTTGGCGCAATCCATCGAGCTGCCGCCGCCGAGTCCGATGATGAGGTCAATCTCATGTTCGCGGGCAAACGATACTCCCGCATCAACATGCCGCGTGGTGGGGTTTTCCTCGACCTCGGAAAACAGAACGGCCTCGATACCAGCCGCTTCGAGCAACTCAATCGCCCGCGCGGGATACCCGGCGCTGACAATCCCCGGGTCGGAAACAACCAGCGCGCGCCCGCCACCCAACCCCGCCGCAACCTCGCCTAGACGGCCAAGCGCGCCCGCGCCGAAAATCACCCGAGTCCGAGGCTGGAAATCAAAAGGCTGCATCAAGCGTATCGAAAAAGCGGTGGCGTCCCGTCCCGCCGGAAATCAACCGCAAACTCACCTTTGGACGGACTTCACCAAGGCGCAACCAAGTGGGCAACGGTTCACGGAGAGCGGTTCACGGACCAGCGCTTCACGGCTCAGCGGCTCAACGGCTCAACCGCTCAACGGATCAATACACCCCCACCGCCACCGCTCCCTTGGTCTGCGAGAACGGACGCACGTTGCGCACGCCGTCCCAGGGATACATCTCGGTCGGCGGTTCGCGCTCGCACTCGTCGCGCTCGGGGAAGCGCGGCATGAAGAATTCCTTGGTAAGAGTCGTCAACAAAACACGCCCGGTTTCGCCGTATCCGACTACATCATCCATATTGTCCGGGTCGACCACCTGGATGACCGCCCGCGGCTGCGGCGGATAATAAATGATGGCGTACTCATCGGCCGGATCGAACGGTTTGCCGCAAGCCAGCCCCATCAGCGTATTGCCGTAGGTCGGCGTAAAGTAGGCGCCTTCGAGCAGCTCCTCACGGGCAAACCGGTTGAACTGCGGCGTCATTTCCGTGCCTCCGCAGAAAACCCCGGTGACGCCCTTTTCCTTGAGCGAAATGCGGTCGCACAATCCCTCCAGCAGCTTCGGCGTCGTGAACAAGCAGCGGATGTTCGGATGGCTGTCGAGAATGGTGATTGCCTGGTCGATGCAGTGGTTCTTGTATGCCTCGGCCTCTTTGATGTCGCCGCGCTTGATCAGCTTGATGACCCAGCGCGGATCCAGATCCACCGCGAAGCAGATGCCGCCGCGAACCTGCGCCAGATGCTCAATGGCCAGCCGCAGCCGCCGCGGCCCGCTCGGACCCAGTTGCAGCCAGTCCGATCCGGGCGGGAAATATTCGTCCGGCAGGGTCTTGCTGAATTCGGAGTAATCAACCCGAAAATCTTCAATGTTGATGCGCGACTTGGGGACGCCGGTCGTCCCGCCGGTCTCGAACACGTAAACCGGCTTGCCGGCGAACCCCTTCGGCACCCAGCGGCGCACCGGCCCGCCGCGCAGCCACTCGTCGTTGAAGTAGAACGAGAAGCTCTTGAGGTCATCGAACCCTCGCACCTCCTGGCGCGGGTCCCAAGCGCGAGCCGCGGCATACTCGAGCCAGAACGGACAACCGGTTTCCGGGTTGAAATGCCAGGCGACGATCTCGCGGACGTGGGCGTCGAGCCGCTCTCGCGCCTCGGCCATTTTGGATTCAAGGGTGGGTGAAAAGTCGGTTGTTGCCATAGATGGAGTCGTGGATTTAGTGGCGGTAGGTCTTCGTGGAAAACCTTGTTGCGCGGGACTTGTGTGAACTCTTGCGGTGGCTCATAGGAGGAAACCCCCTTTTGGCTAAGCTTTTTCCTTGTCGGGGATTGGTTCGGGACCAATCACGGCTGTTCGAGGTAAACTGTCGTCATTGCAGCGGTAGGGCCTGTAACGTGACGGTCACCGGCGGACCCTTTGTACTCCAGTTTCCGTTGACGATGTGCTCTTGCTTTGCTTCACCTCTGAAATAGAATTTATCTGAAGTTAAACTGCAATCGTCGCATTTTGCATTCACAACAAAGCTGCTGTTCTGATCGTTGTCGGTCATACGGACGCCAAACACCGTAGTTCCATCTCGAAAACCTTCGAAGGTCCCCTCCCAACCCCCGCCCGGAATCTTATATATGCCCTCTATCTTTCGTCGTGTGTCTTTCTCCACCTGCAGCTTCCCCGTGAAGCCGTTGATCGTGATGTCCCAAATACCTGAATAGTCACCTGGCGTCGGCCCTAGGCCAGCCCCCCGGGGCAATACCTTGATGGACTTTGACTTTGGGTTTGTATTGAGCAGTGGCGTGTTTCCTCTCTTGATTATGAATTCTACGGGCTTGTCTCCGGGCGCCACTGCTGTGAGAAGCGGGAGGTTGACAACTTTAAACGGGGCATCGGCAGCCGGAAGGGTTACGCCGGCGTGATTGGCAGGAAGTGCGAGGTTGCTGTCGGGAACTATCGCAAGCACACCCCCCTTAAAGTGCCTTCCCTGTGGATCAAGAATCACCACCAATTGAACCACATCACCTACTTGCACGGTTTCCGGAGCGACGACGATCGTCAGTAAAGGTTGGTCGCCCAGCAGAAGGCCCGATAGGTACGGCCAAATAGTTGTGCCGAGGAACATCAACACGGCTCCGGCTGCGACCTTGCCCCCAGTCTCGGCGAATGCTTTTAAGGCAGTGTCAACTGCAGTTCGGATCCGGCTTTCGTCGTTACCAGTCATGCCTGCTTCGATCTCTACTAGGACTTGTCCGCGCACGACGACATTGTGCTTTAGTTGTTCGGACCGGCAAGATTGTCGGTCCCTGCTGTTCTTGGTTCACAAAGATTTACTGGTTTGCAATCGCGTAAAGATGCGAACGGGTCATGATAAAAAGCGTTCCGTTGGCGACAACCGGCGTGCCATAGACCGAGTTGCCGAAATTCATTTCCGAGAGAACCTCCAGCACCCGCCCGGCTTTCAAGACGGTCAGATCGCCGTCCTCGTCGCCGAGGAAAACTTTGCCGTCCACCACGAAGGGGGAACCCCAAACCGCCGCCAGCGTGTCATGCTCCCAAAGCAGCTTGCCGGTCTTCAAGTCCAGTGCGTGGAAGAACCCGCTGAAATTGACCGCATAGACGATGCCGTCATCAATCGCTACTGTTGAGATTGTCCGCCGGAAAGGATGATGCCACACCACTCCGCTCTCGGTTATGTCCCCTGTCTTGGTGGCGTCGATCGCCCAGAGATGGCCGACGCCTTCGCCATGCTCGGGGTCCTGGCCCACTGCCACGAATACCTTGTTGTCGAAGACCACCGGCGTCGCAATGATGTTGTTGCGGTCGCCCCGGCCCTGTTTCCACTCTGAATCCTTTGGGTTGGCGTCAAATGTCCAAATCACTTCGCCGGTCTTGGCCTCGAACGAGCGCAGCCAGCCGTCGCCGCCGGCAAAGATGATTTGCGCCTTGCCGTCGACTACCCCATAGCCGGGTGACGCCCATTGCCCATGGAGGATGCCGTCGGCGGGTGAATTGTCTTCCCAGAGGATCTCGCCCGTGTGCCGGTTCAGCGCCAAGAAACTGGGCGACCGCGGCGACGGGATATTGACGTGGCTTTCGTCCACGCCATTCGAAGTGTTGACAAACAGAATGTCGCCCGCGACCAAAGGAGACGTGGCCGCCATGTTATGCGGGAAAACGCCCAGTTCATCGTACATATCAAGCGACCAGATGATGTCGCCGTCGATTTCCGAGGTAGCCGTCTCGTCCTTGTAAGGACCGTCGTTTTCGCCGTCCAGGAAACCTTCCGTATCGAGGGCCACCACCTGGGCGCGATTCGAGACGTAATAAACAATGTTCCCGGCGACGGCCGGCGAAGAACACACGCCCTGCTCGGGCCAGTCGTTCACGCGCCCCGACGCCAGCTTTTCGTGCGTCATCTGCCAGAGGAACTTCCCGTCCGCCTCGTTGAACGCCATCACCACGCCGCGGTCGCCGGTGAGCTTGGGATTTCGCAGCAGTTGATTGTTCGTCCCGACGAAAACCTTGCCCCCGGCGACGACCGGGTTGCCGTAGGACTGCGATCCCAGCTCGGCGACCCATTTGATATTGGTCTTATCTTCGATGTTCCAAGTACGAGGGATGTTTTTCTCACTCGAGACCATGTTGCGGTTCGGACCGCCGCCCCACATCGGCCAATCCCCGGCCAGTATGGGCAGAGCCGTGAATACCGCCAGACTCAGCGCCAGCGAGATCGTCATCGTGATGCGTTTTCGCATATTGTTGTCTACCTGGTTTCTTTCGTTGGATGGGGAGGTGTTAATCCCCGATCGGGCTCACCGACAGGTTGTCATAAAGGATATCGGCGGAAGAATAGCCGTAGATCCCGGGCGCCCCTTGCCGATGCGGAAGGGCGTCTTCGGCTTCGATGGACCACTCCGCCGGTTCCGGCTCGCCCTTTTTCCAGACCTTGGCCTGGATCAGGGTTGTCTCGCCCGCTGGGTCAACCCGCACTTTCATGTGATACCAAATGCCGGGATCCCAGCCGAACTTGACCTCCTTGGAGAAGCGCTGCATCTCGGATAGCCATGTGCGGACCATCAACCTTTGCGTATTCCCCATCAGCGCAACGGTATAGCGGTGGGACACCAGACCGATGTCGGGCATTCGGCGCCTCTGCTCGCTGCCCTTGACGTCAACTTCGATCACGTAGCCTGATGCTTCCGGATCACCGATGTAGACAGTGGTTCTCCATGACCGAGGATTCCCGGATGGCTTCAGGAGGACTTTGTCGTCGCCGTCGAGCGCCACTTGAAAGCGCCCGCGAGCCGCGTTCCAGCCGCCGGGCACGGATTTTTCCGGCAGCGCATCGAAGTTCTCCTGGAAGGCGATGACAGGGCGTCCGCTGGCGCGGGCCGAGCCTTTCAATTCGCCCGCCATGGCCACGACGAGACCGCCTTGAGAAACGTTGCCCGATTCCAGCTTGAGTTCCCCGGATGAAGAAATCGTCCCTTTGAGCCCGTCCAGGGACCACTGCGCCTCGGTCTCGCCGATCAAGCGGCCGTCGCCATCAAAGGTGCGCGCCCGGAACGTTTGACTTCCGCCGGTCTTGAGTACGACTTCCGCGGGGACGACCTGAAGGTAAGCGGCCTTCGCTCCGCTCGGGGCTTTCTCCGCGGCGGCGGGCAAGCCTGCCGGATTCGGTGTTTCCTTCTTGGCGCCAATCGCGTAAAGCTCGTCATTGGTCAGCAGGTAGACTCGCCCGTTCGCAACCGCCGGCGACCCGTTGATTTGAATCGCGCTGCCGTCCGCCGCCTTGAACTCGTCGACATCGAGCACTTCTGGCTCCTCGTCGCCGTTCAGCTTGAGGATGTGAAATTTGCCGTCTACATCCGAGACGTAGATCTTCCCGTCGGCCACCACCGGGGAAGCCTTTTGGGCGATTCCCAAGTTGTGCTTCCAGAGTCGCTTTCCGGTCTTCGAGTTAAAGGCAACCAGGTTGGCTGAGTTGTCGACGTGATACAAGCGCCCCTCGTATATCGCGGGCGAAGCGTAGCCGCCGGTGAAGCCCTCCGCCATCCAAACTTGTTTCGGCTTGCCTTCGCTCACTTGGCTTGCATCCAGGCAAACCAGCCGCCCCATCGCCGTGCTGCCGTCCGCGTTTTCTTCGCTGTGCGATGCGTAGATCAGGTTGCCATCCGCGACCACCGAGGAGTTGATGCCGCGCAGGCTCATCGGGAAGGCCCACACCATCTCACCCGTCGCTACCTTGAGGGCGTAGATCCCGCCATCGCCATTCCCGGTAATCAGCAGGCGCTGGCCGTTGACTTCACGGACAATCGGAACCGCGTAAGTGGTGTCCTTGGGAGCCTGCCCGGGGGTTGAGATCCAAATCGTCTCGCCGGTTTTCTTGTCCAGCGCGTAGTAACGGTGGCGGGGAATGAACGTCGACCCCCAACCCGCGGAAAGAAAGCTAACGATAACGAGGCCGCCGTCTAGAACTGGGTTTACAGTGCGGCCGCCAAACCCTGAGATTCTCCCCACTTCTTCCCCGAACGACCGCGACCAAACGATCTTGCCGTCACGGTCGAAGCAGTGGACCATGCCTTCGACCCCGTGTGAATACACGTAACCCGTCGACTCGTCGCCCGCTAAATTGGCCCAACCCACGCGGTGATGCGGGATGTCGGTCTGGAAGACGTTGTAACGGTACTCCCAGCGCTGTTTTCCCGTGTCGGCGTCGTAACAGGCGATCCATTCTTGCCATTTCGTGGGATCGCCCGGCGCGGCAAGCGTGTTGATGCAGACTCGCCCGTCGAAGACGATGGGCGTCGACCGCCCGCCGATCGCGGCTTTCCACAGCATGTTCTCGCCGCCTGGCGTCCAGCTCGAAGGCAAGCCTGTTTCCGGCGAGACGCCTTCAGCGCTGAGGCCCCGCCAAGCCGGCCAATTCGCCGCCAAAACGTAATTGGGGGACACCGCTAGAGAAAAGGCGCAGAGCAATAGGACTGAACGGCAGCACACCCGCATCGCAACACACTCCTTCAAGTGGGCATTCTATCAAATGACGTCTTAGAGGCAGGGTTCGGTTACCGGACCGGAGCAGCGCCAAGGAGCATTCAGTGCCGGCAGCAAGCTGCCAGTCCACTGTCAGCGCTATCAGTCCCTCGTGCGCGGTGTTCGCGCAAGAACGCCACCATTGCGAATATCTGGTTGCAACCCTCCCCGTGGTTGTATACTAGGCGAATCCGGTGGGCCGCAATAGAAGGCCTGGATCATATCGCGTAAAGACCCAGGCGTAGCTTGGGACAAAGGAGAAGGTTATGAAAACGAAGCGTGTCATTTCAGCCCTGCTCTGCAGTACGTTGTGCTTGGTGATTGCCTTGGTGGCGCTGGCCGAAAAAAGTCAGGCGGCCCCGCCCGTCAGGATGTACAACACGGCAAAAGAAAAGCTCATGGCGGGAGAGGCCATCGTCGGCGGAACCGTCTCCACGTCGGACCCCAACATCTATTGCGCCATGGCCAACGCCGGATTCGATTTCACGTGGATCGAAATGCAGCACAGTCCCCTGATGTTTAACGACGTCGCCACAATGATCTGGGCTTGCAGGGGAGCCGGGGCGATTCCCTTCATCCGCGTGCCGGACGCCACCGAAGGAGCGATCCAGAAGGCAACCGACATTGGGGCTCTGGGCATCGTCGTCCCCATGGTCGCAACGGCGGAAAAAGCCCGGAACGCGGTCAAATACGCCAAATACCCGCCTCTAGGACGCCGCAGCCGGGGCGGCGGCCAGTACGGAGCACTCTGGGGCAGCGACTACCGCGACACAGCCAACGACAACATCATGGTCGTCGTGATGATCGAGTCGCCGCTAGGGGTGTCCAACGTCGAGGAGATCGCCGCCGTTCCCGGTGTTGACGTCGTCTTCGCCGCCAGCGGCGACCTGGGAAGCTTCACAAGGTACGAACGAACCGACCCGAGATACATGGCTCTGGTCAAAAAGATTCACGACGCCACGCTGAAAGCAGGCAAGATACTGGCGGGTCCTCTCTCGTGGAAAGGCCGCGACGGATTCATGTTCTTCCAGGGACCAGGCGAATCGAGCCTGATCAGGTCTGGAGCAAAGGCTGCACTGGGAGCCGCCCCCGCCGCCCAAGGCGGAGATCACGCGACCGGCGACGAGCCCACGAAGTAGCACGCGGGCGCTGGTGAATGCCCCCCCGCCATCAGAGCCCGGAACGCAAGTGACGGGCCAGCGAGTGAGCCGACTAAGCCACGTTCACGCGGCTTGCCGTTGCTGGTAGGCCGGTCCTTTTAGGGCCGGTGACCAGCCCCCCAACGCTTGCCTCAGCCCGTTTCAACGGCCCTTCGTCCCGGCCCGCCTGCCAGCCCTCCGCCCAGCACGGTCGCCTCCCCCCCCAAATTCCCAAAACCCCGTCCGCCGGTCACCAATAATCAAAAAAATGTACGGCCCAATGTCTTCATAAACTTACACCCGGTCCGCGCAGCCAAACGAGCCGGAAACCCGGCCTCCATTTGCTAAGCTGAGTGTGGAAAACCGGTAAGGAAAGATCACCGGACCAACACGACCGTTCCAGGCCTGGACAGTTTGCTGGCTGTCGAGGTAAAACCAAGGGAGCCGAGGGCCCCCCTCAAACATGAAACAAGCAACCAAAGACGTGGAGCAAGCTCTCAGCGTGCCGTGCCGGCGCCTAGAGTTCGGCCCGTCTGACGTGGCGCGCGCATTCCTGCGTGCCGTGTCGCCATTCGTGGCGACATGTCCCGCCATCAAACGCCCGGGCAACCCCACCAGCAGGCAGCCATCAAGAGCCCCAAACCTCCCCCAGCACGTCCTCCTCAGCGGCAGCACCACCGCCAAAGTATGCCAGAAAACCCGCGAATCTGACGCCTTTCTGCCAACCTCCAACCCATCCGTCTCCAAAAAAGTCATGGAAAACAAAGACACTATAGGTTGACACCGATCACCAGCCCCCCGAAACCACCCAAATCGCCGATATATCTGCCAAAACCTGCCATTCTCTGCCATTTCATAAAGAAACTTTATACCCTAATCGCACAACCACTGTCATTTCAACGGCTTAGTAAGACCACGATCGAACCCCCTGAGCGCCAGAATGGCATACAGCACTGCCAACGGAAAACTCGCCGCCGTCAGCCCCAGCCCCCGGACGTAAGTCCCAGGATGTTCTTTTGCTTGCGTTCGCGTGGCTGACGCTTCCCCGCGATTACCGATCGGAGAGCGCTGCCCGTATATGGGCGGGCCGGTCCGTTGTAATTCCCGTCACGCC
The DNA here is from genome assembly GCA_965226185.1 of Bryobacterales bacterium. Lineage (GTDB taxonomy): Bacteria > Acidobacteriota > Terriglobia > Bryobacterales > UBA6623 > CBDCYS01. The sequence continues at coordinate 673,924 of CBDDCT010000005.1, forward strand.
GATGTCGGCGAGAGCGCGAGCCCGCTCGGCCGAATTGACGGTGTAGACATAGAGCTTCAGCCGTCAGCTTGCCGATGAAGTCTTTGCTGAGCAGCCCGGTGTGGTTCACATCCAGACCATCCAGCCCCGCCGACTTGACTTTCGCGATCAGATCGTCGAGGGAGAGGTCGCCGTATTCCTGTCTTTCCCGTTCGCTAAATCCGTATAGCCAATACACAGGCACATCCGGGAGCCGCTTCTTGGCCGCTGTGACAACCGCCAGTGAAAAGCCGATCACCACTACTTGATCCCTCTTGCCGGACTCTTCGATCACCCGCTCCAACTTGGGCACGACTTCCACTCCGCACTTGATCTCGATGAACAAGCGCTTGCCCTCGGGAACGGCGGCAATCGTTTCTTCGAGCGTCGGGATCGTCGTGCCCTTCCAGCGAGGCCCCTTCCAGCTCCCGGCGTCGAGTTTCTTCAGTGAAGCTAGCGTTTGTTCGCTGACGAGCTTGTCCAGCACCGCGGTTCTTTTCGTGTTGTAGTCATGGATGGCGACGATCTTCCCGTCTTTCGTGAGATGGATATCCACCTCGACCGCATCGGCGTTCTTCTCCCAAGCCAGTTTGACGGCGGGCAAGGTGTTTTCAGGCGCGTCGAAGGAAGCGCCGCGATGGGCGATGATTTCAATGGCGAAGGCGGCCGGCTGGAAGGTGAAGAGCGCCAGCAGCAGCACGCTGGCAAACCGCGCTCCCGGTCGCTTTGACTTGGATTCCATAAGTGAGGAGATTATCTCACTGTTTCCCGCCGGCGGCGGGCAAAAGCAATTCGGCATGGATTGATGAGGGACACTTCAGATCAATCTCACCCGGCCACTACCGGCGGCCTGCTGCCGATCCAGGGTCTTGCTTGTTCCAACTGGGCCGCCAAGCGGAACAACGTCGCTTCATCTCCGAAGCGCCCAGAGAAATGCACGCCGATCGGAAGTCCCGCATCGTTCCAGTGCAACGGCATCGACATCGCCGGCTGCCCAGTCGTGTTTGCGAATTGGGTGAACGGGACAAATTGAAATATCCCCTGCACGACCTGGTCAGCATTGGGCGAGGAAACCTCCGGTCCAGGGTGCAGCACGCCCAGCTTGGGGGGCGGCTCGGCCACGGTCGGTGTCAGCCAGACGTCGTAGGTCTCGAAGAAACTCGCGAAGCGGCGGCTCAGCGCTTGCAGATAGCCCACGGCCCGCAGATACTCCCACCCCTTGATCTGGACGCCTTGCTGATACAACTGCCAGTTCATCGGTTCGTAGAGATCAGGGTTCGGCGCGCTGTTAGTAGCTTCCGCGATGCCTTCCACCGTCCCGGCGAAACTCGACAACCAAAGAACCATGAAGGCCTGCCGGAACTGTTCCATGCCGACTGCGGGAGCCGCTTCCGCGACTTTGTGCCCAAGGCTTTCCAGCAGTTTCGCCGTACTCTCGACGGCTTTCGCGCAATCTTCATGAACCGGGGTGTCGATGGGCGGCCCGGGCGAGAAGGCGATGCGCAGCGATCCTGGGTCTGCTTTTGTCTCATCGAGAAACGGCCTTTGCTGCGGCGGAGCAGGGTAGGGGTCGCCCGGATGGGGACCCGCTGTCGCGTCCAGCAGCGCGGCACTGTCACGAACCGTTAGGCTCACGGCGTGCTCGCAGACGAGGCCGCTCAAGCGGTCGCCCGCCGTGGGAGCAAGCGTATTGCGCGCGCGGGTGGGCTTGAGTCCGAACAACCCGCAACAGGACGCCGGTATGCGAATCGATCCGCCGCCATCATTGGCGTGCGCCATGGGGACAATGCGCGCCGCGACAGCCGCGGAAGAGCCTCCGCTCGAGCCGCCGGTCGTTCGTTCCAGGTCCCAGGGATTGTGAGCCGCCCCAAACAGATGCGGCTCGGTGGTCGCCGTTAATCCCCACTCCGGAGTGTTGGTTTTGGCGACGGTGATCAGGCCGGCGCGTTTCTGCCTCACGACAAGTTCGCTGTCGATCTGGGAAATATTCTGAGCGAGCGATTTCGAGCCGGCTGTGTAGCGAACACCGGCGTAGCTTGCACCGAGGTCCTTTAGGAGAAAAGGCACGCCCTCGAAAGGCCCCTTAGGGACATTCGCGCGAGCCGCCTCGCGGGCCAGATCATACATCGGAGTGACGATGGCGTTGAGTTGCGGGTTCAGCTCTTCGATGCGGGCGATGACGGCCTCGACCAGCTCGATCGGCTGGACCGCTCCCGAGCGCACGAGTTCCGCCTGACCAAGAGCATCCCTTGCAAGGGCGTCGCTCAGCGTTACCGAAGCCAGCTTCTCAGCGGGAGGCTCCGTGGCCCCGCCGCAGGCTGACAGACCAGCTCCCATCGAAGCGGCCAAGAAGGCCCGGCGGTCCATGCTTGCCGCCGCTTTTTCTGACGGTGCAATTTGTGATGCGGCCGTCCGGCGCTTGTCATTGTTGAACTTCTCTGGCACTTGAAATCTCCTGTCACCTAGCGGGACAAGCCGAAACGGAACAGCGCAGCGGACGTGGCGTGAGCGTCCACGCTTGCCGCAAACCGATTCGTCGGTTTGTTCGGCCCCAGGGCACGGCATTCAGCCTCAGGCAACGGAGCGCCCACGCGGCTGGCAACGCCCCGACGAATCGGGGCGCGGCAAACCTGGAGGTTCACGCCACGTCGCTGCTCCGAGTTCTAACGCTCCTCCCGAGATTTTTCGCCACGTTCTTGCACCTGCCGAAAAAGAAGGGAGCCTTCGCGAAAGGGGCCGCGACCGGAGGGATGTCCTGAAAATCCCAGGGAAGTGAACGACTAGAGTATAGCGCCCGTTGCGGGTTCCCTCGGCTACAGCTCCCGGCGGCCCTCCATCGCTTCCATCATGGTCGCTTCGTCGACGTAGTCCAGTTCCGTGCCGACTGGAACCCCCATGCCGATGCGCGACACACGCACGCCCAGCGGTTTCAGCAGCCGGGCAAGGTAAGTGGCGGTCGCTTGTCCTTCCGAGGTCGGGCTGGTAGCAATGATCAGTTCTTGAACCTCACCGTCACGGAGCCGTTCCAGCAGGTTCTTCAACATCAGGTCTTCCGGGCCCACATTGCGAATCGGCGACAGCACCCCGTGAAGCACGTGATAGAGGCCCCGGAACTGGCGCGTGCGTTCGATGGTGATGATGTTGTTGGGTTGTTCGACAACGCAGATGGTCTTTGCGTCCCGGCCGGAATCATTGCAATAGTGGCACAGCGGCCCTTCGCATAAATTGTTGCACCGCGTGCAGAGCTGGATGCTATCGCGCAGATCCAGAAGCGATTGTGCCAGGCGCTCGCAGTCTTCCTTCGGAACCCCCAACAAATGAAACGCCATGCGCTGGGCGGATTTAGGCCCCACGCCTGGCAGGCGTTTCAACTCATCCACCAAACGTGACATGGGTGCCGCAAGGTCGTCCATAGCAGTCCGAACCAGGTTGTTCTAATGGGGCAAGGTGTTCTTTGGGAGAGATTTCTACATCATTCCGGGAGGGAGACCCATTCCGCCCAGCATGCCGCCCATCTTCGCCTGAGCCTCTTCATCGACGCGCTTGACAGCTTCGTTGAACGCCCCGCGCATCATGTCCTCCAGCATCTCGCGATCTTCCATCGCTTCCTTGTCGATCGCCACGGCAAGCGCTTGTTTCTGACCGTCCATCTTGACGGTGACCATGCCCCCGCCAGTTGAAGCCTCGACGCGAATCTGAGCGATTTCTTCCTGCAGCTTCTGCTGCATCTGCTGCGCCTGTTGCATCATCTTCTGCATGTTGCCGGGTAATTTCACTAGGAGTACCCCCTCAGATCTCGAACTTCTCGAATTCTTCCGCCAAACTGCTGGTGGAACTCTTGCACTTCCGGATCGGCCAGAGCTCTCTTCTCGGTGTCCGTGCGTTCTTCCGGCCCTGCTTGCCGGCCAGACTCGGACGGACCCTCCACCGCGCCGTTAGCCCCTGATTGCGCCCGCCCGGCGGCTTGGCCGGCTATCTGTTCGGCATCGCCGGAGCCCAGTTGGTCCCCCAGTTTAACATGAAGTTTTTGGCCCGCTATCCGCTGAATTGTCTGCGTGACAGTCGCGAAATTGATCTGGAGCGCGGCCATGTCGTCGGGAGAAGGCCGGATCTCAACCTGAGCGTCCGCCTGACTGATGAGCGCACGCTCGATGGCATCCGCCGTGAACTCGTCTCCGCTCGTCCGAAAAGCGGCAACCACCTGCCGCCGCAGACCGGACCCGGCTTCCAGCGGCATGGCTTCGCCGGCGGGGGACCCGTCAGCTGATTCCCCAGCGGATAACTCGGCCGCTCGTTGGCCAGGCACGGGCGGTGCTGGATCTGGTGTTACCGGCTGAATCGGATCTGATTGACTCTCCAGCGTGTCTGGCGGCGCCACGCTTGCCGGTTCATGCGGTGGGGGGACGAGAGTCGCCGGTTCAGATATCGAACTCGTGAACCCTCTCTCTTGCCGCTCACGGATGTCGCCGGCGGATGGGCCGGTGGCAGCACCCAGATTCGAGCCCGCGCCGCTCCCCGCTGATGCCGTGCCCGCGGATTTGTTCCCAACCCCGGAGTCTCCCCATTCCGCCAAGACCTTCTCGATCGGTGTCAGACGCCCGGCGTGGACCAGCTTGAGCAGCCCGATCTCCAGCCGAAACCGCGGCTGGGTGGCATGCTGCAAGTCACGATATAGATCGATGGAGAGTTGCAAATAGCGGGTCAGATCCTCCTGGCTAAAATGTTCTAAATGCTTGGAGATGCGGCTTCTCTCTTCCTCACCCGCGGTGACCAGCCGGGTATCCGCGCCAGACACTTTCATCACCAGCAAGTTCCTGAAATAGCGCGCCAACTCCCCGCTGAAGTGCTGCAGATGACGGCCTTCGCGGCAAAGCTCGTCAACCACCTCGAGCATTTGCCGCGGCTGACTCTCGCGCAGCGCGTTGGTCACGGCGTCGGTGATTTCGGCCGGAATGACACCAAGCAAGTCTTTGACGGGACCGGCCTCCAGCTTCTTTCCGAAGCTGGCGATCGCCTGATCGAGCGTTGACAGTGAGTCCCGAATGCTGCCGTCTCCGGCGAGAGCGATCGTGACCAGCGCTTCTTCGTCGGCGGCGACCCCTTCCTGCCCGCAAATCCAGCGCAGCCGTTCGACGACCTGATCCGGCTCGACCGTTCTGAATGGAAAATTCTGGCAACGCGAAACGATCGTGCTGGGAAATTGGTGGGGCTCGGTCGTGCAGAGAATGAATACCACCCACTCCGGAGGTTCTTCCAGCGTCTTCAGCAGTGCGTTGAAAGCGTCCGCCGTGATCTGGTGAGCCTCGTCGATGATGAAGACCTTGTAAGCATCACGGACCGGCCGGTACCGCACGTTTTCCCGCAACTCGCGAATGTCGTCGATGCGCCGATTCGAGGCGGCGTCGATCTCGACCAGATCCATGGAGTTGCCGCCGGCAATCTCGGTGCAGCTCGCGCATTTCAGACACGGTTCGGGCGAGGCCCCCTTTTCGCAATTGAGAGCCTTGGCCACGATGCGGGCCATGGTCGTTTTGCCGGTCCCGCGGGGTCCCGAGAAGATGTAGCCATGCGCGACGCGCCCCTGCGTGAGCGCGTTCGAAAGTGTTTGCTTGACGTGTTCCTGGTTGACGACGTCCTGAAACGTTTGCGGCCGATATTTGCGGGCAATGACCTGGTACATCGATTCAACCGTGCCGCAGCCGTCAGGCGGTGAGATAAATGAGGACTGTATCGAGCGCCGCCGACGAAAGTCCCAAGCAATCAATGTCTCTCAACGGCGTGAAGCGGACTGTCCGCGATTCTTTCACCCTCTAAAGAAGCGGTCCAGCGATTATACTTCTTCTGGCCGCCGTAACTCACCGCACGACGGCGGCGCCCACGGAAGAACAACCCCGATTCCGGGGAACCGATCGAGGCTGGCGTGGGATGGAAAACGTGCTAACGAAGCTGGGTTCCGGGTGATTCCGCGGCACGCGAGGGAGGCCGCTACCGCTGCTTCCTTCCGGACCTGACGGGGTTCGCAGCATCTCACTGCACGGAGCCCGGAACCCAACAATTCATCCTATCACTTCGTCCGATTCGCAAACGGACGGACTGGGGATAACCCGGGGATAAATCGTGGCGGAGGCCGGAATCTCCTCTCGAGTTCACGCGCGAGTGCGTGGAGTACGATCAACCGCGTTTCGTCTCACCTGAATTATGCACAGATTCACTTTGCGAGTGTGGCTGCGTTCGTAGCGGGTTGGCGGTCGTCGTGAGGTGGTAGCTCGGCAACTGGTCTTTTGGCTTCTCCGTCCCCGGTTTCCCTTCCCGCCCAGATTCCGCGTCGTCAAAACCTCGCTCGGAAGTGACGTGTTTCCAGTGCGTTACGGCTAGTGCATAAAATTTTATGCATAGCGCATAGCCAGGCTCTCAGATCAGCGCCCTCCCGACCACCGGCAGAAAGCCGCCGTAGGGAGTCGGCTTCTTGCCGCGGAAGTGGTAAGGCGTCGAAGCCCCGATTTTATTGGGTCGCGAGGCCGTCACGGCTGGGCCTTGTTGGACGGGCCTTTGGGAGCTATGCTGTTTTCGTCTGGTAACCATGTGGGTGACCTCCTTGGGGTTGGCTGGCGAAGCTGGGATCTTTGCCAGCCTACCTTTTTACCCCATGTTTTCGGGGGTTCCCAATGGTCCCTTGCGGCTCAGCCCTCCTCAGGTCCACGCCGCAGTGCATAATTCAGGTCTCACATTCGTCTTGATGGCTTGGAGCGATTTGCGGGCAGCGGCCGGCATCCCGAAAAAGGGCTTGATGGTAATAGCCCTGAAGAACTGAGCAAATGTTATATTTCCAATATGGGCGTCCAACCGCAGCCTAGTAAGGGACCTTCCAAAACCGGAGGCACTCCTGCTCCGCCCACAAAAGCAGAGCTGACGCCTGTCGACTATGCCACCTGAATTATGCACAGATTCACTTTGCGAGTGTGGCTGCGTTCGTAGCGGGTTGGCGGTCGTCGTGAGGTGGTAGCTCGGCAACTGGCCTTTTGACTTCTCCGTGTCCGGTTTCCCTTCCCGCCCAGAATCCGCGTCGTCAAAACCTCGCTCGGAAGTGACGTGTTTCCAGTGTGTTACGGCTAGTGCATAAAATTTTATGCATAGCGCATAGCCAGGCTCTCAGATCAGCGCCCTCCCGACCACCGGCAGCAAGCCGCCGTAGGGAGTCGGCTTCCTGCCGCGGAAGTGGTAAGGCGTCGAAGCCCCGATTTTATTGGGCTGCGAGGCCGTCACGGCTGGGCCTTGTTGGACGGGCCTTTGGGAGCTATGCTGTTTTCGTCTGGTAACCATGTGGGTGACCTCCTTGGGGTTGGCTGGCGAAGCTGGGATCTTTGCCAGCCTACCTTTTTACCCCATGTTTTCGGGGGTTCCCAATGGTCCCTTGCGGCTCAGCCCTCCTCAGGTCCACGCCGCAGTGCATAATTCAGGTGCCAAGAAATACTGGTGGGCCGGCGTCATCGCGGTGCCTATCGTCGTGGCGCTCATCGGCGTAATGCCGTCCCTGATGCAAAAGGCAGATTCCGGCGCCACCTACATTGCAAACACCCAACTGGGCGGCGACATGTATTTCGTCACCAATGTCTCGCTGGCGAACCCGGAGTTGGAGAACCAGATGGAACGGGCTGTACGCCTTGTAGAACAGGGCAATTTCGCTCAAAGCGTTCCGTTATTTGAAGAGTTGGCGGGAAAGACGCAGTCGGGAGCGCTCTACAACAATCTTGGTGTCGCCTATGCGGCAATAGGGAATCTCCAGGCGGCGCGGCAAGCTTACGAAAAGGCAATGGTCCTCAGCCCAAATGACGCAGGGGTGGAGTTGAACCTGGGGTTCATTCGTAAGGCGGAGGGCGACCTGAAGGAAGCCCAGAAACATTTTGAAAACGCCGGACCACACAAAGGGGCCGCGGAAAGCGCGCGGGCTATCCGAGAAGAGTTGGGCAACAATACCATCTTGACGGCGACTTCGATTCCCCTCTCAACGGCGGTAGAGGCGAGAATCGCGGGGAATGAAGATACGGACTTCTACCGATTCACCGCTCCAGAAGGCCAACGCGACATCCTGGAAGTGAAATTTGAGAACCGCTCGACCACGCTAGCGCCTGGAATTACTTTTTTCAATGCCGACAAAGCACAGGTGCATTACACCTCCAACGACACGGCGGGGGCGGACTTGAAGTACCGTTTTTCCACCGAAGCAGGAGATACTCATTATGTCCAAGTCTGGCGGCAAAGCGGCAGCGCCGGCGCGTATGCGCTGACGATCACGCCGGAGGAAGCCTACGACCGTTACGAACCGAACGACGGGATACTGCAGGCCACGCAAATCTCCGCGGGATCAGCCACCGAAGCCAACATCATGGATCAAAAGGATACGGATTACTACCAGGTGACGGTGGGCGCGGCGGGCGAGGTGGTGGCTTGGGTGCGGAACCGCTCGACGACGCTCGCGCCTGGGATTACCCTCTACAACGCTGACAAGGCACAGATGAATTACACATCCAACCACACGGCGGGAGCAGACTTGAAACACCGGTTTTCCGCCGATGCAGGCGCCACCTATTACATCCAAGTGTGGCGGCAGGGTGGTAACAACGGCCTCTACACCCTGACCGTGGGTCCTTGAATTTATGCGCGCAAATGGACGGGCCACGAGTGACGCGGAAAAACCGGCCAGCATTGCCGGCCGCATGGCAACTCAATCGGGCAGGTCCAGATTCGCTTTTGATAGTTGGCGTTGCGGCCGGGGCGATGATTAGCTCGCCCCCGCGGCCTTGGCTTTGGCATTTCTGGAGCCGCGGTTCCCGTTCCCCGAGTCGCCGCCGGGGGCGGGTTTGTCATCGCTGACTTTTGCTTTTGCTTCAAGCTCCGCCCGCAGCCAAGCTCGGCTAAAGTTCCATTCCCTTTTCACCGTGCGCGCCGATATTCCCATTGCTTCGGCGGTCTGTTCCACGGTCAAGCCTCCGAAAAAGCGCAGCTCGACGACTTGCAATGTGCGCGGGTCTTTCTCTCCGAGCCGGTTCAGCGCCTCGTCAAGCGCCAATAGGTCATTGGAGCGCTCCGGAGTAAAAGCGAACGCTTCATCCACCGGAATCAAATCGGGCCTGGAACCCCGCTTCCGTGCCAGCCTGGCACGGGCGTGGTCAACAAGAATCCGCCGCATCAGTTGGGCGGCAACGGCAAAAAAGTGCGCCCGGTTCCGCCAAGAAACTTTTTTTTGATCCGAAAGTTTGATGTACGCTTCGTGAACGAGAGCGGTCGATTGCAAGGTATGGCCGGGGCGTTCGCGCCGCATGTACACCGAAGCCAGCCGCCTCAATTCGTCGTAAACCAGCGGAATCAACAGCGATTCCGCTTTCCTGTCGCCCTGTTGCAGGCGGTTCAAGAGGCGTGTCACGTCGCCAGGCGGCTTTCGAGCCATGCTTCCACGCATTCCAGCAGACCAATCCTTAGCTCTTCAATCATACTCGCATTCTTGCTGGATGGAAAGGGAACAGCCGAAGTAACCTGAAAACGCTACAGTTTCCGCGACAGTTTCTTTCGGGGGACCGTGGCGGGACCGTGTTTCACAAAGGCGGGTAGGCCAGCAAACCGGAGTTTTTCATCCGAATAGCGTAAAGCTGCTTGCCCGCGGTAACGAACAGGGTCTTTAGCTCCGGGCCACCGAAAGTGCAATTCGTGACCGCGTCTTCGGGCACCGGTATTCGCCCCACGAGCTCGCCTTGCGGGCTGATCACGTAAACGCCCGCGTGGTTTTCCGGCGGATTATTGTTATTTCCAGCCGCTCCGTGGATATTTCCCTCGACGTCGACCGCCATGCCGTCAATGCCTCGCCCGCTTCCAAAGCTGTAATGCACTCGCGGATTCTCGAGGCCACCGTCTTCCCGGACGTCGAACTTCATTACCCTCGCTTCACTCGGCGGCCCCGGTTGAGTGTCCGCCACATAGAAAGTTTTCTGATCAGGCGAAAGGCCGACTCCGTTCGGCTTGGTAATTTCAGGTTTCGTCGCCACTCGCTTGACACTGCCGTCCGTATCGATCACGTAGACATCTTCGGTCTCGAGTTCGCGTCCTTCCTGCCCGCCGTAGCGGGGATCGGTGAAATAGATTCGTCCGTTCTTGGCGACAACCAAGTCGTTGGGACTGTTCAGCTTCTTGCCTTCGTAGCTGTCAGCCAGCACCTCGACCTTGCCGGTCTCCAAATCGGTTCGAGTGACTTGGCGGCCTCCCCCTTCTCGTGCCCCCTCGCAAGCGACTAAGCGGCCTGCAGCATCAAAAGCCAGCCCGTTGGCACGGCCGCTGGGCTCGCGAAACACGGTCCAGGCACCGCCGGTTGAGTACTTGAGAATCCGGTTGCCCGTGATTTCACTGAAGTAGACATTTCCCCCGGCGTCGGCGGCGGGGCCCTCGGTGAATACGATCGAGGCAGCCAGAGCCAGCTCCTGTCCCGGCGCTACAACAGCCGCGGGAAAAGCGATGGACGGCTGATCCCGCACCGCCGGATCATCAATCGGACCACAGCCCGGCATAGCGATAACAACCCCGGCCACAAGCGTCAACTTGATCATCATGCTGACATCTTAGTCGACGCCGGTATGATATGTGAACGTCCTGACAGCCGGCAGGCGTGGAACCAGGTTTTCATTGAATCGGCCCCCAACATGAGCCCGGCCGCAACCCCGGCCGCAACAATGAGCTGCTCCTCGAAACTCAAACTGACCTCGCTGACAACACTCCCGGAAGTTCGCCCGGAAGACCGGCTAGCCACGCTCATCGCCGGGGCTTGCGAACGCGAAAACGTCGCCTGGAGCAGCGGGAGCGTGGCCGTTATTGCGCAGAAGATCGTTTCGAAAGCAGAGGGCGCGATTGTCGACCTGCGCGCCGTGCGGCCTTCAGCCCGCGCCGAGTCTTACGCCCGGGATCACAACAAGGACGCGCGGCTGGTTGAACTTGTCCTCCAACAGTCGAAACGCATCGTGCGCATGGAACGCGGGCTGATCATTTCAGAAACGTACCATGGATTTATCTGCGCAAATGCCGGTGTCGACCGCTCGAACGTCCCCGGAGACCACCATGCAACCGTGCTGCCCAAAGACCCCGATGCCTCCGCGCGAGCCATCCGAAAGGGCCTGCGGGACTACACCGGCCTCGACATCGGCGTCGTCATCAGTGACACGTTTGGGAGGGCATGGAGACTAGGGCTGGTCAACGTCGCGATCGGCGTGGCGGGGTTTCAACCCGTGGAGGACTTGCGAGGGCAAACGGACCGTCAAGGACGGCCGCTCCACGCCACAAGCCCGGCCGTCGCCGATGAAATCGCAGCGGCCGCCGGGCTACTGATGGCAAAGAATGCGGGCAGACCCGTCGTGATCGTCGAGGGACTCTCGATCCGCGCCGGCGAGGCATCCGCGGCACAGTTGGTTCGCCGTTCGGAAGATGATCTCTTCCGCTAGCCCTGTTCACCCTCGCGCGGCCGCACCCGCGATGCCCGCGTCTTGGGGGCTTGTTCCGTGCCTCCAGGCGCCCTGCGCGGCGAACGCGGCCTACCTCAGAATGACCACGTCCACGCGGCGATTCTTGGCCCGGTTCCGAGCGCTGTCGTTCGGGACCAAGGGACGAAACTCTCCGTAGCCGGCAGCGGATAGCCGCTCGGATGGCATGCTTCGTTCGGCGATCAAAAACTTCAGCACTGCGATCGCTCTCGCCGTCGAGAGTTGCCAGTTTGACGGGTAGAGACGTGTATGGATCGGCGTATCATCGGTGTGCCCCTCGAGACGAATCCGCCCCGGAATGCGGCTCAGTGCCGCCCCGACTTTTCTCATGATGGGTATGGATCGACCCTGAAGGCGGGCCTCGCCGGGTAGAAATAGCGCTGATTCGCGGAGACTCATCACCAGACCCCGGGGCTCCTTTGAGAGTTCGATCTTACCGTTTTCGATTTCAGGCCAAAGGTCGGCTTCGAGTTGCTCGAGCGAGGCATGAACCTCCTTTATTTCGAGCTCGGAGTGACGGCTTCCCGGCAGTTGCGATACGTCGCCAGCACCGGAGTGCGCCATGTATTGCTCGAATCCCGCCGCAAAGGCCTGCATTTTTTCTTGTCTACGGTTGAAGCCGCGAACAGAACGACGAATAACGCGAACAACAGAGTAATGAAGTCCGCGTAGGAAACGAGCCACCGATCGGGGTTGTCTCGTGGGCGGGATCGACTTCGCATGGAACCGGCTCTTCCTCCTTATCGGCCGGCCGCGGCCGGATTCGCGACAGCCGCTGGCAATTCGGTGGCGGAGGCACTGAGCACGGGGAAAGCCCTGGCCGGTGATGTCGCTGGATTCGCTGGCAGGAGCCCCCGAAAAAACAACGAACTTTGAACAGTCAAGAGAACGGTCAAGAGACCGAGTGCGTCGCAACCCCGTACAATAAAGCTACGGGCGTGTAGCTCAGCGGATAGAAAGTCTGGCTTCGAACCAGCAGGTCGGGGGTTCAAGTCCCTCCACGCCCGCCATTGTTTTGACGTTTGTTTTCATGGGTTTACGGCTGCCTGGGGTCGTCGTGTCCAACTGGCGTAGCCCAACTAAAATGTCCCCTTGCGCGCCCAATAGATAATGTCCCCTCTGGATCAGGTTCGGGATCGGCCCCTTCGCCTAGCAGGCTGATGATGGCGACGCCGAGGGATCCGTCAAGGGTCCGCAAGGCCAAGCCCCACGGGCCCGCCCTTGACTGCTCCCTCGCCGCCGCTAAAACAGCACTCGGCTCAACAAGTCGAATGGGCTCAAGAGCTTAGCGCGCAAGGGGACATTATTCTACTGGGTCCCAACGCTCCGCCGCAAAGCTATCTGACACGCGCATCCCCGCGTCCACGGCGGCAGATTCTCACCCTGCATTCCTTCCAGCTGATTGGCGGGTAAGTTGGCAATGATACATCTACTTCATTTTTCTGATGCATTTGCATTGCTTTGGCCTTGACAACAGCCTCCTTAGCGTGCTAAAAAGTTTAACGGCTCTGAATACGCGTCTACCTGGACACTGTTGGGAGCCGTTGAAATCGAATCAGGGAGGAAAAACGATGAAGATGTTGAGGTCAGTATTATGCTTGTCTTTAATGCTGTGCCCGATAGCGGCATACGCGCAGGGCGTCTCCGGCTCGATCGCGGGGCTGGTGACCGATCCGTCGGGAGCGGTCGTTCCTAATGCCGCAATCGTGGTGACGGATCTGGAACGGAACACCACTATTCGAACTCAATCAAACGACACCGGTTTCTATGTTGTGACGCCACTGCCGCCCGGCGTGTATCGTGTCGAAGTGACACTCACCGGGTTTCAGCGTTATGTCATCGAGCCTTTTCCGATTGCCACGCAGCAGAGAGCCGCGCTGGATGTCACGCTCGATGTCGGCGAGGTCACTGAAACGGTGACCGTGACCGGGAGCGTACAGTTGCTCGACACCACGACGTCGACGCTAAGCCAGGTGGTGGAAAACAAGAAAATCATCGACCTGCCGCTGAACGGGCGCAACGTCTATTCACTGGCCGCGCTGACGCCTGGGGTCATGGGAAGAAGGCCGGCGCTCGGCATCACGCTGGAAGGTTTCCACTCGATCGGCATCTTCACGGTAAATGGAGGCCGCGACTCGAGCAATTCCATTCACATGGACGGCGTTCCGGTAACGATGAACTCCAACACCAACAACATGAATGCCAACAGCGCGCTGCCGACCATTGAGGGCGTTCAGGAGTTCCGGATTCAGACCAATTCCTACTCGGCCGATTATGGGCGCAGCGGCGGCGGCATAATTTCCATCGCAACCAAGTCCGGCACCAACCAGTATCACGGCACTTTGTTCGACTTTCTGCGCAACAGCCAAATGGACTCCAACAACTACTTTGCGAATAGAAGGGGCCAGGACCTGGGCACGTTCCAGCGCAATGAATTCGGCGGCAGCATCGGAGGTCCGATCGTCAAGAACAAGACCTTCTTCTTCAATGCGTTTGAGGGGCGGCGCCAGCGGAGCCAGAGCGTGCGCACTTTCACCCTGCCCACGGCTCTGGAGAAGGCAGGAGACTTTTCGCAAACTCTGAACTCCTCGGGCAACCTGAGGGTCATTCACGATCCATTCAATACGACTCCGGATCCGACGCGGGCCGGAGAGTTTCTCCGGCAGCCCTTTGCCGACAATAAGATTCCCATGTCGGTGATGGACCCCGTGGCTTTGAACACGCAAGGTTTTTACGGCCCCGGGCCCAACTCGCCGGGGCGAGCCTTCACCGGACGGGACAACTTCGTTCACCAGGGTGCGATTCCCAACGATGCGAATCGCAATACGTTCAAGATCGACCACCACTTTACGCAAAACCAGCGGCTGTTCGTGCGTCATTCGGTCTTCGACGTGGTGAGCGCCCGGCCGGAGTATTGGCCGGGACCGGGTTGCCCCGACGGCGGCTGCTTCACCAACAACGAGGCAATGAACAATGCGGTTGTTGATTACAGCGTCACACTCAACCCCACTACGCTGCTGAGCTTGAGATACGGCTTCGCGCGCTCGATCCTCGACCGCGGCTCCTGGTTCCAGGGATTCGAGCCCACGGAAATCGGCTTGCCGCCAGAAGTACAGGTAGGCGCGGACCTGCTCGTGTTTCCCGAGTTCTCGATCACGGAGATGACCGCGCCCGGGCTGCGGCATCACTGGAACTTCCGCTCGGCCAATATGGCGCATACCATTGTGGGAACATTGTCGAAAGTGGTCGGCAGCCATAACCTCAAGATGGGCACCGAGATACGGGCGAATCTGATCAATCACATGCAGGCGTCGTGGCAACTGCTGTTTCAATTCGGCAGCAACATGACGGCGGGACCGGACCCGCGAAGAGTTAGCAGCGACGCCGGATTCGGCTATGCCTCTTTCCTGCTGGGAGCAGGCCGCGGCGGCCGCGTGACGAATGGAACTCGTCCGGGACTCTCAAACAAGTCATTCGGTTTTTATGTGCAGGACGACTGGAAAGTGAGCCCTAAGCTGACGCTGAACCTGGGCCTCCGCTGGGATTTCGAGACGGGCCTCACGGAGCGCTACGACCGCTTCGCTATCTTTGATCCGGATGTGCGCAGCCCCTTGAGCGACGAAACCGGCTTGGATCTGAAGGGAGGCTGGCTGTTCCCGGGCACAACCTGGGATGGGGGCAGCCGCAACCTGCGTGATCCTGAATACAAGAAGTTCGCGCCGCGGATCGGGCTAGCTTACCAGATTCGGGAGCGGACGGTGATCCGGGTGGGATTCGGCATTTTCTATGCCATGGCCCCCTACGGTGCCAACAACTACGGAACGTCGCCTTACCGGGCCAGCACACCGTGGGTGACTTCCCTGGACGACGTGACCCCGCACAACTTGCTGAATAATCCCTTCCCGGATGGAGTTATACAGCCCCCAGGGGCCGCGGGCGGGTTGTTAGCGGGTAACGGGCTTAGCGTGGGAAGCCCCCAACCATATGAGACGATGACGACGCCTTACAACCAGCAATGGAACTTCACGATCGCGCAGGAGCTGGGCTCGCAAACGGCGGTGGAGATTTCCTACGCCGGCAACAAGGGGGTTCATCTTCCGATCAGGAATGGCTGGCAGATGAACCAGTTGCGCCCTGATCAGATCTCGCCCGACCAGGGAATCCTTGAATTAGTTGACAACCCCCTATTCGGCTCTGTCCCTGTCGGAGTGATGTCTAACCCGCGGGTCCAGCGAGGGCGGTTGATGACACGGTTCATACAGTATCCGGGCGTGAGCTTTCAGGCGCCGAGTTGGGGCAACTCGAACTACCATTCTTTCCAGTTCAAGCTGACGAAACGCTTCGCGAGCGGCGACAGTGTCGTGGTTGCCTACACCTTCGCCAAGCTGATATCGGACGGCGGTGACAACGCTTGGGACAGTGCGCTTTGGCGCAACTATCATTGCCGAGCCTGCGAAAAGTCGGTTTCCTCCTACGATCAAAGGGGCCGCCTGGTGGCCAACTTCAACTATGAGGTCCCATTGGGGCGGGGCAAGAAGATCGGCACCGGCTGGGGCTCCTTCATGAACGGAGTGCTGGGCCAGTGGAAGATGAACGGGATTTTCACCCTGAACAGCGGCAACCCGCTGGAATTTCACGCGCCGGGCAACACGAGCCATTCATTCGGCGGACGCCAGTGGCCGGACACTAACGGCCAGAATGCCCAACTCGACAACCCAACCATCGATCAATGGTTTGACACAAGTACGATTACCACTCCCGAGCAATACACATTCGGGAATATGGGCCGGCTGCACCCCAGCTTGCGCACTGACTTCATCGAGGCCTTCGATTTTTCGATTTTCAAGAACTTCAGTATCACTGAACGGCTTCAGGTGCAGTTTCGGGCGGAGTGGTTCAACCTGGCGAACCACCCGATCTTCTCTTTCCCGGGCACGACTCCGGCGCGAAGCAACTTCGGCGCGATCACCAGCCAGGCCAATCGTCCGAGGCAGACGCAGTTGGCGCTGAAGATCATTTTCTAGTCTTATCGAGGCGAGATAGAAAAAACCACGTTTCACTCGCCGAAGAGCTGGGGCGCAGCCTGCTGCGCCCCACCTTTTTTCGTGGGCATTGTTTTCCTTGGGCACCGCGAGGAGCCGGAAGTAGGGCTTACGCCCAGGGGCTGTTAACCGGCCGAGACTTCGGATCTTTCTCCGAAAACGGCACCGAGCGTCAGGATGGGCTAGAATACTGAGTGAGCGACTATGGTCGAGTTCGAAACGGATTATCGCCGCGTGATTTCAATGAGCTGCCGTTCTTCATTTAGCCTGCTTCTCCTCCTGACGCTGCTTGTTTGCCTGAGTCTTGTCCCGGCCTTTGGCGCTGCTTCCAGCGTCGACTTCCAGTCAAACATCAAAGCCCTCTTCGAGACCAACTGCGCGATTTGTCACTCGGAAAAGACCAAGACCAGCGGGTTTTCGGTTTCGACCCTGGAGTCGGTCGTTGAGGGCGGCAATAAACTCGGACGGGCGGTTGTGCCGGGGCATCCAGAAGAAAGCCCGCTGTTGAAGGTCCTGAAGGGCGAATTGACCCCTCAAATGCCGTTGGGCAAGTCTCTTTCTCCCAGCGAAATCAATCGAGTTGAGGAGTGGGTCAGCAACCTGAAGGCGGAAGATGTGACGGGAGTCGATGCCGGGGAATGGCGCTGGCCTTTCGAGAAGCCCGTAAAGCATGCACTGCCCGCGGTCAAGAACAAAGCCTGGGTGCGCAATGGGATTGACGCGTTCGTCCTGAGCAAACTGGAAAAAGAAGACTTATCACCGGCTCCGCCCGCTCCGAAGCGCACTCTGGCGCGCCGGGTTTACCTCGACCTGGTTGGGATGCCTCCTGGCCCTGAAGAGCTGAATGCCTTCCTCGAAGACGAGTCTCCCGCTGCCTATGAAACGCTTGTGAACCGGCTGCTGGAAGACCCTCGCTACGGCGAGCGCTGGGGGCGTCACTGGCTTGACGTGGTGCGCTACGGGGAAACCAGCGGACTGGAAGGGGACGGTGCCATCGGCAACGCCTGGCGCTATCGCGACTGGGTGATTCAGGCATTCAACGATGACATGCCTTACGACCGCTTCGTGCTCCTGCAACTCGCCGGGGGGGATGAGCACAGCCAGTTAAAGGGCAACTATGTTCCGGACCCGCAGGGCTACATTCCGACCGGGTTTCTTCGCCTGGCGCCGTGGGATCGCTCGAATCTCGTGGCCGACGACGTGCGGCAGAACTACCTCGCCGAGGTGACGACGGCGACGGGCTCGATCTTTTTGGGTTTGACGATGGGCTGCGCCCGCTGCCATGACCATAAATACGACCCGATCCCGCAGAAAGACTTCTACCGCTTGCAGGCCTTTTTCAACGCCATCCAGGTGGACCACCGCCGCGGAGGCGTCAAAAAGCCAAGCGTTCCTTACAAAGACAAGGCGTTCGCCGCCAAAGCCGGGCAGAAGATCAAGGAATACGAGGAGCGGCTGAAAGACGGCCCGGAAAAACGTGAGCTCGACGAGCTGGAAGAACAACT
The DNA here is from genome assembly GCA_965226185.1 of Bryobacterales bacterium. Taxonomy (GTDB): domain Bacteria; phylum Acidobacteriota; class Terriglobia; order Bryobacterales; family UBA6623; genus CBDCYS01. The sequence goes on from CBDDCT010000005.1 coordinate 692,005, forward strand.
ACTTCAAAAAATGAAGACTCTCATGGCCGAGCGGGCCAAAGGGAAAGAGCTAACGAACAAGGACCTGCGGCTCGAAATCAAGCGCGAAAGCCAAACTATTTTTACGCCGGGAGAGCAGGCTCAACACATGGACTTACTGGCGGCGGCCGACAGAACGGGCGACCCGCCGGAGAAGAAGGTTTTGGAAGCATACGAGGAGAATCTCCTCTCAAAATTGAAGGCAGCCTACGCCAGGGATCAGGCGAACCCGATGGCCCGTTTTGAGGCGCTGAAGGTGGAAGACGTTCGCCGAGAGGCCCGAGCGAAATACTCGGCGGAATCCTTTTTCAGCGAAGAAGAAAAGTCCCATCATGCCACGCTTTCCGGCAAACTCAACGTTTTCCGCCGCCGGCTGGGACGCTGGAAACCGGAAGTATTGGGCGTGGGAAACGTTCCCGGACCGCCGAGCGGCCCAGCGCTGCCGAAAACACATGTTCTGACGCGGGGTGACTACCGCCAGCCCGCCGAACCGGTCGAGCCTGGTTTCCCCAGTGCGATCACAGGAGGGTTCGAAGCGGCTGAAATCGAGACGGACCGCTACCGGCAGTTTCCCACCCGAGGCCTGCGCATGACTTTGGCGAAATGGATCGCCAGCCCGGAGAATCCGTTAACCGCCCGCGTGATGGTCAACCGCGTGTGGCAATACCATTTTGGGCGTGGAATCGTGCGGACAACAAGCAATTTCGGCAAGAACGGGCAGCGGCCTTCCCACCCGGAGTTGCTGGACCGTCTGGCCGTGGAGTTTGTCGAGCGCGATTGGAGCGTCAAGGCCATCCACCGGCGCATACTGTTTTCCAGCACGTACCGGCAATCGTCAGAGAATCCCGCTCACAACGGTAACAGCGTGGATCCGGACAACAAGCTGCTGTGGCGATTCAACCGCCGGCGGCTGGAGGCCGAGGCGATTCGCGACAGCATCCTTTTTGTGAGCGGACGGTTGAATCCGGCGATGCGCGGTCCCAGCGTCTTTCCACCTCTGCCCGACGACCTGGCGGACTTCGCCCGCTATGGCCGTACGGGCGGCCTAATGTGGGAACCCAACGAGACGGAAGAGGAAGCCCGCAGGCGTTCTGTCTACATTTTTCAGCGGCGATCTTTGCCGCTGCCGATGATGGCGTCTTTCGACGCCAAGCCGTTCAGTGAGTCGGTGCCACGGCGGAGTTTCACCACAACACCCCTGCAGGCTCTGAATATGATGAACGGTTATCTTGTGCACGAAGAGTCGGAACACCTGGCAAAACGCATTGGAAATGAGGCGGGAGATGATCGAAGTGAGCAAGTCACGCGTGCTTTCGAGATTGTTCTAAGCAGGCCTCCCAAGGCGGAGGAGACCAAGCAGTTCACGCGCTTTGACGGCTCGCTGGCGGCGATTTGCCGCGTGCTGTTGACCTCGAACGAATTCCTCTATGTTGAATAGGGAGGGTTTATGACAAACAAAGGACAATTCGGCGTTTTCTCCCGACGAGACTTCCTGTCGCAGTCCTACTTGGGACTGGGAGGGTTGGCGCTGCTGGACCTGCTCGCCGCGGATGGCGCACGGGCCGCGACGGCAAAATCGGCGCAGCCATTAGCCCTCCGTAGCCAACATCTGCCCGCCAAGGCGAAAAGCTGCATCTTCCTGTTCATGGAAGGCGGCGTCAGCCAGATGGATACGTTCGAGTACAAACCCGCTTTGGAAAAATATGCCGGCCAGCAAATCCCAGCGCCGAAAGACACGGTTGGAGAAATCGCCACCTTCGCGGCGGCTCCGAATCGTGTCATTCCTTCGTATTGGAAATTCAAGCAGCACGGCGAGTCGGACCGCTGGGTGAGTGATTTGCTGCCGAATTTGGCGGACTGCGTGGATGATCTGGCGTTTGTCCACGGCATCAAGGTCGACAACAACAACCACGGTCCGGCGGTCTATCACACGTTGACGGGCAGCCAGTTTCCCGGCAGTGCCTCGATCGGCGCTTGGGTTACTTACGGGCTGGGCAGCGAGAACCAGGATCTCCCGGGTTTTATCGTGCTGGGTGACCGGCGAGGTGCACCCATCGGTGGAGCAGGTGTCTGGAGTAATGGTTATCTACCTGCCGCTTTTCAAGGGACCGTGTTTCGCCCGGGTAAAACACCCATCGTCGATCTGAACCCGCGACCGGGAATTGGGAAAGCCCAACAGCGCTCGGAACTCGATTTGCTGCGCTGGTTCAATGAGCAGCACGCCGGCGAGAGGTCGGCGACCGGCGAGTTGGAGGCTCGCATTGCTTCGTACGAGTTGGCTTTCCGAATGCAAACGGAAGCTCCCGAGTTGGTCGATCTTTCCCGGGAGACGGAGGTCACGCGGAAACTCTATGGGCTGGACGATCCGGATACGGCACAGTTTGGACGGCAGTGCCTGCTGGCGCGGCGAATGGTGGAGCGTGGCGTGCGGTTCGTGAAAGTGCTGCACGGCGCGGGTCCTGACCGCTGGGACGACCATGGCAACATCGAGGGTCGTCTTCCAAAACATTGCCGCGAGGTAGACAAGCCCGTTGGGGCCCTTCTAAAAGACCTAAAATCCCGCGGCCTGCTCGACGAGACGCTGGTGGTCTGGGCTTCGGAAATGGGACGCACTCCTTTCGATAACAACCTCGTCACGGAAACTCCTGGACGCGACCACAACCAGTACGGCATGGTCGCTTGGATGGCGGGAGGTGACGTGCGTGGCGGCGCTACCTTTGGGGAGACCGACGAGTTCTCCGTGCGCGCGGCGGGCGAGGAGGTTCCCGTGCGGGATTTGCACGCCACCATCTTGCACCTGATGGGTCTCGACCAAAACCAACTGACCTTCCTGGACGCGGGGCGTTTCAAGATGCTCACCGACACAGGGGGCCGCGTAATCAAAGAGATTATCGCCTGAATTCCGGCTGTTTCGCATTTGCTTCGCGGACGGCATCGTCAAGGCATTGGTCGGGGCGGAGGGATTTGAACCCCCGATTTCCGCCACTCACATCGCGATGGGCTCCATAATGGAAGGAGTTTCCCGTGGCCCCTCCCTTCTTCTCCAGGTTGATGGTTCTCGAGCTTGCCCCGGATACAGCCAAGCCAGCGTCCCGACGGGCCACCGCGCCAGTTCTCGACACTGCCAAGCCTTCCGTCGAGCTATCCGAGCAGGCTCGGTCCAGGTCTCTGAAGGCGACTTCACGACAGTTATCGTGGGGATCTATCCTTTTCCGAATTCTAAGAGATAGCCAGACCCAGGAAACCCAGGCAGTAGGCAGCGACGATCGTGTAATCCAGCCCCTCGCTGCACCTGATCCGCTATTCGTCACACCTACGATGTAGTCCGCTTTGTCTTGTTGAACCTGAATGAAACGCAGATCCTTATCTGCTCCACTCCAGCAACTCGCGGGTGTCATCAGGGAGGTCATCGACCACTGTCGTCAGCTCGGGCGGCTTCCTGTCGGAAGGCGAGACCATTTTGCTAGCTCAACGCCTTACGGCATCAGAGGTTTCTGCACTAAACCTTCCCGCCAGCGACAAACTCATAATCAGTGTGCTCAACGCCTTACGGCATCAGAGGTTTCTGCACTAAAATCACTCGCAGGAATAGGGTCAATCTGGCGAATGATGTCCACAAAGGCGTTGGCTGTGGGTCGAAGCGCTTCTTTCATGACGGTCTCGGGTGTGTCGTCCTTCGTGAACTCGCGAGCGTGCATGGAAAGGTGTTCGATCACCGTGAGGCCAGCCCTGTTCAGCGGGCCTCCCTCTCCGACGAAGCGCCTCGAAATCGTGGAACGGTCCAGCTTGTGCTTCGTGATGGCATCGCGGACGAAGGAAACCAAGCGCGGGTTTCCATCGCTGACACCGTAGAACGTGGGTGCCGCCAGTCCCGTCTCGACGTACTCCCCGTCGACGATCTTATATTGCTTCCCGATCATCTCGATGTTGATCAGACATGCAAGCTTGTCGGTGACGGAAGCCAGCCCGCGGGCTTGATCCAGAATCGGGGGCCGCAGGCCGAAGTGGCTTCCGGCGGCTAGGAACAGTAGGGTCTTCTGCCGTGACTGCTGGGGAAACTGGGCGAAGTACTTGGCCAAAGCCATCACGACCGATACCCCGGAAGCCTCGTTCGTCGCCCCGCCGTCGTGGTGAGTCATCACGGCAATGACTTCGTTGGTTGTACCCGGGAGAGACCCATAGACGTTGTACGTGGCACCCCACTTCCCAAAGGATCGCGCCCCGGCCCTCTCGTGCCGGTAGGGTTCCTCCTGCTCTGTCAGCGAAAGGGTGGCCTTCACTGGTCCGGCCGCCATCAGTTTTTTCAGAACGTCGCCTGAGGAAGGGCTGACAGTCACGGCGGAAATGACTACGTTTCCGACCTTGTCGCCGTGGTAGTACTGGCTGTTGTTTTTCGCGCTGAAGGTCAGGATGCCGATGAAGCCCACCGCCCCATAGCGGCGAGCCAGGTCAATTGACTGGCGAATGTTGAACACGGGGAAGTTCTCCGTGAACATGTCCCCCGGCAACGTGTTGTTGGGGTCGTACGTGAACAGAGCGTCCTGAGACCAGAACGCATAGCTCAAACCCTTGGAGATCAGATCGACAACGACGATCTTGCCGGCCACCGGGGTAGTCTCGTTCCTGGTCTGAAACTCCTCCTCTGATCCCTGCCCCACGTAGACCATCTCGGCTGTGACGCCTTCGGGCGGGGTGAAGGCAGCGTAGCGCACAAACCAGCACGGGATCTCTTTGGTCTGGCCATTCACGTGGACTCGCAAGCTCCATTCCTCCGGAAACGAAGCCGGGATTGGCACCAGCTCTCGGTGCACATCCTGCAGTCCAAATTCCCTGAACTTGTCCTGCATGTAGCTCGCAGCCTGGTGGTCGGCGGCGCTCCCTGGCATTCGATAACCGTATTTCCCTTGATCGCCGATGCGCCACAAATCGATGATCCAGGCGAAGATCTCCTCGGTAGAGGGCATCTGGGTATACGTCGAGTCGTCACGGGTAGCGGTGTCGGCAGCTTCTCCCCGAGCAGATATCCACGCGAGCCCCAAACACGTGACGACCACCGAAAGAACGCTGAGCATTGACCTCTTGGCATGTGCTAGTTTTCTCATCTCATTCAATTCTCCGACGTCGAGGAACATCGTGCCGGTTCTCGCCGAGTTGGCCGTTCAGAACAATGCGGGCCAGGTCCGGGTCTCGGAGTTGAATGCGGCACGACGCTGTGTCGTAACAGTCCTCACTGCAGCGCCATGAATCCGACGGGTATGGCGGTTCGGCCTTGAGTGGCAAGGTCCGCGAGCGCTTCGCCGTAAGCGCTTGAAAACTTGAATCCTCCACCGTTGCAGGCCGCGATGAAAGAAACGTGTATTTCGCCAGGAACAAAGTCGAGCCACGGACCTCCATGCGTATACATACAAATCTTGAAGGCGAGAATCGAACCGTTGGCAGAGGGGAGGTGACTGCCGAGATAGTCTCGCACGGGCTTCTCGTCCGCCGCATTCGGGACACGGTCGACTTTGTCAGGATCGGTCGGATCGCCACGCCAGTGCTTTGCCACCTTGAAGCCGGGAAAGTCCGGCAGCACTGGAAAACCGTAGAACATACCGTGTTCCCAGATGGGAAAACTTGCGACAGAGAATGACTCCGGCATCTTCGGCGCGAACCAGCCCAGTGACAGCCGCGTGACCTGAAGCTTGCCGCGGAGCTTCGGGACGAGTTTTGCATTCCATGCCCCGGCCGCAATGACCAGGTGCTTTGTCCTATAGCGGCCACGCGACGTAGTGACCGTGACGCCATCGGCGTCCGTGGTCCAGCCTGTTACGGGCTCCTGGGCACGAATGTGTGCGCCATGCCGCAACGCGACGTGGCAGTGACTAGCGATGGCAAGTTCGCTGCGCAGCAAGCCTCCCTGATGGTCGAACAGACCATTCGTGCCGCGCGGGAGACCTTTAAACTGCGGGAAGCGATCACCAAGCGTGGATTCGTCAAGCAGTTCGATCTTCTTCCGATCGCCTTTTGGGAGCCGTTGATTCACGCCTAATCTCAAATAGCCACATGGGTGAAACACCTTTTGGCCGCTGTCCTTTTCCAGGGACTGCCAATTCTTATTCGCACGGCGAATAAGCGGCTCGTACGGGCCACCCAGGTAGGGCATCACTTTCGTCTGTCGCGAGATGCCGCCGCTGCTGCCCAGGGCGTGAGCGATGTCGTATTGTTCGAGTCCGAGTACGCTTGCACCGCGTTTGGCCAGCTGATAGAGACAGGACGACCCCATCGCTCCCAGCCCTAACACAATGCAATCATAGGACGGCTTCGCGGACGGAGGTTCGGCAGTTGCAGCGGTGAGCGTATGGGATAGCCCACACGTCAGCGCACTGAGCGTGCCCGCGGAGTAGACTTTGATGAAGTCACGGCGATCACGTTCTGTTTTCATCGTCTATACCAATTCCTAACCACATCGCGCGATCGCTTGTTTGAAGTCGGCAATCAAATCTTCCGGCTCTTCCAGGCCGATCGACACGCGCGTGAAACGCGGGGGAATACCGCGGGGCTTTTCCTCTTTGCGCGGCGTGATCCTTGTGACCGGGTCGCCCAGACTGGTGGCATTGAGGATCAACTTGACGTGCTTGCCCAAGTCTCGGTGGACGACATCCTTCTTCCATTCGACGCCCAGCATACCGCCGAACCCCTTCAGAGAACCCGATTCCGCATGCCGGTTCCACGCAGGCAAGCCTCCATAGCGCACCTGGGCAACCGCCGGATGCGACTGGAGAAACTCAGCAACCATCTGGGCGGAACGGCAGTGCTGGCGCATCCGCAAGGGAAGCGTCTTCACACCCTGCGTAACGAGAAAGGCGTCCATGGGCCTCAACAAGCCACCAAACCAGTTTTGCGCCCCTTCGATCTTCCTCACGAGGGCCTTCCGGCCGGAGACCACGCCGCCCATGGCATTGCCGTGGCCGCCCATGTACTTCGTTACGCTGTGAATCACCAGGTCGGCGTCAAGGCGAAATGGCTGCAATAGGTAGGGCGTCAACCAGGTGTTGTCCACGATCACCATAGCCCCAGCCTCCTTGGCTATCTTGATCAAGGAGGGCGTGTCCAACACCTCCATCGTTGGGTTCACGTAGGGTTCCCAATGGACGAACTTAGCGGGCTTGGCTTTCAGGGATTTCATCAGGTTCTCGGGGCCGGTCAGATCCACAAACTCAATCTCGATGCCCCAACCCGGCAAGTAATCGCGGAACAGGGTCATCACCCAGTCGTAGTTGCAGCGGTGAGCCACCACGCGATCGCCCGGCGTGAGCAACGCCATATAGGTCTGCGAAATGATGCCCATGCCGCAGGGCCCTCCAACCGCCGCTTCGGTGCCTTCCATTTCCATTACTTTGCGTAACAGCGCTGCAACTGTCGGGTTGTTGAGGTTGCCCGGCCGCTGGTAGCCTGGGGCGGCCTTGTCCTGGCTGATAGGTGTGACCTGGTAGCCGTCCTGCTCGCCGTGATGAATGACTTGAGATCCGAAATGCCGGCCTGAGGTGGATGCGAAATGCTCGTCAACCAGGTCCGTCGCGGGCGGGATGGTCGCCGGAGCAGGCGCGTCCTCGGCCGCGGCCGCTGGAACAACGGCTGCCGCTCCGAGCATGGCTGTGGTCTTTATGAATTCGCGTTTATTGATCTTGTCCATGCTGTCTTGCACCGATTTCTGAATCGGGGAGTGCGAAGGCCCAGAAACCCAGACCTGACGCGATCGCGACGTACTGTCTGCCGCCCACCATGTAGGTCATCGGCGAAGCCTTCCAATCTTGATTCACCTGCAAATGCCAAAGCGGTTTGCCGCTCCGTGCGTCAAGGGCCGCGAAGGCTCCGCTGTCCTCCCCGAAAAACACGACGTCGCCGTCGGTGGAGAGAACACCCGAATAGGTTTCCGCCTTGCCGGTCTGCGCGTACTCCCACACCCTGCGCCCGGTTTGGATGTCTAAAGCCCGAATAAACTTCTGATTGGGAGATCCGTCGGCTAACCGAATCGTCCCTCCCAACCAACTACGGCCGCGCCGCCAGACGCTGTCGTCCTTGGTGTAGGTCATGCAGGATTCGTGGGCCAAAAGATAGAAAAGCTTCGTCCCCGGATGGTAGCTCGTGGCCCACCAATTGGTAGCGCCGCGAATGGCGGGGCAAGTGTCCGACCCCTCTTCGGTCGGGTCGGAGCCGGGAAGCACGATAGGCCTGCCGTTTTCGTCGATGCCTTCGGCCCAGGTTTGGTGCACAAAGGGTTCGCCGAGAAGGAACTCGCCCGTGGCACGATCCAGCACGTAAAAGAAACCGTTGCGATTGCCCTGCAGGAGCAACTTGCGCGGGCGGCCCCCGAACTCTTCGTCGATCAGCAACAGCGGCTCTTGCGCGTCCCAGTCATGGGTGTCGTGCGGCGTGAATTGGAAATACCATTCCAACTCCCCGGTCTTCGGCTTCAACGCCAAGACCGAGTTCGTGTAAAGGTTGTCGCCTGGGCGCAGGTCGCCATTCAGGTCCGGACAAGGGTTCCCCGTCGCCCAATAGAGAAGATCCAACTCGGGGTCGTAGCTGCCGGTCAGCCAAGTCGCCCCACAGCCTCGACGGAGAACTTCCGGGTCGCCCCACGTCTCCGACCCTGGCCCGCCTGGTTCGGGGATCGTCCAGAAGCGCCAAGCACGCTCCCCCGTGGCGGCGTCATAGGCGTCCAAGAATCCGCGCAGCCCGGTGTCTCCGGCGCTGATGCCGGCGATCACGAGATCGTCGACGACCAACGGCGCTGCGATGGCGCCGTAATGATCGCGGTAGTCGGCCATTTCGCTATCCCACACTAGTTCCCCGGTAAAGCGATTGAGGGCGATGACGTGGGCGTGGTCGGTGACGGTGAAGAGAAGGCCTCCGCGAATCGCTACGCCGCGGTTCAACCCTATTGCCGGATCTCCCACCAGGCCTTCGGTGCGGGGCTGCGAGTAGCGCCAGATCTCACGGCCCGTAGCCGCGTCGAGGGCATACACCTGATTCACCGCCGTGACGTACATGACGCCGGCGATCACGACGGGCGTGCCCTCGATCATGCGCATCTCTTGAATCGGATAGAACCACCGGGCGGCCAGCTTGCCGACATTCTCGCGGTGGATTTGATCGAGTGCGCTATGGCGATTCGCGGTGTCGCTGCCGTTATAGGACGACCAGTCGGCGTAGGGCTCGAGGGTCGGCTCGCGATACGCGTCTGCTTCGCTCCGGAGAACGCGCCGAAGGAGGTGAATCTTTCCGTCAGCCGTACGGACCTGCGCGTCAAAGCCGCTCTCGTTAAGAATGACGCCGCCGAGCGAGCCGCCGTCAACCAGCGGCAGAGATCCCTCCCTTGGCTGAGGCGCTCGAGGGTCACGAGCCGCGGCGGACACGTTTGCCGCAAGCTTCTTGAGGTGCACCACGAGGAGGCTGAGCTCTTCGGCGGGCATCTCGAACGCCGGCATTCCTTTTGAGGGAACTCCTTTCGTGATGATCGTCGCGAGCTGGCCGGGCCTTCTCGAGTGGATCGTCGGCAAGATCGACCGAGCTCGATCCGTGCCGCCCCCATCGCCGCCGTGGCAAAGGACGCAGCGGGTCTGGAACGAGTCCTCTCCATCAGCGGCGAGCAGACTCAACACGGAGAACGCAAAAACGGTGGTGAAGAATGGAACTCTCATCCGGAGTTTCTATTGTGGCCCTCCCGACAAGGAAAGCAAAGCGGAGCCACTGTTGGCTCGCGGGGCATCTCTCTTTGCTGTCCCAGTTTCCCTAGTCTAATACAGCTAGAAAATCCCGCCGACTCCGCACGCGGCTTGTTCTGGCGAACCCAGCCGGGTATGTCTACATCCGGTGTCGACAGGCGCTCCAAGGTGGGCGGCGAAACTAATCCTGGCCAAAGGCTCGATGGAGCTGAGGGTTACGGAGCCCCGGACGGGAGTCCTGGGTCAGCTAACAGCTAAGATCAATACACCATGAGCGCCACGTACGACGCCATTGACGTCCAGTGTCAAGGCCCAGTAGGAATTTCCCCTTGGTTTGTTGTTTGCAAATTTGTAAGTGAGAATCGTCGTCGGGGCCGTGGGAATGAGGGAATCGCTTTAGCGATTTCCAAGGGACGGTGGGAAGGGTGGGAAACCTCTCGTTGCGAGGCGAACCCTGTTCGCTGTTCGCCGAGGTTTTCCACGCTTTCCGTCCGGCCCGGCATTTCCATAGCCCTGTTTTTTTAGGTCGTCGCCTCGCGCTTGCGAAGCGGTCGTGGGTTCCCCAGGGGGACCGGACGGTCTCCGCGCTTGCCGATTCCCGAGTAGAATTTAGTAAGTTGCCACGTAGCCTAGGATTACCCCAGCCATGGACACCCACACGATTATCGAATTCCTGCTTCTGCTGCTGATCGCGGCATCTCTGATCGCCTTTGTCACCTTCCGATTCAAGGTCCCCTACACGGTGGCCCTGGTTTTCGGAGGAGTGCTAATCGATCTGTTCCATCTGCCTATCGTCGAGCACATCCGGGAATCGGATGAGCGGTTGCTGACCCCCGACATCATCTTCATGGTCTTTCTGCCTGGTCTGCTGTTCGAGGCCGGAATCAACCTCCACATCCGGCACCTGAGGAACAACATCACCCCGATTCTGCTGTTGGCGATTCCGGGCGTCATCGTTGCGACCCTTGTCACGGGGTTCGCTGTTCACTGGGCGCTGGGGTTGCCCTTGATTGCCGCTCTTGTTTTCGGCGTCCTGATCGCGGCCACCGATCCCATCTCCGTGCTCGCCCTGTTTAAAGAGCTGGGCGCTCCCAAACGGCTCAACGTCCTGGTGGAAGGCGAAAGTCTTTTTAACGATGGGACGGCCGTGGTTTTATTCCAGATCTTGCTGGCCGGCGTTGCTAGCGGAGACTTTGATGTTGTCCAGGGAATCGGAAGGTTTCTCGTCGTGGCGCTCGGAGGAGGCGCGCTGGGCATCGGACTCGGCTATCTGGTCAGCCGCGCCACCGAGCGCATCGACGACGCCCGCGTTGAGATCATGCTGACCACGATCCTCGCTTACGGGTCGTTCTTGTTAGCCGAACAGCTTCACGTCTCGGGAGTGATCGCGACCGTTGGCGCCGCGCTGATGATCGGCAACTTCGGAGCCGAAACCGGCATGAGCTCGCGAACTCGTGTCGCCCTGTGGTCTTTCTGGGAGTATTGGGCTTTTGTCATCAACTCCCTGGTGTTCTTGATGATTGGCATCGAGGTGCACATCCTCGACTTGATCGGCCACTGGCAGGCGATTGCGCTGGCCATCGGCGTGGTCCTGCTGGGGCGCATTGTCACGGTCTACGCGATCACTCCGCTGAGCAACGTCTTTTCGAAGCCGATCTCGCTTGTTTGGCGGCATGTTCTTGTGTGGGGAGGGATTCACGGCAGCGTATCGCTGGCTCTTGTCCTCACCCTGCCCCTGGATTTCCCGCAGCGCGGTCAGATTCTGGCCATGACGTTCGGGGTGGTGGCGTTTTCGATCGTGCTCCAAGGTCTAACCGTGGCGCCGCTGATGAGACGGCTCGGCATCGAGATGGGCCAAGAGGATGACTACGACAAGATCAAGGTTCGACGGATGGCGATCACATCCGAGCTGCAAGAGCTGGACCGCATGCAGCGCGCTGATTCGATTTCTCCCGCTACGTTTCAAAAGCTTCGGAGTGAGCTGGACAGCAAACTGGAGCAAGTCCATGCCCGGATGGTCACTTTGTACTCCGCGCTTCCCGAGCGTGCCGATCAAGAGCTACAAGAAGCCCGCGCTCACCTGCTCCATGCCGAAAAAGCAGCCGTGCAGCGCGCGCTCAGCGAGGGTTTGATATCCCTTCACACCGCGGACAAAATGCTCGAACGCGCCGACGATGAACTCGATGCGCTTTCGCGCCAAGAGCACGAGTAAGGGCGCGCCGCCTCGCGCCCGTGGTCAGGGGAAATACACGTGTATTCCAGCATTCCCGCCGATAAGGAGGAAGAGGAGCCCCCCATGTGACCGAAGCGTCAGGGGATTTGCGAGGGGCTTCCGAAGGCGGTGCATGTGGATCAAATATTGGGTGATGATCTTGCTCGCCCTGCTGGCGGGAACGGTCATCTACGTCTATAACGATCCAGGCGTCGGCTGGAAGGTAGCCGCCGTTCTCGATGTGGTGCGAGCCGAATCGGCCTCCCTTGGGCGGCAGATCTCGGCGATCATGGACGGCTGGATGAAGGGCCGCTGACGACCACTCAGGCGGAGCGTGATTGTCAACCGGCGCTTGCGGAAAGCTTCCCGCGTATTAGCGGACAGCGGTGGACCCCTCACTCGCGTTTGGGGCTCTGAATTCGCGCTGGCCTCACAAACCCTTGGATGGCTTCAACGGCGAGTTAAGGAATCGCAGGAACGGCATCATCGCCCGGAAGGACTTCAGCAGCTCCGTCGAAAGCTTGGGGGTTTCGGTGATCTCAGGCGGCAACTGATTCATCGCAAGAAATTGCTTATGGCCCAGCAGATCCGCCGCCGGATGGTCCTTCGCGAAACCCTTCGGAACTCTCTTCAGCGTCTCGCCCGTCATTTCTCCAAAGCACCGCCGGAAGGCGCGCTCCTTCAACAGCGCTCGAAGCACGTCGGCGTGGCTCGCGATGTGATTCCGAATGGCCAGCAACTCACCCGGGCCCGGCGCGTAGACCCCGCCGCCGACCAGAATCTCGCCGGGCGAGATGTGAAAGTAGGCCCCCGCGCCGGCGTGTTTCGGGAGTCCGCGGGGGCTGAACACGGCGGCGATCCAAGTCTTGTAGGGGCTCTTATCGTTGCTGAAACGCACGTCGCGATAGATGCGGTAAATCGCTTTCTTGGGGTCGGAGTTCAATTCGCGCGCGAACTCCCGCAGGGCCTCTCCAAGCGAGAGAACAAGCTCGCTCATCGGCCCCTTGACCTTGTCTTCGTAGATTGGCTTGCGGGGCGTGAACCACTCGCGGGTGTTGTTGCGCTTGAGATCACCCAGGAACTTGCGCGCCTCGGGCGGGAAACCGGGGAATTTGGATCGCATCGTGTTCAAAGGTAGCAGTTCGGGGGCTGGTTCTTCGGGAACGGCTGAGCGGCGATTGGCGCCCGTGACGCCACGCGGAGACGAACGGGCCGGTTTTCTCCTACGCCCTGTCCGGGGTTTGCGGAATGCTTCCCGAGAGCTAGCGGTCGGCGGCGGACCCGTCGCTTGCGTTCCGGGCTCTGAATTTGCCGCAACCAAATTCCGAAAAGTGACTGCTAAACCTGATAGAATATTGGTGTTTGATTAGACTGGGGATTGTATGTGGAAGAGCTATAGGAAGACCTCTCTATCGATAACTTTACTCATCGTCTTGGTCTTGACGGTGGCTGCCGCGGGCAGGGCGGCTGACACGAAAGCCCAAGTCACAAAGATCATTCTTGAACCTTCCTCCCTTGTGTTCAGCGAGCCGGACACAGGCCGGCGCGTTTTGGTCACTGGCGTTGACACGGACGGCTTCAAGATTGACCTCACGCACGAAGCGTCTCTCGAGCCGCAAGGAAACACCGTCAAGTTGGGGGACGACGGCCTGATCTATCCCGTCGCGTCGGGCGAAACGAAAGTGAAAGTGAGCGCCGCCGGTCACTCCGCCGAGCTGAGCGTGACGGTGGCTGACCTCGGCGCTTCGCGGCCGGTGAACTTCAAGCGCGATGTGATGCCGATTCTGAACAAGCTCAGCTGCACGTCCGGATCCTGCCATGGCGCCGCCGAAGGTAAGAACGGGTTCAAGCTTTCGTTGCGAGGCTATGACCCGGAATCCGACTACCAAGCCCTGCTATATGAAATCTCGGGACGCCGCGTAAATCGGGCGGCCCCAGCCGCAAGCCTTCTGATCTCCAAGCCAACCCAGGGCGTGCCTCACCAGGGCGGTCTGGTTCTGACCCAGCCCGAGTACAAGGAAACGATTCTGCGCTGGATCTCGGAAGGAACGGCCTTCGGCGACAACACGAAAGACGCGGTGGAGAAGCTCGAGGTCTACCCCAAAGAGATCTTCATGGCTCGTACGGGCATGAAACAGCAAATCCTTGTCTTGGCGCACTATGGCGACGGTTCAGTCCGCGACGTGAGCAAAGAAGCGTCCATCAAGAGCAACACCGAGACCATCGCCACGGTGGCCCCCGGCGGGGAGCACATCATGACGGCCGTCGCGCCCGGGCCCATGAGGATGGAAGGCGCGCAGTCCGTCGTTGGAGAGCGGATCGGCGAGGCCGCGCTTCAGGTTCGTTACGAAGGCAAGTTCGTGACGCTGCCGATGACCGTGCTCAATCCCGAAGAGGGATTCACCTGGAGTAATCCTCCGAAGCACAACTACATCGATGAGCACATCGACGCAAAGCTACGGAGGCTCAAAATCCAGCCCGCGCCCATTTCCGATGACGCCACGTTTTTGAGGCGCGCGTATTTGGATTTGGACGGCATACCACCGACGCCCCGGCAAGCTCGGGCTTTCCTGGAAGATCCGGAGAAATCACGACTCAAACGCAGCCGCCTCATCGACGATCTGATGAAGCGCAAGCAGTTTGTTGATCACTGGGCGCTGAAGTGGGGTGACTTGCTCCAGAGCAACCGCAAGTATCTGGGCGAGAAGGGCACTTGGGCCTTCCGCCAATGGATCCGCGATGCGGTCTTCGGCAACCGCCCCTACGACGAGTTGGTGCGCGAGTTGATCACATCCAGCGGCAGCACTCACCAGAATCCGGCCGCTAACTTTTACCGGGTCAACGACAACCCGAAAACGGCCATGGAAAATACGGCCCAGATTTTCCTGGGTGTTCGGATGGCTTGCGCTCAGTGTCACGACCATCCCTTCGAGCGATGGACACAGAATCAGTACTACCAGCTTGCCTCTTTCTTCGCCGCCGTCGGCGTCAAGCCGGGATTCGAAAGCGACGAGCAGATCGTTTACCTCAAGCGGGAAGATGATTTGATCAAGCACCCGAAGTCGGGACGCTACATTGAGCCTGAATACTTGATTGCCAGCGCCGGAGCTCCACCGATTCCCGCCGACAGCGACCGCCGCGAGGCGCTGGCCCAATGGCTGACCTCCGACGAGAACCCCTTCTTTGCGCGAGCGATTGTCAACCGCTTGTGGAGCTACTTTCTTGGGCGCGGCATCATCGAGCCCGTCGACGACAT
Organism: Bryobacterales bacterium; assembly: GCA_965226185.1. Taxonomy (GTDB): domain Bacteria; phylum Acidobacteriota; class Terriglobia; order Bryobacterales; family UBA6623; genus CBDCYS01. Next base: position 707,201 of record CBDDCT010000005.1, read on the forward strand.
TCGCGCCTCGAATCCCCCGGTGAATGAAGCGCTGCTGGCCGCCATGGCCAAGGACTTCGTCGACCACGGGTATGATTTACAGCACGTGATCCGCACCATCGTCAATTCACGCACGTATCAGGCGAGCATCGACACCAACAAATGGAACGCGGCGGACGAGACGAACTTTTCACACTTTATCCCCCGGCGTCTGCCAGCGGAGACTCTGCTTGACGCGGTGACGGCCGCGACCGGGTCAAAGCCTGAGTTCGAAGGAGTCCCGCACGACTTCACGGCTCAAGAACTGCCGGATCCGTTCGTTGGCAAGGGCGGATTCCTGGATATGTTCGGGCGCCCGCAACGCGAATCGGCCTGTGAGTGCGAGCGGCGCGGCAATGTCAGCCTGCCCCAGGCGATGAAGCTGGTGAACGGCCCGACCCTGGCCGAAGCCATCGCCGATCCGGAAGGGCGTGTCGCCGAAGCGATTCTGGCCGGCAATTCCGACCGGCAGTTGATTGAGGATCTCTACTTGGCGACCTTCAGCAGACTGCCGACCGCCACGGAATATGACTCAGCGCTGACCTACATCAAAAAGGGGCCAAGCCGCGCCTCCCGGTCGCAAGACTTGCTGTGGGCGCTGATCAACAGCAACGCTTTCTTGTTCAACCGCTAGGGCCAAGTGACGCCTGCCTGAATTTCGGGTTGCGCTTGGTCGCGCTGTCCGCCCGTTCTGTTCCCGTCAGGTCATTTTCTCCGCAAACGTTCATGTGGCGCCGAGAGCCGCGGAGCCTGCCGGATTGTATGGCAATCGAGTGCGAAGACGATCGGCTGCGCCGGGTGCCCGTATCGCTTCTGACTCGGCGTATCTGGGCACTTCAGACGACATTTCCAGCCGGCATGTAAATCGAGCAAACAGAAATCCGCACCCAAGTTGATATACTGGGGCTTCGTGCCGGTGCGGCGTCCTCGCGGGGACACGCCGGTACGGATATGTGAAAAGACAACGAGAGTCCACAAGGGCGTCTCATTATTAAGTCAGTTTTTTGGGGGTACGATCCCTTCCTCATGGATCAGATCGGCCGATATAAAATCCTCAACGAGTTGGGACGGGGCGCCATGGGCGTCGTGTATCGCGCTCGTGACACCAAGATCGGCCGTGAAGTCGCTATCAAAACCATCAGGCTCGCCGATCAGGCGGGCGAGGGCGAAACCGAGCGTCTGAGGGAACGGCTGTTTCGCGAAGCCCAATCCGCCGGACGACTTTCCCATCCAGGGATCGTCACCATTTACGACGTCGATGAAGAAGCCGGCCTTGCCTACATCACCATGGAGTACGTCGAGGGGGAAACACTTCAGGCGATGATGGACTCGGGCAGAGCCGGCGACCCCGAGTTCATTTCGGACATTCTGCGTCAGACCGCCTCCGCGCTCGACTACGCTCACAGCAAGGAAATCATTCACCGCGACATCAAGCCGGCCAACATCATGGTGACCGGCGATGGCACGGTCAAAATAACAGACTTCGGCATTGCCCGCATCAGCTCCTCCACGCTGACGCAAACCGGAACGGTCATGGGGACGCCGAGTTATATGTCACCGGAACAAGTTCGGGGTGACCCCATTACTGGCGCTTCGGACCAGTTTTCGCTGGGCGTAATCAGCTACGAATTACTCACCGAAGAAAAGCCGTTCGCCGGGGACAGTCTGACGGCGGTGATGTTCAAGATTGTGTCCGGTGAAGTGACTCCGCCAAGTGAAATATCGTCCGGCATATCGAGACCGCTGGAGAACGCCGTACTGCGCGCGCTCTCTAAACCCGGGGAAGACCGGTTTGCTTCCTGCTCGGCATATTCCGAGGCCGTCTCGATTGGTTTCGAATCGACCGAAAGCTCTGCTCTGGAGCGCCATGCGGGGACCGCCAAGATAACCGATGAGCCAACCACGGTCGCGCAGCCCGCTGTTACGACTGAGGAAGCCAACTCCGCACCCCAGGAGCAGTTGGAGACGATCGTTCGGCAACTGCCGGAGGAAACCGCCGCAACGGTGACCATGCCGGAGCTTCCCCCTCTGGGAGCGGCCGAAACCCAACTGGAAACCTATCCCGAAGAAGGTGAAGAAACCAAACGTGGCGGTTCCTGGATTGCGGCTGCGGTTGTCGCCGGAATTCTGGTGGCGGGCGGCGGTTTTTGGGTATCGCAGAATCCTGGATTCTTGGGTGGAAACCAAGACCCTGGCGCTTCATCGCTAGAGCCGGGCAGCGGCGAGACAGCGCCGACAGGGGAGGGCGCCACGACAGAGGAGGGAGCGAGCGAAGCGGAAGTTGCGTCGTCCGCCTCCGCGGTAATTCCCGAACCTGAAGCGGTGGCGGAGCCGCCCGAATCCGCGACGCCCGACCCTGAATCCGCGGCGCTCGAGACTCCGCCCGAAACCGCGCCAGCGGCGGAAGTTCCGGCTGCGCCTCCACCCGAGCCGAAACCCGCTCCGCCGCCAGCGGCGCCGAGAAAGGCGGCGCCGCCCAGAGTAACGGCGGTCAACTTTTCCACGCCTCAGCCGGGGATCCCCGTCGTCGTCGACCGCAACCCGCAATGGTCATGCACGACTCCCTGCTCGATCGACCTGCCCCGTGGCGAGCATACAGCCAGCATCTCGCTCAGTGGTTTCCACCGCGTTCGCAAGACGTTCGAGGTTGGTTCCGATCCGCTGGATGTGCCGCTCGAGCTGGAAGCCGTGCTAGGAACGGTCCTCGTGAGCAGTTCCCCCACCGGTGCTGATGTCTTCGTCGATGGCAAGAGGACGGAACAGAAGACGAATGCCTCGCTCCGTTTGCCGCCCGGATATCACCGCATCAGAGTGCAGAAAGCAGGCGCTGGCGGCGGAGAGCAAAGCGTTCTCGTGAGCGAGGGCGACCTTCGCACTTTGCAGTTCGGGCTGAGCACGTCCCCGCCGCAGGCAAAGCTCATCGTGAAGACCACTCCCCCCGGGGCGAGAATCGTGCTGAACGACCGGCAGAGTGTCGGAGTGACACCAGCCGAGTTGGACCTGCCGCCAGGCAGCTACCGCATCTCACTTTCGCTTGCCGGCCACCGCCCCATCATCAAAGACATCGAGTTGCCGGCGAATCAACCTGTAACCATCCAAGAAGCCCTCAGTCCTCGAAACTAGCACGCACCTGACCCAGCGAAGGGGCTGCCGGCACCGGCGTGGCGAGCGCTTTCGGGCGCCGCGATGGCTCTCGAATGCAACGGTGCCGCGCCCACACTCGCGGGTCCGCGCCGCGCGAGACTTCAATACCTTTGGCTCGACATAGTAAGATCAACGCCATGGCATCTCAAAACACCGGCACCGTCTCTAGGAGAAAGCTGCTGTTGCCGGGTCTCCTGCTTGCTTCCGGCGGGCGCGGCTTCTCCCAGCGGGAAAAGCAGCGCCCGAACGTGCTGATGATTCCAGTCGACGACCTCAACGACTGGATCGGCGTCTTAGGCGGCCACCCGCAAACGGTCACTCCCCATATCGACCGCTTGGCAGGCCGCGGCGTTCTGTTCCGCAACGCTCACTGTCAAGCGCCGGCTTGCAACCCCTCCCGCGCGAGCCTGTTTAGCGGCATCCGGCCGACGACTTCGGCCGTTTACCGTAACCCCGATCTTTGGCGCGACGGCCTCCCCGATGCCGTCACGATGCCGGAGTATTTCCGCCAGGCGGGCTACCAAGTCGTGGGCGGAGGCAAAACCTTCCACGGCTCGCAGAACGACAAGTCCGTTTGGGACGATTACTATGATTTCGAGCAGCGTGTCCTGCCTCCGAACAGGCCGGTCAACGGGATCCCCCGCGCCGCGCATTTCGACTGGAGCCCCGTTGACGCCGAAGACGATGAGACCGCCGACACCAAACTGGCGAATTGGGCGGCCGATTTTCTCGGCAAGGACCACGACAAGCCGTTCTTTCTGGCCTGCGGGTTCTTCCGGCCGCACCTCCCCTGGTACGCGCCGCAAAAATACTTCGACCGTTTTTCTCCCGAGACGACCGAGCTTCCCAAGGTCCTGCCCGGCGATCTGGACGACGTCCCTCCAAGCGCCATCCGGCAGCTTCGCGATCATGACAACGTTACCTCGACAAAGCAATGGAACAAAGCGGTCGCCAGCTATCTCGCCTGCATCCACTACACCGACACGAACATCGGCCGCGTGCTCGACGCCCTGGAGAAAAGCGAGTACGGCGGCAACACCATCATTGTTTTGTGGAGCGATCATGGCTGGCAGCTCGGAGAGAAGAAACAGTGGCGCAAATTCACGCTCTGGGAGCGCTCGACGAGAGTCGTGATGATGATGGCCGCTCCGGGTGTCACGAAGCCCGGCGGCGTGTGTGATCGTCCGGCGGAACTGCTTGACATTTATCCCACACTCGTTGAGTTGTGCGGGTTGCCCCCTAAGAGGGAACTCGAAGGCAAGAGCCTTGTACCGCTTCTTGAAGACCCCAAGGCTTCTTGGGACAAGCCCGCGATTACTTCCTTTGGGCCGGACAAGATTACCATTCGGACCGGCCGCTGGCGCTATGGCCGCTTTCCCGATGGCGAGGAACTCTACGATCACCGGAATGACCCCCAAGAGTGGCGCAACTTAGCCAAAGACCCGAAGCATGCGGACACCAAAAGGCGGCTGGCCGCATTCCTGCCCGCGAACATTAATCGCAAGAAGCTAAAGCAATACGCGCGGCCGGCGCCCTGAGCGTTAGTCGCGACTGCTCCGAGGCGGGTGGCATGAGCAGACCGGGACATAGGTAACACTTTTCGTTCGGGGAAGGCCCGGGCGGAGGGAGCCCGAGGGCGACCGGAGGCCGGCCCCTCCCCGAACGAGCCGTCTTCGCCGGCGGGGCACGCTCACTGCGCTGGCAGCGGGCCAACATCGACGGATGGTAGGGTTCGCTGTTGCCTACCTGAGGCACTCGCAGCCGCAGTTCTCCCACACGGGTCTTCAGCTGGCGGGGCTTAGCGCCATGGCGCCAGCCCTGGCGCTGGGGTTGTGCTCGTGCCGCTCCGCCCCCAGTTGTTCGCTTACCTCCGCTGTCATCGCCGCGTTCAGCAGCTCTTCGAGCAAGCGCTTGACTCCGTCGCGCCGCTCCAACAGCTCTTGCGCCAGCTCTTCAAAGTTGTCACTGTGTTCATGGGTCATCGTTTCGTCTCCTTTGTTGATGGTTTGTCTTGAATCAATCCATCGTGGAAACAGACGATGACCTCCGTCAAGCGGCCAGAACATTCTACAGAATAATTGTTACAGAACCCCACTACAAGGGCAAAACCTATACCACCCACCTGCTCCGCCGCTCGCTGGCCGGCGAGTGCTTCGTCCCCGCCGCCCCAACCTTCCTCGTCGATCGCTCTCTGCCTCACGGCCACGTCGAGGCGGCGCTGGGCGCCCTGCGCCAACTCGGCTTCGAGCGCCTGCTGGGGGCCAAACGCTCCCGCCAGCGCGACCTGGTCGTGGCCCTGATCGTCGAGCGCTTACTCGATCCCTGCTCGAAACTGGCCACCACCCGCTTGTGGCATCACTCCACACTGGTCCAGCAACTGCAACTGGAAGATGCCGGCGAGAACGACCTCTACCAGGCGCTGGACTGGCTGCTGGCGCGCCAGAGTCGCATCGAGCGAAAGGCTGGCCCAGCGCCATCTCGAAGAAGGTGCCACCGTGCTCTACGACGTCTCCAGCAGCTACTACGAAGGACAGCACTGCCCGCCGGCCGCCTTGGGCCACAACCGCGACGGCAAAAGAAGGCAAACCGATCATCGTCTACGGCGTGCTGTGCGACGCCGCCGGACGGCCGCTGGCGGTCGAGCTCTACCCCGGCAACCGGGGTGACCCGGCGACGCTGCCCGATGAGGTTGACAAGCTGCGGCGACGCTTCGGATTGTCGCGGCTGGTGCTGCTGGGAGACCGCGGCATGCTGACCCCGACGCAGATCGAGCAGCTCGGGCAGCACCCCGGGCTGGGCTGGATCTGGGCCCTGCGCAGCCCCGCTATCCGGGAGCTGAAGAGCCCATCAGGCGCGGGTCCGACAAGATCGCCTCGATGAATTTCACTCCCTGCACAGGCACGAAGGCGCGAGAATCGTTTTCCCGCCGAAACCGCCACACCTTCTCGAAATTCGTTCGAGGGATTGACTGATTCCCGCCGCTCACAACAATGTAGGTTTTGCGGTATCGGTAGGTGAAGGAGTCTCCACGTTCAGTTGAAAACGCCTTGCCCTCCATTGAGCCGACCTGCTCCCAAACGTTCTGGAATTCCATCACCGCTGAGTCAGATTGAACCAAAGTCCGGCGGCTAACCCGCATTTCTCGCCACGTGGTGAGAAAAGCGGGCTAACTTGCGCCCCGTCCGGCCACCACCTTGGGAATCGTCTGAAAAATAATCTTTAAGTCGAGCCACAGCGACCAGGTGTCGATGTATTGGAGATCCAGCTTCATCCAGGTATCGAACTCGATCGCGTCTCGCCCCTCGATCGCCCAGAGGCAAGTCAGACCGGGCCGCATGCGCAGCCTGCGCCTCTGCCATGTCTCGTATTGATCAATTTCGGAAGGGACTGCCGGGCGCGGGCCGACCAGAGACATATCGCCGCGGAGAACGTTCCAAAGCTGAGGCCACTCGTCAATCGAGAAGCGGCGTAAATAACGCCCGATCGGCGTCAAGCGAGGGTCATTCGAGATCTTGAAGACGGGGCCGTCCTTTTCGTTAAGGTGCTCGATGTTGGTCTTGAGATCTTCGGCGTTCTCGACCATGGACCGGAATTTATAAAAGGCGAAGCGCCGGCCATTGAGTCCGCAGCGCTCTTGGCGAAAAATGACCGGGCCCTTGGATGTCAGCCGCACCAGCGCCGCCAAGACTCCCATCGGAATGGCTAGAACCACCAGCGCCGCCGCCGCCGCCAGCACGTCGATGAGGCGCTTAACGAACAGACGCAGTTCATCGTGCGGCGTCGCCGAAAACGTAAGCAGGGGAATGTCTCCGAAACCCTCCAAGTAAACGCGGCTGTTCACGTGCGGAAACAGATCCATCACAACCCGTGTCTTGACGCCCTCTTCGTCGCAAAGCAGAAAGATTCCCTCCAGCTCGGCGAGATTCTCTCCCTTGACCGTAAAGATGATCTCGTCGATCACGTGCCGCCGCAGCATCGCAGGCAGCTCCGACAACGCTTTCACCGGGTAGTCGCGGCTCAGCCTGACGCTCTGATCAGTCGCGCCGGAGGGATCGACGAACGCCAGTAACTGCGTCCCGTAGTCGCGAGTCTGTTCCAAGCGCCGGCCCATCTCGAGCGCTTTTTCTCCCGATCCAACCACGACATAGAACACCTCGGCTCCAAACTGTCGCCGGATATAGCCGCGCACTCTCCCGGCAAGCAAGCGGTAAAACAGCAGCAGGCCGAGACTGTAGGCGGCGAAAAGCCCAATGAAGGCACGGCTTAAGTCGAGCCGCAGCAGATACTGGAAAGTGACGAGTCCGATCGTCCCAAACAGGACTTGAAGGAACGTGTCGTAGACCGCCGCGCGGCTGTCATTCCCGTAAAACCGGCGATAAGCCCCAATCCAGCTTCCGATCCCGACCCAAAACAGAAGCGTGGCGCCCAGCAATAGCGCCTTCATCGGAGCGATGATGAAAAAGACCCGCTCCAGAGGCAGCACGACGCGCGTCTGATAGGCGGCCTCAAAGGCACAGACCGTCAGCAGAACGTCGGCAACCGCGAATAGGATCGCGGCTTTTTGTTTGTGGCGATCGAACACGGCCAACTAATTTTCGTTACGAAACCGATTTAGGGGAAGTCCCTTTAAATCAGACTCATAGGATATCAGAGGGCTGTCTCCTGGTTTTGGCTGTAACTGCCGAGGAGCCTAGCCCCAGCCAGTGTCCAGGCTCCGAGGAACTCTCGTCGCTCCATGGTAAACCCTCCAGTTCTGCCAAGAGTATAGATAATCCCGGACGAGGTGACGCTTGTTCTTGCCGTCGTCGTTCGTTTGAAAAGCCCCTCGTTATCCGGGGGACGGCGGGTACCCGCCGCCCTCGCCTGGCAAGGGTTTGAATGTCCTCTACAGTTCTCGCCAGCTTAGGCCGATAGAGTCTCCAGAGGGAGTTTTCGAGTCTGATGGCAAGTCAAATGACGAACCAAGCCGGTTTCAGGGTGGTCGAGGGCGGCAGAATCCCTCTCTCCACGCGGCAGCGGCACGCTGTCTCCTTCTTCGCGGACGTGCTGCGAGGTTTTACCGACGAGCAAGTCGACTCACTCGTCGAGCTGATCCGCGAATTCCGAAATGACGGTTATCTGGAACGCATACAACCGCACGAAATCCCGACAGTCAAGATCCTTGCTGAAGTGATCAACGGTTGGGAGCTGGAGGGCAACTACGAATTTGCTCAAGCTTGGGCCAGCACGCTCGTGGCGCGGCAAGACGGCTTCGACTGGTCCGACTGCACATCGCAAGAAAAAGCGGAGCATCGTAGGCGGGTCGGGCTGGAGTTGCAGCGGCGGGGCGTGCCCCACTCAGGCTGAATTGGCCTTGTGACTAGTTCCGGGAAAGCCGGCGGTCAACCGGGTGCTGTGTTTGGCGTGGGCCCCGGCGATTGCGATAGTCAGCTCTGGCGAAACGCATCTGGGTTCGATCGATCAGGCGCTGCCATACCTCGGACAGACTGGGATCGAATACGGTTCGAGGGTCGGCCGGAAAAATATGCCAAGCTCCTTGCTCCATCTCGTCTTCGAGTTGGCCCGGGCCCCAGCCTGAGTGCCCAGAGTAGACGCGAAAACTGTCACTGTCGGCTTCCGAGATCATCGTTTCCAGCACAGTGCGACTGGCGCTCAGGTACAGCCCGTCGAGCACTCGCCGGGTGTTCTCCGGTGCTTCGTCAGTACGGATCAGCAACATCATGCCGCGGCGGGCGACCGGCCCGCCGATGTAAATGGTGTCCGGCCGCTCCTCCAGTCCCTCCGTTTTGGGCAGCACCTCCGCCAGTCTTACATCGGTCCGACGATTGATGATGAGCCCCATCGCCCCCTTGTCGCTGTGGTCGGTCAACAGGATCACGGTCTTGGCAAAGTTCGGATCCCGCAGACTGCGATTGGCAACGAGAAACTTCCCAGCCGACACTTGCGGGTCGGATGCATGTTGGACCGGAGTGGCGGACGAAGCCCCAGCCGCCGCACCCTGGGGCTCGCGTGCTGAAGGAGATTGGGCGCTAGCCTGAAAGAATGTGCCAAGCAAGACAAGTCCGGCAACAAGCCCGATCAGCATCATCTGCCGGCCCTTAACCAAGTTTCGACCCGCCCGACGGTAAGCAGGCAGTGTGGGGAGTGGTGTCACCTGGTATTCATCCCGCCCGAGAATCGTAACCGATTGACGCTGCGGACCGCAAGCAATTGTTCGGCCGGAACAGGTTCGATCTTCGGCGGCAAAACAGCAAAGGCGCCGATTGCACCGACTATGGCGATGCTCAAGAGTTCGGGTACTGTGGTCATCACCAATCCCGATCCTTTTCCAGGCGGGGGTTGGGCGAGACCCGCGACCGAATTCCGCAATCAGTCTACCGGTGTAGGCAGTGTACAACCTCCAAGAGATTCGGACAACCCGTGCCTGGTTGACATCAGCCAGTCCCGTAACACCTGAATTATGCACTGCGGGGTGCACCGGAGGAGGGCTGAGCCGCCAGGGGCCATTTGGGGGACCCCCGAAAACATGGGGTAATAAGGTAGGCTGGCAAAGATTTCAGCTTCGCCAGTCAACCCCAAGGAGGTCACCCAAATGGTTACCAAGCGAAAACAGCATAGCTCCCGAAGGCCCGTCAAACAAGGCCGGGGCGCGAGGGCCCCGCGGCCCAATAAAATCGGGGCTGCCACGCCTTATCACTTCCGCGGCAAGAATCTGACTCCCTACGGCGGCTTGCTGCCCGTCGCCACCCTGCTCGAAAAACTCGGCTTCCAGGCGCTGCTGGAAGAAACCATCACGAACAAACGAATCACCCGTGTGATGAGCCTCTACCAGTTTGTGCTGGCCCTCGTGCTGGGCCTCTATGTCGGCTTTGCGCGGCTGAACCAACTCCGCTTCATCGCCCGCGACCCCATCTTGACTGGCATCTTGCAAGTGACGCGTCTGCCGCCGCAGTCCACGCTGTGGCGCTTTCTGGCCTCGCTGCACCTCAACGTGGCGAAGCAGATCCTTTCCATTCAGCGCCAGCTGCGGGAACGAGTCTGGGCCGCGGCCCAGGTGAAATTGGAGACGGTGACGCTGGACACCGACACCACCGTGCACACGCTCTACGGCCGCCAGATGGGCGGGCGCAAGAGTTACAACCCCAAGAACAAGGGCAAGCGCAGCTACCAGCCGATACTGACTTTCCTGGCCGAGACGCGCGAATACCTGATGGGCGGGTTGCGCAACGGCGACCGGCCCACGGGCCGGCAGATCGCCGCCCACCTCGAGAGCGCCTTTCGGGCTTTGCCGCACGGCGTGAAGAAAATCCTGGCGCGGGCCGATTCCGGGTTTTATTGCTGGGAGGCGGTGGAGGCCTATGAAAAGGCGGCTTGTCAGTTCGTCATCGTGGCGCGCAAGACCAGGCGGCTGGTCGAGCAGTTGCAGCAAGCGGCCTGGAAGCCCTCGCCCCACAGCGATGCGGATGCGGAATGCGAATTCCTCTACCAGCCGCAGGGCTGGGCGCGGGCCTGTCGTTTCCTGGCGCTGCGTTACGAAAACGAACCCGCGGCCGGCGCGGCCGAGCAATACCAGCTGTTTGCCACCAGCGCTTACACCTACCGCGTGTTTGTCACCAACCTGGCCGAACCGATCGCGGCGGTGGTGTGGTTTTACAATCAGCGCGCCGCAGCCGAGAACCTCATCAAGGAGGCCAACAACGACGCCGGGCTGGCGGCCCATCCCTCGCGCCGCTTTGACATGAACCGCAATCACTTTCAGCTGGCCATGCTGGCCTACAACCTCAACTGCTGGCTGCTGCTGTTCAACCGCGAAGCCCAAGCCAGCGTGGAGACACTGCGGCACACCACCCTGGCGACGGCGCGGCTGCGCTTTCTGTTCGTGGCGGCCAAGATCTGGCGGCACGCCGGCAGAACGGGTGTCAGCTACAGCGATCATTATGAGGAAAAGGGCCTGTTTGAACGGCTGATGCGGCGGCTGCGGGCGATGGGGCCACCGGGATCGAGCTTCGCGCCGGTGGTGGAGGGTGCGCTGAGTTGAGGGGCGCTCCATGCATAAAATTTCATGCACTCGCCGCAACGTACTGGGAACACGCCGCTTGCCCGCCCGCTTTTGCCCGCCGGGATTGGCAGGCGGCTCAAACAGGGAGGGAAACAGAGGAAAAGACGACTTGCTAAATCACTGAGTTGACACGACTGCCGCTACCGCCACAACTCCATCGGCGATGGCTACGCCGAATCGGTGCATAATTCAGGTAACAGATGTGGTCGCCGATCGGAAGGTATTAGGATAAAGAGTAACCAAATATTCCGCCACGGAGTCCAACGTGGTGGGGTGACTCAGAAGGCCGCAATCGGGACAAGGGGGAATCTATGACTGGCCACCGTGCCGTTGCCAAAGCTTTACTAATGGCCCTACTGGGTCTCGCAACTAGCTATCAGGCACTTTCTCAGAAAGCAGGCCCGTTGTCCGGGCGCCCCCGCCGCGGGCCGGGGCCCTCAGCCGCTCCGCCAACTCAGCCGCTGGAATTGCCTCCGGTGGAAACCCGCAAGCGGCGGGCCGGCCCCGAGGAAGGCCAACCGCTGTTCACGGCCGACACAAACATTGTGACAGTGGACGTGGCGGTTATTGACAAGAACGGCAACTTCATCCCAAACATCCCACAAGGAAACTTCCAGATTGTCGAGGACGGAGTGCCGCAAAAAGTCCTTCAGTTCGGGCATTCAGAAGCTCCAATGACGGTTGCGTTAGTGATCGAGTTTAGTAACCTGTATCAGCAGTATTGGTCGGAAAGCTGGTATCAAACGCTGACTGCCGCTTACGGTTTCGTGGAGACGCTCGACCCGGAGGATTGGGTCGCGGTGGTGGCTTATGATCTTAAGCCCGAGATCCTCAGTGACTTTACACAAAACCGGCGTGAGACTCACGAGGCTATGCAGCGCCTGCGCATTGCGGCCTACTCAGAATCGAACCTGTTCGACGCCTTGACCGACACGATCATACGCATGAAAGACATTGAGGGCCGCAAGGCGATTGTGCTGATTGCCTCTGGCGTGGACACGTTCAGTAGACTAACTTTCGGCAAAGCGCGGCGCATTATACAGGACGGCGGAGTGACGGTCTACGCCGTCGGTCTGATGCAGGCCCTGCGAATGTGGTATGACTCGCGAGGTTACATGGGTCCGATCGCACGCTTGGATTTCCTTCAGGCGGACAACCAGATGCGAACCTTCGCGAAAGAGACGGGCGGGATGTCATTCTTCCCACGTTTCTACGGTGAATTTCCTTCCATCTTCCGAGCTATCCATTATTCGATGCGCAACCAGTACTCGATGACCTATAGCCCAACGAACACTAAACGTGACGGCAATTGGCGCAAAATCAAGGTTCGCCTCGTTGACCCCAACAACAACAAGGATCTGAGAATCGTCAACAAGAAGGGCAAGTCCATCAAGTATCAGATCATGGCTAAGAACGGCTACACGGCGCCGAGAGAAGTCGAGTAGATGGGCATTTTGCTTTGCGAGACGATTACAAACTCCCCACATCACCCTGCGACGCAGGTACAACTACGCGACTTCGGGATGCCACCAACGACCCCGACGATTCTCTTTGTGTGCCGGTTCAGCCGGAACGGGAGAGCGAGCACACCGCGCTAGTGTAGTGTCCAATAAGTAACTCAACAGGTAAGCCACCGCCTACGGCGGTGAGACTCGCGAAGGTTCTGCCGTTACGGCGTGCGGGGTGAGCATGGTCTCCATTCCAAGAACGACCACGTTCAAGAGAAAGGAGACCAGACAGAGAAACTTCACGGGATTTCACTTCTGGGGGCTACTGCGTGAGCACGGTAGGGCTGGATGAGTAAACGGTGCGAGCGTACATTCGGACGCAGGAGGTCGAAGAGAAGCGGCAGGAGCAATTCCAGTTGCGGGGGCTTTAGGCTCCTTCACACAGTGGAGGCCCCTTTGGAAGGGCCTTCATCAAACCGCCCGCTCAGCGGGCGGTAGATGATTGGGTAAATAGCCCGCTTTGTCGTGTGCTGGGGTATGGCTTCGCCCTGCCAACTTTCTCCCTCTGAGCAGCAGCAGATACAACAATGGATCGCCGCCCATGGCACCCCTCAGCAGGTGGCGCTGCGCTGCCGTATCGTGCTGGCTTCGAGCCAGGGTCTCTCCGATGTCGCCATTGGCAAGCAGTTGTCCATTAATCGCAAAACGATCATCCTTTGGCGCAAGCGGATTGCCCAACAGCGACTGGACGGACTCTGGGAGATCGCCCCCGAAATGCGGGCGCAGGCCCCGCTTTGACATCGACAAGATTGCCGCCATTGTGGATGCCACCCTGCAAACCAAGCCCGCGGGAATGACGCATTGGAGTTGCCGCACGATGCCCAAAAGCCAGGGAGTCAGCAAGTCTACCATCCACAACATCTGGCAAGCCCACAACCTCAAGCCCCATCGGGTGAAAACCTTTAAGCTGTCGCGCGATCCGAAGTTCCTGGAAAAACTGACCGACATGGTCGGGATGTACTTGAATCCGCACCAACAGGCCATCGTGTTGTGCCTGGACGAGAAGAGTCAGATTCAGGCTTTGGATCGCACGCGACCGGGCTTGCCGCTCAAGAAGGGGCGTTGCGGGACGATGACCCATGACTACAAGCGCAACGGCACGACGACTCTATTCGCCGCCTTGGAAACCTTGCAGGGTAAGGTGATCGGCCAATGCTTTCCGCGCCACCGGCATCAGGAGTTTCTGAGGTTCTTGCGCACTCTCGACAAAGAGTTTCCCGGCGACGTCCCGCTGTATTTAATCCTGGACAACTATGGGACGCATGAGCACGAGAAAGTGCGGGGCTGGTTGCAGCGCCACCCGCGCTTCGAGACGCACTTTGTGCCGACCAGCTCGAGTTGGCTGAACCTGGTCGAGCGTTGGTTCGGCGAACTGAGCCAGAAGGCGATCCGCCGCGGGGCGTTCCGCAGCATGGAGGAGTTGAAGGCCTGCATAGAGGAATTTCTGGCGGCCTGGAATCAGGAGCCGAAACCCTTCGTCTGGACGGCGACGGTCGAATCCATCACGGAGAAACTCTCCCGCTGCCGACGGACTTTGGAGCAGATTCAGCCAGGCTGCAGCAGCCTGCGATCCAGAAAACGGAAGAAATGACTATCCATTTATTTCGTGGACCTTGCACTAGGTTGAAAAGATTATGCCGACCCTAAATAAGACCGCACTCCTACGCCTCACCTTGAGCTTGCCCTGGACCTGCCCCCTGGGGTGAGACAAATAGTTTAGACACAGTTGACCGTTCGCTGGTTTTTGGTGGCCGGCAGCGGCCCTTTGCTTCAGAGGCACCGGCGGGCCGCCTAGCGAGCCGCGAAATACCCTTTTCGCGTGCCGACCTTGTGGACAGAAAGGGATGGCCATATCAACCGTCGCGCTTTCGCAAGCGGCGGGAGAACCCGGCGCGGTCGGAGAACCCGTGCACGTCAGGAAACTCCCCGCGCGAGAACCGGGAGATCTCGGCGACGCTCTGCTGCGAGCGGCAGGCCGGTGGGAGCAGGCGCAAGCCGCAGGCCCCGCGCGTACGTCGCCGAGGAGTCGGACCAGCCCGTAGCACCAGCGAAGGGTCCGAACAAGGGCGGGCAACCGTCGGCGGAGGATCTGGAGGGAAAGGCCGGGACTGAGGAGAACGTCGTTGGGCGAGTTGTGTGTGTCAAGTTCTGCAAGAACAATTGAGATCTGGATGAATCCTCGGTTTGAACAGGTTGTTGAAGTGGGCGGAGCGGAGGGAGCCCGGAGGGCGACCGCAGCGCCGTCCACTTCAAGCCGCCTCGGCGAGCGCCCGTAGGCGTTCGCGTTTGTGTTCCTCCAACAGCGTCATATCCAAATAGCGGTCGGCTTCGATCCAGCCGTCATGGATCTCCGCCGTCAGCGCCCTCACCAGCCGCAAACAGCTCGCCTGATTCGGAAAGATCCGCACCACCAGGGTCCGCCGCTTGATCTCCTCCATCAGCCTCTCCAACATATTCGTCGACTTCATGTGCTTGTGGTGCTGCCGCGGTAAGCTCAGAAATGTCCACGTCTGCTCGATGTTCGCCTCTGCCCAGTCACACAGCTTGGGGTAGGTCGGCGCCCATTTCTCCAGCCAGCGAGCCAAGTCGCGCCGCGCCTGCTCGGCGTCGTGGCGGTCGTAGATCCAGCGCAATTCCATCAAGCAGTCGTCGCCGGCCTTGCGCGGCAGATAGTCCAGGGCGTTGCGCAAAAAGTGCCCGTAGCAGCGTTGCCAAGCCACTTCCGTCAGCGTCTCGGCGACCGCTTTCCTCAAGCCGGCATGATCATCGCTCACCACCAGCTCGACACCTTGCAGGCCCCGCTTTCGCAGCCCTTCGAGAAACTTCCTCCAACTCGACTCGCTCTCGCGGTGGGCCAATTCCAGGCCCAAGATCGAGCGCTTTCCGTCGGTGCCGATCCCCACCCCCACCAGCACCGCCTGCGAACGGATCACTCCCCGGTCGCGCACCTTCTCATAGCGCGCGTCGAGCACCAAGTACGGATACGGCTCCTCGAGCCGCCGCTGCGCGAAGGCTTCCAACTGCTCATCGAGCTTGTTCACGATGGCTGAAATCGCACTGGCCGAAAATCGATGGCCGCACAGCTCTTCGGTGATCTTCTTGACCTTGCGTGTCGAAACGCCTTGGACATACATCTCGGCCAGCGCGCTCACCAGCGCCTTCTCGCTGCGCTGATAGCGCTCGAAGACTTCCGTGCGGAATCGGCCCTGGCGGTCTTGGGGCAGGCGCAGTTCGATCTTGCCGATGCGCTTGACCAGCCCCCGCGTGTAGTAGCCCGAGCGGTAGCCCAGCCTCTCGGTGGTGCGCTCGCTCTTCGCGGCTCCCAGCGTCTCTTCCATCTCGGCTTCCAGCACCTCTTCCAATGCCTCGCGCACCGCTATTTTCAGAAACTCCTCATCGTCGGCCAGAAGCTGTTGCAACCGCTCCCGGCCCGGATGTGCTTTACTCGCCTTCGGGGTCATCCTCTGCCTCCTTGTTTGGTTTGGTCAACTACCAAGGAAACATCTTGACCCCTTCTTGTTTCTCTTTGCAGAACCTTCCCAACATAACGTCGCCACCTATCCCGCGACGGCATATCGTCCCCACGACGGGGCGCACTGGGTGTCGTTAATAGGATCGCCGGCCTCGCGTCTGTTCGACTCCGACGACGAAAAGCACGGATCACCGTCGAGGCCGCAAGCCGCTGGCGGCTTGATGGTGTGTGCCGTTTCAATTACCGAAGGCTAAACCCATCGCTTGGCCGATTACTTCGCGGCCTCGCTCTAAGACGGTTTGCCGCCAAGACTGATCATCCGGAGAGAACTTCTCCATTAGTTCATTCTTCGTCGGGTGATCAACCATCCCTTCTCCGTAGTGGTGCCAGCGGTTCTCTGCGCGGAGCGCTCTCAGAACCCTTACTGCGTGGTAGGGGCCGAACTCCTGGCAAAGAAAAACACTTCCGCAGCCGGCAGGACGCGGCGATACATGGAGTCGTAGACTCCCTTTACTTTGTAAGCCGGGCCGCGATTCGGGTCCAATGACGCAACGTGCACTCCAAAAGTTTTCTTCATTACTTGGTACATCCTGGAACCTTCGTCATCTGCGTGAATGAACAACGTATCAAAGGCAAATGGCCCCAGCCCAGTGTGCACGTCAACGACTACCAGATGGTCGGCGGATGACCCCAGACGCTCGCGCACGAATTCTTCGGCCTTCCGGGGTCCTTCTTCGAGTTTCGATCCGCCGAAGAAAAGCCCCTTCGGATACTCGTATTGTCCCCCGGCAATTACTTCTTGTGTCCCGCCTCAGCTGGAAATGGAGAACAGCGTTCCGCCGTTAAGCTAACGGAGGGGACGCATGAAAAAAGCACGAAAGCACTACACAGCCGAAGAGAAGGTCGCCATCTTGAGGCGGCATTTGGTGGACAACGAGCCGGTCTCAAAACTCTGCGACGAGCTAGCGCTACAGCCGACGGTTTTCTATCGTTGGCAGAAGGAGTTCCTTGAGAACGGAGCCGCTGCCTTCCAGACCAACAACCGCGGTCGTCGCCAGCCCGAACAGGAACGCATCGTGCGACTGGAAAAGAAGATCCAGACCAAGGATGAGGTTCTGGCCGAGTTGATGGCCGAGCACATCGCGTTTAAAAAAAAGCATTGGGGAACTCTGACCAAAACCCGGACGCCGCCCGACGTGCGCGACCAGATCGTCGATTACCTGCGGCGCTGGTCCGAGAAGACCGAGATCCCCGCCGGGCGTTTCATCGCCTGGCTCGGCATCGCGCCCAGCAAGTTCTATTCCTGGCGCCAACGCTACGGCCGCGTTAACGAACACAACGGTTGGGTTCCCCGGGATTTCTGGCTCCAAGAGTGGGAAAAACAGGCCATCCTCGACTTCTATCGCCAGCATCCGCTGGAGGGCTACCGGCGGCTGACGTTCATGATGCTCGACGCCGACACCGTGGCCGTCAGCCCGTCGAGCGTCTGGCGGGTGTTGAGCCGGGCGGGCCTGCTGCGCAAGTGGAACGGCAAAACGTCGCTGAAACGGCCGGCTTCCAACAGCCTCCGGAACCGCACCAGCATTGGCATATCGACGTTTCCTACATCAACATCGCGGGCACGTTTTATTACTTGTGCAGCGTGCTCGACGGCTACAGCCGTGCGATTGTGCACTGGGACTTGCGCGAGGCGATGAGGGAGGCCGATGTCGAGATCATTCTCGAAGCCACCAAGGAGAAATATCCGGATGCCCGAGCGCGCATCATCTCCGACAACGGGCCGCAGTTTATCGCCAAGGACTTCAAGGAATTCATCCGCATTTCGGGAATGACGCACGTGAGAACGTCGCCCTATTATCCGCAGTCGAACGGCAAGTTGGAACGTTGGCACCTGAATTATGCACAGATTCACTTTGCGAGTGTGGCTGCGTTCGTAGCGGGTTGGCGGTCGTCGTGAGGTGGTAGCTCGGCAACTGGTCTTTTGGCTTCTCCGTCCCCGGTTTCCCTTCCCGCCCAGATTCCGCGTCGTCAAAACCTCGCTCGGAAGTGACGTGTTTCCAGTGCGTTACGGCTAGTGCATAAAATTTTATGCATAGCGCATAGCCAGGCTCTCAGATCAGCGCCCTCCCGACCACCGGCAGAAAGCCGCCGTAGGGAGTCGGCTTCTTGCCGCGGAAGTGGTAAGGCGTCGAAGCCCCGATTTTATTGGGTCGCGAGGCCGTCACGGCTGGGCCTTGTTGGACGGGCCTTTGGGAGCTATGCTGTTTTCGTCTGGTAACCATGTGGGTGACCTCCTTGGGGTTGGCTGGCGAAGCTGGGATCTTTGCCAGCCTACCTTTTTACCCCATGTTTTCGGGGGTTCCCAATGGTCCCTTGCGGCTCAGCCCTCCTCAGGTCCACGCCGCAGTGCATAATTCAGGTGGCACAAATCGTTGAAGAGCGAATGCATTCGGCCGGGCGTGCCGCTGACGCCCGAGGACGCGCGGCGGCTGATCGAGCGCTACGTCGAGCACTACAACACGGTGAGGTTGCACAGCGCCATCGGGTTCGTGACGCCGGCGGACATGCTGGCGGGCCGCCAAAACGAGATCCGCGCCGCGCGCGACCGCAAGCTGGAACAGGCGCGAGAGCAACGTCAGCTGCGCCGTCGGCAGGCAGCTTGACGTTTGGAGTTACAATGGCGTTGCCGGGTGAAACGGAAGCGGGCTCTACTGGGAAGCAACCCTGCCGAGGGATAGCCCGGCGGGCTCATCGAGACGATGATCACGGGCGCGGAACTCACCTTCCGTGCCCGTCCCAAAACTACATCGGATCGATAGACCCGGATGCCTTGAAAATCCCCGCCCGCAGGGCGGCATCTACACTAACGCGGAGCGCCCACTCTCCCGTTCCGGCTGAACCGGCACACTTTGAGAGGTGACATGCCATGCCGGGCAATGAGCCAAAGGACACGAGCGTAGTACAGATCGCAACCGGGTGGACTGGGAGGGTTCACAAAGGGGTCAAGCTTGTCGTAACCCGGAGGGGCACCCCGGTATGACTCTCCTGGTCCGAGGAAATTTCGATTCAAGTCAACGCTGTTTTCGTTGAACCTTCGGAATGGGTTGTGCGCCAGCCCCACCACATAGTCCAGCCGCTGCTGCTGGCAGCAGCTCAGCAGCTCGTCGCGGCAAACCCCGGAGTCGGCTCGCAGCACGATCCTCACCTTCGGCCAGGCTTTGCGGATCTGCTTGACGATCCTCTTCAGCTCTTCGAGGCTGCCCGCCGCCGCGTCTTGATTGGCCACTCGCTGCCGCGCGCACAACACCTGCTGGCCGCTGAAAATGTAGAGCGGCAGGTAGCAATAATGCCCATAGTAACCGTGAAAGAAACGTCCTTCCTACTGTCCGTGCAGCGGCGTATCGCGGCGCAGCTCGTGGTGATCGTTGAGATCTTCGTAGCCCAGCGCCAGCGCCTAGACGCGTTGGGCGAGGAGTTCGCCGACCTGATGTTCGATGAAGATGGGGTTGCGGCGGTCTTCGAAGCAGGCGGCGAGGCGAGGCAGCAAGTTGATGCGGCGGCCGACCTCGCGCAGCAGCACGGCGCCGCCGTCGGAGCTGATCATGCCGCCGTCAAACTGGGCGCTGACCTAGCGGCGAAAATACTTGCCAAATGAGAAGCTGGATTGGCTACACTCTGTAACCGGAGGGCTGCTTGCTTTCCGTGGCGCTAACGTTTTGTCCATAAATGTTTTGGGTCTTCCAGCTTTCTAGTGGCCGGGAGGGCGGAGATGGTAGGCTCGCGGGATGCACGACCGCGAGCTCTACCGCCAGATTTTAGGCATTGAAAGTCCCTGGAAAGTCGAACGCGTGGAGTTGCGCCGGGCCGACGGCGAAGTCCACGTCTTCCTCGAACACCATGAACAAGTGCGCTGGCCCTGTCCCGAGTGCAGCGCCGAGTGCGGGCTCCACGATCATCAACCCGAGCGCCGTTGGCGTCATCTCGACACTTGCCAGTACCGCACCATTCTGCATGCTAGGCCGCCGCGCAGCGACTGCCCCGAGCACGGGCCGCGGCTAGAGCAAATTCAGAGCTCTCATAGTCCATAGCCGCAGTGGCGGAAGCAAGCTTGAACGTGGTGCGGAGCAACGGTGGCGAGGGCGTCGGTGAGGCCTTGTTCGAGGGCGGAAAGCGTGCGGGCTTGGGCAGCCCGCAGGTGTTGCTTGATCTGGGCCCAGCACTGTTCGATGGGGTTGAAGTCGGGTGAGTAGGGCGGCAAGTAGAGCAACTCAGCGCCGCGTGATTCGATCTGCTCGCGCACCCCGGCGACCTTGTGCGCCGCCAGATTGTCCATCACCACGACATCGCCGGGTTGGAGTTGCGGAGCCAACACCCGCTCCAGATAAGTGAGGAAGATCTCGCTGTCGGTCGCCGCCTCGATGCTCATCGCGGCCAGCCATCCGGAAGACCGAATCGCCCCCAAGATGCTGAGTGTTCGCCAATGCCCCGCAGGCACGCCTTGGCGCACACGGCGGCCCCCAAGAGCACGTCCGCAGCGGCGGGTCATGCTGGTGGTGATGCCGCTTTCGTCCAGGAAAATCAACCGATCCGGGTCGATCCGGCTCACCTGTTCACGCCAGAGCGCGCGACGCCGCGCGACGGCGGCGACATCCTGCTCGGCGGCGTAGACCGACTTTTTTTTAAGCGCAGCCCCATCTCGCGCAACACACTCCACAGCCGTCCGATACTGGCCTTCAACCCCAATTCGCCGCGCAGCCGCGACTGCAACTGCTGCAAGGTCAGATCCGGCTGCTCCTCGATCCACTCATACAGCCGCCGCCGTATTTCGTCGCTGAACTTGCTGCGGGGACCGCGCGGCCCTGACGGTGGCCGCACCCAGCTGCCGCTGCGGTAAAACGCCGCCGACACCTTCCTGGCCCAGCCCTCGCTGACGTGGAACCGCTGCGCCAACGCCGACAGGCTTCCGTCTCCCTGCTGATGCGCCTCGATCAATTTCTGACGCAGATCATCCGAGTAAGCTCTCGCCATCGTCCTTGCGCCGAAGTTTCGCCAGTGCCGTTTATATTATAGTTGAAACTGCTCTAGTGCGGCTAGCGTGGGCCGAGGCATCCAGCCGCTTCACGGCGCTGTTTGACGCTCCCGCAATCTCGTGGCTGAAAGAAGCCAGCCAACAAGGCGTCGCCGAGCTGCTGGCACTGAGCTGGGACGAGATTCACGGCATCCTCGAACGCGCCGTGCAGCGTGGGCTGGCGCGCCGCGGCGCCGAGCCGATCGCCCATCAGGGCGTCGACGAGAAGAGCTTTCGTAAGCGCCATCGCTACTTCACCATCGTCAACGATCTCAACCGCTCGCGCGTGTTGTTCGTCGCCGAAGGACGGCGCAAAGCAAGCCTGGACGGCTTTTGGGAGACGTTGAGCGAAGAACAGCTGGGCGTCGTCGAGGCTGTCGCGATGGACATGTGGGACCCTTACGTCGCTTCGACGCGCGAGCACCTCGAGGAACCGTTGAATTCGAGGATTCAATGGGTGAAGGCGACGGCTCGCGGCTTCCGCAATCAACAGAACTTCATCAACGCCATCTACTTCCACTGCGGAGGACTCGATATGGCCCCCAGCCACTAGAAAGCCGGAAGAGCCGCTTTTTCTCATTTTCAGCTATTTGAGTTTTTCAGTCACGGTTATTTAAGTTTTTTAATCGCTTCTTTATCAACGACTTTCGTTGCCCACTTCGCTAAATCCCTGTGGCGTTGTGGTAGCGTGAGTCCAGAGAAACAAGTGTGAGTTTGCAATCAAGAGAGCCTGCTCGGGAACATCGGAGCGAGCGCTCTGTTGACGAGAGTGGTTGACTTCACCAGGAGGACAGTGCAACGGATGAGATCGAACCGTCTTGGGGTTGTAAAAGGAGAACCGGCGAGGAAAGAAACTCCCTATGGAAGGAATCGGCAAACAGTTGTCCCGAGTGCGGAGAGAAGTGGGCTATTCGTTGCTGCCCTCGCAGGTTACTTTCCACAGGAGTACGGCACGCTTTAAGGGGTTCTCAGGACCTGTCGGATCAGGGAAGAGTCATGCGTTGTGTCACGAGGCAATCAAGTTGTCTTATCTAAATCAGGGAAGAACGGGAGTTATTGGAGCACCCACGTATCCCATGCTATCCCATGCCACCTGAATTATGCACTGCGGCGTGGACCTGAGGAGGGCTCAAGTTGTCTTATCTAAATCAGGGAAGAACGGGAGTTATTGGAGCACCCACGTATCCCATGCTACGCGACGCAACGATGACAACCTTTTTTGAATTGTGTGAGCGGAGCAAGGTGCCATATACCCTCAATAAGGCAACCAATACCGTGACACTGGACGACTGGGGGTCCCGCATTCTGTTCCGATCGCTAGAAGAGTATGAGAGACTCCGTGGTTCTAACCTAGCATGGTTCGGCGTAGATGAGATGACGTACACACAGGAGGGGGCCTGGATACGCTTAGAAGCGCGGCTCAGGGATCCA
Organism: Bryobacterales bacterium; assembly: GCA_965226185.1. Taxonomy (GTDB): domain Bacteria; phylum Acidobacteriota; class Terriglobia; order Bryobacterales; family UBA6623; genus CBDCYS01. The sequence continues at coordinate 729,901 of CBDDCT010000005.1, forward strand.
GGGGCCAAACGCTTGTGCGGTTTCGGGGCCTGGACTCCGAAAGGCTTTGACTGGGTTTACCGACGGTTTCGGGCAGAGCGTGTAACCTGAATTATGCACCGATTCGGCGTAGCCATCGCCGATGGAGTTGTGGCGGTAGCGGCAGTCGTGTCAACTCAGTGATTTAGCAAGTCGTCTTTTCCTCTGTTTCCCTCCCTGTTTGAGCCGCCTGCCAATCCCGGCGGGCAAAAGCGGGCGGGCAAGCGGCGTGTTCCCAGTACGTTGCGGCGAGTGCATGAAATTTTATGCATGGAGCGCCCCTCAACTCAGCGCACCCTCCACCACCGGCGCGAAGCTCGATCCCGGTGGCCCCATCGCCCGCAGCCGCCGCATCAGCCGTTCAAACAGGCCCTTTTCCTCATAATGATCGCTGTAGCTGACACCCGTTCTGCCGGCGTGCCGCCAGATCTTGGCCGCCACGAACAGAAAGCGCAGCCGCGCCGTCGCCAGGGTGGTGTGCCGCAGTGTCTCCACGCTGGCTTGGGCTTCGCGGTTGAACAGCAGCAGCCAGCAGTTGAGGTTGTAGGCCAGCATGGCCAGCTGAAAGTGATTGCGGTTCATGTCAAAGCGGCGCGAGGGATGGGCCGCCAGCCCGGCGTCGTTGTTGGCCTCCTTGATGAGGTTCTCGGCTGCGGCGCGCTGATTGTAAAACCACACCACCGCCGCGATCGGTTCGGCCAGGTTGGTGACAAACACGCGGTAGGTGTAAGCGCTGGTGGCAAACAGCTGGTATTGCTCGGCCGCGCCGGCCGCGGGTTCGTTTTCGTAACGCAGCGCCAGGAAACGACAGGCCCGCGCCCAGCCCTGCGGCTGGTAGAGGAATTCGCATTCCGCATCCGCATCGCTGTGGGGCGAGGGCTTCCAGGCCGCTTGCTGCAACTGCTCGACCAGCCGCCTGGTCTTGCGCGCCACGATGACGAACTGACAAGCCGCCTTTTCATAGGCCTCCACCGCCTCCCAGCAATAAAACCCGGAATCGGCCCGCGCCAGGATTTTCTTCACGCCGTGCGGCAAAGCCCGAAAGGCGCTCTCGAGGTGGGCGGCGATCTGCCGGCCCGTGGGCCGGTCGCCGTTGCGCAACCCGCCCATCAGGTATTCGCGCGTCTCGGCCAGGAAAGTCAGTATCGGCTGGTAGCTGCGCTTGCCCTTGTTCTTGGGGTTGTAACTCTTGCGCCCGCCCATCTGGCGGCCGTAGAGCGTGTGCACGGTGGTGTCGGTGTCCAGCGTCACCGTCTCCAATTTCACCTGGGCCGCGGCCCAGACTCGTTCCCGCAGCTGGCGCTGAATGGAAAGGATCTGCTTCGCCACGTTGAGGTGCAGCGAGGCCAGAAAGCGCCACAGCGTGGACTGCGGCGGCAGACGCGTCACTTGCAAGATGCCGGTCAAGATGGGGTCGCGGGCGATGAAGCGGAGTTGGTTCAGCCGCGCAAAGCCGACATAGAGGCCCAGCACGAGGGCCAGCACAAACTGGTAGAGGCTCATCACACGGGTGATTCGTTTGTTCGTGATGGTTTCTTCCAGCAGCGCCTGGAAGCCGAGTTTTTCGAGCAGGGTGGCGACGGGCAGCAAGCCGCCGTAGGGAGTCAGATTCTTGCCGCGGAAGTGATAAGGCGTGGCAGCCCCGATTTTATTGGGCCGCGGGGCCCTCGCGCCCCGGCCTTGTTTGACGGGCCTTCGGGAGCTATGCTGTTTTCGCTTGGTAACCATTTGGGTGACCTCCTTGGGGTTGACTGGCGAAGCTGAAATCTTTGCCAGCCTACCTTATTACCCCATGTTTTCGGGGGTCCCCCAAATGGCCCCTGGCGGCTCAGCCCTCCTCCGGTGCACCCCGCAGTGCATAATTCAGGTGTAAAAGGCTACCGGTTGGTTGAGGCCGAACCACTTGAAAACAAGCACTTGCTGCAGGAAACACCGGACTACTATGACCGCCTCAAAGAGAGCTACGACGACAACTTTTACCGACAGGAAGCGCTCGGGGAGTATCTTAATCTTCAGGCGGGACAAGTCTACTACGCCTTTGAGCGTGAAGTCCACGTCGAACGGGTCGGGATCGACGCGAGCGAGGTCCTTCTCTGGTCGTGGGATTTCAATATCAATCCGATGAGCTCGGTGTTCTGCCAGGAAAGAGACGGCAAGATTAGCGTGGTTGACGAAATTGTTCTTCCCACGTCGTCAACGCCAGAAGTTTGTGAGGAATTTCTCAGACGATATGGGGGGCATCGGGCCGGTTTAAAGATCTATGGGGATGCGAGTGGAGGAAATACTCACACCGTGACAGGAACATCGGACTACGATTTGATCAGAGAATTTCTTGCGAGAAACCAGCAACTAAAAGGTGAAATCTTTGTGCCGCGTTCCAATCCGCCGGTTCGGAGCCGGATCAATGCGGTCAATGCATATTTTAGGAACGCGAGGGGCGACCAGCGGCTGTCGGTAAGCGGCAAATGCCGCGAGTTGATCAAGGATCTCGAACAGGTCTGTTACAAACCCGATAGCGGGCAGATCGATAAGGGACGTGACTCCCATCGAACACATCTTTCGGATGCACTTGGGTACCTGCTGTGGCAGCGGTCGAATACTCTGGGACGAGTCGGAGAACGCGGCGACCGGCTGGTTTGATGCGAGGAGTTGACGGAGGATTTGTGATCGAGCAATTAAATCGGGAACATCCAGAGTACCGCGATCGGAAAGAAGTGTGGCAGCGGTATTGGGATTTCTACGTCGGTGGAGAACAGCTTCGGAGGAACGCAAGCCACTACATGGTTCGGCGGCAGAAGGAACCCAATGATGTTTACGCCGAGCGTCTTTCCAGGGTCTTCTATGAGAATTATCTGGGGTCCTGTATCGATTGGTATGCGGCCGCGTTGTTTCGAAGTCGTCCCGAGATGTCATTTCGCTCAAAGGTATCGCGTGCCGAGGATTTCTACACAGGTTTTCTAGCGGACAGCGATTGTCGGGGGAACTCGCTGGTTTCGAATGTACAGAGGGCCTTTATCGACACTCTGGTTTTCCGGGAAGGCTATGTTCTGATCGATTTTCCGCGGATGGGGCGGCCAATGACGACGCAAGCGGAGGAAGATGCTGTTGGCAAGTCGCGAGCATATCTGGTGCGTTACTCGCCACAGCAACTGATCAACTGGAGATTGGACAGCCATGGCGAGTTCGAATGGATTGTGTTAAGGACGCAGTCGACTTACCAAGAAAAGTTGGAGGATGCGGAGGCGACCACAGAGCAGCGTTGGCTCTATTTTGACCGCGAGAATTTCAGGACATACTCGCGGAAGAAGCGAGACTCAGAAACTCCAAGCGGAAACCTGAGGACCGCAGCCGGGGACGGTGTTGAACTTGTTGCCGAAGGGCGGCACGGGTTAGCCGGTCTCCGACGAGTGCCTCTTGTGAAGATGTCGGTGACAGAGGGTCTATGGCTGGCAAACAAAGCCGCCCTGCTGCAACAGGAGCACTTCAATAAGTCGAACGCCCTTTCGTGGGCTCTACACATGGGGCTGTTCGCGATGCCGGTGATCTACTCGGAGAGGGAGTGGCAGCAGATTGTCGGAGAAGCCTACTACATCCAGCTTGGGCCGAACGACCGCTTTGGATGGACGGAGCCCGAGGGTCACGTCTTCCAGATTGCCGCTGACAATCTTGATCGTCTTAAGGATGAGATCTATAGGGTCTGCTACATGATGAATCAGGCCGGCGGCCGCGAGGCGCGGCACTTGGGGCAGTCAGGGATCAGCAAGCAGAGGGACTTCGCGGTGACACAGGAAGTTCTTCGCAGTTACGGCAACACGGTCAAGGATTTTCTCCGACGAGTGTTAGGTCTCATTCGCCTGGCGCGACGCGATGACGTGGAGATCGAAGTAGCGGGAATGGATAAGTTCGACATTCCGGATTTCACGGAAGAGCTTGCCAACGCGCAGGGGCTGCAAGCGTTGGGAGTTCGGTCCTCCCGATTCGAAAAAGAGGTTCAGAAGCGAATCGCGCTTAAGTATCTCGAAAGCGCGAGTCAAGAGACTAAGAACGAGGTGGTACGAGAGATAGAAGCTCAGTAAGCGTCACAAACATCATGATTCCGTTGGCGCCGAACCGGACCCATCTTTTGACGATGAGGGTCCGGACCGGCGCCTATTGTTTTGAGGGAAGGGATTGATGGGATTCAGAAGAAATACACAAGACTTAAAACTCTCCAGCGAAAGTACGGATGAGCTGGAAGCTCTTATTCGAAAGGCGGTCCGCGAGTTTACGCGACAGACTTCGGAACAGGAAGAGCCGGCCTTGAAGGTGAAGCTCAACGATGAGCGCCGTCGCCGGGAATCACTTGAACGACAACTGAACGACGTGCGAGAAGAGAGCCGCCGCAGCCGACAGCAAGCGGAACTCATGGATCGCCAATCCCAGGTACGCGAATCGTTGCAGGCTCTTGGGGTTCGCAAGGTCGACCTCGCCCAGAAGCTCGTAAAGGATGACATCTTTCGTGCAGAAGACGGCGATCTCTACGGTGACGTTGAAGGTAGACAGACCCCCTACCGCGAGTATCTCACTCAGTTTGTAGCGGACAATCCCGAGTTGTTGCCTCCGCAAATTGCGGGAGGGGCGGGAGCGGTTGGAACTTCGGATGGTGAGATTTCGTCGGCAGGATTTGACTTGGATAGTATCCGCCCGGGGATGAGCCGAGAAGATTCGGTTCATGCCTGGAGGGAGGTTGCGCGCTTGACCGGGCACGGCTCGCACAAGTGGTAACCAGTCGCAGAAAGACGGGGCGCGGAAAGCCCCATTTCTTTACTAGTGATAAGGAGGAGTTAAATGGCGGTAATTACATCCGCGAACGTTGCACAAGCGATCGTGAAACTGGTGGCGGCAGACGCACTGCCCGCATTGATGGGCAACCTGGTTATGGGCAACCTGGTTAGCCGTAACTACGAGCCGGTCCTCGGTCAGGCCGGGGACACGGTCAATATTCCGATTGTTCCAAGCATGGTGGCCAACAACATTGCCGAGGGAGGGACGGTCACTACGCAGAATCCGAGTCTGGGCAATGCCCAGATCGTTCTCAATACTCACGCAGAGGCGACGTTCCAGATTCCGGATGTCACCAAAGTCCTGGCAGTGCCGGATCTACTGCGGATCTACATGGAGCCCGCAGTCGTGGCGATTGCGGAGAAGATCGAGACTGATCTGCTCAATCTCTATGCCTCGCTGACGGCAAATCCAACGCTAGGGACGCCGGGTACGTCTCTGACAGAAGCAGTGGTCGACTCGGCGGAAACCACCCTGTTTCAGGCAAAGGTTCCACAGAGCCAAGCCAAGTTCCTAGTCGTCGATCCTGATAGCTATTCGGCGCTGCGACAGATCCCACGGTTTAGTGAGTTTCAAAGTGCCGGAGAGGCCGGCGTCAACGCTCTGATCCACGGGACAGTCGGACGCCTGAAGGACTTTATCGTTTTCCGTTCTCAGTTTGTCGCGAAGACGGGGAGCGGTCCGGTCACGACGCACAACCTCGCTTTCGCTCATGACGCGATCGGACTTGTGATTCGGCGTCTACCGCAGCCGTTACCTGGCACCGGCGCTATCGCGGAACACGCGGAGCTCGGCAACTTTGGCATGCGTGTAGTGATGAGCTACCAACCGAGTACACTGGCGCAGCAGTTTACGGTTGATGTTCTTTACGGTGCGTCGGTCATCCGCAACGAGTTTGGCGTTCAGGTGGAATCGTAGTGAGATAACCCGCCTCCGCACTTCGGGGGCGGGTTAACCCGCAACACGTACAGGTAGAAAACAATGGACCTAAAAGCGTTTTATCAGAGAATTCGACAGACAGAAGAGTCGATTGAGGATGAGTTTCCCTTCATTAAAAGCCTGCCGACGGAAGACGGCGGCAAGGCAGGCCGCATGGTGGAAGTACCTCGATCACTGGCTGCGCGAATGATTGTCGAAGGGACGGTGGAACTAGCAACCGCTAAGGAGTGCACAGCCGCTCGAACGCGAGTCACGGAAGAGAGGAAACAGGAAGAAAGACGCCGGCGAGCCGCGCAAGTGCAATTCACAGTTATTTCGGATACTGACCTGAAGACCGTCCAGGAGGCAGCCCGGTCTAGCCGGAAGGGATAATCATGGCCTTATTTACTGACCAGAGCGTGTCGGAGGTCGCTGACCTTGTCTCCTACGAAGCGAATCTGCCTGAAGTTTCTAGTGCGGAGGGGATCGATCTCGAAACGAAGATACGGCTGGCTCAGACGGAAGTTCGCACGCACCTGGAGGCAGCATCAAGTCGTCCGGGGAACGTCTATTATGCCCGTGGAGCCGGCTGGCAGTCGACGGGTGGTGAAGCGAACTTGTCCAGATTTGAACTTCATCAAGTTGTAGTGACTCCACCGCTGAAACTGTGGCACACATTTCAGACCTTGGCGATTATTTACCGCGACGCGTATAACCGCAAAGTGAACGATAAGTACTTGCCGAAGTGGAAGGAGTACAAAGAGCTAGCGAACTGGGCGTCGGATTTGTTGTTTCAAACAGGGATTGGGATTACAAGCTGCCCAGTTGCGCGTCCGCAGCAACCGACACTGGATTGGGTTTCATCGACGGTTGGGGGGATGGCCCTGTTTGTCCGTATTACTTGGGTAGGGACGAAAGGTGTGGAGGGTTCCGGAAGTTTGGAAAAGGCTATCGCCATCCCTTCCGGCAACGCACTTCGAGTAACGCCCCCTACCTCTCCGGCCGGAGTGACCGGGTGGAATGTTTATGTTGGAGAGTCGAGTGGAGTGGCTGTGCGGCAGGGCTCGGAGCCACTCGATCTGGGGGTCGCTTGGGTCATGCCTGCTACCGGACTGACCGAGGGGGAGCCGATCCCGGACGGGCAACCGCCGGAGGTTTTCAAGACAGTGCCGCGGTTCCTGCAACGTGGCTAGAGGTACACGGCCCCGAGCAAGTGGTCGTTTGAGAAGGAGAAGCAACTAACGTGGCAAATCTGTGTTTAGAGGCGTTGACTGGAGTGCGAGACTACCTGCTTGATGGAGACGGGATCAACGCGACGTTGGCGGAAATCGCGGGGAGAGACATGACGTTTCTCGAGCCGTTGACGACGCAGAACACGTTGCTCCCTGAATTATGCACTGCGGGGTGCACCGGAGGAGGGCTGAGCCGCCAGGGGCCATTTGGGGGACCCCCGAAAACATGGGGTAATAAGGTAGGCTGGCAAAGATTTCAGCTTCGCCAGTCAACCCCAAGGAGGTCACCCAAATGGTTACCAAGCGAAAACAGCATAGCTCCCGAAGGCCCGTCAAACAAGGCCGGGGCGCGAGGGCCCCGCGGCCCAATAAAATCGGGGCTGCCACGCCTTATCACTTCCGCGGCAAGAATCTGACTCCCTACGGCGGCTTGCTGCCCGTCGCCACCCTGCTCGAAAAACTCGGCTTCCAGGCGCTGCTGGAAGAAACCATCACGAACAAACGAATCACCCGTGTGATGAGCCTCTACCAGTTTGTGCTGGCCCTCGTGCTGGGCCTCTATGTCGGCTTTGCGCGGCTGAACCAACTCCGCTTCATCGCCCGCGACCCCATCTTGACCGGCATCTTGCAAGTGACGCGTCTGCCGCCGCAGTCCACGCTGTGGCGCTTTCTGGCCTCGCTGCACCTCAACGTGGCGAAGCAGATCCTTTCCATTCAGCGCCAGCTGCGGGAACGAGTCTGGGCCGCGGCCCAGGTGAAATTGGAGACGGTGACGCTGGACACCGACACCACCGTGCACACGCTCTACGGCCGCCAGATGGGCGGGCGCAAGAGTTACAACCCCAAGAACAAGGGCAAGCGCAGCTACCAGCCGATACTGACTTTCCTGGCCGAGACGCGCGAATACCTGATGGGCGGGTTGCGCAACGGCGACCGGCCCACGGGCCGGCAGATCGCCGCCCACCTCGAGAGCGCCTTTCGGGCTTTGCCGCACGGCGTGAAGAAAATCCTGGCGCGGGCCGATTCCGGGTTTTATTGCTGGGAGGCGGTGGAGGCCTATGAAAAGGCGGCTTGTCAGTTCGTCATCGTGGCGCGCAAGACCAGGCGGCTGGTCGAGCAGTTGCAGCAAGCGGCCTGGAAGCCCTCGCCCCACAGCGATGCGGATGCGGAATGCGAATTCCTCTACCAGCCGCAGGGCTGGGCGCGGGCCTGTCGTTTCCTGGCGCTGCGTTACGAAAACGAACCCGCGGCCGGCGCGGCCGAGCAATACCAGCTGTTTGCCACCAGCGCTTACACCTACCGCGTGTTTGTCACCAACCTGGCCGAACCGATCGCGGCGGTGGTGTGGTTTTACAATCAGCGCGCCGCAGCCGAGAACCTCATCAAGGAGGCCAACAACGACGCCGGGCTGGCGGCCCATCCCTCGCGCCGCTTTGACATGAACCGCAATCACTTTCAGCTGGCCATGCTGGCCTACAACCTCAACTGCTGGCTGCTGCTGTTCAACCGCGAAGCCCAAGCCAGCGTGGAGACACTGCGGCACACCACCCTGGCGACGGCGCGGCTGCGCTTTCTGTTCGTGGCGGCCAAGATCTGGCGGCACGCCGGCAGAACGGGTGTCAGCTACAGCGATCATTATGAGGAAAAGGGCCTGTTTGAACGGCTGATGCGGCGGCTGCGGGCGATGGGGCCACCGGGATCGAGCTTCGCGCCGGTGGTGGAGGGTGCGCTGAGTTGAGGGGCGCTCCATGCATAAAATTTCATGCACTCGCCGCAACGTACTGGGAACACGCCGCTTGCCCGCCCGCTTTTGCCCGCCGGGATTGGCAGGCGGCTCAAACAGGGAGGGAAACAGAGGAAAAGACGACTTGCTAAATCACTGAGTTGACACGACTGCCGCTACCGCCACAACTCCATCGGCGATGGCTACGCCGAATCTGTGCATAATTCAGGTGCTCCAAAACGTCTCCGCGAAGATTGCCGACGAAAACGAGCCGATTGCGTATCCGGCGGTTTATCTCTACTGCTCTCGCATGGACAACGAGCTGTTGGAGAAGTTCAGGAAGTTTTCGGGTCGAATCTGGCTGGTAGCGGATGTGCGCGTCAGTCAAGAACGCTTCTTGAACCTCGAAAGCCAACTCGCTCGTTACGGGGAAGCTGTGACTACCGTGCTTGGAAAACACTTGGGCAAGTGGACCGAGCAATTGGCTTATAACGGGGCCCATAAGGTGCAGTTCCATGGTGTAGAGCACGGGGGCCAGAACTTCATCCAGAGGGCCGAAATAGAGATTGAGCTGCAAGCTCACGAATAAGGACGGCTCGTAGCAGCCTGGCTAGACGAGGCCAAGATAGGCCCTAGACATGCCCGCACCGTTTCGCGTAAAGGCGGTCGTGGCAAGACGTTTCAACTGAGAGGAACGAAAATGGCGGATTGTGTACTTTCTAATCAGAATCGTTTTTATGTCGAGCGCGAGGCGAGTTTCGGAAGCGTGCCATCGATCACGGCTACAAATCGGATTTCCGCGCTCAAACTGGGTATTCGGCAGCAGCTCGAATTGCGCCAACGGAGAGACAAAACGGGAGGGCGAACGTACGTAGGAGTTTCTCCGGGAGGCAGACGGACCACTGAATTCAATCTGCAGACATACCTCATCGAAAACACGGCTCCCAGCTCTCCTCCGTTATTTGGGCCCATGGTAGAAGCTGCCATGGGAGCCGCACCGATCTCGTTTGGGGGTAGCACAGCAGGGATTGGCTCGACGACATCCCAGATTGTTTTTAGTAGTAGCCACGGTCTCGTGAAGGGCCAGGCGTTCGTCTTCAGCGGAGAGCTGAGGTTCGTCGACACGATAGTCGATTCGACGACGGTTCAAGTAAACGCGCCGTTTTCTGCCGTCCCCTCTTCTGGTAATCCTCTGGATGGAACAGTGAGTTATTTTCCGGCTGGAGAGTTGCCGAGTGTTTCGGTGTTCGACTACTGGGATCCAGCCGGGGCGGTCGATCGAATTCTGGTGGGAGGGTCCTGCGGCCGCTTCCAAGTCAAGATTAATGCCGACTATCACGAAATTGAGTTCGCCGGGGAAGCTCAAGATGTCATCGACACAGAATCGTTCACATCGGGTCAGGGTGGCCTAGCCGCTTTTCCGGCAGAACCAGCCGTAGCCGCTGATATGGCACCCCCGATTCCCGGCAACTTGGGTCAAGCCTGGCTAGGCACACCGGCGAACAAGTTTCTAACAATCACGAGTGCCGTTGTTGACTTGGACAATGACCTCGACCTGCGGAATCGGGAGTTTGGGTCGACAGTTCCCCAATGCATTGCTGCCGGGATACGACGAGTCAATGCCAACTTCGAACTCTTCGAAGCCGATGATGCGGCAACGCGAGGGCTTTATGCATCTGCCCGCGCAGAAACACCGATCGGCGTGATGTTTCAGCTTGGTCAAGCTTCCGGGCGGTTGATGGGGGTTTATATGCCGAACGTAGTGCCGGAAGTTCCCGAATTCAACGACGAGGAACGAATTTTGCAGTGGAGTTTCACGGGATCGAGGGCTCAAGGGCAGGTGGACGACGAAATCTTCGTAGCATTTGGATAATCGCATGACATATGAAAGCACCGTAACCGTCGAGTCGGCGGAATCACCGGGGGTCCGGTTTACTGTCCGACGCATGTCTTTCGGGCGCCGTCTCGAGCTAGCGAGGAATATCCGAGAAAAATTGGGCCGTCTGGAGTTCTTGTCGGCGGGTGAAAAGGGGACGGCTGAAGAGGCGCAGGCGGCCCTGCTTGCCTGTGAGATTGACCGCCAATACGCGGAGTGGGGGTTGGCATCGGTCGAGGGACTGGAGATCGATGGAAAGCCCGCCACTCCACAAAGCTTGCTGGATCGCGGTCCGGAATCGTTAGTGACCGAGGTTCTAGAAGCCATTTATCGCGAGGCCGGGCTTAACGGGGAAGAGCGAAAAAACTCCGAGTCGCATTCCACTTCCTCCAAGGAAGGCAGACCAAGTGGAAATGCGACGAATGCCGGCGCCTAGGTCTAGAAGAGAGAAGGAGGTGCGGGTGGCTCCCGCGGCGAATCGAGGGTTCGCCGGTGGTCTGGATCAGCAAAATTCGTGTCAGAGGTGAAAGTCGTTTAGGGCTTGAGGAATGTCCAGTCAGCTACATCACCGGCGACAGTGTAGCGGCAGTGGAGGATTTGAAAACACGCCAGAAAGCCCCGCCAGGAGGCTTGATAAATGGCGGCAATCGTTGCGGCCGCCAACCCCAGGTGATTCGAGCGTGCGCTGCTCTAGTGCACGGGCGCTCCGAACGCGGGAACAGCTTTAACAATTGAGAGAAAATACTGCATACTTGACTCATGGCGGGGCCTCCTCGGGCGGGTTGGTTCATAGGCCTGAACCCAATCCCAACCTAACAGAGGTTCCGCCTCCCCGGCTTACGAATTCAAAACGCTAATTTGGACAAGAGTGAGCGGCAGTCAATTACTGGGTGGAGGAGTTGAGCTGTTGAATTGGTCAAGCCGACGCGTGGACGCTTTTGCAGTTCTAGGAAGCGAACTAAGAAAAATGGAGATGGACGCAAGTGACTAGTCGTAACTTCCAGGACCTATCTGAAGCGCAAAGGCAGACGGTAAAAGCCTTGCAGAGCTTGCTGGTTCAGCTACGGCGCACCTCTGGTACCCAAAAACCGGAAGAGGCCCGACGACCGCTGGCTGCTTTAGAGCGAAGCCGGACACAGACGGCGTCTCGGGCTCCGACCCTCTTGCGGTCAGCAGATCTGGAACAAGTTCTGCGGCCTCTTATCGCACGGACTGGGAGAGACCCAGCCGCCGGGGCGCACGCCAATGCGGTGCCGCAAACGAAGCCGTTGTTGGGGGCTCCAGCGGAAACACAGTTACAAGCCGGGCGAACTCTTGGTGGGGGCGAAGATTTTGCACGAGCGATCACGACCGCGACAAGCACGGCCCGGAATCTTGGCCGGATCTTGAGTCAAAACACAAAAGCGATGCAACAGAGCCGTGAAGCGATTAGCACGGGGCAAAGTTTGTTGGCGGGACTGTTCTCCTCACTAGGACAAGGTGGCGGATCGTCCGGGATATTAGGGAGCGGGTTGGGACTCGTGCCACTGGGCCTCAGAATCGCCGGGCTCTTCCGCAAAAGACGGGCAGAACCTCAGTCCTTTTCGCCATTTGAGTTGCCTCCAAGTTTGTCACTCGAAGTGGCAAACACAGGTAACATTCTCGCTGGATTTCCTAGGGTCGCTCGGAAGCAAGCAGGGGAGATCAAGGTCATTCGTCAAGAAACACCCGGGGCCCAGCCGCAGGTCACCGTGAATGTAAACGCAATGGACACGCAGTCCTTCCTAGACCGCTCGGAGGATATCGCTAGCGCCGTGCGAGACGCAATGCTACATATGCACCCACTCAATGACGTCATTGGAGAGTTGTAAACCATTGTTTGAACAAGGAGGTTCAGAGTTCGATGGCGGTACCACGTTTCAAGGAAGTTCCAGACCATTGGAGATATCCCATAGGTCCTTACCGGCAGGCGCCGCCGGAATTCGGCGGGGAGTGGTGGATGGTCAATCCATTTACCACGGAGGAGCCATGGAAGAATCAGGCGGGCCCAGCCGAGCAATTGCCGGAAGGGTTCGCCGAGATATTCGGACCTCGCCCGAAGGTCTCGGATTATTTGGATACACCGAAGCCGAGCGAGTCCTTTCGAATAGCGACTTTACAGTGGGAGCAAGACGTGAAGTACTTCAAGACAGCAGGAGTGCCCGAGTGGGCGAAGGAGTCTGAGCACTCACTTGCAGAGCAAACTTTCCGGTTCTGGGAGATGGGGAGCCCCAGGTTCTATGAAGGACGTTACGGATTCATGGCCCGGTTTCCAGAGTCTCTATTCCGAAACTTCGAAGCTCCTGCGTGGGCTGCACTGCGTGCAACTCATCACGAAGTCGCCGCTTATCAAATACGGTCACTCAACCGAGGCATTGTGCCGACAAAAAGACACCCGTTTGTGCCCCCTCAGTTGTGGCCCAAGAATTCAGATGGACCGGAGGTAGCCTAATGTCACCAAAGACTGGTTGGATCACCATTCCCGCAAGCCAAAATGAATCTTCCGTTCTCGAGTTGTTGACCGAGACGCTCATCGGCGTATACATGCCATCGGCCTGGGATCAGGCAGACCTGGTCTTCGCCGCAAGCCATGACGGCATCACCTTTTCGGATATGCACGAGTTTGGCTCACCCGTTACTGCCCAGGGTGCTGCCGCGCAATATGTGCCACTCGATTTCGCGAAGTTTGTAGGAGTGGCCTATTTAAGAATGCGTTCTGAGTCCGGTGGCGTGCCGGTAAACCAGACTTCGGAGAGGGTTCTCATACCAGTATTTCGGACCTTGGAGTAGCTATGTCGCTCTTTATGTTGAAGCAGCGGGGCTTTGTTCGCGGGGGGCTGGTGGCTTACTACGACTTCCGCAATCAGAATCTACTAGCTTTCTCAGAAGAATTTCAGAATGCAGTGTGGAATGCCACCCTCGTGAGCACGACGCCTAACGTAGCGCCGGCGCCTGATGGAAGTTTGACCGCGGACCTGCTGACCCCAACGGGCGCCAACTCGTTCATTCGCCAGATACTGGCTGTTAGTCCGAACCGTGATTACACCTGAATTATGCACTGCGGCGTGGACCTGAGGAGGGCTGAGCCGCAAGGGACCATTGGGAACCCCCGAAAACATGGGGTAAAAAGGTAGGCTGGCAAAGATACCAGCTTCGCCAGCCAACCCCAAGGAGGTCACCCACATGGTTACCAGACGAAAACAGCATAGCTCCCAAAGGCCCGTCCAACAAGGCCCAGCCGTGACGGCCTCGCGACCCAATAAAATCGGGGCTTCGACGCCTTACCACTTCCGCGGCAAGAAGCCGACTCCCTACGGCGGCTTGCTGCCGGTGGTCGGGAGGGCGCTGATCTGAGAGCCTGGCTATGCGCTATGCATAAAATTTTATGCACTAGCCGTAACGCACTGGAAACACGTCACTTCCGAGCGAGGTTTTGACGACGCGGAATCTAGGCGGGAAGGGAAACCGGGGACGGAGAAGCCAAAAGACCAGTTGCCGAGCTACCACCTCACGACGACCGCCAACCCGCTACGAACGCAGCCACACTCGCAAAGTGAATCTGTGCATAATTCAGGTTACACATTCAGCATCCATCTTAAGTCGACCGGCGCCGACCAGGCGATTCGCATTAGCATTCACGATGCTGGACTTTCGCTGATCAGCAGCCAGTCGATCACAGTTTCTTCGTCGTGGCAAAGGTTCGAAGTGTCAGCTAACTCTGGTCCAAACACAACCTTGCAAACTCTTCTTGGGGGTGGCTCGACGTGGAGTACAGGTGAGGATGTTCATGCCTGGGGCGCCCAACTGAACGAAGGGACGGCGGCGCTTAGCTACGAGAGCACGACTGACAACCAGACACTCTCGGACGTGAGCGGGGGAGGCAACGACTTGGTGCTGGGTTCATCCCCGTTGTCGGAGGCCAGCGATCCAACTTGGTCTCATCATAGACTGCTTTTCGACGGCGGTGATGTCGCCCAAAAGGGGATCACGAATAACCTTCCGAGCAGCAGCAGCAGTCTCACGATGATGGTGATTGCCAAGATGACCGCCGTGACGGCCGACCACGTGCTGTTGTCTTATGGAAGCGGGCTGGACGGGGCCACGCCTAACATTAGGGTCAACGCCTTGGACCACTTGATTGTTGGCTTTTCAGGAACCGGCTGGACCGCGGACATCGGTAGTCCGATCGGCTCTCAGTCAGGTTTCTTTGCGGGTACGCTGCGTTACGACGGGGGCAACCGGGTCTTGGAGGGAATCCTTAACGAGTTTTCGGATTCCAGCTTGGCAACTTTAGCGGCAGACCCGGCAACAACGAACGGACAGTTGGCTATAGGGTCGACTTTTGGTGGCACCGACGCCTCAACGGCGGAGATCGCGCATGCGCTCATTTATAACAGGTGGCTTTCCAACGACGAAGTAAGGCGAGTCTACCGGACGATAAAGCAAGTGCTTTCCTTCCGCGGGATAAGTCTTGTTTAGGCAAATAAGCGGCAGTTGATATGCGGGAGATCATGTCCATCCATGTTCTCTCCAGAACGAGGAGAACGTGGCTCAATTCCCATCATTGAAAACCGGCGCGGTTGCGCAATATCCGTCAATCAAGGAATATCATTTCTCGACCGAGACGAGACGGTTTGTGGACGGCTCGGAGCAGCGATACCGAGATTTTGGGAAATGCCGTCAGCGGTGGGTGATTAACTTGTCTCAGTTAGATGAGAGCGAAATCGCTGAACTGGTTGATTTTTTCCGGAGTCAACAAGGACGCCTGGGAGCTTTCGACTTTGAAGACCCATGGTCCCAGATTGTAGTGCTCAACTGCCATTTTGAGCGAGATTTCTTCCCTATCCGAGCGGATGGAGAGTTTGATAGCCGAACAGGACTCGTGATTCTCGGACCAACAGACTAATGATAACTTTTCCTCAATTGTCAAGCGGGGCGATCTCACAATTTCCATTGGTGACCAAAACGCGGTTCCGGACCCTAGTGAACCGCGCCATGGACGGCTCTGAAATCTACGCATCCGACCTAGACTTTCAATCACGAAGCTGGGAACTTGATCTCAACCAACTAACTGAGCAGGAATGGCAAAATATCGTCGATCTGCATCAGCAGGTTGAAGGGCGACTCCAAGATTTTCTTTTTCTAGAACCCGGTGGAAATCTGCTGACATGGTCCGAGGTATTCAATGATCCAGTCTGGGCTCGAGATGCCGGGATTACGGTGACTGACAGTCAGCCCGACCCATTTGGTGGAACGGGAGCAGGACGTGTGACTAACGGGGGGGCACAAGGATCTCTTTCGCAAGTACTCAACATCCCTGCATCGTTGCGTTACGCGGGCAGTGTTTGGGCCCGCACAGGGGCCTCGGGAGTATCCCTTCAAGTCAGTGACAGCGCTTCGCAAATAGTGGAGGTGACCTTCGACAGCTCAAATCAGTGGAAGCGGTACTCGGTGGGCTACAACCTAACGTCCGCCTTGGAATCGGTAGCCTTCAAAATCTTGACGCCGGCCAGCTCGGTTGTTGACGTCTTCGGTCCGCAACTGGAGGCGCAACCGGCGCCTTCCAAATACAAGAAGACTCTGCAGCAGGCGGGAGCCTACCCGAACGCGCGCTTTGAAGACGACGTCTTGGCGGATCGCGCCACCGGTGTGAACAGACATTCGGGAGTCATTCGAATCCTATGGACACGGTCGCCAATCTAAAAGAACAAACTATCGCGCAGACGCCGCTTCTGCTGCTCGACGTCACGCTGATCAACGGCCAGGTAGAACGCTGGACCACGCACCAAGTGACAGTGAACTTGGATGCGTATGAGGCACGGGTCTTGCAACACAACCTTTTCTCGATCCGCGCCGCCAGTGACCATGGAATCGATGCCGTCCCCAAGATTTCCTTCACGGTGGCGAATGCGGATTCCCAGATCTCTCAGATCGAGGCGGCGTTCGGCTTCAAAGGCGCCAAGCTGAAAGCGACGTTTCTGTTTTACGACTTACTCCTAGACGCGCCCGCCAGCGAGTCCATGGTGGTTTTCCAAGGCGTGTTGAATCCGCCGGACGAAATCCGGGAAGAAACCATTCGCTTGTCGGCCGTCAACCGGATGAACATGCAGCGCGTGCTGCTGCCACCCGTTCGTATTCAGCGGCATTGTCCATGGGCTTTTCCGACAACCCAGGCGGAACGCGAGGAGGCAATCAACGGTGGCCCGGAGGGCACTCATTCCCGCTTTTTCAACTGTGGCTATTCGGCCGGAGAGGTGGGCGGGGCCGGGAACCTAAACGGACTCGCCAATCCCTTCACAACGTGCAACTTTACGCGGGCGGATTGCGTTGAGCGCGGGATGTTTGACCAGGACTCCGCGAGCAACCTCACGCGGCGTTTCGGTGGGATCGAGTTCGTCCCCGCCACCATCCGGGTGCGAAGTCACACCAGAAGAAACCAGCATGACTCCGCCGCTGTTGCCAATGAGGCCCGCTACAACGATTCTGTTCCGATCATCTATGGGACAGAGTGGATAGAGCCACCCGTCGTTTTTTCGCGGAATGATGGAAACCTCACTCGGATGGAAGTGCTCGTCGGTCACGGGAAGATCAACCAAATTGTCAAAGTCCTGGTGAACAACGTCGAGATTCCAGAAGGAATCGTCGGCCGGGACATGACTGGTACCGGGTGGTGGAACTTGTTTGCGGATGGCGGCCGTAACGGCGGGTTCAACTTGAACTTTGTCACGCCCTCGGGGGACCCACTAGGGGATCCATATGGCAGCATGTCAAGCTTGTCCGTGGTCGTTCCGAACCAAATCAACGACGGGCGGGTGCTGCCCCGCGTAAAGGTGCTTGCGGAGGGATTGCAGCTCGAAACGTTTGACGGTAACGGTGTCTCCCAGGGTACTCAGTTCAACGACAACCCGGCCTGGATTCTTCTCGACGTACTGCGGCGCACCGGGTGGAGTCTCAGTGAAATAGACGTAGTTAGCTTCGCGGATGCAGCCGGTTTTTGCGACGAAACCATAGCGGCGACTGACAACAATGGTAATCCAGTATCGGTCAAGCGTTTCCGGTGCAGCATCGGGATCCGATCGCGCAGAACGGCTGCGGACGCCATACGGGGGATACGCAATAATGCCCGGTTGCAATTGACCTATCGCTCCGACGGCAAGCTGGCCGTGCTTGTTGAGAATTCGCTACTACTGCAACAACCGACGAAGCCTGAAGGATCCAACGCTCTTAGTCCCCTAAATGGCGGCTGGCCCGCTTATGTCTATACAGATGGCGCGACCCCGGGACTGACCTCAGCGATTCTTCGGAACCCGGACAATTCTGTATCCGTCCGGCTATGGTCCCGTCCTATTGCTGATACACCGAATCGATTCTCCGTCGAGTTCGCGGACGTATTCAACGAGTACCAGCAAGACAGCTTAGCAGTCCTTGATGCTGATGACGTAAATCGTATCCGGCAGGAAATCACTGGACAGTTGGTGGCAGACGGGTTGCCTACTTTTGACCAAGCGGGGAGATGCCTGAAGTTTTTCCTTGACAGATCACTAAAAGGAAACAGGTACGTGACGTTCGAAACTAGCGTGAAGGCGCTAGGCCAGAATGTTGGCGACATCATTACGCTAACGTATGTTAAAGAAGGTTTCATTGATCAGCCCTTTCGGATCATAAAACTTGAGCCGTCAACCAACTATCGCTCCGTCCGAATTAGCGCCCAAATCCATGACGACGCATGGTACAAC
The DNA here is from genome assembly GCA_965226185.1 of Bryobacterales bacterium. Taxonomy (GTDB): domain Bacteria; phylum Acidobacteriota; class Terriglobia; order Bryobacterales; family UBA6623; genus CBDCYS01. The sequence continues at coordinate 748,243 of CBDDCT010000005.1, forward strand.
GACACCAACGGCCAGCTCAGCTTGATACCGCCGACGAGCCGGCAGCCTGAATCCGAGCCAGGGGTCCCGAATCCGCTCTACGGAGATGAATTCGACGAATTTGGGGAAGAGCAGTTTGCCATCGCCGAATTTGAAGTCACTGGCACGGATGGCACGATCCTGACGGAAGTTGAAGTAAAGTTCAAGCCGCCCAATGCGGGAAAATCTTTGACTGCCGGCATCCCGATCGTCAACCTGCAGCCCAACATTCAAGCAACCGGAGGAACTTTAGACGGCAACGAGACGCTCTACTACGTCATTACCGCCACTGACGCGGATGGACTCGAGGGCAATCCCTCATTCGTGGTTAGGGCGAAGATTCCAGCCGGGACTTCTACAAACACCGTGGAAATCAACGGTCTGAGCTTCACTACAGGCACATCGAGTTTCAGTGTGTACCGCGGCACGCTTCCGGCTCGCCTTTTCCGCATTGCCGCTGCTCAGCCGGTAGCGGCCAGCTTCACCGACACCGGACTATCGGCTGAACTGACCGGCGCTCCGGACCCCAACTATGATCACGCCAATTTCTATTGGCGAATGGAAGACACAGACGAGGAGTTCGCCACTACTTTTGGTCCTGATTCCGTTGGAAGTAGCCTTCTGAGTCTCACGACCGATGCTCTCGTCGGGCATGTAGTGCGATTGCTCCGCGGAAAAGGGGCGGGTCAGGAACGGAGCGTGACCAGCAACACGGCGACCACATTGTTTGTTGAACCCGACTGGGAGGTCGAGCCGGACGAAAGCTCCGTATTTGTCGTTTCAGGAAATACGTGGCACTTTGCGGGCCGCGCTCGAACCAGCCCGGCACGCTTTGAGATCCCCAATCGGCGTGACAGGATCGTGCAGATTACCGGCCGTTCCGCGAACGCCCATAATGTCGAATCATTGGAAAGACTGGGGGTTATCACCCGCTGGCGCATTGGCGGCGGGGGGCTTGGCGTCTCTGACAACGATGTGCCGCCGCAGCCTTCTTTCGTGGCGTCTGTTGCCGCTGACGGCATGCTGGAGTTCGCCGGGATTGGTTTTCCAAGTCTCCAAAATACGCAATCGATCTCCACGGGCACGTTCGCCTTGTACTTTCGGGATGAGCTAGCGGGTCCGAGTTCGACCCTCCTCGCGGCTGCGGTGTCCGCGCCGGATACGACGCTTACCCTGTCCCAGGCTGGTTCTGCTCAGGCCGGTGACTTCATTCAGATAGAAAACGAAGTCTTGCTTGTCGACGACGTCCAGGGCGCCGGTACGCAATATACGGTCCAGCGAGGCCAATGCATAAGTACGGCAGCCACACATGCTATCAATACACCTGTCTACCACTTGCAGACGCGCACGGTCGTTGTTCCTTTTGAGAAATCCTTCTTCGGCACGACGGCAGGCGGTGCTTGGAGCCACGCCGAGTGGGAGCCAAATATTCGCCTGGCATGTGCCGACTTTTGGCTGACGAACGTCTTTGGTCAAAGTCCGCTTGCCACGAACAACTATTCACAACTCGCCGATGGCGGCCTTCGAACGCTACACGGTGGGCAGTTCAACTTTCAAGTTGAGGGTCTGCTTGCGATTCTCAACGACGCTGTGCCGGCGGTCTCCGTTCAGGATGCTCTATCGATTCGAGACGTCTACGCTTCGGTGAAGCAGGCCCCAACGGGATCTGCCATTCAGCTTCAGATTAATCAGGACGGAGTTCCTGTCACAACACTGTCGATTGCCGACGGGCAGACGGTCAGTATTCCGATCAATGGAGCTGACCTGCCTGTTTTGCAGGCAGGTTCCAATCTCACCCTAGACATCGTCGCGGTCGGTTCCGGGTTCCAGGGCACTGATTTAACGGTAACGATTCGTGTCTGAAACGATTGAAAAACTCCGGCCAGACCGCGACTTGCAATGCTACTTTTTTCGGCCCTCCGCAATCGCAGCGTTCAGCAACTCGAGTTCTACCGGTTTTACCGTTTCCGGAACGTGGAGACAACAATTCGACTGGGCTGTTGTTGAATGGAATAAGCACAACGTTTTCGAACACCCCCTGTTGAGAAACCTTCCGGATGGGGATCTCAGTGGACTCACGCTCAGCTACCGGGAGCAGCGAACAAATTGCATTCTGGTGGACTCGTCCTTGTTCCCAACCGTCGACTGGCCGTACCTCCGCATTTGGGCTGAAGACGCCGGCGGCCAGGAGCAGTTGTACCGGGTACGGCTTTCCGACAATGCGACCGCGACTCAGGGGGGCTTCGTTTCCGCACAAGCAACCTTCTCTCTGCAGGGGACGCTCACGGCAGGCGACGTCGTTGAGTTGGCATGGCTGGATGAGCACTACTTTCACACCATTCTGAGCAGTGACACGATTGCATCTGTTCTGCAGACGTTGAGCGACAACATCAATGCGTTGTCCAGCACTGTCTCATCCCAGCACTCCGGGGGGGCCGGGACCATCACTCTGACGAATTCGAAACCGGGAGAAGAAGGAAACAACCTCGGAGTCATTGCCAATATCAGTGGCGCGCAGTCCGAGTCATGGTCCCCGGCAAGTCAGGCGATGAGCGGCGGTGCGTCGCCAACGGAGTGGCAAGTTGATCTTGACTTCTCGAATCTCCAAGACATTGGCGGGAGTCCCATTCCGACACAGAACGTCCGAAAAATGCGCTGGACCTACTCGGCTGCCATGCAGCAAGGCGCGTACTCCAGAAGCGAGTTTGAGGTTTTAGTCTCTAGTTGGACGGTCACTGGGACGAATCGCGCATACAAAACTGCTGACCCACGGAGTCGGCGATTCGAAGACAACGGCGCCGCTTTATACTCGGGCGCATGGACACAAAGTCAGGGGAACTTTTCCGGCGGCGCCATTCAGAAAACGAACCAAATAGGGGCCAACGTTAGTGTGAGCTATAGCTCGCCGATCAGTCACAGGCTGTTTCTGGGGACCCGATACACTTTTGAAGCCGGCACCATTTCGGTCGTTGTCGACAGCGACCCTGCTCAAGTTTTCGACCTGTATGTGTCGGCCGAAGACTTCCTTGCACGAATCGACCTCGGCCTTCGCACTCCTGGTCCGCATACCGTAGTAGCCACGCTCACTGGTACAAATGCCGGCTCGGCTGACAACTCTTTTTACTTCGATTATGTCGAGGAGGCGATCGAGACCACGGTGGTTGACGCACAACCGGTGCGGGCAAGTGAAACCCTTGCCACCGATTGGGATACCGATCACTCTCTCGCCATCCCGCCGGAGCGAGTTGCTTGGAACCTAGAAATGCTGGGCTTCAAAGGCCTTGCCAATCACTACGCAGGCGCCATATTGTTCTATGAACTTGTGAATAACGGCAACGCCTATTCTCAAGGCACTATCACTTTTCAAGGTACTCCGGTCTTCAGTCAAAACGTCCAGGTCGTAATCGACGGAACTGCTTTCAATCGCCTGACTCTGAGTACGGATACGAATGAGAGCATTACAAAAGCTTTTGAGTTCTTGATTAACGACGGGTCCACGGGTGTTCGAGCTTCCGCCTCCGGCAATGTACTGACGATCTTGGCGCGGATGCTGGGAACAGCCGGCGATAGCCTGGCTCTATCGGCCTCACCAACCAGCGGCAGTTTTCAAGTCATAGCCAGCGGGTCCACGTTGTCTGGTGGGGTGGACGGGCAGTGGATCACCGATACCAACTCTCTGCCTCGTTTGAATCGCGCCGCGCGAGACTGGCATCGCGCTTATTTTGCGGCTCTAAAGACCCCTGGCATTGATGCCGTGGCGGCTTTCAGCATGGAGCTTTCCCATGCTGACGATTCGCTGGTGGCAGGAATTGCGCAACGCTACCCTGATGGCTCGCCGGTGCTCCTCAATACACCCGCTGTACAAACTAACTTCTCCCCGGCAAGCTTGGATTTCTGGAAGCAGGCTTACCTGGAGATGGCCCAACTGCAGGTCGAAGCGTTGACAACACCTTATCTTCAGTTCGGTGAGGTCCAGTGGTGGTATTTCCCAAACGTTTCCGGGATGACCTTTTACGACGACTACACAAAGACCGAGTTTCAAAACCAGCATGGCCGTGCTATCCACACTTTCACGAGCAACGATGACTCCCCGGATCCGTTTCCCGAGGAAAAGGCATTCCTGCCCGGCCTGATCGGAAGCTTCACTTCGGCGATTCGCGGTTTTGTCCTTGCGACTTACCCGCAGACAAAGTTCCAAGTCCTCTACCCTCACGACGTGAACGATCATTTATTAACCCGCGCCGTGAACTATCCGGATACGGATTGGACCTCCGGTAATCTTGATGTTCTGAAGACCGAAAACTTCACTTACACCGGCTCCAGAGACATGAATAAAGCCCTCGAGTCGATCCGTTTTCCACAACAAAAAGGGTTCCCGCTCAGTCAGGCGGCTCATCTCGTTGGAGTCTTTAATGCCTCCGAACCCTGGAACTGGGAGCGCCGCCTCTCAAAGTCAGAGGGAGTGACAGAAGTTGCTTTTTGGGCATTTGACCAATTCTCAATGATCGGCTATTCACTTCCTCTTTATGAAGGCGTCCGCCGGACCCAATTCATAGGTCGCGTGTAGTATGAGAAACCACGCTGACTACAGCTTGATGAAATCGCTCTACGATTCGTGTCGGCGTGATTTCGATCGGGCGGCGCGCGGAGACCTTGAGAAACACGCGCTGCTTGCGGCGCTCGCCGCGAATGGTTCGGGAGGGTACAGCAAAGCTTGCCTCTATTCGCCGACACTTCATGGCGCGCTTTCTGGGCGACTAGAAGGTCGCCGGTCTTCGCTGCCTCTCGGACCTCGACGAGATCTCGAGCGGTATCTTGAAACATTCGGAACTGCTACCGGGAAGGAAGCGTCACTTCGCCGGCTAGCCTCGTTTCACGGTTCGACGCTGGTTGCGGGCTTTCACTGCATCCGGTGGGGCGTTTCCGTCGACGAACTACTCGACGATTCCACCCACTTCGTTTTGGCGGACCGGCTAATCGAAGAGTTTTGCATTAAGCGCGATTTGAAACTCGAGCGAGATCTTCCCGCGCTCGGGCATCTATGGACAGCCGGTCGCGGCCTCCGAGATAGCAGAGTGTCAATGTATGTGGGACGCTTGCGAATGCGGTTCGACATTTACCGCTGGATTCTGAACCAGGACGTGATAACGCAGCCTAATGTCACGACTGCCATGTCGACCTCAAGTGGTCCGCGTCGGCCACCGTCGGCTCGCCAAGGACAGCCATAAATGGCAAGACGACTATTGCGAATGCTGGTCCTGGCGGGGGCCTGCGCTCCTTGTTTGTTGAGCCTCAGTGTTAAGGTGCTGTCGGTCGACCATAAGGCCGGGGAGATCACAGTGCTCTTGCCGATGCACAACGCTCACCTGAGGGCGGCACTAGCCCGCATTTCTCATCGATTCCCGAAAACGGGGTTGGCGGGGCGCGCGGGATGGGATTTCATGGTCTTGAGGCGGCATCGCCTCTCGGCGGGGCCGCCGTGGGGCAGAAACGGCCCGGCATGCTGTCCGCGACCCTGGCCGAGGCGTTTTTCGTCTGTTTTTGGGCAAACCTCGATTGCCGCCCCTGTCGAGCCCTGTGTGCTTCAAGTATTACTTGAACTCGCCTTGCCGTTTTCAGCAGCGCCGCGGCTCCCCCCGTTCGAGATTCTCATACGCTTGGGCGAACACCCCCGCCCAGGCGTATCCCGTCGCCAGCGAAATCCACACTTTGCGCGCCGTGATCCGGATGCGCGCTCCGATCTTCAACAACCGCAGCCGGATCGTCGTGCATTGCGCCCGCGCCATCTTCGTCCCCGCCAACCCCAGCCGCCGCAGCGTCTCCAGCAAACAGTACCCGATCGATGAAAAATATAAGCGGATCTGATTCGACCGCAATAGCGCGGTCGAGGTGCGGTCGGCGAACAGCCCCAGCTGCTGCTCCTTGATGCGGTTCTCCATCTCTCCGCGGGCGCAGTAGATCGTCTCGTATAAGTGTTGCGCCGCCGCTTGCTTGGGCGTCAGCGACGTCACCACGAAACGCGGGTTTTCGCCCTTCGCCAGATACTCCGCCTTGGCCACCACCCTGCGCCCCCGCGCCCAGCTGGTTCGCGTGCGGTAGCGGAAATCCCCGAACGCCCGGGCCGCCTTGCCCCTCTTGGCGAAACGCCGCCGCGCCAGCTTCATCCGTCTCTTGATCAGGCGCTCTAAACGCTCGTTTTTCGCCAGTCCGAACACGTAATCCACGCCCTGGTTCTCGCACCAGCTCATGATCTCGTCGCGGCAAAAACCGCTGTCGGCCCGCAGCAGGATCTCGACCTCGGGCCACACCCGCCGCAGTTGTTCGACGATGCGCCGGACCTCTTCGAGCGACCCCGCCGAGGCGTCGATGTTGGACGGCCGCAGGCGCGCGCACAGCAACTGGTCCCCGGCGAAAATGTAGAGCGGCAGGTAGCAATAGTGTCCGTAGTAGCCGTGAAAAAAGCGCCCCTCTTGGCGGCCGTGCAGCGCGTCGTCGGTGGCGTCGAGATCGAGCACGATGCGCTCGGGCTGGCACGGCTGCGATTGAATGTAGAGCGAGGTCAGCAGACGGTCGGCCGCGCCCGTGTCGAGAACGATCTTCTTGTAACGGCTTTGCGCGCCGGCCTTGGCCGGGGTCAACTCCAGGCGGTTGAGAGTGCTCTTGCCGGCGCCCGCCTTGCCGCGGTCTTGGGCTCGGCGGCGCTGCTTGCCTTCGAGGTCTTGTTTGCCGCTCAGCAGGGCCAGCAGCGGGTCGGAGCGCAGCTGATCGTGATCGTTGAGGTCCTCATAACCCAGCGCCAGCCCGTAGACGCGCTGCGAGACCAGCTCGCGCACGCTGTGTTCGACTTGCGCGGGCTGGCGGTGATCACGGAAGCAGGCGGCGAACTGCCGCACGATGCCGCTGCGCTGTTCGGTCTGGCGCAACAGCATGGCGCCGCCGTCGGAGGTGATCATGCCGCCGTCGAAACGGGCTACCACCTGGCGGCGGCCATGGTCGGCGAAGGTGAAGCTGGTTTGGGTACACTCTGTCATGGCAGGGGTCGCTTTCTTGCTGGCTGAAACATATTGTAATCATTATGTTTGTGCCACAAAAGGCGGCCTTCCGCCAACCCCGCGATGAGAAATCCGGGCTAGTTGCAGACGAGCCGGAAGTGCGAGTCCGCCTGAACCAGTTCTACGACGCGCGCCTGGAAGCCGGCAAGGTTGACACCATCAAACGGAACATCCTTCGAATTAACATCCCAGAACAACGCCCGGTTCGCTTTCGAATTCGCCGGGTAACGTTTCTCGAAAAGTAACTCCAGCTTCGCCCGGTCAGGCGGTTTTCGACCCTGGCTGGCTAACTCGTGAGGCCAAAAAAAGCATCTGCTGGGGCCCGGCCTTCTCAATACCACTCGCGAAGCCGAACTTCGATTCCTGGCTCGTTCTTGAGCGCATTGACGAAGACATCTAGATCGGATCCCCGATAGTGGTAGGGATAGACTACCTTCGGCCGAAAGGTCTTAACCCCGGCCGCGGCTTCCTCGGGAGGCATCGTGTAGGGCAAATTCATGCAAACGAAAGCCACATCGATATCCTTACAGCGCCTTCATCTCCGGCACGGCTTCCGTGTCTCCCGAAAAATAGATCCTCTTGTTTCCTACATTGAGGACGTACCCGTTGCCACGCCCCTTATCGTGATACAGCTTGCCGGCTTCAGGCCCCCTCGTGAGGCTGTACATCGGGACCGCTTCGATCTCGACCCCACTGACGGTGATTCTCTCTCCGTTGCCCACGGCTTTGGCTTCTGTCACCGTCTCCGAGACAGCCTGTGGGGCCACAATCACGGTCGTGGACTTCTTGATCGCCGCGATCGCTTTTGGGTCCATGTGGTCACCGTGAATGTCCGTGATCAGAATCACATCCGCTTTCGGTCGTGAAGAATAGTCGCCGCCGCTCCATGGGTCTACGTGCCAAATCTTCCCGTCGATTTCAAGCATGACGCTCCCATGTTGAATGGGAGTAATGCTCACATCTCCTTGGCTGGTCTTGACGACATCAGTGGCCGCCCAACTCAAGCAGGGAATCAATGCCAGCACAAATCGTAACTTCATCCACGTACCTCCTCGCCGTGTGCAAACGGTCTTATTCAGTCGCTGTCCAACAGAATGAGTGCGGAGCGTATTGGCGGGCACTGGCCAAACCCGCCGAATCGAACCTAAATCACGCCGCGCTTGCCGCCACTTCCAATAAAACGGGGGTCTGCCAACTCCCGATCGTCTTTGTGAAAAAGCCGCCAATGATCATAGACAAGATCGCCCACGTAGTAGGCGTCCCGGTTCAGACTGTGCCTGTCAGGGAGTTCCTCTTGACTAGCCGGATTCCTGAGCTGCGGGAACATCACGAAATCCATGTAGGTGAAGGCGTGGAAGTACGATCCGTCGAAGGCTAGCTCGGACACCACGCCGGGGCACTGGCGTCGCATAACAACCGCAGCCTGCTCAGCGGTCGGATCCTCGGGCATTTTGGCGATCTGCTCCTCGATTTCCTGAAGTTCCTTCCCAACCGTTTCACGACCCCTAAGCCTCCAGGCACGCAGTCTCAGAAGAAACCGGCGCAGACGAAGGGAGCCGAACGACACCAAGGCCAACGCCACTAGCAGTTGCACATACTTGCGGAAGAAGCCCAGCTCATCCCAGGATGCGCTTGCGCCTTGTAGCCAATGGGTGAAGATCACGATCCCTGCCACGCCGATAGCCAAACCCGCAAGCAGTTTCTTGCCCACGACGTAATTTCCAAAGAACTTTCGGAGCTGTGACGCGGTCACGCGCAACGCATCGCGAGCCCGTGCCGCCGCGTAGACGGACTTCTCCCATTTCTGATGTACCATCGTTGGCGGGTAGTACAGGACGAAGAGCTTGTCAGTCGGAATTTCACTCTGTGAAAAACAACACTTCATAAGACTCCAAAACGGCTCAATAAGCACTCCTTGCAAGATATCACACGGCCGGACTGAACGCCTGATCACAGACCTCAATCTAACTCGTGATCGCCGGCTAGCCGTTGCTGGTTGGTTGGTCTGGGGCTCTCAGCGGCTCTCAAGCATAACCAGACGTCGGCTGGTGAATCACGTATACTAGGCGACCGTCCCTTCACATGGCGATTTCACTCCACTGGCTTGACTGGGCTGTCATCCTCGTCTATTTCGTTGGCATCGTCGCGATCGGCCTAGTCGTATCGCGGCGGGTCAAGAAGACGGCCGACTACTTCCTTGGGAATCGAGGTTTCAGCGTCTGGATTATCCTGGCGCAGGCTTTCGGCGTGGGAACGCACGCGGAAATGCCGGTCTCGCTTGCCGGGGCCGTGTTTCAGTCCGGTTACTCCGCCATTTGGTACCAGTGGAAGAATCTGTTCATCACCCCGTTCTACTGGATCCTCGGTCCCATCTTTCGCCGCACCCGCCGCACGACTATTGGCGAGGTTTATGAAGATCGGTACGGCAACGTGATGGGCGCCGTCTACACGCTGTTTGCACTGTCTTACTTCACCTTCAACATGGGAGCCATGCTGAAGGGGGCGGGCAAGCTCGTCAGCGTCGCCGCCGGAGAGGCAGTCACCCCCAACATGGTGGTCATCGCCATGACCGGCACGTTTCTCGCCTACAGCTTGGTGGGCGGCCTGGTTGCGGCCGCCTATACGGATTTCGTCCAAAGTTTCTTCATCATCGCGCTATCTTTCCTGCTGATTCCTCTTGGGCTCGCGCGCGTAGGCGGCTTCACGGGCATCCATCAGAACCTTGATCCACAAATGCTTTCGCTTGTCACTCCAGGTGATGTTGGAGTTTTCACGATCTTGATGCTCACGCTGAACGGGTTGATCGGAATTGTTGCGCAGCCCCACATGTTGGCCGCCATTGGCACCGGCAAGGATGAACGAACTTGTCGAATCGGCATGGCCTACGGAAACTTCATCAAGCGCTTCTGCACGATTGGATGGGCTGTGGTCGGTCTCATCGTGGTGGTCATGCTGGCGCAAGAAGGAGGCACGCTCGCCGATCGTGAAGAAGCCTTCGGCTACGCCACCCGCGAACTCCTATTCCCCGGGGCGGTCGGCCTGATGATCGCCTGTGTGCTCGCCGCGAACATGTCGACTTGCTCGGCTTTTACCGTCGACAGCGCCGCGCTGTTCACTCAGAATTTCTATCGCCGCTATATTGCCAAGGACCGCCCGGACCATCACTACCTCACCGTGGGACGCCTCGCCGGAGTGTCGGTGACCGCGCTGGGTGTGCTCTTCGGCCTTTACGTGGACGTCGTGCTCGAGGCGTTTCTGTTTACCGAAACCATCGCGGCGTTTATGGGAATCAGCATGTTCGGTGCAATTTCTTGGAGACGGGCCAACCGCTACGGAGCTTTCGCCAGCCTGCTGCTCTCGAGCGTTCTATTCTTCTATCTCACCTATCAAGAATTCGGCGTTCTGCTCAGATGGGAAGCCGCGAATTTTGGAATTTCTCTCCTGGTGGGCTTTGTCTCGCTGGTCGTATTCAGTCTGATCACCAAACCCGAAGACAAGGCCGCGCTCGATCCCTTCTACGAGCGGCTCGCCACGCGCAGCTATCTGGATGAAGCCACCGGCGAAGAAAAGACCATCACCGAGGAGGGGCATGATTTGCTCGTGGCCAACCTCTTCAATCTTGGCCTCGGCAAGGGATTGGGACGGTTCTACCGCAGATTCCGGGTCGATCTGAACGGACTCGCGCTGGCCTGCCTCGTGGTCGGCGCCTTGATTGCGCTCGCGAAAGCTATTCTATTCCTGCCGTAGCAAACATCCGACTCGGCAAAATAAATTTTCCTAAAGCATGGCTTGGCCGAAACAGAGCCGCGCCCGCAAGGGTGCGGTCGAGCGTAGAGCGTAGTCAATGCGTCGAGACCGCAATCGGAATCCGGCCATTGCCAGACTAGCCCGGATTTCTCATCGCGGGGTTGGCGGAAGGCCGCCTTTTGTGGCACAAACATAATGATTACAATATGTTTCAGCCAGCAAGAAAGCGACCCCTGCCATGACAGAGTGTACCCAAACCAGCTTCACCTTCGCCGACCATGGCCGCCGCCAGGTGGTAGCCCGTTTCGACGGCGGCATGATCACCTCCGACGGCGGCGCCATGCTGTTGCGCCAGACCGAACAGCGCAGCGGCATCGTGCGGCAGTTCGCCGCCTGCTTCCGTGATCACCGCCAGCCCGCGCAAGTCGAACACAGCGTGCGCGAGCTGGTCTCGCAGCGCGTCTACGGGCTGGCGCTGGGTTATGAGGACCTCAACGATCACGATCAGCTGCGCTCCGACCCGCTGCTGGCCCTGCTGAGCGGCAAACAAGACCTCGAAGGCAAGCAGCGCCGCCGAGCCCAAGACCGCGGCAAGGCGGGCGCCGGCAAGAGCACTCTCAACCGCCTGGAGTTGACCCCGGCCAAGGCCGGCGCGCAAAGCCGTTACAAGAAGATCGTTCTCGACACGGGCGCGGCCGACCGTCTGCTGACCTCGCTCTACATTCAATCGCAGCCGTGCCAGCCCGAGCGCATCGTGCTCGATCTCGACGCCACCGACGACGCGCTGCACGGCCGCCAAGAGGGGCGCTTTTTTCACGGCTACTACGGACACTATTGCTACCTGCCGCTCTACATTTTCGCCGGGGACCAGTTGCTGTGCGCGCGCCTGCGGCCGTCCAACATCGACGCCTCGGCGGGGTCGCTCGAAGAGGTCCGGCGCATCGTCGAACAACTGCGGCGGGTGTGGCCCGAGGTCGAGATCCTGCTGCGGGCCGACAGCGGTTTTTGCCGCGACGAGATCATGAGCTGGTGCGAGAACCAGGGCGTGGATTACGTGTTCGGACTGGCGAAAAACGAGCGTTTAGAGCGCCTGATCAAGAGACGGATGAAGCTGGCGCGGCGGCGTTTCGCCAAGAGGGGCAAGGCGGCCCGGGCGTTCGGGGATTTCCGCTACCGCACGCGAACCAGCTGGGCGCGGGGGCGCAGGGTGGTGGCCAAGGCGGAGTATCTGGCGAAGGGCGAAAACCCGCGTTTCGTGGTGACGTCGCTGACGCCCAAGCAAGCGGCGGCGCAACACTTATACGAGACGATCTACTGCGCCCGCGGAGAGATGGAGAACCGCATCAAGGAGCAGCAGCTGGGGCTGTTCGCCGACCGCACCTCGACCGCGCTATTGCGGTCGAATCAGATCCGCTTATATTTTTCATCGATCGGGTACTGTTTGCTGGAGACGCTGCGGCGGCTGGGGTTGGCGGGGACGAAGATGGCGCGGGCGCAATGCACGACGATCCGGCTGCGGTTGTTGAAGATCGGAGCGCGCATCCGGATCACGGCGCGCAAAGTGTGGATTTCGCTGGCGACGGGATACGCCTGGGCGGGGGTGTTCGCCCAAGCGTATGAGAATCTCGAACGGGGGGAGCCGCGGCGCTGCTGAAAACGGCAAGGCGAGTTCAAGTAATACTTGAAGCACACAGGGCTCGACAGGGGCGGCAATCGAGGTTTGCCCAAAAACAGACGAAAAACGCCTCGGCCAGGGTCGCGGACAGCATGCCGGGCCGTTTCTGCCCCACGGCGGCCCCGCCGAGAGGCGATGCCGCCTCAAGACCATGAAATCCCATCCCGCGCGCCCCGCCAACCCCGTTTTCGGGAATCGATGAGAAATGCGGGCTAGACCGCACCATTGCGGGCGCGGCTCTGTTAAGAAAACCCCTCGCTCGAAGCGGACCGCCTGCAAGGCCGTGTTTTACACCTAGCGATTGAAACTAAACCAATGCCTTTTCAATCACGTTACCGCGAGTTCCCGTTAGCCGCTGATCGAGGCCTTGGTAGAAGTAGGTGAGCTTGGTGTGGTCGAGCCCCATCAGATGAAGAACCGTGGCGTGCAAATCAGAGACGTGATGGACATCTTCCACCGCCAGGAAGCCCAGCTCGTCCGTGGCCCCGATCGCCTGTCCGCCTTTGACTCCCGCTCCGGCCAGCCACATCGAGAACCCGTGTATATTGTGATCCCTGCCTGGTTTGCCGATTCCCTCGCTAGTAGGAGTGCGGCCGAATTCCCCGCCCCAAACGAGCAGCGTCTCTTCCCACAGCCCGCTGCGTTTCAGGTCATCGATCAGCGCGGCGATGGGCTGGTCGGTTTCGCCCGCATGGAGCTTGTGGTTCGAGATGCAATCGGTGTGGCCGTCCCAAGTGTCTTCGATGTGCCCGCCGCCGGAATAGAGCTGGACAAAGCGGACGCCCTTTTCTAGCAGGCGGCGGGTAATGAGACACTTGCGTCCGAAATCTCCGGTAAGTGAGTTGTCCAGGCCGTACATGCTTTTCGTTTTGGCGTTTTCTTGATCGAGATCGACCACCTCCGCAGCGGCGGTTTGCATGCGGTAAGCGAGTTCGTAGGAGTGGATTCTGGCTACCAGTTGTGACTCGTCGGCGCGCGGCTCAAGATGCTGTTCGTTCAGCTCCTTGAGAACATCCAAGGAATGGCGCTGAGTCCTTTCGCTGATTCCGCTTGGCGTGGCGAGATCCAGCAGCGGGCTGCCTTTGCTTCGGAATAGTGTTCCCTGGTAGCCCGCCGGCATGAAACCCGATGTCCAGTTGGACGGACCGCTGATCGGGCCTCCCCGCGGGTCGGTCATAACGACAAAGCCGGGCAGGTCGGCGTTGAGCGTTCCCAGGCCATAGTTCAACCACGACCCCAGGCTCGGGTTGCCGATGATGACGCTGCCGGTGTTCATCTGCAAGCACCCGGAAGCGTGCGCGGCGGTGTCGGTTTGAAGTGACCGAATGACGCAAAGATCATCGGCGTGCCGGGAGACGTGCGGGTAGAGGCTGCTGATTTCGAGCCCGCTCTGCCCGTATTTGTTGAACTCGAACGGAGTTTGCATCAGGTAGCCGAGCGGCCGGTTGTTCGATCCGACGCTGAGGTCGCCTCTGTAAGGGGTTTCGTTGTACTTGGTGAGCGCCGGTTTGTAGTCGAACGTATCGACGTGGCTGGGCGCGCCGTTCATAAACAAGAAGACGACATGCTTGGCCTTGACTGGAAAGTGCGGCGACTTCGGAGCCAAGAACTGTTGGGCGGCCGCGGCGCCATTTCGTGTGGCAGCCGCCTGAGCCTGCTGAGTGAAGAAACCGTCGCGGGTCAACAGATCGATCAACGCCAGACCAGCGAACCCGCCGCCGACCTCCCACAGAAACTCGCGGCGGTTGCGCCCGCAAGGAGTGGGGTTGGGTGAATATCGTCTTGCTTGCTCAGCCATCGGTCACCTCCCAGATCAATCCGTGTAAACAAATTCGTTCAGATTGAGGATCACCCGGCACATCTGCTCGGTTGCGTGGCGTCTCGCCATCGCGGAATCCCGCGGACGCCCGCTCGGCTCGCGAATCCAAGCAGCCGCTTCGCGATTGAGAAAGGCTGTCATTCGGGCTCGTTCCAGGGCGGTTGGCGGACGCGCTAATGCCAGCGAATAAGCTCGCTCGATTTGCTTTTCAGGATCGAGTCCCACCTCCCAAACCAGGCGCTCGGCAAAGTAACGGGTTTGCTCGGTGACAAAATTCCCATTGAAAAGAGTGAGAGCCTGCGGAGCCACGCTGGTCACCGCGCGTTTCGCCGTACTGCGGGTCGTGTCACACAGGTCCAGCACTTCGAGCATCGGTATCACCATCGACCGTTTGATGAAGGCGTAGATCGTTCTTCGAGAAGCCTCCTCTGCCTCCGATGCTTTCCAGATCTTGTCGGGGTCACTGTGTCCTGCGAGCGCCGCCGCGGGAATAGGCGGCAGCATGCTGGGCCCGTACATTTTGCGGTTCAGGCGCCCCGTGACCGCCAGCATGGAATCGCGGACGGCTTCCACCTCGAGCCTGGTATAGGGCACGCGCCACAGCAAGCGGCTTTCTGGATCTTCGGCGCCGTATTGAGCGTTCCATTGTTTGCTCATGCGGTAGGTGTTACTGGTCAAGATCAGCCGGTGCAGTTTCTTCAGCGACCAGCGGTTGTCGACAAACCACGTCGCCAGCCAGTCGAGAAGCTTGGGATGAGTCGGCGGCTCGCCAATCTTGCCGAAATTACTGGGAGTCCGCACGAGGCCTTCGCCGAAATGGTGCTGCCAAACGCGGTTGACGATGACTCTCGCCGTCAGTGGGTTGCTGGGGCTGGCGATCCACCGGGCCAAGGTCAGGCGCCGCAGGCTGGTCCGGCGGGGAGACGGAAATCGCGGCTGCTCGGCGGCCAGCACGGCCGGGACAGCGGGGGAAACTTTGGGCCCCGGGTTGTGAGCGCTTCCACGGATGAGCAGGTGCGTGGCCGGCGGCTCGGGCGTCGGCTCGTGCAGGAAGTAGCCGCGCGGCAGATCCGGAATCGACTTCCGCAGCCCAGCGATGGCCTCTTTCAACTCGGCGATTCTTCTCTTCAGCTCTTCGGGAAGATTCTTCCCGGCCTCGCTCTTGAGCCGGCCGCTATTCCGCTTCACGAGTCTTTCCTGCTCGGCGGTTCGCTTGCCGGCGTCCGTGAGGAAGGCTTTGACAGACTCCTCGTCCAGTTCGCTTTTCCCTGAGCGAAGAAAGGCCGGCCAGTAGCTTCTCTTGAGCGCGTCAATCTGTTCTTCAAACGGCGCGATCCGGTTCTCGATCGCCGCGACTTCGTCCAGCTCCGCCCGTGAGCCGAGTGGCAGATCCAGCTCCGTCCGTCCATTTTGGGGGCGCACCAGACCATCAAAAATCGCAACCATTCCGTAGTAGTCTCGCGCGGTCAGCGGATCGAACTTGTGGTTGTGGCAGCGGGCGCAGCCGAGCGTCAGACCGAGAAACACCTGCGACGTGGTTGTCACGATGTCGTCGAGCTGGTCGAAGCGGTCTTGCGCAAAGTCGGCGGGCTCGTCGTCCCAAGGGCCGAGCCGGTTGTAGCCAAGCGCCACCAGCGTCTCCGGCGAGACGTCTTCCATTTCGTCACCGGCGAGCTGTTCGACGATGAACCGGTCGTAGGGCTTGTCGTCGTTAAAGGCGCGAATCACGTAATCACGGTAGCGCCAGACATGGGGCTTGGCGTTGTCGCGCTCATAGCCGTTGGTCTCGGCGTAGCGCACCAGATCGAACCAGTGCCGCGCCCAGCGTTCGCCGTAGCCGGGACGCTGCAATAGGTCGCCGACAAGCCGGTCAAAGCTTTCGGGCGAGGGGTCTTTCAGAAGGGCCTGTTGCTCCTCCAGAGTCGGTGGCAGGCCGATCAGATCGAGGTAGAGCCTGCGCAACAGGGCCCGCGGCTTCGCTGGGTCCGACGGCCTCCAGCCGCGCTGTTCGAGTTTCGCCAGAACGAAGGCGTCGATCGGGTTGCGGACCCAAGTTTCGCTCCGAACCGCCGGCACGCTTGGCCGCCGCACGGGTTGAAACGCCCAATGATCGGAAGCAGGACGATCTGACTCAGACGACAGCTCCGCGGCGTCACCCGGATAGGCCGCGCCCTGATCGATCCAGGCCCGCAGTAGTCCGATGTCATCGGGCGTCAGCTTGTCGCCCTCGGGTGGCATCACCAGGTCGGGATCCAGTCCGGCGACGTAGCGAATCAGCAGACTATTCGCGCTGTCCCCGGGAACGATGGCCGGGACGCCGGATTCACCGCCGCGGATGGCGTCAGCACGGCGGTCGAGACGCAGCTTTCTTAACTGAAGCTGCTCGCCGTGGCAGGTGTAGCAACGCGTCTTCAGAATGGGCTGAATGTGCGTGGTGAAATCGACTTGGAGGCTGGCCGCCGGAGGCAGTTGCTTCGCCGTTTGGGCCTGGGAGAGGACCGCCAGGAGCGTCCCCAGTAAAATCGCACAAAACATTTCCCGAATCCCGGCTACAGGATATCAGGTAGCCGGCTGGCGAATCTGAATCGCAGCAGTTAGCGGCGAGGGGCTATCGAGGGCATCCTATGCTTCCAAAGGCCAGCGGGCTGACGCCGTGTAGCCGCCATCGGATGCGATCACCTGGCCGGTCATGTAGTCGGCCGCCGGGCCGCAGAGAAATACCGACAGCCCCGCGATGTCCTCCGGCGTGCCGAGCCTGGGGTTGGCCTGCACGCCCGCCAGCCACTGGTGCATCTCGGGCGGCTGCCACATCTTGCGGTTGAGGTCGGTCAGGATGAATCCCGGCGCGATGCAGTTGACCTGAATGTCGTGGGGGGCCCACTCGACGGCCAGAGTTCGCGTGAGCCCGGCCAGCGCGCTCTTGGTCATGGCGTAGATCGACACATAGGGAATGCCCAGCAGCGACGTCAGGCTGCCGATCAAAACGATCTTGCCGCCCTGGCCGCGCTCGATCATTTGAGCGCCGATGCGCTGGGTCAGCAAAGCGGGGCCGTGCAGGTTTGTCCGCATGACGTGCTGGTACTCGTCGGGCGTGTACTGCTCGAACCGCTTACGAATATTCGTCCCAGCCACGACGACGAGAATATCGACATCCGGATGCGCCTCGGCGATGGAGGCAATGGAGTCGTTGTCCGTTACGTCGAGAGAAGCGGTCTCCGCCTGATGGCCCGCTTCGCGCAGGGCCGCGGCCGCGGTTTCGAGTTTTTCCATTGACCGGGCTGCCAGAATCGTCCGGGCACCCGCTCCGGCCGTAGCTTGGGCGATCGCCAAGCCGATGCCGCGGCTGGCGCCGGCAATGAGCGCCTTCTTTCCCGACAGCGAAAACATCGATTCCAGCGTCATGCGTGAATTCCCTTCTTGCGATTCGTCCGCGATGCGAGCAACCATGCTAGCTGCGGATTCCGGGGCAAGCCGATCAGCATTCCGGGATAAAGCCGATGACGATTCCGGGATGTCGGAATCGGCTTGAGGAGACGGCCGGCGACTCCGTAAAACGAACGAGCCGGCTCTCTCCGCAAGGGGGCGAGCGGTGCTGGGCAATCGGGCGGTGCGATGCCCTCCACTGATGAGTGGAGGAAAACATCGTGCCCCAACCGAGATTGTCCCTGCGCAAGATCAAAGAAGTTTTCCGTCTCCATTACGAACTGGGACTCCGGCAGCGTCAGATCGCCCGCTGCTGCTCGATCTCTCAGAACTGCGTCGCGCTGCTGAACCATCCCAGCGCGACGCTCATCTCCAGCCTACAATACTTCACCGCGCTGCTCAGTGTGGTGCTGGAGCTGAAGGTATCCTCGGACTAAAGGTCCTATCTCAGCCACAAGGTGGACCGCCTCGAACAGAACTGGCAGCGAGACGCAGCACTCCCTCAGGTTGGTCCCGCAAACTTTGTGCCACCAAATCGGCGCTCAACAACCCAAGACAAAGGAGAAACGAGATGATGATGACTTACCGATCAGGGGAGGAGACGACACCGATGCTTGCCCGAAGCCGATCACTTCGAAGAAGATGAACACACCAGCGTCGCTTCGCTCCGAACTGATCGCCATCAGATCGGAATCACTGATCGACATCGTCGGAATCGCCTTGGGCGAATTGGGGTTGGTCAGTTGGGAGAGAGGCTTGTTGTGGCGGCGGCGATGGACTGGGGAATTGGGTTCGTTTTTCATTTGTTGCGGGTTCGGACGATGGGGCTGGAGTGCGGGCGACCAGTTGCGGACCTAAAGGGGACAGTCACCCTAACTGATTGACGGGAGCTCCGCGAAATCGAATAAGTTGCTATATTTCAGTGCCTTAAGACGAGAACAAGATCATTTAAGGAGTTCGGCCCAGGCGAGGTGGCACTGATAAGTCATTTAAAATTAATGGCGAGAGAAGTCAAAGGTAGTTAAGGTGCCTGTCCCCAACTTCCAGGGCGCTGTATTTCATCCACGTTCGCCAGCTATAACGACCGGTCAGTAGTCCGTATCGCGTCGGCGTGCATGTAGAGGCTTCCGTGTGAGCGTCGGTAAAGAGCACGCCCTGCGTGGCGAGGCTGTCGATGTTCGGAGTCCGTAGTTTCGTAGCGCCGTAAGAGCTAAGGTCGGCGTATCCCAAGTCGTCGGCGAGGATGAACACGATATTGGGCTTGTCGGACGCCGCCCCGCGTGCACTCGCCGACGCCAGCAGCGCGCTTCCGAACGCCAGCCCTACGATAGCTCTTCGGGTGAAACTAACAGATGCCTCGCTCATAGGTTGTTCCTGGCCGTGGCTGATCCCGAGGCGCCTGGACCCCAGCGGTAGTAGATCTCTTCACCGCTAATGGCCTTAAGGGCTCGCTTGAATGGGTTATTGATTGGCCCGAACCGCATTTGTTGTTTAAATCTTTCCAAAGTCTGTTGCAGGGGCTCGATGGCGGGTTGGAGTTTTTCGTTTGCTTCCGGTGGCTGCGAATCGAGGACGCAGCCGGCCCGGATCTGAGCATCGACACTGGGATGATTCAATGCTTCGATCAAGACCGGCAGGCCTTTTTCGTAACGTTGTAGGTTGAACAGGCCTTCGGCCGCGGTAATGCGCACGCTGACCGACTCATCCTGCAAGGCCGCCTCCAAAGCCGGCTCCACGCTCGAAATAGTTTCCGGTCCACCGGATTGGCAGGCTACCGCCAGGCCGAGTACGGCCCAGAAGCGGACCGCCGAGTCGGGATCTTTGGTCCGGGCAATCAATTCGGGAATCGCCCTCTGCCCCTGAAGCTGCAGGTTGGCGGTCTCGAGAATCGGCTCGTAGTTCTCCAGCGACTGTCCGAGATCCCATGACGATGCTTTTCCTTTTTCGCGCTCAAGCATTTCCGTCTCATCGAGAAGGCCGAGGTCGCGCGTTTCCAGCATCCAATTGTGGAGTTGAGCGCGCATCCGTTGGAGGACGTCCTCGTATTGGGGATCGGCGGCTACGTTTCTGACCATGTGCGGATCGCCTTCCGAGTCGTAGAGCTCTTCGATCGGTTTGAATCGCATAGCGAGCATTTCCTGAGGGCCGGTGAGTTTCCCCTCGCGGGCCAGCTCAACCCATTTTTGAACGACCACCGCACCAAACTCGAAGTCCTCGTATGGTTTGAATGGAAGGTGCGCGTAAAAATTTCGCTGGTAGCGATACCGTTGGTCGCGAACGCTGCGGACCATTTCAGACCGGGTATCGAGCCGGTCACGCATGCCGAACACGTAGTCCCGGTATTCAACATCGCCTTTGCCTTTACAGAACAGCGGCCTGCCATGCATGTACTCGGGCGGATCGATGCCCGCCAAAGACAAAGCCGAAGGGCCGAGATCCATCAACGTCACCAGCCCATCGATCGCCGAGCCCGGGCTGGCGGGGGCGAGGTGCTGATACTTCTTCGGGAAGCGCACGATCAGCGGCACGTGGACGCCCTGTTCCCAGGCCGTATGTTTGCCCCGCGGCATGCCCACGCCGTGATCGGACCAGACGAAGACAATCGTATCTTCCCAGAGGCCATCTTCCTTTAACTACTCAATCAGATCACCCGCGCGATAGTCCACCTGTGTGACCGCATCGTAATAGCGCGCCCAGGCCCTGCGAAACTCCGGCACATCGGGGTGATAGGGAGGAATTGGAGCCTTCTTCGGGTCGTGGAAATCCTCCGTTTTGAGTCGATACAATCGTTCCTTGACAACTTGGTCTTCAGGAATCTTCGTGATACTGGAATGGCACTCCGTGAGATTGAAGACCGCGAAGAACGGCTGGTCTTTATCGGGTCGATTTCGCCAATGGGCTTTATCGCTGCTCTCGTGCCAGTCATCGCCTCCCATGTTGTAATCTCTCTTGCGGTTGTTGCTGGTGTAATAGCCGGCTTCGCGCAGAAGGTTCGGGAGCATCTTCGAAAACTCCGGCGGTCGTGTATTGCTTCGGTGATGCATGCTTCCCAGGGAACTGGGATACATGCCGGTAATCACGCTCGACCGTGACGGAGAGCACACCGGGGACACCGCATAAGCCTTGTCGTAGCGGATGCCTTCCGCGGCGAGGCTGTCGAAAACCGGTGTGCGGGCATACTCGTCTCCATAGGAGCCCATCATCGGCGTGATATCTTCGAGCGAAATCCAGAGTATGTTCGGCTTTGCCGCCGTAGGCGCTCCACATCCAGTGATGGCGCACAAGAATGAAAGCGCCGCCAAGACGTGAGTTTGAATCACGCTATCCATATTCGCTGGCCTCCGCCTCATTGATGTCTCAGCCGATTGGCACGAGCGCTCAGCCCGCCGGCGCCTTTGCCGTCGGGAGCACGGGTCGATAAATCACCGGCTGCGTCCTTCCGTTTTGATCTTGTGCAGCAGCTGGCGCAGCCTCTTGGCGACCTCAGGATGCTGGGCGTAAACGTCCGTCTTCTCCCCAAGGTCTTGGGTCAAGTTGTACAGTTGCGGAGGCTCGCCTGGCTTGGCTTTCCCGTCGCGATACCCCCCGCCGCCTTGGCCATCAATCAGTTTCCATGGGCCCTCGCGAATCGCGAGCATCCCGTTGCCGCCGCTGTGCATCACGCGTGGAGAATCATCAAGCTTGCCTCCAAGCAAGGCGGGCAGCACGTTGAAGCTGTCAGGTCCGGCTGCCGGCGGCGCCTCCACGCCGGCCACAGCGGCGAACGTCGCCAACATATCGGCCAGGGTGATCGTTTCCTCTGAACGCGTCCCGGGGGTAATCTTTTCCGGCCAGCGGGCCAGGAAGGGAACGCGGTGCCCGCCTTCCCAGATATCGCCCTTGCCGCCACGGAGAACGGGCCCGTTGGCCGGGTGCTCGACCTCGGGCGCTGCAGGCGCCTCTCCGTCACCGTAGCCGGCGCCCCGTTGCGCATTGCTCGAGGCCGGGTCCGTCAACCCGCCGTTGTCACTCGAGAAGATCACCAGGGTGTTTTCCGCCAACCCCAGGCGATCGAGCGCCTCGAGAACCTCGCCGACGGACCAGTCCAGCTCTTCGATGAAGTCGCCATAGACGCCGAATTGACTCGCGCCTTTGAAGCGGACGTTCGGGGTGAAGGGCCGATGAGGCTGGTGGGGGGCGTAGTAGAGAAAGAACGGCTGTTCTTGTTGCGCGCACTTCTTTAGTAGGGAGACGGTCTTTTCGGTCAGCTCGAGTGCGAGCTCGTTATCGTTCCAACGAGCAGCTTTCCCGCCCTCCATCTTCCCCAAGTAGCGAGACTCCATCTCGCCGATCGGATCGTTCGGGTCCAGGCCGACGACACGGTGGTTCTCCACAAAAACGAATGGCGGGTAAGAGTTGACAATGGGGAGCCCATAGAAGTAATCGAAGCCAACCTCGAGCGGACCAGGCTTGAGCTCTCCGTTCCAGTCGGGGCCGCCTTTCCTGCTCCGCCAGGAGTTTGGCGCGCCCTGTCCTTCTCGGTTTTTGGCGTAATCGTCCTCACGACCGAATCCCAGGTGCCACTTCCCAATGTGGGCGGTGTAGTAACCGGCTGATCGCAGCACAGACGCCACGGTCGGCCGGTTCTCGTCAATTAACAATGGCGCGTCCGAGCTCAGGGCGCTTCGCGTTAGCCATGTCCGCCAGCAGTAGCGCCCGGTCAGTAACCCGTATCGAGTAGGGGTGCAAACCGAAGACGGGCTATGAGCGTCGCTGAAAAGCACGCCTTCTTCCGCCAGGCGATCGATGTTCGGCGTCTGGATTGCCGTCGCCCCGTAGGAACTGAGATCCCCGTAACCGAGGTCGTCCGCCAGGATGAAGATGATGTTGGGCCGGGATGGCGTTCCCTGCGCATGCAGGGGCATTGACAAAGCTCCAGTCAGCTCCAAAAGAAGTGCGGCCCGCAGAGGCCCCGGACGGTTCCGTTGGTTGCAGCTTAGAGTCGCCATTCTTGATGCCCCGCTGACCAAGACAAGGTGATCGTCACGGGCATGCCTAGAGATCATAGCGGATCAGGAGCGGGGAACTTAGCGCCATGCTCCTTCAGCATGGCATCCAACCGAGCCTTCATTTCAGCCGCCTTCTCAGTCATGCGATTGACCAGGTTGTCCGACTCTCCGATATCGCGTTTCAAGTTGTAGAGTTCCTGGCGTCCGTCTTTGTAATACTGGATGAACTTCCAATCCCCGACTCGGACGGCGCTGCTCGGTTTGGAGATCCTGTCGTGCGGGTAGTGCCAGACCATTGGCCCCCGGTCCAGGTCCGAATCACCTGCCAGTATCGGCTCCAGGCTCATGCTGTCAACGTGTTGTTCGGAGCGCAGGGCCTGTCCGGTCATCTCAAGGATGGTCGGGTAGAAGTCGGTGCTGATGACCGGTTTGTCGCAAACGGATCCGGGCTTCGTGACGCCGGGCCATTGGACAATCCAGGGCACGCGAATGCCGCCTTCATGCAACTCGCCCTTGTAGCCGCGAAGCGGCCGGTTATGTGTCGCCGCACGAAAGCCGCCGTTGTCGGAGGTGAAGACGATAATCGTATTTTCTTGGAGCTTTTGGTCATCCAGCCATTGGAGGAGGCGGCCGACATTCTCATCGAGCGATTCGACCATCGCGGCATAGGCGGCATTGAGCGTGGCGTTGGCCTGGCGGGCTTTCTTCTGGTATTTCCTGATCTTCTCCTCTTTCGCGTGGAACGGCGCATGCACCGTGTAGTAGCTCAGATACATCAACCATGGTTTCTTCTCTCTGGCTCTGTCAAGAAATAAGTGAAATAAGTGGAGGCGGTTTTGTTTTATACTTGTGGTGGTGGTCAACCACGAAGACATCCAGCGTCGGTTCCGTTCTTTGTCACCCTTCCTCGACGAGCGGATGCGGCGTTTGGTGGCGGCGGCCGAGAGCGCGGCGATCGGGTACGGGGGAGTTTCAGCGGTGGCGCGTGCGACAGGCGTGTCCCGTCGAGCGATTAGCGAAGGCATCAAGGAACTGAGCCGGCAGAAAGCGCCGCGCCAGGCTCGATCCGCGGAGGTCCGAATTCGGCGCAAGGGTGGCGGACGAAAGAAGACCATCGACAAGGATCCAACGCTGTTGGAGGATCTAGACCGCTTGGTGGATCCGGCGACTCGGGGAGATCCTGAGTCCCCGCTGCGCTGGACGTGCAAGAGTGTGCGCAAGCTGGCAGAGCAACTGCGGCAGGAGGGCCACGCCGTCAGTTATCAGACCGTGGCCGAGCTGCTTCACGCCATGGGCTACAGCTTGCAGGCCAACCAGAAGACGCTGGAGGGAAGCCGGCATGCGGATCGGGATCAGCAGTTTGAATATATCAACCGTAAGGCGCGGCGTTATCTGCGGCAGGGCGAGCCGGTGATTTCGGTGGATACCAAGAAAAAGGAGCTGGTGGGCGATTTCAAGAACGCGGGGCGCGAATGGCAGCCGAAAAGCCAGCCGCAACAAGTTCGGGTTCACGACTTCGCAATCGGTGAGGCGGGCAAGGGCAAGGTGGCTCCCTATGGGGTCTACGACTTGGGGCGTAACGAAGGGTGGGTCAGTGTGGGGGTGGATCACGACACGGCGGCCTTTGCGGTCGAGAGCATTCGCCGCTGGTGGCGCTGGATGGGACGCCCGAGCTATCCGCAAGCGCGACAGCTGCTGATCACCGCCGATTCCGGCGGCAGCAACGGCGCACGGGTGCGCTTATGGAAATGGGAACTGCAGCAGCTAGCCGACGAAACCGGGCTGACAATCTCGGTCGCTCACTTCCCGCCGGGCACCAGCAAGTGGAACAAGATCGAACACCGTCTCTTCTCTTTCATTAGCCAGAACTGGCGTGGCAAGCCGCTGACCAGTCACGAGATCATCATCAACCTCATCGCCGCCACAACCACCACCACAGGTCTGGCAGTGAAAAGCAAACTCGACTCCAACATCTATCCCGCGGGGGTCAAGGTCAGCGATCAGCAGATGGCCCAACTCAAACTCCGCAGAGACCGGTTTCATGGCGACTGGAATTATAAACTCCTGCCTGAAAGTTGATATGGTTATTTGCTGACATACCCTCTGGAGAAATCGTCCATTACTCGGATGGCTTCGCTGGTCAGACGGTCAGTGAGATATTCACCCTTGGGTCCGTTTTCGAGGTTCGGCATCTCATAGGGACTAAAATAACCCTCATATGGATGCCCCCAATGGCTCCCCCCTACGTTGACGTCGAACCCCTGACGGTGCGGATAGTAAGGAGCTTCCCCCAGATGCCACTGGCCGACAAAAGCAGTTTGGTAACCGGCAACTTTCAAGGCTTCGGCGAGGGTAAATTCCTCCAACTTCATGAATGCATGCCTGGTACGAGGTATCCCCTCGCCCCAAAACGGCTGCTCTTCAGGATTCGGCGTCAACCAATTGTGGGTGTAGCCTAAACGCGATGGGAATTTCCCGCTCAGTATGCTCGCACGAGTCGGGCCGCATACCGGACAGGCGGCATAGCCATTGGTAAACCGAAAAAAGGGGACAGCCAGCCAAATTCCTTTCGGCGAAGCGCTGATTCTTATTGATATTCGCGAAATACAGTGTAGGGGCGCAGCGTGCCGCGCCCGCTCCGGCAAGGCATTCGCTGTGTCCGAAAACAACACCATATCTTGCGGGTATCAATAAATGGATTGGAGAAGCGGAAATCGGTGGCAGTCCCCCTTTTTCGCCCGAGCACACTTTTGCCACGGGCGGCTTACCCGCCGAAGGGGAAGATAAACGAACCTATGAAATAGACCGCCAGGGGTATCAGGACCAGCGCGATCAGATCGAGCATGACGCCGGCCTTGAACATTTGCGGAATCGTGATCCAGCCGCTGCCGAAGACAATTGCGTTGGGAGGCGTGGCGACAGGAAGCATGAAGGCGAACGATGCGATCACGGCCGCGGGGATCAGCAACAGATAGGGGTGGACTCCGATTTCCAAAGCAGTCGCGGCAAGCACCGGCGACACCATCAATACCGTCGCAATGTTGGAGGTGGTTTCCGTCAGCACCACGGAAAGCAAACAGGTCAGCAGCACCAGCAGCCACACGGGAACGCCTTCCAACACCGTCAACTGCGAGCCCAGCCAGCGCGCCAGTCCGGTGTCCTGAATGCCTGCCGCCAGAGCGAAACCGCCGCCCAACAAGATGACGATTCCCCAGGGTACGCCCTTCTGGATGCTGGGCCAGTCGACGATAAATTGCAGGCCTCGTTTCTCACCGCCGTCAATCCGAGCCGGCAACAGACAGAGCAGGATCGCCATGCTGATAGCAACCGTGGCGTCGTGCAAACTTCCGGGCGACGCAAAGGCGCCCGACCAGCCCGGCACGGTGACGACCCCGAGTTCCATGGGCCGCCGAAAAATCCACAACAGCGCGGTCAATGTCGTGACAGCCAGCACGGTTTTTTCCGGGGAACTCATCGGCCCCAGGCGTCGCCTCTCCTCCGCGATCACCTCCTGCCCGCCGCGGAATCGAATCCGGTTCAGAGGAATGTCGGCGCCGAAGCGGCACAGGTAGACCCAAATGATGGGCAGAAACACGATCACAATCGGAATGCACATCATGCTCCAGTCGAGAAAGCCGATCGGCGGCTGATCGGGAAACCGCTCCTGGGCGAACCCCAAGAAAGCGACCGTGGTCGGAGAGCCGATGATCGTTCCGATTCCACCAACACTGGCGGCATAGGCAATGCCGAGCAGCAAGATAAGCCCGAAAGTCTTTTGGACTCTCCGCGGCGTCTCCTCCTTTGATACGCCCTCGATTTCAGCGAATACCGCGAGTTGCGTAACCACGGCCATGGCGATCGGCAACATCATCATGGTCGTGGCGGTGTTGGAGATCCACATCGACAGGAACGCCGTGGCGCACATAAAACCCAGTACGAGGCGGTCGGGTTGCGTGCCGAAAAAGCTGATGGTGGCCAGAGCGACGCGGCGATGCAGGTTCCACCTCTCCATGGCGATTGCGATGATGAAACCGCCGACGAACAAGTAAATGATGTGATTCGCGTAGTGGGACGCCACCGCGCGGCTGGGCATGATGTCCAGCAAAGGGAAGAGCGCGAGCGGCAGCAGCGCTGTGATAGGGATGCTGGCCGCCTCGGAGATCCACCACACCGCCATCAGCGCGGCGACGGCCGCGGCGCGCTGAGCGCGGGGTTCCATGCCCGGGGCCGCCGGAAGGATCAGAATGGCGAGGAACAGCAACAGCCCCGCCGCGAACCCGATCTTTTGGCGCAGCCCGTATTGTTCGTTGTCAGCCTGCACGGTTATTCGTTGCCCGCCGTTGGGAAAACGAATTCATAACCCTAGCATGGATGTTCGCCGTGATGAGGCTCCGCGCCCTTTCCCGTAGCGCGGGGCTCGGCAGAGACCCGCGGCCGTTCTAGCCAGGGGCTGACCCGCCGCCGAACTTCCGTTCCTGAATGGAACGGATGTAGTCGTGGTAAAGGCGAAGGTGCGGCTCTGGCGACCACTTTTCACGAAACGCTCTGTAGCCCTTTTCTCCAAGGCCGCGGCGAAGACTAGCATCCCCGGCCAGCCGGTCTAGATGACCTCTCAGTTCATCTTGCGTGCGATAGACAAAACCGCCGCGGCTTTCCTGGACCAGCTCCGGCAGCGCGCCCAGGTCGTGCACGATGACGGGCTTCTGAAAGGCGAATGCTTCGATGACGACGATTCCAAACGTCTCATACGTGATCGACGGGACGACGACAGCCAGCGCATGGCGATAGTAGCTGGCGACTTCGTCCAGATGCAGCCAGCCGGTAAAGCGAACCCGGCTCATGCCCTTGGCCTGCTCACGAAGCTGATCTTGATACATGCCCCCTCCCACGATCACGAGATCGTAGTTGCCGTCTCCTTGGAAATGACGGAGGATTTCTTGCACGCCCTTGATCTTCTCCAGCCGGCCCACAAACAGGAAATAGGGTCTGGGGTGAGGGGAAGCCGAATCACCGGCCGCTTCGAGAGACGGTTCGGGAAGAAAGTAGGGCAACACGCTCATCTCGTTCGGAAATCCGCGGTTCCGATGGTTCTCTCGGCACGACCGGCTGGGTGTGAGGAACAAGTCGACATGCCGGGCCGCGCGCGCCAGCATGTTCGTATAGCGCCACCATTGCGGCGGGCGTCCGGATCGGACGGCGCAGGAAATGCAAGTTGGCCGGTCGCAGGCATGAGTGTTGTTCTTCCACAAGACGTTCATCGGGCACACCAGCCAGTGCTCGTGAGCCGTGTAGAGGCGCACCGCTGGATGCGGCGGATCAATCGCCAGAACCCCCGGCCCGAAAAGAGAAATGTTGTGGTAGTGAATCACGTCGAATTTCTTGCCGGCCAAAATAGCGGCAATCTTGCGCCGCGTCAGAACCGGAAAGCCAGTCTGGTGGGAAAGAAGCGGGGATAGAACCCGGAAGCCGCTCTCGATCTTGTGAACGGTGATTCCAGGGCGCGGGGGGAACGCTTCGGCGTCGACCGTCGGCGAGAACATGTGGTAGGAGTCGGCACAGTGGATGACGTCGACTTCATGACCGGCTTGGACGAGCTGAGTGCAAAGCCGGTGCAAATAGATTGCGTCCCCGCCAAAACTATAGGGCGGGTAGAAGATGGAGATCATACAGAAGCGCAGTTGCCTGGACACGAAGTGGATTCTCCCCTGGTCTCGGTGCGGCGACGTGGCGCGCGGCTGTGCCGTGCCGCCTCGCGCCTCTGGCGCGTGGTTTGGGAAACACCCGCCACGCAGGCAACAGAACAGGCGCCGGCGCCAGACATCGGGAACGACTGAAGTTTAGGTTACCGGGAGATTGCCAATGGATCAAGTTTGGTTCGCCCCTCAGGGCGGAGTTCTCGATATTCTCGATGAAGCATGCAACAGCACCTGCCGCGCGTAGTAGAATTGCTAACAGTGCTTCGCGGGTTGCGCATCGTCGGGTTCGTTGCTTTCGGATTCCTGCTTTGGCAGCTCGGCGTCCCGACTCCGGGACAGATTCGTAGTGACTCCGAGTGGAGTCCCCGGCTGCAAATCAGCGTCGTTGACGAGGAAACGGGCAGCCTGACGGCGGCTCGCCTGCGCTTGGAACTCGACGGCCGCCCGCACGAGCCTCGATGGATCGGTTCACACGGGCTGCGCTTCGTATCGGTTCACATCTCGAAGCGGCAGAGCCAAGTCATCACCTACTCACGCGGCAGCGGTCCCGTCGAGGTGCCGCTCTCCCCTGGGGTCCGGCGCGCCCGGATTCATGTGACCAAGGGATTCGACTATATTCCCAAGACCGTGGAAGTCGAGGTCGAGGGTGAGGGCGATCCCGTGTCCGTGGAAGTTCCGCTGAGGCGCTGGAACCGGCTTCGCGAGCAGGGCTGGAACGCCACCGACGCGCACTTGCATTATGACCGCGTCGAGCCGCGGGGGGACCGTGATTGGTTTGCGATGATGGCTGGCGACGGGCTCCGTCATGCGCAGTTCATGGTATTGAAAGGAGGGATGGTGCCAGGTATTTGGGCTCGCCAGTACGGCTACGGGCCCCAGGGAACGCATTCGGACGGCAAGCGCCTGATCATCCCCGGTGAAGAGTATCGCGACCAGCTTCAAGGGCATACGCTTCTGTTTGGATTACGGAAGCTCATCCAGCCGATCATGGCGGGCCGACCGGACGCGCCCTACAACTATCCGCCGCTCGCCGACGTCCTGCGCCAGACGCGAGAGCTTGGCGGGTTCGCCGGGGTGGCGCACGGAGGCCGCTATGGCGGAGGCGTCACGGCAATTCGTGATGCCCTGTTAGGCGCGGTTGATTTTTGGGAGATTGGCAACAGCCACCTTTATGAGCTGGAGAACTGGTATCGCTTGATGAACTGCGGCTTCATCCTGCCGCCAACGGCGGGGACGGACCTTCCGAACAACCCCTACCGCGATTGGTGGCAGCCGTTTCTCGGCGGCATGCGCATGTACGTTCGCTCCGATGCCGCGGACGGCACAACTGGCTGGAACAACGCGGTCCGCCGGGGCGAGGTGTTCGTCTCGAGCGGCCCCATCATTCATCTGAGCGTCAATGGCAAGGGGCCTGGCGGGACGGTTCGTTTGCCGGCTGAAGGCGGCTTCGTCGAGATTGAGGCCGAGCTGGCGAGCCCATTACCCGTGCGCGCGCTAGAGCTTGTTCACAACGGAAAAGTAAGGCGGGAGGCGAACGAGGTTTCATCGCAAGGCGAGGTTCAGACGATCAAGTCGAGCTGGCGGTTGGAAGTGCGAAAGAGCGGCTGGGTTGCGGCACGCGGAACGGGAGTGCCAATTGAATCCGTGAAACAGGACGCCATCGCCCACACCGCCGCCGTGAGGATTCTGGTTGGGAACCAGCCGATCTGGTCGGACCCGGACGCAGAGTTTCTCAGAGAATTCCTCGACAAACAGAAGCAGTTCTATGAAACAAACGGCAGCTTCGAGAGACCCGAACATCGCCGCCGAACGTTGGATCTCTATGATCAAGCGTTAGAGCAGTTAGCTGCTGCGGCCTCTGGGCGGTGACTGTAAGTGCCTACATCATGAGTTTCGTGTCAAACGTGGCAGGAAATTCGGCAGCCAGACTCGGAGCCGCGACCGTCAGCGACTATGTCAAGCACTTTGTGGAATCCACGTCCGATTGTCACGGATCATGGCGTTGAGGGCGACGATGAGTTTGCGGGCGACGGCGATGAGTGCGACCTGTTTGGGCTTGCCGGCGGCAAGTAGTCTCTGCCGAAATGCCGCCATGTGCGGGTCGCAACGAACGGCGGCTCGCGCCGCCATGTACAACGCTTTCCGGACGCGGCCTCGACCGCCGGCTATGGCGCGGCGTCCACGGTACTTGCCGCTTTCACGGGCGACAGGCGCTAGCCCGGTTATCGCCCCAACTTCTTTTCCGGTCAGTTGTCCCAGCTCGGGCAGTTCGGCCACCAAAGCCCATGCGGTCTTGGGACCCACGCCCGGCGCCGTGCGCAGCTGCGCGGCTCGCTCACGCTCGCCGGGCAGCTCGCGCAAGGCTTGTTCGACTTGCTCTTCAAGCCGGCCGATCTCCTCACTGAGTGAAGCGATCACACGCTCGACACTTTCCAACACGACGGTACTTTCGAGTTGCCGTTTGCGGGTGCGCTGTTGGGCTCGCATCACAACCAGAGAGTCGAGATGCCGCAGCAACTCGCGCAAGGCGCGCGTCGCAGAACTGGGCAAGCGTGTCGGCGCCGGCCGCAACAGTTCGCCGAAGCGCGCCAATACGCCAGCGTCGAGTTTATCGGTCTTGGCCAGCAATCCCAGCGAGCGCGCGAAGTCGCGGACGCGTTTAGGATTCACCACGGCCACCGTCAATCCGGCGCTCTCCAATGCCGCCCAGAGCATCAGTTCGAGGCCTCCGGTAGCTTCGATCACCACCAATTGCGGCTCGAATTCCGCTAGTTCAGCTGCCAACACGGCGAGATCCTTGACCCGCCGCGGCCTGCGGCCGCTGGGGTTTTCTTTTCTGTTGAGGACAAAAAAATCGACATATTCTTTCGAAATATCGATGCCAACGGTAACGGTTGTAGAATCTATAGACATGGTCGGAACACCCTTCCTTGTAGATACGGGCTCTGGGGCCCTGGCGACTATTCGGGTTCTTCGGCCGAGGCACGCGGCGCTGCTCCAGCTGACGGACGGGCTCGAAGCCCTAGGGAGCACGGTCGAGCTAACGCCGCGTCACGAGGAGCCGGTTGCCACCGGCTCCTCGCTCGCCTCTTACCCTAGATTCCCACATACAAGGGAGCGGTTAGCTGCTTCGACGCGCCTCATCCCCCAGCGGCGTGCGCCTGGCTGACAGCCGTCGGGCTTCCACCGTCCCTTCACACGGCGTTTTTCGGTGGCGCCGAAAGCATTTTTAAGAACCTTCGCGCCCTCCAGAACCAGAGACGCTCGCGGCGCCGCAGGTGGCGAGGCAGGCCGGCCTGTTTCATGATGATTTGCTGCATCATCTCGCGTGCCTGCCCAATCTCGCCCTGGTTCGCCAGCAGCCTGCCCAGACAAAAATAAGCTTGCGAGTCCTGCGTGCGCTTCAGGATCGACCGGTAGACCCGGGCCGCCTGGTCCGGCTCGCCCAGCCCTTCATAGGCCTCCGCCAGAGCGAGGTTGCCTTCTTGCTGCTTGTAGCCTGGCTCGGCCTTGGCCAGCGCCGTCAAATCTTTCACCGCGGAGGCAAAGTCCCCGGTCTCCATTGCCGACAAACCCCGGCCGTAAAGGCTCTCGGTATCCTCGGGGTCGCGCCGCAACGCCTGGCCGTAAAGCTCGATGGCCCGATCGTGGCCGCCATCTTTCGCACGAATCCAGGCGAGTTCGCACAGGGCCTCTTGCGACGGGCTCTCGCTCACCAGCTTCTCGAGCCACTCGCGTCGGCGCGCCCGCTCCCAGCGCTCAAAAACCGGCAGCTTCCAGTTGAACCCGGGCAGCACCTCGACGAAGAAATACACCGCCGCGCCGATCGGCCCAAGAAAGACGATGACCCAAAACCAATAACCTTCCGGGCGATTGCGGATAAAGTGAACGATCATCAAGGCCTGCAGCAGGACCCCGAGACTCCACGGATTGAGGAAATACGCCAAAGCTAGTCCTAGTGTAGTGCGCCAATGATGCCGCGACGTATAGATTTCCGTGGGGAAAAGGGAAGCCCGTTGAAACGGGCTGACAAACCTTGAGCGGCAGGGATTACCAGCCGTAAAACGACTGGCCTGGAAACACCAAGCCTCGTGAACGCGGCTCAAGTGGCCCGTATCAAGCCGCTAACAGGCACGGAAGCGACTCACCATACGTTACGGTCTGATTGGCGCACTACACTGGGCGCTACGCGAACGATAATGCGGCACGGCTGGCGTGTATTCACGCGTTCCAGCTCGCCAGCGAGGGGACCAGCGCAGGTAGCCGGGCTCGTCACGGATCAGGCTCCGAGCCGTGTACTGTATCCTTTCGGACCAGAACTGCGATCCGCCGGATTCCCGACCACGGTTCAATGTGCGATAGGCTGTGAGTTTTCGCTGGTTCGTTCGCGGTTCGCGCGCGGAGTTTCGATAACGAACGAGCCCGAGACCCCCAATCGATGACCGACGACTCCGCCCCAATCCGCCCCGGTGAGGAACTCGACGTTGCCCGTCTGCAAGACTACCTGCGTGACCGGCTAGACGGAGCCGAGCAAGGAATTGTCCTGGAACAATTTCCCGGGGGACACTCCAATCTAACCTATCTGCTGAAAACACGAGCAGGAGAATACGTTCTGCGGCGGCCTCCGCTGGGTCCGGTGGCGCCGAGGGCCCACGACATGGCCAGGGAGTACCGGATTCTCGACGCGGTCAGCCCCCATTTCGCGCCGGCGCCGAGGGTTTATCTGGTTTGTGAAGACCCGCAAGTCATCGGAGCTACGTTCTTCATCATGGAGCGCCGCCACGGAGTGATTTTGCGGCGTGAAGTGCCGCCTGCCTATCGCGGCCTGACGGACTTGCCTCGGCGCGCCAGTCAGGCCTTCACCGACTGCCTGGCGGAGCTTCATACAATCGACATATTCCGCCATGGGCTCGACTCACTGGGACGCCCGGAGGGCTTTCTCGAACGGCAGGTGCGCGGCTGGACCGGCCGCTGGGAGCGCGCGAAAACGGAAGATCTTCCCGAGATGGAGCGCCTGCGCGGCTGGCTGCTCGAGCGGCTTCCCCGTTCGCAAACCGCCACCGTGGTTCACAACGACTACAAGCTCGACAACATGATGCTCGACGCCAAAGACCCCGGACGCGTCACCGCCGTACTCGATTGGGAAATGACAAGTGTCGGCGATCCGCTGGTCGACGTCGGAATCGTCATGTGCTATTGGGTTCAACCCGGCGACCCCGAAATGCGCAGGGAAGCGATCAGCGCCCTGACTACGCAGCCCGGCTGGTTTTCGCGCGAGGAACTTCTGGCGCGCTATGAAGCGGCGACGGGACACGATTTGTCTAACATCACCTACTACGAGGTTTTCGGCCTTTTCAAGCTCGCTGTCGTGCTGCAACAGATCTACTACCGGTTTCACGTTGGCCAGACTCAGGACGTGCGCTTTCGCGAGTTTGACAAACGGGTCAAGGGTCTTGCCGAGGCGGGCGTGCTGGCGATGGAGAGACGATGAGCGCGCTTTATCTGTTCCGTCACGCTCAGGCCGGCCCGCGCCACGCCTATGACACGCTCTCGGAGTTGGGACGGGCGCAAGCACGCTCGCTCGGCGAGCACCTCGCCGCCGAGAAGACTGAGTTCGCGGCCGTTTATTGTGGCACGCTCGAAAGACAGAGGTTAACGGCACGGGCGGTCCAGCAGGCGTACGTGCAAGCTCAGGCCGGGTTTCCCGAGATCGTTGAAGATCCGCGCTGGGACGAGTTTGACTTGTCTGATGTCTACCAGGAGCTGGCTCCGCATCTGTGCCGTGACGACCCCGCATTCGAAGTTGAATACGAAAGACTTCTTAGCGCTCTGGGCGATGAGAACCATGATCTTCAGCGCCAGCACAGCTATTGTGACGTAGCCGTGGTAAACGCCTGGGCCGAGGGGCGCTACCCTTACGAGGGCGAGTCATGGAACGAGTTTCGGAGCCGCATCCTGAGTGTGCTCGAAACGCTGGTCAGCCACGCAGCCGGAGCCAAGGTTGCGGTCTTTACTTCGGCGTCGCCGGTCGGCGTCTGGGTTGGGGAGGCTCTTCAGTTGGATGCACGCAACACATTTCGCTTGGCCGGGGTTACTTTCAATTCGGGAATCACCACCTTGCGGGTTCACAGCGAGGACGTGCGGCTGTTCACGTTTAACTCGATCCCGCATTTGAGCGATCCGGCGCAGCGCACCTTTCGCTGAGAGGTGACAACGCGGAGCCTCATAGCCCGCGTTAAGAGCTAGGAGTCTGTCCCACAGAAATCGGGCGCGGAGGTAGCGTGAGGGCGAGATTGGATTTTCGCGGCCGGCAGCGCGAGCGTCGGGTTGCGATCCCGTTGAGATCCTTCGCTGGCCCGTCAGCATCGCCTCGGGAACTCGATGGCGGCTCCCAGGGCGGCTTTTTCACGCTTCTCTCGGCTTAGGCCGCCGTCGGGACCGCCTCCCTCGACGCCATCCGCCGCGGGTTCAGTGCCAGGGTCACCAAACTCCATTCGCCATGTGCTCGCCAGCCTCTCCGGCCGCCTTCTTCTTCGCCTTCTTGTCCGCCCTGCTTTCCCGCTGCTGCGCCACAAAACCCTCAATCTTGCGCTCCTCTAGCGCTTCGAAATTCTTCTCGCTCGGACTTGCGGCAGCCAATCGCGCAACGACGGCGGCAGCAAGAACGGCTGCGCGGGCTCATAAGGCCGGTAGTGTGTCCCCATGTCTCTAGTTGCGCTTTCCCACCCAAAACATTCCACTATTTTTTGTTTTTTCTGTGGGACAGACTCCTAGGCGGTTTCGATTTTGGCGGCGGCTTCTAGGCCTCGGAGTTCGATTTCTTTTTGACGGATCACGAATTTTTGGACTTTGCCGGTTACGGTCATCGGGAACTCGTCGACAAAGCGGATGAATTCAGGGATCTTGAAGTGCGCGATCTTGCCTTGACAGAACTCCCGGATCTCATCCTCGCCGGCCGACTTGCCGGATTTCAGTTTCACCCAGGCGAGGACGCGCTCGCCCAGCCGCTCATCGGGCAGTCCCACGACGTAGACGTCGGCGATTTTGGGGTGGGCGTGGAGAAATTCCTCGATCTCGCGGGGATAGATGTTCTCGCCGCCGCGAATGATCAGTTCCTTGGCGCGGCCCGTTATACGGATGTTGCCGTCTTCGCTCATCGTCGCCAGGTCGCCGCTATGCAGCCAGCCTTCTGAATCGACGGCGCGGGCGGTGGCCTCGGGGTCGTTGTCGTATCCCTTCATCACCAAGTAGCCGCGCATGCATAACTCGCCTTGTTCGCCGGCGGGGAGGGTTTGCCCGTTTTCGGGATGGACGATCTTTACCTCGGTGCAGGGGAGTGCGCGTCCGACGGTCGCGACGCGGAGTTCGAGCGGGTCGCCGGTGGATGACTGCGTGACGACCGGGGACGATTCGGTTTGGCCGTAGGCGATGGTCATCTCGGAACAATGCATCTCAGCGACCACGCGCTTCATCAGCTCGATCGGGCAGGGGGCTCCGGCCATGATGCCGGTGCGCAGCGAACTCATGTCGTATTGGGAGAAGCCGGGGTGGTCCAGCTCCGCGATAAACATCGTCGGGACGCCGTAGATTGTGGTGCAACGCTCCTGTTCGATCGCTTGCAGGCTCGCCAGAGGATCGAACTGCGCGGACGGTATCACCAGGGTTGCGCCGAAGACGAGACATTGCAGCGAGCCGAGAACGCAGCCGAAGCAGTGATAGAGGGGGACGGGCACGCAGAGGCGGTCCTGCTCGCTCCATTTCAGTGTTTGGCCGGCCAGGTGGGCATTGTTGACGATGTTCTTGTGGGTCAGCAGGACTCCCTTGGGCTTACCGGTCGTTCCGGAGGTGTGCTGGATATTCGCGACGTCACCGGGGCTCCCTTGAAAAGGGGGGACGGCGGCGGCGGCGGCGAGCCCGCCGGGCATGGCGAGCATGGCGCTCCAGTTCGTGATGCCATCGGGGCCGCTCACCGCGGGTTCCCCAGCGCGTTCGAGGACAACCGTATGTTCGAGCGCGATCTCGCGGCCGTCACCTGCTTCGCGCAGGATTTCGAGATAATTCGCGCGGGCGTCTTTCTCGTGGAGGAAGATGGCTTTGATCCCGGAGCGCTCGAGGATGTAGGCCAGGTCGTGGGCGCGGTAGGCGGGGTTGACGTTCACCAGGACGGCGCCTATGCGTCCCGTGGCGACTTGCAGGTAGATCCACTCGGCGCAGCTCAAGGCCCACATGCCGACGCGGTCGCCGGGCCGGATGCCGAGGCGGTAGAGGCCGGCAGCGATTTGTTCGACTTTTTGCTGGAGCTGGTTGTAGGTGAGGCGCAGGTTCTGGTGGCGGGAGATAATGGCGTCGCGATTCCCAAAAAGTACGACCGTTTCAGCGAAGACTTGGGGGATGGTTTTTTCGAGCAGGGGAGCCTGTGGCCCGGCGGCGTAGCTTTCCATATCGGAGGGATTGTACAACAGGTGGGGGGCTTGGCGGATGGAAATGGCGCCGCACGGGTGCGCGTTAGAGATTTACCAGTCCACAATCGCCTCAACACATAGGATTCAATATGGGATTCAATAGGACACCGAGCTTCACGAGGTTCAGAGCGCTCTTCGTTATGATGTTAGGGTGATGCACGTCGAGCGGACGGCGACGGTCGAAGTCACGGAAACGATCGCGGCACTCGAGGAGTGCTTGTCGAGTGTGATCCGGGGCAAGCCTGAACCGGTGCGGCTGGCGGTGGTTTGCCTGCTGGCGCGCGGCCATCTGCTGATCGAGGATGTTCCGGGGGTCGGCAAGACCACTCTGGCGCAAACTCTCGCCGAAAGCCTCGATTGCCAATTCCACCGGGTGCAGTTTACCAGCGACATGCTGCCGAGCGACGTTCTCGGCGTCACGGTCTACAGCTCCACGCGGGAGGAGTTTGAGTTCAAGCGGGGCCCGATGTTTACGAACATCCTGCTGGCGGATGAGATCAACCGCACGACGCCCAAAACGCAGTCGGCGCTGCTGGAGGCGATGAACGAACGGCAAGTGACGATCGAGGGCCGTTCCTACGCGCTGCCGGAGCCCTTCATGGTGATTGCAACGCAGAATCCCATGGAGCATCACGGAACCTTCCCCCTGCCGGAGTCGCAGCTCGACCGCTTCTTGATGCGGGTTCAAATGGGCTATCCCGACGCGGAGAGCGAGCGCGAGATTCTGCGCTCGAACCGGCCGTTGCACAGTAGCGGCGTCCAGCCGGTGGCATCGGGCGCCGACATTGTCGAGCTGCAGTCGCGGGTCGAGGAAGTCCGCGTGGATGACTCTGTCGTTGATTACTTGATGGCGATCGTCGAGAGAACCCGCAATCACGAGCAGCTTGGACTTGGGGTGAGCCCGCGCGGTTCGATTGCTCTGTACCGGGCAGCGCAGGCGCTGGCGCTGGTCGAAGGCCTGGACTACTGCACCCCCGACCACGTGAAGCGCTTGGCGGTTCCAGTATTCGCCCACCGCTCGATCGCCGATGCGGGCTCCAGCGGAGGGAACGCGGCGGGCAAGGTTGAGATTCTCGAAGAAATCCTGCAGTCGGTTCCTGTCCCGCTCTAGTTTGCAACGATTCGCCACGGTTCCCGCACCCCGGTAGACGCTCATGAAAACAGCCATTATCGGACTGCCGCAAGTCGGCAAGACTTCGCTTTTCACGATCTTGACCGGCATGTCGCGCGAAACGCATCTGGGCGGCACCGCGGTGCATGTTGGCATGACCCAGGTTCCCAACCATCGCCTCGATGCGCTCGCGAAGGTCTTCGAACCTGACAAGGTCATCCACGCAACGATCGAGTACGCCGATATGCCTCCCACTTCACGGGAGGGGTTGAACGATCCCAGCTACGTCGGCAGCCTGCGCTTGGCCGACGCCTTTGCTCATGTGTTGCGGGTTTTC
Organism: Bryobacterales bacterium; assembly: GCA_965226185.1. GTDB lineage: Bacteria > Acidobacteriota > Terriglobia > Bryobacterales > UBA6623 > CBDCYS01. The sequence continues at coordinate 786,571 of CBDDCT010000005.1, forward strand.
GAGAGTGATCTGGTGGCGCGCGCCGAGGGTGATATCGATCCGGAACGGGACTGGGAAAATCTCGATCTGGAGCTAATTCTCAACGATCTCGCCGTCATCGAAAAGCGCCTGGCGCGCGTGGAAAAGGATATGGGCCGGATCAAGGATCCTGAGCTGCCGCGCGAACACGCGCTGCTGGTCAAGGCCAAGGAGTTTCTCGAATCCGAACGGCCGCTGCGGGAAATGGAGCTGGACGCCGATGAAGCCAAGCGTATGCGCGGATTCCAGTTTCTCTCCGCGAAGCCGATGCTGCTGGTGCTCAATCTTGGGGAGTCCGATGCCGGCGAGCTTCACAAGATCGAGCAAGAGTATCGCGATCGCTGGCTGAACGGCCGCAAGAACGTCGAGGTGACAGCGGTCTGCGGCAGCGTCGAGGCGGAGCTGACCGAGCTAGAACCCGAGGAAGCCAGCGAATATCTCGAAGGCTACGGGCTGACGGAGGCGGGGGTCGACAGGCTGATTCGGGCGACATATTCGCTTCTGGGGCTGATGTCATTCTTGACCGCGGGGGAGAAGGAAGTTCGGGCTTGGACGATTCCGAAGAACACGCGGGCGGTCAAGGCCGCCGGGGTGATCCACTCTGATTTTGAGAAGAAGTTTATTCGTGCGGAGACGATTCAGTGGGAGTTGCTGATTGAGCGTGGGGGCTACGCCGGTGCTCGCAAGCAGGGGGAGCTGCGGTTGGAGGGCAAGGAGTATGTCGTCGAGGACGGGGATGTGCTGGTGATTCGGCACGGGTAGGTGGGGCGCGTGCGAGTGCCGGCGGGGCCGAGGACGGTGGGGCGGAGCCCCAACGCGGCACGGCAGAGCCGTGCCCCACGTCAGGCTGGCGAGACCCTCATTGGACACGGGCTACGTTAGCCCAGTTCGCAAGCTACTCGGAAGCCGTAGTCGGCGTATTCGAGTTCGGGGGGGATGCTGCTGCGGGCGGCGCAGCGGGAGATCTTGATTTCGTGCCGCCAGGCGCCCCCTCTTGAGGCTCGGCGCTTCCTGGCGGAAGGCCCCGGCGGATTGTTTCGGGGCGATACGTCGTAGTATTTCGGGTCGTACCATTCCGAGCACCACTCATGCACGTTCTCGCACATGTCGTGGAGGCCGAATCCGTTCGGCAGCGACGTCCCCACCGGCTCGGGGCCCGTCCGCCAGCGGGCGTGGTAGTTTTCGCGCTCGGTGACCGGTTCGTTTCCCCAGGGGTAGAGCTGGCCCGCCAGTCCGCCTCGCGCGGCCCATTCCCACTCGGCCTCGGTTGGCAGGCGAAACTGTTTTCCCGTTGTCGCGGATAACCACTCGCAATAGGCTACGGCGTCGAACCAACTGGTTCCGGTCACGGGTTGTCGTGGCTGGTTTAGTTCGTCGTTGTCGTGGAATTTTGTCGGCTGGTGGCCCGACGAATTGCAGAATACCTCGTATTCCTTGTTGGTGATTTGAAAACGCGCCAAGCCGAATGATGGAACGCTGACTTGATGTACGGGCTGCTCGTCATCGCGGCCGTCGTTCTGGCCCATGAGGTACTCGCCTGCTGGGATTTCTAGGATTTCGGGGGTTGGGTTTGCGGTTGCGGGCACTTGGAATTTAGTTTAGCTTGATGATGATCGCGGACCCGGTGAGCGCGGGCATTTTGTCGTGCTAGCAGGCGCGACCGGGAAGCCCGTTGAAACGGGCTGACACACCCTGAGCGGCGAGGCCCAACCAGCCGTAAAACGACTGGCCTAAGAAAGACGAAGCCGCGTGAACGCGGCTATCGCTGATCGCCCGTTTAGCTTCGGCTAGCCCGCTGAATTTGCCGACCGTGCTAACCCGCTTTTCTCACCGCGTGGCCAGGCGATCTGCGTGAGAGGCGCGTCAGTACGAGGCGCGTTCGGCTTGACGCCAACCCCGCTGAATCAAAGACGCATACTTGACGGCAGGTCGAAAACGGTCGGCAAGCGCAATGAAGGACTGCCGGGCCTCTCGCCTGCTTCGCCCCTCAGGCGCTGAGAAACCCGGGCTGACAAACTCAGTCACGGATTTTTGATAAAATTATTCCCTTTGTTTTCAACAGTTTTATCCAGGAAGCGCCAGGCCGCCCGAGACCGGCTTGCTATCCTAAAAAAGGGAAACTCAGAGATGAATCATTTTCCATGTGGAGGTGAGCGGCAGGCGATCCAGGCCCCCCCGCCCGGCGAAAACCCCTAAACTCTCTCATATACTCTCAAATCCTCTCATTCTAAAATTTAACATCTTATAAATGAACAACTTACACCCAAACCGCTCAAGTCCGTTGAGGCTCTTTTGCTAGCGAATACGAGGGCAATGACAGCAAAAAAGACCAAAGGGCGAACATTGACAAAAAATCCATTTGATCGCTGGATGAAACAGGATCGCCTCCAAAATGCCCGAAAAGTTGCGCCGTGAGAAATGCAGGCTAGCGCTGGTAGTTGACCCAGATCGGGCTGCTCCAGGCCAGCGAGCCGTCGGATTGCTCGACCCGGACATAGTAGTACCTGAATTATGCACTGCGGCGTGGACCTGAGGAGGGCTGAGCCGCAAGGGACCATTGGGAACCCCCGAAAACATGGGGTAAAAAGGTAGGCTGGCAAAGATCCCAGCTTCGCCAGCCAACCCCAAGGAGGTCACCCACATGGTTACCAGACGAAAACAGCATAGCTCCCAAAGGCCCGTCCAACAAGGCCCAGCCGTGACGGCCTCGCGACCCAATAAAATCGGGGCTTCGACGCCTTACCACTTCCGCGGCAAGAAGCCGACTCCCTACGGCGGCTTTCTGCCGGTGGTCGGGAGGGCGCTGATCTGAGAGCCTGGCTATGCGCTATGCATAAAATTTTATGCACTAGCCGTAACGCACTGGAAACACGTCACTTCCGAGCGAGGTTTTGACGACGCGGAATCTGGGCGGGAAGGGAAACCGGGGACGGAGAAGCCAAAAGACCAGTTGCCGAGCTACCACCTCACGACGACCGCCAACCCGCTACGAACGCAGCCACACTCGCAAAGTGAATCTGTGCATAATTCAGGTAGTAGCTTTCGCCTTCCTGAATCTTCTCGTCGCGGAACTCGAAGCTGGACTCTTTTTCTCCCGGCTCCGCGGTGTAGACGAACTCGTTGTTCTTGATGACCACTACACGTGAAAGCGGAACGGTTCCCGCGGCTTTCACCTTGACGACGGGAATGTCGGAGGTCGAAAAAGCGTCGCCCATGATGTGCTCGCCGATGCGCACGTCCAGAATGATATTGTCCGTCGCGGCGTAGGTGTGGCGAGCTTTCATGCCGTCGATCAAATCTTGGCGCGTAACCGGCTTATCGGCGTCGACCAGAATGCAAGCGTAAGCGTCGTGTGTCGCAATGTGGTCGGCGCTCGCTTGCACTCCGAGTTTGATTCCCTTTGCCCACGCTTCCCAAACGAAGCCCTTGGGACGCCACTCCGAGCCGTGGTGGTAGTAGCGCTTGTCGGGAGTCGCGGCGCGAGGGGCTCCGATGTATTCGTACGATGCGTGCAGGCCCTGGTAGATCTCGACGACCGGCTCGACTTCCGGGTCGCTGTCGCGCCAGTCGGTTCCCTGATTGGTTCCCGACGTATGAGACGTCGTGATACCCCCGTTGCGGCGCAAGTAAGGGTAGAGCACCGAACCGGTATTGATTTCGCCGCGGCGCTCCCCGGGCGAGATGGGAAGTTCTCGAATCCCCCGCCTGGCGAATATGGTGTTGCGGTGTCCGTTGGGGTATTTCAGGCTGCGCTCGGTTCCAAACAATGGCCAGAAGCGCCCTTCGACGAGAAAAATGTCTTCCGACTTTTCGGTGCGCCACCAGTTATATTCCAGGCCTGGACTGCGGCCGCCGTACTGGTGATCTCCGACCATCATGAAATCGTATTGCCCGGCCGTGAAGGCGTAGCGGTAGAAATCGATCAAAGCGCCGTCGCCGATTCCGTCGCCGGAAATATCGGTGTGGCGGTGGAGGTCGCCGCGGAGTATGCGATAGCGCTTTCCTCCAGCCTCGTAACGATAGGCCCGGATGGCCGCTACGTCCTCGGGATCATTGGGATGCACGGGCGCTACCCGGATTGCCGGCTCGTCGAAGGGCTCGAGCCGGGCCGAACCCTCCCCGCGAAAGCCGGCTGCCGCCGGATCCACCACGGTGTAGGACACCTGCGTAATCTGCGCCGGCGGGGCGCGGCGGTTGATCGGCCGGGAAACAGATCCGAACGGGCGCGCATCCCTTGACCATGCGAACCAAAGCTTGCCATCCGGGGTGGACGTACTCGCGGCCCGCACGTCATTGCGGCCGTTGGTCGCGTGCAGCTTGACGGCGGGCAGCCAGCCATTGCCGTCGAGGCGGGTCAGAAGGACTTCCCAGATTCCTCCGGCGCCCCAGTTGTTATTGACCCTCGTGGTCGTGCTGGTCAGCGACCGGCCCATGGCCCAAACGCGTCCACCCTTGTCGATCTGCAGGGTGACTTGCTGGAAGTAGTCTTGATACTCAGCCGGAATCGCATCCATGACCGGGGGGGGCTGCTTGATTTGCCCGCCGTCGAGAACGGCGATTTTCGCTGAGCGGACGCGGTAGAGACCCGCTCCGCCACCGGGCTTGAAGCGCTGGCTCGTCCAGTCCTTGCCCCAGTTCGCTTCGCCGTGGTCCCAGGCGATCCACAGGCGGTCTTGCTGGTCGCAGGCCAGGGAAACATTGGCGTCGAAGGCGGGCGACCGCGTGATCTGCTGCACCTCATTCCATTCACCCGAAGCGCCTAGCCGCCTCACGTAAATATTGAAGTCGCCCGCCCCATAGCCGTCCCATCCAACCCAGACGGCGCCTTTCGAATCGGCGGCAAGGGCCGGATTCCAGTTGTCGCCGGAACCAGAGCTGACGACGGTCTCCGCCGACCAAGCCGAGCCGTCCCACTGGCTATGAAGGATAACGGAGTTTCGATCCCTAAACGCCTGCCAGGCCAGGTGCAGGTTCCCGCGCGAGTCGCGAACCAGAGCGTGATAGAGATTCTCGCCGGGCTCGCCGGTAATCAAGACAACATCGGACCAGCGGCCGCCCTCCAAGGAGCGTGAAAACAGTCCCCATTTCCCGCCGAGCTTCCCGGACCATACGACCACGATTCTTCCAGCGGCATCCCGCGCCACGGCCGTGCGGAAGTTGTCGTTGTGCTCGGCGGGGCTCACGGGGACCGCCGGCTTCCAGCCATCGCCCGCCCGTTGCCGCAGCCAAACGGCGTCCTTGCGATTGGCGTAGGAAATCCAGCTCACCCATACGGATCCATCGCCGGACGCGGTCATTGCCGGATAGTCGTTATAGGTTTCGCCGCCTGTCAAATCAATCGTCGTTGGGATTCGTTCGGCGCTTGCCTCGTCGCCGGCAAATATTTTCGGTTTGCCAAGCCCCAGCTCATCGAGCCGGAAGGAGAAGTCGCCTGATTCCGTGCTGACGCTAACATTGGCGCCCCCGGTTCCCTCCATCATGGCGACAACACCGTTCGGAATCATCTGGAAAGGGGCTGTGTGAACAGGGTCGTAACCGCGCGGCGTTGTGGAGTCGGCGTAACGGGTGACGCGGGTCGTGAGCCACCACTCGTCCGGCCCCTTGATCTCGTCCCTGCCTTCGAAGTGAACCCCGCCGACTCGCAGGACTCGGCCCGGCGTGACGCTTATTTTGCCGTCCCAGCGTCGCGGCGTGAACCTCTTCAAGCCGAACAGCAGGCGGAGGGAGGTTGTGGTTTCTTCCTCCGCGGCGGATGGATTGACTTCCGGAATTTGAGCGTGCGCAGCACCCAGGCTGAACAGCAAGACAAACACAACGGTTGAAACGGATCGGTTCAGCACTCCTTTCTCCAGGATCGACAATAGCAGATTGGCCGCGATGGCTACACAGGTGCGGCAGTAGGGATGAACACTCTTGTTTGTCTCAGCCGCCGTGGGCGGCTCGCTCGATCCCATGTATTTTCTTGGGTCGCCGCTTCGCGGCGAAGGACCGGCAGAAGTGCCGGTCCCTACGACGGAGAATCGGTGCATGACGGAGCGCGTCGTGCTTGGCTGCATTTGCCCGGCTTTCCGGTTATCCTCTTGTAGAAAGCGAAATATCCCGCCGAGCGGCGACCGCAAATAACGGAGCAATCGAATGGCAATCAAAACAGAACTTGTTGAATATACCGACAACGGAGTCGTTCTCGAGGGATATCTGGCGTGGGATGACGCCGGGGCCGATTCCATGCCGGGAGTCATGGTCTCCCATGCTTGGGCCGGAAGAAGCGAATTCGAGTGTGGGAAGGCGCGGCTCCTTGCCGAGTTGGGGTACGCCGGATTCGCTCACGACCTTTACGGCAAAGGAGTTCTCGGCGGGGGGACGGAAGAGAACGCCAAACTGATGCAACCGTTCCTGGACGACCGCGGCATGCTTCAAACAAGATTGGCGGCGGTTCTGGAAGTGCTCCGTGGCCGGCCCATGGTGGATGCGTCGCGAATCGCCGCCATGGGCTACTGCTTCGGGGGACTCTGCGTACTGGACCTGGCTCGCACGGGAGCGGACGTCCAAGGCGTCATCAGTCTCCACGGAATACTCAATGCGCCTGACAATACCGTCGGCAACAAGATCGGGGCCAAAGTGCTGGCCCTGCACGGCTGGGACGACCCCATGGCCACGCCGATGCAGGTCAACGCCTTCGCCAAAGAGATGACCGAGGCCAATGCCGACTGGCAACTGCACGCCTACGGAAACACTCTCCACGCCTTCACCAACCCCGCCGCCAACGACCTCAACCTCGGGCTCCGCTATGATGCAGCCGCGGACCGGCGCTCGTGGCAGTCGGCGCGGAACTTCTTGGCGGAGCTGTTCGGGTAAAGCCGCCGCGCGATCGTGGGGTGAACGAGAACAAGCGAGCGTCAGCGACCACGTCAGGCCGTCAGAACTTGGACCCGTCACTTGCGGGCCCGTCACTTGCGTTCTGGGCTCTGTTACGCCAGCAGCGGCTTCAGCACGTTCCCGTGCACGTCCGTCAGCCGGAAATGCCGCCCCTGATATTGGAACGTCAGCTTGGTGTGGTCGATCCCTAGCTGGTTGAGCAGCGTCGCGTGCAGGTCGTGGACGCTCACCGCATCCTTGGCGATGTTGTAGGAGTAGTCGTCCGTTTCGCCGTAGGTGATGCCGCCCTTGATGCCGCCTCCGGCCAGCCAAATGCTGAAGCAACGCGGGTGATGGTCGCGCCCATAAACGTCTTCGGTCAGCTTGCCCTGGCAATAAACCGTGCGGCCGAACTCCCCGCCCCAGACGACCAGCGTGTCGTCGAGCAAGCCTCGCTGCTTGAGGTCCCAAACCAGCGCGGCGGAAGGCTGGTCGGTATCGCGGCATTGTTCGGAAATCCGTTTGGGCAGGTTGCCATGATGGTCCCAGCCACGATGGAACAATTGCAGGAAGCGAACTCCTCGTTCCAAAAGACGGCGCGCCAGCAGGCAATTGGCCGCGTAGGTCCCGGGCTTGCGCGAGTCCGGACCGTAGGCTTCAAAGATGTGCTCGGGTTCGCTCGACAAGTCCGTCAGCTCGGGGACGGACGTTTGCATGCGGTAGGCCATCTCATACTGCGAGATCCGCGTCTCGATCTCCGGATCGCCAAAATCGTTGAGCTTGATGCGGTTGAGCTTGGCCAAGTCGTCGAGATAACGCCTGCGGTCGCTCTGATTGAAGCCCGGCGGATTCGAAAGATACAACACCGGGTCCGTGCCCGAGCGGAATTTCACTCCCTGGTAGCGGGAAGGCAGGAAACCGCTTCCCCAAAGACGGCTGTAAAGAGGTTGTCCGGGGTCCGTGCCTTGCGAGACCAAGGCCACGAAAGCGGGCAGATCCTGATTCTCGCTTCCCAACCCGTAAGAAAGCCAGGAGCCGATGCTGGGCCGGCCCGCAAGCTGGTGCCCCGTCTGCAGGAACGTGATGGCTGGGTCATGGTTGATGGCTTCGGTGTGCATCGAGCGGATGATGCAGATGTCGTCGGCAATCTTCGCGGTGTGAGGCAGCAGCTCGCTCAGCTCGTTGCCCGACTCGCCGTGCCGGTTAAAGCTGAACTTGGAGGAAGCAACAGGAAAATTGGTCTGCGCGGCCGTCATGCCGGTGAGCCGCTGGCCTTTTCGGATCGAATCGGGCAGCTCGGCTCCCTGCTGCCCGCGCAGTTCGGGTTTGTGGTCGAACAGATCCAACTGCGCCGGGCCGCCCGACTGAAACAGATAGATCACCCGCTTGGCTTTGGGAGTGAAATGAGGCAGTCCCGGCAAGCCCTGGTTCGCGGACCCGTCGGCCGTCGCGCCCGCCGCCGGCGTGTTTCCGTTGAGCAGGGCCGCCAGAGCCGCCGTTCCGATGCCGCTGCTGGTCAAGCCGAAGAAATGGCGGCGGGTGAGTTGAAGCTGATGTTCGAGCCGGGGGTCCATGGGATTGCTCCTTAGTTCTTTTATACTGAAATTCTTGTAAGCCGTGTCAGGAAATTGCAGACGACCCGACAGAGGCGTGGACGAGCACTACTCACTCCAAAAACCCGGACATTTTCGGACATTCTTGGCGGCTCGTCTCTTCGCCCATCAACGAGGGTTTTGTTTTTTCAGTCCGGCTCACGAACCTCGATCACTTGATTCGCTTCCACCGTCGCCAGGTTTTGGACCGTCCCGCTAGGCCATTCGATTTTCACGACGTCGATGTTTTCGGTCTTTCCGAGGCCGAAGTGCACTCCGCTGTGACTCGATGACGCATACCCCACGGCCGACGTCATGTGATTCGCTTGATTTCCGAGCAGGACCCTTGCTCCGATGCCGTCGCGGTTGCTTTTGGTCCCGACCAGCTGGATTGTGATCCAAGCGTTGTTACCAGGACTGACGTTTTCCCAAAGTTCGGCCGGCTGACCGAGGGAAGACACCACCGCGTCTAGCAGGCCGTCCTGATTGAAGTCGGCAAAGGCAGCGCCGCGGTGGGCTCGGGGCTGCTGGAAGTCGGTCCCCGCTTCCGGGGAAACGTCACGAAACTTGCCGTTGCCGAGGTTCACCAAGATGCTATTCGTCTGCTTGTAGGTCGCCGGTTCGAAGTGCTCGATCTGGTCGTTGACGTGCGAGTTGGCGGTAAAAAGGTCCTTCCAGCCGTCGTTGTTGAAGTCGGCGAAGGCGTTGCTCCACCCGCTGCGCTTGACAGTGAGACGAGCGACCTCGCTGGCGTTACTCGCATCCTGGAAGTTGCCCTTGCCCCGATTGCGGAACAGCGGAAAAGTTTGTCCCGTCAGCGCGGTGACATTGAGGTCCGGCCTCCCGTCGTTGTCGTAGTCGCGGAAGTCGACTCCCATGCTGGAGATGGCCTTTCCGTCACTGTTAAAGGCGACGCCGGCGAGCAAGGCCGTCTCTTCGAACGTTCCGTCGCCCAAGTTGTGAAAAAGAAAGTTGGGTTGGGTGTCGTTCGTCACGAATGCGTCGAGGAACCCGTCCCCGTCATAGTCGGCGAAAGCCACGCTCATTCCCTTGCCGACGTGAGCGCCGACGCCGGACTCTTTGGAGACATCTTCGAAGGTACCGTCGCCACGGTTGCGATAGAGCGAGTTAGGCAGGCCGTCAAAGTAGGCCGGGCTGCAATAGATTCGCAAACCCGATGAACGGTCGCCGCAGAAGCGGTCGAGTTCAGGCGCCCACTTCAAGTAGTTCACAACGAACAGATCAAGCCAGCCATCGCTGTCGTAATCAAACCAGCCACCCGCCACCGACCAAACCTTGCTTTCGAGGCCGGCTCCTGCGGTGACGTCATCGAAATGTCCCTTGCCGTCGTTCTGGAAAAGGGTGTTCCGGTTGAGACCCGCCACGAACAGGTCTACGTCGCCGTCGTTGTCGTAGTCCGCGGCGGCCACTCCCATCGAATAGCCTTCGCCAGCCACTCTGGCTTCCTCGGTGACGTCGGTGAACTTCATGCCGCCTTCGTTGCGGTAGAGGCGGTTGAAGTATTTCGGGTCGTCTTTCTCAAACGAGGGAATGGCCGCTCCGTTGGTCAAGTAGATGTCGGTCAGTCCGTCGCCGTTATAGTCGAAGGCGGCAACGCCACCGGGGACGGACTCAATCATGTACTTGTTTGGGGTGGGGCTGTTGTCGAGGACGAAATCGATCCCGGCGGACGCGGCAACGTTACGAAAGCGAATGGGGGACGGCGATCCAGACTCGGCGGGTTGTTTCTCAGCGGCAGGGGTCGGAGCGGGGATTAAGCCCAGAGCGATCCACGCGAGAAGCGCGGGGCAGGCGGCGACCACCCTCGCAATCGAGATCAAGCGATGCGGGGCGGCTTCGATCCGTTCATTGAACCGGCGGCGCTCCGGTTCACCGAGCAGAATCGCCAGTAACGCTGAGCTGTCAACCCCCATCAGGTCGGATGGCCGCGCTCATCGTAGCCGAGGACTTCTTCCGGTAAGCGCGGATCGAGCACCGGAAGAGCAGCGCGGCGAACAGCGATTTCCTCACTTGCGGCGGTGAATGGCGGCCGATGGACAAAACCCGGGGAGTTCCATAATGGGAGCCGCCCCGGGGAGTTTTTGGGAACTAGAATATCAGTTTCAGAGCCACCTGCACCTGGCGCGGCGCCCCAAGCGTTCGGGTCACTCTTCCGAAAGCACCGGAAGTCACGGTCACTTGTCCCCCGCTAATGGGCAAGCCAAACACCGGCGTGTTGGTGAGGTTGAAGAACTCGCCTCGCAACTGGGCTCCTATCTTTTCGGTGAACTGGAATTTCTTACTGACTGAGATGTCGGCGTTGGCTATGCCGTCCTGCCGCAGGCCGTCACTGTAACGTGGCGCCGATCCCTGCTCAAAGCGGCCCGGCGCCGAGAAAGCGTCCGTGTTGAACCAGCGCTCGGGCGTCGGGTTGCTGAGACTCAGGTCATCCTCGCTGGTGATATTGGAGCGTTTCACGCTATATCCAGCCTTAAAGATATGTAATTCTCCTCCAGAGTATAGCAATAGTGCAAGATCAGCGTATAGCAATAGTGCAAGATAAACTTCAGGCGTTCCTCAGTTACCTTGGGGCCAGCGCATAGCCGGTGCTGCGTCCTCCCGCTGCGCTGCGAACCAAGAGACCGCGATCGACTGCAGAACACAAGTATTCACGGCAACCTATGCGGTGAATATAGCGGCTGATCGCCGCGGAGCGGTCGTGCTCGGCGTTCACGCGGCGATTTACGGTCAGCGGCTCTTGGATGCAATCGCCGGCTGCGATGCGGTAACAAAGTTGTCCCGATTGGGATCAGTGTCACTACGGCGGCGTGATTCGAAACTGCTGGTCGCGCTCGGCTTCCTGGGTTTTCGCTGACCGCTGGAGTTCCTGATACTTGCGCAGGGTTTCTTTCGCTTTGGCGGCTTCACCCGTACTCTGGTAGGCCCGGGCTAACTGGTAGTGGAGCGAGCCGTCCTCGTCGATCGGGAGCGCCGCCCGCAGATGAGGGATTGCTTTCGATCCCTGACCGGCTCGCAGGTACGCGCGCGCCAACGATCGCCGCGCGCGCAGCATTTCGGGGCTGCCTGAGACCACCGCTTCCAGGTGCGGTATCGCTTTCTCTATCTCCTGCTGGTTTAGAAGAGCATCGCCGAGGAGAAAGCGTAATTCCGGTGAAGGACTCGTCTTTAGTAGTTCTTCAACCAAGGGATTCATGGTTTCGTAGTCACGGCCGGACCACAGTGACTTGGCGAGTCTTGCTCGAATGCGCCGGTCTCCTGGCCGGGACTCCAGGGCTTTGCGCCACTCATCGGCGGCCTCGCGATGCCGAAGATGGATGTCGTGGATAGCGGCCATCAACTGATGCAGCTCGCCCGATGGGGGAAGCTCGGCCAGTTTCCTATGTGCCCGGCTTGCCAATTCGGCATAGGCCCTGGCCAGCCAGTAGAGATTTTTCGGTTTCTGGTCAGCTTGGGCCGCCGCGGCGACTTCTTCATAGAGCCCGTCGCTGAAGCGGCACCGCAAGGGCTCTTGGTCGCACGCAACGGCCGTCTCGTTTACCTTCTGTTCCTCCTGGGCGGCCCAGTCAGGATGCCCGGTTTCGCGATAGATCTCCGCTAAAGCCTTGTGCGCGCCCGGAAGGTTGGAGTGCTTCGCGAGCGCTTGGCGGTAGTAGTAGAACGCCGACCGGTACTGTTTCTGATCGGCCCGCGAGTGAGCGAGGAGCAGAAACCGGTAGGCGGACCGCGGGGCGAGCTTTTCGAGCTGATCAGCGGCGTTCTTGGATAACGATGCGTAGGTCAGCCCAAGTCCCAGCCAAGCTTTCGGATTCGCGCGCTGAGCTTCGGTAAGCTGCTGGAAGCGTGAGATAGCTTGATCGTACCGGCCCAATGCGTGAAGTGCGTCCGCCAGCTCCAGCAAGGCCACATGGTTCCCCGGCTGGAGCTCAAGGGCGCGCTCCAGCGGCTGAACGGCTTTGTCGGGTTCGCCGAGTTTCTGATAGTCCAGTCCGAGAAAAAACCACGCGGGCCCGAGACCGGGCTTGAGCTTGACCGCGGACTGAAACTGCTTGACCGCTTCAGTGTACTGTCTGGAAGAGTGCAGCGCGAGCCCCAGATTCATGGTGAGTTCCGGATGATTGGGGTTTGCGATGGCAAGCTCGCGATAAAGCGCGGCGGCTTCGTAAAAACGCTTTGCTCGCATCGCTTCCGCCGCCTGTTGAGACTTCGCCGCTAAGCCGGTAGGCTGCGCCGGCAGTTCGTGAACCAGAAGGACACAGCAGCAGACGGCAATCGCTAGGAGTCCGGCCATTCTTACGCGTCCTTCCGGTCTTCGTTGCATGGCGCGCACCTTCCAGTGTACTTGCGTCAGGCGCTGTTGCACGAATCAACCCCGGCGCGAGTCAAGCCGCTTCCCCAACCCCTCGTTCACGGCGCCACGGCGTAGGACTTCGCCCTGCCGAGCTCGGCCATCCGGTTGAGGATGTGACATCCGATCGTGGCCTCTCTCCTTTGCGCCTTGCTGTTCCTCGCCTGCAGGCTGCCTCCGAGCACTGACTTGTAGCGGAAGAATCCGTTCTCTACGCGCGCCTGCTGGCGGTAGCCCGACTCCTTTTGCCACGCTCGTCGTCCGACCTTACGAATGCTCTCAAGAGCCGCTTCTCGCTGCCCCCACGGGCCGTCCGTGGGGCCCGCCAACACCGCCGAGCGACGCGGGGGGATCACGATCACGACGTCCTCTGTACCGGCCGTGCCGACCCGCTCGTAGATTGACCGGTGGTCGTAGGCCCCGTCTGCCGTGAAACGCCGGATGGGATCCTCGATCTGGTCGAGCAGATCAGGGACGGTGGAGGCGTCGTCCCGGCTGCTCGCCGTGAGCTCGGCCGCCACAATGAACCCCTCGTCATCCACTCCGATGTGCAGCTTCCGCCAGTCCCGGCGTCTCTTCGATGCCTTGTACTTGTGCGAGTTCCATTCGCCCGAACCCAGGATCTTGAGCCCCGTGGAATCGACGATCAAGTGGATCGGGCCGTCGTGGGCTCGGGTCAGCCGCGGCACCTCAACGACTTGGTTCCGGCGCGAGAGTGTGGTGTGGTCCGGGGCCTTGAGGTCAAGGCCCATCATCCTGAGCAGCGAGTCCAGGAAACCCTCGCTCTGGCGAAGCGGCAGGCCGAAGACGACCCGCAGGGTCAAGGCGGTCAAGATGGCGAGGTTCGAGTACCGCGCCACGGCGACCATCGGCGTCAGCCGGCTGCGGCGGGCCCAGCCGAGCCATTGCTCGAAGAAAGCCCGTGCCGCCGATTCGCGGCGATAGTTGAACAGCCGCATCGCCGTCTCCTTCAAGGCCCGCGCCGTCTTCAGGTCGCTTTCGCGCGGGGCCCGTTTGGTCGACGCGTTCAGTCAAGTCCCGCCGAACCCGGCTTTGTGCAAGTCAGCAGCGAAGTAATGCCTTCGATCAGAGGCCGGACGTGGACGCGCTCGAAGCCTGTTTCGGTCCCGTAGGCGATGAGGCCGCCCGCGGAGAGGTTCGTCGCGCCGGCGTTACCAATCATCGTCGCTAGTCCCCATAGAGCCGCTTCCAGCGAAGCCTCGCCGTTGTCGTTCACGGCAAAGTCGTGAACCAGCAGAAGCCCGCCTGGGGCGAGGCAATTCCAGGCCTTCCGCATGAGCGGCAGGTGGTGTTGCTGATCGACGGCGCTAAGCAGATAAGACATCAGAACGACGTCTTGCCCCCGTGGCCAATCGTCAGACACGGCCTCCCCGGGTGCAAACCCGATTCGACCGGTCAGTCCGGCTTCGTTCACATAGGTTTTGGCAACTTCAATCACTTTGGGGAAATCGAAGATCGTCGCGGTGAGCCGCGGGAATCGGTTGCACAACATGATAGAGAAAGCGCCGCTGCCGCCCCCCACATCGAGAACCGTGCGTCGTCCTTCCAGTTCGGCTTGCCTTGCCAGCACGAAGGCTGGTCCGAGCGAGCCCGAGTGCTGGCCGCGAAAAAAGTCGGCGGCCCGCTGGGAATCTTCGAAGGCATCCGTGTAGAGGCCGCGAACCGCCTTTCCCCGTAAGGCTGCGTCGAGCGATTCAAAGGCCGGGTAAACCTGTCGATCGATCTGGAATCGATAATAATCCCCAAAGTAGGAATCGCTTTCGGGATTGAGATAACGCTGGGCAGCGGGAGAGTTGCGATAGCTTTCTCCGTCCTTGATCAATAAGCCCAGGCTGACGCACGCGGTCAATAATGTCCGCAAAAGATTCCGGGGGGCCCCCGTCTGAAGGGTCAGCTCCCCCAATGTCTTGGGATTTTCAGCCAGCCAGCCGAAGACATTCAGGTTGAGCGCCGCGAAAAGCGCCTTCGATCCCATAAAGCCGTAGGCGATTTTTTGCAGGCCCCTGACGTCTTGAACAAGGTTATCGGGTGTTGAGTCGGACATGCGGGCAATCGCTTGCCGGGCGGCAACGCGCGGCCTATTTAAACTCACGAATCTTGATACCGCGAAACCAAGCCGGCGAGCTATGGTGGGTCAGCGCGATGTAGCCGGCTCCCTTGATGCCATAGCCCGGAACACGCCGAAACTTGGTCTCGTCAACACGCGCCAGCAGCTCCGGCGAGTTCAGCTCGTAGTCAAGCAGCTTGACGCCGTTGAGCCAGTGTTCGCCATGCGTGCCCCGAACCACGATGCGCGAATGGTTCCACTCACCCGCTGGATTCAGCCGTTTGTTCTTCGGTGCGGTTAGCAGATAGAGGGCCCCGCAGCTTGAGGTAGGTGAGAGCGGCCGGCCGCGGCGCTTGGAGTCGTCCAGGAGCTGGTATTCCAGCCCCGTTGCCCGCAGCCGGGTGCGGCGCTTCCAGGCTTCTGGCTGACCGGGTGTAAAGGCCGGGCTGATCCATTCCCTCTGGACAACGTATTTCACGCCGCTGTTACCCCCGGCGGAGAGCTTCCATTCAAACCGCAGTTCGAAGTTCTCATAGGGCCGGACCGTCACCACATCGCCGCCCGAGTTGTCCGCAAGCGTCCGGATCACCTCGTCATCGATCCCCCAGGACTGACGCGCGACTGATGTGTTGTCGAACCCCTCCCAGCCGGCGAAGCTTTCGCCGTCAAAAAGCAGTACCCACCCCGCTGCCTTTTCTTCAGCCGTGAGTTGATTGGGGGAAGCTGAGCCGCCGGCAAGCAGACTCGCGACGCAAAAGAGAAGAAGAACGGTGACCGTCATCGGGGTGGCTCTTGACCCATGTTAGCGCGAACAGGCCGGCTTCGGGCTGGCCGGCGTCCGGCATCGGCCGCTGCGCCGAGGAAGGGGGGCCGGCGACCCACAGCTCGAGGTCGTCCTTTGCGAGGATGGCTATCGCGGGCCCGAATTTCTGCTTGAGTTCGAACCCAAGCAGGCCGGTATAGAAGCCGATCGCCGCCTCCACGTCATTGACGATGTATCTCACTGTAGCCATGTCTTAGCCCGCCTCAAGAGGAAAAGTCTCCGGCGGAATCAAGGCTCCTCCAAGTCCGCGATCTCGATTCCGGCGAAGCGCGAAAAATCACGGTCCAATGTAAGCAAGCGTGAAACGCCTTGCTCTCGGCACACCGCGGCGATCTGGGCGTCAAAGGCGAGGTTTCCGCGAGCGTCGGCTTCACGTACGGCCCGCGCGAACAGCGCCGGATAACGGTGTCCAGGAGTGAGAACTCGAATCGTCTCACTCTCCAAGAGAGCCTCGATTGCCTCAAGCGCTTCATTAACGGTGGACGGCGGGTCGAAGATCTTCGGATGAGTCACAACGCCGACGAATTCCGCGAGACAAAACACGGGAACCGCCCACGCGGCATCCCCCATGGCAAGATCACTAAGTCGTCTCCGTGCGGGCGCGTGGAGAGGCGATTCCTCGCGGTGGGCCAATACGAGAATATTGGTGTCAACCGCGATCACGAGCGGTTTTCCATAATGTCGTACAGCGAGTTTCGATCCGTGAGGTCAACCCCGGGCAGAAGTCTCCCTTTTACGGTCACCCAGCGAAAGGGACGCTTTTTACGAGGCTTCGATTCCCTTTCGAGCAGATCCCGCAACGCCGTTTCCACCATTGCCGAGACGGTTTGGTCCTTTTCGACGGCACGGCGCTTGACCTCGCGCATCAGGTCTTCATCGAGGCTCAGAGTGGTCCTCATGCATACAAGCATACTGGTCGCGCATACGTATGTCAAACAGGCTGCATCTTCCGGGTTATTCGCCCGCCGCGATTTCCGAATCGGCCTTCACTCACATTTGCTCTCTTTGCCGCTCTATCGATCGTATTCGTTAGCAAAAGAGCTTCAATGGCCTTTTTCTGTTTGGTTGTAAGTTGTTCATTTATAAGGGTTGGCTTTTTTCAATGAGAGTATTTGAGAGTCTGTGAGAGGCTCTCCGGCTTTTGGGTCCCGCCGAGGTTGTGGAATGGTTGTCCTCTGCTCTAAGTTGCAACTGAGTCATTGTTGGTTTTGCCGCTTTTAGGATAACAAGTCGATCTTGGGATTCCTTGCGGGCGGTGGGTAATCCTGTTGAATACAAAGGCACTATATTTTCAATTTATCCGTGACTGAGTTGGGGTGATTTGCGGTTTGGGGGGGGGAGCGGTCTTTTGGGGCCAAAGTGGCGTGTCGGTAGCCGGTTCGGCCGTTGGCTGGGGAGTTCGCGGCTCGCGGCTGCTGCGGGCGGTTCCGCAAAAGTTGACAATAAAACCCGGTGACTGTCCCCATCAGCCCCCATCAGCCCCCATCAGCCCCCATCAGCCCATCAGCCCCCCATCAGCCCCATCAGCCCCCATCAGCCCCATCAGCCCATCAGCCCCATCAGCCGCCTGGCGCAAAGATGATCATGATCTGCGCTAACTCACGCCTCGTACCAATGGAACGTCTTCTGCGTGATCTTCCACTCGTTCTCCCGCTTCAGGAGCGTGAAAATCTCGGAAATGCGGGGGCCGTTCTCGGCGGCCAGCTTCCCTGACCAGCCCCGCACCTCCAGGGCGACGACGGCAATCGTCTCGAAGACCTCAATGCGCGCGAAGTGTGGGTCGAGGTTTGGCGAAGGACCGTTCTCGTCAACCCACTCAAACAAGCTTTCGACCGATCCGCTGTATTCCATTCCCTGACAGTACCCGGCGATCGTCGCTTTGGGGTGAAAGGCCTCGCGCATCAAGTCCCCATTGCCTGCTCTGCCCCCCGCGATATAGCGGTCGATCGCGCGTGTGATCAAATCGTGCTCGGCGAGGTACCCGTTCGTCAAAGGCTCCCCAAATGAAAGACCTTCCGAGTCAGGTGAGTCGAACCGGGCGGCCGCGGCTTCACTGCTTTCTCGACGCGCCGTCTGGATTGCAACCGCACTTATCCCGACAGCCGCGGCCGCCAAAGACGATCCCAACAACCAGCGGCGCCGATTCAGGCTCCCGGCGGGCGAAGGATCAACGCGAACCCGCATTCGCCCACTCCGCCACTGGTCGATCTCGTCGGTATAGGCAAACACGGTGTCCTGCTTCCCATGCTCGTGGCGACGGACCGGCAAACCCTCGGAAGCCTCCCAACGACGGACGGTTCGCTCACTGCGGTCGAGATACGCAGCGATTTGTTTCCATGCCTCAAGCGTCTGTTGGTGATCATTCTGATCCATCATCTCAGCCTCCTTGCAACGGAGTATATCAGAGGCAAGCCACCGTTCTGCAGACGTCCATGAGAGCCTATTCGAGGAATGAAAGGTGCGCGAATCAATGCGCTCCAGGCTCAGCCCAGCCGCGATCGGCGGGGGCGGGCTTGCGCCCAAGACCGCACCGATTCCAAGAACTCAGGAGTGCCAGTGAAAAGCCTTCTGAATGATCTTCCACCCTTGCGAGGTCTTCAGCAAGGTGAACAGATCCGACATATGAACTCCGGAGCCCGCCAGCTTGCCTGACCAGTTCTCGACTTCAAGACGAACCACCGCGATCGAGTCCAGAATGTCGATGCCGGCGAGGCGGGGTTGGATATCAGGCGCCGGACCGTTCTTATCGATCCAATCGAAGAGAAACGGCAGACCCTGAGCAAGGTCTTCGCCAGCGTATCCGAAGAACGAGGCGTCGGAGTGGAACGCGCCTCGCATCAGCTCGCTTTTGCCCTCCTTGCAGCCGTCAATGTAGAGCTCGATCAGTTTGATGATGGCGTCGTGTTCCGTAGCGCATCCGCTCATTGCCGCATATCCTCCTAAGCCGAGGCACCGATCTGCTCGAACAGCGTCGGGAGGTTGAAGTAGATATTGCCCGCCGTAATGACTGCGCCGTCCAGGGAATAGAATGAACAGCCCGGTACGTCCGTACGGCGCCCGCTCGGAGGGATACCTTGGAACTCTCCCGAGTGCTCGGCTTTGAACCGCCACTCGACCGCAACCAGCCCTCCCTCGTAAATTAAACGCTGGATTTCGTGGATATTGCCTGGGAACGCGGTGATGAAAGGACGCACAAAACGGTCTCGGACCGCCGCCTTGCCCTCCAATACTCCGGTAGGAAGCCGCAGCTTCACATCGTCGGAGTACCAGTCCAAGATTTTTTGTTCGTCGGTTCCCTTCCAAGCGTCGAAGTACTCCTGAATCAGATTGTGGGCCGCTTTGGCATCGTGAGTCGGCGTTACAGTTTCTAGCACCTTGTCAACCTCCTTGAGATCAGAGTCACACGAGTACGGTAAGGCCGCTCTCGGGTCCTGTCAACGGACAAAGGCGGCAAAACGTGCGCATGTCCTCGTTTGACCAGCCGCCAACCCGGTCCGAGCCGGCTTGGCCGGATGTGGCGAACAGTATCCGTGGTCGAGCGCGCGGGCGCACCTGAGCGGCCGGGATGCGGCAGGGCTCGTGGACTTCGCCAGTTGGCGGGAGGTCCGGGGGCGCGGCGATTGGGGAGACGTGCTCCGGGGGACGGCGCTCGAGAACGAATGCCGGCGCCTCCGCCAGGCAACCTACTCCGGACTTCCGCTCGGCGAGACCGAGTTCGTGCAAGATCTGGAGAAGGACGCGGGCCGCCGCCTGACGCCAGGACGAGTGGGGCGTCCGCCGCGGCAACGAGCCGCGGGAGCTTAGCTCCCGATATCGGGCTCTGTCCCTATTTTCCTTCCTTGCAAGCATCATGACGCGCGGGCAGTGGATCAACTATCCTACCTACCATGCAGCAACCAACTGCGATTGCTGGCCGATTGATCTATCTATTCGCCGGCATGTCCGGTCTTGTGGTCGTTGGTTTCTTCCCGAGTTATTTCGCGAAGCTTCTCGACACAAGCTTGACTTTTCACGTCCACGGGCTCGTGATGTTCGCCTGGATGGGAACCCTCATTGCACAAGCTACGTTCGTTCGAAACCGCCGGATGGACCTTCATCGACGAGTCGGCAAACTTTCATTTGCCCTCGCGCCGGTCGTGGTTCTGTCGGGCGTCATCGTAATTCGCGAAATCTACGGCGGAACCGAGATGGGGAGTGAGGCGCTCCAACGCCTGACCATACCGGCTTTCGCCATCACCCAGTTCGCCCTGATCTACGCCCTGGCACTGGCCTATCGGCGACGTCCGGAGCTTCACGCCCGATACATGATCTCGACCGGGCTCGTGCTGACCTTTGCCGGAACCCTTCGAATGTTCCTGAATTGGGCCCCCGGCATTTCTTCGGAGGCCGGTGCCGTGCACGCGAACTACTTCCTGTTTGAAATCGTTACAGCGGTGCTGATCCTCAACGACCTGCGTTTGGGCCGAGTGCGGGCGCCATTCGTTCTGACGCTGATCCTTTTCGCGATAAATCACATTTTCTTTGTAACAGCCGCCGATCTAGCTTGGTGGAAGACACTCGCCACTTGGATTGTGGGCTAAGCGATCCAGCGCCAGCTTCCGAACCTCGTCCGAGAGACCAGCCAGTTCATCCATCCATCAATGCTACGCCAAATAATGTGACGATTCGGGGACGATTCGGGGACGATTCGGGGACAGCTCCCGAACCTCGGCTCAGCGAGCGCGAACTGTGCGAAAATAGCGATTCTCACCGCGAACCAAATGGCTCGGATGGCCCGGGTGGTGGCGGCGGGCGTGCCGCATCACATCACCCAACGGGGCAACAACCGCCAGGATGTCTTCCTGCCCGGCGACGACCGGCGCTTCTATCTCGAAACTCCGCGCGAACGTTCGCGGCGCCACCGCGTCACGCTGCTCGGCTATTGCCTAATGACGAATCACATCCATCTGGTGGCGATTCCCGAGCGGCCCGATTCGCTTGCCCGCGCCCTGGGCCAGTGTCACTCGCGCTACGCTCAGCGCTTCAACCGGCGCCGCGGGCGGACAGGGCATTTGTGGCAGAACCGCTTTTATTCGTGTCCTTTAGGCCGGACGCACCTGGTGCGGGCGCTGCTGTACGTGGACTTGAACCCGGTTCGCGCCGGACTGGTTGGGCAGGCTGAGGAGTACCCGTGGTCGAGCGCGCGGGCCCATGCCGAGGGAGCGGACCCATCGGGAACACTTGATTTCGGGGACTGGAGCGAAATTTGTTCCGCGAACGATTGGGGAGAGGCGCTGGCCGACGGAGCGGACCTAACAGACGAGATTCGGGCGGCGACTCGTTCCGGAAATCCGTTTGGAGATGACCATTTTGTGGCGGAACTGGAGCAGCGGGCAGGACGATCGCTGCGGCGCAAACCGCCCGGCCCGCCGCCGAAATCGCGGTCCGCCGGGGCCTAACGCCGAGGTTCGGGAGCTGTCCCCGATCTCCTCCCAGATGAGATTCGGGCGGCGACTCGTTCCGGAAATCCGTTCGGAGATGACCATTTCGTGGCGGAACTGGAGCAGCGGGCAGGACGATCGCTGCGGCGCAAACCGCCCGGCCCGCCGCCGAAATCGCGGTCCGCTGGGGCCTAACGCCGAGGTTCGGGAGCTGTCCCCAATCTGTCTCCGATCTGTCCCCCGATCTGTCCCCCCGATCCCCCGTCCCCGATCCCCCCCCAAAAGCCTTCTCCCCCCCGATCGTGATGAACGCTTGCACCCCCAATGAGAAACCGGCAACCGAAGCCTCTACTTCGTGATCGCCTGCGGGGAGGTCCGGAATCACGACGTTCAACTGGTAAAGCCCTGACCCAACGATCCCGGCGAACTGCACCCTCGCGTCGACCCCGCCAATTCGGATGACGACCTCATTCGCCAGGGGTGCCGGAGTAGTGACGAGCTGCGCTGTCGGCGTTGGTGGAATCGTCGGTCCCCAGCCAGTGCCGAAAAGTTGCACCGTGCTGCCCGGCCGTGCCGGCCGAGTTGCGACCGCCCCGTCGAAGAGGTCCGCCGCCCCTAAGAAAACACCATCTAAGTGAACCCCAGCAACGTAGATTCTCCTGTTTGGTTCGAACCGGAAGAACTGCGGCACAAACGACCGCTTGATCGCTGTCTCTGTGAAGCTGACGCCGTCTGGAGTTGTGACCACGATGTCGACGAATCCAAAGTTGTCATCGTCGTCGATCAGCACATTGAGCTGGTTGTTGCTGAGAAATTGCACGAAGGCCGGCCTGCCGCCAACAGTAACGCTGACTCCGTCGAGACTCGTGGGTAGTAACGTTACTCCCTGCGCCGGTGCGCTTAACGATTTTTTCCGTTTTCTGAGCCGACCCCTTAACCCACCACTTGCGGCCACAGTCGTGAAATCATCGCCTCCCCAGACTCGGAAGCCGTCGATGAAGAACGTCCCTAGAATGCTCGCCCAGCCCCCCGACACAATCTCCGGGAAGAATGCAGCGCCCTCCACGGTCCCATTGTTCGCGATTTGCGGTCTCCGACTGCTGGTTCCCTCCTGGCGAATGATCCCGGCTTCAACGCCGTCCAGTAAGATAGCGACTTCGCGCGAATCGGGATTCGGGTTGGGCTCAGCGACAAATGTCAGAAACTCGCTTTCGGTGAGGCCTGAATTATGCACTGCGGGGTGCACCGGAGGAGGGCTGAGCCGCCAGGGGCCATTTGGGGGACCCCCGAAAACATGGGGTAATAAGGTAGGCTGGCAAAGATTTCAGCTTCGCCAGTCAACCCCAAGGAGGTCACCCAAATGGTTACCAAGCGAAAACAGCATAGCTCCCGAAGGCCCGTCAAACAAGGCCGGGGCGCGAGGGCCCCGCGGCCCAATAAAATCGGGGCTGCCACGCCTTATCACTTCCGCGGCAAGAATCTGACTCCCTACGGCGGCTTGCTGCCCGTCGCCACCCTGCTCGAAAAACTCGGCTTCCAGGCGCTGCTGGAAGAAACCATCACGAACAAACGAATCACCCGTGTGATGAGCCTCTACCAGTTTGTGCTGGCCCTCGTGCTGGGCCTCTATGTCGGCTTTGCGCGGCTGAACCAACTCCGCTTCATCGCCCGCGACCCCATCTTGACCGGCATCTTGCAAGTGACGCGTCTGCCGCCGCAGTCCACGCTGTGGCGCTTTCTGGCCTCGCTGCACCTCAACGTGGCGAAGCAGATCCTTTCCATTCAGCGCCAGCTGCGGGAACGAGTCTGGGCCGCGGCCCAGGTGAAATTGGAGACGGTGACGCTGGACACCGACACCACCGTGCACACGCTCTACGGCCGTCAGATGGGCGGGCGCAAGAGTTACAACCCCAAGAACAAGGGCAAGCGCAGCTACCAGCCGATACTGACTTTCCTGGCCGAGACGCGCGAATACCTGATGGGCGGGTTGCGCAACGGCGACCGGCCCACGGGCCGGCAGATCGCCGCCCACCTCGAGAGCGCCTTTCGGGCTTTGCCGCACGGCGTGAAGAAAATCCTGGCGCGGGCCGATTCCGGGTTTTATTGCTGGGAGGCGGTGGAGGCCTATGAAAAGGCGGCTTGTCAGTTCGTCATCGTGGCGCGCAAGACCAGGCGGCTGGTCGAGCAGTTGCAGCAAGCGGCCTGGAAGCCCTCGCCCCACAGCGATGCGGATGCGGAATGCGAATTCCTCTACCAGCCGCAGGGCTGGGCGCGGGCCTGTCGTTTCCTGGCGCTGCGTTACGAAAACGAACCCGCGGCCGGCGCGGCCGAGCAATACCAGCTGTTTGCCACCAGCGCTTACACCTACCGCGTGTTTGTCACCAACCTGGCCGAACCGATCGCGGCGGTGGTGTGGTTTTACAATCAGCGCGCCGCAGCCGAGAACCTCATCAAGGAGGCCAACAACGACGCCGGGCTGGCGGCCCATCCCTCGCGCCGCTTTGACATGAACCGCAATCACTTTCAGCTGGCCATGCTGGCCTACAACCTCAACTGCTGGCTGCTGCTGTTCAACCGCGAAGCCCAAGCCAGCGTGGAGACACTGCGGCACACCACCCTGGCGACGGCGCGGCTGCGCTTTCTGTTCGTGGCGGCCAAGATCTGGCGGCACGCCGGCAGAACGGGTGTCAGCTACAGCGATCATTATGAGGAAAAGGGCCTGTTTGAACGGCTGATGCGGCGGCTGCGGGCGATGGGGCCACCGGGATCGAGCTTCGCGCCGGTGGTGGAGGGTGCGCTGAGTTGAGGGGCGCTCCATGCATAAAATTTCATGCACTCGCCGCAACGTACTGGGAACACGCCGCTTGCCCGCCCGCTTTTGCCCGCCGGGATTGGCAGGCGGCTCAAACAGGGAGGGAAACAGAGGAAAAGACGACTTGCTAAATCACTGAGTTGACACGACTGCCGCTACCGCCACAACTCCATCGGCGATGGCTACGCCGAATCTGTGCATAATTCAGGTGAGGACGAACTCTAAGGTTGAGCCAACCGTTTGTTCGGCGCGCAGTTTCCCGCTCTGGGTCTTGCCTGGGACTGTAATGAAAAGCTCCCGTTCCGCGAGAATCGTGACCGGCAATTCCGGACGTCGGATCTGGGCACGCGCCGCACTCTTGTCAAAGATGAAACCGATCTGTCGCCTGCCTCCTCCGGTATTGAAGATCGTGATGATCTCACCAGGGGGCGGGCGTTGCCCCTTGCGGTCGGTGATGAAGGGCTGCACCAGCCGCAGGATCTCCCCAATGATCGTTCCGCACGGGACACTCTGCGCGACTCGATTGGCGCTGGCTGACAGCGCGGCTCCACCTGGGCAAACCTCCACCTGGGCTGTCGCGTTGTTGCGGAATCTCGCGATGATCTCGTACGCCTCCGCCACGAACTCACAGACCCAGCCGTCGGCTGGATTGTTGGTCGCGTTAAAGCACTCGCCGCTCTTGCCTGCGAGATCGAACGTCCGCCGAAGAACGGGATCCTCGCGGATCTCGACGCGAATAGGCCCTTCGCCGAAAACCGCCTGAACAACTTGCTGGTTTCCCATGACCTCCTCAGTGATCAGTACCGCGGAGCCGGGCTCGAGAGATCCCGTACTCTGTGGCTCGGCGGTCACCACAATCGGCTTCTCTCCGGTGATGATGCCGTCAAGGTTGAAGGATTCGATGCTGCAATTTACGCTGCCCTCTGCCCCCAAGCTGGAGTCGGCTCTTACTCTGAATTCAACAACGGTTTCGTTGCTCTCTAGAAGTATGGACTCGGGCGAGATCGTGGCCGGACCATCGCAGGAAGCCTTGAAGACCGTAGCGCGCAGGGAGCCGAGCTTGGTGACGAAGACAGTTCCTGAACCACTGATGGAAGTCGGTGCAACCGCGAACTTGCCCACCTGGAACGTTCCGGTTTCCTGACGTCCGCCGACGAACGTAATCGTATACTCCGTCTCGCCGCACTTCAAGGCCGATAGGCTGATCGCGTACGTGGCTTCGACGGGACCAATTATATCCGGCTCAACATCATCAAACACAAAAATTTCAACCTCGACGATGCCGTCGGTTTCAAGGGTAATGGTTTCGGGCGGGCGAGCCGGGTCGCCCAGCCATGTTAGTGAGTGCCGCGCTCCGGCCCCAAAAAAGATAACGTCCTGGCCAGGGTCGAAGTGCTGTGCCACTGCGGGCGAGGATAGACTTGTTAAGATAAGCGCGGCAGACAGCAAATTCAACAACGTTTGTAACGCTTTCGGGTTTCTCATGAAGTCGCTCGATCTAGCTTCAGCGGATGACGGTCGAAGTCTATCTAGTCTAGAGCATTGAATCGGACAAGCCCAGTGGTTGAGATCTGGGGATTCGGGGACAGCTCCCGAACCTCGGCTCAGCGAGCGCGAACTGTGCGAAAATAGCGATTCTCACCGCGAACCAAATGGCTCGGATGGCCCGGGTGGTGGCGGCGGGCGTGCCGCATCACATCACCCAACGGGGCAACAACCGCCAGGATGTCTTCCTGCTCGACGACGACCGGCGCTTCTATCTCGAAACTCCGCGCGAACGTTCGCGGCGCCACCGCGTCACGCTGCTCGGCTATTGTCTGCTGACGAATCACGTCCATCTGGCCGCGATTCCCGAGCGGCCCGATTCGCTTGCTCTCGCCCTTGGACAGTGCCCCTCGCGCTACGCTCAGCACTTCAACCGGCGTTACGAGAGGACGGGGCATTTGTGGCAGAACCGCTTTTATTCGTGTCCTTTAGGCCGGACGCACCTGGTGCGGGCGCTGCTGTACGTGGACTTGAACCCGGTTCGCGCCGGACTGGCCGGGCAGGCTGAGGAGTACCCGTGGTCGAGCGCGCGGGCCCATGCCGAGGGAGCGGACCCATCGGGAACACTTGATTTCGGGGACTGGAGCGAAATTTGTTCCGCGAACGATTGGGGCGAGGCGCTGGCCGGCGGAGCGGACGCAACAGATGAGATTCGGGCGGCGACTCGTTCCGGAAATCCGTTTGGAGATGACCATTTTGTGGCGGAACTGGAGCAGCGGGCAGGACGATCGCTGCGGCGCAAACCGCCCGGCCCGCCGCCGAAATCGCGGTCCGCCGGGGCCTAACGCCGAGGTTCGGGAGCTGTCCCCGATCTTGCCCCGGCTGGAAGACTTCGATAGCGTTACCGGACGGGTCCTCGACGAGGATCTGCTGTCCGCCCGGGCCAGTGATGATCTCGTTGCGGAAGTTCGCGCCAGCTTCGGTCAGAGCAGCTACGGTCGCCGCGATGTCCTCAACCCGGACGACGAATCGGTTCCATCCACCGGGTGCGGGCTGGCTGGGGTCCGGCATCGGCCGCTGCGCCGAGGAAGGGGGGCCGGCGACCCACAGCTCCAGGTCGTCCTTTGCGAGGATGGCTATCGCGGGCCCGAATTTCTGCTTGAGTTCGAACCCAAGAAGGCCGGTATAGAAGCCGATCGCCGCCTCCACGTCATTGACGATGTATCTCACTGTAGCCATGTCTTAACCCGCCTCCGAGGGTCATTCCAGGATACAGCGTGCAGGAAGAGGGCATTGCCAACTTGAGCGATTCGTCGGCGGACTCTGGCGGTGAATAGTGCATTCACCCCCCGAGTATGAATGAGATTTGGTTCTCGCTTTTCGAATCACCAGGGACAACGACTTATGGGGCGCCACTCCCGCCGGCGTTGGGATTCCGGCTGGCATCAGTACTTGCAGTAGCTAACGCAGCGAGTGGCCAGTCCGTGCGTTCACGAAACATCCTCGGTTCGTACTGAAGCGCCGAACAAAAACCTCGCCGTATCATCCACCACTAGATCTTGACAGTGCGACGGGCGTATCTTCTTGACTACAGAGAATCAGTGCAGTGTCGTTTACGTCATCCAAGTAGAATTCTCCGGCAGTCCAGGCTTTGATGTGAATCGTCCTTTCGGGGTGCTTGGCCTGAAGGATGAAGAGCGTTCCGGAACGGCACTTGATTTCCGTGAGTGCGGTGACTTCTTCATCGGTCGGGGCGTCGACCGTGTAGCAGCCAGATCTTGGCACGGCAATGCCACCATTCTCAATAATCAAGTTGTCCCTTGATACGCAGTCCAGAAGGCCTCGCTCAGTTCGGGTCTCAAGTTGTTCGACGGCTCCTTCGATTTTTTCGAGGGCCTGATTCGTTATCTGACGGGTCTCCGCTCTGAAACCAGCTACTTCGAAAACATCGATTATTCTTGACTGTTGCAGAGCAAAACCCAGGATAACCACACCTACCAAGCCTAGAACCGTGTAGGCCCGGTACGTCTTCTCCTCGATCTTGGCAAGTTTCGGGACTTCGAACGGAAAGACAGTTTCTAGAGCATTTTCGGGAATAATATAGATAACCCATGGGGGGTGCTCAGCATCGACGCTTTGGCTACGGCGAATGCATCTTCGGATACGGGCTATGTCATCATTGAAAATGCTCTAATGCCGCGAAGATGACGACTAAACTGAATACAATTCCCAACGGCCAAAGCACGTATTGCATGGAGTCTGTCCACCTCGTTGCGACTCAGCATAGCAATTCAAACGCCTGCCGGCTGCACGGATTATTTTGTGAGAAGGCCAAGGAGGCTGGCGATTTGAGGGCCCCAGACTTGCCAGATGCTGGTGGCGGCACTGGCGATGCCCGCGAACTGGCTGAGTTCGTCGTACATCTGACGCAACGTTGATTTGTCGAGGCGGTCTTTTTCGGCTAGCTCGGTTTGCTCTCGAAGTTTCTCTAGCAAGTCGAGGGCTTCGCGGCGCTGGTCGGCGGTGAGTTGCTCGCTCTGGCTGAGGGAATCTTTGAGTTGCGGGAAGCCTTCGATACTTATTACAACTGTCGGTGGGTCAGGCTGTTGCAGAAGTTTATCGCCGAGTAGCTTGAGGAGCTGATCGTATCGGCCGCCGATCTCCTGGGTGTGCTGCTGTTGCACAGCCAGGAGTTTCTGGTCCTGCCCATGCTGCATCTTCATCTGTTCTAGTCGGTTTTCAAGTCTCATGACACCTGAATTATGCACTGCGGGGTGCACCGGAGGAGGGCTGAGCCGCCAGGGGCCATTTGGGGGACCCCCGAAAACATGGGGTAAAAAGGTAGGCTGGCAAAGATTTCAGCTTCGCCAGTCAACCCCAAGGAGGTCACCCAAATGGTTACCAAGCGAAAACAGCATAGCTCCCGAAGGCCCGTCAAACAAGGCCGGGGCGCGAGGGCCCCGCGGCCCAATAAAATCGGGGCTGCCACGCCTTATCACTTCCGCGGCAAGAATCTGACTCCCTACGGCGGCTTGCTGCCCGTCGCCACCCTGCTCGAAAAACTCGGCTTCCAGGCGCTGCTGGAAGAAACCATCACGAACAAACGAATCACCCGTGTGATGAGCCTCTACCAGTTTGTGCTGGCCCTCGTGCTGGGCCTCTATGTCGGCTTTGCGCGGCTGAACCAACTCCGCTTCATCGCCCGCGACCCCATCTTGACCGGCATCTTGCAAGTGACGCGTCTGCCGCCGCAGTCCACGCTGTGGCGCTTTCTGGCCTCGCTGCACCTCAACGTGGCGAAGCAGATCCTTTCCATTCAGCGCCAGCTGCGGGAACGAGTCTGGGCCGCGGCCCAGGTGAAATTGGAGACGGTGACGCTGGACACCGACACCACCGTGCACACGCTCTACGGCCGCCAGATGGGCGGGCGCAAGAGTTACAACCCCAAGAACAAGGGCAAGCGCAGCTACCAGCCGATACTGACTTTCCTGGCCGAGACGCGCGAATACCTGATGGGCGGGTTGCGCAACGGCGACCGGCCCACGGGCCGGCAGATCGCCGCCCACCTCGAGAGCGCCTTTCGGGCTTTGCCGCACGGCGTGAAGAAAATCCTGGCGCGGGCCGATTCCGGGTTTTATTGCTGGGAGGCGGTGGAGGCCTATGAAAAGGCGGCTTGTCAGTTCGTCATCGTGGCGCGCAAGACCAGGCGGCTGGTCGAGCAGTTGCAGCAAGCGGCCTGGAAGCCCTCGCCCCACAGCGATGCGGATGCGGAATGCGAATTCCTCTACCAGCCGCAGGGCTGGGCGCGGGCCTGTCGTTTCCTGGCGCTGCGTTACGAAAACGAACCCGCGGCCGGCGCGGCCGAGCAATACCAGCTGTTTGCCACCAGCGCTTACACCTACCGCGTGTTTGTCACCAACCTGGCCGAACCGATCGCGGCGGTGGTGTGGTTTTACAATCAGCGCGCCGCAGCCGAGAACCTCATCAAGGAGGCCAACAACGACGCCGGGCTGGCGGCCCATCCCTCGCGCCGCTTTGACATGAACCGCAATCACTTTCAGCTGGCCATGCTGGCCTACAACCTCAACTGCTGGCTGCTGCTGTTCAACCGCGAAGCCCAAGCCAGCGTGGAGACACTGCGGCACACCACCCTGGCGACGGCGCGGCTGCGCTTTCTGTTCGTGGCGGCCAAGATCTGGCGGCACGCCGGCAGAACGGGTGTCAGCTACAGCGATCATTATGAGGAAAAGGGCCTGTTTGAACGGCTGATGCGGCGGCTGCGGGCGATGGGGCCACCGGGATCGAGCTTCGCGCCGGTGGTGGAGGGTGCGCTGAGTTGAGGGGCGCTCCATGCATAAAATTTCATGCACTCGCCGCAACGTACTGGGAACACGCCGCTTGCCCGCCCGCTTTTGCCCGCCGGGATTGGCAGGCGGCTCAAACAGGGAGGGAAACAGAGGAAAAGACGACTTGCTAAATCACTGAGTTGACACGACTGCCGCTACCGCCACAACTCCATCGGCGATGGCTACGCCGAATCGGTGCATAATTCAGGTGGAACCGAACGCGAACAACTGGCCGAACTCACGGGAAGCTTTCGAGGCTCTGATCCAGGTGGATGTCGAGGCTGCTTACCGCGTGCGCATCAACGGCACCACCTACGGCGACCGTTTTCGTGACCCCGGAGAGATGTTGACCAGCAACACGTACAACCCGAGGGTCTTCTACGAAGGCATCCAAGCCGAAGCGCCCGGAGCTTGCGCGGAGACAGAAAATTACTATTAATGGGGTTTTTGACCCGAGAGACACGAGAGATGAGATAGAGGGACAGTCACCTCAACCGCGTTCTCGGCAAGTGTGGGTTCGGCAAGTGGCACAAGCGTCGACATGAGGCGACGCGGCAAGCTAAGAGCTTGCGCCACGTCGTGCTCTGGAACGCCCGACGGGGTCAGCCGGGCAAAGCCGAGCCGCTTTCGGCGGCTGGGACAAGCAGGAGTGCCTGTCCCCACTTTTTTCGGCGGCCTACTCTTCACCGATGTGGTGGAGCTTGATCAGGTCGGTCTTCCCAGGGACGTAGAAGGGTGTCCCGGCGACGACGCAAATCAGATCGCCCCGCTCCACCCAGCCCAGCTCCAGCAACAGAGCATCCGCCGCCGCGACGAGCGCATCGAGATCGTCAACCTGCGGGAGCATTTTCGAGCGCACTCCCCACAGCAGCTTCATCTTGCGGCAAACCTGCTCGTGACGCGAAAGCCCCAGAATCGGACATTGGGGCCGATGCTTGGAGACGAGCCTGGCGGTATAGCCGCTTTCGCTGTAGACGACGATGTATTTCGCTCCCAGCTCAGCAGCCAGCTCGGAGGCGCTGTGAGCAACAGCGGCGGACAGATCGCCCTGAGAGTCCCCGATAGCGGGGGGCCGTACCGTGAACTCTCCACGCGAGGCTTCGGCGCTCTCGATGATGCGGGCCATCATTTGGACCGATTCAACCGGGTAGCGCCCGACCGCGGTCTCGCCCGAAAGCATCAGTGCGTCCGATCCGTCGAACACGGCGTTCGCCACATCACTGGCTTCGGCGCGGGTGGGCGATGGATGGCCGACCATCGACTGCAACATCTGCGTTGCCGTGATCACGGGCTTTCGGGCGCGGCTGGCCTCGTTGATGATTCGTTTCTGCTCGATGGGAACTTGCCACGGCGACAGCTCAACGCCGAGGTCTCCGCGCGCCACCATCACTCCGTCGGAGATGTCGAGAATCTCTTTGAGGTGGTCCAGCGCTTGCGGTTTTTCGAGTTTCGCAATGACATGAGCGTGGGCGCCCGCCTTATCCACAATGTCGCGCAAGGCTTGAACATCCTGGCCGCTCCTCACGAACGACAGCGCCACGTAGTCGACTCCTTGCGCCAGTGCGAAATCGAGGTCTTGCTTGTCCTTGTCAGTCAGCGATGGCAACTGCAGCGGGGCGCCCGGAATGTTGACGCCTTTTCGCGGCAGTATGCTTCCACCCGTAATCACCTCGGCGAGGACATCCGCTCCTTCGATTTTTCGCACGCGCAATTCGATGGCGCCGTCGTCGATCAATATGGCGTCGTCTGGCTGGATGTCTTCCGACAAGAAGGGGTAGTCGATGCAGATGGACTCCGAGTCTCCGTCGGTCCGGCTGGTGAGGCGCAGCGTGTGGCCGGCGACTGCTTCGATCGCTCCCCGGCCCCCGGCCGGGCCCGTTCGGATTTTCGGCCCCTGCAGGTCGGCGATGATGGGGATCAGCCGCCGACGGGATTTGGCGGCGGCCCGTACACATTCAATGGTTTGAGCGTGCTGCTTGTGGTTTCCGTGAGAGAAATTGAGGCGTACGACACCGGTCCCCGCATCCAGAAGCGCGCCGATGGTTTCGACACTGTCGGAGGCCGGTCCGAGGGTGCTAACGATTTTCGTGTTTCTCATGACGCTGGTGGCATTTGCCATCACTTAACGGCCGAAGAAAGCGATGCCGCCAGGAATGGCGACACGGCACGCAAAAATGCGTGCGCCACGTCGGAGCTCATACTCCATGCCGGAGCCCCTTGTCAACAATCGGCAAGAATTCGGCTAGCAATCAGGCCGGTCACGATTGCAGCTTTTGCGCGATTGACTCGAGCTTGGCGGCCATTTCGGTGTCCTTGGCCGTAATGCCGCCCGCGTCGTGGGTGGTCAGATCAATCCTCACCTGGTTGTAGACGTTGAACCACTCGGGATGATGGCCGCGGGCTTCGATCGCGATGGCTGACGTCGCCATGAACCCAAAAGCGTGGATGAAGTCGGCGAAGCGGTATTCCCGGTGCAGCTTGCCATCGGCGAGAGTCCAGCCGGGCAGTGCGGCGAGGGCGGATTCGATCTCGGAGCTGGTGAGCTTGGCCGGGGCGGGCATGTTTTCAATCTTAGCTGTTGGCAGGCAGGGATGGCGGCCCCACCAGGGGCGTCTCGGGTCCCCCGGGCGGAATTGGACACTCCGGAGCGTGGACTTCCGCTCTTCCACGGCCTTGTAGCCGAATTCGTCGGTGGCGCCGACAACGGTTCCTCCCTTGATGCCGCCGCCCGCCATCCACACAGTGAAGCCGTATTGATTGTGGTCGCGTCCGTCGGCTCGCTGGGAGATGGGCATGCGCCCGAATTCGCCGTGCCAGATGATGAGCGTGGACTCAAACAAGCCGCGGCTCTTGAGGTCCTTGATGAGTGCCGCGAAGGATTGAAGCCCTGGTTCGCAGGTCAAGCTTCGACATCTGCATGGCCGCCCCGTGGCAGGCTTGGCAGTTTTCCTTGAAGACCGTGACGGCTTGGTCGGAGAGTTCGTTGGCCTGAAGAAGTATGGGAATCAGGGCGCCAAGCAGTGCAATTCGAACCATAGATTACGTGTTATTTTAAACCGACCTGGAGCTGAGCTAGCGTGATTTCAGGCGGGACCTCCAGCCCCAAGCCCGCTTCAGCGGGTTTGACTTGGCTAGGCCAGTCCTTTTAGGGCTGGTTCCCCGGAAACGACGCTGAAATCTGGTTTAGCCCGTTCACGGGCTTCCTCGCGTTCCACGCGTTCCAACCGCTCGTGCGTCGAGCCACTCGCATGGTGTTCCTTCTGGTTCCGAATATACTCGGCCACCCAGCGGAGACCCTTCGCCCCGAAACTGACAACCCCGTACCCCGTCTGCCATTCGAGGACTCTTCGGTTTGCGATTCGATGGTTGACGTAGTGGGCGCTGGCCCCCTTGATCTGGCCGATCCACTCACTGATGTTCAGGGTTGGAGGAATGCTCACGGCTAGATGGACATGATCAGCCGTCCCTCCGATTGCGTGCAGCTCAACCCCTGAGGTTTCGGCTATCTTGTGCTGGATGAATTGAAACAGTTGCCGCTCGATACCATCGACGATCACTGCGGCACGCTTTTTCGTGTGCCACGTGATGTGGAGATTGATCTCCGAATAGACGTTTCTCGGCATTGTCTTGCCATAGCTAAAGCTGAAGGCCAAAAGGCCGCTGAAGCGGCCTTGACGATTACTTGCGAATCCATTCTACCAGCCCTAAAAGGACTGGCCTATCCAAGTCAAGCCCGCTGAAGCGAGCTTGGCGAAATGGTTCGCAGTTGGGCAGGTTCTCCCGAGGGATTGGATGCTGCATGCAGCGCCGAGGGCTTTCCTTTTGATAGGGAGCAACCCTGGATCGGACGATCCTCAGTCGACCGGCTGGCCGTCGGCGTCGATCAGACGGATTTCGCTGACGCCGAGTTCTCTCAAGCCGCTTTCGATCTTGGCACGGTCACCCACCACGATCCAAACCATGTTGTCGGGCTGGATGATTTGTTGGGCGGCTTGGCCGACATCCGCCAATTCGACGGCGCGGATTTTGTCCGCCAGCGTGGCGTAGTAGTCCTCCGGCAGGCCGAAAGTGACGATATTGCCGATCGAACTCCGCAGTGCGCGTTTCGTTTCGAACTGCCCGGGCAGGCGAAGCGTCTGACCCTTCTTGGCCTTGTCCAGCTCTTCTTCGGTCGCGGGCCGGCCGTCGAGTATGCCGCGCAGTTCTTTCTCCAGCTCGACCATCGACTCTTTGGTCTTGTCGGTTTGCACGGACGCATACACCATGAAAGGCCGCTGCCCCTGGGCGTTGGGCAAGAAGCTGCGCGCGCCGTAGGACCAATGCTTATCCTCGCGAAGGTTCATGTTGATGCGTGCCGTGAAGGTCCCGCCGAGAATGGAGTTCATGGTGTCGATCCGGATGCGGTCGGGACTGTTGCTGGGCGAGGCGATCAGCCCGCCGATCAGCAGCGACTGAAGGGCGTCCGGCTTGTCAACCACATAGAGGATGCTTTTGGAAGGGTTCTCCACGCGCGCCAAGTTTTTCTCGGGAGGGCGGGAGCCGTCTTTCCAATTGCTGAAGCGTGATTCGAGCTTGGGCTTGATCTCCTCCATGGTTGTCGCGCCGGCCACGATCAGCGTGGCGTTCGAGGGCTGGACCCACCTCAAGTGAAATTTCTCGAGATCGTCACGGGTGATGGCCTTCACCGACTCCTCCGTGCCGCTGCCCGTGAACGAATTTCCGTAGGCATGACCCTCTCCGTAGAGCAGGCCGGGCAATAAGCGCTGCGCGGTCGCGAACGGAGAGGATTTTTCCTGCCCAATGCCGGCGAGCTGCTGTTTGCGGAGCCGCTCCAGCTCCGATTCGGGAAAGACGGGATTCTGAATGACGTCGGCGAAGATATCGAGCGACGCGTCAAGGTTCTGCTTCAAAGCGGAAAGTGTGACGGTCGAGCTGTCCAGGTGAGACCCCGCACCCATGTTTGCTCCTAGCATCGCCAGCTCTTTGCTGATCTCGAGCGCCGAGCGCGTCTTCGTGCCTTCGTCCATCATCGACATGGCCAAGCTTGCCACGCCCGGGGACGCGAACTGGTCGGAGGCGAAACCGGCGTCCATCAGCAATTCGAACTCGACAACCGGAGTTTCGTGACGCTCGGCCAAGATAACTTTCAGCCCGTTGGAGAGGGTTGTCTTCTTCAGGTCGGGCCAAACCAGCTCCGGTGGTTTTGGAACCTCGGGAAGTTTGGTCCGGTCGGCTCCATCTTCCTTATTCGTGTAGGTCGCGTACGGGTGCACCTCGAGAGCGTAAACGCCGTCGGAGAGCCAGCGCCGGGCGGATTCCCGGAGGTCTTCGGCCGTCGCGTCTCGCACGCGCCGCAGAGCGGTTTTGTAATGGTCCGGGCGCCCGGCATAGATTTGATTCCGTGCCAGGATGTCGGACTTGCCGCCAAAGCCGCCGATGCGTTCGACGCCGCGGACGAAGCGGGCGACGTGCTGCGTCTTGACACGCTCGACTTCTTCATCGCTGGGTCCCTGATCGAGAAAGCGCTTCAGCTCTTCATCGAGGGCGGCTTCGACCTTGGCGAGATCCGCTCCGGGCTGGGCCGTCCCGACGACCCAAAACTGCCCGCCGATCTCATCCAGGCTGACGTAGGCGGAGGCGTCCGTGGCGATCTGGTCTTCGTAAACCAGGCGCTTGTAGAAGCGCGAGTTCTTACCCGACCCCAGCACGTCGCTCACGAGGTCGAGATAGCTGGCGTCCGGAGATACCCATTCGGGAACATTCCATACCTTGTAGATGCGCGCCTGCGGGACGCGGTCTTCCACCGTCTGGCGGTGCGAGCCGCTGCGTTTGGCGATCCAGGTTCGTTGCCGCGGAACGGGAGTGCCGGCCGGTATGTCTCCGAAGTAGTGCTCGACGCGGGATTTCACTTCTTCGGGATCGATGTCCCCGGCAATTGAGAGGACGGCGTTGGCGGCTCCATAGTAGGTTTTGAACCACTCTTGCACGTCTTCGAGCGACGCGGCGTCGAGGTCTTCCATGGAACCGATGGTTGTCCAGGAATAGGGATGTCCGGCGGGGTAAGTGTTCCCGGTCACGAGCTGGCGGACGACCCCATAAGGCGCGTTTTCGCCCTGGCGTTTTTCGTTCTGCACGACGCCGCGCTGCTCGTCGAGCTTGGCCTGATCGATTGCCCCCCGCAGGTGCCCCATGCGGTCGGACTCCATCCACAAGGCAAGGTCGAGCGCCGGCGTGGGGACGTTCTGGAAATAGTTGGTGCGGTCGACGTTGGTCGTGCCGTTCATGTCGGTTGCGCCGACTTTTTCAAACGGGATGAAGTAATCGTCGTTGAAGTTTTCCGAGCCGTTGAACATCAGGTGCTCGAACAGGTGCGCAAAGCCCGTCTTGCCCGGCTTTTCGTTTTTCGAGCCAACGTGATACCAGACGTTGACGGCGACGATGGGGGCTTTGTGGTCTTCATGGACGATCAGGGTCAGACCATTGTCGAGGATGAATTTCTTGAAGGGGATATCGATTTCTTGACCAAACATATTTAGACCAACTAGCGGCACCAGCAGTGCAAAACAGAGGAGGCGAAACCGCGGTCCGCCGGGCAATGAAAGCGTGGAACGGCTTACAAGATTCCGGGAGGTTGCGACGGGTGATAGAGAGGCTGTAGTTCGCATGACGGCCACCTGTCTATTCAGGCTAGCAGGTGAGGGCGGGGGCCGATGAAGGTGAGGGGCGGCCGTTGCGCCTGACCCCGGTCCGCCCGTAAAGTGGCCGGCTAAGCCTGGAGGAACGCTTACACTACAAGTAGGCCGCTCTCCGCCATGTAGCGACAATGGAACCGACACTCGAACAACTGAAAGCGCGGGTGCTGCCGATTTTGCGCGGCCACAAAGTCGCGCAAGCGGGGTTCTACGGTTCGCGCGTTCGGGGAGACGCCCGCCCGGACAGCGACCTCGACCTCATGGTGAAACTCCCCCGCGGCTCCACCCTCTTCGATTTGGCGAGGCTGAACCTTGCGCTCGAAGCGGAGTTGGGCGTAAAAGTGGACCTGGCCACCTACGCGGGTATCGATGCGAGCATTCGCGATCAGGTGCTAACCGGTGAGGTCCGGATTCTCGGATGAAGTCCGCCCGGCTGTTGCTTGAGCAGATCGAGCAGGCCGCTGAAATTGCGAGAGCGCATCTGGCCGGACTCACAAGAGAGCAGTTTCTCACCGACAAGAAGACCCAGGACGCTGTGTGTTACGCCCTCATCGGCCTGGGCGAAGCGGCCAAGATCCTTTCGGCTGGTTTTCGCGAGGCGCATCCCGAAATCCCGTGGGGAGAGGCCGTGAAGATGCGCGACTACTTGGCGCACGGCTACACGACCGTCGAGCCTGATATCTTGTGGGACACCGTTCAGCTCGAGCTCGACCCCTTGTCAGGGAAGTCCGCCGCATCCGCGCGCAGGCCGGCGAGACAAAAGAGCAGGGATAAGTCGATACTCCAAACCCTTACAAGATGCCTGCGTCGTCGGCAGCGGCCCGGAGACTTGCGTCTTCACGGGCATCTCGGATGTGAAATTATTTCTCGTTAGAATTCCTTTGTTTGGGTCTCGGCTTGCGATTTCGGCTGAAATGTTAACGGGGTCAGCCGCCTGCTGTCTGGCCCTGAAGAGGTTCTGTCAATGAGATGGCTTCTAGTCCGAATCGGCGCTGAGCTCGACGGCGCGATAGCCGCCGATCGATTTGTAGTAGAAGAACAAGGCTACGAAGATCACGGTCAGGATTGCCGGGAATGCCGCCACGTAGCGGAACGCCGCCGCCGCGCCTTCGGCGTCGTACCAGCCGCCCATGACGGGCAGAACGAAGGCCACCGCCAGATTGCCGGTTCCTCCCATGATCGCCAGCAGGAAGGCGCCGCCGTTGGGGAAACGCTCCGATGTGATGCCGAGCATGAACGGCCAGAAATACGTTTTGCCGATGCCAAAGATGGTGGCCGCGGCGAACGCCTGCAGCGGAGTCTCGACGTAGCTGAGAGCGTAGAGGCCGATGCCGGAGAGAATCGCCGAGCAGGTCAGCACGCCCATGGGAGAAAAACGGTGAGACATCGGCCCGCCATAAAACCGCAGCACGAACATAATGCCAGCGGTATAAACCAAGATGAGGATGCCGCTCATGCCGGTCAGATTACCGATCACGGAACCGACCCACTGGTCCGGGCCAAGCTCGGTGGCCGCCGTCATCCACATGCAGATCCAGAACAACAGAAACATCGGACGGAAGGCCTCTTTCACCATTTGGTTGGTGGATACGCCGGCCGTGACGCGTTCGGTGGCGGGAAATTTCTGTCCGCGAATCAGGTAGGCGTACAACAGCGCTGAGAGAAGAATGAGACTCAGCTTGATGCGCCAACCCAGGCTAGCGGCGGCCGCCGACACATCGGCGCCGTCGAGGCCCATGATCTTGGTGACGGCGTAGGCCAGCAAGCCGCCGATAATCAGCCCGCCCGGCCACCAGGCGTGCAGCAGATTCATGCGGTGCGTCTTGTCGTCGGGGTAAAGCGTCGTGCAAAGGGGATTGATGACGCCTTCCACCAATCCTTGCGAGAGGCCCAGCGTGAGCATCGCCGCGTACAAGATGATGAATCCCGGGTCGGAGGTTAGCGCAGTCACCGGCCCGGACGGCGCCGGCGCGAACAGGATAGCCAAAACGCCCCCGATGTAGCCGAAGCTCGAAAGGTAGAGCAAGCGGCGCATCCCAAACAGATCGACCAGCGACCCGCCGACCAGGATAGAAACCGTGAATCCCCAGAAGGCGGGGCTCAAGATGATTCCGAGCTGTTCGTTGTTGAGTTTGAAATCCGCTCCCAAAGCGTCGAGGATGTCCCCCCGGATCGAGAAGACCATCGAGGTTGTGACGAGCGCGACACAACTGGCGACGAAAAGTTTGTTTCGGTTGGCATGCATGAGGATCGTTCCCGCGGCGCGGTTGATGAGCCGAAATCGTCACGAATCAGCCCGGCATGAAAGAACCGATACTAAAGGGGACGGCGTGGGTTGTCAACCGTGGATCGGTGTGCGGGCACGGCGTAGGTCGGGGTAGCACCCTTGACCCTGTGGCCCAACAAGGTGAACTCGAAAAAAGGTGAGCTTGAACAACCCTACATATATATGTTATTATGCAATCAATGAGACGAACCACAATCTTCCTTCCCGAGGACCTTCATGAGAATCTTCGTCAAGAAGCATTCGGTGCTCGAGTCAGCATGGCTGCGCTGATACGCTCCAAGCTCCAGGCTAAAGCCGCTACTCGGCCGCGGTCCGCGAAGACAGATCCTCTCCTCGAAGTGGCTGGTCTGGTGAGTGACGGACATCTGACCACCGCAATCGATGAAGAACTCTACGGCATCTGAACCGCCCGCTCTCTTCGTGGACACCTGGGGTTGGCTGGCGCTAGCCGACGACTCGGAGCCGGCTCATCATCAAGTAAAGCGATTGCGTGAGCGGTATGCCACCGGCGGCGGCGTTTGGGTGACCACCGACTATGTGCTTGACGAGACATTCACGCGCCTGTTCGCCCGCCACCCTTTTGCGGAAGCGGCCAGGTTCTGCGACGGCATCCTCAAAGCTGGAAAACTTGGGCTACTGACCGTGGAACGAATTTCCGAGGAACGATTTCGGAAAGCATACCGGCTTCGCTCGCGGTATAAGGACAAGCCGCGCATCTCGTTTACGGATCTCACAAGCTTCGCCGTCATGCAAGATCTCAACATCGCGTACGTACTCACTCAGGACGCCCACTTCCTCCACGCCCAACTTGGTTTTCTGACCTTACCGTAGGTGCTCACGCAGGTTGGGCGGCTCGGCACATTCGTCAAACCCGCCAAGCGCACAGGCCGCCGTCAGGCCTTGAACCGGCGCGCCGGCCTACCTTTGAACCGGAAGCAGTGAAGATTTGCTGGCGACGCCTCCGCCAACAATGGTCAACTTGCGGTTCCCCGATTGCGCATTGAGCGCGACTCGGAAGTTGATTTGGTAGACCATCAGCAGGCCCGGCGCATAGAACGCCCCCAGGTTTTCCATGCCGGCATCGTCAAGTCCGACGATCGTCTCGACAACCACCCGAGGCAGGGGGTTTGCCGGTCCCGGGTTGTTGGTTCCAACAGCCGGGTTGGTAATGCCAAGACCGGTCAAGAATAACTGCACAATGTCGCCCGGACGCGCCGGATTGCCCGGCGTGATCAGATTGAAGTTCACATCCAGCGCGGCCG
This sequence comes from Bryobacterales bacterium, assembly GCA_965226185.1. Taxonomy (GTDB): domain Bacteria; phylum Acidobacteriota; class Terriglobia; order Bryobacterales; family UBA6623; genus CBDCYS01. Next base: position 826,597 of record CBDDCT010000005.1, read on the forward strand.
CAAACAAGTTTCCATTCAGCGGGAACTCGAAAATACCGGGCTGGACCGCCAGGATCGGAACTCCTTCCACCGTAATGCTCAGCCCGTCCTTCTCGATGACAACGGTTGCCACGCCGGCGGCCGCGCCGAACGGAACCTGAATGTTGATCTGTTCCTGACCGTTGATATTGATTACGGAAATGACTGGGGCGGGCGTGCCGTTCACCGTGACGCTGACGCCTTCCAGAGTCGTCGGGAAAGGAACCTGATTGCCCAGCACCACGCCATCGATATCTCCGAGGAGTCCCGTCACGAAGACGGTCCCGAGGCTGCCGGGCACCCAGCCGCGCTGGAAGCTGGCGCCGTTGACGAAGCCTTCCAGCGGCGCTGTCGGCGTTCCGCCCCCGACACTCAGGTTGAAGGTGACCGTCCGTCCGGCGGCTGTCGCCGTTACGGTAACCGGTCCGTTTGTGTCGCCTCCCCGGATCCGAGTAAAAGCAACCCCCAACCCGTCGGTTTTCGCCTCGGGCGAAATCACGGCCGCGTCGCGGCGAGTGACGGCGTCGGGTGAAATCAGGGTCGCGGCGCCGCGAGTGACTTCGAAGTTCACATCCACTCCACTCACACCGAAACCAGTGTGGCCCAGCACCTCTACGACAAGGGCCTGGGCGGCAAATTGCCCCGCTCCGATGGACTGCCCATCGCCGGAGAGCATCTCCATGCGGCTGGGATCCATGTCGACCGTGATGTTAAATGTCGACATGGCCTCGCCGGCCCGCACCGTGACGCCGAACGGGCCGCCGTATCTGGTCAGTTGCACGATGGCCGAACCTTCCCCGAGGCGGTTACTGGTGCTGAACACGTTTCGAAATGTCGCGCGAGGTTCGGGATTCGCACGCCACGCCAACGGATGGTTCGGGACAGCATTACCGCAGGTGTCGGTGAGCCGCACGACCAGGGCCGCGCGGTTCAGTAGCTGTCCGGGAGTTCCCACTTGATCGTCGCCTCTGATCTTTCTGACTTCAGACAGCGGACCGGGAAGACCGACAACGGAAATCGAATCCTCCCTCACTCCATCCTTCAGGCCCACCTCAATGGTCGCCTCGTTACGGTTGTTGCAGCCAATGATCACGGTGGTTGCACCATCCCCGCGGGTATCCGTAATGACCGACGGCGGGTCAAAAGTCACGTCGTCATCCGAGAAGAAAAACACTTCTTGATCGGCGACCGCCCCACCGCCCGAGTCCCGCGACCGCACACGCAACGCATCCACCAGCGGCACGCCGACTTGCCCGCGAAAGGGGCTGTCGTTCAGGATCACGACCTCGCCTGCCAAGCCGCCGCCAACATTGGATATGATCGCCGAGAACTCAGCCACGCGGAGTTGCGGACCCGAGAAGACGACCCCGTTCGATCGACTGTCCGAAAACCAGTCCAGCCCGGCACTGAAGGCGTGCGAAGCCCTCTTCGTCGGTAAAGGCGCTTAACGGACATATGATCTTCTGTTGATTGAACGGGAGAGCCTGGGAGGTATTGCTCACAACGAGGCGTTCGCCGGCCTGCGGCACTGAATCGATCAGACTCAACACGACCATCGGCTGCGGAAACAGGGTCCCTTGGCGAACGACCTGACCGTCTCCGGAAATCTTGAACAGGCCGGTCGAAGTCAAGCCCGTCGTCACGGTTGGGTCGACGCTGATCATGAATTCAACACTTCTGCCCGCGAGGTCGGTCACCGTGATGTCCACGTCGATGACGGCCGTGCTGTCCGGGTCATCGGGATCTCCGGTCATGCACATGATGTGGCCTTCTCCGTTCGAATCGGTGAGCACCGGCGAAGGGCAGCTAAACTCAATTTCGTCGGTAATGTCTCTATCGAACGTAACGGTGAGCGGCAACCCGGTTTGAATGACACGGTCCTTGGCGGCGAAAACGACAAGCTCGAAGGGGCTGTTCGCGCCGACGGTCTGTTCGTCACCGCTGACTTTCGACAACCCTTCGGTTTCGGTGGGCGGCCGAACCCGCACGGTGAAAGGCGGTGCGCTTCGTCCTGCTCCGTCGCTGATGGTGATCACGATAGGCCGTGCGACTTCTGTCTCGTCAGCCATGCAGTAGAGACTGGCCGTGCCGTCGCGGGCCGTCAGCGCCGGGAAGCATTGGGCTATTTCGGGAAAGATGTTGCTGGCAAAGACGGGGATACTCGATTGCGCCGTGCCGCTTTCACTCAGCGCGCGGACCGTCAGCTCGAAGGTCCTTCCGCCGGCGATAATCGTGCCGTCACCGGATACTTGTTCCAGGCTGCCTGAGCTCTGTCCTAAGCGTGGCCAAACCACGGCCATGGCCGTAGGCGTGGAGGAGAGAGCAACTTCCTCCATTTCATCCGGGTTCGATCGCGGCAGCTTGACCAGCCGAGGCTCACCATTCAGGGCGAGGAATACCGCCCGGCGGTTGGAGGAAAGCGCTAGACCGGCCACATTGGGGCCGAAAGGCTGGCCGCTGACAGGATGCTTCATTTCCTGGTCGGATCCCGCCCGGCTCAGGACACCCTGGACAAGCCGCCCAGCGGCCTTCATGTAAAAGTGCCCGCCACCGAGCACGAGAAACTTGTCGATTGACAGCTTCCGTGCGCCAAGTCCCGGTTGGTTGTTTTTTTGGGTGCTGCCCGTCGTATCCTTGCCGCCTGTCAACCCTACCGTCGGGCCGGAACCTGTTGAAACACCCAGGGCCGGGGGAAGCGGGACCTGCCTCAACTGGCCTAGGTCATAGAGTGCTCCGGGCGTGGTTGCGTAGACACGTGAGTCGGGTCCCACGCTCACCGACGTCGGGGCGGCGGGGAGCACCCGGACCAGCTCGCTCAGCTGGCCCGATTTCAAGTCGATCGTACGGACCAGCGTGGAGTGGGACGATGCCACGTAGGCCGTATCGGAGTCCGGCAGCACGGCCAGGCTGGTTGGAACGAAACCTGGGGCGAGTTGGGCCACGATCTGGTCTTGCGCGGTGTCCACAAGATAGACCCGATCACCCGCGGCGACCAGCAAGCGGCTGCCATCCGGTGACATGGCGGCGGCTCCAGGAGTCGCTGCAACGCTGCCGGAAAGAAAGAGATTCCCGAGGACCGAGAAGTCCGGGTCCAATATGACGATCGCGGAGCGCGAAACGACATAGAACTTCTGAAAGCGGCCGCCCTCGCCTGGATCACCGATGCCGAAAGCATGAGAAGCCCCTATTCCGACCTTCGGAGTTGCGATCAGCTCTAGAGTGCCCGCGGCATACACGCTTGCGGTGGGCGTGGAGCCGTGAAATACGAAAACGACCTCCGCCGCTCCCAACACGAGGGGCAGAGTGAACATAAGGGTAACGATGATGCCCATTTTCGATGGACGCATTTCTAAGGATCCTCCTATGGGGGGGGAACAGGCGCGGACGGATTAAACCACGCTGCAGGTCTCGGGCAAGACGGCTGCTTATGGTAGCACGAAGCGTTGTTTAAACAACGGAATAAAAAGCACTTGCCGTACTGCTGACATTATACCGCGAGCTGTTAGAGCGCCTCGGGTTATCCGTCCAGGAACGGGTATTTGCCACTCCGGGTTGTTGACGGCCCAACGCAGCGCGCGTTGCTGTCGGCCCACCGTAGCGCGGGGCTCGAAGAGACCCGCGGCTTTTCTTGACCTTCACCCACTGGGGGCGGCGGAACGAAATGCCGCGGGTCTCTTCGAGCCCCGCGCTACGGTGGGCGGGTTGAACCGCATTCTGACCGCTTTATTTTGTCTTCCGCAAAAACCGGAAGTCGCAGCCTTCGTGCGCCTGGGTCACTTGGTCAAGAAACAGCTTTCCATAACCCCGGTCGTAGGCCGGCTCGGCGGGAGGGCGTTCGGCCAGCCGGCGCTGAATCTCGTTTTCCGGCACGAGGAGCTGGATTTTGCGGTTGGGAACGTCCAGCTCGATTTCGTCGCCGGTTTGGACCGCGGCCAGCGGTCCGCCAACCGCCGCCTCGGGCGAGATGTGCAGCACGTCGGTTCCGAAGCTGGTACCGCTCATGCGGGCATCGCTGATGCGCACGATGTCGTTGACACCGCGCTTGAGCAGCTTGACCGGTACGGGGAGATGCCCCCACTCGGGGAAACCTGGTCCGCCTTGCGGGCCGGCGTTCTTCAGAACGAGCACCGAGTTTTCGTCGATCTCGAGATCTTCGTCGTCGATGTGGGCGCGCAAGTCGCTGTTGCGCTCGAAGACCACCGCCCGGCCGCGGTGAGTCAGCAGGTGGGGTGACGCCGCGGTCTGCTTAATGACGGCTCCGTCAGGAGCCAAGTTGCCGTAGAGAATCACCGTTCCACCCTCGGGGTTTCGTGGCTTGTCCAGGGTCCCAATCACGTCCGGGTTGGCGCATTTGGCGTCGCTCACGTTCTCGGCGACCGATTTGCCGCTGACGGTCAGCAGGTCTTGGTGGAGCAAGGGAAGAATCTCCCTGGTCACCACCGGCAGTCCGCCCGCGTAATAGAAATCCTCCATCAGGAATTCACCGGAGGGCTTCACGTTGACGATAAACGGCGTTTCACGCGAAAGGCGGTCGAAGTCCTCCAAAGTGATGCCGATGCCCAAACGCCCGGCCAGAGCAATCAGGTGCACGACGGCGTTGGTCGAGCCGCCGATCGCCATGTCGGTGCGGATGGCGTTCTCAAAGGCCTGCTTGGTCAGGATCTTCGAGGGGCGCAGGTCTTCCCACACCATTTCAACCATGCGTTTTCCGCTGGCTTCGGCCAATTGGTAGCGGCGGGAATCGGGAGCCGGGATGGCGGCGTTGCCCGGCAGGGTCATGCCAAGAGCTTCCGCCATCGATGCCATGGTCGAGGCCGTTCCCATTACGCTGCAGTGGCCGGAGCTGCGAGAGATGCAACTTTCGACCTCGCAGATTTGCTCTTCGGTCACGCGGCCGGCGCGAAGCTCCTCGAAAAGCTTGCGTCCATCCGTGCCCGAGCCCAGCGGACGGGTCCCCCAGCGGCCGCTTAGCATCGGTCCGCCCGTCACCATGATGGCCGGCAGGTCGGCGCTCGCCGCTCCCATCAACTGCGCCGGGGTCGTCTTGTCGCATCCGGAGAGCAGAACGACACCATCGATCGGATTGGCTGTGATCGACTCTTCGACGTCCATTGACATCAAATTGCGGAACAGCATGGTGGTAGGCTTCATGAACAGCTCGCCCAGCGAGATCGTCGGAAACTCGAGCGGCACGCCGCCCGACGCCCAGACGCCGCGTTTTACCGCCTCCGCCACTTGCCGCAGATGAACATTGCAATGTGTCAACTCGCTCCAGGAGTTGCAGATGCCAATGACCGGCTTGCCGTCAAACACTTGGGGGCCGAAGCCCTCGGCTCGCAGCGCCGCCCGCCGGGCGAGGTTCTCATATTCGCCGCCGGCAAACCACTGCTGGCTGCGAAGAGTCTTGGGATCGCGCATGGATTTACGATAGCACCCGAGGCAACACTGTCCGGGCGGCAGGCCTGGACCGTAATCCCTCCGTAAGGTGTTCCGGGTTACCCGCGAACCAGCTCGAATCTCCCGCGCCGCGGCAGATAATTTGAAGTGCGCGCCGGTTGTACATCACGCTCCATTGACAACGACTCGGAGTTGCGAATACCGGTTTGTGGACGGATCTGGGCCTGGAAACTAAATGGCGGCCTGTCGCGTGCATCGGCCCGCCGCTAGCCGCCCGTGGCAGAAGTGTGTTCGGGCGAAAATGGGGGGACTGCCACCGATTTCCGTTCGCCGAACTGCTTTGTTTTCAATGCCAGTGGAGTGCGAAAGTCGGCTGGCTGTCCCCTTTTTTCGCGTCCTCGGACTTCCACCACGGGCTGCTACGGCCCGGCCGCTAAAACACGGCGGAAGAACGCACAGCCCAGGCAAACTTCCAGAGTCTCCACCTGCACGAGGCTTTCCGTCCGTGCCGGGGCCAAGGGGAACGATAAGATCAGCGGGCGCTCAGTCACTTCGAGGAGGGGACTCATGGCGCGCCGCGCCGGCACCCACGCGAGCAGAGTATCCAGAACGCTGTGAAGCTGGGCCGGGTCGGAGTCGACATCGCGTCCGGAAAGCAAAACGGTTGTTGTGAGCAACGATCCATCGGAGCTGAAGAAAGCGACCGCCACCGAGTCAGCCGGCCTGAAATCCACTTCGACTTCCCGATTGCCATTCGTACCCAGGGTCACCCGGAACGGCTTCACGGGATCGCCCAGAAGCTCGCTGAACTTGCTAACCTTTGCGGTTTCGAGGCTGTCATCTTGGTGCATCCGGAGAGGCGCAAGCTCGCCCCGCGGACCGACCCGGCAGTAGTGTGAAGTCATGGACTCGGACCCGGCGGAGGACGGCGCAAACCGACAGAGGAGTGGTCGAGCGCGTTTTCCGCTTCCGCGCTTACGATCGGCAAAGACCATCGCGATGCTTAGCCGGTGCAACTTGCTTTCCGTCGGGCCATCGCCGCGCGGCCGAAGGTCTGTGACCCGCCGACGGGAGGGCCGCCAACCGCCCGCCGCGGGCCGGTCTGCCCAGATGAACGAAATGGGAACTAGCGAATCTGGCAAAATAATGGGACCCAACGGATGCAGGGGTCGGCATGCCCGCGCGCTCCGCCACGCGCCAGGATGCCGCCCCCCCCCGGAATCGCGCGTCCCCTGACTTGCCGCCGCCGGCGACGAACGCTATCATCCCGTTTTCGAGGACGCCTCCCCTATGAATTCACGCCGCCCGCTGGGATCGACCGGTCTTCAATGTCACGCACTCGGTTTCGGCTGCTACCGCATCATGAACGGAAACGCCGAGCACGAAGCGGCACTTCGCGCTTATCTGGCCAGAGGCGGGAATCTTATCGACACCAGCGCTAACTACGGCGACGGCTCGTCGGAGGAACTGGTCGGGAAAGTGCTTCAGGGCATTCCGCCCGGCCGGGTCATCGTCGTCACGAAAGGCGGCTACATCCAGGGACAGAACATGGCCCTCGCCCAGCAACAAAACTTTCCCGAGCTGGTCGAATACGGACCAGGGATCTCGCACTGCATTCATCCCGAGTTCCTCGAAACCCAGATCGAACGCTCCCGCCGGCGAATGCAGCGCGACTACATCGATGTCTACCTGCTGCACAACCCCGAATACTTTCTGGAAGACGCCAGTCATCGTCAAAAGCTCACTGCCGCCGATCACGACGAATTCTATCGCCGCGTCCGCCAGGCGTTTCGCTTTCTGGAGACGAAAGTCGACGCGGGCGTGATCGGCTGGTACGGCATCAGTTCGAACAATTTCGGACAACCCGCGTTTGACCCCAGCGAGTCTTGCACGACCATGACCAGCGTCGCCCGCTGCCTGGCGGAAGCCGAGGCGCTAGGCCTGGACCACCATTTCCGGGTTGTTCAACTGCCGCTCAACCTCTATGAGCAGGGAGGGGCCGTCGAACGCAACAACGCCGGCAAGACCGTCCTCGAATTCTGCCAAGAGCGAGGCATCGGCGTTCTGGTCAACCGCCCTCTCAACGCCTTCCACGGCAACCGCATGATTCGCCTGGCGGATTGGGCTAAGCCGGGCACTCGACTGCCCGGCCCCGAAGCTCTCATCGGGATGTTGGAGCCCCTCCGGCAGCAGGAAGCGTGGTTCGAGCAAATCTTTGAGGAGCCGCTGAGTCTCGCCAGCGGAGAAACGGTCTCGGAGCTGCTGCTTAGAATCGTTCCCGGCCTGCGGTCGCTCTCCAACTGGGAACAAGTGGCAGCGCGCCAAGTCATCGAGCCGATTCAGGCGTGGATCGTTCAAGCCCGCGAAAATCTCCAGCACAAACCCGAGTGGGACGCCTGGCTCAAGCATTTCGTCGCGGCGATCAACGCGGTGCTACAGGATATGCGCCGCTACCTGGGCACAAAGCAGCAGGGCCAATCCGATGGAGTGCGCGCGAAGCTCCGCGCCGCGGGATACCCTGATTCCGAAGAGTCGCTGAGCCGCCTGGCTCTTAACGTTGTCGCGAGTCTAGACGGGTTGTCGTGCGCTTTGGTGGGAATGCGGCGTCCCAGCTATGTTGACGACGCTTTCGGCGTCACGGCGATGGAACAGGTAGACGGTCTTGCCTTTTTGCGGGGCTTCAATTGACGGTGTAGTCGATCTTCTTGATGGCATTGAGCGTGGCCGCGTCGTTCGGATTGAGGTCCAATGCCTTCACGAACTCGTCGAGCGCTCGCATCTCCTGCCCCTTCGCGACGTAGACTCTGCCCATATTCAAGTAAGGGAAGTGCCGGGGTTCGTAGCGCTTGGCTTGCTTGGCGGTCTCAAACCAGGGGATGGCGTCGTTCAACTGGCCTTTTTGCATCAGATAGACGCCGATGTCGTTGTAGGGATTGCCAAACTCCGGGTCGATCCGAATCGCCTTCTTGCAGTCGTCGATCGCTTCGTCGATGCGCCCTAGAAAGGAAACAGCCCACCCACGGTAGGTGTAACCTTCAGCGGTAGGCTTGGCTTCGATGCTTTCCTCGTAAAGCTCGACGGCTTCCCGCACCCGGCCCTCGGTGAGGCGCTGTGTCCCTCGCAGCCATAGCTCCTTGGCCTGCTTGTCTTTGGTCGGCTTCTGTTTGGGCATCGTGGTTATCCGATCCGCCGCGAGGAGCAAAGGTCCCGCCGCGCGACGCTACTTTGATCTTAGCTTACCCCCGCAAGCCGCTTGTAACGTTTTGCGAAGGCGTTCTGAAAATCCCAAGTGCCGGGCATCTCTCGGGGTGGGTGTTCGTCGTAAGACACCACGAAAGCGCCGCCTTCGATCAGTGGCCGCCACTCCAGCCTGGGGCCGTATTTCTGGAACCGCGGAAACTGAGCCAGCGCCTGCTCGAGTGCTTGCGCCGCCAGGTTGGTGTCGATCTTCAATCCCACCTCTCGTAACAATTGTACCGGGTGTTGTCACGTGATCATAGCTCCAAACAACATTTCGTGGCATTTATGTTTCAGTAATGCCGTGCCCGTGTTTTAGACTGGAAACAGTTTCCGCGAACGATCAGGGATCCGCGCCCGGTTTGTTGGCCTTTTGAAGCCAATGCGCTTCGCGAAGCAGTTAGATACGAACCGCTTTTGCCGATCACAACAAGAATGCTGAAGTTCACTTTGCCCGCGGCGTCGGTTTTGCTGACACTCGCGGTAGCCGCCGCGTTCGCCGTTCGCGGAGAGTATCTCTCTTTCATTCTAGGTTTCATCCCGTTGGTGACGGCGGTATTCATGCTTGGCACGGCGCCCGGATTCTGGCGCGGACTGAACCGGCCTTTGAACAACAAGACCCGTTGGGCGTTCCAGCTCCACGCCTTTCGGAGCGCGGTCGTTGGAGTGGCCGCTCTTTCGTTCGTGTTCATGTCTTTCGAGATATCCGGCGAATTCTTTTTCGTGGTCTTGGTGTTTTCCATGCCGTATCTCTTTTTCGGGATCCCCGGGACGGCGGGGCTGATTCACGTCCTCATCAAGGACCAGCCCGACGCCGCCGTTTTTCGAGAGAGCGGAACCGTGCGGGCGTCCCGCTTGATTACGCATGTGTCCTGGGCTGGTTCGGCGGCCGTCATCGTGATGGCTCTTGCGGTGTATCAGCCTTGGCCGTTTTCGCTGCGGGAAGGTCCCGACACGGAATGGGCACGGGGAGGTTTTGAGCAGACCTTTTCCTTTGCGCCTCCCGCGTCGGTTGAGGAGCTCTACTGCCGCCGCGTCTCGTTCTGGCAATCCAAAGAGATCTATGCAAAGTTCACCTACGGCGATGACAGGATCACCGGCCGGATTCTCGGCAAGCTGCGGATGGAGAAAGGGGAGCCTCGCGGTTATCAGGAAATCCGCCGGCATTTCCCGTCGTGGTGGTTGCGGGGAATCCCCGAGCACGACAACGCCACTTTGGAGTACCACCACCGGCCGTCGGCTGCTCACGCAGGTGAAAGTGTCTGGATCGACCGCGAGTCGAAAACTCTTTACTACATGTACCTCGACTGACTCCGTGCATGAAGGGGTCCTCCATCAAGGGCAAGCCGAATGGCATACCCGCGCACGGATCTCGAAGTCTATCTGTTAAAATTGTGTTGCTAAAGAGTATCAATCATCCATGCCCGCCAGTTCAAGAACATCGCTGGAATCCTTTGTCGGCCAATGCAGATCGCAGATGATTCCCCTGAACAGTCTGTTCAGTTATTTCAGCGCCACGCCGCTTGACGATTCCGCCCTCAAGCGGCTGCTCCATGACCCTATTGCCGCCGTGCCGCCGGCGGTCAGCAACCTGCTCTCGGGCGTGGGAGTCGTGCTGGTTCCTTTTCTCGAGGACGCTGCCGGAAATAAGCGGGCCGCCAAGGCCGCGAAAGGAAGCGAAAACGGCGACCAGAGGAAGCCTGTCGCGCGGAGCGTCCCCGAAGAATCGGGACGATTCGTAACGTTCAAGCGGCCGGCAAGACGCCGCCAGCTCTTCTCAACGACCCTCGTTGACGGAGGCGATACCTTTCTGTTCGTGTCGATCAGTGATGAGGACGTCGCGGACTGCCACTACAGCCTTTACAATGCTCTGTCATCGCTCGTTCGCAACAAGCTGGAACAAGTATCGTGGGACGGATTCGCCGACCTCTTGCGCCAGGAACTCTCCACTGGCGCCCATGGAGAAATCGACGAAAGGAGCTGGCAGCTCAAAGAGGAACTCGTGCGACGGCAATCGAATCCAGCGAAGAACAGCGCACTGCTGCGGAACTACGTAAGTCAAGCGCTCGACGACACGCTCACTCTTTATATGCACGGTCTCTGCTGCGATATCGATCTCGAGCCCGGCCCCCGGCAGCTCGCCAGTCCGAATATCCGGCGGCGCTTGAACTTGATCCGCGGCTTTCTGCCGCCGCCCGCCGGTTTCGCCCTCTTTCCCGAGGAACTCGATCGCCACCATTAGGACACGGACGTTGCCTCTCGAAAGTTCGCACAGCCAATGGACAACGAGCGGGAGCTAGACGAGGCGCTTTCGCGGCCGGCCGCCGCCGACGTCGCCGCCATGGCGTCCCTGTCGGGCGATTTGATGATTGTCGGGGTCGGCGGCAAGATGGGACCGAGCCTCGCCGCGTTGGCGAAGCGGGCCTGTGATGAGGTCGGCACGCCAAAGAAAGTCATTGGAGTCGCGCGCTTCTCGGCTCCCGGCCTTCGCGACTCGCTGGAACAGCAGGGTATCTCTACCATTCGTTGCGACGTTCTCAGCCGCAAGGAGGTCGAAGCCCTGCCGGACTGCCCGAACGTTGTCTTCATGGTTGGTTACAAGTTCGGTTCCGGGGATCATCCCGAGATGACGTGGGCGACCAATGTGTACGCGCCGGCTTTGATGGCGGAACGTTTCTCGCGGTCGCGCATCGTCGCCCTGTCAAGCGGGAACGTCTATCCCTTTTGGCCCGCTGACAGCAAGGGGCCCGCGGAAACGGATCCTGTCGGGCCGGTCGGGGAATACGCGCAGTCGGCCCTCGGGCGCGAACGAGTGCTGGAGTATTTGTCGCGACGGGAGAATATTCCCCTGGCGATCCTGCGGTTGAACTACGCCATCGAATTGCGCTACGGCGTCTTGCGCGACCTGGCGGACCAGGTCTACCATCGCAAGCCCATCAACCTCACCATGGGATACGCCAACGTCATCTGGCAGCGCGACGCCAACTCGGTAGCGCTGCGGTGTTTCGAGCACTGCTCCACGCCGCCGTTTGTGCTCAACCTGACGGGAGCCGAGGCGATATCCGTTCGCTCGGTCGCCGCTCGTTTCGGAGCGGCCTTCGGAGTCGATCCCATCCTGGAAGGCGACGAGGCCCCATCCGCGCTTCTCAGCAACGCCGCGCAGTGTGAGCGAATGTTCGGACCGCCCGAGGTTTCACTCGATCAAATGGTCGAATATGTTGCGTCCTGGGTGAAGCGGGGAGGTTCCAGCCTGGGCAAACCGACGCACTACGAAGAACGAAAAGGAAACTTCTGACAAACGCTGCTGTTCCGGAGCACACCGTATGGGCGGAGCCCCACGATGGTGCGGACGTTATTGGCGTGCCGGACCCGCGGCGCAAAACGGCTCAACGGCTCAACGGACAACGGCTCAACGGCTCAACGGACAACGGCTCAACGGACAACGGCTCAACGGAAATATGTCTCAACCACCAGCACCACCCCGCAAAATCCTCAAACACCTGCGGGAAGGGGCCGTCATTCCCGCCCACCCGCTTGCTCTCAACCGCCGGCGCAAACTCGACGAGCGCCGCCAGCGCGCGCTGACCCGCTACTACGTCGCCGCTGGAGCCGGCGGTGTCGCGGTCGGCGTTCACACCACTCAGTTCGAGATTCACGATCCCAAAGTCGGCCTCCTGCGGCCGGTCCTCGAGCTGGCCTCCGAGACACTGGATGCCCACCGGCCGCGAAAAGGCGCTCCGATGATTCGCATTGCCGGAATCTGTGGCCGCACCAAGCAAGCTGTCTGGGAAGCGGAGCTGGCGGCTGATCTCGGTTATCACGCCGGCCTGGTCAGTTTGGGAGCCCTTCGCCAAGCGACGACCCCCAAGCTTGCCGCGCACCTGCGCGCGGTCGCGGAGGTCATCCCCGTCTTCGGGTTTTACTTGCAGCCTTCGGTCGGTGGCCGCATCCTGAGCTGCGATTTTTGGCGCCGCGTGGTTGAGATCGAAAACATCGTTGCCATCAAGATCGCGCCGTTCAACCGCTATCAGACCCAAGACGTCGTTCGCGCGGTTGCCGAGTCCGGCCGCGCCGGCGAGATTGCACTCTACACCGGCAATGACGACAACATCATCCCCGACCTGCTGACGAGATTCCGCTTTTCCGAAGACAAGAAGGCCGCTACCGTCACGATCGCCGGCGGCCTGCTCGGCCATTGGGCATTCTGGACCCGGCGCGCGGTCGGCTACTGGCTCGAATGCCGCCGAATCATTGCCGAGCAGAAGATCCCGATCCCGCCGTGGATGCTCACGCTCGGGGCGCAGGTCACCGACGTCAACGCAGCCGTCTTTGACCCCGCGCACGGTTTCGCCGGTTGCATTCCCGGCATTCATGAGATTCTGCGGCGGCAGGGCCTGCTCGAAGGCCGCTGGTGCCTCAATCCCAAAGAAACCCTTAGTCCGGGACAAGCCGCCGAAATCGATCGCGTTTATGCCGCCTACCCGCACCTCAACGACGACGCGCTCGTGACGGCGAATCTAGACAATTGGCTGCGTTGAAGCAAACGCCCGCGGAACCGCCGGCTTGGCCGGCAAGCTCAGTCTAGACTTGGGGGTATTTCCAGGGCCCGTGATACTCGCGGCGAACCACTGCGCGAAGGGCTCGAAGGCCCAGGCATTGGAGGATGGGCTCTACGCAAAAACGGCCAGGTCACCGGCCCGCGGAATGTTCGAGGGTCCGCTCCGGGTCCGGGGCGCCGGGATGATCCGACGCGGTCGACGGATCCGGGGGCTCCCCTGTATGGCGGGCCAGCTTATCCACGGACTCAATCACCAGACGCCGCCTGCCGATCGAAAGACATCCGTCACGCCGCAGCCGATTGAGCGCGGCGGAGGTGGTCTCACGGGTAGCGCCCACAAGACCGGCAACGTCCCGTTGAGAAAGACGGAGCTGCATCCTGCCTAACGTGCCGGAAGGATGGGATTCGGCCCAACGCAGCAGCAAGCGAGCGATTCGCTGCTCGACTTCAAGGAATGTGACCCACTGCACTTGCTCTTCGAGATCCCGTACCCGGCCGCCAAGCTGCTGAGAATAAGACTTCCAGAATTCCGGGTGCGACTCGGCAAAAGAGCAAGCCGCTTCGCCCGGAATCACGCTCACCGAGGCTTTCTCAATCACCTCGGCCGCGGCTTCCCGCCGGCGATAGCCAAATAGCATGGATTCGCCGAAGATCTGACCCGGTTCGAGCACCTGAAGGATGCACTGTTTTCCACCGTGTGAAGGCGCCGAAATCTTGACCCGGCCTGAGATCAGGAAAAACAATCGATCCGCGGTGTCACCGGGAACGTACAGCAACGTGCCACGCTCCAGGTCGGATAACGCAATCGCTTCTTTGAGCCGAGAAAGCTGCACGGCAATCCCGGCGCCATCGGTCTGGGCCGTTAAATTTTGGGAGAACATCAAAATTCCACATACAGGATAGCAGAATCGAACGCCGCAGTATGCGAATACGCAGCTTTCGCTAAATATTCTTGCGAAAGATCCTTGCCTTCTCAAACTCCCGCTCGGTCAAAGATCCGCCGGCATCCTGACGAAGCTGCTCCATCCGCTGGATGTAGGCGTCGAGCACCTGCCGGACATTGGCCCGGTTTGTTCCCAAGATATCCTTCCATATGTCGAAGGAGCTTTCGCCAAGCCGCGTCATGTCGCGCAGCGCCGGGCCGGCCACTCCGCGGCTGTCTTGCTCATCCAGGTTGTCGGCGATCGAAGCGGCTAGCGCGGTCGAGATTAACTGAGGCAGATGCGAGGTCCAGGCCACGACGCGGTCGTGGTCGTCCGGCGGCATCACCGAAACACGGCATCCGATGGCCTCGAGCCAGCTCACAAACTCGCCAATGATCGTTGCGTTCGGCAACGTACCGCCGGCTGGCGTGAGCACGTAAGTAGCGTTTTGGAAGAGACCGGGGTCGGCCAGCTCGACGCCGCGCTTTTCTTTGCCCGCCATCGGATGTCCGCCGAGAAACCAGGGGTTCTCGTTAAAGTAGCGGGCTGCCTCTTCCACGATCCGGCCTTTCGTGCTGCCGGCGTCGGTCACCAGCGCGGAAGGTTTCGCCAGTTCGCGAACCCGCGGAAGAATGTCCAGGATTCTCAAAATAGGCTGAGACAAGTACACCAGATCGGCTTGCGGAACGGCCTCGGTGATCGGAAGACCAGCGTCAATGACTTCGCGTTTCAGAGCGGCGTCCAGGGTTCGAGCCGAGCTGACGCCGAGAATTCTCCCGGAGAAGCCGCTTGCCCGCAAGGCCAGCGCGAACGAACCTCCGATGAGACCCACTCCCACGATGGCTACAGTTTGGATAGGCATGATGAGCGGCCGCCAGTCAGCGATGGCGTGGCGCCCGCCGAAACGGGTGCTAGTTGTTCGCGCGGTTTAGCGGACTTCAGAAGAATTCCGGGACGAATCGCCATCGCCGGGGTGAATCTCTTTCGCTTGGCGCTCTTTTCCCGTTTGGACGGCCCGCATTTCTTTCATAACTGCCTCGAATATGTGGCCCAGCGCTTCGTCGGAGAGCGGACCTTCGTTCTGCTCACGCAGCTTCGAGAGGACCTCCTCTTCCCGCCGCGGTTCATGAACCGGGATGTTGTTGCGGCGCTTGAGCGGGGCCAGCCGCAGCACGCAGCGGACCCGCTCATTGAGCAGATCGAGGATCTGACGATCCACCTTGTTGATTCGCCGGCGCCAGCCTGAAACGTCCATGTAAATTACTCCAACTCCAGGTGTCAGTTCGTGTCTTCGCCGAGAATCAGGCCGCTCTTCAGCTCGGAACAATACTCCGCGAGCCTAGCCGCCAGGTCGGGTTCATCCTGGTGCTTGGCGATCAGCCGAACGACGGCGCTGCCAACGACCGCGCCGTCCACGTAAGGCGCCAGCGAGAGCATGTGCTGCCTCGTCGACAACCCGAAACCCACGGCCAGCGGCAGCGATGTCACCGCCCGGGTCCTTTGAATCAGCGGGACAGCGTGGTTTGACAAAGATTGCTGCTCGCCGGTGACGCCGGCCCTTGAAACAAGATAAACGAAACCACGGGACGATTGCGATAGCAGCTTGAGCCGGTCATCACGCGTCGTCTGTGAGACAAGGAAGATGGGGTCCAGCCCGTGGCGCCGCATTTCCTCCAAATAAGGTCCTGCTTCTTCCACGTTCAGGTCGGTCAGCAATGCTCCATCAGCGCCGGCGGCGGCGGCGTCAGCGGCGAATCTTTCAAATCCGTACCGCAAGATTGGATTCAGGTAGCTAAAGATCACCACTGGAATTTCGGATCGCGAACGCAGATCCTTCAGTATGCGCAGAACGGATTGGAGTGTCGTGCCGGCGGCCAGAGAGCGTTCGCTCGCTCGCTGGATGACCGGCCCGTCGGCAATCGGGTCGGAGAAGGGAACACCCAGCTCGATAATGTCGGCCCCGCCTTTCTCCAGGCCGAGAATCAGATCCACGGTTCGATCGGGATGAGGGTCCCCAGCGGTCAGATAGATGATCAGTCCGCGGGCCTGCTCCCGCTTAAGTCGCTCGAAGGTCTTGGAGATGCGGCTCATTTGTGCTATTCGGTGTTTGACTGCATTCGATTGGGTTCGGGGCGGTTTTGCGGGTGTTGCGGGTGACCGCTTCCTCACGGCCGCGGCTCGGGGGCTATCCGAGGTCCGGCATGTTTTCGCGGAAAATACCGATGTCTTTGTCGCCGCGTCCGGAGAGGTTGATCAGGATCGTGCGCCCTTTCTCTTGGGGCGCGCGTTTCGCGGCTTCAGCTACCGCGTGCGCCGACTCTAGCGCCGGGATGATCCCTTCCAGCCGTGAAAGCAGCTTCACTGCCTCGAGCGCTTCGGCGTCGGGGCAAGACACATACTCCACCCGTTCCGTCTCTTTGAGCCAGGCATGCTCGGGACCGATTGAAGCGTAGTCGAGCCCGGCTGAGACAGAGTGGGTCAGCGAGATCTGGCCGTCTCCATCTTGCAAGACATAACTATAAGATCCGTGCAGGACGCCCGGTGCGCCGCCCGAGAAACGAGCCGCGTGATCGCCCAGCTCAGGGCCTCGCCCGCCCGCTTCCACGCCTACCATTTGCACGCTCTCGTCGCCGAGGAAGGGATGGAACAGGCCGATCGAGTTGCTGCCGCCGCCCACGCAGGCGATCAGCACGTCGGGCAGGGCGCCATCGCTCACCTCTTGAAACTGTTGCCGCGCTTCGTGGCCGATTACCGACTGAAAATCGCGCACCATTCGAGGGTAGGGGTGAGGCCCTAGCGCCGACCCCAGCAGGTAGTGCGTGGTCTCGAAGTTCGTGACCCAATCCCGCATGGCCTCGCTGATGGCGTCCTTCAGAGTGCGGCTGCCGGCGTCAACGCTGACAACTTCGGCGCCCAGTAGCCGCATTCGGAAGACATTGAGCTCTTGCCGCCGCATGTCTTCCACGCCCATATAGACGCGGCACTTAGCGCCGAACAGCGCGGCAACGGTTGCCGAGGCCACCCCATGCTGGCCGGCGCCCGTTTCCGCAATGATGCGATGCTTGCCCATGCGCCGAGCCAGCAACGCCTGGCCGAGGCAGTTGTTGATCTTGTGAGCGCCGGTGTGCAGCAGGTCTTCCCGCTTCAAGTAGATCTGAGCGCCACCCAGATGCTCGGAGAGCCGCCGGGCGTGGTAAAGCGGCGTTGGGCGGCCCGAGTAGTGCTGGTTGAGGTTTTGCAGTTCGGCTTGGAACGCCGGGTCCGAGACGGCTTCGTTGTAGGTGCGTTCCAGCTCATCGAGCGGAGCGATGAGGATTTCCGGCACGTAGCGGCCCCCGAAGCGCCCAAAGTGGCCTCGCGTGTCGGGTAGTGCGGGGGAAGCGGCCATCTACTTACTCTACCGATTTCGCGGCTTCCAGATAGCTTCGGACCTTTTCGTTATCCTTGACGCCGGGCTTGCGCTCGAGTTTCGAACTGGCGTCAACGCCCCACGGGTTGACCTGCCGGATCGCCTCGGCTACGTTGTCTCCGTCGAGCCCGCCGGCCACGATGATCTTGCCACGGCTTTTTGCATCACGGGCAACCGGCCACGGAAAGGTGCGGCCAGTTCCGCCGAAGGTTCCATCGGTCGAGGCTGCGTCCAGCAAATAGGCTTCGCAGGAATACTCTTCGAGCATCGACGGCTGGAAGTATTGGCGGACATGGAAGGCCTTCCAGACTCGCAAAACGTCCAGGGCGTTGCAGTACCCAGGCGTTTCATCGCCGTGCAACTGGACTACGTCGAGCCGTGCGGCGCTCACGGTATTCTCGATCTGCTCCCGCTTCTCATTGACAAATAGTCCGACTCGAAGCACGTCCTTGGGAACGATCGCGGAGATGATGGCGGCCTGGTCGACGCGGATATAACGCGGACTGCCTTGGTAGAAGACGAAACCCAACGCCGTGGCGCCGTGCTGGGCCGCGAAGAGAGCATCTGCCGCGCTGGTGATGCCGCAGACCTTAATGACTTCAGGAGACAAGAGCTTGCGCCCCTTCGATAAGATTTGCCAGAGCAGCGCCCGGGTCTTGCTGTTTCATCAGACTCTCGCCGATCAAGAAAGCCCGGCAGCCGGCATCCATCAGCAGCTTCATGTCCTCTGGAGCGCGGATGCCGCTTTCGCTGATCCACGGGACGCCAGACGGTATTTTTTCGGCGAGCTGAAGCGAGGTCTCGAGTGATACTTCGAGTGTCTTGAGATTGCGGTTGTTGATTCCGATCAGGTTGGCGCCAACGCCGAGCGCGCGATCCAGCTCTGCCTCGTCATGAACCTCGACCAGCGCTTCCAAATCGAGGTCCTCGGCCTGCTCCAGAAGGCCGCTCAATTCGATATCGGGGAGCGCCGCGACAATCAGCAGAACCGCGTCGGCGCCAGCCGCCGAGGCCTCCAGCAAGTGGTAGCGGTCCAGTGTAAAGTCTTTTCGCAAAACCGGCAGCCGGGTCGCCCGGCGTGCTTCGTCGAGATGCTCCAGCGATCCTTGAAAGAACTGCTGGTCGGTGAGAACGGATAACGCCGCGGCCCCGCCCTGTTCGTAGCTCGAGGCGATCGTGGCCGGATCGAAGTCCTTGGCGATGACTCCGGCGGAGGGCGAGGCCTTCTTGACTTCCGCGATGATCGCCGGGCGCTTCATTTCGAGGGCCGAGCGAAACGGACGGCGGGGCGGCCGCGGTATCTGCTCAAGTTCCTCGACACCGATGATCGCCTGCTGAGCCATCAGCTCCGCCCGCTTGCGGACAATGATCTGATCGAGGATGGTTAATTCGGCTGCGCGCACGGGGAACCTGCCGGAAAGTGTGAACGAATCAGTATTATCTCCGTTTTGGCATCCGCTAACCGCATCATTATAACCAGGATTTCCATTTTGACCCTGGTACGGCGACAGTATACACCCGCGCTGCCCCGAATACCACGTCTTTCCGCGCTGAACCCTGCACATCACCTCCGCCGCTAGGCGCCAGGGCTCATCCATCCGCTCACAGACGTTGATTGAGCGGGCTGAACGGCGCTCCGGCCGACACTGCTCCTTGAAAAACTTTTTTGGAGCCGAAAACTGTTGATCCTCGCCCGGTCAACGCTACCCGCTCGGCAGCGGCAGCGCCCAGATCCTGTGCAGCATGTCAGCGAACAGCCGCCGGTTCAGATGCCCCTCGGCCAGCAGCAGCCAATAATACCGGGCGTGCTTGACCAGCCGACCGCCGGTCTTCATCAGCCGCTGTTGCAAGCTCGTCAGCGACCAGCTCTTGATCCTGTGCGGCAGCCCAAGCCGCCGCCACAAGTTGCCCAGGTTGTAGGCCAGCACGCTCAGTTGCAGTCGCACTTCGTTGGCCCGGAAGCGATGGCACGAAAGCCGCGTCCAGTGCGTGGCCTGTTTGCCTTCTTTGATCCACTGCTCGGCCGTGCCGCGCTTGTTGTAGAAGCGCACTACCGACCGGCTTGGCAAGCTCATGTTGGTCACGATAAATCCGACCCGCGGGAACAGCTCACCGAGATGATGCTCGACCTTGGCCACAATGCGTCGCGGCTTCGACCAACTCTGCGCCTGATAGCGGAAGCTCTTGTAGCGCACCAAGGGCTTGCGACCCGGCCTGCCCGGCGGGCGAAACAAGATGTCTTCGATCGCTAATTCCAAGCTCTTGTTGGCCGGAATGCGAATGGCGTACTGCACTCCGCGTTCCTCCGAAAACTCATAAATCTCCGGCTTGGCAAAGGCCGCATCGCCCCGGAAGGTGACCTGTTTGCCCGCAGCCTGTTGGCGCTCGATCTCGGGCAGCAGCAACTCGTTCCAGTCCTCAGCGCTGTGCACGTTGCCGGGACGCAGCTTGGCGGCCAGACAATCGCCGTGCTGGTTGAACAACAACAACGGGTGGTAGCAGACCGACTCGAAATGGCCGTTGTAGGCACTGCCCTCTTGCTGGCCGTGGACAGGGCTTTCGGTCGAATCCATGTCGAGAACGACGCGCTCGGAGTCGTCTTGCGTCTCGGCTTGCGCCACCAGCTCGCGGTTCACAGCCATCAGCCCCAGCAAGTTCTCCTCGCTCGCCAGCATCTCCGTCTCGAAGCTCTGCAGTCGCGAGGTCAGTGCCCCGCCGCGATCCCAGTTCTTCTGCGAGCCGATCAAGCGAAAGGTCGGATCGGCGGATACTCGCACGGCGTCATTGAGGTCCTCGTAGCCGGCCAGCCGAGAGTAGACTGACTGCCGCAGCAGATCGGCGAACGGGAACTTTTTGTTCGAGCCTTGCCGTGGGTCACTGAGATGTTCGTCGATCAGCTTCCCGAGCCCGAGTCGCTCGTCCAGCTCGCGGACGAGAATGAGCCCGCCATCGGAAGTGACGCGCGATCCTTGGAAATCGACTTTCAATAAGCCGTTGAAGCTTAGCTGGAACGGCTTGTTTTCTTTTTCACCCATTGGGTGTTGATCTCCTCAGCGCCTTGATTGCTTTTCAACCCGCATAAATAAAGGCGTCCGAGGTCACCCGATGGTTAGCAGAACCGAAACTAAAGTGGAAATCCGGGTATAAGCGACACCCATGCCGGCCTCCCCGAGTTTCTCGGTGAGCCCGTTTTCAACAGGCGTCCCTTTCAACAAGGGGAATCTATAAGTTGCGGTGTTATCGGCGGACTACATTAGGACCCGAGCGTGAGACGATGGAGCGGTGTACCTGACGCGGCTCCCGGCACGGTGTCTCGCCACGGCCCTCGCTCTGGCTGGCGTCTTCGTCCCCCGCCTCCACACCCAGACCTGGGAAGACTTCCGCGCGCCACTTCCGATCGGCCCGGACGACACGCTAGTGATCGGATTCCTGGGCGGCCGGGAACGCTGGGACCATGACGAGCGGTCTCCTCGCAAGCTGGCCCTCAAGCTGCGTTCGCGGCGGATTCCCGGCTTGCACGTCGAAACTCTGGCAAACCGCAATCGCCCCCTCGCCGTCACCCTCATCGAGCGAGCGTTTGACCACAACCAGGACGGAGTCCTCGACCCCACTGAGGGGGCTTCCGCGCGCATCGTGATCTACGGGCTGAGCTTCGGCGGCACGGCCGCGGTCAAGCTGGCGCGGGATCTCAGCGAACGCAACATCCCGGTACGGCTGACCATTCAGATTGACAGCGTGGGCCGGGACGACGCCGTGATCCCGCCCAACGTGCGCCGGGCCGCGAATTTCTACCAGACCAACGGCCTCGTGATTCGCGGCGAAGGCCCCATCCGCGCCGAGGACCCCAAGCGGACCACTATCATCGCCGATTGCCGCATGGACTACAGCAAGCGCAAAATCGACATCTCGCACGTCAACTGGTTCAAGAAGCTGGGCCGCGTCGCGCACTCCTACATCAGCTACGATCCCCAAGTCTGGACCCGTGTCGAAAAGCTGGTACTGGCGGAAGCAGGCCCGGATTCAGGGAATCGTCCGAAGCCCCCGCAGCCCTGCCCGCCGTCTTGAAAACGGTCATCGGTCTCCGGCGGAGGTTCATAGTCTCGGTTGGATGGCCATCAATCGCCGTTTCCCCGCCGCAAAACCACAGTTCAAGGCCATCCCAAACCGGCAATTCCGCCGTCGGCGCCCGCAACCCGCCAGTCGACCCAAAACACCCCAGAACCGCAAATCACCCCAACTCAGTCACGGATAAATCATAAATATAGTCCCTTTGTTTTCAACAGAATTACCCGCCGCCCGCAGCATTTTCTCATCGAAGGATGAGCCTGAAGACGGGGGTTGGGGCTTTTTGCGTAGCTGGGGCTCCTTTCTGGTTTTTTGGTTTTGATTTGGGAAGGGGAGAATCGTCGTCCGGGTTGTGGGAATGTGGGAATCGCGGAGCGATTTCCAAGGGCGGTGGGAAACGAAGGGAAACCTGGTTTTTGGTTTTCCTCGTTTTCCGCCGCCCGGCATTTCCACAGTCCTCTTCCTGCTGTTCAGCACGGCGTGTTCGCGGACCGGAAACTGGCAAACAGCTTCTGCTTGGCTTGTTGCATCCGGCGGGCCGCCGCCGTGTCGCTTTCGGCCTGGGCAATGCGGCCCAGAGCCTCAAGCGTGTGCCCTGGCTTGAGATAGCTGGCGGCCTCGGACAACTTCTCGAAAGATTCCCAAGGCGTCTGGTAGTGACGATACACCCGCTTCTGCTTGCCTTTGGCGTCGGTCTTGATCTCGGGCTGTCCGCAGGGCCGGTGGAAGTTCAAATAGGGATTGAAGTGTTGTTGGTAGAAGCGCTGGATGCGCCCGGCATGTGGCGCCGCGATGTGCGTATATCCCATGTGTTTGCGGATCACCGCGCCGTTTTTCGATTCCACCAAGCCGTTGTCATTGGAGTGCCGCGGACGCGACTTGGTCTGTTCGATCAGCAGCTTGTTCAATAACTTCTCCACCGTGCGATTGAGGAACTCGCTGCCGTTGTCGGAATGGAAGCCGCGGACACGAAAGGGAAACTGCTCGATCATGGCTTTCAGCAACGGCTCCAGCCAGGCTTCACTGATCGCGGGCGTGGCGCCGACCACTTGCCACTGGGTGACTTCATCCACGGCATTGATGTGGTAGACGCCCTTGACGCCATCGCGGTCCCCTTGATGCACCGTATCCACTCGCAGAAAGCCGGGCCGGCCTTGCGGGTCGGGCCGGCGCCGCTCGCCGATCGACACCGCCGTGGGCCGGGTCTTGGTGAAATGCAGCCGCCGCTGGCGGTAGGCGCCGCGCCGCCGCAGGCGATAGATCTGGGCCACCGAGATCCCCGCCAGCCGCTCGTATTCGCGCTGCTGGTACTGCTGGTATTCCCGCTCGAGGATCTTGCGCGTGGCCGGGCCGCTGAGGGTTTCGTGGGCCTCGTCCACCGCCGCCAGCAGTTCGACGTCGGCGGGCGTGTACTTGCGGGCAAAGCGATGCCGCCGGTAGCGGGCGGGTCGGAGTTCTCCGCCCTGCCGGTAGTGCCGGATCAGCCGCGTGATTTGCGCCCGGCTGAGTCCGGTCATCTTGACCAGATACTGCCGCAGCAGCCCTTTGGCGGCGCGGTTCTGGCGGCTGTAGCCTTGCTGGCCAAGCGTGTGCGCCACCCAGGCGTAGATCTCGGCCCGCCCTTTGCCTTTGAATCGAATCTCCTCGCTGGAGTGGAGAAACTGCTGGATCTGTGGCAGGTTCAACTTGCTGGCGTTTTGCACGTGGACGGTCAATCCCCAGCATGCCCACTCCCCGACCCTTTAGGCTCATCTTGTGTGAGAAACAAACTCCTCGTTCAGGCTCATCTTGCATGAGACAAGACTCCCGCAAGGAATCCCAAGATCGAATTGTTATCCTAAAAGCGGCAGAACAACAATGACTCAGTTGCAACTTAGAGCAGAGGACAACCATTCCACGGCCCCGGCGGGACCCAAAAGGCAGAAAACCTCTCACAGCCTCGCAAATACTCTCATTGAAAAAAGTCAACCCTTATAAATGAACAACTTACAACCAAACAGAACAAGACCATTGAAGCTCTTTTGCTAACGAATACGATCGATAGAGCCGCAAAGAGAGCAAATGTGAGTGAAGCATCCATTTATCGCTGGATGAAACAGGAAAGCTTCCAGACTGCCCTAAGAGTCAAGACCCGAACACGCAACACGTATCTCGATTATGCCTCATCCATCCGATTGCGTGGTCATGGCCACCCACGCCTTTTGGGCAGTGATGCGGACGGTGTTGTCGTCGCTTTTGAGTTTCGGGAAGATGGCGGCGGCGGCTTCGGCGGTTCCGATCTTGGCCAGGCCGATGATGGCGGCGCATTGCCAATGCCCTTCGTCGCGTTTGAGGGCCGCTTGGTAGATGGCGAAGGCGTCTTCCGGTTTGCCCCGCCCGGCCTGCGCGTCGGCGTAGCGCAGCAAGCTGTCGGTGTACTCGATCTTTTGCCAGTCCGAAAGTGAGTCGTAGTCGGGCAATTGCACTTGGCCGCCCGTCCCTATGCCGATGCGGCCGGCTGCCTTCATGCCCGCCATGGCTATGGTGGCATCGGACGACTTCATGGCGTCGAGGCAGGCGCTGACCGCTTCTTCGGCGCGGCGGTGGCCGAGCGCGGCCAGGATGCGGGGCTTGAAATCGTCAGCGGCGTCCGGAAGAGCATGCAGCAGCGCCTCTTCGGAGGTCTTACCGGGGATTCGCTCCAGACAGAAAACGGCCTCTTCCCGCAGATTCGGATCATGAACCAGCTTGGCTATCGCGGACACATCGTCCGTGGTGGCGATCAGTGACAGGTGCCGCAGAGCCATTACCTTCTCGATGTTGTCACGCTGGCCGGTAAGAAGATCGAGCAGCCTGGCCACAACCTGCTGGCGCTTGTCAAGCTTTCCGGGATCATCTGGACGCCCGGCGTTTGCACGAAAACCCGCCGTGTTCACCTCTTTGCCCACCGAATGGACGATGTTGTTGAGAGCTTCGGCGGCTGCCCTTCCGACGCCGGGCTTGTGCCCGGCAAGGAGTTCACTGAGGGCCGGGATGACCTCGGGATCCATTTGACCGGCTATGTCCCAGGCGGCGTAGCGGACGTCCTCGTCATCGCTTTTGATGTCGGTGAGAAACTTGTCTTCCTTCTCGCCTGCACGGCCTTCGGCGGCGGTTGCCAGTGCGGCTGCTGCCGCGGCTGAGCGTGCTACCTGAATTATGCACAGATTCGGCGTAGCCATCGCCGATGGAGTTGTGGCGGTAGCGGCAGTCGTGTCAACTCAGTGATTTAGCAAGTCGTCTTTTCCTCTGTTTCCCTCCCTGTTTGAGCCGCCTGCCAATCCCGGCGGGCAAAAGCGGGCGGGCAAGCGGCGTGTTCCCAGTACGTTGCGGCGAGTGCATGAAATTTTATGCATGGAGCGCCCCTCAACTCAGCGCACCCTCCACCACCGGCGCGAAGCTCGATCCCGGTGGCCCCATCGCCCGCAGCCGCCGCATCAGCCGTTCAAACAGGCCCTTTTCCTCATAATGATCGCTGTAGCTGACACCCGTTCTGCCGGCGTGCCGCCAGATCTTGGCCGCCACGAACAGAAAGCGCAGCCGCGCCGTCGCCAGGGTGGTGTGCCGCAGTGTCTCCACGCTGGCTTGGGCTTCGCGGTTGAACAGCAGCAGCCAGCAGTTGAGGTTGTAGGCCAGCATGGCCAGCTGAAAGTGATTGCGGTTCATGTCAAAGCGGCGCGAGGGATGGGCCGCCAGCCCGGCGTCGTTGTTGGCCTCCTTGATGAGGTTCTCGGCTGCGGCGCGCTGATTGTAAAACCACACCACCGCCGCGATCGGTTCGGCCAGGTTGGTGACAAACACGCGGTAGGTGTAAGCGCTGGTGGCAAACAGCTGGTATTGCTCGGCCGCGCCGGCCGCGGGTTCGTTTTCGTAACGCAGCGCCAGGAAACGACAGGCCCGCGCCCAGCCCTGCGGCTGGTAGAGGAATTCGCATTCCGCATCCGCATCGCTGTGGGGCGAGGGCTTCCAGGCCGCTTGCTGCAACTGCTCGACCAGCCGCCTGGTCTTGCGCGCCACGATGACGAACTGACAAGCCGCCTTTTCATAGGCCTCCACCGCCTCCCAGCAATAAAACCCGGAATCGGCCCGCGCCAGGATTTTCTTCACGCCGTGCGGCAAAGCCCGAAAGGCGCTCTCGAGGTGGGCGGCGATCTGCCGGCCCGTGGGCCGGTCGCCGTTGCGCAACCCGCCCATCAGGTATTCGCGCGTCTCGGCCAGGAAAGTCAGTATCGGCTGGTAGCTGCGCTTGCCCTTGTTCTTGGGGTTGTAACTCTTGCGCCCGCCCATCTGGCGGCCGTAGAGCGTGTGCACGGTGGTGTCGGTGTCCAGCGTCACCGTCTCCAATTTCACCTGGGCCGCGGCCCAGACTCGTTCCCGCAGCTGGCGCTGAATGGAAAGGATCTGCTTCGCCACGTTGAGGTGCAGCGAGGCCAGAAAGCGCCACAGCGTGGACTGCGGCGGCAGACGCGTCACTTGCAAGATGCCGGTCAAGATGGGGTCGCGGGCGATGAAGCGGAGTTGGTTCAGCCGCGCAAAGCCGACATAGAGGCCCAGCACGAGGGCCAGCACAAACTGGTAGAGGCTCATCACACGGGTGATTCGTTTGTTCGTGATGGTTTCTTCCAGCAGCGCCTGGAAGCCGAGTTTTTCGAGCAGGGTGGCGACGGGCAGCAAGCCGCCGTAGGGAGTCAGATTCTTGCCGCGGAAGTGATAAGGCGTGGCAGCCCCGATTTTATTGGGCCGCGGGGCCCTCGCGCCCCGGCCTTGTTTGACGGGCCTTCGGGAGCTATGCTGTTTTCGCTTGGTAACCATTTGGGTGACCTCCTTGGGGTTGACTGGCGAAGCTGAAATCTTTGCCAGCCTACCTTATTACCCCATGTTTTCGGGGGTCCCCCAAATGGCCCCTGGCGGCTCAGCCCTCCTCCGGTGCACCCCGCAGTGCATAATTCAGGTGCTAGCAAAGTGGTTGTGTCAGAACTCGTCATGCTTAGTCTCCGATTCGATGTTTTTCCTGGTTTGCTGGGGACAGGCAGAGCCCCCGTCGTTACTGGGCGTTAGAGGTGCCAGGGGCCCCGGCCGGGACGGCTCAGCATGCGGTTGGCTTCCTCGTCGTTCCTGACTCGTTCATTGACCCAGTCCCAGTCGAGCTTGCGCCGCAGGCGGTAAGAAATATTGCCCAGGATGCACAGCGTCGCCACGCGGTGCGCCGACTCGATGTGCATGATGGGCTTCTCGCGCGACTTGATGCAATCCTCGAAGTTCTCGCCGTGCCCCGGACTGCGAAAGACCTCGACGACGCCGTGCGGGATCTTGTAATCCTTCGCCTTCTGCTCGGTGTCGGTCGTGTGGCGGTCTCCGTAGGTGACGGTGAGCCTGCCGGTGTCGCCCCAGTAGACGGCGCCGTAACGGGCTTCCATCTCTTCGGAAGGCACGCCCGGTTGCGCCCACACCAGCGTCCAGTCGGGGTCCTTGAATTCGTAGGTCACCGTCATGTGCTGGGGTGAATCGTACATCCCATCGTGATGCGGCTCGCCGGTCGTTTCGACGCTGACGGGTCCTTTGTCGTCCGCCTTCATGATCCAATTCGCGACGCTCATCACATGGGCGCCGCGGTCGCGAATCTGGCCGCCGCCGAAATCAAGCATCCAGCGGAACCGGCCGTGCGTGCGTGTCTCGTTGTAGGTGATGCGCCTCGCCGGCCCGATCCAGTTCTCGAAGTTGAGTCCTGACGGCGGCTCGGCGTCGGGTGTCCAGTCGCCGCGCGGATTTTCGTAGTGCCAGCACAGGACCTTCCGCACGGTGCCGATCTGCCCGTTGCTGATGTATTTGTTGGCGTGATAGGCGGGGTCCTGCGAGCGTCCCTGAGAGCCGACTTGTACCACGCGGCCGTAGCGTTCGGCCGCGGTGACCATGGCGCGGCCCTCTTCGACCGTCTTCGACGCCGGCTTCTCAACGTAGACGTCCTTGCCCGCCTGACAGGCCATAATCGTCATCAGGGCGTGCCAGTGGTCGGGAGAAGCGATGACGACGGCATCGATGTCCTTCTGCTCCAGAAGCCTTCTGAAGTCCTTATAGAGCCGCGGCCTGCCCCCGACGGCCGTGGCCGCCAGGTCGAGACGGCTGGAGTCGACGTCGCAAAGCGCCGTGGAGAGCACGGGGCGCAGGAAGCGGTCGCCCTGCCCGCCCAGGTTTTCCCAAGGGACGATTTTCTGGTCGAGCCCTGCCAGCGGCCGGAGAAAGCGGCGTCCTCTGCCTCCGATGCCGATGTGACCGAAGTTCAGCCGGTCGCTGGGGGCCGGGCTGGCAATGACGGAGCTGGGAACGATCGTGAATCCAAGGGTCGCGGATGCGGATGCGGAGAGGAAGGTGCGTCTAGAAGTCTTTGCTTTGATACTCATGTTGAGGAACAGTCCTCCATCTGGGTTGATGCTTCGGGGGGGGGCTCGAAATAGTATACTCCTGCACGGCCGCGAGCATGGCGGTGAGCGGTTTGAAAATATACGGAAGCTTGAGGCGGAAGGTTCTTTTCAGAGCGCTATTCTCAGTCCAGCAGAATCCGCGGGCCCCGGAGTATTTCAAAGTGCGGCGCGGCAAGGGGCGGCAAAACTACCACGCTCACGTCGGCTACTCAAGCGTCCGCTGGACGTTCTAGGGAAGGGCGGGCCACTGTGCCGCCGTTGGATGTCGCGGCGGCAACATTCGCCGGTCAGATGGAAACCGAACCTGCGTTGCCTGCCTTTGGGGTTGAGGGCCGGCAGCTCCCCTTTCGCGGCCACGTGAGGGGCAGCAAAGTTTTTTGGCCCCCATCGGTCCGCTTTTCCGCTATAGTAACCGATGAGTCATATTGTGTGGCGTCGGCGGCCGTTTATTCGTAGGGATCGCGTTTGTATTTGAAGGCCAGTTACGCTTCACAGCCCGGCGCAAGTCAGCAACGCTGATTACGTCCTTATATATCTCCTTGCTACCGGAGAAATGGAGGCGTTGCTGTGAACTACACCTACCGCGCCGCGGCCACTGCGCTGCTGGCTGTTGCTGCCACGATCGGAGCTGCTCGAGCACAAACCCCAGAACCTCCCGACATCCGCACGGGTGTCTACCGGGGCCACCAGGTCACCTACCAGGTCATCAACGGACTGGCCGTCTTTGAAGGCGATATTATTCTCGGAACCCCGCGGGACTTGGAGCCTCCAGCGGGCTCCCAGCTCATCAAGGGCGCGGACGCCGCCAAAGAAGCTGTTGCCAGGAGCGACTCCGATTTCCTCTGGCCCGGCGGCGTCATCCCCTACGTCATCGATGCTGGCCTGCCGGAACCGCAGCGCGTTCTCGATGCCATCCAGCACTGGAACGAGAACACGGTGGTCCAGTTGGTGGAAAGGACAAATGAGCCGAACTGGGTTCAGTTCGAGTCGAGCGGAAGCGGAGGTTTGTGCCTGTCGTTTGTCGGCATGGCCGGTGGCGAGCAAGTGTTGTTGCTTCAGGACGTCTGCGACGTGCCCGCGGTGGTCCACGAGATTGGACATGCCGCGGGTCTTTTCCATGAGCAGACACGGGACGACCGCAATGACCATGTGAACGTATTGCCGCAAAACATGGACAAGAGATTCACCTTCAATTTCGCGCGAACCTTCGATGCGAGCGACGACCTAGGGCATTATGACTACGGTTCAATCATGCACTACAGCGCCTTCTTGTTTTCCAGGAACGGGCGGCCGACGCTGGAAACCATGCCTCCGGGAATCCTCATCGGCGAAGCGGAGGGGCTCTCCGCCGGAGACATCGACGGCGCCAACCGGCTCTATGGACAACCCCCGGCGATGACCACGATCTCGACGAATCCGCCCGGGCTGCAAATCGAAGTGGACGGCATGACATTCACTTCGCCCCAGAGCTTCGATTGGGCGCCGGGCAGCAACCATACCGTCAATATTCCTTCACCCCAAGGCGATGACAGCGAACGATTCTTGTTCGCGCGCTGGGGCGACTCGGGCGGCCAAAGCCGCACGGTCATTCCGTTTGTGTCCACCACGGTTTTCACCGCTCACTTCATCCAGCAGTTCAGGCTGGAATCGGGCGCGCTGCCTCCGGAAGGGGGCGCCGTGACCCTCAACCCCCCTTCCTCCGATGGCTTTTACACAACCCGAACTCAGGTCGAAGCCGTTGCGGCCCCGGCGGAAGGGTTTTCGTTCGGCGGGTGGTTCGGACCGAGTCTGGCGGGGATCCACGGGGTTTCGGGGAACCCGGCGCGGTTCCCGGTTGCTTTTGCGGGCCTCAACTATACAGGCGTCTTCACGCAGCTTCCCTTGACGACGGTCACGGCGAGCGCACCGGGCCGCCGCATTGTGGTGGACGGCAGAACGATACCGGTACCGATCAACTTTCCGTGGGATCCGGGCAGTACGCACACGATCTCGGTCGAGGATGCCGTCCAGTCAGGCCCTTCCGGAGCGAGCCGCTGGGTGTTCCAGAATTGGAGTGACGGCGGCGCCATCACTCACAACATCACGGTCCCCGAGGACGCTTCGACCTTCACGGCGGAGTTTACGGAACAGCAGTTGCTGACGACCGCCGCGTCCCCGTCCGCCGCGGGCGATGTTGACGCGGTTCCCGGCTCGGGAGACGGCTTTTATGACACCGGGACTCCGGTCGTGCTGACAGCGGCGCCTCAACAGGGCTTCGAGTTGTCAACGTGGTTCGGCGACCTAACGGGAACCGCGAATCCGCAAGCGCTGCGGATGAGCGACCAACAGTGGGTCGGCGCCCTTTTCTTGGAATCCAGAGAGCTGCTCTCGGGCGTGCCTGTCGATTTCTCTCTTCCGGCCGTTGGGGGTCCGACCATATTTTTTGGTTTCCTCGGCTACCGTGTCAACGTGCCTCCAGGTGCAACGCGCCTCAAAGTCAGCATGATCACCCAGCCCGGCGGCGTGGATGTCGACCTGCACATGCGGCTGGGGGAGGACCCCATCTTGTCCCGAGGCAGAGTTGTCTCGCATCACTCTTCGACCGGTCCCGGCGGCAGGGAGTCGATTACCATCACACCCGAATCGCACCCCCCTTTGGAGAGTGGGACCTACTTTGTGGCCTTGGTCATATGGACGGCGGGCGTGGCGGTGGAGGGGACGCTGACAGCCGAGCTCGATGCACCTCCCGTCCCGGTCCCTGAAATCTCTATTTCGACTCCCGCCTTTACGTTCACGGCGGAACAAGGAATGAACCCGCCGCCGCAGACCTTCGATATCCGTAATTCCGGCGACGGTACGCTGAACTATCAAATCGCGAGCGACCAGCCCTGGCTCTCGGCTTCTCCCAACCAGGGCAGCTCCACTGGCGAGGCCGCAACAATCCAGGTCTCCATCAACTCGGAGAGCCTCGAAGAGGGTACGTTCCACGGGTTGATCACCATCTCCGAGTCGCAAGCACAGGCCACGAAGCAAGCGGCGCGCATTCAGCAAACCACCTCGGCGATCATTCCGGTCACTTTTGTCGTGACCCCGGCGGCTCCGGAAATGTTCGGCCCCGAGATCAGCTCCGGTGGAATCATTCTGGCTACCGGGACGCCGGTCGTGGAGCAAGTATCGCCGCTGGGAATCTTCACCATCTTTGGGCTGGAGTTCGCTCCGGAAGGAACCTTGGTTATCCAGCCGGAACTCGACGCCGGGGGCAAGGTCGCGACGAATCTTGCCGGCACTTGCATCGAAATCGATGGGCAGCGGTCGCCGCTATTCGCCGTCCTGCCGACACAAATCAACGGCCAGGCCTCGCACTTGCTGCAACCGGGTCAGGCAGCCGTGGAGGTGCTCCGAGGTTGCGGCACGAACGACGAGCAACGCAGCCCGGTGGCGACGGTGACGATTGCCTCAGCGCCGCCGGCGTTTTTCAACTTTGTGAATAACCTCGGCGGCGCCAACCCGATCGCCACGCTGCACGGGGGCGGGCCCGCTCTCGTCGGTGAACCGGGCCTGATTCCGGGCGTAACGTTTACGCCTGCACAGCCCAACGAGTTTGTCAGCTTCTTCGGAACAGGGTTCGGGCCGACGGACCCGGCGCTCGAAAGCGGCCAGATCCCTTCCCAGGCGCTGCCGGACTCGCAAGGTCTGGCCACCCTGATTAACGAAGTGACCTTCACGATCGGCGGCATCGCGGTTCCTCCCGCGGACGTTTTCTACGCGGGCGCCGCCCCGTGTTGCGCCGGACTCCAGCAGTTCGTCGTGCGCGTGCCGCCCAATGCCCAAGATGGGAATCTGGGCGTGAACGCGACGGTGGACGGCGTCTCCACGCCAAACGGGCCGTTTATCACGGTGAAGCAGTAGATCGCCGCCAAGCGCGTCGCGTGAGGGTCAAGCCTTTTTTCGTTCAAGCGCCCGCAACGACATCGACAAATAGAAGCAGAGGCGCGGACGGGAGTCCGCGCTCCCATGGCTCGACCGTGCCGCCTTGGGCTAACCCGAGGTTAAGTTGGTCTGACCCCGATCACCGCCAGCATGCGGCCGGCCTTGTTTCCGTCGCGCCGGTGCGAAAAAAACTGTTCGGGCGAGCAGTGCGTGCACAAGTTGCTGCTCCAGATTCTTTCCCCGGGGATTCCGGCCCCTAGCAACTGCCGGCGATTGGCCGCGCCCAGGTCAACGCGGGATTTTTCTCGGCCGGCAACCACATCCGGGTCGAACTGCTCAGCGACTTCACCCCCGACCTCGAAGCAGCACGGGCCGATGCCCGGACCGATGGCAACTTCGATTTCCTTCGGGACCGAGCCGAACTCCGCGCGCATCCGCTCGACGGCGTTTGGCGCGATTCCTTGCACCGTCCCGCGCCAGCCCGCGTGAACCGCCGCAACCGCCCGCCGCCGGCGATCGACGAACAGCAGGGCCAGACAATCCGCCGTGCGAACGCCGAGCAAAGAGCCCTCCTGATCGCTTAACATGCCATCGGCCTCGGGCCGCGCGGGCGGCTCGATCGAGCCGACGGCGTGCAACCGATTCGAATGCACCTGGCGCGGCATCCGCAGCTCCATTCCCGTGACTCCCAACAGCCTGTTCAACTCATCCCCGGCCGGAAGCCGCCGAAAGTCACCGGCTGCCCGATTGGTCCAGCCGTGCACCAGCCAGGGAAGGCCCTGCCAGCCGCGAACGCGAATCACGCCCAGCGAATCCTCGATGAAATCCATTGCTTGGAGTCCATCGTAGCGAAATACCGCGGGTCTCTTCGAGCCCCACGCTACGGGCCCATCCGGCCCGGGCGGTCCGCTCCCAAAACCCGCCGCCCCCGAGAAGATGCGAAAATTATCTATCTCGGGAGGACTTGAAAGTTGCACTTGAAGCGGCCAGCGTGGAAACCCGCCACCCAGCAAAAGATGCGGGCCGATTGGGACCATCGGGCGCGCGAAAACGCCTTTTACTACATTGCCTCATCGAAAGACGACTGGGACCCGGCCGAGTTTTACGCCTCCGGTGAGCAGTCGGTCGAGGAAATCATCCGGCCCGATATGGACGAGATCCGCCTAGGCCGCCCGGCGGCCAAGATGAGGGTCCTCGAGATCGGCTGCGGCGCCGGCCGCATGACCCGCGCGCTGGCCCGCATCTTCGGCGAAGTGCACGGCGTGGATGTCAGCGGCGAAATGGTTGCTCAGGGCCGTGAGCTGCTCAGCGGCATTCCCAACGCCCATCTGCATCAAAACAACGGCGCGGATTTGCAGGTGCTGGGCGATCTCCGTTTCGACTTTGCCTTCAGCTTCATCGTCTTTCAGCACATCCCGAGTCAAGCGATTATCGAGAACTATATTCGTGAAGTTCAGCGCGTTCTGCGCCCTGGCAGCCTGTTCAAATTTCAGGTGCAAGGAAGCTCGAAAGTCACCGCGACAGAAGAAGACACCTGGCTGGGGGCGCCGATCTCAAGGTCCCTCGCGGGAGAACTGGCCGAGCGTAACGGGTTCGATTTCATGCGCGGCGAGGGCGCCGGGGAGCAGTATTTCTGGCTTTGGTACTTCAAGCCCGGCCGCTTGCAGATGTGGTGCAAAGCCGCCGAAGCCAATGCCTGGTTCGAGGGTCTCCGAAGACGTTAGCCGAATCTCCACAATTATGCCGCCCACCCTGTGTTCTCTGCTGACGCTAAACCCGCTACAATTTCAATACGCGGGCTCCCAACGGATCCAGCCCAAGCCGCCATGACCGGCACCACCATCTCGCACTACAAGGTCGCCGTGAAGCTCGGTGAGGGCGGCATGGGCGTCGTCTACAAGGCCGAAGACACCAAGCTCAAGCGGCCGGTCAGGTAGCAAAAGTCTGCGGGAATTGCAGTTTTGCGGCCTTTTTCTTGCCTAATCGTGCGAAAACTGCATGTTTCCGGCTGTTTCGGAGCTTGATCCTGCATTTCTCTTGGAAATGGTTCTGCTGGCCGACGAGGAGGATAAGTCGTTTTGTTTCTGTGCGTTGCATCGCCCAGGAGCGGCTTTCTGTCAGCACGAATTGCAGTTTCCTGCAGAAAACTGCAGGGTTTCGGCGATTTATGGGTCTTCGGAGACGGTTGCGGGGCACGGTTACGGCCCCTTGGGAACTCTCGAGGACTCGGGTTTTTTCGCCATTGTTCGGCTCTGTTTGACTCGATGGCGGATCTTCAATCGGGTGGCCGCCTTTTTGAGTCCCGCGTTGCATTTGCCGCTTCTTATTTTGAGAGGCGCCTCTTGCTCCCGTTGATCGAACCTCTGCAGCCGCCCTCAAAAGGAGCGCAAAAACGGCTGCTAGCGGATGGTCTTCTTCCTCGTAGTTTTCTGGACGGACGCTATGTCGCCACGAATGGCGACACGGCACGCTGAAAGCGTGCGCCACGTCAGGCGACGCGCCCTCATTAGAGCTTGCGCCACTGGTGCGCCCGTCGTTGGACCGGCTGAGAGCCGGTCGCTACTGGGCCGAAGCCATCCGCGGGGGATGACCACAATATTCGGAGAGCAACTCGAAACTGTCCAGGCCTGGAAACGGTCGTGTTGGTCCGGTGATCTATGTCCTTTCCGGTTTCTGTTTGCAGTTTAGCAGGCGGTGTCAAGTGTGTTTCGGGACTCCTTAGCTTGACGACGTTGGGAATAAAGGGAATAAAAATCTAAAATTACGTGACTAGCCCGTGGCCTTTGGCCACAACGGGTTATGAAAGCAGGCTGGCGCGCCCGTTCGCCGCCTGCTTTTGCTGCCGCCCCTGGCTTGCAGCAGTAATCCGCCAGCGGTACAATCGGATGGTCGATGATAGACCGAACCATCTCTCACTACAAGGTCACCGCCGAACTCGGCCGGGGCGGGATGGGTATCGTTTACAAGGCCGAGGACACGAACCTCAAGCGTCCTGTAGCTCTGAAATTCCTGGCAGCTCACCTGCTTGGTGATAAGGAAGTAAAGGCGCGGTTCCGGCGAGAAGCCGAAGCGGCCGCCGCGCTCAATCACCCCAACGTCTGCCACGTCTACGAGATCAGTGAAGTCGAAGGCAAGACCTTCATTGCCATGGCCTTCCTCGAAGGCGAGCCGCTGGAGAAGAAGATCGAGGCCGGCCCGCTCAAGCTGAAGGATGCGCTCGATTTCGCCATCCAGACGGCCAAGGGCCTGCAAGCCGCTCATGGCAAGAAGATTGTTCATCGGGATATCAAGCCGGCGAACCTGATGATCGGCGAGGACGGCCAAGTCACCATCATGGACTTCGGACTGGCGCTGCTGGCCGACCGCTCGAAGCTCACCCGTTTGGACGAGACCATGGGGACGGTGACCTACATGTCTCCCGAGCAGACCTACGGGATGGAGCTGGACCACCGTACGGATGTCTGGTCACTGGGCGTTGTGATTTACGAGATGGTCACCGGGCAGCGGCCGTTCAAGGGCCACTATGACCAGGCAGTAACGTACTCGATCACCAGCGAAGAGCCCGAGCCGATGACGGCCCTGCGCACCGGCGTGCCGATGCCGCTGGAGTGGATAGTGACCAAGTGCCTGTCCAAAGACGCGGCGCAGCGCTATCAGCAAGCCGAGGAGCTGATCGTTGATCTCGAGGGGATGCTGAAGAAGATCGAGGCCGCGAAGGCGGAGGCTCTGCGTTCAAGGGCGAGCCGTCCGGTCGCTGGGGCGGAGCATGGCTCAGCTTCGCATGGCCGCAAGGTGGAGCAGGCTGATGCCGGCGCCGAGCACCCGCTCGTCAGGTATCGCGTGATTGAGGACATCGATCGCAAGGACGCCAGCGCCATCTACAAAGCCGAAGACACGCAGCTCAAAAAGATCGTCGATATTCGCGTCTTGCCGGAAGACGCGGCGAGAGAGAGCGAGATTCGCGAATCCCGCGGGCGGCGAGTCTCCGTTGGACTCGCGGCGGCTGTCGTACTCTTGCTCTGTGTTGTCGGCGCGATGTGGTGGCAATGGCCCGAGGCGGCGCCGAAACTCCCGCTGCGAAAGTTCGCTTTCTACATGAACGAACCCGTGCAAGACGTGGTGATCTCCCCGAACGGCAGGTACATCGCCTACGTCCGCTCCACCCGCGTTGGAGTCGGCCCGTTGTGGGTGCGCGATCTCGAGCGGGGGGAAGAGCACGCGATCGACGGCGCTGAACTGGCCTACGATCCGTTTTGGTCGCCTGATAGTGAGTTCATCGGTTTCGGTGTCTCTGGACAACTTCGGAAGGTTTCGGTCCGGGGTGGCGCCGTGATAACTTTGTGTGACCTGACCAACAGTTTTTATGGCGGCTCTTGGAACCGCGACGGCGAGTCCATCGTCTTTAGCGTGGGCCGCCCGGCAAGGCTTTATGAGGTCCCCGCGCGTGGAGGAACACCCGCGCAGCTCATCGAGCCCGAGCCGGAACAACAGCAGAAATTCTTTATGGCCCCGGACTTTCTACCGTCTAAGAACGGAGGACGGAGCTTGGTTTTCTCGATGGGAAACAGGGGTGCGGCTGACGTCATGTTGTACCAATCCGTCGCCGGACCGCCGGTCCCGCTGGTACCTGGATACAGGCCCGTTTATTCATCGACAGGTCACCTTTTGTACCAAGGATCGCGGGGCACCGGCGGCATTTGGGCGCTGCCTTTTTCAATGGACACGCTACGGGCCGGCGCCGAAGCCTTCCCCATTCAGCAGGACGGGTCCCACCCGAGCATGGCTCGCGATGGAAGTTTGGCTTACCTGAAAGTCCTGCACACCGGGCAGCAGCAACTGCTGTGGCGGGATCGCCAGGGGACCGAATCAGGCAAGATCGGCCAGCCACAGAATCGCATTCTACTCCCATCCATCTCTCCGGACGGTCAGCGCGTCGCGGCCCTGGGGGTTCAGGACAACAACGGGGACGTTTGGATTCACGATGTTCGCCGTCCCATCAAAACCCGGCTCACGTTTGCTCCAGGCCAAGACTACAGCGCGCGGTGGTCGGCCACCTCGAACGAGATCATCTTCAACTCCACGCGCGGGGGAGATCGAGCCCTGTTTATCACCTCAGCGGACGGGAGCAGCGAGGCAAAGGAACTCTTCGACACGCCCGGACAGGAAGACAATCCTCACGACTGGTCCCGGGATGGCCGCTTCCTCATCCTTCACATTAGCGATCCGGATTCAGGACGCGACCTCTGGTACCTGGAGCGCAAAGACGACGGGAGCTGGAGTGATCCGGTGGAGTTCTTGAAGACGCCGTTTGAAGAACGCGTGGCGGTTTTCTCGCCGGAGGGGCGGTTCGTGGCTTACGTTTCGAATGAGTCGGGCCGGGACGAAGTCTACGTGCGGCCGTTTCCCCCTGGCGGCGGCAAGTGGCAAGTCTCGGAATCGGGCGGAACCCAGCCCCGCTGGAGCCGCGACGGCAAGGAGATCTTCTACGTCGAGGGTGACACCCTGATCGCGGTTTCCGTAAATACGAAACCGACTTTTTCGGTCGGCGCGATGGAGCGGCTCTTTAGCGATTCCCATTTAGCGAACGCCTTCCCGCAGCAAACCTACGACGTCGCGGCCGACGGGCAGCGCTTCGTGATGGTCGACAACCTGGGAGACCCCCAATACACGATCCACGTCGTGCAGAATTGGTTCGAAGAGTTTCGCGCCGATCACGGCGGCGTCAGGTAGCAAAAGAGTGTTGTCCAACACAAGATGAGCCTGAAGATGAACAAGCCGGGTCAGGGCACAATGCGGGTGAATGCAAGTCACCATGCAGCATGCCGAACGTCTCACCCTGGCCGAGATGCGGGAGTTTCTCGACGCCAGCAGCAATCTCAGCTTCGCCGGCGCCGGCCGCAAGCAGATTTATGGCCTTCTCGAGGGCGCCTTGCGCGCCCAAAAGTACCTGGAGCTGTCGAAAAAGGACAAAGGAATCGTGCGCCGCTATCTCGTCAAGATCAGCGGACTCCGCAAAGCGCAAATCACCCGTTTGATCGCCCGCTGGCGCGAGCGCGGCGTCATCGAGCCGCGAGCCTCGCGGCGCCACCGCTTCCCACACCGTTATACGCCCGCCGATATCCAGCTGCTGGCCGAGACCGATGCCGCTCACGAAGGCCTCTCGGCTCCGGCCGTGCGCCGCATCCTGCAGCGCGAATTCAAGGTCCATCGCCAGGCCGAATACGAACGACTGGCCTCGATCTCGGCCTCTCATATCTACAACTTGCGGCGCACCCGGGCCTATCGCGAACACCATGTCCATCACACCAAGACGCGCGCCTCGGCGGTGAGCATCGGCGAGCGCCGCAAGCCCCAGCCGCGCGGCCAGCCCGGCCACTTGCGGGTCGACACGGTGCACCAGGGCGACACCGGCTCCCGCAAGGGGATCTACCACATCAACGCCGTCGACACGGTCACGCAATGGCAGGTGGTGGGCTGCTGCGAAACCATCTCCGAGGCTCATTTATTGCCAGTTTTAGAGGCGATACTGCATCAATTCCCCTTCCGTATCCGGGGCTTTCATTCCGACAACGGCTCGGAGTTTCTCAACTACAAGGTGCAGCAACTGTTGAACAAATTACTGGTCCCGGAGTTCACCAAGTCGCGGGCCAATCGCACCACCGACAACGCTTTGGTGGAAGGCAAAAACGGCGCGGTGGTACGCAAGCACATCGGACACGAACCGATCGCTGCCCGTCATGCCGGCCAGGTGCAGCGCTTTTACACGGCCGATTTCAACCCCTATTTGAACTATCACCGTCCCTGCGGATTCGCCACCATCGAGCTGAGCGACAACGGCAAGCGCCGCCGCCGTTACCGGCTCAACGACTATCGCACGCCGTACGAAAAACTGCTCTCGCTCAACGATTGGGAGAGCTGCCTGAAGGAAGGCGTCAGCGCGGCCAGACTCGAGCAACAGGCGCTGCGGATGAGCGACACCGAGTGCGCGCTACGGATGCAGCAACGCAAAAGAAAACTGCTGGACGCCTGCCGCGTGCGGCGCTAGAGCTGCCGCGCTGCTGGCAACAGCACTGCCCTCAGCGGGGCCTGACGGCCCCGGACTCGACGTTGAGGGGAGGGGGAAGGGGAAGCTCCAAGAAATCTTCGTGGTCGCGGCAAGAGTGTGCACAGCTTCCCCCTCCCCCTTGCCCCCCTCCCCTCTCGAAGCCCTCGATCCTCTCAGAAAGGAGATCCTCACCCTGCAGCCTGCCCTTTTCCGCCCGGACCGATTTCAGGCTCATCCTTGGATTGGAAAATGCTGGCCGGGTGACGGCCGCTGTGTTGATCGGAAGCGACGATCCAGCCAACCCCACGGTCACGATCCCAGTCGTTGGAAACGGGGTCGGCGGCTCCTCGGCCGGAAGCCTCTCGGTCAGCACCGCCAGCCTCGCTTTCGGCTCCGTGAGTCTGGGCCAAAGCGCGAATCTCTCCCTCACTCTCGGCAATACCGGCGGCGCCGATTTGACGGTGAACGCGATCACGAGCAGTGATCCGCAATTCAGCACGGTATTCGCCGGGAGCCCGTCCGGGACCCCCTTTACGCTGGGGGCGGGCACGGATCTGACCGTCAGCGTGCGTTTTCAGCCCGGCTCGGTCGGCGTGCACAACGCCACGCTGAGCGTGAGCAGCAGCGATACGGCGTCGCCGATTGTGAACATTTCCCTGACCGGAGAAGGCGCCGGCGGAGGTGGAGGTTCTCCAAGCATCACCCTGAATTCGAACTCCGTCAGCTACGGCGGCGTCAGCGTGGGCCGCACGAACGAGTTGACACTGATCGTCACGAATGGCGGCGGCGGACCGCTGACGGTCGAATCCATCACCAGCTCCAACCCGCAGTTCCGCGCGGCGGCTCCCGAGACGCCGTTTACCGTTCCGGTGGGCGGGAAACAGAACGTCAAGGTCCACTTCACTCCGTCGTCGCTGGGCAGCCATTCCGGCACTCTAACGTTTTCCAGCAACGACCCCGCGCAACCGGCCGTCGAGGTCGCCGTCAGCGGTAACGGCGTCGAGGGCGTGCACATTCAGTTCTCCGATAGTTTTGATCGCCCCGACGCCAACTGCAGCCCGGCCCCGGCCGACAACGCCTTCGGCGGCGGGGGCCGCCACGGCTACCTGCCGCTTTTTATCTCGCGCGGGAGGCCGCTCGGCGCCCGTCTGGTATCGGGCGCTTTAGAGAACCCTGGGATGAACTACGCCGGCGTGCAGTTTAGCGACGATGAACAGTTCTGCCTCGGCGGCGAGGGAGAAGACATCGGACAGGATGTCAACATCCGCGTGGACCTGCTCGTGCCCGGCGACAACGGCGGAAATATCACGCAGGCGGGGCCCTACTTCCGCACCAGGTCGGCGACGCCGGGCTCATCGATCTTCGGCGGGACGTCGGCGGGCTATTGGGTGCAACTGCATAGCACGGGTCAGATCAAGCTCAAGCTGCTGAATCCGGAAGCCACCGTGGCCGCCAGCCGCGTCCCCGCCGCTTTCGACAACACCGTGATGCATAGGCTGGAAGTCTCCATGCGCCGAGACCGGTTGTGGGTGGCGCTGGACGGTGTCTTGCAGGTCTTCGACCAGGACGACACGCGGGTCATCAGCGTGCCGATCCCGGCGGTTTGGGAGAGGCCGCCCGCGGTCGGAGTCAACGAAGGCGCCGCCGGTATCGCCTTCGGAGCCGAAGACAACCCGGACCAGATCGGCGGCCAGCGAGCCGACAATCTCGTTGTCACCGACTACGAGTCGTTGACGGAACTGCCGGTCCAGCAGTAGCGGCGGCCCACAAAGGAATTCAAAATTTCGTTCGGGCAGGCGGGCTGTGCTGGTGTTCATCCCGGCCCCGGGCTTGCTCGCCGTGCTCAACGCAGGATGTCGCCAGGAGTGGCGGCACGGCACGCAAGAATGCGCGCGCCACGTCGCGGCGGCAAACTCTGAACGGATCCCGCCAGGCTCAGCAAACTTGACAGCTCCGCAGTGTCGGCAATGGCCCAGGGGTTGCCCCGGCGGTCCATCACTTGGTAGACTGCCAAACTGTTATCGTAAATCGATATCGATTTCAGATAGTATCTGCTCTGGTTCTCTCACACGCGTGATCTCCTTCCGGCACAACAGCCCTGATCACGGCTCTCCCAGTCAAAAATTCGGGGGCAACCTGGTAAACAGCGATGCGCAGCAACAAACCCCGCTTTGACTTCGTGGAACTTCACATCCTGCACCACGCCTCCGAAGGGTCGCTGTACGGGCTTTGGATGATCGAGGAGCTGGCCGAACACGGATACTTGCTGAGCGCCAGCCAGCTCTACCCGAAGTTTCATCGTCTCGAGAGAAACGGCTACCTCACGCGAAATGAAAAAATCGTCGGCGGCAAGCTGCGCAAGTACTACCGGATCACGCGCGAAGGCCGCAAACATCTTCGGGAGAGGAAGGGGCAACTGAAGGAGCTGATCAGCGAAACACTGACCTCGCGTGAGATTGCCGAAGCTCTCAGGAAACGTCAGAGGCGTGAGGAGGAGAAGCGGCAGCCGGCCTGACTGGGCGGCGGCTCGCACAACCCAAATGTATAAGACCCTTGTAAAGACGGTGCTCTGGGGCGCCTTGCTGGTGGCCGGCTCGCTGGGCCAAGAGCGCGTTTCGCCTCCGCCGGGCGAAGCGGTGACACTCGAAGAGGCCGCCGCGTTTGCTGCCAAGAACTATCCCGCGATTCGCGCCTCGCTGGCCGAGGTCGCTGCCGCCGGCGGCGGAATCGAGCTGGCTCGCACCGCCTATCTGCCGCGCGCGGACCTTCTTTTGGGCTTCAACCGAGCCACTCGGAACAACGTCTTCGGGCTGATCCTGCCGAACGGGGTGATTCCGGCGATTTCAGGTCCGGTACAAGACGAATCGACCTACACGAGCACGTTCGGGAGCGCGGCGGGAGCGCTGTTGTCTTGGGAGCCGGTCGATTTCGGTTTGCGTAAAGCGAACGTCCAGCTTGCCGAAGCAAGGAAGGACCGCGCCCGAGCCGGGCAAGCGGTTACTGAATACCAGGTGTCTCTCGCCGTCGTGGACGCCTATCTGAGCGCGGTTGCCAACCAGCAGGCTGTCGCAGCGGCCGAAGCGACGGTTGAGCGTATGCAGGTTTTTTTGGATTCCGTCGCCGTGCTGGTCAAGAACGAGCTGCGCCCCGGGGCGGACGACTCGCGGGCTCGCGCGGAGCTGGCCCGCGCCCAGACGGACCTGATTCGGGCGGAGGAGCAGGCCGAAACCGCACGGGCGACTTTGGCCGAGTGGATGGGGCTGGCGGGCAGGACCGTGGAAGTTCGCGCCGCCGGACTGGCGGGCGAGCCTCCCGCGAAAGCCGCCGGATCGAACAGCGTGCAAGTTCACCCGCTGGCCCAAGCACAAGAAGCGGAAATCGCGGTCGCCGAGGCCAAGCGGAGCGCGCTCGACAAGGAATGGCGCCCAAAATTGGAAGTGCAGTCCGCTCTCTACGGACGAGGCACGGGCGCGAGCCTGGATGGAACGTTTGGGGGCGGAGCTCACGGTCTTGCACCCTCGGAGGCCAATTGGGCCGTCGGCTTCAACATTAGCTTGAACATTCTCGACTACAAACAGAACCGGGTAAGGCGGCGAATCGAGACTCATCGCAAGGAAAGCGAGGAGGCAAGCAAGGATCGTGTCGTGCAAGAGCTGAAAGGGCAAGTCGCGCGGGCGCGCATTGCGATCGACGCCGCCCGCCGCGTGGCCCAGAACACGCCGATCGAATTGGACGCGGCTAGCACGCTGGAAACCCAAGCGCAAGCTCGCTACCGTGCCGGGCTCGGCACGGTGGTGGAAGTCGCCGAGGCGCAGGGTTTGCTAAGGCGGGCCGAGGTGGGGAACGCGCTGGCACGTCTCGGCGTCTGGCGCGCGCTTTTCTCGCTGGCCGCCGCCCAGGGCGAGATGGAGGAGCTGCTAACTCTTAGCAGCCGCTAAACGCAATGGCAGGAGAAGAAGTCCCGTGTGGTTGATCCATGCCGCGATGCGGCGCCCGATTACGATCCTGATGGTCATCCTCGGGATTGCCCTGGCCTCGATTCTCGCCATGCGGCGGATGAAGGCCGACATTTTCCCAACCCTGGGGACGCCGGTCGTCTACGTAGCCCAACCCTATGGCGGCATGGACCCGGCCCAGATGGAAGGCTACCTCGTCAACTACTACCTGAATTATGCACAGATTCACTTTGCGAGTGTGGCTGCGTTCGTAGCGGGTTGGCGGTCGTCGTGAGGTGGTAGCTCGGCAACTGGTCTTTTGGCTTCTCCGTCCCCGGTTTCCCTTCCCGCCCAGATTCCGCGTCGTCAAAACCTCGCTCGGAAGTGACGTGTTTCCAGTGCGTTACGGCTAGTGCATAAAATTTTATGCATAGCGCATAGCCAGGCTCTCAGATCAGCGCCCTCCCGACCACCGGCAGAAAGCCGCCGTAGGGAGTCGGCTTCTTGCCGCGGAAGTGGTAAGGCGTCGAAGCCCCGATTTTATTGGGTCGCGAGGCCGTCACGGCTGGGCCTTGTTGGACGGGCCTTTGGGAGCTATGCTGTTTTCGTCTGGTAACCATGTGGGTGACCTCCTTGGGGTTGGCTGGCGAAGCTGGGATCTTTGCCAGCCTACCTTTTTACCCCATGTTTTCGGGGGTTCCCAATGGTCCCTTGCGGCTCAGCCCTCCTCAGGTCCACGCCGCAGTGCATAATTCAGGTACTACGAGTATCACTTCCTTTACATCCGCGGAATCGACTACGTGGAGTCACGCTCGGTACAAGGCTCGGCGTTGATGGCGCTGCACTTCCACGAAGGCACGGACATGGCGCA
Source organism: Bryobacterales bacterium (assembly GCA_965226185.1). Lineage (GTDB taxonomy): Bacteria > Acidobacteriota > Terriglobia > Bryobacterales > UBA6623 > CBDCYS01. The sequence goes on from CBDDCT010000005.1 coordinate 870,401, forward strand.
GGCGATGGCCGAGACTGTCGCCCAAGTCAACCGCTCGCGCTCGTTCATGCCTCCGGGCACCGTCCCGCCTTTCATCATGCGCTTTGACGCGGGCAGCGTCCCGGTCGGGTATCTGGTCTTTTCCAGCGAGACGCGCAGCGTTGATGAGATTGCGGACCTGGCCTTGTTCCGCATTCGGCCGATGTTCTCGCGGCTGCCGGGGGTGTCCGCCCCGCCCCCATTCGGCGGCAGCGCGCGCAGCCTGGTCGTGCGCGTCAACCCTGAGCGGCTGCGCGCCTACAACATGTCGCCCGACGAAGTGGTCGAGGCCATTGCGAAAACGAACACGATTTCGCCGTCTGGCAGTGTGCGGATCGGCGACACGAACTATCTGGCGCCTCTCAATTCAACGGTCGGTCAGGCTTCCGAGCTGGATGATGTTCCCATTCGTAGCGGACCCGGACCCACCGTCTATCTGCGCGACGTCGGCTATGCCGAAGATGCGGCGGACATTCTTACCAGCTACGCCCTGGTCAACGGTAAGCGGGCCGTCTACATCGCCGCCACCAAACGGGCCGACGCATCCACGCTTGCCGTCGTCCGGCGCGTCAAGGAAGCGTTGCCGACTTTCCGCGCCGCGATTCCAGAGGACATCAAGGTCACCTTCGAATTCGATCAGTCGTTCTACGTGACGAGGGCGATTGAATCGCTGACGACGGAAGGCTTGCTCGGGGCGCTGTTGACCGGCCTGATCATCCTGCTTACGCTGGGCAGTTTTCGGAGCGCCATCGTCGTCGTGCTGACGATTCCTCTTGCTCTGCTTTCGGCGACGGTCGCATTGTGGGCCGCGGGGCAGTCCATCAATCTGATGACGCTGGGCGGGCTGACGCTCGCGATCGGGATCTTGGTGGACGAATCGATCATCGCGATCGAGAACATCCATACTCATCTGGGGAAAGGCAAGGCGGTCGCCCGCGCGGTTCTCGAGGCCAGCCGCGAGGTTGTCATTCCCCGCCTGCTGGCGATGCTGTGCGTGGTCTCGGTCTTCGCTCCGTCGTTCTTCATGGAAGGCGTGGCGCGGGCGCTTTTCGTGCCGCTGGCCCTGGCCGTTGGGTTCGCGATGATATCTTCCTACTTCCTGGCGAGTACGTTCGTGCCGATCATGGAAACCTGGCTCAATAGCGGCGCGAAGCATTCTTCGGACCGCGATAAGCGCACCTGGTTCATGTCGATCCAGGACGGTTTCGGCGGCTTCTCGCGGGGGCTCATTCGGCTGCGCTGGCCGATTCTCGCGCTCTATATTCTCGGCGCCGGAGGGGTCCTCTACGTCGTGGGCGGCGGACTGGGGACTGACATCTTCCCCAGGGCGGATACGGGGCTCATTCAGATGCGAGTGCGGGCGCCCTCGGGGACTCGCGTCGAACGCACCGAACTCATCGTGCAGGACATTCTGCGGGCGGTGGAAGAAGCGGCAGGTGAGGGGAATATTGAAACTTCGATCGCTTTCATAGGAGTACAGCCGTCAAGTTTCCCAGTCAATCTCATTGTGCTGTGGACCGGGGGCCCGCACGAGGCGGTCGTGCGCATCGCGCTCAAAAGCGAAGCCGGCGTCTCTACCGGCGATGTCGAAGAGCAGCTTCGGCGCCGCCTGCCTGAGATCGCTCCCGGAACCGATGTAACGTTTGAAGCGCCGGACTTGGTCTCCCAGGTGATGAGCTTCGGCGCGCCGACTCCGATCGAGATTGCCATCGCCAGCCCGAATCTGGATCAAAACAAAGTTTGGGCGCGGCAGGCCGTCGATGAGCTGCGGAAGATCGAATCTCTGCGCGACGTGCAGCTCGGGGAGTTGCTCGAATATCCCTCGGTCGAAATCAACGTCGATCGTGAGCGCGCGGCGCAACTCAACGTGACGATGGAAGAAGTAGGCAAAGCGCTGGCTCCGGCAACCTGGTCGAGCCGGTTCACGACTCCCGTGTATTGGGCGGACCCGAATTCGGGTATCGCCTATCAGATCCAGGTCGAGATTCCGCAGTCGATGATCTCTTCGCTCGAGGACGTCGAGAACATTCCGGTTCGAACGGCTAAGGCGGGGCCGACGCTGGTGGGCGATGTGGCCGACGTAACGTTCGGGGAAGCTGTCGGCGAGTATCACCGCTACAACATGCAACGCATGGTAACGATTACGGCGAACGTCGTCGGCGAGGATCTGGGCGCCGCGGCTGGGAAAGTTCGGTCGGTGCTGGCGAGTCTGCCCGAGCCTCCGCGCGGCGTCAGCGTGAATGTCCGCGGACAGATCGCCCCGATGGAGTTGATGGTCTCCAGTCTGGAGCTGGGGCTCGGCTTGTCGATTATCGCCGTTTTCCTTTTGCTGGCGGCTTACTTCCAGTCTCTTCGCGTCGCACTGGTTGTCACCATGGCGATCCCTTCCGTGCTGGCGGGCGTCTCCGTTGCTTTGATGCTCACCGGGACCACGCTGAATATCCAATCCTTCATGGGCGCGATCATGGCCATCGGCGTCTCGGTGGCCGACTCCATCCTGTTGTGTACGTTCGCCGAGAAATATCGGGTCGGCGGAATGAGTTCGGTGGAAGCGGCGGTGGAGGCGGCCCGCTCGCGGATGAGGCCCATTCTGATGACGAGCGTGGTGATGATCGCGGGCATGACTCCGCTGGCGCTGGGAGCCGCGCAGACCGCTCCGCTCGGAATCGCCGTCATCGGCGGCCTGGTCGCTTCGACATTGACCGCGCTGATTGTGATTCCCTCGGTTTTCGCCATCCTCCAGCGAAGAGCTTCCACGGGGTCCGCTTCGATCGACCCGGAAGATCCGTTGAGTACCCACTTTGCCGGTACACCCCAAGACGGTTCCATGCCTGCGTAAGAGACCACCGCCCGCCTAAGAGAGCACCTACGATGCGCTACCTATCGAAAACCCTTTTCCTGATCGCTTCCCTGCCTATGCTTCCGTTGCTTGCGCAGCAGACCGAGGCCGTGCGAACCGAGCTGACCAGCGTCGTCTCGAAGGCCCTCGAGAAGACAACGGTGATTCCCGGTGAGTTGAGATCCTTCCAAACGGTTGATATCCACGCCAAAGTCTCGGGCTTTGTGGAAGAGATCCACGTCGACCGCGGCTCGCGGGTGAAGAAGGGGCAGTTGCTGGCCGCGATGACGGCTCCCGAGCTGGAAGCTCGGCGTGCCGAAGCTCGTGCCAAGATCCCCGCCATCGAAGCGCAACGCATCGAGGCCCAGGCCCGCCTGGCCGCCGCGGAAAGCACTTACGAACGCCTAAGAGAAGCCGCGAAGACACCGGGAGTTGTCGCGGGTAATGACGTTGTGCTGGCCGAAAAGGCCGTTGATGCCGAGCGCGCCCGCAGCGACTCGCTGGAACGCACGGTCACGGCCATCGAGGCGTCGGTGCATGCCATCGAGGAGATAGAGAAATACCTCCAGGTCACGGCTCCCTTTGACGGGGTGATCACGGAACGATATGCCCACGTGGGAACGCTGGCGGGCTCTGGAGGCGAAGGCGACATGGCTCTGTTTTGGATCGAGCAGATCCATAGGCTGAGGCTGGTCGCTCCCATTCCGGAGGCTTACACGCAGAGCATTGAGCGTGGCCGCAAGGTCGGCTTCACCGTGCCGGCTTATCCGGGAGAGATCTTCACGGGAACCGTGGCGCGCCCGGCCCACGCGGTCGACCCCGAGACGCGTACGATGCCGGTCGAGTTGGACGTTTTTAACGCCTCCGGGCGGCTCAAACCCGGCATGTACGCCGAGGTGTCGTGGCCGATCCGGCGAAACGCGGACAGTCTTTTTGTCCCGCCCAGCGCCGTGAAATCCACGACCGAGCGTATCTTTGTGATCAGGGTGCGCAATGGCAAGGCGGAATGGGTCAACGTCCGCCGCGGCATGACGGAAGGAAACCGGCTCGAGGTCTTCGGCGACCTCGAGGCCGGCGACACGGTGGTGCTGCGCGCCACCGACGAGATCCGGCCAGGAACCATGGTTCAGGGATCATAGTCTCTTCGGACTCGGACCCAGCAGGACAAGTTGTGACTACCCCACCTGCACCAGCCCGTAACGCCGCTGCCACTTTTCGCGGATGTATTTCACAAGTACCTGCAGCTCCTTGGCGTTGGCCGGGTTTTCAACGTAGGCGTTCGCTTCAGCCCGGGCGGCTTCCAGCAATTCCCGGTCGCGGATAAGGTTCGCTACTCGGAACGCCGGCAGTCCCGACTGCTTGGTGCCGAAGAACTCTCCCGGGCCTCGCAAGCGCAGATCGGCTTCAGCAATCTTGAAGCCGTCCTGTGTTTCAACCATTGTCTCGATGCGCTCGCGGGCGACGTCGCCCACCTTTTCGGTCAGCAGCACGCAGTAGCTTTGTTCGGCGCCGCGTCCGACGCGGCCGCGCAACTGATGAAGCTGCGATAGCCCGAAGCTTTCGGCGTGCTCGATGACCATGACGGTGGCATTCGGCACGTCCACGCCGACTTCGATCACGGTGGTCGAGACTAGAATTTGCACCTCCCCGGCTCTGAATCGCTCCATCACCGACTGTTTTTCGGCAGTCGGCAGCCGGCCGTGAAGCAGGCTCACTTCGAGATCCGGGAAAACGGTCTTGGAGAGGTGCTCATAAAGCTTTTGTGCTGCTTTGACGGCTTTGGCCTCCGACTCCTCGATGGTGGGGCACACGACGCAGGCCTGACGTCCCTTGTCCACTTCCTTGCGGACGAAACTGTAGACCTTCTCTACCTGGTCCTGCCCAGCCTTTTTCGTAATGATTGGACGGCGTCCCGGCGGCAATTCGTCGATGACCGATACGTCGAGATCGCCGTAGACGGTCAGCGCCAGCGTTCGGGGTATTGGGGTGGCGGTCATCACGAGCACGTCCGGGTGTTTGCCTTTGCGCAGCAGCTCGAAGCGCTGCATGACTCCGAAGCGGTGTTGCTCATCGACCACGATGAGGCCGAGATTCTTGAACTCGACGTCTTTCGAGATGAGGGCGTGAGTGCCAACGACTACCTGCGCCACTCCGTCGGCCGCCATGCGCTTGAGAGATTTTTTGTCGCGCGCCTTGGCCGAGCCTGTCAGCAGGACGACGACATAGCCGGCCGGTTCCAGCAGTTGCTTGAAGTAGAGGTAGTGCTGGGTTGCCAGGATTTCCGTTGGGGCCATCACCGCGACTTGATAGTCGTTCTCCAGTGCGATCACGCCGGCTTCGATGGCGACGATGGTTTTGCCGCTGCCGACGTCGCCTTGCAGCAGCCGGTTCATCGGGGTGGGTTGCGACATGTCGCCGGCGATCTCTTTGAGTACTCGCTTCTGCGCCGCGGTCGGCTTGAAGGGCAAGATGCTCTTGATCTTTTCGCGCGCGCGGTCGTTGAGGGAAAAGGCGATTCCTTTGACACCGCGGGTCTTGCGTCTCTTGAGGGCGAGCCCGCACTCGAGGTAGAAGAACTCCTCGAAAATAAGCCGGGACTGTGCCGGCATTCGAAAAGCGTTGAGCAGCCGCAAGTCCGCGTCGGCTTCGGGAAAATGCGCCTGCAGCAGCGCCCGCGGACGCGCGGGCAAGCCGATCCGGCGGCGGACGCTTTCCGGCAGCGGGTCCTCATCCGCGGGCACGGCTTCCAGCGCGCGATGGACCAGTCCGCGCAGGATACGGGTATTCACCTTGCCGGCGGCCTGATAGATCGGGACGATCCGGGCCAGATGCAGATTGCCTTCGGCCTCGTCAGCGCTGTCTAGGATTTCGTATTGCGGGTGGAAGATCGTGATTTCCTTGGCATAATCGTCCCATTCAACCTTGCCGTAGAGCGCGATCTGGCGGCCGCGTTCGAGGATCGACTGCAGGTAGTCTCCGCGGAACCATTTGCAGACCAGCGGCGGGCCGGAGCCGTCGGTGATTCTGGCCTCGAACATACGCATCGAGCTGCGGCGCGAATGGAAAAGCTGCGCCGCCGAGATGCGGCCGACCACCGTGGCGGTCTCACCGGGCGCGAGTTGGGAGATGGGCTTGGTGTTGCCGCGGTCCTCGTAGCGAAACGGCAGGTAGTAGAGCAAGTCCTCGACAGTGAGGACGCCCTTGGCCTCCAGCATCTTGGCGCGGTGAGGGCCGACGCCCTTGAGATAGGTGATGGGGGTATCGAGATCCATCTGGCGGAATGCTCGCCGGGGCAGCTTGGCCAACCGGCGGCGGGATTCTCGATTGTATCTCGGGCGGGGAGTAAGCAGAACGAGGCGCGGGCTGCCCGGCGTGGCGCGCGCCTCCTGGCGGGCCGCGTCGGCCTCCGGGCCGACGTAGTGTCGCCATTCCTGGCGACATCGCCTCGACATAGTAATCGGAGCATGGCGAGCAAGCACCGCGAAGTTATAGCGGAGCGCCTAGAAAAACACCGGGCGATGCAATTCGGGTCGAGTGCTTGCTTGCCGGCACTGCTACTCGAGATACTTGTCGATGATTTTGTCCAGCCCTTCGCCCTGGAAGATGCTGTTGTTCAGGGCGTTGTAGCCGTAGTCTTCCTGGATCCAGCCCTGCTGATCGATCACGAAGAAGTGGGGCGTGTCGAACTGGGGGTTCTCGGGCGTGATCTTCAAATAAGATGCGGCCACCTGTCCGCAATCAAACAGTACAAGCTGGCTGAGGCCATTCGCGATCAGATACCTCTGCACGGTGTTCTGGTTGTCAGGAGGAATGACGATGTCGATGACCTTGATCAGGGGCTCGTATTTGTCCTCGACGCGGGCCAGATTCTTCGAAAAACTCCGGCAATGGGGGCAGTCCGTTTTCATCACGTTCAGGAGGACCACCTTGCCGCGATACTTGTAGAGGTCGTGCTGCTGAAGGCTCAAGTCCGGAAGCGAGAAGCCCGGCGCCCGGCGGTTGGAGAGGCTTCCATCGGACCAAGCCGTGACGGTGAGCGAAAGAATCGAAAGGGAAAGAATCAACCAGCGGCGCATACTAGTCAAGGTAGCACAAGAAAGCTTGCATTGAAGAAACTTCGGCATCCGGTTGCAAGGATCGCCACGATCCAGGCACGCCGCTCGCCGGCGTGTTGTGACGGCCCTAGGAATCAGTTTCCTGTCGGCGGGCTGGCGTCAGCCTGGCGTTTGTCCATCAGCTAGCGGAAAGGCTCGGACCACTACCGAATCATGTCGTCCTTGGTCAATCCCACGTTGACCTTCATGCCGAGCGTTGTGCTCTCCTTGGCGAATTTCCCGTTCCGCAGGACTCGCTTGACGAAAGGCCAGCGGTAACCGCCCACGACTCGAAAGTCAGAGTAAAACTCCTCCACCTGAGCCAAACCCGTGGGCGTGTCGCCGACGAACATCTTCTTGATCACGTCGCCGCTTTCCTTGTCGACAAAAAGACGCAGCGGCATATTGCCGACGTCGTTGAGTTCGATCACTTCGGTCATCCGTCCGTCGACCTCTTCTTCGCGAAGAAAGCGCACCTGATCCGGCGCGGGCGGCTCGGCCAGCAATACGTGGGAGCGTGCCAGGTCAGCCTTGATTTGCGCCGAGGCGTCGTCGGGCAAATAGCGCATATCGTTGGGAAGCATCTGCCAGCCCTTTTCGCCGTCGAAAACCACGATGATCTTGGCATTGGGAGCTTCGATCTCTTGGCGAACCAAGTTGGGCGCCAGAAAGAACCCTTTGCTCGTCAGCTCGATTTGTTTGTCTTTCTCCTTGGGGTTGTTGGTGCGAGTCACCAGGTCAAAGGTGTAGTCACGAACGGGCTCGGCCAGCGGCCCGGCCCCAGCGTGCTCTCTGGCACGCTCGTAGACCTCCCAAGCCCGCTTCTTGGGGTCCGGCTCATCCGCCGCGAGGATAGGCGCGGCGATGGCGTTCATCAGCAGAAGCAGCGTGATGACGTGCGCGGCACTACTTTTCTGCCTCATGAAATCATTATCCTAAATACGCCGGTTGAACAGGCGGTTCAGGGGGCCAGTGGTGGATACTGCGCGGGATGGCGAAATCACCAGGCGCAAAGCAGCTTCACCCGCTGGGGGAGCCCCAGAACGCAATCGCAATGCAGAGCCGTGCCAGCCAGGCCGTGGACACCTGCGGCGGCAAAGTGCGGCTCCGCCGGGACGCCGTCAGTCCTGGCTTGGAGGCCCATCCGCTGCAAACAAGTAGAGGGCTGCCGCTGTTCTCACAAAGATCCCATCGGGCCCTAACGCCGGCGTGGCGAAACATTCTTCGCCCAAGTCGTTGACTTGAAGCACCTCCCACTCAGGGGACGCTTTCACCCAGGTCAGCTTGCCCTCGCGGCTCGCCACCAGGATTCTGCCATTGCCCGCCACCGGGGACGCGTAATACTCGTCAATCGCCTCCCGCAGGCGGCCCTGCTTCGCCATCCTGCCGGTTTCGAGGTCAAGCGCCGCAAAGATGCCTCCGGTTCGCACGAGGTAAACCAAGCCATCGTAGACAATCGGCGTTGTCACCCTGGGCACGCCCCTCGTGACGTTCCAGAGCACGGCTTGAGCGGTGATGTTGCCGCTTCCCCTGGGCCGCAGCACCATTAGCTGGCTGTCCGGCGTGATCTCGGCGACCAGTTTGTCGTAGTCGTCCCGCCGGAAAGCCCCGTCCCGGTCATAATCGGTGCCGTCGAAGTTGCCGCTCATCCCGCCCGGCGCCTCGTCAGGCGTTAGGAAACCGCTGCCGTCCTTGTCAGAATCGCCCAGCATTTTCTCCCAGCTCGGGAAACGGTCTCGCCGCGTATCGCCCTGAACGCTGACCACGATCAAATCACCGGCCACGAAAGGGCTCGATTTCGGCTGGTGCGGGATGCCACCCACCCACCACAGCTTCTCGCCCGTTTGAGGGTCGTAGGCCGCCACTTCAAACGGACTGCTGACCACCGCCTGAGTTTCCCCGGAGGCGCTGCGGTAGGCGACCGGCGTCGAGTAGGATCCGCCAGAGGAGGGCGGGCGCTGAACCTTCCACTTGATTCGGCCGCTGGCGGCGTCTACTCCCAGAACCGCCCCGTCATCCCTTTGTTCCAGCGGCAGTACGAGCACCCCGCCACTCAGCATCGGCGAGGACGCCATCCCGCGCGGACTCGTGAACGGACCAAGTGGCAGCCGCCAGAGTTCCCGGCCGGCAGCCGAATAGGCCACGAGGCCGAAATCCGCGAAAAAAACGTAGACCGATTCGCCGTCCGTGACGGGAGTGGGGACGGCCGCGTCGTTGAGGTTGTGCCGCTCGTCTACGCGCGAACGAAGCAGAGACTGGGTCCAAAGTGTCTTGCCAGTGCGGCGGTCAAGCGCGATCGTCAGAAGCTTGTCGCCCTCATGAGCGGTGACGAAAACGCGGTCTCCGGCCAGCACCGGAGAGGATTTCCCCGGCGGCAACGGCGTCTTCCAGACAACCGCCTTCTCAGGCCCAAACTCCAAGGGAGCCGGCGCGCCGTCGGCGACTCCCGAGCCGCCGGGACCGCGAAAACGGTTCCAGTCAGCGGCGCTTGCTGATGGGGCGGCTAGCCATGCCGCCGCGGCGAGAAGCGGAACGAGAAGAGACCAGCGCATCCGTCTACACATCACCGAACATCTTTACTGCAACCCAAACGCAGATTCAGAGCCCCGAACGCAAGTGAGGGGTCGAGGGGTCGAAGGGTCCGTTCCGCTCTGCATCTTCTGCTTGCATGCACAGCGCCTTCCGGATTTGACCCCTCCCTTGCGGTCAGGGCTCTGAACGCGGTTCTGAATCTACCCGCGCAACGCCTTCTGAATCTGTTTTGCCAGCGCCTTCGCTGCCGACTTCGCCTGGGCGTCGTCCCCTTCCAGGGCAGGCTTCAGGGCTTCGCGAGCTCGCTTCAAAACAGCCGTTCGTTTCGGTTCATCGTCGAGCCGGTCTTTCTCAAAGATGGCGGCGGCGATAAGCAGCGTTTTGGCGACTCCAACAAGGAATGTAGCTTTCGAAACGGTGACAGGAGGAGACTCGAACATCCCGACCGCCGCCGAGAACTCAGCGGCCCCGACGAGGTCTTGCACCTGAAGAACAAGCTGCCGATCAACGACCCGCTCGACGGCGGGCTCGAAAACCTTCTCGACAGGCATGGCGCCGACGCGGGTCCGCCCAACCATGGACGAGGGAGTGGCGCTCGCTCGGGGAAGTGAAAAATCGAGTGATACGGCATCAGCGTCCGCGGCGACCTTATCGAACTCGCCCAAAGCGTCCATCAGGCCGAGTGTCCGGCTGCGCGCCTGGAAGCGGAACTGGTCGATGCAGTTCTTATAGGGCTTGGTTTTCCACTGCGCCACGAGGTGGATACCGCTGGCGCAGGCATCCTCGATCTCCAGCGCGGCCCGGGCCATGCCGCCCAGAATGGTTACCTTCAGCGCGGCGGCGCGTCCGTTGAACGTGTTTTCCGTGCGCAGAACGTCATTCAAATAGTTCAGGGTGTCGAGGTAATCTCTGGACTCCCATTCCCGCTGGACCTGTATCCAATAATTCGCACCCTCGGGCGCCGGCGTGCAAGCCGTGGTGGAAGCCGAGAGGACGGAGATCAAGAGAAACAGCGAAAAGGCCGCGCGACGTCGCATCACGGCAATTATACCGGTTCGATGTGCTTAACCCCCTCTTTACGACGTCCGGTGACTGCGGGCATACGATTGGCCTAACGTGGATTCCTCAGCCGGGTCCGTCCATATCCGGAATGGAAAAAGTCTTGCCCAAGACGATCGCGGCCGGGCGATCGTCTACCGGCCGTCGTTGAGGAAATACTCCGGCCGCGATCTGCGAGGGGTTTCTCAACGGCCAACCTGGTTTTCAGAAGGAGCGCGACGGAGCAGTTATGTCCCGTGCTTTCAATAGTGCCAGACCCCGGATTCGGCCAATTTGGACAGTAGTGGTCCAAAGGACAATTTTCCCTCTAGCAGCTCGTGGTGCAAGTCCGGCTACGCGAAAAAAGGGTACAGCCAGCCGATTTCCACACGCACTGGTGTTGAAAACAAGCCAGTTCGGCGAACGGAAATCGGTGGCAGCCCCCCATTTTCGCCCGCGCACACTTCTGCCACGGGCTGCTAGCCCCGGTTGTTAATAAATTGTAAATCGATTTTTGCAAATGTTTAACAACATCCCTGTAGCTTCTGGATTTGAAGAGGCGTCTCTAATCTATCCTTTGTTTGCTTGGCCTCTCTGCGAGTTATCCCTTTGAACACCAAATGACGACAAAACACAACCCCTCTCAGCACCGCAAAACAACTGCCCGTTCGCTAGCCGCTGTCGGACGTCTAACAATAGTCATATTGGCCTGCTCGTTGTCGGGCGGCTTTGCTCAAGAGGGGACACCGAAAAAAGGAACCAGAGCGCCTTTTGAGCGCTTCGCCGCAGGCCTGAGGATGGGTATTGCCCTAACCAACACGATAAGGGGTGGGAGCGGCACGGAGTTCGTTGACACCTGAATTATGCACAGATTCGGCGTAGCCATCGCCGATGGAGTTGTGGCGGTAGCGGCAGTCGTGTCAACTCAGTGATTTAGCAAGTCGTCTTTTCCTCTGTTTCCCTCCCTGTTTGAGCCGCCTGCCAATCCCGGCGGGCAAAAGCGGGCGGGCAAGCGGCGTGTTCCCAGTACGTTGCGGCGAGTGCATGAAATTTTATGCATGGAGCGCCCCTCAACTCAGCGCACCCTCCACCACCGGCGCGAAGCTCGATCCCGGTGGCCCCATCGCCCGCAGCCGCCGCATCAGCCGTTCAAACAGGCCCTTTTCCTCATAATGATCGCTGTAGCTGACACCCGTTCTGCCGGCGTGCCGCCAGATCTTGGCCGCCACGAACAGAAAGCGCAGCCGCGCCGTCGCCAGGGTGGTGTGCCGCAGTGTCTCCACGCTGGCTTGGGCTTCGCGGTTGAACAGCAGCAGCCAGCAGTTGAGGTTGTAGGCCAGCATGGCCAGCTGAAAGTGATTGCGGTTCATGTCAAAGCGGCGCGAGGGATGGGCCGCCAGCCCGGCGTCGTTGTTGGCCTCCTTGATGAGGTTCTCGGCTGCGGCGCGCTGATTGTAAAACCACACCACCGCCGCGATCGGTTCGGCCAGGTTGGTGACAAACACGCGGTAGGTGTAAGCGCTGGTGGCAAACAGCTGGTATTGCTCGGCCGCGCCGGCCGCGGGTTCGTTTTCGTAACGCAGCGCCAGGAAACGACAGGCCCGCGCCCAGCCCTGCGGCTGGTAGAGGAATTCGCATTCCGCATCCGCATCGCTGTGGGGCGAGGGCTTCCAGGCCGCTTGCTGCAACTGCTCGACCAGCCGCCTGGTCTTGCGCGCCACGATGACGAACTGACAAGCCGCCTTTTCATAGGCCTCCACCGCCTCCCAGCAATAAAACCCGGAATCGGCCCGCGCCAGGATTTTCTTCACGCCGTGCGGCAAAGCCCGAAAGGCGCTCTCGAGGTGGGCGGCGATCTGCCGGCCCGTGGGCCGGTCGCCGTTGCGCAACCCGCCCATCAGGTATTCGCGCGTCTCGGCCAGGAAAGTCAGTATCGGCTGGTAGCTGCGCTTGCCCTTGTTCTTGGGGTTGTAACTCTTGCGCCCGCCCATCTGGCGGCCGTAGAGCGTGTGCACGGTGGTGTCGGTGTCCAGCGTCACCGTCTCCAATTTCACCTGGGCCGCGGCCCAGACTCGTTCCCGCAGCTGGCGCTGAATGGAAAGGATCTGCTTCGCCACGTTGAGGTGCAGCGAGGCCAGAAAGCGCCACAGCGTGGACTGCGGCGGCAGACGCGTCACTTGCAAGATGCCGGTCAAGATGGGGTCGCGGGCGATGAAGCGGAGTTGGTTCAGCCGCGCAAAGCCGACATAGAGGCCCAGCACGAGGGCCAGCACAAACTGGTAGAGGCTCATCACACGGGTGATTCGTTTGTTCGTGATGGTTTCTTCCAGCAGCGCCTGGAAGCCGAGTTTTTCGAGCAGGGTGGCGACGGGCAGCAAGCCGCCGTAGGGAGTCAGATTCTTGCCGCGGAAGTGATAAGGCGTGGCAGCCCCGATTTTATTGGGCCGCGGGGCCCTCGCGCCCCGGCCTTGTTTGACGGGCCTTCGGGAGCTATGCTGTTTTCGCTTGGTAACCATTTGGGTGACCTCCTTGGGGTTGACTGGCGAAGCTGAAATCTTTGCCAGCCTACCTTATTACCCCATGTTTTCGGGGGTCCCCCAAATGGCCCCTGGCGGCTCAGCCCTCCTCCGGTGCACCCCGCAGTGCATAATTCAGGTGACAACATCGATCCCTTTACAGGGTTTTTGGAGTCAGTGACGATCATAACGGCGAGTGCGTCGGCCCCGACAACGCGGTTTGCGTGGGGACCCACCTTCCAATTCAATTTCACTCCAAGGATCGGAGTCAACTTGGAATTTGTGACAAGAACCGTCGAGTTTGAAACAAGCGTTACGACCGAGCTGGATGCGCCGAACCTTGAAACGGTTCAATTCATAACCTCGCGGTTCGAACAGACGCAAGCCCGCTATTGGGATTTTCCGGTCCTGCTGAGGTATTATCTGAACGATCCTGGAGGAGGGCCTCGCCCCTATCTCACGGGAGGATTTGCCCTGCGGAAAGTTACGTCACTCGCAGGCACTCTAGCAACGATTGACGAAGAGGATCTGGCGCTGGGTACGAGTGAGGTCACCGACGTAGTTCCGGTACCAGCGAACGAGACCGGGGGGGGGGCGGCCATTGGAATTGGTCTACATTTAGTGGACGATGTCGGGGTCAAACTGGAGATTGAAGCGCGGTTCACTCGCTGGCTGCAACGAAGCTTCGCATCCGGCCTTGCGAACTCGAATCAGAATCAAGTCGAGGTTCTGATTGGCATTACTTTTTGATGGACCTTGAATTCTGGTTGAATAGGTGCTCATCTTGTGGGCGGGGGGGGAACCGGGACAGCCTCAGTTTTGACGGCGGGTCCGAGACCGGGCCGTGAAGAGGCCGATCCCTCTGGTTGGGTTGCGGCTCAGCCAGGATCTGTATCGGGCGACCGGTATCTCTACCGCGACCGGTTCCCCGTGGCAACAAAGTACGGCTTCACGAATTCGTAGGTCTCGCGAAACGCTTCCTTCGCCGGCTCGTCCAATCGGCGCTGGTCGGCTCCCCGGATCCGGTAGTTCGGAAAAACCCCGCGTAAATACAGCACGTAGCTAAGTGACTGGAATCCGTGGGCCGTCGCCTGAGTGACGAAAAGCATGATCTTCGAGAAGATGTCCAGAGCCTCGGCCCGGCGACCGGCCCGCCACAGATTCCACACCCGGACATAGAGATCAACCCAGCCCGACGCCGGCATGTTCCCGGCCACTCCCCGCATCATCTCGTCGATCAACGTGCGTCCGTGGCCTCCGGTGAAAACCGCCGGGCCTTGGGCGCCGCCCTTGTCGCGAAATTCGCTGATTCGTGAAATCGTGTGGCCGGCTTCGTCCTTGACGAACCGCAGAGTCGGGATTCGTTTGGCCATCTTGAGGACGAACTCCACGCTCATGTTGCCGGTTGTCTGCACGAACATCGGCAGGTCGCAGGCTTCGCCGATGGCGGCGTAGTAGTCCGCCACTTCGCCGAGGTCGAACTCGCCTTGATCGCGGGTCGGCAAAGCGACGATGGCGTCGGGCTGCAGTCTTTGGGCGTGCTTGGCGTAGCGGACCGCTGTCGCCGTGTCCGCTCCCTGAACGCCGAGGACAAGCTTCGGCCGCGGAGCTTTGTTGGCGGCCACGAGAACCTCCATCCCTTCGAGGCGTTCCGCGACAGTCAGGTATTGATACTGGCTGGCCCGCTGCGGCCAGACGATCCCATGAACCTTCGTGCGGTCGAGAAACTTGGCCTCCCGCGCGAGCGTTTGAAAATCGAGTTTGCCGGCTTCGGTGTAGGGTGTCTGGAGGATCGGAAAGATTCCGCTGAAACCGGGTTCGTTCGCCAGGGCTCCCCAGGGCGCCGCCCAAGCCGCTCCGAACGCTGCTGAACTCTTGAGAAAACCTCTTCGGGAAATCGCCTGCCTGTGCATATTCGGCCTCCTGGCGGGTTGGCTCTAGTGTAGTGCGCCAATCACACCGTAACGTATGGCAGTCTCTTCCGTACCTGTTAGCGGGGTGATGCGGGCCATTTGAGCCGGGTTCACGCGGCTTGGTGTTTCCAGGCCAGTCGTTTTACGGCTGGTAAGCCCTGCCGCTCAAGGTTGGGCAGCCCGTTTCAACGGGCTTCCCTCTCCACAACGGAAATCCATGAGTTGCGTTATTATTGGCGGACTACACTAGTTTGACAAATACCCGAAATCGCCGGACGGCCCATCCTCCGTGCGGGAGCAACTATTGATGCTCGCGAAATGCAGTGGAGGGGCGTAGCGTGCTGCGCCCGCTCCGGCAAGGCATTTGCTGTGTCCGAAAACAACACTATATTCTGCGGAGAGCATTTTTCATCACTCGAGTGTCGCGGCCCGGCTCCCAGCACGGTCCGCTTCCCCAAATCCTCAAAACCCCGTCCGCCGTTCACCGATAATCAAGAAAACGTACGGGCCCATGTCTTCATACACTTACATCCGGTCCCCGCGGCCGGACGAGCCGAAAACCCGGCCTCCATTTGCTAAGCTACAAGTGAAAGACCGGTAAGGAACAGATCACCGGACCAACGCGACCGTTTCCAGGCCTGGACAGTTTCGAGTTGCTCTCCGCATTGTGGTCATCCCCCGCGGATGGCTTCGCCCAGTAGGGACCGGCTTCAGCCGGTCCTCACTAATCAGCAACGGGAAGAAGACCGTCCGCTAGCAGCCGCGCCTGCGCTCCCCATGGGGGCGGCTGTCGAGGTAAAACCAAGGGAGCCGAGGGGGCCCCTCAAAAATGAAACCAGCGGCCAAAGACGTGGCGCACGCATTTCTGCGTGCCGTGTCGCCATTCGTGGCGACATGTCCCGGCACTTCTGCCAGCACTCAAACGCCCGAGCAAGTCCCCCAGCCCGTCTGGGTCGGCGGCAACAACACCGCCAAAGTCTGCCAGAAAACCCGCGGATCTGACGCATTCATGCCAACCGCCAACCCGCCCGCCTCTAAGAAAGTCATTGAAAACAAAGACACGATAGCTTGACGCCGGCCACCAGCCCCCCGAAACCACCCAAATCGCCGATATATCTGCCAAAACCTGCCATTCTCTGACATTTTATAAAGAAACTTTACACCCCATCGCACAACCGCTGTGATTTCAACGGCTTAGCAAGGCCATGATCGAACCCCCTAGAACAACAAATGGCATACACCTGCCATCATGAGATTCGGGTCAAACGTGGCGGAAAATTCGGAAACCAGACTCGGAGCCGTGACCGTCAGCGACTATGTCAAGCACTTTGTGGAATCCACGTCCGATTGTCACGGATCATGGCGTTGAGGGCGACGATGAGTTTGCGGTCGACGGCGATGAGTGCGACCTGTTTGGGCTTGCCGGCGGCAAGTAGTCTCTGCCGAAATGCCGCCATGTGCGGGTCGCAACGAACGGCGGCTCGCGCCGCCATGTACAACGCTTTCCGGACGCGGCCTCGACCGCCGGCTATGGCGCGGCGTCCACGGTACTTGCCGCTTTCACGGGCGACAGGCGCTAGCCCGGTTATCGCCCCAACTTCTTTTCCGGTCAGTTGTCCCAGCTCGGGCAGTTCGGCCACCAAAGCCCATGCGGTCTTGGGACCCACGCCCGGCGCCGTGCGCAGCTGCGCGGCTCGCTCACGCTCGCCGGGCAGCTCGCGCAAGGCTTGTTCGACTTGCTCTTCAAGCCGGCCGATCTCCTCACTGAGTGAAGCGATCACACGCTCGACACTTTCCAACACGACGGTACTTTCGAGTTGCCGTTTGCGGGTGCGCTGTTGGGCTCGCATCACAACCAGAGAGTCGAGATGCCGCAGCAACTCGCGCAAGGCGCGCGTCGCAGAACTGGGCAAGCGTGTCGGCGCCGGCCGCAACAGTTCGCCGAAGCGCGCCAATACGCCAGCGTCGAGTTTATCGGTCTTGGCCAGCAATCCCAGCGAGCGCGCGAAGTCGCGGACGCGTTTAGGATTCACCACGGCCACCGTCAATCCGGCGCTCTCCAATGCCGCCCAGAGCATCAGTTCGAGGCCTCCGGTAGCTTCGATCACCACCAATTGCGGCTCGAATTCCGCTAGTTCAGCTGCCAACACGGCGAGATCCTTGACCCGCCGCGGCCTGCGGCCGCTGGGGTTTTCTTTTCTGTTGAGGACAAAAAAATCGACATATTCTTTCGAAATATCGATGCCAACGGTAACGGTTGTAGAATCTATAGACATGGTCGGAACACCCTTCCTTGTAGATACGGGCTCTGGGGCCCTGGCGACTATTCGGGTTCTTCGGCCGAGGCACGCGGCGCTGCTCCAGCTGACGGACGGGCTCGAAGCCCTAGGGAGCACGGTCGAGCTAACGCCGCGTCACGAGGAGCCGGTTGCCACCGGCTCCTCGCTCGCCTCTTACCCTAGATTCCCACATACAAGGGAGCGGTTAGCCGCTTCGCCCCGCCTCATCCGCCAGCGGAGCCGCGCGCCACGCCGGCGGCAAGCGTTTACTGCGCGTTGCGGTGGATCGGCTTGTCGAGGACGAGCGGGTCCGGAAAGTCAGCGGCCTTCTTGCCGCCGCGGTCGCGCAGTCTCTTGTTTTGCAAGTTGCCGCGCGGGGCATTGAGCGGGATGCTGAGGCCGCCCAGCTCGCCCATCATTTCGTAGAGCCGGGTCTCCATCTCTTCCCCTATGCCAGTGTATTTCGGGTCATAGAGAAGGTTGTTGCTCTCGCCTGGATCCTCCCGCAGGTCGTAGAGCTCGTCCACGTCCCACAGGCCGTAATAGGTGATGTATTTGTAGCGGTCGCCGCGCAAAGAAAAGACGGTGGGAGATTGCGGGAAATTCTTCTCCCAGTAATAGACGTAGAGGAAGTAGTCCCGCCATGAGATCTTCTCGCCCTTGCCCAGCGGGAGAAAGCTTAGACCGTCCATATGAGCCGGTTTTTCGAGGCCCATGGCTTCCAACACCGTTGGAGCGATGTCGATGTTGGCGACGACCTCTTCGACAACTGTGCCTCGTTGGAACAGCTCGGGGCACTGCATCAGCATCGGCACGCGGATCGACGTTTCATAGGCGACGCGTTTGTCGATCAGGCCGTGTTCGCCGAACATGAAACCGTTGTCGCCCATGTAGATGACGAGCGTTTCGTCGTGGATGCCCATCTTTTTCAACTGGGCGACCACGCGGCCGATGCTGTCGTCCACACCGGAAAGTGCCTCGCTGTAGCGCTTGTAGTAACTCTCAATATCGAGATTGCTGTGATAGGGGAACTCGACGCCGTGCCAGCTATTGCGCTGATCGCGCAGCCAGCGGGGCTTGTTGCGATAGTTCTGGGGCGTGAAGTTGGCGTGGACGGCCTTGTGCGAGAGATAAAGGAAGAACGGCTTTTCCTCGGGCTTTTGCTGTTCCAGCCAATCGATGGCGTAGCCGGTCAGCTCGTCCGTGATGTAGCCCTTCTGCTTCACGCGGCGGCCGTCGACGTTGAGCGTGTAGTCGGGCGCCGGCGGCAGGTAGTGGCCCTGGCCCCGGAAGCTGACCCAGTGATCGAAGCCCGGACGCGGTTCGTCGCTGGCCCCGCCCATGTGCCACTTACCGATATAGGCCGTGGCGTAGCCTGCCTTCCGCAAGTACTGCGGAAAAAAGATCGTCCCCTTGGGCACCAGGCGGTTGTTGTCGATGACGCGGTGACGGAAGGTGTAGAGGCCGGTCAGGATCGACGCCCGGCTAGGCGAACACAGCGACGTGGTCACGAAGGCGTTCTTCAGGTGTACGCCGTTGCTGGCCATCGCATCCATGTGCGGCGTCTGGGCGAACTGGTGATTCATGAAGCTCATCGCGTCATAGCGATGGTCGTCGGATAGGATGAACACGACGTTGCGCGGCTTAGCGCCGGCCACGCGCTGGGGCGTGACTTCGCTGGGGACTGGCACGACACCGTGAAGGGAAACCGAAGAGATCAAAACGGCGGCAAGCAGTGGCAGAAGTTTCATAGGTTTAATTAGTTTAGTTCAATGGCCAGGTCCAAACCCGCTGTTTTTCAGGCGGTCAACTTCTGGCGAGCTTTCGCAAACAGAGCCGCGCCCGCAAGGGTGCGGTCCAGTCCCGCCGTCACCGAGGCCCAATGGGAAGCCCGACGCGCCCGCCACTCTCGACCGCACCCTTGCGGGCGCGGCTCTGTTTGGACCTAAGCTCCGTTACTTTGCAAATGCCGATACGACAACAGCATCTGACGGAGCACTCTCATTGCCGTCGCGGTCGACGGCCGTGATGGTGTAGCGATAAGCTTGGCCGCTCTCGACCGAGGTGTCGCTGTATGTGGCGGCGCCGAGTGGCGCAACGTTGAGAACCTTGAAAGGTCCCGAGCCCTGGCTGCGACGGACCCGGTACCCGGCGAAGTCTGGCTCGACACTAGGCTGCCATGACAACTCGATGCTTGACTCGGCGGCGACGGCCCGAACGTCGGCGGGCGCGTCCGGCGGAAATGTGTCGAACGCGACAACATCGGACGCTGCTGAACGGCTGCCTTCAACCTCGCCGGTGGCGCTGCGCCCCAGCGGGAGAACACGATAGTAGTATCGCTTGCCCCATTGAAATGAAGTGTCTAGAAATTCTGGTCCCTCGACGCGGCCTATCTCTTTGAACTCTTTGGCGGGTTCCATGCCGCGAAAGATACGGTAAGCGGCTGCCCGCGGCACTTCCTCCCATGTGACCTTGACGCCGTTTCGCAATACGCTGAGGCTTGGCCGGCCGATCGCTTCCAGCGGTTCGGTCACCTGGATGAAGGCCAGGTTCGAGAATCCGATTGTGCGGCCGCCGCGGTTTTTCCCTCGCACGCCAAAAGCGAAGAATTTACCGCTGAGGCCCGCGATTGGGAAGGCGAGCCGAATCTTCCCTCCCGGCTCGAAAGCGTCGAGATCCGCCGAGCCGAGCGCCGCCACCTGCTGACTTTGGCTTTCGAACCAACCTGATGGAATCGGTGCGGCGGGGTCTTGCACTTCCAGGCGGTGAACCACAAAGTTGTCGAAATTCTTTAGCGGCCTGCCCTCCGTCGTGACGCCAGGCCAGGTCCATTCCAAGACCACACCTTCCGGGGTTTGGCGGGCGCTCAGGTCCTGGCTGCGTTCGGGGATGTTGAGAAGCGGCGGCAGGGGTTCGCCGATCGACCCGCAGCCAGAGGCTAGAAACCCGCAAAGCAGTGTCACAAGAATGAAGAATGCCCGCTGGCGAAATGTGGCGCAAGCTCTCAGCTTGCCGAGCCGAGACTCGGCGCGGCAGGCGCGGGCGCCCGCGCCACGGCGGGAACCGCTGGCCGTTTCCGGAAGTGATGAGAAACGCGGATTAGCCCGGGCTGTCACGAAATGAAGCAGCGGCGAAACGGAGCAGCGGCGAAACAGAGAGACGTTAGAGAATATACCGGCTCAAGTCCTGATCCTTGACGATGTCGGAAAGCTTGCCGTTGACGTATTTCGCGTTGATCGTTATGGTCTTCTTCTTGAGGTCGGGTGCATCGAAGGAGATTTCGTCCAGCAGCTTTTCCATGATCGTATGCAGCCGGCGGGCGCCGATGTTCTGGGTCGACTCGTTGACGCTGGAGGCGGCCTCGGCGATGGCGGCAATCGCGTCCTTCGTGAACTTGAGCTTGATTCCCTCGGTTTCCATCAGAGCCACATACTGCTTGATCAGGGCGTTCTTGGGTTCGGTGAGAATTCTGATGAAGTCGTCCGTCGTGAGCGACTTCATCTCAACGCGGATCGGAAAGCGGCCCTGCAATTCGGGGATCATGTCGCTGGGCTTGGCGACATGGAAAGCCCCGGCCCCAATGAAAAGGATGTGGTCGGTGCGCACCATCCCGTAGCGCGTGTTGACGCTCGTGCCTTCCACGATTGGCAAGATGTCCCGCTGCACTCCCTCGCGGCTGACGTCGGGACCTCGTCCGCCCTCGCGGCCGGCAATCTTGTCCATCTCGTCCAAAAAGATGATCGCGGACTGCTCGACCCTCTCGAGCGCCTGGCGGGTGACTTGGTCCATATCGACGAGTTTCTGTTCCTCTTCTTGGATTAGATATTCAAGGCCCTCCGCGACACGCATCTTTCGGCGCTTCGACTTGGGGCCAAACAAGCCGGGCAGCATGTCGCGAAGATTGATGTCCATCTCTTCGGTGCCGGTGCTGGTCACGATCTCGACCGGCATGCTGCGCTCGCGGACCTCGATGTCGACCATGCGTTCGTCGAACTTGCCTTCTCTCAGGCCGCGGCGAAGCTTCTCGCGAGTTTTCTCGACGCTCTCTTGGCCCTCTTCCTGCGGCGGCATCAGCAGATCGAGCAGCCGCTCCTCGGCGTTGGCCTCGGCGCGCTCGCTGACCAGGTTGAGCTTTTCCTCGCGGATCATGTCGATCGAAACGTCGACCAGGTCGCGGATCATCGAATCGACGTCGCGTCCAACATAACCCACTTCGGTGAATTTCGTCGCTTCTACTTTGAGGAACGGCGAGCTGGCGAGCTTGGCGAGCCGGCGCGCTACTTCGGTTTTGCCGACGCCAGTGGGCCCGATCATCATGATGTTTTTCGGCATGACCTCGTCGGCCATGTCGGGTTCGAGCTTCTGGCGGCGAACGCGGTTACGCAACGCGATTGCCACGGCGCGCTTGGCTTCGTTTTGCCCGATGACATACTTGTCGAGCTTGGAGACGATTTGCCGCGGAGTCAATTCGTCGAGGGCGGGCGTGTCTTTGGCCGCGTGCCCCGGAAGGTAGATGACCATGAGGAATTACCCCAGCTCCTCGTAGGTGATTTTGTCGTTGGTGTAGATGCAGATCTTGGCGGCGATCAGCATGGCTTCTTTCGCGATCTCGCGGGCGCTCATCTTGCTGTGCCGCAACAGAGCGGTCGCGGCGGCGACGGCGAACGGCCCCCCCGATCCGACCGCCGCTAGCGGCTCGTCGGGTTCGATTACGTCGCCGCTCCCGCTGACGATCAGCGTGTCTTTCAAGTCGGCAACCAACAACAGGGCTTCCAGATGCCTCAGCGTCTTGTCGGTTCTCCAGTCGCGAGCCAACTCAACGGAGGAACGGGGCAGATTGCCCTGGTGCTCTTGCAGCTTGTCCTCGAAGCGGGAGAACAGCGAGAGGGCGTCGGCGGTGGAGCCGGCGAAACCCGCAAGGATCTTGTCGTCAAAAAGCCGCCGAACCTTGCGGGCGGATGATTTCAGCACCTCGGACCCCAAGGTGACTTGACCATCCCCGGCCAAAATTACCTTGCCGCCGCGGCGCACGCACAGGACGGTAGTGGAGCGAATCTTACGAGTTGACTTTTCCAAGCCCCATTATACTGAAAGCCCAAAATCTTTCTTGAGCCTTGAGCCGTGAATTATGAACCGTAGAGGAAAGGCGAAGTGCCATGACCCAAACGGCACGGAGGATTCCAATGAATCAAGCGCTCGCCTTCCGCGGCTCTTCCCGCTCAACTCTTGCCGCGGCCGGACTTCTTCTTCGTCGACGCTCGCACGATAAGCCGCGGCTCGATATGAATTATCTTCGCGGGAGGCGTTCGTTTCGCCCTCAGCAGGCGAAGAACTTGCTCCCCGGCGTTCTCGCCGATCTCCAGACACTGCTGATCAATCGTCGTTAGCGGAACGAGGAACACATCGGAATGCCGGTCGTTTCCCGCTCCGATCACCGCGACGTCGTGAGGCACTTTCAGACCGGCTTCGAGAATGGCTTTGAGAGTGCCGGCCGCGGTCGCGTCATTGAAGCAAAAGATACCGTCCGGGCGCGGCTTGAGCTTCAGCAGAGCTTGAGCCGCCTGGTATCCGCTGCCCGAACTCTCCGAGAGCTCGCCGCTGGCAACGTAGTCGTCTCTGACCCCCAACTTGTTGCGCGAAAGGGTTTTTCGGTAACCACGTTCGCGCGCTCGCGCGTTGGCAAACTCCGGTCCGCGGATGTGGGCGATTCGCTTGCAGCCGCACTCGATCAGGTGTTTGGTTGCCATTCGGCCCAGGGCCTCATCGTTTCCACCAACAAAGGTTACCTTCAAGCCGGGGAAGTGCCGGTCTACAAGAATGTAGGGGACCTTTTTCTCTTCGAGATGGTGAAACTCCGCGGCGCTCCCCGCGTTGTGAACGGAACAGACCGCCAGCGCATCCACTCGCCGCGAGACCAGCCAGTCGATCTCCTGGCGTTCGCGCTCCGGATCCTCATCAGATGAAGAGGTGATCAGGTGGAAGCCCTTGGCTTGTATCTTGCGGCCCATGCCCTTCGCCATTTCCGCGAAAAAATGGCTGCCGAGGTCGGGCACCACCAAACCCACCATTTGGGTGCGCCGCGTCACCAGGCTGCGCGCCACCCAATTCGGCTGGTAGTTCAGCTCCTTGACGCGTTTCAGGACGCGCTTGCGCGTAGCGTCACTGATGTCGCTGTGATTTCGAAGCACCTTCGATACGGTGACGATCGAGACACCGAGATCGCCGGCAATGTCTTTCATTGTTGCTGGCATATGATTTCTCCTAAGCTGCTACGGCTTCTGCATGGTTTCACGGCCCTTGCGCCGCCGCCGCGGTATTGCCGCCCAACTTCGAGGCTTTCGATAAAATGGGGATAGCCACCCAACGGACGAGGCGGCTTAATGCCGCTTGTGGGACGACGGGTCCACGAAAACCGAGACCATCGCAAAAACGCAATATAATATTCCTAATCGGGGTATGCACTTGACTCCCGAGACCCCAACATATAGCATGCGGGGCTGTGGAGGACTACCCGCGGACGCTGGAGGAGTTTGAGGGGCGTTTTGCCACTGAGCAGGCGTGTCGCGAGTATCTGATGCAACTGCGCTGGCCACAGGGTTTTGTGTGTCCCCGCTGTGGAGGGCGGAGAGCTCGGCCCAGCCGGCGGGGCCTGCTGCGGTGTGGGCAATGCGATTATCAGGCTTCGGTGACGGCGGGCACGATTTTCCAGGACACGCGCCTGCCGCTGCGCACCTGGTTTCGGACCATGTGGTGGGTGACCAGCCAGAAAAACGGGGCGAGCGCACTGGGACTGCAAAGCATCTTGGGTCTGGGAAGCTACCGTACCGCCTGGGCGTTGCTGCACAAGCTGCGGCGCGCGATGGTGCGGCCCGGCCGAGAACGGCTCAGCGGTCGCGTGGAGGTCGACGAGACCTATGTGGGGGGCGCAGAAGAGGGACTGCGCGGACGGCAGACGCAGAAAAAAGCACTGGTAGCCATCGCCGCCGAGGAAGACGGTGCGGGGATGGGAAGGATCCGTATGAAGCGCATCCGCGGAGCGTCCAAGCAACAGCTGCACGGCTTCATCCAAGAGGCTGTCGAGCCCGACAGCACGATCCACACCGACGGCTGGGAAGGGTACGTCGGCCTGGAGGCGCTTGGCTATCGGCACGAGTACGACTTTCTGGCCGGTTCGAGCCAGTCGGCCTCCGAGCTGTTGCCCCACGTTCACCGGGTGGCTGCCCTGTTGAAGCGCTGGTTGATCGGGACGCACCAAGGCGCTGTGAGCCGTGAACACCTGGACTATTACCTGGATGAGTATACGTTTCGATTCAATCGACGACGCTCTCGTCACCGGGGAAAGCTCTTCTACCGGCTTGTACAACAGGCCGCGACCGTTGGGCCCACGACCTATTCAGAGATGGTCCAACACCTACGCGGCAGGCGGACCGGCCAACCACAAGATGTGGGGTAGTCGGGAGTGAAGTGCATACCCCGATATTCCTATTCTATCAAGTGCGATAAAGTCAGCGCACCTGTTAGAGTTGCTAGGTTTTTGATAGTAAAGTACCAGTTGGGGGCCCGACTCAGGTATTAGCTAGGATGCCGCCCACGAGCCCAGCTCGATCGCCAGCGGGTCTTCGTAGCGGCGTCCCCAATCGGCGAGAGATTTCGCCAGTGACTTCTTCACATCCGCCTTGGAGGAATAGAGGTCTTTCGTCTCTCCGGGATCCGCCTTGAGGTCGTAAAGCTCGCCCGGTCTCAAGACAGGGCGATTCTCGAATTTTCGCAGGATGAGCTTGTACCGCTCGTTGCGGATCGCCCTCTCGTCGTAGAGCGCGCCGTCGATCGCCATTTGCGGGACGTTCTCGATCACGACCGGTTGGCTCCAATCGTCGGACCCGCTTCGAACCCGCGGAATCAGACTCGTGCCCTGGATCTGCGGGAACGTTCGGTTGAGCATCGAGAAGGTCGTTCGGATTCCCGCGGCATCCAGGATCGTCGGCATCAGGTCCACGTGGCTGACCCCGGAATTCCAAACTTTTCCGGAAGGGAATAGTTTTGGATGGCGAATGATCAGCGGGACGCGCGCGGCCTCGTCATAGGCGGTACACATGCCCTCTTGCGTCCCCGGACGGTCGATCCAGGACCGCCCGTGCTCGGTGGTGAAAATGATCAGCGTCTTGTCGAGCAGATCGTGCTTGCGAAGCGTGTCGAGAACGCGTCCGACATTCCAGTCCAGGGCGGATACCGACGCATAGTAATCGGCGTGGTCTTGCCCTTCATAGGGTTCGAGGAAGCGCTTGGGCGGATCGTTGGGTTCGTGAGGCGAATAGTAGGACTGATAGAGAAAGAACGGTTCGTCGCGATGCCGCTCGATGAAGCGAATGCCCTGATCGGTATGCACGTCGGGACGGAAGCGCGACTTGTGCGGCTCGCCGATCCAGTGCAGCAGCAGAGAGTTGAAACCCTTCCAGTAGTCGAAAAATCCCGGGTTGGCCGGACCGAGGTGCCATTTGCCGATGTGTCCGGTGGCGTAGCCGGAAGCGTTGAGGAAGTGCGGGAAGTTGTCCCACAGCTTGAAGCGGTTGTCGCGGAACGGATCGGGGATGACGTCTTGATAGGTGGAGTAAGACGCGCCGGGGTGCGCCTCGTAGACGTTCTTCCGAAGCCCATGCAGGTGCGGGTAGGAGCCCGTGAGGATCGACGCGCGGCAGGGACCGCAGAGAGCCTGCGGTACGTAGGCGGCGTCAAACCTCGTGCCCGTTTCAGCGAGGTAATCGAGGTTGGGCGTATGGCATTCGCGCAGGCCGTAGCAACCGATGGCGTCGCGGCGGCACTTGTCGAAGAGGAAGAAGACGATGTTGGGGGGCGGTTCCGCGCCGGTTTGTTGCGCCCATCCGGATGTTGCCGCGATGGGCAGGGCCGCGGCTTGAGATAGGAATGCGCGTCGGTTCATGAGTTACCTCACTCTGCTTCCGCAACAGTCTATCACTGTCGTCTGGTCCTGTAGCGCGATTGGCTGCCCGGTTCGAGCCTTCAGACGGTAGGTGGCATCACGTCGAAGACGACTTGCTGGGGTTCTTTCTCGTGCCGCGCCCCGCGCTGCCATGCCTGCCTCAAGAGTCGCAGCCTGTCCGCGACTGTCCTGTCTCCGACTTTCCCTTTCCCCGAGTTCGGCTTCTCCGGCTTTCCGAAAGCGGGGCGCTGCGGGCGGCGGCGACGATCGGGGCGAATTAGCGGAAGTTAGCGGATTTGCCTCACCCGTGCGTTCCTTATTATGCAAACCCGGAACTTGGCGCCAAACCGCCCCATCACGGTCTCGAGCGTGTCGAGGGCGCGAACGCTCATTTGCTGGAGGCGGGTGGTAGTGTGGGCAAGAATGTCCCGCCGGGCTGCTCTTAGGGCAGTCTGGAAGCTTTCCTGTTTCATCCAGCGATAAATGGATGATTCACTCACATTTGCTCTCTTTGCCGCTCTATCGATCGTATTCGTTAGCAAAAGAGCTTCAATGGTCTTGTTCTGTTTGGTTGTAAGTTGTTCATTCATAAGGGTTGACTTTTTTCAATGAGAGTATTTGAGAGTCTGTGAGAGGTTTTCCGGGTTTTGGGTCCCCCGCCGGGGCCGCGGAATGGTGGTCCTTTGCTTTCTGTGGCAAATGAGTCATTGTTGGTTTTGTCGCTTTTAGGATAACAAGTCGATCTGGGGATTCCTTGCGGGCGGCGGGCAAGCCTGTTGAAAACAAAGGGATTATATTCACAAATTATCCGTGACTGAGTTGGGGTGATTTGCGGTTCTGGGGGGTGGAGGGGTGTTTTGGGGCCAGAGTGGCGTGTGGGTAGCCGATTCGGCCGTTGGGCCGTTGGGCTGGGAGATGGCGGCTCGCGGCTGCTGCGGGCGGTTCCACAAAAGTTGATAATAAAACCCGGTGACTGTCCCCATCAGCCCTCCCATCAGCCCTCCATCAGCCCCGAAGTAGCCCAGCCTCTTCCTATATTGAATTGTCCTGGTCCCCGCGGCTATAATCAGCTAGCAATAGCTAGGGCGTGTTAACACTAACGTAGAGCCTCGAAACGGAGGGCCTCGACGATGAGGGCGAAGTGGAGGAAAGCGAGGAACATGACGTCGAGCTTGTCGAAGCGGGAGAAGATACGACGGAACCCCTTGAGCCTACGGAAGAGCCTCTCCACCTCGTTGCGGCGGCGATAGAACGCCCGGTCGTATTCCCACGGCTCCAGGCGGCTGCGCTTGGGCGGCACGACGGGAATCCATCCGAAATCCAAAGCCAGTTGGCGTGTCTGATCGTCCTCATAGGCGCGGTCCATGAGCAGCGGCAGCGGCTCGGGCAGTGGCCCCAGGCCGCCCAGCAGTTCGCGGCCCTGCGGGGCGTCGTGAGCTTGGCCGGGCGAGAGAGCGAACGTTATCGCCGTTCGAGCATCTGCGGCAACCAGATGAATCTTGGTGGTCCATCCGCCGCGGGATTTGCCGATCGCCTGCGGACCGTTTTTTTTAACGCGCCGGCGCCGTCGGGATGAACCTTCACGATGGTCGAGTCCATCGACACGGCTTCGATTTTGATGCGGACCAGCTGCTCGCGCTGCAGTTTCTCGAAGACGGCGTCGAGCACGCCGTTCTTGGACCAGCGGTTCATGCGGGTGTAAATGGTGTGCCAATTTCCGAAGTGTTTGGGCAAGCCGCGCCATTTGCAGCCCTGCTCGGCGACGTACAAAATCGCATTCAAAACCGTGAGGTTCGACATGCTCACGTTGCCCCGCTGGCGCGGCAGGACCGCCTCGATGCGGCGGTATTGCTGCTCGGTGATTTCCATACATCACCAGTATAGCAGCTTTTGTGAATTAGTGTTAACACGCCCTAGTAGCTGGGAAGGGAAAGAGGTGGTGATCGCATGACCCGCGGGCCCCGAGAGAGACGCGCCGAGCAACCCAAGCTCATCCGTTTGATGCTGCTGTGCATGATATCCGTGCTAGCGGTCGAGCCGGCCGGATCAGCGGAAATCCAGCCCGAACCGATCCAGAAGCTGGCTGAGAAAGCCCGTTCGATCTTGCGTGCCCGTACCCGGCAGCCGTCCGAACTGCTCGCCTCGGCCCGCGGCCTCCATGCAGCGCTGGCGCAAACGGACTCCGTCCTAGCCGAGTGCGAAAGGAAGTTCGCAGCCGGGGTCGCTCCCAGTGAAGAACTGACACTACTCGGAGCGCAGCGCGCCAGCCTGGCGCAATTGGAAACGCAGCTCGAAAGCTCATTCCAGCAGATTGAATCCAAACTCCAGGCAGCCGGTCTAAGCAGCAAAGTCAAGGCGCTCGATGAATTTCGGGACCACTACCGCAAGCGCATGGCCACGCTGCGGCCTCAATGGGCGATCCTTGCAGATCCGAACCGGGCCGGTCCCGCGCGGGTCCGGCGGGCGCGCGCCGAGATTGCCCGCCTGCTGCCGCCACCGACCCTGATCAGTGCTTCCGCGACTGGAAGCGTCGAGGAGCCCCATTCAGTTGCCTACGCCTTAGCAGACTTGGCTGTCGCCCCGAAAGGGCCACAACCGATCTACCAAGCGAACCCGACTGCCGCGGACCTCGCGGAAACCCCGATCGTGCGCCTCACGCCTGACATTCGCCGGAAGGCCGATGAATTAGACCGCTCGCCGGCTCGCATCTACGCGTTTGTTAGCAACAGAATCGAGTTTGAGAACTATCTAGGGCTACATCAAAACTCCGAAACCACTCTTTGGGGCGGCCGGGGCAACGACTTTGACCAAGCCGCTCTGTTGATCGCCTTGCTGCGAGCCTCCAGCACCCCCGCGCGTTTTGTGCATGGCCGCATCCGGATGCCGATGCCGCGGATCATGAATTGGCTGGGCGCCCGAACCCCCGAGGCTCAGGCAGCGATAGCCTTTGCCGGTGGGCGAGCGCTTGACACCTCGGGCCCCGAACCCATTTTGTTTCACGCCTGGGTGGAAGCGTTCGTGGATGACGGCAGCGGCAGCCGCTGGGTTTCCCTGGACCCCAGTTTCAAGGTGCGGGAGTATCAGCCCGGCATCTTGATTCCCAAACTGCCTTTTGACTTGGACGGCTTCATCATTTCTGGGACCCAACGGCTCGCATCGGAGGTATACACAGATCAGATACGCGAGTATTTGAACCAGAATCATCCCGGCGCCGCGCTTTCGGATCTCCCCTACAAAGGCCGAATCGTACCCGTGCCGGAAGCGCTTCCACGAAGCCTGCCGTACGAGGTTGTTTCTATCCGCGCTCGAGGATCCTCGGCATCCGATCCCTTCCGTCATCACTTGAGAGTGCAAGTCGTCGATCGGTCGAATCCGGACACTGTCTTTGTAGAGCACCAACTCGTCATTCCCGAAACCATCCACCAGAGTCTCACGGTTTCCTTCGGTCCGGCCGGCGAAGCCGACAGCCAAACAATCAAGCTGTTCGGGGGCCTTGAGAATACTCCCGTTTTTCTGGCCCACCTCGTTCCCCAGATACGATTGGACGGTGAGATCGTTGCCCAAGGAACGACGCCGCTCGAAGCAGGCGCCCTTCTCACCGTGCACGTCAGTCATTTGTTCCAAGGTCTGGGCGACCGTCCCACGCCGCGCAACACCGTGGACTACTTCTTCGCAGCCGGAAACGACGGGGCGATCGGAGTCAACGGCTTCCACCTGGGCGACCGTTTCCTGGCCCACCGCATCGACCGCTTTTTGACCCTTGACGGCGGACCCGATCAAGCGGATGAGGGTGGGGCCGTACGGGAAATGCTGCACATCGCCGCCGTCCGCTATTTCCAGCGCTTGGAACGGAATCGAAAGGGAATGGCTGATCTGCTGCAGTACGTCTTTGTCCGCGCCTCCCCAGAATTCGGATTTACGCGGGCTCAGTTGAGCGTCGAAATGCTTTTTGACCGGCCCTTCCTGTTCACGCCACTCTCTTTGGGACTGGACGCCGTCGGTACGCGTGGCCGTTTCCTGGACCTCAACTCCGATGACCTGATCACCCCGGGGTTCTTCAACTTCCGGGCCATGATGGGTTTTGCGGGCTCCGCCCAAGAGCATGAACTTTGGGAAGAGATTGCCCTCAAGCCGGCCTTTTCAACGGCTAAAGTGTTTCAAATCGCGACGGCTAACGGGATTCCCTTCGTCACCTTCGATCAAGCGAACGCAGCCGCGGAGATCGCCAAGCTCGACCTGCCCACCTTGGCGAAGAACAGAATGCAACGAAGAGCGGATCAAGGTTTGGACATCACCACTCCGACCGAACTCATAGAAGTTGGAGGAACGCGAATGGCCGCCTATACCGCCAGGAATACTCAGACGGGTGCGGCCGGGTACTTCATCTTGTTCTTCGCAGCGTCGGCTTCGCTGGACACCGGTCCGCTGGGTGGGAGCGGCACGGGAACGGACCCGGGCGCGCCGCAGGGCCCGGGTCCGGGCGGAGGCGGAGACCTGGCTGCGGCCGGCGGCATCTCGTGTGGCGCCCCCGTTACGGTCAGCAATGGCAACATGTGGCACCAGTTCACCGACCTCGTGATCCCGGAGCGCGGCCGGCCTCTTCTTCTGCGCCGAACCTACAACAGCCAGTCCGATCTTGTCGGCCCCTTCGGTCACGGCTGGACCCACAACTACAACCTTCGTCTGACGGTGGGTAGCGATTCAGCAACTCTTTTGAACGATAGCGGCGGGACTTATGCATTTACTCGCCAGGGTAATGAGTTCGTGGTGCCAATCATCCTTGGTCTGCGTGTGATGCCTCAGAGCGACGGCTTTCTCATGCGCTCCAACGATGGAAGGATCTGGCGCTTCAATACGGAAGGAAGACTCCTGAGCCTAAGTGATCGCAATGAGAATACGGTGACCTTTGGCTACGACGGTCAGGGTAACCTGACGGCGGTCACGGGGCCTGTCGGGCGTACGCTCAGCTTCACTTACGACGGCAAAGACCGCATTACGTCGGTTCAAGACTTCACCGGGCGCACCTGGACCTACGCCTACGATGGCGGCGACAACCTCATCGAGTCAGTCGACCCTCTGGGCAATCGCGCGACATACAGCTACTACTCCGATATCTTCAATGATCACAATCTGAAGACCATCACGGATCCGGAAGGCCACGAGCTGACGTTCGTCTACTACGCCAACGACAAGGTCTTCAAGACGATTAATCCAGGTGGCGGAGAACGCCGCTTCTTCTACTTGCCGTTCCGCAACGAGACGCAAACCGTCGACGAGCGTGGCTTCCGGACGAGCTTTACCTATGATGCTCAGGGGCGCGTGGTCCGCATCGTCGACCCGCAGGGCAGCATCGTCACGCAAGCCTGGAACCTTGGCGGTCTGTTGATCTCACACACCGACGAAGCGGGGTTCACGACTCGCTTCGAATACGACGGACGCGGCAACCTGATCCGCTCGATCGATCCGCTCGGCGGCGAGCGACGATTTACCTACGAGCCGATTTTCAACCTGCCGGTCACATCCGCGGATCGCCTCGGGACCACAATCCGCTTCGAATACGACGGACGCGGCAATCTCATCCGCGAGATCGACCCGCTGGGCGGGGAACGGGCGGCGGTCTATGACGAGTTCGGCAACGTCTTGAGCTTGACGGATGCGTCAGGCGTACAGGTTCGGTTTCGCTATGACGCCGAAGGCCGACAGATCGAGTCCCGGGATGCGTCCGACAACGTGACAAAGTCCGAGTACGACAACCTGGACCGGCTGATTCTGCAAACCAATCCTCGGAACGAGCAGACCCGCTTGAGCTACGACGCCCGCGGATTGCTGACTTTGTTCACTGACCCGCTGGGATCGGAGACCCGCTACGCCTACAACCGCAATAACCGCTTGACCAGCGTCACCGACGCAAACGGAAACACGACGCGCTATGACTACAACAGACTGAGTCTCGTCTCGGAGGTGGCCGATGCGCTGGGGAACCGTTCCACCTGAATTATGCACTGCGGCGTGGACCTGAGGAGGGCTGAGCCGCAAGGGACCATTGGGAACCCCCGAAAACATGGGGTAAAAAGGTAGGCTGGCAAAGATCCCAGCTTCGCCAGCCAACCCCAAGGAGGTCACCCACATGGTTACCAGACGAAAACAGCATAGCTCCCAAAGGCCCGTCCAACAAGGCCCAGCCGTGACGGCCTCGCGACCCAATAAAATCGGGGCTTCGACGCCTTACCACTTCCGCGGCAAGAAGCCGACTCCCTACGGCGGCTTTCTGCCGGTGGTCGGGAGGGCGCTGATCTGAGAGCCTGGCTATGCGCTATGCATAAAATTTTATGCACTAGCCGTAACGCACTGGAAACACGTCACTTCCGAGCGAGGTTTTGACGACGCGGAATCTGGGCGGGAAGGGAAACCGGGGACGGAGAAGCCAAAAGACCAGTTGCCGAGCTACCACCTCACGACGACCGCCAACCCGCTACGAACGCAGCCACACTCGCAAAGTGAATTTGTGCATAATTCAGGTTCCACATTCTCCTACTCTTCCCAGAGCTGCTTCTGCGATTCCACGGCCTTCATTCATCAGGCGGTCAATCCGAAAGGGGCGGCCTCGAACATGAGCTTTGACTTCCGGGGCCTACCGACGATTGAAAGCAACGCTTCCGGCAGCGCGCTTCGAGCTGTATATGACGGCCGCGGCAATCTTGTCAGGTCTTCGCAGCCCGACCTGAGGACCGTGCGTTTCGAATACGACGCGCTCGGCAGGCTCACCTCCCGGACCTATCCGGACGGCGCTGCCGATACCTTCAGCTATGACGCCCAGGGCAACATCGTGTCAGCGCAAAACCAGCATGTGACGTATACGTTCTCGTATGACGGGTTGAGCCGGCCGACGAGCGTCCGCGACTCTCGTTTCGACGCGACGATCCGCTACGAATACGACCGGGCGGGCCGACGAGCGCGGATGATCGACCCGCAAGACGGCGCTACCACCTACTCTTACGGCCCGACCGGAGCGCTGGTTTCCGTCCGCAATCCAGCCGGCTCGGCGACGGAGTTTCGCTATGACGCCGCGGGCCGCGTGAGCGAAGTCCAATACGCCAACAGCACTCGACAAACGCTCGGCTACGACGCAGGGGGGCGCTTCAGCTCGATCGTCTACTTGAATGCCGGCCAACAAGTTCTCAATCACTTCGATTACAGTTACGACCGTGTCGGCAATTCGCTTTCGGAGACCGATCTCGCCGGCCGCCGCGACTTCGCCTACGACGCGATCTACCGCCTGACGGCGGCGACCCATCCGGCCCGGCCCAGCGAGTCGTACGCTTACGACGCGGCCGACCAGTTGCTCGCGGCCGACCAGTTGCTCCGGACCAGCCGGGCTCGATATCAGTACGACCTCAACGGTAATCTCAGCGTGCGGCGCCGAACCTCGACCGGCGGCGCGCGGCGCTCGCCCAGAAGCAGGAGCGACTCCGCGGGAACCACACGCTATCAGTACGACGCGCTGAATCGACTCGTCCTAGTGGAGACCGGAACGGGACTCGCCGTCGAACACCGCTACGGTCCTCTGGGGCGCCGCATCGAGGAAAACGTCAACGGCAGGGTTGCGAGGTATCTCTACGACGGGGACAACATCCTCGAGGAATACGACCGGCGCAATCGCCTCCTCGCCCGATACACCCACGGCCTCGAGGTCGACGAGCCGCTCATCATGGAACGGGACCAGGACGGCGACGGCGGCTTCGACCCGCGGGAGCGTTTCTTCTACCAGTCCGACAGGCTGGGTTCGATTACGGCGCTGGCGGACTCCACCGGCGCCATCGTCGAACGCTATGAATACGATTCCTTCGGCAATCTCACAGCGGTAGGTCCAGGGGCGAACCCGACGATCAGCGCGGTCGGCAATCCTTTCTTCTACACCGGCCGAGAGTGGGACGCCGAGATCGGACTCTACTACTATCGCGCCCGTCATTATGATCCGGAAACCGGGCGCTTCTTGCAGCGCGATCCGGTAGCGACCCTACCATTGCCGGAATCGCTCAATCGGTACGTTTATGTAGCCAACAACCCGCTCAATTCGGTGGATCCGACCGGACGTCGACGGGTGCAAGAATTGTCGCCTTTCCAGGAGCAGTTCGTAACGGAGGCCATACAGTCCCTTGCCTCGGAAGAATCGATTGTGGAGAGAACAGCGACCCCGAAAAACTTGATCAACAGAATCTCGACCGGGGAAGGAATAACCGTTGGTATTTTGAACCTCCAAGCCAACAACGCCAATCGCGACATCCTTAAGGCGTCCCAACTGGTCCTGCAGCGCGTTACCGAGCGAATCACCGAACTGGAGGGTTTGAAGACCAACGAAGACCAGTTAGATTTCTTTCAGGAACAGGCGGAAGAGCTTGGAGAGCTGAGGACTTTGCGGGGCCTAATCCAAGTGAACTGCCGGTGATCCTTGGGCCGTCGGAGCAGTGCGACGTACTTGCGGGCACAGCCGAGCAGATAGCAGCTTCGTCACTCCACCCCAGCGTCGGCGCCCAAGAGGCGGAGGTCACCGTCCAAAGCAACGCCGTCGACGAGCCTTCGCTTTCATTTAGGTGCGTTCGCCGGCGAGCTACTGATCGAGAGCAATAGTGGCCTCGATTCCATCAAGATCATTCCCCTATCTGGGTCCGCCTCCGGGATGCCTGGCGCGGGGGGGCCCGGAGCCCCCCGCGTCGCGCAGATCAACTTTCAGGTTCCTTTCGAAGTTCGTACAAATGCCAGCGTTGAGGTGCTTGTGATTCGCAACCCTCACGATGATCCGGCTGCAGGGCCAAAAATTGGTCCAGGTCCGTGCTGCTGCTCGTGGTGTCGCCGAAATCCCAAATATAGCTGGTGATCGTGCCGTCCGGATCAGACGAACCCGAACCGTCAAAATTCACGCTCGTTCCCACCAGCGCTGATTGATTGGGTCCGGCATTCGCTGTCGGCAGGGTACCAGGCAGATTCGTGTAATTTTATACGCTAAGCCCCCTCGCGCGGCGGGGCTCCCGGAACCCGTGATTTGCCGCGGTTTCGTGTCGAGCGTTTGAGTCGAAAGTCGGGGACAGGCTACGACTTTTTGAGGCAGGTGTGACAGCGCGGAGCGCTGCACGAAAAGGCGGACGATGACTTCCGGAAAGGCATTGTCAAGAAATTGTAATCCTTCAAAATCAATAATATGTATTAGAACTCTTAAGGCTGGTTTTTTTCCACCTGCTATGATGCGACTAGCCAGCGGGAAAACCCATGAAGGGGAGATCGGGGACGGGGAGATCGGGGACAGCTCCCGAACCTCCGGGCTGATGGGGACAGTCACCGGGTTTTATTGTCAACTTTTGTGGAACCGCCCGCAGCAGCCGCGAGCCGCGATCTCCCCACCCAACGGCCGAATCGGCTACCCACACGCCACTCTGGCCCCAAAACACCGCCCCCCCCAAACCGCAAATCACCCCAACTCAGTCACGGATAAATTGAAAATATACTCCCTTTATTTTCAACAGGATTACCCACAGCCCGCAAGGAATCCCAAGATCGGCTTGTTATCCTAAGGGCGACAAAACCAACAATGACTCAGTTGCAACTTAGAGCAGAGGACAACCATTCCACGGCCCCGGCGGGACCCAAAAGCCAGAAAACCTCTCACAGACTCTCAAATACTCTCATTGAAAAAAGTCAACCCTTATGAATGAACAACTTACAACCAAACAGAACAAGGCCATTGAAGCTCTTTTGCTAACGAATACGATCGATAGAGCGGCAAAGAGAGCAAATGTGAGTGAAGCATCCATTTATCGCTGGATGAAACAGGAAAGCTTCCAGACTGCCCTAAGCCAGGATTTCCATTTTGGATCTTGGCCTCCTCGATTCTACGTTCCTTCTCTCTTGAACGCAAGCCTTTCTTGACCGCAGGCACGCACCGGGCCGGACCGAAGTGCTTCCACTAGACCCTTTCGTTCTCCGAAGGGGACAATTCGTCGGTCGGAAGGCGGTTTTTCAGGCACTCCTCCGAGCTTCACTCCGCAGCATCCAGATTTCGCACTCGCGAGCGACCGTTCTACCCGCTCGGCAGCGGCAGCGCCCAGATCCTGTGCAGCATGTCACCGAACAGCCTGCGGTTCAGATGCCCCTCGGCCAGCAGCAGCCAGTAATACCGCGCGTGCTTGACCAGCCGACCGCCGGTCTTCATCAATCTGTGTTGCAAGCTCGTCAGCGACCAGCTCTTGATCCTGTGCGGCAGTCCCAGCCGCCGCCACAAGTTGCCCAGGTTGTAGGCCAGCACGCTGAGTTGCAGTCGCACTTCGTTGGCCCGAAAGCGATGGCACGAAAGCCGTGTCCAGTGCGTGGCCTGCTTGCCTTCTTTAATCCATTGCTCGGCCGTGCCGCGCTTGTTGTAGAAGCGCACAACAGACCGACTCGGCAACGTCATGTTCGTCACGATAAAACCGACGCGCGGGAACAGCTCACCGAGATGATGCTCGACCTTGGCCACGATGCGTCGCGGCTTGGACCAACTCTCCGCCTGATAGCGGAAGCTCTTGTAGCGCACCAAGGGCTTCCGGGAGGGCCTGCCCGGCGGCCGAAACAGGATGTCTTCGATCGCCAATTCCAAGCTCTTGTTGGCCGGAATGCGAATGGCGTACTGCACTCCGCGTTCCTCCGAAAACTCATAAATCTCCGGCTTAGCAAAGGCCGCATCGCCCCGGAAGGTGACCTGTTTGCCCGCGGCCTGTTGGCGCTTGATCTCGGGCAGCAGCAACTCCTTCCAGTCCTCAGCGCTGTGCACGTTGCCTGGACGCAGCTTCGCCGCCAGGCAATCCCCATGCTGGTTGAACAACAACAGCGGGTGGTAGCAGACCGACTCGAAATGGCCGTTGTAAGCACTGCCCTCTTGCTGGCCGTGGACAGGGCTTTCGGTCGAGTCCATGTCGAGAACGACGCGCTCGGAGTCGTCTTGCGTCTCGGCTTGCGCCACCAGCTCGCGGTTCACAGCCATCAGCCCCAGCAAGTTCTCCTCGCTCGCCAGCATCTCCGTCTCGAAGCTCTGCAGTCGCGAGGTCAGTGCCCCGCCGCGATCCCAGTTCCTCTTCGAGCCGATCAAGCGAAACGTCGGGTCAGCCGACACTCGGACGGCGTCGTTGAGGTCCTCGTAGCCTGCCAGCCGAGAGTAGACTGACTGCCGCAGCAGATCGGCCAGCGGGAACTTCTTGTTCAAGCCTTGCCGTGGGTCACTGAGATGTTCCTCGATCAGCTTCCCGAGCCCGAGTCGTTCGTCCAGCTCGCGGACGAGAATGAGCCCGCCATCGGAAGTGACACGCGATCCTTGGAAATCGACTTTCAATAAGCCGTTGAAGCTTAGCTGGAACGGCTTGTTTTCTTTTTCACCCATTGGGTGTTGATCTCCTCAGCGCCTTGAGTGCTTTCCAACCCGCATCAATAAAGGCGTCCGAGGCCACCCGATGGTTAGCAGAACCGAAACTAAAGTGGAAATCCGGGCTAAGAGCAGCCCGGCGGGACATTCTGGCCCACACCACCACCCGCCTCCAGCAAATGAGCGTTCGCGCCCTCGACACGCTCGAGAACGTGATGGACGACCAGAAAGCCTCCTCTGCCAGCCGAGTCAGCGCCTCGCGCTTGGCCATGGACATGATGTACCGCGGCGCCGCCATCGACGACATCATCGAACGACTCAAAACCGTCGAGGGGAAACAGTTGAGCCCCCGGAATGGATGAGCCGCAGCAGAAAGCCCTGGAAAGCAACTTCAGAGCCGCAGGCGGAAGCCTGCGGTCAAGCGCCCGGAAGCCTGCGATCAAGCCGGGGGGGAGTCGGGGACAGAAAGTCGGCGAAAGTCGGGGACATCCATGATAGGTATCTGTCAAGTACTCTCAAGGGGGAGATCCAAGGGGGAGATCGGGGACAGCTCCCGAACCTCGGCTCATCGGGAAAGCGGGGAAAGCGGGGACGCTACGACTTTTGGCTGATGGGGAGGCTGATGGGGCGCGGTAGGGATGCCGGTCGCCCGGGGGCTGATGGGGATAGTCACCGCCGGAAGGTGGCCGACCGCCTTGCTGCGGCTTGAGCCGACGCCCGAGGCGGCGCTCGAGGTCTTCCACAAATGCCTCGCCGCCGCGGGGGCGCCTTTTCAACCGGTCTTACACCAGCTCAATGGTGACGCGCCGCCCAACGATCGCCGCTGCCCGTTGCAGGCTGCCGAGCGTGATGTCGTTTTTCGGGTCAAGCAGGCGGTCCACCTGGGTCCGGCTCGTCTTGAGCAGTGTGGCCATCTTGTTTTTCGAGATTTTCCGCGACTTCATGGCTTCGGCAAGCTGCGATGCGACGACCTCCTTGACCGCCTGCGCCTGCGCTTCCTCGAAGACGCCCTCCTCCTTGAGGAAGTCATCAATGCTCGATCCCATATGCTTCTTGCTCATCGTTCCAGCTCCTTTTGACGTTTGCGCGCCGTGGCCAGATCCGATTCCGGCGTGGCCCGCGTTTTCTTGATAAACCCGTGCAGCGCGACCAGATGCTCGCGGTAGAGGCAGAGCAGCACACGCGACGTCCGTTTCGTCGGCAGGTCCGTCCGGACTTCCCAGAGGCCATTGCCCATCGGGCGGCACAGCGGCATGCCCACCGGCCAACGCCATTGTGCGCGCAGCAGGTCGTTCCCTATAGCCTGGCCCTATCGCCTGACGCTCGACTTCATCCAGCCCTTTCAGCCACTCCCTGACGGGTTCGCTCCCCGCCGTCGTGCGGTAGAAAATCAGCCGAATTTTCTGTCTCTTCGGCTCCTCCGCCACGCTGTACCTTTCAAGGTACAATGTACCACATAAAGTACATATCTGCGAGCTGAATTCTTTGCTGCCCACCCGGTCCAGCCTTGACTGCCTCTGGATGCCCAAACCTCGCACGCCAAGCGGCGACGAACCGCTTACCAGCGAACTCCCCACCCAACGCCGAACCGCCTACCCCCACGCCCCTTTGCCCCAATACACGTCACTTAAGACTTTTTGAGCCGCGAAGCGGCGCAGGATCGTAGCCCATGGGTGGAGCGAAGCGGAACCCTGGGTGAGAGACCCATCGACCGAAAAGCCCTGAAGGGGCCGAGGAAAACACGCGGCATGACTCCGATGACAGGGCCGGTTTTCACCCAAAAAAATACAATGCACTAGGGCAAGCAACCAGGCGCCGAATTCCTTAAGTGACGTGCATTGCCCTTTGCCCCAAAACACCGCTCCCCCCCATTCCGCAAATCACCCCAACTCAGTCACGGATAAATTGTAAATATAGTCCCTTTGTTTTCAACAGGCTTGCCCGCCGCCCGCAAGGAATCCCAAGATCGGCTTGTTATCCTAAAAGTGGCAAAACCAACAATGACTCAGTTGCAACATAAAGGAGAGGACAACCATTCCACGGCCCCGGCGGGACCCAAAAGCCAGAAAACCTCTCACAGACTCTCAAATACTCTCATTGAAAAAAGTCAACCCTTATGAATGAACAACTTACACCAGGATTTCCATTTTGACCCTGGTACGGCGACAGTATACACCCGCGCTGCCCCGAATACCACGTCTTTCCGCGCTGAACCCTGCACATCACCTCCGCCGCTAGGCGCCAGGGCTCATCCATCCGCTCACAGACGTTGATTGAGCGGGCTGAACGGCGCTCCGGCCGACACTGCTCCTTGAAAAACTTTTTTGGAGCCGAAAACTGTTGATCCTCGCCCGGTCAACGCTACCCGCTCGGCAGCGGCAGCGCCCAGATCCTGTGCAGCATGTCAGCGAACAGCCGCCGGTTCAGATGCCCCTCGGCCAGCAGCAGCCAATAATACCGGGCGTGCTTGACCAGCCGACCGCCGGTCTTCATCAGCCGCTGTTGCAAGCTCGTCAGCGACCAGCTCTTGATCCTGTGCGGCAGCCCAAGCCGCCGCCACAAGTTGCCCAGGTTGTAGGCCAGCACGCTCAGTTGCAGTCGCACTTCGTTGGCCCGGAAGCGATGGCACGAAAGCCGCGTCCAGTGCGTGGCCTGTTTGCCTTCTTTGATCCACTGCTCGGCCGTGCCGCGCTTGTTGTAGAAGCGCACTACCGACCGGCTTGGCAAGCTCATGTTGGTCACGATAAATCCGACCCGCGGGAACAGCTCACCGAGATGATGCTCGACCTTGGCCACAATGCGTCGCGGCTTCGACCAACTCTGCGCCTGATAGCGGAAGCTCTTGTAGCGCACCAAGGGCTTGCGACCCGGCCTGCCCGGCGGGCGAAACAAGATGTCTTCGATCGCTAATTCCAAGCTCTTGTTGGCCGGAATGCGAATGGCGTACTGCACTCCGCGTTCCTCCGAAAACTCATAAATCTCCGGCTTGGCAAAGGCCGCATCGCCCCGGAAGGTGACCTGTTTGCCCGCAGCCTGTTGGCGCTCGATCTCGGGCAGCAGCAACTCGTTCCAGTCCTCAGCGCTGTGCACGTTGCCGGGACGCAGCTTGGCGGCCAGACAATCGCCGTGCTGGTTGAACAACAACAACGGGTGGTAGCAGACCGACTCGAAATGGCCGTTGTAGGCACTGCCCTCTTGCTGGCCGTGGACAGGGCTTTCGGTCGAATCCATGTCGAGAACGACGCGCTCGGAGTCGTCTTGCGTCTCGGCTTGCGCCACCAGCTCGCGGTTCACAGCCATCAGCCCCAGCAAGTTCTCCTCGCTCGCCAGCATCTCCGTCTCGAAGCTCTGCAGTCGCGAGGTCAGTGCCCCGCCGCGATCCCAGTTCTTCTGCGAGCCGATCAAGCGAAAGGTCGGATCGGCGGATACTCGCACGGCGTCATTGAGGTCCTCGTAGCCGGCCAGCCGAGAGTAGACTGACTGCCGCAGCAGATCGGCGAACGGGAACTTTTTGTTCGAGCCTTGCCGTGGGTCACTGAGATGTTCGTCGATCAGCTTCCCGAGCCCGAGTCGCTCGTCCAGCTCGCGGACGAGAATGAGCCCGCCATCGGAAGTGACGCGCGATCCTTGGAAATCGACTTTCAATAAGCCGTTGAAGCTTAGCTGGAACGGCTTGTTTTCTTTTTCGCCCATTGGGTGTTGATCTCCTCAGCGCCTTGATTGCTTTTCAACCCGCATAAATAAAGGCGTCCGAGGTCACCCGATGGTTAGCAGAACCGAAACTAAAGTGGAAATCCGGGTTACAACCAAACAGAACAAGGCGATTGAAGCTCTTTTACTAACGAATACGATCGATAGAGCGGCAAAGAGAGCAAATGGGAGTGAAGCATCCATTTATCGCTGGATGAAACAGGAAAGCTTCCAGACTGCCCTAAGAGCAGCCCGGCGGGACATTCTTGCCCACACCACCACCCGCCTCCGGCAAATGAGCGTTCGCGCCCTCGACACGCTCGAGAACGTGATGGACGACGAGAAATCTTCCTCTGCCAGCCGAGTCAGCGCCTCGCGCTTGGCCATGGACATGATGTACCGCGGCGCCGCCATCGACGACATCATCGAACGGCTCAAAACCGTCGAAGGGAAACAGTTGAGCCACCGGAATGGATGACAAGCAGCAGAAAGCCAGCAACTTCAGAGCCGCGGGCGGAAGCCCGCGGTCAAGCGGCAACTCCCGGCACGGAGCCAGCAAGCTCTGAAGCGCGGCGAATCCTGCCGCCGCAAGGAGGTGACGGCAAAGTCGCTGACCACCTTTACCACACCTCATCCGCTACGCTAGAGCCCCGCGAGGATCACCCAGGACAGTTGTCCGCACAACGATCCCCCCGCTGAGACCTGGGTCCGCGGGTTCACTGCGCTTCTCTTGGTGGCTGTCGCCTCAACCTGCCAAAATGGAATCACTTCCTGATCTTCCGGGCCGTGGTCTGCCGATCGGCCGGAATCCATTCAATCCCAAGGAGCTTTTGCTTGATTAAGAACGCTGTTGTGCCTGTCGCCGGGTTGGGGACGCGCCTCTTGCCGGCGCAAGGCCGGTACCCTCGGCCTTGCGGGGCCTGGGGCGGGCAAGAAGACCAACCGTTCCCAACGGCTGGTCCCTTCCGTCTCTGTGCCAGAGCCAAAAACGAAAAAACGAACCCAATTTCCCCCAGTCTCCCGGAAACTACAAACCCCTCCTCCAGGAACAAAAACCCCTACTCGCTCAATCCAGTCACGGATTTCCAAAAACCTTAAACCCAATGTCCATAGCGGTTTGGAGTCCCCAGCACCCTCGCCAGCTCCTGAGACCCCCCCCGCGCCTTCCAGCATGAATACAGAAGCATGCAAATCGTCACGCGACGCCAAAAGAGAGCGTTCCGCAAGAAACGCAAAACACAGCACCGGGAACCTTGCCAGAACCAAGGCTTGGCGAAGGGCCGTTGCAGAACGGCCCTTCGGGGGTAGGGGCGGGTCCAAAGAGATATAACCAAAAGCTGTGGATGAGTGGCTGAGGGAAGGCGGCGTATCCTGACGATTGAGGAATCAATTCAATCGTTTCCTGGAACGGAACAAGGAGGATACGCCATGAGCCAGTGTGAAGCTGCTGAGAGCAGCAGTCAACTCAACCCCCAACTCATGGATGGAGAGAAACGCTCGGTTGTGTAACAATTTTTCTGTAGAATGTTCTGGCCTGATTGACTGGGTCATCGTTTGTTTCCACGATGGATTCATTCAAGACAAACCATCAACAAAGGAGACGAAACGATGACCCCTGATCACAGTGACACGATTGCGAAGCTGGTGCAAGAGCTGTTTCAGCAAAGAGACGGCGTCAAGCGCTTGCTCGAAGAGCTGCTGAACGCGGCGATGAGAGCGGAGATGACCGAACAACTGGGTGCGGAGCGGCACGAGCGCAACCCACGGCGGCAAGGCTGGCGCAATGGCGCCAAGCCCCGCAAGCTGAAGACTCGTGTGGGAGAACTAGAGCTGCGAGTGCCTCAGCTGCGCAATAGCGAGCCCTACCATCCGTCGATGTTTGCACGCTGGCAGCGCAGCGAGCGGGCTCTGCTGGTGGCCTGTGCCGAGATGTATTTCCAGGGCGTTTCGACCCGGCGGGTGCAGCAGGTGCTGGATGAAATGTGCGGCTGCGATGTCTCGGCGATGACGGTTTCGCGGCTGGCCGGCGAGCTGGATGAGAAGCTGGCGGAGTTCCGCGGGCGGCGTCTGGATCAGCACGAATACCCCTATCTGATGATTGACGCGCGTTATGAAAAAGTACGCCGGCAAGGGGGCATCCTCAGCGAGGCCGTGCTGGTGGTCACGGGGTTCAACGGGCAAGGGCAGCGTGAGATTTTAGACTGGCGCAACGGTGACAGCGAGTCGGAAGCCACTTGGGGAGAGCTGTTTCGGCAGCTCAACGAGCGCGGGTTGAGTGGGCTGCGGCTGATCGTCAGCGACGCCCATGGCGGCATCGTGGCAGCGCTGGGGAGGCACTTTCAAGGGGTGCGCTGGCAGCGTTGCCGGGTGCATTTCAAACGGGAGCTGGCACGCAAGGTGGCCCACCGGGAGTACCGCGAGGTGCTGAGTGAGCTGGCCGCTGTGTTCGCCGCCCGAGAAAAGGACGAGTGCTTGCGGCGCGGCGAGGAGATGGCCCAAAACTGGGAGACCCGGCGGCCGAAAGTGGCGGCGATGTTGCGGCACGGACTCGAGGATTGCCTGACGGTGCTGGATTTTCCCGAGGGCCATCGCCGCCGTCTGGGATCGACGAACATGCTGGAGCGGCTGATGAAGACGCTGAAGCAGCGCACGCGAGTGGTGGGAGTGTTTCCCAACCGGGCCTCGTGCGAGCGGCTAATCGGGGCGATTTTGCTGGAGCGGCACGAGCAGTGGCAACTGGAGTCGCGGCCCTACTTCAGCATGGAGAACGCCGATCTGGAGGAGCTGGGTCCGGCGGACCGGCAAGCAGCCTGAGAGCGCCGCCGCTGAGTCGGGACCTGCGGTCGCCCTACGGGCTCCCTGCGGCCCGACTCAGCGCAAACCTGAAATAGAGAGACAACGTGGGAACAAACAAATTTACAGAAACTTTGTTGCACTACTTTGAGTGTACGACGAGACCTACCTCTGGCCGTAGTGGTTTTGTGTCGCCCTTCACAGGGCTTCGCTTTGTTTTGACTATTCCCCGCGGCTGAAGCCGCGGGCTGTCGTTGTAACGACCCTGACGGGTCGCCTGGCCGACAGCTTGTCCTGGCGGCTGCGGTCATCTTGCTAAAACCCGCATTTCTCAGTGCGCCTTTTCGGCGCGGACACCCTGTGGGAGGAAGGAGCCCACCTATGTAGTTGTCGGTAAGCATGGAAGCTGACGAGCGGCTTGGCCGGGTAACTGGCTAGGCGGAAGCCTCGTGACAAAGTCTGGGGAAAGCCGGGCGAGCAAGCTGGCAGGCCGTAACGCGCAGTAAGCCTGAGCAGGCCTCGAAAGGGAAATCGCGGACGCCGACCCGCCTGAGATACGGGGAAGGCCGCACGGACCGGGAAGCAACCGACATTTGCACCGGTCCGGTCCGCCGGGGTAGTGGGCACGGCATGTCAGCCAAGGGAGACCGCGGCGCAGGAAGGGAGACCCCGGCGGGTGGAGCTCGCAACTCCGCCGTCCTCGGAAAGGAGGGCGGACCCGGCGGGGAGTCGGACAGGGCCATGGTAGCGAAGAAGCCGGGTAACTGCGGTGGAGCGAAGGGCCCT
Organism: Bryobacterales bacterium; assembly: GCA_965226185.1. GTDB lineage: Bacteria > Acidobacteriota > Terriglobia > Bryobacterales > UBA6623 > CBDCYS01. The sequence continues at coordinate 915,223 of CBDDCT010000005.1, forward strand.
GCCTTCCGGCACGCTTTGGAAGCAGAACAGGTCAGGTGATTGGCATGAGTCTGAAAACGCCGGAAAAGATCGGAAATCTGCGGAAGAAGCTTTATCTCAAAGCGAAGCAGGAGCCGAACTTCCGCTTCTATCAGTTGTGGGACAAGGTCTGGCGCAGTGACATTCTCGAGAACGCCTACCGGTTGGCGAAATCCAACGGAGGCAAGCCGGGAGTGGACGGCGTGACGTTTGAACAGATCGAATCCGGGGACTGGACGGAGTGGTTGCGAAGCTTGCAACAAGACTTGCGTTCGAAGAGCTACCGGCCTCAGCCGGTGCGGCGGGTGATGATTCCCAAGCCTGGCGGCGGCCAGCGGCCGCTCGGGATTCCGACCATTCGGGACCGCGTGGCGCAGACCGCTCTCAAGCTGGTGATCGAGCCGATCTTCGAGGCGGACTTGGACCCGGAGGCCTATGGCTACCGGCCGAAACGGAGCGCGCTCGACGCGGTCCGGAGAGTGCATCAACTGCTGTGTGAAGGCTACACCGATGTAGTCGACGCCGATTTATCGAAGTACTTTGATACGATTCCGCACGCCGAGCTGCTGCAGTGCGTGGCGCGGCGCATTTCGGACCGGCAAGTCTTAAACGTCATCAAAAGGTGGCTGAAGACGCTGGTCGAAGAGCGGGATGAAAACGGGAAACGGCGGATGACGGGCGGCAAGCGAAGCCGCTGCGGCACCCCACAAGGTGGCGTCATCAGCCCGCTGCTGGCCAATCTGTACATGAACCGTTTTCTGAAGTACTGGCGGCGGACGGGGAAGGGAAGCGAGTTTCGGGCCGTGATCGTTAACTACGCGGATGACTTCGTGATTCTCAGCCGCGGTTGCGCGGCGGAGGCGCTGCAGTTCACCGCGCGGACGATGGAGCGGATCGGGCTGACCCTGAACCAGGAGAAGACGAAGTTGGTGAAGGCCAACCAGGAGCGGTTTGACTTTCTGGGATACACGTTCGGGCCGCACCGTTTCAAGAAGGATGGTCATTGGTATTTGGGAGCGAGTCCGTCGAGGAAGAGCGTGGCGCGGCTGAGACGGAAGGTGCGCGAGGTGTTGCGTCCGGCTGAAGTGGGGCGCTGGGAGGAGGTCCGAGGCCGTCTCAACCGAGTGTTGGCGGGCTGGTCGAATTACTTTTCCCACGGGACCCGGTTGATGGCGTACCGGGCGGTGGACAACCACGTGCGCGAGCGAGTGCGAGGATTTTTGCGGAGGCGGAAGAAGGTGTCGTCGCGTGGCACCCGGCAGTTCAGCGACCAGGTGGTGTTTGGCAAGTTGGGCGTGGTACGCCTGCGCCGGATACACCTGGGACCGCCGCCCGCGACAGCTTGAGGGATGAAGCCGGTCGGAGAGCCGGATGCGGGAAATCCGCACGTCCGGTTCGATGAGCGGGGACGGGAAACGGGACCACGACGCCCCAGGCGTCCAGAGCACCCGCGCCCGTCCTCGACTCTACCCACGAGGTGTCGCGCGATCCCGAGATTGCCGGGCAGCCACAAACTGAATAGCGCGGTGCCGGCCGCCAATTTTCCGTCAACGCCGGACGCCCGGGCAAACGTGATACTGTTCGTGTTTCATGCTCGTTGCCGGACTCATGAGCGGCACTTCGCTCGATGGAATCGACGTCGCGCTCGTCGAAATCAGCGGGGAGGGTTTCGACCAAGCCATCCAGCCTCTGGCGGCAGTCTCAGTTCCTTACCCTCGGGACGTCCGCGAGGCGATTCTCGGAATCTCAAACTCCTCCACCCACACCTCCCGCATCAGCCAAATGAACTTCCTGCTCGGGAAGCTTTTCGGCGACGCGGTCGTTGAAGCTTGCCGCAGGTCAGACATTCCTCTCGAAAAGCTCGATCTCATTGGCTCCCACGGCCAAACGATTTACCACCAGGGAAGCGCCAGCGCCCTGCTTGGGCACGAGGTAGCGAGCACGCTGCAAATCGGAGAACCCGCCGTGATCGCCGAGCGAACCGGTGTTCGGGTCGTCGCCGACTTCCGTACCGCCGACATGGCTGCCGGCGGACAGGGCGCGCCTCTGGTTCCCTACGTCGATTACCTGCTCTTCCACGACCAGCGGCTCGGACGAGTCGCGCTCAACATCGGCGGCATCGCCAACCTCAGCGCTATTCCAGCAGCGGCGGGGCCCGAACAGGTCATCGCGTTCGATACCGGACCGGGCAATATGCTGATCGATGCTCTGATCGCGCTGGTCTCAAAGGGAACCAAGATATTTGACGAAGACGGCAAGCTAGCGTCGTCGGGAACAGTGAACCGCCCTTTGCTCGAGGAGCTGATGGAGCTGCCCTATCTGCGCCAGAAACCTCCAAAAAGCGTCGGCCGGGAACAGTTCGGGGCGGACTTCGTCGCCGATCTTTTGAAGAAGGGACTTGCCCCGCCCGATCTCGTCGCCACCGTCACGGCCTTCACCGCCTCGAGCATCGCGGACGCGATCCAGCGTTTCGTCGCTCCCGTGATGAAGCTGGATCAGGTGATCGTTTCCGGTGGCGGCGCCCGCAACCCGCGGATCATGAGCGGGTTGAAAGACTTGCTCCCCGGAACGGAGATTCTTACCTCGAACGAATTCGGTATTGACCCTGACGCCAAAGAAGCCATCGCCTTCGCCGTTCTCGCCTACGAAAGCTACCACGGCCGCCCGGCGAACCTGCCTTCAGCGACCGGGGCGCGGCGCTCTTGCGTGCTGGGGAAGTTGGTGTGGCCTTAACAGCCCGGCGGGCGCCGGAAGCTTGCGCCGCCGGCCACACGGGCGGGCTCTTTTTCAGATCGAGGTTTTCCATCCAGTTGCTGCCATGCCGGTGGGGAGTTTTCGGGTGAGCCTTCTGGGCCGGCGCGGCAGCGGGCTCCGCCTGGGTGCTTTCGGGCTGGGGCCGCGGCGCCAGACACGTGGAAGCCTCTTGGAATAAGACACTTGACTCCCGTCTAGAAAGGCGTCCCCATGGATCGGCATCATTCATCGGTGAATCGGTCAATATTTTCTTGACTCTATAGCCGACTATAGAGTTTATACTTGGAGCATGGAAGCAGTTGAACGCAGTAGTGGCACGGGAAGATTGAAGATTGGCGAGGTCGCGAAGCAGGCGGGAATCGGCGTTGAGTCACTGCGATTCTACGAAAGCAGAGGGTTGATCGAACCGATCGGCAGAACGGTCTCGGGGTATCGGCTTTACGACTCGGCTGTTTTCGAGCGTCTGTCCTTCATCAGGAAGGCTCAAGCGGTCGGCTTTTCGCTCGACGAAATCGCCTGGATCATCTCCGAAGCTCGGCAAGGCCGGCGGCCCTGCGCCGAAGTGCGGCAGATGGCCGAGGCCCGCCTTACCGAGCTCGACCAAAGGTTGGCGGAGTTGAAACGGTATCGCAATGAGCTGCGGGAAACCGTGCGGGCCTGGCAACGCCAGGGCGAGGCCGAGGGTGTCATTTGCGGTCTGATCGAGGGGCTGGAACCAGGTTCGCCCAGCAGGCCGCCTTCACGGCGCGGACCGGATGCCGTGCCAAATCGAATGGCCAGCCGAAGAAAGCGGCAAAAAAGGAGTCAGTGATGTCTGGGAATACAACAAGCGCCGACCCGGCGCGCCGCCAAGAAACCGAGTTTCATGTGAACGGTATGACGTGTGAAGGTTGCGTGGGCACGGTTCGCCGAAGCCTCGAATCACTGCCGGGCGTCGCCGTTTCTTCGATCAACCTCGAGACGGGTCGGGCTTCCGTTGAGTTCGACGGCTCGCGGGTTCGGGAGCAAGACCTGATCGCGGCGGTTCGCGCGGCGGGGTACGGTGTCGACAGCAATGCAACGTTGAACGTATCGGCCGACTCGCCCGGCTCGGGCAGGTCCGCGAGTCATTCAGGGGCCGACGCGGCTTCAGCAACGCTGGATACGCCGACAGCGATCGTCGGCCCGTCTTCGCAGGCCCGCCCGGCGCTAGTCATGCTCGGTCCATCTCCAACGGGTCCTGCCGCCGCCACCGGCCCGGCCAAGGCGGATCTGGTGATCACGGGGATGACCTGCGCCGGCTGTGTCCACACGATTGAAAAGCAGTTGAAGGCGCTGCCGGGAGTTTTCAGGGCCAACGTGAATCTTGCGACGGGAACGGCATCGATTGACTACGACCCCGGCCAGATCGCAGTGGAGGAGCTTGCGCGCGCGGTCGAGAAGGCTGGCTACGCGGCCCGGGAAGCCGATAAGTCCATGCCAGAAGGCGGCGACGAGCAGGCTGAAGCGCGGCAATGGAAGCGCAAGCTCATCGTTTCGGGTGTTTTCACGGCGCCGTTGCTGGTGCTGGCGATGTCTCACGGGACAATCACTTTTCCTGGAATGGAATGGGTCCAACTCCTTCTGACCTTGCCAGTGATTTTTTACGGGGGCAGCCAGTTCTACCGCTCCGCCTGGGCGGCGGCGAGACACCTGACGGCCGACATGAACACGCTAATCGCGGTCGGAACCGGCTCCGCGTTCCTTTACTCGCTAGCCGCGACCGTTGCGCCGGCTTTGGTCACCGGGACTCAGGCTCCCAGCAGCATGGGCATGCACGCCCCGGTTTATTTCGAGACGGCCGCCGCGATCATTACGCTGATTCTGCTCGGGCGAATGCTCGAGGCTCGGGCGCGCGGGCGCACTTCATCGGCAATACAAAGTCTGTTAAAGCTGCAATCGAAAACCGCGCGGGTTGTCCGGGATGGAACCGAGATGGACATCCCGGTTGAGCAGGTCGTGAGCGGTGATGTCGTGGTTGTCCGGCCCGGCGAAAGAATTCCAGTCGACGGAGTGGTGATCGAGGGGCAGTCGAGCGTGGACGAGTCGATGCTGACCGGAGAGAGTCTCCCGGTTGAAAAGGTCGCCGCCGATCAGGTTTTCGGCGCCACTCTCAACAAGTCTGGAAGTTTTCGTCTCAGGGCACGGAGCGTTGGCAGCGAAACCGTGCTGGCGCAAATCATCGACTTGGTCAGGCAGGCACAGCAGTCAAAGGCTCCCATCGCCCGGCTTGCCGACGTCATCAGCGGATACTTCACGCCGGTTGTCATTGTCATCGCAATCGTAACCTTTGCGGCCTGGTTCTTGCTGGCGCCACCGGACATACGGTTGCGCATGGCGCTTCTCAACGCGGTGGCCGTTCTCATCATTGCCTGCCCCTGTGCGATGGGCCTGGCGACGCCAACGGCGGTGATGGTCGGCATCGGGCGGGGTGCTGAAAACGGGATTCTGATCAAGAGCGGCGGGGCTCTGGAGGTTTCTCACTACATCAAGACGATCGTCTTCGACAAGACGGGAACCATCACGACGGGACGTCCATCGGTCACCGACACGGTTACCTTTGGCGGGCTTTCCGAGGACGCCTTTCTCGACGCGGTTGGATCGATCGAACGCCTCTCCGAACACCCGCTGGCCGAAGCCATCGTTGCCGAGGCTTCGTCGCGCAACTCGGCGGCGGAACGCCCCGAAACGTTTCAAGCGCTGGCCGGGCATGGCGTGGAAGCGCGGTTCAACGGCAGCAATTGGCTCATCGGTAGCGAGCGCTTGCTGCGCGGGCGGCGTATCGAAACCGAACCTGCCCGCGAAGTGATTGAAAGGCTGAGCAGCGAAGGAAAGACCATTATATTGGCAGCCGCCGATGGTGCGCTCGCGGGAGTCGTCGGCGTGGCGGATACCGTCAAACCGGGATCCCGAGAGGCGATTGCGAAACTCCATCAAATGGGCCTCGAAACAGTGATGATCAGCGGTGACAATCAGCGGACCGCCGAGGCTGTCGGCCGCCAAGTCGGGATCACCCGCGTGCTGGCCGAGGTGCTCCCCGACCAGAAAGCAGAGGAAGTTCGTAAGCTCCAAGCAGGGATCCTTCAGAGCCCCGACCGCAAGGGAGGGGTTCGCGACCAAGAGGGAGGCAAGGCAGGGGTCGAGCCGCCCACCAACCCCCAGCGCGTAGCCATGGTCGGCGACGGCATCAACGATGCGCCCGCCCTGGCTCAGGCAGACCTCGGAATCGCTCTCGGCGCGGGAACCGATGTTGCGCTCGAGACAGCGGACCTTGTCCTCGTGGGCAACGATTTGCGCGCCGTGCCGGCAGCCATTGAGCTTTCCCGCAAAACCATGCGAACCATCCGCCAGAACCTGTTCTGGGCGTTTGCCTACAACATCATCGGGATTCCCATCGCCGCCGGGGTGCTTTACCCCTGGACAGGCTGGCTGCTTTCCCCGATCATCGCCTCCGCCGCGATGGCTTTATCGAGTGTTTCGGTCGTGACGAACAGCCTGCGGCTGCGCCGGTTCGGTCGTGTCTAGGGCTAGGCTCCAATGCATTCGTAGACTGTTCGGGTTGCACGCGAAAACAGCATGAAATGCCCGTAGCGAGGGGCTCGAAGAGGCCCGCGGGCTTTTATTATTACAAACGCGCACAAGCCGCCTCCGCGCGAGCCGCAACTATAATCAAGTGAGGCCATGAAAGATCAGCCTAGCCGAGACGAACTGCGCCGACAGGTCGAAGAGCGCGAGCGCCAGTGGAAAAAGTTCCACGAATGGGAAGCACGGCAACCGCTCGAGCAGCGGGACCCGGCCCGAATTCTGGCCGATGTCGGAACGATCTGGAGCTGGTTGCCGCCCGAGGTTCGCGCCGAAGACCCCGATCCGCAAAAGGAAGGCATCCAGACCATGCGAGCCGCTCTTGCTCACCTGAACCATCACTATGAATGACCTCGAAGCGGCTGTTGGGCAGGCAGCGGCTGCGTTCGAGTCCCTGTGTATCCCCTACATGCTGATCGGGGGCTTAGCTGTGTCCGTGTGGGGTGAGCCGCGAGCCACCCTCGACGCCGATTTTACGGTTTGGACCGAGCCGGATGATTTCGAACAGACGGTCTTGCGGCTCTGTGAGAGTTTTCAGTGCCTGACGCGAAATCCGGTAGAGTTCACCCGCGGCACCCGTGTCCTGCCAGTCAGAACACCGCAGGGGATTCGGATGGACATTATTTTCGGCTCTCTCTCGTGGGAGAAGGAGGCGATTGTGCGCGCTCAGCGGAAGGAGCTGTCGGGCAGAAACGTGGCCGTCGCGTCGGTGGAAGATCTCATCGTGATGAAGCTTTTTTCCGAGCGGGAAAAAGATGCCGACGATGCCCGGCGGCTGCTGATTCGCTTTAGGACCGATCTGGACCAGGGCTACCTCGAACCCTTGCTCAGATCGTTGGCGGATTCCCTGGCGCGGCCCGAGATTCTCGAGGTGTGGCGCAGCACGCGAGATACGCCGCACTCCGGTATGAACTCCTGAGTTAGGCGTGCCTCAGTGGCTGGGCAAAGCGAGATAATCTTGCTCCCGAGACCCGCCCGCCTCCCTTGAATGACCATGGGATCGCCGCCCAACGCTCAGGGTAAATCGACTCAGCGTTCAACGAGCGCAATGATGCGGCACGGAGCCCCTGATCCTTCGCCAATTTTCATGGGCATGGCGATGATGGTCGAGCCTCGTTCCGGAACTTCATCCGAAAGAGCAACGTTCTCGAGACAGAGGATCCGGGCTCCCGCCAGGATCTGGTGAGTTCGGAAATCACGGGACATCCCGCGGTCAATGCTCGCCGTGTCGATCCCCGCCATGCTGATGCCGCGGTCGGCAAGTGCCTGCGCGGCTTCGGCCGACACACCGGGGAAGTGCAGATTCAAGGTGTCGCCGGGGACGTCACTGCCCAGGTAGCTCTTGGCGTCGGGCCAACGATTGGCCCAGCCGGTCTTGACGAGAACAACTGCCCCGGAAGGGATCGGTCCGTGTTGGGCTTCATGCGCGTCGATGTCGGCAACCGAGAGCAAGTAATCCGGATCGGATCTGCATTGAGCCGTCACATCGATCACCACGCCGGGGCCCGCAAGCCGATCGACGGGGATATCGGCTACTCCCCACTTGCCTTCGGAGAAGTGGATCGGTGCATCGAGGTGTGTCCCACCATGCTCGCTTCCCGCGAATCGGAACGAGCTGTACCAGTAGCCGCCTTCGGTGATCCCCCAAGCGGTTCGCTCATGATCAAAGCGGCCTTCGGTTGGCCAATAGAGCGTATCCGCGTCGAACGTATAGCTCAGGTCGATCATTCTGTAGTCTTCGAAACTGGTTCGCCTCGGAGCTTCGCACGAGACGAATGAAATCAGAAGTCCAAATAGGCCAACGATGCGCGTAAGATTCATATCCGTTTCCTCCGTCGCGTGCCGCGCTTGGATAACGTCTGAATTATCTCGGTGACGCGGAGGGTCATACAGATAGACCCGACGGACAACTCTAGCAAACCGGGGAGTTGGGGGCTTCAGGACAAAGAAACTGCCTCCGAGATCAACGAGAAGCACGGCGATGGCGGGCCACCAGATAGAAAGGCACACCCAGCGCCAGGGCGATGAGGCCGCCTAGGATCTCCTTGCCGGCGGTATTGGCGACTAGCCAGATGAATAGGCCCACGGCGACTAGCGGGATGACCGGACCGAGCGGAACGCGGAATCCCGTGGCTGGCCCGCGACTATGGCGCAGCATGAGCACTGCCAGGCAGGTCGAGGTGTGCTGAACAAGGCGGGCGACGACGGCGAAGAGGACGAGGTCTCGGAAGCTGCCGGCTAGAGTCAGGCCGACGGCGAGGATGAAGGTCAACAAGATGGCGACGCGAGGTGCGCCGGTGCGCTCGTCCACCCGAGCGATGACGGCAGGCAGGTCGCCGCGCTCGGCCATCGCGAAAATAATGCGCGGGCCGACCAAAGCGGAGGCCGCGGTTGTGCCAACGACCGAGACCACAATGCCGGCGCCGATGAGCAGACCTCCCGCCGGACCCATAAACAGCTCCGACGCCGCCGCGACCGGGTTGCCGTGGCCCGCGACCTCAGGGAGGGTACCCACGGTAACAAGGAAGATGGCGGCGTAGACCGCACATACAAATGTCATCACGGTCACCATGGCTATGGGCACCGCCCTCCGCGGGTTGCGCATTTCCCCCGCGGGCACCACCGCACCCTCGAAGCCGTTGAAGGCGTACAGGAGCAACAAAGTCGCTTCTCCCAGGCCACTGAGACCCTTGGGCGCGAATGGGATGTACAGTTCACCGTCAATGAACAGGAGCCCGACGACGATGAAGACCACCATCGGTAGAAGTTTCGCCACCGAGAAAATGGTGGAGACCCGGGACCCCAGCTTCGCGCCGAACATGTTGACGAGCATCAGGGCGGTTATCAGGCCGATGGCCACGACCGGCTGCAGCCAGCCTCCGCCCACCGCCGGTACGAAGCGAGCCAGAACCACGGTGAAGCCGCTGGCGAGTGTCGGCAAACTTATGATTGCCACAAAACAGGCCATCCATCCAACCTCGAAGCCCACGAACGGACCGAAGGCCGCGCGCGCGTACACTTGGGCCCCGCCGGTGGCTTCGAAGCGACCACCGACCTCCGCGTAGCACAGGGCGATGAGGAAGGCCAGGGCGGCGGCTAGGAGCAGAGCGAAGATGGCCGCCGGCCCGACGATGGCGGCGGCGAGGCCCGGCAACAGGAAAATGCCTTGGCCGATGACCAAGTTGACGCTGAGTGCGATGACGTCGAAGAGACTGATGCTTCGTTTGAGTGCGGCTGCCATCAGGGGATCGCTTCGTCAACCAATATCAGGTCGAGCTACAGGTGCCGCAGTTTACCGCTTTCGCCCCTCTGACTGTCTCGAATCAGTCTCGAACGGAGTTACTTCCGACATTCCCCATTGTTGGAAGTAAGGACGCTGGCACTCTAACCTTCCCGCAGAATCTCGATTGGATCAAGCTTGGCGGCGCGACGCGCCACGGGATAGGCCGCAACGACCGCCATTGCCGTAACGATAGTAAACGGCAATGAGTAAGCCCACAGCTCACCGCCGTCCATCCCGAAGAGCTGAGTTTGAATCAGCCCAACCAAACCGATTGCTCCGAAGGCGCCGATCGCAGCACCCATCAGACTCCACAACAGAGCCCGGCCGACTACAAATCGCAGCACGTCAAGGGGACGTAAGGCGATGACCTATAGAGACATTACCACCAAGCCCCAATCCTCTAACTAGAGTAAGGTGGATAACCAGATTGTCTATTCTTATTACCCGCTCAGTTGTCGCGGGCAGACGTATTTGATTACGCGTTCTGAACGGCCCGGTCATCCGGCCCTTCGGGACCTTCAGTGCTATGCGGTAAGATTCGTGTTTTCCGTGGCAGGAAATTTCCGGCCGCCGCTAGAGGGAATTCAGAAACGCCAGCAAAGCTGATCGCTCATCCGGCGTCAATTCTTCGAACCGGACGCGGACAGCTTCAGCTTCTTCGCCGTGCCGCAGTATGGCTTCTTCGGGTGTCGAAGCGCTGCCGTCATGCAAGAAGGGACGCCTTAGCCGCAAGCCCCAAAGCGCCGGCGTGCGGATCTCGTCGGGGGCGGCGGCTTCTTGCTCGATGTTGTCTCCAGTTCCAACGGCATGGAGCAACAGGTCGGAATAGAGTGGCACGGCTTTTTGATCGAAGAGAGGACTGGAGTTGGGTCCGGTCATCAAGACCGGGACGTGGCATGAGGCGCACCCGACAGATTCGAATAGAACCTCGCCGCGTTGGACGGTCTCGTCTATCGGGCCACGTTCGATCGGCGCCAGAAACTTCATGAAGGATTCAAAATTATCAATTCCCCGAAGACCGGTCGAGGGGTCCCGCTCGTCTTCGGGATCGGGGCGCAGGTCGCACAGCTCGAGCACTTCGGGATCAACGCCGGGAGCGACCTCATCGGGAAACAGGTCGCTGGTGATACCCATCTCGTTGCGATACGCGTCGGCCCCGAAAGCCAGCAGCGTGGCATGCTGCGCCTTCCACCCGAAACGACCGATTCTCTCGCGGCCCGTCGCAATATCCGTGATCATGGCGGCCCGGCCGCTGATGCCGTCATTGTCCAAATCGTCCGGGTCTTCGAGGGCGAGAAGGGTCTCATCCGAGATCGCCTCGACCAACCCGGCTCCGAACAGCGGGATGGGGATGCGGCGCGAGATCACATTGGCCTCGGGAGGAATCTTGGGTTGGCACTCGTGGTTGGGGATTGAGAAGAGATGAAATAGCGTGCCGCCGCCCAAGACGTGAAACGTGCCGTCTTCGTCGAGCCGGCCGGCTCGCACCTCGGCGACCGGGCTGATGCCGCCGATGGCGGGAGAGTTGTGGCAGGCCGAGCACCCGGCTCCATTGAACGCGGGTCCGAGGCCTTCCCCGGCGTCCTCGACTTCCGTGAAGTCTTCCAGCCCCAGCCTGAAGAGTTCGAACTCTTCGGCCGTCATGCCGCTCAAGGGGTTGCCAGGCAAAAACTGCCGCTGAGCGGGCAGTGCCGACGAGCACAACAACGCGGTGACGAGAATTGCGCCGCGGCTTGGTTGTTTTCCGAAGTTACTCACAGGGTTCCTCTCACTTCACGACGATGGTTCCGCGCATCGCGTTATGGCCGGCTCCGCAGGCCTTGGAGCACTCGAAATCGTAGCGCCCCTTCTTGGTTGCATGGAACACAACCTTGGCCTCGCCGCCTCCGCGTTTGGGAATCACTACGTTGATGCCCGCTTTGCGAATGCGAAAACCATGGTTCGTGTCAGCACTGCGAATGTTGAGCTCGATCTTCGTGCCCGGACTCACCGTGATCCGGGAGGGCACGAAGAAGAAACGCTCCGCCACCATGTTGACTACGCGAACATTCGGTTCTTCGGCGGCATTGGCCGATGGAGGCATGACCGCCGCCGGTTGGGCGGCTACGAGCGCAAGAATAAAAAGCCGAATCTTATTCATCTTTTGTTTGTCTCCGCTAGAACCACCAGCCAATTCCTAAGTTGAACGAGTTGTGCGGTTTTATGATCGAGCTTTCGTTGCGAAGGATCGAGTAGTCGAATTTCAGAGCGATGTCCGGCTCGGGATAATAAGTCGCCCCGAGCACCCACGCCTGGCGGTCAAACTGCTTGAGAGGCAGAAAACCCCGGGCCATCTTGCGCTGCGTATCGAAGTTCTCGTAGCGGAAAAACGCCACCACGTCGTGCGACAGATTGCGGGGCAGCAGATGATAGCCCGTTTCCCAATAGAAGCCGCGCATGTTGCGGGCAATGTTGGGATTCACCCCCGAACTGCGCTGCAAGAAGGTGTTGAGTTGGGAGGTTTGGGAAATATCTACGTCGGCGAATTGGCCCCGCAGGTCGAATCGCGAAACGCTGTATCGCCCGTCGAACTCGAGCACCCGCACCCGCGGATTGATCCCAGGGACGTTGAAGCCGGTGTTGCCGGCCCAGAAACTGCCGCCTAGCGACAACCCCGGCATACCGTGATACTCGAGGCGGCCGGTATAGGCGATGTTTTGCGTGACTGACTGGAAACCCTTCTGCCGCCCGCCGCGCAGCCCCTCGCCGGCGTCGAAAAGGGTGGCATCGAGCGGCGACATGACGTAGGCTCTGTAGACAAAACCATTCCCGAGATCTCCGAAAATGCCGGCCCCTGAGTCGAACCAGGTCGTTGGCAGGATGAACGTGTCCACGAACGTGCGCTCAACACCCTGGAACGAGGGCGGCTCGTGGCGTTCGTTGATGATGCCCACGGGTGCGAGCAGCAAACCGCCGCGGAAGTTCAGCCACGGTTTCACACGAAAATCGAGAAAGGCCTGTTCCAGTTCCAGCTCGCCCTCGCCGGAAACGAAAGCATGCTCGATTTCCAGCTCGGACCAGAACTGGATGCGGTCGGTGAAGCTGTGCCCGAATAACAGTACGAAGCGGTGGAAGTCGAGCTGACTGCCCTCGTTTTCGGTCTTGTTGAAGTGATAGTCCATGTAGCCGGAGATCGGCAGCCGGGTCTCGGACGATTGGATATCGTCCATGCTGGGGACGCTGATTTGGACATCCGGGGGCTGCTGGCCGGTTGAGGCTATGGTTTGGGCGGCGGGTTCTCGGGCTGCGGGCTCCTCGGCGGGAGCAGGCTGGGGCGCGGCGGCGGCTTGAGTGTCCTGCTCCGGAGCGTCCTTGCTAATGAGCTGTTGAATGGTCTGTTCGAGCAAGAGGATGCGCTTTTCCAGCTCCTCCATGCGCTTCTGCTGGGCATCGGGTGCGGGCTGGGCGCAGAGCAAGCCAGCGACCGAGAGCAGCAGCACTACTGTTCGACGAAGATTCATTTTAGGGAACCCTAACCCGGATTTCTCATCGCGGGGTTGGCGGAAGGCCGCCTTTTGTGGCACAAACATAATGATTATAATATGTTTCAGCCAGCAAGAAAGCGACCCCTGCCATGACAGAGTGTACCCAAACCAGCTTCACCTTCGCCGACCATGGCCGCCGCCAGGTGGTAGCCCGTTTCGACGGCGGCATGATCACCTCCGACGGCGGCGCCATGCTGTTGCGCCAGACCGAACAGCGCAGCGGCATCGTGCGGCAGTTCGCCGCCTGCTTCCGTGATCACCGCCAGCCCGCGCAAGTCGAACACAGCGTGCGCGAGCTGGTCTCGCAGCGCGTCTACGGGCTGGCGCTGGGTTATGAGGACCTCAACGATCACGATCAGCTGCGCTCCGACCCGCTGCTGGCCCTGCTGAGCGGCAAACAAGACCTCGAAGGCAAGCAGCGCCGCCGAGCCCAAGACCGCGGCAAGGCGGGCGCCGGCAAGAGCACTCTCAACCGCCTGGAGTTGACCCCGGCCAAGGCCGGCGCGCAAAGCCGTTACAAGAAGATCGTTCTCGACACGGGCGCGGCCGACCGTCTGCTGACCTCGCTCTACATTCAATCGCAGCCGTGCCAGCCCGAGCGCATCGTGCTCGATCTCGACGCCACCGACGACGCGCTGCACGGCCGCCAAGAGGGGCGCTTTTTTCACGGCTACTACGGACACTATTGCTACCTGCCGCTCTACATTTTCGCCGGGGACCAGTTGCTGTGCGCGCGCCTGCGGCCGTCCAACATCGACGCCTCGGCGGGGTCGCTCGAAGAGGTCCGGCGCATCGTCGAACAACTGCGGCGGGTGTGGCCCGAGGTCGAGATCCTGCTGCGGGCCGACAGCGGTTTTTGCCGCGACGAGATCATGAGCTGGTGCGAGAACCAGGGCGTGGATTACGTGTTCGGACTGGCGAAAAACGAGCGTTTAGAGCGCCTGATCAAGAGACGGATGAAGCTGGCGCGGCGGCGTTTCGCCAAGAGGGGCAAGGCGGCCCGGGCGTTCGGGGATTTCCGCTACCGCACGCGAACCAGCTGGGCGCGGGGGCGCAGGGTGGTGGCCAAGGCGGAGTATCTGGCGAAGGGCGAAAACCCGCGTTTCGTGGTGACGTCGCTGACGCCCAAGCAAGCGGCGGCGCAACACTTATACGAGACGATCTACTGCGCCCGCGGAGAGATGGAGAACCGCATCAAGGAGCAGCAGCTGGGGCTGTTCGCCGACCGCACCTCGACCGCGCTATTGCGGTCGAATCAGATCCGCTTATATTTTTCATCGATCGGGTACTGTTTGCTGGAGACGCTGCGGCGGCTGGGGTTGGCGGGGACGAAGATGGCGCGGGCGCAATGCACGACGATCCGGCTGCGGTTGTTGAAGATCGGAGCGCGCATCCGGATCACGGCGCGCAAAGTGTGGATTTCGCTGGCGACGGGATACGCCTGGGCGGGGGTGTTCGCCCAAGCGTATGAGAATCTCGAACGGGGGGAGCCGCGGCGCTGCTGAAAACGGCAAGGCGAGTTCAAGTAATACTTGAAGCACACAGGGCTCGACAGGGGCGGCAATCGAGGTTTGCCCAAAAACAGACGAAAAACGCCTCGGCCAGGGTCGCGGACAGCATGCCGGGCCGTTTCTGCCCCACGGCGGCCCCGCCGAGAGGCGATGCCGCCTCAAGACCATGAAATCCCATCCCGCGCGCCCCGCCAACCCCGTTTTCGGGAATCGATGAGAAATGCGGGCTAATAACTTTATTGTGTTTGGTTAATATCTGAATGTACTGGAGACTGGCATCTGTTGTCAACTAGCTAAATCGGTGGGGCGAGGGAGTGATTGCGTGCTCGTCTCCGGTCCTGGGCGCTGAGCACGCCTATTTGTTCCTGTCGCCGCTTTGGGGGACGAAGAACCGGCAAGACTTCCGGTTTTCTATTGGGCTTGCCCGGAACTTGCGGAGTTGCCGGGAAGTTTGTTTATGAGGTTGTGGAGGCGTTCCCAGGTGTAGATGCCGGTGTTGTGGCCGTCGCTCCAGTGGATCTGGATGGCGTAACGGCCCACTCGGTCGATGCCCGCTGGGTGGACGCCGGGGGGAACCATGCTTTCTTGCAGGCGACGAATGCCGCTGAGTTCGTCAACGCAGACGGCGCAGGGGCATTCCATGCGCAAGAACCTGGCGGGGTAGACGGCCTCGGCCCCGTCTTTCCAGCGGATCTTGATGTCGTGCTCGTTGGCGCGAGTGATTTCGACGGGTTTGGGCGATTCGGAGCTTGGGCCGGGCATTGTAGGAATTGAACGGAGGCAGGGCAACCTCCGATTCAGAAATTGATCTTGACCAGGTCGTCCACCTCGGCCTTGATGTTACGGATACTGATCCGCGCTGCCAGGTTCTTAGCGGCATAGGTAAACGCAATCGCCGCGGGCGACTCGGGATCCTCGAGCACGATTGGGCGGCCGCCGTCCGAAGTCTCCCGAACGGTCGTCGCCAGCGGGATCTTGCTCAGGACCGGGATTTCCCACTTCTCGGAGATTTTGTCCGCACCGCCGCTGCCGAAAATGTATTCGCGCTCACCGGTCTTGCGCGATTCAAAGTAGCTCATGTTTTCGATCACGCCCAACAGAGGGCACTTGAGCTGGTTAAACATGATGATCGCTTTTTCGGCGATGTTGACGGCGACCGGCTGCGGGGTTGTGACGATCACGGCGCCGGTGAGCGGGATCTTCTGGCAAAGAGTCAACTGCACATCACCGGTGCCGGGCGGCAGGTCGACGATCAGGTAGTCGAGTTCGCCCCACTCAACTTGTCCCAAGAATTGCTCGATCATCTTGGCGAGCATCGGCCCGCGCCAGACGACGGCCTGGTCGGGCTTGACGAAGAACCCCGCCGAGATCACCTTGACTCCGTGGGCCATCACCGGCAGCATGCCGCGTCCGCCTGGTTGCGGCCGCTCGGTGATTCCCAGAATCGTGGGGATGCTGGGGCCGTAAACGTCGGCGTCCATGAGCCCGACTTGCGCGCCGGTTTTGGCCAACGCGACCGCCAGATTGGCCGAAACGGTCGATTTGCCGACGCCCCCCTTGCCCGAGCCCACCGGAATGATGTTCTTGACGCCGGGGAGCATCGCCTGGCCCACCGGCCCGTGGGAGCGAACCTGAGCGGTCATCGTGACCTCGACGGCCTCGACATCGGGTAAGCTCCGGACGGCGTCTTCAGCTTGCTGCCGCAGCTCGTCTTTCACCGGGCAGGCCGGCGTGGTCAATTGCACATGAAAGGAGACGCGGTTGTCATGGACCTTGAGTTCCTGGATGAAACCCAGCGACACGATGTCGCGGTGCAGGTCGGGGTCGATGACGACCCGGAGAGCGTCGAGAACTTGTTCCTGATTAACCATTCTTAACCTAAGTCCGAATGCCTGGCGCCGGGCCTGATCTGGTTCATGCCGCCAGTGAGAACCACCAAATCTTGGACAAACGAATCCATCTGGCGTTCACTGGTCGCCAAGTCTTTGATCGTTGTTCTGGAAAGCAGGCGATCGACAACCGACTGCACGGCCCGCCAGAGGGAGCGAATCGAGCAATCGATTGAGTGCGTGCAGGTGTCCTCGCTTCCAGAGTGATCTTCACAAAACTTGCCTTCGAACAGCCTTCCGCCAAGAACGGCGAGGGCTTCGCTGACGGTAATGCTTTCCGAAGGACGGGCCAGCCGGTAACCGCCTGCCTGGCCGCGGGCGCTGGTGACCAGTCCGCCTTCGCGGAGAAGTCGCATCATCTTGGCGGCGTAGGGGAGAGAGATTCCTTCGGCTTGGCTGATTTCCGCCAGTGTGACGCTTTTGCCGGCCCCCCCCAGTTCGAGGCGTAACAGGCACCGCAAGCCGTATTCTTCTTGTGAGCTAAATTGCATGTTTCACCGCCTCGGGGTTGGCTGACCGGGGAGAGTCCGCATCACAAAATATTCAAAGCGAGTTTGGCCGAGTCGTCCATTTTTTCAGGCGTCCAGGGCGGATCGAAAACAACGTCCACCTTAGCCGATTTGATTCCTTCGACGGCTTCGACTTTCATCTGCACATCGAGCGGCATCGACTGGGCCGCGGGACAGTTCGGCGCGGTCAGCGTCATCGTGATCGCAACGGCGCCCTCGGGGTCAATCTTGATGTCGTAGATCAAGCCCAACTCATAAATGTTGACCGGGATCTCCGGGTCATAGCAGTTCTTGAGGGCGGCGATGACGCCCTGCTCCATCGGATTCGAAGACGGCGGAGCCGGATTGCTTTCCGCGGGCTCGGGCGCATCTCCAGGGGACTGCGGCTCAACCGTGCTCTGATTCATCAATTCGTCCATGGCAGCCTCTCACTCGGTATGGGCGTCTTCGCCGCGTCGTTCGATCGCATTCTTGAAGGTGTGCCATGCCAGCGTGGCGCACTTGACCCGGGCGGGATACTCATTAACGCCCGAGAATACCGCCAACTTGCCGAGTCCGTCGCCCGCTGCTCCCATGCTTTTCGGCGAGGTCAGCATGTAGTGGAACGTCTCGAAAAGCGCTTCCGCCTGCGCCAACGTTCGGCCCTTCAAGGTTTCGGTCATGAGCGAAGCCGACGCCGTCGAGATCGCGCATCCCGCGCCGATGAACTTCACGTCACGGATCACTCCGTCCTCGATCTTGAGGCACAGCTTGATCTTGTCACCGCACAGCGGGTTGTAGCCGTTGGCTTCGTGACTGGGATCTTCCAATTCACCGAAATTGCGCGGACTCTTGCTGTGGTCGACAATCAGCTCTTGGTAGAGATCCCGCAAGTCGCTCATCAGCCGAACAGCTCCTTCACTTTGCTGACAGCGGCCACGAGCGCGTCAACCTCTTCTTCGGTGTTGTAGAACGCCAGGGAAGCGCGAGTGGTGGCGGACACGCCGAAGCGGTCCATGACCGGTTGAGCACAATGGTGGCCGGCCCGAACGGCGACGCCTTCGCGGTCGAGGATCGTTCCGATATCGTGCGGATGCACGCCGTCGACGATGAACGAGAGCACGCTCGCCTTCTCGCGGGCCGTACCGATCAAGCGAACGCCGTCAACGGCCGAAACCGCCTCGGTAGCGTAATCAAGGAGATGCTTTTCGTAGCCGGCAATGCGGTCCATGCCGATTTGGTTCAAGTATTCAATGGCGGCTCCGAGACCTATCGCGTCGGCAATGTTCGGTGTTCCCGCTTCGAACTTGTAGGGCAGATCGTTGTACGTCGTCTTCTCAAACGTGACGGACTTGATCATGTCGCCGCCGCCCTGATAAGGGGGCATCTTTTCGAGCAGCTCGCGCTTGCCGTAAAGAATGCCGATGCCGGTCGGCCCGAACATCTTGTGGCCCGAAAAGGCGTAGAAGTCACAGTCGAGTTCCTGAACGTCGACCTTCATGTGCGAAACAGCCTGAGCGCCGTCGAGCAGAACGGGAATGCCCCGCTGGTGCGCCATGGCGATGATCCGGCGGACTGGATTGACGGTTCCGAGAGCGTTCGACACCTGGTTGACGGCGACGATGCGGGTCTTATCGCTGAGCAGGCCGGCGTACTCATCCATCAACAGTTCGCCGGCGTCGTTGATGGGGATCACCCGCAGCGTGGCGCCGCGCTCGTCACACAAAATTTGCCATGGGACAATGTTCGAGTGGTGCTCGAGGGTCGAGATAATGACCTCGTCGCCGGCTTGGACATGAGTCCGGCCGTAGCTGTGGGCTACCAGGTTGAGCGCGTCGGTCGTTCCGCGGGTGTAAATAATCTCCTCTGGCTCAGCCGCTCCGATGAACTTCTGAACCGCCGTTCGAGCGCCTTCGTAATCGTCGGTTGCCCGCTGGCTTAGCTCGTGTACGCCGCGGTGAACGTTGGCGCAATCCTCCAAATAGAACTTGCGCATGGCGTCGATGACGGCCAGGGGCGTCTGTGAGGTGGCGGCGTTGTCCAGATAGATCAGCGGTTTGCCGTGAACGGTCTGGTGAAGGGCGGGGAAGTCGCGCCGCAGCGCGGCAACGTCGAGAAGCCGAGTGCCGCTTTCCTTGCGTGAAGCCAAGCTTGGAGTCGTCACGCTCATGCACTCACCTCCGCTTGCTCGACCCAACTCAGCAGGAACTGCTCCAGCGGCTTGCGGAGCGGCTCCACGTTGAGATTCTCGATAATGTCCGCCGCGAAAGCGTAGGTGAGGAGGCTGCGCGCGTCGTCCCGATTGATGCCGCGGGACTGCAGATAGAACATCGCCTCTTCATCGATTTGGCCCACCGTCGCGCCGTGCGTGCAGCGAACATCGTTGGCTTCGATCTCGAGCTGCGGTTTGGTGTTGATGTCAGCGTTGCGCGAGAGCAGCAAGTTTTTATTGCTCTGGATGGCGTCGGTCTTCTGGGCGTCTTGCCGTACGATCACCTTGCCGTTGAATACACCAGTCGAGTGGCCGTCGAGAATGCCGCGATAGAGCTGATGGCTGTTGCAGTGCGGCATGGCGTGGTCGATGATCGTGTGGTGGTCGATGTGCTGATGCCTCGTGACGGCATAGAGCCCGTTCAGTACGCATTCGCAACCCTCGCCTTCGAGGCGAACGTGAGTGTCGCTGCGAACCAGCCGGCCGCCGAACGACAACGAATTCGAGGCAAAGCGGCTGTCGCGTGCCTGATGGGCATAGGTGAAGCCCGTGTGCAACGCGGCCACGTGTTCTTGCTGCAACTTGTAGTGTTCAATGTGGGCGTTTTCCGCCGTCACCACTTCCGTGACAGCGTTGGTCCAATAGGCCTCCTCGCCCATGCCGATATAGGTTTCGATGACGGTGGCTTGGCTGTCGCGTCCGGCCACGATGAGCGTGCGCGGATGACTGACCTGATTCGCCTGTTCCGCCAAGTTGACGAAGACGAGATGAATCGGCTTCTCGACGGCTGCGCGATCCGGGATTCGAACAAACGCCCCATCTTCGATGAACGCTGTGTTCAGCGCGGCCAGGGCGTGATTCTCCGGGTCGGCGTAGCGGCCCAGATGAGCCTCGACCGGGTCGCTCTCAAGGAAGTCTCGCAGGCTGCCGGCATCAACTTCCTTGGAGCCAGCTTCGAGAGATGAGAGCCCGCTCATGAACCGCCCGTTCACGAAGACCAAACGACAGCCTTCGATTTCGTTGAATCCCAAGGACTTGATTTCGCCGGCTGAAATGACTCGCGACGCGGGCGCCGCCAGCCGAAAATCACTCCGCCTCAGCTCGGACAGGCTGGTGTACTTCCAATCTTCATCGCGGGTCGTGGGTGCTCCCAGCTCGGAGAAGCGCTGCATACCGCGTTCGCGGCGCTGCCTCAGCCAGGCGGGCTCCCGCCCCGCGACACGCCTGCCGAGGGCTTCAAAGCTCTCCAAATAGACGCCCAGGTTTTCTGCTGCCGCTACCATCGTTTCCATCACCCTTCTCGCTTACGAGCGCACCAGCTAGCCTTCGGCGGCAACTTCTTCGGTCCAGCCATAGCCCTTCTCTTCCAACTCCAGGGCGAGGCTCTTGTCGCCGGACTTCACGATTCGGCCAGCGGCCAGGACATGGACATAGTCGGGCACGATATAGTTCAGCAGCCGCTGGTAATGCGTCACGACGATGATGGCCCGCTCCGGGCTTCGCAGCTTGTTGATGCCTTTGGAGACCATCTTGAGCGCGTCGATGTCGAGTCCGGAATCGGTCTCGTCAAGAATGGCCAGCTTCGGCTCGAGGATGGCCATCTGGAAGATTTCGTTGCGCTTCTTCTCACCGCCGGAAAAGCCCGCGTTGACCGAGCGCTGCATCATGCTGTCGTCCATCTGAAGCGCCGCCATGCGGTCTTTCGCCAACGCCAGAAAGTCCATGGCGTCGAGTTCTTCCTCGCCACGCGCTTTGCGGACAACGTTCAGAGCGGTTCGCAAGAAGTAGAGATTGCTGACTCCGGGAATCTCGACCGGGTATTGGAAGGCCATGAAGATGCCTTTTTGGGCGCGCTCTTCCGGGGCCAGCTCGAGCAGATCTTCGCCTTCATAGGTAACTTCGCCGGAGGACACTTCATAGGTGTCGCGGCCCGCGAGGACTTGGGCGAGCGTACTCTTGCCGGATCCGTTGGGGCCCATGATGGCGTGAACTTCGCCTTTTTGGACCGACAGGTTGATTCCCTTGAGAATTTCTTTGTTGTCCACTGCCACGGACAGATTTCGTATTTCTAGCATGATTTCAAGTTCGTTCTTTCAGCAAAAACTTCACACGGCCGGACAGAGGCGTGGACGGAAGTCCACGCTCAGCGACTGCTCTCGGAAGCGCTGATTAACGCGCTCTTCCTAGCGATCGCGCCCGCTAACCCACGCTGCCTTCCAAACTCACACCCAGCAGTTTCTGCGCCTCCACGGCGAACTCCATCGGAAGCTCCCGAAAAACCTCTTTGCAGAAGCCGTTGACGATCATCGACACGGCGTCTTCGGTTGAAATCCCGCGCTGGTTGCAATAGAAAATCTGGTCCTCGCCGACCTTGGAAGTCGTCGCTTCGTGCTCGACCTGCGCGGTCGGATTCTTCACTTCGAGATAGGGGAAGGTATGGGCGCCGCACTTGTCGCCCATCAGCATCGAATCGCATTGCGAAAAGTTGCGCGCCCCGTCGGCGCCTTTTTGAATCTTGACCATCCCGCGGTAGGAGTTCTGCCCGAACCCGGCCGAGATGCCTTTCGAGATGATCGTGCTCTTGGTGTTTTTGCCGATATGGATCATCTTCGTGCCGGTATCGGCCTGCTGGTAGTTGTTGACGACCGCGACCGAATAGAATTCCCCGACCGAGTTGTCGCCAATCAGGATGCAGCCCGGGTACTTCCAGGTAATCGCCGAACCGGTCTCGACTTGGGTCCAGGAAATCTTCGAATTCACGCCCAGGCACTTGCCGCGCTTGGTGACGAAGTTGTAGATGCCGCCCTTGCCGTTCTTGTCGCCCGGATACCAGTTCTGAACCGTGGAATATTTGATCCGCGCGTTGTCGAGCGCCACCAGTTCGACGACCGCTGCGTGAAGCTGGTTTTCGTCGCGCATCGGCGCCGTACAGCCTTCGAGGTAGCTCACATACGAGCCTTCCTCGGCCACGATCAGCGTTCGCTCGAATTGCCCCGTGTTGGCCGCGTTGATTCGGAAGTAGGTCGAAAGCTCCATCGGGCAGCGCACGCCCTTCGGGATGTAGCAGAACGACCCGTCACTAAAAACAGCCGAGTTCAGCGTCGCAAAGAAATTGTCGGTGTAGGGAACGACCGTGCCGAGGTATTTCTCGATCAGCTCGGGGTGGTCATGAACCGCTTCGGAAAACGAGCAGAAGATCACCCCCATCTCGGAAAGCTTGCCCTTGAAGGTGGTTGCCACCGAGACGCTATCGAACACCGCGTCCACCGCCACGCCCGCCAGCGCCGCTTGCTCGCTCAACGGGATGCCCAGTTTTTCGTAAGTGGCAAGCAGTTCGGGATCGACCTCGTCCAAGCTCTGCGGCCCGTCCTTCTTCGACTTCGGAGCTGAGTAGTAACTAATGGCTTGATAGTCGATCGGATTATAGTGGACGTTGTGCCACGTCGGCTCCTCCATCTTGAGCCACTGCCGGTAGGATTTCAGGCGCCAGTCGAGCAGGAACTGGGGCTCTTCTTTCTTGGCTGAAATCAGACGGACGACGTCTTCGTTCAGGCCCGGCGGCAGGGAATCGGCATCGATATCGGTGACGAACCCGTACTTATAGTCTTGCGTTGCCAGGACTTCCAACTCACTCGCCGGAGTACTCATTCAACTCCTCCGCGCGGCCCGCGGGCGCGCTTCACTCAGTTCGTATCGAATTTCCAAGGTCTTGTAGACTAAGGTTTGTCCGCTCGCCGCTCGGCACCGAAACGGGTGAGGTGGGGAAGCGGCGTCTAATCTATACAGATTAGTAAAGATTCTCTACTTGCAGCGTAGCAATACTATACGAATCTGTCAAGATTGACCCTGCCAAGTGGTCACTGATGGGGTTGAAAAGAGATTTCTAGGGTTTAACCCGTAGCCCGGACATTCCCGCCTCTTCCTCGCACTACACTGGGATTTAACAGGCCTTCACACCTGTACGACGGGCTCGCTCGGCGCCATTGGTAGAATTGAATTGACAGTCGCGTTGAGATTCAGGCCAGCTCCAGCCGAGAGACTCACCAGAGGACTCCGGCCGGCTGAACCCGGCCTGCTGAAGCAATCACCAGGAAAGAGAGAAATCATGGCAGCTCTGACCCCCGGATCGAAAGCCCCAGACTTTGAACTGCCGGACCGCGGCGGAGCACCGCATTCCCTATCCGATGCTCTACGCAAAGGCCCGGTTTTGCTGACTTTTTTTAAGATCTCGTGCCCCACATGCCAGTACGGCGTTCCGTTCCTTAGCCGCCTCGCACCGCCTCTCGAAGGCAAGCCGGTCACCGTTTGGGGAATTTCGCAGGATAGCCCTGAAAACACCGCGGGCTTCAACCGGGAGTTCGAGGTCGGCCTGCCCGAGCTGTTCGACTCCGAAGAGCAGGGCTACGCCGTGTCGAACGCCTACGGGATTACCCACGTGCCGACCAGCTTTCTGATCGAGCAGGATGGAACGGTTTCAGTCAGCTCGGTGGGCTGGGATAAAAAGGAAGCCGAACTGATCAGCAAGTATTTAGGCGAGGCCTCGTCGATTCCCGGTCTCACGCCGTTCAATCCAGGCGAATCGGTGCTCGACTTCCGGGGCGGTTGAGGCTCCAAGAACTGACTCCCGGCGGGAGTCACGGCCGGATCACTAGCCCGCTTCGCTCACCAGGTGGCGAGGCGAGACGTGGCGCGCGCCTCCCGGCGGGCCGCGCCGGTCTCCGGGCCGGCGTTTCCGCGCCTCTTTCCCGTGAGTTTCCGGTGAAGAGGTTAACTCTCGGCGGCGCCATGGCGCCGCCGAGTTCGTAAGGGGCGCGACGCGCCCGCTGCTGACAGAATGCGGCCACTCGACGAAACCACGAAGGGCGAGCTCCGAACGAGCCCTCCCGCTTCCAATAGCGCGCCCGATGTCAGGACCGAACCGCTGGGCGTTCCAGGCGCGCCCGCGGAGTCCCGCATCCAGCGCCTCGGGTGGGGTCTGGCTCATGCCAGCCTGTTCGCTACTGTCACGTTCTTGCTCTGGATGATGTGCCGCTGGCTGCTGGCATCCATCCCGCCCTTAAATGACCGCTTCATGCTGGCGCTACTGGCGCTACTCCCCGCGGTGCTGGCCTCGACCGCTCTGCTGCTGCGCTTCCCCGCGCCGCGGCCTCTCGCGGTCATCGGGGTGGAAGCAAGCGGAAAGGGGTTTCAGCAGCTCGGCTTTGGCGTCGTGCTCGGGGGTGGCCTTGTGCTGGCGATTGTCGGAATCCAGTGGGCGGCGGGGTGGGTGGTGGTGGAGGCAGGGAGCGGCCCATCCAGTGCCCAACAGACTTGGGAGCCGTCCTTTCTCGCCGGGTTCGTTGGAATAGCCATAGGGGCAGCCGGAGAAGAGCTGCTGTTTCGCGGCTACGGCTTCCAGCAACTCATTCGCGCCACCAATCCTTGGATCGCCGTGGTTGGCACGTCGGTGCTATTCGGCATCGTGCATGACAGCAATCCCGATTTCTCGCGAGTCGCTCTACTCAATACCGTTCTATTTGGGATGATTTTCGGCCTTGCCTTGGTGCGTCATCGCACACTTTGGTTGCCCTACGGTATGCATTTTGGCTGGAATATCGCGCTGGCGGCTATCGGAGCGAACCTGAGTGGGCTTAGAATTAAATTGACAGGGTTAACCGTAGTGCCGGTTGGCCCGTCGTATTGGACAGGGGACGCCTACGGACCCGAAGCCAGCCTGCTCACGACGCTGGCCGTGGTCGCGGCCGGACTGATTATTTGGAAGGCTCCCGCGCGCCGAAGCCCCGGGCCCCTGTTGTGGGACTGAAACACTAGCCATGCAAGAAAGTGTCAAGAAGCCGAAACAGAGCGCCGGACGGGAGTCCGGCGTCAAGCCGCTGGCCAGGCAACACCGAGGGCGGCAGCTCGGCTCCGCAGGAAGCGTGGCTCAACGGCTCAACGGCTCAACGGCTCAACCGAAGAGGCTAGTCATCGCAGTCCTCGTTGCCACGGCAGTCGCCGGCTCACTGGCTGCGAAACAGAAATTGACTCCCGAGCAGCGTGCCCGAATCGTTCGGGAGATGGTTGCCGAGTACGGTACCGCGAAGGCGATCATTCCGCGCTCGAAGAAACCCCTCGGAGTTGATAAAGATGGCAAATACGATGAGGACGAGTGGGGTGACGCCATGGACAAGTTCGGCCCCGCCGCCCGCCTCGGCGACCTGATTCAGATCACCAAGGTCGAATTCAAGGACGACGCGATCGTGCTGGAGTTGAACCACGGAATCAAAGGAGGCCGAAAATGGTGGCACCGCATTCAAGTTTCGGGGACCACCAACCGCGGCTCAACGCTTGGGGCCGGCCAGTCCGTCCACGCTCCGGGCGGCACCAAGCTCGCGCTGCCGCTCGCTGGGGAGATCTCGGAGCTGGAGCCTGACGACCTCAAGAACATGCTCAAGCCGGTTCTCGATTTCGAGCAACGCTCCGCCACGGAACTCTATATGGAGAAGCTGCCCAAAGAATTCCAGGAAGCGATCAAGGCAAAGCGCGTTCTCAGGAACATGGACCGCGACATGGTGCTGCTGGCGAAAGGCCGCCCGGACCGGAAGGTCCGCGACTTCTATAAGGATGGCCTCGAGACCGAGGACTGGATTTATGGCAAGCCGCCGGGTAACATCACATTCGTGACCTTCGAAGACGGGAAGGTCATCAAGGTCAAGGAAGCCTACGCAACTCCGGGCGGCCAGGTGGGAATAGCAGAGCCGCCTGAATCGAAGTGATCACCTCCGGAATCAAAGCAGTTAGCAGCAGTCCATCAAGAAACCGAGAAAGGATACGAAAAGTTAAACATGGCCCTAAAAGTTGGCATCAATGGATTCGGACGCATCGGAAGAAACGTCTTCCGGGCCTCGATGAACAATCCAGAAATCGATATTGTCGCGGTGAACGACATCACCGACACGAAGACCCTGGCGCACTTGCTCAAACATGATTCGGTCATGGGAAACCTGAGTGTCGATGTCTCGGCTCAGGATGACGGCATTCAAGCCGGAGACCTGAGCTTCAAGGTATTCGCCGTGCGCGATCCCGCCCAGATTCCCTGGTCGAGCGTCGGCGCGGAAATCGTCATCGAATCGACCGGGCTGTTCACGAAGGGGGCGGATGCGTCAAAGCACCTGCACGACGGCGTCAAGAAAGTGATTATTTCGGCGCCCGCGAAAAACGAGGACATCACGGTCGTGTTGGGCGTCAACGACGATCAGTACGACCCGGCGAAGCATGCGGTCGTTTCGAACGCCTCCTGCACGACCAACTGCCTGGCGCCGGTCGCGAAGGTTCTGCACGACGCTTTCGGCATCTCGAAAGCCACGATGACGACCGTGCACAGCTATACCAATGACCAGCGCACGCTGGATCTGCCGCATCCCGATCTGCGCCGCGCCCGCGCGGCGGCCCTGAACATGATTCCGACCAGCACGGGCGCCGCCAAAGCGATTGGGCTTGTCATGCCGGAGCTGAATGGCAAATGCGACGGCTTCTCGATTCGCGTGCCGACCCCCAACGTTTCGGTGGTCGACCTTGTCGCGGTCCTCGATAAGCCGACTAGCGCGGAGGAAGTCAACGCCAAGTTGAAAGAGGCGTCCGAGGAAGGTCCTCTCAAAGGCATTCTGGGCTATACCGAAGAGCCCCTCGTGTCGAGCGACTTCATGCACGACCCCAGGTCATCCATTATTGACGGCGGGATGACGAAGGTTCTCGATGGCGATCTCGTGAAAGTTCTCGCCTGGTACGACAACGAGTGGGGCTATTCCAACCGAGTCGTGGACCTGGCGATCCTGATGGCGCGGAAGGGTCTCAACTAAACGACTGTCGGCTGACAGCCGGCAGGTTCCCGGGCGGCCGGAAGCCGCCCGCGATGTCGCGCCTGGCTGCAACAGAGCCGCACCCGCAAGGGTGCGGTCTAGAGTCGTGGGTGCGTCTAAGGCAAACTTGACCGCACCCTTGCGGGTGCGGCTCTGTTGTCCCGTGCTGGCCTGCCAACTTCCACGCCGCAGTCGCGATCCATCCATGCCCTACAAATCAATAAGAGACCTCGACCTTGCCGGCAAGCGTGTCTTCATCCGGGCGGATTTCAACGTCCCGCTCGACAAAACAAGAACTCGAATCACCAGCGACACCCGCATCCGCGCCGCCTTGCCAACGATCAAGCTGGCACTTGAAAAAGGAGCGGCCATTGTTCTGGCCTCACACCTCGGGCGCCCCAAAGGCAGACCGAA
This sequence comes from Bryobacterales bacterium, assembly GCA_965226185.1. Lineage (GTDB taxonomy): Bacteria > Acidobacteriota > Terriglobia > Bryobacterales > UBA6623 > CBDCYS01. Next base: position 942,754 of record CBDDCT010000005.1, read on the forward strand.
TCCGAAAATGCAGCTCGACCCGGTCGCGGCAAGACTCGGCGAACTGCTGGGCCGGGACGTAAAAAAGGCGCCGGATTGCGTTGGCCCAGAAGTGCGGCGTCTCGCTTCGGAGCTTTCATCGGGCGACGTCCTGCTGCTCGAGAACCTGCGCTTCCATGCCGGCGAAGAAGCAAACGACCGGGGTTTCGCCGAGCAGCTCGCTAACCTCTGCGACGTCTACATCAATGACGCCTTCGGAGCCGCGCACCGCGCGCACGCCTCAACGGCGGGCATGGCCGGTTTGGCGCCGGAAACCGCCGCCGGATTGCTCATGGAGAAGGAACTGAAGTACCTTTCCATGGCCGTTTCAAAACCCGAGAGACCCTACGTCGCCATCGTCGGCGGAGCCAAGATTTCGGGCAAGATCGACGTGCTGCGAAGCTTCCTCAAGCTTGCCGACAAGGTTCTGATCGGGGGAGCGATGACCTATACCTTTCTCAAGGCGCGGGGAGTGGCGATAGGCTCCTCCCTGGTCGAGGACGAAAAACTCGGCGTCGCGCGCGAGGCCATGGATCTGGGCGGCGACAAGCTGCTGCTGCCAATCGACCACGTCATTGCGGCCGGCCTGGCGGCCGATGCTGAAACAAAGGTAGTGGACGGAACGAACGAGCCGATTCCCGATGGCTGGAAGGGCCTTGATATCGGCCCGCTCACGATCGCGGCCTACCGCGAAGCAATATCCAGCGCCCGGATGATCGTTTGGAATGGGCCCATGGGCGTATTCGAAGTCGAACCCTTTGCCGCTGGAACGATGGCGGTTGCCCGCGCCATCGCTGACTCCGCAGCCACATCGATCGTGGGCGGCGGCGACTCCGAGAAAGCCATCAGAACCGCCGGCGTCTCGGATCGCATTACCCACATCTCGACAGGCGGCGGTGCCTCACTGGAGTTCCTGGCAGGAGAAAAGCTGCCTGGAGTGGAAGCGCTAGGCGGGCTCTAGCGGCTTGCAGCGGAAGCGTGCTCGGGCGAAAATGGGGGACTGCCACTAAATTCCGCTTCTCCAATCCGTTTAAGAATCGGCGTTTCGCCGAAAGGAAATTGGCTGGCTGTCACCTTTTTTCGCGTCCTCGGACTGCCGCCACGGGCTCTAGTGTAGTGCGCCAATCAGAGCGCAACTCATGATGAATCGCTTCCTTGCCAGACGGCGCAGTGAGAGACGCCGCGTGCCCCAATGCGTACCCTGATGCGGGCGATTTGAGCCGTGTTCACGCGGCTTGGTGTTCCTTAGGCCAGCCGTTTACGGCTGGTGGACCCCGCCGCTCGGGGACTTTCAGCCCGTTTCAACGGGCTTTCCTTTTTCAAACGGAAATCTCATGGCGCACAATGACTGGCGCAGTAATCTAGAACAGTTGCGGCGTCTGTCCAAGGGGACGGCTCGCCGTGATGTGGCGCAAGCTCTCAGCTTGCAGCGTCGACACTCGTGTCGGCGTTCTGGATGTTCCTGCTTTCTTCAGGCCACGGCGCTCCGACTGGCTCGGGGCCGTGGGGTGCACCTTCGACTCCCCTCCGCCCTCTGTCACAATGGACAATCCGGCCTTTGAGAAGCCATGCCCCCGAACCCCGTCGAAGGTCTCTCCCAAAAACGCTCCAGCCGCTGGTATCGATACCTGAGCCCGCCGCTACCTCTCTACCGCAACCCCAAAGAACTCGAGAGACAGCCGCCGCTTGGACGCTGGAACCTTTACATCGGTGGGGCGGGCTGCACTGTCGACGGGTATGTGAATGTCGATCTGTTCCCTCTGCCCGGCGTCGATGTCGCCTGTGACGCGGAGCGCTTGCCTTTCCGTCATGACATTTTCCAAAGAGTGGAATGCGACGCAGTCATGGAGCACACCCCCGACCCCAAGGCGGTGGTCCATGAAATCCGCCGCTGTCTGAAGCCCGGTGGTTTCGTCCACGTCGTGACGCCGTTCTGTCACCCCTTCCACGAGTACCCGCGGGACTACTACCGCTTCAGTCCCGACGGTCTGCAAAAGCTCGTGGAACCGCTCGAGGTCGTTTCCGTGGGCTGGAGAACAGGACCCACCGCCACCTGGCTGGTGGTTACTCTGGAGTATCTGAAGCTGTGGTCTTCGAACCGGGCCGTCAAGCGGCTCATTCACGTCATTGCCGGATGGTTGCTATTCCCTCTTCGTTACCTCGACTGGTATCTATTGCGGAAAGCCGATGCGCGCCAGATTGGCAACCATTGTTACGTCTGGGCCAAGAAGGCGGACTAGCCTGCATTTCTCAGTGCGCCTTTTCGGCGCGGACACCCTGTGGGAGGAAGGAGCCCACCTATGTAGTTGTCGGTAAGCATGGAAGCTGACGAGCGGCTTGGCCGGGTAACTGGCCAGGCGGAAGCCTCGTGACAAAGTCTGGGGAAAGCCGGGCGAGCAAGCTGGCAGGCCGTAACGCGCAGTAAGCCTGAGCAGGCCTCGAAAGGGAAATCGCGGACGCCGACCCGCCTGAGATACGGGGAAGGCCGCACGGACCGGGAAGCAACCGACATTTGCACCGGTCCGGTCCGCCGGGGTAGTGGGCACGGCATGTCAGCCAAGGGAGACCGCGGTGCAGGAAGGGAGACCCCGGCGGGTGGAGCTCGCAACTCCGCCGTCCTCGGAAAGGAGGGCGGACCCGGCGGGGAGTCGGACAGGGCCATGGTAGCGAAGAAGCCGGGTAACTGCGGTGGAGCGAAGGGCCCTGCCTTCCGGCACGCTTTGGAAGCAGAACAGGTCAGGTGATTGGCATGAGTCTGAAAACGCCGGAAAAGATCGGAAATCTGCGGAAGAAGCTTTATCTCAAAGCGAAGCAGGAGCCGAACTTCCGCTTCTATCAGTTGTGGGACAAGGTCTGGCGCAGTGACATTCTCGAGCACGCCTACCGGTTGGCGAAATCCAACGGAGGCAAGCCGGGAGTGGACGGCGTGACGTTTGAACAGATCGAATCCGGGGACTGGACGGAGTGGTTGCGAAGCTTGCAACAAGACTTGCGTTCGAAGAGCTACCGGCCTCAGCCGGTGCGGCGGGTGATGATTCCCAAGCCTGGCGGCGGCCAGCGGCCGCTCGGGATTCCGACCATTCGGGACCGCGTGGCGCAGACCGCTCTCAAGCTGGTGATCGAGCCGATCTTCGAGGCGGACTTGGACCCGGAGGCCTATGGCTACCGGCCGAAACGGAGCGCGCTCGACGCGGTCCGGAGAGTGCATCAACTGCTGTGTGAAGGCTACACCGATGTAGTCGACGCCGATTTATCGAAGTACTTTGATACGATTCCGCACGCCGAGCTGCTGCAGTGCGTGGCGCGGCGCATTTCGGACCGGCAAGTCTTAAACGTCATCAAAAGGTGGCTGAAGACGCTGGTCGAAGAGCGGGATGAAAACGGGAAACGGCGGATGACGGGCGGCAAGCGAAGCCGCTGCGGCACCCCACAAGGTGGCGTCATCAGCCCGCTGCTGGCCAATCTGTACATGAACCGTTTTCTGAAGTACTGGCGGCGGACGGGGAAGGGAAGCGAGTTTCGGGCCGTGATCGTTAACTACGCGGATGACTTCGTGATTCTCAGCCGCGGTTGCGCGGCGGAGGCGCTGCAGTTCACCGCGCGGACGATGGAGCGGATCGGGCTGACCCTGAACCAGGAGAAGACGAAGTTGGTGAAGGCCAACCAGGAGCGGTTTGACTTTCTGGGATACACGTTCGGGCCGCACCGTTTCAAGAAGGATGGTCATTGGTATTTGGGAGCGAGTCCGTCGAGGAAGAGCGTGGCGCGGCTGAGACGGAAGGTGCGCGAGGTGTTGCGTCCGGCTGAAGTGGGGCGCTGGGAGGAGGTCCGAGGCCGTCTCAACCGAGTGTTGGCGGGCTGGTCGAATTACTTTTCCCACGGGACCCGGTTGATGGCGTACCGGGCGGTGGACAACCACGTGCGCGAGCGAGTGCGAGGATTTTTGCGGAGGCGGAAGAAGGTGTCGTCGCGTGGCACCCGGCAGTTCAGCGACCAGGTGGTGTTTGGCAAGTTGGGCGTGGTACGCCTGCGCCGGATACACCTGGGACCGCCGCCCGCGACAGCTTGAGGGATGAAGCCGGTCGGAGAGCCGGATGCGGGAAATCCGCACGTCCGGTTCGATGAGCGGAGACGGGAAACGGGACCACGACGCCCCAGGCGTCCAGAGCACCCGCGCCCGTCCTCGACTCTACCACCTTCCTGCCACCGAAAAGCGGCACAACGCATTTTGCGCCGGAAAGTAGTTAGGGCCTTTGAGCCCCGAAGCGGGGTTGGAAAGTACAATGAAGCTGGATGCTGAAAGTGGGGCTGACGGGTGGCCTAGCCAGTGGCAAGACCTTCGTTGCCGCGGAGCTGGAGAAACTCGGATGCCATACGATTTCAGCCGACCGGCTGGGACATGAAGTACTCAAGCGAGACGGAGAGGCTTATGACGAAGTCGTTCGCGAGTTCGGCTCCGGCATCGTCGGAAGCGGCGGTGAAATCGACCGCAGTGCGCTCGGGGGCATCGTTTTCGCCGATCCCGAGCGGCTGAAGGCCCTCAACTCCCTGGTTCATCCTCATGTTTTTCGCCGTCAGGAGAAGTTCTTCGATCAGGTCCGCGAAAAGGATTCCGGCGCGGTCGTCGTTTCCGAGGCGGCCATCATGATCGAGAGCGGCAGCTACAAACGTTATGACTGTCTGATCGTGACCGTCTGTCCGCCGGAGCTGCAGATTGAGAGATACCGTAAAAGAGAGGGAGCCAGCGAGGAAGAAGCGCGCGCCCGGCTGGCCCGCCAGATGCCGCTGGAAGAGAAACGAAAGTATGCCGACTACGTCATTGATACTTCAGGGACAAAGGACAAGACGGCTCGTCAAGTCGGCGAACTCTACCACCAATTGAAGCAAGAGGCAGCATGAGAAACAGGATCAGTTTTCGGCCCCTATGGCTGGCCGCGCTCTTTACAGCAGCTTTCGTTTTCTGGACGACTTCCCCGGATTGGTCACCTGTCATTTGGCCCCAGATTACCGACGGCTCCCAATTCTGGACCGAGGTCAAATCGTCTGGCCTCACCTCGGAAGAGCTCTCCACGATCGAGATCTACAATCGCGCCAATCAAGCCACGGTCAATATCACCAGCACCGTGTTGCAGCGCGGCTGGTTCTTCGAAGTCTATCCCAGCGAGGCCTCGGGGTCGGGATTTCTGATCGACGCGGAAGGGCGCATTCTGACCAACCACCACGTCATCAAGGGAAACGCCCCGCAGATCGAAGTGACGCTGGTCGACAAGTCGCGGCACAAGGCAGAGGTCCTGGCCGTCGATGAAGCCAACGATCTGGCCCTGATCCGCATCCAGGCCGATCGGGAACTGCCCTCACTGACGCTGGGCCAGTCCGGCAACTTGCAGGTCGGTCAGAAAGTCCTGGCGATCGGCAACCCGTTCGGCCTAGATGGAACGCTGACGACCGGCGTGATTAGCTCGCTCGGCCGTTCGATCCGGGACCGCCAAAGCGTTTTGGAGGATATGATTCAGACCGACGCGGCGATCAACCCGGGCAACAGCGGGGGGCCCCTTCTTGACAGCAACGGGAACGTGATTGGCGTCAACACGGCGATCTATGGTCCGGGGGGCAACATCGGGATCGGGTTCGCGATGCCGATTAGCCGGGCGATTCCATTGCTCGAGTATGAGCGAACGGGCGGCAAGGCGCTGCAGCCGAAACATCCCGGGATGCGAACGCTGTTCTTATCCGGCCGGATTATTCGCGCGCTGGATCTCTCGGGCGAGGCTGGCTTGCTGGTCACCGAAGTCGTCCGAGGCTCCGCGGCGGCCGAGGCAGGCCTGCGGCCGGCGCAGCGCGAGGTTGTTGTTGGAAACTACCTCATTCCCTGGGGCGGCGATTTCATCACGAAAATCGATGGCCGCGAAGTGGCGAACCGCGGCTTTCTTAATCAGGTGTTGTCGCTCAAGCACGGGGGGGACACGCTTCGTCTGAGGGTCATCCGCGACGGCGAAGAGATGGAAGTCGAGATCACGCTGAAGTCGGCTCCGAAGTGGCTGTAGCTTCTTCAAACACCGAGTAGCTTCCGTGCCCTCATGCCTGAACTTCCCGAAGTCGAAACCATTGTTCGCGGGCTCTCGCGCCACATCGTCAACCGCCGTATCGTAAACGTTGAGTTTCTTTGGCCAGGGCTGGTGGTCGGAGATGTGGAGAAAACGGCCAGGCGGTTGCGGGGTCTTACGATCTCGGGGATCCGGCGGCATGGGAAATACATCGTTGTTGACCTGAGCAGTGTGCGGAAGTCCTGGTGCCTCGTGATCCATCTGAGAATGACCGGGAACCTCATTGTCAACGGTGAACCGGGACCTCACACACGAGCCGTGCTGTTTCTCGAAAGCGGACCAACGCTGGTTTACAACGACATTCGCAAGTTCGGGCGCTGGCAGCTCTCCGAGGGGCTTCCGGAGCGGCTGCTCGAACTGGGGCCCGAACCACTTGAGATTTCAGAGGACGCTTTTCGTGCTCGCCTTCGCTCACGCGGCAGTATGCTCAAGGCGCTGCTTCTCAACCAGGAGTTCCTTCGCGGTTTGGGAAACATTTACGCTGACGAGGCGCTGTTTCGTGCCCGCATCCATCCCCAGACGAATAGCGCCAAGGTCGGACCCAAACGGGCGGCGCGTCTGCACCAAGCCATTCGAGAAGTGCTCACGGATGCCATTGCTCAAGGCGGTTCCACGATCAGCAACTACGTCAACAGCGAGGGTTCGCAGGGGTATTTTCAACTCAGCACATACGTCTATGGAAAGACCGGCGAGCGCTGCAAGATTTGTGAAACACCGATTCGGCGCACGATTGTCGCCAGCCGGAGTACGCACTTTTGCCCCAAGTGCCAGAGGCGGTAGGGGGGCGGCCGGCCGCCGGACGCAGGGCCGGCCAGGACTAGCCCGGAACTCGGCGAAGGAGCGAAAAAATAGGACCGGCAGCACTGCCGGCATGGCACGGACGGAAGTCTTACGTCGGCCCGGAGGCCGACGCGGCCCGCCAGGAGGCGCGCGCAACCTCGGGGCGGTTCGTTCCCCTCTGTCCGCGGAATGTAGAAACTCCAGGGACCGGCGGGATTGCCGGCCCCTACTGGAAGACCCTTACGGAACTACTGGAAAGCTGTTACGGAAGCGTCGGGTCCATGACCGTGTAGTTGGCGTCGAGCGCGCGCAGGAACGCTACCAGGTCGGCCTTCTCGGCATCGGTCAGATTGGCGTCCTTCGCGTCCTTCAGGTTCTCTTCGTCGAGCCACTTGTTGGGCTTGCCGCCGCTTGTCATCAGGTCGACGGTCTCTTCGAGCGTCGCCACGCTGCCGTCGTGCATGTAAGGCGCGGACTTGCTGATGTCCATCAGCGTCGGAGTTTTGAAGGCGCCGGTGTCTTTCTCGTCCCCGGACACCTTGGCCCGGCCCGGGTCACTGACCTTGTCTCCGTCAATGCCGATACCGACGTTGTGGTATTGCAAATCAGTCAGCAGCAGCCCGTCGTGACAGTTTATGCATTTGGCCTTTTCGCTGAAAATCTGCCAGCCGCTCCGTGCCTGTTCGCTCAACGCGGACTCGTCTCCGCCGCGAAAGCGAATCCAGGCGGAGTCCGATGCAACAATGGTCCGCATAAATGAGGCCACGGCCATGGCGACGTTGTCGGGAGTGGCATCGGCGCCAAAGACCTCTTGGAATTGCTCTTTGTAGCCGGGGATTTCGTTCAGCTTGGCGCAAACGTCGTCCATGCTGGGCGCGCCGTCGTTGCCTGAGGCGCCCATGTTGCCGCCGCCCCAGGCTCCTTTGACCTGGGCTTCCAAAGCGCCACTGCGGCCATCCCAATAAAACTCGGAGTGGTAACCGATGTTCCAAAGGCTTGGGCTGGACCGCGTCAGCGTCTTGTCGAACGCGCCGATGGCAACCGGCTTTCCATCCGTCAGTCCGTTTTCCTTGAGATGGCAGCCGTAGCACGACCGCACGCCATCACCGCTCAGGCGCTTGTCGTAGTAAAGTTGCTTGCCTAACTCGATCTTCTCTTGGGTCATGGGGTTGTCGGCCGGAACCGCCATGGCTTCGTATCCTTCAAGTTCCGGCCATGCAGGTGCTTCCACAGCCGCTTCCTCCGGGGGCGGCTGTGCAGTGTCGCAGCCAGCAAACACCAATACCATGGCTGTGCTCAGAATGAGTATCGTTCGAATCGCTTTTCTGTTGTGAGACATCATTTGGTTCTCCTCCCCTTCCTTGATGCCGACTTTGATGGAAGCTCTTGTTTAGGCTTCACCATGCAGACGGCCTTTCCGACTTTCCCGGTAATTGTACCGTCCGAACCGCACCACTAGCAACGTTCATGCTGCATATAAAGTAAAACGAAGCTGCTACGAAGGCGGATCACTGGGGCCACGCCGCCGACAGTCGCACGCCGAAAGCAGCCCCTCCATAGTGTAGACGACTGAGCCGGGCGCTTCAGACCTTCGTGCCGGCCAGCGGAAGATTCTCGTCGACCATCCGCTGGTTGATCATCTCCGAGTTCACCGCCGAGATGAGCGGGTTCCTCAGCGCCCAAAGGTACGCCTTGTGGGGGACTTTGAGCGGGCCGGGCACGGCGTCATCGATCAACGCGACCCGCTTGGGGTCGTCGGGAGGGTAGTTCTTGCGCCCGTGATGAACCGGACGGGCCACTTTCATTCCGATGACGCCAAAATCAGCATCCTTGATTTTGGCCAGGGTTTTATCCACGTAGCTGTGATTGACGATGTTGTAGGCGATCATCGCAACGGAATAGATCTTGGCATCGAGAGCCCCTTGGATTACACCCGCCGGGTCGGTATGCGCGGATACGCCCAGATAGCGAACTTTGCCGGCTTTCTTGAGCCTCTCAAAAGCCTCGAAAGCCTCGGGGAACTGGGTCACCTCGGCGTAGCTGGAGGCGCCGTGCGGACACATCAGGATGTCGAGGTAGTCGGTGCCAAGCTTCCGCAAGCTTGTCTCGACGGACTCGATGAGGAGGTCGTGGTAGTTTCGGCGGCGCTCGATCTTGTCGCCGTAACGGCGCTCCATCACGTTGCTGAGCGCCGCTTTGCGGTACTCTTCCCGCTGTCCCTGAAAGTAATCAGCTACGTAGTTATCCTCGATCACTCCGCTTTTCTCAATGTCCTGCCGCACCTCGGTCTGCACCTTCTTTCGTTCGCTTTCGGGAAGGGCGTCAAAAATGTCTTGGAAGATCTTGTTGCGGTTGACATCCCAGAAACTAGCTTTGCTGGTGAGGAAGACCTTCTCTCTCTTACTGCTGCCGGCAATGACTTTGGCGTAGCCCAGCTCGCTCTGGCCCTTGCCATATTGCGGGGCGGTGTCGAGGTAGTTCAGACCTCTGTCGATGGCGGCTTCCACATGTTTAAAATTCGCCGGCGAGATCGTGTTTCCACCGCAGACGACCTCGGAAATCATGAAGTTCGTGCGTCCCAGCCGGCGGTAGGACATACCGGACTGGCGGTTTCGCCATTCTCCAGGCGTGTCTTCGGAGGCGGCCTCCGCTTTCGCGGAGAGTGCGGCCGCGAAGGAGACGGCCGCTGACTGGCGCAGAAACTCCCGGCGCGTCGTTGGTTGTTTGGCGGTCCAAGACATGGTTTTATTCTATCCGGCTGGCAGGCGCGAGCCAAAGCAACCTCGCCCGCGGAAGGCGCTAGCGCGTCGAGGCGCTGCCGGTCACCTGAAGGTGGGCGGCCACGGGGCGACTCCGGAGGCCGTTCCGCTCATGGAGTGCACTTCCAGACCGATGAGAAAAGTGAGCTGGACGCCGCTCGCCGGCATTGTTAGAGCGATCGAGCCGGCTCGGGCGGCTGGGGCCGAAAAGTGCAATTCTTCCTCAGATTCCTGATTGTTTCCTGCCTCGTGTTGCTTACTTGGTGGCGGCTGGAAACCGGCGTTAACGAACAGCAGTTCGTCACGATTGCGGTTCTGGGGTTGGCCGGGTTAACGGCGCTGCTGGTGTGCAAACGGCGGCGAGCTGGCCTTTGGCTTTCAATGTTGCTGGGCATGGGACATCTGGCGGGAACTCTGCTGACAGTCCCTTTGGAGCAGATGCCGCTTGTGCTTCCATTCCTTGCCTGGTGTTTGTTGGCAATCGCTAGTAGCGCCATTCTTCTTGTGGCGACCCGCGAACGTCACGCGCGGCGGCCGGTTTACGAACGCTACCCGGAGTTCTGAAAATGGCTGCTGCTGTCCGGTTCTTGGATCGGGGGTGAATGCAGCCTTCACTAGCCGCGAATGATGGGGCATGGGGCGGGTGAAGCTCGGGTGCGAGTGGGGTACTAGCGTAGTGCGCCAATAGTACCGCAACGTAATAGATTTCGGTTGGGGAAGAGGGAAGCCCGTTGAAACGGGCTGACAAACCTTCAGCGGCAGGGCTTACCAGCCGTAAAACGACTGGCCTGGAAACACCAAGCCGCGTTCACGCGGCTCAAATGGCCCGCATGACGCCGCTAGCGCTAGCAGCCAAGGAAGCGACTTGCCATACGTTACGGTCTGATTGGCGCACTACACTAGCAAGGGAACTCTTTACTTGGCGCCAGGGCGTAAGGCGAACTAGAAATCAGAAGCGCGGCTGACGCGGATCGAATGTTGAGCAGGTTTGTACTATGTCCGCCCGGAGCGGCAGGACGCGGTTAGTGGGCTTGTCCGCGAGTCGCGCGCTGCGCGCGATACGCTGCCCGATTCGCGATCAAATCGGCAATCCCGGTCAGCAGCGCCGGTACCTCAACGGTTTCGACGAGCAGGTCATCCGAGTCCGGATGGCTGGATTCGCCCTCGGATGTGGCCGTCAGGTAGGCGGTGGCGGGCTTATATTCCTGGCGCTGAGCGAGACCGATCACTTTGCGGCAGGCGTCCGGCGATTCTCGACCTAAGTTACACAAGATCAACGCATACTGCTCATCTTCGATCTTGTCCATGGCTTCCGCGGAAGAGGCGGCGGAATCGACTGAATAGCCGCTCTTATGGAGCACGGCTTCCAGCGTAAGTCGAGCCGGCATGTCATCGGCTGCAACCAAGATCCGAACGCTACCCGATGTTTGATCAGGTTCGATTACCGGTGACGTTGCGGTTTGCATAACTACTCCCACAAATCGATTCTAGCCCCATTGCGCTAAAATCCAAAGAACATTTTCAGTTCCAGTACTATTTCGGACGAAATTAAGTACGTCGCATTACTCTACTGATGAGGTGCGCCGAGCCGCAGGATTGCCGACTGAGCTAGCTCAAACGAGTTCCATTCGCGGATGGCACGCGGATGACGCTGATCCGACCGGAGGTTCAAAGGCTGGTTTCGGCTCAACTCGACAGATCCTTCGGTGTTCGGGCGCTGAACGGTCTTGCTTCCGTCCCGAATGGGCGGCAAGTATCTCCGTGCCTTCTTTCGCACAGACGGATGGCACAATCGGCTACGAATCGGCAGCCTTGAATACCCGATCGAAAATATAATCGACATGACGGAGCTGGCGCTGTAGGTCAAAGGCTCCCGAAATTTCCCGCGAGGTCAAGACGCCGCTGATATCGGAATCTTGTTCGACGAGTTGTCTGAAGTTTCCCTCCTGTTCCCATGCTCTCATGGCGTTGCGTTGAACCCAGCCGTACGCTTCCTCACGAAGCACTCCCTTGGCTGTCAGGTCGAGCAGAAGCTGTCCGGAAAAAACAAGTCCGCCTCCCATATCGAGGTTGCGTCTCATGCGCTCGGGGTTGACGAGCAGGTTGGCGACCAAATCCGAGGTTTTAGCGAGCAGGTAATCGACCAGGACCGTCGAGTCCGGAAGGATGACGCGCTCGACGGAGGAATGGGAAATGTCGCGCTCATGCCAAAGCGCGATGTTTTCGAACGCGGCCATTAGATTTGAGCGTACGACTCGGGCCAGCCCGCAAATTTGTTCGCAGGTGATCGGGTTTTTCTTGTGGGGCATGGCGGAGCTGCCCTTCTGAGACTTCGAGAAGTACTCCTGCGCTTCTCGCACCTCAGTGCGCTGCAAGTGCCGGATCTCCAGAGCAATCTTCTCGAGGGTGGCCGCGATCAACGCCAGCGTGGAGATATATTGGGCGTGGCGATCGCGCTGGATCACCTGTGAAGAAATCGGAGCCGCCTCGAGACCGAGCTTTTCGCAGATCCGTTCCTCCGCCTGAGGACTAATGTGAGCGAAGGTGCCGACCGCGCCCGAGATCTTGCCCACGCGAATCTGCTCGGCCGCGTCATCGAAACGGCGGACGTGGCGATCGGTTTCGGCATACCAATTCGCCACCTTCAGGCCGAAAGTTGTCGGCTCCGCGTGCACGCCATGGGTGCGGCCGACGATCACCGTGTGTTTGAACTCGAAAGCCCGGTCATGCAGCACCTGCCGCAGCTTCAGCAATGCCGGCTTGATGAGAGCGCTGGCATCCCGGATCTGCAGCGCCTGTGCTGTGTCAACAACGTCGTTTGACGTCAGCCCGTAGTGCAGCCAGCGAGAGTGATCGGCCGCTCCGGCGGCGGCCATCTTCTCTGAAACCGCGGTCGTGAATGAGATGACGTCGTGCTTGACCTCTCGCTCGATCTCCTGGATACGCTGGACGTCGAAATCCGCGTGCTGGCGCAGCGCTTCAGCCGCCTCTCGAGGGACCTCGCCAATTTCGGCAAGCGCTTCGGAAGCCGCCAGCTCGACGTCGAGCCAGCGGCGATACTTGCTTTCCTCTGACCAAATGCGGCCCATTTCTGGTCGCGTGTAGCGTGCAATCAAAACTGAAAAACCTCCGTGGGCCGCTTCTGCTCGGCGACAACGATTCGGGTGTCTCGCGCGCATGCCTGTTCGAGAGCGCTCTCGGCGAACAAACGCGCGATGGCGGGATGATTGTTGGCGTCGCTGAGGTGCGAAAGGATCACGACTTTTGTCGAACGGTCGAAATCAGTGGACAGGAAATCCGACAGCGCTTGATTCGAGAGGTGGCCGACGCGGCTCATCACCCTCTGTTTCACAAACCATGGGTGGGGCCCGACCTTGAGCATATCGAGGTCGTGGTTGGACTCGATTATCAGCAGGTCGCAGCCGTCGATCTGGCGCCGGACCGACTCGGGCATGTACCCCAAGTCCGTCACCAGCCCCACTTTCACGCCCTGGGACCGAAAGCAAAAAGCTACCGGGTCCGCGGCATCATGGGGAACCGTAAACGTGTCGACGTCGATATCCCCGATCGTGAGCCGCCGCCCGGCGTCGAAGAGTTCGAGCGCCGGTTCAACGCTGTTCCAATCCAGAGTGTCGTTGGTCAGCGGAGTGATGTGGATCGGCGCCTTGAGGCGCTTGGCTAGCTGCGGCAGGCCGGAAACGTGGTCGGAATGCTCGTGCGAAATCAGGACGGCGTCGATCCGCTGAGGATCCTCCCCGACCGCACTCAGCCGCTTGCAGGTTTCGCGGAAGCTAAAACCGATGTCCACCAGCAGGCGCACCTTCTCGGTCGCAATCAGTGTCGCGTTGCCGCCGCTGCCACTACCCAACTGGCAAACTCGAAGACTCGTAGGGCTCTCCTTCCTGTAGCCTTTAAACGGAACAGGGAGTCGCTTTGATGCCGGAATAGGCGAGACCGCTTTGACGGATGAAAGGGGACGAATGGCTCGCCTGAGATCCTGTTGTACCAAGAAAGAGATCCGGCAACAAGGTGGGAGCCCCTAATAGTGAAAGTTTTCGACGGCTACCCGCGCGTTGACGTGTTTCTCCGTACAGTGTTCCAATGATGGCGTGAGCGCGCCGCAACTCCAACAACTCTATCGCAAGCTGCCGTCGGTGGACCAACTGCTGGGCCGGCCCCGGGTGGAAGCCCTGCTGCGCCTCCACCCGCGCGATCTCGTCGCCGGGGAAATTCGAGCCGTGCTGGAGGAAACCCGGAGCGCGATCGCATCGGGGGCGTGGGCGAGCGGAGTTCGGCCGAACGAGGCCGAGGCAGTCACCGACCTCGTGGAGAGCCAAGTTGTTGAGCGGCTCGCCAGGCTCCAAGAGCCTTCGCTGCGGAAGGTCATCAACGCAACCGGCGTCATTCTTCACACCAACCTTGGGCGGGCTCCGCTCTCCGAGAACGTCCTGGAAGCGATTCGGCGGACCGCCGGTGGTTACACGAATCTCGAATACGACCTCAGCTCCGGACGCAGAGGCAAACGTGATGTCCATGCGGGCGGGCTGCTCGAGCGGCTTCTTGGCGCACCGGCCATTGTGGTGAACAACAATGCCGCGGCGGTCTTTCTTGTGTTGAACGAGCTGGCCGCGGACGGCGAAGTCTTGGTGTCCCGGGGCGAGTTGATCGAAATCGGCGACGGCTTCCGCATCCCTGACATCATGGCCCGAAGCGGCGCCAAGCTTCGCGAGGTCGGGGCCACCAACCGCACCCACATCGACGACTACCGCAACGCGGTCACCGAACAAGCGCGCTTGTTGCTGCGAGTTCACCAAAGCAACTTTCGCATGGTGGGATTCACCTCGCGCCCCAGCTTGGAAGAGCTCGTCGATTTAGGCCGCGAGACGGGGCTGCCGGTCGTCGAAGACCTGGGCAGCGGCTGTCTCTACGACTTCACGAAGGCTGGGTTCGAAGAAGAGCCACAGGTCGCGGCCAGCCTGCGAGCCGGCGTCGATCTGGCTACGTTTAGCGGCGACAAGCTGCTGGGCGGTCCCCAGGCAGGGATTATCGCCGGCCGGCCGGAGTGGGTCCAGCGTGTCCGCCGAAACCCGCTGTTTCGCGCGCTGAGGGTTGACAAGTTGAGCTATGCGGCACTGGAGGCGACGCTGGCCGACTACCTTTTCGGGCGCTTCGACCGGATTCCCGTCCTGCGCATGGTTCGCGAAACGGACACGCAAATAGCGGAACGTGCCCGGCGAGTTGGGGAGGCCCTAGGCTCGGACCATCAAGACAGATGGAAGCTGACGCCTGGCCAATCTGTTCTGGGAGGCGGCTCAACTCCCGATCAGACCCTGCCTACCACTCTGATCTCGGTTCGTCCCGTCCCCGGAAGGTCGGTCACGGTCCTCGAAAAGGAACTGCGGCGGGCCGATCCACCCGTGATTGCCCGATGCGAAAACGACCGCTTGCTGCTGGACTTGAGAACCGTGGCGCGCGAGGAAGAGGATGCGCTGATCGAGATGCTGCGGGCGGTACTGTAAGGCAAACGTGGCGGAAAATTCGGGAACCAGAGTCACAGCGCCGACCGTCAGGGAGTGTCCAGGGGCCTTCGGCCCACAGTTCTCATCCAAAATGTAGAAACTCCAGACGCTGGCCTGGAGGCCGACGCGGCCCGCCGGGAGGCGGGGCGGGTTATGGACGCTTGGGCTTCGCCGCTTCGCGGCGATGGACCGGCAGGAGTGCCGGTCCCTACTGGCGGGTAGTAGATGGAGATCATGCAAAACCTACGCGGTCGGCTCACAGGGCAGGGGGGCTTCCGCCGCGATCTCCTCCATCCAGCCGATCAGTTCAGAGGCCGCCTGAGGCCAGCCGAGTGTCCGGGCGGCTCTCAGCGCGGCCTGGCTCATCCGCCGCCGCAAGGATTCGTCTTCCAAAATGCGTTCGATCGATCGTTGCAGGGCGCCGGTGTCGTAAGGATCAAACGCCAATACGCCGTCGCCAAGCAACTCCTTCAAGGGACTTTGCTCGGTAGCCACAACCGGAATCCCGCACGCCGCGGCCTCGACGGCCGGAAGGCCAAACCCTTCCATCAAGGAGGGCAAGACGATCAGAGACGAGCAATTCATCAACTGGACCAAGTCTTCATCAGGGAGAAAGCCCGGGAATATCACGCGCTGTTCGATGGCCGATCCGGCTAGACGTTTTCTCAGTTCGCCATAGCCCGAATAGAAGGGGTCGGTTTCGTAGTCCCCCACCAGGACGAGCGAGAGATCATCAAATCGCGGCTGAGCGGACAGTTTCTCGAAGGCGTCCAGAAGGCGAGACAGGTTTTTGTGCGGGCCGAAGCCGCCAACGTACGTCAGCAGGCGGCCGTGCCGTGTCACACCTTGGTTGGTCACACCCTGGCTGGTCACCGCGGGTGGCGGAGCGGCTTCAGCCAAGGGCCGAAAAATGGGATCCGGAGCCTCGCCGACAACTTTGACACGATCGGCCTCAAGTCCGAACTCGGCGATGAGCGTACGGCGGGAGTATTCCGAAACCGTGACGATGCGATCCGCCTGCGCCCTGGCAAGTTTGGATTTCAACCGCCACCACATTCTTCCGGTTTGGTTCGGAAAAACGTGCTGGGGCAGCCGCTCCGCGATCACATCGTGGATTATCAGAACTTTTTTTGCGCGAGTAAATACAGGAACGTAGCTGTAAATTGTCGGAAAAATCAGACAGTCGAGAGCGGCGCTCGAAAGCGCGCGGCTCATCGACCAAGCATCGGCGAGTGAGCGTCTCCCCTCCGCTTTGGCCGCGACGGCCGCTGGAACCCTAACGGCGACTTGGGTTAGCTGTGCGGGCGGCAGCGGTTGCAGCAAACTGTCCAGGGGCGTGTCGACGAAGAGTACGTACTCGTTCGAGTGGTCGAGGTTGCAAACAGCATTGAACAAGGAGCGGAGATGCCGTCCATAACCGCGGCGGTTGTTCCAACAGGTGGCGTCGACACCGATCCGCACGCTTCACTATAGCCCAGAAACTCAAAGGTTCAGAACAGGTAAACCGCTTAGTATTCTTTCCCTCGTGATGCAGGCTAGCCCAACTAGTGTAGTGCGCCAATAGTACCGCAACGTATAAACTTCGGTTGGGGAAGAGGGAAGCCCGTTGAAACGGGCTGACAAACCTTGAGCGGCAGGGCTTACCAGCCGTAAAACGACTGGCCTGGAAACACCAAGCCGCGTGAACGCGGCTCAAATGGCCCGCAGCACGCCGCTAACAGGCACGGAAGCGACTCACCATACGTTACGGTCTGACTGGCGCACTACACTAACCCGCTTTTCTCAGTGCGCCTTTTCGGCGCGGACACCCTGTGGGAGGAAGGAGCCCACCTATGTAGTTGTCGGTAAGCATGGAAGCTGACGAGCGGCTTGGCCGGGTAACTGGCCAGGCGGAAGCCTCGTGACAAAGTCTGGGGAAAGCCGGGCGAGCAAGCTGGCAGGCCGTAACGCGCAGTAAGCCTGAGCAGGTCTCGAAAGGGAAATCGCGGACGCCGACCCGCCTGAGATACGGGGAAGGCCGCACGGACCGGGAAGCAACCGACATTTGCACCGGTCCGGTCCGCCGGGGTAGTGGGCACGGCATGTCAGCCAAGGGAGACCGCGGTGCAGGAAGGGAGACCCCGGCGGGTGGAGCTCGCAACTCCGCCGTCCTCGGAAAGGAGGGCGGACCCGGCGGGGAGTCGGACAGGGCCATGGTAGCGAAGAAGCCGGGTAACTGCGGTGGAGCGAAGGGCCCTGCCTTCCGGCACGCTTTGGAAGCAGAACAGGTCAGGTGATTGGCATGAGTCTGAAAACGCCGGAAAAGATCGGAAATCTGCGGAAGAAGCTTTATCTCAAAGCGAAGCAGGAGCCGAACTTCCGCTTCTATCAGTTGTGGGACAAGGTCTGGCGCAGTGACATTCTCGAGCACGCCTACCGGTTGGCGAAATCCAACGGAGGCAAGCCGGGAGTGGACGGCGTGACGTTTGAACAGATCGAATCCGGGGACTGGACGGAGTGGTTGCGAAGCTTGCAACAAGACTTGCGTTCGAAGAGCTACCGGCCTCAGCCGGTGCGGCGGGTGATGATTCCCAAGCCTGGCGGCGGCCAGCGGCCGCTCGGGATTCCGACCATTCGGGACCGCGTGGCGCAGACCGCTCTCAAGCTGGTGATCGAGCCGATCTTCGAGGCGGACTTGGACCCGGAGGCCTATGGCTACCGGCCGAAACGGAGCGCGCTCGACGCGGTCCGGAGAGTGCATCAACTGCTGTGTGAAGGCTACACCGATGTAGTCGACGCCGATTTATCGAAGTACTTTGATACGATTCCGCACGCCGAGCTGCTGCAGTGCGTGGCGCGGCGCATTTCGGGCCGACAAGTCTTAAACGTCATCAAAAGGTGGCTGAAGACGCTGGTCGAAGAGCGGGATGAAAACGGGAAACGGCGGATGACGGGCGGCAAGCGAAGCCGCTGCGGCACCCCACAAG
Organism: Bryobacterales bacterium; assembly: GCA_965226185.1. Taxonomy (GTDB): domain Bacteria; phylum Acidobacteriota; class Terriglobia; order Bryobacterales; family UBA6623; genus CBDCYS01. Next base: position 960,900 of record CBDDCT010000005.1, read on the forward strand.
GTGGCGTCATTAGCCCGCTGCTGGCCAATCTGTACATGAACCGTTTTCTGAAGTACTGGCGGCGGACGGGGAAGGGAAGCGAGTTTCGGGCCGTGATCGTTAACTACGCGGATGACTTCGTGATTCTCAGCCGCGGTTGCGCGGCGGAGGCGCTGCAGTTCACCGCGCGGACGATGGAGCGGATCGGGCTGACCCTGAACCAGGAGAAGACGAAGTTGGTGAAGGCCAACCAGGAGCGGTTTGACTTTCTGGGATACACGTTCGGGCCGCACCGTTTCAAGAAGGATGGTCATTGGTATTTGGGAGCGAGTCCGTCGAGGAAGAGCGTGGCGCGGCTGAGACGGAAGGTGCGCGAGGTGTTGCGTCCGGCTGAAGTGGGGCGCTGGGAGGAGGTCCGAGGCCGTCTCAACCGAGTGTTGGCGGGCTGGTCGAATTACTTTTCCCACGGGACCCGGTTGATGGCGTACCGGGCGGTGGACAACCACGTGCGCGAGCGAGTGCGAGGATTTTTGCGGAGGCGGAAGAAGGTGTCGTCGCGTGGCACCCGGCAGTTCAGCGACCAGGTGGTGTTTGGCAAGTTGGGCGTGGTACGCCTGCGCCGGATACACCTGGGACCGCCGCCCGCGACAGCTTGAGGGATGAAGCCGGTCGGAGAGCCGGATGCGGGAAATCCGCACGTCCGGTTCGATGAGCGGGGACGGGAAACGGGACCACGACGCCCCAGGCGTCCAGAGCACCCGCGCCCGTCCTCGACTCTACCGGCGCAACTTTTCGGGCATTCTGGAGGCGATCCTGTTTCATCCAGCGATCAAGCGGATTTTTTGTCAATGTTCGCCCTTGGTCTTTTTTGCTGTCATCGTCCTTGTATTCGCTAGTAAGAGAGTGTCAACGGACTTGAGCGGTTTGGGCGCAAGTTGTTCATTTATAAGCGGTTAATTTTTTCAATGAGAGGATTTGCGAGTGTATGAGAGGATATCGGGGTTTTTGCCGGGCGGGGGGGCTGGATCGCCTGCCGGTCACCTCCACATGGAAAATGATTCATCGCTGGGTTTCCCCTTTTTTAGGATAGCAAGCCGATCTCGGGCGGCCTGGCGCTTCCTGGAGAAGACTGTTGAAAACAAAGGGAATAATTTTATCAAAAATCCGTGACTGAGTTTGTCAGCGCGGGTTTCTCAGCGCCTGACGGGCGAGGCAGGCGAGAGGCCCGGCAGTCCTTCTTTGCACTTGCGGACCGTTTTCGACCTACTGTCAAGTATGCGTCTTTGATTCAGCGGGGTTGGCGTCAAGCCAACGCGCCTCGTACTGAGGCGCCTCTCACGCACTTCGCCTCGCCACGCGGTGAGAAAAGCGGGCTGGATTAGCGGGATTGTCCGAGCCAAATCTCACTCAGGAATGGCCGTGCCGCAGGGCAAGGATACACCGGCCCGCTCTCGCTCCGGACCGGGACTCGGGGGGCCCTCCTGGAGTCAGCCATCCCGCCTTGCCCGCGCGAGTAAAACGCGAACGCCAAATTCCACGAATCCCAAGGGTCTCCCGCAACGAAACTAACGACATTGCCCTTGTTCGCGGATAGACGTTGGTATGTCGCGTACCACCAACAAACGCCTGCTTGAGGCGCTTCTCCACATCGCCGGAAAGAGCTGAACCCCGCCCGAACAGTGAGTTAGAATGGCCTGAGCCGGATTGCTGGTGGGAAGGCCTTGTTCGCGACAGCTAACTGAGGACTGGCGTTCCGGCCATTTCAGACCTGGTTCGCTGGTCAACAGTGCCTGTTGCAGGGGGACGACGGGGTCAATCGCAGCGCAGCGCCGCCGTTGGATCCAGCTTCGCCGCTTGGCGGGCAGGAAGGTAGCTCGCTAAGAGCGCGGCAGCCATCATGACCACAGCAACCAAAGCAAACGTCAGCCCGTCCAGCGGCTCGACGCCATAGAGAAGGCTGCCCAGGACGCGTGTCAACCCGGCGACTGCGACGATGCCGGTAGCAACACCCATTGCGGCGATCGAGAATCCTTGGCGCAAAACCATCCTCAGCATTTGTGAAGGGTCTGCGCCGAGCGCCATGCGGAGCCCGATCTCGCGGGTCCGCTGACGCACTGTGTAACTGAGTACACCGTAGACGCCCAGCGATGAGACAAGGAGCGCTAGGATCGCCAGGCCGGTGAGCAGTAGCATGGCGTAGTTGAGCCGCCAGACCGAGTCCCGCACCAGATAGTCCAGCCGGTAGTACTGCTGTGCGTGCGGGCGAAGATCCGGGTCGAACGCCCGAAGCCCGCTCATGAGATCCGCTACCAGTGAATCCGCATCGCGAGAACTCTTAACCAATAGGTAGCCAAAGTAAGTGCGGGCCTGGAATGCCGCCTGATAGACCAGCGGTTGAGGAGGCAGCCGAAGTCCGTTTGTACGAAGATCGCGTACCACACCGACCACGGTCATCCGCGGCTCTTGGGGCTCTCCTTCCCAGCCCATGTAGAGCTTCTTCCCGATGGGATTCTCGCCGGGCCATAAACGGCGCGCGGCCTCCTCGCTTAGGACAACGACCGCATTGGAACCGGCTCGGTCTCCGCGATCGAAGACCCGGCCTTCGATCAGCGGAACGCCTAGAGTCCGAAAATAACCGATGTCAGCAAAGGTGCTCAGAGCTAGGATCGGCTCGGTTTGGAGCTTGTCACCTCCCTCAGGCCAAAAGGCTCGGGTGTGGCGATCTTTGTTCCACTCCATAGGAAGGATGCCAGTGCTGGTGAGAGCGCGGACTCCCGGGATGGCCTCCAAATCCTCGTACAGGCGGTTCCAATATCTCTCGAAGTGCGGCACCCGCACCTCCCAGGTCAAGGCGTGGCCTTGCTCCCGGATCACCCAGTTGCGGTGAGAGGCTGAGATCGGTAATGCGACGATGCCCTCCGATTGAAAGCCTGGGCCCGTCTCGTGAAGTTCCACGAAACTGCGCGCCAGGAGGCACGCGCCGGTAGAGAGGACTACTGCCAGAGCGACCTGCGCCGCGCTGAGCCAGAGGCGTCCCCGCTGAGCTCCCACACCGCCGGGAGCGCTGTTATTGCCTTCTTTCATCCACCTCGCCAAGCGAACGGATGTACCACCGAGGGCAGGAATCAGCCCGGAGAGGATGCAGCTAATGAGGGCCGCCCCGACAGCGAACGAGATCACCGATGGGTCGACCCGAATGCTCTCCGTCCGCAGAACGCTCTCCGCCTCGCCTGTGCTCGGTATCCAAAAGCGGAGATACTCCGTCAGGAAATGGGCCAGGACAAGTCCGATCAACCCGCCGGCAATAGCAAGAAGAGCGTTTTCGGTAACGAGTTGGCGGACGAGTCTGCCTGGGCCGGCGCCGAGAGCGGATCGAACCGCAAACTCCGTCGATCGAACCGACGACCGAACCACAACAAGGCCCACAATGTTCAGGCAGACAATCAGAAGCACCACGCCGGATGCCGCGAGCAGTAGGAGTAGCGGTCCCCGGAGGTTACCGGAGGCTTCTTCGGAAACCGGGATCAGAACGACATGCCAACCAGCGTGAATGTTCGGATATGATTCCGCGAGTCGCCGCGAGAAGACGTCTGAGCCTGCTTGCGCCTCCTTCAGCGCCAGGCCGGCTTTGAGGCGGGCAATCGACCAGACGTTAAACGCTGTGCGGTTCTCTTTTCTGGAGGAGAAATTACGTCCGTGGAACCAGTTCGTCGAACGATTGACCAGGACAAAGTCCGGTGGCAGCACGCCGATGATGGTCCCCTGGCGACGCCCATTTATCCACTCGTACGTGCGGCCGACAACTCCGGGATCGCCACCGAAATCACGCTTCCAAAAGTCATGCTGCAACATGTATGTGAGGGTAGACCCGGGGCGGAGATCATCGGGGAGAAAGCAGCGGCCGAGAAGGGGTCTAACTCCAAGCGTCGAACAGAAACCCTCGTCGACATACTGACCCCGATATATGGTGCCATGGTTGTGGAAGCTGGTCGCTGTAGGGGTGACGGCAACCATGTTCTCGAAAAGCCCGGAACGGTCCCGCCAGTCATAGAAATCCGCCGGAGAGAGCGGGGTGCGTGTGCCGTCGGCGTCCCGGTCATTGACCCGCCAGAGAGTAACGAGACGATCGGGATCCTTGTAGGGAAGCGGCTGGAGCAGGACCCCATTGACGACGGCAAAGATCGCTGTGCCAACGCCGATTCCCAGGGCCAACGTCACCAGAACGGTCGCCGTGAAGCCAGGGTCCCTGCGGAAAGAGCGGAACGCGAAACGAAGATCTTGGAGCAGGCTCTCCAGGAAAGGTATGCGTAGAGCATCCCTGTACTCTTCCTTCACCTGCTCCAGACCGCCAAGCCGGAGTCGCGCTTGCCTTCGCGCTTCCTTCGCGCTCATCCCGCCTCGGACGTTGTCCTGCTCCTCCATCTCCAGGTGAAACCGCAGCTCGTCGTCGAGGTCGGCATTAAGCCGGCGCTTGCGAAAGAGCGCCGATATCCTGGTGACAATTGAACTCAGCCACGTCATTGAACCCCTCGCTTGTCTGACCAGCCCTTATGACGCGGGTTGGAGGAACCGCGCCACCAGCGCCACCATCTGCTCCCAGTTCCGTTCCTCGACGGCGAGCTGTTGCTGCCCCTTCTTCGTCAGCGAATAGAACTTCGCGCGGCGGTTGTTGTCCGAGGTGCCCCACTCCGCCGCGATCCAGCCCTTCTGCTGGAGCCGCAGCAGCGCCGGGTAGAGCGTCCCCTGGTTCACGGCCAGCACGTTCGCCGATACCTGCTCGATACGCTTGGCGATGGCCCAGCCGTGCAGTGGCCCCATGGAATCCAGCGTTTTGAGCACTAATAGGTCGAGCGTGCCTTGCAGAATGTCGGTTTTCGCTTCGCCCACTTGCCCCTCCTTTTGAGAGTCGACAAGAGTATACGCGCTCTCTTGTCGGATGTCAACAATACACCCTGAAGCCTCTCGCGGGTGCGCCCCTCTGGGAGGCATTGTGCGTGCCACTCCTCTCGGTCAGTTTCGTGTCGTTCTTAGTTCAAAATCTTGCAGCCAAAGGCCTGGCTAGGGACGCCATCAAACCTCCCCGAATGAGCCATATAGCGTTCAGTCGCGGTCCGAGGTCACCCGATGGTTAGCAGAACCGAAACTAAAGTGGAAATCCGGGCTAATGGCCCGGTTCGTCTCATCTCTTGTTGACATTCGACAGAAAACCCTGTAATCTTTTGTTGGTAGTCCACAAGAACCCATGGGTGAATCCCACCAAGACATTCTTCGAGGAACGCTGGACCTGCTGGTCCTCAAGACGCTCGACACCATGGGGCCGATGCACGGGTGGGGCATCGCCAAGCGCATCGAGCAGGTGTCAAAGGACTTGCTCTACCTCAACCAGGGCACCCTCTACCCCGCCTTGCTCAGGTTGCAGCAGAAGGGCTGGATCACGGCCCAGTGGGGCGTCTCCGACAACAACCGTCGGGCAAAATTCTACACCTTGACGAGGGCTGGAAAAAGACAGCTCTTGGTGGAAACCGAGCAGTGGGAGCAAATGGCGGCCGTCGTCGCGCGTGTGCTCGCAGGCGGCCACTGACGGGGAGGGGCGGCAGAGGAGAGACGAACGTGAGTTGGATCCAGACCTCAGCCAGCCGGTTTCTCGCGTTGTTTCGCAGGACCCGGCTTGATCACGAGCTCGACGAGGAGCTGTACTTTCACCTCCACATGGAGACCGAGGAGAACATCCGCAACGGGATGTCGCCAGGCGAAGCTCAGCGGCAAGCACGCCTGCGGCTCGGCGGCGTCGAACAAGTGAAAGAGGCCTACCGCGACCGACGGGCGATCCCGTTCGTGGAGAGCCTTCTCCAGGATGTTCGCTTCGCTCTGCGCTCGTTTCGCAAAGATCTAGGCTTCACGGCGACTGTTGTGGTCGCGATGGTTCTCGGCGTCGGGATTGGGACGACGATGTTCGCCGTCGTCAACGGCGTCCTGATCCAGCCTCTCCCGTACGAGGAACCGGATCGCCTGGTAGCGATGTGGCGAATCGAGGAAGGCGCGGACAAACAGCAGAATCCGAGCCGGCTTGGAAGAATGATCTCCTGGCCCGACTTTGTGGATTGGAGAGACCATTCGGGTCTCTTTGAAAGCGCATTGAACATCGACCCCAGCCGGGCTGCGTTTCCGGAGCTGGGTCGGTTTCTCCATGGTGCGTACGTCGACGGAGATCTCTGCGAGACGTTTGGGGTAAGGCCAGCCCTCGGCCGATGTCTCGCAGCGGATGACTTCGAGCCCGACGCGCCGGGTGTGATCCTCTTGCTACACGACACTTGGAAGCGCCGCTTTGGCGCCGACCCTAACATCATTGGCCGAACTCTCCCCTTAGGTTCGCCACCGCCGGCAGTACCGACCGTTGTCGTGGGTGTCATGCCCCCAGGCTTCTATCTACTTAGCCGCGATGTTGGATGGATCATGCCGTGGAATCTCCCGCAGCTTACGGCTGAGATGGCAGACCGCGCCCGCAGCACGTTTTACTTTTGGGGAATCGGCCGGCTCAAGGAAGGTCTGAGCCTCGAGCAGGCGCAAGCAGCGGCTGAAGCTTTCTCGCAAGGTCTCGCACAACGTTATCCGGCGAGTCACACTGGCCGGCGCCTCGTTCTCAAACCGCTTGCGGAGGAGGCGGCCGGCGGCCTGCGCGATCCCCTGTTAGTGCTCTTCTCAGCGACCGGCATCGTGCTGTTGATTGTTTGCTCCAACATCGCCGGCCTGGCGCTCGTGCGGGCGCTAACTCGGTCAACTGAATTCGCGGTGCGGTCGGCGATTGGAGCAGGGCGCGGCAGGCTCATCCGCCAACTAATTACCGAGAACGTCGTGTTGTCGTTCCTGGGGGGCTTACTAGGTCTCGTCCTAGCGGCCGGCATCGTCGGGTTCCTCAGCGGCTGGCTGCCAAAGCAAAACGTGTGGTCGAGTTTCTTTCTTCAAGCCGACCGCATCGTGATTGACCTACGGGTTGCCGCTTTCTCACTGGCGGTCGCTGTCGTGAGCGGCGTGCTGTTCGGGCTTCTGCCGGCTTTTCGGGGAACCTCCCTCAAACTAGCGGCGTGGGTCAAAGAAGGCGCGAACAGCTCCGTAGGCTCCCGGGAGGCCCGCCACGCTCGGCAGTGGCTCAGCATCGCGCAGGTCTCCTTGGCGGTCGTCCTCGCGACCTCGGCCTGCGTGTCGGTTCGCACCTTCCTAAGCCTTCATCAGCAGGGGCCGGGGTTCAGACCCGAGCAGATCATCGGCCTGACCGTGTTCGCGGGAACGGAAGGGCGAAAGGGGCGTGTTGAGTCGAAGCATTGGTGGAGAGAGGTCAGAGAGTCACTAGGACGAATACCCGGCGTAACGGGCGTCGCGAGCAGTTATTGGCCGCCGATCGGGCCCCCAAACAGATCAGTTCGGTGGATTGAGAGGTCGGGCGACAAGGCCGAGCTCGTCACCGTGGTCGGTAACGCCGTGGGGCAGGACTACTTCCGAGTGCTCGGAATTCCCCTGATCGAGGGTCGGCATTTCGATCTTCGTGATCAGGCCGGGGCGACCCGCGTGGCGATCGTTAGCGCTGAGGCTGCACGTCGCTTCTGGCCCGGAGAAAGCGCACTAGCCCGGATTTCTCATCGCGGGGTTGGCGGAAGGCCGCCTTTTGTGGCACAAACATAATGATTACAATATGTTTCAGCCAGCAAGAAAGCGACCCCTGCCATGACAGAGTGTACCCAAACCAGCTTCACCTTCGCCGACCATGGCCGCCGCCAGGTGGTAGCCCGTTTCGACGGCGGCATGATCACCTCCGACGGCGGCGCCATGCTGTTGCGCCAGACCGAACAGCGCAGCGGCATCGTGCGGCAGTTCGCCGCCTGCTTCCGTGATCACCGCCAGCCCGCGCAAGTCGAACACAGCGTGCGCGAGCTGGTCTCGCAGCGCGTCTACGGGCTGGCGCTGGGTTATGAGGACCTCAACGATCACGATCAGCTGCGCTCCGACCCGCTGCTGGCCCTGCTGAGCGGCAAACAAGACCTCGAAGGCAAGCAGCGCCGCCGAGCCCAAGACCGCGGCAAGGCGGGCGCCGGCAAGAGCACTCTCAACCGCCTGGAGTTGACCCCGGCCAAGGCCGGCGCGCAAAGCCGTTACAAGAAGATCGTTCTCGACACGGGCGCGGCCGACCGTCTGCTGACCTCGCTCTACATTCAATCGCAGCCGTGCCAGCCCGAGCGCATCGTGCTCGATCTCGACGCCACCGACGACGCGCTGCACGGCCGCCAAGAGGGGCGCTTTTTTCACGGCTACTACGGACACTATTGCTACCTGCCGCTCTACATTTTCGCCGGGGACCAGTTGCTGTGCGCGCGCCTGCGGCCGTCCAACATCGACGCCTCGGCGGGGTCGCTCGAAGAGGTCCGGCGCATCGTCGAACAACTGCGGCGGGTGTGGCCCGAGGTCGAGATCCTGCTGCGGGCCGACAGCGGTTTTTGCCGCGACGAGATCATGAGCTGGTGCGAGAACCAGGGCGTGGATTACGTGTTCGGACTGGCGAAAAACGAGCGTTTAGAGCGCCTGATCAAGAGACGGATGAAGCTGGCGCGGCGGCGTTTCGCCAAGAGGGGCAAGGCGGCCCGGGCGTTCGGGGATTTCCGCTACCGCACGCGAACCAGCTGGGCGCGGGGGCGCAGGGTGGTGGCCAAGGCGGAGTATCTGGCGAAGGGCGAAAACCCGCGTTTCGTGGTGACGTCGCTGACGCCCAAGCAAGCGGCGGCGCAACACTTATACGAGACGATCTACTGCGCCCGCGGAGAGATGGAGAACCGCATCAAGGAGCAGCAGCTGGGGCTGTTCGCCGACCGCACCTCGACCGCGCTATTGCGGTCGAATCAGATCCGCTTATATTTTTCATCGATCGGGTACTGTTTGCTGGAGACGCTGCGGCGGCTGGGGTTGGCGGGGACGAAGATGGCGCGGGCGCAATGCACGACGATCCGGCTGCGGTTGTTGAAGATCGGAGCGCGCATCCGGATCACGGCGCGCAAAGTGTGGATTTCGCTGGCGACGGGATACGCCTGGGCGGGGGTGTTCGCCCAAGCGTATGAGAATCTCGAACGGGGGGAGCCGCGGCGCTGCTGAAAACGGCAAGGCGAGTTCAAGTAATACTTGAAGCACACAGGGCTCGACAGGGGCGGCAATCGAGGTTTGCCCAAAAACAGACGAAAAACGCCTCGGCCAGGGTCGCGGACAGCATGCCGGGCCGTTTCTGCCCCACGGCGGCCCCGCCGAGAGGCGATGCCGCCTCAAGACCATGAAATCCCATCCCGCGCGCCCCGCCAACCCCGTTTTCGGGAATCGATGAGAAATGCGGGCTAGACAAGACGCTGCGGAACAGCGAAGACCCGAATGTGGTGTATGCCAGAAGATCAACGGTGATTGGAGTTGTTGGGGATGTACGTGCCGGCGGATTGCAACAACAGCCTGAGCCGATCGTCTATGTAACTCAAGCGCAAGGCGGTTTTGGCGCGGTGTATTGGATGGTGCGGAGTGCTCGAAGCCCTGATTCACTGTTCCCGGAGATCGTCAGTAGCCTGCGGGCGATTGACCCGGCGGTCACCATTCTCGAACCGGGCTATCACGTCTTGGATGACGTCGTATGGGATTCAACGTGGCAGCTCAACTACACCATGATCTTGCTCGCCGGCCTGGCGGGTTTGTCGCTGCTCATATCGGCGATCGGCGTCTACGGCGTGCTCAGCTACACGGTGCGCCAGCGAACGCGTGAAATCGGCCTTCGCCTGGCGATCGGCGCCGACCGCGCTCAGGTGCTGCGGATGATCCTGCGCCAAGGGCTCAGCATTGCCGCCGTCGGAATAGTAGTCGGACTCGTCCTATCCGCAGGGCTGACCCGCTTCCTTGGCAGCCTGCTCTACGGTGTCGAGCCAGTCGACGCCTTGACGTTCGCCCTAGTGGCGGCCGTGATGCTGGCCGCAGCCTTCCTAGCCAGCTATCTGCCTGCTGCTAAGGCGGCAGGCCTGGACCCCACCGCAGCGCTACGGGACAATTAGGCCGGTCTTTTTCTAGGCGATCGGGGCGAAACGGACTGAGTCCCTATCGTGTCTAAGTCGTTCATTTAGAGTCAAATAGGGCTCCAGGAAGGATAGCTAATGATATATCCCGTTCGCGCTATCAAACCCGCGTTTTAGCGCCTCTGGAGACAATCGGGCGAGCCGGGTCAAGGTCCATAGTGGCTTCTGTCATCTGGCTCTGGCCGAGTTCGGTCAAAAGCACTTCATCCATGGTTCTCTCTCCACAAAGGGGACAGGAAGGTGTGAAAAAATGCTGGGGACAGCCAACCGCGGCCAATAGTTTCACTGATAAACAAGGACTTAAGAATGGCCGCTTGCGGCAGTCCCTGATTTTTTCACACCTTCCAGATGATTGGCTTCTGGAAGTCCGGGCGCTGAGGCCGGAGAGCGAACCGATGGGCTCACACTAACCGGCGAATGGGTTCACGGCACGCCGGGAGAGGGCGCCCTGTCGCGGCCCTGGCGGCTCAGCCCGCGATGAGCCCGGCGATACAGGCCGTCATGAAGTTCGCCAGCGTGGCGGCAAGCATGGCGCGCAGTCCGAGCTTCGCCAGTTCCGAGCGGCGGTCCGGGATGAGTGATCCTATTCCGCCGACTTGAATTCCAATCGAGCCGAAGTTGGCGAAGCCGCAGAGGGCGTAGCTGGCGACGAGAAACGATTTGGGTTCGAGACTCTCTTTGATCGGCCCCAACTGAGCGTAGGCAACGAACTCGTTCAAGACCATGCGCGTGCCGAGCAGGTTTCCGATTGTCCCCGCATCGCTCCATGGGACACCGAGCAGCCAAGCAATCGGGGCGAAAATCGCGCCGAGAATCTGCTGCAAGCTGTGGGGCGCCCAAGCCATCCCGGGAAGCCCGCCGATCCACCCCAGCAGCCCGTTCGCAAAGGCGATCAAGGCGATGAATGCGATTAACATGGCCCCAACGTTGAGAGCGAGGTAGAGGCCCTCGCTCGTGCCTCTGGCGGCGGCATCGATCAGGTTGACACCGCCTTGCTCGGCGCTTGCGGGAATGCGGCCCAGCGTTTCCGGCTCCCCGGTCTCGGGAACCATGACCTTGGCGAGCATGATGCAGGCCGGGGCCGTCATGACGACGGCTGTCAAAAGGTGTTCCACGGGAACTCCGCCGATTCGAACATAGGCGATGAGTAAGGCTCCCGAGATCGTGGCCATGCCCCCTGTCATCACGGTCATCAACTCCGAGGTGGTGAGGCGGTCCAGGTAGGGCCGTATGGTCAACGGGGCCTCCGACTGTCCCATGAAGATATTCGCCGCTACATTGAGCGACTCAGCCCCGCTGGCCCCCATCACGCGCTGCATCACAATGGCGATCCCTTTGACGGCCCATTGCATGATTCCAATGTGGTAGAGAACCGCGAACAAGGCGGAGATAAAGATGATCAACGGCAGGATCTGAAAGGCGAATACCGTCCCGACCGGGCCGTCCGATTTCGCCAGGTCTCCAAAGACAAAGACGCTGCCCTGCTCGCCAAAGGCCATCACGCGGTTGACGACCTCGCCGATGGCACTAAATACGGCCCCGAAAGGAGTTTCCAGAACCAGCACGGCCAAGAGAATTTGGAGGCCCAAGCCCCAAGCAATGACAGAAAACCGCACGCGCTTGCGGTTGGCGGAGAGCCCATACGCAACGGCGAGGATGAAGATCAAGCCCAGCAGTCCCATGGAGGTCGGCAAACCGGCGGCGTCCGAACCAGAGGTCTCGCCTAGCCTGTATCTCTCACCAGATGACGGCCGAAACGGATGAGGCCCGCCATTAGACAAGACCCCGGCGTTAGCATGGAATGTTCGCCGGTTTGACGGGTTACTGTACCAGATCAATCGCCAAGTCGCGAGGCTCGGGCTGGATAGAAGACAATCTGAAGGCGTCTTCCACGAGTTGGACCGCCTCTTGCAGCCTCGTTTCTTCGGTGTAGTAGAGGGCGCAAAGACGCGAGCCCTCGACCACTTGGTCGCCGACTTTGCACTGGAGGATCACGCCGACGGCAGGGTCGATGGTGTCATCGACATTGTCTCGTCCCGCACCGAGCAGGACAGCAGCGTGTCCGATGTCGTCGGCGTTGATGCGGCTGATGAAGCCGGCTCGAGGGGAGCTAATGATATGCTCTCCGCTGGCATTGGGCAGAAGGTCGAACTGGGTCAGAACGTCCGGGTTGCCTTCCTGGGCCGCAATGACGTCCCGGAATTTCGCCAGCGCCGAGCCATCGGCCAGGAGTTGCTGGGCTTGGTCGCGGGCACTGTCGATCGAGCGAGAGGGCTCGCCTAGATAGATCATGCGGGCCGCGATTTCGGTGGAAAGCCCGACCAGATCGGGAGGACCTTGATTTTGCAGAGTTTGGGCGGCCTCCATAATTTCGAGAGCATTGCCGATCGTGAATCCGAGCGGCTCGTTCATGTCGGTGAGCAAAGCTTGCACCCGGATCTCCATACGGCGGCCGATGCTGATCATGAGCTGTGCCAAGCGCCGCGCCTCGGCGCGATCCGGGGTCAATGCCCCGGTCCCGACCTTGACGTCGAGCAGGAGACCGTCCAAGTTTTCGGTTAGCTTCTTCGACATAATCGAGGCCGCGATCAACGCCAAAGAGTCGACTGTTGCCGTGGCATCTCGAAGCGCGTAGAGCCGCTTGTCCACCGGGGCGATTGCGTTTGTCTGCCCCCCGAACGCCAGCCCGTGCTCAGCCACGATGTTTTGGAACTCGGTTATGGAAAGATCGGTTCTGAACCCGGGAATTGATTCCAGCTTGTCGAGGGTCCCGCCGGTATGGCCGATTCCCCGTCCGGTAATCATCGGAACCGCAATGCCGGCGGCGGCGGCGATCGGTGCGGCGACGAGGCTGACTTTATCTCCGACGCCACCGGTGGAATGCTTGTCCACTTTCGGCTTGGTTACCGCGCTGAGATCGATGCGTTCACCGCATTTGAGCATCGCCGACGTAAGCGCTGTCGCCTCGTTGTCGGTGAATTCAACACAGCAGCCGGCCATCAGGAAGGCCGCCATCTGATATTCTTTTACCTCACCGCGCGCATAACCGCTAATCAGACCTTCATAGTCCTCAAACGTCAGTTCTTCCCCGTCCCTCTTGCGCCGGATAAGGTCGACAACACGCTCCATGAATGCACACCTACCCTTCACTTTCCTCGCGGAAAGTCTGAAGGGCCCTCTAATACCTAAACTGTCCAGCCTAACATTCGGCTCACAAGAGCGCAAGGAAGGAGGCCGATGGAGCCAGTTAACGCTTACTTCGAGAGCGCCCGCCGGAGAGCGCCCAGGAGCAAAACCGCGTCACTCACAAAGCCAATCGCCGCCCGTGTCACGATCGGAAACCCTCGTCACCAGCGGCGGATGGATGCCGCCGCGAAGCAGCCTGACCCCGCGCCCGGATCGAAGGAGCGGAACGGGTTGACTTTTTCCTTCCTGTCTCGACACGTCCGCTCTCAGCAAGCCCGGCGAGGCACGAATAGAAACAACGCCGGCTCCGAGGCTAGCAGCAGCGTGAAAAGGTGGCAAACGTACCAGCTCATGGTGCCGATTTTCCCTGGACCGGCGAAACCAGCATTATCCTACCTGAATTATGCACAGATTCGGCGTAGCCATCGCCGATGGAGTTGTGGCGGTAGCGGCAGTCGTGTCAACTCAGTGATTTAGCAAGTCGTCTTTTCCTCTGTTTCCCTCCGTGTTTGAGCCGCCTGCCAATCCCGGCGGGCAAAAGCGGGCGGGCAAGCGGCGTGTTCCCAGTACGTTGCGGCGAGTGCATGAAATTTTATGCATGGAGCGCCCCTCAACTCAGCGCACCCTCCACCACCGGCGCGAAGCTCGATCCCGGTGGCCCCATCGCCCGCAGCCGCCGCATCAGCCGTTCAAACAGGCCCTTTTCCTCATAATGATCGCTGTAGCTGACACCCGTTCTGCCGGCGTGCCGCCAGATCTTGGCCGCCACGAACAGAAAGCGCAGCCGCGCCGTCGCCAGGGTGGTGTGCCGCAGTGTCTCCACGCTGGCTTGGGCTTCGCGGTTGAACAGCAGCAGCCAGCAGTTGAGGTTGTAGGCCAGCATGGCCAGCTGAAAGTGATTGCGGTTCATGTCAAAGCGGCGCGAGGGATGGGCCGCCAGCCCGGCGTCGTTGTTGGCCTCCTTGATGAGGTTCTCGGCTGCGGCGCGCTGATTGTAAAACCACACCACCGCCGCGATCGGTTCGGCCAGGTTGGTGACAAACACGCGGTAGGTGTAAGCGCTGGTGGCAAACAGCTGGTATTGCTCGGCCGCGCCGGCCGCGGGTTCGTTTTCGTAACGCAGCGCCAGGAAACGACAGGCCCGCGCCCAGCCCTGCGGCTGGTAGAGGAATTCGCATTCCGCATCCGCATCGCTGTGGGGCGAGGGCTTCCAGGCCGCTTGCTGCAACTGCTCGACCAGCCGCCTGGTCTTGCGCGCCACGATGACGAACTGACAAGCCGCCTTTTCATAGGCCTCCACCGCCTCCCAGCAATAAAACCCGGAATCGGCCCGCGCCAGGATTTTCTTCACGCCGTGCGGCAAAGCCCGAAAGGCGCTCTCGAGGTGGGCGGCGATCTGCCGGCCCGTGGGCCGGTCGCCGTTGCGCAACCCGCCCATCAGGTATTCGCGCGTCTCGGCCAGGAAAGTCAGTATCGGCTGGTAGCTGCGCTTGCCCTTGTTCTTGGGGTTGTAACTCTTGCGCCCGCCCATCTGGCGGCCGTAGAGCGTGTGCACGGTGGTGTCGGTGTCCAGCGTCACCGTCTCCAATTTCACCTGGGCCGCGGCCCAGACTCGTTCCCGCAGCTGGCGCTGAATGGAAAGGATCTGCTTCGCCACGTTGAGGTGCAGCGAGGCCAGAAAGCGCCACAGCGTGGACTGCGGCGGCAGACGCGTCACTTGCAAGATGCCGGTCAAGATGGGGTCGCGGGCGATGAAGCGGAGTTGGTTCAGCCGCGCAAAGCCGACATAGAGGCCCAGCACGAGGGCCAGCACAAACTGGTAGAGGCTCATCACACGGGTGATTCGTTTGTTCGTGATGGTTTCTTCCAGCAGCGCCTGGAAGCCGAGTTTTTCGAGCAGGGTGGCGACGGGCAGCAAGCCGCCGTAGGGAGTCAGATTCTTGCCGCGGAAGTGATAAGGCGTGGCAGCCCCGATTTTATTGGGCCGCGGGGCCCTCGCGCCCCGGCCTTGTTTGACGGGCCTTCGGGAGCTATGCTGTTTTCGCTTGGTAACCATTTGGGTGACCTCCTTGGGGTTGACTGGCGAAGCTGAAATCTTTGCCAGCCTACCTTATTACCCCATGTTTTCGGGGGTCCCCCAAATGGCCCCTGGCGGCTCAGCCCTCCTCCGGTGCACCCCGCAGTGCATAATTCAGGTCCTAAGAAGTTCGTGAAGGGTACTGAACCACATAGGACAGCCGCGGTGAGGCAAGAACTTGGCCCCATGCTGAAGCTGGCCGCGCCCGTCGTGATCGCCGAACTCGGGTGGATGGCGATGGGTGTCGTAGACACGATGATGGTCGGGCGCATCGGCGCCGAAGCCATTGGCGCCGTCAGCATCGGCGGTGTCGCTTTTCACACCGTGATCGTGTTCGGCATTGGCTTGCTGCTAGGACTCGACACGCTGGTCTCTCAGGCTTACGGGGCGGGCAAGCTGGACGAGTGTCATCACTCGCTGCTACAGGCCGTCTACATCAGCCTGGGGCTGTCTCCGGTGTTGATGGGTCTGGCGTGGCTGTATATCCCGTTCCTGCGGGTGTGGGGCATTGACAGCGCGGTCGAGGAACAGGCCATCCCCTACATGAAGGCGCTGATTTGGAGCGTCGGCCCGCTCATGCTCTACACGGCGTTCCGGCGCTACCTGCAGGGCATGGGATTGGTTCGGGCCATCATGGTCGTGCTGATTTCGGCGAACCTGGTCAACGTGCTGGCCAACTGGGCCCTGATTTTTGGCCATCTTGGCTTTCCCGCTTTTGGGACGGCCGGGGCCGGATGGGCGACATGTATATCGAGAACGTACATGTGTGTCGCCTTGGCCGGCTACATGCTCTACCGTGAGCGCCGCCATGGAACGGGACTCTCCGGGGTATCGCCGCGGCTTGATATGGCTCACGTCCGCTCATTGCTGAGCCTTGGTTTACCGGTGGCAACGCAAATCTCTCTCGAGTTCGGGGTATTTGCCGTGGCGACAACGCTGATCGGCAAGCTCGACCCAGTATCACTAGCCTCCCATCAAATCGCACTCAATTGCGCCTCGGTCACGTTCATGGTTCCGCTGGGGATTTCGTCGGCGGGCGCGGTGCGAGTCGGTCATGCCCTCGGGAGACGAGACGTTTCCGGAGCGCGCGCTTCGGGTTGGGTGGCGTTGCTGCTTGGAGCAGCATTCATGTCCGGTGCGGCCGTCGTATTCTTTCTCGCCCCACGGTTGATTCTGAGACTGTATACCACCGATGCCGCCGTGCTGGCCACGGGAGTGTCGCTGCTCTACATTGCCGCGTTATTTCAGATTTCGGACGGGATCCAGGTGGTCGCGACGGGCATCTTGCGGGGCGCCGGGGAAACCCGTATTCCGATGTTGAGCAACTTGGTCGGGCACTGGTTCATCGGCCTGCCCATCGCCTATGCGCTAGGCTTCCCGGGGGGTTGGGGAGCGCCTGGAGTTTGGGTCGGATTATGCGTCGGGCTGACCACGGTAGCCGCGGTTCTGCTGGCGGTTTGGCACCGTAAATTACGCGCGGATTCGACGCCAATCGCAGCGGAAGGCTCCGATTGAGGGGTGCTCTCGCTGGTACTGCAATTGGGGGGCGCTCTCACTGTTACTGAATGACGAGCAGCCGGCCGGGTTGTTGAACGGCTTTTCCGGGCAGTGCCAACATGGGGGTCTTCCGTGGGCCTGAAGTAAAAAAAGCCGTCAAGCAATCGGCAAGGGCCGTTCCCGCGTTGCAGCCGGCCCCGCATCGAGCCGCGAGCCGCTGGGGGCCGCCGGTTTTTTGCTGCTGGCGTGCTCATCAGCTCTGCCACTTTGCTCGGCGCTTGTTTGGCGGCCGCATTGTTTTTTCAGCGAAGGGCCAAGCTGCATCCCTGATGCAGCCCCGCGGGTTGTTTCCGAGCTGCGCCGAACGAGCACTTGTCCTGGTATCGCGTGCTATGATGAAAACACTGACGCATTCAATCGCCCGCGACCGACCGGCTGATGCAGCGGCGTTTTTCCAGAAGCAATTAGGAGAGCAATCGATGGCGAAGGTCTGTGTTGTGACTGGAAAAAGGCCCATGTCGGGCAACAACGTCTCTCATGCCAACAACAAGACGAGGCGCAAATTCGAGCCGAATTTGCAGCTCAAGCGCTTTTGGGTGCCCAGCGAGAAGCGCTGGGTCAAGATGAAAGTCAGCGCCAAGGCGATCAAGATCATCAGCAAGGTCGGCATCGACCGGGTGCTGGCCGATATGCGAAAACGCGGACAGAAGGTTTAGATTTCCGCCATCGCTATTTTCTCTTTCTCTTCGCCTTGAGCGGCCTTCCCACTGGCCGGCGCCCTCCTTGCAAGGGTCCCACTGAGCTGCTCAGTTCGCCAAACAGCCCCAAATTTGAGCCATTCAACTGTTTCCCCTAGCCGTCGTAAGACGGATTCCGTATGCTAGTGGGTTATCAAAGGTGTAATGCGCCCGCTCATGGGGTGTAGTGCGCCTTCGAGCAAACGGCTACGGCCGGACTTGTGAGTAGAAGCCGCGAATCGCAGCCGCCGGAGGAGATTTGATCGATGCATAGACCCACCAAGTATGTGGAAAAAGGTGTAACAAAGCTCGCATCCGCGATGTGGAATGGGATTCAGTTCATGAACCGAAGAATGTCTCCCAACCCATCGTTCACGCCGGATTGGTCCGATAAGCGGATGCTCAAGTCCTGGGAGAAAACCAAGCCGCCGCTAGGCTGGCCGCGCCAAACCGACTCGCTCTGTCCCAAATGCGTCATCGAGGCGCGCGCCAAGATCATCAACGGGGAGGTCGATTACAACATCCTCAGGGAAGAGAAGGTCGGAGAAATCAAAGCCTCCGTTATCGAACGAGACGGCCAAATCTGGATGATCAAGGACTGCCCGCAACATGGGCGCATTGAAGACATCATGGCCATTGACTCGAAGTTCCTCGAGCACATCGAGTCGAACTTTCCGGGACGCGACATTCGCGCCCACAACGATAAGGATCTTCACAACCACGGAAGCAGCACGGTGAAGTTTGGCCGCGGCTCGGTGCTTACGGTGGATCTGACCAACCGCTGCAACATGATGTGCGACCCCTGCTTCATGGACGCCAATCAGGTGGGCTTTGTTCACGAGCTGGAGTGGGACGAGATCAAGACGATTCTCGACAATGCCCTGAAAATCAAACCGCGCCGCCAGATGTCGGTGCAGTTCTCCGGCGGTGAGCCGACGATGTCGCCTTTCTTCCTCAAAGCTGTCAACTACGCGCGCTCGATCGGTTTCAACAGCGTGCAGGCGGCCACCAACGGTATCGAGTTCGCCAAGAGCCGCAAGTTCGCCGAAAAGGCGGCTGACGCCGGCCTGCGCTATGCCTACCTGCAGTTTGACGGCATCGGCAACGCTCCAAATTCGCACCGCAAGATTGGCAATCTGTTCGACGTCAAGCTGAAGGCGATCGACAACATGCACGCAGCGGGAACCGAGATCGTCCTGGTGACCACGCTCGTCAACAACGTCAACAACGAGGAAGTCGGCCCTATCATTAAGTTCGCCCGCGACAACCCTGGAAAGATCGCCTTTATCGCATTCCAGCCGGTGTCATTCACGGGACGCGACGAAGAGATCACCGATGAACGGCGGATGCGCCAGCGCTATACGCTCTCGCACCTGGCCCGCGACGTCAAGGAGCAGATGGGCATCACCGAGCCCAACCGCGATTGGTTCCCGATTTCGGTCATGAGCACCTTCGCCGATGCAGCCGACGCAGCCCACGGCCCGGAATCGCAATGGGGCCAGGTGAGCTGCGGCTGCCATCCCAACTGCGGTGTCGGTACGGCGCTCATGATTAACAAGGAGACCAAGGAGATGGCGCCGGTCGCCGAGTTCATCAATGTTCCGCAGCTTGTGCAGGACATTCGCACCGTGACCGACTCGGCGCGCGCCCCTTGGCTGAGCAATCTCCAAATGGGGCTGGTCCTGCTGAGAAACTACAACCCTTACAATGCGCCCGCGAGCTTCAATCTGAGTTCGCTGCTGAAGAAGTTCGACAAATCTTTCGGCTTGAGCGGCAAGAACTACGGCAAGGGCGTGTCTCGCCGCAACGATCCGTGGAACTTCCTGTTCGTCGCCGGAATGTGGTTTCAGGATCTGTTCAACTACGACTTCCGCCGAACTGAGATGTGCATCATTCCCTACGGAACGCAGGAAGGTGAAATTTCCTTCTGTGCCTACAACACAGGGGTTGGCTGGCGAAACATCATCGAGAAGATGCATATGACCTCCACTCTCAGCAAGTGGTATGACCAGCACGGCAAGCACAAGATTTACGCCGGCGGCCGCAAGGTCGACATGGTGGAATACGACCACGGCCTGAATATCAATGCCGAACACGCGGCTCGCGAAGCGCAGAAATCGGATGGCCCGGCGAACGCGCGCGAAGAGAAGATCATCGAACGTGACCGCAAGCTGGCTGAAGCTCAGGCGCACGGAGAGGTGCCGGTGGTCAACGGTGGCGTGAGTAAGCAGAAGATCCTCTCGCCGGAAGAAGAAGCTCGCCTCATGAAGATGTACCGCGAGCAAGTTCTCAAAGAGCCCCCAGCTCCGTCATTGATCCAGATCGGAGGAGCGATGAATGGCAATGGCGCCGTCGCAAACGGGCAGAACAGTCGCAGCCAAGAGCTGGTGGGCGCCAGCGGCGACTAGAATTTCTGGAAAAAGTCTCGCTTTGAACTTTGGAAAAGCCTGCCGCCCTGTCGGCAGGCTTTTTTGTGCCCCGCCGATTACCCAATCATCCGCCTGACGGTGGTACGCCGACTGTCCAAGCGGCTGCTTCACGATTTCGAGTGAACAATCGATCATGCCCCGATCCGGTGACAGGCTGTCTTCGGCCCACGCTGAGCGATGACATTTTCCCACCGCTATCACTATTTTGATCCTCAAACAAGTCAGGCACAAATGTTACGGCCAGCGGCTCGTGGTGTAGAATACTTTACATAGCGGGGCCTGCAAATTCGGGTCCTGAACACCTTTTCGGCACGGCGCGTAAACCACGGATGCCTACAGGTACGTTTACCAGCGACGTTGCGGTCCGTAGCCGCCGGTTTTCGCGCATTGCGACCCTCCGCCTGGTGCTGGCGCTCGCGTACTTGGCGTTCGAGGTTTTCGTTGATCCAGCGAACGCCTCGATTTTCAAGACACTCATTTCGATACTTTTCGCGATCTACAGCGCCCTGATCGTGGCTTACAAGTCCACGGTGCAGGTGCGCAGCTACACCTTGTGGATCCAATTCGGCGACCTGTTATTCGCGGTCCTGCTGGTCCTGGCCGCGGGGACCGGTGAAGCCGCGCTGCCTCTGCTCCTGTTCTATTTCCTGCTGGCCGAAAGCTCGCTGCTGCACAGCGGCCGTGAAGTGCTGATCGTGACGGCCGTGATTCTGGTCTTCTACACTGCCTGGCTAACCAGCGGCGAGGCGCAGCAGTTCCATTTCGAGCCGGGCTCGTTCATGTTCGTGCTTGTGGTCGCGGGAGTGCTGGCTTACTACGTTTCCGATCAAAGTCACCGTATCGATCGCAGGATCAGAGACATTCTTCAACGGGCCGGCGGAGAGCCGGAAGAAGCAATCGTCCAGGCGGTCGAGGAGGCCCTGCGGGAGCTGATGAACTGGCGGCGGGCGTCCGGGGCAATTCTGGCGTTCTGGGATGATTCTCTGGAGTGCCACGCCATCTGCCAAGTCCCGGAGCGGCGGGACCGTTCCGGGAACGCGCTGGTTCGATTTGATTCCAGCCGTGAATGGGCTTGTTTTCGCGGTAGCCGGCTTGACTTTCACACCAACGACGTTTCGGTCGTCGACCGCGAGGGCAAGCCGGTCAACCGGGGGTTCGATCTGCATCCCTACGTCATCCAGAAGTTCGAAATCTATAACGCTGTTGGATGCGGGCTATTGGACGGGAAGAATCCAGTCGGGCGGCTGCTGCTATTCAACAGCGTCGACGAAGTCAGGCGCACCGATTGGAAAAGGGCTCATGAAGTGGCTCGCTACTTCCGCGATGTGGTTCGCCACCTGCTCGTGGTCAAGCACACCGAACAAGAGGCCTACGAGCAAGAACGGGGGCGCATCGCTCAAGACCTCCACGACGGGCCGCTCCAGAGCATCATCAGCTTTGAGATGAGGCTCCAGATCATTCGAAAGCTCCTGCAGCGTGATGTCGCCGTTGCCTCAGCCGATATCGAGTCGTTGCAGGTATTTTCCCGGGATTTGGTTTCCGAGATGCGGACGTTCGTTCATCGCATGAGGCCGCTCGACACGAGTGACACTTCTCTTCTGGCGGCGGCGCGGCAAATCGTGGATGGTTTTCAGCGGGAAAGCCGTGTGTCGGTGACATTTGTCGGGGACGAAAGCCGCAGCGTATCGGTCCCCGGCAAGGTCGGGGTCGAGATTCTTCAGGTGGTTCGGGAAGCGCTACACAACGTCTACAAGCACGCGCAGGCCACGCACGTCCTGTTTTCTCTCGAAAAGCGTGGCAGTGATATCCACATCGCGATCGACGACAACGGGCAAGGCTTTCCTTTCGGGGGGCAGTTTTCCCTGGAAGAGCTGGAGTTACTCAGGATCGGCCCGCGCAGCATCAAGCAGCGCATCCGCACGCTTGGCGGTACGCTGACGCTGGAATCGAATCCCGGACACGGATCCGTCATGCGCGCGCGGGTTCCTGGGTTTTAGCCAGCCCCCCAGCATTTTCCAATCCAAGGATGAGCCTGAAATCGGTCCGGGCGGAAAAGGGCAGGCTGCAGGGTGAGGATCTCCTTTCTGAGAGGATCGAGGGCTTCGAGAGGGGAGGGGGGCAAGGGGGAGGGGGAAGCTGTGCACACTCTTGCCGCGACCACGAAGATTTCTTGGAGCTTCCCCTTCCCCCTCCCCTCAACGTCGAGTCCAGGGCCGTCAGGCCCCGCTGAGGGCAGTGCTGTTGCCAGCAGCGCGGCAGCTCTAGCGCCGCACGCGGCAGGCGTCCAGCAGTTTTCTTTTGCGTTGCTGCATCCGTAGCGCGCACTCGGTGTCGCTCATCCGCAGCGCCTGTTGCTCGAGTCTGGCCGCGCTGACGCCTTCCTGTCTCCAATTTCACCTGGGCCGCGGCCCAGACTCGTTCCCGCAGCTGGCGCTGAATGGAAAGGATCTGCTTCGCCACGTTGAGGTGCAGCGAGGCCAGAAAGCGCCACAGCGTGGACTGCGGCGGCAGACGCGTCACTTGCAAGATGCCGGTCAAGATGGGGTCGCGGGCGATGAAGCGGAGTTGGTTCAGCCGCGCAAAGCCGACATAGAGGCCCAGCACGAGGGCCAGCACAAACTGGTAGAGGCTCATCACACGGGTGATTCGTTTGTTCGTGATGGTTTCTTCCAGCAGCGCCTGGAAGCCGAGTTTTTCGAGCAGGGTGGCGACGGGCAGCAAGCCGCCGTAGGGAGTCAGATTCTTGCCGCGGAAGTGATAAGGCGTGGCAGCCCCGATTTTATTGGGCCGCGGGGCCCTCGCGCCCCGGCCTTGTTTGACGGGCCTTCGGGAGCTATGCTGTTTTCGCTTGGTAACCATTTGGGTGACCTCCTTGGGGTTGACTGGCGAAGCTGAAATCTTTGCCAGCCTACCTTATTACCCCATGTTTTCGGGGGTCCCCCAAATGGCCCCTGGCGGCTCAGCCCTCCTCCGGTGCACCCCGCAGTGCATAATTCAGGTTTCCCAATTGAACTTGATCATCATCATCATCCGATGGAGATTCTCCACAAAGGGGATAATGTTTTCCTCGGCCCGGTAGCAGAGAATGGCGATCGAGAATTCGACCGGCTCCTCGCACGGGATCGTCTTCGGCTCCATCGCGTATCCTTGGGTTGCAATCCTTGGCGAAATTTCGAATCTCGGTGCGATTCCGACGGTAGTGTAGCTCCTCCACATCCGCATTGCAATACCCCCCGGCAATCCACCACACGACGACCGATCTCGTGCCTTTAAGGGCCGATTTGGATTCCTCCAAAGCACCGTCGGCCCACATGTCAACGCAGATCGCAACCATCTCCATTATAAAGAAACACATGCCGGCTGTGAGGACGCACGGGGTCGAAGTTCCGCCCCAACCTGCTCCGAGAAGTGTTAGACCGAAGCTCCAAGCCCGGTGCAAACGCGCTTGATGCCATTCTCTGCCTTGGCGTCTAGGTTCTACAGGCGGTCGTTGGTGTGATAGCACGTAACTAGCAGGTGATTTGCAGCCGGTTTGGGGCCCGTGATCTTGGAGAATAGACGAACACTGAGACTGTCTCGTCTGAGGAGACCAAAAGCCCGTTT
Organism: Bryobacterales bacterium; assembly: GCA_965226185.1. GTDB lineage: Bacteria > Acidobacteriota > Terriglobia > Bryobacterales > UBA6623 > CBDCYS01. Next base: position 984,493 of record CBDDCT010000005.1, read on the forward strand.
GCCGTGAGATATAACCAAGAGTTGTGGATGAGCGGCTGAGGGAAGGCGGCGTATCCTGACGATTGAGGAATCAATTCAATCGTTTCCTGGAAAGGAACAAGGAGGATACGCCATGAGTCAGTGTGAAGCTGCTGAGAGCAGCAGTCAACTCAACCCCCAAGTCATGGATGGAGAGAAACGCTCGCCCTTGGATGAAGTGCTGCGTCGAGGAGCACTTCAGATGCTCGTCAAGGCCGTGGAAGCCGAAGTGGCCGCCTACATCGAAACCCATCAGCACGAAGCCGACGAGCACGGCCGGCGGCTGGTGGTGCGCAACGGTCACGCCCGCGAGCGCGCCATCGTCAGCGGCGCGGGTCAGCTGAAGATCCAGGCGCCGCGGGTTGACGATCGCCGAGTCGATGAGCAGGGCCAACGCTTCCGTTTCACTTCTCAGATTCTGCCGCCCTACCTGCGGCGCACGAAAAGTGTCGAGGAGCTGATCCCGTGGTTGTAGCTGAAAGGGATTTCGACGGGCGATTTCAGCGAAGCGCTGGAGGCCTTGGCGGGGCCCGGCGCTGCGGGTCTGTCGGCGACGACAGTGGTGTGTCTCAAAGACGTCCGGCGCCGCGAGTACGAGGCTTGGTCAAAGCGTGACCTCAGCGGCCAGCGGTTTGTTTACATTTGGGCCGATGGCATCTACTCGAATGTTCGTCTGGACGATGAACGGCAGTGTTTGCTGGTTGTGATGGGAGCACTCCAAGACGGCCGCAAGCAACTGCTGGCGGTGCACGACGGCTTTCGCGAAAGCGAACTGTCGTGGCAGGAGTTGCTCGCGGACTTGAAACGGCAGGGGCTCGAGCTGGGGCCGAAGTTGGCGGTGGGCGACGGAGCGATGGGGTTTTGGGCGACACTGCGGAAAGTCTATCCGGCGACCGCTGAGCAACGCTGCTGGCTGCACAAGACGGCCAACGTGCTCAACAAGCTGCCCAAGAGCATGCAGGGCAAAGCCAAGAAAGCCCTCCACGACATCTATCTTGCCGAGAGTCGTCAGACAGCGGAGAAAGCGCTGGACCGTTTCAAGAACTTATACGAAAAGAAGTTTCCCAAAGCGGTCGAGTGCCTGGAGAAAGACCGCAAGGTACTGCTGGCGTTCTACGACTTTCCGGCCGAGCACTGGGTGCACTTGCGGACGACGAACCCGATTGAGTCTACCTTTGCGACGGTCCGTTTGCGACAGCGACGAACGAAGGGATGCGGCAGCCGGGAAGCTTCGTTGACGATGGTCTTCATGCTGGCCCGCCAGGCCGAGCGCCACTGGCGGCGTCTGAACGGTTCGGAAGTGATTGTTCATGTCTTAAATGGAAAGGCATTCAAGGATGGATTGATGGTTCAGGAGAACGCTGCGTGACCTCAGCCCACCCACAACATTTGACAATATCTCTAGATGAGTTTACGGACATCATTGCTCAACTGCCTCCCTTCTCCCGTTCCATGAAGACCTGCCGCTTCACGTCCCCGCCTGTGCAGCAGAGCCTCCAACAGGACGGGAGATGATCCTTTATCTTTCTCAGTCAGCCAAACAAACAATGGCGTTTTGATCCACGACTGACACCGACCCTTCGGCCGGCCATTTTGGAGACTTTGCACACTCGACCGCTGCGGCATCCAAAACGTGCTGCGGTAGTCCGTAATATTTAAAGCTGCGGCCAGCGATTTCACTGAATGCGCCTACCTTGGACCACAAATGGTGGAACGCCGAAACGTTCATGTCTCCGACTGTCGTCCGCATCGGGATCCCGTAGTACGCGCTTCCCCCGACGACAACCAGGCCCTGCAAAGAGTCTAAGCTGCTGACTGTTTCGAGCCGCGCCAGAATCCGGTTGATCCGCTCCCGGTCGCGCATGTTAACGCGAAGCTGATCGCTGGCGATGTGGTTGCTGATTCCTATGAAAGAAAACACAACTAGCGCTGAGGACCATACTATCAGCTTTCTCATTTTCAAAGAGGCGCCTAGATATGATAGAGCGAATAAACCCGCCCAAAATATAGCAATCTGTGCTGTAACGCGGGGCACGGGCCACCAGGTACTCGTGACGAACATGAGGCCCAATGAAGCGGGAACCCCGATCAAGATGGCCAAGAAAAAGGCCAACAGGACTTTGGTGGTAGACAACCCACCCTCATGACACCGCCGACGCCAAGGTAGCAGAATCAGCAAGACCGTCAATAGAGGTGTCAACAAGAGCACGACCTTCGTGGCAAAAGGCATCAGCGGTTCATCGTACAAATACATCTCCAGAAGTTTTCTCCCGATCTGCTGGAGTCTTGGGCTCAGATCCGCCAGTGCGAGAAAACCTCCTTGGTGGGTGACTGGTGTGCTGGAAGTCGCAGAATAAGTAAACACGATGAAAAAGTACAGGCCAATGGCACCCAACAGCGTGAACGCCTGCGACGCTATTCTCTTACGGAAAAGCGTTCCATCAGTAGCCGAATCCGATAAAGTGAGTTCTCCGCGCGCGACTGCCATGAAGCAGCTGAAGAGGAGAGCCATCACACCTGAATTATGCACAGATTCGGCGTAGCCATCGCCGATGGAGTTGTGGCGGTAGCGGCAGTCGTGTCAACTCAGTGATTTAGCAAGTCGTCTTTTCCTCTGTTTCCCTCCCTGTTTGAGCCGCCTGCCAATCCCGGCGGGCAAAAGCGGGCGGGCAAGCGGCGTGTTCCCAGTACGTTGCGGCGAGTGCATGAAATTTTATGCATGGAGCGCCCCTCAACTCAGCGCACCCTCCACCACCGGCGCGAAGCTCGATCCCGGTGGCCCCATCGCCCGCAGCCGCCGCATCAGCCGTTCAAACAGGCCCTTTTCCTCATAATGATCGCTGTAGCTGACACCCGTTCTGCCGGCGTGCCGCCAGATCTTGGCCGCCACGAACAGAAAGCGCAGCCGCGCCGTCGCCAGGGTGGTGTGCCGCAGTGTCTCCACGCTGGCTTGGGCTTCGCGGTTGAACAGCAGCAGCCAGCAGTTGAGGTTGTAGGCCAGCATGGCCAGCTGAAAGTGATTGCGGTTCATGTCAAAGCGGCGCGAGGGATGGGCCGCCAGCCCGGCGTCGTTGTTGGCCTCCTTGATGAGGTTCTCGGCTGCGGCGCGCTGATTGTAAAACCACACCACCGCCGCGATCGGTTCGGCCAGGTTGGTGACAAACACGCGGTAGGTGTAAGCGCTGGTGGCAAACAGCTGGTATTGCTCGGCCGCGCCGGCCGCGGGTTCGTTTTCGTAACGCAGCGCCAGGAAACGACAGGCCCGCGCCCAGCCCTGCGGCTGGTAGAGGAATTCGCATTCCGCATCCGCATCGCTGTGGGGCGAGGGCTTCCAGGCCGCTTGCTGCAACTGCTCGACCAGCCGCCTGGTCTTGCGCGCCACGATGACGAACTGACAAGCCGCCTTTTCATAGGCCTCCACCGCCTCCCAGCAATAAAACCCGGAATCGGCCCGCGCCAGGATTTTCTTCACGCCGTGCGGCAAAGCCCGAAAGGCGCTCTCGAGGTGGGCGGCGATCTGCCGGCCCGTGGGCCGGTCGCCGTTGCGCAACCCGCCCATCAGGTATTCGCGCGTCTCGGCCAGGAAAGTCAGTATCGGCTGGTAGCTGCGCTTGCCCTTGTTCTTGGGGTTGTAACTCTTGCGCCCGCCCATCTGGCGGCCGTAGAGCGTGTGCACGGTGGTGTCGGTGTCCAGCGTCACCGTCTCCAATTTCACCTGGGCCGCGGCCCAGACTCGTTCCCGCAGCTGGCGCTGAATGGAAAGGATCTGCTTCGCCACGTTGAGGTGCAGCGAGGCCAGAAAGCGCCACAGCGTGGACTGCGGCGGCAGACGCGTCACTTGCAAGATGCCGGTCAAGATGGGGTCGCGGGCGATGAAGCGGAGTTGGTTCAGCCGCGCAAAGCCGACATAGAGGCCCAGCACGAGGGCCAGCACAAACTGGTAGAGGCTCATCACACGGGTGATTCGTTTGTTCGTGATGGTTTCTTCCAGCAGCGCCTGGAAGCCGAGTTTTTCGAGCAGGGTGGCGACGGGCAGCAAGCCGCCGTAGGGAGTCAGATTCTTGCCGCGGAAGTGATAAGGCGTGGCAGCCCCGATTTTATTGGGCCGCGGGGCCCTCGCGCCCCGGCCTTGTTTGACAGGCCTTCGGGAGCTATGCTGTTTTCGCTTGGTAACCATTTGGGTGACCTCCTTGGGGTTGACTGGCGAAGCTGAAATCTTTGCCAGCCTACCTTATTACCCCATGTTTTCGGGGGTCCCCCAAATGGCCCCTGGCGGCTCAGCCCTCCTCCGGTGCACCCCGCAGTGCATAATTCAGGTGTGAGTGAAAACAGAGAAAGCGCCAATCGCATCAATACTTTCATCGGGGAGCGGCAAATAAGGCATGGAGGTGTTTTGGAAGACAAGGACTTGTCCGCCAAGGAACTTCGAAATCCACCGCACATGCCGCAGATTGATGTCACAACCGTACAACGTGACCTCTGGCGCGTGGGCTGCGAAGTGGCGAAGGACGCGGCCACTCGCGCAGCCAAAACCCAGATAAGAGCCGATCTTCAGGCCCTGCTTCCGGGCGATCTCCTCGAGATTGACAAAATCAATTAGCCCGGATTTCCACTTTAGTTTCGGTTCTGCTAACCATCGGGTGGCCTCGGACGCCTTTATTGATGCGGGTTGGAAAGCAATCAAGGCGCTGAGGAGATCAACACCCAATGGGTGAAAAAGAAAACAAGCCGTTCCAGCTAAGCTTCAACGGCTTATTGAAAGTCGATTTCCAAGGATCGCGTGTCACTTCCGATGGCGGGCTCATTCTCGTCCGCGAGCTGGACGAACGACTCGGGCTCGGGAAGCTGATCGAGGAACATCTCAGTGACCCACGGCAAGGCTTGAACAAGAAGTTCCCGCTGGCCGATCTGCTGCGGCAGTCAGTCTACTCTCGGCTGGCAGGCTACGAGGACCTCAACGACGCCGTCCGAGTGTCGGCTGACCCGACGTTTCGCTTGATCGGCTCGAAGAGGAACTGGGATCGCGGCGGGGCACTGACCTCGCGACTGCAGAGCTTCGAGACGGAGATGCTGGCGAGCGAGGAGAACTTGCTGGGGCTGATGGCTGTGAACCGCGAGCTGGTGGCGCAAGCCGAGACGCAAGACGACTCCGAGCGCGTCGTTCTCGACATGGACTCGACCGAAAGCCCTGTCCACGGCCAGCAAGAGGGCAGTGCTTACAACGGCCATTTCGAGTCGGTCTGCTACCACCCGCTGTTGTTGTTCAACCAGCATGGGGATTGCCTGGCGGCGAAGCTGCGTCCAGGCAACGTGCACAGCGCTGAGGACTGGAAGGAGTTGCTGCTGCCCGAGATCAAGCGCCAACAGGCCGCGGGCAAACAGGTCACCTTCCGGGGCGATGCGGCCTTTGCTAAGCCGGAGATTTATGAGTTTTCGGAGGAACGCGGAGTGCAGTACGCCATTCGCATTCCGGCCAACAAGAGCTTGGAATTGGCGATCGAAGACATCCTGTTTCGGCCGCCGGGCAGGCCCTCCCGGAAGCCCTTGGTGCGCTACAAGAGCTTCCGCTATCAGGCGGAGAGTTGGTCCAAGCCGCGACGCATCGTGGCCAAGGTCGAGCATCATCTCGGTGAGCTGTTCCCGCGCGTCGGTTTTATCGTGACGAACATGACGTTGCCGAGTCGGTCTGTTGTGCGCTTCTACAACAAGCGCGGCACGGCCGAGCAATGGATTAAAGAAGGCAAGCAGGCCACGCACTGGACACGGCTTTCGTGCCATCGCTTTCGGGCCAACGAAGTGCGACTGCAACTCAGCGTGCTGGCCTACAACCTGGGCAACTTGTGGCGGCGGCTGGGACTGCCGCACAGGATCAAGAGCTGGTCGCTGACGAGCTTGCAACACAGATTGATGAAGACCGGCGGTCGGCTGGTCAAGCACGCGCGGTATTACTGGCTGCTGCTGGCCGAGGGGCATCTGAACCGCAGGCTGTTCGGTGACATGCTGCACAGGATCTGGGCGCTGCCGCTGCCGAGCGGGTAGAACGGTCGCTCGCGAGTGCGAAATCTGGATGCTGCGGAGTGAAGCTCGGAGGAGTGCCTGAAAAACCGCCTTCCGACCGACGAATTGTCCCCTTCGGAGAACGAAAGGGTCTAGTGGAAGCACTTCGGTCCGGCCCGGTGCGTGCCTGCGGTCAAGAAAGGCTTGCGTTCAAGAGAGAAGGAACGTAGAATCGAGGAGGCCAAGATCCAAAATGGAAATCCTGGTTAGACCGCTCAGCCAGTAGTCGAAATGGTTGTTGCCGTGGTACCCTTCCCGGTCCTTGGTCAGCGGCAGGGGACAGGTGTCGTTGTTGGCGTAGCGTGAGATATCCCCGGCCGAGAGATGCCGCATCATCTTGTCGCTCTTCGGTCGTTCGGTTTCTGAATGGAAGTGCGCCGGGGCGGGTAGAACTTCGAAGCTGGATGTATCCTCGCTGTTTATTGATATGAAATTTTCCCAGATTTGCATTGCATACCACTCATGTCCCAGGAGACTGCCGCAAATGCGTCTTTAGATCATCCCGAGAAACGACAACAATTGGGTCCCTTATCGAATGAAAATCATCAACTTGCAGCGGGTCGGAGCAGGGCTTGCCGAGTGTGAACAGGATGGTAACCTCATGACCGCAACCGGCGACCAGTTCCGCCAAGTGGCCGTAAGCAGTCCCGACGCCGCCGTTTCGAATGGGACCCGAAATGTCGGGGGTCATGATGCAGACTCGACGTTTTCCATGCGACGGGCGACATGACCGCGGAGCAGCATCGAGCAGCGGGATGGCGGGCACGCTTTCCGTCATCATTCTCCAACTCCACGACACTCCTCCCGTAACCCGGACGAGCCGGAACCCAAAAGGGACTCGTAAGTTCGATTCTTACATAATCCCTGTAACCTATTGAAAACAAGACGCCTGCACTAAGAGCCTAAGGTGCTGTGCCGGGTCTGCAAGACCGTCGGCACGTCACTCGGGGGGCAGTGCACAAATCAGATTACCATAAACTCAAAAATCGACAGCTCAGCGAAGCACGACGGGGAACCGCGCAGCCCTACTTCCGGTCGAGAGCCCGGCTGAGCGCCCAATTTGGCGTTTGCATAATAAGGAACGCGCGCGATTCGAAAATCCGCTAATTTCCGCTAACTCCCCCCGGCGATCGCGATCCTCATGGCTCGCCCTTGGTTCGCGGGGAGAAGAAGTGTCTGGACGCTGTGCTAGGCTGGCAAGGTGCGCGAAACGGTTAGCCGTTCTATGTTTAGTCCATCCGACACCGGCAAGCTCCGTGAGTTTTCTGTCGGTGAAGAGCATTGGAGCTAGAGTCTATCCCACGGAACGAAAATTGAGTCTTTTGGCTACAGCACTTTGTGCAAGGCGACGCCGGCCCGCCGGGAGGCGCGCCACGTCGCGCCTCGCCGTTCGGTGAGAAATGCGGGCTATAGTGCCTAACAAGGAACCACCGAGCACGAGAAAACGAGTCCTGGTTCCAGTGCTGTCCCTGCTGCTAGTTGTGGGGGCGATCGAGGCTGTTGTGGTCCCGCTCGAAATTCTCGTGGCTTCCGAGTTCCGGGACCGGCAGGCAACGCTCTACGGTTTGTTTGAGCCTCATCCCGAACTTGGGTTTCGAGCCAGGCCGAATCTGCGCGGCTTTGAGATCACCTGGATGCAAAACTCGCTTCACGCGAGTTACAGCACCGACGAGCTGGGCTTCCGCAATGCTGGCCGGGACTACGGTCAAAGCGAGATATTCTTTGTTGGAGATTCGTTTACCTGGGGAATGTGGCTTCCACGAGAGGAAACTTTTCCGGACCTGGTTGGCCGGAGGCTCGGCAAGGCCGTCTCGAATCTCGGCCAGCAGAGCTACTACATGGAGCAGTACGAGAAGATTCTGCGCGGGTTTCTCGGCCGCTTCAGCCCCCGCTACGTGGCGCTTTGCGTCTTTGCCAACGACCTGACAGCACCGTTGAGCGATGGCGATTTCACGAACTTCTATGAAAGGTTCGGCTGGGATCAATATCGTGAGTTTCCGCTCTACAAGAAGTTTTTTGTCTATCAGGCTTCCCAATTCATCGGGCGGCAGTGGCGGCGATTGGCTGTTGCCGTGGGCACGGTGGAGCCTCCCGCGCCGTCCCACCTGGACCACGAAACAAACCAAGCAGGCATGGAGTTCTACCGGCAGTTGGGCGCTCACCCCTACTATTTCACGCAGTCCTACGACGCCGGGATCGAGGGGGCATTCCGGCGCTTGTTGGAGTTTGTCCAGGAACACGAGGTGACGCCTGTTGTGTTCTTGTTGCCTTCCAAGGAATCCGCCTATAAGCGGGAGTATCTAAAGATTTTTCCCGGTGATTACCTCGAAATCGAGGAAACCGCTTATCGCCGCCTCTGTGAAATAGCCACTGAACTCGGAGTTGACTGCCGGGACCTGACACCCGCCTTCCGGCTGGCAAGCGCGATGAGAGACACCTATTTCAAACGCGACCCGCATTGGAACCGCGAGGGGCACCGGCTAGCGGCCGAACAGATGCTGAAGTATTTTGACGGGCGAATGGAAAGGTCAGCGGCGGAATTGAGGCGTGCGCCGTGACGGAGTTCGGGACCGAGAAGGCGTGAAAAAATGCTGGGGACAGCCAGCCGCGGCCAAATGGTTTACTGATAAACAAGGACTTGGGACTTGCCGCTTGTGGCAGTCCCCGATTTTTTCATGCCTTCCGAATCACGCTCTTTCCAGGATCATCGCGCCCGCCATCGCGCCCGCCGCGCAAATGCTGATGAGTCCCAGCCTGGCATTGCGGCGGACCATCTCGTAGGCGAGGGTCGTCGTAATTCGTCCGCCGGTAGCGGCCCAAGGGTGACCGACGGCAATCGAGCTGCCGCACACGTTGACACGGTCCCAATGGATCGGGCCCGTTGGATCCCCCTTCCACCCTTGCTCCCAAGCCATCGTATTGGCGAGCACCTGGGTGCCAAAAGCCTCGTGGATTTCGACGAGATCCATCTGTTCGAGCGTCAGGCCCGTGCGTTTCAATAGCCGCGGGACAACCAGCCCGGGCGCCATCAGCAATCCCTCGGCCAAGTCGATAGCTCCATACTCCATTCCGCGAATGAACGCCAGCGGCTCGCGCCTCTCTGCTCGGGCCCTTTCTTCACTCATGAGCAGAACGGCGGACGCGCCGTCTGTCACCGGAGAGGAGTTACCGGCCGTCAACGTGCCTTCGGCGCCGAAAACCGGATTGAGCGAAGCCAAGGCCTCGAGCGAGGTGCCGGCGCGGGGTCCCGAGTCATGCTCCACGCCTTCGAGCGGATAAATCTCCGCGGCCAGGTTGTCGCGGGCGGCAACAGCGTTGCGGTGGCTGGCTAGCGCAATTTCGTCTTGCCGTTGCCTGGGGATATCCCATTCCTTGCGAGTGATCTCGCCGTGGTCTCCCATCGTGAGACCGCTCGACGGCTCGCGAAAGGTGCTGGGATCGGCCTGGGAAAGAGACTCCGCCCCGCCCGCGATCCCGGCATCGAAGCGGCCGCTCGCGATCCCTTCAGCAACCGCCGTGATCGATCGTAACCCCGTGATGCAATAGGACGAAACAGTCTGCGCTTCGATCGATTTGGGTAGTCCTGCTTCGAAGACGATCTCTCGCGCCAGGTTGGGCTTGCCCGGCTCCGGAACGACCACCCCAAAAGTGATCGCATCGATCGTCCCCGCGTCGATGCCGTGCGCGTCAATCAGACCCCTGACCGCGTGCTTGGCCAGCGCGAGCGGCCCCAGATCTTTGAAAGCTTTGCCGGATTTGACGAAGGGCGTCCGGCCACCCGCGACAATGGCAACTCTTCGAAGGTCCACGTGTTCTCAGCCTCGCTTACGGCTTCCGAGCCGCATGAGTCTCAACCCTCACCCTATCACTACTATCAGCGAGGCCCAGATGCCTTGTGCGGCCGGTGAGCAGGTTTGAGCGGGTTTTGAAAAATTCTTACTCCTTTTGTTTGCCTTTTTGACGGGGGTGGCCCGGGCTCGCCGTGCACCACCTGCCGCAGCATCCCTGAACCTAAAAACGGCAGTTGCTAGAGGGCATCGGTGACATAGGAGGCCGTTTCGACGACTCTTCCGCGGAGGAATTGGCGAAAAATCCAGCTCAGGATCAGTCGCCAGCGTTGGCCTCGGGTCAAATGCTCCGCAGTTGCCTGGAGCCATTGCATGCGAGGATTCTACGCGCCCTCGCCGATCCGGTGGCGGAGATCCCGACAGGCGTTGCCCCTGGCGGACTTCCAGGGCGGGTGAACGGGTCGCCTATTGGCCATCGTTCCGTCTCCGCCGAACCAGTTCTGGACGAATCGTCTCCGAGTCGGAGACGATCCACCTGGCTGGGTAAGGCCCTATCCGTGGGTCGCGCACGCTTTCTTGCGTGCCGTGTCGTCGTTCCTGGCGACATCCTCCCGGAGCAGTGCTCACCCCCCTATTTGAATAGACGCAAACTGTTACAATCGACTGTTTTCCATCGCCTTCTCATGATTGCACCCGTTCGCGGAGCAGGCGCGACCGCGTAAGAGGTTTCTCACTCGAACCTCGCGCGCGGCCGGGTAAGAATCCCTCCTCGACCCGCATAAGCAGAGAGCGTTCATCAACAAGGAGCGCCTTCACCAAACGAGATGACAAACGAGATGACAAAGAGGAAGCCGAGATGACAAAGAAGCAACTCATTTACTTCGCCATCCTTGTTCTAGCCCTCATCCACCAGGACTTCTGGTTCTGGGATGACGGCACGCTGTTGTTTGGCTTCCTGCCGATCGGATTGGCATACCACGCGTTCTATTCGCTGCTGGCGGCTCTCGTCTGGTATCTGGCCTTGCAGTACGCCTGGCCCGCTGACAACGAGGCTTTTGCCGAAGGGGATTCCGAACAGCCGGAAACGTCAGCCGAATGACCCAACTCATCATCATGGCGGCCTACCTCGGCCTTTTGCTGGGGCTGGGCGTGGTGGCCCAGCGCTTTTTCAGCGGGACCGCGAAGGACTACTTCCTCGCCAGCCGTTCGATCGGACCCGTTTTCTTGCTGATGTCCATCTTTGGGACCACCATGACCGCGTTCGCGCTCGTTGGCAGCACGGGCGAAGCCTTTCGCGCCGGCATTGGCGTCTACGGCATGCTGGCGTCCTGGTCGGGACTGATGCACGTGGCGGTTTTCTTCTTTGTGGGGATTCGTCTCTGGGCCATTGGGAAGCGGTTCGGGTTTGTGACGCAGGTGCAGTATTTCCGTGACCGCTTCGAGAGCAACACCCTCGGCCTGCTGCTGTTTCCTGTTCTAGTCGCTCTTGTGATTCCCTATCTGCTGACGGGTTTGCTGGGGGCCGAAGCGGTCGTGGGCTCACTGACCCGGGGAGCTTTTCCGGAGGCCTTCGCTGCTACGCAGGGCGGCCTGCCCGCCTGGATTAGCGGTCTCGTGATCTGCGGCGTCGTGCTGATCTACGTGTTGTTCGGGGGCCTGAGGGCGGCGGTGTGGGCCAACACGCTTCAAACCTGCATTTTCATGGCGACCGGGCTGATCGCCTTTTGGGCCATATCATCAAGTCTCGGAGGACTCGAGGCCGCCAGCCGGAAGGTGATGGAAACGCATCCCGAGCGGCTGATCCGGGGCGAGGCGATCTCGCAATTGCAGTTTCTCAGCTATGGCCTCATTCCACTGTCGGTCGGCATGTTTCCGCACGTCTTTCAGCACTGGCTAACTGCTCGTTCCGCCAATGCTTTCCGCCTAACCGTCGTTGCCCACCCGATATTCATCATGCTTGTCTGGGCGCCCTGCGTTCTCATCGGCGTATGGGCCACCGCGGCTGTAATGCCCGACGGCTCTCTGGTCGTTCCGCGGGGCGCTCCGCCGAACACCGAGCTGGCCATTATGGTTCAGAAACTGACGAGCCCGGCGCTGGGCGGCCTGCTCGGAGCCGGCATTTTGGCGGCCATCATGTCGTCGCTGGACTCGCAGTTCTTCTGCCTGGGCACGATGTTCACCAACGACATCGTCGTCCATTATTTTGGCGAAGCCCGCTTCGACGACCGCCGCCGCGTCAGGCTGGCCCGCTGTTTTATCGTGGGGATTGTGGCCGTCGCCTACCTGCTGTCACTTGCCAACCCGCGAAGCGTTTTCACTCTCGGCATATGGTGCTTTAGTGGTTTCGCGGGTCTTTTCCCGCTGGTCTGTGCTTCGATCTATTGGCGGCGCGTAACTAGCGCGGGAGCGGCCGCTTCTATTCTGGTGACAGGAGTGGTTTGGCTGCTGCTGTTTCGCGAAAGCGGATACGGCGCCGACAGCGGCTTTTTGTTTCTCGGCATGATGCCGGTGGCTGCGATGGTTGTCTGTTCACTGGCGGCGCTGGTCGGCGTGTCGTTGGTGACAGCGGCTCCGTCGGAAACGACCCTTCGCAAGTATTTCCCTCAGCGCAGGGAAGCTGGCAGGTTCGCGGGCCACTGAGAGCCGTCTGAAGCGTGACCGGGCCGAAACAGAGCCGCACCCGCAAGGGTGCGGTCGAGGGTAGTCAGCGGGTGGGGGCCGCCATCGCAATGCGGTCACTGCCAGACTGGACCGCACCCTCGCGGGCGCGGCTCTGTTTCGGCCCGGAGATTGAAACTGAACCTCCCATGAAGATCGCCTACATCGCCGCGGGAGCCGGTAGCATGATCTGCGGGAACTGCCTGCGTGACAATACGCTGGCGGCGGCGCTGATCGAGCTGCGACACGATGTCCGGCTGATTCCAACCTACACACCGATCCGTACGGACGAAGAAAACGTCAGCCTGGACCGGGTGTTCTATGGCGGCATCAACGTCTTCCTGCAGGAGAAGATCGGCTTGTTCCGCCACACCCCATGGCTGCTCGATCGCTTGCTGGACCGGCCCGGGCTGCTGCGTTGGGCCTCGAAGTTCGCGGTCAAGACGCGTCCGGAAGATCTGGGCGAGATGACGGTCTCCGTTCTCCAAGGCGCGGAGGGGCCGCAGCGCAAGGAACTGCACAAGCTGATCGACTGGCTGAAAGCCGACCCGCCCGATGTCGTTCATTTGACGAATTCGATGTTCGCCGGCATGGCGGCCGCCATAAAAGACGCGCTGAAGATCCCGGTTTGCTGCTCGCTCCAAGGCGAAGACTATTTCTTGGAAAATCTCCCGGCACCGTATTCAGAACAGGCTTTCAGCGTGCTGAGCAAGATGGCTAAATCGGTGGACATGTTCATTTCTCCAAGCCGCGATCATGCCGCGGCCATGGCCCCGCGCTTGGGCATTCCGGAGGGAGATATCCGGGTCGTGGCGTCTGGCCTCAATCTCAAGGATCTGAAACCGGCCGCGAAAGCCGGCCCAGAAGTCTTCCGGATTGGCTACTTGGCTCGCGTGTGCCCGCAGAAAGGACTCGCTCTGCTGGCGGATGCCTTCCATCTCATTCGAAGCCGCCGGGAGGCTCCGGGCCCTCGCGTCCAGTTGCACGTGGCCGGCTGGATGGGTCCCGAGCACCATTCCTACCTCGAAAATATCCAGCGTCAGGCAGACGGCTGGGGGCTCGGCGACGACTTTAAATACCTGGGCGCTGTCAGCCGTACCGAGAAAGTCAGATTCTTGCAGAGCCTCGATGTGCTCAGCGTTCCCGCCGCCTATCGCGCGCCGAAGGGGCTCTATGTACTGGAGGCGCTCGCTTGCGGCGTGCCGGTCGTGCAGCCGCGGCTGGGCGTGTTTCCAGAGCTAATCGAGGCCACTGGTGGCGGTTTGCTTTTCGAGCCGGAAAACGCCGCTCAGCTCGCTCAAGCGATCGAGAGCCTGATCGACAACCGCGCTGAGTCGGAGAGAATGGGACGAGCCGGCCGCGAAGCGGTGGTGCGGCAGTTCCACAGCCGCCGCATGGCGGAAGAAACGCTGGCTCTCTACGAGACAATGGTTAATTGACCAATATGGTGACTTGAACAACGATGGCCTACGAATACCACTATCGACGGCTGGTCCACTGGCAGGATACCGACCTTGCCGGCATCATCCACTACGCGAATTATTTCCGCTATATGGATGAAGCCGAGACCGAATTCTACCGCTCGGTGGGGCTTCACAAGTTGACTGACTCGAAGCAGGAGGGTGTGATGTGCCCTCGAGTGTCCGCGACTTGTGACTTCATCAAGCCAGTCACTTTCGGTGACGAGCTTGATGTGCATACTTGGATCTCGAAAAAAGGGAGATCGTCGATTGTTTTCGAGTGCTCGTTCAAGCTTGCCGAAGAGGAGGTCGCGCGCGGACGCGTGACGGCCGTCTTTGTTTCGAAGGGGCCGGATGGCAAGATGAAGCCGGTTGCCATGCCGGAGCGATTTGACCAGTTGTTCGAGGTAGCGCCGTTTGCCGGGGAAGCGAGCGTCGAATAGACGATAGGCCTTTGCTGGAAGAAGGGGGCGAACGCCCTTCGGGGCCACGCACTTTGCCTTTTCGGCACGCAGCGACGACAATAGTAAAGTTAGGGCTGGAACGCACCAGCCGCCCGATCACCGACGCTGTTCTACCTCCCTAGCGCGAACCAGCCGCAACAAAAGAGGGGAGCGTGGCCGCTGGCGGATGAGGCGCGTTGAAGCGGCTAACCCCTCCCTCATGGTCGGGGCTCTGAGTCTGGCTCCCGAATTTTCTGCAAATGCCAGCGCCCGAGAAGCTCAGCAACAGCCGAATTTCCGATCCGCGCGGCTGACCCCGGCGGAAGGTGATCCGGCCGACGAAAATGACGACCTATCCTCCCGATCTTGCCGAGCAGTTTCGCAACGAAATCGAGGGAGAGGTCCGCTTTGATCAGTACTCGAAAGTTCTCTACAGCACCGATGCCAGCGTTTGGCAAATGGAGCCGATCGGTGTCGTCATCCCCAGGAATGCGGCCGACGTAGCCGCCATCGGCCGCATCGCCGCGCGCAACAAAGTGCCGATCCTGCCGCGGGGCGGCGCGACCAGCCTCTCGGGACAGACCGTCGGCCACGCCGTCCAGGTTGACTTCGCCAAGTACATGCGCAACATCCTCGAGTGCAACGTCGAGGAGCAGTGGGTGCGCGTGCAGCCGGGGGTCGTGCAGGATCAACTCAACAACTACCTGCGGCCGATGGGATTCGAGTTCGGCCCCGACACATCGAGCAGCAGCCGCGCGACCATCGGCGGCATGATCGGCAACAACTCCGCCGGGTCGCACTCGATTATTCACGGCAAGACGATCGACCATGTCCTGGAACTCAAGGTCGTGTTGTCGGATGGCTCCGAAGCGGTTTTGAACTCGGCGGCGGATGCAGCGGAGACTAAATTGCGTGCCAGTGCCGGCACCTTCGAAGGGCGTCTTTACCGGGATTTGCTGAATCTCGGCGAAAGCTACCACGACGAAATTCTGAAGCGCTTTCCCAAGCTAATGCGGAGGGTGAGCGGCTACAACCTGGATGAACTGGTCCGCAACGGCGACGGCAGCTTCGGCGCTGGTTATTCCACCCAGCCTGGCCCGCTCAATCTAGCCCGGATGGTCGTCGGCAGCGAGGGCACCTTCGCCGTCGTCACCGAAGCCAAGATACGAATCGTTCCTCAACCCAAGAAGAAGGCCATTCTGATCGTGCAGTTCCGCTCGCTGGTCGAATCGGTCGACCCGTCACAAGAAATCGTTGCCCGCGGGCCAGCCGCCGTGGAGTTGATTGACGACTTCATTCTCGGTAGCGCCCGCGGCCGCCCCGACTTCGCGCGCCACATGGATTTCGTCGATCCCGGCGCCAAGGTTGTGATGATCGTTGAGTTTTACGGCGACACGGAGTCCGAGGTCAAGGCCAAGATCGATGAGTTGCAGGGCTACTTGCAACGCAACCGCATCGGGTTCGGGTATGTACCGGTGACCGACCCCGTTCAGCAGCAGAACGTTTGGAAAGTCCGCAAAGAATCTCTCGGACTGCTTATGGGCGTTCTCGGTGACAAGAAACCCATCGCGTTCGTGGAGGATCCGGCGGTCCCGATCGAGAAGATGTCGGGGTTCGTGCGGGAGTTCCAGAAGATTCTCAGCGATCACGGCGCACGCGGCGGCTATTACGGACACGCTTCCGTCGGCTGCCTGCACGTGCGGCCGGCCATCGACATGAAGCAGGCCTCTGAGATCAACAAAGTGCGCGAGATGGGCGAGGAAGTCTGCCGGCTCGTTATGGAGTACGGCGGCTCGATGAGTGGCGAGCACGGTGACGGAATCGCGCGCGGCAAGTTCAACAAGGTGCTGTTCGGACCCGATATCTATCAGGCCTTCCTGGAAGCCAAGCGCATCTTCGATCCGAACAACATCATGAATCCGGGCAAGGTTGTCAACGCCCCGGAGGTCACCGAGAATCTGCGCTGGGGCGCCGATTACCAAACGATCCAGATCAAGACCCACCTCGACTTCTCCCGTGAAGGCGGATTCGCGCGCGCCATCGAAATGTGCAACGGCATGGGTGTGTGCCGCAAGAGGGACATCGGAACGATGTGCCCCTCCTACCACGCTACGCTCGACGAGGAGCACTCCACTCGCGGCAGGGCCAATGCTTTGCGGGCGGCTCTTTCCGGCACGCTTGCGCCCGAAGAGCTGACATCGAGACGCATGTACGATGTGCTCGACCTGTGTCTCGAGTGCAAGGGCTGCAAGCGCGAGTGTCCGTCAAACGTCGACCTGGCGAAGATCAAGTACGAGTTCTTGGCGCACTACCACGAGAAGCACGGCACGCCGCTGCGCGCCAGGATGTTCGCAGGCATCGAGAACCTCAACAAGTGGGGCAGCCGCTTCGCCCCGATCGCGAATGCTGTCATGAACTCGGGCCCGGCCAAGTGGTTGCTCGACCGCTTCGTGGGCATTGACAGCCGCCGCCAGATGCCTCCGTTTGCTAGTGAGAGCTTCGAGAAATGGTTTCGTAAGCGCTCCCGGTCAAGCGTCAACGGACGTCCTAGGATCGTGCTCTTCCACGACTGCTTCATGAACTACAACTACCCGCAAGTCGGGCACGCCGCCACCGAGCTGCTGGAAAAAGCGGGCTACGAAGTCATCTTGGCCAACAAGAAATGCTGCGGCCGGCCGATGATTTCCAAGGGACTCATCGAGGACGCCAAGGCGGTGGCGAATCACAACGTACGAGAGCTGGCACCCTATGTAAAGCAGGGCATCCCGGTGCTCGGTTGCGAGCCCAGTTGTCTGCTCACGCTGCGGGACGACTACCTCGATCTTGTAGACGGCGCCGGCGTCGAAGGTTCGGCGGTCGAACAGGTGGCCTCGAACTCTTGGATGGTGGATGAGTTTCTGGTCCAGCTCAGCCAGCAAGGGAAATTGGATCTGCGGTTCGACGAAGCACCGAAGGAAATCCTGTTTCACGGGCACTGCCACCAAAAGGCGCATATTGGCAGCGCTCCCAGCGTGGAAGCCCTGCGGCTCGCCCCGGGGCTCAGCGTTTCTGAAGTCAACTCAGGTTGCTGTGGCATGGCCGGCTCATTCGGCTTCGAGAAAGAGCACTACGACCTGTCAGAGAAAATCGGCGGACAGCGTCTGTTCCCCGCCGTCGAGGCTGCTCCGGTGGAAACCGAGATCGCCGTAACGGGCGTTTCTTGCCGGCAACAGATTAGCCATTTCACCGATCGCACTCCCCGCCATGTTGTCGAGATCTTGCGGGATGCGGTGATTGAATCGTCCGGCTAGCTGGGGCTTGCCGGCGGTTCAAACCCATCTCGGGTAACCTTACCGCGACTCCCCGGGATTGTCGTTTTGAAGTGTTGCCGCGGCAACGTTTCGCAGTGGTGTCTGATCGGCCCCCGGCGCCACCGGGCGTCCAGAGCGCTGAGTGTTGATGAGAAGGATGTGCAAGTTAAACTCAGTTCGAAGGCGGGTAGCGACCCTCGCAAGGAGGGTTCGCCCGTGGGACTGAAGCCGATCGGGTGGCGCACCTCGCTGATCGCTCTGGGCGCGTGCTTACTCTGGGGCGGCAACGTCGTGGCTCTCAAGCTCGGCCTGGGAACTTTTCCGCCCTTCTGGAGCGGCTTCTGGAGGATGTTTGTCGGCGCGCTGACGGTCGGCGTCTGGGCTTGGGCGCGGGGAAGCTCACTGGCGCCGGGCCGGGAAGAATGGCGTCCGCTGGTTATCCTGAGCACGCTGTTTACGATCCAAATCACGATGCTGAACTTTGGGGTGGACTTCACCTCCCCCGCCTACGGAATTGTGCTGCTAAACGCGCACCCTATTTTTGCCAACTTCATCGCCCATTTCTTCGTTCCCGAGGACCGTCTTTCGCCGCGGCGGGTCATCGGTTTGGCTGCTGCGTTTGCCGGCGTCTGCGTCGTGTTTCTTGGCCGGCCGGACAGCTCGTTGGCCGCTTATCCGATTTGGGGCAACCTGCTGGTGACGCTTTCGGCTCTCTTGCTTGGCATCCGGGTCGTTTACACTCAGCGGCTGGTCCAAACGATTGACCCGATTCGCCCGGTCTTTTGGCAGATGGTGCTGTGTTTGCCGCCGTTCCTGGCCGCTGGAGCCATTTGGGAGCAGCCGGCGACGCAGGCGATCGGCGGGCAGGCCGTCGCCGCCATCCTCTATCAGGGCATGATCATCGCCGGTTTGTGTTTCCTGGTGTGGACTACGCTGCTGCAACACCACAGCCCGGGGAGTCTGTCGATGTTCGGCTTCACATCCCCGATCTTTGGAATCGTATTCAGCAGCTTGTTCTTCGACGAAGCATTGACAGCCCGTTTATGGCTGGGGCTGGCAGCCGTCACCGCGGGCATCGTACTGGTGACGAAGCGCAAGCGAAACTCTGTGCTCAATCCCGCCGTCGCCGCGCCTCGAGAGGCTCTTCGATGAAGCCCCGCGCAACAGCCGCGGTGGAGTTGAAGACCGCTCTGGCCGCTCTCGCGATCTCCGCCCTGTGGGGCGGCAACGTCGTTGCCTTGAAGGTCGGCCTGGGGACCTTTCCTCCCTTCTGGAGCGCCTTTTGGCGGATGTCATGCGGGCTTCCCGTGATCGCCTTGTGGGCGCGAGTCCTAGGCACGCCTCTCAAGCCTGTCTCGGGAGAGTGGAAGGGGCTCATGGCCCTGGGCGCCGTCTTTGCGATCCAAATATCGGTCCTGAATCTCGGTGTCAATTTGACCTCGGCGGCCTACGCGGTCGTGCTGATGAACAGTAACCCGATTTTCACCAACCTGATTGCTCACTTTTTCGTGCCGGGTGACAGAGTGTCGAAAACGAGGGCGCTGGGTCTGGCCGTGGCATTGGCGGGCATCTGTTTTGCCTTTCTGGGCGAGCCGGAATCGAGGCTCGCATCCAACCCGCTGCTCGGCAACGCACTGGCGACACTGACGGCAATGATATTCGGCGCGCGCATGGTCTTTACCCAGCGCCTGGTGCAACGGATCGAACCCCTGCGCGCTATCTTCTGGCAAATCGCTTTTTCGACGCCTTGCTTCCTGCTGGCGGCAACCTTGCTGGAGGAGCCTCTGCGCGGGCCCCTCGCCGGGCCGCCGGTCCTAGCGATTCTCTACCAAGGCGTGATCGTGGCTGGCGGCTGCTTCGTCGTGTGGGTGAGGCTGCTGCAAAAGACTCCTCCAGGCGTGCTGTCGGTCTTTGCGTTCCCAACTCCTATTTTTGGCGTGATCGCCAGCGCCTTCATTTTCTCCGAGAAACTTGGACCGGAGTTGATGGCCGGTGTCGCGGCTGTCGCCGCCGGCATCCTCATCGTTACTTTGGAGGCGTCGCGCGGATGGACCAGAGAAGGCAAGGCCGCCGCGGACATGCCGGCGGCCCTGCGATAGCCACGAATCCGTTAGCCGTTTGTCGGGCGGCCGGACAGTTCCGAAAAAGATGCCGAGGCGCGTCAAGATAACGTGAGCAAAACTGGAAAACTCAAACCGATCGGCTGGAAACCGGCCCTCACCGTGCTCGGCGTCAACCTGGTACGGGGCGGAAACCAAGTAGCCCTCAAGTTCGCACTGACCGCCCTGCCGCCGTTTTGGACCGCATTCGGCCGCATGTCTTTCGGAGCGCTCACGGTCGGCTCCTGGGCCGCCCTGCGAGGCATCTCCCTGACCCCTCAGCGGCGAGAGTGGCCGGCCTTGCTCAGCCTGGGAGTGATCTTTGCCGTCCAAATCGCCCTGATGCATTTCGGCGCCGACTACACCTCGCCAGCTTACGCCACCGTGCTGATGAACACCAATCCGATCTTCGCGAACCTTCTCGCCCACTACGTTGTTCCAGGAGACCGGCTTTCCTGGTCCCGAGTTGGCGGGCTGACCGTCGCCTTCGCGGGCATCTGCGGCATCTTCCTGGGCAGGCCCGAATCGCGGCTGGCTCCCAACCCGATCATCGGCAACCTCTTGCTGCTGGTCTCGGCCTCGCTCGTCGGCGCCCGGACGGTCTACATCCAGCGGGTGGTCCAACGGATCGAGCCTGAGAAGACCGCTTTCTGGCAGATGGTGATCTCGTTGCCGTTCTTCCTGGCCGGAACGCTATTCGACGATTCAGGAAGCCGGGAGCCGTTCGGGCGGATTCCGATCGCGGCGATCATGTACCAGGGAATCATCGTCGGCGGGGTGGGTTTTACCGTCTGGGCGCATCTGCTGCGCCACCACAGCCCCGGGGCATTGACCATGTTCACGTTTACGGTCCCCGTCTTCGGAGTTGGTCTGAGTGCTTGGATGTTTTCCGAGGCCGTGACGCCGCGATTGATTCTGGGAGTAGCGGCTGTCGTCAGCGGGATTCTTCTGGCAACAAGGCTGTCCCACCCCAGGCTGGGGGCCCAGCCCTTGGGATTGGCCGGCGATCCCGCGATCAAAGAGCCGGAGGATTAACCTGCTGGGCTCGGAGAGACCCGCGCGGCCTTTCGCTACGGATTTTTCAAGACGTTCCGGCACGGCTCTATCTAGCCCCCGATGCTAAACTGGAACCCGAGAAACGGACCAACTGTGTTGAACCAGGCAACGGAGAACGGCTCAACCGCTCAACGGAGCAACCTAGAACAATGAAAATCACCTTCTACCAAAAACCCAGTTGAACCACCTGCCGCAAAGCAAGAAGTTTCTTGCTCGAGAAGGGTATTGAATTGAGCTCCGTTGACTTAAACAAGGGGCTGAGCGTCGAAGAGCTGGACCGGCTGATCGGCCAGCGCGACTACCGTCCGTTTCTGAATTCCCGCAACGCCCTCTTCCGCGAGATGGACATGAAGACCAATCCGCCGCCACGAGACGATGCCCTCCGGCTCATGTCGGAAAACCCAAACTTGATTAAAAGGCCGATCGTGAAGAAGGGAAACAAGCTGCTGTTGGGATTTGATGCGGCAGCACTGGGGGACTTGTTGCTCTAGCCTGTCCTTGAAGGAGCAAGATCCCAGTCGCTGAATTCTTGCCGCAGCTATGAGAAATGAGTGCCGGCCGCGCTTCACCTCGTTACACGAAGTGTGACACCTGAATTATGCACTGCGGGGTGCACCGGAGGAGGGCTGAGCCGCCAGGGGCCATTTGGGGGACCCCCGAAAACATGGGGTAATAAGGTAGGCTGGCAAAGATTTCAGCTTCGCCAGTCAACCCCAAGGAGGTCACCCAAATGGTTACCAAGCGAAAACAGCATAGCTCCCGAAGGCCCGTCAAACAAGGCCGGGGCGCGAGGGCCCCGCGGCCCAATAAAATCGGGGCTGCCACGCCTTATCACTTCCGCGGCAAGAATCTGACTCCCTACGGCGGCTTGCTGCCCGTCGCCACCCTGCTCGAAAAACTCGGCTTCCAGGCGCTGCTGGAAGAAACCATCACGAACAAACGAATCACCCGTGTGATGAGCCTCTACCAGTTTGTGCTGGCCCTCGTGCTGGGCCTCTATGTCGGCTTTGCGCGGCTGAACCAACTCCGCTTCATCGCCCGCGACCCCATCTTGACCGGCATCTTGCAAGTGACGCGTCTGCCGCCGCAGTCCACGCTGTGGCGCTTTCTGGCCTCGCTGCACCTCAACGTGGCGAAGCAGATCCTTTCCATTCAGCGCCAGCTGCGGGAACGAGTCTGGGCCGCGGCCCAGGTGAAATTGGAGACGGTGACGCTGGACACCGACACCACCGTGCACACGCTCTACGGCCGCCAGATGGGCGGGCGCAAGAGTTACAACCCCAAGAACAAGGGCAAGCGCAGCTACCAGCCGATACTGACTTTCCTGGCCGAGACGCGCGAATACCTGATGGGCGGGTTGCGCAACGGCGACCGGCCCACGGGCCGGCAGATCGCCGCCCACCTCGAGAGCGCCTTTCGGGCTTTGCCGCACGGCGTGAAGAAAATCCTGGCGCGGGCCGATTCCGGGTTTTATTGCTGGGAGGCGGTGGAGGCCTATGAAAAGGCGGCTTGTCAGTTCGTCATCGTGGCGCGCAAGACCAGGCGGCTGGTCGAGCAGTTGCAGCAAGCGGCCTGGAAGCCCTCGCCCCACAGCGATGCGGATGCGGAATGCGAATTCCTCTACCAGCCGCAGGGCTGGGCGCGGGCCTGTCGTTTCCTGGCGCTGCGTTACGAAAACGAACCCGCGGCCGGCGCGGCCGAGCAATACCAGCTGTTTGCCACCAGCGCTTACACCTACCGCGTGTTTGTCACCAACCTGGCCGAACCGATCGCGGCGGTGGTGTGGTTTTACAATCAGCGCGCCGCAGCCGAGAACCTCATCAAGGAGGCCAACAACGACGCCGGGCTGGCGGCCCATCCCTCGCGCCGCTTTGACATGAACCGCAATCACTTTCAGCTGGCCATGCTGGCCTACAACCTCAACTGCTGGCTGCTGCTGTTCAACCGCGAAGCCCAAGCCAGCGTGGAGACACTGCGGCACACCACCCTGGCGACGGCGCGGCTGCGCTTTCTGTTCGTGGCGGCCAAGATCTGGCGGCACGCCGGCAGAACGGGTGTCAGCTACAGCGATCATTATGAGGAAAAGGGCCTGTTTGAACGGCTGATGCGGCGGCTGCGGGCGATGGGGCCACCGGGATCGAGCTTCGCGCCGGTGGTGGAGGGTGCGCTGAGTTGAGGGGCGCTCCATGCATAAAATTTCATGCACTCGCCGCAACGTACTGGGAACACGCCGCTTGCCCGCCCGCTTTTGCCCGCCGGGATTGGCAGGCGGCTCAAACAGGGAGGGAAACAGAGGAAAAGACGACTTGCTAAATCACTGAGTTGACACGACTGCCGCTACCGCCACAACTCCATCGGCGATGGCTACGCCGAATCTGTGCATAATTCAGGTGACACCAATAATCTGCCGCGAGTAATCCGCCGCGAGACAGATTCCCGGAGGTCTGCCAGAATGGGTGCTTGACGAATTTCACCGGACGTTTCGGGAACTATGACGACCGGACCCGCTTTTCACGCTGGGCGGCGGCAGCCCTGGCGGTCTGCCTCTGTCTTGCCTCCTGCGGCGAACAGGGCCCTCTCAAGGGTCCCTACGACACCGATCCCCTCGATCCCGCCCAGGCACTGACGAGCTTCCAGATCGTCGAGGGCTTTCGCATCGAGCTGGTCGCGGCGGAACCCGACGTTATCGACCCGGTCGAGATGGCCTTCGACGAAAACGGCGATCTCTACGTCGTGGAGATGCTCGACTACCCTTTTGATCCGCCCGAGGGCGAGGCGCCGCGCAGCCGCATTCGCCTGCTACGGGACACCGACGGCGACGGCCGGTTTGATACCGCGACGCTGTTTGCCGACAACCTCTTGCAGGCGACTTGTGCGTTGCCTTGGAAGGGAGGCGTATTCGTCACTTCGGCGCCGGATATCCTTTATCTCAAAGACACGGACGGAGATCACAAGGCGGACTTTCGCGAGGTCGTCTTTACCGGGTTCGCCGGCCGGGAGGTGTCGGCGGAAAGCCGCGTGACCAATCTTCGCCTCGGCATCGACAACTGGATCTACGCCGCGAACAATGGCCGTCCGGGCCGCGTCACATCCCCGAAGTGGCCCGACCAGCCCGCCGTAATCGTTCGCGGCCACGATTTTCGGTTCCATCCGGTAAAGGGGCTGTTCGAGCCAGCGACCGGCCCGACTCAGTACGGCATGTCGTTCGATCAATGGGGAAACCGTTTCATGTCGCAAAACACGATTCATCTGCGGCATGCCGTGTTCCCGGTTCGCTATCTCTTAAACAATCCTTTCTTTACTCTGCCTTCGCGGCTGCACGATGTTTCCGCCCACGATCCGGCCGCGAGTGTGATCTATCCCCTCACTCAGCCGCAACAATGGCGAGTCGAGAGAACCCAGGTGCGCCAGCAGCGTTACGACGAGACTCGTCCGGGAAGCATCGAGCAAGTGGGCGGTCATTTTTCGGCGGCGACCGGCGCGACCGCCTACGCCGGTGACGCTTTCCCGGAAGACTACGGCGGCAACGTGTTCGTGGCGGACGCCAACGGAAACCTCGTTCATCGCGACATCCTGTCTCCGGCCGGCGTGAGCTTTCGCGCCGAACGCTGGCCGCGGGATAAGGAGTTTCTGGCCTCCACCGACGTCTGGTTCCGCCCGGTCAACTTCGCCAATGCCCCCGATGGAAACCTCTACATCGCCGACTTCTATCGCGAGTACATCGAGGAGCCGGTGTCTATCCCCGAATCGATCAAGAAGAAAGTGCGGATCGATTTCTATCGTGGCGGCGACCGCGGGCGAATTTATCGCATTGTTCCCGAAAACCCGCGCCGCGCGGGCAATCTGAAGCCTGGCCTGGGCCAAGCCTCAACAGAGAAGCTGGTGCAAACGCTGGCGCACGCCAACGGCTGGCATCGGCGAACCGCCCAGCGGCTTCTGCTCGAGCGGCAGGACGCCGAAGCCGTGCCCTTGCTGAAAGATTTGGCCGAGACCGGGGAATCGCCGCTTGCCCGCGTGCACGCCCTCTGGACGCTCGAGGGCCTGGACGCGCTGGAGCCAGCAACCCTCCGGGAAGCCATGCGGGACGACGATCCTCGCGTTCGCGAACACGCCGTGCGGATGGCCGAATCGTTCTTGCAAGAACTGGGCGGCTCCGTCGTTGCCCGGACCGGCGATTCCGATACACGAGTCCGTTTCCAGCTCGCCATGACGCTCGGGAAAATCTCGGGCAACCATCGCCCGCTGGCGCAACTCGCCGCCTCCGATGCCGAGGACCCATGGTTCCGCGCCGCCATCGTCAACGCGGCGGGCCCGCGCGCCTTGCAGGTGCTGACGCGGATGCTCGTGCGGCACCGCGGCTTCTTCGCGGAGCCGACGGAAGGCAGACGCGAGATGGTTTCGCGGTTGGCGCAGTCGATTGGAGTTCGCGGGAACTCAAACGATGTGACGATGCTGCTAATCACGCTGGACGGCAGCCGAATCCTGGCTCAGCCGGCGTGGCTTCAGGCGACTCTTGGGGGTTTGGCCCAGGGGCTGGCGCGTGACCGGTCAAAACGAATACGAGTGCCCTCGGCCGAGCACGTTCTGACTCGGCTCCTGACTCGCTCCTCGGAAGAGACTCGCATAGCCGCCGCCGAAGTTGCACAGCATCTATTGTTTCCCGAATTCACCCGCATGGCGCTGGTGAGCGCCCGCGATGAGGAGTTGCCGGTCGAGAAACGGGCTCGCGCCGTAGGTTATCTGCGGGGCGGGGAATTCGGAGCCGTTGCCCCGGCACTCCGCAAGATCCTCGACTCGCCGGCCCCACAGCCGGTGAAGGCCGCCGCGATCCAAACGCTGGCGACATTCGACGACCCGAGCGTTGCGGAGACGCTTCTGGCGGGATGGAAGGGATACGGGCCGCAGGCAAGGGCACGGGCGGAGCAAGCCCTGCTGCGGCGCCCTGACCGCGTCAGCGTGTTTCTCGATGCCGTCGCGGGGAAGGTGATCGAGGCGTCGTCGGTTGACCCGGTTTTCAAGATCCGATTGACGCAATACCCCGATCCAGAGCTGAAGCAGCGCGCCATGGAGTTATTCCAAAGCCAGGCAAACGAGCGGGCGACGATCGTCGATTCACACAAGGACGCGTTGGAGCTAGACGCCAGCGCGCCAAACGGCAAAGCGGTTTTTGACGATAACTGCGCGAGTTGTCATCTTCGGCAAGGAGGCCGCGGCCGCATCGGGCCGGATCTCTCCGGCGTCAATAACAAGACTCACGAGGAACTGCTGACCCATATCCTCGACCCGAGCTTCGAGATCGAACCCAACTACACCAACTACATCGTCGCCGACACGGCGGGGCGCGTCTATGACGGACTCCTGGCCGGCGAGTCCGCCCACGCCGTCACGCTGCGGGGAGAGTACGAAGATGTGACGATCCGCCGCGAAGCCATTGCCGAGATGCGAGCGTCCGATGTCTCGCTGATGCCCGAAGGCTTGGAAGAAGATCTCAGCCGCCAAGAGCTGGCCGACGTGATTGCTTATCTGCGAGCGGGGTTGTAGCGGTGAGAATCCGTAGTTGGCGGCGGAAACGTGTTCGCCTATGCCCCGACTGCCGAATGGTTTTTCGATGAGACATCCTGATCCTCAACTGGTAGTCGTGGCCGGACCCAACGGAGCCGGCAAGTCTACTCTTGCCCCGTATTTACTCCGTGGCGAATACAAGCTCTCTGAGTACGTCAACGCTGATCGAATCGCCCTGGGACTTTCGGGATTCGAAGCCCAGCAGAATGTGGCGATCGAGGCGGGGCGGGTCATGATAGACCGCATGAGGAACCTTGCAAATATGCGCGCCAGTTTCGCATTTGAGACGACTATGGCTTCCCGTTCCTTTGCGCGATGGATTTCTGGGCTCGTCGAGACTGGATACAGAGTTCACATTTTGTACATTTGGCTCCGAACACCGGAACTGGCAATCGAAAGGGTAGGAGCGCGCGTGCGCGCCGGTGGTCACAGCGTTGACGCTGAGATTGTCAAGAGACGCTACAAGCGCGGGATTATGAACTTCCTCGGCTTGTATCGTCCCATTGGGAACACTTGGGCTGTGTACGACAATTCCGTTAGTGGCGAGCCGATTCTGATCGCCGAAAAATCGAAGAACAAGGGCGCTGACAAGATCCACCGGCAAGACTTATGGACCAGATTCTGTCACACTAACAAGTAGAGATGTCTGAACCCGCGCCGAAGACCTTTCCTACCGCAAAAGAAGTGGAGGGTATTTTCCGAGAGGCCGTGCAAGACGCCCTGCTGATGCACAAACGCTTGCGGAACCCGATAGCTACCTTCAAGGACGGAAAGGTTGTCATCGTGCCACCGGATGAAATCCCTGTCGAAGATGACGGCCGCACCGTCAAGGTCGTTGGGTTCTGAAGCTTCGGTCCTGGGCAGCGTGGGATCACGGGTTTTCAGAGTTTCGTCGGCAAAGCCATCCTGCGCAACAACGGTTCACAGCCCTACCCATCCGGGGAATGAAGCTGGCGAGCCAGATCCTCCGGATCCGTCAGCGGCTGCCGGCAGGTGAAGTTCCGGCAGACGTAGGCCGCTGGTCTGCCCTCCACCAGGGGACGGTTTGCCAGCAGCGGGACCTTCTTGGGCGTTTCCTCGTCCGCCGGATCCAATTGAGCCACGACTTTATTGGGCAGGTACTGCTCATAGACGGCGCGGAGCAGAGCGTGCGTAGCGGCATCGTCCGCCGCCCCGACAATGGCAATCTCCTCGAAGCCCGCGTGCCAGGCGTCGATACCCGCCAGCAGCCGCTCGTGCTGAAACGGCGAGCGCATCGTTCCGGCGCCGGCAAACACGCGGATTATCCGCTCGGCCTTCTCGCGGTAGCCGGCCCGATCGAGGAGAATTCCCAGCCGCTGCAGATTCAACAGCATCACGGAGTTGCCTGACGGGATGGCTCCGTCCTGCACGGTCTTGCTGCGGACGATCAACTCTTCGTGATCCGACGCGGTGAAGAAGAAGCCGCCGTCAGGGTCGTCCCAATAGTATTCAATGGCAACCTCGGTCAACTGCCGAGCCTCGTCGAGCCATCTCAGCCCGCCGCTCCACTCATGGAGCCCGAGCAGCCCTTCGATAAGAAACGCGTAGTCGGTGATGTAGGCCTTGAGCCGCGCCTTTCCTTTTCCGTAGGTGGCAAATAGGCGCCCGTCTTGGCGCATCTCGCTCAGGATGAAATTGGCGGCGCGGGCCGCGGTTTCTCCATAACTGGGTTCGCCGAGTACAGCCGCGCCCTTTGCCAGCGCGGTGATCATCAGCCCGTTCCAGCCCGTGAGAATCTTGTCGTCCAGCCCCGGCCGGACTCGTTCCAGCCGCGCCTCAAAGAGCTTGCGCCGTCCGTCGGCGATCGTCTTTTCGACTTCAGCAGGGTCGAGATTCTCCAGCTTCGCGATCACATCGGTCGCGCGGGCAACGTGCGGAATGTTCTTCGGCCCGTGAGGCACGTGCTGGTCCCCTGGATGGTCCCAGTTGCCGATCTGGCTGATACCGTAGTGCTGCGCGAAAAGCTTCGCCGCTGGGTCACCGAGAATCTGTTTCACCTCATCCAGCGTCCAAATGTAGAACTTGCCTTCGAGACCTTCGCTGTCGGCGTCTTCGCTCGAACAAAATGCGCCTCCGGGAGTGCCCAGGTCCCGCATCACATAGTCGAAAATACCGCGAGATTTTTCGGCACAGAGCTTCTTGAGCTCCGGCCGTTGGGTCGCCTGATAGCCGTCGAGGTAAGCCGAACTCACCAGTCCCTGGTCGTAGAGCATCTTCTCGAAGTGCGGTACAAGCCACTTCGCGTCTGTCGAATAACGCGCGATGCCCCCGCCCAGGTGGTCGTAGATGCCGCCGTTGGCCATCTTTTCGAGCGTCAACTCGACAATGGCCAAATTGGCGTGATGCCCGCCGTGGCGGTATTCGCGCAGCAGCAAGTCGATCGCCGAGCTGGGCGGAAACTTATTCACCCCGCTCGGAATCCCGCCCAACGAGGAATCGAACGCCCGCAGAATCTGGCCGGCCGCCTGGCTGACGCTCGTGCGGGGCAGCAGTTCACCGGCCTCTCCGGCGGAGTGAATTTGCTGAACAGCCGTGACGACTTTTTCGCTCTCCCCGGCCAAAGCAGCGCCCCGGTCCTTCCAGACCTGAGCAAGCTGGGCCAGCACGGTCTTGAAGCCGGGACGCCCATACATATTTTCTTTCGGAAAGTAGGTTCCGGCGTAAATCGGCTTGAGATCCGGCGCAAGGAAAACGCTCATCGGCCAGCCGCCATGCCCGCCGGTGTAGAGCATCGTGGCGCTCATGTAGATTTCGTCAAGGTCGGGGCGCTCTTCCCGGTCTACTTTGATCGCAATGAAATCGAGGTTGAGAGCCGCCGCGACCTGCTCGTCTTCAAAGCTCTCGTGCTCCATGACGTGGCACCAGTGACAGGCGGCATAACCAATGCTGAGAAAGATGAGCTTGTTCTCCGACCGCGCGCGCTGGATCGCTTCTTCTCCCCAGGCATGCCAGTTCACCGGATTGTGAGCATGCTGCAGCAAATAGGGGCTGGTCTCGTGGATGAGCTGGTTGGTGTGCGCGGGCTCCATAGCTTGACTTGCGATCATAACAGGCGGGCCGCCGGTTACTCGCGCCTGCTCCATATCCGCACGTGCGCCGGTCCAGCCACTGTGCCAAATCGCTCAGGGAAACCACAGGCCAGTCCGAGCAATCGTTAGAGTGGGTGGGCTAGCATTCAGAGGTGCGCACCATCGTTCATCCGGGGTTTCTGAAGACGGCCACGACAACCCTGCAAGATCATCTTTTCGGCGCCCACCCTGGCCTCTTCTCGATAGGGCTCCCTCATCGCGCCCAGCTCCACGTGGAAATCGGAAATGAATTCAGGAAAATCGACGGGGTCGACTATCAAGAAGACAAGCTCAGTGAACGGATCACTCGGGCTCTAAACGACAAACCGCCTCGGACTGTAACTATTCTTTCTGATGAATCGTTCACAGCGAACGCCTACTTGCTGGAACCTATCGCCCGGCGTTTGTCCCGATTCTTCCCCGACGCCCATATCGTCTTCACGGTACGGCACCAACTCGATGCCGTTCTTTCGTTCCATGCTCGTCACGGGCGAGTCCTGGCCAACGTTCCGGCGCCTTACACGGATCGTGACATCACGCTGGACAATTGGCTGACTCACGTCTACCGCAACTGGCCTTCAAGCATTCTTGGCGTATTTGACTACGACCGAACGATCCGGGTCTACGAGCGGTTTTTTGGGCGTGAACGGATTCATGTATTTCTGTTTGAGGAGTTCGTCCACGACCAGCGTACTTTCATCACTCAACTAGCCACGGATCTGTTATTGGACGAAAAAGCGGCCCAGTATCTTCTCGCGGCCAAACAGGCTCAGGCCCAGGAGAGTGCCCGAACTGTCGCCTACGACAGATTCATGAAGCGATTCGTCCCCAGACGATGGGTCGAGCCTCTGCTGCCTCATACAACGAACGTCCGCAAGCACCTGCGTGCATTCCTTGAGAAGGGCTCCCAGAGCAAACCGGAAATCCCCCCGGAATGGGCTTCGCGGCTGGAACGGCTCTACGAATCGGGTAATGCCGCGCTCGCAAGACGGTATGGCTTGCCCCTTCGGAAACACGGTTATCCCTAACAGCTTTCCTGGACAGTGCGCCGGCATTCGCTCTCAAGCGGCGCCCCGCAAAGCACAGGTCTCTCCCGCAATTGCGATGAGTCCGGGACCTCCCGCTAACTGGCGAAGTCCGCGAAGTCAAACTGTGCTGGTCCGCCCCACTGTTCCTAGGTGTAAAATGTTTCCGGACATCCTGGACGCCCGACCATTCCTGAACTTACTGGCACAACCATGAAAAAACGACTCTTTCTCCTTGCCTGTTTTGGACTCTTCATCGCCGCAGCCCTCTTCGATGGGACCGGCCTGTCGCAGCGCCGCAACCCCAAGAAGCGTTGGGGTGAACGCGCGCGCCAAGCGCTGGCCGAGCCGTTCGTAGGCGTCACCACGGATGGGAAAGCGCTTCCGGGGCTGTTTACGATCAAGTCGACCGGCGTGTCGACCGAGCCCGTCCGGAAAGCAGCCCAAGCCTTCCTCGCGGGGCTCAGCGAATCCCAGCGCGAGAAAACCTTGTTCCCAATCGACGACCTCGAATGGCGCAAGTGGATGAATCAGCACTTCTACGTCCGCCAGGGCGTGGGCTTCGACGAAATGGACGAAGGCCAGAGAGAGCTGGCGTTCGGTCTGTTCCACGCCGGCCTCAGCGCCAAGGGTGTCAAGCGAACACGCGACATCATGCGCCTCAACGAAACACTGGCTGAGCTCACCAACGATTTCAATGAATACGGCGAGTGGCTCTACTGGATCACCATCATGGGCACGCCGTCCGCAACCCAGCCCTGGGGATGGCAGCTTGACGGCCACCACGTCATCATCAACTACTTTGTGCTGGGTGACCAGGTTGTGATGACGCCGGCATTCATGGGGTCCGAGCCCGTGATCGCTGAATCGGGGAAATTCAAGGGCACAGCCGTCATGCAGGAGGAGCAGGACAAGGCGCTGGCCTTTGTGAATACCCTTTCACAAGAGCAACGAAAGAAGGCGATCGTTCAGACCGGCAAGCCGGGCAACAACAACCTGGCCGAGGCCTTCAAGGACAACCTCGTGCTCGACTACGCCGGGATTCGAGCGAGCGAGCTGAACGCGGCACAGAAGAAGCAGCTTCTCGGCGTCGTGTCAGCCTACGTCAGCGACATCAAGGAAGGGCATGCCCGGGTAAGGATGGAAGAGGTGGAATCACGCATGGATGACACCTACTTCGCCTGGATCGGCGATACCGGGCCCGATGCCGTGTTCTACTATCGCATCCACAGTCCGATTATTCTGATCGAGTTCGACCATCAGCGCCCGATCGCTCTGGGCGGGCCGAAGGTCCCCGGCCGCCGCCACGTCCACGCCGTCGTGCGAACACCCAACGGCAACGACTACGGCAAGGATCTTCTCCGCCAGCACTACAAACGGAGCCACTCGGGCGGGTAGTTCAGAGCCCCAAACGCAAGTGCGGGGTCAGCCGCTTCGACACGTGGTATCGGACGCGCGTCGTCATTCCTGGCGACATGGAAGGGACCGGCTCGCAGGCAGCATCCCAACTCCACATTCGTGCCATGCTGATGAAAGACGATGCTTGATTTCCTTCTCAACGCCGGCTTGCTCGTTCTCATCCTTGGAACAAGCGCATTGGCAACCAAAGCCTATGCCAGCGCCATGTATAACCGCTGCCCGGAATGCGAAACACTCAACGCCAAAAGAAGGCCTGCCTGCCGAACTTGCGGACACCTGTTCGCCGCAAACAGCACCGGCGCCGAGAGCTAATCACTCCTTCGAAGCCGCCGGCCCGCCGCGTGCTATCATGCGGCCTTGAATTTCAAGTCACCCCAGCTCGTTCTTGCCGCGCTCCTCGTCGCGTGGCTGGCGTTGGCCGCGCCGCCGCTTCGCACGCAAATCGACAAAACGCTGCGGACAAGGACCCTTTTCGAGGGCCGCGGCGCAGCCGAGCGAACTTCGCTGCTCGACAACCCGGGTTTTCGCGTTGCCCAAGAAATCGGCGCCGCGGTTCCGCCAGACGCGTGCGTTGTCGTGCTGGCCTACGCCGGACCCGCGGCGATCGATTACTATCAATCGCGCTTTGCTTACTACCTCTATCCCCGCAAGGTTTTGGTGTTCGACGAGATTGCCGCCAAGGAGGACGAGTGCCGTTACCTCGCCGTCTTTCGCGATTCCGCGCAAAACCTGGCCAACGAACCCTTCGCGGGGCGCTGGAATCAGGCCGATCTTAGCAAGCGTCTGAACGCCCTAGACCACGTTCGGGCGGGCGAGTTGACCGAGGTCTATCGAGTTCCGTGACGGCTTCGCGATGATTTACGCCGGGTACATCTTCACCTGTCTGATCGGTTGGCTGCTCATCCCGAAACTCACTGCTCGATTCCTGGAGCGGGTTGCGATCTCGTTCGCCCTGGGGGCTTTCGCCATCTCGATCGAGATGTTCGCGTTCGATCTTGCCGGCATCGGCTGGAATCGCTGGGTCGTGCTGCTTCCGTGGGTGGTTCTCGGGGCGGTCCGCCTCTACCAGGGCCGCGGCGGGTTCGCTCCCGGCGCCTGGCCTCGGCCAGCTTGGTGGCAATTGCTGTTGGCCGTACTGACCCTCGTGCCGGTAGCGGTTTGGTGGCCCTACGAGCGCGTGATGCCTCTGACAAGTACCTCCTGGGACGCCTGGGCCATCTGGCTGTTCAAGGCCAAAGCCTTCTACCTGGACGGAAGCGTCGATCCATTCCTGGCACGTGCCGTCGAGCTCACGTATCACCAGCCGGGATACCCCTTGCTAATGCCTTTGTACGGAGTTTTCCTTTACACGTTGAACGGCGCCGTCGATGACTACGGGTTCAAAATGGTGTCGGTATGTTTCTTCCTCGCTTCGCTTGGAGTGTTCCACTATTTCGCCCGCCGCGGTGGGCAGCTTGGTCCGGCGCTGGCATTCACAGCGATGTTGGCGTCGGTGCCGATGTTGAATGTAGTTTCGTTTGAACTGGCTGGCTATGTGGACATCACCTTGTCTCTTTACCTGCTGGCAGCCGCCGGCTTTCTCCATGCTTGGTGGCGTGCGGGAAATCGCCTCGACTTGGGGGCCGCGTCGGTTGCCGCAACCGCCGCCGCCTGGACGAAAAACGAAGGCCAATTTTTCTTGCTGGCGATCATGCTTCTGGGCGTTGCCGGCCTGTCGTTGAGCGGCCACTCGAAGAAGTTCGATTGGCTGCTTTTGTTGGGTCCGCCAACAGCCCTGCTGCTTCCTTGGACGGTCTTGCGCGCCGGCCACGGTGTGCAAGCGGCGGGATTCACGATGGGGTTTAACTTCGACCCCAAGCTGTTCTCGATTGCAGTCGCCGCGCTAGTCAGTGAAGCGCTTCGTTGGGATCTGTTCGTCCTCACTTTTGTTCTGCTTGTCGCCGCCGCGGTTGCAGCGGCGCTTCTGAGAATGGCAGCCGCATTCTGGATACTGCCTGGTCTTGTGGCGTGGCATCTGTTCGGCGCGCTGATGGCCTACTCAACCGGCCGGAACGACCTGCAATGGTGGCTCGGCACCTCGGCCGACCGCATCCTGGCGCAGCTCGTGCCCCTAGCCCTGCTGCCGGCGGCGCTAGTGTTTTCTCAATGGATCGAGCGGCAAAACGCCAGCAAGCCGCCAACGGAGGAACCGCAAACCAAGCCAGTGCCAGGGCGCAAGCGCGAGAAACGCCGCCGTAAGCCGCGATATGGCTGAGCTTTGACGGTTGACCCGAACCGCCCGCCTGCTTACAGTAGTGGTAGGCGCGCCGGCATCCTCGCGGGAGGCGTCCGGCCCTTTCCCGCGCCCGGCCCGCGCCAACAACGGTAACCCGTGCACTCCCACGCCCACGCTAATTCGACTGGCCGAAAACTACAGTTTTCTCTCTGGATCACTGTCGTTTTCATCGTGGTCGAGTTCGTTGCGGGCATCAAAGCCGACAGCCTGGCGCTGCTATCGGATGCGGGCCACAACTTTACCGACGCGCTGGCGCTGGGGCTGGCCTGGTTTGCGTTCTACCTGCAGTCGAAGCCGCCAAACGCAACCAAAACTTTTGGTTATCAGCGGGCCGGCGTGCTTTCCGCTTTCGT
This sequence comes from Bryobacterales bacterium, assembly GCA_965226185.1. Classification (GTDB taxonomy): domain Bacteria; phylum Acidobacteriota; class Terriglobia; order Bryobacterales; family UBA6623; genus CBDCYS01. Next base: position 1,019,085 of record CBDDCT010000005.1, read on the forward strand.
CAACGCCGTGACACTGGTGGCGCTGGCGTTCTTCATCTTCTACGAGAGCTATCAGCGATTCCTGGCTCCCCGCGAAGTCCAAGAAAACATCATGATCGCCGTTGCCTGCGCCGGACTCGTCGTCAACATCGGCGTCATGATCGCGCTGCATGCGGACAGCCGCCATGACATCAATATCCGCGGCGCTTTTATGCACATGCTGGGCGATGCTCTTTCCTCGGTCGGGATTATCATCGGGGGCGTGGTCATTGCCTACACGCGTCTGCCGTGGATCGACCCGCTTTTGTCGGTGCTGATCGGCCTTCTCATCCTGTGGAGCGCCTGGGACATCATTCGCGAGTCACTCAATATTCTGCTGGAAGGATTCCCCCGGGGAATGGACCACGAGAATGTATGTCAAGCTCTGGCGGGCGTGGAAGGAGTGATCGACGTCCACGACCTCCATATCTGGAGCCTCTCTTCCAGTGCGCACGCCTTGAGCTGTCACGCGCTGATCAACGATCTTCCTCCCTCGGCCAGCGACCAAATCTTGCAGCGCATCAATCTTGTCCTCGAGAACAACTTCCGTATTCGCCATACCACGATTCAGTTTGAGCACGTCCGCTGCCAGCATGCCGAGAGCATCTGTTCAAACCGTCCGGCGGAGGAAGTCGAGCAGCACTGACCGGCATTACCGCTGACCGGGCATTCCGCTGACCGGGCACGACCACTAACAATGTTCCGCTGCTTTGCTCCTCCAATGCTGTTTTGAGAACTAGCCCGGATTTCTCATCGCGGGGTTGGCGGAAGGCCGCCTTTTGTGGCACAAACATAATGATTACAATATGTTTCAGCCAGCAAGAAAGCGACCCCTGCCATGACAGAGTGTACCCAAACCAGCTTCACCTTCGCCGACCATGGCCGCCGCCAGGTGGTAGCCCGTTTCGACGGCGGCATGATCACCTCCGACGGCGGCGCCATGCTGTTGCGCCAGACCGAACAGCGCAGCGGCATCGTGCGGCAGTTCGCCGCCTGCTTCCGTGATCACCGCCAGCCCGCGCAAGTCGAACACAGCGTGCGCGAGCTGGTCTCGCAGCGCGTCTACGGGCTGGCGCTGGGTTATGAGGACCTCAACGATCACGATCAGCTGCGCTCCGACCCGCTGCTGGCCCTGCTGAGCGGCAAACAAGACCTCGAAGGCAAGCAGCGCCGCCGAGCCCAAGACCGCGGCAAGGCGGGCGCCGGCAAGAGCACTCTCAACCGCCTGGAGTTGACCCCGGCCAAGGCCGGCGCGCAAAGCCGTTACAAGAAGATCGTTCTCGACACGGGCGCGGCCGACCGTCTGCTGACCTCGCTCTACATTCAATCGCAGCCGTGCCAGCCCGAGCGCATCGTGCTCGATCTCGACGCCACCGACGACGCGCTGCACGGCCGCCAAGAGGGGCGCTTTTTTCACGGCTACTACGGACACTATTGCTACCTGCCGCTCTACATTTTCGCCGGGGACCAGTTGCTGTGCGCGCGCCTGCGGCCGTCCAACATCGACGCCTCGGCGGGGTCGCTCGAAGAGGTCCGGCGCATCGTCGAACAACTGCGGCGGGTGTGGCCCGAGGTCGAGATCCTGCTGCGGGCCGACAGCGGTTTTTGCCGCGACGAGATCATGAGCTGGTGCGAGAACCAGGGCGTGGATTACGTGTTCGGACTGGCGAAAAACGAGCGTTTAGAGCGCCTGATCAAGAGACGGATGAAGCTGGCGCGGCGGCGTTTCGCCAAGAGGGGCAAGGCGGCCCGGGCGTTCGGGGATTTCCGCTACCGCACGCGAACCAGCTGGGCGCGGGGGCGCAGGGTGGTGGCCAAGGCGGAGTATCTGGCGAAGGGCGAAAACCCGCGTTTCGTGGTGACGTCGCTGACGCCCAAGCAAGCGGCGGCGCAACACTTATACGAGACGATCTACTGCGCCCGCGGAGAGATGGAGAACCGCATCAAGGAGCAGCAGCTGGGGCTGTTCGCCGACCGCACCTCGACCGCGCTATTGCGGTCGAATCAGATCCGCTTATATTTTTCATCGATCGGGTACTGTTTGCTGGAGACGCTGCGGCGGCTGGGGTTGGCGGGGACGAAGATGGCGCGGGCGCAATGCACGACGATCCGGCTGCGGTTGTTGAAGATCGGAGCGCGCATCCGGATCACGGCGCGCAAAGTGTGGATTTCGCTGGCGACGGGATACGCCTGGGCGGGGGTGTTCGCCCAAGCGTATGAGAATCTCGAACGGGGGGAGCCGCGGCGCTGCTGAAAACGGCAAGGCGAGTTCAAGTAATACTTGAAGCACACAGGGCTCGACAGGGGCGGCAATCGAGGTTTGCCCAAAAACAGACGAAAAACGCCTCGGCCAGGGTCGCGGACAGCATGCCGGGCCGTTTCTGCCCCACGGCGGCCCCGCCGAGAGGCGATGCCGCCTCAAGACCATGAAATCCCATCCCGCGCGCCCCGCCAACCCCGTTTTCGGGAATCGATGAGAAATGCGGGCTAGGCCATGCAAACCAAGCTGCTGCCCAAAGAGCATGACTGCCTCGCCCCCGACGGTTCGGAAATTCGGTTGCTGGCCGCAACGAAACGCGGCAGCTCGGTGCACTGCACGCTTCCGCCGGGGATGGTGTCGCTGGCGGTGGCTCACCGTAACGTCGAGGAGATTTGGTATTTTCTCCAGGGGCGGGGCCAGCTTTGGCGCAAACTGGGAGAGCGGGAAGAAGTAGTCGGCGTCTCCGAGGGGGTGAGCGTCACAATCCCGGCTGGCGCCCATTTTCAATTCCGCAATACCGGAACCGGGCCCTTGCGGTTCGTACTGACAACCATGCCGCCTTGGCCCGGGGAAGATGAAGCCCGCCGGGTCCAGGATCACTGGGAAGCAGCCGAATAGCCAGCCCTGAAGGCGAGGGCTTTGATGGGGGACTGGACTCGCCTAAAGACCGAGCCGGCGCCGCGGGCGGGTTCATTCGGAAATGCGAAAATCGTCGTCTTGGGACTCGATGCCTTGTGTTTCAATTGAATCCTCCCGATTGGCACGGCATCTAATATGCAAAAGACTGGAAGTCAATTCACCGGTCGGGAGGGCAGTCCCATGCTTGATATCACACGATCCGGCGACCGCTTTCATTTCGAAACCGACTGGCTCTCGGCCTACTGGCACTTTTCTTTTGACCACTACTACGACCCGAAGAACCTCAGCTTCGGGCCGTTGCGGGTGTTCAACAACGACACGATTCAGCCGGGGCGCGGCTTTCCCATGCATCCTCACCGGGACATGGAAATTCTGACTTACGTGATCCGCGGGGAACTCGAGCACAAGGACAACACCGGTGGTCATGGACGCATCCATGCGGGCGAAGTACAGCGCATGAGCGCTGGATCAGGAATCGTCCATTCCGAATTCAACGCCTCCCAGACGGACACCTGCGAACTCGTGCAGATTTGGATCACGCCAGCCGCGCAGGGCGTCGAACCATCCTACGGGCAGCGCCGATTCACGCTGGAAGATAGGGCGGGTAAGCTGCTGTCCGTGGCCGATGGAAATTCGAACGGCGACACCATGCGGATCGGCCAGGACGCCACTCTCTACGTTTCGAGCCTGCGGCCCGAAGATGATATTCACCACGCACTGGCGAGCGGCCGCCGGGCCTACTTATTCGTCATCGACGGCAAACCGGCGCTCAACGGCGAGTTGCTCGAGAGAGGGGACAGCGTGAAGATTTCCGGTGAGGGAGAATTGCGTTTCGAGGCTGTGGATGGGGCATCGGAGTTGCTGCTGATTGATTTACCTTGAGGCGGATTTGACCCCTCACTTGCGTTCGGGGCTCTGAAATAGAGGCACTAATCCCGCAGGCTGATCGTATCGGCTTGGGGAAAATCCTTCGGAGCCTTCTGGGTGACCTTGCCCGTCACCACCCACTCCGCCCCGCGCTGTAATGTCGTGATGAAGCCAACACACTGTTGCGAAACAACCGCGTGGCCGAGCGTGGTGTGGAAAACGCGACCTTTGCCGTGGTTGATGACCATCAGCATGGGTTCATGCTCCCCGGTGCCTCTCGTGGAAGGCTCGGAGTAGGCCGTAGCGAGCACGGTGAGGTTCTTGGCGGGGCCTCGCAGGCGGTCGTACAGCTCGTCTTGCGAGTGCATCCATTTCGCCGGCAGTCCGTTGGTGATCGGGTGTTCCGAGTCTCGAATCACGACCTGGAATTCGTGACGCGTTCCATGGCTGCCGCCCCGTCCCGGAGTCATGTCGCGGACGATCTTGCCGTCACGAAATCGCACATAGGGTCCCCATTTCTCGTCGCGGTCCCCCCAGCCACCCACGGCGATCATCTTGTTGTAGGCCGGCCATTCGGGAAATGCATTGTTGGCCGCGTGTACCGAGACAAACCCTCCTCCAGCGCGGACGAAGTTGTCGAACGCGGTCTGTGTCTCCGCGGACCAAGGCTCGCCATTGTAATTCGAAACGACAATGGCGTAATCGGAAAACTTGGGCTTGAAAAGGCTCATGTCGCCAGCGGCCGGCGGTGTCGTTGCCACATCGACCTCGAACAGGCCGGTTTCTTCGAGGTAGCCCTTGATCAGCTGAGTTGTTTCGGGCCATATTTTGTGGTTGTTCTGTCCGTCGACGATGAGCGCCTTGTGCGGGGCCGCGGCTAGAGCGGACGCGGACGCCAGCCAAAATGCGGTGGTGATGAGAAACCAGTGTCGTCTGATCATTGCCGTAACGTTCTCCTCAATTCGCGCAAACACAACCTCGATTCTAGCAACCGAGTTCTGGACGAGGCTGCGACGGCTAAGGACGCGCCAGCCGGCGAGAAGCGGGGAATTGGAACTCCGGCACGCTAATCCGGTATTGTCGTACTTGACAGCGAGGCGTCCCCCGCCTGGGTGTTGTCGTGCGGCTTATGAGTGAACCAAGTCAAAACCAGCGGCCCGTGGCCATTGTCACGGGTGCCAGCCGCGGCATAGGCCGGGGAATCGCCGCGGAGCTTGCCGCGACGCACCACGTGATTGCGACTTATCGCGGGCGCGAGGACGCGGCGAAGTCGCTGCAACAGGAGCACGGCGTCGAGATCTTTCGAATCGATTTGGCGTCAGGCGCGGACAGGCGGGCGCTCATTGACTTCTGCCGGGAAAAATTCGGACGCCTCGATCTGCTGGTCAACAATGCCGGGATGGCGCCCCGCGTTCGCGCCGATCTGCTCGAGGCATCCGAGGAAAGCTACGACGAGGTGATGGCCGCCAATCTCAAGGGTCCTTACTTCCTGACTCAAATCGCGGCGCGCTGGATGGTCGAGCGGCAAGCCGGCCGCATTGTGTTCATCGGCTCGATTTCGGCCTATGCGTCGTCGCCGAACCGGGGCGAGTACTGCGTCTCCAAAGCCGGTCTGGGAATGGCGACAACTTTGTTCGCGCACCGCTTGGCGCGCGATGGAATTACGGTATTCGAGATTCGTCCGGGTATCACGCACACGGACATGGTCGCTCCCGTGAAGGAAAAGTACGACAAACTCATCGCGGAGGGCCTGCTGCCACAACCGCGAATGGGCAAGCCGAGCGATGTGGCCAAGGCTGTCCGGGCGATCGCGGACGGGTTGCTGGACTATTCCACCGGCCAAGTGATCGATGTCGACGGAGGGTTCCGCCTGCGGACTTTGTGAGAATACGTTGATCCGTTGGTCCGTTGCACGGTTCTGCCACGCAAAGGGAAATCATTACTCCAGGCTCGGCTGGGCGAGCGATCTCGAACACAGCAGTCCGCCGTGATCGGCGACTTCGAGGGTCTTCGGCCTTGCGATCGAAAACCAAGAGACGGGTCCACGAGCCAGGACGGCCGCCCTGCTCTCTCGGTTCTTCGGTGTTGGCGACGTGCCAGCCTTTGATCTCGAAGGCTATGTCAGGGCGCAATCAGGCATCGTCATCACCGAAGACGACCGCGGCACGCTCGGACGTCTATTGGGCGGTTGCGGCCTTATCGCGTACTTCGGCCGTCAGGTGGTGAGAAAATAGCGGGCTAGAGCCATTTCGCCGCTAAACCGCTGATGACGGGCAGTTGGAACTCCTGACCCTGGTAGGCTTTTATCACCAGAATGATCCAGAGCACAAAGATTCCCAGACTAATCAGCGTACTCAACAATCCAATGATAAATCCAACGCCAACGAAGCTGAGTACGACGCTTACGATCATGATGGCGAATTGAAAGACGAAGGCCGTAAGGCAGAAGACGATCGATTGCAGCGAGTGGAATCTAACGAATCGAATGGTCTTGAAGGGATCAATCAACAAGAAGATGATGGCCGGAATCGGCGTGACGTAGGCCAGAGCCCCGGCAACGTTGTCGGGAAGGCTTTGCGCGGCTGGAGCGGCCTGCGGGGTGCCCTGCGGTGTCGTCGGCGCTTCCGACGGATCTCCCGCCGGTTGCCCCTCGGCCGCGGTCCCACATTGAGGGCACGACGCAACACCCGATACATCAGCTCCACATTTACTACAGAATGGCATACGCTATCTCCTTGATACTCGAAATCGCGCTCGACTATAACACACTGGCTGAGTAGTCACAAATGCTGTGCTGACCGTGCCCACTCTAGAGACCTACGGCCTGCTGCCGACGATTCACCCTCGATACGTCTTATCGGCAAGAATCCTCGTTTCACATTATGGACCTGACGTTGCCGCGTCAATTCACGGGGCTGGCGCCCCAGGCCAGTATTAACTCTCGGCTTCTAACAAGCGTTCGAGATCGGTTTCAGTTGGCAGGGGTGGAAAACCCCTCCTCGCGGCCGGGGCTCTGATTCCGGATTCTCGAATTTCCGTCACGCTGGCACGGATTTAACAATATCGGCACTAATTCTTACTCCATTAGCAGTGTAACAGGCGCTGTCAAGTTTTCCTCGGATGTACTGGAGTTAAGTTGTGGAAGACATTTGAGGAAAAGGTCTGTGACTGAGCGGACGGTTTCTTGAAATGAAACAGTGATGGGCGTTCCCGGTCTCGGACGCTCGGCCACAGTGGATGCTAGAATTCTCGATACGGAGAAACATCTTGCGAGCACTGGTGCTAGGGGCGGGCGGACAACTTGGAACCGAGCTGGTGGCCGAGCTGCGCCGCCGCGGAATTACCGTCGTGGGCCTGAGCCGCGAGGAACTCGACATCACAAGCCGCGAGGCCATTGCCGAAGTCTTTCAAAAGCACGTGCCGGGCTGGGTGCTCAACTGCGCCGCCTACAACCATGTCGACCTGGCCGAGAAAGAACCGGAAACGGCCATGCGCATCAACGGCGTTGCGGTCCATTCACTGGCAGTCGCCTGCGAGTGGAATAGCAGTATCTTGATGCATTTTTCGACAGACCACGTTTTCGACGGCGACAAAGGCGAACCCTACATTGAGGAGGATGCCCCCAACCCTCCCTCGGCCTACGCCGTGTCCAAGCTCGCCGGAGAGCTTTACGCCCGGGCCGTTCTCGAGAAGCTGTATGTGGTGCGCGTGGCCGGTGTCTTCGGACCGGCGGGGCGCTACACACGGCGAGGAAATTTCCCCGAACTGGTGATTCGCAAGGCTGAAGACCACAGCCCGCTGAAGGTCGTGGAGGATTTTTTCGCAACTCCCACCTATGCGCCCGCGCTTGCCTCCCGCTGTGCCGACTTGCTGCAGCGTGCTCCCTTCGGGACCTACCACATCGGTGGCGGCGTCAGGGTCTCCTGGTACGAATACGCGCTAAAGATTCTGGCTGCCGCGGGTCTCGACGCGGACATTCAACCGAGCAACCATCGCGAATACAAAACCGCCGCTCGCCGGCCCAGGAACGCCGAACTCTCCAACTCGAAAATCGTGGCGCTCGGTCTGGAGAAGATGCCTTCGCTCGAGCAAGCTCTAGCCGAGTACATCGAACTGCGAAAAAAAGTGAAGCATCCCCGCCCGTGAAACGCCGGGAACCCGTTCATCCCCACGAGAACCAGCCAGAACCGAACAGGGCATGTTTGTCACTCCAGAAAGGTGTTGCGTTTTTGAGGACTTGACCCCAGGCTGACGCCTGGGTCTGTTGTCGTGTTTCGCCCTTCTGCCCTGTTTGGCAAGGGCGCGCTCTACAATAGAACTGCATGTCGTGCGACTTCTTCTCGGATACCGACCCGCAAGCCCTGGAAGTCTTCCTTTCGTTGCAGAGGCGCCGAACCCCCTCCCAAAAATTGAAGCAGGTCTTCGAGATGACCGAGGTGGTATTGAAAGCCGCCGAGGCGGGTGTTCGGCAAATGTATCCAGACGCCGGCGAGCGGGAGGTTTTCTTGCGCGCGGCGGCGCGGCGCCTCGATCCCGAAACCATGTTCAAGGTCTACGGTTGGGACCCGCGGCTCCACGAGCGCCCCAGCCCTCATGACAAACGTCACGCTAACGTCAATGAATGACGCGTGGCGGGCGTTCGGCACGCTCGTTGCGGCGCTCAATCGTCTTTCAATCCGTTATGCCGCTGGGGGCTCCCTGGCGAGCTCTGTTCACGGAGTCCCCAGGGCCACCGTGGACATCGATCTGGTGGTCGACTTACGCGACCGGGACATCGCTCCCCTCAGCGCTGAACTGTCGAAAGAGTTTTATGCGGACGCCGGCGTGATCCGGAAAGCAGTACGGGCTTGCCGCCCGTTCAATCTCATTCACTATGAAAGCAGCTACAAGTTCGATCTTTTCCCTCTTCCCGCGGATCCTTACTATCAGGGCGAACTCGACCGGCGCACGGTCACGGAATTTTCCTTTTGGGAAGGCCCCTCCTTGTGGTTTCCTGTTGTGACACCCGAAGACACGATTTTGACGAAGCTTGTGTGGTACCAAACGGGAGGGGAAGTTTCCGAACGACAATGGAGCGACGTGCTGGGCATCATCAAGGTAAGAGGGCAAGAGCTGGATCAGGATTACCTTCAAAGGTGGGCCGCGCATTTGGGTGTGTCGCAACTATTGAAGCGGCTTTTGGAAGGAGGGCGGTGAGCGGAGTCCAAACGCGGACTAACAGGAAACTGGATAAGGCAGACTTGATAGCAGTCTTGGAGGATTGCTGAGGTCGGCCGATTTGACCCCTCACTCGCGTTCGGGGCCCTGTCACGCGTTGATAGGACTAGCCGCAATCTCCGGGACGCTTGGACGAAGCCACGGCGTCACTGGGCGCTGTGATGGCCTGTTTTTGCCTGTTACTAGCAGCTTCTCATGGGCGCGGTTTACGCGCCGGCGAGCGCGGAAAAGTCGAACTTTTAGGGCGCCTTCGCTCACTCCGTAGATTTCTTTGAGCTGTTTGAGAGAAAGCCCCTCCACTTCTTTGAGAACAAGAAGAATACGGTCGTGCTCTGAAACCTGGTCGAGCAGTAAATTCAGGATTTCACGCGCCTCGGCCTGCCGGTTCTCCACTTCATAACGCTGCCCGCTCTCGTCGGCGTCGATCAAACGCACTTGATCTTCCCCTAGTTCGGCCATGGGGATCGCCGGATTCCGCCGCCGCTTGCGCAGGTAGTCGTAGGCTGCGTTTACGGTAAGACGATACAGCCAGGATTCGAACACTTCGACGGTCCTGAGCTGGCTGAGCGAAAGATAGACGCGGACGAAGACTTCTTGCCCGACATCTTCCACGTCGTCATGGCGGCCGATCAAGCGGTAAACCGTCCCCAGAACCCTCTTCTGACAGTTGCGAACGATCTCGTTGAAGGCTTCGCCATCACCCTGCTGGGCCGCCCGGATCGTTGCCGCTTCTATTTGCACATTGTCCTCCACAATTCTCGTTCCCGTGTTTCCGCATGTTGGTTAAGGGCCTTGAAAATGGCTAGCGGGCCGCTCCACCGAAAAACCAAGGGCTTCATCCCCTTGGGTTGGCCGCGCGCCCGCGGGCACCCCCTTGGGGTCACGGCTGGGGACGAAAACCCTGCCAAAAAAATCCTCCCGTCCGGCCCATGAACCCGCCTCTTCCAAAGCGCCAGCCAGGGTTTCCGCTGTCTTCCAGGAGGCCAAACATGGCGGCTTGCCGAATGGCTGCTTGCAAGGCCTTTGCTTGCTCAAGCGCGGCCAGAGCTTCTTTCTGTTCGTCTCCCAAAGTCGCCAGGGCTAGCTGTCTGAATTCTTCCCGCAGGTTTTTCACTTGCTTGTTCAAGCCCTCGATGTCGACGAGAAACTGAGCGATCACGGCTGTATTGGGATTGTCGCCCTGGAGCTCGGTGTTTATCTCCCGGCGCTTCTGAAAGATCTCGCGCTGCAATACGCGGACTTGCTGGCCGTGCAGGCTCCGCGCCTCCTTCAGCGCCAGGATCTGGTCCTCCGTCAAGCCCAGGTGCTGTTCCAACTGTTCGGTTCGAAGACCGCGGCGGCCGGGGCCCCGCTGGGCAATGGCGGCGCTGGCGCAAAGCATGATCGCGACCAGCACGATTACGGTTCGTCTGGCAAATAGGACTTGGCGCATGTCGTTCTCCTAATTTAATACTGACGGGCGGGGAGCGACTTTGGAAGCCGGCTTCGACCTTTTTTACAAACACTTACTGAGTTCTTTACAAAGATTTGACAAATGCCGCGAGCAGCCTGATCCTGTTAGCCATTCGCGGCGCACTTGGCGAAACCACATTCGGAGAGACCATTGCACTCGGTGGGGCACTGAAGATAGAATTCAGAGTCGGGATCAGTGGGGCCGCGCACGAAACAGCGCGAACCAGTCATCCGGAACCAGTCATCGAAAGCCAGTCATCGGGAGCCAATCAGCGGGAGCCAATCACCCATGGAAATGACCAAAGACGAACTCCTCAAGTCCTACCGCGACATGAAGACCATCCGCGAGTTCGAGGAGCGGGTCCATGTCGAATTCGCGACCGGGGAGATTCCCGGCTTTGTCCACCTCTACGCGGGCGAGGAGGCAGTGGCGGTTGGGGTCTGCATGCACCTCGACGAGAACGACAAGATCGCCAGCACTCACCGCGGCCACGGCCATTGCATCGCAAAAGGATGCGACGTGCGCGGCATGATGGCCGAGCTTTACGGAAAAAAAGACGGCCTGTGCGGCGGCAAGGGCGGGTCGATGCACATCGCCGATCTGGAGCTGGGGATGATGGGCGCCAACGGCATCGTTGGCGGCGGCCCTCCGCTGGCCTGTGGCGCGGCGCTGGCAGCCAAACTGAAAGGCGCCGGAGGCGTCGCCGTGGTTTTCGTGGGTGACGGCGGATCGAATCAGGGCACGACCCTCGAGAGCCTCAACCTCGCCTCGGTTTGGAAACTGCCCTGTGTTTTCGTGATCGAGAACAATGGCTATGCCGAAGCCACATCGAGCAAATACTCGGTGGCCGGCGCGGACATCGCTGAGCGCGCGAAAGGTTTTGACATGCCGGGCGTCACCGTCGATGGACACGATTTCTGCGCTGTCTACGACACGGCCGGCGAGGCGATCGAACGCGCCCGCACGGGAGGCGGCCCGACACTGATCGAATGCAAGGTCAACCGCTACTTCGGCCACTTCGAAGGCGACGCCCAAACCTACCGCGGGGCCGACGAAGTCAAGAACCTGCGCGAGCAGCGTGACTGCATTGAAAATTTCGCGCGATCGCTGACCTCCTCCTCGCTGGTAACCGAAGAAGATCTTGCCAAAATCGACCAAGAGGTAGCCGAGCTGATCGACGATGCGGTCGCCAAAGCCAAGGAAGCGGCCGAGCCCGCCAGCGAGGATCTGGAAACTGACGTTTACGTGTCGTACTGAATCGAGGAAGGTGTCCAATGGCCAGAAAAATCACTTTTCAGCAGGCCGTCAGCGAAGCTCTGATGCAGGAAATGGAGCGCGACGAATCGGTCATTCTCATGGGAGAAGACATCGCCGGCGGCAGTGGCGCCGACGGTGAGATGGACGCTTGGGGCGGCCCGCTCGGCGTTACCAAAGGTTTGTGGACTAAGTTCGGCGACCGCGTTCTGGACACGCCGATCAGCGAGTCGGCCTTCATAGGAACCGCGATCGGGGCGGCCACCGCTGGTCTGCGTCCGGTGGCGGAGTTAATGTTCGTCGATTTCATGGGGGTCTGCTTCGACCAGATTTTCAACCAGGCAGCGAAGTTCCGGTATATGTTCGGCGGGCGGGCGCTCACGCCTGTCGTGATCCGCACCATGATCGGCGCCGGGGTGCGCGCGGCCGCGCAGCACTCGCAGTGCCTGTACCCCGTCTTCACCCACATCCCCGGGCTGAAATGCGTGATCCCCTCGACGCCCTATGACGCCAAAGGACTGTTGATCCAAGCCATCCGGGACGACGATCCGGTCATAGTCTTCGAGCACAAGGCGCTTTATACGATGGAAGGCGAAGTCCCCGAGGAATCCTATGCGATCCCGTTCGGAGAAGCCAACTACGTGCGCGAGGGAGACGACGTTACCATCGTCGCTTTGGCTCGCATGGTCCACATGGCGTCCGAGGCCGCGGAAGGGTTGGCGGGGGAGGGAATCGACTGCGAAATTATCGATCCTCGTACCACGTCGCCACTAGACGAGGACACCATCCTCGAGAGCGTTGAGAAGACAGGCCGGCTGGTTGTTGTTGACGAAGCCTCGCCCCGCTGCAATATGGCAACCGATATTTCCGCCTTGGTGGCACGAAGCGGGTTTGAGTTTCTCAAGGCGCCCATCAAGATGGTGACGCCGCCGCACACACCCGTGCCGTTTAGTCCTGGTCTGGAAGACCTGTACATCCCCGATGCCGCCAAAGTAGCGGCCGCCGTCCGCGACGTGATGGGGTACAAGGTGCGGGCGGCATGATCCATAAGCTCACCATGCCCAAGTGGGGGCTCTCCATGACGGAGGGCAAAGTCGTTGCCTGGCTCGCCGAGGATGGCGCCGAGGTCAGCTCCGGCGCCGAAGTAGTCGAGGTCGAAACCGAAAAGATCGCTAGCGGACTGGAAGCGTCCGAGACGGGCATTCTGAGACACGTTGCCCAAGTCGGCGACGTCGTGCCGGTGGCGGGCCTTGTTGGAGTGATTGCCGGCGCCGCCGTACCGCAACCGGAAATTGACGCGTTCGTCGCCGAGTTTCAAGTTAGCTTCGTACCGCAAGAAGCCGAGGAGGAGAGCGCTTCCCCGGAACCCGAGACGATCGAGGTCCTGGGCAAGACGATGCGCTATCTGCGCCGAGGCGAGGGGGGCGATCCCGCGATCCTGTTTCATGGGTTTGGCGGCGACCTCAACAACTGGCTGTTCAACCACGAGGCTCTGGCGGCGAAGCGCACGGTCTATGCGGTGGACCGGCCGGGTCACGGAGGTTCGTCCAAGGATGTTGGCGGCGGGACTCCCGCTAGCTTCAAAAACACCCTCCAGGGGGTCATGGATGCGTTTGGTTTGGCGAAGGCTCACCTGGTCGGGCACTCGATGGGCGGCGGGGTCTCGCTGGACTTCGCGCTGGCATATCCCGAGCGGACTCTCTCGCTTGTTTTGATCGCAAGCACGGGGCTGGGACCCGAGATCGACGGTGACTACATCGAGGGTTTCGTGACGGCAAGCCGGCGGCGTGACCTCAAGCCGCACCTCGAAAAACTGTTTGGCGATCCGTCGCTGGTCACCCGGCAGCTTATTGACGACGTTCTCAAGTACAAGCGCCTCGATGGCGTGGATTTGGCGTTACGCACCATTGCCAGGCAGTTTTTCCCGGGTGGCCGGCAAGCGCTGGTGTTGCGCGACCGGCTCAGCGAACTTTCCGTGCCCACGTTGGTTCTGTGGGGCGGGGAAGACCGCATCATGCCTGTTTCGCATGCCGAGGGGTTGCCCGCAAACATCGAGACGCGGATTCTTCCCGCGGCCGGCCACATGGTGCAGATGGAGGCCGCGGCCGAGGTCAACCGCGCGATCACGTCTTTCTGGGGATAGCTTTGTTGAAGGCTGCAAGCCTTTTGAGGGTATGCGAAAGCGGGGACAGTGTAGAGCTCCCCGATGCAGGTCTTGCGACTATCAATGTCTCGCGGCTACGGGCTCCCCCAGCCACCCGAGCACTACTTCGCCTCCAGGCAAAGATTTTTCGGATGATTCGGCGCAGTTAGCGCTAGAATACTTCCTGCAGGCAGCAGCGGCAGGATGTTAGCCGGCCCGAGGAGATTGAACCAATGAGACAACTCGTTGACCGTTTTTTGAAGAGTGACCTTTCAAGGCGTGGCTTTGTCGAGCGAATGGTGGGGCTTGGCTTCACCGCCGCCGCGGCGCAGTCCGTCCTGGCTCCGCTGGAGGCTTCCGAGAGTGCCGCCGTCGGGCATGACATGCCCGGCGTGGGCAAAGTGTCGGGAACTGGCGGCGAGACGGTCATCGCCCAAATGAAAGCGGCCGGCCTGAAGTATCTGTTCACGAATCCCGGCTCGTTCGAGGTCGGGTTCTTTGACGCGTTTTCGGATCAAACCGATATGCAGCTCATCATGGGGCTGCATGAGGGCATCGTGATCTCGATGGCGGACGGCTACCACCGCGTCACACAGCGGCCTTCGTTCGTCAACGTGCATGTGATCGCGGGTACGGCTCAAGCGGCGGGGCAAATGTATAACGCCAGCCGCGACGGCTCGTCCATCGTGGTCACGGCGGGCATGAACGACAACGAGCTGTGGAGCGACGAAGCCGGGCTGGCGCCCCGCCCCGGGTTCGATCAAAAAGACGTCAATCGCCAGTTCACGAAAATCTCTTGGGAATCACGCGATGCCCGCAGCTTGGCCTTGATGGTGCGGCGCGCCCTCAAGGTAGCCGCGACCGAGCCGGGCGGGCCGGTTTACCTGGCCATGGCCCAGCACGCCCTCGAAGCAAAGGGCATCGAAGCACATATTCTGCCGGCGGAACGCTTCTTGTTCCGCGGCAAAGTACGGCCCTCCGCTGCGGCCGTCGAGAAGGCGGCAAAGCTTTTGGTCGAGGCAAGGAATCCCATTGTGGTCGTCGGCGACGAAGTCTGGAAGTCCGGCGCTCAGGCCGAAATGGTCGCCTTCTCCGAGAAACTCGGACTCCCGGTCACCTACAACCGCCAGGGATTCCAGAACTTCCCGATGCGGCACCCGCTATTCGCCGGACGTTTCCGTCCCGGTTCCGAGTTGCAAAAGCCCGGCGTGGACTTGATTCTTCTTATTGGATCGTTCGACTTCGGCGGCTACAAGGTTCCGACCGCTCCGGAGGCTCCTTATGGCGCGCGCTTCGTGCGAATCGGCGTCGACACGTCGCACATGGGGCGCAACTATCCCACCGACGTCGCGGTCGTGGGCGATGTCAAGGAATCGCTCAGGGACCTCAGCGCGGCCCTTGACGGCATGCTCACCAAGCAGCGCCTGAAAGCGCTGGCGGAGCCTCGGGGCGAAAGGGTCCGGGCCTTTACCAAGGCTCAACGCGCGCGCCTTGAAACAGCGGCCCGCAAGAACTTTGGGAAATCCGTCATTCATCCCGACGAGCTGGGCGCTGTCATGGCCCGAACGATCGACCGGGACGCAATCGTGGTCAGCGAGAACCTGACAGCCAAACGCGATTTCTTCAACTTTGGCTATCGCGAGGACGAACAGATGTGGATCGACAACACCGGGCACTCGCTGGGCTGGGGCATCGGCGCGGCGACCGGCGCCAAGCTGGCCGCCCCGGACCGCCAGGTGGTCTGCACGATCGGCGACGGCTCGGTCATGTATAGCGCCTCCGGCTTCTGGACGCAAAGGCGCTACAGCATCCCTGTGTTGACGGTTATCTCGAACAACCACAACTACCAGACCGTCCGCGGCGCCTACTACCGTTACCAAAGCAAGATGGCGGCCAGTGGTCACTACACCGGAATGTACTTGGGCGATCCCGATATCGACTTCGTCAAGCTGGCCGAGAGTCAGGGCGTAGCCGGGGAACAGGTGACGTCTTCCAGCCAACTGGAGCCGGCGCTCAAGCGCGGCATCAAGGCGACCAGAGACGGCAATCCCTATGTCGTCGAAGTCGTGATCGACCGCTACGGCGGAGGGGCCGAGTCCACCTGGCACCAGAAGTTCAGCCTGGCGGATACGAGAAAGCGCAAAGTGTAGCCGCTCCTCGGAAAGCAGCAACAGAGGCGTGGACGGAAGTCCACGCTCGGCCCAGGCGGAAACCTGGGTGCCAAGTCCGGTCAAATTTCACCAAGGGATCGGATCTTCGAGTCGGAGCGCCCGTAGCGTGGGGCTCGCAAGAGACCTGCGGCCTTTCCGCGGAATCCCCAGAACGCACTCGCGGACAACCTGAATCCTTACTGACAATACGGCCCATCTGCCGCTCGAAGCTCCACCGTGTTAGGGCTGGGTCAGCGAACCCTTCGAGAGGCGCTCGGCATTGCTGGCCAAAACTTCCCATAGGCGATCGACGTGCGCCTGCGTCGTGCGGATGTTTCCGATCGCCACCCGCAAGGTGAACCGATCTTTCAGCTTCGTGTGTGACAAAAAAAACTCACCTGTCCCATTCACCGCGTCGAGCAGCCGCTGGTTGAGCGAATCGAGTTCGGAAGCCGCCGCTCCAGAAGGCTGGTACCGGAAGCAGACGAGAGAAAAGGGGACCGGCGCCATGAGCACGAAATCGGGGTGCTCGTCCAGGAGCGCCGCGAAGTGTTGAGCCAGTCTCATGTGTTCGCGCAGATTGGCGACAAGCCCCTCGCGGCCGAAGTGACGCAGGACGAACCATAGTTTCAGGGCGCGAAACCGCCGCCCCAGTGGCAGGGCATATTCCATGAAATTGACCGCTCGGGGGTCTTCCTCGCCGCGCAAGTATTCTGGTACGAGCGAAAGGGCGGCCCGCAGCTCCTCCGGGCGGCGGCAGTAGAACGCAGTCAGCTCCATTGGCACGAACAACCACTTGTGGGGATTGAAAAGGAATGAGTCCGCTCGTTCGCAGCCATCCAAGATATGGCGCTTTTCTGGAACGATCGCGGCGGATCCGGCATAAGCCGCGTCGACGTGCAGCCATAGAGAATGGCGCTCGCAAATGTCCGCCAGGGCGGGGACCGGATCGATGCTCGACGTTGAAGTTGTGCCGACCGTGGCAACTACGCAGAATGGACGCAGGCCCGAGGCAAGGTCAGCGTCAATGGCCTGGGCAAGACTATCGGGACGCATCCGAAAGTCCTCGTCGACAGCGATCTTGCGGCAGTGCTCGCGGTTTAATCCGAGGGCGAGCACCGCTTTCTCGACCGAGGAGTTAGCATGCGCGGAAGTGTAAAGCGTCAGCCGGGAGGGGTCGCCGCGGTGAGATTCCTCTCGATGGGCCGCTAGCGACGCTTCACGCGCCGCGATGACCGCGTGGATCGTTCCGGTCGAGGCCCCGCCGAGCGTCATGGCGAACCAATCCGCCGGCAATCCCATCCACTCGGCCAGCCAGCGGAGCGTGACCTGTTCTAGCTCGACGAGCGCGGGGCATGTCTTCCAAAGCAGGCCGATCGGATTCAAGGCCGATGCCAATAGATCGCCGAGGACACCTGGCCCGCTTGCCGTGGTAGCGAAGTAGGCCATGAATCCGGGATGGTTCCAGTGCGTGACGTGAGGCAGGACTTGCTTCTCGAAGTCCGCCAGGATGCGCTCCATCGACTCGCCTGACTCGGGTCCGGAAGATGGAAGCGCGCCGGCCAGTGCCCCTGGTTTAACGTCAGGTGAGACAGGGCGCCTCTCTGGATGCTCCCAGTCATCGGCGATCCAGTCGATGATCTCATGCCCAAAGCGGCGAAAATCTTCGGCCGGCATGTCACCCAAGGCCGAGACGGCCTGCAGCGGCTCGATCGAGTCCCCCGCCCCGGCACTCCAGTGAGTAGGTGTTCCCGCATGCGCACTTGGCGTTTCCGCGGGCGAGTCCGGTGGCAGTCCGTCAGACATGTTACCGGGCCGCCTCGTTCAATTGGCTCTCCATCTCAGGAAGCGAATACAGATACGCAGTCAGCGGCAAGACAGACTGGGGCGCAGGTTTGATCCGCGGCAGACAGACATCCATGTTACGATCGGTGCATATGGAAGTTGCCGTCCTGGTTGCCGCCGTAGTCCTCGCCGCCCTGACGCTGAGACAGGGTAGGTGCCGCGGGCGCTGCGGTTCGGCTGATTCTTCCCGGGACCCCGATTCCTAGCAATAGGGGCTGCCGGGGCGACCGCAAGCCATTGACTCCAAGGAAGCAAGCCTCGTCAGGCTTGTCATGGCTTTTCAGACCGCGTCCCGCTACTCTTCTGATCCGAAGTCTCTCGGGCGTCTGAGCAGTTGGAAAGCGATACCGGTACCCATCCCCTGGGCATGAGCTAGATAGATCCACAGCACGGCCATCGGCTCGAGAAGCCGCGCGTGGACTAGCGGACCGGCGTCAACGGCTTCGAAGCCAATTTGCTCGGCTAGAGCAGTTTCAACTATAATATAAACGGCACTGGCGAAACTTCGGCGCAAGGACGATGGCGAGAGCTTACTCGGATGATCTGCGTCAGAAATTGATCGAGGCGCATCAGCAGGGAGACGGAAGCCTGTCGGCGTTGGCCCAGCGGTTCCACGTCAGCGAGGGCTGGGCCAGGAAGGTGTCGGCGGCGTTTTACCGCAGCGGCAGCTGGGTGCGGCCACCGTCAGGGCCGCGCGGTCCCCGCAGCAAGTTCAGCGACGAAATACGGCGGCGGCTGTATGAGTGGATCGAGGAGCAGCCGGATCTGACCTTGCAGCAGTTGCAGTCGCGGCTGCGCGGCGAATTGGGGTTGAAGGCCAGTATCGGACGGCTGTGGAGTGTGTTGCGCGAGATGGGGCTGCGCTTAAAAAAAAGTCGGTCTACGCCGCCGAGCAGGATGTCGCCGCCGTCGCGCGGCGTCGCGCGCTCTGGCGTGAACAGGTGAGCCGGATCGACCCGGATCGGTTGATTTTCCTGGACGAAAGCGGCATCACCACCAGCATGACCCGCCGCTGCGGACGTGCTCTTGGGGGCCGCCGTGTGCGCCAAGGCGTGCCTGCGGGGCATTGGCGAACACTCAGCATCTTGGGGGCGATTCGGTCTTCCGGATGGCTGGCCGCGATGAGCATCGAGGCGGCGACCGACAGCGAGATCTTCCTCACTTATCTGGAGCGGGTGTTGGCTCCGCAACTCCAACCCGGCGATGTCGTGGTGATGGACAATCTGGCGGCGCACAAGGTCGCCGGGGTGCGCGAGCAGATCGAATCACGCGGCGCTGAGTTGCTCTACTTGCCGCCCTACTCACCCGACTTCAACCCCATCGAACAGTGCTGGGCCCAGATCAAGCAACACCTGCGGGCTGCCCAAGCCCGCACGCTTTCCGCCCTCGAACAAGGCCTCACCGACGCCCTCGCCACCGTTGCTCCGCACCACGTTCAAGCTTGCTTCCGCCACTGCGGCTATGGACTATGAGAGCTCTGAATTTGCTCTAGCCGGGCTGCCTTGGATTTAGCAACGTGATCATCACCCGCGAAGAACATCGTAGCTTTTTGGCCGTCGTAACTAGGATCGGCTATATTGCCGTATCCCGTCGTGTTGAAGACCTTGACGATGCGAGCGCCATCAGCCCACGACGCGACCTGTTCGGCTCCCGAGGTGGAGTGACCGACGTCCAGCGAAAAATCCGGCTTGAGCGGGTTGGTGCAATCGAAGATGATTTTCCCGGACAAGTCCCCGAGGTCGCTCAGCGTGCGTTCCGTAGCCGGCCATGGTGTGGCAAGCACGAGGACCTCCCCATAGACCGCGGCGTCGCTTAGGGCCCCCGCTTTGGCCTTCCCGTTGATTTGCTCAAGCAGGCTCTGCATTTTATTCGAGGAGGGGTCTCGGCTTCCAAACATAATTTCGTGTCCCCTCTCGGCCCAACGCCGCCCCAGTGTTCCGCCGACGTTTCCCGATCCGATGATTCCGATTCGCATTGAGGCTCCGTTTCTCTTTCTCGTCCAGCTTGCAACCGCAGTCTGAAACCAGTGTAGCGGTTATTCAGTCGTCTTTTCACGCGGACCCCCGGCTGCCGGCCGCGGAGGTTTTGACAATCGTTCTCCGATTCGACTATCGTGCCGTACTATGCCCAGTTCGATGTACGTCCTTGGAATTGACTATGGTACTGAGTCCGGCCGAGTCATGCTCGTCAATGCCGGCAATGGGGAAGAGATCGCTTGGAAGGTCGTGCCCTACTCCAACGGTGTGATGGATCGGCGACTTCCCGACGGAACGCCGCTCGGTCCCGACTTCGCTTTGCAAGACGCCGCGGATTACCTGAAGGTGCTTACCGAGGGGATTCCCGAGGTTCTTAGATCGTCGAACGTCGAAGGACCCTCCGTTGGCGGCATTGGGGTGGATTTCACTTCCTGCACGGTGATGCCCTGCAAGCAGGACGGCACGCCACTGCCGTCGCTGCCTGAGTTCGCCGGCAATCCCCACGCCTGGGTCAAGCTTTGGAAACATCACGCCGCTCAACCGCAGGCTACGCGCATCAACGAAGTCGCCGGTGAGCGTGGTGAGGCGTTTGTGGAGCTTTACGGCGGCGGTTATTCTTCGGAATGGTTTTTTTCGAAGGTGCTCGAGACGCTCGAGAAGGCGCCCGAGGTCTACGCCGCGGCGGATCGGTTCATCGAGGCCGGAGACTGGCTTGTGTGGCGGCTGACCGGGGAGGAGACCCGTTCCGAATGCGCCGCGGGCTACAAGGGCATGTGGATCAAGGGGGAAGGCTGGCCGTCCCCCGATTTCTTCAAAGCGCTGCATCCGGGCTTGGAAAATGTCATCGCCGAGAAGGCCGGAGGGCCGCTCGTGCCCCTCGGAGGCAGAGCCGGTTTGCTTACGGCGGAGATGGCGGAGGCGACCGGCTTGGCCGCCGGAACACCCGTTGCCGCATCGATTATCGACGCCCACGCCGCTGGTCCGGCGTGCAGCATGTCGCAATCGGGGCGACTGGCGATCATCATGGGTACTTCGCTGTGCCACATGTTGTTGGGCGATGAAAAGAAAATCGTCGAGGGATGTGGCGGTCTCGTTGAAGATGGAATCATTCCGGGATTTTGGGGTTATGAAGCCGGGCAAGCGGCCGTTGGAGACATCTATGGATGGTTCTTCAAGACTGGTCTGACGGCGGAGACCGGACGCGAGGCAGCCGAGCGCAACATGGCTCCCGAAGACTGGCTCACCGCAAAGGCGGCGGCGCTGGAGGCGGGCCAAAGCGGCCTTGTCGCACTAGATTGGTGGAACGGAAGCAGGTCTGTGCTGATGGACGCGGAGCTGAGCGGCGTGATCGCCGGCTTGACCCTGACGACGCGTCCGGAGGAGATTTACCGGGCTTTGATCGAATCCACGGCGTTCGGAACCCGCGTCGTGATTGACGCTTTTGAAGACCAAGGAGTGCCGATTCGCGATATCGTCGCCTGCGGCAGCCTGGCGGAAAAGAGTCCGCTGGTAATGCAAATCTTCGCCGATGTGACCGGGCGCCGGATTCTTCTGCCCCGCTCTTTTCAGGCTTCGGGACTCGGAGCGGCCATCCATGGAGCAGTCGCCGGCGGTTACTACCGGGATTTCGGCGCCGCCATCCGTTCGATGGCAGGCCTGCGGGAAAACAGCTACAGTCCCAACCCGGGCGCGCAGGCCGTTTACAGCAAGCTCTACGCCGAGTATCTGACATTGCACGACTACTTCGGCCGCGGGGCCAACGACGTGATGAAACGGTTGAAACAGATGAAGAGGAAGTGACAGGGCTCAACGAAGAGCCGCGCGCGTAAGCAAGCGGTTGTTTCGGTTGGCCTGACCCCGTCGTTCTAGCCCGCATTTCTCATCGGGTGGCGAGGGAGCCGGGTCAGCGCCGGCAACCTGCCTGAATACCAGGTCCACAAGGCAGTCTTGGTTTGGGGGGCGCTGTCGGTGGACTAGGAAAGATGGCGTGACTACCGCTCCCTCACGGTCGCGGCTCGAAAGACCTATCCCCGGCGGCTGCGCTTGACGCCGCGAACTCCGGCAATGCCCTTCATAGCCGTGATGAGGCGATCGAGCTGTTTGACATCCTTGAGATCGACACTCATCTCGACGACCGCCAGCTCGCTTTTCTCCTTCTTGACACTGCTCTCGAGACTGGAAATGTTGACCCCTTCCTCCGAGACAATCGCGGTCAGATCGGCCAGAATGCCCGGACGGTCCCCTACGGAGATAACCAGTTTCGTCCCGTAAGAGACGTCTTGAGCTTCGGCCCATTCGACTTCCATCCGGCGCTCGGCCTCGTACATCAAGTTCTGAACATTCGAGCAGCTGCTGGAATGAACAGCCACGCCCTTGCCGCGCGTGACATAGCCGACGATCGCCTCCCCCTTGATCGGGTTGCAGCAGCGGGCGCGATAAACCAAAATGTCGTCGATGCCCTTCACCGTCAGAACTGCCTGGCCGGAAGAAGCCGCTTGCCCGGTCTCGGGCGTGGCGCCGGCGCGGCTGGGTTCGGAAACGCCGTGCGCGGCGGCCGGTTTTTCGGGCTGAGGCAGCAGTTTCGAAGCAATGTGCCGCGCGGAATATTTGCCGTAGCCGAGGGCCGCATAGAGGTCCGCCGGCTGCGCGCAGCCATATTCCTTGCAAACTTCCTCCAGAGCTTTTCCGGTTATCCGCTTCACGGAAGCGTGCAACCGGCGCGCTTCCTTTTCGAGCAGCTTGAGCCCGATTTGCTCCGCCTTTTCGCGCTGCTGGGTGTTGAGCCAGTGTTTGATCTTGTTGCGGGCACGCGAGGTCTTAACGGTTGCCAGCCAGTCCCGGCTCGGCGTGTGGTTCCGCTGTGTAGTGATTTCAATAATGTCACCGTTGGACAGTTGGCAGGTCAGCGGGACGATACGGCCGTTGGCTTTGGCCCCGACGCAAGTGTGTCCCACTTCGGTGTGAATGGAGTACGCAAAATCAACCGGTGTCGCTTCGCGGGGCAGAGTGATCAGCTTGCCGCCCGGTGTAAATACATAAACCTCTTCGGGGTAGAGATCGATTTTCAGTGTCGAGAGGAAATCGCCGGGATCCTTCATATCCCTTTGCCACTCGACGAGCTGTCGCAGCCAGGCCATCCGGGTGTCTTCTACATCGTCGGCGCCTACTCTGCCCTCCTTATATTTCCAGTGCGCGCAGATTCCCTGTTCCGCCATGCGGTGCATCTCTTCGCTGCGAATCTGGACCTCGAAACTCTGGCCTTGCTCGCCAATCACGGAAGTATGGAGTGACTGATAGAGGTTAGGCCGGGGCGACGCGACAAAATCCTTGAACCTGCCGGGCACGGGCCGCCACAGCGAGTGAATCACACCGAGGGCGCCGTAACAGTTCTTCTCACTGTCGGTGATGACGCGCAGCGCGAGCAGGTCATAGACCTGCTCAATCGTGATCTGCTGCCGCTGCAGCTTCTGGTAGATCGAATAGGGCCTCTTAATCCGCCCTTCGATACTGGCGGGCAAATCGGCTTCTTCCAGCTTTTGCACGAGCGTGTGCCTGGTCCGCGCCAAAAAGTCCTCGCTGGCTACCCGCCTGGACTCGATCGCCTCTGTGATCTCGCGGTAAGCATGAGGTTCGAGGTAGCAGAAGGCGAGGTCTTCCAGCTCCCCGCGAATACGGCCCATTCCCAGGCGCAAAGCGATCGGCGCGTAGATTTCGAGCGTCTCGAGTGCAATTCGCTGCTGCCTGGGGGGATCGAGATGCTGCAGGGTCCGCATGTTGTGCAGGCGGTCGGCAAGCTTGACGAGAATGACGCGGATGTCGTCGATCATCGCCAGCATCATCTTGCGGAAACCTTCCGCTTGACGGGCTTCCGCGGAATAGAACTTGAGGCGGCTCAGCTTGGTGACGCCTTGGACACAGCGGGCGACTTCGGGGCCGAACCGGCGCTTGATCTCCGCAATGCCGACCCTCGTGTCTTCGACTACATCGTGAAGCAGCCCTGTAGAAATGCAGACGGAATCCAGCCGCATGTCCGCGAGCAGATGGGCGACTTCGACTGGGTGAATCAGATAAGGCTCGCCGGATTTTCGCTTTTGATGGCTGTGCTGGGCGGCCGCGAAATCAAACGAATCCCGCAACAGCGTCAGATCCTCGGTTGGCCGTTGCTGCTGGATTTTTTCTTCTAAGCCCTTAAAACGGAGCAGGATCGGATGATTGGCGGGGTAGGGTGTCGTCGCTGGGTCCGCTGCCATGGAGCTCTGCAAGCACCGACTGGTTGGAAGTGGAAAACAAAAACCCCGAGAATCCGGGGGGGCTTGGTTCCACCCGGACCCTCAGGGTCATTATAAAGTCTGTGAAGGTTTACTGCCCCTCTTGGAACAGTTCTCTCGTGCTCGCTTCGGCTTTGCGCTTCTTGGTGTCAAGAGTTTGCTGCACCCAGTCGTCAGCTTTGGCACTGTACTCGTCGTACTCTTCTTTTGTCTCGGAAATATCGGCCCGCTCGCGGTAGAGCAGATTCAGATACGCCATGGCGTCATCATAATCCGGGTCGATCTCTATGGCGGTTTGCAGGCATTTAATCCCGTCTTCAATGATCGGCAGGTTCATTTCCGCCAGTTCAGTCTTGGCTTCGTCCTCCTTGATCGGCCCAGGATCTTCCGGCTTCATCCCCAGCATCGCTCGAACCTCAAGACGAGGCACATAGGTTTGGGTCCAGGCGATGACACCCTTCGTGTAGAGGGCCGGAAGATTTTCCGGGTCCATCGCGAGCAACTTGTCATACCATTCGAGTGACTTATCGAACTCCGTCATATTGAAGTAGAGAGAACCCATGCTGGATATTGCCAAGATGGCTTGAGGCTCTGTTGGATTGTGATCAAGCACGTCCTGAAAACCCTGGAGAGCTTGGCGGGCGAGCTCAAGGTTGTCCTCGGATTCCGCCCCGGGAATGTATTGACTCATGTAAGCACTCGCTAGGTATTGACGGGCGTCGATCAATTCCGGATCTTCGGCGATCGCTTCTTTGAAATGCTCGACCGCGAAACCAAAGTTCGCCCGGCCGAAGGAGGACACGCCCTTGTTCAGCGCGTTTCTCGCCCTCAACTGGGAAATTTGCTTGCCACACCCCAGTGAAAATAGCGCCACCGCCAAAGTGGCAACAGAAAGGCACATTCTTGTTTTGGGCATTCTTTCACTCCGTTTGCTACATTGCCGGGCTGGATACGCCCGTCTGGGCGGCCGCTAGCCGCCGTTCGATTTTTCGGTCAAAAGCTATCTTCAATCTCTTCGGTAAGCAACCCGATCCTGTCGACTCCGGCGCCCTTGCCGATATCGATCACCTCGGCGACTTCGCGGAAGTCGAGGCTCGGCGCGCCCCGCACAAACATCACGCGTTCCGCGCGAGTCTTAAAAATATTACGCAAGCGCTCCTCAAGGACATCAAACGAAACCGGATCCCGATTGATCATGATGCTCTTGTTCGCATTCACGGAAACTACGATCGTACGAATGTTCGTTTCCACTTGCTCTGCCTCGTTCTCGTTCGGCAGAGGCACTAACGCTTCCAATCCCTTGGGCGTCAGCGGGGTGATCACCATAAAAATAATAAGCAGAACCAGAAGGACATCGATCATCGGCGTCATATTGATATCAACTATCGCGCCTTCGTCACCCCCTCCAATTTCCATTGACATTTGCGGTTTCCTCCCTTGTTGTTGTTTTGATGGGCTGTCTTCGTTTCCCGCGGGTATTATTCCATAGTAACCATGCCGCTTTGACCCAATTTTTCGGTCAACAGCCCCACTTGATCCACGCCCGTGCCGCGAAGAATGTTTACCACGTCGACCACCTTTCGGTATTTGGCGCGGGCGTCACTCTTGATGTAGACTGTCTTGTCCAGCCTTTCGGTAATTACGTCCCCAACTTCGGTAGCCAGATCTTGCGGCTCGATCTGCCCTCGCCCCAGGAACACTTTGCCATCGCGGGTGATCGCGACCACCAGCGCATCTTCCTTATCCGCGTCGTCCATCGCGATCGGGTTGCGGGTCTTGACCATATCCACACTGACACCTTTGCTGAGCATGGGCGTAATGACCATGAAAATGATCAGCAAGACCAGCATCACGTCCACCATCGGCGTGACGTTGATCGCGTTGATTACGGCCGCGCCTTTTGATTTCTTCATCTTTATCATTACTTACTCCTGTTCAACCGAAGCCGGCCGCCGGGGAGCGTCCCCCGGCGCCGAAATCGATTTCCAATCGCCAAAGCTACTTCGCGGCAGCCTTTTGGGTCTTCTTCAAGAAATAGTCGATCAACTCTGAGCTGGCGTTGTCCATCTCGACGTTGAAGCCCGCCACTTTGGAGTTGAAGTAGTTGTACATCCAGACGGCAGGAATGGCGACAAACAAACCGATCGCCGTCGCGACCAGCGCTTCGGAGATGCCGCCCGCCACAGCGCCCAGGCCCGTCGACTTTTCCGTCGAGATTCCCTGGAAGGCGTTGATGATACCGACGACGGTGCCGAACAAGCCGACGAACGGCGCGGTCGAGCCGATCGTAGCCAGGCCGCTAAGGCCGCGCGCAAGCTCGGCGTTGACAATGGCGTGGGCGCGTTCAAGAGCCCGCTGGGACGACTCGATCAATTCTCCTGGAATTTCGGTGCTCATCTCGTGAGCCTTGAACTCTTGGAGACCCGCAACAACCACTTTGGCCAAGTGGCTCTTCTTGTGCCGGTCGGCGAGTTTCACCGCCTCATCGAGCTTGCCGTCACGCAGGGCCCCGGCCACTGCCGGCGCGAACGCGCGTGACTGCTTCCTTGCGCCATTGAAAGCGATGTAGCGGTCAATCATCACACCGATCGACCAAGCCGACATCAGGAACAAGATGACTACTACCAATCGAGCGGCAAGGCCCATCTGGTTCCACATCGAGATCATGTCGAAACCGATCTCTTGTTGCAGGAGTAACATACCCCAAAGTGAAAACTGCGTAAGCATAAATCCTTCCTCCTATTCCTCGAATCTAAAAACACAGCGCTTACGGCTTGGTGCTCGACCAAACCACGCTGCAAAAAATCTCCCGAGACCGCGCCCGCTTACCCGCTAAGCGTAAAGTTGACGTCGACCTGGGTCACAACTTCCACCGGCTGCCCATTGAGCAGGGTGGGTCTGTAGCGCCACTGCTTTACCGCCGACAAGGCAGCAGGAATCAGCAGCGGATGACCGCCGAGAACTTCCAGTTTCTGGATGGTTCCGTCCTTGGCGATGATGGCGGTCAGCTTGACAGTGCCCTGAATCCTGGCCTGGCGAGCCAGCGGGGGATAGACGGGCCGCACCTGACGAATCAGGTTCGCCCTCTGCACCGAGCCGCCGACTCGGATCCGCTTAGGCGGCGGCGGTGGTTTCTTCTTCACCGGCGGCGGCGGCGGCGGCGCTACCATGGGCGTGCTCGAAATAATGCCGCCAATCACGCCTCCCAAAGAACCGCCGAATGCGCCTCCGGGAACGCCGCCAACCACACCCGCGATGCTGGCAACGGGTGCCGCCGCCTCTTCAAAGATCGCAACGTCTTCAGGAATGTCGACCGGCTGGACTAGTTTACCCGCATCAAACTCGCGCGGTATAACCTTCACTTTGACGGTCACCGGCGGCGGCGGGGGCGGCGGGGGCGGCGGGGGCGCCACCAAAAACGTCATCAGCTCCGTCGCCGGCAGGCCGGCATAATTCAGCAAGGGGATGAGAATCGCCACGCCCACCAGCAACATCTGGAGAGCGAACGATGCCAGCACCGCCCACGAAGTTTTAGTCTTTCCTATCGCCGTTTCCATCAGACTTTGTTCGAACATGATTCACACCCTCCCTTCCAATACTCGCCGCCGGGTTACGGCAGCGTCCTCGCCTTCCCGTCCTGCGTTCGCGCCGGAGCCCTTCAGCGAGTCCGTCGTCCCCGGCCCGAGCGAGCGGCAACGAGTCCTTGCCACCATAGCAGAATTGGGCTGGCGATGAAAACCGACGAGTACGTTCCCACGATCACTCCCACAACCAGGGCAAAGGAAAATCCCCGCAGAACTTCTCCGCCAAACAGGAACAAAGACAAAACCGCGACCAGCGTAAGCCCCGAAGTCAGCACCGTACGAGCCAGAGTCTGGTTGATGCTGAGGTTCAATAATCTCTCCAGCGGCTGACGCCGTGTCAGCTTCAGATTCTCGCGGACCCGGTCGAAAATAACGATCGAGTCGTTCATCGAATACCCGACCAGTGTAAGCAACCCCGCAATGACCGGCAACTCCATCTCCCTGTCAAACAGGGAAAAGAACCCCAGAGTGATAAACACGTCGTGAAATACCGCCGCGACGGCTGCTACCCCGTAGATCCATTCAAAACGAAACGCGATGTAGAGGAGCATCCCCGCCAGCGCCGCCAAAGTTGCGTTGCGGGCTTGGTCTTGAAGGTCCGCTCCAATCTTTGGACCGACCACGCTGACACTGCGAATCGCGTACGCCCCAGCGTAAGCATCCTGCTGGAGCGCAGTTATAATATCAGGATTCACCCCCGGAACGGAAGTCAATTCTGAAAAATCTTTTAGGAGCCCGGAATGCGGCGGCTCGTCCCGAAAGGCAATCAGGGCTTGAGCCGTCTCACGCAGTTCCTCGCTCGTCAGTCCCAGCCCGGCCACTTTGTCGTTCTGCTGCAAGCGCTCTGAAAGAGCGTCGACGCCCGCCGTATTGAAATCGAACTTGTCCGCCTCACCGGGGTAGATGGAGCTAAGCGTCTCCATGATCCGCAATCTGCCGTTCGCCAACTCCTCTTCCTCGCCCGACAGATCAAGATCGATCTTCAGCTCGTGGCTGCCGCCAATCTCAGTAAAGGGCTGCAGGGTGGAGACGGCCAAACCTTTCTCCGTCAGCGCCGCCCGGATACGGTTGACGTCCGGAGCTTCGGCGAACTTCACGTAAACCAGCGTTCCTCCCTTGAAGTCAATACCCATTTTGAGGCCGCCCTTGGCCAGGACGCTTGCCAGCCCCACTAGGGCCAGTACGAGAGACAGACCGAAAAAATACTTGCGACGACCGAGAAAGTCGATATCAGTGAGTTTGAATAGTTCCATCGACGACAATTGGTCATCGATGCTCTAGACACCGACGACATCCCAAAAGTTCCCCGCGGCGAACAGGGTTTTTCCCTGCTGAGCGGCCGCTGAGGCTAGATGCTCAGTTCCCGCACCTTCTGTTTCCCCGAGAACGTGAAATCAAAAATAAGCCGTGAAACGAAAATGGACGTGAAAAGATTCGCCAGCAGACCGACGGCCAGCGTGACTGCAAAGCCCCGAATCGGCCCGCGCCCGAAAGCAAAAAGAAAAGCGGCCGCGATGATCGTCGTTAAGTTCGTATCGATGATCGTCAAGAACGCTTTCCCGAAACCGGCGTTCAGCGCCGCGATGACAGCTTTGCCGGCTCTCAGCTCTTCCCGAATTCGCTCAAAGATCAGCACATTGGCATCGACTGCCATGCCGATCGTCAAGATAATTCCGGCAATCCCGGGCAAGGTGAGTACAAGGCCGAAGTAACTCAAGACCGCTATCAGAATGAGCAGATTGAGCAGCAGCGCCACAACCGCATTGATGCCGGATTTACGATAGTAGACCACCATCAAGATCACGACAAGCGCCATGCCCAGCAGCGAGCTGCGAACGCCCTGCTGGATCGAGTCCGCGCCGAGTGATGCTCCAACGGTTCGTTGCTCCAGAAACTCCACGCTCGCCGGGAGCGACCCCGCCCGCAAAACCAGCGCCAGGTCCGTGGCCTCCTGCTGGCTGAGGCCCATGATGCGGCCCTCATCCTCAATCCGGTCTTGGATCGTAGCAACGTTCACGATACGGTTGTCGAGGACGACCGACAGTCTTCCCTGCCCTATCCGCGCTTGCGTGAAGTCGCCGAAGCGAAAACCGGCTTCGCGCGACAAGCTGAAACGTGCTTCCCACTGATTCGTTTGGGGGTCGCGGCCCGCGGACGCATTCCTGAGGTCGCGGCCGGTAACCACTGGCGTCCGCGTCAAAATGTACCACTGCCGCAGGGACTGGCCGCCGGTACTCCTGGTCCGCTCACTCAGGATTTCGCTATTCGGCGGCAGGATTCCGCCGCTGTTGCTCAGCGCCTGCTCGCGGCTCATAAAGGGGCCGTCCAAAACCTCCTGGATTTCGAGCAGCGCCGTCATCTGGAGGATTTCCATCACTCGGCCCGGATCACTGAGGCCCGGCAACTGGACCAAGATCTCATACTCCGCGTCAGCCCGGCCATGCTGCTGGATAACCGGCTCAGTCAGACCAAGGCCGTTCACGCGGTTTTCGATGGTGGTGATCGCCTGCGTCACCGTATTGCCCTTGATCGCGGCCAACATCGCGGGCCGCATGGTGAGCTTATAGGTGGTCGAATCCACGGAAGCGTGCAGCCACTCAATGAAGACTTCGTCGATCGTCGAACGAAAATCGCCGCTACTCTCCGTCGGTACTCCCGAAACGGTCAGGGCGATGGAGTCGGCCTCTTCGATGGTCTGTGGGTCGTTGCGTTCGATCGAGTCGAACAGAATACCTTGATTATTGAGATCATCGCGGAGCCGCGCGATCACTTGGTCGGCCTCCGCCCGAATCGCATCCTGTACCTGAACCTGCAGGATCAAGTGTGTTCCGCCCTTGAGGTCGAGGCCGAGGGGGATGTTGTCCGCGACGTTTTGCTTCAACTCATCGAAGGACGTCGGAATGCCGATCACTCCGTAAAGGCACACCAAAATGATGGCGACGACCAAAGCCAGTTTTTGCCAAAGCTTGCTTGTCATGGGACCTTACGGGTTCTCCTGAGAAAACAGCGTGGACGAGCGCGCGCTCCTATTTCTTCTCCTTGGGTGACTCATTGGCCAAGCCCGTCACGGCGTTGCGGGAGAACTGCAGCTTGACGTTGTCGGGTTTCACGCGCAACGTGACCGTATTGTCGTCGCCAAGCGCAACCAGGGTTCCGATGACTCCGCCGTTTGTTACCACCTTGTCGCCGTTCTTCAAATTCTGCAGCATCGCGTCCAGTTTGCGCTGCTTCCTGCGCATGGGCAAGAACAGCACCAGGTAGAAGATCACCACCATCATGATGATGGGGACCAGCGGGTTCTGGAGGGGACTGGTGGCTTGCAGCAGGAAAGCCCATGGGGCTCCGCCGGCCAGCCCATCGAAGTTCGACAACCCTATCCACATCGTTCGTTGCGTATCCGTATTTGCCGCAAATCCGTTTACCGCAAACCCAGGGATTTCACGCAGACCAGCTTATGGTTCCAGCCAGCCATGGATTTCCAGGGGACTTTCGGCCTAAGGATCTTTCGGCCTGCCCAGGAGCGAGAATGGCTACTCGCTCTGAGCGGTGTCAGAGCGAATGCGAGCTAAGTAAGCAGGCAACTGTCCAATGAGTATAGCTTCGCGAATCCGCCGCAGCCTGTCAAGGTATATCGCCAAATTATGAAAAGTGGCCAAAGTGCCAAAAAGCATCTCCCGGGCCAAAAATAGATGCCGCAGGTACGCTCGTGAGTAGTTCCGGCAAGTGTAGCAGGAGCAGTTTTGGTCGATCGGCCGGGGATCATCCGACCAGCGGCTGTGCTTGATGATGATCCGGCCTCCGGACGTAAAGAAGTACCCATTGCGCGCATTGCGGGTCGGCAGAACGCAGTCCATCATGTCGACGCCGCGGGCGACGTATTCACCCAGCTCATCCAGCATTCCCACGCCCATCACATAGCGGGGCCGGCCGCGCGGCAGGATGTCCTCGGTGGCCTCAACCATCTCCAGGCTCAGCGGGCGTGGCTCCCCAACCGACAGGCCGCCTATCGCGTATCCAGGGGCATCGAGTTCACACAGACGCCGGGCGCATTCGCGGCGCAAGTCGCCGAACGTCGAACCCTGAACGATCGGAAACAGCACTGGCGCGGGCTCTCCAGCCGGCGGCTGAGTTGCACGAACCGAATCCTTCGCGCTCGTCTCACACCGCGCACTCGTCTCACACCCGCTGATTCGAGCCCAATGCGCCATCCCGCGTCCGGCCCACAGGATGGTCCGCTGCATCGAAGCTCGCGCATGCTCGTGACTGACGGGATATTCCGTACACTCATCCAACACCATCATGATGTCGCTCCCGAGCGCTCGCTGAACCTCGACTGCCGACTCCGGCGTGAAGGCGTGTTCGGATCCGTCCAAGTGGGAGCGAAAAACGACACCGTCGTCGGTGATCTTGCGAAGTGAGCTGAGACTGAAAACCTGGAAGCCGCCAGAGTCAGTCAGGATGGCGCCCGGCCAATTGATGAAACAGTGCAGTCCGCCGAGTTTGGCGATTGTTTCGTGTCCAGGACGTAAATACAGGTGGTAGGTATTGGCGAGAATGATCCGCGCGCCCAGCTCCTCGCCGAGCATCTTCTGGGTGAGGCCTTTGACGGTTCCTTGCGTTCCCACCGGCATGAAGACCGGCGTTTCGATCGTGCCATGCGGGGTATGCAGCAAGCCGGCCCGTGCGCGAGTGTGAGGACACTCGGCAACGACTTCGAAGTGGGGCTTGGCGTTGGAACGGTCCGAGGTGATGACGATCTTATGATCCACACAAGCTTCCATCGCGCGTCAACGTTTTTGGGATCAAGGGGACAAGAAGTCCTACCGCAGTTTCGCCGGCTCCCCGCCGTTCTGTTTGCTGCGAAGCGCGGCGTCCATGAAAGCGAAGATCTCGAGCGTTTCCTCATTCGGCACCGGCGGGACCCGCGTCTGGAAGAACTTGACGACGGCTCGCATCAACGGCGCATAAGCCCCTCCGGCCAGGCCGGTGATCTTGATCTGTTTGTCTCCATAAACAACCGCGCCATATCCGCGTTTGCCGTCGCGGATCGTTCGCACCGTTCCCAGGCGGCCGCCTTTCCAGGTCCCCACGATCACGCCGCCGCCTTCGGTGTAGGTCCGGGTCACCGACTGGCACCCAGTTCCCATCAGGCTGAAGAGCAGCTCGACCGGGTGGATTCCATACCAGGAAAGATCAAGGTGATGAGTCGGCTCAATCGGCGCCGGCCCCCAGGTGATCGCGCCGTGAGGCGCGGGAAGTCTCACTTTTTCGGCAGCGGAGTCGTAGCGCACGCTCGACGCGCTCCACCAGGGCACGCCGTGCTTTTTGCCGAGGCGGGCGATCTCTCGCGCGTCTTCGAGCGAGGCGGCCAGCGGCTTGTCGATGAATACCGGCAGACCCGCCTCGAAAACAGGCTTCACTTGCTCCAAATGCTTGCGGCCGTCAACGCTCTCCAGCAACACGACGTCGACTTTCGAGCAGAGAGTTGGAATGTCATCGACGATTTCCACGCCGAATTCGTCCCGCAATTGATTCGTGTATTTGCCCAACCGCTCACGGCTGGAGGCGATGTCGGGGCTGCCCCCCGGATAAGCGGCGATGACCTTTGCGCCGGGCACATGGTCCGGGCTGGAAGAGTCATTGAGAATCCTCGTGAACGCGGGGGCGTGTGATGTGTCCAGCCCAATGATGCCCACTTTGATCTCGGCGGCGGAAGCAGCGCCGGCCAATAGCGCCAGAATGCAGAGTAAAGTCTTGATCATGGCCCCATTGTACTCACTCACCCGGACCGCTTCGAGCAGGACGCTACCCATTCTCGCCTCAAACCCGCCCGCTGGTTCAAATCCGGGGCTGGCGGTTGATCATGAAAGTTGAGGTGTGCTCGAAGAAGGCACGCAAATACTCGCTGACCTCAGGCGGAAAGTTGGCTTCTTTCAGGGCCCCCTCCATGAGCTTCATCCAGCGGTCCCGGGCGCGCTGGTCGATCGCAAACGGCGCGTGCCGCCTTCGCAGCCGGGGATGCCCGCGCTGCTCGATATAGCGCATGGGTCCGCCGAATCGCCCAACCAAGAAATCGCGAAGCCGTTGTTCCGCGCCCGCCAGGTCTTCCGCTGGATACATCGGGCCCAGAATATCGTCGGTCGGAACCTGACTATAGAAACCCGAGATGAGCCGCTCAAAGCCCTCCTCGCCGATGATGCTGTAGATTCGATCTTCCATTCCCCGGTCTTCGATTTCCCGATCTGCCATTCCCCGATTTTCCCTGACAACGCCAAGTTCTATTCAACCGCGATTGTCACCACATTCGATTCGGCGCCGCCAATCCTGAGCGAGACCCCCACGGCACTACCGCTGGGAGCGCCGGCGGGCACCCGCACATTAACTTGGTAGAGACCGATGAAGCCCGGAGCCAAACCGGCAAACAGGACGTCCGCGGCGGCGCCGCCGATCGAAACCTCGGGGCTGGCCGTGGTCTCCGAAAGCGGGTTCGAAACAGCCGCCTCACCGCTCGCCGGGGCACCCGTTACACGGCCCAGGCCGTTAGCGAACATCTCGAGGAACTCCCCCTTTCGCGCCGGGCGGGAATTCGGCGAGGCCCCCGCCGGAGCCGCCAGCGCGCCGGAACCCGAGATCAGTATCGCCCCCTGCCCGGCACCGCTCGATCCAGTGGTAAACAGTCCGGGGCTAAATCCAGAGACCGGAACCGCCACCGGCTCACTGATATGCGGTCCGATGCGGACAGTCAAGCTCGCTGGGCTGCCGCTTCGCAAATCCCAAGGAATCTGTACATTGAGCTGGCGCGGCGAAGCAAAGAACATCGGGGCGCGCAGCCCGTTCAAAAAGACCGTCGCGCCTCCTAGCATGCTCGGCAGCGGCTGGCCGGGAGTCGATTCCGTGTCCAGCGCCAATCCCGTGCCGAAGACCGAGGCGATCATCCCCGGCGCCACGGCCGTCCCGCCGGTAAAGCTTGCCGCGTTCACGACACCGGCTGAGTTGACGGCCGGCGCGGTGGCGGGCGCCGCACGCACGGGAAACTCGAAGACAGGAGCCGTTCCTCCCAGCAGGCGGGGGTTGACGACTTTGATCTCCGCGGTCCCTTCCGCTACCAGGTCGCGGGCGAAGATCGTCACTCGAAGGTGCTGGTTGTCAATGAAGTTCGTCGGGCGCGGATTCGAGTTCCAGTGAACTTCCAGCCCCGGTACGAAGTTCGTCCCCACGACGGACAGCTCCAGACTCGCCCCGCCCGCGACCGCGCTCAGCGGGTAGTAGGAGGAAACCGCCGGGGAGACGCGGTCGGTGACAACCCGATAGACACGGCCTTCGTGCGACTCCGCGAAATAGAGTTCGCCGGCTTCGTCCTCGCCGAAACTAGTAAAGTCGAACGCAGTGACGCGACGGTCCAGCTCCTTCCAGCCGCCCTCCACCTGGCCAGCCGCGAACAGCCTGCCACCGCAGTGGTCTCCGTAAACATAGACCCCGGCGAGCCGCGGAACCTCAACACCCCGGTAGCGATAGCCGCCTATCACGGCGCAGCCTAAGTCATGACGGTGGTATCGAATCGGCCTTGTGAGCGACTCATCGAGGCAGGCCTCTGGGAATAGGGGGCAATCCACTGCCTCGACCATCGGCCAGCCGTAGTTTTCGCCGCCTGAGCTGGCCGCCGTCTGGAAATTGATTTCCTCGAAGCGGTTCGCTCCGACATCCCCGATGAACAGGTCGCCGGTCGCGCGGTCAAAGCTGAAGCGCCAGGGGTTGCGAAGACCGTAGGCCCATATTTCCTCCCGAGCCCCCTCCCGGCCAACGAAAGGGTTGGATGGCGGAATGGCATAAGGATCGCCCGTATCCACGTCAATTCGCAGGATCTTCCCGAACAAGTTGTCCAGCCTCTCCGCCCGCTCGCCCCGCTCGTTTGGGGAGCCTCCGTCGCCGGTCGCTATGTAGAGGTAGCCGTCGGAACCGAATTGAAGCTGCCCCGCGTTGTGCGTGCCGTGGGGTTGCTCCAACGTCAGCAAGACCTTCTCGGAGTTTGGGTCGGCCACATCCGGATCATCGCGAGAGACACTGAAACGCGAGATCACGGTTTTGCCGAACCCGTCCGAGCTGTCCGTGTAATTGACGAAAAAGAAGCCGTTGGCGGCGTAGTCCGGATGAAACGCAACGCCCAGCAAGCCGCGCTCCCCGCAGCAGCCAACGCGCGGCGTTATGTCAAGGAATGGCTTCTGGAGCAAGCGCGTGCCATCGTGGATCCGAATCGAGCCGTCCTGGAGATTGATGAACAGCCGCCCCGAGCCGTCGCCAGCATGCGTGATCCCGACCGGGCGAAGGAGGTCTCGGGCAATTTCCTCGAAAACGAGTTCCTTGAGGACGCCGGTTTGTTGGGCGGGCAATGCCTGACAGAAGCAGAACTGCCAAGAAGCAATGTGCGCAACCGCCCAGAATAATCGCGATTCGTGAACGTTGATCAGCAAACTCATTGAAGGGAGCAACACCCGAGGTGGTGCGCGGTTGAGGCCCAAATTGCTTTGCGAACTTTCCTATCCCAAAATAAAGGCGACCGCACGGATGCAGGGCTCAGGAAACTAACAATTATACGATGGGGCCAGTGGCTCGGCCGGCCCTCTACAGGACCCATTACTCAACAGCAATCGTGACGGTATTGGAATCTGCTTCCTCGAACGAAAGCGCTACCGGCACGCTATCGCCGGCGGGCGCGGCGGGCGGCACCTTGGCATTCACCTGATAGAGGCCGACGAATCCTGGCGCCAGCCCGGCAAACAGCGGCACTGTGGGGACTCCGCCGATCGTGATCGTTGGCAAGGTAATCGATTCGGAAATGGGATCCTGCCGGGCGGCGGATCCGCTGGCCGGCGGGTTGATC
This sequence comes from Bryobacterales bacterium, assembly GCA_965226185.1. Lineage (GTDB taxonomy): Bacteria > Acidobacteriota > Terriglobia > Bryobacterales > UBA6623 > CBDCYS01. The sequence goes on from CBDDCT010000005.1 coordinate 1,055,637, forward strand.
ACGCTCCCCAAACCGGTCGCGAAGATTTCCAGAAACTCTCCCCGCTTTACCGGACGCGAGCCCGCGTGAAAACCCGCCGGCGCCGCTAATGCGCTGGTTCCGGATATCAGGATCGCTCCCTGGCCGCCGCCCGACTGATCGATGCTGAATATCCCCGGACTGAATGCCGCTATGGAAACGGTCGTGGGCTTGCTTTCCCGTGACCCGATCCGAGCAGTGAGGAGAGCCTCCCGTCCGCCCGTGAGTTCCCAAGGGATCTGAATGTTCGACTGTGTTTGGGAAGCGAAGAACAGAGGCACGGAAATCGAGCCGTCGAAGAACAGATTCGAGCCGCCCAGGGATACAGACAGAGGTTCGCTGATCGCGGCTTCGGGGCGCAAAGCGAGGTCAACTCCGAAAACAGATGCGATCGTTCCCGGGGCGATACCCTGTCCGGCGGCGAAGCTGGCGGCATTGACCACGCCGCCCGAATTGATATTAGGGAAAAGGTTCGGCGGCTCCTCGACCGTGAATAAAAAGGGCCCGGAAGCTCCGCCGCCTGGAGCGGGGTTGACAACGGTCACCCGTGTCGTGCCCGGGTCCGCGATATCAGCGGAGGAGACGACCACTTGCAGCCGCGAATTGTCGAGGAACACCGTCGGCCGCGGGTCATCGTTCCATCGAATCACCGAGTCCGGCACGAATGCGGATCCAACAACGGTAAGGGTGGTGTCAGGCGCGCCGGCAACGACGGCGCCCGGAGAAAGGGCTGAGATCAGAGGCGCCGGGAAGTCCGTGCGTATCCTGTAAACCGCTCCATTTTGATAGTCGGCGAAGTAGAGTTCACCCTGTTCGTCTTCGCCAAAGGCGCTGATGGAAAACCCTGTCGCGCGGGCCCCGATCAGGGTCCACTGACCGCCCTGCTCAACCCCGGCGTAAAAATTGCCCGTGCAGAAATCGCCAAAGAAATAGACACCTTGGAGTTGCGGAAAATCGAGGCCGCGGTAACGATACCCGCCAGTGATTGAACCGCCGCAGCGCTGAGCCGCGTGGGCGTAATCGAGAATCGGCAGCGTGAGCGTGCCATCATTGCACGCCGAGAGGGGACTGAAGCAGGCACTCGCCTCCATCCGGCGCCAGCCGTAATTGAGCCCGCCTACTCCGGCCGGCTGGAAGCTGATCTCCTCGAGGGCCTCCTGCCCGACATCGCCGATGAACATGTCACCGCTTGCGCGGTCGAAGCTAAAACGCCAAGGATTGCGTAAACCCAGCGCCCAAATTTCGGGCCGAACACCCGCCTGCCCAACGAAGGGGTTGCTCACGGGGACGCTGAACAAATCGCGGCTGTCGACGTCGATTCTCAGCATCTTGCCCAGCAGCGTTCCCAGGTCTTGCCCGCGATTCCCCGGATCGGCAGCTGAGCCGCCATCGCCCATCCCGATGTAGAGAAAACGATCAGGGCCGAACTGCAACTGCCCGCCGTTGTGATTCCCGAACGGTTGAGCGATGTTCAGCAAGACGGCCTCCGAACCAGGATCGGCGATAATTCGGTCGGACGAGCGATAGCGGGCAACAACCGTATCGCCGGAGCTTTCGTTGTAGTTGACGAAGAATAGGCCGTTGTCCTCGAAATCGGGGTGGAAGGCCACACTGAGCAAACCGCGCTCGCCGCAGCACCTAACCTTGCCGCGGATATCGAGAAACGGCGTATCCAGTAAGCGGCCTCCGTCAAAAACAACAATCCGGCCAGCCTGGAGCGTGACAAACAATCTGCCCGACCCGTCTCCTGCGTGAGTGACGGCCACTGGACGGTCCAGGCCCGTAACCAGAGGGTCGAAGACCAGATCAGCCAAGTTGAGCGGCTGAGCAGAGACGGGCCGAACCGCCATCGCAAGCAGCAGGGCAACAAGACAGCCGAAAAAGCGCACCAAGGGTTTCCTCATCACTCCCTTCAAGTTAAACGCCTTTGGGGATCAGAAAGTTGCGCGGAAGAAATCGCACTACCATCCGGCGGCTGAGTATAGGATACTGACTGTTTATGAAACAGAAAGCTCGTCTCTTCGCGCTCAGTCTTGGGCTGTTGGTGATCACCGCAGCCGCTATTTCGCAAACGGCCAAGTTGCCGGTGAATTGGATAGGACTACCCGACCCTTTCCACACCCCCTCGGCCAGCAACCGGCCGAAAGTCATTCCGCGCCCGGATGATAGCAAGTTGTCGGTTCCCGCCGGGTTTCAGGTTGAAGAATACATGTCGGGCTTCGATGCGCGCCCGCGCTACATGGTGCTCGGGCCGGGCAACGAGATTTTGCTCTCCGACAGCGGTGAGCGCAACAAACCGACCGGCGTCGTCTACGTCATCAAAGACAAGCAAAAGAAGATCATCGAAGACCTCGACCGCCCCTTCGGTTTGGCCTTACACGAAGATTGGCTATACGTGGCCGAGCCAACCTCAGTGAAGCGCTACAAATACGATGCCAAGTCAATGACCGTGACCAGCAAGGGCGAGGAGATCATCTCGCTGGCCGGATTCGGCCGCGGGCACTGGACGCGGACGCTGCGCTTCGATCAAGACCACAAGAAGCTCTACACGACTGTCGGCTCGGGATCGAACATCGACTTGGGCGAGGACCCCAAACGAGCATCGATCCTTCGTTCCAATCCCGACGGCAGCAACGTAGAAATCTTGGCCTCGGGCTTGCGGAACGTGATCGGGCTGCGCTGGTATCCCGGTTCACGGCAACTGTGGGCAGCCGTCCAGGAACGTGACGGGCTTGGCGACGATATAGCCAATGACTACCTTGTCGGCATCAAAGAGGGCGGCTTTTATGGCTGGCCCTATGCCTACAACGGTCCCCATGAAGAGCCCCGTCACGAGGACGCCGCGCTCGACATGGTGAAGAAGACGCTTTACCCAGACGTTCTTCTAGGAGCCCATGTCGCGGTTCTCGACATTCTGTTCTACGAAGGCGATCAGTTCCCGGACGAATACAAGGGCGGGCTGTTCCTGGCGTTCCACGGGTCCTGGAACCGGGCCAAGCGCACCGGCTACAGCGTGGTGTATATCCCGTTCAAGGACGGCAAACCGACCTCGGGCCCGCAAGACTTCCTGACGGGCTGGATGCTCGGCGAAGACGAGCGCGAGGTTTGGGGCCGGCCGGTCGGGCTGTTGCAGATGCCTGACGGCTCCTTGCTCGTCTCCGACGACGGCGGCCGCAAGCTCTGGCGAATATCGTACAAAGGCTGAGACGGACGCTCTGGGATCCGGCCTTGCCAACGCCGCGGAAAGTTCGAGAACTAGACTCGGAGCCCCGACCGTGAGGGAGGGGTTAGCCACTTTGACGCGCCTCATCCGCCAGCGGCCACGCGCCCCCTTTTGGTTGCGGCTCGTCCGCGCTAGGAGCATCTCGTTGACTTTGGGAACGGCGAAAGTAGTGGTCTGCGCCCTCGCCTTGGCATTCGGCAGCCCAGCCGAAGCCCAGCCCGGCTTCTCTCACCAACTCCATCTCAACAAGGCCGGCGCAACTTGCACCGTCTGCCACGGCTCCGCCACCAGCAGTAAAGCCGCCAGCGACCGTAACCTGCCGCAACAGGAGACATGTCTCGCCTGCCACAACGGAGAAACCGCGCCCAAAGTGGAATCAAGCTGGCTGCCGGAACGGAAGACGGACGAGCGCACCTACCGCTTCAACCACGAGTTTCACCTCAAGCTTGGCAACATTGCGCCGCTGATCGCGGTCATGATCGATAGCGGGACCTATCTGGGAAAATATGGTGACATCCGGCGCCATCTCGATTCGGACAACGAGTGCCAAGCCTGCCACCGCGGACTCCAAGAGACAGACCTGGCGGGCAAACCGAATCTCCCTCAGATGTCTGACTGCTTGGTCTGCCACTCCGAGATCGACAACCCCTTCAGTTGCGAAACGTGTCACCTGCAAGGCGTCGACCTCAAGCCCGTCTCCCACGACCGCACTTTCATTGACCAGCACTCGACCGGCCGGCTGAATCTAGATAAATCCACCTGCCTTCCCTGCCACGGCACGAACTTCGCGTGCATGGGATGTCACTGAGGCATCGGATGCAATCCCGCGCCGCTCCGCGGCTCAACGGCTCTGAGCTTGAAGGCTCTAATCTCGAAAGCTCCAAGGGGACAGTATTGCCAATAGGCCACAGCTCAGAATCGATCCTGACGGGTTTCCGCTAAGACGTCCGCCGTTCGAGTTTTCGCATTGGGGACGGTGTATTTCTTCTGGAGCGTCTTCAGGTGTTCGATCCATGCGGCCCTCTCGTCGCCGGGCTCGATTGCCCCTGTCAATCTTGCCTTAGCCTGCCCACGGACCGTAGCGGACGCGTCCTCCCGTTGGCTGACTCGCTGGACCGGCTCGGGGAGTTTCGCCTTGCTCTCGCTCGGTATTTTGACCATGTATCCACTGTAGCTGCTCAAGCCAATTCTTGGTAATGAGGGTACCGTCGTTCATGCAGCTCGCCAGTAGTGCAGCAACCTAATCTGTCTCAGCTTTCGGGAGAAGCCCGTTGAAACGGGCTGTCAGCCGGGCGGGCATGGTCCGCCACCAGCCGTAAACCGACTGGCCTAAGAAAACCGAAACCGCGTGAACGCGGCTTGCCCAAGGCGGGGCTTAGCAATTAGGCGGGAGCCCGAGACCACAGAGTCGACAGGAAGGGGACTTGACCCCAGGCTCCCGCCTGGGGCTCTGATGCTGCCTTCCGAACGTGAAGGCCCCTCAGCTCTCCCGGCAGGCGCGCTCCAGCACCGCCATCCTGACGGCGACGCCGTTCTCTACTTGATTCAGAATCACCGACCGGGGGAAGTCGGCAACGTCGGACGACAACTCTCGCCCGCGGTTGATCGGACCCGGGTGCATCACAATCGCATCGGGCTTGGCGAGTTGCAGGTGCTCGAGGCCCAGCCCATAGAATTGGAAGTACTCGTTTTTGGGGAATGGCAGCACGTGCTGGCGCTCGAGCTGCACGCGCAACATCATGATGACGTCCGCGCCGGTGACCGCTTCGTCGATGTTATAGGTGAGCCTAATCCGGGGAGCCAGCGACGCCAAATCATCGGGCAGCATTGTGGCCGGGCCGCAAAGGACCAGGTCCACTCCGAACTTCGACAGCAGGTGCACATTCGAGCGTGCCACGCGGCTGTGAGCGATGTCGCCGATGATTGCCACGCGCAGTCCCTCGAGCGAGGAGCGGTAGTCGAGAATCGTCACGGCATCCAGCAGCGCCTGGGTGGGGTGCTCGTGGCGTCCGTCCCCCGCGTTGACGATGGGCGTTTGCAGAAAGCGCGACAGAAAATGCGGCGCGCCCGAAGCCGAGTGCCGCATCACGATCACGTCCGGACGCATCGCCGAAAGCGTATTCAGCGTATCGACGAGCGATTCCCCCTTGGAAAGGCTCGAACCCTGGGCCGAGATGGAAATCGTATCCGCGCTCAGCCGCTTCGCGGCGATCTCGAAACTTGCCCGCGTCCGGGTGGATGACTCGAAGAACAAGTTAACGATCGTCTTGCCTCGCAGTGTGTCCAGCTTCTTGACTGACTGCGAGCGCATCCCTTGGTGGACACGGCCCCGGTCGAGCAGCCACTGGATGTCTTCGCGGCTCAGATTCTCTGTTCCGAGAAGTCCGCGGGCCTCGGTTGCCGGCTGCTGTGTCGCGGTTGCCGCGGATGGAAGCGCCATAACTGTTTTCTTACCTAACGCGGACCAGCCGCAACGAAAAGGGGGAGCGTGGCCGCTGGCGGGTGAGGCGCGTCCTAGCGGCTGACCGCTCCCTCACGGCCGCGGCTCTGATTCTGGCTATCGCATTTCCCGCCATGTTTGACACGAATTAATTCTCGTCCACCTTCTCGACAAGCAAAACCCTTTCCTCCCCGTCGATGGGTTCGAGTTTCACCTCGATGATCTCGTTGTCTGTTGTTTCCACGAACTTGCCGACGAAATGGGCTTCGATCGGCAACTCGCGATGACCGCGGTCGATCAGAGTGCATAACCGCACCGTGCGAGGGCGTCCCTTGTCGAATAAAGCATCCAGAGCCGCCCGTGTCGTCCGTCCGGTGTAGAGAACGTCATCCACCAGAATAACGTCCGACCCCGAAATCGAGAAGGGGATGTCGGCGCCATTGATCACGGGCTTGTCGGCAACGGCCGTCAAATCGTCCCGGTAAAGCGTGATGTCAAGACTGCCACACGGCACGCGACGGCCCTCGAGCTGTTCGATCTTGGCCGCCAGGCGCTCACCCAGCACGGCTCCTCGCCGGTGAATGCCGACAATCGCTAATTCGCCGGACGGAGCGCTCTTGTCGATCACTTCGTGCGCCAGCCGCACCAGCGTGCGGTCGATCTCCGAGCCCGTCATGAGCTGCGATTTGGTCCGAATCGTTGCCATCGAAGCGTCCGAAATGTCCCTTACGATAACACAACTTCGGGGACGGGTTTGTAACGGCTCAGACGTGTTTCGTGTGACGTTGAGACCATGATATCGGGCGGTTCGTCCGGTGTGGAGTGGGCGGGCCTTGCCGTTGGGGCCGGGCTGTTGCGAGGCAGGTTGTGGTCGCCGCTTCGCAACGAAGGACCGGCTGAGAGCCGGTCCCTACGGCGGTTTGGAGTCGGCTGAAGGCTCCGCGGGAGGGATAAGCGATCTTGTTTTGTCTTCTAGGCCGTTACGGTGTGTCGTAGCTTAGCACGACACCGCGGGTTTCGAGCAAATCGCCGGTGGCGCGCAAGAGATTCAGCATGCTGCGGCGGTAGGCGATGACCTGGGCGAGCAGGTCGGCTTCAGATAGGACGAGCGTGGTCTGCGAGTCCAAAACGAGGAATGCGGTCGTGACGCCAAGATCGTACTTCTTCTGTTCGGCGTCGAGCCGTTTCTGGGCAAAATCGCGGGCAACCGTTGCCTGAAGAATGCCCGCCTTGCTCTGCTCGACTCCGGCAACCGCGTTGAGCACTTCCTGGCGCACCTGCTGCTCGATGCTGCGGAGAGAGTAGAGATTCCGTCTCTTCTGAATCCGTGCATCCGCCAGATTGGCTGCAGCCCGGCGGTTGCGGAGAGGGATCTGAAGCGTGAAGCCGAAACCATAGGTCGGGAACCGAAACTGGAAGAGCTGATCCAGGGCGTCCGGGAATCCGCCTGGCACAACCGAGCTGGTCGAGCCCGATCCCAGCAGCGATCGCTCGAAGAAGTTTCCTCCGCGGCCTTGAGCGCTGTAGTTGGCGTTCAGCATCAAGTTCGGCCGCAACTGGTTGGTCGAAGAGCGGATATTGAGATCATCAATTTCTAGCGAACGCCGGTTCTGCTCTAGTTCAGGACGCAGCCGCAGCGCTTTGGCTACCTGCTCTTCGGGTTCGAACGAAGGAATATAGACGGGCGGCTCCGCCGTTTCGGTGAGAACAAGGGGGGCGTACCTCAGCGCGGGGTCGAGGTCGGCGCCGATCCAGCGCCGAAGAGTGTCTTCGGCCTGCTGCAGGCGGTATTGGAACTGCGTCACGCCCACCTGGGCCGTGGCGAATTGCTGTTCGGGCTGGTAGATATCGAGAGGCGAGATCGCGCCCAGCTCCAGCTCTCGCCTGGAGCGTTCCAGAAACGCCCGCGCTAAATCGAGGTTGTTTTCACGCACGCGCAGCGATTCCCGCTGGTCGATGACGTCCCAATAGGCGTTTTCAGCCTGTACCAACAGGCCGATGACGCGTTCCCTGACTTGCTCCCCGGTCAGTTTCAGCCGGGACCTGGCAACGAAGATCGGTATGCGCTGCACGTAGCGCCCCCGGTCGCGCAGCAACGGCTGGCTCACGGTGAATAGCAAGCTTTGGGTGATGCTCGGATTAAAGTTGGTGAACTGGCTATTGTTGGCTGTCTTGCCCCCAACGTAGCCCACGGTGTAGTTGGTTCCCGTGTCAAAGGTTTGGCTGTAGGTGAAGTTCGCCCTTTGGTTGAGGTTCGTCCGCACATCCGCACCTTGGAGAATGTCGTTCGGCAGCGTCGTGGAGCGGTTCGTGGTGAAGCCCAAATTCAAAGTGGGGTCAAAGGGACTGAAGGCCCTCTGGATGGCGTTCTGCTGCTCGTGCACGGCGAGCTTTTGCAGGTTGATGTCCGGGTTGTTGACCATCACCAGCTCGATGTAGGAACGAAGAGACAGCTCCATCTTGCCGTCGAAGTAGAAATCCTCGAGCCGGCCGACGGATTCGATCTCGATATCGAGCGGCGGGGCTTGCCATTGTTCACGGAAATATGTCTTATCAGGAAAAGTTGCGAATTGGGCAACGGCCAAAAGAGCAGCGACGGCCGTGAGGCAAACGAGTCTTACAAGCATCGTGGAAAACCTTGGTGATTGATTCAGACACCCCAACAGGTGTGGGGTTTCTTTCGGGTAATTGATCCGATCACGCCTGTCCGGCTCGAGCAGCCGCAAGGACAAGGTTCAGCGTGGCCCGTCTTGTTCCGCCTTGGCCGGCCCGCTGGCTATTCGTACCGCATCGCTTCAATCGGATCCAGCTTGGCGGCCTGAACCGCCGGGTAGATCCCAAACAACAAACCAATAAAAACCGAGACCCCAAACGCGACGATGATCGAACTCGCCGTGACGACGGTCGACCAGCCGGCAATGGCGGCGATGATCTTCGACCCGAAGTATCCCGCCGCGATCCCGATCAGGCCGCCGACGATTGAGATCAGTACGGCCTCGATCAAAAACTGCCGAACGATATCCTTTTGGCGGGCGCCAATAGCGCGCCGAATCCCGATCTCGCGGGTGCGCTCGAGCACCGTCGCCAGCATGATGTTCATGATGCCGATGCCGCCGACAAGCAGCGAGATGCCGGCGATACAGATCATGACGACTTCAAAAACAAACTGTTGCTGCTCGCGCTGGGCCAGCAAACCGGCCGGAACGACCACCGAAAAATCTCCGGCATCGTTGTGCGTGGCCGTCAGAATCGCCCGCACGACTTCGGCCGTTTCGATCGGGTCGGCATCGTTTTGGACCCGCACGAAAATGCCGTCGATCTCGTCTTTCAGGTAGCTATTGCTGTCCTGAAATCGCCTCATCACGGAGTTCAGGGGAGCGACAACCAAGTTGTTCCGGTCGTCGGCTTCGAGACCCTCGATTTTCGATTCCGCGGTAGCCTGCGGCGACATGACTCCGACCACTTGGAGCCAAACCTCGTTCAGCTTGACGAATTTACCAACGGCGCTGCCGTAGCCCAGCAGGTTCACCTTGGTTCGCTCCCCCAGCACGCAAACCGGCGCGGACCGCAAGTTCTCTTCTTCGGTGAAAAAGCGGCCCTCCAGCAGCGTGACGTTGTAGATGTCGGTGTAGTTGGGCAGGACACCGATGAGCTGCGGCATGTCCTGCTCAGTCCGGGGAAGAATATTGGCCGGATTGAATGACTTGCGGGGTGACATGGCCGCAACGTTGGGCGTGTTGTCCTCGAGCGCCCGGAAGTCGCGGAATGTCAGTCCAGGAGAAACTTCACGCACCGCTTGCATGGTGTCGCGGTCGACGGCTTCCCTCGCCTCGATGATGATGTTGTTGACGCCGAGCAGGTCAATGTAGCGAATCATTTCCTGCTGGGCGCCAGCCGTGATCGACAGCATGGCCACCACGGCGCCCACGCCGAAGATCATACCCAGCATGGTGAGCAGCGAGCGAAGCTTGTGAGCGAGCAAACTGCCGAGGCCCATCCACAGCTCGGGCAACATATGTGCAACGTCTCGGGTCACGCTAGCGCCGCCTCCCGCCGCCGCCCTGACGGCCTCCGCCGCCCCTGCCAGGAGGGCCACCAGCGCCTGGGAAGGAGGGCTGCGTGCCGCTGCTCACGGTCTTCTTCTTCGCGCGCGATCGCCGGACTCCCGCGTCCGGCGGCTCCAGCGCGATGAGTTCGTCTTCTTCGAGGCCGCTTACGATCGCAATCTGGGACTCCGACCGCTTCCCAAGCTCGACCCTGCGCGTATCGAGACCGTTCCCGTCCCAAACGTATACGACGGGATTGCCGTTTACCTCGAAGATCCCTTGATAAGGCACATACAACGTATTTTCTATCTTGTCGACGATGATTTCGGCGTCCGCGAGCAGTCCAGGCCGCAGCAGCACGTCCACATCAGAGCCTTCGCGAGGCGGTTGAGGCAATTGAGCTTTTTCCCGATCTTCCGCCGTAAACTGCTGAGTACCGCCCCCACCTCCGCGATTGCCGCCGCCGGAGCCCCCAGCGCCACCGCCGGGACCACCTCGCCCGCCACCACCGCCTGGGCCGCCGAAGCCCCCTCGCCCGCTGCCGCCACCAGGACCGCCGGCGCCGCCACCTCCAGTGGATTGACGCATTTGCTGGAAAATCCGCTGCCGCTCCTCTTGGCTCAGAGACTGAATATCCCGGCCTCCTAGAAGCTGCTGCATCCTCTGCCGGGCGTTCTGCCGATCTTCGCCGGATAGTTGTCCGCCGCCTTGTCCGCCCGGGCGTCCTTGGCCGCGAGCTTCACCGCCCTGTTGCCGTTCGCCTCGGCCGCCGGCCGCGGGGCCACCCTGGCCCGGCTGACCCGCTCCCGCTCGCTGTCCCCGGCCGCGTCCGCCTTCTCGGCCACCACGGGCTTCGCCAGCCGCGCCCGGGCCGCCTCTTCCACCCGGTCCGCCGCCGCCACGCAGTTGCTGAAAGATCTTTTGCCGTTCTTCTTGGCTCAGGGATTGGATGTCCCGGCCTCCCAAAAGCTGCTGCATGCGTTGGCGCATTTGCTGGCGATCTTCGCCGGAAACCTGACCGCCGCCTCCACCACCCGGGCCGCCTTGTCCGCCGCCGCCTCTTTGTCCGCGAGCTTCGCTGCCTTGTTGCCGCCCGCCCGGGCCACTTCTTCCACCTTGTCCGCTCCCGCCAAAGCCGCCGAAGGCGCCCGGTCCCGAGCCACCTTGTCCGCCCCCTTGCCGCCCTCCGGCAAATCCGGCTCCGCCAGGCGCTTCCCCGCCACCTCGGCGGCCCCCGCGGGAAGCCGATTGGGTGCGCAAAGCGTTCTCTCTCGACTTCGCCAAGATGCGATCGGCCTGTTCTCGTGACGCTCCCACGTGGGTGAGAAGCTGGCGCATGTCGATCGACAACACCACATCAAATTTCTTCGTGGCTTCTCCCGCAAAGACGTTCAGGCTGGCGGTGTTGCCCAAGCGTTTCACTTTCGCCTTCACATCCTTACCGGGCAGGGCGTCGAGCCGCACGATGGCTTCCTGTCCTTCGTGGAGGTTGGCCCGCTCCAGCTCTTCCACTTTTGCAAGCAACTCCATCTCGGACAGGTCGAGGATCTTTGCCACTTCCATACCGGCGGGAATCTGGTCACCCTCTTGAATATCGGGCGTTGTTTGGCCGAAGCCGCCGCGTCCGCCCGCGCGGTTTTGCAAAATTGACACCAATCCGGACATGGGTGACAGTACTCTCGACTGGGCGATGCGCCGCTTCTCCCGGTCCACGTCGATCTGAGCCTTGCGGCGCTCTTCGCGCAGAACCGCCAACTCCGCCTCGCGCTGTTGCAAGCGCGACTTGATATCCTGCTCCAGCTTCTGCTCGCGGCGCTGGGATTCTTCGAGGGTGAGGACGTTCTTGCGCGCATCGATCGCCGAGATCAGCTCGTTCTTCTTGACCTCCAGCTCGGCGCGCCGCACGGCGAATCGCGCCTTGAGCAGCTCCACGTCATCCTGACTCTTGCGGATTTCCAGATCAGCCTGCGCCTTCTTTAGTTGCTCATTGACGCGGTCGACATCGAGCTGAGCGTCTTCCAGGGCGGCTTGCCGTTCGGAATCGTCAAATTCCATGATGAGGTCGCTCGTTGAGGCGAGGGCGCCGGCGGGAGCCAGTTGTGTAATCTGCGTGGCCGAGCCCAGGTTCGGAGCGGTCAGCGAAAGCGTCCGCACGGCTTGCAATTCACCCCGCAGATGAGTCCTGACGACGAGGTCCCCGCGCCGCACCGGAGCCAGCGGGAATTCCTCTTTTTCTTGCGGGATCTGCTGTACAAGGTAGTAGCCGCCCGCCACGACACCCACCAGAACGACGAGAACTAAAAGACGAGCTGCGATTTTTCTCATGAGGAACTCCGTGATCTAGAGTTTCTTCTTCGCGGCGGCCAGTTCTGGATTCTCCAGAGCGAAGACTTGGCCCGGTTCAAGGCCTTCGCTCACCACGATCTCACGCGAGTTGCGCGCGGCCACTTCGATCGGCCGGCGCTCGTAACGATTGCCGCTCAACAGGAACACGGCCGGTTTGCCGTCGATCTGAAAGCTGGCCTTGGCCGGGATCACCAGCACGTTCGGCCGCCTCTCAATTTCTATTTCGATGCCCGTGCTCATGCCCGGCCTCAGGCGCGGGTCGATCTTATTCATGGAGACTCGGGCGGGGAAATTCTTATCCGGCGGGAAGCGCCGAAAGATCAGCGTGGCGATGGGGCTGACCCACTCCAGCGTGCCCTCGATCACCACGTCGGGAACCGCGTCGACCCGCACCCGAACCGGCTGGCCGACCTCGATGCGCCCGCGGTCGATCTCCTCGATACGGAATTCAACCGTCAGCGAAGTCAGGTCGGGAACCTCGACGATCGGCGCACCGGTCCAGACCGTATCCCCTTCCTGGAACGGCGGCCGCGACTGCCCCCAGGAGCCGCCGGCACGGAAGTTCTGCAGCACGTGAACGACCCCGCTGGAGGGGGCCCGTAAGACCATGCTGCTGAGATAACCTTTGGTGCGGTTGAGATCGCGAAGAGCTTTGTCTTTGCGCTCATCGAGGCGGGCAATGTCGGCCTGCTGGGAAATATCCGTCGCTTTGGCGTTGGTGCTGGCCTTCAACAGCTCGCCCTCGCTGATGCCGACGTTAATCCGGTTCTTGAGGCCTTCGATTTCCGAGAGAATTTCTTGCTTGCTGGCTTCGAGCTTAGCCCGCTCCACGTTGTACTCCGACTGCATGATCATCATGGCGTTCTGCTCGTCGGCGATGGAGTGCTGCGCCTCGGCCTGCAAGATCTCGCTGTCCACCTGGCGGACTTCCGTCTCCTGCCTCGTGTAGGTTTCCTCTTGCGTCGCCGCATCGAAGGCAACGATAATCTCCCCCTGCTCGATCGGCTTGCCGTCTTCGGCCAAGCGGACGATCGTCAAGTTGGGAGTTTGCGGCGCGGTGACAACAACCGACTTTGTGCTTTTGAGTTCCCCTCGCGCTCGCACCGTGGTCAAGAAGTCGCGCTGCTCGACGCGAGCCGTCGGCACGGCCGGAGGCGGAGGAGTATACAGGCGTAAGGCGGCGAAAGAGCAAACCGCTCCCAGCAGCACGAAGAGCCCCCAGACCAGCAGGCGGCGTTTGTTTTTTAGAAATGCCATTTTGAATTTCTCCCCGAGCCGGCCGGCTAGATCTGGACCGGCGGCCTCAGCGCAATCTCATCGCCTTCTTCCACGCCGGAAAGAATAGCGGTGTGGGTGGAGTTGCTTTGACCCGTTTCGACCCGCTGCTTGATGAACTCCCTTGAATCCTTTGCTTTTACGTAGACAAACTGCTCTTCACCTTCAGATTGAATGGCGTCTCTCGGCGCCAGAACCACATCCTTGTGAGCTTGCAGCAGGATGTCAGCCGAACCCGAGAGGTCCGGGATGATCTCCTTTGCCTCGGCCTCGATCGCCAAAGCCACCGGCACGTTGCGCACAAAATTCGTGCGGCCGCCGCCGCGGTGCCCCATCATTCCGCCCCCGCCGGCCCCGGCGATGGCTCCGACCGCGGTGACGCGCCCCGGCCAGACTTTGTCCGGATAGGCGTCGAGACGAATTTCGGCCCGCTGGCCGACACGAACTGCTTGACTGTCTACTTGATTTAGATCCCCATTGAGAACCATGCCGGACGGGTCAACGATTTGCAAAAAGAACGTGCCCGATCTGACCTCGTCGCCGTCTTGGACTTGAGAAAACTGCCCGCCACCGCGGAAGACCGTTTGCCGCACCACCATTCCGCTGATCGCCGCGCGCAGCACCATCTTTTCCGAGTCGATCTGGACCCGCGTTTCCTTAATCACCTGTTGTTCTTTGGAGATCTCCAGCGCCCGCAGTTCAGCCTCCTGCGAGGATTTCAGCAATTTCACTTCCTCTTGTAACTGCTCGTACGCGGCCTCGGTTTCTTCCACGGCTAGTGCCAGAATCTCAGCCTCGATCTCGGAGCGAACCTCCGCCGTGCGCAAGTCCAGTTGGGCTTTTCCCCACTCTGCTTTCGCCATCCGCAACTGCTGCCGAGCGGTTTCAAGCGCGATGGCAAGCTCCGCTCCAAGCTTGTCAATGTTGGCCTGAGCCTGAATCACGAGCGCGTGCTGATCATCGATTTTGCGAAGTTGCGACTGCCGATCGAATTCAGCGACCACGTCACCCTTTTCGACCAGCTCGCCGGGAGGCGCCATGCTCAGCAAAACCATGGAGCCGCGGCCACCTCCGCCTCCGCCAGGACCGTCACGTCCCCGCAGACGAGGAGCGACGACCGCCGCGGAACTCTTCGCCGAGATCGTGCCGCCAACCCGCAGCATCTTGCGCAATTCGCCGCGAACCGCCTTGACCGTGCCGACCGAAGATACCGCCACGGGCTGCGCCGTCTGCCGAGCCTGTTGTTGATACAGCGTGTAGCCAACCGTGGCCCCGATCATGAACGGCAGCAGCAGCCAGCGGCGAGAGATCCCCGGGCCGGGGTCTTCAGGCACGGGACTCACCGGTGAGGGAGAGTCCACCGGTCCCGGCTCGGCCGGCAAAGGAGTCGCCGGCAAGCTGGCCGCGAATGCCTGCTGCATATTGAGTGATTTTGGTTTCGTCATCGTACCGAACCCCTATGCCGAACTCGACCCCCCATCTTGGTCAACTAGCAAGATGAGACATCGATCTTGTCATCAGCGCTTCTTTTTTCGTTAGTCTTCCCCGCCGCGCCGCAATTTCGGCCGACGATACAGATCCATCACGTTCTCTTCATCGCTGCTTTCATTATCGTTCAAACCGAAAGTCTCGGGGAAGCCAAGTCTCCGCTGCTTCTCAAATATAGGTTCCTTGTCACCTGAATTATGCACTGCGGGGTGCACCGGAGGAGGGCTGAGCCGCCAGGGGCCATTTGGGGGACCCCCGAAAACATGGGGTAATAAGGTAGGCTGGCAAAGATTTCAGCTTCGCCAGTCAACCCCAAGGAGGTCACCCAAATGGTTACCAAGCGAAAACAGCATAGCTCCCGAAGGCCCGTCAAACAAGGCCGGGGCGCGAGGGCCCCGCGGCCCAATAAAATCGGGGCTGCCACGCCTTATCACTTCCGCGGCAAGAATCTGACTCCCTACGGCGGCTTGCTGCCCGTCGCCACCCTGCTCGAAAAACTCGGCTTCCAGGCGCTGCTGGAAGAAACCATCACGAACAAACGAATCACCCGTGTGATGAGCCTCTACCAGTTTGTGCTGGCCCTCGTGCTGGGCCTCTATGTCGGCTTTGCGCGGCTGAACCAACTCCGCTTCATCGCCCGCGACCCCATCTTGACCGGCATCTTGCAAGTGACGCGTCTGCCGCCGCAGTCCACGCTGTGGCGCTTTCTGGCCTCGCTGCACCTCAACGTGGCGAAGCAGATCCTTTCCATTCAGCGCCAGCTGCGGGAACGAGTCTGGGCCGCGGCCCAGGTGAAATTGGAGACGGTGACGCTGGACACCGACACCACCGTGCACACGCTCTACGGCCGCCAGATGGGCGGGCGCAAGAGTTACAACCCCAAGAACAAGGGCAAGCGCAGCTACCAGCCGATACTGACTTTCCTGGCCGAGACGCGCGAATACCTGATGGGCGGGTTGCGCAACGGCGACCGGCCCACGGGCCGGCAGATCGCCGCCCACCTCGAGAGCGCCTTTCGGGCTTTGCCGCACGGCGTGAAGAAAATCCTGGCGCGGGCCGATTCCGGGTTTTATTGCTGGGAGGCGGTGGAGGCCTATGAAAAGGCGGCTTGTCAGTTCGTCATCGTGGCGCGCAAGACCAGGCGGCTGGTCGAGCAGTTGCAGCAAGCGGCCTGGAAGCCCTCGCCCCACAGCGATGCGGATGCGGAATGCGAATTCCTCTACCAGCCGCAGGGCTGGGCGCGGGCCTGTCGTTTCCTGGCGCTGCGTTACGAAAACGAACCCGCGGCCGGCGCGGCCGAGCAATACCAGCTGTTTGCCACCAGCGCTTACACCTACCGCGTGTTTGTCACCAACCTGGCCGAACCGATCGCGGCGGTGGTGTGGTTTTACAATCAGCGCGCCGCAGCCGAGAACCTCATCAAGGAGGCCAACAACGACGCCGGGCTGGCGGCCCATCCCTCGCGCCGCTTTGACATGAACCGCAATCACTTTCAGCTGGCCATGCTGGCCTACAACCTCAACTGCTGGCTGCTGCTGTTCAACCGCGAAGCCCAAGCCAGCGTGGAGACACTGCGGCACACCACCCTGGCGACGGCGCGGCTGCGCTTTCTGTTCGTGGCGGCCAAGATCTGGCGGCACGCCGGCAGAACGGGTGTCAGCTACAGCGATCATTATGAGGAAAAGGGCCTGTTTGAACGGCTGATGCGGCGGCTGCGGGCGATGGGGCCACCGGGATCGAGCTTCGCGCCGGTGGTGGAGGGTGCGCTGAGTTGAGGGGCGCTCCATGCATAAAATTTCATGCACTCGCCGCAACGTACTGGGAACACGCCGCTTGCCCGCCCGCTTTTGCCCGCCGGGATTGGCAGGCGGCTCAAACAGGGAGGGAAACAGAGGAAAAGACGACTTGCTAAATCACTGAGTTGACACGACTGCCGCTACCGCCACAACTCCATCGGCGATGGCTACGCCGAATCGGTGCATAATTCAGGTGTGATGGCTCTCCTCTTCAGCTGCTTCATGGCAGTCGCGCGCGGAGAACTCACTTTATCGGATTCGGCTACTGATGGAACGCTTTTCCGTAAGAGAATAGCGTCGCAGGCGTTCACGCTGTTGGGTGCCATTGGCCTGTACTTTTTCATCGTGTTTACTTATTCTGCGACTTCCAGCACACCAGTCACCCACCAAGGAGGTTTTCTCGCACTGGCGGATCTGAGCCCAAGACTCCAGCAGATCGGGAGAAAACTTCTGGAGATGTATTTGTACGATGAACCGCTGATGCCTTTTGCCACGAAGGTCGTGCTCTTGTTGACACCTCTATTGACGGTCTTGCTGATTCTGCTACCTTGGCGTCGGCGGTGTCATGAGGGTGGGTTGTCTACCACCAAAGTCCTGTTGGCCTTTTTCTTGGCCATCTTGATCGGGGTTCCCGCTTCATTGGGCCTCATGTTCGTCACGAGTACCTGGTGGCCCGTGCCCCGCGTTACAGCACAGATTGCTATATTTTGGGCGGGTTTATTCGCTCTATCATATCTAGGCGCCTCTTTGAAAATGAGAAAGCTGATAGTATGGTCCTCAGCGCTAGTTGTGTTTTCTTTCATAGGAATCAGCAACCACATCGCCAGCGATCAGCTTCGCGTTAACATGCGCGACCGGGAGCGGATCAACCGGATTCTGGCGCGGCTCGAAACAGTCAGCAGCTTAGACTCTTTGCAGGGCCTGGTTGTCGTCGGGGGAAGCGCGTACTACGGGATCCCGATGCGGACGACAGTCGGAGACATGAACGTTTCGGCGTTCCACCATTTGTGGTCCAAGGTAGGCGCATTCAGTGAAATCGCTGGCCGCAGCTTTAAATATTACGGACTACCGCAGCACGTTTTGGATGCCGCAGCGGTCGAGTGTGCAAAGTCTCCAAAATGGCCGGCCGAAGGGTCGGTGTCAGTCGTGGATCAAAACGCCATTGTTTGTTTGGCTGACTGAGAAAGATAAAGGATCATCTCCCGTCCTGTTGGAGGCTCTGCTGCACAGGCGGGGACGTGAAGCGGCAGGTCTTCATGGAACGGGAGAAGGGAGGCAGTTGAGCAATGATGTCCGTAAACTCATCTAGAGATATTGTCAAATGTTGTGGGTGGGCTGAGGTCACGCAGCGTTCTCCTGAACCATCAATCCATCCTTGAATGCCTTTCCATTTAAGACATGAACAATCACTTCCGAACCGTTCAGACGCCGCCAGTGGCGCTCGGCCTGGCGGGCCAGCATGAAGACCATCGTCAACGAAGCTTCCCGGCTGCCGCATCCCTTCGTTCGTCGCTGTCGCAAACGGACCGTCGCAAAGGTAGACTCAATCGGGTTCGTCGTCCGCAAGTGCACCCAGTGCTCGGCCGGAAAGTCGTAGAACGCCAGCAGTACCTTGCGGTCTTTCTCCAGGCACTCGACCGCTTTGGGAAACTTCTTTTCGTATAAGTTCTTGAAACGGTCCAGCGCTTTCTCCGCTGTCTGACGACTCTCGGCAAGATAGATGTCGTGGAGGGCTTTCTTGGCTTTGCCCTGCATGCTCTTGGGCAGCTTGTTGAGCACGTTGGCCGTCTTGTGCAGCCAGCAGCGTTGCTCAGCGGTCGCCGGATAGACTTTCCGCAGTGTCGCCCAAAACCCCATCGCTCCGTCGCCCACCGCCAACTTCGGCCCCAGCTCGAGCCCCTGCCGTTTCAAGTCCGCGAGCAACTCCTGCCACGACAGTTCGCTTTCGCGAAAGCCGTCGTGCACCGCCAGCAGTTGCTTGCGGCCGTCTTGGAGTGCTCCCATCACAACCAGCAAACACTGCCGTTCATCGTCCAGACGAACATTCGAGTAGATGCCATCGGCCCAAATGTAAACAAACCGCTGGCCGCTGAGGTCACGCTTTGACCAAGCCTCGTACTCGCGGCGCCGGACGTCTTTGAGACACACCACTGTCGTCGCCGACAGACCCGCAGCGCCGGGCCCCGCCAAGGCCTCCAGCGCTTCGCTGAAATCGCCCGTCGAAATCCCTTTCAGCTACAACCACGGGATCAGCTCCTCGACACTTTTCGTGCGCCGCAGGTAGGGCGGCAGAATCTGAGAAGTGAAACGGAAGCGTTGGCCCTGCTCATCGACTCGGCGATCGTCAACCCGCGGCGCCTGGATCTTCAGCTGACCCGCGCCGCTGACGATGGCGCGCTCGCGGGCGTGACCGTTGCGCACCACCAGCCGCCGGCCGTGCTCGTCGGCTTCGTGCTGATGGGTTTCGATGTAGGCGGCCACTTCGGCTTCCACGGCCTTGACGAGCATCTGAAGTGCTCCTCGACGCAGCACTTCATCCAAGGGCGAGCGTTTCTCTCCATCCATGACTTGGGGGTTGAGTTGACTGCTGCTCTCAGCAGCTTCACACTGACTCATGGCGTATCCTCCTTGTTCCTTTCCAGGAAACGATTGAATTGATTCCTCAATCGTCAGGATACGCCGCCTTCCCTCAGCCGCTCATCCACAACTCTTGGTTATATCTCACGGCAAACGGGCTTTTGGTCTCCTCAGACGAGACAGTCTCAGTGTTCGTCTATTCTCCAAGATCACGGGCCCCAAACCGGCTGCAAATCACCTGCTAGTTACGTGCTATCACACCAACGACCGCCTGTAGAACCTAGACGCCAAGGCAGAGAATGGCATCAAGCGCGTTTGCACCGGGCTTGGAGCTTCGGTCTAACACTTCTCGGAGCAGGTTGGGGCGGAACTTCGACCCCGTGCGTCCTCACAGCCGGCATGTGTTTCTTTATAATGGAGATGGTTGCGATCTGCGTTGACATGTGGGCCGACGGTGCTTTGGAGGAATCCAAATCGGCCCTTAAAGGCACGAGATCGGTCGTCGTGTGGTGGATTGCCGGGGGGTATTGCAATGCGGATGTGGAGGAGCTACACTACCGTCGGAATCGCACCGAGATTCGAAATTTCGCCAAGGATTGCAACCCAAGGATACGCGATGGAGCCGAAGACGATCCCGTGCGAGGAGCCGGTCGAATTCTCGATCGCCATTCTCTGCTACCGGGCCGAGGAAAACATTATCCCCTTTGTGGAGAATCTCCATCGGATGATGATGATGATCAAGTTCAATTGGGAAACCTGAATTATGCACTGCGGGGTGCACCGGAGGAGGGCTGAGCCGCCAGGGGCCATTTGGGGGACCCCCGAAAACATGGGGTAATAAGGTAGGCTGGCAAAGATTTCAGCTTCGCCAGTCAACCCCAAGGAGGTCACCCAAATGGTTACCAAGCGAAAACAGCATAGCTCCCGAAGGCCCGTCAAACAAGGCCGGGGCGCGAGGGCCCCGCGGCCCAATAAAATCGGGGCTGCCACGCCTTATCACTTCCGCGGCAAGAATCTGACTCCCTACGGCGGCTTGCTGCCCGTCGCCACCCTGCTCGAAAAACTCGGCTTCCAGGCGCTGCTGGAAGAAACTATCACGAACAAACGAATCACCCGTGTGATGAGCCTCTACCAGTTTGTGCTGGCCCTCGTGCTGGGCCTCTATGTCGGCTTTGCGCGGCTGAACCAACTCCGCTTCATCGCCCGCGACCCCATCTTGACCGGCATCTTGCAAGTGACGCGTCTGCCGCCGCAGTCCACGCTGTGGCGCTTTCTGGCCTCGCTGCACCTCAACGTGGCGAAGCAGATCCTTTCCATTCAGCGCCAGCTGCGGGAACGAGTCTGGGCCGCGGCCCAGGTGAAATTGGAGACAGGAAGGCGTCAGCGCGGCCAGACTCGAGCAACAGGCGCTGCGGATGAGCGACACCGAGTGCGCGCTACGGATGCAGCAACGCAAAAGAAAACTGCTGGACGCCTGCCGCGTGCGGCGCTAGAGCTGCCGCGCTGCTGGCAACAGCACTGCCCTCAGCGGGGCCTGACGGCCCTGGACTCGACGTTGAGGGGAGGGGGAAGGGGAAGCTCCAAGAAATCTTCGTGGTCGCGGCAAGAGTGTGCACAGCTTCCCCCTCCCCCTTGCCCCCCTCCCCTCTCGAAGCCCTCGATCCTCTCAGAAAGGAGATCCTCACCCTGCAGCCTGCCCTTTTCCGCCCGGACCGATTTCAGGCTCATCCTTGGATTGGAAAATGCTGGGGGGCTGGCTAAAACCCAGGAACCCGCGCGCGCATGACGGATCCGTGTCCGGGATTCGATTCCAGCGTCAGCGTACCGCCAAGCGTGCGGATGCGCTGCTTGATGCTGCGCGGGCCGATCCTGAGTAACTCCAGCTCTTCCAGGGAAAACTGCCCCCCGAAAGGAAAGCCTTGCCCGTTGTCGTCGATCGCGATGTGGATATCACTGCCACGCTTTTCGAGAGAAAACAGGACGTGCGTGGCCTGCGCGTGCTTGTAGACGTTGTGTAGCGCTTCCCGAACCACCTGAAGAATCTCGACCCCGACCTTGCCGGGGACCGATACGCTGCGGCTTTCGTCCCCGACAAATGTCACCGACACACGGCTTTCCCGCTGAAAACCATCCACGATTTGCCGCGCCGCCGCCAGAAGAGAAGTGTCACTCGTGTCGAGCGGCCTCATGCGATGAACGAACGTCCGCATCTCGGAAACCAAATCCCGGGAAAATACCTGCAACGACTCGATATCGGCTGAGGCAACGGCGACATCACGCTGCAGGAGCTTTCGAATGATCTGGAGCCTCATCTCAAAGCTGATGATGCTCTGGAGCGGCCCGTCGTGGAGGTCTTGAGCGATGCGCCCCCGTTCTTGCTCGTAGGCCTCTTGTTCGGTGTGCTTGACCACGAGCAGGTGGCGAACCACATCGCGGAAGTAGCGAGCCACTTCATGAGCCCTTTTCCAATCGGTGCGCCTGACTTCGTCGACGCTGTTGAATAGCAGCAGCCGCCCGACTGGATTCTTCCCGTCCAATAGCCCGCATCCAACAGCGTTATAGATTTCGAACTTCTGGATGACGTAGGGATGCAGATCGAACCCCCGGTTGACCGGCTTGCCCTCGCGGTCGACGACCGAAACGTCGTTGGTGTGAAAGTCAAGCCGGCTACCGCGAAAACAAGCCCATTCACGGCTGGAATCAAATCGAACCAGCGCGTTCCCGGAACGGTCCCGCCGCTCCGGGACTTGGCAGATGGCGTGGCACTCCAGAGAATCATCCCAGAACGCCAGAATTGCCCCGGACGCCCGCCGCCAGTTCATCAGCTCCCGCAGGGCCTCCTCGACCGCCTGGACGATTGCTTCTTCCGGCTCTCCGCCGGCCCGTTGAAGAATGTCTCTGATCCTGCGATCGATACGGTGACTTTGATCGGAAACGTAGTAAGCCAGCACTCCCGCGACCACAAGCACGAACATGAACGAGCCCGGCTCGAAATGGAACTGCTGCGCCTCGCCGCTGGTTAGCCAGGCAGTGTAGAAGACCAGAATCACGGCCGTCACGATCAGCACTTCACGGCCGCTGTGCAGCAGCGAGCTTTCGGCCAGCAGGAAATAGAACAGGAGCAGAGGCAGCGCGGCTTCACCGGTCCCCGCGGCCAGGACCAGCAGGACCGCGAATAACAGGTCGCCGAATTGGATCCACAAGGTGTAGCTGCGCACCTGCACCGTGGACTTGTAAGCCACGATCAGGGCGCTGTAGATCGCGAAAAGTATCGAAATGAGTGTCTTGAAAATCGAGGCGTTCGCTGGATCAACGAAAACCTCGAACGCCAAGTACGCGAGCGCCAGCACCAGGCGGAGGGTCGCAATGCGCGAAAACCGGCGGCTACGGACCGCAACGTCGCTGGTAAACGTACCTGTAGGCATCCGTGGTTTACGCGCCGTGCCGAAAAGGTGTTCAGGACCCGAATTTGCAGGCCCCGCTATGTAAAGTATTCTACACCACGAGCCGCTGGCCGTAACATTTGTGCCTGACTTGTTTGAGGATCAAAATAGTGATAGCGGTGGGAAAATGTCATCGCTCAGCGTGGGCCGAAGACAGCCTGTCACCGGATCGGGGCATGATCGATTGTTCACTCGAAATCGTGAAGCAGCCGCTTGGACAGTCGGCGTACCACCGTCAGGCGGATGATTGGGTAATCGGCGGGGCACAAAAAAGCCTGCCGACAGGGCGGCAGGCTTTTCCAAAGTTCAAAGCGAGACTTTTTCCAGAAATTCTAGTCGCCGCTGGCGCCCACCAGCTCTTGGCTGCGACTGTTCTGCCCGTTTGCGACGGCGCCATTGCCATTCATCGCTCCTCCGATCTGGATCAATGACGGAGCTGGGGGCTCTTTGAGAACTTGCTCGCGGTACATCTTCATGAGGCGAGCTTCTTCTTCCGGCGAGAGGATCTTCTGCTTACTCACGCCACCGTTGACCACCGGCACCTCTCCGTGCGCCTGAGCTTCAGCCAGCTTGCGGTCACGTTCGATGATCTTCTCTTCGCGCGCGTTCGCCGGGCCATCCGATTTCTGCGCTTCGCGAGCCGCGTGTTCGGCATTGATATTCAGGCCGTGGTCGTATTCCACCATGTCGACCTTGCGGCCGCCGGCGTAAATCTTGTGCTTGCCGTGCTGGTCATACCACTTGCTGAGAGTGGAGGTCATATGCATCTTCTCGATGATGTTTCGCCAGCCAACCCCTGTGTTGTAGGCACAGAAGGAAATTTCACCTTCCTGCGTTCCGTAGGGAATGATGCACATCTCAGTTCGGCGGAAGTCGTAGTTGAACAGATCCTGAAACCACATTCCGGCGACGAACAGGAAGTTCCACGGATCGTTGCGGCGAGACACGCCCTTGCCGTAGTTCTTGCCGCTCAAGCCGAAAGATTTGTCGAACTTCTTCAGCAGCGAACTCAGATTGAAGCTCGCGGGCGCATTGTAAGGGTTGTAGTTTCTCAGCAGGACCAGCCCCATTTGGAGATTGCTCAGCCAAGGGGCGCGCGCCGAGTCGGTCACGGTGCGAATGTCCTGCACAAGCTGCGGAACATTGATGAACTCGGCGACCGGCGCCATCTCCTTGGTCTCCTTGTTAATCATGAGCGCCGTACCGACACCGCAGTTGGGATGGCAGCCGCAGCTCACCTGGCCCCATTGCGATTCCGGGCCGTGGGCTGCGTCGGCTGCATCGGCGAAGGTGCTCATGACCGAAATCGGGAACCAATCGCGGTTGGGCTCGGTGATGCCCATCTGCTCCTTGACGTCGCGGGCCAGGTGCGAGAGCGTATAGCGCTGGCGCATCCGCCGTTCATCGGTGATCTCTTCGTCGCGTCCCGTGAATGACACCGGCTGGAATGCGATAAAGGCGATCTTTCCAGGGTTGTCGCGGGCGAACTTAATGATAGGGCCGACTTCCTCGTTGTTGACGTTGTTGACGAGCGTGGTCACCAGGACGATCTCGGTTCCCGCTGCGTGCATGTTGTCGATCGCCTTCAGCTTGACGTCGAACAGATTGCCAATCTTGCGGTGCGAATTTGGAGCGTTGCCGATGCCGTCAAACTGCAGGTAGGCATAGCGCAGGCCGGCGTCAGCCGCCTTTTCGGCGAACTTGCGGCTCTTGGCGAACTCGATACCGTTGGTGGCCGCCTGCACGCTGTTGAAACCGATCGAGCGCGCGTAGTTGACAGCTTTGAGGAAGAAAGGCGACATCGTCGGCTCACCGCCGGAGAACTGCACCGACATCTGGCGGCGCGGTTTGATTTTCAGGGCATTGTCGAGAATCGTCTTGATCTCGTCCCACTCCAGCTCGTGAACAAAGCCCACCTGATTGGCGTCCATGAAGCAGGGGTCGCACATCATGTTGCAGCGGTTGGTCAGATCCACCGTAAGCACCGAGCCGCGGCCAAACTTCACCGTGCTGCTTCCGTGGTTGTGAAGATCCTTATCGTTGTGGGCGCGAATGTCGCGTCCCGGAAAGTTCGACTCGATGTGCTCGAGGAACTTCGAGTCAATGGCCATGATGTCTTCAATGCGCCCATGTTGCGGGCAGTCCTTGATCATCCAGATTTGGCCGTCTCGTTCGATAACGGAGGCTTTGATTTCTCCGACCTTCTCTTCCCTGAGGATGTTGTAATCGACCTCCCCGTTGATGATCTTGGCGCGCGCCTCGATGACGCATTTGGGACAGAGCGAGTCGGTTTGGCGCGGCCAGCCTAGCGGCGGCTTGGTTTTCTCCCAGGACTTGAGCATCCGCTTATCGGACCAATCCGGCGTGAACGATGGGTTGGGAGACATTCTTCGGTTCATGAACTGAATCCCATTCCACATCGCGGATGCGAGCTTTGTTACACCTTTTTCCACATACTTGGTGGGTCTATGCATCGATCAAATCTCCTCCGGCGGCTGCGATTCGCGGCTTCTACTCACAAGTCCGGCCGTAGCCGTTTGCTCGAAGGCGCACTACACCCCATGAGCGGGCGCATTACACCTTTGATAACCCACTAGCATACGGAATCCGTCTTACGACGGCTAGGGGAAACAGTTGAATGGCTCAAATTTGGGGCTGTTTGGCGAACTGAGCAGCTCAGTGGGACCCTTGCAAGGAGGGCGCCGGCCAGTGGGAAGGCCGCTCAAGGCGAAGAGAAAGAGAAAATAGCGATGGCGGAAATCTAAACCTTCTGTCCGCGTTTTCGCATATCGGCCAGCACCCGGTCGATGCCGACCTTGCTGATGATCTTGATCGCCTTGGCGCTGACTTTCATCTTGACCCAGCGCTTCTCGCTGGGCACCCAAAAGCGCTTGAGCTGCAAATTCGGCTCGAATTTGCGCCTCGTCTTGTTGTTGGCATGAGAGACGTTGTTGCCCGACATGGGCCTTTTTCCAGTCACAACACAGACCTTCGCCATCGATTGCTCTCCTAATTGCTTCTGGAAAAACGCCGCTGCATCAGCCGGTCGGTCGCGGGCGATTGAATGCGTCAGTGTTTTCATCATAGCACGCGATACCAGGACAAGTGCTCGTTCGGCGCAGCTCGGAAACAACCCGCGGGGCTGCATCAGGGATGCAGCTTGGCCCTTCGCTGAAAAAACAATGCGGCCGCCAAACAAGCGCCGAGCAAAGTGGCAGAGCTGATGAGCACGCCAGCAGCAAAAAACCGGCGGCCCCCAGCGGCTCGCGGCTCGATGCGGGGCCGGCTGCAACGCGGGAACGGCCCTTGCCGATTGCTTGACGGCTTTTTTTACTTCAGGCCCACGGAAGACCCCCATGTTGGCACTGCCCGGAAAAGCCGTTCAACAACCCGGCCGGCTGCTCGTCATTCAGTAACAGTGAGAGCGCCCCCCAATTGCAGTACCAGCGAGAGCACCCCTCAATCGGAGCCTTCCGCTGCGATTGGCGTCGAATCCGCGCGTAATTTACGGTGCCAAACCGCCAGCAGAACCGCGGCTACCGTGGTCAGCCCGACGCATAATCCGACCCAAACTCCAGGCGCTCCCCAACCCCCCGGGAAGCCTAGCGCATAGGCGATGGGCAGGCCGATGAACCAGTGCCCGACCAAGTTGCTCAACATCGGAATACGGGTTTCCCCGGCGCCCCGCAAGATGCCCGTCGCGACCACCTGGATCCCGTCCGAAATCTGAAATAACGCGGCAATGTAGAGCAGCGACACTCCCGTGGCCAGCACGGCGGCATCGGTGGTATACAGTCTCAGAATCAACCGTGGGGCGAGAAAGAATACGACGGCCGCACCGGACATGAATGCTGCTCCAAGCAGCAACGCCACCCAACCCGAAGCGCGCGCTCCGGAAACGTCTCGTCTCCCGAGGGCATGACCGACTCGCACCGCGCCCGCCGACGAAATCCCCAGCGGAACCATGAACGTGACCGAGGCGCAATTGAGTGCGATTTGATGGGAGGCTAGTGATACTGGGTCGAGCTTGCCGATCAGCGTTGTCGCCACGGCAAATACCCCGAACTCGAGAGAGATTTGCGTTGCCACCGGTAAACCAAGGCTCAGCAATGAGCGGACGTGAGCCATATCAAGCCGCGGCGATACCCCGGAGAGTCCCGTTCCATGGCGGCGCTCACGGTAGAGCATGTAGCCGGCCAAGGCGACACACATGTACGTTCTCGATATACATGTCGCCCATCCGGCCCCGGCCGTCCCAAAAGCGGGAAAGCCAAGATGGCCAAAAATCAGGGCCCAGTTGGCCAGCACGTTGACCAGGTTCGCCGAAATCAGCACGACCATGATGGCCCGAACCAATCCCATGCCCTGCAGGTAGCGCCGGAACGCCGTGTAGAGCATGAGCGGGCCGACGCTCCAAATCAGCGCCTTCATGTAGGGGATGGCCTGTTCCTCGACCGCGCTGTCAATGCCCCACACCCGCAGGAACGGGATATACAGCCACGCCAGACCCATCAACACCGGAGACAGCCCCAGGCTGATGTAGACGGCCTGTAGCAGCGAGTGATGACACTCGTCCAGCTTGCCCGCCCCGTAAGCCTGAGAGACCAGCGTGTCGAGTCCTAGCAGCAAGCCAATGCCGAACACGATCACGGTGTGAAAAGCGACACCGCCGATGCTGACGGCGCCAATGGCTTCGGCGCCGATGCGCCCGACCATCATCGTGTCTACGACACCCATCGCCATCCACCCGAGTTCGGCGATCACGACGGGCGCGGCCA